>NZ_AP044005.1:377500-3147500 GCF_055392685.1 Shinella sp. Sh6 | reverse complement strand
GGAGCATAGAATTACCCATGAAAGCACAATCCCTCTCTATGATCTCGTCCGGCGATCCGCATAATGCCGACTTGAGAGGAAGTTTTTCCGGATTTCAAGAGGGTTGACGAGCAACTGCGCGAGCGGCCCGTTTCGGCTGGCAAACGGCGCATGCGCTCGATTTTACCCATTCAGGCAGCCGGGACCCATTCGGACGAGGATAGCATGAGCAGGTTCAAGATCGCCATCATCGGCGCGGGCAGCGTCGGCTTCACCAAGAAGCTCTTCACGGACATCCTGTCCGTGCCGGAATTCGCCGATATCGAGGTCGCCCTGACCGATCTCAGCGAGCATAACCTGACGATGATCCGCACGATCCTGGAGAAGATCGTCGAGGCGAACGGCCTGCCGACGCGCATCACCGCCACCACGGAACGCCGCAGGGCGCTGGAGGGCGCGCGCTACGTCATCAGCTGCGTGCGGGTCGGGGGCCTCGAAGCCTATGCGGACGACATCCGTATCCCCCTGAAATACGGCGTCGACCAGTGCGTCGGCGATACGATCTGCGCCGGCGGCATCCTCTACGGCCAGCGCAACATCCCGGTCATCCTCGATTTCTGCAAGGATATCCGCGAGGTCGCCGAGCCGGGCGCGAAATTCCTCAACTACGCCAATCCCATGGCCATGAACACCTGGGCCGCCATCGAATACGGCAAGGTCGATACGGTGGGCCTGTGCCACGGCGTCCAGCACGGCGGCGAGCAGATCGCGGAAATCCTCGGCGCGGGCGCGGGCGAGCTCGACTATGTCTGCTCGGGCATCAATCACCAGACATGGTTCGTGGACCTGCGCCTGAGGGGCCGCAAGGTCGGCAAGGACGAGCTCGTCGCCGCCTTCGAGGCCCATCCGGTCTTCTCGCAGCAGGAGAAGCTGCGCATCGATGTGCTCAAGCGCTTCGGCGTCTATTCCACCGAGAGCAACGGCCATCTTTCCGAATACCTGCCCTGGTATCGCAAGCGGCCGGAGGAGACGCAGCGCTGGATCGACATGTCGGACTGGATCCACGGCGAGACCGGCGGGTACCTGCGCTATTCCACCGAGACCCGCAACTGGTTCGAGAGCGACTATCCCGAGCTGCTCAAGGCGGCCGGAAAGCCGATCGATCCGAAGCGCCGCTCCAACGAGCATGCGAGCCACATCCTCGAAGCGCTGGAGACGGGCCGGGTCTATCGCGGGCATTTCAACGTCAAGAACAACGGCGTCATCACCAACCTGCCGGACGATGCGATCATCGAATCGCCCGGCTTCGTCGACCGTTTCGGCATCAACATGGTGGCTGGCATCACGCTGCCGGAGGCCTGTGCGGCGACCTGCATCTCCTCGATCAACGTGCAGCGCATGTCCGTGCACGCGGCGATCTCGGGCGATATCGACCTCCTGAAACTCGCCGTGCTGCACGATCCGCTGGTGGGGGCGATCTGCACGCCGGAGGAAGTCTGGCAGATGGTGGACGAAATGGTGGTCGCCCAGGCCGCCTGGCTGCCCCAGTATGCCCATGCCGTCGCGGGCGCGAAGGAGCGCCTTGCCCGCGGCACCGTCAGGACGCGCGAGTGGAAGGGCGCGGCGAGCCGCGAGGTCCGCCCCCTGGAGGAAGTGCGCGCCGAACGCGAAGCGATGAGGCTGCGCGCGGCGGGCTGAGGGAGCCTTCCGCGGATTTCGGAGGAAACGGCCGCCCGTGGAGGAGCGGCCGGAAACAAGAGGGAGAACAGCGACAATGACATTCATCCGTTCCTTGCGGAGCGCCGTGCTCATGCTGGGCGTCTCGGCGCTCGCCATGCCGGCGGGCGCCGCCGATCCCGTGGTCGTGCCGGAGCAGCCGGTCTTTCCGGCCCAGGGCAAGATCACCTATGTCCCCCGGACCTCGATCCTGGAATACAAGACGCTTTCCGCCTATCAGGAGCCGGACTGGGTGACGGAAAAGTTCGTCAAGACCGGCAAGCTGCCGCCGGTCGGCGAGCGCCTTCCCAAGGAGCCGCTGGTCTACAAGACCGGCAACATGCCGGACGGCACCGGCGTCTACGGCGACACGATCCGCCATGTCATCGGCGGCCGGCCGGAGGGCTGGAACTACAGCGCCGGCCAGTCGCAGGGCTGGGGTGGCATCGACATCGGCATGTTCGAATGCCTGACGCGCACCGCGCCGCTCTTCCAGGTCGAGGCGAACGACATGGAGCCGCTGCCCAATCTTGCGAAGAGCTGGAAATGGTCCGAGGACGGCCACAAGCTGACGATGAAGCTGATCGAGGGCGCCAAGTGGTCCGACGGCGACCCCTTCGACGCCGAGGACGTGATGTTCTACTGGGAGGATAACGTCCTCGACCCGAACGTCACGCCGCTGAACGGCGCGACGCCCGAGACCTTCGGCGTGGGCACGACGCTCAAGGCGCTCGATCCCTACACGATCGAGTGGACCTTCAAGGAAGCCTTCCCGCGCCAGTATCTCTTCGCCATGGCCTACGGCACCTTCTGTCCCGGCCCCTCGCACATCCTCAAGACGAAGCATCCGAAATATGCCGGCACGACCTATGACCAGTACAAGAACGCCTTCCCGCCGGAATACCTGAACTTCCCGGTCATGGGCGCGTGGGTGCCGGTCGCCTACCGTTCCGACGACATCGTGGTGCTCCGCCGCAACCCTTATTACTGGAAGGTGGACGAGGAGGGCAGGCAGCTGCCTTATCTCAACGAGGCGCACTACAAGCTTTCCACCTGGGCGGACCGCGACGTGCAGGCCATCGCCGGCTCGGGCGACATCTCCAACCTGGAGCAGCCGGAGAATTTCGTGGAGGCGCTGAAGCGCGCCGCCGAGGACACCGCGCCCGCGCGTCTCGCCTTCGGCCCGCGCGTCATCGGCTACAACCTGCACCTCAATTTCTCGGCCAACGGCTGGGGCGAGCCGGACGAACGCGGCGAGGCCGTGCGCCAGCTCAACCGCAACCTCGATTTCCGCAAGGCCGTCACCATGGCGATCGACCGGCAGAAGCTGGGCGATTCGCTGGTCAAGGGGCCGTTCACGGCGATCTATCCGGGCGGGCTCTCCTCCGGCACCAGCTTCTACGACCGCCAGTCCACCATGTATTATCCCTATGACCTCGACGAGGCCAAGGCGCTCCTCAAGAAGGCGGGCCTCGTCGATACCGACGGCGACGGCTTCGTGAACTTCCCGGCCGGCACGGCCGGCGGTGGTGACGTGCAGATCGTCCTGCTCATCACCGGCGAATACGGCACCGACCGCAACCTCGGCGAAGGCGTCGTCGGCCAGATGGAGCGGCTCGGCCTCAAGGTCGTGCTCAACACGCTGGACGGCCCGAAGCGCGATGCGGCGCATTACGGCGGGCGCTTCGACTGGTCGATCCGCCGCAACGAGCAGGACCTCACCTCGGTCGTGCAGAACACGCCGCAGCTTGCCGCGACGGGTCCGCGCACGAGCTGGCACCACCGCGCCGGCACGGACGGCACGCTCGATCTCATGCCGTTCGAGCAGGAGCTTGTCGACATCGTCAACAAGTTCATCGCCAGCAACGACAGTGCCGAGCGGGCTGACCTCATGAAGCAGTACCAGAAGGTGGCGACCACCAACCTGGACTCGATCGGCCTCACCGAATATCCGGGCGCGCTCATCGTCAACAAGCGCTTCTCGAACATTCCGCAGGGCACGCCGATCTTCATGTTCAACTGGGCCGAGGATTCGATCATGCGCGAGCGGCTCTACGTCGCCGCCGACAAGCAGGGCGACTACGAGCTCTATCCCGAGCAGTTGCCGGGCAAGCCGGGCGACGGCGGCCCGGCCGAGTAAGCCGACCCATCCGCATCCGGCCGGCCCCACGGCCGGATGCCCCCCTCTCGCGCGTCGCCGGCGCCGGACCCAGCGCGGTCCGGCCGGCGGCGAAACAAGGGAAACGACGATGCATCTCCTTCGCTTCCTGATGATGCGGATCGCCGCCGCCATACCGCTGCTCTTCGTGCTCAGCGTGGTGACCTTCGCCATCATCCAGGCGCCGCCCGGCGACTATGCGGATTACATCCGCTCGCAGCTCATCAACCAGGGCGGGGCCTCCTTCGAGGAGGCGAACGCCCAGGCCGAGGCCTACCGCACGGAACACGGTCTCGACCGGCCGCTGCCCGTCCAGTATGTCAACTGGATCACCGGCATCGTCACGCGCGGCGATTTCGGCCACAGCCTTTACTACAACAAGCCGGTGTCCGAGGTGGTGGCCGAGCGCCTGCCGCGCACGCTGGCCCTTGCGCTCGTCTGCCACATCCTCGCCTCGTGCATCGGCATCCTCTTCGGCATCGTCGCCGCCACGAAGCAATATTCCTGGATCGACACGCTGCTGTCGGGCATTTCCTTCCTCGGCATGACGGTGCCGCGCTTCCTGATGGCGCTGATTATCGTCTATGTGCTGGTCTTCCATTTCAACGTCAGCGAGATCAATTCCTTCCATTCCGCCCGTTATGGCGGGGCGCCGTGGTCGTGGGGCAAGTTCGTCGATCTCGTGAAGCATGTCTGGCCGGTCGTCGCCATAGCCACCTTCGGGGGCCTCGCCTACAACATGCGCGTCATGCGCGGGAACCTGCTCGATACGCTGAACGCCCAATATGTCGAGACGGCACGGGCCAAGGGGCTCAGCGAGGGCGCCGTCGTCCTGCGCCATGCCGTGCCCAATGCGCTGCATCCGCTCGTCATGTACCAGGGCGTCGTGCTGCCCTACATGCTGACCGGCGAGATCGAGACGGCGATCATCTTCGCGCTGCCGACGGTCGGCCCGACCATCGTCGGGTCCATGCAGGTCGGCGACGTCTATGTCACCGCGACCTTCATGCTCGTGCTCTCCGTCACGCTCATCGTCGGCAACATCATCGCCGACCTGCTTCTGGCCATGCTGGATCCGCGCGTGCGCCTTTCGGGAGGGCCCGCATGACCGCCGAGATCCGATCCACGCCTGCGGCGGATGCCGCGGCCGCCCGCGACCAGCACGGCGAAAGCTACTCCGCGCTCGTCTGGCGGCGGCTGAAGCGCTCCTTCACCGGCATGCTGGGGCTTGCGCTCGTCTGCCTGCTCGCGCTCATCGTGCTCTTCGCCGAATTCTTCTCGCCGGCCGATCCCAAGGCGACGGACATCGCCTTCACCCCGCCGCAGGCGATCCGCTTCACCGACAAGGACGGCAATTTCGCCTTCACGCCGCGCGCCTATCCGATCCGCGAGACGGCGGAGCTGGACCCCGTGACCTTCCAGCCCGTCGTCGGGCCGGACTACGACAACCCGCAGTATCTCGGCTTCTTCGTCAAGGGTGCGCCGTACCGCCTGCTGGGGCTCATTCCGGCCGAGCGCCACTTCTTCGGCGCGGTCGACGGCTCGGCGGTCCACCTGCTCGGCACCGACAAGTTCGGCCGGGACGTCCTGTCGCGGGCGCTGCACGGCTCGCGCATCTCGTTGATGATCGCGCTCGTCGTCGTCTTCGTCGTGACGGTGGTGGGCACCACGGTCGGCATGATGTCCGGCTATTTCGGCGGGCGCTTCGATGCCTGGACGCAGCGCTTCGTCGAACTGGTGCTCGCCTTCCCGCAACTGCCGCTCTATCTCGCCCTCACCTCGCTGATCCCGGTGACGGCGCCGACCAACGTCTTCCTCGCCTTCGTCATCGTCGTCATGTCGGCGCTCGGCTGGGCGCAGATGTCGCGCGAGGTGCGCGGCAAGACGCTGGCGCTCGCCCGCATCGACTATGTGCGCGCCGCCATGGCCGTCGGCGCGACGGACCGGCGCATCCTCCTGCAGCATATCCTGCCGAACGTGATGAGCCACGTCATCGTCGCCGTCACGCTGGCGATCCCGAGCGTGGTGCTGCTGGAATCCTTCCTCGGCTTCCTCGGCTTTGCCGTCAAGCCGCCGCTGATCTCCTGGGGGCTGATGCTGCAGGATACGGCCAACTATTCGGTGATCGGCTCCTATCCCTGGCTGCTCGCGCCGGTGGGCTTCGTGCTCGTCACCGTCTTCGCCTTCAACGCGCTCGGCGACGGGCTGCGCGACGCCATCGACCCCTATTGAGGAGACCGGACATGACGCCATCCGACAGCATCGTCACGGCCCCCGCCGAGCGGCGCGACCTTGAAGGGCGCGACGGCCGGCCGGTTATCGACGCGCGCAACGTCGCGGTCGATTTCAAGGTGGAAGGCGGCACGGTCCGCGCCGTGCGGGACGTCTCCTTCCAGCTCTATCGCGGCGAGACGGTTGCCATCGTCGGCGAGAGCGGCTCGGGCAAGTCCGTCACCGCCCGCACGATCATGGGCCTCCTGTCGAAGCGGGCGAAGACCGGCCCGCAGTCGCGCATCGACTATGACGGCGAGAACGTGCTCGCCTTTTCCGAGCGCCGCCGCCGCAAGCTGCGCGGCGACCGCATCTCCATGATCTTCCAGGAGCCGATGAGCTCGCTCAACCCGGTCTATACGGTCGGCACCCAGATCGTCGAGGCGATCCGCGTGCACCGGCGCATGAGCCGCAAGGCGGCGACGGCCGAGGCGCTGGAGCTCCTGCGCCATGTCCGCATCCCCGATCCGGAAGCGCGGCTCAACCAGTATCCCCACCAGCTTTCCGGCGGCCAGCGCCAGCGCGTGATGATCGCCATGGCGCTCGCCAACAAGCCGGACGTGCTGATCGCCGACGAGCCGACGACGGCGCTCGACGTGACGGTGCAGGCGCAGATCCTCAACCTCATCCGCGCGCTCCAGCAGGAGATGGGCATGGCGGTGATCCTCATCACCCACGACCTTACCGTCGTGCGCCAGTTCTCCGATTATGTCTACGTGATGAGCCAGGGCGAGGTGAAGGAGCACAACACGACGGAGGCGCTGTTTGCCGATCCCGTCCATCCCTATACGCGCCGGCTGCTCGCCTCCGAGCCGCGCGGGGCGGCCAATCCGCTGCCGGCCGGCTCCCCGGTCATCCTCGAAGGAAAGGACGTGCGCGTCGCCTTCACCCTGCGCAGGGGCGGCTTCTTCAAGCCGCAATACAGCGAGCTCCTTGCCGTCAACGACCTGTCGATCTCGCTGCGCCGCCACGAAACGCTCGGGCTCGTGGGCGAATCCGGATCGGGCAAGACCACGTTCGGCCAGGCGCTCATCCGGCTGATCGACGCGGATGCCGGAAAGATCACGTTCGACGGCGAGCCGATCGAAAGCCGCAACCGGGCCGAGATGCGCCCGCTGCGCTCGCGCATGCAGATCGTCTTCCAGGACCCGTTCTCCTCGCTCAACCCGCGCATGTCCATTGGGCAGATCATCGAGGAGGGCCTGGTCGTCAACGGCCTCGGCGAGAACCGCCGCGAGCGGATCGACCGGGTGCGCGCGGCGCTTTCCGCCGCGGGGCTGCCGACCGACATCCTGTCGCGGTTCCCGCATGAATTCTCCGGCGGCCAGCGCCAGCGTATCGCCATTGCCCGCGCCGTCGCGCTGGAGCCGGAATTCATCCTGCTCGACGAGCCGACCTCGGCGCTCGACCTTTCCGTCCAGGCGCAGATCATCGACCTCCTGCGCAAGCTCCAGGACGAACGGGGCCTCAGCTACCTCTTCATATCGCACGACCTGAAGGTGGTGCGCGCGCTCTGCCACCGCGTCGTCGTCATGCAGCAGGGGCGGATCGTCGAGGAAGGCCCCGTCGAAGACGTGCTCACCCGCCTCAAGACTCCCTACACCGAACGGCTCGTCCGGGCCGCCTTCGATGTGGCCGCCTAACCCAGAATACAAAGGCAATCCCATGAGACATCCCAAGATCACCTTCATCGGCGCCGGCTCCACCGTCTTCATGAAGAACATCATCGGCGACGTGCTGCAGCGCCCTGCGCTTTCCGGCGCGACCATCGCGCTGATGGACATCAACCCGGAACGGCTCGCCGAAAGCGAGATCGTCGCCGGCAAGCTGGCAAGGACGCTCGGCTCCAGTGCAAAGGTCGAGACCCATTCCAGCCAGCGCAAGGCGCTGGAGGGGGCGGATTTCGTCGTCGTCGCCTTCCAGATCGGCGGCTACGAGCCCTGCACGGTCACGGATTTCGAGGTGCCGAAGAAATACGGCCTGCGCCAGACCATTGCCGACACGCTCGGCGTCGGCGGCATCATGCGGGGGCTTCGGACGGTGCCGCATCTCTGGTCGATCTGCGCGGACATGCTGGAGGTCTGCCCGGATGCGATCCTCCTGCAATATGTCAACCCGATGGCCATCAACACCTGGGCCATCGCGGAGAAGTTCCCGGCGATCCGGCAGGTGGGCCTTTGTCATTCCGTGCAGGGGACGGCGTGGGAGCTGGCGCGCGACCTCGACATTCCCGTCGAGGAGATCCGCTACCGCGCCGCCGGCATCAACCACATGGCCTTCTACCTCTCCTTCGAGCATCGCCAGCCGGACGGCAGCTACCGCGACCTCTACCCGGACCTTCTTGCCGGCTACCGCGAGGGCCGCTTTCCCAAGCCCAGCCACTGGAACCCGCGCTGCCCGAACAAGGTGCGCTACGAGATGCTGACGCGGCTCGGCTATTTCGTCACCGAAAGCTCGGAGCATTTCGCCGAATACACGCCCTATTTCATCAAGGAGGGGCGCGCGGACCTCATCGAGAAGTTCGGCATCCCGCTCGACGAATATCCCAAGCGCTGCATCGAGCAGGTCGAGCGGTGGAAGAGCCAGGCGGACGCCTTCCGGGACGCCGAGACGATCGAGGTGAAGGCGAGCCACGAATATGCCTCCTCCATCATGAACTCGGTGTGGACGGGCGAGCCCTCCGTCATCTACGGCAATGTGCGCAACAACGGCTGCATCACCTCGCTGCCGGAGAACTGCGCGGCGGAAGTGCCCTGCCTCGTCGACGCCTCCGGCATCCAGCCGACCCATATCGGCGCCCTGCCGCCGCAACTGACGGCGCTGATGCGCACCAACATCAACGTGCAGGAACTGACGGTCGCCGCCCTGATGACGGAGAACCGCGACCACCTCTATCACGCCGCGATGATGGACCCGCACACGGCCGCCGAACTCGATCTCGAACAGATCTGGTCGCTGGTGGACGACCTCCTCGCAGCCCATCGCGACTGGATTCCCGAATGGGCGCGCGAAGCCCGCAAGCCCAAGGCGGCGTGACCTCCTCCCAGTCCCGCCGGCAGGCCTCGGCGTATTCCGCGCCGGGGCCTGTGGCTTTTTACGAGGCCTGCGACGCCGATTGCCCGGGGAGATCGCTCTGGGCCGGGCGGTTGCCGATCTGCCGCATGTTGGTTTGCAACTGAAACCGGAGGCCCGAAGGGTCGTGTGAAAGCGATGCTTCACCGCCGAAGTCGTACGGCAGAACCGTCTGGATAATGCGGGAGCCGAAGCCCTTGCGGGTCGGGGCCTGGACCTCCGGTCCATCCTCTTCGATCCAGCGGAGCAGGAACGCGTCGTCGGTGTCGGGCCGGCCCACCGTCCAGTCGATGCGCACTTTTCCCTTCTCGTTCGAAAGGGCGCCGTACTTTACGGCGTTCGTCGCCAGCTCGTGCAATGCCAGGCTGAGGCTCAGGGCCTGCTTCGACGACAGCATGACCGGCGGGCCGCCGATGTGGAACCGCTCGTCCGACGTCGTGAACGCCGCCGTTGCCTGCAGGACGACATCGACGACGCTGGCTTCCGTCGCGCCGGCGCGTGTCAGCAGCGATTGGGCGTGCGCCATCGCCTGGATGCGCTCCAGGAGGGCCGACCGCGCCTCCGCATCGGTATCGCCGCCGCGCAATGTCTGGCTGATGATCGCCGCGACAACGGCGAGCGTGTTCTTGATGCGATGTTCCAGCTCTCCGTTGAGCAGGCTCGCCTGACGCCGGGCTTCGACCGTGGCCGTCGTCTCGATCACCGTGTCGATCATTCCCCGGACCACGCCGGTCTCGTCGCGGATCGGGCTGTAGCAGAACGTGAAATGGGCTTTCTCGGGATAGCCGTGGCGGTTGATGACGAGCGGGAAGTCCTCGATGAACGTCGCCTCGCCGGCGAAGGCGCGCTCGGCGATCGGCCCGATCTCGTCCCAAACCTCGCCCCACACCTCGCTGAACGGCCTGCCGAGCGCAGGCGGCTTTCCGCCGAGAATGGGCAGGAACGCTTCGTTGCAGATGGTGACGAGGTCGGGTCCCCAAAGGATGCATTTGGGGAATTTCGAATTCACCATCATGCCGACGGCGATCTTGAGGGCGGAAGGCCATTGTTCGAGAGGCCCGAGAGTGGTCGAGGACCAGTCGTAGGCCCGGATGATGTCGGCCATTTTTCCGCCGCCATCGAGGAAATGAACGGACTCGCGCAATTTGACACCCCTTCGCGGCGTTTACGGAGATGATGCCAATCCGTGCTCCGGCCCCCGTTTCAAACGGCAACGGGCTTCGCTAACATGGGGTTTTCCAAAGCGTTTGCAACTGCAATCGTCCGGCCGGCCAATGTGTCGGCCGCAATCGGCGGAACAAAGGTTCGGTGCGCGCGGTTTGGCCGCCATCGTCAAACTGCCGATATGGGGATGCGCATGTCTTTCGATGACGGGCGCTGTCGGGTCGCCAAGCGCGTCCTGGTGGCCGAGGATGAAATCCTCATCGCGATGGAGATCGAGCGGGCGCTCGCGAGCGGCGGCTTCGAGGTCCTGGGGCCGGTCGGAAGCGTCGAGGAGGCCCTGCAGCTTCTCCATCGCGAGCGGCCGGACGCCGCCGTTCTCGACGTCACCTTGCGGGACGGCAAGGTGACGGCCGTCGCCGCGCTGCTCAGGTCGCGGGATGTGCCTTTCGTCCTCGCCTCCGCCGAAGGGCGCGTGCTCACCGAATCCGGCTTCTTCCGCGGCGTGACCAATCTCGGCAAGCCGACCGACATGTCCCGGATGGTCGGAGAAATCCGGCGTTTGCTGGGCTGAGGCTATTTGGCGACCGTGAACCGTGGCGGCATGCGGCGGATCAGAATTCCTCCCAGTCCGCATTGGCGGCAAGAGCGGTGGCGCCGGCGGGGGCGAATGCCTTGGCCAGCGAGCCCAGCATGCGGCGGGCCGGCGAGGGCGTCGATGCCCTGCCGGAGCCGTCGGCCGCGACCGGCTGGCGCTGGGGAGCGGCACCTGTCTCCTGGGCGCCCGTGCGGAACTGCCCGACCAGCGTTGCCAGCGTCGAGGCGCTTTCGGCGAGGCGGTGGGTGACGGCACTCGTTTCCTCCACCATCGCGGCATTCTTCTGCGTGAACTGGTCCATCTGGCTGACGGCGATGTTGATCTCCTGAAGCCCGGTCGCCTGTTCGCGCGCTGCCGTCGCGATCGAGCCGATATGGCCGTTGATCCTTACCACCTGTTCGGAGATCCGCGTCAGGGCTTCGCCCGTCGCCTTCACCAGGCCGACGCCGCTTGCCACTTCCTCGCCGGATTTGCCGATCAGGGCCTTGATGTCCTTGGCGGCGCTGGCCGAGCGTTGCGCAAGCTCGCGCACCTCCTGGGCGACGACCGCAAAACCCTTGCCGGCCTCGCCGGCGCGCGCGGCTTCCACGCCGGCGTTGAGCGCCAGCAGGTTGGTCTGGAAGGCGATCTCGTCGATTACGTTGATGATCTTGGATATTTCGGAGGAGGCATGCTCGATGCGCCCCATGGCGTCGATGGCGTCGGAAACGACCTTGCTCGAGCGCTCCGTGCTCTGCTTGGCCTCGCTTGCCATGGACGAGGCCTCGTCGGCGCGCTCCGAGGCGCTTTTCACCGTGGCCGTGATCTGTTCCAGCGCCGCGGACGTTTCCTCCAGCGAGGCGGCCTGCTGCTCCGTGCGCTTGGAGAGGTCGCCGCTGGCCGTCGTCATTTCGTTCGCGCCGGCCTGGATGCCGAGCGCCTCGCCGGTAAGGCGGGTAATCGTGGAGTTCAGCGTCGCAAGCGAACCGTTGAAGTCTTCCCGCAGGCGGTCGAGCTCGTCGCCGAACGGCGCATCGATGCGACAGGTCAGGTCGCCCTGGCTCAGCCGGCGCAGGCCGTCGGCGAGCGTGTCGACCGCCGTCCTGATGCGGGCCGTCTCCTCGGCCTTCGCCTGCTCGCGCTGCAGCCGCTCGCGCTCGCCGAGCGACCGGCTTTCGTCCGCCTGCCGTTCGAGGTCGAGTTTCAAGAGGGCATTCTGGCGGAACACTTCGAGGGCCCTTGCAAGCCCGCCGATCTCGTTGCGCAGCGTCTGGTCCGGCACGGCGGTATCGATATGCCCTTCCGCCAACTGGGTCGCGACATGGGTCAGGCGGGGGATCGGCCCCATGATGCGCCGGGCGACGAAGGTCATGAGCATGCCGGCGACCAGCAGGGTGACGAGCGCGGCCGCGGCGATCGTCCAGGTAATGCGGCTGCCGATGGCGTTTATCTCCGCCGCGCGCACGCCGGCATAGAGGATGCCGATCACCTTGTTGTCCGCGCTGAAGACCGGCTGATAGATGGTGTAATAGGGAATGCCGAGGATGACGGCCTCGCCGCGATAGGTCTGCCCTTTCGTCACGACCGGATAGACCGCGCCCGTCTGGCCGAGCGCCGTACCGACGGCACGCTGGCCGTCGGGCTTGATGATGTTGGTGGTGCGGCGCAGGAAGTCCTTCGCCTTCTCGTCCCAGGCGAACACCGTCACGGTCTGGCCGGTCATACGGCCGATCGTATCGATCATGGTATGGTCTTCGAAGGTCGCGGGGATCGCTTCCATCTCGACGCGAGCGACGTTCCCGTCCGGCGCCCAGGTTATCCTGGTGCCCGGCAGGTCCCGCTCGACGATCGTCGCCGCCGCCCGGAGGCTGGCATTCTGGCTGTCGATTGCCTGTTGGGCGATCTGGTCGGTGACACGGCTGGAAATCGCGATGGCGACGGCAGCAAGGGCCAGGAGCAGAATGACGATGGTCGTGGCGGTGACGGTGCCGACGAGCCGGAATCGCGAGAGGATTTTCATTTCGTCCCCACAGATCGGATAAGGTTCATGAATAGTGTTTTGGAAGTGTAAAAGTTTTCTTTAACGCAGATTTCTAAAATTCGTGATCGCGGACGGTGTAGCTGCGGGCGCCGTCCGCCGCGAGGCCTTCCGGCGAGACGAAGCCCGTCGCGCGCTCGTAGCCGAGATAGGTTTCGCCGGAGCGGATATTCGTAAGATCGGGGCCGGCCCCGGCGCCCCTGGCCTGCGGCTTCACGAGCGCATTCGATGCCGTCTTGTCGCCCGCCTCGCGCAGGAGGTCTTGGATCGCCTGTTCGGTCCCGGCGTAGTTGCCCTCGCCGAAATGATGGTAGCGGATCCTGCCGTCGGCATCGATCAGATAGTGGGCGGGCCAATAGCTGTTCGCGAAGGCGCGCCAGATCCGGTAGTCGTTGTCGATCGCGACGGGATAGGTAATCGCGGCGTCCGCGACGGCCTTCCTGACGTTGTCGATGTTCTTCTCGAAGGCGAATTCGGGTGCGTGAACGCCGACGACGACGAGGCCCTGGTCCTTGTACTTGCCGGCCCAGGCCCGAACGTAGGGCGTGGTCCGGATGCAGTTGATGCAGGAATAGGTCCAGAAATCGACGAGGACGACCTTGCCGCGCAGCGCCGCCATGTCGAGGGGCGCGGAATTCAGCCAGGCAACCGCACCGTCGAGCGACGGTGCCTCGCCCTCGACGGGAAGGTCGCTGCGGAAGGGCTGCCCGTCGCTGGCGGCGGAGACGATGGAACCCGTCACCTCGGCTGTCGGGCGTGCAGGGAGGCGATCGAGCACGGCCTGTTCGAAGGATGCGGTGCCCGCATAGGAAAGCCGCGCCAGAAGGCCGGTATCGAGGCCGAGCGCGATGGCGGCGACCCCGGCGAGCACGGCGGCGCCGAGCGCCTGGCGAATGCGCTCGCTGGCTCGAAGCGAGCGCTTCATGCCGGCAAAGACCTTGCCGCCGACCGCAAGGGCAAGGGCGAGCGACGTGGCGGCGCCGGCGGCATAGGCCAGGAGCAGCAGGGAGGTTTCGAGATTGGCGCCGTTCAGGGCGGCGCCCGTCAGAACGAGGCCGAGGATCGGCCCCGCGCAGGGCGCCCAGAGCAGGCCGGTGGCAACGCCGAGCACGAAGGAGCGGGCCGCCGTCTGCCCGGAGCCCGCTGGCGCCGGCCGGTTCAGCAGCCTGTTTCCGAGCGCGACCGCGGGCCGGTTGAGGATACTTGCGATCCGGGGCGACACGAGGCTCGCGCCGAAGAGGGCAAGGACGGCGAGGGCGGCAAGCCGGCCGTAGTCGTTGGCGTGGACCGCCCAGCTTCCGCCGACCGCCGCCAGCGTCGCGACGAGTGCGAAGGTCGCCGCCATGCCGGCAAGCATCGGAAGCGTGCTGCGCAGGAAGGGTTGGCCTGCGCGCGCGAAGACGAAGGGGAGGATCGGCAGAATGCACGGACTGAGAATGGTCAGCGCGCCCCCGAGATAGGCAATCACAAGAAGCGTCATCGTCGTTTCCTTTGGCGTGGGTTTCGGCTCTGGACGGCGATACGGCGCGGCCAGTGGGGACATATCGCCAGCGCGGCGTATCCCGGATGTGTTCGCCGCGGCGGGAATTTGTACCGAACTGTAGGGCGGCGCGGGCCATGGCGGCGATTGTATCGAAGTGTATCGCGGCGGCCGGATGTTACATCCGCATGCACCTTCACGGCCTGCGGCACATAACGCGGATACATGGCACGGGGACCTTGCCGCACATGTTCGCAGGAAGCGCCGCTGGCGTTCGCCCGGGCGGTGATCGACGCGTCGCGGCTGTGATATCCCCGTTTGCGGATGCCGGCCCGGCGGTTACAAGGAAATGGCCGCAAGGGGCCGCGATGGAAAAGAAAGTCCTTCCATGGAGCATGTCGACCATATCCTGATCGTCGATGACGACCGCGAAATCCGCGAACTGTTGTCGTCCTACCTGAAGAAGAACGGGTTGCGGGCGAGCATCGCCGCCGACGGGCGGCAGATGCGGGCCTTTCTCGAGGCCGACACCGTCGATCTCATCGTGCTCGACGTCATGATGCCCGGCGACGACGGCCTCGTCCTGTGCCGGGAGCTGCGCGCGGGAAGGCACAAGGCGACGCCGATCCTGATGCTGACGGCGCGCAACGACGAGATGGACCGCGTTCTCGGCCTCGAAATGGGGGCCGACGACTATCTGGCGAAACCCTTCGCCGCGCGCGAGCTGCTCGCCCGCATCAAGGCCGTGCTCCGGCGCACGCGCATGCTGCCGCCCAATCTCCAGATCAGCGAGGCGGGCCGGATCCTGAGCTTCGGCGACTGGCGGCTCGACACGGTCGGGCGGCACCTGCTCGACCGGGAGGGAACGGCCATCGCCCTCAGCGGCGCGGAATACCGCCTGCTGCGCGTCTTCGTCGACCATCCCCAGCGCGTTCTCAACCGCGACCAGTTGCTGAACCTGACGCAGGGGCGCGATGCGGACCTGTTCGACCGCTCCATCGATCTTCTCGTCAGCCGGCTGCGCCAGCGCCTCGGCGACGACGCGCGCGAGCCTCTCTACATCAAGACGGTGCGCAGCGAGGGCTACGTCTTTTCCGTGCCGATCGAGATCGTGGAGCAGCGATGAGCGGTCTTCGCTGGCCGGCGACGCTGCGCGCCCGGATATTCCTCATCCTGTTCGTCGGGCTGGCCGTCGCCTACGCCTTGTCCTTCACCGTGCTCTCCATCGAGCGTTACCTGACCGCGAAGGAGCTGATGCTCGGCACGCTGGAGAACGACGTCGCGACCTCCATCGCCGTGCTCGACCAGTTGCCGGCCGGCGAGCGACCGCGCTTTGTCGGCCGGCTCGGGCGCGGCAACTACCAGTTCGTGCTCGGCGAGGGCGTGCCCGGCGCGCTGGATACCTCGCGGCACGGCGCCGAGATCGCGGCGCGGATCGAGGCGGCGACCGGCCATCGCTTTCCCCTCAGCCTCGAGACGACCCCGGGAGACGTGCAGCGCCTGCAGGCGCATCTGTCGCTGAGCGACGGCAGCCCCCTGACCATCGACATTATGCCGCGCGGCGTCATGCCGGTCG
The DNA here is from genome assembly GCF_055392685.1 of Shinella sp. Sh6. Taxonomy (NCBI): domain Bacteria; kingdom Pseudomonadati; phylum Pseudomonadota; class Alphaproteobacteria; order Hyphomicrobiales; family Rhizobiaceae; genus Shinella; species Shinella sp. Sh6. The sequence continues at coordinate 3,131,472 of NZ_AP044005.1, read as the reverse complement.
CGGACTGGCTGCCCTACGTCTTCATCGTGCAGATGGCGCTGCTGATGCTGTGCGCCTGGTATGCGGTGCGGCAGGCGACGCGCCCGCTTGGACGGCTTGCCGAGGCGGCCGAGACGCTCGATCCCAACAGGCGCGGGCCGGCCCTCGACGAAACCGGGCCGAGCGAAGTGGCCCATGCCGCCGCGGCCTTCAACGCCATGCGCGAGCGCATCGCCCACTATCTGGAAGAGCGCGTGCAGATCCTTGCCGCCATCTCGCACGATCTCCAGACGCCGATCACCCGCATGCGGCTGCGCGCCGACATGGCGGACGATACGCCCGAGCGCGACAAGCTGGTGCGCGACCTTGCCGAGATCGAGCGGCTGGTGCAGGACGGCATCGCCTATGCCCGCAGCGCCCACAGCAGCGGCGAGAAGGCCACCCGCATCGATCTTTCCTCCTTCATCGACAGCATCGCCTACGATTACCAGGATATAGGCAAGGCGGTTCGGGTGTCGGGCGTGGTTTTCGGCACGGTGGCGACCAAGCCGCATGCGCTGCGCCGCATCCTCGCCAATTTCGTCGACAACGCGTTGAAATATGCCGGCAGCGCCGAGATAAACGTCGCGCGCGACGACGGCAGGACCGTCATCGCCGTGCTCGACCGCGGGCCGGGCATTCCGGACGACAGGCTGGAAGCGGCTATGAAGCCCTTCTTCCGGCTGGAGGGGTCGCGCAACCGCGAGACCGGTGGCGCGGGGCTCGGGCTTGCCATCGCCCAGCAGCTCGCCGCCTCGATCGGAGGGGCGGTGCGGCTTTGCAATCGCCCCGGCGGCGGGCTTGCCGCCGAAATCGTGTTGCCCTGAACGAGGCCCGGATATTCCGGGCCTTTCGTATGGGAAAGTAGCCGCCGGCCCTGCTGCTACGCTGCGATACAATTTACCCCTTTTCGAAAACATGCGGGATACGGCGATCCCTCAGAACGCTTCTCGTCAACGATGTCGCGAACGGCGACGCACGAAGGAGCAGACAGCATGACCCGGATCGAAAAGGTTCTCTACACCGGCAAGACCCACACCACCGGCGGGCGCGACGGCGCGGCCCGCAGCGACGACGGGGCGCTCGACGTGCGCCTGTCGCCGCCCGGCAGCGGCAAGGGCGGCACCAATCCCGAGCAACTGTTCGCCGCCGGCTGGTCGGCCTGCTTCATCGGCGCGCTCGGCCTTGCCGCCGCCGGGCGCAAGCTCCGCCTGCCCGCAGAGGCTGCCGTCGATGCGGAAGTCGACCTCGGCATGGCCGGCGAGGGCTATTTTCTCCAGGCGCGCCTGAGCATCAGCCTGCCGGGCCTCGAAAGGGACCTCGCCGAGGCACTGGTCGAGGAGGCGCACCGGACCTGCCCCTATTCCAAGGCGTCGCGCGGCAATATCGACGTCGTGCTGACCGTGGTGTGAGCCGCGATGAAGAAGATCGTCCTTTTCCTGATCGTGGGCGCCGTCGTTGCGGCGCCCTGCATCTACGACGCCGTCCACGGGAACGCTCCGGCCGTGCGGCGCTGACGGTAGCCTCCGAACCTACTTTCGATGCAATACGATCTTGCTCGTGACGACGGCCTTGCCCGACGCGGGGTCCTTGTCCGTCGTGGTCAGCGTGAGGCCGCGTGAGCCCGATTTGGCCACCGATAGCTGGGCGTTGCGGTCGCCGTTGATTTCCTTGGCCCACCGGATGGTGAGGTTCAAGGCGTTGCCGTTCCGCTTGCCCGACAGGGTTGCCGGCCCGGAGCCCGCGCCGATATACGAGCCCTTGTAGGAGCTGCCGCGCCGGGTCAGCTCGGCGCCTATGGCTCGCGAGACCACGACGAGGCCGCGGCACTTGCCGTCCAGTGAAAGCGTGTTCGCGGTCGCCGTGGAACCGAAACTGCAGGTCACGTTGATCGGGCCGCGGTTCGTGCGCAGCCTCACCTGCCCCTTGCCCTCGTATTGTCCTTTCAGCGACGCCAGGAACTGCTCTTCGCCGGCTGTCGCCCGAGGCGCCTGCGCGAGCGCCAGGCCGCCCGCCAGAATGAGGAGAGAAATGCACTTCATGGGCCTGCTCCCTCGAAATGGTGATGGAGCGGTAAGGCGCGAGAGCCGAGGGAGGTTCCATCGGCAGCCGCCGCTTCGGCTGCGGTGAGGCCGGCAAGGCGCGCCTCACCGCGGCCGAAGCGGCGGCACTGCCGTTGGCCGCCCTGACCGCCCGGGAGGCCCCGGCGTTTCGCCGGGGCTTTCCGTTCAGGGCAGCTTGACCGAAGGCTCGCGCGCCCAGACGCGCAACGCGCCGAGCGCCTTCAGGAAATCGGCGACCGCGTCCACGCCGTCGATCTCCACCGTTCCCTCATCGAGCATGTCGGCCGCGCCGGCCTTTTCGAGAAGGGGGAAGGCCGGTGCCGTATAGCCGATGAACTTGCAATGGGCGAAGGCGTCGGCGACGAAGTCCCGCGCCGCCGCCTCCTTGAGGAGGTCCGCCATGCCCGCCTCGGAAGCGAGGACGACCACGGCGTCGTAGAGGACGGACGGGCCGCCGTCGATCATCTGCTGCGCCGCAAGCGGGCTTCCGTCCGAGAGCGTCACCCCGCCCACCTTCGGCGCGATCACCTCGATCACCGCCTTCTCGGCCATGATGCCGGCCTCCAGCGTGTCGAAGAGTGCGCGGTCGGCGCCCTCCGTGACGAGCACGCCCAGCTTGCGGCCCTCGAAGCGCTTGGGGCCCCGCTCGATGATGCTGAGGGCGGGGGAGGGCTCCAGGTCCTGGCGCGTCTTGACCGCCGCATCCGCCGGCTTCGGCACGGGATCGATGCCGAGGGCGGCGGCGACCTTGCCGGCAAGCGTCTCGTCGATATTGAGAAGGTGGGAGACCATGCGCTCGCGGATGACGGGCGTCTCGACCTTGCTTAGCTCGAAGGTCAGCGCCATGGCGATGTGCCGCTGCTCCGGCGGCGTCTGGCTGATGTAGAACTGGCGCGCCTGGCTGTAGTGGTCGGCGAAGCTTTCCGCCCGCAGGCGGACCTTCGGGCCGGCTTCCTCGGCGGGGAAGTGCCGGTAGCCCTCAAGGGGCGATTCGCGCGGACCTTCGCCCCACGAGTTCGGCTGGTAGTTGGCGCGGCCCGTCGGGTTGCGCATCGCCATATGGCCGTCCTGCTGGAAATGCGCGAAGGGACACTTCGGCGCGTTGATCGGCAGGTGGGTGAAGTTCGGGCTGCCGAGGCGCTTCAACTGCGTGTCGAGATAGGAGAAGTTGCGGCCCTGCAGCAGCGGATCGTTGCTGAAGTCGATGCCGGGCGGCACGTTCTGCGTCATGAACGCGACCTGTTCGGTCTCGAAGAAGAAGTTCTCCGGCATGCGGTCGAGCACGAGCCGGCCGACGGGCTGTACCGGCAGCACTTCTTCCGGGATCAGCTTCGTCGGGTCGAGCACGTCGAAGTCGAAGCCGTCGGCGAAATCCTGGTCGAAGAGCTGGACGCCAAGCTCCCATTCCGGAAAATTGCCGGACTGGATGGCCTGCCAGAGGTCGCGCCGGTGGAAATCCGGGTCCGCGCCGTTGATCTTGACCGCCTCGTTCCAAGCGACGGACTGGAGGCCGAGCTTTGGCTTCCAGTGAAACTTGACGAAGGTCGATTCGTCCTTCGCATTGACGAAGCGGAACGTATGCACGCCGAAGCCTTCCATGAAGCGGAAGGAGCGGGGAATGGCCCGGTCCGACATGATCCACATGATCATGTGCATGCTTTCGGGCGTCAGGCTGATGAAGTCCCAGAAATTGTCATGCGCCGACTGGGCCTGCGGAAAGCCGCGGTCGGGCTCCGGCTTCACGGCGTGGATGATGTCCGGGAAGCGGATCGCATCCTGGATGAAGAAGACCGGGATGTTGTTGCCGACAAGGTCCCAGTTGCCCTCCTTCGTATAGATCTTCACGGCGAAGCCGCGGACGTCGCGGGCAAGGTCGAACGACCCCTTGCTGCCGGCGACGGTGGAAAAACGCACGAAGGCCGGCGTCCTCTCGCCCGCGCGCTGGAACACGTCCGCCCGCGTATAGGCCGCGAGCGAATCATAGGTCTCGAAATAGCCGTGGGCACCGTAGCCGCGGGCATGGACCACGCGCTCGGGAATGCGCTCGTGGTCGAAATGGAAGATCTTCTCGCGGAAGTGGAAGTCCTCGATCAGCGCCGGCCCGCGCGCGCCGACGCGTAGTGTGTTCTGGTCGTCCGCCACCGGCGCGCCCTGCGCGGTCGTCAGCACCGGCTGGCCGTCCCCTGCTGTCTGGTGCAGCTCGCCACCCTTGCCGCGTTGCAGCGTCTGGTCGTGCACGTCCGCTTCCTCCATCTTCGCGATGGGGCTCGCTTTCTTGGCCATGGGAATCTCCTCGGGATTGTTGCCGCAGGTCTAACTGCACAACGCAAGGCTTGTTCCGCCCGGCCGGCAAGAGAAGGACGCCGGGCCGGCGCCCGCCCTTTTCGTTCAGGTTTCCCCGGTGCCCCGTTCCTCGAGGATCGCCGCGGCTTCGAGGGCATCGGGATCGCCCTTCAGTCGCAGATAGTCCAGCATGGACTTCAGGCTCGGATCGCACAGACCGGCCGGCATCAGCAGCGGCGTCGTGTTCATCTCCTCCCGGCTGACCAGCCCGTCGCCGTCGTGATCCATCCGCTCGCTGAAATCGATCTTGGGCTTGCCGTGGCCGTCGACGGCGATGCCCGGTTTCAGGATCTCGTTGAAGTTCTTGAACTCGTCCGTATTCAGCTTGCCGTCCCCGTCCCTGTCGAAGGCCGCGAAGGCCTTGTTCAGCATCTGGGAGAGCGGTGTGCCATTCTTGTCGATCGTCGTCATGATGTCCCCCTGTCGAATGGTTTGCCCGCGATGGTGGACAGAAGGCTCGATACGGACCGGGCGTCGCCCTTGACGCTGCGCAGGGGATTGGCCGCGGCGACGACCGGATAGCCATCGGCTTCAAGCGTCCTGATCACGCCGTTCCAGCTACTGGAATCGGCGAAAGCGCCGTGCACGAGCACGACGGTCGGCTTCTGTTCCGCCATCGCCGGCGTGGCGAGCATCATTGCGCCGGCGGCGAGCGTGGCGATTATGGAGAGTTGGAAAGGCACGGTGTTTTCCCTTGTTGACTGCCGTTGACCGGCGCCTAAAGAGCTTTGCCATGTGTCTTGCATGTTTCCGGCGGGGGCGGGAAATGTAAGAAAATGTATCGGGACATGCGGCCGGCAGGGGTTTCCTCGTTCAGGCCTGTCGTCGTGACTTGGGGTTGGTGCCGGGAGAGTTTTTTGCGGTTTTAGGTTGAGTAAAGCCCGCTCATGGAGTAGCCTTTATGTGTCTGCCGGCAAGCGCAGGGGAGGCCACCTTGCCACTATGCGATTCAGGACAATCGATCATGCGCGTCGATCCCGCCGCCGGGCGGATCGAGCAATGTCTTGACGGTGGCCACCCGCGGATCGCGCTCCTGCCGCCCGTGGCGCGTCGATCCAAGGCGACGGATGTCATGCTGGCCGAGGGGCTCATCGAGGATATCGCGATGGGCCTTGCGGTCATGCGCGGCATCGTCGTGGTCGCGCCGCATACGGCAAGGTGCCTGCGGGGCGATGTCGACTGGGTCGGCCGGCTGGAGCGCAACGAGGTCCACTACGTTCTCGATACGAGGATCTCGCCGGAGGGACTGCTTGTCCAGTTGCTGTTCCTTCCCACCGACACGATGGTCTGGGCGGCGCGCTATACGCTTGAAGTCGCGACCCTGCCCGACCGGCGGCGCGACATCGTCCGCTCGATGACGTCCCATATCGCGGCCGAGATGGAGCGCAACGAAGTCTTCTACGACGACTATGTGCGCAATGCCCGGGCCTATCATCTCTATCTTCGCGGCATTCACCGCTTGAAAGTACCGACCGTGGCCGGCGCCCTGCAGGCGCGCCGCGATTTCGAGCAGGCCCTTGCCGAGCATCGGGCTTTTCCGCCGGCGCTCAGCGGCCTGTCGCGCACCCTGTCGATGGAATGGCTGCTCGGCGCCCGGCAGAACGAGGAATTGCTGCGCGCTGCCCAGGACGTCGCCCTGGAGGCGATCCACCTCAATCCGTTGTCGCCGTTCGGGCATCGGGAGCTCGGCGTCTCCGAGCTCTATCTCGGCGACGCCGACCGCAGCGTCGAAGCGCTTTCGACCTCCGTCAAGCTCGGCCCGCATTACGCGGATGGCATCTACAGCCTCGCGGACTCCCTCATTCACGCATCGCGCCCGAAGGAAGGGCTTGCCGCGATCCGGCGCGCCATTGCGCTGAATTTCATTCCGCCGGATCTTTATCTGTGGTGCGCCGCCGGTGCGAGCTTCTTCCTCGAACGCTACGACGAGGCGATCGCGTTTATCGACCGGATGACGGTTTCCGCGCCGGCCGCCCGTCTTGCGGCGGCTGCCTGGGGCATGCTGGGCAATCGCGAAGAGGCCGAACGCGAGCGCGACCGTGCTCTCCAATTGAACCCCCATTTCGACATCGAGACCTGGCTTTCCGCCATTCCCATCAAGGAGCGTTGGCAGAAGGACATGTACCGCACCGGCCTGCGACAGGCGGGCTTCTAACCCGGAGAAAGGAAGGAACGCATATGGCAAATTCCGTCGTCATCGGCATGGAAGGGGATTCGGCGCTCTATATGGTCGATCTCGACGCGCGCACCGTTGCTCCGATCGAGGGCACGCTCGCTCAAACGGGTGTGCCGCAGTCCGAGGGAGCGCCCGTTGTTCGCGGCGTGAGCGTCGCCGTCAGGGTCGCCCAGGCGCCCGCCGTCTCGGCAGGCCACTTCGACGGCCACTAAGTAAAGCGGAAATCTGACTGCCCAATCGGTTCTCCGATGGGCATGACGATTGCCGATCCATAGGGCTCGCGCGAAGAACTGATCCGCGTATCGGGCGGCAACAGTCGCGCGAGCTTTCTGGCCTCGTCCTAAGGGCAAGCGTTCAGATGTCCGGCTTCGCCCTTGTCGGAATAGGTCGAATAGGTCTCGCCCTCTACAAACGCAATTCGAGCTGCGCGGCCGGCGCGCGGTGGGCTTGACCGAGGCCTGAAAGGGTGACGCCGAGCAACCGGACCGGCTTGCGGAACGGATGGGCGGCTGCGAGCAGGCCGTCACAGCGTCGATGAGTGCAGCATCGGGGAATGCGCCCGGAACCGCGCGGCTGCGGGTGATGATCTGGAAATCCGCAAAGCGGCTTTTCACGGTCACGGTTTCTGCCGCGATGTCGTTGCTCTCACAATAGCGCCAAACCTTGGCCGCCAAGGGCCCCAGTTCACGCTTGGCTTCCTTGAGACCTGCGACGTCTATCGCAAACGTATCCTCGACGCCGACCGGCTGCGACGGAGCGGCGCCTCGACGTCGCGCCGGCCGAAATTCCTATAAGATTCCTATTTTTTACCGCTCCGGCCGATCTCGAATGCCTATCCGGTTCGGACGCATATCGAGGTGTGGGAGAGCGAAGGGTGCTCTCCGCGCCGGGCGGTCTTGGCGGCGTCGCCTTCCGGCCTGCCCGGTCCCCGCAACGGAGTCCGGATCGATGATGGATGTTCTTCTGATGGGCGCGGCGCTCGCCTTCTTCGCCGCCTGCTTTGCCTATACGCGCGCCTGCGACAGGCTGTGAGGGAGGGTGCGATGCTGTTCGACTATGTCTTCGGCGGCGCGGTCACCGCCTTCCTCGCCCTCTACCTCACCTATGCCCTCGTTCGCCCCGAGCGCTTCTGAACGGAGCCGGCGCTGAAGCTGCCGGGAACGGAAAGTTTTTCTCATGACCCTCAACGGATGGCTACAGATCCTCCTCTTCTCAGGGATCGTCCTCGCCCTCGTCAAACCGCTCGGCGCCTATATGACGCGCGTCTTTGCCGGGGAGCGCACACTCCTCTCCCCCGTCCTCGTTCCCGTCGAAAGGAGCCTTTATGCGCTGGCAGGCACCTCCGAGCGCGATGAGCAGCGCTGGACGACCTACACCTTCGCCATGCTGGCGTTCAATCTTGCCGGCATCCTGCTGCTCTACGGGCTCCAGCGCCTGCAGGACGTGCTGCCGCTCAACCCCGCCGGCATGGCGGCGGTCGGGCCGGAGCTCTCCTTCAACACTGCAGCCAGCTTCGTCGCCAACACCAACTGGCAGAACTACGGCGGCGAGAGCACCATGTCCTACTTCACGCAGATGGCGGGGCTGACGGTGCAGAACTTCGTTTCCGCCGCCACCGGCATGGCGATCGCCGTCGCACTGATCCGTGCCTTCGCGGGCGCGTCCGGCAAGTCGCTCGGCAATTTCTGGGTCGATATGACCCGCGCCACGCTTTATGTGCTGCTGCCGATCTGCATCGTGCTGGCGCTTGCCTATGTCGCGCTCGGCGTGCCGCAGACCTTCGGCCCCTATGTGACGGCAACGACACTGGAAGGGGCCAGGCAGACCATCGCGCTCGGCCCGGTCGCCTCGCAGCTCGCCATCAAGATGCTCGGCACGAATGGCGGCGGTTTCTTCAACGCCAATTCCGCCCATCCTTTCGAGAACCCTGACGCCATCTCGAACATGCTCCAGATGGTCTCGATCTTCGCGATCGGCGCGGCCTTCACCAATGTCTTCGGCCGCATGGCCGGCAGTGAGCGCCAGGGCTGGGCGATCCTCGCCGCCATGGGCCTGCTCTTCGTCGTCGGCGTCGCCGTCACCTACTGGGCGGAAGCCTCCGGCAACCCGCTGATGCATGCCTTCGGTCTTCAGGGCGGCAACATGGAGGGCAAGGAGGTCCGCTTCGGAATTACGCTTTCCTCGCTCTTCGCCGTCGTCACGACGGCGGCGTCCTGCGGCGCGGTCAATGCCATGCACGGCAGCTTCACGGCGCTCGGCGGCCTCATCCCACTCCTCAACATGCAGCTCGGCGAGGTCATCGTCGGCGGCGTCGGCGCGGGCTTTTACGGCATCGTGCTCTTCATCGTCGTCGCGGTCTTCGTGGCGGGCCTGATGGTCGGCCGCACGCCGGAATATCTCGGCAAGAAGATCGAGGCGAAGGAGATGAAGATGGCCGTGCTCGCCATCCTGTGCCTGCCGCTCGCCATGCTCGTCTTCACGGCCATCGCCAGCGTGCTGCCCCTGGCGGTTGCCTCCGTAGGCACGGCCGGCCCGCACGGTTTCTCCGAGATTCTCTACGCCTATACCTCCGCGGCGGCCAACAACGGCTCAGCCTTCGGCGGCCTCACCGGCAATACACCCTGGTACAACATCACGCTCGGCTTCGGCATGCTGGTGGGGCGCTTCCTGGTCATCGTGCCGGCTCTGGCCATTGCCGGCTCGCTCATCGCCAAGAAGACGGTGCCGGCCTCGGCGGGCACCTTCCCGACGGACGGTCCGCTCTTCGTCGGCCTGCTCGTCGGCACGATCCTCATCGTCGGCGGCCTCACCTTCTTCCCGGCGCTGGCGCTCGGCCCGGTCGTCGAGCATCTCGCCATGCTCGCCGGGCAGACCTTCTGAGGAGCGCTGGCCGTCATGGTCGCCATCCTCACCATTTCCTGCGCGGCTGAGCGCGCTTCGTTTCAAAGCTGGAGTCTCTCATGAGCCAGGCAAAATCCGCGAGCATCCTGGATTCTCGCATTCTCGTTCCGGCGATAAGCGCCGCGTTCGCCAAGCTGAACCCGCGCACGCTCGCCCGCAATCCCGTCATGTTCGTCGTGGCGACGGTTTCGGTCCTTACGACCATTCTCTTCCTGCGCGACCTCGCCACCGGCAGCGGCGATATCAGATTCTCCTTCCAGATCAACCTCTGGCTCTGGTTCACCGTGCTCTTCTCCAACTTCGCCGAAGCCGTCGCCGAGGGGCGCGGCAAGGCGCAGGCCGATTCCCTGCGCAAGGCGCGCTCGGAGACGCAGGCCAAGCTTCTGGCCGCCGGCAGCACCACAGGCTACACCATGGTCGCGGGTGCCAGCCTCAAGGTCGGCGACCTCGTGCTCGTCGAGGCAGGCGACATCATCCCCTCCGACGGCGAGGTGGTCGAGGGCGTCGCCTCGGTCAACGAAGCGGCCATCACGGGGGAATCCGCGCCCGTCATCCGGGAATCGGGCGGCGACCGCTCGGCCGTGACAGGCGGCACGCAGGTCCTGTCCGACTGGATCCGCGTGCGCATCACCGCCGCTGCCGGCTCCACCTTCCTCGACCGCATGATCTCGCTGGTCGAGGGCGCGGAGCGCCAGAAGACGCCGAACGAGATTGCGCTCAACATCCTGCTCGCCGGCATGACGCTGATCTTCGTGCTGGCGACCGTCACCATTCCGAGCTTTGCTGCCTATGCCGGTGGCTCGATCCCGGTCATCGTGCTCGTCGCCCTGTTCGTCACGCTCATCCCGACGACCATCGGCGCGCTGCTCTCGGCCATCGGCATCGCCGGCATGGACCGCCTCGTGCGCTTCAACGTGCTCGCCATGTCGGGCCGTGCGGTGGAGGCGGCGGGCGACGTCGACACGCTGCTGCTCGACAAGACCGGCACGATCACGCTCGGCAATCGCCAGGCGACGGCTTTCAAGCCGATGCGCGGCGTCACCGAGCAGGACCTTGCCGATGCTGCCCAACTTTCCTCCCTCGCCGACGAGACGCCCGAGGGACGTTCCATCGTCGTGCTCGCCAAGGAGAAATACGGCATCCGCGGCCGTGACATGGCGAGCCTCAGGGCGAGCTTCGTGCCTTTCACCGCCCAGACCCGCATGAGCGGCGTGGACCTCGAGGGCGCCGAGATCCGCAAGGGCGCGGTGGATGCGGTGCTGTCCCGTGTCGGCGCGGCGGTATCCTCCGACAAGGTGCGCGAGATCCAGGCCCTCGCCGAGGAGATTGCGGAGACCGGCGGCACGCCGCTCGCTGTTGCCCGCGATGGCAGGCTGCTCGGCGTCGTGCAGCTGAAAGACATCGTCAAGGGCGGCATCCGCGAGCGCTTCGCGGAGCTGCGCCGCATGGGCATCCGCACGGTGATGATCACCGGCGACAACCCGATGACGGCCGCGGCCATCGCCGCGGAAGCCGGCGTCGACGATTTCCTCGCGCAGGCGACGCCGGAGAACAAGCTTCAGCTTATCCGCGAGGAGCAGGCCAGGGGCAAGCTCGTCGCCATGTGCGGCGACGGCACCAACGACGCCCCGGCGCTCGCCCAGGCGGATGTGGGCGTCGCCATGAACACCGGCACGGTTGCCGCCCGCGAGGCCGGCAACATGGTCGACCTCGACAGCGATCCGACCAAGCTCATCGAGATCGTCGAGATCGGCAAGCAGCTGCTCATGACCCGCGGCGCGCTGACGACCTTCTCCATCGCCAATGACATCGCGAAATATTTCGCGATCATCCCGGCCATGTTCCTCGCCTTCTACCCGCAGCTCGGCGTGCTGAATATCATGGGCCTCTCGACCCCGCAGTCCGCCATCCTCTCGGCGATCATCTTCAATGCGCTGATCATCGTCACGCTGATCCCGCTGTCGCTGAGGGGCGTGAAGTACCGCGCCGTCGGCGCCGGCGCGCTGCTTTCCCGCAACCTTCTCATCTATGGCCTCGGCGGCATCGTCGTGCCCTTCATCGGCATCAAGGCGATCGACGTCGCCATCACCGCCCTCGGCCTCGCCTAAGGATAAGACCATGTTCAAGCAACTGCGTCCGGCAATCGTCATGATCCTCGCCACCACGGTCATTACCGGCCTTCTCTATCCCGCCGCCATGACCGGCATCGCGCAAGCCGTCTTCCCGAGCCAGGCGAACGGCAGCCTGATCGAGAAGGATGGCAAGGTGATCGGATCGGCCCTCATCGGTCAGGCCTTCACGGGCGAGCGGTATTTCCACGGCCGCCCCTCGGCGGCGGGCGACGGCTATGACGCCGCCGGCTCCTCCGGCTCCAATCTCGGACCGACCAGCGGCAAGCTGATCGCGAGGGTGAAGGCCGACTACGAGGCCGCCAAGGTCGCCAACCCGGGTGGCGAGGTGCCCATCGACCTTGTCACCGCCTCTGGCAGCGGCCTCGACCCGCATATCTCGCCGGAAGCGGCCTATTTCCAGGTCGCGCGCGTCGGCAGGGCGCGGGTGATGGACGAGGCTGCGGTGCGTGCGCTGGTCGACCGGCACGTCGAGGGCCGCGAATTTGGCTTCCTCGGCGAACCCGTGGTGAATGTGCTGCGCCTCAACATGGCGCTTGACGAGGCCGGCTCGTAAACTGAAATGGGCGTTTCCGGCCGGCTGGAAGGCTGGCCGGAGCAGTTGGATGGATGTTCATGCCGGACGACAGTCGCGAGAATGATAAAAGACCATCGCCGGATGCCCTGCTGGACCGTGCGGAGCGGGAAACGCGCGGACGCCTCAAGATTTTTCTCGGCGCGGCGCCGGGCGTCGGCAAGACCTACGAGATGCTGATGTCCGGCCGGGCGCGGCAGGCCGATGGCGTCGATGTCGTCATCGGCATCGTCGAGACCCATGGCCGCAGGGAAACGGAGGCCCTGGTGGAGGGCTTCGAGGTCGTTGCCCGCCGGAAGGTCGACTATCGTGGCCAGCAACTCGAGGAGATGGACCTCGATGCGATCCTCGAGCGCCGGCCGGCGCTTGTCCTCATCGACGAGCTTGCCCATACCAATGTCGCCGGTAGTCGCCATCCCAAGCGCTACCTCGACGTGCAGGAGATCCTTTCCCGCGGGATCGACGTCTATTCGACGCTCAACATCCAGCATGTGGAAAGCCTCAACGATGTGGTGGCGCAGATCACCCGCATTCGCGTGCGCGAAACCGTTCCCGATTCCATCGTCGACCGCGCCGACGACATCGAGATCATCGACATCACGCCTGACGACCTGATCAAGCGGCTGGCGGAAGGCAAGGTCTATGTGCCGAAAACGGCCAGGCAGGCGATGGAGAACTACTTCTCGCCCGGCAACCTGACGGCCTTGCGCGAGCTGGCATTGCGGCGCACCGCCCAGCGGGTCGACGAGCAGTTGCTCAACCATATGCAGGCCCATGCCATTTCCGGTCCCTGGGCCGCGGGCGAACGCCTGCTCGTCTGCCTCGACCATGGCCCAAAGGGGGCAGGTCTGGTCCGCTATGCCCGGCGACAGGCCGACCGGCTGCGCGCGCCCTGGGCGGCGCTGCACCTCGAAACGCCGCAATCGGCCAGCGCGTCGGACCGGGAAAAGGATCGGCTTGCGGCCAACATGCGGCTTGCCGAACAGCTCGGCGCCGAGGCGGTGACGCTACCGTCTCTTTCACCGTCGCGCGAGATCATCGCTTACGCCAATGCCAACAATTTTACGCACGTTGTCGTCGGTCGGCCAAGCGGCTCGCGCTGGCGGCGGTTCTGGCGGGCGTCGGTCACCCATGACCTGATCCGATATGCCGGCAATATCAGCGTTCACGTCGTCTCCGGCGATGAAAAGGAGAAGGCGGCCCGGCGTGGAGTGAGTGCCGCGCCGGCTCCGCGCCCCTTTCGCATCAAGCCATACTTCCTGAGCGCCGTCTTCGTCGCCCTGGCTGTTCTGGCCGGCATGGCGCTGGACCAGACGCTCGACGTCCAGAACCTCGGCCTCGTCTTCCTTATGGCGGTCCTTGCAGCTTCCGTCCGGAATGGGCTCGGTGCCGGCCTTTTCGCGTCCTTGCTGGGTGCGCTCGCATTCAACTTCTTCTTTCTCGGGCCGAAATATACGTTCACGGTCAGCGATCCGGAGAGCATCGTCGCCCTGTTCTTTTATCTTGGGGTTGCGGTCGTCGTCTCCAACCTGACGGCCGCCGTCCAGCGTCAGGCCGCGGCTGCCCGCCAACGGGCGCGCACGACGGAGGACCTGTATCTTTTCTCCAAGAAGCTCGCCGGCACGGGCACGCTCGACGACGTGCTCTGGGCAACGGCCTTTCAGATCGCCTCGATGCTCAAGGTGCGGGTCATCATCCTGTTGCCGGAGAACGGATCGGTGGTTGTGAAGGCCGGCTATCCGCCCGACGATACCTTGCTGGATGCCGATATAGCCGCTGCGAAATGGGCCTGGGAGCATGATCGTCCGGCCGGCCGCGGCGCCGATACGCTGCCGGGTGCCAGGCGCCTTTATCTTCCCATGCGCACTGGCCGCGAGGCGGTCGGTGTCATCGGCCTCGACAACGACAGGCAGGGACCGATCCTCACGCCCGAGCAACAGCGCCTGTTCGATGCCCTGTCGGATCAGGCGGCGCTGGCGATCGAGCGCGTGCAACTGGTCTCCGATGTGGATAGCGCCAGGCTCGCGGCGGAGACGGACCGGCTGCGCGCGGCGCTGCTGACGTCGATCTCGCACGACCTCAAGACGCCGCTCGCGGCGGTCATGGGGTCAGCCGACACGCTGAAGGACCTCGGCGTGCAGATGGACGAGGGAGCGAGACGGGAGCTGCTGGCGACCATCATCGACGAATCCGAGCGGCTTAACCGCTTCATCGCCAACCTGCTCGACATGACGCGCATCGGCTCCGGGGCGATGGAGCCGAACTATGCCTGGCATTTCGCCGGCGACATCGTCGGCACGGCGCTGTCGCGGGCCGGCAAGATCGTGTCTTTCCACCGGGTCGAGGTCGGCATTCCGCAATCCCTGCCGATGCTGCGGGTCGATCCGGTGCTCTTCGAGCAGGTGCTTTTCAACCTCCTCGACAATGCCGCAAAATACGCGCCCGAGGGCTCGGCGATCGGGATTCGCGGCTGGCAGGAGGCGAACGCCATCCTGCTCTCCGTCACGGACGAGGGGCCAGGCATTCCGGCGGGCGACATGGAGCGCATCTTTGACAGCTTCTACCGCGTGCGGAAGGGCGACCATGTGCAGGCCGGAACGGGGCTCGGCCTTTCCATCTGCCGCGGCTTCGTGGAGGCCATGGGCGGCACGATCACGGCGGCGAACCGCGTGGATCGCCCCGGCGCCGTCTTCACGATCCGCATGCCGGTTCCGTCCGAAACGCCTGCACCGGGAGGAAGCGAATGACCGGCACCGCCGTCCGCATTCTGATCGTCGATGACGAGCCGCCGATCCGCAAGCTGCTGCGTGTCGGGCTCTCCACGCAGGACTATGCCGTCATCGAGGCGATGAGCGCCAAGGTAGCGATGGAACTGGTGAAATCGGAAAAGCCCGACCTCATCGTGCTCGACCTCGGCCTGCCGGACATGCCGGGCCACGATCTCCTCGCCAAATGGCGCGGGGAGGGGCTGGACCTACCGATCGTCATCCTGTCGAGCCGCACCGACGAGGCCGGCATCGTGGAGGCGCTGGAGCTTGGCGCGGACGACTACGTGACAAAACCCTTCAGCATGAACGAGCTCACCGCGCGCATTCGCGTGGCGCTGCGCCACCGGCTGCAAAGCCAGGGGGAAAAGCCGGTCTTTCAGGTCGGCGAGCTCTCCGTCGATCTCGTCAAGCGCATTGTCAGGGTGGCGGGCGAGGAAGTGAAGCTCTCGCCGAAGGAGTACGATATCCTGCGCATCCTGGTGCAGCATGCCGGCAGGGTGCTGACCCATCGCTACCTGCTCGAACATGTCTGGGACGGGCTGACCGACGTGCAATATCTGCGCGTTTATGTCCGCCAGCTTCGGCAGAAGATCGAGCGCGCCCCCGACCAGCCGCGATACATCCTCACGGAGACCGGCGTCGGCTATCGGCTCGCCGACGCGAGCTGACGCCTCACCCGTCATGGAGCCTTACGCTGCTCGGCATCACCTCGCGCTGGAGAACGTCGTCGTGGGCCCGCCGTCCCAATCGCAGCACAAGTTCCTGCTATCTCATCGCCATGGCGAACGCGGCCAGCGCTCCTGTGCAAGCTGCCGCTCGCACATGGTTCCAGAACACCCATCGGTCGAGAAAAGTCGCCCAGAATGCAATGCCGTCCGGCCCCTCGCCGCTTGCGGCGAGGGCCTCGTTCATCGGCACGTTGATGGTGACGGTGACAACGATGTTGCCGGCGAGATAGAGCCCGGCGCCGATCAGGACCCAGGAAGGCCTGGCCGACCAGCCCGACAGCGCAGCAGCGATCAAGATCAGTGCAAGCACTGCAGTACCCATGAAAATCGTGAGAAAGAGCGGGTTCTGGATCACCACGTTGATATGGTTCATTGCCGCAATGCCTTGTGGGGCGGGCAGTTTCGCCAGCGCCGGCATCACCGAATTGGAATAGGCAAAGAACAGGCCGGCCATTATCCCGCTGCCAAGCAGGGCCAGCAGGGTGATCACGGGAACGAGCATTGAAAGCATGTCTGCTTCCCTTCATATCAAGAGTTGAATGGCGATCTACGCAGGCTTTGCCGGGTTCCAGTGACCGCTCGCCGCAGTTTCATCGGTATCAGTGCGCATGCCTTCCAGAACCGATGCCCCAAGAGGATTCCTTATATTGATAAACGTGATAAATCCTCATATTATCCCTGTCAAGGAAAATATGAAGGATACTCATATATGCCGGCGGCAACGTCACCTGCACCATTGATCCGCAAGGAACCGACGCAGCAGCGCAGCCGCAAGCGCGTCGAGCGCATGCTGGCGGCCGCGCGTGACCTGATTTCCCAATATGGCAGCGATGCGATGAGGATGAGCGAGGTCGCCGAGCGTGCCGGCGTATCCATCGGCTCGCTCTATCAATTCTTTCCCGACAAGAGTGCCATCATCCGCGCGCTGGCCGAGCGCTTCACGGTCGAAAACCGCGCCTGCATTGATGCAGAGCTTGCCGGTGTATCGAGCGAGGAGGACCTGCTTGCCGCGTTTGCCCGGCTTATCGATGCCTACTATACGATCTGCTTGGCCGAGCCGGTGATGCGCGAAATCTGGTCGGGTACGCAGGTCGACAAGACCCTGCGCGAACTTGAGCTTGCAGACAGTCGTGCAAGCGCGGAATCCTTGGCGCACGTTTGGCAACGCTTGCAGCCGGAAGCCGACCCCACCCGGCTCACCGCCACGGCATTTCTCGTCTGGCAGCTCGGCGAGGCGACGATGCGGTTGGCGATTTCCGTCGATCGCGCCGAAGGCGATCGGCTCGTCGAAATCTACAAGCGTATGGCTCTGAGAGAACTGATGGCGAATTCCACGACCCCGCTCGGATGATCGACAGTATCGCCGACACCTTGATGAGCGCGCCGATCAGCGGCGACGGGCGGCCAGCCGCGATAGATCTCCACCGGCTGAGGAAACATGATCGCTCCGGCATCGATCCATTTCTTTGCAAGGTCTGCGGGATGATCGCAGTGGTGATTTATGCAACGTCACCAATGATACGACCGATCAACCTCGGCATCCGCCTTGTCGACGCCGATGTGCTCGAGGCGGCCGACGCGTTCGGATCGACCGGCATGCTAAAGCTCGTCCTGGTTCAGTTGCCGCTCTCGCTGCCGACGGTCATGGCCGACGTGAATCAGACGATCATGATATCGCTTTTCATAGTGGTGGTTGGCGTCGGCGGCCTCGGCTGGCTCATGAGCTGCGCCAGCTCGATCACCGGCCTTTCTTTTCCCAGTACAGCTCTTCCACTTGCACGAGATGATCCCGCATAGCATCTCCTGCTGCTGTCGGATCACGAGCGGCGATTGCGTCATAAATCTTCTTGTGGGCCGTTATCGCCATCTTTCTCGATTCTTCGCCGCTGTTGGTGGCGGCCCGCTGCTCCGCCAGCCATTCGACGAGGCCGGCATGAAGCGCTGTGAAGATTGGATTGCGGGCGATTTGTGCAATTACGAAATGAAACTGGACGTCAGTCTTCTCAAAGGCGTCAGGATCGCTTTTTGAAAGTTTGTTTGCGCGCAGTGCTGCCGAAAGCGCGGCTATGTCATCCGGGGTGGCAACGCGGGCAGCGTGTTGGGCAAGCGCGCTTTCGAACAGCATTCTCGCCTGTTGGAAATTTCGCATGCCGTCGGGTGCGGCAAGGAGGTGACGCGCAAGGCCCGAGAGCTCGCCAACCAGCGCCGACGGCGTTGGCGTGGCAACGCGTGCGCGCTCACCAGCCTTCATCGATATCAGACCCATCCGCCTCAACGCAAAAAGAGCCTCGCGTATCGATGGACGGCCAACGCCGAAGTGGTTCATCAGATCGCGTTCGGAAGGCAGAAAGTCGCCGGGCTTGAACTCACCGGAATTAATCGCCGCCTCGAGGTGATCTATGACATCCTCATATAGTCTGCGGCGCTTGAGGGGGACGCGGTCTTCCATAAGACGGGACATGACACTTGCGGCAATCGCCGCCTCCAAATTATTCAGCCGGTAATCTTCCAAAGCGGAAGGAAAGGAATTTCGTTGCTGCGATAACGCTTAAGCGGTGGCGCATATGCTCGAAGGAAATATCGGTAAGTCAAGTTCGGTGCGCGGTTTCTGCGGGAAGCTCGTTCTCTCCAAGCCACCTCATTCATCGTTCTCGGTATAGGATGCTGACCATCTAACGGGATAATATGGTAACAATGAACAAGTTCAAGCTGATCTAGGCTTCTCCCCACATCTCATCATCGCGATCGGATGTCATTCCCGCTTCGCCGGGCCTCGGGAATGAAGGCAAAGCCTTGACCTTGATGTGATGGTATAATAGCATGATATTATAACTTCTCAAATTCCTTTCCTGCGGCGCGGGAAGGTTTATGCGCGCGATAGCGCTTCATGCGATCAGGGGAGCCAAGTGTCGATGTGGGATCCGGGAGAGATTCTGGTGCAGCGCGCGGCCGGCGGCATTTGCGGTTTTAGTCTCCGCTATTCTCACTTCGGAAGCGGTGCACTCGATCTGGAGGAAAACAATGAGCATAGCCATGGTAACCGGTGCTGGCAGCGGCATCGGCCGTGTTGTCGCACGCAAACTGATCGACGACGGATTCACGGTTCTTCTAGTCGGGCGGAGAAAAGACAAGCTCCAAGAAACAGCCGATGGCGCCAGCGATGAAAACCGCGCCGTACCCTTTGCCTGCGACGTCACGGACCCTGCGTCGGTAGAGACGTTGTTTTCCTTCGTGGAAGATCGATTCGGCCGCCTCGACGTTCTGTTCAACAATGCAGGCATCAGCGCGAAAGGCGCCCTTCCCGATGAGCTCTCGATCGAGGATTGGACACGGGTGATATCGACCAATCTCACCGGCGTCTATCTCGTCGCCCGAGGCGCTTTTTCCTTGATGCGCAGGCAGTTGCCGCAAGGTGGCCGCATCATCAACAACGGATCGGTATCCTCCTATGTACCGCGCCCCCATGCGATCGCTTACAATGCATCCAAGCATGCGGTCACCGGTATTACCAAGTCTCTGTCGCTCGACGGGCGCCCCTTCAATATCGCCTGCGGACAGATAGATATCGGCAACGTGCGGACCGAAATGGTTTCCGAGATCGTCAGCGGCATCCGACAGGCAGACACCTCCCTTCGTTCCGAGCCGACTTTCGAGGTCGCGCACGTTGCTGACGCCGTCTCCTACATGGCCCGGCTTCCTCTCGAGGCAAACGTCCAGTTCATGACGGTGATGGCGACGACTATGCCTTATATCGGACGCGGATGACTCCTTTGTCCGGCTTGGAAAGCGGCGCCGGCCAAGCCGCAAAACCCTTCGCTCGATTTGCCATAATGGGGTACTTATTATACCATGCAGTATCGTTGGTTCGCCGGCGATGCGAAAATTGGAATGAGCGATGACATGAAGAAAGAACGACCGCCGAACGACAAGACCGCTTATGCGGCCGCGCAGCCCGATGCCGACCAATTGCACGCTTTTCTCTCCAGCCGGACGGGCGCACCTCGCCGATTCAACGCTTCCAAGGAGATGTGGCCGGACACTCCGGCACTGGGATACAGATTGCAGCAAGCCGTTCACGAGGCCTTGATCGAGAAGGGCAGTCGGCTTGCGGGGTATAAGATCGGCTGTATATCGCCGGAATCGCAGCAACCTTTTCAATTGGACGAACCGATCTACGCCAGAATTTATGATCAGACTCGGTTCAAGACATTGGGGCAAGCGCTGTCGCTGCCGCTAATAAACCCGTCGATCGAATGCGAGATCGCTTTTCGGCTCGGTAGCAGTCCACAGCCGGATACCGTGGGAGACATTTCTGAAGAGGAATTGACCGAGGCGATCACCGAAGCTTTCATCGCATGCGAGGTGATTGATAACCGATATGACGTGACGCTTTCGCAGATCGGCGCGGCGGCTCTGCTTGCGGACGATTTCCTGCATGCGGCCTTCGTGCTCGGACCGTCTCGTACGGAGTTCGATCGGACGCTATTCCAAAATCTGCGGGCGCGAGCCGAGATCGATGGAGTGGTGTCGACTGAAACGCCTCCCTTCAACCTCTCGCCGCTGGCGGCGTTGCGATGGCTCGTGAAAAAAGTTCATGGCCACGGCGGCAGACTTGAGGCTGGCCAGATCGTGATGACCGGCTCGCTGCTAAGGCCTGGCCCTGTCCGGAAAGGCTCTGCGGTCAGGATTGAGGTCGAAGGGTTCGGCCATTTGGAGGCATGAGATCGGCCGGGCAATAGCCGGCATCCTTCCACGATTCATCGTTCGCTGTGCCGCATTTCGTTCCCCATGTCATTGGCAGGAATGGCTCGCCACGACCCAATTCGCAGCATCATGACCGCATTCCGCAAGGACCTGCGTTCGAAGGCAGCCTCGAGGCGTTATCCAATAAACTGTGGCTCGGGTAGACCGCGAACGCCAACGCCGATCGCAAAAAGCCCGCCCGAAAGCGGCGCTTCTCGCAGCTGCCGATCATCGAGACCGGCACAGACGGAGGTGACGTAGAGAATATCGTGATCCGGGCCGCCGAAGGCCGGGCACGACGGTCGCGGCACGGGGGTGCGGATGATGCGATCGATATCGCCATCTGGCCGGAACCGGGTGACTTTGGCGCCATCGTGATGGGCGACCCATAAGCACCCATCTTCATCCACAGTGGCGCCGTCCGGCGCGCCGTCGCCTTCACCGAACGCAAGGAATACCCTTTGGTTTGATATATTCGCATCGTCCGGATCGAAATCGCAAACGAAGATCTTTCGTTCGTAAGAACAGCCGAAATACATTCGATCCCCCGAGGGGGACCAGGCTATCGTGTTGACAACCGTCAGCCCCTCGACCTTTTTCGTGCAGGTGAGATCGCCATCCAGGCAGAAAATGGCGGCCGTGCCGGGAACGCGATCTTCGCTGACCGTCCCCGACCAGAAGCGTCCCTGGCGATCGCAACGACCATCGTTGAAGCGGACATTCCGCTGCCCGGCGATGGGATTTGCAATCGGGCTGCTCCGCCCGGACTTGAAGTCGAAGAAATGAAAGCCGGATCTTGTCGCGATGACCGCTCCTCCTTCTTTGCGCAACGCTATCGACCCGACATTTTCGTCCAGGTTCCACTGGACGTCCCGGCCCGTTGAAGGATCGAAGCGGTGGATGGCGCAACCGCGGATGTCCACCCAATAGAGAGCCTGCTCCCCGTCGGACCAGACTGGAGACTCGCCGAGAAGTGCCGGCACGCGACGCACGCATTCAACATCGAACATGATCGTGAACTACCGATAGAAATAGTTGGGCAGGAACAGCACGAGATCGGGCCAGTAGGTGATGACTGCCAGAGCGGCCAGGAGAGCGATGAGGAAAGGCCATGTCTCCCTGACGAAGGTCCCCATGTTGATCCCTGTCATCGCCATGACCATGAACATCAGCATGCCGATCGGCGGGTGGATGAGCCCGAGATTGATGTTCAGGCTGACGATGACGCCGAATTGCACCGGATCGATCCCCAGGGCCTGAACCACGGGCATCAGGATCGGGATCACGATGACCAGGATCGGGATCGGCTCCATAAAGGCGCCGAGGAACAATAGGCCGACATTGACGACAAGCAGGAAGACCCAGGGCGATGTATGCGTGGCCGCGATGAAGTGCGCCATCGTTGCGGGCAGGTTCTCGCGCGCTAGGATCCAGCTGAACAGAACCGCCGAGGCGAGAATGAACATGATCTGGGCCGAGTCGACGGATACGCGCAGCAATATTCCTGGAATCGCGCGGACTTTGAGCTCACCAAGAGCGAGCCCCGCGACGAGCGCATAGGCAGCAGCGACGATTGCAGCCTCCGTCGGCGTAAAGAAGCCTCCGAATATGCCGCCAAGGACAATCACGGGGAGCACGAGAATTGGAATGGACTGAGCCAGCAGTTGCAGCAATGTTCCCCATCCGGCCCACTCGGTGACCGGGAAATTCCGACGCTTTGCGACGATACGGATGGCGATGATGAGAAAAATTGCCATCAGGAGTCCCGGCACGAAGCCGGCCATGAACAATTGTCCGACCGACGTATTCGTGAGCCCCCCATAAACCAGCATGGGAATACTCGGCGGAATGATCGGCCCCAACGTCGCGGATGCCGCCTTGATGGCTCCGGCAAAGCCCAGCGGATAGCCGGCACCTTTCATCATGCCGATCTCGACACGGCCCAGAGCGGCCATATCCGCGACCGCCGAACCGCTGATCCCGGCAAAGAAGACGCTGGATATGACCGTCGTGATTGCCAGGCCGCCAGGGAAATGGCCGACCATGGCCTTGGCAAGGGTGACAAGCCGCTGGATGATGCCGCCATGCGCCATGAATTCGCCGGCCAGGAAAAAGAACGGTATGGCGAGGAGCAGGAATTGATCCGTGCCCGCCCCGAGCTGCTGGGCGACGACGATCAGCGGAATATTGCCGTTGAGGACGAGATATCCAATCGATGTCGCCAGCATTGCGTAGGCGACGGGAATGTTCAAAGCCAGCAGGACAACGAAGACCAAGAAGATCATCCACAACATCGTCAGTCTTCCTTTCTTTGCAGTCGGCCAACGATGTTGACGATCAGGTAGACGAGTCCGAGGCCGAAGCCGACGGGCACGCTGGCGTAAAGAAAGGACCGCGATATCTCCATCGCCGGATAGCGCAGAAACACGGTCTGCCGGCTGATGAGAACACCTTGCCAAATTGCTGTGGCGGAGCAGACAAGGATGACGGCATGGCGGAACACGTCAAGAAGGACGCCAAGGCGTGGGCCGACCGCCATGCGAAGCGTGTTGATCGACAGGTGGCTGTCTTCCTTCTGCGCGTAGGCGGCCCCCACATAGATCATCCATGCGAACAGCAGGACGGCGAACTCTTCCGCCCAAATGATGGCCGTGCCGAGAAAAACCCGGCACAGAACCTGAACAAAGATCGCAAGCGACATGAAGGTCATGATGACGATCAGGCACCCGGATACGATTTTATCCATAAAGCGCAATATGGATCCGGCGGGGGAAGACCCGCGCGTTGCAAGTGGCTGCATCATGGCTACTTCGTATCCACGATCCGCTGATAGAGACCGGGTTTCCAGTTCTTCTCGAATTTCTTGTAGACGTCGGCGGTCGCAGCCTTGAAGGCGGCTAGGTCGGGCGTCGTGACGACGACCCCATGCTTGGCCATTTCATCGAGCGCCACCTGGTCGCCATCGATCGTCAGGTCGGACTGATAGTCTCCGGCCTCGCGGGCGGCATCCCGGAGAATCTTCTGGAATTCCGGGGACAGGCTCTGGAAAAGCTGCTCGTTGATGACGACCACCTGATTCTGCATGATGTGCGACGTCAGGCTGATGTTGTCGACCACTTCCCACATGGAGCGGGCGGCATAGGTATTGGCAGGGTTGTCCAGGCCGTTGATCACGCCGGTCTGCAGGCTGGTATAGACTTCCTTGAAATCCATCGGGATGACGTTGGCTCCCATTGCCGCCATCGTGTCGACGTAGATGGTGGTCGGCTGCATGCGGATTTTCTGCCCTTTCAGATCATCGGGGCCATGGACGGCGAAGCCCTTGGTCGCGACGTGCCGGGCGCCGAAGAACCACCCCATATCGAGAATGCGAATGCCGGTCTGGGAGATCAGGTCCTGATTGAGTTCATCTCCGATCGGCCCGCGGACGACACTCATCATATGATCCACGTCGCGCCAGACGTAGGGTGCCGAGAAGGCTTCCAGGCTCGGCAGGAAGCGGCCCAACGCACCGGAGGAACCCATGTAGAGGTCGATCGTGCCGAACTGGACGCCTTCGATCGACTCCTGTTCCGTGCCGAGGACGCTGTCGGCGAAGAGCTGCAGCTTGAGCGCGCCGTGCGTACGCTCGTCAACGAGCTCGGCCATCTTCTCCATGCCCTTGTACGAAGGCTGGCCCGTAGCCTGGATAGATGCGAACTTGAGAACCCGGCTCTCCTGGGATTGCGCAGGCGCTACCAAGCCGAGGCAACCAGCCGCCGCGACGGCCACGATGGATAGTCTTCTGAGATAGTTCATTTCACTCCTCCTTGATCGTCAGGCATCAGCACCACCCCTCCTCAGAGATCACGATGAGCCCTGGCTTCGCACATGCATTCGCGCCGGTTGCCACTACTGACGCAGCCTCGGCGGGAAAGCCCTCTTTTATAGCATGTAATCCTGTTGACCTGTTATACCAACATACCATATAGAAACTCATCTGCAATAGTGTCGTGACACGTTTATTCTGGAGGAGTGCGATCGTGGTCGAAGTTCTGGATGCGGCGGGCATAACCGTTGGTTCGCAGGCGCTAGCCGATTTTTCAGCAGCCATATTCAGAGCCGCCGGCATGCCTCAGGCCTATGCCGAGAGTGAAGCGGATATGCTCGTCTGGGCAAACCTGCGCGGCATAGATTCGCACGGTGTGCTGCGCGTTCCCTGGTACATCAAGCAGATCGATGACGGCGACCTCGTGCCTGACGCGAAGATCGAGATCGTACGGGAGACTGCTGCGACAGCCCTTCTCGATGCGCATCGCGCACCGGGGCCGGTTGCGACCATGGCCGGCGTCGACAAGGCGATCGAGAAGGCGAAAGCGAGCGGCACTTCATGGGTGGTCGTGCGCAGTTGCACGCACAATGGCGCTCTTGCCTATTATACCGAGAAGATCGCCAAGGCTGGCCTGATCGGAATGACGACGGTGTGCAGCCCGGCGAACATGGCGCCGTTCGGGGCCAAAGCCGCAGGTCTGCACAACAGCCCCATCTCGATCGGCATTCCGGCTCAAAGACATGCTCCGATCCTGCTGGATATGGCGACGAGCGTCGCCGCCGGGGGCAAGATTTATCATGCAGCAGATCGAGGTGTGCCAATTCCAAAAGGCTGGGCGCTCGACAAGGACGGCAACGATACCACCGATCCCAACCAGGCGAAGATCTGGTTGCCTCTCGGCCCCAAGGGGTCCGGGCTTGCGATGATGTTCGAATGCTGGTCCAGTCTTCTTGCGGCCAACCCGCTTTGCACGCCCCGCATCACCGACCCGACGAGTGAAAGCCAAGCGCAGAACGCCATGGTTATGGCCGTCGATGTGACGGCGTTCCTGAAGTTTGAGGAATATTGCCAACTGGTGGATGATCTGATTGACGGCATCAAAAGTCTTCCGCCGTCCGGTCCGGGTCCTGTGATGGTCCCGGGCGAACTGGAAAATGGTCTCTGTCAGGAGCGAACACAAAAGGGCATCGTCCTGCCGGAAGGAACGACAAGCCGGCTTGAAGTCGTCGCCAAGCGCTTCGGGATCGTGACACCCTGGTGAGCGATGTGCTCGCGCCTTGATCGCTGCCCAATGGGGTGTGCTTGCCCGGGAACTCGCTGCAAACAGCGCCGGTCGTGCGGAGGTGATGGCTGACGGCGCGTGATCGTCGCCTGCATTCTCGAAGGCTTTCTCATGGCCGGCGTGAGGAATTAGGACAGTGCCCGCAGTTTTGCGCCTGGCGAGGAATGCAGCGTTGCCCTCAGCCGCCAAATAGGTACCCCACCGGCTGCGGCCGCACGGTTCCTTCCTCGCGCAGGAGAAACAGCGCATCGAGGTGCAGACGGCGCGCGAGCTTGCCGCCGGATTCCGGACCGAGAACCATCAGCGCGGTGGCCCATGCGTCGGCTTCGGCGCAGGTGTGCGCAACGACGGTGACGGAGGCGGGAGGCGAGAGGAGGGGGGCGCCGCGGCGCGGGTCCATCGTGTGCGAAAGACGACGGTGTCCGACGTCGACCCAGTGGCGATAGTCACCCGAGGTGGCCACCGCGGCATCCTGCAAGGCGAGGATCGAATAGGGTGTCCGGCGCTCACGATCGGGTTTCTCGACCGCGATGGTCCAGGGTTCGCCGTCCGGGCGCAGGCCGCGCGCCCGCATCTCGCCGTCGATACCGACCAGTCCGGAAGCGATGCCGAAGTTGCGTAGCGTCTCGGCTAGCCGATCCACACCGTGGCCCTTGGCTATCCCGTTGAGATCGAGGGTGACCGGGCTATCCTTTCTGACCCTGCGACATTCGAAGTCCAGCTCAAGTACCTCATGGACAGGCCGGCGCGGAGCCGCAAATGCCTTCTGGACGAGATTCCGGTCGGCCGCTGCCGGGCCGAAACCCCAGGCATTCACCGCATCGCCGACGCCGATGTCGAAGGCGCCGCCGGAGGTGCGGCCGATGGCGAGCGACAGGCGCAACACCTCCATCAGCCGTTCCGGCACAGTCACCCATTCGCCGGCCGGAGCAGCATTGAGGCGCATCAGATCGCTGTCCGGCTTCCAGGTGGACATCTGCGCATCCACTTCGTCCACCGCGGCCTGGAGCGCGCAGCGAACCGGTTCGGGGTCGAACGGTTCCGGCCTGTAGAACAATGCCGACCAGCGTGTGCCCATCGTGGGTCCGCTCAGCGCGTATCGCCCGGGATCAATAGACATCTTCAACATAGCGTCCTTCCGCTTTGAGCAGGGCGGGCGACAGGCCGATGGGTGCCAGAACGTCGGCGAGCGCGTCGGAGACCCCGGCTGCCATGCCGCGTCCGCCGCAAACCATGATTCTCGCCCCCTTGCGGACCAGCCTTGCAATTTCGGCGGCCTCCTCGCGTAAGGCATCCTGCACGTAGCGGGGCATCCGGCCGCGCGAAAAGGCCGTCGCGAGTTGCAGGAGGCGGCCTTCCCGCTGCCAGGCGGCCAGCTCTTCGATATAGAGAAAGTCGCTGTCAGGGTGACGCATCCCGAAAAACAGGTGGATCGGACGATGCCGCGCGTTGGCGCGCACGAAGCCGGCCAGCGGCCCGATCCCCGTTCCTGCGCCGATAAGGATCAGCGGCGCGCGCCCGCGGCCGGCGTGAAAGCCGGCATTGGTGCGGAGAAAGCCGTTTATGGTGTCGCCAACCTCCAGTTCGAGGAGCTGCCCCGAGCACAGGCCGGCGGGATGTTTCCTCACGACGATCTCGATGAAGCCGTCGCACCGTCCCGAGGCCAGCGAATAAAATCTCGGTACGGCCGAACCTGCGGGCAGGACGCCGAGCAGATCTCCCGCCGAGAAACGCCCGAAGCCGCCGCCTGCAAGCGCCCGCCACCGCGAAACCTTCGGCAAGGCGAAGCGCAGGATGGTCGTCGGCGCCTGCACCTCCGCTCCGTAATTGCGGCGTGAAACGAGCGTCAGGGAAAGGACGGCAGGCGGAACCGGCTGGTGGACGAGTTCCAGCTCGACATCCATCGCCGTGCCGAGCAGCCGGCCCCAGCGGGCGAAGTCCTGCGCCGACTGGCGGTCGATGCTGTCGAACGGCACCAGCATGCGCCAGCCCTTGGCTTCCGCCGTCTCGGCAATCGCCCGCGCGAAGGCGCAATAGGCGGGAAAGCTGCGGTCGCCAAAACCGAGAACGGCGAGGGGGACTGCGGGCGGAGCAGGAAGCGATCGCAACCGGTCGATGAACCCCTTCGCCGAGGCCGGCGCATCGCCGTCGCCATAGGTGGCGGTGAGGATCAGGATGCGCTGCGCCTTTGCGTAACGCCCGGGGTCGAAGGAGGACATCGCCGCGACATGAACGGTCTGGCCCGCATTCGTCAGCGCGGCATGCAGCGTTGCGGCGAAACCCCAGGTACTGCCGCCCTCGCTGCCGACGAGGATGATCGTCTCGGCATGACCGGCGGTGACGTTGCCGCGAATGCGGGGCCTTGCGCGCCATCCTGCAAGCCAGAGGATGAAGCCCGTCACAGCCATTGCGGGCACGCCAAGCGCCGTCAGCCCGAGGACGAGCCCGATCCAGGCGGTGCCTTGTCCGGTGTGAAGCATGTAGATGGTCTCGGAGACGCGTTGCCAGCCGGTCAGGTCGTTCCAGGCCAGCAGCGCGCCGGTGCCCTGATCGAGAGTTCCGGTGCCGCGATCGGTCTTGACCGTGAAGACGTCCGCCGCGTCATCGGGCGCTGGAAACGACAGGCTGCGCAGTTCGGCAGCCGGCGTCTCCCTCAGGAAATCCATCGCCGCAAGCGATAGGCCGACACGGCCGCTCGGGTCGGCCTGCATCGTCGATGTTGCCGGCCCGTCGGGGAACAGGTCGAAGGTCGAAGCAGTCATCCATAGGCCGGTTGCGGAAGACAGCAGCAGACCGGCGACAGCCACGCGGGCGATTTCGACATGTAGCCGCCCCGAAAGCGGTCCGCGGAGCGGCATGAACCAGCGCCGCCAGCCGCCGGCCCTGCGCGCGACAAGAACGGCGCCGGACACGGCGAGCAGCAACATGGCCGACGCTCCCGCCGCCGCCGCGATGCGGCCGCTGTCGCTCAGGAAGAGCGAATGATGCAGGTTGGTCAGCCACCGTTCCAACCGGTTCGGGTCCGCCGAAGCGATGCCCTGTCCGGTGACAGGATCGACGACCGCCGCCTGCGGCCTGCCGTCCTCGAACCAATAGGCGGTGATCCGGCCCGACGGTGACCGCCGGATCTGCTCCACATGGGGATGGACGGCCTGGATATGTTCCGCCAGATCGGCGATCGAAAGCGCCGCCGGGGGCTGCGGAGAGGACAGGCGTTCGGCGGTGGGGAACACCGAGAGGGCTGCGCCGCTCAGGCTGAGCACCAGCAGGAGAAGCGCAGCCAGGAGGCCTGGCCAGCGGTGAAGCGCTCGGATCATGACGCCCTCCGGCTACATCGAATAGGAGAAGGCGGCGATGTAGCGCCGTCCGGGCGCCTGGGTCCCCGCGCCGCTCGCCGTCAAGGGAACCGCGACCTCGCCGGGACTGTCGCGCATGTCCTCGACGGCAGCGTCGATATGCAGCGTATAGCCGGCGTCAAACAGCGCATCGGCGAGGTCGAGTGTGATTTCCAGCGTCCGTCCCGCGCCGACGCTGGCCCCCGTAATGCCGTTGATCTCGGCCACGTTGCCGCCGGTCGCCCGATACCATCCTGTCAGATGCTCGTAGTATTTCGATTTGCCGCCAGCCATCCAAAGGCTGCCGACATAGGCGCCCTTCGCGTCGGTGACGTAAAGCGCGAGATAGGCGCCGTCGCCGCCGTAGTTGCTCAGTGTCGTGGTGAGCGTGACGGGCCGGGCCATGGCAAGGCCCGGGAATGTCAGTGCCGTGCTCAGGGCAAGGGCTGCGATAATGGATTTCATAGTGGCTCCGCCTGTTCAATCGCGGGTCGCGAACGAAAACGTTCGGACCGGTTTGAGCGGATCAGGCCGGTCGAAAGACGCCGCACCGATCCGCTAAAGGCAACCTGAAGCGTGTGGCTGAGCATTTCCTGACATTGTGCGGGTTCATGCTTCAGCTTGCCGTCAGGACGGCAAGCCGCGGAAAAGCTCGGCCCCGCCCCACATCGCTGCGATGTGGGGCGGGGCCGGGAGAGGAAAAGGGTCGTGTCGCTTAGCGCAGGCTCATGCGCCGCATCGTTCCGTCACGCCGGACGAACTGATGCCATAACGCCATCAGGGCATGCAGGCCGGCAAGAATGAGGATGAACGTCCCGGCATTCTCGTGCAACTCGGCGATCAGGCCGGGACGGCCCTCGACCTTCGCCGCGATTGCCGGAAGCTCCACGCCGAGGAACGATATCGGCACGCCCATGCGTGATGCGGCATACCAGCCGGTGATCGGCAACCCGATCAGCAGCAGATAGAGCAGGCCGTGGCCGGCCTTTGCGCCGGTCGCAAGCCAGCCGTTCTGCGCATCGCCGGCGGGGGCGCCTTCGGCCAGCCGCAGGATCAGTCGCGGCACGACGAGCGCCAGCACCGCCAGCCCCAGGGTGAAGTGCAACAAGGGCGGGTCCTGCACCATCTCGCGGCCGCCCCTGGCGGTCAGCCAGGCACCGAGCACGAACAAGGCGGTCAGCCAGTGAATGAGGATCATGCCTGTCGAATAGCGAAGGGAATTGTTGGACATCGTCTGCTTTCCTGCATCTGGGATGAAATGGCGCCGTGCGGCCGGTTATTTCACGACGGTCTTCGGCCGTGAGCCCGCCTCGAACAGCCTGTTCGAGGGCAGGACGCCGGAGGCGCCGGTCACGTCAGATCCGCTCGGTCGCTGCCTGGCGCGCGTGTGGTCGTCGTCATGCCTGTCCTTGCGTTTCATCTTGACGACCGAGAGCGTCGCCGGATCGATCCTGGCCTTGAACCGGCGCCCTGTTTCATCGACGCCCCTGATCTCGTAGCAGCCGTCGTCGATCTTGATCCGGCTCACCTGCCAGCCGCGTCCTTCCGCCATCTTCTGCACCGCCTCGCGCGGCTGCCACAGGCTCATGGGGACATGGCAATCGTCGTCGTCGGCCATCGCCGGACTCCAGCCGATCAAGGCCAGGAAGAGGGAGGCCATGGCAATGTGCTTCATCATGTCGTTTGTCCTGCATCATCGTTCATGTGCAGGAAAGGTGGCACTCGTTCCTGACGAATAGCTGAAGCCGTCACGCCTTGTCCGTCAGCCGGCTGACAGGTTTGCCGGCAAGGTTCAGAACAGACAGGACGATGCGTTCATGAGAATCCTTCTGATCGAAGACGATACGATCCTCGGCGCGGCGATCCGCGACCACATTGCCGCCGACAACCATTCGGTCGACTGGGTGACGCGGCTCGACGCGGCCGGCGATCACCTCGACAGCGCCGTTTACGATCTCGTCCTTCTCGATCTCATGCTTCCCGATGGGCGGGGCATCGCCTTCCTGCGCGCGCTGCGCCGCAGGGGTAGCGTGACGCCGGTCGTCATCCTGACGGCGCTGGACCAGATTTCCGACCGGATCGCCGGGCTGAATGCCGGTGCCGACGACTACATGACCAAGCCTTTCGATCTTTCCGAACTGTCGGCGCGGCTGAGCGCCGTGGCGCGCCGCTACAGCGGCAACCCGAACCCGCTGGTCGCCATAGGCAATCTCGAAATCGATCTGGCGGCGAGAACCGTCCTGTGCGACGGCCGGCCGGTCGATCTGACGGGACGCGAATGGGCGCTGTTCGAGGCTTTCGTCCAGCATCCCGGCCAGGTGCTGTCGAAGGGGCAACTGGAGGAGCGCCTTTATGCCTTCGGCGCGCAGGTCGAGAGCAACACCATCGAGGTCCATGTCAGTCGTTTGCGCAAGAAGCTGGGGCACGCCGTCGTCGAGACGGTGCGCGGTATCGGCTATCGGCTGGGAAGCGGGCGATGATCGGACCGCGAAGCCTGCAATGGCGCATTTCGCTCTGGATGGGGCTTGCCATCACCTTGCTCTGGGCATTTGCCGCAGTGGTCACCGCGCAAAAGCTGCGCCATGAGATGAACGAGGTCTTCGACAGCGCGCTCGAAGAAACGGGACAGCGCCTGCTGCCGCTCGCCGTCCGTGATATCGTCGGCCGCGACAGCGACGACGATGCCAGCCAGAGCGTCGCGACGATGCGCGAGCACGACGAATACTTCACCTATGTCGTGCGGGACGGTGAAGGCCGGGTGCTGCTGCGCTCCCACAAGGCGGACCTCTCCGTCTTTCCGCCGTTCACCGGCATGGGTTTTGCGAATACCCGCACGCACCGCATCTATTCCGATGCCGCCCTTCAGGGCACGATCACCATTTCGGTCGCCGAGCCGCTCGCGCGCCGCCGCGCGGTGGCGCGGGACGCGCTGCTCGGCCTGGCGCTGCCGCTCGGCCTGATCGCTCCCATTGGCCTGGTCGGCGTCTGGGGCGTGGTGCGCCTGTCGATGGCGCCGCTCCGGCGTTTTCGGACGCAAACCGAGGCGCGAGGCGCCGGCGACCTGACCCCGATTTCCACGGCGGATCTGCCGTCCGAAGTCCAGCCGAACGCGCAGGCGGTAAATCGTCTGATGGAGCGTCTCGGACGCACACTGGAAGCGGAACGCAGCTTCACCGCCAATGCCGCGCACGAGCTGCGCACGCCGGTAGCCGCCGCGCTCGCCCAGACGCAAAGATTGATCATCGAAACGCCGGATGAAGCCGCGCGCAACCGGGCACGCGACATCGAGACGGCGTTGCGCCGGCTGTTCAGGCTGTCGGAAAAGCTGATGCAGCTCGCAAGGGCCGAGGGCGGACGGTTGCAGGCGGCCGAGCCGACCGATATCGCGGCCATCCTGCGCATGCTCGTCGGCGAAATGACGGAAAGCGCCGACGGTGCCGGGCGGATCGACCTGCAGCTCCCCGAGGCGCCCGTATCCTCGGACATCGATGCGGACGCCTTCGCCATCCTGGCGCGCAACCTGATCGAGAATGCGCTGAAGCACGGCGCCCGCCAGACGCCGGTTCGCGTGGCTCTGTCGGCCGACGGCGCGCTGCGCGTCGCCAATGCCGGGCCGGCCGTTCCACCCGATCTCCTCGCCCGTCTCTCCGAGCCGTATGAGCGCGGCCGCACGCAGGCCAGCGGCACCGGCCTCGGCCTTGCCATCGCCAAGGCGATCGCCGCAGGCACGGGCGGCAGGATCGAGCTCACCTCTCCGCGGCCGGGGCATGACGACGGCTTCGAAGCGAGTTTCCGGATAGGCGGGAGAACCTGACGCTCGACTATTTGAATCTATTCAAGGGCGCTGATCCGGAGGCCTCCCGGGCGGCGGCACTCCCCTCAAAGGTTCTCCTTCAGCAAGACTTCGATGCGTATCCGTTCCTGCGATGCCAGAAGCTCGCGGTGATCGGCGCGGGCGCGCATGATGCGTAGCGCGCTGCGCACGGCGTGGCCGGGATCCTGGGCGATCACGGCGTCAATGCGCTCATCCATGAGGGCCTGCTCGCTGAAGGGGGTGCGCTCGTGTACGACGACGGTGAGGGGGCGGGAGCCCTGCGCGCTCCAGACGGCGGACAGCGGCACGCGCGCCTCCGAGCTCAGCACATAGACCGCGACGGTATCGGGATTGTGCTGCAAGGTGCGCCGGATGATGAGGTCGGCACGGTTTGCGTCCGCATAGGTTTCGAGCGACGGCAGGGGGCGAAGATGCGGAAACTGCGCGTTGATGATGCTGTCGAAGCCGAGGCGGCGCTGGATGCTGTCGAGCGCCATCATGGTTTCGGCGACGACCATGATCTTGCCCGGCCGGTTTCCGATGAAGCGGCCGGCGATCTTGCCTGCGGTGGCGCCGGCGGCGAAGTTGTCGATGCCGACGTAGTCGGCGCGCTCCAGCCGCTCCTGGCCGGAGAGGAACTGCACGACCTTGACGCCGCGCTCGACGAGCCGCAGCAGCGCGTCGCGCACCTGGGGCGATTCCGGCGCCATGACCGCAACGCCGTCCAACGTATCGGCACCGATGGCGGAGAGATACTTGGCGACGTGATGGGGATCGTTCATCGGGATCTGGGCGATCTCGACATCCGTGGAATCGGCGCGCAGGATTTCCTTGGCCTCTCCCGCGCGGGCGATGAGCTCGGCCAGATACTGGTCGCCTGAGGTCGGCAGGACGAAGCGGAAGCTGTAGGTCTTGTTGCGTGCCAGCGCCACGGCGGCGGGATTGCGCACGAAGCCGATGCGCTCGATGGCCTCGGCCACTTTCCTGGCTGCCTTCGGGCTGACGTTCGGCCGCTCGTTGAGAACGCGATCAACGGTGGCAAGGCTTACGCCGGCGGCTTCTGCCAGGTCTTTTGCGGTAGGCCGCATTCCACTCTCTCTTCAACGACGCAGGGTCCAGATCGGATTTCTCCAGCAAAACCAGGTGAAAAGCAAGAATTGGTGTGCGCACCTCAAAATTTGCTTGCATTGAGGTGCGCACCTCAATATGACTCCATGCGTGGCCGGCAGGAGGAATGCGCGCCACGAGGCGGTGCGGAGGAGACAGGCCCGCCGGGAAGTTGTTCCGCGCCATGGGCCCGCAAAGGGCGTTGTCAGCCTTCCGATGGGGTCGGAAGGCGAGGGAGGAGGTCCCCACCATGAAATTTCGTCACGCAAGATCTTTCGCCGCTTTCGGTGCGCTTCTGGCTGCTGGCGCCGCGGGCACGGGGCAGGCGAGCGCCAAGGAGCTGACGCTCTGCTGGGCCGCCTGGGATCCGGCCAATGCGCTTGTCGAGCTCAGCAAGGATTTCGAGGCCAAGAGCGGCATCAAGATGAAATTCGAATTCGTGCCGTGGCCGAATTTCGCCGACCGCATGCTCAACGAGCTGAATTCCGGCGGCAAGCTCTGCGACCTGATGATCGGCGACAGCCAGTGGATCGGCGGCGCGGCGGAGAACGGCCAGTACGTCAAGCTCAACGATTTCTTCGACAAGGAAGGGATCAAGATGAGCGATTTCATTCCGGCGACCGTCGTCGGCTATGCCGAATGGCCGAAGAATTCGCCGAACTACTGGGCGATGCCCGCCTTCGGCGACGTCGTCGGCTGGAGCTACCGCAAGGACTGGTTCTCCCGCCCCGAACTGCAGGCCGAATTCAAGGAGAAATACGGCCGCGAGCTGACCGTGCCGAAGACGTTCGGCGAGTTGAAGGACATCGCGCAGTTCTTCCAGAAGCGCGAGATCGACGGCAAGACGGTCTATGGCGCGGCCATCTACACGGAGCGCGGGTCCGAGGGCATCACCATGGGCGTCATGGACGTGCTCTACAGCTTCGGCTTCAAGTACGAGAACCCCGACAAGCCCTATGAGCTTGAAGGCTATGTCAACTCGGCGGAAGCGGTGAAGGGCCTGGAGTTCTACAAGGAGCTCTACGATTGCTGCACGCCGCCCGGCCATTCCGACGCCTACATGTCCGAGGACATCGATGCCTACAAGTCGGGCCAGGTCGCGCTGCACATGAACTTCGCGTTCACCTGGCCGGGCATCAACGCCGACGCCAATGTCGGCGGCGACAAGTCGGGTTACTTCCCGAACCCGGCCGGCCCGGATGGTGCTGCCTATGCGCAGCTCGGCGGGCAGGGCATTTCGGTCGTCTCCTCGTCGGAGAAGCAGGAGGACGCGCTCGCCTATATCAAGTGGTTCGCGCAGCCGGAAATCCAGCAGAAATGGTGGCAGATGGGCGGCTATTCGGCACTCCTGAAGGTGGTCGAGGATCCGGGCTTTGCGACCAGCCAGCCCTATGCGCAGACCTTCCTCGATTCCATGGCCATCGTGCAGGACTTCTGGGCCGAGCCGAGCTATGCCTCGCTGCTGCAGGCCGCGCAGAAGCGCTTCCACGACTATGTCGTCGCGGGCCAGGGCACGGCCAAGGACGCGCTCGACGGGCTCGTCAAGGACTGGACGCAGGTCTTCGACGACGAAGGCAAGTACTGACGCCATCGGCCGGGCCCGCGCCTCCCAGCGGGCCACGGCGCGGCCGGAGCCGGGGAACTGCCCCGGCTCTGCCGCCGCCCATGCTGCTATAGGGGACTATCAATGCTGAAATCATCCATGGACCGGGTCGCCGAGGCGACGCCGCATGCCATCGCCGGACGTATGCGTGGCCTGTCCGACCGCGCGCTCGCCTGGCTCTTCGTCGCACCGTCGATCGTGCTGCTGCTGGCGGTCAATATCTTCCCGCTCATCTGGACGATCCGGCTGAGCTTCACCAATTTCCGGGTCAACCGGCCCAATGCCGCGGTCGAATTCGTCGGCCTCAAGAACTACCTGAATATCCTGTCCGACCGGGATATCTGGCTGACCATGCAGGCGACGGCGCATTTCCTGATCTGGACCATCGTGCTTCAGGTCCTGATCGGTTTCGCGCTTGCCTATCTCATCAACAAGAAGTTCCGCGGCAACGACCTGTGGACCACGATCATCGTGCTGCCGATGATGCTGAGCCCGGCGGTGGTGGGCAACTTCTGGACCTTCCTCTACCAGCCACAGATCGGCCTCTTCAACTATGCGGTCGGCTTCCTGACCGGCGCGGACCCGTCCAGCTTCTCGATGATCGGCGACGTGGCGCTCGCCCCCTGGGCGATCATCATCGTCGACACCTGGATGTGGACGCCCTTCGTCATGCTGATCTGCCTTGCGGGCCTGCGCTCCATTCCGCCGAGCATCTACGAGGCGGCCGAATGCGACCGCGCCAGCAGGTGGCGGCAGTTCTGGACGATCACCATCCCGCTCGTCCTGCCCTTCCTGATGCTCGCCGTGCTCTTCCGCGGCATCGAGAACTTCAAGATGTTCGACCTCGTCGTGCAGCTCACCGGCGGCGGCCCCGGCTCGATCACCGAGCTTACCTCGATCAACCTCAAGCGCGAGGCCTTCGAGAAGTGGCGTACCGGCTATGCCTCTGCCTATGCCGTCATCCTCTTCGTCACGGTCTTCGGCCTCGCCTCGATCTACGTCAAGGCGCTCAACAAGGTGAAACAACGATGAGCAGCTATTCCGTCACCGAACCGTCGCTGCGGCAGAAATGGGTCGCGGGCATCCTGGTCGTCGGCTACGCGCTGATCACCATCCTGCCGCTCATCTGGATCATCGCCACGGGCTTCAAGACGCCCTCCGACGCCATCGCCTATCCGCCGAAAACCTTCTTCACGCCGACGGTCGAGGGCTACGTCAACGTCTTCACCACGCGCACCCGGCTTTCGCAGGAGCAGTTGCAGGCGCTCGGCGAGCCCACGAACTGGTACGACAAGCTGGTGCGCAAGGACGGGCTCGTCATTTCCGGACCCTCGCGCTTTGCCGAGCGCTTCACCAATTCGGTGATCATCGGCTTCGGCTCGACGGTGCTCTGCATCGTGCTCGGGACGGTGGCGGCCTACGCCTTCTCGCGCTTCAAGGTGCCGCTGAAGGACGATCTTCTCTTCTTCATCCTTTCGACGCGCATGATGCCGCCGATCGCCGTCGCCATCCCGATCTTCCTGATGTTCCGCTCGCTCGGGCTCAGCGACACCCATGCCGGCATGATCCTGCTCTACACGGCGGTGAACCTGTCGCTCTCCGTTTGGCTGCTCAAGGGCTTCATCGACGAGATCCCCGTCGAATACGAGGAGGCGGCGCTGATCGACGGCTATACCCGCTTCCAGGCCTTCTACAAGGTCGTGCTGCCCCAGGCGGCGACGGGCATCGCCTCCACCGCGATCTTCTGCCTGATCTTCGCGTGGAACGAATATGCCTTTGCGGTGCTGCTGACATCCGGCAATGCCCAGACGGCCCCGCCCTTCATTCCCACCATCATCGGCGTCAGCGGCCAGGACTGGCCCGCCGTTGCCGCCGGCGCGACGATCTTCCTCGTGCCGGTCATGGTGTTCACCATCCTTCTGCGCAAGCATCTCCTGCGCGGTATCACCTTCGGAGCAGTCCGCAAATGACACGATTTTTCAACGGCCTCCTGCATTTCCGGCGCAATGCCTGGGAAATGCTGGCCTCGGTGCTGATCGCGGCGGGCGTCGTCATGCTCATGCAGCCCTTCGCGCTCGCGCTCTATTCCTGGTCCTTCGTCGTAACCCTCCTCGGCACGGTGATGTTCATCATCGTCAGCCATTTTCCGGAGTAGGCCGATGGCGCAAATCAGGATCCAGAACGTACGCAAGGAGTTCGGCGCCTTCACCGCCGTCCGCTCCTCCACTTTCACCATCGAGGACGGCGAGTTCTTCATGCTGCTCGGCCCCTCCGGCTGCGGCAAGACGACGACGCTGCGCATGATGGCGGGCCTCGAACTGCCGACCTCCGGCGAGATCTTCATCGACGGCGAGGAGGTCGGCATGAAGCCGGCGAGCCAGCGCGACATCGCCTTCGTCTTCCAGATGTTCGCGCTCTATCCGCATATGAACGTGCGCAAGAACATCTCCTATCCGCTCGTCAGCCAGGGCATGAAGCGCGAGGAGGTGAATGCCCGCGTCGCGGACGTCGCCCGCATCCTCAGGATCGAGCATCTTCTCGACAAACCCGTCGGCGGCCTTTCCGGCGGCGACCGCCAGCGCGTGGCGCTTGGGCGCGCCATCGTGCGCCGGCCGAAAGCCTTCTTCATGGACGAGCCGCTCGGCGCGCTCGACGCGGAGTTCCGCGAGCACATGGCCGAGGAGTTGCGCGCGCTGCACGACCGCATGGGCGCCACCACCGTCTATGTCACGCACGACCAGCTCGAAGCCATGCAGATGGGCGACAAGATCGTCGTCATGAACCATGGCGTCGTCGAGCAGTTCGGCAAGCCGCAGCAGATCTACGACTGGCCGGCGACGAAGTTCGTCGCCCAGTTCATCGGCTCGCCCTCGATGAACTTTCTCGACTTCGAGGGCATGATCGGCATCGGCGGCGACAGCGTCGAGCTCGGCGGGGCAAAGGTCCACGTACCCGCCGCGCGGGAAGGCCGCGCCGGCCGCCTGACGCTCGGCGTTCGCCCCGAGCATGTGACGTTCCGCGACGACGCCCCCTATCGCGGCCGCGTGAGCGCCGTCGAATATCTCGGCACGACGCAGATCGTCACCCTTTCGACGGAGCACGGCGACGTCAAAGCCCGTATCTCCTCGGGGCAGGCGGTGCGCGAGGAGGAGCTGGTCGGCCTCGATTTCGACGCGCGCACCCTCTCGCTCTTCGATGCGGAAAACGGCAAGGTCCTCATTTCCGAGGGCAATGAAGGAGTGCTCGCCCATGGCTGAGGTCGTGCTTGAAAACGTGACGAAACGGTTCGGCGCAACGGTCGCCCTCGATGATGTCTCGCTGACGGTGCCCGACGGCTCCTTCGTCGTCCTGCTCGGCCCGACGGGCGCGGGAAAGACGACGACGCTGCGCATGGTCTCCGGCCTCGACGTTCCCGACAGCGGAGAGGTCTACATCGACGGCCGGCCGATGAAGGGCCTTCAGCCCGCCGAGCGCAATGTCGCCATGGTGTTCCAGCAATATTCGCTCTATCCGCACCTCACCGTTCGCCAGAACCTGGAGTTCCCCCTGAAATCGCCTCTCCTGAAGACGCCGAAGGCGGCGATCGAGCGGAAGGTCCGGGAGGTCGCCGAGGTCCTGCAGATCGCCCACAAGCTGGAGAACAAGGCGACGGCGCTTTCGGGCGGCGAGATGCAGCGCGTCTCCATCGGCCGCGCATTGGTGCGCGATCCCAGGATATTCCTGATGGACGAGCCGCTGAGCTCGCTCGATGCGAAGCTCCGCGCGGACCTGCGCATCGAACTGAAGCGCATCCAGGCGAAATCCGGCGCGACGCTGCTCTACGTCACCCACGACCAGATCGAGGCGATGACCATGGCGACCCATGTCGGCGTGCTGAACGAAGGCAGGCTCGTGCAGTTCGGCTCGCCGCGCGAGGTCTACGAAGAGCCCGTCAGCATCTATGCCGCGACCCGCCTCGGCCAGCCGCGCATCAACGTGCTGCCGGCCGATCTCTTCGCCGGCGCGCCGGCGGGGGCGAAGAGCATCGGCCTTCGCCCGGAGCATATTGCGCAAGGCGAGGGCGAGGAGGCGCTGGTCAAGCGCGTCGAGCATCTCGGCGACCAGACGCGCCTGCACCTCACGTTCAAGCGGCACGACCTCATCACCGTCACCGACGCCCACACGCCGCTCCGGGGCGGTGAGACCATCCGGATCCAACCGTCGCGGCCGCTCTTTTTCGATGCCGCGGGCCTGCGTTTAGTTTAGGGAGAACAGCAACCATGGCGCAATTCATCAACACGCGCGAAGATGTCGTCACCGAGGCGATCGACGGGGTCCTGGCCCTTTCGGGCGGCGCGTTGACGCGGCTTGACGGCTATCCGCATATCCGCGTCGTCCTGCGCAGCGACTGGGACAGGTCGAAGGTGGCGATCGTCTCCGGTGGCGGTTCGGGCCATGAGCCGGCCCATGTCGGCTTCGTCGGCAAGGGCATGCTGACCGCCGCGGTCTGCGGCGACGTCTTCGCCTCGCCCAGCGTCGATGCCGTGCTCGCCGGCATCCTGGCGGTGACGGGCCCGGCCGGATGTCTCCTCATCGTGAAGAACTA
Organism: Shinella sp. Sh6; assembly: GCF_055392685.1. Taxonomy (NCBI): domain Bacteria; kingdom Pseudomonadati; phylum Pseudomonadota; class Alphaproteobacteria; order Hyphomicrobiales; family Rhizobiaceae; genus Shinella; species Shinella sp. Sh6. Next base: position 3,091,492 of record NZ_AP044005.1, on the reverse strand, counting down.
CACCGGCGACCGGCTCAACTTCGGCCTTGCCGCCGAGCGGGCGCGCGCCTTCGGCCTCAATGTCTCGATGGTGATCGTCGGCGACGACATCGCGCTGCCGGACCTGCCGCAGGCCCGCGGCGTCGCCGGCACGCTCTTCGTGCATAAGATCGCCGGCGCGCTTGCCGAACAGGGCGCCGATCTCGATACGGTCACGGCGGCGGCCAGGCGCGTCATCGCCGGCACTCGCTCCATCGGCATGTCGCTCGACACCTGCCGCGTGCCCGGCTCGCCGAAGGAGGACCGCATTCCCGAAGGCAAGGCCGAGCTGGGCCTCGGCATCCATGGCGAGGCGGGTGTCGAACAGGTGGATTTCGCCGGCGCGCGGGCGGCGGTCGCCACCATGGCGGAGCGGCTTTCCGCCGTCATGGGCGAGGGGCCGCATGTCGCGTTGATCAACAATCTCGGCGGTGCGTCGGTCCTGGAGATGTCGGTTCTCGCCCACGACCTCCTCGGCTCTGCGATCGGCGGCAGGATCACCCATGCCATCGGGCCCGCGCCGCTGATGACCTCGCTCGACATGCAGGGCTTTTCGGTCTCCGTCTTCCCCGCCGAGGCGGGTGAGCTGGCGCTTCTCAAAATCCCCGTGCCGATTGCCGCCTGGCCCGGCGTCTCGCAGGTCCGGCCGATCGCGGTCGCGGCGCTGCCGGACGGCCTGACGCCGATCACGCCGATGCCGTCGAACCATGAGACGACGCGCGCCTTCATCGTCAATTGCTGCAAGGTCCTGATCGCCGCCGAGCCCAGCCTCAATGCGCTCGACGCCAAATCCGGCGACGGCGATACCGGCTCGACGCTGGCAGGCGCCGCCCGCGCGCTGATCAGCGCCCTCGACCGCCTGCCGCTCTCCGACCACACGCAGCTCCTGCGTGCCATCGGTCAGGAGCTGAGCCAGACGATGGGCGGTTCTTCCGGCGTGCTGCTCGCGATCTTCTTCGCTGCGGCCGGCGACGGCGCATCGAGCGGCCTGCCGATGCGCGAGGCGCTGCTTGCCGGCCTTGCCCGCATGCAGGAAATCGGCGGCGCGCGCATCGGCGACCGCACGATGGTCGATGCGCTCGCGCCCGCCCTCGAAGCGCTCGGCGAGAGCCTTTCCGCCGCCGCCGCGGCGGCCCGGAAAGGCGCGGACTTCACCGCGACCCTCACCCGCGCAAAAGCCGGCCGCGCCGCCTATGTCAACGCCAGGCAGCTTGAAGGCCATGTCGATCCCGGCGCCGAAGCGGTGGCCATCCTCTTCGAGCATCTTGCAACGTGAAATACGAACATCCCGGCCGCTGATCCGATACTGCGGCCGGGATGGAATGAAAGACGCTGCGCCTGTCCTAGCGAACCTGATCGACGAACTTGATGCGGGCGAGCTGGAGTTCGCTGTTGGTGGCGATGGTCGGGCGGAAGTCGAGCCGCGGACTGACGCGCGCGTAGCCGGCCATGTGGAACAGCATCACGTTGATGGTCGGAAAGAGGTTCTGCCGCCCGATCAGTTGGATTTGCGCATCCACCGGAACACCGTCGGCTATTTCGGCCTTCAATGTTCCTTGCCCGCGGCGGTATGCTGTGCTTCGTCGAGCTTCTGATGAGATGTACCGTTCTGAGCCGGATCTCGGAGCTCAGATCCAGACGCGCTCGCGCCAGCAGCGACGGTGCCAGCGGCCGTGAATACGGGCACGGCGGCATACGCGGCGCCACACCCTGCGCCGATGGTGGCGATGATGCCGGTGCCAATGTCCGCGGCGATGGCGGACATCCACTACATCCGGCTCGGAGCCTTCCAGGTCGCCCAGAATGCCGCTCCCGGAGCCGATGTCCCCGGGGTTGACGATGCCAGCCTGCACGATTTCCGGTTTGACTACCGAAGCCAAGGCCGCGGTGCCGGCCAGTCCAAGCAATCCGGTCAGAAACGATCGCCGATCCATGCTCTCCTCCAATTTTGCGCCACGTCTGGCGATTGAACGAAGAAGAGCCTGAATGGTTCCTGAATGGCTCTACGATGGATGGGCACGGGACCCGGAGCCGCTTCTTGGCTCCGGGTCCCGGCGCGGTCTCAGTGCGAAGCGCCGGAGCCTCCGACGGCGACGATGGCGAAGGGCCGGCCTTCGACGGCGATCGTGCCCGTTTCCTCCAGCGTTTCAGGATCGACGAGGCGGACGAGCGAATGGCGCGGATCGGTGATGGCGACCTTGCCGTCGGCCACCGCCAGCCGCGGACGTTGTTGTGTGAATGCGCAGGCGGTTTGCCTGCCGCAGCACGGCTTTCCTTCCGAATCGATCGAAGCCGAACTGAACGGATGATCGGGGCTTGCTCTCCATGGAATTAACGTTATTACATTACATAAATTCTTGGAACGTAATAACGTCACAAAGCGAATGCTGTCAACCCCGGAGCGGCCATGAGCCGCAGCTTCATCAACCCGCCGGCGCGCGGGACGGCGAGCGTCGTCGACAGGGCACGCACCACCAAGCGATGGACGCGCCTCCGCGGCGGTTTCATGTCCGGCCTTGACCTGCCGCCAGCTTCTCAATTAACTGGTCGCGACGGTTCCCCTACCCATGAGGCGGAGGGGAATAATAGGGAACACGGTGCGGACGACCCGCATGGGACCAAAACCGTGGCTGCCCCCGCAACTGTAAGCGGATTGCCGTCCATCCTTGTGGCGCATAGCGCCATGCCACTGCGCGATCCGCGCGGGAAGGCAGATGGACAGCGGATATCCGTAAGCCAGGAGACCTGCCGTCATCCATCGATCCATCGTCACGGGCGGGGAAGCCCGGAACAGGAGCATGCAATGAAGATCACCAGCGCCTCGCGGCGTCGACCGACGCCGCCTTTTCCCCAATCCGTGGATCGTTCGATCGCAAGGGCGGCTTGACCGTCCTTCGCTTGGCCGTGCCGCCTTGCTCGGCTTTCAATCCGTATTCGGGGAAAAATCATGATATCGCTTTTCAAGACGTCGCTTCGAGCGGGCTTCCTTCTCGCGTCGCTGGCAACCGCCATCCTTGCCGGTCACGTGCAGGCCGCCGAGACCGCCTATCCGTTGACCCTGCAGAATTGCGGCCGCCAGATCACCATCGACAAGGCGCCGACGAAGACCGTGTCGATCGGCCAGAGCAGCACCGAAATTCTCTATCTTCTCGGCCTTGCCGACAAGGTCGCGGGCACCGCGCTCTGGGTCGGGCCGGTCCTGAAGGGCTATGAGGAGGTCAACGCCAGGATCGACCGCCTGGCCGACAATGATCCGAGCTTCGAAAGCGTGCTCGCCAGGAAGCCGGACCTCGTCACCGTTCAATTCCAGTGGCAGGTCGGCCCGGAAGGGGTCGTGGCCAAGCCCGAGCAGTTCGAGGAATTGGGTATCCCGGTCTACACCTCGCCGTCCGATTGCGTCGGCAAGGAAAACTCCGCCGCCAGCGACGGCGTGCGCCATCAGGTCTTCACCATGGGCCTCGTCTATCGGGAGATCCGCGAGCTGGCGGAAATCTACAACGTCCAGGACAAGGGCGAGGCCGTCGTCGCGGACCTGAAGGCGCGAGAGGCGGCGGCCCGGGCCAAGGTTGCTTCGGCCAAGGGAAAGCTCTCGGCGGTCTTCTGGTTCTCGAGCGCCGCGGATGCCGATCCCTACGTCGCGGGCAGGAACGGTGCGCCGGGATACATCATGTCGGCTCTCGGCATCGAAAACATCATCAAGACGGATGACGAATGGCCGACTGTCGGCTGGGAAACCATCGCCAGGGCAAACCCGACGATGATCGTCGCCGGGTCGATGGAGCGGCGGCGCTACCCGCTCGACAGCCTCGAGGCGAAGCTCGATTTTCTCAAGTCCGACCCCGTGGCCAGCCTGATGCCGGCCGTCGCCAAAGGCTATGTGTTCGATATGGATGCGCAGGCGATGAACCCGACGATCCGCACGATCGAAGGCATTGAACTGCTGGCCGACAGCATCGCCAAAGCCGGCCTCGCCCAGTGAGCCGCGCAGCCCCATCGCTCGTCGTTCTTTTCGCCGCACTCTGGTTCGGCGCGGCAATCGGGGAAACGGCGATTCCGTTCTCCACCGTCGTTCAGACGATCGCGAACCGCTTGTGGGATGCGGGCTATCCGCTGGAGCCGATCGACGAGGGCATCGTCTGGAGCTACCGGCTGAGCCGCGCCGTGGTCGCGGCCTCCTGCGGAGCGGCGCTCGCGCTTTGCGGCGTCGTGCTGCAATCGCTGCTGCGCAACCCGCTGGCGGATCCCTATATCCTCGGCATTTCCGCCGGTGCTTCGACCGGCGCCGTCGGCGTCGCCATTCTGGGTATCGGCGCCGGCTTCCTGACCATGCCGCTCGGCGCCTTCTTGGGCGCTGTCGTCGCCTTCGCACTGGTGAGCGTTCTGGCGTTGAAAGCGGGGCGCGGTACGGCGGCGATCATTCTGGCCGGTGTCGCCGGTTCACAGCTTTTCAACGCACTCACGTCCTTCATCGTCACGAAGGCGGCGACGGCGGAGCAGGCGCGCGGCATCATGTTCTGGCTGCTCGGCAATCTTTCCGGCGTGCGCTGGCCGGATGCCTGGCTGGCGGTGCCGGCGGCGCTCGCCGGCCTCGTGGTCTGCCTTCTTCATGCACGCGCACTCGATGCCTTCGCTTTCGGCTCCGAGTCTGCGGCCTCCCTCGGGATTTCCGTCCGCCGGACCTATCTGGTCCTCGTCGGCACCGCGGCGATGATGACAGCCGCCATGGTCTCGATCGTCGGGTCGATCGGGTTCGTCGGCCTCGTTATCCCGCACGCCGCGCGCATTCTTGTGGGCGTTCGCCACGGCGTCCTGCTTCCGGCCTCGGCGCTGGGCGGCGCGGTCTTCATGATTTTCGCCGACATCCTGTCGCGCACGCTCATTCCCGGACAGGTTCTGCCGATCGGCGTCATCACCGCGCTTGTCGGCGCGCCGGCCTTCGCACTTATTCTTGGACAAAGGAGAACCCGGGCATGACACTTTCTGCCGAACGCGTCTCCTGGGCCGCCGGGGGGACGGAAATTCTCAAGGACGTCTCCCTCACGGTGGAGACGGGCGAGTTCCTCGGCATCATCGGCCCCAACGGTTCCGGCAAGACGAGCCTGATGTCGCTTCTTGCAGGCATCCGCGCCCCGAAATCCGGCTCCGTCCTCTTCGATGGCGCGCCGATCGGATTGCTCGGCAGGCGCGCCGTCGCACGGCGCCTGGCCCTTGTCGAACAGCAGGCGGAAACCGGCGAGCGCATCACGGCGCGGCAAGCCGTCGAACTTGGCCGCACACCCTACCTCGGCGCGCTGTCGCCCTGGTCGCCCGAAGACGACCGGATTGTCGATGGCGCGCTGGAGGATGTCGACATGGCGCATCTGGCGGGCCGATCCTGGCACACCCTGTCCGGCGGCGAGCGGCAGCGCCTGCACATCGCCCGCGCGCTTGCGCAGCAGCCGGAAATCCTGCTGCTCGACGAGCCGACCAACCATCTCGATATCGGTCATCAGATCGGCCTGCTCGATCTGGTGCGGCAACAGGAGCTGACGGTCGTCGCAGCTCTGCACGATCTCAACCATGCGGCCCTGTTCTGCGACCGGATCGCGGTGCTGCAGGAAGGCCGCCTTGCCGGGCTCGGTGAGCCGCGGGAGGTTTTGACGGAGGAGCGCATCCGCACGGTGTTCGGCGTCGATGTCGAGATCGAGCAGGACGATGGAGGCATCTGCAACATCCGCTTCCTGACGCCGCGGACGCAGAGGCGCGCGCCGCGTGCACAGGGGCGCAGAACCCTTTCCGCCATGGGGGCCTAGGCCGATGGAGATGCGCAATCGCGATCTGAAGGAAGACATCCGGGAATACTGGACGCGGCGCTCGGCGACCTTCGACCTCGCATTCGGCCACCGCATCCCGCCGGGCCCGGAACTGGACGCCTGGGCGGCGGCCGTGCGTCAGGCAATCGGCCCGGCGCCGCAAAGGGTGCTGGAACTTGCCTGCGGTACCGGCGAGGTGACCAACGTCCTGCTTTCCCTCGGCCATGAGGTGACGGCGCTTGATTTTTCCGAAGCGATGCTCGGCGTGGCGCGCGCCAAGCACGCCGGCAATGCGCGGGCCCGTTTCATCCTGGCCGATGCCGAGCGGACGATGGAACTCGACCAGGCCTATGACGCGGTGATCTGCCGCCATCTCGTCTGGACGCTGACGGAACCCGAGCAGGCGCTTGCGGACTGGTTCCGCGTGCTGAAGCCCGGTGGAACGTTGCTGGTCTTCGACGGCGACTGGACAAAGCCGACGCCGATCGGGCGGATTGCGAGCCTGGCGGTCCGTGCGATCGAGCGCTTCATCGGCCATGACCCCTATTACGACGGGGCCATGAGCGAGAAGCATGCGGATATCATGACCCGCCTGCCATTTAGCGACGGGCTGACCGCAGAACGCGTGAAGCCTCTCGTTGCCGCCGCGGGTTTTGCGGATATCCGCTTTCCCTCCCACCGGCCGATTGCGGCCGCGCAGCGCCGCAATGCCGATCTCAGGAACAGGTTGCGGACGCGTTTCTACCGGCGCTTTGTCCTGACGGCATCTCGCCCCCGCCACATCGACGGCCCGGACCTGAACGCCCTCCCGCAAGCAGAAGGACGCTCGTCGTGAACAAAGCCGGCGTATTCGTTTCAGTGGCCCTGGCCGCTTCCGCCACGTTCTTCTGCAGCGCGTCGTCGGCCGGCGCCGGCCAGGAGACCCGATATCCGTTCTCGATCGAGAATTGCGGCCGGACGCTGACATTCGACAAGGCGCCGTCGCGTGCGGTTGCCGACGGCCAGAACTCCGGAGACGATCGCCAAAGCTGACCCCAACCTGATTGTCGCCGGCGACATGACGCGGCGGCGCTTCGAAGGCGACGATCTCGCCGCAAAGCTCGATTTTCTCAAGAATGACCCGGTTGCGAGCAACATGGATGCCGTACGCCAGGGACGGATTGTCGAGATGAAGGTCCAGCTTATGGACCCGACCATACGTACAATCCGCGGCCTCGAGATTCTCGCCGACGGCCTCGAACGCTTTGGCCTCGCCCGATAGTACAATCGCCCAATATGCGATTGGCTCTGGTTCGGAATTTGGCGGCTTTGTCAGCCGCTGAGGGCGTGTCAGGGGCAGTTTTCAATTCGACGCGACACGGCCGCAAGCCGAAGCCGAATTCGCCAGTTCAGCATCAGCGCGAAGGCGCGTTCGAGACCCCCGCTATGTCTCATGCAGCACATGGGCGGCTTTTACCGCCGCGGAGGCGCGGTTTTCGACGCCGAGTTTGACGTAGATCTGCTCAAGATGCTTCGTGACCGTGCGGGCGCTGAGGCCGAGGATTTCGCCGATATCGCGGTTCGACTTGCCCTTGGCGATCCACAGCAGGACCTCGGATTCGCGCTGGGTGAGCGAGAAATGCTGGCGCAGGATCTCGTCATCGGACATGGGGTTTTCGGCGGTGAGGCGAAAGAGGAATTCATCCGCGTCGATCCTGCCGAGGAAGGAAAGCTGCAGGCTCGCCTGTCCCGCCTGGCGGATGGCGAAGCTCGTTTCGCGCGTTGCATCGCGCATCGCCATCCAGCGGCCGATATGAGCGGAGACGACATCCAGCCCCTCGTCGTTGCCGGTCGCGGCGTTGACGAGCCTCGTTGCCTGCGGCGTCGACCAGCGGATCTTTCCTTTGCCGCTCACGGCAAGCAGATGCCGGCCCGCCGCATCGAGCGCCACGCGGGCGCTCTGGGCCGAGCGGGCATTGGTGAGATGCACCCGGATGCGGGCGCGCAGTTCGTCGATATTGATCGGCTTGGTGAGATAGTCGACGCCGCCGGCCTCCAGCGCGCGTACGACATGCTCGGTCTCGGTGAGGCCGGTCATGAAGACGACGGGGACGGGGCTGACGGCCGGATCCGCTTTCAGTTTGAGGCAGGTTTCGAAACCGTCCATGCCGGGCATGACGGCATCGAGCAGGATGATGTCGGGCGTGATGCGCCCGACGATGTTGAGCGCCGAGGCGCCGGACGTGGCGATCAGCACGGAGAAACCGGATTGCTCCAGCGCCTCCGTCAGGAAGCCGAGAGCCTCGGGGGAATCGTCGACGATGAGAACGATGTCGCGCGGGGTGGCTGTCTCAGTCACGGGGGGCGGTTTCTTTCCGGTCCATGGTTTTCAGGAAGGCATCATAGCCGGTAAGGTCGAAAGCCTGAACATAGGCGCGTACGGCCTCGGCGAAGGGCAGGTGTTCCGGCGTGCCGGCGATTTCGGCGAGCTTCGCCTCGATGCCGCGCACGTAGCCGATCTCGCCTAGGCGGATGAGCTCCAGCACCTGGTCTTCGGCGGGGATGACGATGCCGGCGTTTCCTGTGCCGGCCGGCTTCGCCTCGCCATGATAGATCCAGTCGAGGCCTATCTGGAGGGCGAGCTTGTCGGTCAGCTGGCGCAGGTCGAAGGGTTTTGCCAGCATGTCGTTGTGGCCGGCATGGGTCGCCGGGCCGTCGCCGATATTGGCCGAGAGCATGATGACCGGGCCGGGTTGGCCCAGTGCGCGCAGCCGCTCGACCAGCTCCCAGCCGCTTATGCCGGGCATGGAGATGTCGAGGAGGAAGAGATCGGGCTTCAGGCCTTCGATCAGCGAAAGGCATTCCTCGCCGCTCTTTGCGGTCAGCACGGTGAAATCGAGCGGGCGGAGGATCTCCTCCATGAGGTTGCGATGGTCGGCATTGTCGTCGACGACCAGAATGGTGCGGCGCGGCCCCGTATAGCCCTTGATGCGCTGCACGGCGTCCTTCGGGGCGGTTGGCCGGTCGACAGCGGAGAGCATGAGGCGCACGCGAAATTCCGTACCCTTGCCGTCTTCGCTGGTCACGGAGATTTCGCCGCCGAGCGTCTGGGTCAAAAGCCGCGTGATGGTGAGGCCGAGGCCGAGGCCGGGCATGCGGCCATGTTCGGCGCTGCCGCGCTGGAAGGGCTCGAAAATCCGCGGCAGGTCCTTCTCCGGAATGCCGCGGCCGCTGTCGGCGACGGTGAAGGTGGCGACCTGGCTGCGATAGGCAACGTCGAGGCGGATGGCGCCCCGATCGGTGAACTTCAGCGCGTTGGAGAGGAGGTTGACGAGAATCTGGCGCAGGCGCTTGTCGTCGGTGCGGACGTAATGCGGCAGGTTTGCCGGGCGAGTGTGCTCGAAGGCAACGCCCTTGGCCTGTGCCTGGGGACGGAACATCTCGACGATCTGGTCGAGGAAATCGTGGATGTGGATCTCGTTCGAATAGACCTGCAGCTTGCCGGCTTCGATCTTGGAAATGTCGAGCAGGCCGTCGATGAGGCCGGAAAGGTGATCGGCGCTGCGCTTGATGACGCGGATCGCATTCTGCCGCTGCGGCGGGATGCTCTCGTCGCGTTCCAGCACCTGGGCGTAGCCGAGCACGGCGTTGAGCGGCGTGCGCAGCTCGTGGCTGAGACCGACGACATAGCGGCTCTTGGCGCGGTTGGCCGCTTCGGCCGCGTCCTTCGCCTGCTGAAGGGCGGCGTCGGTCTTCTTGTGGGCGGCGATTTCCCTGAGGAGCAGGGTGGTCTGGCGGGAGGACTCTTCCTCCGCAACCACGCGGCTGTCATGGGCGAGCACATAGAACCAGCAGACGATGCCGGCGACCACGGCGAAGACGAAGAACACGACCGCGATGGTGCGCTCCACCACGGAAGCGGTTTCCGGCGAATGGATGCCGACCTGATGGGCGATCATGGCGAGGATGACGCCCATGCCGGTTATGGAGAGTGCGGCGGCAATGCCGTAGCGGCCGAGGCGGGTGGCGAGCGCGCTCGTCACTGGCTCGGGCAGGATGGTCTTTGCGACGCCGGCGACCTGCGCGTCGAAGCGCGCCTTCGGCTTGCACAGGTCATGGCAGCGGCTGTCGAGGGAGCAGCAGAGCGAGCAGATCGGCGCGGCATAGGCCGGGCACCAGGCCATGTCCTCCGGCTCGAACGGGTGCTCGCAGATCGAGCAGGTGATGGAATGCTGCTTAGCCCAGCTCCTGCGGGGCTTGCGTGCGAGGTAGTATTTGCCACCCGTCGCCCGGGCGATCAGCGGCGAGGTGATGAAGGCGACGATGGCGGCGATATAGGGGGCGAGCGAGGCGGCGATCTCGCCGAAAGCGCCGAAATGGGCGGTGAGCGCAACAAGCGCCGAAAGGGCCATCGCGCCGAGGCCGACCGGGTTGATGTCGTAGAGGTGGGCGCGCTTGAACTCGATGCCGGGCGGCGAGAGGCCGAGCGGCTTGTTGACGAAGAGATCAGCCGAGATGGTGCAGAGCCAGGCCATGGCGACGATGGAGAAGACGCCGAGCGTTTCTTCCAGCAGGCGGTAGATGCCGAGCTCCATGAGGAGCAGCGCGATCGCCACGTTGAAGACGAGCCAGACGACGCGGCCGGGATGGCTGTGGGTGAGGCGCGAGAAGAAGTTCGACCAGGCGAGCGAGCCCGCATAGGCGTTCATCACGTTGATCTTGAGCTGCGAGACCACCACGAAGCCGACCATCAGAAGGAGCGCCGCCTTGTCCCACGGCAGCATGTAGCCGAAGGCGGTGTAATACATCTGCGCCGGATCGGCCGCCCGCGTGGAGGGCACGCCCGCCGAGAGCGCTAGGACGAAGAGGAAGGAGCCGGCGATGAGCTTCGGCGCGCCGACGATCACCCAGCCGGAGCCGGCAAGGAAGACGGCGATGCGGTGGTGGAGCCTGCGCTGCCCGTCCGGCGGCAGGAAGCGCAGGAAGTCCACCTGTTCGCCGATCTGCGCCATCAGCGCGAAGATGACGGCCGAGGCGGCGCCGAACTCCACGAGCGTGAAGGGCGCATAGGTGCCGGCCGGGCCGGAAGCGTGATGGAGGCCGGAATAGGCGAGCCACTGGCCGACCTTTTCCCAGTCGGCAAAGGCGATGAAGACGAAGGGCAGGATGTTGAGAACGATCCAGAACGGCTGGGTGATGAGCTGGAAACGCGAGATCAGCCTGACGCCGTGCGTGACCAGCGGGATCACCGCGACGGAGGAAATGATATAGCCGACCCACAGCGGCACGCCGAGCGCCAATTCCAGCGCGCCCGACATGATGGAGGCCTCGATGGCGAAGAGGATGAAGGTGAAGCTCGCATAGATAAGCGAGGTCAGCGTCGAGCCGATATAGCCGAAACTCGCCCCGCGCGTCAGCAGGTCGATGTCGACGCCGTGGCGGATGGCATAGCGGCTGATCGGCAGGCCGACGAATAGGATCATCAGGCCGGCGACGAGGATGGCGGCGATGGCGTTCGTCGTGCCGTAGGACATGGTGATCGCGCCGCCGATGGCTTCCAGCGCGAGGAAGGAGATGGCGCCGATGGCGGTCTGCGAGATACGGTCCGACGAGAACCGCCGCGCGCTCTTGGCGGTAAAGCGCAGCGCATAGTCCTCCAGCGTCTGGTCGGCGACCCAGCGGTTGTATTCGCGGCGGATCGGTATGATGCGCTGGCGTGCGGCCATCCTGTCCTGCTGTTCCCCTATGTCGTCCGACACTTCTAGCACGGATGCCGGTCCCCCGGAATTGCTGCAACGCCGCAAATGGTTCCCTCTTGCCCCCGGCACCTACGTAGAATGGCGTATGTGCAGCGCAACATGGCTGGCGGATAGTCGCTCCAGGCAACGGCAAGGTCCCCGTTGCGGTCAAAAGAACAGAGGGGTTCAGACCATGTCCATCAAGGCGCGCGCCACCGGCGCATTGCTCGCAGCCATTCTCTCGACGACGGCCTTTCACGGCGCGTTCGCGGCCGACGACACGATCAAGGTCGGCATCCTGCATTCGCTTTCCGGCACCATGGCGATTTCCGAGACGACGCTCAAGGACGCCATGCTCATGCTCATCGACGAGCAGAACAAGAAGGGCGGCCTTCTCGGCAAGAAGCTGGAAGCCGTCGTCGTCGATCCGGCCTCCGACTGGCCGCTCTTTGCCGAGAAGGCGCGCGAGCTGATCTCGGTCGACAAGGTCTCGGCCGTCTTCGGCTGCTGGACCTCGGTGTCGCGCAAGTCGGTCCTGCCGGTCTTCGAGGAACTGAACTCGATCCTCTTCTACCCCGTCCAGTATGAGGGCGAGGAAAGCCAGCGAAACGTCTTCTACACGGGCGCGGCGCCGAACCAGCAGGCGATCCCGGCCGTCGACTACCTGATGGAGAACGAGGGCGTCGAACGCTGGGTCCTCGCCGGCACGGACTATGTCTATCCGCGCACGACCAACAAGATTCTCGAAGCCTACCTGAAGTCCAAGGGCGTCGCCGCCGAGGACATCATGGTCAACTACACGCCGTTCGGTCACTCGGACTGGCAGACGATCGTTTCCGACATCAAGAAGTTCGGCTCGGCCGGCAAGAAGACGGCCGTGGTCTCGACCATCAACGGCGACGCCAACGTGCCCTTCTACAAGGAACTGGCCAACCAGGGCGTCAAGGCCGAGGACATTCCGGTGGTTGCCTTCTCGGTAGGCGAGGAAGAGCTTGCCGGCCTCGATACCGGCCCGCTGGTCGGCCATCTTGCGGCCTGGAACTATTTCGAATCCGTCGACAATCCGGCGAACGCCGAGTTCATCAAGACGTGGAAGGCCTTCACCAAGAACGACAAGCGCGTCACCAACGACCCGATGGAAGCCCACTATATCGGCTTCAACATGTGGCTGAAGGCCGTCGAGAAGGCCGGAACCACCGATACGGACGCCGTGCTCGACGCGATGATCGGCGTTTCGGTGCCGAACCTTTCGGGCGGCTATTCCACCATGATGCCGAACCACCACATCACCAAGCCGGTGCTGATCGGCGAGATCCAGGCCGACGGCCAGTTCGAGACGGTCTGGCAGACGCCCGGCCTCGTGGCCGGCGACGAATGGTCCGACTACCTGCCGGACTCCAAGGACCTGATCGCCGATTGGCGCAAGCCCATGGAGTGCGGCAACTTCAACGTCGCCAGCGGCAAGTGCGGCGGCAAGGGGTCGTGATCCCACAGCGCTTCGCGAGAGCGAATCCGCATCCCGGCCCAAGGCCGCCGGGATGCATCTTTCCTGAATGCCCGACTGCTGAGGACGTGAGATGCACGCGCGGCTGATCCATCATTTCCTGCAATGCCTGCTTATCGCCATCTGCGTGACGGTGACGATGCTCGCAACCGACCTGAAGGCCGCGGACGGTCTGCGCGCGATGGTCGATGCGCTCGGCGGCGGGAACTTTCAACAGAACCAGAAGCAGGTCGAGGCGCTTGCCGGAACGGGCGATCCGAAGGTGGTGCCGGCGCTCGAAGCGCTTGCCGCGGGCGATCTCTACCAGCGCAAGGCGGACGGCGTCGTCTTCATCGTCAGGCCGGCGGGCGGCAATTTCACGCTGGTCGATGCCCTGACGGGCGAAGCGGGCGGCGAGGTGCCCAAAGCCGCGCTCGAAAAGATCAAGGTCAACAACGGCCTGCGCCGCGCGATCCGCTCGGCGCTCGGCGGCCTGACGCTGATGAGCCCGGACGCCGGCGTGCGCCTTAAGGCTGCAAGCACGATCCTGCGTGCACCCTCGGCCGATGCGCTCGAAGGCCTCGATGCCGCGCTTGCCGCGGAGAAGGATGGCGCCGTCAAGGCCGTGCTGGAACAGGCGCGCGCCGCCTCGGTTCTCGTTTCCAACCGCCCGGCGGACGAGAAGAAGGCGGCCGTCGCCACCGTCGTCAAGACCGGCGGGCGCGAGGCCCTGTCGCTGCTTTCGGCCGCGCTCTCCTCGGCGGACGAGAGCCTGCGTCCCGATATCGAGGCCGGCATCGACCAGATCGAGGACCAGCTGGCGCTCTGGGCCGCCGGCCAGAACATCTGGTACGGCCTGTCGCTCGGCTCGGTGCTGCTGCTTGCCGCCATCGGCCTTGCCATCACCTTCGGCGTGATGGGCATCATCAACATGGCGCATGGCGAGATGGTCATGCTCGGCGCCTATACGACCTTCGTGGTGCAGCAGGTCATCCGAACCTCCTTTCCCGGCCTCTTCGACTGGTCGCTGGCCATCGCCCTGCCGCTGGCCTTCCTCGTCACCGGCGCCGTCGGCCTCGTCATCGAGCGCGGCATCATCCGCTTCCTCTATGGCCGGCCGCTCGAAACGCTGCTTTCCACCTGGGGCGTGTCGCTCATCCTCCAGCAGGCGGTGCGCTCGATCTTCGGCCCGACCAACCAGGAGGTCGGCAATCCGTCCTGGATGTCCGGCGCCTTCGAGCTCGGCGGCCTGACGATCACCTGGAACCGCATGTGGATCATCGTCTTCTCGCTCGCCGTCTTCGCGTCCCTGCTCTTCCTCCTGAAGAAAACGCCGATGGGCCTCCAGATGCGCGCCGTCACGCAGAACCGCCGCATGGCCGCCTCCATGGGTATCCGCACGCCCTGGATCGACGCGCTGACATTCGCCCTCGGATCGGGCATTGCCGGCATTGCCGGTGTGGCGCTCAGCCAGATCGACAACGTCTCGCCCAATCTCGGTCAGGGCTACATCATCGACAGCTTCATGGTCGTGGTCTTCGGCGGCGTCGGCAATCTCTGGGGCACGCTGGTCGGTGCCTTCACGCTCGGCATACTCAACAAGGTCCTCGAACCCTATGCCGGCGCGGTGCTGGGGAAGATTCTCGTGCTCGTGCTGATCATCCTCTTCATCCAGAAGCGGCCACGCGGGCTCTTCGCACTCAAGGGAAGGGCGGTGGAAGCATGATCACCTCGTTTGTCCTCAAGGCGCTCGACCGCAACATCGTCGTCGTCGCGGCACTGCTGCTCGCCCTCGCCGCGCTCGTTCCGGCGCTGAACCTCCTGACGGCGCCGGACCATGCGTTGCATGTGCCGACCTATATCGTCTCGCTCACCGGCAAGTACCTCACCTATGCGCTGCTGGCGCTGGCGCTCGATCTCGTCTGGGGCTTCTGCGGCATCCTCTCGCTGGGACACGCCGCCTTCTTCGCGCTCGGCGGCTATGCGATGGGCATGTACCTGATGCGCCAGATCGGCGCGCGCGGCTCCTACGGCAATCCGCTGCTGCCCGACTTCATGGTCTTCCTCAACTGGAAGGAGCTGCCCTGGTTCTGGTACGGCTTCGACATGTTCTGGTTCGCCGCGCTGATGGCGGTACTGGTGCCGGGGCTGCTTGCCTTCGTCTTCGGCTGGTTCGCCTTCCGCTCGCGCGTCAACGGCGTCTATCTCTCCATCATCACGCAGGCGATGACCTTCGCCCTGCTGCTCGCCTTCTTCCGCAACGACATGGGCTTCGGCGGCAATAACGGCCTCACCGACTTCAAGGACATCCTCGGCTTCAACATCCAGTCGGACGGCACGCGCTCGGCGCTCTTCGCCGCCTCGGCGGTCGCCCTTGCCCTTTCGCTCGTCATCGCCTCGGGCATCGTCCGCTCGAAATACGGCAAGGTGCTCGCCGGTGTGCGCGATGCGGAAAGCCGCACCCGCTTCCTCGGCTACCGGGTCGAGCATGTGAAGCTCTTCGCCTTCACCGTCTCGGCCATGATGGCGGGCGTTGCCGGCGCGCTCTACGTGCCGCAGGTCGGCATCATCAATCCGGGCGAGTTCGAGCCGGCCAATTCCATCGAGGTCGTCATCTGGACGGCGGTGGGCGGGCGCGGCACGCTGATCGGCCCCATCGTCGGCGCCATCCTCGTCAACGGCGGCAAGAGCATCTTCACGGCGGCCTTCCCCGAGTTCTGGCTCTTCGCGCTCGGCGGCCTCTTCATCCTCGTCACGCTGTTCCTGCCCAAGGGCATCGTCGGCACGGCACGCCACGCCGTCGAGCGGTGCCGGGAACACGGCAGGGCCCGCAAAGCGGAAGAGGCCCACGCCCATACGGCAGAACCCCAGGCGGCGGAGTAGACGGCATGAACACGCTCGCAAGCAATGCAAGGCCCAGCAGCATCCTCTATCTCGACGGCGTTTCCGTCTCCTTCGACGGCTTCAAGGCGCTGAATGCGCTCTCCTTCGTCATCGCCCCCGGCGAGCTGCGCGCCATCATCGGCCCGAACGGCGCGGGCAAGACGACGATGATGGACATCATCACCGGCAAGACGCGCCCGGACGAGGGTGAAGTGTTCTTCAAGGGAACGATCGACCTGACGCAGAAGGACGAGGCGGATATCGCCCGGCTCGGCATCGGCCGGAAATTCCAGAAGCCGACGGTCTTCGAGAGCCATACGGTCTGGGACAATCTGGAACTTGCGCTCAACCGCAATCGCGGCGTCTTCTCGACGCTCTTCTACCGCCTCACCGCCGAAGACAGGGCTCGCATCGAGGACATCCTTTCCACCGTGCGCCTTTCAGGCCGCAAGGACGACTATGCCGCAAACCTCAGCCACGGCCAGAAACAATGGCTGGAGATCGGCATGCTGCTGGCGCAGGAGCCGGAACTGCTGCTGGTCGACGAGCCCGTCGCCGGCATGACGGATGCCGAGACGGCGGAAACGGCGATCCTGCTGAAGGAAATCGCCAAAACCCGCTCGGTGGTGGTGGTCGAGCACGACATGGGCTTCATTCGCGATCTCGGCGTGAAGGTGACGTGCCTTGCCGAAGGGTCTGTCCTCGCGGAAGGCTCCATCGACTTCGTCAGCGCCGACCCGAAGGTCATCGAGAACTATCTGGGGAGATAAGGCCATGCTGACGGTCGAGAAAGCCAGTTTGCACTATGGCGCGGCGCAGGCGCTGCGCGGCGTCTCGCTGACCGCCGACATGGGCAGGATCACCTGCGTGCTCGGCCGCAACGGCGTCGGCAAGTCGAGCCTCCTGCGCGCCATTACCGGCCAGCATCCGCTTTCCGGCGGTGCCATCCGTTTCAACGGCGTCGAGCTCGACGGCATGGCGCCCTATAACCGCGCCAGGCAGGGCATCGGCTATGTGCCGCAGGGCCGGGAAATCTTCCCGCTGTTGACGGTCAGGGAAAATCTCGAATCCGGCTATGCGCCCCTGAAACGCTCCGAGCGTTTCATTCCGGGCGAGATATTCAGTCTCTTTCCGGTACTGGACACCATGCTCGGCCGGCGCGGCGGCGATCTTTCGGGCGGCCAGCAGCAGCAGCTCGCCATCGGCCGGGCGCTCGTCACGCGGCCCCGGATCCTCGTTCTGGACGAGCCGACGGAGGGGATCCAGCCATCGATCATCAAGGATATCGGCCGGGCGATCCGCCATCTGCGCGACACCACCGGCATGGCCATCCTGCTCGTCGAGCAATATCTCGACTTCTGCCGCGAGCTTGCCGATCACGTCTACATCATGGATCGCGGCGAAATCGTGCATGAAGGACCGGCTGAAACGCTCGACACCAGAGAGGCGCGTCGGCACCTGACGGTATGACGGCGCCGGAAGATCATCCCGCATTGCGGCCTATTTCGCAGGCCGCACCCATTTTCGAAATCCGGGTCGAGCCTACGGCTCGGCAAGAGTTCGGCGATGGCGTATGATTTCCGCGCTCACCGCTTCGGCCACGCTCACCACGCGACGCGAGGCGATAAGGTCGGCATGGGTGACGAGGAATATCGGCCGCTGCATCGCGCCGCCGTCCGGCATGCGATCGGCGAGCAGGTTCAATCCTGCGTTCCGCGCCACAAAATGCGGCAGCACCGAGACGCCGATCCCGCACCGCACCGCCTCGATCTGTCCCGGCAGCGTGTTGACCGCGAGCCTTGGCGCATGAGGTTCCTCGAATGCCACGCTCCATTTGAGCAGCGTCCCGAGGTTCGCCGTCTCCGGCCAGGCAACCACGCGGTTCGGACGACTGCCATCGGGCGGGCCGTAGAGGCCGAAGCCCATCGTCGCCAACTGGCGCACGCGTAGATGGCCTCGCTCCGGCCGTACCATGCGCAGCGCCAGGTCGGCGTCGTGGCGGTGCATGTTCACGGTCGAGCTCGAGAACAGGACTTCGACATTCAGGCCGGGATTGGCGCCCAGGAGCGGGGCGAGGGCGGGCACGATAAACGACACGACCAGGCTTTCGATGCTCGCCAGCCGCACCGTGCCGCGTATCCGGTCATGATCCGATGCCTCCTGCCGCATTTCCAGCATGGCTAGTTCCACCGCTTCGGCGCGCGGCAGCATCGTTTCTCCCTGATCGGTCAGCACATAGCCGGTCTGTGTGCGCAAAAAGAGCGGCAGGCCGAGCACCTGCTCCATCCTTTCGATCCGGCGAGAAACCGTCGCCACGCCGGTCCCGAGTTGTCTTGCGGCGCCAGACAACGTTCCCTCGCGCGCCAGGCACAGAAAGATCTTGCAGTCGTCCCAGTTCAGGTTGTCC
Organism: Shinella sp. Sh6; assembly: GCF_055392685.1. Lineage (NCBI taxonomy): Bacteria > Pseudomonadati > Pseudomonadota > Alphaproteobacteria > Hyphomicrobiales > Rhizobiaceae > Shinella > Shinella sp. Sh6. The sequence continues at coordinate 3,073,192 of NZ_AP044005.1, read as the reverse complement.
ATTGCCTTTCCATTTTTGAAAAATGGGTTACATATATTGTCCATATCCTGATTTATTTCGATAAGGCACCCTGCGCCGGACTCCAATAGTCCAGCGAGGTTGCCATGTCCGTTTCAAACCTTACCCACACCCCGATTTCCCGGAGCGAGGGCGGCGCGCTCGCCCTCAGCGCCATGGCGGCGGTTTTCTGGGGAACGAATTTCGAGGCGACCCGGATCGCGCTCGTCGACCTGCCGCCATGGACAGCGGCGGCTGGCCGCGTCGCCATGGCGGTGGCGGCGACAATGTTGTGGCTTGCCGCGACCAAGGGCATTTCCTGGGCGGTGCTGCGGCGCAATCTCGTCGCCTTCTCGTCGCTCGGAACCATCGGCGTCGCAGGCTTCACCGCTACCCTGTTTCTTGCAATGAAGACGTCGAGCCCGGTGACGGCGGCGCTCGTCATGGGGACGAGTCCGCTGATAACGAATCTGCTTGAATCCCTCCTGCTCAGGCGGCTGCCGTCGCTGCTCGCTGTCCTTGGCATGGTCGTGAGCCTGATCGGCGTCGCGCTGACGGTTGGGGCATTTTCCGGGACGCATTTCGCTTCCGGCGATCTGTTGATCCTGCTCGGAAGCGTTTTGTGGGCACTCTATACGATCGGCTGCCGCCGCTGGGTCGTCGGAGCGACGCCGATCGAGACATCGGCGTGGACGATGCTGGCGGGCGCGCTGGTGCTCGGCCTCGTCGCCTTCCGGCTGGAGACGCCGCTTGCAGCCTTCGCCCATGCTCCGTTGGCTGCCTGGGGCGCGAGCCTGTGGATGGCACTGGTCGGCTCGGCCCTGGCATTGATCTTCTGGCAGGTGGGCATCGCAAGGCGCGGGCCAGGCGCAACATCGGTCCTGTTCAATCTGGTGCCGGTTTCAGCGCTCGTCGTCGCGGCGCTCTTCGGCCGGATGCCCGGCGTGATGCAGATCGCTGGCATTGCGGTTGCTCTCTTCGGCATCACGCTGGCAAGCGGCAAACGGCCGGGCGGACGGACACGGTGACGCCTGTGTCGGGCGTGATCGGAAGGAATAGCCGTCAGCGTTGCCCCCTTGCAGGCGTTTTGAGATTGAACCGGGGGCACGCCAAGTCCCAGGCAGATGATCGTATTCTTCGAAGTTCATGGCCGCCGTAAATCCCGTGTCGATGGCGGATATGGTGGATCGCTTCGGAAGAGGTTTGGGAAAATCGCTCGACGAGCGAGGGAACTTATCGTCGTGATCGTGGTTTTCCGCCGAGCCACCCGGCTTGAACGAGGATAACATCATGAAAAAACTTCTGTTTGCCGCCGCGCTCGTCGGCGCATCGACCCTTGGCGCCTATGCTCAGACCGCCACCGCGCCCGCCACCGACGGCGACACGCCGGCTGTCGCCACTCCGGACAGCAAGAACGCAACGGCCCCCGTCGAGGGCGCCAACAGCTTCACCGAGGATCAGGCCCGCGAGCGGATCGTCGAGGCCGGCTACGCCGACGTCGCCGGCCTGAAGCTCGACGACAAGGGCGTCTGGCGCGGCACCGCGATGAAGGACGGCAAGACCGTCAATGTCGCGCTCGACTACCAGGGCAACATCGTCGCCAACTGATACAATCGGAGGAACTTCCATGAAAACCGTAACCGGCCTTTTTGACGATTACTCGGATGCACGTTCGGCTGTCAGCGCGCTCGAGGCGCGCGGTGTGCCGTCGAGCGAGATCAGCATCGTGTCGAACAATGCAGACGACCGTCACACCAGGGACACCAATGCCGCCGAAGGGGCGGGCACGGGTGCCGGCATCGGCGCAGCCGTCGGCGGTGTCGGCGGCCTTCTTACAGGCCTCGGCATCATGGCGATCCCGGGCGTCGGCCCGGTTGTGGCTGCGGGCTGGCTGGCGGCCACCGCGGCAGGCGCCGCGGCTGGCGCTGTCGCCGGCGGCGCGGCGGGCGGTCTGATCGGGGCGATGACGGAATCCGGCGTCCCGGAAGAGCATGCCCATGTCTATGCCGAGGGGGTTCGCCGCGGCGGCACGCTCGTCACGGCGCGCGTCGATGACGGCCTTTATGCCGAAGCCGAGGCGATCCTGCGCCAGTCGAGCTGGGTCGATCCGGACGCTCGCCGTGCGGTCTATGCCGAAGAGGGATGGACCCGCTTCGACGACACGCTCGATCCCTACGGCCCGGCCGAGATCGAGAAGGAACGCCTTCGCTACAGGCGGTAAGGCCTTCTGGGGCCGGCGGCAAGGGACAGCACTGTCCGACAGCCGCCGGCTCCTTGCCCCCAAAGCGGTGGGCGGATGGCCGACGGTTCGGCCATCCAGCGACGCCGATATTCGTTCGCTCCTGAAAAGGTGTTGTGCGCTTTGCGAGAAAATCTCGGATGCGACAGGCTGCGATGAAGTGCCGGAAAGCCTGTTTTGCCTGCATTTTCTTGAACGCCGGGCTTTTGCGGATCGAGGATGCGAATGCCGAGGCAAGCGCCAGAAGCCAATGCAGCGCTCGCGCCCGCTTGACAGATTTCCCGAACTGAATGCAGTTTGACCATAACGTAGGTGTCAACCTAACGAGAATGCCCCGTTCAACGCATGTTGATGACGATCCGGAGTTCGCAACTCCTGGAACAGGGTCCTGGCGAAACTGACGGAAATGTCGGTTCAACTATGGAGCTGGTGGGGTATGAGGGAAAATATTCTCCTTCCTGAACAATTTTGCATCGAATACGCCCGGAATATCCGCTCCGTGCGGCTTCGGCTCTTCCGTTGCTGTCGCGTTGGCTGCGGCCAAGTCGCCATTGCGATGGGGCAGCCGGTCTCCCGCACGCCCGCTGCCGGGCGCATCCGGCCACGTTATCCGTTCCAGGCATGAGCTCGGCTCCGGCATGGGCATATGCCCCGATGGCCATGCCGCACGCCTGATGGAGAGGGGCGCAATCCAAGCGAAACGCTTGCAAGGTAGGGAGGAGTTTACCTTGGCACATGCAGACGAGGAAATTGCAGCCAACGCATGCCCGGAGGACGAAAAACTCGGCATAGGCGCCAATCTGGCCTATGGGCTGCAGCATGTCCTGACGATGTATGGAGGCATCGTCGCCGTTCCGCTCATTCTCGGGCAGGCGGCCGGGCTGGACACCGGCGGGATCGGTCTCCTGGTCACGGCCTCGCTCTTCGCGGGGGGCCTTGCCACCATCCTGCAGACGATCGGCGTGCCGTTCTTCGGCAGCCGCCTGCCGTTGGTGCAGGGCGTCTCGTTCTCCGGCGTCGCGACGATGATCGCGATCTCGGGCAATGGCGGCATCCCGGCCATCCTCGGGGCGGTCATCGCCGCCTCGGTGATCGGCCTCCTGATCACGCCGGTCTTCTCGAAGATCACCCGCTTCTTCCCCCCGCTCGTCACCGGCATCGTCATCACCACCATCGGCCTGACATTGATGCCGGTCGCGGCATTCTGGGCGATGGGCGGCAACAGCAGCGCGCCCGATTTCGGCAGTACAGCCAATATCCAGCTCGCGGCGGTGACGCTCACCATCGTGCTGCTGCTCAGCAAGCTCGGCAGCGCCTCGATCTCGCGGTTGTCCATCCTGCTTGCGCTGATCATCGGCACGGGCATCGCCTACGCGCTCGGCATGACCGGTTTCTCGCAGGTTGCGAACGGCCCGTTCTTTGCAGCGCCCGCGCTCTTCCACTTCGGCTACCCCACCTTCGAGATCGCCGCCGTCATCTCCATGTTCATCGTGATCATGGTGACACTGGTCGAGACCTCGGCGGATATCCTCGCCGTCGGCGAGATCGTCGGGACGAAAGTCGACGCCCGGCGGCTCGGGGACGGTTTGCGCGCCGACATGCTCTCCAGCATCATCGCTCCCTTCTTCGGCTCCTTCACCCAGAGCGCCTTTGCCCAGAATGTCGGCCTGGTCGCCGTGACGGGAGTGAAGAGCCGCTATGTCGTGGCGACCGGCGGTCTCTTCCTGGTCGCTCTCGGCCTGCTGCCGGTGATGGGCCGCGTGGTCGCGGCGGTGCCGAGCGCCGTCCTGGGCGGGGCCGGGATCGTGCTTTTCGGCACGGTGGCGGCCAGCGGCATCCGCACGCTGTCCAAGGTCGATTACAACAACAACATGAACCTTGTGATCGTCGCGACCTCGATCGGCTTCGGCATGATCCCGATCGCCTCGCCCGGCTTCTACGAGCAATTCCCGGCCTGGGTCGCGACGATCTTCCATTCCGGTATCAGCTCCGCGGCGCTGATGGCGATCGCTCTCAACCTCCTGTTCAATCATCTGAGGGCCGGCAATTCCGATCAGCCGTCCGTGTTCGCCGCGGCGGCCGAACGGACGATCCGCTACCAGGACATCGCGCGTCTGCACGACGGCGACTATTTCCTGAACGGCAAGCTCTACGACGCGAAGGGCCTTGAGATTCCGATGATCCCGGAAGCCGCCCACTGAGGCTTTCATCTTAACCACACGGCCCGGGTCGAGCTGGCTCTCGATCCGGCCATCCTTTCCCGCGACGTCCAAGGAGACAAAATGTCGGAAGAAACCGAAACCAAACGCCTGCTCGATGCCCTGTTCGATGCGATGGAGAATATCATTCCCGTGACCGAGGCCGGCGTTGCCGCGGGCAACAAGGTCTTCGGCGCGGCGCTGCTGCGCAAGTCCGATCTCTCGCTCGTCCTCGCCGAGACGAACAACGAGACGGAGAACCCGCTTTGGCACGGGGAGGTTCACACCCTGAAGCGGTTCTACGAGATCCCGCAATGCGACCGGCCGGATACGAAGGACCTCATCTTTCTGTCGACCCATGAACCCTGCTCGATGTGCCTGTCGGCCATCACCTGGGCAGGTTTCGACAATTTCTTCTATTTCTTCAGCCATGAGGATTCCCGCGACGCCTTCGCCATCCCGCACGACCTGAAGATCCTGAAGGAGGTCTTCACGCTGGAGCCCGGCGGCTACAACCGCACGAATGCCTTCTGGAAGGGTCGCTCGATTAAAGCTCTGGTCGACGACCTTCCCGAGCCGCGGTGCGAGCAGTTCAAGGATCGCGCCGAGGCGATCCGGTTGAAGTACGAAGACCTTTCTGTCGTCTACCAGGCGGGCAAGGACGGAAACGCGATCCCGCTCAACTGATCGGATGCGCCCCGCCGTTTCACCCTGAACGCGCCGCCGGCGGCTTCGCCCCGGCGGCGCGTTTGCACCATCCGTAGTGCCAGCGCTGTAGGTCGGGACGTCGCAGAGGCATTCGCGGTAGTATCGGGATAACACCTGCTTCAAAGGCATCTCGCCTAGTCTGCTGGGCAACCGTCGCAGCAAGGGAGGATGTACGATGGCGAGAATTCTGATGATCACCGGCGATTTCACCGAGGACTATGAGACGATGGTCCCGTTTCAGACGCTTCTGGCCTGCGGCCACAGCGTCGATGCCGTCTGCCCCGGCAAGAAGGCGGGCGATACGGTGAAGACCGCGATCCACGACTTTGAAGGGGACCAGACCTATTCGGAAAAGCCCGGCCACAATTTCGCTTTGAACGCCGATTTTGCCGCCGCCGATCCGGCCGGCTACGATGCGCTTGTGGTTCCGGGCGGCCGCGCGCCCGAATATCTGCGCATGAATCCCGATGTGCTTGCCAAGGTGAGGCATTTTTTCGATGAAGGTAAGCCGGTCGCCGCGATCTGCCACGGTGCGCAACTGCTTGCGGCGGCGGGCGTTCTCAAGGGCCGCACCTGCTCGGCCTATCCGGCCTGTGCCTATGAAGTAACGGCATCGGGCGGAACGTTCGCCGATATTGCGGTGACGGAGGCCGTTACCGATGGCAATCTGGTGACGGCACCGGCATGGCCTGCGCATCCGGCATGGCTCAGACAGTTCCTGGCGATCCTGTAAGTCGGTCTTCGCCTGCGACAGGATAAGGGAAGGCGGCGCCCGGCCGGCTCAAGGGCCGTCCGGGCGGCATCGACGTTCACGGGAAGGGAGGCCCCGGCGATGTGCGAACTCTTCATCAAGGCCGATGCCAGCCAGTGGCAAAGCCGTACCCACAGTCTGCGCATCGACGGGGTCGCCACCTCGATCCGGATCGAGAACCATTTCTGGGATACGCTCGGCGAAATCGGCCTGCGCGACGGAATGACCGTCGCGCAGCTCATAACGCGGCTCTGGCACGAGGCGATGGATGCCGATCATGACCTCGGCAACTTTACCTCGTTCCTTCGGGTGTGTTGTGCCCGCTACCACGCGCTCATCGCTGCGGGTGAAATTTCGGCCGATCGCAATGTTCCAATTGCCGACCATGCGGCACGGGAAATCCTTGCCCGTGAGGCGCAGCGACGGAGCGCGGTGATCAATTGATCGTTTGACGGTCGTTCTTTTCCTGCATCAGTCGGAGCGGAAACCGTCGAAGGCGTGGCTGTCCTCAGCGTGCCACGCCATAGTCCCCGCTGAAGCTGACGAGGTAGCCGTGGAGCCTGTCGATGACGGCCGCGCGGGGGCTGGTGCGGCGCTCTACCAGGCCGAGCTGGCGGTATAACTGCGGGGCGCCGAAGGGTACGGCGACCACTTCGCCCGAGGTCTCCTTCAGGGCGCTCCACGGCACGATGGACGCGCCGAGGCCGTGGACGACGCAGGCGACGACGGAGGTGATCGTGTCGATCTCCGCGATGACATTCGTGACGATCCCGCTTCTGGCGACCTCCGTCTCGATGATGTGGGCGAGGGGGAAGCGGCTGACGAACTTCACATAGGGCAGGTCCGAGAGCATCTCTTCGGCGGGGCGCGGGCGCGTGCCTTTCGGGGCGATGGCAAAGAGCGGCTCGCGAAGAAACGGGCTCCATCTCAGGCTGGAATGCACGCCGGAATATTCCGCGACCATCGCCGAATCGAGGCGTCCCGTGACGACGTCGTTGAGCAGTTCGTCCGAGTTCGCCACATGGAGCTTTATCTTGAGGTCGGGAAAGTCCTTCTTCAATTCGGTGATCGCCCGCGGGATGAGGGAAAGCGCGCTGGAACGGACCGAGCCGATGGTGAAGGTGCCGCCGATCGCCCGGCCCGAAATCGCATCGACGATATCGTCGGCGGAGCGCACGAGGCCCTGTGCGGCCTCGAGCATCTGCAGGCCCTGGCTGTTCAAGGTGATCGGCCGCGTGGAGCGGTCGAACAGCTCGGCACGAACCTCGCTCTCCAGCGCCTGAACCTGCTGGCTGACGGCCGAGGGCGTGAGGCCGACCGCGTCGGCCGCCTTCGCAAAGGTGCCGTGTTCCGCGATGGCGATGAAGGTCTTGAGCTGGCGGATATCCAAGCGGCCCCTCATGAATTAAGAATTCCTGTTCTTCTTTGACAGAATTATTCGCTTTTTTCAAGAAATCCTTATGTTACCGTCAGGGCTAGGAGGTGCCCGGAGGCGTTCGGGCACGGGAGGATGGGTTCGAGAGCGCATTGCCGCTCCGCGTCCTCGTGATGTCCAGTCGAGGAACGCATGGCACGCCCGCATATCCTGATCACCGGCCCGGCAATCAACGAGCAGGCCGCCAAGCTCGCCGAGGACAATGGCTACGGCTTGGTCTACGTGCCGCCCTATACGAGCGAGGAGGACCTGGTGCGCATCGTCGCCGATGCCGACCCGGTCGGCGTCATCGTCCGTATGGGCCGCTTCGGCGCCGCCGCGATCGACGTGGCGCCCTCGATGCGGGTGATTTCCAAGCACGGCGTCGGCGTCGACAACATCGATCTCGATGCGGCCTCGCGCCGCGAAATCCCGGTCGTGGTCGCGGCCGGCGCGAATGCCCCTTCGGTTGCCGAACATGCGATGGCCCTGCTGCTGGCCACCGTCAAGCGGATCCTGCCGCTGGACGGCGGGCTGCGGGCGGGCAAGTGGGAAAAGCCCGGCTTTTCCGGCAAGGAGCTTTCCGGCATGACGATCGGGCTGGTCGGCTTCGGGTCGATCGCGCGGCACACGGCAGCGCTCGCGAAAGCCTTCGGCATGACGGTGAGCGCCTGCGACCCGTTCACCGACGCGGCCGTCTTCGCCGAAGCCGGCGTCGCAAGGGTGGGGACCGTCGAGGAGCTTCTTGCGGCGTCGCAGATCGTCAGCCTGCACTGCCCGCTCACGCCGGAGACGCGCAACCTGCTCGACGAGAAACGCCTCGGCCTGATGAAGGCCGGCTCCTACGTGATCAATACCGCACGCGGCGGCCTCATCGACGAGGAGGCGCTGCTGCGCGCGGTGGCAAGCGGCCATATCGCCGGCGCGGGCCTCGATACGTTCCGGACCGAGCCGCCGTCCGCCGACCACCCGTTCTGGAAGGAGCCGCGGATCGTCGTCACGCCCCATATCGGCGGGGTGACGAGGGAGGCGAACGCCCGCGTCGGGGTGGAGGCGGTCGAAGGGGTCCTTGCCATCCTCCAGGGCCGCGGCCTCGGCCGAGAGCGGATCGTGAACTTCCGGTCGCTGGCGAAGGTGTCCGCCTGACCATCATCAATTTCGACAGCAGGAGAGTACGTTGACCATCGGTTTCAGGATTCGCAGCCGGCCCCGCGCCGTCGACCGGCAATGGGTCGAGAAGTTCAGGCAATTGCCCGTCGCCAATGTCAGCGACAGCATGCACCGGCTTTACGGCGGCGGCGCGCAGCTCCGGCCCATGCACCGCGCCGGCAAGCTTGCCGGCCCCGCCATCACCGTGAAGGCGCCGCCCGGCGACAATCTCATGCTGCACAAGGCGATCGACATGGCCGTCGAAGGCGACGTCATCGTCGTGGATGCGGGCGGCGACGTCACCCATGCCTTGATGGGCGAGATGATGCTCGCCCATGCCCGGGCGCGCGGCGTGGCCGGTTTCGTCCTCAACGGCGCGATCCGCGATGCGGACGCGTTTCTCGACATGAACGTTCCGGCATTCGCCGTCGGCGTGACGCATCGCGGCCCCTACAAGAACGGCCCCGGCGAGATCAACTGCCCCATCGCCATCGGCGGAATGGTGGTGATGCCCGGCGACCTGGTCCTCGGCGATGCGGACGGGGTCGTCGCGATCCCCGTGGACGACGTCGCCGAGGTCTACGAGCGCACGGCCGCCAAGCACGCGGCGGAGAACGCGCAGATGGAAACCATCCTGGCCGGCAAGCACAGGCCGACCTGGTTCAACGATACGCTGGCAAAGAGCGGCTGCGAACTGCCCGCGGAGGCCTGATCGCACCGATGCCGGAAGGGAGGGCGCGCCAGAGGAGTGAGGCCGCCGGGCCCGCAGGGAACCCGGCCCCGTGGAGGACAATCCTGTGCGGGGCCAATCGAAAATGTCGAAGCGCCGCGGCGCTTTCGCTAGAGTCATCAACGGGAGGAAACCATGAAGCACTTGATCCGGAATACCGCACTCGCAACGACCCTGCTGCTCGGCACGGGCATCGCGCATGCCGAATGGCCGACGGACCGGCCCATCGAGCTTATCGTCGCCTTCGCGCCGGGCGGCGGCACGGACGTGATGAACCGGACGCTGGCGCCCTATATCGAAGAGGAGCTGGGCGCGAAGATCACGATCCTCAACCGGCCCGGCGCCTCCGGCGAGATCGCCTACACGGCCCTGACGGAGGCGCGCCCGGACGGCTACACCGCCTCCTCGCTCAACACGCCCGGCTACCTGACGATGCAGATGGACCGCAAGGTCCGCTTCGATCCCAAGAAGCTCTGCCCGGTCGCGCGCATCGTCGAGGATCCGGGTTCCTTCATCGTGCAGGCCGGTTCGGAATTCAATTCCCTCAAGGATCTCGTGGAATATGCCAAGGCCAATCCGGGCGCCGTGACGGTCGGGACGACCGGGCTTGGAACCGACGAGCATCTTGCCATGCTGCAACTGGAGAAGTCGGCCGGCATCGACCTTACCGCCGTGACCTTCAACGGGGCGAACGAGGCCCGCACCGCGCTGCTGGGCGGCCATGTCATGATGATCGGCATCAATGTCGGCGAATTCGTCGGCAGCGACCATTCGGCCTTCAAGAACCTCGGCCAGTTCGCCGAGCAGCGTTCCGTCATCGCTCCCGACCTGCCCACGGCGAAGGAGCAGGGCTTCGACGTTCTCGTCAGTTCCGAACGCGGGATCGCGATGGGCTGCGACGTGCCGGCGGATATCCGGACAAAGTTCTCCGATGCCGTCCACAAGGCGCTCGACAATCCGGAATTCCAGGAGAAGGCCAAGCAGCAGTCGCTGGCGCTCTCCTACCTTTCCGCCGATGACTGGAACAAGGAAATGCCGGTGAGGGCCGAACGTCTCGGCGCGATCTGGAAGCTGGCGAAGGAACAGCAGTAATGTCGGCCCCGCGCAAGGCCGGCAGCACCGGCGACCGCCCGGATTTCCTGACGGCCGCCCTTTTCGTTGGTTTCGGAGCGCTCGGCCTTTGGGCCGGGCGCGACCTGACCCTCGGAACCGTTTCGGCGATGGGCCCCGGCTATCTTCCGCGGGTCGTCTGCTGGTTGCTGATTGTCGTCGGCGCGGCGGTCGGCGGTCTCGGCCTGTTCCGCGACCGGGAGGACATTGCAAGGCCGAGGCCCTGGCCTGTGATCGTCATCCTCGCCGCCGTGATCGGCTTTGCGTTCGTCGCCGAATATTTCGGGTTCGTCGCGGGGTCCGTCTGGCTGCTGCTCGTCGGCAGCGTCGCCGACCGCGACTCCAGACTGCGCGAAGTGCTCCTGCTCACCGCCGGGCTGACAGCCTTCGGCGCCCTGGTCTTCATCGTCGGCTTGGGCGTTCAGATGCCCATCTGGCCCTTCTGAGGCTTGGAACATGGATTTCATCAATCTTCTGGCGCTCGGCTTCGGCGAGGCGCTGACACCGACAAATCTCGGCTTCTGCCTGGTGGGCGCGCTACTCGGCACGCTGATCGGCGTCCTGCCCGGCATCGGCCCGACGGCAACGATCGCCGTCCTCCTGCCGATCACCTTCTACCTGCCGCCGCTTGCCGGCCTCATCATGCTGGCCGGCATCTACTACGGCGCGCAGTACGGCGGCTCGACGACGGCCATCCTCGTCAACCTGCCGGGGGAGGCCTCCTCGGTGGTGACGGCGATAGACGGCTACAAGATGGCCCAGAAGGGGCGAGCGGGGTCGGCGCTCGCCGTCGCGGCCCTCGGCTCCTTCTTCGCCGGCACGGTCGCGACCTTCGGGATTGCGCTCGCCGGCCCCACGCTGTCCTCCTTCGCCCTGTCCTTCGGGCCGGCCGAATATGTCTCGCTCATGCTGTTCGGCCTGCTCGCGGCGACGGTGCTCGCCCGCGGGCCGGTGCTGAAGGCCATCGGCATGATCCTGCTCGGCCTGCTTCTCGGCATGGTCGGCATCGATGCGGGCTCGGGCGAGGAGCGCCTGACCTTCAGCGCCATGGAACTGTTCGACGGCATCGACTTCGTGGTGATCGCCATCGGCCTGTTCGGCTTTGCCGAAATCATCGAGAACCTCGAGAACCACGAGGCGCGCGGGGTGCTGGTCAGCAAGCTCAGCCGGCTGTGGCCGACCCGCGAGGACTTCCGCCGGGCCTGGCCCGCGGTGCTGCGCGGAACGGGCGTCGGCACGTTCCTCGGCGTCCTGCCGGGCGGCGGGGCGACGCTTGCCTCCTTCTGCGCCTATTCGTTCGAGAAGAAGATCTCAAGGCACCCGGAAGAGTTCGGCGAAGGCGCCGTCGAGGGCGTCGCGGGCCCGGAGGCGGCCAACAATGCGGGCGCGCAGTCCTCGTTCATTCCGCTGCTGACCCTCGGCATTCCCTCCAACAACATGATGGCGATGATGCTGAGCGCCTTCATCATCCACGGCATCACGCCCGGGCCCACGGTGCTGGCCACGCAGCCGGAGATTTTCTGGGGCCTCGTCGCCAGCATGTGGATCGGCAACCTCATGCTGGTCGTGATCAACCTGCCGATGATCGGCGTATGGGTGAAGCTGCTGACGGTGCCCTACCGCCTGCTCTATCCCGCGATCCTGCTGTTCTGCTGCGTCGGGGTCTACAGCATCAACAACCGCATCTTCGACGTGGTCCTGGCGGCGGGCTTCGGTCTTCTCGGCTACGCCTTCCGCAAGGCGAAGTGCGAGGCGGGGCCGCTGCTCCTCGGTTTCGTCCTCGGCCCGCTCCTCGAAACCAATATCCGCCGGGCGATGACCATCTCCCATGGCGACCCGAGCGTCTTCTACGAGCGGCCGATCAGCCTCGTCCTGCTCATCGCGACGGTCGGCATGCTGGTGCTGATGGTATTGCCTTCCTTCCGCCGCACGCGTGAGGAAGCGTTCCAGGAAGAGGAAGCCTGACGTATAGGGAAGACTTGGAAACCTCAAACGGCCGCCTTGCGCGGCCGTTATCCGCTTCTCCGACCCGGCGCGCCGGGTCGATGCAATCCCGGTGATACGATGACGAGTGCCCGTCTCCAGACCTATCTGTGCCTCAACGACTTCGAACGCGCGGCAAGGCGGCGTCTCCCCCGGCCCTTGTTCGGCTACATCGCCGGCGCGAGCGAGACGAACGCCTCACTGCGCTACAATGCGGAGGATTTCGACGCCTACGCCTTCCAGCCGCGGGTGCTTCGCGACGTTTCCGGGCGCAGCACGGCGACGTCCCTTCTCGGGCAGACCTACGATGCGCCGTTCGGGATCGCGCCGATGGGCATCAGCGCCCTGATGGCCTACAGGGGCGACATCCGCCTCGCCGAGGCCGCGAAGGAGTGCCGCATCCCCATGATCGTGAGCGGATCGTCGCTGATCCGCATGGAGGAGATTGCCGCGGCCGCCCCGGGATCGTGGTTCCAGGCCTACCTTCCGGGAGAGCCGGACCGGATCGATGCGCTCGTCGAGCGAGCCGAGCGTGCGGGCTTTCCCACGCTGGTGCTCACGGTCGATACCGCGATCCTGGCAAACCGCGAGAACAACGTGCGCGCCGGCTTCTCGACGCCCCTGCGTCCCGGCCTCGGTCTCGCGTGGCAAGGCATCACGCATCCCCGGTGGACCGTCGGGACCTTCCTGCGCACGCTGGCGCTGCACGGCGTGCCGCATTTCGAGAATTCCTATGCGACCCGCGGCGCACCCATCATCTCGCCGAGCGTCATGCGCGATTTCGGCCGGAGGGACCATCTGAACTGGGCCCATCTGGAGCGCATCCGTAAGCGCTGGCCCCGGACGCTCGTCGTCAAGGGCATCATGCATCCGGACGATGCGCTCCGCGCCCACGAACTGGGGGTGGACGGGGTGATCGTGTCCAACCACGGCGGGCGCCAGTTGGACGGCACGATGTCGCCCCTGAGCGCGCTTCCCGGGATCGTCGAAAGGGTCGGCGACAGGACGACGGTCATGATCGACGGCGGGTTCCGGCGCGGCACGGACGTCATCAAGGCCCTCGCGCTCGGCGCCCGTTTCGTCTTCGTCGGCCGGCCGTTCCTCTATGCCGCAACCGTCGCCGGTTCGCATGGGGTCGAGAGAGCCGTCGAGATCCTGCAATCCGAAATCCACCGGAACATGGCCTTGCTGGGTGTCTCGGCGGTGGGCGACATTCGGCGCGAACATATCGTTCGCCGCGGGCGTGCCTAGGTTACCGTCTCCGCGCCTCGACCGGCCGGGTTCCCGGGTTTGCATGACATCCTCAAACGCAGAAACCGACGCTGCCGCTGACCTTCCGGATCATCTGCGTCACCTGCGGGAGGGCGCGCACGATGGCGCCCTTGTTCGTGCCGATGAACACTTCCTGCAAGGGAAGGGGCGACTGGGTCTTCAGGACCTGCATCGTCCCGCTCGCGATCAGCTCCTGCATCAGGCGGGTCGGCAGGATGCTTATCCCCGTGCCCGATTCCACGAGGTTGAGGATCGTGCCGAGGCTGTTGCAGACATTGAGCCTCAGCCCGCCGCCCGACGAGGCGGAAAGGAATCCCGTCGTGAGCGAGTGCAGGTTGGAGGGGGCCGGGGTCGAGAAGATGCGCTGCGCCAGCAGCTCCTCGTCGGAGATGGTTGCCTCCGGTAGCCCCAGCTTCCTGCTTGCGACCCAGCCGACGCTCTGCCGGCCCAGAAGCTCCAACGCGACGTTGTCGTGCGGGGGAGGGGTCGAGAGGACGGCGATGTCGAGAAGACCCTCGGAGAGCTGGTCGGCAAGCCTGTGGCTGGTATCCACCGTGGCGGCGATCCGCGTCCCGGCGAAGCGCTTGTCGAGTTCGTCGAGCAGGGCCGGCAGGCATACGGCGGCGAAGCTGTCGATCACGCCGACCCTCAGCGTCGGCAGGCGGGTATTGCGGGTCTTGATGTTGGATTCGATGTCCCGCGCAATCGCGATCATCGATTCCGCATAATGTTTCAGCGCCTCTCCCTCGCTGGTCAGCACGAGCTGGCGCTTCTGGCGCACGAAGAGCGACACGCCGAGTTGCTCTTCCAATTCCCGGATGCGGTAGGAAACCGTGGGCTGGCTGACATGGAGCTTGTCGGCCGCCGCGCTGAAGCTGCGCAGCTGGCAGACCCAGTAGAAGGATTCGAGAGCGGAGAAGCTGAGGGCCATGATGAATAGAATTCTTCTATCGATAGCGATAAGTATCCTAATTAGATTTTGATCTCAAGACCGCATAGGATTTCCTCATCCACATCAGAGACGCGGTGACCCCATGTACAAGACCATTTCGCGCGAACACATTCTCGAAGACCTGCCGGAGATCGCGGAGATCCAGTCCGACGAGCTCAGGGAAAAGGTCGTCGACGCCTGGGTCTTCGCGCTGGAGCGCTCGTCGTTCGACCGCGTCACCGACATTTCCGGCGAAGGCAGCCCCAACGTCTTCGCATTGAAGCGCGGCAGGCAGGACGCGCATCTGCGCGGCGTCACGCGCCTTGCCTTGGCCATCTACGACGAATTCAGGAAGACCTATCCGGAAGCGAAGGTCGACCGGGACATCATCCTTGCCGGCGGCCTGTGCCACGATATCGGCAAGACCTGGGAATTCGACCCGGTGAACCTGAAGCGCTGGAGCGAGCGTGGCGACCGCTACGGCGAGCCCTCCTTCCGCCACTCGGCCTACGGCACCCATGTCTGCCTTTCCGTCGGCCTGCCGGAGGAGATCGGCCATATCTGCATGGGCCATTCGCTGGAAGGCGCGCATATCGGCCACAGCACGGAATGCTACATCATCCGCCAGGCCGACCACACGTGGTGGCATGTGGCGGCTGCGCTGGATCTGTGCCATCCGGACACGATCGGCTTTGCCGGCCCCAATCTGCGCGTCCGCCCGCTCGGCCAGCAATAGCAAACCCGCCCGCCACCCGAACGAAAGCCGAGGTTAGAGATGAACTATACGTTCCAGTTCGGCCCGCTGCTGAACTACCTGCCGCAAGTCGTGAGCGGGCTCTGGCTGACGCTCGTGCTTTCCTTCGTCGGCATCTTCGGGGGGATCGCGCTCGGCGTCGCCAGCGCGGTCCTGTCCACCTCGCCGTGGAAGCCGGGGCGGCTCCTCGTGCGCATCTACGTGGAGGTGACGCGCAACACGCCGCTCCTGGTGCAGATCTTCGTCATCTTCTTCGGCTTGCCGAATATCGGCATCCGCCTGTCCCCCCTCGCGTCCGTCTTCATCGCGCTGGTCTTCAACAACGGCGGCTATGTCGCGGAGATCGTGCGCGGCGGCATAGAGGCGACGCACCGCAGCCAGGTGGAGGCGGCCGAGAGCCTCGGCATGACCTATTTCCAGACCTTGCGCTTCGTGATCCTGCCGCCGGCGCTGGAGAAGGTGTTCACGCCCATCGTCTCGCAATGCGTGCTGCTCATGCTCTCGACCAGCCTCGTCTCCGCCATCGGCGTTGAGGACCTGACGGGCGCCGCGATGATCGCAAGCTCCGAGACGTTCCGCACGATGGAGATCTACCTCGTCATCGCCGTGGTCTATGTCGTGCTCAACTTCGTCTTCCGCGGCGTGCTGAACATTGCCGGCCTCATGATCTTCACGCGGTCGCGTCGCCGCCTGCTCGGGAGGGCATGACATGCGCACATTCGGCACGCCCGAATTCCTGTTCATCGTCTATGCGCTGCGCTGGACGCTGACGCTGACCGTCATCGCCTTCGTCGGCGGCGGCCTCATGGGCATCCTGCTCGCGCTGCTGCGCATCGCCCGCAGCCGCGTGCTGCGCGGCCTCACCACCTTCTACATGCAGTTGGTCCAGGGCCTGCCGCTGCTCGTGCTGCTGTTCCTCTGCTACTATGCGCCTTCGCTGTTCGGCGTGGAGATCGCCGCGCTGACGGCGGCCGCCATCGCGCTCACCGTCAATTCCAGCGCCTTCCTCGGCGCCATCTGGGAAAGCGCGCTGCGCGCCATTCCCAAGGCCCAGTGGGAGAGCGCCGACGCGCTGGCGCTGACGCCCTGGAAGACGCTGCGTTTCGTCATCGCGCCGCAGGCGATCCGCCTTGCCATGCCGTCCACGGTCGGCTTCCTTGTGCAGATCATCAAGCAGACCTCGCTCGCCTCGATCATCGGCTTCATCGAGATCACCCGTGCCGGCCAGCTCGTCAGCAACGCCACGTTCGAGCCGCTCAAGGCGTTCCTCAGCGTCGCCGCACTCTACTTCGCCGTCTGCTTCCCGCTGACGCAGCTCAGCCTGTGGCTGGAGCGGCGCACCGCGCGCCGCGGCGCGAGAACCTGAACCACCGGACGGCACGCAGAAGGCCGTCCACCCAACCGGAACCCCAACCGAAACTGAGAGGATACCATGCGCCTGAAATCCCTTCTCCTGCCCCTCGTCGGGCTTCTCGCCCTCACCGTCGGCGCCGCCACGGCATCGGCCTCCTCCCTCGACGACATCATCGCCCGCAAGAAGGTGCTGATCGGCGTCGACCTGTCGGTGCCGCCCTTCGGCATCACCAACGCCGAGATGCAGCCGGACGGGCTCGACGTCGATGTCGCCAAGCTGCTGGCCAAGGATCTCGGCGTCGAG
The DNA here is from genome assembly GCF_055392685.1 of Shinella sp. Sh6. NCBI lineage: Bacteria > Pseudomonadati > Pseudomonadota > Alphaproteobacteria > Hyphomicrobiales > Rhizobiaceae > Shinella > Shinella sp. Sh6. The sequence continues at coordinate 3,056,299 of NZ_AP044005.1, read as the reverse complement.
CTGGAACTCGTCTCCGTTACCGGCCAGAGCCGGATCCCGTCGCTCCAGACCGGCAAGGTCGACTTCGTCGTGGCGAGCTTCGGCATCTATACCGAGCGTGCGCTCTCGGTCGCGTTCTCCAATCCCTATGGCGGCCACAAGTCGGTCATCATCGCGCCGAAGGACACGGTCATAAAGAGCCTCGCGGACCTTGCCGGCAAGCGCGTCGGCGTGCCGCGCGGCACGGCGCACGAGAAGATCCTCTCGGCCGCCGGGATCGAAGGCATGGAGCTCGTCCGCTTCGACGACGACAGCACGACGCTGAACGCGCTCGTCTCCGGCCAGGTCGATGCGATCGGCACGGTGAACTACATCGCCGCGCAGCTTCAGGAACGCTATCCCGACCGCGGCTTCGAGGAGAAGACCACCTATCTCCAGAGCTTCTACGGCGTCGGCTTGCGCCGCAACGATCCGGACCTCCTGCACTGGCTGAACACCGTGCTCTTCGTCCACAAGCAGAGCGGCGAGCTGGGCGCGATCTACGAGAAGTGGATGAAGACCCCGATGCCGGAACTGCCGTCGTTCTGATTGCCTGAAACCCAGGGGGCGCCCGCGCGGCGCCCCGTCTTTCCCGATCGAGAGGCCCCGCCATGTCCGTCGTCGTCGCAAAGAACATCCGCAAGAGCTTCGGTGCGCTCCAGGTCCTGAAGGGCGTGTCCCTCACGGTCGAAGGCGGCGAGGTCGTCGCCCTGATCGGCCGCAGCGGCTCCGGCAAGAGCACCTTCCTGCGCTGCCTGAACGGCCTCGAAAGCATCGACGACGGCGAGATCGAGGTGGCCGGCCACCGCATGTCGCGGAGGCCAGCCGAGCTGCGCCAGCTCCGCCGCGACGTGGGCATCGTCTTCCAGAGCTACAACCTCTTTCCCCACCTGACGGCCGGCGAGAACATCATGCTCGCGCCGGTGCAGGTGAAGGGCCTGCCGAAGCAGGCCGCCCGCGAGGAGGCGAGGCGCTGCCTGTCGCTCGTCGGGCTCGGCGATCGCTTCGACGCCTATCCGGACATGCTCTCCGGCGGCCAGCAGCAGCGCGTGGCCATCGCCCGCTCGCTCGCCATGCAGCCGAAGGTCCTGCTGTTCGACGAGGTGACCTCGGCGCTCGATCCGGAGCTGACCGGCGAAGTGCTCGCCGTCATCGAGAATCTCGCCCGCGGCGGCATGACGATGATCCTCGTCACCCATGAAATGGGCTTTGCGCGGCGCGTCGCCAACAAGACGATCTTCATGAAGGACGGCATCATCCACGAGGAAGGCCCCTCCGCCGAATTCTTCTCTGCTCCGAAAACGCCGGAACTCCAGGCCTTCCTCCGGTCGGAAGTCGGCTGATCGCCGCCCTTGAGCCGTGACCATCGACATCGCAACGCATCTTGAGGAGAGCGTGCCATGAGCAACAGGGTAGCGCTGATCGGCGCGGGCGCCATGGGCGGCGCCATCGGCATGCGGCTTGCGGAGACCGGCAACCATCTCACCGTCTTCGACCCCAGCCCGGAAAAGCGCCAGGCACTGGTCGACAGGGGCGCCTATGCCGCGTCGAGCGCGGCGGAAGCGGCTGCAGAGAGCGACTACGTCATCCTCAGCCTCAACGCGCCCGCCATCGTGCGCAAGGCCGTCTTCGGTCAGACGGGCGTGGCGGAAGGCGCAAGGCCCGGCACGCTGATCATCGACATGTCGTCGATCGATCCCGAGGCGACGAAAGAGCTCGCGGCCGATGCCGCCGAAAAGGGCCTTCGCTGGGTAGACAGCCCCCTTTCCGGCGGCGCGCCGAAGGCGCTGACCGGCGAGCTCACGCTGATGGCCGGCGGCGCGGCGAAGGACGTCGAGGATGCGCATACCGTGCTGCGCCATGTCGCGAGCAACTACACCCATATGGGTCCGGTCGGCGCAGGACAGACGACCAAGCTGATCAACCAGGTGCTCTGCGGCCTCGGCTTCCTTGCCGTCGCCGAGGCGACGCAGCTTGCGCTCGATGCCGGGGTCGATGCGGCAAAGATTCCGCAGGCGCTGAAGGGCGGTCGCGCCGACAGCGCGATCCTGCAGGAATACATGCCGCGCTTCGTGGCGAAGGACTACCGCCGCACCGGCCGCATCGACAACATGGTGAAGGACCTTTCCGGCGCGCAGGACCTTGCCCGCCGCACCAACACGGCCATGCCGCTGACGGCGGCCTGCGCCGAGATCCACCGCATGCTGACGGCCGCAGGGCTCGGCGGGGAGGACCAGGCGGCCCTGATGGAATTCTTCCGCGGCCCGAGCAAGGAGAACTTTACATGATCACCCGCTACGCATTGTTCGAGGGCAAGGTGAAGGAGGGCAGGACCGATGCTTTTCGCAAGGCCGTGATCGAGCGCATCCTGCCGAAGTGGAAAGAGTTCCCGCACGCGACGGACGTGCGCGTCTGCTTCGCCGAGAGCCGCGACGAGGGGGCGCCGGAATATCCGATGATCCTCGCCGTCAACTATCCGAGCCTTCAGGCCGTGGAGGCGGCGCTTGCCAGTCCCGCGCGAACCGAGGCCCGCGCGGCGACCGAGGCGGTGCTCGCCGAATTCTTCGACGGCCGCATCCACCACCATGTCACGCTCGCAAACGAATATGTCGTTTGAAAAGACCGGCGCCTGAAGCCTTCCGGTCCGCTTCGGCGGCGTGGTGGCGTGGCTTGCCGGTCATTGCCCGAAGCGGCTTGGCAGGAAGGGCCGCGCATCCTCGCCGATGCGATCTTCCAGCGCGTCGATGACCAGATCCGCCGTCTTGGGGGCGGCGGCGATGCCGATATGGCCGTGGCCGAAGGCCGCGACGATGCCGGGATGGCGCGACAGGGGGCCGATCACCGGCAGCCCGTCGGGCGTGGAGGGCCGGTGCCCCATCCACAGGCGCAGCCGCGGCGCCTTGTCGTCGGAAAGATAGGGGTAGCTCGCCAGCGCATGCCGTTGCAGCACCTGCGCGCGTTCCCAGTTCGGCGGCTTGTCCACACGCGCAAGCTCGACCTGGCCGGAAAGGCGCAGGCCCATGTCGGTGGGCGTGTTGGCCATCCGTCCGGTGCTCGGCATGACGGGAATCTCGAAGGGCGTTTCGCCCGAGGCCACGGTGACATGGTAGCCGCGCTCGCTCTGCATGGGGATGCGCACGCCGAGCCCGCGCAGGAGACGGCCGGAATGAATGCCGGCGGCGACGACGATGCGGTCGGCCGACAGGGTTTCGCCGTCTTGAAGAACCACGCGCGGCGTGACCGCATCGAGGATGGCCGTCGCGGGGGACTGGCGGAATTCCACGCCCTTGCGCCGGGCGGCCTCGACGATGCCGGCGACGTAGCGGCCCGTGTCGCGGCAATGCGCGCCCTTCGTCACATGCACGGCGAAGCGGTAGGCAGGCCCGAGGGCGGGCAGCCGGCGGCGCAGTTCCGCCTCATCCCATTCCGCATAGGCGACGCCGTTCTCCCGGCGTAACTCCCAGCTCAGCGCCTCCGCTTCGAAGGCGGCGCGGTCGGGATAGGCGTAGAGCAGGCCGTTCTGCAGGATCAGCCGCTCCTGCCCGGTCTGCCGCGCCAGCTCCAGATGGCGCTCGGGGCCGTCGTGGAGCAGGAAGTTCAGCCGCGCGGCGGTCCGGCGCACGCGGGACTTGCTGGCGCCGGCCCAGAGAAAGCGCAAGAGCCAGGGCGTGAGCTGCGGCAGCGAGGCCCAGTCGATGGTCAGCGGCCCGTTCCGGTCGAGGAGGAAGCCGGGAACCTGCCGCCACAGGCCGGGCATGCTCATCGGGATGATCGAGGCCGGGCTGATCCAGCCGCCGTTGCCGTAGCTCGCCCCGGCTTCGCTGCCCGGCGGATGCCCGTCGCAAAGCGTGACCTGCCAGCCGGCATCGGCCAGTTTCAGGGCGGCGGTCGCACCGATGATGCCCGCGCCCACCACGATTATCCTGCCTGTCATTTCCGTTTCGTCCGCTTCTCAGGAAAGCCCGCCATGGAAATGGCTGAGGAAGTCCCGTGTCGCCGCCTCGCGCGGCTCGTTGATGACCTGCCGCGCATCGCCGGTCTCCACGACGAAGCCGTCCTGCATGAAGATGACCGTGTCCGCGACGTCGCGGGCGAAGGCCATTTCATGGGTGACGAGGATCATCGTCATGCCCTGCTCGGCAAGCTGCCGGATGACCGCGAGCACCTCTCCCACCAGCGCGGGATCGAGCGCTGACGTCGCTTCGTCGAACAGCATCACCTCCGGCTTCATGGCCAGCGCCCGGGCGATTGCCACGCGCTGCTTCTGCCCGCCGGAGAGCTGCTCGGGCCGGGCATCGGCGCGGGCCGCAAGGCCGACCTTGGCGAGAAGCTCGGTGGCCTGCGCCCGCGCGGTGGCCTTGTCCTGCTTCAGCACGCTCACCGGGCCGATCATCACGTTGTCGATGACGCTCATGTGCGGGAAGAGGTTGAAGTTCTGGAACACCATGCCCGTGCCGGCGCGGAAGGCGGCAAGGTCCCGGTCGCGCATGGAGACGCGCCCCGCCGAAAAATCCATCCGGTGCCCGCCGATGGTGATGCAGCCGGCGTCCGGCAGCGACAGGAGGTTGAGGCTGCGCAGGAGGGTCGATTTTCCCGAGCCGCTCGGCCCGATCATCGCGACGACATGGCCGCGCGGGACCGACAGGTTGATGTCCTTCAGGACATGGAGCGTGCCGAAGGACTTCTTCAGCCCCACGACCTCGATCATCGGGTCCGCGCCGTTCGTGGTCTGTGCCTTGCCGGTCATGTCCTGCGGCCCTCCAGCCAGTGTGCCAGGCGCGTCGTCGGGAACAGGACCGCCAGATAGATGAACGCGATCAGGGTGTAGGTCTCGAGCGGCCGGTAGATCGCCGACGTCACGAGCTGGCCCTGATAGAGCAGGTCCGGCACGGCGAGCACCGAGAGCAGCGACGTGTTCTTCAACTGGAGGACCGACTGGTTCACCAGAGGCGGCACCATGCGGCGCAGCGCCTGTGGCAGGATGATCTTCGCCATCAATTGCCCGCGCCGCATGCCGATCGCCCGGCCCGCATCCCATTGGCCCGCGTCGATCGACACGATGCCGCCGCGGACGATCTCGGCATAGAAGGCCGCGCCGTACATGGTCAGCGTGATGAAGGCGGCCGTCGCCGGGGCGATCTCGATGCCGATCAGCATCGGCAGGGCATAGTAGCACCAGACGAGCTGTACGAGGACCGGCGTGCAGCGGAACAGCTCGACGACGACCATGATGGGAATGGTGACGATCTTCCACCCGGAGAGCCGGGCAAGCGCGAAGACCGTGCCGACGACGATGCCGGAGACGATCGTGAGGATGGTGAAGCCGATCGTATAGGCCAGGCCTTGCAGGAAGAGGCCGCGATATTGCCACAGGCCCGAGAAATCCCATTGATAATCCATCACAGCGCGCCCTGTTCGGCCCGGGGGAATGTCCGCGGGGAGGTTGACGTGAAGAGCCATTCGCCGAGCGTCAGGATGTCGAAGACCGGAAGGGCGAGGGCCGTCGATATCGCCTGTGCGAAGGGCGGCATGTTGGTGCATTCCAGCACGATGGCGCCGACCGAAGGATGATCGGCGACGAGCCGGCGGGCCGTGGCGACCACCTCCGCCTCCAGCGCCGCGTGGTCGTAGGGCGCGTTGTCTTCGACGAGGCGGTGGAAGGCGCCGCCGGCCGGCACGCCGCGCTTGGGCACGGACGGGTCGGCGCCGCAGGCCCTGAACGTCTCGGGGCCGAGGCTTGCCTCGTCATAGGTGATCACCCCGGGGCGCCGCCCCGCGCCGAGGGCCATCTCCACCATCGGCAGTTGCATGAGGCTGGAGGCGGCGACCGGCACGCCGAGCGCGTCGGCGAGCCTGCGCTGGTGGCGGGCCATGAAGCCGCAGGAGGTGACGATCGCCGTGCAGCCCTCGGCGACCAGTTCCCGGCCGGCGGCGACGAAATCGTCGATGAGGCCCTCGCCGCCCGCACGGACGACGAGGGGAACGGACGCCCCGCGCACGCGGCGGAACTTTACCGGAAAGGGCCATGACGCTGCATGGCCGACGTCACCGGCCGGACGCTCGAAGGCCGTGTCCAGCATGATGACGCCCAGGGCGCGGGGACGGGCAGGCATGGCGGATGCCGGTCAGAACGTCAGGTTCGCCGGCAGCGTCGACTTGTCGACGCCGACGAGGGCGAGGCTGTCGACGATCCAGTTCGAAACCTTGCCTTCCTTGCGGCGTTCGGCAAGCCAGGCATCGACGAAGTCGCGGAATTCGCCGTTCGGATCGCGGCGTACGCCGATCGTGGTCGGCTGGCTCGACTGGGGCTCGGGAATGATCAGCTTGGAGACCTGCGCGAGGTTCTTCGTCGTCACCACGGCCAGAAGGGCGACCTGGATGATGGCGTCGGCGCGGCCGGACTGAAGCGCAAGGATGGTCTCGTCGGCGGATTTGAGCGCGACCAGCGTGCAGTTCGGCAGGGTCTTGCGGGCGAAATTGTCCTGGGTCGAGCCGAGATCGACCGCCACGCGCATCTCCGGCCTGTTCATCTCTTCCCAGGTCGTCACCGTAAGGTCCTTGCGGGCGACGAGGGTGAAGGTGTTGTCCATCAGGGCCTTGCTGAAATCGACGACCTTGGCGCGCTCGGGATTGTCGCTGAGGCCGAACATCATGTCGATCTTGTTGCTCTGGAGATCGATGACGGCGTTGCCCCAGGTGGTCTCGACCGGTTCCAGCTTCACGCCGATATATTGCGCGAAGTCCTGGCCCATCGCGACGCAGAAGCCTTCCCATTCGCCGGTGGCGAGGTTCTTGTGATAGTAGGGCTCGGTGCCGGCGAAGACGCCGATCCGCAGCGTGCCGCGCTCGCGGATGGCCTTCAGCGTCGGCCCTTCGGCAGCGGCCAGAAGCACCGAGGGCGAAAGCAGCGCGGCTGCGCCCGCAAGAAGCATCGTCTTTCCGAAATCGCGTCTGTTCATGATCCTGGTCCCAGTTGGTTGTTCGTTCCCTATTGCGCCTTGTGCGCGATCAACGCGTTCTCGCGATTGATTTTGTTGGAGAGCACGACCGAGTAGGTCACGCTTTCGATGCCCTCGATGCGGGCGAGTTCGTCGATGAGCGCCTCCAGGTCCTCCAGGAGATCGACGCTCACGCGGCACAGGATGTTGGCCGGGCCGCTGATCGCATCGGCGGTCAGGATCTCCGGATAGTCGCGCAGTACGGCAAACAGCCGCTGCGTGGCCCGCAGCGCGGTGGTGATGAAGAGGTAGGCGCAGACGGACTGGTCGGCGCCACGGCGCCCGACGATGGCGCGGTAACCGAGGATGACGCCGCGGCGCTCCAGCCGCTCGATGCGCTCCTGCACGCTCGAGCGGGCAAGGCCGACCCGCCGGGCGAGTTCGCTGGCCGGAACGCGGGCGTTCTCCTCCAGGATGCTGAGCAGGTTTCGGTCGATGCTGTCGCCGTAGTCCATGTCGTTCCCACCTCTTTTACCGGAGAGTGCGGCGAAATCTTCCCGAAGAAAAACATTGAAAAATGGGTTCTCCATGACTTTTACTCATGCTTGTCCAGTGGAGATTCCCATGCGCCGCTTCCTGCCCTCCCTCAGTGCCCTTCATGCCTTCGACGCCTCCGTGCGCCATCTCAGTTTCACGAAGGCGGCCGAGGACATGGGCGTCACGCAAAGCGGGATCAGCCGGCAGATCAAGAATCTGGAGGATTTCCTTGGGCTTACGCTCTTCGAGCGCGCCGGGCCGAAACTGGTGCTGACGGCCGAGGGCGCGCGGTACTACGAGGAGATTTCGCGCCTGCTCGACAAGCTGGAGGACGTTTCGATCGACGCCGTGCGCGGGCGAACGGCGCAGAGCATGCTGAAGATCGGATTTCCCCCGACCCTGATGCGGCGCTGGGGCGCGGCCATGCTGACCGCCTTTGCAAGCGCCCATCCGCAGACGTGGTTCGAGGTCTATCCCTGCCGCCACGATCTCGATTTCGCGACCTCCGAGCTCGATCTTGCGTTTGTGCGGGGCACGGGCAACTGGAGCGGCGCGCGCAGCCAGTTGCTGTTTCAGGAGGAGCTGGTCGTGGTCGGCGCGCCGGAGCTGCTGCCGCCGGAGGGACTCTCAAGCGATGAGGCGCTGCTGGACTATCCGCTGATCCAGAATTCCAGCCGGCCGAGTCTCTGGCTGCACTGGCTGCGGGGCGCGGGCGTTCACTACAAGAGCCGCATCTACGGCCCGCGCCTGCCGAATTTCGACATGATCCTCGAATGCGCCGTCAACGGCATGGGGCTCGCCGTCGTGCCGGAGCTGCATGTGCGCGACGAACTGGCGTCGGGAACGCTGAGGCTTGCTTTCGACAGGCTCCAGACGTCGGGCGAAGGCTTTTATCTCTGCTTTCCGCAGGTGCGGATGAGCTCGACGAACGTGCGCATCTTCCGTGACTGGTTCGCCACGGAATTCGGCCGGCGCAGGCAGTTCATGCCGCCGGCCTGTGCGGCGGGTCAAAGATAGGCCTTTTCGGCCGGCCGCAGGTCCAGCGGATCCTCGCCTCGTTTCAGGAGCCAGGAATAGACCGGCGGAACCCGGTCGGCGATGGATTCGACGTGCACGTCGATGAGGCACGGCCCGTCCCGATGGGCGAAGGCCCCGGCCAGCGCGTCGTCGAGCTGCGCGGCGGTGCGCGCCGTCCAGGCCTTGAGGCCGTAGGCCTCGGCGATGGCCTGCCCCCTCGGCGCGAGGAAGTCCACGCCGAAGCATTGGTTGTGGCCCTTCAGCCGGTGCAGGCCCTTGATCCAGCCGAAGGTCCCGTTGTTGAAGAGGATGAGGATGGCCGGGACCTGCAGGCGCACCAGCGTTTCCAGTTCGCCGACCGTCATGCCGAAGGACCCGTCGCCGAAAAGGCCGATGGGGCGCTTGGACGGGTCCGCCCGCCACGCCCCGACGATCGCGGGAAGTGCCGAGCCGAGGCCGCCGAAGGCGCGCGGAATGGCAAAGCGCGTCTCGCGGTCGTTGATCTTGAGGAAGCGCGTCATGTAGGGCGTCGGCGTTCCGGCATCGGAATAGATCAGCGCCGGCTTGCCGGAAGCCTGGAGCGCTTCGTTGAAGGCGCGCACGGCCCGCTCCGGGCGCAGCGGAACCCGCTCGTCGCAAAGCGCCTCCTCGGCGTGATCCCAGAACACCTTTCGCCGGCTGTTGAGCTCGTCGATCCACGCATCATGCCGGGCGGGCTCGATGGCCGCGTCGAGGCTGAGAAGCTCTTCCAGCACCAGCAGCGCATCGCCCTGGATGGACAGCAGGTTCTCGTAGTTGTTGGCCATGATCTCCGGCGAGATGTCGATCTGCGCCAGCCGGCGGTTGAGGGTGATGCGCGGGAAGGTCCAGCCGATGGTGACGACCGAGCCGATGCGCGAGCCGACGAAGAGCGTGAAGTCGGAATGTTCCAGCGCCCAGTTCGCATGGGGATGGAAGCCGTTGTCGCCGATGACGCCGATGGCGAGGCGATGGTCGTCGTCGATGGCGCCCTGGCCGGTCATGGTCGTGCACATGGGCACGTTGTATTTCTCAGCAAGCTCCGTGATGCGGTCGCCGGCGCGGGCGCGGTTCACCCCGCCGCCCGCCACGATCAGCGGCCGCTCGGCCTTCGCGAGCAGTTTCAGCAGGTCCTCCAGCTTCGCGCGCGGCGGCAGCGTGGGATAGGCCGGAAACGTGCGGCATTCCTCCTCGACATGCAGGGAGATGCGGGCGGGGTCCACTTCGGCGAGCAGCATGTCCTCGGGGATTTGCAGATGCACGGCGCCGGGCTTGCCGGAACAGGCGACGCGGAAGGCCCGGCGGACGATCTCCGGCAGCTTCTCCGGCGATTTCACCTGGACGGACAGCTTCGTCACCGGCTCGAAGAGCTTGGCGCAATCGAGTTCCGTGAGCACGCCGCGGCCTTCGCCGGGAAGGGGAATGTCGATGGTGAGAAGAATGACGGGCACGGACGAGCCGTTCGATTCGGCGACCGGCGGCAGGGAATACATCGCGCCCGCCCCCGAGGGGCACTCGAAGACCCCCGGCCTGTTGGTGAACCGCCCGTAGGCGTCGGCCATGTAGCCGGCCGAACGTTCGTCGCGCGCCATGACATGGCGGATCTCGCCTTCCCGGTGCTGAAGGGCTTCATAGAGGGGAACGTTCGTATCTCCCGGCACGCCGAAGATCGTATCGACGCCGTAGCCGATGAGCATTTCCACCAGAATATCCGCACCGCGCATTTCGCTTTCTCCCACCTCTGTTGCGGTGGCAGAATAAAGCCATGAGCGGTCGCCCGGGACCGGCGATATGCCGGGACCGGAAGGCATGATCCGTCAAACCGCCGGTTTCGGCCGCCGGGTCTGGGCTCTCGCCATGCAGCTTCAACGCGCCCCTCGTTTGCAGTCGCGCTGATATCCGATCGATCCTGTATATATGGGCATGAACGATCTTTCTCGAGTAGTACGATGCGGAGGCTGCCATGCTCGGCGAACTCGACCTCGATGACCTGCGCAAGATAAAGCAGGTCTCCCATTACTTCCGCTACCCGCTGCATCGGCGTGACTTCCATGATCTTCGCGTGCAGGACCAGGTTCGCGGCCACTATGCGGCAAAGCCCCTCTACAACAGCCTCACCGCAAGTAACCGCGTCGATCGTTCGTCCGGATATAGTGGCGATGTCGCGTCCCTCTTCGTACCGTTTGATGCGGCTTCGCTGCACGACGTCCGCCTGCTCCTGACGCATCTTGCGCCGGAGCGGGTCGAGTTGCCGAGCGGCCGGCGCAACTGGCCGGCGATCCGTGCAGCGGCCGAGAGCGGCATCCGGCAGATGCTGGCGGGGACGACGGCGTCGCAAGGCTATCGCCTCGTGCCGCTGACATTCGGATAGCGTTGGCGGTCGACTGCGGCGTGTTTTGCGGGCAAACTGTCTCCCGTCTGCCCGCAGCCCGGCGATCCGCACGACACGTTCGAGAGCGGCAGGACCGGCCATATCGCCGCCGGCGAGGGCGGGCCGGCAACGACATCGAACGGGAGGCAGGAATGAAGACGTCCCTTTTCCTCGCATCGGAAAATTCCTCCGCGCTGCGGCTGCTCGGCAATGCGGGTATCGCGGTCGAGGTGATGGCCGCCGACCTTGACGACCGGGCGCTGGAAGAGCCGCTCGAAGAGACGGGCGCATCGCCTGAAGATTTCGCCCTCGTGGTGGCGCAAGCCAAGGCGACGGAGATGAGCGAGCGAAACCCCGGCCTGCTTTTCCTCGGCTGTGAACAGGTCTGGTCGCTTGACGATGCGGTCCTGCCCCTGCCGGCCGACATGGAGGAGGCGCGGCGCCGCCTTCTCCTCCTCTCGGGCAGGACGCACACTATCAATGTCGCCGTCGTGCTGGCCCGTGATGGGGAGATCCTCTGGCACAAGACCGATGTCGCAAGTATTACCATGCTGAAGCTCGATCCGGGCTTCATTGGCCGCTACATGGCGGAGATCGGCCCGGACGGCCTCAAGACGGCGAACCTCTGCCGGGTCGATGGAGAGGGAATCCGGCTCGTCGAGACGATCGAGGGCGACCGCTTCACCGCGGCCGGGGTGCCGATGCTGCCCCTGCTTGCGGAACTGCGCCGGATCGGCGCCATCGATGGCTGAGCGATGGGGTGCCGGCGGGACTTGTCCCCTCGTCGTGCTTGACCGACTCTACGGCTCCGCAGCGTGCTGTCCGTCATCGGCCTGGCTGCGTATCGGCTCGGCCGGGGCGGCTTGCTGGCTGGCCCGCACGATATCGATGCTGCGATGGGAGAAGAAGGCGCCGAACATGCCGGCGACCGTGGCGACGACGGTGATCGCATAGATGTCGATCAGGAGGCACAGCACCTTTCCGCCCATGGTGACGGGGTTCGCCATGGCGGAGGAGAGCGTCGTCAATTGCGAGGTCGTGAAGAACAGCGCATCCCAGAAGGTATGGATATCCGTCTGCGGATGGCTCCTTTCCAGAAACAGGAGAAGCCCGCTTGCGACGATGTCGACGACGAAGGTCAGCGTCAGGGCTGCGCCCAGCCTATCGCGCAGGTGCGAATGCGGCATGCTGCTGGCGCGGACGAGCGCCCGGATATCGTCAAGGATACGACGCAGTGCATGCATTTTCGGCCTCACCTTTCCCTGGACTTTCGGGAATGGTACGGCATCGGCGCAGGGAATGCGACGGGCGGCGGGACACATGATCCATGCCGCACGGACGTCAACGCAGGAAACGGGGCTTGCGCCTATAGCGCGAAGAACACTGCGAACGAACCGCAGAGCAGGGCAACGACGATGCCTATCTGAAAAAGGCCGATACCGGATTCAGTCTCCGGCTCACATGGAGGTTCAGGCGGGGATTTGCCGTCGCCGGAAGCCATCAGTTTCGCGAGATCCTGGCGAGTTGCTGGTCGGGTAAAAGCCTGAGGATCCTTTCGCGCGCCAGGCTACGGACCGCGGTCAGGATTTCGATCTCGGTGTAGCCGCCGACAATCAGTGCGGTCCGGATCGCCTTCAAATTCACAGGGGTCTGAGCGACCGAATTCTTCATCGCAAGATTCTGAACGACTGCAATCTTCGTTTCGTGGTGACGAGACACTGGATCCCCCGAAATCGTTGAATGCCGGATGGTAACCCTTCCGGTTGCGTCTTCCAAGTTCGCTACCGTGACAGTGGCGTGACTCGCTTGCCGGCGGCGAATCGTCGTTCCAAGAGAGTGGCGACCGGTATCGCGCGGGGGCTGGCCGTACGGAATGGCCGTCAGGGCTTGGCTGTCCCGGAAGAGGGGGCGAGCTTGATCATGGTCTGCTGCGCCATGGTCGTGTTGGCGATGATCACGCGCCTGTCGTCGTCGGTCCGCAGCACCGTATAGCCGAGGGAAATATCCTCGACCGCGCCGGTCTCGAGCCCGGTCGGTGCCTGGATCTGCAGGCGGTCGCCGCGGCGGAAAGGCTTGTAGAGGATCAGGCTGATGCCGGCGACGAGATTGCCGAGCGTGGTCTGCGCCGCAAAGCCGAGAATGACGGACATGAGGCTGACGCCGGCCAGAAGCGCCGTGCCGAGCCGGTTCAGGGCGGGAACGAGATGCGCATAGAACGTGGCGAGCAGCACCCAGATGACGAGGATGCCGAGGTGGCTGAGGAAGGAGAGGGTGATCTGGTCGATATGCTCCGACTTGTCGTGCCGCAGGGCTTCGGCCACCACGCGCCGCACCAGCCATGACAGGCACAGGCCGAGCAGGACGAAAATGCCGGCATAGAGGAGTGCGCCGGGAAGCTGGGTGGGATCGAGAATCTGGGGCATCGGAGGGCGACCTTGGACGATCATAGCGATAGCGGGCGAGACGATCCGTTACAAGTCGAGAATGCAGGGCGCCGCCGGCAGCCTTTGCGGTGCTCGTGGCCGAGGCCCGCCGGCTGCCGCCCGGTGTTCAGTCCCGGGAATTGATGGATTGGATTTAGGAGACGAAATCGCTGACGTGACTGCGGAGTTGGTCGTGGGGCCGCGCCGATCACGATGCCCGTATCGCCGCCCTGGATTTTCTCGAGGCCGCGGCGTAGTCGGATAATGCGGCTCGCTTTGGCCGAAGAAAACAGGTGACGACAGGATGACCCGTATAAACTGCGTGCCCCCGGCGGAACTCACGACGCCGCACCTGATCGCCGAGTATCGCGAGCTTCCCCGGGTGTTCGGCCTGGTCCGCGCGGCAATCGGGCGCGGGGAAAGGCCCGAAGATCCCCGCAACCCGCTGAACTATCGCCTGGGGCCGGGGCATGTCCGGTTCTTCTATCCCCGGCTCGGATATCTCGTGAAACGCCAGCAGCAGTTGATCGACGAGATGCTGGCGCGCGGCTACGCGCCGAAGTTCACCGACCCCGCGGGGCTTCTCGCCGATATCCCTTCCGAGTGGCATGGGGACTGGGCGCCCGCGCCGGAGGAGATCGACCTCAACCGGGCCCGGATACGCCAGACCTTGCATGTGCGCCTTCGGCAGCAGGATTGAGGCCAGCGGGAAAAGCTCAATCCCGGGTCTTGAACTTTCGCAGGAAGCCCGCAAGCGCCGAGAAGAACACGATCAGCGCGCCGTAGCCGAGGGTCGTCGCCGTCAGGCCGAAGAAGCCGACCGCGATGCCGGCCATCAGGGTCGGCAGGCCGAAGGCGAGATAGCTCAGCGTGAAGAGGGCGGCGAAGAGCTCGCCGCGTTCCTCGGGGCGCACGGCCGGGACGACGGAGCGCATCACGCCGTAGAAGCAGGTGCCGAAACCCGTTCCGGCGATGGTGAGTGCCATCAGGTAGGCGGGGAGGGATTGCCAGGCGATGGCGGCAAGCGTGAGGCTTGTGCCGATCGACAGCGCGGCGGTGCCGTAAAGGGTCACGCGCCGGGAGGAATGGCCGCGCGCCACGTAGCAGGCGATGGCCCCCGCGGCGCAGAGCAGCACGATCACGGCCGCCTGCGTCGCATGGTCCTCGGCGCCGAAGACGTGCCGGACGATCGGTGCGCCGAGCGAGAGATAGAGCCCGCCCGTGGCCCATCCGGCGATGACGGCCGGGGAGCTGCGCCAGAACGCCCTGGCTGCCGTGGCCGGCACCCCGATCCGCGGGCGCAGCGAGGCCCAGACGCCTTCATGCCGCGGCGCGGTCTCGGGAATGGACCAGATGACGCCGGCAAAGAGCGCATAGGCGGCGACCAGCGCGCCGAAGACGTCGGCCTCCGCCATGTCGGTCGCATCCATCAGTATCCCGGCCACGAGGGCGCCGACGGCAAGGCCGCCGAGCGGAATGACCGAGTTCCAGATCGAGGCGCTTCCCGGCCTGTCCCGCGGCTCTAGATCGACGACGGCGGCGGAGAGCGCCGAGAGCAGCAGGCCGGCCGCGATGCCCTGCAGCATGCGCGCCGCCATCAATCCGGCGACGTCGCCCGCCTGCCAGAACAACAGGAGGCTCAGTGCCATCAGGGCAAAGCCCGCCGATATCACCGGCCGGCGGCCGACATGGTCGGACAGCGATCCCGTGATCAGCAGCGATGCCAGAAGGGCGACGGTATAAACCGCAAAGATGCCGGTCAGGGTCGCGGCGGAAAAGCCGATCTCCTGCTGCAGCACGGGATAGAAGGGCGAGGGCGCGCTGGCGCCGGCCATCATCACCGCCATTCCCGCAAGCGCGATGCGGAAACCCGCGGCACCGCGAAGCGGCATGGATAGGGTCGTATGGGTCACGCGGCACCTATGGTTCGATTAATTTCGAACCATTTCCTACTATCATTCCGGTGATGGTTCAACTAAATTCGAACCATGGCCCATGACAATACCGAGCTTGCCCATCCTGCCCGAGACGACCTGCGGCTCACCGACGTGCTGTTCGCGCTGAGCGATCCGGAGCGCCTGGCCATCGTTCGCCAGCTCGTCGACGGTCCCCTGGAGATGGCGCAATGCCATCTCTCCGACCCCTCCATGCCGAAATCGACCAAGTCGCACCTGATGAAGGTGCTGCGCGAGGCCGGTATCATCCGGAACGAGCCCTTGGGGCGTGGCCGGCGCCTCAGCCTGCGCTACGATGACCTGGAGGCGCGCTTTCCCGGATTGATCAGCTCCGTGCTGGACGCCGCGGCGGATACCTAGCGCTATCCTCAGGCTGCCTGCCCGGCGGGCAGCCTGCGCTCGATGAAGTCGCGCATGAGGGCAAGGGCCTCATCGCGCAGGATGCCGCCGGAATGCAGGCCGAGGCGCAGCCAGAGCCCGTCGATGAGCGCGCTGATGAGATGCGCCGTCTGCCGCGCTTCCTCGGCGGGCAGGATCGGCCTCAGCGCCGACAGCAGGTTGGAGTGCATGCGGGCGTGGATGACTGCCTGGATGCGGGCAAGCTGGGGTTCCCGGGGCACTTCGGCACACAGGGACAGCCATGCATGGGCGATCGACGGCTGGTAGAAGCGGTCGTCGAAATTCCCCTCGATGATGGCGGCCAGCCGTTCGCGCGGCGTCTTCGCCTGCCGCAGTCGCTCGGCGACGGCATCGCGCAGATTGGCGTTCGCCTCGCGCATCGCCTGCTCGAAGAGCTCCTGCTTGTTGCGGAAATAATGCAGCACGATGCCCTTGGAGGCGCCGGCCTGGATGGCGACCTTTTCCAGCGTCGCGCCGGCCATGCCCTCGCGCTGCAGCACCTCGAAGGCCGCCTGCCGCAATTCCCGACGCCTGATATCGACCAGCCTGGTGAGCTTTCCCGCCATGTGATTCCCGCATTCTATCGGGTGGACATTGACATTTTTTCCGCAAAGTTCAAGAATTGACCCATCGGTCAATCTTCGATCTGATCGGACAATGTTCAAAAAGGGGAACGTCGATGAAACGCGCCATCACCTGCGCTGCCGCATGCATGCTGATGATCGGAACCGCCGGAGCGGCGGAACAGGAAAGCTGCCGGAAGGTCCGGCTCGCCGAGCCGGGCTGGAACGATCTCGCCTTCACGACCGGCGTCGCGCAGGCGCTGCTGCATGGCCTCGGCTACGAGACGCAGAGCGACCTGCTCGGCATCGACGTCATCTATCTCAGCCTCAAGAACAAGGATCTCGACGTGTTCCTCGGCTACTGGGATCCGGCGATGAAGACCTATTTCGCCCCTCACGAGAAGGACGGTTCGGTCGAGACCGTCGGCAGGAACCTCACCGGGGCGAAATACACGTTCGCGGTGCCTGCCTATGTCTGGGAGGCCGGCGTCAAGGACTTTGCCGACCTCAAGACCCAGGCCGACAAGTTCGAGAAGAAGATGTACGGCATCGAGCCGGGCTCGAACCAGCTCATGCTGGACGCCATCGCCGATCCGGCCCTCGGCCTCGATGGCTGGGAAGTGGTCGAATCCAGCGAGCAGGGCATGCTGGCGGAACTGGCGCGCCATATCGACATGAAGGCGTTCTTCGTCTTCCAGGGTTGGGCGCCGCATCCGATGAACACCGCCTTCGACATCCGCTACCTGACGGGCGGCGACAAGTTCTACGGGCCCGATTTCGGCGCCGCGACGGTCTCCACGCAGGTTCGCAAGGGCTACATGGAGGAATGCCCGAATGTCGGGCGGCTCCTGAAGAACCTCACCTTCGACATCGACTTCGAGAATCGCGGCATGGGCTACCTGATGAACGACGGCCTTGCGCCGGAAGATGCCGGCCGCAAGGCGATCGGCGAGGATCCGAAGCGGCTCGACGCCTGGCTGGCCGGGGTCACCACCGTGGATGGCGAGCCGGGTCTTGCGGCCGTCCGCAAGGCGCTCGGCCTGTGATCGCAGCCGCCGATCAGGCCGGCTGGAACGCCCGCAAGCGCTTCGTGGCGATGGCTGACGGACGCCGCCTCGCCCATGTCGATAGCGGCGGTGACGGGATGCCGCTCTTCCTGCTGCACGGTTATACAGACAGCAGCCGGAGCTGGTCGCTGATCGAGCCGCACCTTGCCGGGCTTCGGCTGGTAATGCCGGACCTGCCGGGGCATGGCCTTTCGCCGGCCATGCCTTCGCCGGCGGTGGAGGCCTTCGCCGACGACATCGTCCGGCTGGCGGATGCCCTTGGCATCGCACGGTTCGCCGTCGCCGGCCATTCCATGGGGGCGATAACGGCCTTCGCGCTCGCCGCGCGGCATGGCGGGCGCGTCACGGCGCTCGCCAGCATTTGCGGCAGTTTGCGGCCGGACCTTCTCGCGGACACCGCGCTCGGCGCGGAGATCCGCGCGCTTGCCGATCCCATCGAGCCGGAAAGCCGGTTCCTGCGCGAGTGGCATCGCTGCGCGCTGCCGGTGGATGCGGATTTCATCCGCTGGATCGCACGGGAGGCGGCGGACATGCCGGCAGCCGTCTGGCAGGCGCTCTATGCCGTGCTCGAGGCCACGGACCTGCGCCGTGCCGCAAGCGGGATTCGCGCACCGGTCCTGCTGCTGGCGGGCGACGAGGACGCGCTGTTCGACGCGCCGCACCGGGCGATCCTGCATGCGGCCTTTCCGCAAGCGACGACGGAAATCCTTGCCGGCCACAGCCACAATCCGCACTGGGAATCGCCCGCCCGCGTGGCGGCGGCATTGCTGGCTTTCCTGAAGCAGCGCAGGCATCCTTGATTTTACGGATGTCTCATGCTGCATTGCAATATAACCGCGCGCCAATTCCTGGGCGCGGCGTCATTGCGATATTGGCATGAAACCGAGCGAGCTCAACGTACTGGTCATCGACGAGAACCGCATCCGCGCCGCCATCATCGAAGAGGGGCTGCGCGGTGCCGGCTACGACCGGGTGACCGTCATCGACGAGATGCACGGCCTTGCGCGGCGCATCGCCGAGCTCAACCCCGACGTCATCGTCATCGATCTGGAAAACCCCAACCGCGACATGCTGGAGAGCATCTTCCAGCTCTCGCGCGCCGTGCAGCGCCCCATCGCGATGTTCGTCGACAAGTCCGACGAGGCCTCCATCGAGGCGGCGGTGGAGGCGGGCGTCTCGGCCTATATCGTCGACGGGCTCCGGCAGGAGCGTGTCCGGCCGATCCTGAAGATGGCGATCAGCCGCTTCAACGCCTTCTCCCGCCTCAACCGGGAGCTGGAGGAGACGCGCGGCGAGCTGGAGAACCGCAAGGTCATCGACCGTGCCAAGGGGCTGCTGATGCGCTCGCGCGGGCTTTCGGAGGAGGAGGCCTATGCGCTGCTCCGCCGCACGGCGATGAACCAGAACCGCAAGATCGCCGAGATCGCCCAGAGCCTCGTCACGGCCGCGAGCCTTCTCGATCCGGGAGCGAAGGAATGACGACGCGACATGCCATCACCGCCGGCTTCGTCCCGCTGCTCGACAGCGCGCTGCTCGTCGTTGCCAAGGAGAAGGGCTTTGCCGAAGCCGAGGGGGTCGACCTCACCCTCGTGCGTGAGCGCTCCTGGGCGAGCATCCGCGACCGGCTTGCCGTCAGCCATTTCGATGTCGCCCATATCCTCGGGCCCATGCCGATTGCCTGCAATCTCGGCCTCAGCGCCCCGGCGCCGAAGATGATCGTGCCCATGGCGCTCGGCCTCGGCGGCAATGCCGTGACGGTTTCCGCCGCCCTCTGGCGAGCGATGGCGGGCGAGGGGGCGAAGGACGACCTCGATGCGCGCGGGAACGGTGCCGCCCTTCGCCGTGCGATCGGCAGACGCCGGGGCGAGCCGCTGCGCTTCGGCGTCGTGCATCCCTATTCGGGCCATAACTACGAATTGCGCTACTGGCTGGCGGCGAGCGGCATCGATCCGGACCGCGACATCGAGATCGTCGTCCTGCCCCCGCCGGACATGGGCGATGCGCTGGCGCAAGGCCTCATCGACGGCTACTGCGCGGGGGAGCCCTGGAACACCTTCGGCGTGCTCGAGCGCGGCGGGCACCTCGCCACCGTCAAGGCGGCCATCTGGAAGTCGAGCCCGGAAAAGGTGCTCGGCGTCAATGCCCGCTGGGCGGAAAGCCATCCCGAGGCGCTGGCGGCATTGCTTGTCGCCCTGCATCGGGCCTCGCTCTGGTGCGCACGGCCGGAAAACCATGGGGAACTGGCGCAGCTTCTGGCGCGGCCCGCCTATGTCGGGCGGGACGCGGCGCTGCTGCTGCCGGCCCTCAGCGGCACATTGCCGGTGGGCGGCGGTATCGTGCGGCAGGTCGGGGATTTCTTCGTTCCCCATGCCAAGGCCGCGACCTTCCCGTGGAAGAGCCATGCGCTGTGGTTCTATACCCAGATGGTGCGCTGGGGGCAGATCGCGCATACCGCCGGCCACCGGCGGATCGCCGCGCAGACCTACCGGCCGGATGTCTACCGCGCGGCGCTGACGGCGCTCGGCGTCGCCATGCCTTCGGCGAGCGCCAAGGTGGAGGGCGCCTTGACCGTGGAGACGCCGGTCGGCTCCTCCGGCGCGCTGACGCTCGGGCCCGACGGTTTCTTCGACGGTGGCCGGTTCGATCCGGACGACGTGGACGCCTATATCGAAATGCAGGCTGCCCGCCGATCGGGCGACTAATTTATGCGCACTGCACAAAAAATGGCTTCGCGGTGCGTCGATCTCCAAGTTTCCACGTGGAAAAACAATAGTTTGATGAACTTGGCACGCCGGTTGCTTATCTCTTCGTAGGCCTTCGGGCCACGATATCGGCGTCCAATGGCGGGCGCCTCCAGCAAAGCCGCTGATCAGGATCCTGCGAACCGGACCGTCCGTTTCGCGTGGCCCTGGCCAGCGGCTTTTCGTTTTTCACCCTCAAGATGGAGCGGCACGACCTTGTCGGGCCACGGAGAAGCCATGTCCGAGATCAAGCAGCCTGTCCCCGCGCACGCACCCGCCGTCGCCCTGTGGATGTCCACCTTCGCCTTCACCATCTGTTTCGCCGTCTGGACGATCTTCGCGATCATCGGCATCCGCATCGGTAAGGATCTCGGTCTCAGCGAGGCCGAGTTCGGCCTCCTCGTCGGCACGCCGATCCTCACCGGCTCGCTGGTGCGCGTCGTGCTCGGCGTCTGGACGACCCGCTACGGCGGGCGCCTCGTCTATACGCTGACCATGCTGGCGGCGGCGCTTGCGACGCTCCTCCTCTCCCATGCCACGACCTATCCCCAGATGCTGCTCGCCGGCCTCGGCGTGGGGCTTGCCGGCGGCACCTTCGCCGTCGGCGTCGCCTATGTCTCGCCGTTCTTCCCGCCGGAAAAGCAGGGCACGGTGCTCGGCATCTTCGGCGCCGGCAATGTCGGGGCGGCGCTGACGAAGTTCCTCGCGCCCTTCGTGCTCGTCGCCGCCGGCTGGCAGATGGTGGCGCAGTTCTGGGCGGCGGCGCTGATCGTGGCGGCCTTCCTCTTCTGGTTCACCACGACCGACGATCCCGCCTTCCGCGACCGGCGCGCCGGCGCGGCGCCGCGGCGCAGCCTGCGCGAGGAGTTCGCCCCGCTCGGCGATGCCCGGGTCTGGCGCTTCTCGCTCTACTATTTCTTCGCCTTCGGCGGCTTCGTCGCGCTGTCGCTCTGGCTGCCGCGCTACCTCGTCGGCGTCTACGGCTTCGACATCGCGACGGTCGGCATGGTCGCCGCCGCCTACTCGATCCCGGGCAGCGTCTTCCGCGCCCTCGGCGGCGTGCTCTCTGACCGCAAGGGCGCCCGCAGTGTACTCTACGGGATGTTCGCCGTCTCGGCCGCCGCCACCCTCGTCCTGTCGCTGCCGACGGGCGTTTCGCCCGCGATCTTCATCGTCGCCGTCTTCATGCTCGGCTTCGTCATGAGCCTCGGCAAGGCGGCCGTCTACAAGCACATCCCCACCTATTACCCGCAAAGCGTCGGCGCGGTCGGCGGTGTCGTCGGCATGGTCGGCGGGCTCGGCGGCTTCGTGCTGCCCATCGCCTTCGGCCTCCTCAAGGATGCGACGGGCCTGTGGCAGAGCTGTTTCATGCTGCTCCTTGCCGTCGTCGCCGCCGCGCTCGTGTGGATGCACCTGTCGATCCGCCGGATGGAGCGCCCCTCCGTATCCGCCATCGCCGCATAATCGCAAGGAAACATCATGACCGAGAAACTCGTCATCATCGGCAACGGCATGGCGCCGGGCCGCATGCTGGAACATCTCCTGGAAAAGGCGCCCGGCCGCTACGAGATGACCATCTTCAACGCCGAGCCACGCGTCAACTACGACCGCATCATGCTCTCTCCGGTGCTGTCCGGCGAGAAGGACTACGAACAGATCATCATCCACGGCGACGGCTGGTACATCAAGCACGGCATCACGCTCTACAAGGGCCACCGCATCGTCGCCATCGACCGCGACGCCAAGACCGTCACCTCCGACCATGGCGTGACGGAGAGCTACGACAGGCTGGTGATCGCCACCGGCTCCCTGCCCTTCATCCTGCCCGTGCCCGGCAACAACCTGCCCGGCGTCATCACCTATCGCGACCTCGACGACGTGCAGGCCATGCTGCTGGCCGCCCAGTCGCGCGAAAAGGCGGTGGTCATCGGCGGGGGTCTGCTCGGCCTGGAAGCGGCCGCCGGCCTTGCCGGCCGCGGCATGGACGTCACCGTGCTCCACGTCATGCCCACCCTCATGGACCGCCAGCTCGACCCCGCCGCCGGCTACCTCCTGCAGAAGGAGCTGGAAGGGCGCGGCATCAAGGTCGTCTGCAAGGCGAACACCAAGGCCATCGTCGGCAAGGGAAGGGTCGAGGGCATCGAGCTTGAGGACGGGCGTGTCATCCCGGCGACGCTGGTCGTGATGGCCGTCGGCATCCGCCCCAGCGTCGGCCTTGCGAAGGAGGCGGGCCTTGCCGTCAACCGCGGCATCGTCGTCGACCACGGCATGCAGACCTCGGACGGCTCCATCTGGGCGCTCGGCGAATGTGCGGAAGTCGGCGGCATGGTCTATGGCCTCGTCGCCCCGCTTTACGAAATGGCGCGCGTCGCCGCCGCTCATCTTGCCGGCGATCCCTCGGCTGCCTTCGTGCATTCCGATACGCCGACCAAGCTCAAGGTCACGGGCATCGAGCTCTTCTCGCTCGGCGATTTCGCCGATGGCGACGACCGCGAGGAAATCGTGCTGCGCGATGCTTCCGCCGGCGTCTACAAGCGGCTGGTGCTGAAGGACAACCGCATCATCGGCACGGTCCTCTACGGCGAGACCGCCGACGGCGCCTGGTTCAACGACCTGAAGAAGAAGGCGACCGACATCTCCGAGATGCGCGAGACGCTGATCTTCGGTCAGGCCTACCAGGGGGGTGCCCTGCTGGACCCTATGGCGGCCGTTGCAGCCTTGCCGGATGATGCGGAGATCTGCGGCTGCAACGGCGTGTGCAAGGGCAGGATCGTCTCGGCGATCACGGAAAAGGGGCTGACCTCGCTCGACGACGTGCGCGCCCACACCAAGGCGTCGGCCTCCTGCGGCTCCTGCACCGGCCTCGTCGAGCAGCTGATGACGCTGACGCTGGGCGATGCCTACAACCCTGCCGCCGTGCAGCCGATCTGCGGCTGCACCGATCTCGGCCATGACGACGTGCGCCGCCTGATCAAGGCGAAGAAGCTGAAGACCATTCCCGCCGTGATGCAGGAGCTGGAGTGGAAGACCTCCTGCGGCTGTGCGAAGTGCCGGCCGGCGCTCAACTACTACCTCGTCTGCGACTGGCCGGATGAATATGCCGACGACTACCAGTCGCGCTTCATCAACGAGCGCGTCCACGCCAATATCCAGAAGGACGGCACCTATTCCGTCGTGCCGCGCATGTGGGGCGGCGTCACCAATGCCTCCGAGCTGCGTGCCATCGCCGACGTCGTCGACAAGTTCGAGATACCGCTGGTGAAGGTGACGGGCGGCCAGCGCATCGACCTGCTCGGCATCGAGAAGGAGGACCTGCCGGCCGTCTGGGCCGATCTCGGCAAGGCGGGCTTCATCTCGGGGCAGGCCTATGCCAAGGGGCTGCGCACGGTGAAAACGTGCGTCGGCTCCGACTGGTGCCGTTTCGGCACGCAGGATTCCACCGGGCTCGGCATCCGCATCGAGAAGTTCATGTGGGGCTCGTGGACGCCGGCCAAGCTGAAGATGGCGGTCTCCGGTTGTCCGCGCAACTGTGCGGAGGCGACCTGCAAGGATATCGGCGTCGTCTGTGTCGATTCCGGCTTCGAGATCCATTTCGCCGGCGCGGCGGGCCTCGACATCAAGGGCACGGAAGTGCTCGGCCTCGTCAGAACCGAGGACGAGGCGCTGGAGCATATCGTGGCGCTGACGCAGATGTACCGCGAGCAGGCGCGCTATCTCGAGCGCATCTACAAATGGGCAAAGCGCGTCGGCCTTGACGAAATCCGCCGCCAGATCATGGGCGACGCGGACAGGCGCAAGGCCTATTTCGACCGCTTCGTCTTCTCCCAGAAATTCGCCCAGGTCGATCCCTGGTCGGAGCGCGTCTCCGGCAAGGACAAGCACGAATTCCGGCCGATGGCGACCATCGGCTACGGTCAGGCCGCGGAGTAAGCCCATGGACACGAACTGGATCGCCATCGGCAATATCGCCGACATTCCGCTGCGCGGCGCGCGCTGCGTGAAGACCCCGCAGGGCAGGATCGCCGTCTTCCGCACCGCGGAGAACGAGGCCTTCGCCATCGAGGACCATTGCCCGCACAAGGGCGGGCCGCTCTCGCAGGGCATCGTCCACGCCAAGGCCGTCACCTGCCCATTGCACAACTGGGTGATCTCGCTGGAAACCGGCAAGGCGCTGGGGGCCGACGAGGGAGCGGTGAAGACCATCCCGCTCCGCAACGAAGACGGCGCGCTGTTCATCGCGCTCGAAAGCCTGATGATGGCGGCGGAGTAGAGGCTTGATGCAAACAAAAGCACCCCCCTCTGCCCTGCCGGGCATCTCCCCCTCAAGGGGGGAGATTGGATGGAGCACTGTTTCGCCCATCGTCGACGTCGAGTTCGGGCGATGCCATTTCGTCTTGCCGATCTCCCCCCTTGAGGGGGAGATGCCCGGCAGGGCAGAGGGGGGTATCGGGGCACGCCGCCTCCCGCCGCTGACGGGAGCCGCCCATGCCCGTTGAGACGAAAACCACCTGCCCCTATTGCGGCGTCGGCTGCGGGGTCGTCGCGACGGTGGCGGAGGACGGGGGCGTCTCCGTCAGGGGCGATCCGGATCATCCGTCCAATTACGGCCGGCTCTGCTCGAAGGGATCGGCGCTCGCCGAGACGATCGACCTCGACGGCCGCATCCTCCATCCCGAGATCGGCGGCCGGCAGGCCTCCTGGGATGAAGCGCTCGACCTCGTCGCCGGGAAATTCGCCGCTGCCATCAAGGAATACGGCCCGGATTCCGTCGCCTTCTACGTCTCAGGCCAGTTGCTGACGGAGGACTACTACGTTGCCAACAAGCTGATGAAGGGCTTTGTCGGCTCGGCGAACATCGACACCAATTCGCGGCTCTGCATGTCGTCCTCCGTCGCCGGGCACCGCCGTGCCTTCGGCGCCGATACGGTGCCGGGAACCTATGAGGACCTGGAACTGGCGGACCTCGTCGTCCTTGCCGGCTCGAACCTTGCCTGGTGCCATCCCGTGCTCTACCAGCGCCTTGCCGCGGCCAAGGCGAAGCGGCCCGGCATGAAGGTCGTCGTCATCGATCCGCGCCGCACCATGACGGCCGATATCGCCGACCTGCATCTTGCGATCCGCCCGGATGGCGACGTCGCGCTCTTCGCCGGCCTCTTCTCCCATCTGGTTGACGGCGATGCCGTCGACCAGAATTACATCACCGCGCATACGTCCGGCTTCGCCGATGCCTTCCTGGCGGCCGGCCGCCTCTCCTTTGCCGAAGTGCTGGAGCGGACCGGCTTGCCGGCCATGCAACTGCGCGAATTCTACCGCCTGTTTGCGGAAACCGAAAAGGTGGTGACCTGCTACAGCCAGGGCGTCAACCAGTCGTCCTCGGGCACGGACAAGGTCAATGCGATCCTCAATTGCCACCTTGCCACCGGCCGCATCGGCCGGCCGGGCATGGGGCCGTTCTCGCTCACCGGCCAGCCGAATGCGATGGGGGGGCGCGAGGTCGGCGGGCTCGCCAACATGCTCGCCGCCCATATGGCGCTCGAGAATGCTGACGACCGCGACCGTGTGCAGCGCTTCTGGCGCGCGCCGGCCATTGCGCAGAAGCCGGGCCTCAAGGCCGTCGATCTCTTCAAGGCGGTGGACGAGGGGCGCATCAAGGCGCTGTGGATTATGGCGACGAACCCCGTCGTCTCCATGCCGGATGCCGATGCGGTCGCGGAGGCGTTGGAAGTCTGCCCCTTCGTGGCCGTCTCCGACGTCCTGGGAAAGACCGACACCACCCGCTACGCCCATGTCCTGCTGCCCTCGCTCGGCTGGGGCGAGAAGGACGGTACGGTCACCAATTCGGAGCGCCGCATTTCCCGCCAGCGGGCGTTTCTCGCGGCGCCGGGGCAAGCGCGCGCCGACTGGTGGCAGCTTGCCGAGGTCGCCCGCCGCATGGGCTTTGCCGATGCCTTCGCCTATGCGGCGCCGGCCGATGTCTTTTTCGAGCACGCCGCCCTCTCTGCCTTCGAGAACGACGGCAGGCGGGATTTCGATATCGGCGCCTATGCCGGTCTCGCGCGCGCTGCCTATGACGCCCTTGCCCCCTTCCAATGGCCGCAGCCGGCGAGGCGGGAGCCTGCGGAAAGCCGCTTCTTCGGTGCCGGCGGCTTCTACCATGCGGACGGCAAGGCCCGCCTTGTCGCCATTGCGCCGGCCGAAACCGACCGCACCGATGCCGCCTATCCCTTCACGCTCAACACCGGCCGCATCCGCGACCAGTGGCACACCATGACGCGCACCGGCAAAAGCGCGCGCCTTTCCTCCCATATCGCGGAGCCCTTTGCGGAACTGCACCCGCGCGATGCGATGGAGATCGGCGTCGGCAATGCCGGGCTGGTCGAGATCGAGAGCCCGCAGGGCAGGGCGGTCGTTCGGGCCCTCATCACCGAGCGGCAGGCGCGCGGCAGCATTTTCGCGCCCATGCACTGGAACGACCAGTTCGCCGCGCGCGCCCGCATCGATGCCGTCGTGCCGGCGATCACCGATCCGTTCTCGGGCCAGCCGGCCTCGAAGAACGTCGCCGTTGCGGCCCGCCGGTTCGCGGCGCGGCACTATGCCTTTGCGGTCTCGCAGGCTCGGCCCGTCGAACCGGATGCCCCCTACTGGGCGCTGGCGAAGGCGGAGGGCGGCTGGCGGCTGGAGCTTGCCTTCGCCGAACCGGCCGGGGACTGGGCCGGATGGTGCCGCCGGGTCTTCGCCATTCCGGACGGCGTCGAACCGCTCGGCTATGCGGATGCGCAGACCGGCGACATCAGGCTCGCGTTCTTCGACGGTACGCGCCTTCTCGCCGCGTTCTTCCTGGCGCGCGAGCCCGTAGCCGTCGCGCGCAACTGGGCGATCGCGCAGCTTGCCGCCGAGCATGCCGATCCGCGCCGGCGCTTTGCGCTCGTCGCCGGGCGGCCGGGGGCGGACAAGCCGGATCCCGGTGCCACCGTCTGTTCCTGCTTCGGCGTCGGCGTCAACCAGATCGTCGCCGCCGTGCGCGGCGGCTGCGACAGCGTCGAGGCCGTCGGCAAGGCGCTCAATGCCGGGACGAACTGCGGCTCCTGCCGCGCGGAAATCCGGGGGATCGTCGATGGATGCCTTGCCGCGGCCGCGGAGTGAGGCGGCCGCTTATCACGCGGGCGTCGGCTCTGGACAGAGGCGGGACTACCGGACCGGGGAGAGCGGCCGCGCGCGGTCGGGATCGGCAAGGCAGGAGGCAATCGCCGCGCCGTCTCCGGCTGCGGCATGCAACAGTTCGACGCAGCGCCGGCGCTCTTCCTCTATGCCCTCGACGATCATCGCGACGGGGTCGGTCTGCCCGCTGAGAAGGTGGCGTGCCGCGATGTTCCAGGCCATGCGCTCCGTGCTCGATGCAAAGATGCCCGTTCCGTTGTCCAAGGGTTTCTCCGTGCCGGTGGTATGGCGGTGGAAGATGCATGGACGTCCTTGCGCGAAGATTGCCGCTACAGGCCCGGACGGCCTTGTTTCGTCCAATATGAGCATTACCTTTTTAAAAGGATGAAGCGCTGCCGCTTGCGTGCAGGCCGTGCAGTCGAGGTGACCCGTGAAGAGCATCGCGGACGTTATTGCCGAACTCACCAGGGCGGCCGACGAGGTGCGGACGCTTTCGGAAGGCGAGAAGCTGCGCCTGATCGGCCGGGCCTATGTCACGATCAGGGAAGGTTGGGACATGCTCGGCGCACCGGCGCAGCTACGGGAATCCGCCGAGGCCATGGACCTCATCCTGGCCGGCGGGATGCCGGTGCATCTCTATGACGACGAGATGAGGGCCATCCTGCTGGAAGCGGCCAAGGTGATAAGCCAGATCGAAGCCGCCATGAAGGCAAAGAGCGCCGAAGGACCTGCGGCGGACGGGCGATGATGCCGCCGCTGCCGCCGCAGGGTGTGCCTTAGCCGATCTCGTCCGCTGCCGCCTCGCCGGACGCGGCGGCGCGCAGGTCGTCTTCGGTGATATGAAGCGGGCCGGTGCTGTCCGGATCGTATTTCTCGCCCGCGATGCGCTCGAGCAAAGGCCTGTGCCGTTTGAGCAACCCGACCGGGCCAACGGAGTCCGGATCGAACGCCTGCAGCGCGCTGGCATAAACATAGACCTCGACGGTCGTTCCCTCGGTCGTCTGCATTGGCCAGAACAGTCCGAGTTCCTTCGGCGCCGGTGCGCCGGTCTTCCTGATAAGGGGCATTTCATTTCCTGCATGCATTTCACTCGACGGGCGGACCCGGCGCAGCGGAAGCTGCCCGGATCAACCTGGCACCTCCGCCAAAGCGGAGGAACGGCGGTGATCTGGCGCGCCGCGGCAGGAAGTCAAATCATTATCGCGGGCATGCCCGCAAAAAGACGAAGGGCGCTCGACCCTTTCGGGGAGCGCCCTTCCAACCCGGACGACTACGAACGCGCGACAGAGCACCATCGCTGCAGGCAGTCATCGATGACGGGCAGTGAACGATAGATGGGAAGAGGCGTCGGGGAATTCAAGGCCGTCCGGACCGTCCGTCGCACGGACGGGCAAGCCGAGGCACACATCGCAAATGCCGCAGCCGTCGTCGTCCATCGGCTGGTCCGCCCGCTGGCAGCAGACGCAGACGGTCGCGCCTGAAAAACCGCGCTTTCGTCTGTGCGGCACAGAGATTTCCACCGTATCGTCCGATACGAGATCGATGACGAATTCCTTCATCGCGGCTGCTCCTTGACCTCCCGCTAAAGAGATAGGAACTGCCGGGCGCTTTGCAACGGCGAGGGCGTCTCCTCCCTCACGTTCCGCCCGCCTTTGCGCTCGGTGTGGAGATGTCGTGCCAGCCATGCGACGGGCCGAAGCCCTTCATCGCCTCGGCCGGTCCCCAGGTGCCGGGCTCGTAGAGGGGCGGGGGCGTCGCATCGTCCAGCACGGGCTCGACGATGCGCCAGGCGATCTCGCTGGCGTCCTGCCGGGTGAAAAGCTGTGCGTTGCCGTTCATCGCGTCGCCGATCAGCCGTTCGTACGGCGTCATGTCGCCGGTGTCGTCGTCGACGGCCAGCAATTCGACGGGTTCGCCCACCATGGCATCGCCCGCGGCCTTGCGTCTTGCGCCGAGCGCGACGGCGACCTGCGGGGAGATGCGGAAGCGCAGGTAATTGGCGTCGTCGGGGCGAAGCGTGTCGAACACGTCGAGCGGCGGGCGCTTCAGGCGCACGACGATCTCCGTTGCGTGGACCGGCAGGTTCTTGCCGGCGCGGATGTAGAAGGGAACGCCTTCCCACCGCCAGGTATCGACATGGAAGCGCACGGCCGCGAAGGTCTCGGCCGGCGAGTTCTCCCGGACGCCCGGCTCGTCGAGATAGCCCTTGAACTGGCCCCGCACCACATCCTGCCTGCGGAGCGTGCGCACCGCCTTCAGCACCTGCACCTTCTCGTCGATCAGGTCGTCGGCCGTGCGGCCGGCGGGCGGCTCCATGGCCAGCAGCAGGAGGGCGTTGAGCAGGTGGTTCTGGATGACGTCGCGCAGGCACCCGACCTCGTCGTAGAACTTGCCGCGGCCTTCCACGCCGAAATCCTCGGCCATGGTGATCTCGACGCTCTCGACGTGGTTGCGGTTCCAGATCGGCTCCAGGAAGGAATTGGCGAAGCGGAAATAGAGGAGGTTCTGCACCGCCTCCTTGCCGAGATAGTGGTCGATGCGGAAGATCGCCTTCTCCGCGAAAGCCCCGTGCAGGATGGCATTGAGCGCCTGGGCCGATTGCAGGTCTCGGCCGAAGGGCTTTTCCACCATCAGCCGTCCGTCCGTCGCAAGGCCCGTCTGCTGCAGGCCGGTGACGACGGTCTCGAACATGCTCGGCGGAACGGCGAGATAGAAGAGCCAGTGCCGCCGCTTGCCGATCGCCGCCTTCAGCCTGTCGAAGGTCGCCTTGTCGCGGTAGTCGCCGCTGACATAGGTCAGGAGCGAGGCGAGCCTGGCGAAGACCTTCTCGTCGACCGATCCGAAGGCATTGGCGATGCCGTCGCGGGCGCGTTCCACCAGCTTTTCGAGCGGCCACGGATCGTAGGCGATGCCGATGACGGGTTCATCGAGATGCCCGCGCTCCACCATGCGGTAGAGGGCGGGGAAGATCTTCTTGTGCGCGAGGTCTCCCGTCGCGCCGAACAGTACCAGTCCGTCGGAACGTCCGTCCATCGTGCCCTCTCCCGTCATTTCTTCTTCTCGACATGGCCGCCGAAGGCGAAGCGCATGGCGGAGAGGAGCTTGTCGGCGAAGGCGGATTCGCCTTGCGAGCTGAAGCGGTCGAAGAGCGCGGAGGAAAGCACGGGGGCGGGCACGCCCGTGTCGATCGCCGCCTTCAGCGTCCAGCGGCCCTCGCCGGAATCCGAGACGCGCCCGCCGAAATTGGCGAGCGCCGGATCGTCCTTCAGCACGCCCGCCGTCAGGTCGAGCAGCCAGGAGCCGATGACGCTGCCGTGCCGCCAGACCTCGGTGACGGCGGCAAGGTCGATATCGAACTGGTAGTATTGCGGGTCCTTGAGCGGGCTCGTCTCCGCGTCCGCCTCGCGCCTGCGCTTGCCGGCATTGGCGGCCTTCAGAATGTTGATGCCCTCGGCATAGGCGGCCATCACGCCGTATTCGATGCCGTTATGCACCATCTTGACGAAGTGGCCGGCGCCGCTCGGCCCGCAATGGAGATAGCCGTAGGGGGCCGTGCCCTCGCTTGCCGCGGGTGTCGCGCCCGCGTCGGCGCCCGGCGCGAGGGTTGCGAAGATGGGGTCGAGGTGGCGCACGGCCTCGTCCGGACCGCCGATCATCAGGCAATAGCCGCGCTCGCGGCCCCACACGCCGCCGCTCGTGCCGACGTCGACGAAGCTTATGCCCTTCGGCTCCAGCTTGCCGGCGATGTCGACGGCATCCTGGTAATGGGAGTTGCCGCCGTCGACGATGATGTCGCCGGGCTGCATCAGCGCGGCGACCTCCCCGGCGATCCGGCCGGTGATCGCGGCAGGCAGCATCAGCCAGACGCAGGCGGGCTTGGAGAGGCCGGCGACGAAATCCTCCATGGAGGCCGCGCCGGTCGCACCTTCGGAAACGAGGGCCGAGACGGCCGCCGCATTGATGTCGTAGACCACGCATTCGTGGCCGTCCGCCATCAGGCGCCGCACCATGTTGGCGCCCATGCGCCCCAAGCCCATCATTCCGATCTGCATGGCAATGTCCTTTCCGAGACCAGGCACGTCCACGGCGAACGGATCATCGATCCGGCGTGACGGCGATAACGGAAATCATGCCTGCCCGGCGCTCGCTTTCAACCCTAAAGAAGAATTCGGCACTTCTTTTTCCTTCAAGGGGTTGAAGGCTTTACAGCGATGCGCCGACCACCCCTGCCACCAGCGCCAGCGAGACGGCGCCGGCATCCGGATGGCCGATGCTGCGTTCGGCGAGCGGACGGGCGCGGCCGAGCTTCGGCGTGAGCCCGGCGGTCGCGACGGCCGCGGCCCGCGCCGCTTCCGCCGCGTCGGCCCAGGCCGCTTTCAGCGGCTTGCCGGCCGCAAAGGCGGCTTCCAGCGTTTCCACGAAGGGCACGAGGGCGTCGACCAGCGTCTTGTCGCCGACGCGGGCGCGGCCGAGGCGCGTCACGCCGTCGAGCGCGAGGCGCGCGCCCCTGACGACGGCGGCTTCGTCCATCCCGTCCTCGTCGGAGAGCGCGTTGCTCCATGCGCGCAGCAATAGGCCCCAGATGGCGCCGGAGGTGCCGCCTGCGCGATCCGCCCAGGCATCGCCCGCAATGGCGAGCGCGCTGGCTGCCCCTGCCCCGGCCGTCACCGCATATTCGATGGCATCGCGTGCGGCGGCCGAGCCCCGGCGCATGCCCTGCCCATGGTCGCCGTCGCCGGCCTGCGCGTCGATGCGGCCGAGCTCGTCTTCCGCATCCCGGAGCGCATCGGCGACATGGCCGACGAGCCGGGCGATGCAGGCGGCGCCTTCCTTCGAGCTGGCGGAGGCCGGGCCGAAAACGGGCGTCGCATCCTCGTTCGCGATCGTGTCGGTGGCCGGCACGGTGCGGATCTCGCCGCCGCGCTTCAGCACCGGCGTGTCGCAGGCCGCCTTCCAGTAGGTTTCGAGTTCGCCGTCGAGCCAGGTCAGCGTCAGCGAGCAGCCCTGCATATCGAGGCTGGTGACGAATTCGCCGGCTTCGGGCGCCACGATCTCCAGTCCGGCGTCCTTCAGGAGCCGGGAGATCGTGGTCCAGAGGACGAAGAGTTCCTCGTATTTCGTGGAGCCGAGGCCGTTGAGAAGGGCCGCGACGCGTCTGGTGCCGGCCGGGCGCTCGGCGAGGAGCTTGCCGGTGAGGAGGCCGGCGAGTTCCCGAGCCGAAACGATGGCTTCTTCCTTGATGCCCGGCTCGCCGTGGATGCCGAGGCCGAGCGCCATCCGCCCCTCGGGCACGGAAAAGAGCGGCCCGCCCGCACCCGGCAGGGTGCAGCCGTCGAAGGCGACGCCGAAGGAGACCGTGCGGTCGTTGGCGCGGCGTGCGATGCGCTCGACCTCGTCGAGCGAAAGGCCGGCCTCGGCCGCCGCGCCGGCGATCTTGAAGACGACGAGGTCGCCCGCGATGCCGCGGCGCTTGGCATGGGCCTCGGCCGGCGCGCTCGCCACGTCGTCGGTGACCGGGACGATGCGCACGTCGATGCCCTCGGAGCGCAACCGCTCGGCGGCGACGCCGAAGTTCAGCACGTCGCCGGCATAGTTGCCGAAGCCGAGCAGGATGCCGCCGCCGCGATGGGCCTGGCGGCAGACGCGGGCGACGGCCGCCGTCGAGGGCGAGGCGAAGACGTCGCCGGCCACCGCCGCGTCCGCCATGCCGGGGCCGACATAGCCGGCGAAGGCCGGATAGTGCCCGGAGCCGCCGCCGACGACGACGGAGACCTTGCCCTTCGGCACGGCCGTCGCGCGCACCACGCCGCCGCGCACGAGGCGGACATGGCGGCTGTAGAGTTCGGCAAAGCCGGCAAGGGCCGTCGCCGCGAAATCCTCCGGAGCATCGAAGATGGTGGTCATCGTAATCGTCTCTCGCGTTCTGTGATCGTGTTTCAGCGGCGCGGAAGGATGCGCCGCAGGTAATCGCGGTTGGCGGCCGAAACGGTGAGGCCATCGCCGCCGTAATGCTCGCAGAGGAAGGCGCTGTTGAAGCCGTGGTCGAGCGCCGTGCGGATGGCGGCGCGGTAGTTGATGAGGCCCGATTCCAGCGGGGCGGGATGGGTTATGATGGCGCCCGTGCCCGGATCCTCGACGCGCGTATAATTCTTGACGTGCCAGTATTTCGCGAAGGGGGCGACCTTCGCCATCATCGCCTGCCAGTGCTCGACGGGACGGTGCAGGCGGATGAGGTTGCCGAGGTCGGCGTTGATGCCGACATTCGGCAGGCCGACCTCCTCGACGAAGCGCACGCTGCTGTCGGCCGTGCCGAGATAGGTGTCCTCGTACATTTCCAGCGAGACCTCGACGCCGAGCTCCTCCGCGTGGCGGCCGAGCTCGCGGATGCGCGCCACCGCCTTCTGCCAGACGGCGGGATCGTCCGGGTTCTTCGCCCCGTCCACCGTCCAGAACCAGAGCGCCTTCTTCTGCGCCTCCGTCAGCGGCTCGAAGAGGCCGAAGGAGACGGCGCCGGCGCCGATTGCCTCCGCTGTATCGATGACGCGGTGGCAGTAGGCGAGATAGGCATCGCCATGGACGGCGTCGATGACGCTGCGGCGCGAGGTCGAGATCGCCGGGACGGTCAGCCCGAGCGAGCGGGCAAGCGCCATGAAATCGTCGCGCCGCGCCGGGGAAAGGTCGGCGAGCCGCAGCCAGCTATCCGTCGGGTCGAGCTCCGTGAAGCCGGCATCGACGACGTCGTCGAGCGTCGCGGCCCATTCCTCGACGGATTGTTCCTGGACCGAGCGGCCGTCGGCAAGGACGTTCGGATACTGGATCATGGCGGCGGCGATCGGCCATGTTTCGCGGGTCCATGCGGGGGCAGAGGCGGTCATTGCGAACTCCTGGAATGGGGGTGGGGAGCCGGCGGATCAGGCCGCCGGCGTTCCGTCTTGCGGGGGCTTGGGGATACCCAGCCTGCGGCGGCGCGAGATGCCGAGGAGCCAGAAGACGAGCGGGGAGAAGAGCAGCGCAAGGCCGACCAGCATCAGCGTCGTTACCAGCCCGTTCGACCAGAAGACCGAGAGCTTGCCGTTGGACAGCAGCATGGACTGGCGGAACGCATCCTCCGCCTTGTCGCCGAGCACCATGGCGAGCACGAGCGGGGCGAGCGGATAGTCGAGCTTCTTGAAGACGTATCCGAGCAGGCCGAAGACGAGCACGAGCCACATGTCGCTCACCGCATTGCCGACCTGGTAGGCGCCGGAGAAGATGACGGCGACGATGACCGGCCCGATGATGGCGAAGGGAATGCGCAGGATCGAGGCGTAGAGCGGCACGGTGGCGATGACGAGGATCACGGCGACGATGTTGCCGAGATACATGGAGGCGATGAGGCCCCAGACGAAATCCGGCCTATCGGTGAAGAGCGTCGGGCCGGGGGTGAGGCCCCAGATCATCAGGCCGCCCATCATGACCGCCGCCGTCGCCGAACCCGGCACGCCGAGCGCGAGCATGGGCAGGAGCGCGGAGGTGCCGGCGGAATGGTCGGCCGTCTCCGGCGCGACGATGCCGCGCGGATCGCCCTTGCCGAACTGCGACTTGTCGCGGGCCGAGCGGCGGGCGACGCCGTAGCTCATGAAGGAAGCGGCGGTGGGGCCCGCCGGCGTGATGCCCATCCAGATGCCGATCAGCATGGAGCGGCCGATGGTGAACCAGTAGCGGGGCATCTCGATCAGGGTGCGGCCGATTTCGGAGAGCCTGACGCGCGCCTTGATCCCGTCGAAGCGCAGGCCCTCCTCCGCCGTCAGCAGCAGTTCGCCGATGCCGAAGAGGCCCATGACGGCGACGAGGAAGGAGACGCCCTTGATGAGCTCGGGGATATCGAAGGTCAGGCGCAGGTTGCCGGAAATGGTGTCCATGCCGACGGAAGCGAGCGCGAAGCCCACCATCATCGACACAAGCGTCTTGAACGGCGACTGGGCGCCCATCGAGATGAAGCTGGCGAAGGCGAGGAAATAGACGGCGAAATATTCCGGCGAGGAGAAGCGCAGCGCGAAATTGGCGACCCAGCCGGAAAGCAGCGTGATCATCACGACGCCGGCCAGCGCGCCGAGGCCGGCCGATACGAAGGCGAGCGTCAGCGCGCGGCTCGCCTCGCCCTTTCTCGCCAGCGGATAGCCGTCGAAGGTCGTCGCGACGGAGGAGGGTTCGCCCGGGATATTGAAGAGGATGGAGGTGGTCGATCCGCCGAAGAGCGCCCCCCAGTACATGCAGGAGAGCAGGATGATGGCGGAGATCGGGTCCATCGAGAAGGTGAGCGGCAGGAGCAGCGACACGCCGTTCGGCGCGCCGAGGCCCGGCAGCACGCCCACCAGGATGCCGAGCGTGACGCCGAGCATCATGAGCAGGATGTGGTTGAAGCTCAGGATATGGCCGAAGCCTTCCATGAGGAGACCGATATTTTCCATGTCTTTCCTCCGAAGACAGGCGCCGACCGGATCAGTAGATCCCGAAGAACGCCTCGACCGGGCCCTTCAGGAGCGGAACCTTGAAGCCGATCTCGAAAATGACGAAGAAGAAGAGGGCAACGCCGATGCCCGTCGCAAGGCCGGCCCACCACTTGTACTTGCTCTGGAAGATCATCGTGCCGGCGATATAGAGCGCCGTGCCGACATAAAGGCCGAGGACGGTGGAGACCGCGGCGAAGGCGACGAGCGGCAGCAGGAAGCCGAGCACCACCTTGAAGCGCGCCATGTCGACGAAGATCTCGCCCGTGCCGCGGTGCTTGACGAAAGCATAGACGAGGTTCGCCGCGCTGCCGAAGGTGATCAGCAGGCCGATATAGAAGGGGAAGTAGCCGGCACCCGGCCCCATGTCGGTCCAGCCGGCATCGGCCTCGATCGAGCCATAGGCGACGGCGATGCCGAAGACGCCCGTCAGGAGCGCGACCGCCGCTTCCATGGCGAAGCGGGAAAGCCCGTTCACGCTGTTCTCACTCATGGATCAAACCCTTTCCGAAAGAGGCGGGCGCCGAAGGCGGCACCCGCATGGAGCCTGCCGCAACAGGTGTGCGGCAGTCTTGCGCCCGGAACGAGGCGGGATGAAAGCGGGGCTCAGTTGGCGAGCCAGCCTTCACGCTTGAGGACGGCGGAAACGGCCGTCTCGTCCTTCTTGATGAAGTCGGAGAATTCCGCGCCGCTCATATAGGTGCCGGACTGCGAGGTGTCGGCGAGGTATTTCTGCCATTCCGGCGTCTCGGAGACCTTCTTCAGCACGTCCGTGTAGAAGGCGACCGCATCCGGGTCGACGCCCGCGGCCATCCAGACGGTGCGCGGCATGGCGTAGTTGTCGATGGCGATGCCGGATTCCTTGCAGGTCGGGATATCGCTCCAGCCCTCGTTGCCGGCAACCTTCGTCTCGCTCTTCAGCCGTTCCGACTTGAAGACGCAGACCGGCTTGACCATGCCGGCCTGCCACTGGCCGAGGTTCTCGCTCGGATTGTTCACGTTGGCGGCGACGTGGTCGCCGGCAAGCTGCACGGCCGCTTCGCCGCCGCTCTTGAACGGAACGTAGCCGATATCGGCGCCCGTCGCGTCGTTGATCATCGAGGTGAGGATCTGGTCGACGTCCTTGGACTGGCTGCCGGCGACCTTCAGCTCGCCGGGGGCTGCCTTCGCCTTGGCGATGAAGTCGGCGGCCGTCTTGATGTCCGACTTGCCGTTGACCCAGAGCACGAATTCGTCGGAGGCAAGGGCGGCCACCGGCGTGAGGTCCGCCTCGGTATAGGGCACCTTGGCGCGGATCGGCAGGAGATAGGCATTGTTCGTGCCGAAGGTCAGCTTGTAGGCGTCGCCCTTGGCGGTCGCGGCATAGACGAAGCCTTCCGCACCGCCGGCGCTGCCCTTGTTGACGACGACGATCGGCGCCTTCATCAGCTCGTACTTGGTGAT
Source organism: Shinella sp. Sh6 (assembly GCF_055392685.1). Taxonomy (NCBI): domain Bacteria; kingdom Pseudomonadati; phylum Pseudomonadota; class Alphaproteobacteria; order Hyphomicrobiales; family Rhizobiaceae; genus Shinella; species Shinella sp. Sh6. The sequence continues at coordinate 3,019,162 of NZ_AP044005.1, read as the reverse complement.
GATCGCCTGGATGGTGCGGGCGAAGATATCCGTGCCGCCGCCGGGGCCGGCCGTGACGACGAATTCGACCGGACGGTCCGGCTCGAAGGCAAAGGCGGGCATGGCGACGCTCGCCGCGGCCGCTGCGATGCAGGCGATGGTAAGGGACTTCTTCATCTTGCTCCTCCGTTGGGATGATCCCGGCACGAACCTCCTCCATGCCGGTATAGCTGAAATCTTGGCCGGTCAGGCCGCCGTCGAGAGCGCGGCGGCCTTCTTCGCCATGCGGGCGGCGAGCAGCAGCGCCTCGCGGCTGGCGCCGACATCGGCGATGCCCTTGCCGGCAATGTCGTAGGCCGTGCCGTGGGCCGGCGTGCAGAGCGGGAAGGGCAGGCCGCCCATCATGGTGACGCCCTTGTCGAAGCCCATGAGCTTCATCGCGATCTGGCCCTGGTCGTGATACATGGTCATGACCGCCTGGAAGCCGTCCTTCAGCGCGCGCAGGAAGACGGTATCGGCCGGGAAGGGGCCCTCGACGTTGAAACCGCGCGCCTTCGCCGCCGCGACGGCCGGCTCGATGATGTCGATCTCCTCCATGCCGAAGGAACCGCCGTCGCCGGCATGCGGGTTGAGGCCGGCGACCGCGATCTTCGGGTCGTCGTAGCCGGCATTGCGAAGGCAGGTCGCCGTCAGCTCGATCTCGGCAAGGATCGCCTCGACCGAAAGGGCGGCCGCCACGTCCTTCAGCGGGATGTGCGAGGTGACCCGCGCATTCCAGACCTTCTCCAGCACGTTGAACTCGCGGACCTTGCCGGAAAAGCCGATGACGTCGGCGACGAAGCGGATCTCGTCGTCATAGCCGGGATAGGCGTAGCGCATCGCCTTCTTGTTGAAGGGCGTGAAGCAGACCGCCTGGGCCTTGCCCTCGTCGGCAAGCTGAAGGGCGGTGCGGAAATTGGTCGTGGCGAAGGTGCCGCCGGCAAGGGTCGCCTCGCCGCGCGTGACGTCCGCCGGGTCGAGATGGCCGAGGTCGATGAAGACATGGCGCTCGCCGCTTGCCTGCTGGAACGTCTCGAGCGTGGCGGGCTCCAGGTCCAGCGTGAGGCCGGCGGCCTTCGCGCCTTCGTCGAGAATGCGGCGGTCGCCGATCACCACGAGATGCGCGGCGGCCTTGACGTCGTCGAGCGCGATGATGCGCGCGGTCAGTTCGGGGCTGATGCCGGCCGGGTCGCCCATGGCGAGCGCGATGACGGGACGGGCGCTCTTGGCACTCTCGGTCATGGAAAACTCCTCCTCTGCATTCTGTATGCAGGTTTATAAGGCATCCGGAAAACTGTATCAAGTCTTTTGTATTCTGTATGCAGCATTTTCCGTTGACGTTGCCGCCCGGCCTATTCATGCTTTGGCCAAATCGCTGGCGACGGCCGATGCCGTGCGCCGAAAAGGAAGATGCAGATTAAGACCATGGATGAGATCAGAAGCTTGGAGCGGCCGGAAAGCGCTCTGCCGGGACCGATCCGTCGAACGGCGTTGCACGACACACTCGTCAACCGCCTGCGCGACATGATCATCGAGGGGCACCTGTCGCCGGGAACGCGCCTCAACGAAGGCCAGCTCGGCCAGATGCTCGGCGTCTCGCGCACCCCCTTGCGCGAGGCCATCAAATATCTGGCGAGCGAAGGCCTCGTCGAGCTGGTGCCGAGCCGCGGCGCCGTCGTGAAGCGCTTCGGCGCCAAGGACGTGCAGGACATGCTGCTGGTTCTCGGCACGCTGGAGGAGCTTGCCGCAAGGCTCGCCTGCGTAATTGCGAGCGAGGAGGGCATTGCCGAGATCCGCGGCCTGCACGACCGCATGGTGCAGCACTACAAGGCGGGCGACCGTCTGGAATATTACAAGCTCAACCAGAACATCCACACGGCGATCGTCGCGCTATCAGGCAATGCGCCGCTCGCGGAAATCCATGCGATGCTGCAGACACGCCTCAAGCGCATCCGCTTCATCGGCCACGAGGGGCCGGAAAAGTGGGCCGCTGCCGTTGCCGAGCACGAAGAGATGATCGAAGCGCTCGAAGCGCGCGACCAGCAAAGGCTCGCGGCCGTTCTCGGCCGCCACCTGACGAACGCCTGGGAGCGGGTGCGCGGCGCGATCTAGCGGGCGGCGCGAGACGAGAACGGCTGCCGAGGTCGGACCCGCCGGCGCGCGGCATCTCGCAAGGGGCGCCGAACCGGCCTATACTCCGGCAATGCCGAAGGGCGGCATGGCGGAAGGAGAAACGATTGCCTCATATCATCGTCAAGGCTTTTCCGGGCAGGACGGACGAGCAGAAAGCAAGACTGGCCGAGGCGGTGGCCCGGTCGGTCATCGATATCTTCGGATCGTCGGATTCCTCGATCTCCGTCGCGTTCGAGGACGTGCCGCAGGAGCGCTGGAAGGAAGCGGTCTACGACAAGGACATTGCGGGCGGCGGCGTGCAACTCGTCAAGGCGCCCGGCTACACGATGTAGCGGGTCGGAAATCCCCCGGCCGTGGCCGCCGTTCGGCGGCATTTCCCCTTGTCCGGCGCGGGCCTTCGGGGTACGGGGAGGGGCCGTCGTTACGGGCTATTCCAGGTGTATGCAGTCATGGGCCGACGATGTTCTCCGGCAGGGTTCGCCGATGGACGTGACTGCAACGCTTGAAGAACGGCGAAGGACGCGGCACAGTCGGCCTTTCTCGATACGAACTGAAAGAAATATCCATGAACGCTGATAGTTCGCGCCTCTCCTTCGCCGTGAAGACGAATGCCAACCCCATGCCCGAGGCGGAGCGGCAGGCGGCTTTTGGAAATCTCGGTTTCGGCACGCTGTTTTCCGACCATATGGCGGTGATCCGCTGGCACGCGGACAAGGGCTGGCATGGCGCGGAGATCGTTGCGCGCGGCCCCTTCGCGCTCGACCCCGCATCGAGCGTCCTGCACTATGCGCAGGAGATTTTCGAGGGGATGAAGGCCTACCGCACCGAGGACGGCCGCACGGTGCTCTTCCGCCCCGAGGAGAACGCCCGGCGCTTCAACGAATCGGCGCGCCGCATGGCGATGCCGGAACTGCCGGAGGCGGATTTCCTCGCCGCCGTCGAGGAGCTCGTTCGCATCGACGCCAAATGGATCCCGCAGGGCGAGGGAAGCCTCTATCTGCGGCCCTTCATGTTCGCCAGCGAAACCTTCCTCGGCGTGCGCCCCTCGCGTGAATATATCTTCTGCGTGATCGCTTCGCCGGTCGGTCCCTATTTCAAGGGCGGCGCGAAGGCCGTGAAGATCTGGGTCTCGCAGAACTATACCCGCGCGGCCCTCGGCGGCACGGGCGTCGCGAAATGCGGCGGCAACTATGCGGCAAGCCTCGTCGCGCAGGCCGAAGCCTCCGCGCAGGGCTGCGATCAGGTCGTCTTCCTCGACGCCGCGGAACATCGTTGGGTGGAGGAACTCGGCGGCATGAACATCTTCTTCGTGATGGAGGACGGCTCGCTCCTCACCCCGCCGCTCGGCGGCACCATCCTTCCCGGCGTTACCCGCAAGTCGCTGATCGCCCTTGCCCGCGACCAGGGCCTGACGGTCCGGGAGGAGCGCTATTCCTTCGACCAGTGGAAGGCCGACGTGGCATCGGGCCGCCTCAAGGAGGCCTTCGCCTGCGGCACGGCGGCGGTCGTCGCCGGCATCGGCACGGTGAAGTTCGCCGACGGGGAATTTGCGATCGGCGACGGTGCAACCGGGCCCGTCACGACGCGGATGCGCGAAGCGCTCGTCGGCATCCAGCGCGGCCAGCGTCCGGATCCGCAGGGCTGGGTGCACGCCGTTACCGACGCCTGAACGGAACGACGGGCGTCGGGCCACCGGCCCGGCGTCGCCGAACTGCGGAGGCGGTACGAAATCGCCGCTGAGATTACCTCAATTTCTCCGTGCCAAATCTTCCGCAACGAAACGACGGAGCGGTATCGGCATGGTCACAGCGGTTTCATCGACGACGGCGGCGAGCGTCACCCTTTCCTCCTCCTCCGGCACGTCCAGCCTTTCGGCGCTCGAAGCGCAGCTCGCCAGCAAGGAAAGCGAGCTGGCCGAGGCCGAGGACGCGGACAAGAAGGCCGAGATCCAGGAGGCCATCGCCAGCCTCAAGGCCGAGATCGCCGCGGCGAAGGCCGCCAAGGAGGCGAGTGCCGCGCAGAAGGCGCCGCAGGCATCCGAAAGCGAAAGCACCTCGCGCATCGGCACGCGCAATTTCGAGGACGGCGATCCCTTCGGCGACCGGGAGATCTACGTCTGATCGGGCCTTCCGGTGCCGTGGACGAAGATGCGTATGCAGCGGCGCATATAGTCCTTGCGCGCCTCCAGCCCCGGCCATTCGGCGGCGGTGCCGGTCTTCGTCACCACCGCGCCGAACATCATGTCCATGAGGATCCGGGCCGCGCTCGCCGTGTCGTCTACGAAGAGGCGGCCGGCCTTTTTCTCCCCCTCCATCCATTCGGCCAGAAGGGCGTGCGCGCGCTGCCCGCCCAGCCGGCGCATCATCTCGCCGACCTCCGGGAACTGGGCGGCCTCCACGATGGTGAGGCTGAGGAAGGCCGCGCGCTCCTCGTCCGCCGCCTCGTCGATATCGACCTGGAAGATCCTCTCCAGCGCCTCGCAGAGGCCGAGCCCCTCGTAGTCGCCCGGCAGGGCGAGCATGCTGGTCCTGTGCTGCTCGATCACCGCGGCGAGAAGATCGGTCTTGGACGGGAACAATTCGTAGAGCGTGCGCTTGGAGGCGTGGCAATGGGCGGCGACCTCGCTCATCGTCGTGCGGCCGTAGCCCTCGGCAAGGAACAGCCGGCGCGCCGCCTCGACGATCCCGGCCCGGCGCTCATCGGCGGAGGCGACCTTCGGGCGCCCGCGCGCCTTGCGTTGCGTGTGCGGCTGAGGGGAAGAGGGTTTCGGCATGGGAGCATTCCGGTGCGGGCGGCATTGACATTCTCGGCTGATCGACATTAATGGTACTCATTGGTTTTGTAAATAAGGCGACCGGGCGCGATGATCGCCCCGCGCCGGCAAGAGGTGCATGATGCGCGCTTTGGCAATCCGGATCGGCCTTGTGGCCGCTGGCCTCCTCCTCGTCTCCTGCTCGGAGCAGAACGGCGGCGGGCAAGGGCCGGGCGGAGCGGCGCCGGCCATCGAGGTGGGGGTGATCGCTCTCAAGGCGCAGTCCGTGCTGCGGTTCGCCGCGCTGTCCGGCCGGGTCGGCGCGCGCGCCACGGCGGAGATCCGTCCGCAGGTCGACGGCATCGTCAAAAGCATCGATTTCCGCGAGGGGCGCCCGGTGAAGGCCGGCGACGTGCTCTTCACGGTGCACGATGACAAGTTCAGGGCGGCCTATGAGGCGGCGAACGCCACCCTCTCCCGCGCCGAGGCCTCGCAGCAATCCGCTGAGGCCGCCTTCGACCGCTCCGAGCGGCTGCAATCCTCCAGCGCCGTCAGCCAGCAGGCGCTGGACGAGGCACGCACGACGCTCCTGCAGGCGAAAGCGGATGTGGAATCGGCCAGGGCCAGCGTGCAGACCGCCAAGATCGACCTCGACAACACGACGATCAAGGCGCCGATCTCCGGTATCATCGGCACGGCGAGCGTCAGCGTCGGCTCGCTCGTCACCCAGAACCAGACCGATGCGCTGGCGACGATCCGCCAGATCGACCCGGTCAATGTCGATCTCGTCGACACCAGCGCGAACCTCCTGAAAATCCGCGAGGACGTCGAGGCGGGCCGCCTCGGGCGCGAAGGCCAGCAGGGCGCGCCGAGCGTCAGGCTGACGCTGGAGAACGGCGCCGATTACGGGCCGCAGGGCACGATCTCGCTGGCGACGGTGAATGTCAGCGAGAGCACCGGCACCTTCACCCTGCGCGCCACCTTCCCCAATCCCGAGCGGGTACTGTTGCCCGGCATGTTCGTCAGGGCCTCCGTCGACCTCGGCAGCATGCCGAACGCCTTCCTCGTGCCGCAACGCGCCGTCCAGCGCAGCGGGGCGGGGGATGCGGTCGCCTATGTCGTCTCTACCGACGGCAAGGTGGAGGAGCGCAAGCTCGCAACGGCGGGAACCCAGGGCAATGACTGGATCGTGACCGACGGGCTGAAGGACGGCGACCGGCTGATCGTCGACGGCTTCCAGAAGATTTCCGCCGGCGCCGCGGTCACGCCCGTCGACGTGACGATCGACGAGGACGGCGTCGTCAAGCAGACCCTCGCTTCGATGGGAGCCGCCCAATGAGCGGCGGTTTCCGGCGCAATGCCCTGGCGAGCTTCTTCATCGCCCGCCCGGTCTTTGCCATCGTGCTCGCCATCGCCACGCTGCTTGGCGGCGTCATGGGCATCTATTCGCTGTCGATCTCGCAATATCCGGACGTGGCGCCGGTCACGGTGCGCATCGGCGCGAACTATTCCGGCGCGACGGCCGAGGCTGTCGAGAACTCGGTCACGACCAAGATCGAAAGCGTGCTGACGGGCCTCGAAGGGCTCCTCTACATGGAGTCCACCTCCAGCACCGGCTCGTCCTCCATCTCGCTAACCTTCGCAAGCGGCACGGACCCGGAACTGGCGCAGGTGGAGGTGCAGAACAAGCTCGCGCGCGTCGAATCGCAACTGCCGGAAGCCGTGCAGAACGCCGGCGTCACCGTCTCGCGCTCGCCCTCCGGCATCCTGATGATCGGCAACATCGTCTCGCGCGACGGGCGCTATACCTCGTCCGAGCTCTCCGACATCATGTCGAGCAGCATCGAGGAGCGGATCGAGCGCCTCGACGGCGTCGGCTCGGTCCAGTCCTTCGGGAGCGGCTATGCCATGCGCATCTGGCTCGATCCGGACCAGATGCAGAAATACCAGCTCGTTCCCTCCGACGTCACCGCGGCGATCCAGGCGCAGAACGCGCAGGTCGCCGCCGGTTCCATCGGCGCGACGCCTGTGGTGCGCGGCCAGCAGCTCAAGGCTAGCATCGTCGCGCAGACGCAGATGACCTCGGCGGACGAATTCAAGAAGATTATCCTCAAGACCGCGCCGGACGGTTCCGTCGTGCGGCTCGGCGACGTGGCGCGGGTGGAGATCGGGCTGGAGAAATACGGCCAGAGCTCGACCTATAACGGCATGCCAGCCGCCGGCTTCGGCGTGCAGCTTGCCAGCGGCGCGAACGCGATCACCACGGCCGACGCCGTCCATGCCGAACTCGACAGCCTTGCCGGCTCGCTGCCGGAGGGCGTCGAGATCGCCTATTCCTACGAGACGACGCCCTTCGTCGAACTGTCCATCGAGAAGGTTGTGCATACGCTGATCGAGGCGGTCGTGCTCGTCTTCCTCGTGCTGCTGCTCTTCCTGCAGAACCTGCGGGCGACGCTCATTCCGATGATCGCCGTGCCGGTGGTGCTGCTCGGCACCTTCGGGGTGCTGGCGGCGCTCGGCTATTCCATCAACATGCTGACGATGTTCGCCATGGTGCTGGCCATCGGCCTTCTCGTCGACGACGCCATCGTGGTGGTGGAGAATGTCGAGCGCATCATGACGGAGGAGGGGCTTTCCGCACGAGAAGCCACCGAGAAGTCGATGGGCGAGATCACCGGCGCGCTGATCGGCGTGGCGCTGGTGCTGACGGCGGTCTTCATTCCCATGGCTTTCTTCTCCGGTTCCGTCGGCGTCATCTACCGGCAGTTCTCCGTCACCATCGCCAGCGCCATGATCCTCTCCGTGCTTGTCGCGGTCGTCCTGACGCCGGCGCTCTGCGCGATGCTGCTGAAGCCGACCCATGGCGGGCTTGCCGCGCGTATCTTCGGCGGCTTCAACCGCGGCTTCGAGAAGACGACGCGCGGCTATGTCGGCGCGGTCGGCCGCCTCGTGCTGCGGCCGCTGCGCATGCTCGTCGTCTTCGCCGCGCTGCTCGGCGGGGCCTGGTGGGTCTATACCCAGCTTCCGTCCTCCTTCCTGCCGGAAGAGGACCAGGGCGTGCTGATGACGCAGATCACCCTTCCGGCCGGGGCCAATGCCGCCCGCACGCAGGCCGTCATCGACATGGTGGAGGATTATTTCCTCAACGACGAGAAGGACGCGGTGGAGAGCGTCTTCATGACGCTCGGCTTCGGCTTCGGCGGCAGCGGGGAGAACGCCGCCATGGCCTTCGTGCGCCTCAAGGATTTCGACCAGCGTACCGACAGCGCGCTGTCGGCCTCCGCCATCTCGCAGCGCGCCTCGGCCCATTTCCGCAAGATCCGCGACGCCGAGGTCTTCGTGCTCGCCCCGCCGGCCATCCAGGGCCTCGGCCAGAGCAACGGCTTCTCGATGTATCTGGAGGATACCGGCAACCGGGGCCGCGACGCGCTGATCGCGGCCAGCAACACGCTTGCCGACCTCGCGCTCAAGGACGATACGGTCGGCAACGTGCGCGGCAATACGCGCACGCTGGAAAGCCAGCTCAAGATCGACATCGACCAGGAGAAGGCCGGGGCGCTCGGCGTCGGCATCAGCGGCATCAACAACCTGATCTCGGTCGCCTTTGCCGGTAGCAACGTCAACGACTTCGTCTATAACGGCGAGATCAAGCCCGTCTATGTGCAGGCGGATGCGCCGTTCCGCATGCAGCCGGGGGATATCGAGCGCTGGTATGCCCGCAACGATGCCGGCGAGATGGTGCCCTTCTCCGCCTTCGCGACGACGAAATGGGTGCAGGGCTCGCCCTCGCTCTCGCGCTTCAACGGCACGGCCGCCATCGCCATGAACGGCTCGGCCCAGCCCGGCGCGAGCTCCGGCAATGCCATGGACCGCATGGAGGAGCTCGTCGCCGGCCTTAACGGCGGCTATGCCTCCGCATGGTCCGGGCTTTCCTATCAGGAGCGGCTGGCGGGCTCGCAGGAGGCGATGCTCTACGCCGTCTCGCTGCTCGTCGTGTTCCTTTGCCTTGCCGCGCTCTACGAGAGCTGGTCCATTCCCTTTTCCGTCATCCTTGCCGTGCCGGTCGGCGTGCTCGGCGCGCTCGTCGCGGCGTGGCTCTTCGGCCAGTCGAACGACGTCTATTTCAAGGTGGGCCTGCTCACGACCATCGGCCTCACGGCGAAGAACGCCATCCTGATCGTCGAATTCGCCAAGGATTTGCGCGACCAGGGCAGGAGTGCGGTCGAGGCTGTGCTTGAGGCCGCGCGCATGCGCCTTCGCCCCATCGTCATGACCTCGCTCGCCTTCATCCTCGGCGTGCTGCCGCTCGCCTTCGCGACGGGCGCAAGCTCGGCGGCGCAGAACGCCATCGGCATCGGCGTTATGGGCGGCATGATCGCAGCCACCGTGCTCGGCGTCTTCTTCGTGCCGCTGCTCTTCGTGGTGATCGCCGGCCTACGGCGCGGTGGCGCTGCCAAGGTCGAGGCAAGCCCATAATTCGTCGACCCGGGCGGTGACGTCCGGCGTCATGGCGAGCACGCGGCCCCATTCGCGCTCCGTCTCGGCGCCGATCTTGGTGGTGGCGTCGAGGCCGAGCTTGCCGCCGAGGCCGGATTTCGGCGAGGCGAAGTCGAGATAGTCGATCGGCGTGTTCTCCACGACCATGAGGTCGCGGCTGGCGTCGAAGCGGGTGGAAAGCGCCCAGATCACGTCCGGCCAGCTTCTCACGTCGATGTCGCCGTCCACGGCGATGATCAGCTTGGTGTAGCTGAACTGCGGCAGCATGGACCAGAGGCCCATCATCACCCGCCGCGCCTGCCCGGGATAGCGCTTGTCGATGGAAACCACCATGGCGCGGTAGGAGCAGGCCTCGGGCGGCAGCCAGAGGTCGCGGATTTCCGGGAACTGGCGCTTGACCAGCGGCACGAAGAGTTCGTTCATCGCCTCGCCGAGCCGGGAGGGCTCGTCCGGGGGGCGGCCGGTATAGGTCGAGAGGTAGAGCGGGTTCTTCCGCATGGTGATCGCCGAGAGCGTCATCACCGGGAAGGGCTCGACGGCATTGTAGTAGCCGGTGTGGTCGCCATAGGGGCCTTCGTCCGCCGTCTCGCTCATCGAGACCATGCCCTCCAGCACGATTTCCGCGCTCGCCGGCAGGGGAAGGGGGACGGTGAGGCCGCTTGCCGTCTCCTGCCGCCGGCCGGCAAGGACGCCGGCGAAGGCAAGCTCGCTCATGCCGTCCGGCAGCGGCATGACGGCGGACAGGATCGTCGCGGGATCGGCGCCGATGACGACGGCGACCGGCATGTCGAGGCCCCTGGCCTGCCAGAGGCGGTGGTGCCGCGCCCCGCCGCGATGGGCGAGCCAGCGCATGATCAGCCGGTTCCGGCCGAGCCTCTGCATGCGGTAGATGCCGACATTGATATCCGAAGGATCGTCCGGCGAGGCGGTGATGACGAGCGGCCAGGTGACGAGCGGGTCGGGCTCGCCGGGCCAACAGGTCTGGATGGGAAGCCGGCCGAGGTCGATATCCTCGCCGCGCCGGACGATCTCCTGGCAGGGCGGGCGCCGCACCGCGCGCGGGTTCATCGAGAGCGCGGCCTTCAGGTGCGGCAGCTTCCCCCAGGCATCGCGCAGCGAGCGCGGCGGGCGCGGGTCGCGAAGGTCGGCGAGGAACGTGGCGAGACGCGGCAGCCCGCCGGTCTCCAGCCCCAGCCCCCATTCGATGCGCTCGCGCGTGCCGAAGAGATTGGCGAGAAGCGGGATCGGCTGGATGTTGCCCTCCGCATCGACCGGCCGCTCGAAGAGCAGGGCCGGGCCCTCTTGCGCCAGCACGCGGCGGTGGATTTCCGTGACCTCGTGAACGAGGCAGACGGGCGCGGAAATGCGCTTCAGCCGCGCCCGCCGTTCCAGGAGGGCGACGAAATCCTGAAGGCTGTCGAAACGGCGCGGGATCGAGGCATCGGCTTTCATGCCGGCTCCCTTGCCGGGGAAAAACGTCCCGGTCTTTGTGCTGGCGCAAACTCCTTCCGCGCATGGCTCCCTAGGTTCCGGCCAATCGCATCTCGTCAGGGCCTTTCCATGTCGTCGCTTCCCCCGATCCTCGCAAAGCCGGTTGATATCGCGCCGATCTGGCTGGTGGAGCGGGTGGCGCGGCTCATCTTCTCGGGAGTTCTGAAGGCGCATCCCGATCTCTTCGAACGGCTCGGCGACTACCGGCAGACCCGCTACGGCTTCTCGCCGACCGACCTGCCGCTGCATTTCACCGTCGTCCCGGCGGCGCAGCACCTCACCGTCTCGCGCGGCCAGCCGCCGCTTGTCGATGCGCGCATCGAGGGGCCGCTGGTGCTGCTGCTCGGCCTTCTCGAAGGCCGGTGCGACGCGGATGCGCTGTTCTTCTCGCGCGACCTTTCCGTCACTGGCGATATGGAGGCGATGCTGGCGCTGCGCAATGCGCTCGACGACAGCGCCATCGACCTGCCGCGCGAGCTCGGGGCGCTGGCCGGGCCGTTCTCGCCGCTCGTTGCCGGCACGGCGCGCTACATCCGCACCAAGGCCCTCGAAGGAAGGGATACGACATGGAACTGATCTGCCCCGCCGGCACGCCCGCCGCCTTCCGCGAGGCGGTGGAGGCCGGCGCCGACGCCGTCTATTGCGGCTTCCGCGACGAGACCAACGCCCGCAATTTCCCCGGCCTCAATTTCAGCCGCGAGGAACTGCGCCAGTCGATCGCGCTCGCCCACAGCCGGCGGGTCCTCACCTTCGTCGCGCTCAACACCTTCATGCGGGCGGGCGACGAGGCGCTGTGGTACCGGGCGGCCGACGATGCGGTGGCGCTCGGCGCCGACGCGCTGATCCTCGCCGATTTCGGCCTGATGGCCTATGTCGCGGAAAAGTACCCCGAGCAGCGGCTACACGTCTCCGTGCAGGCGTCCGCCTCCAATCCGGATGCCATCCGCTTCCTCATCGAGGCCTTCGGGGCAAAGCGCGTCGTGCTGCCGCGTGTCCTCACCGTGCAGGACATCGCCCGGCTGACGCGGCAGATCGCCTGCGAGGTGGAGGTCTTCGCCTTCGGTGGGCTCTGCGTCATGGCGGAGGGGCGCTGCTCGCTTTCCTCCTACGCCACCGGCAAGTCGCCCAACATGAACGGCGTCTGCTCGCCGGCAAGCCATGTGCGCTACCGGCAGGACGGCGAGGAGCTGGTCTCCGAGCTCGGCGCCTATACGATCAACCGCTTCGGCGCGGGCGAGGCCTCCGGCTATCCGACGCTCTGCAAGGGACGCTTCGAGATCGGCGACGTCGCGGGCTATGCCTTCGAGGATCCCGTCTCGCTCGACGTGATCGACGAGATCGACGCGCTGCGGGCGGCCGGCGTCTCGGCGCTCAAGATCGAGGGGCGCCAGCGCGGCAAGGCCTATGTCGCCGAGGTGGTTTCCTCCCTCAAGAAGGCGCTGCGCGCGGCGCCCGCCGAACGGGCGGCGCTCGTCGCCCGCCTTCGCGCCATGAGCGAGGGCCAGCGCACCACCACCGGCGCCTACGACAAGCGCTGGCGATAGGAGACGACATGACGACGACGCGCAAACCGTCCCTCAGCCTGGGGCCGGTCTATTTTCTCTGGGACGGGCCGAAGTGGCGGGATTTCTATTTCCGCATCGCCGACGAGGCGCCCGTCGAGCATGTCACGCTCGGCGAGACGGTCTGTTCCAAGCGCCAGCATTTCAGCGAGCCGCACATCGCCGAGGTGATCGAGCGGCTGGAGGCGGCGGGCAAGAGGGTGACGCTCTCGACCCTCGCCATGGTGACGCTGGAGCGCGAGAGCCGGCATGTGCGCGATCTCATCCGCGACAGCGAGCATCCGGTCGAGGCGAACGACCTCTCGGCGCTCGGCCTTCTCAGGGACCGGCCGCATTCCATCGGCCCGCTCGTCAACGTCTACAATGCCGCGACGGCGCGCACGCTCGCCGCGCGCGGGGCTGAGAACATTTGCCTGCCGCCGGAGCTGCCGGCCGCGTCCGTCCTGCAGATGCTCGCCGCCATGCCGGATTTCTCCTTCGAGCTCTTCGCCTTCGGCCGCATGCCGCTCGCCATCTCCGCGCGCTGCGCCCATGCCCGCTCCAAGGGGCTGACGAAGGACAATTGCCAGTTCATCTGCGGCGAGGAGCCGGACGGCCTGCCGCTGCGCACGCTCGACAAGCAGTCCTTCCTCGTGCTGAACGGCGTGCAGACCATGTCGAACAGTTGCGCCGTGCTCGTCGACGATCTCGCGCCGCTGGTGGAGGCGGGGCTGTCGCGGGTCCGGCTTTCCCCGCAGGATTGCGACATGGTGAGGGTGGCCGGCCTCTACCGTGCCGTGCTCGACGGCCGTATGGACGGCGAGGAGGCGATCGCGGAACTGGCGGAGGTCTATCCGGGCGTCCGCTTCTCGAACGGCTTCCTGCATCAGCAGGAGGGCGCGGCCTGGGTCTCGCGCGGGCGCAACGCGGCGATGGGGCACGGCTGAGGGGACAATTCAGGCGAAGACGTCGCGCGACTGCTCCCTCGCCGAGAGCAGGGCTTCCAGGATCATCTTCTCTGAAAAGACGTGGCGGCGGAGACTCTCCTGGAAGCCGCCGATCATGCGGGAGACCGCTTCCGGCGGCAGCGTGCAGCAATCGTCGGCGATAGCCTGCAGCGTCTTCGAGATCTCGCCCGCGGCGAACTGGTCGCAGCGGTGCTCGGCCTTCAGGCGCTCGATGGTGATCGTCGCGAAGCGCGAGCCGGCATGATGGTCGAAATCGGGAAAGAGCAGGCGCTCCTCCAGCTCATGCGCCGATTTCAGGAGCGGGACGATGGTCTCGGCAAGCTCGCGCAGCTCCCCGGCGATGGCGGGATCGCCCGCCGCTTCCTCGAGGCGCAGGCAAAGGTCGAGCAGGCGGGAATGCAGCGTCTCCAGCCGGCCGATATCGGCGGCAGCCAGTACGGGTTCGCTCATGGCGCCCTCCTACTGGCCGAAGAACAGGACGGCGGCGATGACGACCGAGGCGCCGACGGCGGAGATCGTACCGGCCCCCTGCAGCACGCCCATGCGATAGAGCACCAGCGCGAAGCCGGCGATGACCGGGGCCGCGACGACGAGGCCGAACTGAGCGTCCGTCATGGAAGGATCCTTTCGTTTTGCCGTCATCATGCCGCGCGGGGCATCGCCGCTCTTTGTGCCGGCGCAAAGAAGGCCCCGGCTCGCCACGCTAGGGAAGCCCCATGGCGACGATAGATGACATGGACATTGCGGCGGGCAGCGCGGAGAGCGGCGAAGCCGACTCGCTCCTGCTCTGGATCCTCGTATGGAGCGAACTTGCCGCCTTCGGCGCGCTGCTCGTCGCCTTCATGGTGATGACGGTGGTGGATGTGGAGAGGGCGGCGCTGCTGCGCTCGCATCTCCATCCGGGGCTTGCGGCGCTCAACACGGTGCTTCTCGTCATGAGCGGCTGGCAGGCGGCGCTGGCCGTGCGCCGCGGCGATGGCGCGGTCCGCGGACCGCTGCTGCTCGCCGCGCTGTTCGGCCTTCTCTTCGCCACGGTCAAGCTCGTCGAATACGGCGTCGAGATTCGCTCGGGCATCGCCGCCGCCGGCGGGCTTTCGGAACTCTATTTCCTCATCACCGGCTTCCACCTGCTGCACGTCGTCTTCGGGGCGGGCGTTCTCCTTCTCGTCGCCTGGCGGCCTTCGCGGGCGAACGTGGTGATGATCGCCACGCTCTGGCACGCGATCGATCTCGTCTGGCTCGTGATGTTCCCCATCGTCTATCTCACCTGAGGCACCCATGACCCGACAGGCCCGCGAACAGTTCATCGCCACCCTCGCCATGCTGTTGACGCTCGCCGCCGGCGGCGCGCTCGTCGGCGGCCTCAGCGGCGGGCTTCTCGTGCCGGTCGCCGCCGTGCTGGTCATGGCCTTCGCCAAGGGCCGCCTCGTCATCCTCGATTTCATGGAGCTGCGCACCAGCCGCGGCATCCTGCGCTCCGCGCTGCTCGCCTGGCCGGCGGCGCTCCTGTCGCTCGCGCTCGTCCGCGCGCTCGCCGTCACGTTCATCGGCTGACGAACCGCCCCGGTCTTTGCCAATGCGCAAAGACCGCGTCGCCCCCGTGGCTAGAACCTCGGGTGTCCCGCATGCCGGCGAGGGGATCGCCGGCGAACCACCGCGGGGTTTTGTCGCCGGGCCCCTTGAGGTTCGGCAAGGGAAAGGACCAGGGGATGGCAGAGCGCCTAACCAAGACCGGGGCCCGCAACGTCTTCTATGGCGGGTCCATCTTCTTCTTCACGATCTTCGTCGGGCTGACGGCCCACTCCCACTATTACATGCGCACGACCTCCACCGACGAGTCGACGCTGACCGACAGCGTCGTGCGCGGCAAGCATGTCTGGGAAAAGAACGCCTGTATCAACTGCCACACGCTCTTGGGTGAGGGCGCCTATTTCGCGCCCGAGCTCGGCAATGTGTGGAAGCGCTACGGCGGCGTCGAGGATCCGGAAGGCGCGCGCGAGGCGCTGAAGGCCTGGATGGCCGCCCAGCCGAGCGGGGCGGAGGGCCGGCGGCAGATGCCGCAATTCAACCTCACCGAACAGGAGGTCAACGATCTCGCCGACTTCCTCGAATGGACGAGCAAGATCAAAACCCAGGACTGGCCGCCGAACGACGCCGGTTGACCGATTGCGCTCAGGAGACAAGACATGAAATATCAAACGCAAAAGGTCGCGATGCTGTACTTCTACGGCGCGCTCGGCCTCTTCCTCGCCCAGCTGGCCTTCGGGGTCCTCGCCGGCACGATCTACGTGCTGCCGAACACGCTTTCCGAGCTGCTGCCCTTCAACATCGTGCGCATGATCCACACCAATGCGCTCGTCGTCTGGCTGCTCATGGGCTTCATGGGCGCGACCTACTACATGATCCCGGAAGAGACCGAGACGGAGCTTTACAGCCCCAAGCTCGCCATCGTCCAGTTCTGGCTGTTCTTCGCCGCCGCCGGGCTCACGGTGGTCGGCTACCTCTTCCGCATCCATGAGGGCCGCGAATTCCTCGAGCAGACGTTCCCGGCCAAGATCGGCATCGTCATCGTCGCGCTGATGTTCCTCTTCAACATCACCATGACGGCGCTGAAGGGCCGCAAGACCACGGTCATCAACATCCTGCTCTTCGGCCTGTGGGGCCTCGCGCTCTTCTTCCTCTTCGCCTTCTACAACCCGGCGAACCTGGCGCTCGACAAGATGTACTGGTGGTATGTCATCCACCTGTGGGTCGAGGGCGTGTGGGAGCTGATCATGGCCTCCGTGCTCGCCTTCCTGATGATCAAGCTCAACGGCATCGACCGCGAGGTCGTGGAGAAGTGGCTCTACGTCATCGTCGGCCTCGCGCTCTTCTCGGGCATCCTCGGCACGGGCCACCACTACTACTGGATCGGCGCGCCGGGCTACTGGCAGTGGATCGGCTCGCTCTTCTCGACGCTGGAAGTGGCGCCCTTCTTCACCATGGTCATCTTCACCTTCGTGATGACCTGGAAGGCCGGCCGCAACCATCCGAACAAGGCCGCGCTGCTCTGGTCGATCGGCTGCTCGGTCATGGCCTTCTTCGGCGCGGGCGTCTGGGGCTTCCTGCACACGCTGTCGTCGGTGAACTACTACACCCACGGCACGCAGGTCACCGCCGCGCACGGGCACCTCGCCTTCTTCGGCGCCTATGTGATGCTGAACCTTGCCATGATGGCCTATGCGATCCCGGAAATCCGCGGCCGCCAGCCCTACAACCAGTGGCTCTCGATCGCCAGCTTCTGGATCATGTGCACGGCCATGTCGGTGATGACCTTCGCGCTCACCTTCGCGGGCGTCGTGCAGGTCCATCTCCAGCGCGTGCTCGGGGAAAGCTACATGGACGTGCAGGACCAGCTTTCGCTGTTCTACTGGGTCCGCCTCGGCTCGGGCGCCGTCGTCCTCGTCTCGGCGCTGATGTTCATCTGGGCCGTGCTCGTGCCCGGCCGCGAGCGTGCCGACAGCCTCACCCGTCTGGTCCAGCCGGCCGAGTGAGTGCTGGCCGGCCCCGTCATCCCACGGGGCCGGCACCTCTTTCCTGAAGTTTTGGAGATCGAAATGAACGTCATGCTCAAGGCCGCGCGCGCCGACATTCCCGCCTACAGCCCCTCGGGCAATGAATGCGCTCTCTTCGAGAAAGCCTGGGTCCGCCAGCTTCCGCTCCTCCTGAAGGGGCCGACCGGCTGCGGCAAGACGCGCTTCGTCGGCCACATGGCCGCAAAGCTCGGCCTGCCGCTCTCGACGGTCTCCTGCCATGACGACCTTTCGGCCGCCGACCTCACCGGGCGCTATCTCCTCAAGGGCGGCGACACGGTCTGGGTCGACGGACCCTTGACGCGCGCGGTGCGCGAGGGGGGCGTCTGCTACCTCGACGAGATCGTCGAAGCGCGCAAGGACGTCGCGGTCGTCCTCCATCCGCTCACCGACGATCGGCGCATCCTGCCGCTGGAGCGCACCGGCGAGGTGCTGGAGGCGCCGGCCGGCTTCATGCTCGTCGTCTCCTACAATCCCGGCTACCAGAACCTCCTCAAGGCGCTGAAGCCCTCCACCCGCCAGCGCTTCGTCGCCATCGAATTCGACTTCCTGCCGAAGGCCGCGGAAATCCTGGTCGTCGCCGCCGAGAGCGGGCTGGACGAGGCACGCATCGCGCCGCTGGTCGAGCTCGCCCATCGCCTCAGGGCGCTCAAGGGCCACGACCTCGAAGAGGGCGTCTCCACGCGCCTCCTCGTCTATTGCGCCTGCCTCATCGACAGCGGCATGGACGTGCGCGAGGCCGTTCGCGCGGCGATGATCGAGCCGCTGACGGACGAGCCGGACGTGCGCGCCGCCCTCCTCGAAGTCGCCGACGCGATGATCCGCTGAGGTCCGCCATGCTGGATTTCCTGGAGCTCGAGGAAACCGTCGGCCGGGCCTGGCACCGGCTGGTGGGCAAGGCCGGCAGCTGGCCGCGCCATCCCGGCCACGCCGTGCGGCTGGAAGACGTGCGGCCGGTGCTGGCCGTCTGCTTCCGCGGCTTCGGCGGAGAGGGTGCGGTGCAGATCGCGCCGGCCCGCGGGCGCACGTCGACGCATCGCCTCAGGCTGCGCGAGCGCATGGGGCTCGGCGAGGAGAAGCTTGTCCAGCCCGGCCGCGATCACGCCACGCTGATGCTGCCCGGCGAAATCGACCTCTTCGCCGACCGCGGCCTCAACCGGGACCTCTACATCTGGCTTGCCGCCGCCATGGCGGTGATGCCGCTCGAACCGATCACCGAGAGCGATCCGCTGCAGCGCGACCTTGCCGCGCTCCGGCGCGCCGAGGCGACGGCGAAGGCCGTGCTCGCCGCCTTTCCGGGCCTTGTCCGGCGCTATCGCCGGCTCTGCGCCGCGACGCTGGAGGCGCGCCTTGCCCGGCCGCTGCCCTCCATCGAGCGCCATGTCGAGAACCGCATCCTCGGCCTTCTCAGGAAAGGCGCGGGATTTGCCGACGAGACGATGCCCGTCATCTTCCCGCACCGCGCGCCGCCGCGCTACCTGCCGATGCTGCCGGTGCCGCTCTGGCCGGATGCACTGCTGCGCGCCGAGGGCGAGGGGCGCGGTGAGGACGACCAGCCGGCGGCGGGCGGCACGCCGCTTGCGCCTGAGACCGGCCGCCATATTGCGCAGCGCGAGGCGGCGGAGAAGCGCAAGGGCGAGCGCAGTCCCTTTATCCTCAACCGCTTCGAGAAAATCCTGGCGATGGCCGAGATGGTCAATGTCGACCGCCCCGGCGACGACAGCGACGACCACGATTCCAGCGCCGCCGACGAGCTTGACGACATGACGCTCGGCGAGCGCAAGGGGCGGCCCGCCGCCCGCTTCCGCTTCGATCTCGACCTGCCGCCCGAAGCGCTCGACCGCTCGCGGCTGACGGGCGAATACACCTATCCCGAATGGGACTACCGCACCGGCACCTATCTGCCGGACCATTGCCATGTGCTCGCTTCGCCCGCCCCAGACACGGCGGCGGTGCCGGAGGCCGATGCCGATACGAAGAGCCTCATCCGCCGCGTGCGCCGGCAGTTCGAGGTGCTGAGGCCGCGCCACGAGATGCTGCGTGCCCAGCTCGACGGGGCGGAACTCGACCTCGATGCCGTGGTGCGCGCGCGCAGCGACCTTGCCGCCGGCGGACAGGGCAGCGACCGCATCCACCTGATGAGCCGGCCGCAGGCGCACGACCTTGCCGTCACCATCCTCGTCGACGTGTCGCTGTCGACCGACGCCTGGTTCGACAACCGCCGGGTGCTCGACGTGGAGAAGGAGGCGCTGACGGTGCTCGCCCACGGGCTTGCCGCCTGCGGCGACAGCCACTCGATCCTCACCTTCACCTCGCGCCGGCGCTCCTGGGTGCGGGTCGAGACGGTCAAGGATTTCGGCGAGCCGATGGGCCGTGGCGTGGAGGCGCGCATCGCCGCGCTGAAGCCGGGCTTCTATACCCGCATCGGGCCGGCGATCCGCCATGCGGCGGCGAAGCTGCGGGAACAGCCGAACCGCCGCAAGCTCCTGCTCCTCCTCACCGACGGCAAGCCGAACGACGTCGACCATTACGAGGGGCGCTTTGCGCTGGAGGACAGCCGTCGCGCCGTCATGGAGGCGCGCCGCACCGGCGTCAGCGTGTTCGGGGTGACGGTGGACCGGGAGGCGCAGGCCTATGTGCCGGCCCTCTTCGGCCGCAACGGCTATGCCATCGTCGGCAACATTGCCCGGCTGCCGGCTGCGCTGCCGGCAATTTATCGCGGTCTCGTGGGATAGAGGCTGGAGACCGCGAGGAAGGGCCCGGCATGCCGCACCATGCCGGGCCCTTTTCGTTTCAGGCGGCCTTGCTGTGCGTGCGGGCCGTCTCGCCGATATAGGCGTCGAAGGCGGCGGCGACGGCGCGGATGATGAAGCGATGGTCCTGCCGCACGGTGACGGTGCCGCCGCGCACGTCGATCGCCCCGTCCTCGGCGAGCGCCGCCAGACGGGCATTGCCCTCGATCAGCGGCGCCGCGTCGAGGCCGTGGCGGGCGGCGATGGCGGCGACGTCCACGCGGAAATCGCACATCAGCCGCTCGATGATCTCCGCGCGCAGCCGGTCCTCGGCGGTCAGGCGGTAGCCCTTGACGGTGGCGAGGCGGCCGGAGGCGATGCGCTGGGCGTAGAGCCCCGGCGGCACCTCGTTCTGGACGTAGCCCTCCGGCGTGCGGCCGATGGCGGAGGCGCCAAAGCCGATCAGCGTCGTGCAGGCGTCCGTCGTATAGCCCTGGAAATTGCGCCGCAGCCGCCCGCGCCTGGCCGCAAGCGCAAGGCCGTCGCCCGGTAGGGCATAGTGGTCGAGGCCGATGCGGACATAGCCGGCGGCGGTGAGCGTTTCGGCGATCGCCTCGGCCTGCGCCATGCGTCCCGCGGCATCGGCCAGCGCGCGCTCGTCGATCAACCGCTGGTGCTTCTTGAAGGAGGGGATGTGAGCATAGCCGAAGACGGCGAAGCGCTCCGGCCGCATGGCGACGGCGGCCTTCGCCGTCTCGATGCAGGAGGCGACCGTCTGGTGCGGCAGGCCGTAGATCAGGTCGAAGTTGATGCCCTCGACGCCCGCCTTGCGCAGCCGGGTCACGGCCTCGACCGTCTGCGCCTCGGTCTGGATGCGGTTGATCGCCTTCTGCACGACGGGGTCGAAGCTCTGCACGCCGAGGCTCGCGCGGGTGACGCCCGCTTCGCCCAGCGCGTCTGCCATTTCGGGCGTGAGGGTGCGCGGGTCGATCTCGACCGCGATCTCCATGCCGGCCATGAAGGCAAAGCGCGCGCGCAGGAGGCCGATGAGGTCGCAGAACTCTTCCGGCTGCATGATCGTCGGCGTGCCGCCGCCGAAATGCACATGGCGAATCTTCAGCCGCCGCTCGACCTTCTCCGAGACGAGGTCGATCTCCCTGCGCAGCATGTCGATGTAGTCGAGGATCGGCTCGTCGCGCTGGGTGATCGTGGTGTGACAGCCGCAATACCAGCACATGGAGCGGCAGAAGGGGATGTGGAGATAGAGCGAAGCCTCCGTGCCCGGCTTCACGGCGGAAAGCCAGTCTCCGTAGGTGCCGACGCCGACGGCCGGCGAAAAGCCGGGGGCGGTCGGATAGCTCGTATAGCGCGGCAGCCGCGCCTCGCCGTATTTTTCGATCAGGGCCTGTTGCATGGCGCTTCCTCTGTCCGTGATGGTCCGTCGAGGGGAGCCTAGGAGGGGCGGGCGGGCCCTTCTTTGCGAAAAGCCAAGCAGGGCGCCATCGCGGCCGGATTTGAGGAATTGTTTGCGCATCGTCAAAGTGGAGGCCGGAAGCGGGGGCTAGCCTCGGCTGGTTCCGGTCGGGTCGGCCGTGCTCTCCGGAACGGGATCGGAGCGGCCGGGACGGAAATATCGACCATGTCTGACCATCAGGAAAAGCCCTCCATCGACGTGCGCACCATACCGCCGCGCGAACGCCATCCGCGCATCTTCGGCATGCTGGGTTCGCTGCTTCCGGGCACATCCATGCTGATCACCAGCGACCACGATCCGCGTCCGCTGCACTACCAGCTCGAAACCAATTTCCCCGGCCAGTTCGGCTGGGACTACCTGGAAGAGGGGCCGGACGTCTGGCGCGTCGAGATCGGCCGGATGGACGAGGGCGGCTGTGAATGCTGCTGCGGCTCGGACCACTAGTTCCGTTCGCATGCGATTCCGGACGCCAGACGCTGCGCAGGGCGGCCGGAATTGCCACGGTATAGGGCGCGGCGAAGGAGAAACGACATGCCGGGCGCCACGCTCTCCCGCTGGACGATGTCCTATTTCGCCATCGCCTGCCTGATGCTCCTCACCGCGCAGGGCCTGATGGCCGCGGGCTACGGCTATCCGGCGGCATCGATCGGCGCGCCGGAAACGCTCGTCGTCGTGCATGTCACGGTGATCGGCTGGCTGAGCCTGCTGATGGGGGGCGCCCTCCTGCAGTTCGTGCCGGTGCTCGTCGCCCGTCCGCTCGTCGGCGGGCGTTTCGCGGCGCCCGCCCTCGTGCTGCTTGCCGGCGGGCTTGCCGCGCTCGTCGCGGGCTTCGTGGCGCTCTCGGGCAGCCTCGACCTGCCGCTTTTCCTCCTGCCGCTCGGCGGCGGCATGCTCCTTGCCGGCTTCGGCCTCCTTGCGGGCGTTCTCGCGGCGACGCTTCGTACGGCGCGCCCGCTGCCGCTGCCTGCCCGTTTCGTGGCGGCGGGGCTCGTCTGTCTCCTTGCGGCCGTTCTTGTCGGCGCGGCCTTCACCGCCGGCCTTTCGGGGCTCGACGAAAGCGCGCCGCTTGCCCGGCTGCTGGCCGACGGCGTGCCGCTGCACGCGGCGCTCGGGCTCGGCGGCTGGCTCTCCGTCACGGCGGTCGGCGTCAGCTACCGGCTGCTCGCCATGTTCCTGCTGGCGCCGGAGACCGACCGGCGGACGAGCCGCGCCGCCTGGTGGGCCATGGTGCTGGCGGCGGGGCTGGTCGCCTTGTGCGTCGTCCTCGTGCTCTTCGCCGTTTCCGGCGTGGAGGCGCTGTTTACCGCAGCGCTCGTCCTCTCGCTGGCGGCGGTCGCGCTCTACGGCGGCGACGTGCGGCACATCTACCGTTCGCGCAAGCGCAAGCAGGCGGAGCTGAACATCCGCGCGACCTTTCCCGCCTTTTCCGCACTCGGCCTTTCCCTCGTTCTCCTCAATGTCCCGGCCGTAAGAGGTGGCGAGGGCGTTGCGGCGGCGGTCTATCTCTTCGTCTTCGGCTGGCTGACGGGGCTCGGGCTTGCCCAGCTCTTCAAGATCGTCGCCTTCCTGACCTGGCTGGAGGCCTATGGTCCCATTCTCGGCCGGATGCCGGTGCCGCGCGTGCAGGACCTTGTCGAGGAGCGCCATGCGCGTATCCTGTTCGGGGTCTATTACGCCGCATGCGCGGCGGCGGCGCTCGCCCTTCTTGCCGGTGCGCCCGGCATGTTCCGGGGGCTGGTGGCCCTGCAACTCCTCGCGACGCTGGCGCTGGCGCGGGAGTTCATCCGCACACGCCGGCTCGCCGTCGTGCCGGCGGCGCTTCGTGCGCCGGCCGGCATGGTGCGGCCTCATCTGTTCCTGCCTCTTTCCGCTTCAAGGAGATGACCATGCCCGATGTTTCAACCGAGACTGCACCGAAGGTCCTCGACGTGCGGCCGATCCTGCAGAACGGCGGCGAGCCGTTCCAGGAGATCATGCAGGCCGTCACTACGCTCGCCCCGGGGCAGGGCCTGAAGCTCGTCGCCCCTTTCCGTCCGCAGCCGCTCTTCCAGGTCATGGAGGGGCGCGGCTTCGACCATGAGGCCCGCGAGATCGGAAACGGCCATTGGGAGGTGCTGTTCACGCCGCGCGCGGACGTGGCGCCGGTCGAGACCTCGGCCGATGCCGACAGCCCGGAGACCTGGCCGGATCCCTCGCTCCATCTCGACCTCTCCGACCTCGATCCGCCGGAGCCGATGGTCCGCATCCTCGCGGCGGCCGAGGAGCTGGAGGCAGGCAAGGTGCTCTTCGCCGTGCTCTCCCGCGAACCGATCTTCCTCTTTCCGGAGCTGAGCAAGCGGGGCCACCAGTGGGCCGGCAATTTCGACGAGACGGGCACGGCCTATCGCATCCTCGTGCGGGTCGGCCGGCCGAAGGCATAAGACCATGGATGAGGACGAAAAAGCCGCGCTGGCGCAGGATATCCGCAATGCGCTGCGCATGATCATCGACCCGGAGATCGGCCAGAACATCGTCGATCTCGGCCTGATCTACGACATAACCGTGGAGGAAGGCGGCATCGCCCGCGTCACCATGACCACCACGACGCGCGGCTGCCCGGCGAGCGGCTATCTGAAAGAGGCGGTGGGCAATTGCGTCTGGTATGTGCCGGGCGTCGAATATGCCGAGGTGCACATGACCTACGAGCCGCCGTGGTCGCCGGACATGATGACGACGGCATGAGGAAACGGCCCGGAGGAAGCTCCGGGCCGTTCCACTTCCAGCGTTTTCCGGGCGGCCGCCTAGACGAAGATCATGACGGCCGCCGCACCGATGCCGATCAGGATGAGCCCGGCGACGAGCATGGGCATCAGGCTGCTGCCGTTCAGGTCGCGGCCGCTGACGTCTTCGCTGGAAAACACGAACGGCTTGCGCGTCTCTTCTTTGTCCATGGAAACCTCCGTTATTGTGGTAAATCATATACCACTTTGAGGGGACGGTCTACGCGACCAAAAAACGCAGCCTCGCCGCCGAGAGTGCGTGGGCGGGGCGGCTTTGCCTTGCTTGTGCCCGCGCAAAGATGCCCTTCCGCCGGCCGCGCTATCTTCGCCCGCCGCCATGGAAACGAGGGACACGATGCAGATAGCCATCCTCACGATATCGGACCGCGCCAGCCGCGGGCAGTACGAGGACCTGAGCGGCCCCGCCATCGAGGAATGGCTGCGCGAGACGATCGTCTCGCCCTTCGAGATCGTGCGGTGGATCGTTCCGGACGGCTTCGGTCCGGTCCGCGATGCGCTGGTGGAGCTGTGCGACGAGCAGCGCGTCGATTTGATCCTCACCACAGGTGGGACGGGCCCTTCGCCGCGCGACGAGACGCCGGAGGCGATGCGCGCGGTCATGGCGAAGGAGCTGCCCGGCTTCGGCGAACAGTTGCGGCGGGCGAGCCTTGTGCAGACGCCGACCGCCATCCTCTCCCGGCAGACGGCCGGCACGCGCGGCAGCACATTGATCATAAACCTGCCCGGCAAGCCGACCTCGATCCGCGTCAGCCTCAACGCCGTCTTCGCTGCCGTGCCCTATTGCCTCGACCTGATCGGCGCGGGCAGGATCGAGACGGATCCCGCCCGCCTCAACGCCTTCAGGCCCGTGTCCCCGGCCTGATGGGCGCGGGGAAGGGCGCCCGCTCGCGCCCGTTGCTGGCCTTCCATCCGGCGGGCGTGTTCTTCGCGCTTGCCGCGCTCATGGCGGCCATGCTGCCCTGGCTCTGGCTGCTGCCGCTTGCGGATCCGCGGCTGGCGCATGTGCGGCTCGGCCTGTTCGGCTTCGGCGGGGCGGCCGTCTGCGGCTATGTCATGACGGCGCAGAAGGCCTGGACGGGGCGGCCGCTTCCTCTGCCGGCCCCTGGCATCGGCGCGCTGGTGCTGGCCGCGCGCCTCGCCTCGCTTCTTTGCCGGCCCGAGGCGCTCTGGCCGGTCCTGCTGCCGGCGCCGGCCCTTGCCCTTGCGATCCTGTGGCCCGTCCTGCGGGCGGGGCGGTGGGACAAGGCGCCTCTGGCTGCGGTGCCGCTGATGCTGGTCGCGGCCGAGGCGCTGCTGCCCGTCCAGCCCGGCCTTGCCGGAGTGCTGCCCGAGGCGATGGCCGTGCTCGTCTTCCTCGTCGGCGGACGGCTGGTACCGGCCTTCACCGCCGAGGCGCGCC
This sequence comes from Shinella sp. Sh6, assembly GCF_055392685.1. Classification (NCBI taxonomy): domain Bacteria; kingdom Pseudomonadati; phylum Pseudomonadota; class Alphaproteobacteria; order Hyphomicrobiales; family Rhizobiaceae; genus Shinella; species Shinella sp. Sh6. The sequence goes on along the minus strand of NZ_AP044005.1, from coordinate 2,993,805 downwards.
GCCGCCGCGGGCTTCGCCCGCCCTGCGGGCTGCCGCTCTGGCTGGGGGCCGTGCCGCTGGGCACCGGTCTCCTGCTGCCAGGCATCGCCGGAGCCGGCGCATTGCTCGCGGCTGCGCTCTGGGTTCTTTGCCACGGCCTCGACGGCCTCCGGTCGGGCGCGGCCAACCGTATGCTCTGCCTCGGCTATGCCGGCCTCGTTCCCGGTCTGCTCGCGATCGCCGCCGCAAGGTCGGGGCTGGTGCCGCATCTGGCGGAGGTCCATGCCCTGACCATGGCGGTCATGGGGCCGATGATCCTCGCGGTCGCGGCGCGCGTGTCGATGCGGCGTGCGGCCGGGGCGGAGCTCCGGCCCCGGCGGCGGCACTGGATTGCCTTCTGCCTCGTCTTTGCCGCCGCCGCGGCACGCATCATGGCGGAAGTGTCCGGGCCGTCCGTCCCGTGGCTTTCGGTCGCCGGGGCCGCATGGTCCCTTGCCTGGCTCCTCTTCCTGTCGGCGCATGCGCATGCGCTGGCGAAGCCTGCGCCCTTCCCTCTTCTCAGCGCCATGCGGGGTGGCTCGTCCCTGTGAACTCCACGCGGCTTCACCAGTCCGTGACTTGCATACTAGTCGACTAATTGCTAACACTGGCCCCACGATACGCAATCCGCAAGGGGGATGAGATGCGTCAGACGTGGCGGTGGTTTGGGCCGAAGGATCTCGTCTCGGTCGACGATATGCGGCAGGCGGGCGTGGAGGGCGTCGTCTCGGCGCTGCACCACGTGCCGACCGGCACGGTCTGGTCTTCCGAGGAGATCGCCGAGCGCCAGCGGGTCGTCGGCCTCATGGCGGACGGTGCGCCCTCCGGGCTTGCCTGGGAGGTGGTGGAGAGCCTGCCGGTCTCGGAGGACATCAAGAAGCAGAAGGGCGACTGGAAGGCGCATATCGCCGCCTGGAAGGAAAGCCTGACGAACCTCTCCCGCGCCGGGATCGAGATCGTCTGCTACAATTTCATGCCGGTGCTGGACTGGACGCGCACCGACCTTGCCTATCGCCTGCCGTCCGGCGCCACCTGCATGCGCTTCGACGTGGTCGATTTCGCCGCCTTCGACATCCATATCCTGAAAAGGCCCGGCGCGGCCGAAAGCTTCCCCGCCGACGTGGTCGAGGATGCCGCGCGCCGCTTTGCCGGAATGGACGACGACTGCCGCCGCCAGCTTGCCGGCAACGTCGTCTTCGGCCTGCCGGGCGCTGCCGAATCCTTCACGCTCGAGGACGTGCGCGCCCATCTTGCGGAATATGCCGCCATCAGCGAGGAGAGCCTTCGCGGCCATCTCGTCGATTTCCTCGCCGAGGTCGCGCCGCTGGCGGAAAAGCTCGGCGTGCGGATCTGCTGCCACCCGGACGACCCGCCGTTCCCGCTCCTGGGCCTGCCACGCGTCATGTCGACCGAGGCGCATTATCGCCACGTCATGGATGCGGTCGACATCGCCGCGAGCGGCATCACGCTCTGCACCGGCTCGCTCGGCGCGCGCCTCGACAACGACCTGCCGGGCATGATGCGGCGGCTCGGCGACCGCGTGCATTTCCTGCACCTGCGCAACGTTCTCTGCGAAACCCCGCAATTCGGCGGCTCCTTCCACGAGGCGGGGCATCTGGAGGGCGGCACGGACATGGTGGCGATGATCGATGCGATCCTCGCCGAGGAACGCCGCCGCAAGGCGGCCGGCCGGGCCGATTGCAACATCCCGATGCGGCCCGACCACGGGCAGGACATCCTCGACGACCTCAAGCGGCAGGCGCAGCCGGGTTATCCCGCCATCGGCCGCCTCAAGGGCCTTGCCGAGCTGCGCGGCATCATGACCGCCCTTGAGCATCCGGCCGTGCGCGGTGCGGGGCGATGAGGCTCTCATCCAAGGCGGAGCCGCTCGACGGCTATCCGGCGGGCTGGCCGGGCTATGCGCCCGAGGAGAGGAAAACCGGGATCGTGCATCTCGGCCTCGGCGCCTTCGCGCGCGCCCATATCGCCGCCTATACCGATGGCGCCATGGCCGCCGGCGGCGGCGACTGGCGGATCCTCGGCGTTTCCCTGCGCGGCGAGGACGTGGCGAACGCCCTCAACCCGCAGGACGGCCGCTACACCCTGATCGAACGCGGCGAGACGCCGGATGCCCGCATCGTCGGCGCGATCGCCGGTGTCGTTGCCGGCGGGGATCTCGGCCCGCGCGTCCTCTCCGCCATGACGGAGGCCGGCTGCCGGATCGTCAGCATCACCGTCACGGAAAAGGGCTACGGGCTCCTGCGCAGCGGCGGCTGTGACGAGAGCCATCCGGCGGTCGCCGCCGACCTTCTTTCGCCCGCGGCGCCGCGCGGCGTCCTCGGCCTGATCGCGCAGGGGCTTGCGCGCCGCTTTGCAGGCGGCCTGCCGCCTTTCACCGTCCTCAGTTGCGACAACCTGCCGGAAAACGGCACCCTGCTCCGGGCGGCGGTGATCGATTTCGCGCGGCGCGCGCACGGTCCCGCCCTTGCGGAGCGGATCGCCGAAGAGGTCGCCTTCCCCTCGACGATGGTGGACCGCATCACCCCGGCCGCGACGGCGCGCACGCGGGCCGATGCCGCCGCGCTGACCGGCTACGAGGACGAGGCGGCCATCGAGACGGAACCGTTCAGCCAATGGGTGATCGAGGACCGCTTCCCCGCCGGCCGCCCCGCCTGGGAGGCGGCCGGCGCGCTCTTCGTCCCGGATGTCGCGCCCTACGAGAAGATGAAGCTCAGGATGCTGAACGGCAGCCATTCCATGCTGGCCTATGCCGGCTTCCTCAGCGGGAAGACCTATGTCTGCGACGTCATGGCGGATGGCGCGCTCGCCGCGCTCGTGCGCCGGCACATGACGGCCGCGGCGGCGACCCTGCCGGACATCGCCATGGACCTTGCGGCCTATGCCGACAGGCTCTGCGCGCGCTTCGCCAACCCGGCCATCGCCCACGAGACACGGCAGATCGCCATGGATGGCACGCAGAAGCTGCCGCAGCGTATCTTCGCGCCCGCCCTCGAAGCGCTGGCGCGCGGCAACGACGTCGCGCCCTTCGCCTTCGCGACGGCGGCCTGGATGCGCTACGTGCTGGACCGGGGCGAACATCCGCTGAACGATCCGCGCGAAAAGGAGCTCTCGGCCGCTCTGGCGGACACGCCGCGCGAGGATGCGGCGGCGATCTTCTCCGCCCTTGCCGCGCTGCCGGATTTCCTTCCCGAAGCGCTGTCGCACGGCGCCTTTGCGGAGGCGACGATCTTGAGGCTCGGCCGCATGCTGTCGCTCGGCATGGAGAAGGCGATCGGCGCGGAAGCCGGATAGGTCCTGCGCGGGTCAGATATCGTTGACGATGAGGTCGGGGTAGCGGGCGGAAAGCTGCTCCGTCACCTTCAGCACTTCCGACAGATGGTGGCGCACGGCCTTCTCGGCGGCGTCGGGATCGCGCGCGCGGACGGCGGCGATCATCTTCTCGTGCTGCTCGATCAGCACGGAGACGGGCGTGACGTTCGGCAGGCTGAGGAAGCGCAGCCGGTCGAACTGTGCCTTCTCCCGCTCCAGCACCGTCCAGATGTCCCCGACCGCGATGCCGTTGGCGAAGGCGCGGTGGAAGGCGTCGTCGGCCTCGGTGAAGCGGACGGGATCCTCGCGGGCCGCATCCTGCTCGGCCATGATGGCGTCGAGCTGGGCGAGCACCGCCTCGGAAAGGCCTTCGATGGCGGCCTTGCGGAACACGGCGACCTCGATGGCCTCGCGCACGAAGCGGGCGCGCCGCACCGCCTGCAGCGAGATCGGCGTGATCAGCGTGCCGCGCTGCGGCCAGACCTCGACGAGGCCTTCGTCGACGAGCCGCAGCAGCGCCTCGCGAACCGGCGTGCGGCTGGTGTTGAACCGGCGCGCCAGCTCGTTCTCGGAGACCTTGGCGCCGGGCATCAGCCGCAGCGTGATGATCTCGTCGCGGATGACGTCGTGGATGTCGTCGACGCTCGACGGCGCGCCGGCCGGGTTCTGGGCGCCCCTCATGCGCGGCAACCGCAACGGCTGCCGCGGGCGGCAGAGGTCATTTCATGCATAGCCACCATGGTCATCCTGTCACCGGCCCGCCGTTCCATCGCGTCCCGCCCGTCCCGGTCCTGCCGGGCCGCGCTGACGCCGGCTCGCCAAAGAGCATGACTTCGGGCTCCAAGGCAAGGCCCCGCGCCTGCCGGGGCGTATAATGCATGCTAGTATACAAGATGAGGGGAGGGAGGCAAGCGGATGCGGAAGATTCCGCCTTCGCAAAGCAGGAGGGGGAGACCGCAGGAGATGGCACCTGCGGCCTTGCCCGGCTGACGATGCCTGTTCCCTACAGCGGCGTGCGGCGCCGGCGGGTGAGGATCGGCGCATATTCCAGGCAGAAGAGGCCGAAGGCGGTGATCCAGAGGACGCCGGAGGCGGCATAGATCGTCTGGCTCATGTCGGGAAGGACCTCGCCGAGCGGGCGGACCAGCGCGCACGCGAAGACCGCCACATAGGCCGCGACGGTCAGGCGCGAGGCCGTCAGGGCATGGCCGGTATGGCCGAGGCTGGCGCGCGTCATCACCGCCAGCATCATGCCGGCAATGGCGCCGACGGAGAGGAGATGCAGCACCGAGCGCTCCTCCAGCCAGCCGTTGGCGGCAAGGGCGATGGCCAGAAGGCCGAGCGGGATGAAGGCATAGGCGACGTGGAGGACGACGAGCAGCTTTTCCTGTGCCGTCGTCCAGCCGCGCCAGCGGTAGAGGCGGACGGCGTTGAGGACGGCGCCGACAAGTGCGAGCACGGTCGTCGCGGGATGCATCGGATCGGCGGTCCAGGCGGCGAGCGCCGCGGTGCCGGCGAGGATGGCGGCGGTGTCGAAGCGGTTGAAGGGGACCGGGAATTTCGTCCGCCCCGCCTTGGCGAGCCAGTTGCGGGTGAAGCTCGGCACGATGCGCCCGCCGATGATCATCACCAGTATGACATAGGCGGAAAGGGCGAGGCGGATCGTCACCTCGTCGCGGTCGCCGCCGATGATGGCGACGTGGTAGAGCCCGTTCGCCAGCGAAAGGGCGAGGAGCGCCCCGAGCACCTTCAGGTCCTTCCACTTGCGCCCGGCGACGATCTCGCGCGTGCAGATGAGAAGGAGCACCGGAAGGAAGAGGCCGTCGATCACGGCGGCTGCCGTCACGCCGATCCAGTCGGTCATGAGGAGGGCGATGCGCCCGGCGCACCAGAGGCCGAAGAGCGCGCCGAGCGGCTTGCCGGAAACGGGCAGCCGGCCCGTCCAGTTGGGCACGGCCGTCAGCAGGAAGCCGGCGAGCACGGCCGAGGCGAAGCCGAACAGCATCTCGTGCGCGTGCCAGTTCGGCGCGCCGTAATCGCCGGCGATCTCGATATGGCCGGTGATTACGGCGATCCACAGCGTCATGGCGACGATCGCCCACACGCCGCCGCCGAGGAAGAACGGCCGGAAGCCGTAGGAAAACAGCACCGGGCCGGTGCGGGAAAGGCCGCGTGGAACGGGGCCGCCGACGCGCCCCGCGGTTTGGCTTGCACTCATGATCGTGCTCCTTTGCATGTGTGAGTTTCCTTCTAGGGGCCGCGGCCGGCGGGTTCTTTGCGAGATGACAAAGAGCAAGCAGGCGCCTGCCAAAATGCCGCAGCGGCCGGAAGGACCTGTTTGACCAGCCTCAAAGAGACGGCGCCGAATGCGCGTAGAACGAGAGCAACAGGGCGATACACCGCTCCGTTCTTTCAAAAGGAGACATGCAATGACTGAGCAGTTTCAGATGACCCGCCGCACGATCCTGGGCGGTGCCGCTTTCGCCGGCGTCCTGACGCCGCTCATCGCGGCGACGATGGCACGGGCCGAAGGCGGCGACATCCAGACCGATCCGACCGCCGCGGCCGCAAACGTCGCCAACCTTGAGCGGGTGAAGGTCGAGCTGGTGAAACCCCCCTTCGTCCACGCCCACAGCCAGAAGGCTGACGGCGGCCCGAAGATCCACGAATTCACCCTGACGATCGAGGAAAAGACGATGATCCTCGACGACCAGGGCACGGAAGTCCACGCGATGACCTTCAACGGGTCGGTTCCCGGGCCGATGATGGTCGTGCACCAGGGCGACTATGTCGAGTTGACGCTGATCAACCCCGAGACCAACGAGCTGCAGCACAACATCGACTTCCATTCGGCCACCGGCGGCCTCGGCGGCGGTGCGCTGACCGTGGTCAACCCGGGCGAAAGCACGGTCCTGCGCTTCAAGGCCACCAAGGCCGGCGTCTTCGTCTACCACTGCGCACCTCCCGGAATGGTGCCGTGGCATGTCACCTCGGGCATGAACGGCGCGATCATGGTGCTGCCCCGCGAAGGGCTCACCGACGGGCACGGCAAGGAACTGACCTATGACCGGGTCTACTATGTCGGCGAGCAGGATTTCTACGTGCCGCGCGACGAGAAGGGCAACTTCAAGAAATATGCCAGCGCGGGCGACGCCTATGCCGACACGATCGAGGTGATGCGCACGCTGACCCCGAGCCACATCGTCTTCAACGGCGCGGTCGGGGCCCTCACCGGCGACAACGCCCTGCAGGCGAAGGTGGGCGAGAAGGTGCTGATCGTGCATTCGCAGGCCAACCGCGACACCCGCCCGCACCTCATCGGCGGCCACGGCGACTATGTCTGGGCGACCGGCAAGTTCCGCAACGTTCCTGATGTCGACCAGGAGACCTGGTTCATTCCGGGCGGCACGGCGGGCGCGGCCTTCTACACCTTCGAGCAGCCCGGCATCTACGCCTATGTCAACCACAACCTGATCGAGGCCTTCGAGCTGGGTGCGGCCGCGCACTTCACGGTCACGGGCAAGTGGAACGACGACCTGATGACATCGGTCACGCCCCCGAACGGCGTCTGACCCCTGATGCCCGCCGCCTTGGCGGCGGGCCCTCTCCGGGCCGCCGGTGGCGGCCCGGCCTTTCACCGGCACCCGCCCCGGATGCCGAAACACCGTCCGGGCGCGTGCAAGGAGGCCGTCATGGCTGTGCTCGTTTCGAAACCCGGCATCTCGTGGACTTCACTCGCTTTCCCCGCCGTCCTGCTCGCCGGCCTTGCCGGTACGCTGGCAGTTCAGGCCGATCTCTTCCGTCCCGCGCCGGCGGGGCCCGTCCTCGATGAGCCGCTGACGGTGGAGGTCGCACCGCGCACCTTCCAGTATCGCGACAGCGGCGAATTCTTCCGCAACGGCTTTGCCGTCGACGGCCCGGTCGAGACCGTGACGATCCGCCGTCCGCTCACCATCATGAAATACCAGGTCACCGCCGCCGACTACGGGCGCTGCGTGGCCGATGGCGCCTGCCCGCCGGCCGAGCCGAGCTATGTGCCGGCCGATCCCGCTACCACCCCCGCCACGGGCGTCAGCTATGACGACGCCGTCGCCTATGCCGGCTGGCTGAGCGCCCGCACCGGCGAGATCTGGACGCTGCCGACCGACCGTGACCTTGCCTTTGCCGCCGGCTCGCGCTTCCCGGACGATGCGCTGGGCGTCGACATTAACAGCACCAATCCCGCCGACCGCTGGCTGGCCGACTATCGCCGCGAGGCGGCGCGCAAGGCCTCGCGCGATCCGGTTCCCCAGCCGCTCGGCCGCTTCGGCGAGAGCGAGTTCGGCCTTGCCGACTTCGCCGGCAATGTCTGGGACTGGACGGCAACCTGCAGCCGCCGCGTCAACCTCGACAAGGCGGGGGCCGTCGTGAAGGACACCAAGTCGTGCGGCGTCTACGTTGCGAGCGGCAAGCACCGCGCCTCGCTGAGCTCGTTCGTGCGCAACCCCAAGGGCGGCGGCTGCGCGGTGGGCGTGCCGCCGGACAATGTCGGCTTCCGCCTGGTGAAGGATACCCGCTGGTATGCCGGCCTCCTCGACACGCTTCGCAGGAAAGGATTGCCGTTCTGAACTTCCGGCCGCGGCCCCGGCGTGATAGAAGCCGGTAACGTTCATACCGAGAGGCTACGGATTGTGAAGATCGACAGGACCGTCGTGCGCTCGCTCGCCTTGTTCGAGCGGATGAGCGACGAAGACCTCGACAGATTGCTGGCCCATGCGACCGCGCGCCGCGTGCCGCAGGGCGACGCCGTCTTCGAGCAGGGCCAGCAGGCGGCAAGCTTCTTCCTCCTGCTGCATGGCCGCCTGAAGGTGACGCAGGTGACGCAGGACGGCCAGCAGATCATCGTGCGCGTCGTCCATCCGGGCGACCTTTTCGGCTTCGCCAAGGCGCTGCAGCGGTCAGACTATCCCGGCACCGCGCGCGCGGCGACGGAGAGCGTGATCCTCGGCTGGCCGACGGATCTCTGGCCGAGCTTCGTCGAGCAGAACCCCCGCCTTGCCGTCAGCGCCATGCAGACGATCGGCCAGCGGCTGGAAGAGGCCCATACCCGCATCCGCGAAATGTCGACCGAGGAGGTGGAGCGGCGCGTCGCCCATGCCGTCCTGCGTCTCTCGCGTCAGGCAGGGCGCAAGGAGGAGGACGGCATCCGCATCGACTTCCCCATCTCCCGCCAGGACATCGCCGAGATGACCGGCACGACGCTGCACACCGTCTCGCGCATTCTCTCGGCCTGGGAAGCGCGCGGCCTCGTCGAGGGCGGGCGGCAGAAGCTGCTCGTGCGCGACATGAACGGCCTTTCGGCGCTCGCCGACGGCGCGAAGGAATAGGCTTTCCGCTCAGGTGGCTTCCTTGAGGATCGCCGAGAAGACCGGATCGAAGGCGCGGCGGATGGGATCGGCGGCCGCGCCGAGGGCGACCGCCCAGGGATCCATCGTGCCGAGCTGGAAGCGGGCGATCGTGCGGCCCGGCCGCTCGGCATTCGACGGCAGCAGCGGGAAGACGGCGGCAAACAGCCGCTCGGCGAGCGGCTGCGGCGCGCTGCCGGTCAAAAGCACGGTCTGCGGATCGAAGATGGTCTCGACCATGTGGACGGCCTGCCGGAGATCTGTCGCCGCCCCCTCCAGCCAGTCGAGAATGCGCGGGTCGCCCTCCCGCGTCAGCCGCTCCACCGTCTCGTAGGCATCCGTCGTCGCCGTGTCGAGGCCGAGGCGCTGGAACAGCGAGGCGAGCGAGGCGCGATGCTCCAGCGGCAGGACCGCGCCGCCGCGCGAGAAGAGCACCATGCCGATCTCGCCCGCATTGCGGTTGCTGCCGGTGTAGAGCTCGCCGCCGAGGATGAGCCCGGCGCCGATGCCGTAGCCGAGATAGAGGCAGACGACATGGTCGAGACCATCGGCCGCACCGTTCATGCGCTCGGCCGTCGCGCAGGCCGTGGCGTCGTTCTGCAGGCTGACGTCGAGGCCGGTGCCGGCGGCGAGCGTCTCCAGCAGCGGGAAGGCCTGCCACTTGCCCATCATCCACGGATCGTCTCCGGCGGGCTCCAGCCCGAACGGCCCCGGCATGGCGATGCCGAGCCCGGTAAGCCGGTGGGCGGAGACCGGAATGCGCGCGACGAGGTCGGTGCGCACCCTCTCGACGAGCCGCAGGATCACCCGGCTGCCCTCGACGGGATCGCCCGGAGGCAGGTTGGCGACCGCCCGGGCGGCTTCCCGCCCCAGGAAATCGACGGCGACGACGCGGGTAAGCTCCCGGTCGATCTGCACGCCGAGCGCAAAGGCGCCCTCGGCCACGAGCCGGTAGGGCGTGGAGGGCTGGCCGCGGCCGCGCCGCACCACGTCCTCGGAGGCGACGAGCCCGTCGGCCTCCAGGCCCTCGATGAGGTTGGAGACGGTCTGCTTGGTGAGCCGGGTCGCACGGGCGAGATCGGCGCGCGAGAGTGGGCCGTTCAGGCGGATGGCCTCGATGATGACGCGCCGGTTGTGCGCGCTCGTGCCTTCCTGATTGGTTCCGCTCTTGGCCCGGATCGTCCGCAGTTCGTTCATCGCCACTTCCCTCTTGACACCATTTGATTAATACAGAACAGTTAAGTCAAGACATTTGACTTAATAAGGAACCGAAGAGTTCCGGGAACGGGCCGCAAGGCCCATGGCAAAGACAAGCGCCCGTGCCGGGCGCTTTCGGCATCAAAGCAAACTGGAGGCTGGCATGTTGAAATCGATCTCGAAAACCCTGCTGGGCGCCGCGCTCATCGCCGCCGCGTCCGCTCCGCACGCCTTTGCGGAAACCACGCTCAACGCCCTCTTCATGGCGCAGGCCGCTTATAGCGAAGCGGACGTGCGGGCGATGACCGACGCCTTCACCAAGGCGAATCCGGACGTCAAGGTCAATCTCGAATTCGTGCCCTACGAGGGCCTGCACGACAAGACCGTGCTCGCGCAGGGTTCCGGCGGCGGCTACGACGTCGTGCTCTTCGACGTGATCTGGCCGGCCGAATATGCGGCCAACAACGTGCTGGTCGACGTGTCCTCGCGCATCACCGACGACATGAAGAAGCGCGTCCTGCCCGGTGCCTGGACGACGGTGAACTATGACGGCAAGTCCTACGGCATGCCGTGGATCCTCGACACCAAGTACCTGTTCTACAACAAGGAAATCCTGGAAAAGGCCGGCATCAAGGCGCCGCCGAAGACCTGGGACGAACTGACCGAGCAGGCGAAGATCATCAAGGACAAGGGCCTGCTGGCAACGCCCATCGCCTGGAGCTGGGCGCAGGCGGAAGCCGCGATCTGCGACTACACCACGCTCGTCAGCGCCTATGGCGGTGAGTTCCTGAAGGACGGTAAGCCGGCCTTCGCCGAGGGCGGCGGCCTCGACGCGCTGAAATACATGGTCGACAGCTACAAGTCCGGCCTCACCAACCCGAATTCCAAGGAATTCCTCGAAGAGGACGTGCGCAACGTCTTCCAGAACGGCGAGGCGGCCTTCGCGCTCAACTGGACCTACATGTACAACATGGCCAATGCCGGCAAGGACAGCAAGGTCGCCGGCAAGGTCGGCGTCGTGCCTGCGCCGGGCGTTTCCGGCAAGAGCGAGGTCTCGGCCGTCAACGGCTCGATGGGCCTCGGCATCACCACGACGAGCAAGCATCCCGACGAGGCGTGGAAATACATCGTCCACATGACCTCGCAGGAAACGCAGAACGCCTATGCCAAGCTCAGCCTGCCGATCTGGTCTTCCTCCTATGACGACCCGGCCGTGACCGCCGGGCAGGAAGAGATGATCGCCGCCGCCAAGCTCGGCCTTGCCGCCATGTATCCGCGCCCGACGACGCCGAAGTACCAGGAGCTCTCCACGGCTCTCCAGCAGGCCATTCAGGAAGCGCTTCTCGATCAGGCCTCGCCGGAAGAGGCGCTGAAATCCGCCGCGGAAAACAGCGGCCTCTGACGAATGCGTCTTGCGGGCGGCCCCGGCCGCCCGCACACTCACTGCCCCGAAGACCGACAAGAGGACGCTATGTCCAGCACCTGGATGACGACCCGGGCATGGCTTCTCATGCTGCCGCTCCTGGCGATCATGATCGCGGTGATCGGCTGGCCGATGGCCGATACGGTGCGTCTTTCCTTCACCGATGCCAAGCTCGTCGGCCTCGGCGGCCGGTTCGTCGGCTTCGACAATTACGTGAAGATGCTGACGAGCGGCAATTTCCAGCGCGCCCTTTATGCGACCACATGGTTCGCCGTCGTCTCTGTGACGGCGGAAATGGTGATCGGCGTCCTTGCCGCGCTGCTGCTCAACCAGCGCTTCTACGGCCGCGCCGTGCTGCGCGCGCTGCTCATCCTGCCCTGGGCGCTGCCCACCGTCGTCAACGCGACCCTGTGGCGGCTGATCTACAACCCGGAATACGGCGGGCTGAACGCGGCGCTGACGCAGGTCGGCCTTCTCGATAGCTATCGTTCGTGGCTCGGCGAGCCGGGCACGGCCATGACGGCGCTGATCCTTGCCGACTGCTGGAAGAACTTTCCGCTCGTCGCCCTCATCGCGCTCGCCGCCCTGCAAGCCGTCCCGCGGGACATCACCTCGGCCGCGCTCGTCGATGGCGCAGGGCCCTTCGCACGCTTCCGCTTCGTCGTGCTGCCCTATCTTGCCGGTCCCCTCATGGTGGCGCTGGTGCTGCGCACCATCGAGGCTTTCAAGGTGTTCGACATCATCTGGGTCATGACGCGCGGCGGGCCGGCCAATTCGACGCGCACGCTCTCCATCCTCGTCTATCAGGAGGCCTTCTCCTTCCAGCGGGCGGGCTCGGGCGCCTCGCTCGCCCTCGTGGTCACGCTCATCGTCACCGTGCTGGCGGTCGGCTACGGCCTGCTGGTGCGCCGCGCCGCGGGGAGCGCCGCCTGATGGAACGCCGCAGCCGCCTCGCCTCGATCCTCATCCATGCCGCAGCGCTCCTGCTTGCCGCCGTCATCCTCGCGCCGATCTTCTGGCTCTTCGTCATGAGCATTTCGCCGGCCGCCGACTTGGTCGCAAAGCCGCTCGGCTGGTGGCCGAGCCATGTCGATTTCTCGCGCTATGCGGTCCTCCTCTCGACCGTTCCCAACAGCGCGGGCGCGGCCTTCGTCGCCTCGCTTGTCAACAGCATCCTCGTTGCCGGCATGGCGACGCTCGCGGCCATCGCGCTTGCCATTCCGGCCGGCTGGGCGGTCTCGCGCACGCCTTCGGTCGGCTGGTCGCTGTCGCTGGTGATCGCCACCTACATGCTGCCGCCGGTGGCGCTTGCCGTGCCGCTCTACATGGCGCTCGCCTGGCTCGGCCTTCTCAATTCCGTCTTCGGCCTCGCGCTCGTCTATCTCAGCATCCTCGCGCCCTTCACCACCTGGCTGATGAAATCCGGCTTCGACGGCATTCCGCGCGAGATCGAGCAGGCGGCGATGATCGACGGGGCCGGGCTTTTTACGACATTGCGCATCCTCACCCTGCCGCTCGCCATGCCCATCGTCGCCACCTCGGCGCTCTTCGCCTTCCTGCTCGGCTGGGACGAGTTCTTCTATGCGCTGCTCTTCACTTCCGACCAGCGCGCCCGCACGCTGACCGTCGCCATCGCCGACCTTGCCGGCGGGCGGGTCTCCGACTACGGGCTGATCGCGACCGCCGGCGTGCTCGCCGCGCTGCCGCCGGTGCTGGTCGGCCTCCTCATGCAGCGGGCCCTCATCTCGGGCCTCACCAGCGGCGGCGTGAAAGGATAACGTGTGAGACCGCTTGCCGTCATCGGAAACGTCAATGTCGACCTGATCATGGGTCCGGCCGCCCCCTGGCCGCAGCCGGGCACCGAGATCATCGTCGACCATGACGAATTGCGCCCCGGCGGCTCGGCCGGCAACGCGGCGCTCGCCCTGATGGCGCTCGGCACGCCCTTCGAGATGGCGGCGAGCATCGGCGCCGACAGTTTCGGGACGTGGCTTGCCGGCAGCTTCGGCGATCACGCCCGGAAATGGCCGGTGCACGGCGAGAGCACGACGCTCTCCGTCGGCATCACCCACCCGGACGGCGAGCGCACCTTCTTCACGACGCGCGGCCACCTTCCGCTGTTCAGCCTGGAGGATGTCTTCGCCGTGCTGGACGGGCCGCGCCTTGCCGGCGGCATCGCGCTCCTGTGCGGCTCCTTCCTCACAGACCGGCTGGTGGAGGAATACGACGCGCTCTTCGACTGGGCGGACCGCCACGGCATCGCCGTCGCGCTCGATACGGGCTGGCCGCTCGCCGGCTGGACGGCGGCCAACAAAACGGCGGCGAAACGCTGGCTGTCACGCTGCCGCATCGCGCTTCTCAACGAGGTGGAGACGACCAGCCTTGCGGAGGTGGCCGACCCCGCCGAGGCGGCGCGCATCCTGCGGCGGGGCATGCCGGACGGTGCGATCGCCGTCGTGAAATGCGGGCCGAAGGGCGCGCTGGCCGTTGATCCGCAAGGCCGGCTTTTGCACGCCGAAGCGCCGCCGGTTGCGGTGGTCGATACGATCGGCGCGGGCGACGTGTTCAATGCCGGCTTCCTTGCGGCCTATGCGGCCGGCGAGGGGCTGGCGGCGAGCCTTGCCGCGGGCACCCGCATCGCTTCGCGCGCCATTTCCACCCATCCGCGGCGCTATGCGCCGGACACGCAGGAAATTCCGGCATGAGCACGCTGACCATAGACGCCATCCGCAAGAGCTACGGCGCCGTCGAGACGCTGAAGGGCATCGACATCGATCTTGCGAGCGGGGAGTTCCTCGTGCTGCTCGGTGCGTCGGGCTGCGGCAAGTCCACGCTGCTCAACATCATCGCGGGTCTTGCCGAGCCGACGAGCGGCGATATCCGCATCGACGGGCGCTCCATCGTCGGCATGCATCCGAAGGACCGCGACATCGCCATGGTGTTCCAGTCCTATGCGCTCTATCCCAATCTGACCGTGCATCGGAACATCGGCTTCGGGCTGGAAATGCGCAAGGTCGGCGCGGCCGAGCGCGACAGGGCCGTGCGCGAGACGGCAAGGCTGCTGCAGATCGAGACCCTGCTGGAGCGCAAGCCGGCCCAGCTTTCCGGCGGCCAGCGCCAGCGCGTGGCGATCGGCCGCGCGCTCGTGCGCAATCCGAAGATCTTCCTGTTCGACGAACCGCTATCGAACCTCGACGCCAAGCTGCGCATGGAGATGCGCACGGAGCTGAAGCGCCTGCACCAATTGACGAAGACCACCGTGGTCTATGTCACGCACGACCAGATCGAGGCGATGACGCTGGCGACCCGCATCGCCGTCATGCGCAACGGGCGCATCGAGCAGCTCGGCACGCCGGAAGAGATCTATAACCGCCCGGCGACGCTCTATGTCGCCACTTTCGTCGGCGCGCCGCCGATGAACCTTCTTGCCGCAACCGCGCAGGCCGGCCGGGTGACGGTCGACGGGACCGGGATCGCACTTGCCTTGCCGGGGCTGGAGGCCGTTCCCGCGGGACGCCGGCTCGTGCTCGGCGTCCGCCCCGAGGCGGTGGGGCCGGCGGGCGAGGGGATCGGCTTTTCGGCGCGCTGCGAGGTCGCCGAGCTTACCGGGCCGGAGCGCATCGTCACGGCTTCGGTCGGCGGACAGCGCATCGTGGCGGCCCTGCCGGCGGCCGCGCGCGTCGAGGCGGGCGAGGAGGTCACCCTCCATGTCGATCCCGCCTCCTTCCATGTCTTCGACGCCGAGACGGAAGCGCGGCTGAACTGACCGTCTCTATTGGTTGCGAATCCGGCCGTCCACGAGGTCGAGCACGGCATTGGCCGCATCGAGCACGTTCGTGCCGGGGCCGAAGACGGCCGAAACGCCGTTCTCCAGCAGGAAGTCGTAGTCCTGCCGCGGAATGACGCCGCCGACGACCACCACGATGTTCTCCGCCCCGCGCTTGCGGAGCGCCTCGACCAGCGCCGGGGCCAGCGTCTTGTGCCCGGCGGCGAGCGAGGACATGCCGACGACCTGCACCTTCCCGGAAACGGCAAGGTCGGCCGCCTCCTCCGGCGTCTGGAACAGCGGGCCGACGGTGACGTCGAAGCCGAGATCGCCGAAGGCCGAGGCGATGACCTTGGCGCCGCGGTCATGGCCGTCCTGGCCGAGCTTGGCCACCATGATCTTCGGCTTCGCCGCGCGCGCGGCGATGCGGCCGGCGAGCGTCCTGTATTCCGGGTCGTCGCCATAGGCCGGGCCGTAGATGTCGCCGACGACGTCGGGCACCGCCGCATGGTCGCCGAAGGCGCGGCGCATGGCGTCGGAAATCTCGCCCACCGTCGCGCGCGCCCGCGCGGCTGCGACGGCGGCTTCGAGGAGGTTGCCCCGGCCGGTCTTCGCGACGGCTTCCAGCCCGGCGAGCGCCCCGGCCACCGCTGCACCGTCGCGGCGGCGGCGGATCTCGTCCAGCCGCTTGATCTGCGCGGCGCGCACGGCGGAATTGTCGATCTCCAGGATGTCGATCGGCTGCTCGTCTTCCAGCCGGTACTTGTTGACGCCGACGATGACCTCGTCGCCGCGGTCGACGGCGGCCTGACGGCGGGTGGCGGCCTCCTCGATCAGCCGCTTCGGCAGGCCCTCGATGACGGCCTTCGTCATGCCGCCCATCGCCTCCACCTCTCCCATGAGAGCCCAGGCCTTCCCGGCAAGCTCATGCGTGAGGCTTTCGACATAGTAGGAGCCGGCGAGCGGGTCGACCACCTTCGTCACGCCCGTCTCGTGCTGGAGAATGAGCTGGGTGTTGCGGGCGATGCGGGCGGAAAACTCCGTCGGAAGCGCGATGGCCTCGTCGAAGGAATTGGTGTGCAGCGACTGCGTGCCGCCGAGCGCGGCGGACATCGCCTCGAAGGCGGTGCGCACGATGTTGTTGTAGGGGTCCTGTTCCTGAAGCGAGACGCCGGAGGTCTGGCAGTGGGTGCGCAGCATGCGGGAGGAGGCCTTCTTCGGCTGGAACTCGTCCATGACGCGGTCCCAGAGCAGGCGTGCGGCGCGCAGCTTGGCCGCCTCCATGAAGAAGTTCATGCCGATGGCGAAGAAGAAGGAGAGGCGGCCGGCAAAATCGTCGACATCGAGGCCCTTGGCGATGGCGGCGCGGACATATTCGCGCCCGTCGGCGATGGTGAAGGCAAGCTCCTGCGTCAGCGTCGCGCCGGCCTCCTGCATGTGGTAGCCGGAGATCGAGATGGAGTTGAACTTGGGCATCTCGCGCGCCGTGTAGTCGATGATGTCGGCGACGATCCGCATCGAGGGCGCGGGCGGGTAGATATAGGTGTTGCGGACCATGAACTCCTTGAGGATGTCGTTCTGGATGGTCCCGGAAAGGGCTTCCCGCGGCACGCCCTGCTCCTCTCCGGCGACGATGAAGCTCGCGAGGATCGGGATCACCGCGCCGTTCATCGTCATGGAGACGGAGACCTTTTCCAGCGGGATGCCGGAGAAGAGGACCTTCATGTCCTCCACGCTGTCGATGGCGACGCCCGCCTTGCCGACATCGCCGACGACGCGGGGATGGTCGCTGTCATAGCCGCGGTGGGTGGCAAGGTCGAAGGCGACGGAAACGCCCTGCTGGCCGGCGGCGAGCGCCTTGCGGTAGAAGGCGTTGGAGGCTTCGGCGGTGGAGAAGCCGGCATATTGGCGGATCGTCCAGGGCCGGCCGGCATACATGGTGGCACGCGGCCCGCGCACGAAGGGAGAGAAGCCCGGGAGCGAGCCGAGGTGGTCGAGGCCTTCAAGGTCCTGCGCCGTATAGACGGGCTTGACGGTTATGCCTTCCGGCGTCTGCCAGTCGAGCGTTCCGGGCGCGGCGCGCAGCTCCTTCTCGGCCAGCGCTTCCCAGTCCTTCAACGTCTTCTCGCTCATTCCGCTCACACTCCAGGATCGTTCCGCGCGACCCTATCACGGCCTTTTGCTTTCATCACGCCCTCCCTTCGGCCAAGGAGGGGGCGGGAAAGCGGCCATGGGAGACCGCCGCGCGGAGTGCACGCGGCGGGCAAGCGCTGTCAGGCAACGACCTTGATCCTGCCCGTCATGTTGGGATGGAAGCGGCAGTAATAGTCCACACTGTCGTCGGCGGTCACGACATGGGTTGCCGACTTGCCGGGCGGGATGGACACCTCCCAGCCGCCCTTGACGGTGGCGGTGTGGGCGAAGGGATCCCTGTTGGTCCATTCGATCGTTTCGCCGGCCTTCACCTCGATTTCCGCAGGCTGGAAGGCGAGCTTGTCGATCGTCACATGGACCGTGCCGTTGTGGGCGCGGGCGAGCGTGCCGCCGGCAAGGACCGCGGCGCTCGCTGCCAGCAACTGGCGCCGGTTGAGAAGGGCGGTCATTTCAGGCCTGCCGCGACGTGTTCGGCATGCTGCTCATGGCCCTGGAACAGTTTCAGGCCGGTTTCCAGCAGGCTCTTCAGCTCGGGGTTCTGCGCCGAGGGGATCAGCAGCGTCTCGAGCGCGCCGTTGACTTCTCTGTGATAGGCAACCTCGTTGTCGATATAGGCCTTGTCGAAGGCTGCGCCGTCGAGCTTGCCGAGTTCGGCGCGCTTTTCCTCGCCGGCCTTGGCGAGCGCCTGGCTGGTCGGGTTGTCCTCGGGCGTCACGCCGAGCTTCTTGACGAGCGCCAGCGCCATGTCGTTGACGGCCTCATGGTCTTTCTGCATCGACCGGGCGAAGGCGGTGACGTCCGGGTTCTTCGTCTTCGACAGGGCGAGCTTGGCCGCTTCCACGTCGATGACGCCGGCGCTGTAGGCGATGTGGGCGATCTGGGGATCGGTCGGCTTGTCGGCGGCGACGGCCAGTGGGGCGGCAAGGGCAAGGCAGGCGGCGCTGAGCGCGCAGATCAGGGTTTTCATCGGGTTCTCCTCGGCGCCGCGGATGGCCGGCGCCCGTTTCGGTTAACGCCCCATTGGATGCCGGCGTGCCCGGGAGGTTCCCGTCATGTGTCGAGGCCGAGCTTTGCGAGAACGGCATCCGTCAGCCGGTCGCAGCGCGTCCCGGCGAAGGGGAAGGCGTCGGTGAGGACGGGGCCGACCTGCTCTTCCAGCCGCGTGCGGATGAGCTTGCGGGCGCGGTGGAGCCGCGTCTTCACGGTCGCCGGTGGCAGGCCGAGGAGCGCGGCCGTCTCCTCCACGCTCAGGCCCTCGATGACGCGGGCGACGAAGACGAGGCGAAAGGCTTCGGGAAGCGCGTCGGTCGCCTCCTCTATGAGGCGGAGAAGCTGCCGCTGCGCCATGACACGCTCCGGATCGGCTGTGGAGGAGGAGAGCGGGAAGGGGATGATGTCGGCCTCGAAGGGCCGGGTTTCCGCCGCCGCGCGCTTCTGGCGCTTCTGCGCGCGCAGCCGCATGAGGGCCGCGTTGAGAGCGATGCGCGAGAGCCAGGTCGAAAGCGAGGCCTCGCCCTTGAAGCCGGCCAGCCGGGAGAAGGCATGGAGATAGGCCTCCTGAAGCACTTCCTCGGCATCGGCATTGCTGCGCAGCACCGCCCGGACGAGCCGGTAGAGCCGCTGGTTGTGGGCCTTGACGATATGGCGGACGGCGTCCGCGTCGCCCGCGGCCGCGCGGCGGATGAGCGATGCTTCCCCGTCGCCGGGAAGGCTGTCGGCAATGTCGTGCAGAATCGGCATCGGATGCTCCTTTCGGGACCTATTGGATGCCGGACCTGCCGGAAGGTTCCCGCAAGAATAGCCGATGCCGCGCGAAAAGGCGGCGAAAATGATGCGGCCGGGGCACGGATGGCAGGAAAACGCCGCAAGGGGTTGACGGGGAAGGGCAATGTTCTTGCGATGCACTGCACAAATAAATTATACCGTTTTTATATGTTTTTCGTACTTCAATGCCTAGAATGAGCCGGAATCGCCCGGCATGGGTGACTGCATGAGGTCCGGATGATGCTCATGCAGGTGGAAAGCAGGCTGAAATGCTGACGAAAAAGGGAAAATACGGTTTGAAGGCCCTGGTCGACCTGGCGCGGCTGGCGCCCGGCGAAACGGCTTTCGTCAGCGAGATCGCGCTGCGCAACAATATCCCGAAGAAATTCCTCGATACGATCCTGCTCGAATTGCGCAATGCCGGCATGCTGCGCTCGAAGAAGGGGCCGGGCGGCGGCTATTCGCTGTCCCATCCGGCCGCGGAAATCCGCATCGGCCATGCCATCCGCGTGCTCGACGGCCCGCTGGCGCCGATCCGCTGTGCCAGCCGCACGGCCTACGAGGCCTGCGAGGACTGTGCCGATCCGGAAGGCTGCCAGGTGCGCCGGGCGATGACCGAGGTGCGCGACGCCATCGCCTCCATCCTCGATACGATGACGCTGGAGCAGTTCGTCGCCGTTCCCGGCGCTTCCGCCATGATCGACGACGAAGAGCTGGAAAAGCGCGTCGGCTGAACCGGCCTAGACTTCCTCCTCCGGCCGGCGGGCCTGCCGGCGCAATTCGCCGCTTTCGCTCAGGATCGCCGCAAGGTGCGCCGGGGGCGTTGCGGGCGTGCCGGCGATGGCGCTTGCGGCTTCCTCCGTGACGGCGAGCGCCGCGGCGGCGGCGAGGAAGGCATTCGTCCTGTGCTGCCCGGCAAGGCCGATCTGTGCGGCGTCGATCGCGCGGCCGGCCTCGGCCACCATCGCCTCGGCGGCGGCAAGCCTTGCCGAGAGGAGCCCGGCGGTGAGCGCATCGCCCGCCGCATCGTCCAGCAGCCGCTGCAAGGCGTGCCGGCCGGCACCGAGCGTGCGTGCGGCCTCCAGCAGCAGTTCCAGCGAGCGGCGGACGTCGTGCGGGGAAGGCTCGCCCGCCGTCTGGATCAGCGCATCGCCCTCCGCAAGCACATCCTTGAACAGCACATGCTCGGCCGGCGGGGCGCCACCGGCCGCCGGCGTACAACTGTTGGCGACATAGTGCAGGCCCTCGCCGCGGGCGGGAAGCAGGAGATGCGTCACCTTCGTGCCCTCGTGGTGGACCGGCACCAGCAGCCAGTCGGCATGGCGGGCGCAGGGGGTACAGAAGGCCTCTCCGCCGAGCCGCCAGGCAAGCCCGCCGGAGGCGAGCGAGAAGCTGTCCGCCGTCTGGCCGCGGCGAACGGAAGCCCTTGCCAGCCGGGCGCCGGCGAGGATTGCGGAAAAGACGGTGTTGCTCTGGCTCTCGCTGCCGTGGCCGCGGATTTCCTCCGCGGCGACGAAATGGGCGGCAAGAATCTCGCCGAGTGCCGGCGAGCGGGCGGCGGCAAGCGCACAGACCTCCGCGAGCACCGTGTTTGAGACGTCGATCCCGCCATGCTCGGTCGGCACGGAGATGCCGAAGAGGCCGGAGCGGGAGAGAAGGTCGAGGCGCGCTTCGGCCGTTTCCGCCGGGACCTCGCCCTCCCCGGGAAGGGCGAAGATGCCGCCGAGGGTGCCGGCGACCGTGACGGCCTCATCCTCCGTGGCGATGATCGCGGCGGTCCGCGCCGCTCGGTCCGGTGCGTATGAGAGAGTACCCATGTCGTCTCCTCCTTGCGGAATTCGTTTCCAGGGCGCACAGGCATTTTCGGAATAGAAAGATCATAGTCTATAGAGATTGTATAGATTGATTTTGGCCTTCTGTCGGCAAGGCCGCTTCATGCGGCTCGCCGCGAGGGGTAACGGACAAGCCCCGAAAGGGTTGCAAACCGGCGTTTTCCAGTCGCCGCATATTATTCTAGTAAAAAGGTAGAATATTATCCGCGGCTGCGCTATTCTCCTCCCACCTGAGAGGAAAGGACAGCGCATGTTCTTCGAAAGGGTCGCAAGGCAAGATGCAACGCCAGCCGGCGCGCAGCCGGCCATGCGGATCGCCATCGTCGGGGCAGGGCCATCGGGCCTTGCCGTGGCAATCGCCCTGATGCGGCGCCTGCCGCAACCCTTCGAGGCCTGGATGGTCGATGCCGGGGATGCGCCGGGCGCCTTCGCCGAAGGGGCGGGCGGGGCGGCGCTGACGGCCGAGCCCGCGCGCGATCTCTCCGTCCTGCCGGACCGGCCGGACGATTTCGCCCGCTGGCTGGGGGACGATCTCGTCGCGCGGGGCATTGCCTCGCTGCACGGCCCGCAGGACCTGCATGTGCCGCGCGCGCTCTTCCGCGCCTATCTCCTCAGCCGCTTTTCCGAGGCGCTTGCGCTTCGCCGCGACGTGCGCATCCGCACCGTGCGCGATGCCGTGCGGCACATCGGGCCGGCGGCAGGCGGCGTGCATATCGGCTTCCAGGAGGGCGAAAGCGCGGTCTTCGACCACGTCTTCGTTGCGACGGGCTTCGGGCTCGCCCATCGCGAGGCGACGTCGTGGCAGGAGGCGCGGGAGGTCGCCGCCCGGCTCTCGGCGATGGAAAGCCCGCCGCCGCTTACCCTCGCCGGCAACGGGCCGCGCCTTGCGGCCGTCCTGCTCGATCTCCGGGCCCGGGGTTTTGCCGGGGAAATCCGTGTCGCGGTGGCGCCCGGCGGATTGCCGCATCCCCATGGCCGCGGCCCTGACGGCGCCGTCTTCGGCCAGCCGCCGGCCACGCGCTCGCTGAAGGATGCTTTTCGCTATATCCGGCGGGAGTGCGGCGATGCGGCGGCGCGGGAAGGCGGCCAGTGGCAGGCCGTCGTCGATGCGGCCTCCGCCCGTCTCGGCGTCGTCTGGCGCAACCTGCCGCCCGCCGCCCGCAACCGCTATCGCCGCCACCTCCTGCCGTTGCACCGGCACTTCTCCATCCGCATCGCCCGCGATGTTCATCGCCGCCTTGCCGCCGAGATCGAAACGGGCCGCACGGTCCTCGTGCCGCTCCGGCAAGGGCCGGTGAAGGACGAGAACACGGTCGACTGCCGCGAAATCCCGGCCGCCCGCGCGCTTGCCGGCATGCTCGGCTGCGACCCGGCCGCCCTCTTCGCCGACGAATGCGGCCATCTCCTCTCGGGCGGTGCGCCGCTTCCCGGCCTTTCGGCCATCGGCGCGGTCGCCTCGGGCCTGCGGCCGGGGCCTTTCACCTTCGCCGAGACGGTGCGCCAGGCCTATCGCGGCGTCCTCGCCCTGCCGTCCCGGCGGCCGACGCGGGCCTTCGGCGGATAGGTCTCAGCCGACCTTCTCCATGATCGGCGGCACCTGGACCACGGTGGGGTCGGTCGCGCCGGAATCGATGATGGCGAAGACGGCTTGCAGCATGTTCGGCACGTCCTGGCGCACCATCTCGATATGGTCGCCCAGCATGGCGACGAAAGGGTCCCAGTCGAAGCAGCCGAGGTGGGGCATGCGCTCGGCATAGTGGCCCGAATGGCGGATCCAGCGCATCACGCCTTCCAGCGAAATGGTGGAGTTGACGAACATGCCGCGCGGCAGGTCGTGCGTGCGCCCGGCAAGCTGTCGCATGGCCTGCTCGGCCTTTTCCGGTGCGTAGCCGCAGGGCAGCACCAGCGTCTCGTCGACGGGAATGCCGGCCTCGACATGCGCATCGCGGAAGCCGCGCATGCGCTCCATCGTATTGTGGTCGGTGCCGCGGCCGCCGACGAAGAGGAGCGGCGCCTTCACGCCGTATTCCCGCTCGCAGTTGGCGAGCACCCGGCGCGTCAGTTCCAGCGCGCCGCCGTAGTTGTCGGAGATGACGGAGGGGGCGCGCGAGCCCGGCAGGTCGAGATTGACGGTGCGCACGCCGGAGGCCGCGCACAGGTCGACGATGCGGTCGGGATCGGTGGCGCCCGTCGCGATCAGGCAGTCGACCTGGTAGGAGAGCATGGCGCGCGCCGCCTCCACCTCCAGCGCCGGGTCGCGCCGCGTGCAGGTGACGATGGGAAAGAGGCCGCGTTCGCGCGCCAGCGCCTCGAACTGCTCGACGATGGAGCCGAAATAGCGGTTGTCGTATTTCGGCACGATCATGCCGATGATCTTCGAGCGCTCGCGGCGCAGCACGCTCGCCTGCATGTTGAGCGCATAGCCCTGTTCCTCGGCGAGCTTCGTGATCCTCTCGGCGAGCTTGGCGCTGATGCGGCGCTTCTTCCAGTTGCCGTTGAGCACGGCGCTGACGGCGCTGGCGGAAGTGCCCGCGAGCTCTGCGAGGTCGTAGATGGTCGTCCGTTTCTGTGGGCTCGTCCGCTTCACATTTTCTCTCCGTTATGCGCGCCACCTTGACATCAATGAAGATTGGTGGCAATTCTTGCTTCATCGATTGAGCAAAGATGCTTCATCGATGAAGTTGCCTGAACAGCAAGGCTGACCCAAGGGAGGAGTCAGACGGAGAACCGACGAACCGGACGTTGCGGCACCCCCGCAGCGAACGATGATCCGCGCGTTTTTGCGTAGCGGAAGCGTCGGCCCCGTATCACCCCTGGAGGCCTGAGGTCGCTGGCGAACATCAACCGTGGAGGAACCCAATGAAGACGCTTACCTATCTGCTCGCATCGACCGGCCTCGTCCTGTCGCTCGGCAGCGCCGCTTTTGCCCAGGAAAACGCGACCGTCGCCTTCCTGATGCCCGACCAGGCCTCGACCCGCTACGAGCAGCACGACTATCCCGGCTTCAAGGCCGAGATGGAAAAGCTCTGCTCGGGCTGCACGGTCATCTACCAGAACGCCAATGCCGACGTCGCGCTCCAGCAGCAGCAGTTCAACTCGGTGATCGCGCAGGGCGCCAAGGTCATCGTTCTCGACCCGGTCGATTCCGCGGCGGCTGCCGCCCTCGTCGAGATCGCCCAGTCGCAGGACGTCAAGGTCATCGCCTATGACCGCCCGATCCCCGACAAGCCGGCCGACTACTACGTCTCCTTCGACAACCAGGGCATCGGCAAGGCCATCGCCCAGTCGCTGGTCGACCACTTGAAGGCCAAGGGCGTTGCGGACGGCGCGGGCGTGCTGGAGATCAACGGCTCGCCGACCGATGCGGCCGCCGGCCTCATCCGCGACGGCATCCATGAGGCACTCTCCGCCTCGCCCTACAAGACGCTCGCCGAGTTCGACACGCCGGACTGGGCGCCGCCGAAGGCGCAGGAATGGACGGCCGGCCAGATCACCCGCTTCGGCGACGAGATCAAGGGCATCGTGGCGGCAAACGACGGCACGGGCGGCGGCGCCATCGCGGCGCTGAAGGCCGCCGGCGTCAAGGAGATGCCGCCGGTGACGGGCAACGACGCGACGATCGCCGCGCTCCAGCTCATCATCTCGGGCGACCAGTACAACACGATCTCCAAGCCCTCGGAAATCGTTGCCGCGGCCGCCGCGAATGTCGCGGTCAAGCTCCTCAAGGGCGAGAAGCCGGAAGCGACCCACACGCTCTACGACACGCCCTCGCAGCTCTTCGTCCCCGCCGTCGTGACGGCGGAGAACATCAAGGCCGAGATCTTCGATAAGGGCATCAACAAGCCGGAAGAAGTCTGCACCGGCGAATATGCCGACGGTTGCCGCAAGCTCGGCATCATGCAGTAAGATCGCTTCCCGTGTCCGGCCGCTTCCTGGCGGCCGGACGCTCCGATCCGTCGAAAAGGTCCACAGGCCATGACAGCCACGCTAGAGAATGCTCCCGCCAAGGGGGAAACGGTGCTGCGCCTTCGCGGCGTATCCAAGAATTTCGGGGCCGTGTCCGCGCTCACGGATATCGAGCTCGAGGTGAAGGCCGGCGAGGTCGTCGCGCTGGTCGGCGATAACGGCGCCGGCAAGTCGACGCTCGTCAAGGTGCTCGCCGGCGTGCACCAGCCGTCGGCCGGCACGATCGAGTTCTGCGGCCGGCAGGTGACGCTCGACAGCCCCGCCAAGGCGCTCGACCTCGGCATCGCCACCGTCTTCCAGGACCTTGCGCTCTGCGAGAACCTCGACGTCGTCGCCAATCTCTTCCTCGGCCACGAGCTTTCGCCCTGGGCGCTCGACGAGGTGTCGATGGAGGTGCGCGCCTGGACGCTGCTGCGCGAGCTTGCCGCGCGCATCCCCTCCGTGCGCGAGCCCATCGCCTCGCTCTCCGGCGGCCAGCGGCAGACCGTTGCCATCGCCCGCTCGCTGCTGCTCGATCCCAGGCTCATCATGCTCGACGAGCCGACCGCCGCGCTCGGCGTCGCCCAGACGGCCGAGGTGCTGAACCTCATCGAGCGCGTGCGCGACCGGGGCCTCGGCGTCATCATCATCAGCCACAACATGGAGGACGTGCGCGCCGTCGCCGACCGTATCGTCGTGCTCCGCCTCGGCAAGAACAACGGCGTCTTCACGCCGGATTCGTCCAACCAGGAACTCGTTTCCGCCATCACGGGCGCAACGGACAACTCCGTCTCGCGCCGGGCCGAGCGCAAGTCCGGCCACGCACAGGAAAGCCACGGGGGCGCAGCATGAGCCAGAATCCTTCCCAGCCGATGCTCGACCGCAGCGACGAGCGCGTGCGCCACGACGACAGCCTCGCCGCCATGGCGAAAGGTTTCATCGACCGCGTGCGCTCCGGCGACCTCGGCATGCTGCCGGTCGCCGTCGGCCTCGTCGTCATCTCCATCGTCTTCTCCGCGCTGAACCCTGTGTTCCTCGCGCCGAACAACCTCGTCAACCTGCTCTTCGACTGCGCCACGGTCGGCGTCATCTCGCTCGGCATCGTCTGCGTGCTCGTGCTCGGCGAGATCGACCTGTCGGTCGGCTCGATGAGCGGCCTTTCCTCGGCGATGGTGGGCGTGCTCTGGGTCAATATGGGCCTGCCGGTCGCCGTCGGCATTCTTGCGGCTCTCGTCGCCGGCGCCGCCGTCGGCCTGCTTTATGCCGCGCTCTACAACCGGCTCGGCATGCCGAGCTTCGTCGCCACGCTCGCCGGCCTCCTCGCGCTGCTCGGCCTCCAGCTCTACATCCTCGGCCCGACCGGCTCGATCAACCTGCCCTATGCCTCCGTGCTGGTGCGCTTCGGCCAGATCCTCATCATGCCGGACTGGCTGTCCTACGTGCTGGCGCTGCTGCCCGGCCTTGCCATGGTCGGCCGCGGGCTCAGGACGCGCAGCCAGCGGCTTGCCGCCAACCTCTCGGCCCAGCCGATGCGGGCGCTGATCCTCAAGGCCGTGGTGCTGACGGCCGTGCTGGAAGCGGCGATGTTCTATCTCAATCTCGGCCGCGGCCTTCCGTGGATGTTCGCCCTCTTCGTCGCGCTCGCCGTTCTCCTCAACTATGCGCTGACGCGCACGCAATGGGGCCGCTCCATGTTCGCCGTCGGCGGCAACAAGGAGGCCGCGCGCCGCTCGGGCATCAACGTGCGCCGCATCTATACCAGCGCCTTCGTGCTCTGCTCGACGCTGGCCGCGCTCGGCGGCGTGCTCTCGGCCGCGCGCCTTGCCTCCTCCAGCCAGCAGGCCGGCACGGGCGACGTCAACCTCAATGCCATCGCGGCGGCCGTCATCGGCGGCACCAGCCTCTTCGGCGGCCGCGGCAGCGCCTATTCGGCCCTCCTCGGCATCATCGTCATCCAGGCGATCTCGAACGGCCTGACGCTGCTGAACCTCTCGTCCTCGCTGCGCTACATGATCACCGGCGGCGTCCTTGCCATCGCGGTCATCGTCGACTCGCTCGCCCGCCGCTCGCGCGTCAGCCACGGCCGCGCCTAAGAATATCGAATGGAGTTTCAATCATGACCGATCTCATGAAGGGCAAGATCGCCGCCATCACGGGGGCCGCCTCCGGCATCGGCCTCGAATGCGCCAAGACGCTTCTCGCCGAGGGCGCGAAGGTGGTGCTCGTCGACCGGGCGAAGGACAGGCTGGAGCAGCTCTGCAAGGAGCTCGGCCCGAATGCCCTGCCGCTCGTCGTCGATCTCCTGAACCCGTCCGACGTCTCGGGCATGCTGCCGCGCATCCTCGATATCGCCGGCGGGCTCGACGTCTTCCATGCCAATGCCGGCGCCTATATCGGCGGGCCGGTGGCCGAGGGCGATCCGGACGCCTGGGACCGGATGCTGAACCTCAACATCAACGCGGCCTTCCGCTCGGTCCATGCGGTGCTGCCCTACATGATCGGGAAGAAGACGGGCGACATCCTCTTCACCTCGTCCATCGCCGGCGTCGTGCCCGTCGTCTGGGAGCCGATCTACACGGCCTCGAAATTCGCCGTGCAGGCGTTCGTCCATTCGACGCGGCGGCAGGTGGCACAGCATGGCGTGCGCGTCGGTGCGGTGCTGCCGGGCCCGGTGGTGACGGCGCTCCTCGACGACTGGCCGAAGGAGAAGATGGACGAGGCGCTCGCCAACGGCAGCCTGATGCAGCCGAAGGAAGTGGCCGATGCCGTGCTCTTCATGCTGACGCGGCCGCGCAACGTGACGATCCGCGACCTCGTGATACTGCCCAACAGCGTCGATCTCTGAAACCGGGAGGGCGGCTCCTCCGCCCTTCCGCAATATTCCTGACTTGCAGGCGGTAGAACCATGAGCAACACCTCCTCCGCACGCCCGGCGGGCGGCGAACGCTACCTCGTCGGCGTCGATGTCGGCACGGGCAGCGCACGGGCCGGCCTCTTCGATCTTTCCGGCCGCATGCTGGCCTCGGGAAAGCGCGACATCTCGCTGTTCCGCGAGCCGGGCGCGATGGTCGAACAGTCGAGCACGGAAATCTGGGCTGCCGTCTGCGCTTCGGTGCGCGAGGCCGTCGCGAAAGCGGGCGTTGCGCCGGAAGCCGTCGCCGGCATCGGCTTCGACGCCACCTGCTCGCTGGTCGTGCTCGGTGACGGCGGGACACCGCTGCCGGTCGGTCCGTCGGAGGACCCCGCGCGCGACATCATCGTGTGGATGGACCACCGCGCGGTGAACGAGGTCGAGCGCATCAACGCGACGAACCATGACGTGCTGCGCTATGTCGGCGGGCGCATCTCGCCGGAAATGGAGACGCCGAAGCTGCTCTGGCTCCGGGAGAACCGGCCCCAGGTGTTCGATGCCGCCTGGCAGTTCTTCGACCTTGCGGATTTCCTCACCTGGCGGGCGACGGGCGACCTTGCCCGCTCCACCTGCACCGTCACCTGCAAATGGACCTATCTCGCCCATGAGAAGCGCTGGGACCCGAGCTATTTCCATGCCATCGCCCTCGGCGTGCTGGCGGAGGAGGATTTCGCGCGCATCGGCCAGCGCGTCGTCGAGCCGGGCACGCCGCTCGGCGCCGGCCTGACGGCGCAGGCGGCGGGCGAGCTCGGCCTTGTGGCCGGCACGCCGGTCGGCGCGGGCATGATCGACGCCCATGCCGGGGGCATCGGCACGGTCGGCGTCGACGGGCCGGCGGAAAGCAATCTCGGCTATGTCTTCGGCACCTCCTCCTGCACCATGACCTCGACCCACGCGCCGGTCTTCGTGCCGGGCGTATGGGGGCCCTATTTCTCGGCCATGGTGCCGGGCCTCTGGCTCAACGAGGGCGGCCAGTCGGCGGCCGGGGCGGCGATCGAGCAGCTTCTTTCCTTCCACCCGGCAGCCGCGGAAGCGGCGGCGCAGGCGAAGGCGCGCGGCCTTTCCCTGCCGGTCTTCCTCGCGGAACTGGCGGCCGGGCGGGCGGGAACGCTCTCGGATGTGGCGAGGCTTGCGGACGGGCTGCATGTCGTGCCGGAATTCCTCGGCAACCGGGCGCCCTTTGCCGATCCCCATGCGCGTGCGGCCATCGTCGGCCTCGGCATGGAGCGCGACATCGACAATCTCGTCTCGCTCTACATCGCCGGCCTCTGCGGCATCGGCTATGGCCTCAGGCAGATCATCGACGCGCAGGCGGCGGCCGGCGCGCCGGTGGAGAAGATCGTCATCAGCGGCGGTGCCGGCCAGCTCGACCTCGTCCGCCAGCTCCTCGCCGACGCCACCGGCAAGCCGCTGCTCTCGACTCGCTCGGAAGAGCCGGTGCTGCTCGGCGCGGCGATCCTCGGCAGCGTCGCGGGCGGCGCCTTCGAGGATGTGCGCTCCGCCATGGCCGCGCTCTCGGCGACCGACCGCATCTACCAGCCGGCCGGCAGCGAGGCCGCGGCCCTGCATGCCCGGCGCTACGACGCCTTCAAGCGGCTGCAGCAATTGGCGCGCGACATCCGCTAGGCGCCGACAAGCAGCGCCACGGGCTCCGTACCGAGGATGTCCGCAAGCGGCATTTCCGGGCGGAGCGGGTAAGTGCGGCCGTCGAGGACGGACCGGACATCGCGGCCTGCGAAGCCCGCCGGGAGGTGGAGACAAACATCCTCCAGCGCGCCTGCGGAAAGATGCAGGCCCTCCGGGGCGATGCGGCCGAAGGTGAGGCGCGGGACGACGGTGATCGCGAAAGCCTCCGGCGCGGCGCGCAGGAAGGCGAGTGCCCCGCGGTTTCCATCCGAAATCTCCAGCGGAATGTAAGCGCCGGCGAACGGATTGCCGCCCGCCCGGTTCCGCTCGGCGAGCACGGCCGCGACCAGCCATTGCTTGTAGTCGGCGAAAGTCGCGCGGGATGGCCGGGGCTTTTGCGGGACGGTCAGGACGGCGGGGTCGAGCGGCCGGCGGTTGTCCGGGTCGACGAGGGAGAAATCGCCGCGCTCGCTGCCCTGATAGATGTCGGGGATGCCGGGCGCGGTCAGCTTGATCAGGGTCTGCGCCAGCGAGTTCATCAGGCCGGCATCGATGAAGGGTCGCAGCGTTTCGGTGAAATCCGCGCAGAAATCCGTGTCGCCAAGCAGGTCTTCGACGAAATCGATGACCTTTTGCTCATAGCCGGTATCCGGCAGGACCCAGTTCGAGACCGTCTTTGCCTCGCGCAACGCCTTCTCGACGTAGTGTCGCATCCGCTCCGCGAAGGCGGCGCGGTCCTCCAGCCCTTCGGGCGGCCAGGCACCGGCAAGCGACTGGTAGACCAGCCATTCCACATCGGGCTCCGGCACCGGCCGGCCTTGATGCCGGCGGCGGTGGCGGGCGTTGCGGGCGGCCCAGCGCCGTTCCGCGGCGATCCATACGTCCGGCGCCTCGCCGAGCGCATAGAGGCGCGCACGCGCATCCTCCCCGCGCTTCGTGTCGTGCGTCGCGGTGGCGGAAAGGCCGTGCGGCATCGCCTCCTGCCTTGCCTGCATGGCGGCGTGGAAGGCGCCGGGACCGCCCGTCGGCCGGCCCGGATCGCCGCCCACCTCGTTGAGCGCGATGAAGGCGTTCTCCCGGTAGAAGAGCGTATCCTCCAGCGCCTTCGCCATGACGGGGCCGCTCAACTGCTGAAAGCGCGTGCGGAATTCCACGCATTCGGGCATGGCGTTGCACGTCCTGTCGTCGGTCAGCAGTTCCCAGATGAAGTCGATCGCCTCGCGCACCTCCGGGCGCACGCCCTCCTGCGCCTCGCGGCGTACCGCAGCGAGGACCTCCCGGTCGCGCCCGGAAATCTCCGCCGTCGTCGCCATGTAGGTGCGGTAGACGGGCAGGGCGACGATCATCGCGCAGATCGCTTCCGTCAGCGTGCTGCGCGAATAGTCGGCATGGGCGGTGTCGGCCATGGCCTTGGCGAGCAGCGCGACGCGCCGGACCTCGCCCTGGAAATTGTCCGCCAGCATCTGCCGCTTGCTCGCCCGCATTTCGTCATGGAAGGTGCCGCGATGCTCCTCGTTTTTCAGTGGCTGGAAGGCGCCTGCGAGCCGCCCGCCCTCCGTCTCGTCGACGAGTGCGTCGGCAAGGGAGGCGATGAACTCGTAGCCTGTCGTGCCGTCGACAGGCCAGTCGGTGGCGAAGGGCTCGTCTTTCTCCAGGATCTTCTCGACGAGGATGGGGACGTCCGGTCCCACGGCGGCGCGCAGGCGCTCCAGGTAGCCGCGCGGATCGGCGAGGCCGTCGACATGGTCGATCCGAAGGCCGTCCACCGTGCCCTCCCGCACGAGGGCGAGGACGAGCCTGTGGCTCTCCTCGAAGATCGGGGGATCCTCGACGCGCAGGCCCGCAAGCCCGGCGATCTCGAAGAAGCGGCGATAGCTGAGATGGCGGCTCGCCGCCTTCCAGTCCATCAGCCGCCAGGGCTGGGCCGCATGCACGGCCTCGATCCGGCCCGGCTCGCGCGAAAGGGCCGCAAGGTGGCGTTCCAGCTCCTCGCGTGTGCCGGGCGGTGCCAGCGTCCTTGCGAGGAGGCCCGCCCCTTGCGGGTTCTCCTCGGGCCGCGCCGGCAGGACGGTGCCTGTGAAACCGTCCAGCACCATCGCGTAGCTTTCCGGGGCGAGCGGGTAGAAGCTTTCGCCGTAGCGGAGCGCAAGTGCGTCGTGCCGCGGGTCGAGCGCAAAGCAGAGCGTGTCGTCCGCCAGCTCCCCGGCGAAATCCTTGCCGAGGAAGGGCAGGGTCAGCGGCTCGGACCAGTCGATATCGAAATGGCGGGAAAACGGGCTTTCCTCGCCCCAGACGACCACGCTGCGCCACCAGGGGTTTTCGAGGCTCGCCGCCATGTGGTTGGGCACGATGTCGAGGATGAGGCCGATGCCGTGCCGGTGCAGGTCGCCCGCAAGGCTGCGAAGGCCGTCTAGCCCGCCAAGCGCGGGATCGATCTCGTCCGTCCGCGTGGCGTCATAGCCGTGCGTCGATCCCGCCACCGCCGTCATGAGCGGCGAGGCGTAGAGATGGGTGACGCCGAGGGCCGCGAGATAGGGCACGAGCTGTCGTGCCCTCCCGAAGTCCGTGCCGTTGCGGAACTGGAGGCGATAGGTCGAACGGGGAGGTGTCATGCGGCCCTGGATCGTGCGGTTTCAGCCGCTCAACAACGCATTTCCACCCGATTTGTTCCGCTTTGCGCGTCAGATTCCGTGGCGCAGGAAATCCGATTGCGAGACCACCCCCGCCAGCCGATCCTGCCGGTCGAGCACGGCGAGGCGCCGCAGGTGGAGCGAATTCATGTTGGCCTTGACGCCATCTGCCTCCTCGTCGTCGTAGCAATAGGTGATGTTGGTCGTCATGATGTCGCTGACGCGGGTGGTTTCCGCATCGAAGCCGGGTGCGACCGCGCGCAGGATGATGTCGCGGTCGGTGAGCGTACCGACGAGGCCGGTCGCATCGGCCACCGGCAGGAAGGCGATGTCCCATTCGGCCATGAGGCTTGCCGCATATTGCAGCGTTTCCTCCGGGCGGACGAGATGGACATTGCTGGTCATGATTTCTGCGATGCGCATGCGGGACCTCTCGCGCAGCCTTTTGCCTTATAACAGACGAGCGGCGTGTTGGTTCCCGCTCTCGGGCCCGCGGTCGACGGCAACGAGGATGGAAGGGCCGCCTGCGCCGGCGGCGGAAAGCCGGAAGACCGTCTCGCCCGGGGCTTGCGGCAGGGCGCGGGCCTCCTTTGCGAGGTTGGCGCGGATGGCGAGCGTCGCCTTGGCGAAGCGCCAGTCGATGGCAAGAACGTCCGCCTCGGCGGGCAGGATGTGCGGCTCGACGGCGCCGCCGCCGGCGAGCAGCGGCACGACATGGGCCTGGCGCAGGGCGATGAGCTCGCGCACGAACCGGATGCTGGCGCGGCCCTCGGGCGAGCCGGCGCGCGACCAGTCGAGCTGCGAGCGGCGGAAGGTCTCCTCGTCGCCGGGGTCGGGCAGGTGGTGCGCCGTCGTGCCTTCCGGCAGCCCGCCGAAATTCTCCGCCTCGGCCCTGCGGCCCTCCCGCGTCGCATGGGCAAGGTCGCCGCCGAAATCGGCAAAGAACAGGAACGGCTGCCGCTCGCCGTATTCCTCGCCCATGAAGAGGAGCGGAATGCCGGGAGCAAACAGCAGCAGCGCGGTCATGACCGTGAGCAGCGTCGGCTCGACGAGCAGCGGGAGACGCTCGCCGAAGGCGCGGTTGCCGACCTGGTCGTGGTTGTGCAGGAAGTTGACGTTGACCTGCGGGGGAAGCGGATCCTGCGGCGGCGGGCCGATCCGGTCCTTCGAGCGGTCCGCATAAACGAAGCCGCGCGCGGTCGCCTCCCGCAGCAGGCGGTCGGTCTCGGCCATGAAGGGGGCGTAGTGGCCCTCGGTCTCGCCCGTCGCGATGACGTGGAGGGCGTGGTGGAATTCGTCGTTCCAGCCGGCGGTATAGTGATGCACGATGCCGCCGTCACGGTTGAGAAGGCCCTTGCGGCTCATCTGGTCCTCCACGACGAGGTGGACGTGGCGGCCGGGAGCGGCGCTGCGCACCGTCTCGGCCAGCTCGATGAGGATATGCCGTTCGCTGGAGTCATCGATCTCGTCGACGGCGTCGAGCCGCAGGCCGTCGAAACGGTAGTCCTTAATCCAGTGAAGGGCGTTCCCGATGAAGTAATCCCGTACGGCCCTTTCCTCGAAGGCGATGGCCGCGCCCCAGGGCGTGTGGCGCTCGGGGTGGAAGAAGGCCGGCGCGATGCGCGGCAGGACGTTCCCGACCGGGCCGAAGTGGTTGTAGACGACGTCGAGCAACACCATGATGCCATGGGCATGGGCGGCGTCGACGAGGGCCTTCAGGTCCTCCGGCGTGCCGTAGGCCGTGTGCGGCGCATAGGGCAGCACGCCGTCGTAACCCCAGCCGCGCCGGCCGGCGAAATGCGCGACGGGCATCAGCTCGATGGCGGTGACGCCGACATGGTGGAGGTGCGGCAGGCGGTCGATCGCCGCACGGAACGTTCCCTCCTGCGTGAAGGTGCCGACATGCAGTTCGTAGACGATCGCCTCTTCCCACGGCCGGCCTTTGCAGCCCGTCTCCTGCCAGGCATAGGCGGCGGGATCGACGAGGACGGAACGGCCTTCGAGGTCCCTGACCTGCGTCCTCGAGGCGGGATCCGCTATCTCCGTGCCGTCTTCAAGCCGGAAGGCGTAGCTGTCGCCCGGCCGGGCAAGGCTCGTGACGGCCTCGTGCCAGCCGTCGCCTGCGGCGGTCATCGCGACGGCATTGCCGCCGACCAGCACGTCCACCGCGTTTTCGGCAGGCGCCCACAGGCGAAAGCGCACCCGTCCGTCTTGAAGCAGGCTCGGTCCCCACGTTCCGGTCATGGTCTCTCCTTGCATGATACGTCCAGCAACGAACCGGGCGGCGGGGCAAAAGTTCCGGGAACAATCGGCCCCTGTTCGCGTTGCTGTCGCGGCTTTTCCGGCACGGTGCGGAACGCCGCCTGCTCGACCGAAGGGGCCAGACCACATGAGCTATTCCTTTTCCGAACTCGATTTCATGAAACCGGAACTCGGCGCCGAGTTCACCGGAGAAGGAACGCATTTCGCCGTCTTCTCCGCCCATGCGGAACAGGTGGAACTCTGCCTCTTCAGCGAGGACGGCAGGGAGGAGACCGACCGCCTGCCGCTGCCCAAGCGCGAGGGCGACGTCTGGTCCGGCTATATCGCCGGCCTCAGGCCCGGCACGGTCTACGGCTACCGTGCGCACGGCCCCTACGAGCCTGCCGCCGGCCATCGCTTCAACCCGAACAAGCTGCTGCTCGACCCCTATGCCAAGCAGGTGCTCGGCGAGATCGAGTGGAACGACGCGCTTTACGGCTACCGTATCGGCGATCCGGCGGAGGACCTTTCCTTCGACGAGCGCGACAGTGCGCCCTTCATGGTCAAGGGCGTGGTGCAGGATCCCGATTTCGACTGGGCGGGCGATGCGGCGATCCGCCGGCCGTGGACGGAGACGATCATCTACGAGGCGCATGTGCGCGGCATGACCATGACCCATCCCGGCGTGCCGGAGGAGTTGCGCGGCACCTTCATGGGCATGGCGAGCGATCCGATCGTCGAGCATCTCGTCGATCTCGGCATCTCCGCCGTCGAGCTCCTGCCGATCCAGTATTTCCCGGATGACCGCTACCTTCTCGAAAAGGGCCTGCGCAACTACTGGGGCTACCAGACGCTCGGCTTCTTCGCCCCGCAGCCGCGCTTCCTTTCCGGCCGGGCGATCACCGAATTCAAGACCATGGTGAAGCGCTTCCATGCCGCCGGCATCGAGGTGATCATGGACGTCGTCTACAACCACACCGCCGAAGGCTCGGAGCTCGGCCCGACGCTGAGCTTCCGCGGGCTCGACAATGCGAGCTACTACCGGCTCTCGCCGGACGACCCGCGCCATACCTACGACACGACGGGCACCGGCAACACGCTGAACGTCGCCCATCCCATGGTGTTGCGCATGGTGCTCGACAGCCTGCGCTACTGGGTCGGCGTCATGCATGTCGACGGCTTCCGCTTCGACCTTGCCAGCACGCTCGGCCGCACGCGCCACATCGAGTTCGACCGCGAGGGCACCTTCTTCGACGCGATCCGGCAGGATCCGATCCTCTCCGGCGTGAAGCTGATCGCCGAGCCGTGGGACGTCGGTGACGGCGGCTACCAGGTCGGCGGCTTTCCCTATCCGTTCCGCGAATGGAACGACAAGTATCGCGACGACGTCCGGCGCTTCTGGAAGGGCGACGGCGGCCTTGCCCCGGGGCTTGCGACGCGCCTTACGGGCTCGGCGCCGCAGTTCAACCATTCGGATCGCGGCGCGACCTCCTCGGTCAACCTCATCAGCGCCCATGACGGCTTCACGCTGATGGACACCGTCTCCTACGACGGCAAGCACAACGAGGCGAACGGCGAGGAAAACCGCGACGGCCATTCGGACAATCATTCGGCCAATCTCGGCGCGGAAGGACCGACGGAGGACGACGGCATCCGCGCCGCGCGCGACCGCCGCCGCCGCGCCATGATCGCCACGCTGATGACGAGCCAGGGCGTGCCGATGCTGCTCGGCGGCGACGAGCTCGGCAACGGCCAGCAGGGCAACAACAACGCCTATTGCCAGGACAACGAGATCGGCTGGACGGACTGGAGCGGCCTTGCCGATCCGTTCCTCAACTTCTGCAAGGGTGCCATCGCCTTCCGCAAGGCGCATCCGGCGCTGCGGCAGGAACGGTTCCTGACGGGCGAGCCGGCGGAGGACGGTTCCACCGAGATCGCCTGGTACAGGGCGGACGGTGCGCCCATGGACGATGCGGCGTGGCAGGACGAGAACCTGCGCACGCTCTGCCTCTTCCTTGCCCGGCCGGCGAACGGCGAGGGGGCGGACCAGCTTCTCATCGTCTGCAACGCCGGCGAGGATTGCGCGGTGACGCTGCCGGAGGTGAACGGCATTGCGGGCTGGAAGCGGGTGCTCGATACGGGCGCCGAGGAGGGCGCCTTCATGGCGCATGACGCCGGGAGCCCGGCCACGGTCTACGCCGCCAGCCTTGCCGTCTTCGAGCCGGCCTGACGGAGCCGGACATGGCGCCCGACAACCTGGAGGAAACGGGCCTCGTCTATGTCTCGGACAGCGAGCCGGGCATCCGGCGCCAGCGGACCGGCCGCAGCTTCTGCTACCGCCTGCCGGACGGCTCCCTGCTCGACGATCCGGACACCAAGGCGCGCATCGCCTGCTCGGCCTGCCGCCGGCCTATGAGGATGTCTGGATCTGCCTTCAGGAGAACGGCCACCTGCAGGCGACGGGCTATGACGCGCGCGGGCGCAAGCAATACCGCTACCATGCCGATTGGCAGGCGCTGAAAAGCGGCGACAAGTTCGACCAGCTCATTGCCTTCGGGCGCGTTCTGCCGAAGCTGCGCCGCGCGGTGCGGCGGGACCTCGACGGCGCGCCCGGCGCGGTCGATACGATGCTGGCGGCCATCACCGTCCTGCTCGACGAGGCGCAACTGCGCGTCGGCAACCGCGCCTATGCCGAGGAAAACCGGACCTACGGGGCGACGACGCTCCTCAAGCGCCATGTCTCGCTTGCGGACGGGCGCATCGTGCTGCGCTTCAGCGCCAAGGGCGGCAAGCGCGTGCAGCGGACGCTGAAGCACCGCCGCCTGCAACGCCTGCTGGAGGAATGCGCCGACCTGCCGGGCCGCGCGCTCTTCGTGTGGAAGGACGACACGGATCTCGTGCGGCCCATCGATTCCGGGCGGCTCAACGTCTATCTCGCGGAGATTTCGGGCATTCCCGTTTCCGCCAAGACCTTCCGCACCTGGGCGGGCAGCCTCGCGGCCTTTTCGGCGGCGCGCCATGCGATCGAAGAGGGCGGGCGACCGACCGTCAAGGCCATGGCCGAGGCGGCGTCCTCCCTGCTCAACAATACGCCGGCCATCGCCCGGTCGAGCTATATCCATCCGGATATCGTGGCGCTTGCGGAGACGCCGGAGACGCTTGCCGCTGCCCTCCGCCGGCCTCTTGCAGGCGTTTCCGGGCTGCGCGCGGAAGAGGAGCGGCTGCTGCGCTTCCTCGAAAACCGCAGGAACGCCCGCCGGCGCGCCCGCCGCAAGGCCTCGTGAGGGTCAGGCGGCGCCGCGGCGCGGAGGGGGCTTGCGGGCGGGAGGTGCCGTCTTGCGGGTGAGGTCGACGGCCGCGCGGGTCGCATCGTCGCTTTCTGCGCTGTTGCGGCGCTTTTCGAGATGGTCCGGCAGCGCCACCCTTTCGAGCTCGGCGCGCTCGCGGGCCGCCTGCTCCCAATGGATATGGTCCCTGCCGTGCGGGCGGCCTTCCGCCTCCCAGAGGCCGTAGGCGCGCTTGCTGATCCATTCGTCGCGTTCGTCGTTCACGATGGTGTCCCTTCGAAAGACATGGTCTTAAAGAAACGGGCTGCCTTTTGCGGCTTGTCGCCCGGATGCTAGCCAGTCCAGGAATTCACGCGGAAACCCGCTTCCTTCGCCGCTTCGATGAAGGCCCGCAGCGCAAGGCCCGGGTCGTCATCGCTCGCAAGGCCCCGTTCGCAGAGCGTCTTTGCTGCTGCAAGGGCCGGCCCGTCGGTCTCCAGCCAATGGTTCTTGAGGCAGAGGAGCGCGTCCCGCGTGCTCTGCACGCGCAGGACCCGCCCGTCGCCCTCCAGCACGACGGCATCGGCCCACAGCCTGTCTGTCGCAAAGAGCGTCATCGCGCGTCCTCCCTGCCCTGCTTTCCGGTTGGAAGGTCGACGAGGCTGACGATGCCGACCACGCGCCGGTCGGCATTGGCGACCACCAGGCGGCGCACGCTGAGCTCGCGCATGCGCGCGGCGACGGCCGTCGTGTCATCGTCCTCGTTGCACAGTTCCGGTGACACGGTCATGAACTCGGCGACGGCGGTGGAGGTGGAAAGCCCGCGGGCAAGCACCGACACGACGATGTCGCGGTCGGTGACGATGCCGACGATGGCGCCCACCCCGGGCACCTCGACCGGCAACGCGCCCACTTCCGTCTCCAGCATCAGCCGCGCGGCCGACTGGGCGGTGTCGCTCGGCGAAATCGTCACGATCTGGGCGGACATCACGTCCTTGACGCGCATCGGTCCGCCCTCGTCAAAGACGCCCGTTGATCAGGCTGCGGCCGTTCGGGGCGGCCGGCACGGCGACGTCCTCGTGCTCCGGCCGGTGCAGCGGCAGGTCCACCTGATGAGGCACCACCACCTGCGGCTCCCAGGAATTGCGGCGCTTGCGGGCGCCGTGCGGGTCCGTTTCCGGGGCTGCGGGTTTGCGGGCGAGCGGCTTCTTCTTCTGGTTCTGGCGCACGTTGACCTCCTGCGGATTGGCGTCCTCTTTCAACCAAACGCCGGTCGGGGGCCATGGTTCCCGACAATCGGAAGCGCGAAAGGCGGGAACCGGAAGGCGCGCCGTACATTCTCCATTCAGCCGGATCGACGCCCAACGAATGGAGATGTCCATGCTCTTTGCAGGAAAGGTCGCCCTCGTGACGGGCGCCGGATCGGGGATCGGCAAGGCCACGGCGCTCGCCTTCGCCCGCTATGGCGCAAGCGTGGGGGTTCTCAGCCGCACCGGCGAGGAGGTGGAGGCGGTGGCGCGCGAAATCCGCACGCAGGGCGGCGCGGCCGTCCCGCTCGTCGCCGACGTGGCGGAGGAGGCTTCCATGCGGGCCGCGGTGGAACGGCTTGCCGATACCTTTGGCGGTCTCGATATCGTTGTCGCCAATGCCGGCATCAACGGCGCCTGGGCGCCGATCGACGACCTCACGCCCGCCGAATGGGACGAGACCATCGCCGTCAACCTGCGCGGCACCTATCTCACGCTGCATCTGGCGGTGCCGTACCTGCGCAAGGCGGGTGAGGGGGCCATCGTCATCGTCTCCTCCATCAACGGCACGCGCACCTTCACCACGCCGGGCGCGACGGCCTATGCGGCGGCCAAGGCCGGGCAGGTCGCCATGATGCAGCAGCTCGCGCTCGAGCTCGGCAAGGCCGGCATCCGCGTCAATGCGGTGTGCCCCGGCGCCATTGATACCGATATCGAGGAGAACACCGAGCGGCGCGGCGCGAAGGAGGCGGGCATTCCCGTCGTCTGGCCGGAGGGCGACATCCCCGTCACCAACGGCAAGCCGGGAACGGCCGACGAGGTGGCCGATGCGATCCTCTTCCTCTCCTCCTCCAAGGCGCGGCACATCACCGGCGTGCCGCTGTGGATCGACGGCGGGCAGGGCCTGCTTCGGTGAGGGCTTGCCTCTGGCGTCGTCCCCGCCTGCTGTGACAAGGTGCGGGGGGAACGGCAGAGGAGACGACCATGGCGAACCACCTTTTCGATGCGATCCGGGCTGCGGCGGCGCGCGGGGCCGTCTTCATCGAGACGGCGGAAGGGCGGCGCTGGACCTATGGCGACATGCTGGAATTTTCCGGCCGCCTGGCGGGCGCGCTGCAGGGGCTCGGCGTTACGCCCGGCGACCGGGTGGCCGTTCAGGTGGAAAAGAGCCCGGAAGCCCTGATGCTCTATCTCGCCTGCCTTCGCGCCGGGGCCGTCTACCTGCCGCTCAACACGGCCTATACGCTTGCCGAGCTCGACTATTTCATCGGCGATGCCGAACCGCGGCTCGTCGTCGTCGCGCCGAAGGCGGCGGAGGGCGTGCGCACGGTCGCCGGCAAGCACGGCGCCCAGGTCGAGACGCTCGACGAGGCCGGCGGCGGATCGCTCCTCGTGCTGGCGGCGGATGCAGGCGCCGATTTCCCCGATGCCGCACGCGGGGCCGACGACCTTGCCGCCATCCTCTACACCTCCGGCACGACGGGCCGCTCCAAGGGAGCGATGCTGACGCATGACAACCTCCTCTCGAACGCCCTGACGCTGCGCGACTACTGGCGCTTCACCGGCGCCGACCGGCTGATCCACGCGCTGCCGATCTTCCACACGCACGGCCTTTTCGTCGCCTCCAACGTCACGCTGCTGGCCGGCGCCTCGATGTATCTCCTGCCGAAGTTCGACGCCGGCGAGGTGCTGCGGTTGATGGAAAGCGCCAGCGTGATGATGGGTGTTCCGACCTTCTATGTCCGCCTTCTCCAGCATCCGGGGTTGACGCGGACGGCGACCGAGGGAATGCGGCTCTTTGTTTCGGGTTCTGCCCCGCTGCTTGCCGAAACCCACCGCAGCTTTGCCGAGCGGACCGGCCACGCCATCCTCGAGCGCTACGGCATGACCGAGACCAACATGAACACCTCCAACCCCTATGACGGCGAGCGGATCGCCGGCACGGTGGGCTTCCCGCTGCCGGGCGTGTTGCTGCGCGTAAGCGAGCCGGAGACCGGCAGGCCGGTGCCGGACGGCGAGACGGGCATGATCGAGGTGAAGGGGCCGAACGTCTTTGCGGGTTACTGGCGCATGCCGGAGAAGACCGCCGCGGAATTCCGCGCGGACGGTTTCTTCATCACCGGTGACCTCGGCAAGATCGATGCGCGCGGCTATGTGCACATCGTCGGGCGCGGCAAGGACCTCGTGATCTCCGGCGGCTACAACATCTATCCCAAGGAAGTGGAAAGCGAGATCGACGCCATGGCGGGCGTCGTCGAGAGCGCGGTCATCGGCCTGCCGCATCCCGATTTCGGCGAGGGCGTCACGGCCGTCGTGGTGCGCGAGAAGGGCTCGGCCCTCGACGAGGCGGCGGTGCTCGACGGGCTCAGGGAGCGGCTCGCGCGCTACAAGCAGCCCAAGCGCGTGCTCTTCATCGACGACCTGCCGCGCAACACCATGGGCAAGGTGCAGAAGAACGTGCTGCGCGAGGCCTACAAGGACCTCTACCGCTCCTGATCGCGGGCAAAATGCCGTTTCAGGATGTCGAGCACCTCGCCGGCGAGTTCCCCGACGATGCCGCCGCGCTCCCAGGCATAGAGCGAGGCGACGATCGGCGGCTCGGGGCTGAATTCGGCGACAGGGCTGACCCGCCAGCCGCGGGCCGCGTCGATGGGCAGCAGCGAGAGGCCGAGGCCGGCTTCGACGGCCATCAGCACGTTGCGCAGGCTTGCCGAGGTGAAGGCGATGTACCAGCGCCGCCGCTCGCGCTCCAGCCGCTCGAACATGGAATCGCGGTAGAGCCCGCCGGGTGGGAAGGTGACGAGCGGCACCGGATCGGGCAGGTCGCCCGCCGCATCGGCGGCGGCGAACCAGGTGATCGGCTCCTCGAAGCTCGCCCAGCTATCGGCGCTCGGCATGTCCTCCTTCAGCACCACGATGTCGAGCTCGCCGGAGCGGTAGCGGCGCGTCAGGTCCGAGCGCAGGCCCGTCATGACGTCGAGCCGTGCTTCCTTGTGGCGTCGCGTGAAGGCGGCGAAGGCGCGGGCCATCTCGGGCGTGGCGATGTCGTCCGGCATGCCGATGCGCACCGAGGTCGTGCCGGAGGTCTCGGCCACCAGCGTCAGCGCCTCGCTCTGCAGGGCGAGGATGCGGCGCGCATGGCCGAGCAGTCGTTCGCCCGTCACCGTCAGGCGCACCGGCCGGGCGGCGCGGTCGACGAGCTCCCGGCCGATCGCTTCCTCCAGCCGGCCGATCTGCTGGCTCATGGTCGACTGCGTCATGTGCAGGCGCTCGGCCGCCGCCGTGAAACTGCCCGCATCGGCAATCGCCACGAAGGCCCGGAGCAGGCGCGGGTCGAGCATGGCGTCCTCCATCGAATTTCTAAATACTAGCTATCTAAACATCTAATTTGCGCATGATTCAAGCCGGTGGTAGCGATAGGCATGTTCGGCGGCGCTCCCTTCCGCCTCCCCAACAGAAAGATCGAACGATGACGGATACGCGCTCCGGCCGCGACTGGACAATGCTTGCACTGGTCGTCCTCGTCGGCCTCAACCTGCG
Organism: Shinella sp. Sh6; assembly: GCF_055392685.1. Taxonomy (NCBI): domain Bacteria; kingdom Pseudomonadati; phylum Pseudomonadota; class Alphaproteobacteria; order Hyphomicrobiales; family Rhizobiaceae; genus Shinella; species Shinella sp. Sh6. The sequence goes on along the minus strand of NZ_AP044005.1, from coordinate 2,951,531 downwards.
CCCCTTCCTCGCCGCGCCGGGGCCGCTCCTCACCGAGATCGTCGCGGATACGGGGCTCGGCTATGGCGGGGTTTCCATGCTCACGCTCCTGCCGATGTTCCTGATGGGCGTCGGGGCCTTCGTCGCGCCCGGCCTCCAGGTCCGGCTCGGGGCGCGGCGGGGGCTTTTGATCGCGCTCGTCGTGCTTCTTGCCGGCTCGGCGCTCCGCCTCTTCGTGCAGGACGGGCTGTCGCTGATCGCGACGGCCGCCGTCTGCGGCATCGGCGTCGCCTTCATCCAGGCGATCTTCCCGGGCATCATCAAGGCGCGCTTCCCGGCGAGCGTGCCGGTGGTGACGGGGCTCTATTCCGCGACGATCATGGCGGGCGGCGCCTTCGGCGCCCGGCTGATGCCGATGCTCACGGGCGCCGGCTACCGCTGGCAGGCGGCGCTCGCCTTCCTGGCGCTGCCGGTGGCGCTTGCGCTCGCCGCCGCCTGGCGCATCCTCTCGGACGTGCGGGCCGGCCGGCCCGACGGCACGCTGACCCGCCAGCTCCTGCGCCGGCCGCGGACCTGGGGACTGATGCTGTCCTTCGGCCTCATCAATTCCGGCTACAGCTCGATGATCGCCTGGCTCTCGCCCTATTACCAGAGCCAGGGCTGGACGAGCGGCGACAGCAGCAGCCTCGTCGCCGTGATGGCCGCTGGCCAGGCGGCGGCCGCGCTCGGCCTGCCGGCCCTTGCGCGCGGCAATGCCGACCGCCGCCCCTGGCTTCTCCTGACCATCGCCCTGCAGGTCGCCGGCTTCCTCGGGCTCGCCGGCTTTCCGGGGCTTGCGCCGGTCCTCTGGGCGGGGCTGTGCGGCGCCGGCCTCGGTGGCAGTTTCGCGCTCGCCATCGTCACCGCGCTCGACCACCTGCCGCGGCCCGAACAGGCCGGGGCGCTCGCCGCGCTCATGCAGGGCGGCGGCTTCCTGATCGCCGCGCTCGGCCCCTATGCGCTGGCGCTGCTGCACGACTGGACGGGCGGCTTTGCCGCGGGCTGGATGCTGCATCTCGGCTGCGTGCTGGTGACGGCGCTCATCTACCTGCGCTTCGACCCGCGGCGCTATCCCGCCGCCATGCCGATTGCGGGCTGAATGGAAAAAAAACCCGCGCCAGGAGGGCGCGGGTCCGGATTGCCGAGAGGTTTATAGTCTGCGCTCTAGCGGCGGCCGCCGAAAGGCTTCAGCGTCATGTGGCGGTTGACGTCCTTGTAGAGCAGGTAGCGGAACGGCTCCGGGCCGCCGGCATAGCAGGCCTGCGGGCAGAAGGCGCGCAGCCACATGAAGTCGCCGGCCTCCACTTCCACCCAGTCCTGGTTGAGGCGGTAGACGGCCTTGCCCTGCAGCACATACAGGCCGTGCTCCATGACGTGGGTTTCCGCGAAGGGGATGACCGCGCCGGGCAGGAGCGTGACGATGGTCACATGCATGTCGTGGCGCAGGTCGTTGGGATCGACGAAGCGCGTCGTCGCCCAGCGGCCTTCCGTGCCGGGCATGACCGAAGGAGTGATGTCCTTCTCGTTGAGGATCAGCGGCTCGGGATGCGGCAGGCCGTCGACAGCCTCGTAGGCCTTGCGGATCCAGTGAAAGCGGGCATGGGCGCCGGAGCGGTTGTGCAGCGACCATTTCAGGCCCGGCGGCAGGAAGGCGTAGCCGCCCGGCTGGAGCGTGTGCTTGCCGGCCGGCAGCGTCAGTTCAACCTCGCCGTCGACGACGAAGAGCACGCCTTCGGCGTCCGGGTCCTGTTCCGGCCGGTCGCTGCCGCCGCCCGGCGCCACTTCCATGACGTATTGCGAGAAGGTCTCGGCGAAGCCGGAGAGCGGGCGGGCGATGACCCAGCAGCGCGTGTCGTTCCAGAAGGGCAGGAAGGAGGTGACGATGTCCTGCATCACGCCCTTGGGAATGACCGCATAGGCCTCCGTGAAGACGGCGCGGCCGGTCAGGAGGTCGCTCTGCGGGGGATGGCCGCCGAGGGAGGAATAGTAGCTTCTTTGCATCGTTCTCAGGCCCTTTGTCTTTGAGTGTTTCCGTCTTTCCCGGCGGATTGTCCTCCGCCTCGTCTTTTCCCGCTACTTTGCGCCGGCCTTTTCGAGCAGGGCGGCGATATCGCGGTAGCCGCGGCTGCGGGCGTGCCGGAGCGGCGTCACGCCGTCATGGTCGGCAAGGTCGACATCGGCGCCGGCCGAAATCAGCCGCTCGACGATCCGCACATGCCGCGGCCCGCCGTCGCCGAGGAGGATCGCCTCCAGCAGCGCCGTCCAGCCGAGCCGGTTGACGTGGTCGACGTCGACGCCGGCGGCGATCAGCGTTTCGACCGTCTCGACATGGCCGCGCTCGGCGGCGGGGATGAGGGCGGTGCCGCCGTAGCGGTTGGTGCTCGCAAGGTTCGCGCCGTGCGCGAGCGTCAGCTTGAGGATTTCCAGATGGCCGCGCGCGCCGGCGTATAGATACGGGCTGTCGCTGATGCCGTCCCTGGCGTTGACGTCGGCACCCGCCGCGATCAGCGCGCGGGCGGCCTCCAGCCTGTTGCCGTGCGTTGCGACGAGAAGCGCGGTCGCGCCGGTTCCGTCCCGCGCGTCGATCTCGGCGCCTTCGGCGATGAGGGTCTTTATGGCGGCGACGTCGTCGGCTGCGGCAGCCTTGTGCAGGGCGAGGGGCATGGTGTTTTCGGCGGCAAGAAGGGGCGGGCAGAGGGCCGTAAGGAGGAGCCAGGCTGAAAACGAAGCGAGTTTTAGCATGCGCCGTCCCGTTGGTTGTGGTGGCACGTTATCAGCCGCCTGCGGCATTAGAAAATTAAATGTGCAAATCCATACCATGCAGGAAATGGATCGAAGCGATGGAACGGAAAAACCCGGAGCGGCAAGCCGCCCCGGGTTTTCCACCCTGCCCCGAAAGGGGGAATTTCAGAGGCCGGCCGCGGCGATTGCCGCATCCATGCGCTCGCGTGCCTTCTTCGGCAGCTTGGCGGTCTTGACGGCGTCGAGGTTGGCCGGCGCATCGCCGACGATCACGAGGCCGACCATGCCCATGCCGGCATGCGGCGTGCACTTGACGCCATAGGCGCCGGCCTTGTCGAAGGTGACCTTGTAGGTCTCGTTCATCTTGCTCTTGAAGGCTTCCGCGCCGTCGGGGATCATGTCCTTGATCGTCTCGACATTGTGACCCTTGTCGGTGGGAATGAAGGTCACCGTGTCGCCGGGGGCCACCTTCACGAAGGGCGGCTCGAACACCATGGCGCCCTCGGCGCCCTTGTTCAGCATGTGCACTTCGAAATCGGCTGCCGCCGCCGGAAGGGCCAGTGCCAGGAAGGCTGCCGCGCCGACGATGCTCTTTACTATGCTACGCATGGGGTATTCTCCTTGCTCACGAACGCCACTCGTTCATGACCAAGGAGGTAGACCCGCAGCCCTTCCCGTTCTTTGACTTTAATCAAATAAGGAGGGCACCCGTGCGTGGCGTCCTGTCGCAGGCATCGCTTCAGACGACGGCGACGGTGATGCCGCCGAGCCCGTCGATATGCGCGTGCATCACGTCGCCCCGCTCGACCGCGCCGACGCCCGCCGGCGTGCCGGAGAAGATGAGGTCGCCGGGTGCCAGCGTGAAGAGGCGGGAGAGACAGGCGATCATCTCCGGCACCTTCCAGATCATCTGGTCGAGATTGCCGTCCTGCCGGCGCTGGCCGTTGACGTCGAGGCGGATCGCGCCGTTGTTCGGATGGCCGATGCCGGCGACGGGATGGATGGGGCCGCAGGGGGCCGACCGCTCGAAGGCCTTGGCGATCTCCCACGGCCGGCCGAGCTTCTTGGCCTCGGCCTGCAGGTCGCGGCGCGTCATGTCGAGGCCGACGGCATAGCCGTAGACGCAGTCCAGCGCGCGCTCGACGGGAATGTCGCTGCCGCCTTCGCGGAGCGCCACGACAAGCTCGACCTCGTAATGCACGTCCCGGCTTGCGGGCGGATAGGGGAAGCCCTCCTCCGGCCGTACCAGTGTGTCCGGGTTCTTCTGGAAGAAGAAGGGCGGCTCCTTGTCCGGATCGTGCCCCATCTCGATGGCGTGGTCGGCGAAGTTGCGGCCGACGCAGTAGATACGGTGCACCGGGAAGAGCGCGTCGCTCCCCTCGACGGCAAGGGTGGGAACGGGCGCGGGGGCGAGGACGTAGCGGCGGTCGGTATTGTCATGCGTCATGGGGCTGCACTTCCGTTGGCTGGATTTCGGCCGGAGGCTAGCATGCCGGCGGGCGGCAGGCGATCCGTTCTTCCCTTCCCTGCCGCCTTTCGATTGCGCGGGCGGCGAAAATCGCGGATAGAAACAGGATGACGAACGACGCCCCGCAGGACACGACCTCTCCCGAAAAGACGAAGGACAGCCCGCCGCGCGAACGCCGGCGCTCGCTGGCGATCGGCCTTTTGAAGGCGCGCGAGGCGGTGATGAGCCATTTCCGGCCGATCCTCGCCGACCATGACGTGACCGAGCAGCAATGGCGCGTGCTGCGCGTCCTGTCGGAGGCGGGCATGCTTGATGCCTCGGAAGTGGCGGAGAAGGCGTTCATCCTCGCGCCGAGCCTGACGCGCATGCTGCGCTCGCTGGAGGAACGCGGCCTCATTACGCGGCACAAGGACAAGGACGACGGGCGGCGGGTGCTGCTGGCGCTTGCGCCGGCCGGCCAGAGGGTGATCCAGGAGGTCATGCCCGATTCCCGCCGGGTCTATGCGGATATCGATGCGCGCTTCGGCGCGGGCCGCGTCGAAGACCTGCTCGACATGCTGGAGGAGCTCGCCGCCCTCAAGCTGGAAGGCAAGGGCGGCGGCGAGGAATAGGTCAGTAGACCCTGGCGGTGCCCGGCGCCGTCGCCGGCTCGGCCGCCTTGAAATCCGAGAGCAGCTTCGTCGTGGCGTTGGCGAGCAGCGTCACGTCGTTGCCGATGGCGACGAAGGTGGCGCCGAGCTCCAGATAGCGTTTCGCAAGGCCGAGATCGCCGGTGAGGATGCCCGCCGCCTTGCCGTGGGCCTGGATTTTCCGAAGCGCCTTCTCGACTTCCGCCTGCACCTCCGGCGCGCCGGGCTTGCCGAGGAAACCCATGTCGGCGGCAAGGTCGGCCGGGCCGATGAAGACGCCGTCGACGCCCTCCGTGCCGGCGATGGCGTCGAGCGCGTCGAGGCCGGCGCGGCTTTCCACCTGCAGCAGCAGGCAGATTTCGTCATTGGCGGTCTGGAGGTAGTCCGCCGTGCGGTTGAAGGCCGAGGCACGCGCCAGCGCCGCGCCGACGCCGCGCACGCCATGGGGCGGGTAGCGCACGGCCTTGACCATCGCCTGCGCCATCGCTCCGCTGTCGACCATGGGGACCAGCAGCGTCTGTGCGCCGATGTCGAGGAGCTGCTTGACGATCCACGTCTCGCCGATGGGCGGGCGGATGACGGCGTGGCTGGCCGAGCCCTTCATCGCCTGGAGCTGGGAGACGAGCAGCGGCACGTCGTTCGGCGCGTGCTCGGCGTCGAGCAGCAGCCAGTCGTAGCCCGCCTCCGCACAGATCTCGACCGTGTAGGGACTGGCGAGCGCCTGCCAGAGGCCGATCTGCGCACGGCCGTCCTTCAGCGCCTGTTTGAAGCGGTTTTTCGGGGCGGGCATGGGACCTCCTATGCAAAGAACAGGCTGACGGAGCCGTAAGGCCCGAAATCGGCGACGATGGTGTCGCCGTGGCGGGCCTCGACGGGGCGGATGAACGAGCCGGCAAGTACGATCTGGCCGGCCTCGATGCCGTCGCCATATTGCGCGAGGCGGTTGGCGAGCCAGGCGACGCCGCGGGCCGGCTGGTTGAGCACGCCGGCGCCGAGGCCGGTTTCCTCCACCTCGGCGTTGCGGCTGACGATGGCGCCCATCCAGCGCATGTCGATCTCATCGGGCCTGACGGCGCGCCCTCCCGTGACGATGCCGGCATTGGCGGCATTGTCGGAGATCGTGTCGAAGATGGTGCGCGCCTTCTTCGTCTCGGGGTCGACGCGCAGGATGCGCGTGTCGAGGATTTCCAGCGCCGGGGTGACGTAGTCCGTGGCGTTCAGGACGTCGAAGACGGTGATGCCGGGCCCCTTGAGCGGGGCCTTCATGACGAAGGCGATCTCCGCCTCGACGCGCGGCTGGATGAAGCGGTCGGCCGGAACCGTCGCGCCGTCCTCGAAGACCATGTCATCGAAGAGCACGCCGGAATCGGGAATGTCGATGTTCAGCGCATATTGCATGGCCTTGGAGGTGAGGCCGATCTTCCAGCCGATCACGCGGCGGCCGTCGGCGATCTTCTTTTTCACCCAGGCGCCCTGGATCGCATAGGCGTCGTCCATGGTGATGGCCGGGTGCTTGAGCGAGAGGAGGCCGGTCTGGACGTGGGTGCGTTCGGCCTCGTCGAGGCTCTGGGCGGCGGCGCGGATGTCGTCTGGCGTCATCATGGTCGGAAAACCTCGTCGGCGATGGTGTTGCGGAGAAGGCCGATGCCCTCGGCCTCTACCACCACCACGTCGCCCGGCTTCAGCCAGACCGGCGGGTCGAAGCGCGCGCCCGCCCCCGTCGGCGTGCCGCAGACGATGACGTCGCCCGGCACCAGCGTCGTGAAGGTGGAGATGTAATTGACGATCCTGCGGAAGGAGAAGATCATGCGGCCCGTGCGGTCGCTCTGGCGCACCTCGCCGTTGACGCGGGTTTCGAGCGCGATGTCGGCGATCTGGCCTTCATCGGTGAAGGGCACCAGCCAGGGGCCGATGGAGCCCGTCGCGTCGAAGTTCTTGCCCTGCGTGACGTTGAACTTGGCATGGCGCACCCAGTCGCGGATCGTGCCCTCGTTGCAGAGGGTGAGCGCCGCGATGTGATCGAGCGCATCGATCTCCGCTATGCGGCGGCCGCCTTTGCCGATGACGATGGCGATCTCGCCCTCGTAGTCGAGCTGCGGGCTTTCCGGCGGGCGGACCAGCGGCCGGCCGTGGCCGGTGAAGGAGCGCGGGAAGCGGATGAAGAGCGACGGATTGGCGGGCGCGGCCTGCCCGTCCTTGTATTCCTCGTTGCGGTCCGGGAAGTTGACGCCGACGCAGATGATCTTCTCCGGCGCGGGGATCGGGATCTCATAGGTGATATCCTCGAGCGCATGGTCTGCCGGAAGCGCTGCGGCCTCTTCCGCCAGCGTCACGAGCGCCCCCGCCTCGATCACCTCGCGCAGGCTCGGCCAGCGCGCGCCGTAGCGGGCGGAAAGGTCGACGATGCCGTCTTCCCGGACGAGGCCGTATTTCAGGATGCCCTGATGGGAAAAGCCGGCGAGGCGGGGCCGTTCGGCCATGGCGGTCTCCTTAAGTCGGTCTGCGGGCGATCTCGGTGATCGCCCTGAAGGCGGTGTCGGCGTCGTCGCGCGTCATCTCGAACTGGCCGGCCTGGAAGCGGATGGCGATGCGCCCGTCGACGCGGGTTTGTGTGAGATAGATGCGGCCGTCGTCGTTGATGGCGTTGACGAGGGCGATGTTGTGCGCGTCGGCATCCTCGCCGCTCTTGTGGCGGAAGGAGAAGAGCGAGAGCACCGGCGCGCTGACGATCTCGAAGTCCGGTTCGGCGGCAAGCCGCCCGGCGAGTTCCTCCGACCATTTCACATGGTTGCGGATCATTGCGCGCAGGCCCTCAAGTCCGTGGTAGCGCATCAGGAACCAGAGCTTCAGCGCACGGAAGCGCCGGCCGAGTGGCACGGACCATTCGGAATAGTTGACGATGCCGTCATGGCCGTGGGTCTTCAGGTATTCCGGCTGGATGGCCAGCGTACGTACCTGATCCTCCGGGTTCCTGATGAACTGCACCGAGCAGTCGAAATTGGCGCCGAGCCATTTGTGCGGGTTGAAGACGATGGAATCGGCCGCCTCGATGCCGTCCCAGAGCGTGCGGAATTCCGGGCAGATCATCGCCGAGCCTGCCCATGCCGCGTCCACATGCAGATAGAGGCCGTGGGCTTTTACCACCGCCGCCACGTCGCGGATCGGATCGCACGCGCCGATGGAGGTGCCACCGGTGCAGGCGATGACGCCGGCCGGGATATGGCCGGCCGCAAGGTCCGCCTTGATCGCGGCGTCGAGCGCCTCCGGGTCCATGCCGTTGAGCGGCCCCTTCGTCGGGATGCGCACGAGGTTCGCCTCGCCGATGCCGGAAATCCAGATGGCGCGGTCGATGGAGGTGTGGACCTGTTTCGAGGCATAGACGCGCACGGCCTTGTGCGCGGCCAGCCCCTCGCTGTTGCCCTTCCAGGAAAGCGCCTTTTCGCGCATCACCAGCACGGCGGCGAGCGTTGCGGTGGAGGCCGAATCCTGGATGACGCCGGCAAAGCCGTCCGGCAGGCCGAGCGCCCGGCGCAGCCAGTCGCCGGTGCGGGTTTCCAGTTCCGTCGCCGCCGGCGAGGTCTGCCAGAGCATGCACTGGGCGGCGACGGCGGTGACGAGGTAATCGGCGATCACCGAGACGGGCGCGGCATTGGCCGGGAAATAGGCGAAGAAGCGCGGATGCTGCCAATGGGTGAGCCCGTCAGGAACGATGCGCTCGAAATCGGCGAAGATCGTCTCCATGGCCTCGCCCGTCTCCGGGGCGGCGTCGGCGATCTGCCGGGCGATGTCGCCCGGCTTCGTCCGGGCGCGCACCGGCCGCTCGCGCAGGCCCGCCCGGTAGTCGGCGCCCCAGTCGGCGGCGGTTCGCGACCACTTGCGGAATTCTTCGCTGTCCATGTCTTGCTCCCTTCAGGCATTGCCCTGTTCTCGGCGCTCGGCCGGGGATTTGCAATGCGTCTCAGGGCGCGATGATCGGCTGGGCCTTGAGCTGCGAATCCGAGACCGCCGTGCCGGCGAAGAGGCTGCCGTGCTCGAACCAGGATTTCGGCGCAGGCGCACCCCAGAGCGTCTGGCGCTGCGGGTCCTTGAGGTCCCACTTGATGGGCTCGAGGTCCGGGTCCACCGTCTGGTAGTCCGAGCAGTAGATCTCGATGCGGTGGCCGTCCGGATCGAGGATATAGAGGAAGAAGGCATTGGAGATGCCGTGGCGGCCGGGGCCGCGCTCGATGTTGGAGACCCAGCCCGTCGTCGCCATCAGGTCGAGCAGGTCGATGATGTTGAGCGGCGTCGGCACCCAGAAGGCGGTGTGGTGGAGGCGCGGGCCGCGGCCGTTGGTGAAGGCGATGTCGTGCACGCCGCCCTTGCGGTGCGTCCAGGCGGCCCAGAGCCTGCCGCTCTCCTCGTCCTCGGTGTACTCCGTCACGCGGAAGCCGAGCTCGTTGTAGAAGGCGACGGAGGCGTCGACATCCGGCGAGAAGCAGTTGAAATGATCGATGCGCAGCGGCTTGACGCCGCGATAGAGCGCATATTTCTGGTGGATCGGCGGCAGGCGGTCCATCTTCGTGTAGAATTCCAGCGGAATGCCCATCGGGTCGCGCGTGCGGAAGGTGCGGCCCTGATAGGGGCGCTCCACCCATTCCACCGGCAGGTCCTTGCCCTTGAAGAAATGCGCGGCCTTGTCGAGGTCGCCGTCGTCGAAGACCTTGAAGCCGAGGTCGCGCGCTTCCGGCCTGTCGCATTTCCGGAGCACGATGCAATGGTGGCCGCGCTCTTCCATGGCGCGCAGATAGATCGTGTCGGCCGTCTCGTCCGTCACCTGCAGACCGAGCGTGTCGACATAGAAGGCGCGGGATTTCGCAAGGTCGGTGACGCCGAATTCGACATGGCTGAGCCGCACGATGTTGAAGGGCGGGTAGAGATTGGGCTGGGGTACGGGCATGGGGTCCTCCTCAAGCCCGCCTCGACAGGCGAGTGCGGGCGCAGTCTTTGGGCGGCGGCGATCGGCCGCCGAATTTCGGGCCGGCGGCTTCAGCCGCCAAGCTTTGGAATCGCGTGGGCGCTCGTGGCGAAGGCGATGTTCTTCGTCTCCATGTAGAAGTCGAAGGACCAGTCGCCGCCGTCTCGGCCGATGCCGGAATTCTTGACGCCGCCGAAGGGCGTCGGCAGGTGGCGCACGTTCTCCGAGTTCACCCAGATCATGCCCGCGTCGAGATGATCGGTGAAGCGGAAGGCGCGCGTGACGTCTGAGGTCCACAGATAGCCGGTGAGGCCGTACTGGACATCGTTGGCGAGCGCCAGCGCCTCCGCCTCGTCCCTGAAGGGAATGGCCGTCAAGACGGGGCCGAAGATCTCTTCCTGTGCGATGCGCATGGTGTTGGTCGCGCCGGTGAAGAGGGTCGGGTGAACATAGCAGCCGCCGCCGGGACCTGCGAATTTCCCGCCGCCCGCCGCGACCGTAGCGCCCTCCTTGCGGCCGATCTCGATATAGTCGAGCACCTTCTTCTCATGTACCGGATGGATCAGCGGGCCGACGACGGTCTCCGGATCGAGCGGATGGCCGACCTTGATGCGGCTTGCCTTCTCAGCGACGAGGGCGGTGAATTTCCCGTAGATGCTCTCTTCCACCAGGAGGCGCGAGGAGGAGGTGCAGCGCTCGCCGTTCAGCGAATAGATCATGAAGACGGCGGCGTCCGCCGCCCGCTCGAGGTCCGCATCGGCGAAGACGACGACGGGGTTCTTGCCGCCGAGCTCGAAATGCACGCGCTTCAGCGTGTCGGCGCCCTGCTTCATGATCATCGAGCCGGTGCGGCTTTCGCCGACGAAGCCGATGGCCTTGATCAGCGGATGCTCGGTGAGCGCCTTGCCGGCATCCTCGCCGAAACCGTTGACGAGGTTCCACACGCCCTTCGGCAGGCCGGCCTCCTCGGCGATCTCGACCAGCAGGCGCGCCGTCAGCGGCGAGAACTCGGCCGGCTTGTGGACGATGGTGCAGCCGGCGGCGAGCGCGGGCGCGATCTTCCACGTCGAAAGCATGAAGGGCGTGTTCCAGGGCGTGATGATGCCGACCGGGCCGATCGGCACGCGGGTCGTCATGTTGACCTGGGTTTCGGTGCGCAGCGTCCTGCCGTCGCGGGCCTCCGGCGCGCGGTCGGCGAAGAAGCGGAAGTTCTCCGCCCCGCGCAGCGCGGCCTTCGCCATGAAGCGCAGCGACTGCCCCGTATCCATGCATTCGACGAAGGCGATCTCCTCCGCCCGCGCCACGATGGCGTCGGCGATCTTGTGCAGCAGCTTCTTGCGGGCGGCGCCGGGCATGGCGGCCCAGTCGGCGAAGGCGGCCTTCGCGGCCTTCGCCGCGCGGTCGATATCGGCGGCGGTGCCCTTCGCGACGGTTGCGAGCGGCTTCAGGTCGACGGGAGAGATGGTCTCGAAGGTCGCGCCGTCCGCCGCCGCGGCGTCCTCGCCGGCGATGCGGTTCAAGACGCCCTTCTCCTTGAAGCGGGCAAGGTAGGCCTCCGCCCTGGCGATGTTTTCCTGAAGTTTCGACATGGTGTTTCCTTACTTGCCGCGCAGGCGCGGATGGATGGCGTTCTTCTTCCAGCTCAGTTCCGCGTCGATCTCGCGGATTTCGAGCGAGAGCGCGAAGTGCGGCGTTTCGAAGAGGGGGGCGAGCAGCCTTCCGGCCGTGGCAAAGAGCGCCTCGCCGGCGCGCTTTTTCTCCTCTGCGCTCCGGCCCTTGCCGATGCGCAGGCTGAGGTCGACGAAGGCGTTTTCCGGCAGGCGGTCGGCAATCGCGTAGTGGTCGGCGCGAAGTGCCCGCACCCGCACGGCGCCGACCTCGAAGAGGCCGGTTTCCAGCACCGTTTCCAGCAGCGCCGCACAGAGCGCGTCAAGATCGGTGCGGCCTTCCAGATTGGCCGAATATTCGACGGTGAGATGCGGCATGGTTCCTCCCGGCACGCAATTCTTTATTTAACATGTTAAATAGAAGAGCGCTTGTCAAGAGGCTCCTGCGGCCTTGTCCTATCCGCCGAAACTGCCGGCCTGCGTCGGCACATGCACGTAGTTGCGGTCGAAATAGAGGAGCGCATGCCCGTCGCGCCGGCAGCGGATGTCCATCACCTCGCCGATGAGGATATTGTGGGTACCCACCAGCCGGGCCTCCGTCAGCCGGCAATCGAAGGAGACGATGGCATCGGCAAGCGCCTGGTTGCCGGAGGCAAGGTCCAGCCATTCGGCTTCGCCGTAGCGCGCCTCCATGTCGGCCTCGCGGCCCGCGAAGGAGGCGGCGAGGCCCTTGTGCTCCTGCGTCAGCACGTTGACGCAGAAGCGGCCGTTCTCGATGAAGAGGCCCGTCTGGGCCGAGCGGCTGTTCATGCAGACGAGCAGCGTCGGCGGCTCGTCGGTCACCGAGCACATGGCGGTCGCGGTGAAGCCGCCGCGCCCGGCCGCGCCCTTGGTGGTGATCACGTTGACCGGCGCGCAGACCCGCGCCATCGCGTTGCGGAATTCGGTCCGGGAGACGTTGCTGTCCATCGTGCGGCCCTCATTCGGCCGCATCGCGCAGGGCATCGTCGCCGAGCGGCGGCAGCCAGGTGTCGCCCGTCCAGCCGGTCTCGTCGTAATCGGCCATGCACTGGTCGACGAGGGCTTCCATCTCCTTCAGCCGCCCGCCGCGCTCGGCGCCCTTCAGCACCTGCAGGCGCACCTCCTCCGGCGCGCCGGCATAGTTGAGCTCGTAGAGCGCGTGGCGTCCGCCGAATTCCGTGCCGGTCGCATCCCAAAGGAGCTTCATGATCTTGATGCGCTCGATATGGCCCATGTCGTTCGAGCCGCGGACATATTGCGCGAGGTAGCGGTCGATCTCGGGATTGGCGAAATCCTTCGCCGAGGAAGGCAGATAGATGAGGCCCGAGGCCACCGTGCGGCGCACGATGTCGATGACCTTCGGATAGGCCTCCGACATGAAGGTGCGGTAGCAGAGCGCGGCTTCGAGGTTCGGCAGCACCGTGCCGTTCGCCCAGGGGATCGGGTTGTAGGCCATGGCGTTGGAAAAGGCCCAGAACTGGTGGCGGATGGCGATCACCTCGCCGAGCATCGCCTGGTTGCCGCGGAAAGCGTCGCCCCCGGTGGCGCGCAGGGCTTTCGCGAGGAGGCCGGCGAGGAAGTCCATCTTCACCGCAAGGCGCGTGCAGCCCTGGAAGCAATAGCCGTGCATGAAGCCGGAGGCCGGGTGGAAGGAGAGGATCTTCGCCGCATCGCGCAGCACCAGCACGTCCTCCCAGGGGATGAAGACATTGTCGAGCACGAGGATCGCGTCGTTCTCGTCGAAGCGCGAGGAGAGCGGGTAGTCGAAGGGATGGCCCGCGGCATTGGCCGTCTGCTCGTAGGAGACGCGGCAGAACATTTTTACGCCCGGCGCATTCATCGGCAGGATGAACATGACGGAGAGCGACGGGTCCTCGGTGACGGTCGCCGAGCTCTGGGCGAGGAAGTTGTAATGCGTCAGCGCCGAGGAGGTGGCGACGACCTTGGCGCCGGAGACAAAAATGCCGGCATCGGTTTCCTTCGTGATGTGGACGAAGACGTCCTTCACGGCGTCGGCCGGCTTGTGGCGGTCGATCGGCGGGTTGACGATGGCGTGGTTCATGAAGAGCACGCTTTCCTGGGCGCGCCTGTGCCAGGAAAGCGCATTGTCCTTAAAGGGGCCGTACCAGTCGGCATTCGCCCCGAGCGTGTTCATGAGGGCGGCCTTGTAGTCCGCCGTGCGGCCCATCCAGCCATAGGACATGCGCGCCCAGTCGGCGATGGCGCCCTGCTGGGCGACAAGATCGGCGGCGGAATGGGCGACGCGGAAATATTTGTGCGTGTAGCCGCCGGAGCCGGTATCGGTCGGCGATGTAAGTATTTCCTTACGCTTCGGATTGTGCAGCGCATCGTACATGCGGGCGATGGAGCGGGCCGAATTGCGCATGGCGGGGTGGCTGGTGACGTCGGCGATGCGCTCGCCGTTGATATAGACTTCCCGCCCGTCGCAAAGGCTCGCCAGATATTCGGCGCCGGTGAACGGCCGGGTCTTGTCGCTGCGATGGTCTTCCGCACGCATGCTGCATCCTCCTCAGAATTCTGACGAATGCTAAGTCGGCGATGCCGCGGCCGCCATGGACAAACGGGGCAATTCGCTGGTACTTTTTTGGGCATGATTGCCCGTGCCGACGTTCCCGCCTTCTTCGTCTACGGCGAGCCGAGCCGCGCACTCGACGTCGGCTTCCTGCATGTCGAGACGGTGATGGAGCGCAGGAGCGTGCATTTCGGCCGTGTCGCGCCGCACAAGCATCCGCTGATGGGCCAGATCACCTACTGGTTCAAGGGTGAAGGGCGCTATCAGGTCGAAGATCGCACTTGGAATTTTTCCGCTCCCGCCGTCAGCTTCGTGCCGAGCAACGTCGTGCATGGCTTCGATGTCGGCGAGCAATCGGATGCCATCGTCGTCTCGGTCTCCGACGATCTCCTGCGGGCCATGGCGCCGCAGGTGGACCTTGCGCTCGACGTGCCGGCGATGCTCTGCGGTGCGGCGGATGCGCCGGGCTGGGCGCGGCTCGGCAGCCTGCTCGACATGGTGATGGAGGAATACCGCGGCGGGGCGGCGGCGAGCGAGCGGCTGCTTGCCGGGCTCGTCGGCGTGGTGCTGTCGCTGATGGCGCGGCTCGGCGGAACGGCCGGCTTCGAGGCGGCCTCTCCCGCCGTCGCGCTCGGGCTGGAGCTGCGCCGGGCCATCGACCGGCACTATCGCGAGGACTGGCCGGTCGGCCGCTATGTCGAGATCCTGGCGACGACGCCGCACCTGCTCGACAAGGCGGCGCGCACGGTGTTCGGCCAGACGGTGAAGGACATGGTTCTGGAGCGGCGCCTGCTGGAGGCCAAGCGCCTCTTGCGCTTCACCATCCGCCCGGTCGAGGATATCGGCCGGGAGACCGGCTTCGAGGATCCCGCCTATTTCTCCCGCTTCTTCCGCAGGCGGACGGGCTTCTCCCCGACGGACTGGCGCCGGCAGCATTCGGAAGCCGCCGGCGCCCTCTGATCAGGCATCCTGCCAGTTCGCGGTCAGTTCCTCGCGGAAGGCGAAGCGGACGAGATGGCGGATGACGACGTCCTTCAACTGCTCCATGTCTTCTGCGTTTGGCGCTTCCAGCAGAATATGGAGCGTAGCGCCCTCCGCCTTCAGCCGGCATTCGCCGACGGAGAAGGAGATTTCGCCGACATTCTCGTCGAAGGTGGCGGGGATCTTGTGGGCGAAGTGCTTGCAGAGCTGCTGCAGGTAGCGGCTCGCCTGTTCGGTGCCGATGGCGGTTTCGCTTCTCACCATCAGCTTTTCTCCACGGTCCGGGCAGCAAGGTCGAGCGCTGCGGCGATGGCTTCGGCCGCTTCCTCGCTGACGTCTCCCTGTCGCAGCCGCAGCCGCATGGCGAGCTTCAGGTTCTCCATGGCGCGCACGACGGGGGCGGGTACGCCCTCGCGCCGGCCGGGGCCGCGCCCGCCCGCCCGCGCCATGAGCTCGTCGATCGCGGCGCGGTTGGCGTCGAGGAAGGCCTTGCCTTCCTGCGTGATGCGGTAGCGCTTGCGCCCGCCTTCGGCCGGCTCGATCACGGCATAGCCCATGTCGTCCAGCCAGGAGAGCGTCGGGTAGATGACGCCGGGGCTGGGGCTGTAGCTGCCGCCGAAGCGTTCCTCGACGGTCTTGATCAGTTCATAGCCGTGGCTCGGCGCGTCGGCGATGATGGCCAGCAGCAGGAGGCGCAGTTCGCCGTAGTCGAAAAGGCGTCCGCGGTGGCGTCCGCC
This sequence comes from Shinella sp. Sh6, assembly GCF_055392685.1. Lineage (NCBI taxonomy): Bacteria > Pseudomonadati > Pseudomonadota > Alphaproteobacteria > Hyphomicrobiales > Rhizobiaceae > Shinella > Shinella sp. Sh6. The sequence continues at coordinate 2,935,838 of NZ_AP044005.1, read as the reverse complement.
CCGGCCGTGGCCGTGATGGAAGGGACCCGAACGGTCGTCGGGCGGTGAAAAGTGGCGGTGAGGGCCGCATCCCATTCTGTGTCTCATAATCCCGATATAAATCTCGATATAACGGAATTCAAGATATATCGAGATTTATATCTTTCAAAAGAGTCCGGAGGCCGCTATCGTCGTATTCACATGAATATAGCGATGGAGACACGCATGGTCCGGCTGAACGAAATCCGCGAGAACGAGGTGGCGGTTACCGCGCCGGAGCCGGCGGATGCGCAGCTAATCTTCATCGGGCGGATTTCGACGCCCTGGACCTCGCGCATGGAAACGCCGCGGCAGGGGCGTCCTGACGGGCCTATCTGTGAGATCGAGATTTTCGAGCCGTGGGTGCGGGCGCTCGCGGGCATCGAGCGTTTCGAGCGGCTGGAGGTGCTTTACTGGCTGCACCAGTCGCGCCGCGATCTCGTGCTGCAAAGCCCGGCCTCGAGCGGCAAGGTGCATGGCACCTTTGCGCTGCGCTCGCCCGTGCGGCCGAACCCGATCGGCACTTCCATCGTGCTTCTGGAGACGGTGGAGGGCAATCGCCTTTTCGTGCGCGGCCTCGATTGCCTCGACGGCACGCCGCTCCTAGACCTCAAGCCGGACCGCACGCTCTTCAAGCCCATCGCCCCGCCGCAGCCCGGCGATTTCCAGACCGGCGTTTAGGCTTCGCTCAGGGCCGGAACGTGTAGGCGGCGATGGATGCCGGCTTCATCTCGATGGAAAAGCCGGGCCGGACGGGCGGCATATAGGCGGCGTTCTCGATGCGGCAGGGATCGAGGAAATGTTCGTGCAGGTGGTCGACATATTCGATCACCCGGCCGTCCTTCGTGCCGGAAACGGCGACATAGTCGATCATCGAAAGATGCTGCACATATTCGCAAAGGCCGACGCCGCCGGCATGGGGCCACACGGGCAGACCGTATTTCGCGGCCATCAGCAGCACGGCCAGCACCTCGTTGAGCCCGCCCATGCGGCAGGCGTCGATCTGCACGATGTCGATGGCCCCGCCGGCGATCATCTGCTTGAAGACGATGCGGTTCTGGCACATCTCGCCGGTCGCCACCTTCACGGGATGGACGGCCTCGCGGATCGCCCTGTGGCCGGCGATGTCGTCCGGGCTCGTCGGCTCCTCGATGAAGAAGGGCTTGTAGGGCTGCAAGGCCTTCACCCAGTCGATCGCCTGCCCGACCTCCCAGATCTGGTTGGCGTCGATCATCAGCGTGCGTCCGTCGCCGATCACCTCGCGGGCGATGGAAAGGCGGCGCTTGTCGTCCTCGAGGTCGCGGCCGACCTTCATCTTGATATGGGTGAAGCCTTCCACGACCGCCTCGCGGCAGAGCCGGCGCAGCTTCTCGTCGTCATAGCCGAGCCAGCCGGCCGAGGTCGTGTAGCAGGGATAGCCCTCCTTCTCGAGCGTCGCGATGCGCTCCGCCTTGCCCGCCTCGGCCTTCTTCAGGATGGCGAGCGCCTCTTCCGGCGTCAGCGCGTCGGTGAGGTAGCGGAAGTCGAGGATGGAGAGGATTTCTTCCGGGCTCATTTCGGCGACGAGGCGCCAGACGGGTTTGCCGGCCTCCTTGGCGAGGAGGTCCCAGACGGCGTTGACCAGGGCGCCGGTCGCCAGATGCATCGCGCCCTTGTCCGGGCCGATCCAGCGCAACTGGCTGTCGCTCGTCACATGCCGCCAGAAGGCGCCGGGGTTTTTCCGTACCTCGGCAAGGTCGAGGCCGACCACCAGGTGCTTCATCGCCTCGATGGCGGCGCAGCAGATCTCGTTGCCGCGGCCGATGGTGAAGGTGAGGCCGTGGCCCTCCAGCCCCGGCCTGTCCGTGCCGAGCACGACATAGGCGGCCGAATAGTCCGGGTCCGGGTTCATGGCGTCCGAGCCGTCGAGGCTCTGCGAGGTGGGAAAGCGCAGGTCGACCGAGCGCAGGCTGGTGATCGTGGTCATGGGAAGGCCCCTGAAGCAAGGTTCTTGCTCATGAGTGAGCATTTCATTTATATACAAGTGAAAAGCACGCTTTCGTCAAGGGCAAATGCCGCTTCCGGCTTGCCGCCCGGCGGCTTCTGCGCCTATGAATGGCGCCGTTCAAAAGAGGATGGACCGTGGAGGAAGAGAACGAGCGCTACCGCGCCCCGGCGCTGGACAAGGGGCTCGACATCCTCGAGCTCTTGGCGGGCGTCGACGGCGGCCTGACGCAGGCGGAGATCGCCAAGCGCCTCGCCCGCAGCCCGAACGAATTCTACCGCATGCTCGACCGGCTGGTGAAGCGCGGCTACGTCACCCGCATCGACGGCGACCGCTTCACCCTGACGCTGAAGCTCTTCGGCCTCGCCCAGCTCCATGCGCCGGTGCGCCGGCTCGTCTCCTTCGCCGTGCCGGTGATGCGCGAACTTGCCGAAGCCTGCCGGCAGGCGAACCAGCTCGTGGTCTTCGACCGCGGCAATCCGGTGGTCATCGCCCAGCAGGAGGCGCCCGGCTACTGGGGCATCTCCATCCGCGTCGGCTCGCGCATCGGCCTTTTCGACACGGGCTCCGGCCATGTGCTGCTCGCCTTCCGCCCGGAGGTGGAGCGCGCCCGCATGATTGCCGAACATGCCGGCGAAGGCGGCGCGGACGGGCGCATGACGGCGGAATTTTCCGCGCGGCTCGATCTTATCCGCGCGCGCGGCTACGAGATAATGCCGAGCGCGCAGACGGCCGGCGTCATCAACCTTTCCGCCCCGGTGCGCGGGGCGGACGGCACGGCGATCGCCGCGCTGACCGTGCCCTATATCACGCTGATCAACACGCCGGGCGCACCCGACATCTCCGCCGCCATCCAGCTCGTCACGCAGGCGACCGCGCGCCTTTCGGACATGACCGGCGCGGGCTTCACCGCGGAAGGCGACGCATAATTCGTATTTGAACGGCTCATTCTTCTGTGCCAGTCTGCCGTCCCGAGGAGGCCCGCCGCATGATCGTCGACACCCACCTGCATCTCATCTACCGCGACCGGCTGTCCTATCCGTGGCTGGCCGGCACGCCGCCGCTCGACGCCGATTTCACCCACGAGACCTATGCGCGCGAGGCGCGCCGGCTCGGCATCGTCGCGGCGCTGCACATGGAGGTGGACGTCGCGGAAGAGGACATGGCGCGCGAGACGGAGATGGTCAAGGCGCTTTCGCGGCAGGCGGGGAGCCTCCTTGCCGGCGCCATCGCCTCCTGCCGGCCGGAATCGCCGGATTTCCCCGCCTATCTCGAAACGGTCCTTGCCGATCCCTTCGTGCGCGGCTTCCGCCGCGTGCTGCATGTCGTGCCGGACGACGTTTCCGAGGGCGCGCTCTTCCGCGAAAACATCCGCCGGCTTGCGGGAACCGGCCTCAATTTCGATCTCTGCGTGCTGCCGCACCAGATCGAGAAGGCCATTGCGCTTGCCGATCTTTCCCCCGACGTCTCCTTCGTGCTCGACCATTGCGGTGTACCGGACATCAAGGGTGGCGGCTTCGATGCCTGGAAGGGGCCGCTCGCCGAGATCGCCCGCCGGCCGAACGTGACGGTAAAGCTCTCCGGCATCCCGGCCTATGGCGCGGAGGACTGGACGCTGGAGGACCTCAAGCCCTATTTCGCCCATGTGGCGGAGAGCTTCGGCTTCGGCCGCATGGTCTGGGGCAGCGACTGGCCGGTCTGCACGCTGGGCGGCGGGCTTTCCACCTGGGTTGGCGCGACGCAGGCGCTGCTCTCCGGCGTCAGCCTGGAGGAAAAGCGCCGCGTCCTTTCGGAAAACGCCCGCCGGCTCTGGAAGATCTGATCAGCGCCAGCGGGCCGTCCGGGCGATCCATTCGCGGGTGCGCGCCTCCGGCTCGGCGCTCCGCGTGATGTCCGTCACCACGGCGGCGCTGTCGGCGCCGTTCCCGAAGACGACGGAAAGGCGGTCCGGGTTGAGCCCGCCGATGGCGACAAGCGAAAGCGGCGCGATGCGCGCCTTCCACACCTTCAGCCTTTCCACCCCCTGCGGCGCCCATTTCATCTGCTTGAGGATTGTCGGCCAAACGGGGCCGAGGGCGACGTAGTCGGGGCTTGCGGCAAGCGCGGTTGCGAGCTCCGCCTCGTCGTGGGTGGAAAGGCCGAGCTTCATTCCGGCGGCGCGGATGGCGGCGATATCGGCCTCCGCAAGGTCCTCCTGTCCCAGATGCACGAAGTCGCAGCCCTCCTTGATGGCGATCCGCCAGTAGTCGTTGACGACGAGCTGGCAGCCATGGGCGGCGCAGGTGGCTTTCGCGCGGCGGATCTCGGCGCGCAGGTGCGCCTCCGGCAGGTCCTTCATGCGAAGCTGCACGAGCTTTACGCCGAGCGGCACGAGGCGGTCGATCCAGCCGGCGCTGTCGACGATGAGATAGAAGGGATCGAGCGTCATGCGAAGACGGCCTTTCCGATGACGGGGGTGGAGGGGACGGCCATGTCGCGCGGTTCCAGTGGCACGGCCCTGTGCGCCAGCCGTCCCGCCTCGATGGCGAGCGCAAAGGCCTCGGCCATCGCGGCGGGATCGCCGGCGCCGGCGACGGCGGTGTTGAGCAGCACGGCATCGTAGCCGAGTTCCATGACGGCATTGGCATGGGACGGGCGGCCGATGCCGGCATCGACGATCAGCGGCACATCCGGGAAATGCGCCCGGAAGGTTTTGAGCGCCGCCGGGTTCACCGGCCCCATGGCCGAGCCGATCGGCGCGCACCAGGGCATCAGCACCTTGCAGCCGGCCTCCAGCAGCTTTTCGGCGACGACGAGGTCGTCGGTCGTATAGGGGAAGACCTGGAACCCCTCGCCGGTCAGGATGCGCGCCGCCTCGACGAGGCCGAAGACATCCGGCTGGAGCGTATCGTGATGGCCGATCACCTCCAGCTTGATCCAGTCCGTGCGGAAGACGTCCCGCGCCATCTTCGCCGTCAGCACCGCCTCCCGCACGCTGTGGCAGCCGGCCGTGTTGGGCAGGACCCGCACGCCGAGATCGCGCACGAGGTCGAAGAAGGCCCCGCCCGCCTTGCCACCCGCCGTCTCGCGGCGGAGCGACACGGTGACGATTTCCGCCTTCGCGCGCCGCACCGCCTCGGCGAGGATGGCGGGGGAGGGATAGCGGGCGGTGCCGAGCAGCAGGCGCGATTCCACCCATGTATCGTAGAGCTTCAGCATCTCAGCCTCCCTGCATGGGCGAGAGGATTTCGATGCGGTCGCTTTCGCCGAGCGTGAAGGCGGCGCGGTCCTCGCGATGCACCAGTTCGCCGTTCACCGCCGTTGCCAGCCATTCGCCCTCGTAGTCGAGGGCCGAGAGGAGATCGGCGAGCGTTGCGGCGGTTGTCTCCTGTTTCTCGCCGTTGACGATCAGGGTCATGAGGCTTTCCTTTCCGGTTGTTCGGCAAGCAGGCGCCGCGCGACCTCCCCGGCCATGGCGGGCGCGAGCAGGAAGCCGTGGCGGTAGAGGCCGTTGACATGGAGGGTCGTCCCCGCCTCCGTCACGCGCGGCAGGTTGTCGGGAAACGCCGGGCGGATGCCGGCGCCCGTTTCCGTAAGCCGTGCCTCACCGAAGGCAGGATGCAGGGCATAGGCGGCATTCAGCAGCTCCATCAGCGAGCGGGCGGTGACGGGGCCGGCATCGTCGCTCTCGATCATCGTCGCGCCCACCATGAAGCGACCTTTCCCGCGCGGCACGATGTAGATCGGGTGGCGCGGATGCAGGAGGCGCACGGGGCGGGAAAGGGTGATCTCGCCGGTTTCCAATGCCAGCATCTCGCCGCGCACGCCGCGAAGCTCGGGCAGGCGGCCGATCTGCGCAGCGCCGGTGCAATCGACGATACGGTCGTATCCGGCGGGTTCTTCCGCGCTGGCGAAGAGGAAGCGCATGCGCGCCTCCTCCAGCCCCGCTGTCAGCGCCGCGAGCGTATGGCGCGGATCGAGATGCGCCTCCTGCCGGAAGAACAGCGCCCGGCGGAAACGGCCGGCAAGGTCCGGCTCCAAGGCGGCGATGCCCGCTTCGTCCAGCCATTGCCAGCCGCTCGTGCGGCCGGCGAAGCGGTCGAGCTCGCCGGCATCGCGCCCGCTGGCAACCACCAGTGTTCCCTGCCGCTGCACATGGCCGGGAAGCGCCGCCTCCCACCAGTCGGCGGCGCGGCGGCCGAGCGTGAGGACGGGTTCCTCCGCGCTCTCCCGCTCGCACCACGGCGCCAGCATGCCGCCGGCATAGCCGGAGGCGCCGAGGCCCGCCGCCGCGTTGCACTCGGCGATGGTGACGTCGAAGCCGTGGCGATAGAGCTGCCAGGCGACCGTCAGGCCGGCGACGCCGGCGCCCTTGACGAGAATGCGCATGGTCATTCCCCCGCAAGCGGCATGTAGAGCTCGCCCCCCTCGCGGAACCTGGCGGCCATCGCCTCCAGCCCCTCCTTCTGCGCCTCGGCGCGGATATCGTGCGAGATGCGCATGGAGCAGAATTTCGGCCCGCACATGGAGCAGAAATGCGCGACCTTGTGCGCCTCCTTCGGCAGCGTCTCGTCGTGGAAGGCGCGCGCCGTCTCCGGGTCGAGCGAGAGGTTGAACTGGTCCTCCCAGCGGAACTCGAAGCGGGCGCGCGACAGGGCGTCGTCGCGGATTTTTGCCGCCGGATGGCCCTTGGCGAGATCGGCGGCATGGGCGGCGATCTTGTAGGTGATGACGCCCACCTTCACGTCGCCGCGGTCGGGCAGGCCGAGATGCTCCTTCGGCGTCACGTAGCAGAGCATGGCGGTGCCGAACCAGCCGATCATCGCCGCGCCGATGCCGGAGGTGATGTGGTCGTAGCCCGGAGCGATGTCCGTCGTCAGCGGCCCGAGCGTATAGAACGGCGCCTCGCCGCAGGTCGCAAGCTGCTTGTCCATGTTCTCCTTGATCTTGTGCATCGGCACATGGCCGGGGCCTTCGATCATGACCTGGCAATCCTTCGCCCATGCGATCTGCGTCAGCTCGCCCAGCGTTTCGAGTTCGGCGAATTGCGCGGCATCGTTGGCATCGGCGATGGAGCCGGGGCGAAGGCCGTCGCCGAGCGAGAAGGAAACGTCGTAAGCGCGGCAGATGTCGCAGATATCTTCAAAGTGCTCGTAGAGGAAGCTCTCGCGATGATGGTGCAGACACCACTTGGCCATGATCGAGCCGCCGCGCGAGACGATGCCGGTGACGCGGTTCACGGTCAGCGGAATGTAGTGCAGCCGCACGCCGGCATGGATGGTGAAATAGTCGACGCCCTGCTCGGCCTGCTCGATCAGCGTGTCGCGGAAGACCTCCCAGGTGAGGTCCTCGGCGATGCCGTTCACCTTTTCCAGCGCCTGGTAGAGCGGCACGGTGCCGATGGGGACCGGCGAGTTTCGGACGATCCATTCGCGGATATTGTGGATGTTGCGGCCGGTCGAAAGGTCCATGACCGTGTCGGCGCCCCAGCGGATCGCCCAGACCATCTTCTCCACCTCCTCCGCCATGGAGGAGGTGACGGCGGAGTTGCCGATATTGGCGTTGATCTTCACCAGGAAATTCCGGCCGATGATCATCGGCTCGGCTTCCGGGTGGTTGATGTTGGCGGGGATGACCGCCCGTCCGCTCGCGACCTCCTGGCGGACGAATTCCGGCGTCACGAAATCGGGAATGTGCGCGCCGAAACTCTCGCCGTCGCGGGCGAGCGCCTCCTTCGCGGCCTTGCGGCCGAGGTTTTCGCGGATGGCGATGAACTCCATCTCCGGCGTGACGATGCCGGCGCGGGCATAGGCGAGCTGCGTCACGGCCCGGCCGTCCTTCGCGCGGCGCGGGCGGCTCAGCACCGGGAATTCCGGCGTCAGCCGCTCGCCGGTGGCAAAGCCGTTGTCCTCCGGGCGGACATGGCGGCCGTCATAGGCCTCGGTGTCGCCGCGGGCGGCGATCCAGCCTTCGCGAAGGCGCGGCAGGCCGGCCTCGATGGCAACGGCATGGGCGGGATCGGTGTAGGGACCGGAGGCGTCGTAGACGGTGACGGGCGGCTCGCCGGAGGTCGGATGCAGGGCGATCTCGCGCATCGGCACGCGGATATCCGGGTGCAGTTCGCCGGGAATGTGGATCTTCCGCGAGGCGGGCAAGGCGCCGGTCGTGACGGTGGGGGTGAGTTTCTGGGCGGCAATGTTCATCGGTGAGGCTCCAAGTTTGCAGTTGGAGACCCAGTCCTAGAGCCGGAATGATGGAAGGACGCCGATGCGCAATCCGGTTCACGGATTGCCCCTCACAGCGCTTGCACCGTCCCTACGCCAGTATGAACTGGATCAGGTTCAACGGGTCACTGCGCTGCGGATGCCAGCAGTATCTCAGCCCCTTGTCGGGACCCCCCTGGTGAATGCGGTAAGCAAAAACGCTATGGGAGGATTTGTCAACATAGGTATTTTATGTAAGTATTTGCTTACTTTTTGTTGCGCTGCGCATTGATGATATCTAGCTGAAACAACAATCGAATTACGCCCCGCGTGACGCCCTCTCCGTCGTCATCCTCGGGCTTGACCCGAGGATCCACCGAAACGGCACGCGTGGAATTTGGGGCATGGATCCTCGGGTCAAGCCCGAGGATGACGAAGGAGAGGGGAGAGAGGAGGGGCTTGGCGGAAAGAAAAACGGCGGGGCATAGCCCCGCCGTCCCAGTTGACGTGGCTTGGGAAAACTATTCCCGCTCGCCCGTGAAATTCAACAGCAGCTGGAAGATGTTGACGAAGTTGAGGTAGAGGGAGAGCGCGCCGAAGACGGCCATCTTCTGCTGGGATTCCTGGTCGATGTTCTCGGCATATTGCTCCTTGATGTTCTGCGTGTCCCAGGCGGTGAGGCCGACGAAGACGGCGATGCCGATCACCGAGATGGCGAACTGCAGGGCGGTCGAGCCGAGGAAGATGTTGACCACGGAGGCGATGACGACGCCGATGAGGCCCATCATCAGGAAGGAGCCGAACTGCGAGAGGTCGCGCTTCGTCACGTAGCCGTAGAGGCTCGTCGTGCCGAACATGGTGGCGGCGATGAAGAAGGTGCGGGCGATGCTCGTGCCGGTGAAGACGAGGAACACCGAGGCGAGCGAGAGGCCCATGACGGCGCAGAAGGCCCAGAAGGTCATCTGCGCGGCGCTTGCCGACATCGTCTGGATCCTGAACGAGAAGAAGAAGACGAAGGCGAGCGGCGCCAGCATCACCACCCATTTGAGCGGCGAGGTGAAGATCGGCACGTAAAGCGCCGGCGTGGAGCCGACGACAAAGGCGACGAGGCCGGTGATGACGAGGCCGGCGCCCATATAGTTGTAGATGCGCAGCATGTGCTGGCGCAGGCCCTCGTCGAAGAGGGCGGCCGACTGCGCCTGCGCGCCGTGGCCGTATCGCTGCTGGATGGGTTCCATGGTGGTTCTCCTTTGTAGGGGGGATCAGTAGAGCGTGCGCAGGAGGTCCCGCGCGGTTCCGGCGAGGTCGTCGGCCTTGCGGCTTTCCGAGACCAGCGCATAGGCGACGTCGCCGATCTGCCAGTAGGCGGCGCGGGCATTGTCGGCGTGGAAGAGCAGGACCTGCTGCACGGCGAAGGAGCCGGGGCGCACGGCGAAGAGCGACAGGCGCTCGCCCTTTTCCGGCTCCAGTTCCAGCTCCACGCTCGGGCCGTAGACGGAGGGGTAGACCTGCGCGTCGATCACGCTCCAGCCCTCCGGCAGGTCCGGCAGGACGATGGCCGTCGCTGAGCGGATTTCCGCCGGGTCGAAGCCGTCGGTCTCCGGCTGCGATGCCATGGCGTCGCGCAGGAGCGTGGTGCGGTGCGCGCGCACGGCCTCCTCCACGAAGGCGGGCGGCGGGGTGGAGGCGATGACCTCCGTTGCACCGAACGGGCCGAAGGCGGCATGGGCCGCCCAGCCGGCGGCGACAAAGAGCGCGATGGTGGCGGCGCGGCGCAAGCCCGTGAAGACGCGGCGGCGCGACAGCGAACGCTCCAGGAGCCGCGCGGCCTCGCGCGTCGCGAGTCGGCCCGGCGTGCGGTGGTCGGCGAGCGCCAGGCGCAGTTCGTCGCGCACGCGCAGGTCCTTCATGATCTGCGCGGCGACCTCCGGCCGTTCCGAGAGATAGGCTTCCACCTCGATGCGCCGGCCGACGGCGAGCTGCTCGTCGACATAGGCGTTGAGGTCGGATTCGAGGATGGGATCATTGCTTGTCATCGCCAGTGCCTCCGACGAGTCTGAGATGGGTGCCCGGGCCGGCCCGCTCGCCCTGCTCGAAGGCGCGCAGGCGCTGGCGCGCGCGGGCGACGCGCGACATCAGCGTGCCGACGGGAATGCCGAGCGCCTCGGCCGCCTCCTGGTAGGAAAGCTCCTCGATGGCGACCAGGTGCAGGGCCGCGCGCTGCTCTTCCGGCAGGGCGAAGAAGGCGTTGCGGAGCTGCGTGAGGCGGACCGAATGGTCCTGGTCGGCGGGCGCCACGGTCTGAGCGATCCCGGCGAGGGCGTCGAGGCGGCGCTCCTGCGAGCGGCGCTGGCGCAGCCGGTCGACATGGGCATTGTGCAGGATCGACATCAGCCAGTTGCGCACATTGGCGCCGGTGCGGAAGGTCCCCTGCCGCTCATAGGCCTTCACGAGCGCGTCGTGCACGAGGTCTTCGGCCTCGTCCGCACTGCGCACGAGCGAGAGCGCATAGCGCCGAAGCGCGCCGAGCTGGCCGATCACGTTGAAGCCGGGTGTCTTTCCGTTCATGCCCCAGTATACGGAACCCGGGCCGCTTCCATTCCATCCCTATCGAGAAAAAATCGCATGGGGATTGCAAACGGGATCGACGGCCGGTCCTCAGACGAGGGCCGGCCGTGCGATATGCCTTGGAGAATGGATCAGCAGAGCGGCGAGCGGTTCATCAGCATGATGTCGCTCGACGTCAGCGTGACGCGCGACGGCTCGTCGATCTGGTCGAGCACGGCATGCAATGCCTTGTCCAGGCAGAACTCGGCGACCTCCGCGTTCAGCGATTTTGCCGATTCCAGCGCGAAGGCGACAAGCCTTGCCAGCGCCATCAGTTCATGACTGCGGTCTTCACTCTCGATCGTATCGATGTCCATGTCCCTGCCCCCGGAGCGAACGCTCTTTTCTAGCCCTCGCGGCGAGTATAGGCGTGACACTTCCGCTTCGCGCGTGACTTGGGCGTGACACACGCGGAATGGGAAAACGCGCGTTCTTTCAGGTTTCCGGTTGATCTGCCGCCATGCGCCAGAGAGATGTCGCCCGAAAGCGCCAGTCTCCCCGTTTTGCAGGGCTTTCCGTACCGCAGTCGCGAAGCGCGGCGAGGAGGGCGAGTGCATCTTCCCGCTTTCTGTCCACATTTTCTGCGAGGATAAGTTGTATCAAATCGGCGCGGTTTTCCGCAAGGCCAGCCCCGCTGAGGATCGCGGGCCAGGTCCGGTCCTTGTAGAAGAGGGCGCGGGCGGCGGTGCGAAGGCGTTCCAGGTCTTTTCCGCCGAGGCGTCCCAGCGTCTCCAGTCGGTCGAGCGTCGCTTCCACGTTGACGAGGGCGAGCGAGAGGGCGGGATAGCCGAGTTCGGCCGGCCCGTGCAGCAGCGCGACATCCGCGTCGTCGACACGGCGGCCGCCTGCATAATCCTCGTAGATGGCGCCGATGCCGATCATGCCGAAGGTGTCGCATTCGGCTGCCCGCAGCGCGCCCATGCTGGCCGCGCCGAAGACGGCGACACCCGCCTCCAGCGCATAGAGGATCTCCTTGTGCCAGACGGGCGCGACATGCTCGAAATTGCCGTCGACGATGCCGATGGCCGTCGCGCCTGCACGCACCGCGGCAAGAACGTCGCCATGGGCGGCCGGCGGGCGGGCTTCGACCGCGCCGGCGCAAAGGCGGGGGGCATCGGGCAGGCTGGGACCGGCGAAGAGGATCTTCATGGCGTTCCGAACACCATGCGGGACAGCGCGCGGGGGCCGACGGCATGGCGGCGCGCCCCTTCGGGATTTTCAAGGGCGGGCACGACCATCTTGACCACCGAGACGGGAAGGGAGGCATCGCCGAGCGGCACCGCGACGACCGGGCCGATGCCGGCCGCCGCCAGCCGCTCCAGGCACCAGGCGAGCAGCGCGGCGGCATCGCCCGAGGGAGCGGGGTAGGCCTTCGCCGGCCGCGGCCGGGCCTCGAAGAGCGCAAGCGTCTCGGCCGGCAGCGGCCGGGTGAAGGTCTCGGCGAAGAGATCGTCGCGCGCCCCGCTGATGAAGGTCAGCCGCGACTGGGCGACCTCGGTGAGCGCGCGGATGGCGGCCCGGGCGGCGACGGGATGGGTGCCGTAGCCGATCGTCGCATCGTGGAAGAGCGGGCGCTGCCGCTTCAGGATGCCGTTTTCGGCAAGCACGGCGGCATAGGTGGGAACGGCGAGGTCGCTGGTGATGTCGAAGAGGCGAAGATCGAGGCCGCTGCCGTGGAAGCGGGCGGCAAGGTCGTCAACGACGGGACTGGCAAGGTCCGCGGGGTCGACGGCGGCCGCGAGGCGGCTTTCGCGCGGCAGGAGGCGCCACAGCCGGTCGGCATCCCGCTCGATGCGCTCCAGCAGGCCGTGCAGCATGGCCTCCGTCTCGCAATTGCCCGAGGCGAGGCCGTCGGAGGATTGCCAGAAGCACGGCGTGGCATTCGTTCGGTCGAGGCAGACGGCCTCCTGCGGCACCCAGACGCGCGCGCCCGTCACCACGTCGCGGCCGGCCAGCCAGTCGAGCGTCTCGTCCTCGCCGACGAAAGGCTGGCCGGCGGCGATGAAGACGTCGAGCGGAAGGCACGTTTCGCCCGTCGCGGCGAAGTCGCGCCGGGCGGCGGAACGGGCGGGAACGAGCGGATCGCCCGCCACTGCCCGCTCCAGCGCCTCCATGGCGGCGGAGACCTTGGCGTCGATATCCGTGATGCCCTTGCCCTGGTTGATGACGATCGAGCGGGCATTCGGGCTCACGGCATTCCAGACGGGAATGCCGGGACGGTCGAGCCCCGTCAGGCGCGACAGCCGGGTGATGCCGAAGCGGGGCAGCAGCGCCGCGATCCGGCGCCAGGTCTCATCGGGGCCGCAGATGCGGTCCGAACAGGCTGCCGCCACTTCCGCGGTGCCGCGGCTCATGTGTCCATGAAGCCGCCGGATACGTCCATGAACCCGCCGGACACGGCGTCCGCCGAGGAGGCGAGCGCGGCGAGATTGACGCCCTTGACCACAGACGCGCCGGCCTTGCGCAGGTCGTCCGCCGCCTTCAGCGCGCCGGTCGTCGGCGCGGCGATCTGCGTGACGGTGCCGGCATCGAGATCGGCGACCCAGAGGCCGTCATCGCCTTCGATCCCCAGAACAACAAGCCTTGCCATGTTCAGCCCTCCCTTGGAAAATCAGAAACCGGCCTTCTTCAGGCCCTCGTAGTAGTGCGCGCGCTGCCACTCCTCCTTGAAGGGCACGATCGCCATCCAGGAGTCGAGGTCGAAATCGGGGTGCACCTCGTAGGTGCGGCGAATGAACTGCCGGGCCTTCTTCATGTCGCCGAGCATGCTCCAGCTCGCCGCCGAAAGGCGGTCGGCGGGCGTGCGGTCCTTCATGCGGCCGATATAGTCGAGCGCCTGGCTGTAGTGCCCGAGCGAATAGCTGGCGCCGGCGGCCGTCCAGAAATATTCGTCCGGCGGCAGGGGGTTGAGCTCGATCGCGTGCTCGATCTTCTGCAGGCCCACATCCGGCCGGGAGGCCTGCACGAGCGTGTCGGCATAGCTCGCGATCACATTGGCATAGTGCGGGCTCAGCGCCTCGGCCCGGTCGAGATAGGCCGCGCTGTCGTCGAACTGGCGGGCGTAGAGTTTCACGACGCCGAGTTCGCGGTAGCCGGCGGGCAGGCGCTCGTCGGCGCGGATGGCCATCTCCGCGTGCCGCTCGGCCTGGCGCAGGAGGTCGGCGTCGCCGCGGGCCGTCACCAGCCATTCGAGGAAATAGCTGCGGGCAAGGCCGCCGATGGCCGGGGCGAAGCCGGCATTGGCCTGCAGGGCCTCGCGGAAGCTCTTGCGGGCGCGGCGGATATCCGGCAGCGCCAGGTTCTTCAAGTGCCCCTGGCCGATCAGGAAGCTGCGATAGGCATCCGCATCGCGCTCGTAGTCGCCGCGCACCAGCTCGTTGCGCTCGATCTGCGTGGCGATGGCGCCGGCGACGTGCTGGGCGATCATCTGGCGGGAACGCGCAAGGCCTTCCGCCGAGATCGGGAAACGGTCGGCCCAGATGACCTCGTCGCTGCCGAAGAAGATGAGCTGGGCGAAGAGCGTATGCCCTTGGCCCTCGTCGCGCAGCCGCGTCTCCAGGATATAGCTGATCTTGTGGCGCTCGTAGGTGGCGGCGCGGTCAGCCTGCAGCGAGATCTGCGCGGCGGTGTGCGGCGCGATGATGGAAATGGAGCGCAGCACGCAAAGGCCGATCGTCACGTCCTCGATCAGTGCTTCGGAAAAGCGGACCGCCGCACGAGAGGCAAGGCTTGTGACGGGCGGCAGGAGGACGAGGCGCGGCGGGTTGCGGCGCGGCGGCGGCGCCTCCCCGGTCGGCGGCAGGAGGATCTGTGCCGGCGGCTCCCGCGTCATCAGGCCGACGGCCGCCGGGCGCCCGATGAGGAGCGCGCGCACCTCCTCGTCGTCGGGCGTCCTTTCCAGAAGGCGGAGGGCGGCGGCGGAGCGGACCTGCCGCGGGGCGTCGTCTTCCCCGCCGTCGACCAGGGCCCGGCGCAGAAGCGCCATGTGGCCTGCGCGCTGCAGGGCGATCCAGTTTTCGAGGCTTCGGTTGCGGGGTTTTGCCGATTTCAGGAAATCTTCGGCGAGAAGCTCGACCAGAAGGCCGAGACCGGCGCCCTCGCGGACCTGCTCGACGTCGCATTCCACGGGCTCGCGTCCAAGGGCGATGGCGCTTTCGGTGAAGGCGAGATAGGCCCGGCCGAGCTCGTTCTGGCGTTTCTGCACGCGCGAGACGGTCTGGCGGAGGCTGGCGAAGGCGGCGGGGCTCGCCTCGTCCCAGAAGAGGCCGGCCGCATCGGCGCGCGACATTTCGGAAAGGCCGCGCGTGCGAAGGTAGCAGAGGATCAGCAGCGCCTTTTCGGGAAAGGCGACGTCGTTTCCGCCCTCATCGAGCAGGCGCAGCTGGCCGAACGTCTGCAGCCGTGCCGGCATTTTGGGTCAGATCCGCAGTTCCGGAGCGCTTTCCGCGCGGTCGCCGGCCTCGGCGGCGCTGGCCCGCGAAAGGGCGGTGGCGAGCTGGATGATCGACTTGCGCACGCCCGCATCCTCGATCTTCAGGAAGGCGCGGTTGAGGTCGAGGCCCTCCTTGGAGGAGACGAAGGTGGAGACGTCGCCGGTTTCCTGCCCGACGGCCGTGCTCGGCCCGGCGCTCTCGTCGTCCTGGAAGAAGAAGCTCGGCGGCACGCGGAAGACGTCGGAGATCGCCTGCAGGCGGCTGGCGCTGATGCGGTTGGTGCCCTTCTCGTATTTCTGCACCTGTTGGAAGGTCACGCCCAGCCGGTCGGCGAGCGCTTCCTGGCTCATGCCGACCATGAGGCGGCGAAGGCGGACGCGGGAGCCGACGAAAACGTCGATCGGATTGGGTGTTTTCTTGGTCATGAGGCTTTCTCCCCTGAAGGCATGCCGGGGCATGGCGGGACACGAACACGCCGTCACTGTGCTTGAATCGCCCGGATGATGCAACTGCCGCGACCCGTATTTTCACCGTGCCGCGGCATCCGGCGGCCTAGATGTCGTAACTCTGGGGCGCGCTGAGGGAGGCGATGAACCTCTTCGTGCGCTCGCGTTCGGGCATGGTGAAGATGGCGCGCGGCGGCCCTTCTTCGACGACCACGCCGCCGTCGAGGAAGACGACGGCGTCGGCGACGCGCGAGGCAAGGCGCAGGTCGTGCGTCGCCATCACCATGGTCGTGCCCTCGCGCGCAAGGCGGCTCAGCACCTCGACGACTTCCTCGGCGAGCTCCGGATCGAGCGCGGAGGTCGGCTCGTCGCAGAGGAGCACACGCGGCGAGGGGGCGAGCGCACGGGCAATCGCCACGCGCTGCTGCTGGCCGCCGGACAGCGTCGCCGGCCAGGCCTCGGCCTTGTGCGCCATGCCGACCTTCTCCAGCAGCTCCATGGCGCGGGCGCGCGCCTTGTCGGCCGGCCATTTGAGGACCGTCACGAGGCCTTCCATGACGTTGCCGATGGCCGTCTGGTGCGGGAAGAGCTGGAAATTCTGGAAGACCATGCCGGTCTGGCGGCGCAGCTTCTGGATCGCCTCCCAACCGACCTTGCGGCCGGGGGCGAACTCGATCCGCTCCTCGCCGAGACGGATAGCGCCGGAGGTCGGCACTTCCAGGAGGTTGATGCAGCGCAGGAGCGTGCTCTTGCCGCCGCCGGACGGGCCGACCAGCGCGGTCACGGTGCCTTCGGCCAGCGTGAGGCTGATGTCGCGCAGCACATGGTTGTCGCCGAAGCGCTTTTCGATATGGGACAGCTCGATCATGTGCGGGCCTCCAGGAAGCCGCCGTAGCGGGCGAAGCGCCGCTCGAGTCGCACCTGCAGCGACGAGAGCACCGAGCTCAGCGCGAGATAGATCAGCGCCGCCTCGATATAGAGGATCAGCGGCTCGTAGGTGGTGGCGACGATGCGCTGGGCGGTCTGGAAGAGCTCCGGCACGGTGACGGCGGCGGCGAGCGAGGTGTCCTTCACCAGCGAGATGAAGGTGTTGGAGAGCGGTGGGATGGCGACGCGCGTCGCCTGCGGCAGGACGGTGCGGCGCATGGCCTGCGACCAGCTCATGCCGACGGAGTAGGCCGCTTCCCACTGGCCGCGCGGCACGGCGGAGATGGCCGCCCGCACGATCTCGGAGGAATAGGCGCCGACATTGAGCGTGAAGCCGATCAGCGCCGCCGGGAAGGCGTCGAGCAGGATGCCGAGGCTCGGCAGGCCGTAGAAGATGACGAAGAGCTGCACGAGCAGCGGCGTGCCGCGGATCACCCAGACATAGAAGCGGGCGATATCGGAGAGCGGCCGCGGCGCGAAGAGCCGCGCGACGGCGGTCAGGAGGCCGAGCGCAAGGCCGAGCACGAAGGAGGCAAGGGTCAGCGGAATGGTGAAGACGAGCGCCGCCCACAGAAGGGGGGCGAGCGACTCCTGCATCAGTTGAAGCCACGGCGGCACGGGGACGATCCTCCGGAAATGCGGCTGGCCGGGGCAATACCCGGCCAGTTCGTGCGTTTATCTATATGCGAGGAACGGGCCGGCGCGAAGAGCCGCCCGGCAGGACTTACTTGGAGACGTCCTGGCCGAAATACTTGTCCGAGATCTTCTTATAGGTGCCGTCGGCCTTGATGTCGGCGAGCGCCTTGTTGATCGCTTCCAGAAGCTCCGGCTCGCCCTTGCGGATGATGATGCCGGAATAGTCGGCGCCTTCCTGCTCGGCGGCGATCTTCACGTTGGCGTCGGGCTTGTGCTTCTTGAAGTCGAGGAAGGACAGGCTGTCGTTGATCGTGGCGTCGGCGCGGCCGGTCAGCACGAGCTGGATCGACTGGTCGAAGCCGTCGGTGCCGACGAGCTCGGCGCCCGACTGCTGGGCGAGCTTGCCGAAGTTGCTGGTCAGCGACTGGGCGGCCTTCTTGCCCTTGAGGTCGGAAAAGCCCTTGATGCTGTCGTCGTCGGCCCGCACGATCAGCACGGCCTTGGAGGCGATGTAGGGCTCGGAGAAGTCGTACTTCTTCTTGCGCTCCTCGGTGATGCCGACCTGGTTGATCACGGTGTCGTAGCGGTTGGCGTCGAGGCCGGCGATGAGGCCGTCCCACTTGCCTTCGAGGAACTCGGCCTTGACGCCGAGCTTTTCGGCGACGGCTTCGCCGATCTCGACGTCGAAGCCGACCAGCTTGCCGTCGGCGTCATGGTAGGTGAAGGGGGCGTAGGTGCCTTCCGTGCCGATCTTCAGCGCGCCGGCGCTCTTGATGGCGGCGAGGTTTTCGCCCGCATGGGCGGGGGCGAGGACGGCAGCCTGGAGGGCCGCTGCGGCGGCGAGGGTCTTCAACCAGTTCATTTGGAACTCCGTTTCCGGTTGTGAATTCGATGGCCGATCATTCGCAGAAATCCATGCGAAACGATGGGCAGAAAACTGCGATTTATTTGGGCAAAGGCAAATATTTTTCTCATTTTTTGCGGCTTTCTACGGCCGAAGCCGGCATTTCGCCTGTCCTTCGGGGCCATGCGAGGCCTGTGCATTTCCTGTTTGCGGGGACTTGCCAAGCCGGCAAACTAGGACAATTGATGTGGCACCCAAAAACAACAACGGGGAAGGAAAAACAAATGGCAAACAGAATTCTTGGCTTGCGTGCGGCGCTTCTGGCCGGTGCGATCCTCATCGGCGCGAGCCCGGCATTCGCCGAGGCGGTGCTTCACCGCGGCAATGCCGGCGAGCCGCAGACGCTCGACCAGGCGCATACTTCCATCAACATCGAGGAGTTCATCCTGAAGGACCTCTACGAGGGCCTGACGGTCTATGACGCCGCCGGCAAGATCGTTCCCGGCGCCGCGGAGAGCTGGACGGTTTCCGACGACGGCACGGTCTACACCTTCAAGCTGCGCGAGAACGCCAAGTGGTCGGACGGCTCCCCGGTGACCGCGGACGACTTCGTCTTCTCCTTCACGCGCGTCGAAGACCCGAAGACCGCCGCCGGCTACGCCAACATCCTTTACCCGATCAAGAACGCCGAGAAGGTCAACAAGGGCGAGGCCGGCCTCGACCAGCTCGGCGTGAAGGCCGTCGACACCAAGACCGTGGAAGTCACGCTGGAGCGCCCGACGCCCTTCTTCCTGGAGCTGCTCGCCCACCAGACGGCGCTGCCGGTCTCCAAGGCGAGCGTCGAGAAGAACGGCGCCGACTTCGTCAAGCCCGGCACGATGGTCTCCAACGGCGCCTTCAAGCTCGTCAGCCACGTTCCGAACGACAACCTCGTCGTCGAGAAGAACCCGAACTACTGGGACGCCGCCAACGTCAAGCTCGACAAGGTGGTCTTCTACCCGATCGACGACCAGGCCGCGTCCGTGCGCCGCTTCGAGGCCAAGGAAATGGACCTCGTCTACAACTTCTCCGCCGACCAGATCGAGCGGCTGAAGAAGAGCTATGGCGACGAGGTCCACGTCTCGCCGACGCTTGCGACCTATTACTACGCCTTCGACACCCGCCAGGAGCCCTATAGCGACGTCAACGTGCGCCGGGCCCTTTCCATGGCCGTCGACCGCGATTTCCTTGCCAAGGAGATCTATTCCGGCTCGCAGATCCCGGCCTATTCCATGGTCCCCCCGGGCATCCAGGGCTATGAGCCGGCCAAGGCCGATTTCGCCGACCTCTCCCAGCTCGACCGTGAGGACAAGGCTGTCGAACTGATGAAGGAAGCCGGCTACGGCGAGGGCGGCAAGCCGCTGAAGATCGAGATCCGCTACAACACCAACCCGAACCACGAGCGCGTGGCGACGGCCGTGGCCGACATGTGGAAGAACACGTTCGGCGCGGACGTCTCGCTCGTCAATCTCGACGTCTCCTCGCACTACGCCTACCTCCAGGAGGGCGGCAAGTTCAACGTGGCGCGCGCCGGCTGGGTCGCCGACTATGCGGATGCGGAGAACTTCCTTGCCCTTTCGACGAGCGGCAACAAGACCTTCAACTACGGCCAGTTCAACAACGCCGACTATGACGCGCTGATGAAGAAGTCGTACGAGGAGCGCGATCCGGCGGCCCGCGCCAAGGTGCTGCACGATGCCGAAGCCCTGCTCATGAAGGAGCAGCCGATCGCCCCGCTCCTCGCGCAGGCCGACCTGTGGCTGGTCTCCAGCAAGGTTCACGGTTGGCAGGACAATGCCGCCGACCAGCACTTGAGCCGCTTCCTCAGCGTTTCTGAATGATCCGCGGCCGGTGCGCGGCCTGACCGGCCGCGCACCGCGCTTCAGGGAGTGCCAGCCATGCTTTCCTTCGTTCTGCGGCGCCTTGCCAGCGCCGTGCCGACGCTGTTCATCGTCGTCACCATCTCGTTCTTCCTCATGCGCTTTGCGCCCGGCGGACCGTTCAACCTCGAGCGCCCCCTTCCGCCCGCCACGATGGAAAACCTGATGCGGGCCTACCAGCTCGATCAGCCGCTCTGGCGGCAATATCTCACCTATATGGGCAATGCCGTGACCGGCGACTTCGGCCCGAGCTACGTCTACAAGGACAATTCCGTCGCCGAGCTCATCGGCAAGGGCCTGCCCTATTCGATGGAGCTCGGCTTCTATGCGCTGCTGCTGGCGCTCGTCGGCGGCGTGGTCGTCGGCACCATCGCGGCGCTGCGGCAGAACAGCCTCCTCGATTTTTCCGTCATGTCGGTGGCGACCATCGGCGTGACGGTGCCGAACTTCGTCGTCGGCCCGGTGCTGACGCTGATCTTCGCCATCATGCTCTCCTGGTTGCCGGCCGGCGGCTGGGGCGACGGGTCGCTGCGCTTCCTCATCCTGCCGATGATCGCGCTCGCCCTGCCGCAGCTTGCCGTCTTCGCACGGCTGACCCGCGGCTCGATGATCGAGGCGCTGCGCACCGACCATATCCGCACCGCGCGGGCCTACGGCCTGCCGGCAAGGTCCGTGGTGGTGGTGCATGCCATGCGCGGCGCCATGCTGCCCATCGTCTCCTATCTCGCACCCTGCGCGGCCGCGCTCCTGACGGGCTCGGCGGTGGTCGAGACCATCTTCACCATTCCCGGCGTCGGGCGCTATTTCGTGCTCGGCGCGATCAACCGCGACTATACGCTCGTCATGGGCACGGTCGTCTTGATCGCCATCTTCGTCATCGTCTTCAACCTGGCTGTCGACATTCTCTATGGCCTGCTCGATCCGAGGGTTCGCCATGACTGACGCCGCCGTCTCCCCGTCCCCGGCGGCCGAGGTGAAGGGCCGCAGCCTCTTCCAGCTCGCGCTCCTGCGCTTCCGCCGCAACCGCCCCGCCATGGCGGGCTCCGTCATGCTGGTGCTGATCGCCTGCTTCTCCTTCCTCGGGCCGTTCGTCATCAGCCACAGCTACGACCAGGTCTTCTCCTCCTACGTCACCACCCCGCCGAGCCTCGAGCCGCGGCCGGGCGCCGATGCGCTGGAGGAGGCGACGAAGCGGGTCGCGGCCCGCGCGCGCGTCGAGCTGCAATCCTTCTCCGTCGAGGGCGAGACCTTCACGGCCGTCGTCACCGCCAGGGATCCGATCGATCCGCGCGCGGCGCGCTATTTCGACCGCGCCAACGAGTTCGACAAGACCGAGGTTACGGCCAGCGAGGACGACGGCCGCAAGCTGACGCTCACGGGCGTGGTCGACCGGGAATATTTCCTGTTCGGCACCGATACCAACGGGCGCGACCTGATGGCGCGCGTCATGCTCGGCGGGCAGATCTCGATTGCGGTCGGCCTCCTCGCCAGCCTCGTCTCGCTCGGCATCGGCGTCGTCTACGGCGCGATCTCCGGCTATATGGGCGGGCGCATCGACAATGTGATGATGCGCTTTGTGGAGATCCTCTATTCGTTGCCCTTCGTCTTCCTCGTCGTGGTGCTCGTCGTCTTCTTCGGGCGCAGCTTCGTTTTGATCTTCATCGTCATCGGCGCGGTGGAATGGCTCGACATGGCCCGCATCGTGCGCGGCCAGACGCTGTCCTTGAAACGGCGGGAGTTCATCGGCGCGGCGGAGGCGCTCGGGCTCACCGACTGGCAGATCATCCGCCGGCACGTCATCCCCAACACGATCGGCCCGGTCGTCATCTTCATCACGGTCATCGTGCCGAAGGTGATCCTGCTCGAAAGTTTCCTCTCCTTCCTCGGCCTCGGCGTTCAGGCGCCGCTGACGAGCTGGGGCTCGCTGATCGCGGAAGGCGCCAACAACATGCAGTCGGCGCCGTGGCTGCTCGTCTTCCCCGCCATCTTCTTCGTCGTCACGCTCTTCTCGCTGAATTTCGTCGGCGACGGCCTGCGCGACGCATTCGACCCGAAGGACCGCTGACATGACGGAGGAAACGAAAGCCATGGAGCCGATCCTGTCCGTCCGCGATCTCAAGGTCTCCTTCACGACGCCGGACGGCGACGTGAACGCGGTCAAGGGCATCGACCTCGACGTGCGCCCCGGCGAGACGCTGGCGGTGGTGGGCGAGAGCGGCTCCGGCAAGAGCCAGACCATGATGGGCATCATGGGCCTCATCGCCGCCAACGGCACCGTCACGGGCTCGGCGACGTATCGCGGGCAGGAGATGGTCGGGCTCGATCCGAAGGCGCTCAACGCCATCCGCGGCGCGAAGATCACCATGATCTTCCAGGAGCCGATGACCTCGCTCGATCCGCTCTACCCGATCGGCAAGCAGATCGCCGAGGTGATCGTGCATCATCGCGGCGGCACGCAGAAACAGGCGCGCCCGCGCGTCCTGGAGCTGCTGAAGCTCGTCGGCATTCCCGATCCCGAACGCCGCATCGACAGCTATCCGCACGAAATGTCCGGCGGCCAGCGCCAGCGCGTCATGATCGCCATGGCGCTCGCCAACGAGCCGGACATCCTGATCGCCGACGAGCCGACGACGGCGCTCGACGTGACGATCCAGGCGCAGATCCTCAAGCTCCTGCGCGACCTGCAGAAGCGTTTCGACATGGCCATCGTGCTCATCACGCACGACCTCGGCATCGTCCGGCACTTCGCCGAGCGGGTCGTCGTCATGCGGCGCGGCGAGGTGGTGGAGCAGGGGGCGACGGGCGAGCTCTTCGAGAACCCCAAGGCCGACTACACGCGCATGCTGATCGAGGCCGAGCCCTCCGGCCGCAAGGCAGCGCCGCCGGACAATGCGCCGATCATCCTCGAAGGCCGCAACGTCGTCGTCGACTACAGGATCGACGGCGGGCTCCTGAAGAAGCGCGCCTCCACCTTCCGCGCCGTCGACGATGTCACGATCAGCCTGCACGAGGGCCAGACCATCGGCGTCGTCGGGGAATCGGGCTCCGGCAAGTCGACGCTCGGCCGCGCGCTCCTGCGCCTCATCGCCAGCGAGGGCGCCTACCGTTTCGGCAGGACGGACATTTCCGGGCTCGATCGTGCCGGCATGCGCCCGCTTCGGCGCAGCATGCAGCTCGTCTTCCAGGATCCCTACGGCTCGCTCTCGCCGCGCCAGACGGTGGGCGAGATCATCACCGAGGGGCTTTACGTCCACGAGCCGCAGCTTTCGCGCGCAGAGCGCGACAAGCGGGCCATCGAGGCGCTGAAAGAGGTCGGCCTCGATCCGGCGGCGCGCAACCGCTATCCGCACGAATTCTCCGGCGGCCAGCGCCAGCGCATCGCCATCGCCCGGGCGATGATCCTGAAACCGCAGGCCGTGGTGCTCGACGAGCCGACCTCGGCGCTCGACCGCTCGGTGCAGGGCCAGGTGATCGAGCTCCTGCGCGATCTCCAGGCCCGCTACGGCCTTTCCTATGTTTTCATCAGCCATGACCTTTCGGTGGTGCGCGCCATGTCCGACTATGTCGTGGTGATGAAGGACGGCAGGATCGTCGAGGAGGGACCGACGGACGCCATTTTCAGCGCGCCGCAGGCGGCCTATACCAGAACCCTGATCGGGGCGGCCTACAACATCGCGCCATAATTTCGGAGAAACGGAATGGCCGAAGGCCGCTTGCCGCATATCGTGCTCTTTTCGGGCGGCACCGCCTGCCGCTCGACCAATCTTGCGCTCTGCTCCAAGCCGGTGCGGCTGACGCGCATCGTGCCGGCCTGGGACAGCGGCGGCAGTTCCAAGGTCATCCGCGAAAGCCTCGGCGTGCTGGCCGTCGGCGATATCCGGCAGGCGCTGATGACCATGGCGCACGGCGAGGGGCGGGCGGGCGACGTCGTCAAGGTCTGCAACGCGCGGCTTACCAGCGGGGCGGAGGCGGATGCCCGCACCGAATTCTCGCTCTATGCGGAGGGCCGGCATCCGCTCCTGGAGCGCATGGAGCCGGGCCTTCGCGGCGCGATCCTCAATTACCTGCGCACCTTCCGGGCGGCCATCGGGGCGGATTTCGATTTCCGCAACGGCAGCATCGGCAATTTCATCCTGACCGGCGCGCATCTCGCCCATAACCGCGACATCAACACCGCCATCTTCGTCTTCCGCAAGCTCTGCGACGTGACGGGCCATGTCTGGCCGTCGACGGCGGCGGACGGTGTGGCGCTCTCCGCTGTGTTGAACGACGGCAGCCGCGTGGAAGGCCAGCATCGCGTGACGGGGCTCGACGACGGGCAGAGCCCGACGGGTATCCGCGAGATATCGCTTACGGCCGCTGGCGGAGGCGTGCCGGCCAACGAGGCGGCGATCGAGAGCCTTGAAAGCGCCGATGCCATCGTCTTCGGGCCGGGCAGCTTCTTCACCAGCGTGCTGCCGCATTTCCTCGTCGAGGGCGTCGTGCCGGCCATCGCGCGCAACATCCATGCCCGGCGCATCTTCATCGGCAATATCCTGCAATGCCGCGAGACGCGCGGGCTGGACCTTGCACGCATGCTGGAGATCGCCGCCGGACTCTGGCGCGCGCGGGGCGGGGCGGACGTGCGGCCCTTCACCCATGTACTCGCCAACCGCCAGCTCCTGCCCTTCGAGAAGACGGTGGGGGCCTTCGCCTATCTCGGCAACGGCGCGCTGGAGGAGGCCTCTGCGCACCTCGGCGCGGAGGCGCTGATCGGCGAGTTCGAGGACCCGTGGCAGCGCGGCAACCACGACGGCCGCGCCGTCGCCGACGCCCTCAGCCTGCTGCTGCAGCGCTAGCGGCCGGCTTCCAGTCCCGCGCCTTTGCGAAGGCAAGGAAATCCTCCGCGCTCATCGGCCGCGCGAAGGCGTAGCCCTGCAGGGCATGGCAGCCGAGGCGGCGCAGGAGATCGGCATGGGCGAGCGTTTCCACACCCTCGGCCACCGTCTCGATGCCGCGTACCTTGCCGATCTCGACGATGGAGCGCACGAGGCTCTGCTGCGCGGTGGATTCGAGCAGCGGCAGAACGAGCCGGCGGTCGATCTTCAGCCGCTTGGGCGACAGTTCCAGGAGGCTGACGATGGAGGCATGGCCAGTGCCGAAGTCGTCGATCTCGATATCGATGCCGAGCGCCTTGATCTCCTCGATCGCCTGTTTCAGCGCGTCGTCGGCCGTGTCGAAGGAGATCGATTCCAGAAGCTCGAAGGTCAGCGTGCCGGGCCGCAGGTTCATCGATCTCAGCTTGTCGACGAGGCCTTCCTCGTGCAGGCGCTGGCAGGAGACGTTGACCGAGACGCACGGGATGCCGAGATCGTGCGCCTCCCAGCGCGCGGCCTGGAACAGCGCCTGGTCGAGAATGGTCTCGTCGATCTGCGAAACGACGTTGAGGCTTTCGGCGACGGGCAGGAAGACGTCCGGCGGGATGAAACCGCGCGTGGGATGCTCCCAGCGGGCAAGCGCTTCCACGCCGACGATCTCGAGCGTCTGCGCATCGAACTGCGGCTGGAAGAAGGGCCGGAACTCGCCGCGCTCGAGGCCGCGCAGGATAGCGTCGCCAAGCCTCTTGGCCTCCACGGTGCGCAGGCGCAGGTCGTCGTTGAAAGCCTCCACGCGGTTGCGCCCGCGGCGCTTGGCCTCGTAGAGCGCGATGTCGGCGTTGACGAGAAGCTGGTCGGCGGATTCGTCCGGCTCGCCGCGGGTGGCGATGCCGATGCTGGCGCCGATGCGACAGTCGTGGCCGTCGATCGCCATCGGCTCGCTGATCGCCTGGATCAGGCAGGCCGAAAGGGCGGAGAAATCGGCATCGGCCGGGTCGCGGCGCGAGAGCAGCACGAACTCGTCGCCGCCGATGCGGGCGATGAAATCCTCCTGCGGCGCCTTGGCGCGCAGCACCCGGGCGGCCTGCTTGAGCACCTCGTCGCCGGCGGCATGGCCGAGCGTGTCGTTGATGTCCTTGAAGCGGTCGAGGTCGATGTGCAGCAGGGTCAGCGGGCGGCCGTCGCCGGCAAGCGCGAGCTGCTGGTCGAGGAAGCGCCGGTTCGGCAGGCGGGTGAGCGCGTCGTGCAGCGAATTGTGCTCCAGCACGAGCCGCGCGTCCTCCAGCGCCCGGTTCTGCGCCTCGGCGGTCAGCTTGGCCTGGAGCAGTTCGGCCCGAAGGAGGGTGTCTTCCGTCACATCCCAATTGGCGCCGACGATGCGCTTGGTGCCGGAGGAGGAGCGGTAGGTCATGCCGTGCGCGCGGATATGATGGACCTTGCCGTCCCGGTTCAGCACGCGGAATTCGGTGATATAGGGCCTTTCCGTCTCGATGGCCTCGGTGAAGACGCGCTCGGCCTCCTCGATATCCTCTGGGTGGAGCGCCGCGCGCCAGTCCTCGTATTTGCAGACGGGCCGGCCGGCCGGCACGCCGTAGAGGGCGCGCATGCGCGCGTCCCAGGAGAGGGTGCCCGTCTCCGTATCGTATTCCCACACGCCGACGCGGGAGGCGTCGAGCGCAAGCTGCAGGCGCTGCGAGACGGCTTCCAGCCTGTCTTCACGGTCCTGCAGCGCCAGGATATGCCTATGGCGATCCTTCATCAGATAGCCGACCCAGAACATCGGCGCGACGATGATGAGGGCAAGGAGCGCCAGCCCGCCGCGGAAGAGGCCGAGGCCGGCGGTCGTGTGGGCCCAGCCATTCACCGGCGCCGCGGCCATGGTCCAGACCTCATGGCCGATGTCGATCGTCATCACCACCGGGTCGGCGTCGACCGGCGCCCGCGTGCTGAAGAACAGGCGCGCCCTGCCGCCGTCGCGCGCGCGGCTGGAAAGCGAGACGGCGATGCGCATGTCGTCCTTGAAGCCGCTGGCGTCGAGCAGCCTGTCGAGGTCGATCACCGCCGATGCGATGCCGTAGAAGGCGTTGTCTCGGCCCGCATGGATGGGGTAGCGCGCGATGACGCCGCGCCCGCCCTGCACGAGATCGACCGGGCCGGTGACGATCAGCTTGTCGAGGTCGCGCACCTGGAGAGCGGCGGCGCGCTGCTGCGCATTCTTGCGGTAGTCGAGGCCGATGCTGCGCTCGTTGCCCTTGAGGGGATAGGCGAGGGAGACGACGAAATCCGGCGCGATGGCGAGGTTGCGAAGCTGGTTCTCCTCGCCGAAGATGCGGCCGGCAAGATCGGCGAAGCGGGCCGGCGACATGTCCGGCTCGGTCGAGAGCGTCGCGACGAGCCCCTGCACGAGCTTCACGTTGCCGAGGATGTTGCCCTGCAGGCGCGAGCGCAGCAGGCCGATCTGCTCGGTGGTGAAGGAGCGCAGGTACTCTTCTTCGAGCCGCCGCTTCTGGACGTCGGCGAGGAGGGCGGCGACCAGGACGGCGACGGCCGTGACGATGGCGGGGATGTAGTATCCCAGCCCGCGCAGGGATAATGAGGCATTCCGGTCGGTCATCGTGCTTCGTTCGTCCCGCACTTGTCCCTCTGCCGGGCAGGCCTGCCCAGGATCGGCTCTTGCAGGACGATGGCAGACACGGCTTAATATTTGCTGACGAGCCGGTTGAAAGCGAAAGCCGGCTCGCCGCACGGCGCCGCGGTCTATTTTTTGCGGTTTGCTGCAATATATGGAATGCTTTGCCCGGACGGGGTTTGCCGAATGTGATGTGAATGCCGCCACGGGTTCCCGCACAACGAAAGGTTTTTTCATGCGCCCAGCCGTCAAATTCCTCGGAGCAGCCCTGGCGCTCGGCCTTGCCGCCGGCGCGGCCAATGCCCAGGTCGTCGTTTCCTCCAAGATCGATACCGAGGGCGGCGTCCTCGGCAACATCATCCTCGCCGTGCTCAACGCCAACGGCATCGAGACGACGGACCGCGTGCAGCTCGGCGCGACGCCCGTCGTGCGCAAGGCGATCACCGCCGGCGAGATCGACATCTACCCGGAATATACCGGCAACGCCGCCTTCTTCTTCGAGAAGGCCGACGATCCGGCCTGGAAGGATGCCACCAAGGCCTACGAGCTTGCCAAGACGCTCGACTACGACGCCAACAAGATCGTCTGGCTGACGCCCTCGCCCGCCAACAACACCTGGGCGATCGCGCTGCGCAAGGACGTCGCCGAACCGAACAAGCTGGTGACGCTGACGGACTTCGGCAAATACGTCTCGGGCGGCGGGAACGTCGTGCTGGCGGCCTCGTCGGAATTCGTCAATTCCGCAGCCGCCCTTCCGGCCTTCCAGACGACCTACGGCTTCACGCTCAAGCCGGAACAGCTCATCACGCTTTCGGGCGGCGACACGGCCGCGACCATCGCGGCGGCCGCCAACCAGACGAACGGCGCCAATGCCGCCATGGTCTACGGCACGGACGGCGGCATCGCGCCGTCGGGCCTCGCCGTGCTGGACGACGACAAGGGCGTGCAGCCGGTCTACCAGCCGACCCCGATCATCCGCGAGGAGGTGCTGAAGGCCAATCCGCAGATCGAGGACCTCCTGAAGCCCGTCTTCGAGAAGCTCGACCTCGTGACCCTCCAGGACCTCAACGGCCGCGTGCAGGTCGGCGGCGAACCGGCGAAGGCCGTCGCCGAGGACTTCCTGAAGAAGAACGGCTTCCTGAAATAGGCCGCTTGCGCCCTTCGCCCGCCGGGCGGAGGGCCATTCCCGAAAGGCGTTCATGACGTTGCGGATCGACAAGCTCGGCGTGGTGATCGCCGCATTGCTGGCCTACGGCGCCTTCGTGGCGCCGTTCGCCAATTTCAGGGCCAACCGCATCGTGCCGGGCGAGGCACGGACGATCCTTGAAGCGCTTCCCTCCGGCCTCGGCGCGGCGCTGCTCGTCTTCGTTGCCGTCTCCCTCGTCGTCATCGTCCTCAAGACGCCGACGCTCCTGCGGCTCGTGCTCGGCCTTGCCGCCACGCTGGCGCTTGCCCTCCTCATCGGCCTTGCCGCCCGGTACCTGACGCCGCCGGAAAATACCTATTCCCGCGTCGCGCCGGCCTCCGGCTTCTGGCTGACGAGCTTCGCCTTCGTGCTGCTGACGGCCGATGCGCTGACGCGGCTGAGGCTCTCGCCCCATGCCCGCATCGCTCTGCTGGCCGCCGTCGCGGCGGCCGCGGCGGGGCTCCTGCTCTCGGGCGCCTGGGACGGGCTGTCGATCCTCAAGGAATATGCGAGCCGCGCCGATACGTTCTGGCTGGAGGCGAGCCGGCATGTCGTGCTGGCGCTCGGCTCGCTGGCGGCCGCGACGCTTTTCGGCCTGCCGATCGGCATCCTCTGCCATCGGGTGGAGGCGCTACGGGCCGGCGTGCTCAATGTCCTCAACATCATCCAGACCATCCCCTCCATCGCGCTCTTCGGCCTCCTCATCGCCCCGCTCGGCTGGATCGCCGTCCATGTGCCGGGGGCGTCGGCCATCGGCATCCGCGGCATCGGTGCGGCGCCGGCCTTCGTCGCGCTCTTCCTCTATTCGCTGCTGCCGGTCGTCGCCAACACGGTGGTCGGCCTTGCCGGCGTGCCGCGCGATGCGAACGAGGCGGCGCGCGGCATCGGCATGACGGACCGGCAAAGGCTCTTCGGCGTGGAATTGCCGCTCGCCTTCCCGGTCATCCTCACCGGCATCCGCATCGTGCTGGTGCAGAATATCGGGCTTGCCACCATCGCTGCGCTCATCGGCGGGGGCGGCTTCGGCGTCTTCGTCTTCCAGGGCATCGGCCAGACGGCGATGGACCTCGTGCTGCTCGGCGCGGTGCCGACCGTGGCGCTCGCCTTCGCGGCAGCCGTCGTGCTCGACGCCGCCACCGAACTTTCCAATTCCAAACCCGGCAGGGCCGCATGATCGAGATCGAAGCCATCACCAAGCGCTACGGCGACACCACGGTCGTCGACGACGTCTCGATGACGATCGCGCCGCACACGATCACCGTCATCGTCGGCACCTCCGGTTCCGGCAAGACGACGCTGATGCGCATGATCAATCGCCTCGTCGAGCCGAGCGCGGGCACGATCCGCATCGACGGCGCGGACAACCATGCCATTCCCGGCCACGAACTGCGCCGGCGGATCGGCTACGCCATCCAGGGCCACGGCCTCTTTCCCCACCGCACGGTCGCGCAGAACATCGCGACGGTCCCCACCCTGCTCGGCTGGGAGAGGGCCCGCATCGACGCCAAGGTCGAGGAGCTCCTGTCGCTCTTCCAGCTCGATGCCGCCGCCTTCGGCCCGCGCTACCCGCACGAGCTTTCCGGCGGCCAGCAGCAGCGCGTGGGCGTTGCCCGGGCGCTTGCCGCCGAGCCGAACATCCTCCTGATGGACGAGCCCTTCGGCGCGCTCGACCCGGTCATCCGCGCCAAGGCGCAGGACGATCTGCTGGCGATCCAGAGGCATTTCGGCACCACCATCGTCCTCGTCACGCACGACATGGAGGAGGCCTTCCACCTTGCCGACAAGATCGCCGTCATGGACAAGGGGAAGATCGTGCAATACGCCGCGCCGGAAGAAATGCTGGTGAACCCGGCCACCGATTTCGTCGAGACGCTGATCGGCGCCGGCGAGCGGCCGTTCCGACTGCTGTCCGTCGGCACGGCCGGCGAGGCTGCCGAGGCCGGCACCGCCGATGGTGAGCCGCTTGCCGCCGATGCCAGCCAGCGCGATGCGCTCTCGGCCCTCCTCTGGTCGGGGCGGGATGCCCTGCCGGTCGTCGGCGCGGATGGAGTGCCCATCGGCCGCGTCACGCTTGCCGGTCTTGCCCGCCGCGCCGCGAGGCCGCAATGAGGCGTTTCCTGCCCAATCTCCTGCGGCTGGCGACGCTCGCCGTCCTCGTCGTCTTCCTCTTCAGGCCGGAATTGTTCGAGCCGCTTTTGAAGCCGCTGGTGCAGGCCAATGCCCCCGCCATCTACAACCAGGGCAGCCTGCTCTCGCTGACGCTGTCGCACCTTGCCACGGTCTTCGCCGCGACGTTTGCCGCGACCATCGTGGCGGTGGGGCTTGCCATCCTCGTCACGCGGCCCATCGGCGCGGAATTCCTGCCGCTCTCGCGCAGCCTCGTGAATATCGGCCAGACGTTCCCGCCCGTCGCCGT
The DNA here is from genome assembly GCF_055392685.1 of Shinella sp. Sh6. Lineage (NCBI taxonomy): Bacteria > Pseudomonadati > Pseudomonadota > Alphaproteobacteria > Hyphomicrobiales > Rhizobiaceae > Shinella > Shinella sp. Sh6. The sequence continues at coordinate 2,904,755 of NZ_AP044005.1, read as the reverse complement.
GCTGGCGCTTGCCGTTCCGGCCGTCGGCTTCGGCGAGAAGCCGACGCTGATCGCGCTCTTCCTCTACGGCCTCCTGCCGATTTTCGAAAATGCCATGACCGGGCTTTCCACCCTGCCGCCCGCCATCGTCGAGGCGGCGCGCGGCACGGGCATGACGGGCTGGCAGCGGCTCACCAAGGTGGAGATGCCGCTCGCCCTGCCGGTGGTGCTCGCCGGTATCCGGCTTTCCGTCACCATCAGCCTTGCGACGGCCACCATCGGCTCGACGGTGGCGGCCAAGACCCTCGGCGAGGTCATCATCGCCGGCCTGCAATCCAACAACCTTGCCTTCGTGCTGCAGGGCGGCCTTGTCGTCGCCGTGCTGGCGGTGCTGATCTACGACGCCTTTTCCGCGCTGGAGCGCGTGTTGGCGCGCCGAGCGGGCCGAGGCTAGTCGTCGGTTTCCAGGTCGTAGACGAGGATACCTGCAATGCCGCCTTCGGCCGCGGCGACGAGGCGCGCGCCCGTCTCCCTGTGCTCCGGGTCCGCCAGATAGGCATCCCGCGAGAAACTGTCCTCGAAATCGACGATGAAGCCGTCGGCAAAGCCCTTGTCCATGCCCTCCTCGGGGCTGACATTGGTGCCGATATGCACGGCGGCCATGCCCGGAAGACGGTCCTTCAGGGCATCGATCTCGTTGAAGAGCTCGGCCTTGTAGGCGGCGGAGATGGTCGGCTTGAAACGGATGAAGACGCAATGGCGGATCATGGCTTCTCCTATCGGACGTTGGCGCGGGCACGCGGGCGCGTGTCGTTGCGCTCGTATTGGAACACCTGGGCCGGCAGCGCCGGCAGGCCGCGGATGATGTCGGCGCCCTTCTCGCCCACCATGATGGTCGGCGCATTGGTATTGCAAGAGGGAACGCGCGGCATGACGGAACTGTCGCAGACGCGCAGCCCGTCAAGTCCATGCACTTTCAGGTCCAGCCCGACCACGGCATCCGATCCCATCCCCATCTTGCAGGTGCCGACCGGATGGTGGTCGGTCTTGGCATTGGCGCAGCCGTAGTCGAAGAGGTCCTCGTCGGTGACGACCTTCGACCCCGGCAGGCGCTCGGCCAGGACGAAGGGCTTCAGCGCGGCCTGTTGCATGATCTCGCGGGCGATCTTCAGGCCCTCGATCGACATCTTCCGGTCGTGCGGGTCTTCCCAGTAGTTCGGGTCGATCAGCGGCGCGGCGGCAGGATCGGCAGAGGCGAGGCGCACCGTGCCGCGCGAACGGGGATGCAGGTAGGCCGAGTTCAGCGTCACGCCGGCATTCCTCAGCCTTTCGACGCCCGCCTCGATGCCCGAGCCGAGGCCGAGATGGAACTGGATGTCCGGCGAACGGGCATCCGGATCGGCATACCAGAAGCCGCCCGTCTCGAAGAGCGAGGAGGCGACGGGGCCGGAGCGGAACAGCACATATTCGAGGCCGGCCCAGAGCGTGCGGTGCAGCTTCGCCACGCCGTCATAGGTGTGGTCGCCGGTGCATTCGCAGATGACGAAGAGGTCGAGATGGTCCTGCATGTTGGAGCCGACGCCCGGCAGGTCGTGCCTCACCGGAACGCCCACGGATTTCAGGTGTTCGGCCGGGCCGATGCCCGATTGCAGGAGCAGCTTCGGCGAGCCGATGGCGCCGGAGGTGACGAGCACCTCGCGCTCCGCCCGGATCGTCTCGGCGCCATTGCCCGTCACCACTTCGACGCCCACGGCGCGCGTTCCCTCCAGCAGGATGCGGGCGACGCGGGCGCCGGTGCGGATCGTCAGGTTCTTCCGGTCCCTGATCGGCGAGAGATAGGCGAGCGAGGCGGAGGAGCGGCGGCGGTTCCTCTGGGTGAGCTGATAGAAGCCGACGCCCGCCTGTTGGCGGCCGTTGAAATCGGGGTTGTAGGGAATGCCGAGTTCCTGCCCGGCGCGGATATAGGCATCGCAGATCGGCAGGGCCGAGACCGGCATGGAGACGCCGAGCGGCCCGCCATAGGCGTGGTAGTCGTCGGCAAAGCGCTGGTTGTCCTCCGCGCGCTTGAAATAGGGCAGCACCTCCCGGTAGCTCCAGCCCTCGCAGCCGTCCTCGCTTGCCCACAGGTCGTAGTCCGCCGCATTGCCGCGGGTATAGAGCTGCGCGTTGATCGAGGAACCGCCGCCGATGACTTTCGCCTGCGTATAGCGCAGCACGCGGCCCTTCATGTGCTTCTGTGGCACGGTCTCCCAGCCCCAGCTCGCCACGCCCTTCGTCATCTTGGCAAAGCCCGCCGGCATGTGGAACAGCGGGTTCCAGTCCCCGCCGCCGGCCTCGAGCAGCAGCACCCGCACGGAAGAGTCTTCCGAAAGCCGGTTCGCCAGCACGCAGCCGGCGGGGCCTGCGCCGGTGATGATGTAGTCGTAGGTCATTGCGTGTTCCTCAAGAATGCGTCGCTCGTTGCGCCGGGGTCGCCCCTCATCCGCCTGCCGGCACCTTCTCCCCGCAAGCGGGGCGAAGGGGTTTGCCGTGCCCTCTCGTCTCCCTCGCCCCGCTTGCGGGGAGAGGGCGGGGTGAGGGGCGCTCCCTCTCTCAAAGCCGCCCGATCGACAGTCCGCCGTCGAGGTTGATCACCGAGCCGGTGGCGAAGGCGAATTTGCCGGCGGCAAGTGCTGCTGCGGCGGCGCCGATGTCGTCCGGCTCGCCCCAGCGCCTCATCGGCACCAACCCGTCTTCGATCAGCGCGTCGTATTTCGCCGAGACGCCGGCCGTCATGTCAGAGCGGATGATGCCGGGGCGGATCTCGAAGACGGAGATGCCGGTCTCCGCCAGCCGGACCGCCAGTCCCTGGCTGAAGGCCGCTAGCCCCGCCTTGGTCATGCAATAGTCGAGCCGCTCGGGCGAGGTAAAGCCCGCCGAGACGGAGGTGATGTTGATGATCGCGCGCGGGCCCGCCGCCTTCTGCCGCAGCATCGCTTTCAACACGGCCTGCGTGAAGAAGACGGTGCCGCGCAGGTTGGTGGCGACGATGGTGTCGAAATTCTCCGGGAGGAGGTCGAGGAAATCGCCGCGCACGACCGAGGCGATGCCGGCATTGTTGACGAGGCAGGAAATGGTCCCGAGCCGATCCTCCACGGCCGCGACGGTCGCCGCATGGCCGGCAATATCCGCAAGGTCGCCCTCCAGGTAGATCGCCCGCCCGCCATGGGCGGAAAGGCCGGCGAGCATCGCGTCCGTCGCCGCATCGCCCGCGCCGATGCCGGTGATCGCGATGTCGAAGCCTTCCGCCGCGAGCGCCCGGGCGATGCCGAGGCCGATGCCGCGGCGGCCTCCGGTGACGATGGCGACGGGACGGGGCGGGCGCGTCATGGCCGGCTCACGCGATGCGAAGCTGGCTTGCGGGATCGAAGAACACCGCCTTGTCGAGGTTGAAGGCAAGGCGCGCCGTCTGGCCGGCGGTGATGGGCACGTCCGCGCGCAGGCGCGCGACGATCTCCTTGCCGCCGAGATTGGTGACGGCGAAGGTGTCGGCGCCGGCCGGCTCCACCACCTCGATCAGGCAGTCCCCTTCCGCCACGGTGCGCGCATTGCGGTCCGCGCCGTCCGGGTCGGTCAGCGCCTCCGGGCGGATGCCGAAGATCACTTCCTTGCCGGCATAGGCGGAAAGGTTGCCAGGCGCGTGCGGCACGGCGAGCACCAGCGGTTCGGCCTCGTGGCGGGCGAGCGAGACGGCAAGCCCGGTCCCGTTGCCCTCGACCCTGCCCTTGAGGAGGTTCATGGCGGGCGAACCCATGAAGTCGGCGACGAAGGTGTTGGCCGGGTTGTTGTAGATTTCCGAGGGCGAGCCGAACTGCTGGAGCACGCCGTCCTTCAGCACGGCGATCTTGCTGGCGAGCGTCATCGCCTCGATCTGGTCGTGCGTCACATAGACGATGGTGGTCTTCATGCGATGGTGCAGGCGCTTGATCTCCGTGCGCATGTCGACGCGAAGCTTCGCGTCGAGGTTGGAGAGCGGCTCGTCGAAGAGGAAGAGCTTCGGGTCGCGCACCAGCGCCCGGCCCATGGCGACGCGCTGGCGCTGGCCGCCGGAGAGCTGGCCGGGCTTGCGCTCCAGCAGGTGGCCGATCTGCAGCATGTCGGCGACCTGCCTGATCGCCCTGTCGCGTTCCTCCTTCGGCACGCCGCGAATCTCCATGCCGAAGGCGATGTTCCCGGCGACCGTCATGTTCGGGTAGAGCGCATAGGACTGGAAGACCATGGCGATATCGCGCTTGGAGGGGTGCAGACCGGCGACCGAGCGGCCGTCGATGGCGATGTCGCCGGAGGTGATCGGCTCCAGCCCGGCGATGGTGTTGAGCAGCGTGGACTTGCCGCAGCCGGAGGGGCCGACGAGCACGAGGAAGCCGCCCTCTTCGATCTCCAGATTGATGTCCTTCAGGATTTCGAGCGCGCCGTAGGACTTGCGCAGGTTGCTGATCTTGAGGAACGACATGAGGCTATCCTTTCACGGCGCCGGACATCAGGCCGCGCACGAAATAGCGTCCGGAGACGATGTAGACGATGAGGGTGGGCAGCGCCGCCAGGATCGCGCCCGCGAAGTGGACGTTGTATTCCTTCACGCCGGTGGAGGAGGAGACGAGGTTGTTGAGCGCCACGGTCATCGGCGTCGTCGCCGCGCCGGAGAAGGAGGCGCCGAACAGGAAGTCGTTCCAGATATTGGTGAACTGCCAGATGACCGAGACGACGATGATCGGCCCGGAGGAGGGCAGGAGGATGCGGTAGAAGATCTGGAAGAAGCTCGCCCCGTCGATCTGCGCCGCGCGCACCAGCTCGGTCGGGAAGTTTTCGTAATAGTTGCGGAAATAGAGCGTCGTGAAGCCGATGCCGTAGACGACATGGACGAGGATGAGCCCCCAGAGCGAGCCGGCAAGCCCCAGCATGCCGAGGATGCGGGCCATCGGGATCAACACGATCTGGAACGGGATGAAGCAGGAGAGAAGCAAAAGGCCGAAGAAGACGTTCGAGCCCCGGAACTGCCATTTCGTCAGCACGTAGCCGTTGAGCGCGCCGATGACGGTGGAGATGGCGACGGCCGGCACGACCATCAGGATGGAATTGATGAAGAAGGGGCGAAGGCCGGTCGGCTGCACGCCGATCTGTGCGGTCGACCAGGCGGAAAGCCACGGCTCGACGGTCCACACCTTCGGCAGGTTCAGCATGCCGCCCTGGCGGATTTCTTCGAGCGGCTTCAGCGAGTTCACCAGCATCACGTAGAGCGGCAGCAGGTAGAAGACCGCAAAGAGGATGAGCGCGGCATAGATGAGCGCGCGCGTCAGGCGGCCGTGCGAGATGATGTTGTCGGGGCTTTGCGCGCTCATCGGCCTTTGCCTCCGCGGATCTCGGAATAGAGGTAGGGGATGATGATCGAGAAGATCATGACCAGCATGATGATCGCCGAGGAGGCGCCGATGCCCATCTGGTTGCGGGTGAAGGTGTAGGAATACATGAAGGTCGCCGGAAGCTCGGTCGCCTGTCCCGGCCCGCCGCCCGTGAGCGCCACGACGAGGTCGTAGGCCTTGATGGCAAGGTGCGCCAGGACGACGAAGGCGGAGAGGAACACCGGGCGCATCAGCGGAATGATGATGCGGCGGTAGATGGTGGCCGTCGTCGCGCCGTCGATCTGCGCGGCCTTGATGATCTCGTTGTCGACGCCGCGAAGGCCGGCGAGGAACATGGCCATGACGAAGCCGGACGATTGCCACACGGCGGCGAGCACCAGGCAATAGATGGCGTAGTTGCGGTCCTTGATCCAGTTGAAGGAGAAGCTCTCCCAGCCCCACAGGTGCATGGTGTTCTCAAGGCCGATGCCGGGGTCGAGGAACCATTTCCAGGCCGTGCCCGTGACGATGAAGGACAGCGCCATCGGATAGAGGTAGATCGGCCGCAGCAGGCCTTCGGCGCGGATCTTCTGGTCGAGCAGGATGGCGAGCGAAAGGCCCAGCACCGAGCAGATGGCGATGTAGAGCGAGGCGAAGATCGCAAGGTTGGAGATCGCCCGCCACCAGTGCGGCAGCGCCCAGAGCTTGGTGTAGTTGCTCAACCCCACGAAGTTGTAGGAGGGCAGCATCTTGCTGTCCGTCAGCGACAGGAAGCCCGTATAGGCGATGAAGCCGTAGACGAAGACGAGCACGATGAGAAAACTGGGCGCCAGCACGAGCTTCGGCAAAAGCTCCTGCAGCCGGCTTCGGCTATCCATGGTCGTTACCACCGTTTTTGTGTTTGGTCGGCGACGGGGCCGCGCCCCTCATCCGCCTGCCGGCACCTTCTCCCCGCAGGCGGGGAGAAGGGTTATGCCGTGACCTCTCCATCTCCCTCTCCCCGTTTACGGGGAGAGGGCCGGGGTGAGGGGCAGCCTCGTTCGCTTACTTCGCAGCCTCGACGGCGGCCTTGAGTTCCGTGACGGCTTCCTCGGAGGAAAGCTCGCCGTTGAACTCGCGCGTCACGACGTCGTAGATGGCGTTCTTGACGGCGGCCGGGTTGGCGTGGCCGTGCGCCATGGAGCCCATCAGCGTGCCGTTGGCATTGGCTTCCGCAAGGTCCTTGATGGCCTTCTTGCCGCAATCGTCGAAGGCTTCGTCGGAGACGTCCGTGCGGGCCGGGGCCGAGCCCTTGACCACGTTGAAGGCCGACTGGAAAGTCGGGCTCTCGATGGCCGAGGCCATGGTGAGCTGGGCCGGAACCTTGTCTTCCGAAACCTTGAACATCGCGAACTGGTCGGAGTTGAAGGTGACGGAGCCCTGCGTTTCCGGATAGCGCATGCAGACGAAGTCCGTGCCCGGCTTCTTGCCGGCCTTGATGAATTCGCCCTTCGCCCAGTCGCCCATGAACTGCACGCCGGCCTTGCCCTCGATGACCATGGCGGAAGCAAGGTTCCAGTCGCGGCCCGAGAAGTTGTCGTCGACATAGGTGCGCAGCTTCGTCATGCGGTCGAAGGCTTCCTTCATCTTGTCGCTGCCGAGCGTGTCGGGATCGAGGTCGATGAAGGCCTTCTTGTAGAAGTCGTTGCCGAGCGAGAGCACGACAGCGTCGAAGATCGTGGCATCCTGCCAGGGCTGGCCGCCATGGGCGATCGGCGTGATGCCCTGTGCCTTGAAGTTGTCGAGCAGGGCGATGAGCTCGTCCCAGTTCGCCGGCTCCTTGCCGCCCGCCTTGTCGAGCGCGGCCTTGTTGATCCACATCCAGTTGGTGGAGTGGACGTTGACCGGCGCGGCGATCCAGTGGCCGTCATACTTGGAGAACTGCTGGAGGGCCGTCGGGATAACCTTGTCCCAGCCTTCCTTGGCGGCGACTTCGTCAAGGTTGCCGAGCGCGCCTTCCTTGGCCCAGTCGAGAATGTCGAAGCCGAGCATCTGCACGGCGGTCGGCGCGTTGCCGGCCGTGACGCGGGCGCGCAGCACCGTCATGGCCTCCGTGCCGCCGCCGCCGGCGACCGGCATGTCGGTCCAGGTGATGCCCTTGGATTCGAGGTCCTTCTTGAGCACGTCGAGGGCTGCGGCCTCCCCGCCCGAGGTCCACCAGTGCAGGACCTCGACGTTTTCCGCAGCGTGGACGATTGTCCCGCCCATGCCCATCATCGTCACCGCTGCGATCGCGGTGGTTGTCAGAAACTTGCGCATCGTTTTCCTCCCGTTTGCAAGTTTTCGGGCGGAAGCTTCCTTCCGCCAATCTCCCCGAGGCCCTGAGGGGCATCGGAATTCCGTTCTTGGCTCAAAGCGCCGGGCCAATTTAAAACGTTGTAAATTTGCGAAGTCAAGCCGGGACGGCCGGCAACGGGGCCTCTTTGCATAAACGCGGTAAATTGGGGTGATACCGGCATATTTCCGTACTGATCGGCCTTTGTGCAATGCACGGAAAACGTTTTAAATTCTGTGCGGCGCAAGATTGCCGAACGGGCGGCGCGCCGATATGGTGTCGCGCATCGCCTGCCGCCATCCGAAGAAGCGTATCCGTGTCCCGCATCGAAAAGCCCGCCGACAGTGAACCCGCCCGCAGCCCCCGCGCCGGCAAGCCGACGCTGAAGACCATTTCGGAAATCACCGGGCTTGCGATCACCACGGTCTCGCGCGCGCTCGGCAATGCGCCGCAGATCTCCGAGGCGACGCGCCGGCGCGTCCACGCGGTCGCCGCCGAGATCGGCTACCTGCCGGACCGCGCCGCCCAGCGCCTCAAGACCGGCCGCACCAACGTCATTTCCGTGCTGCTCGATCCGCACGAGGAAATCCTCGGCTTCGGCACGTCCGTCATGCACGGCCTTGCGCGCGCGCTCCAGGCGACGCCCTACCATCTCATCGTCACGCCGAACTTCCTCGACGGCAGCAATGTCGAAGCGGCCAACTACATCATCCGCAACGGCATGGCGGACGGCCTCATCTTCTCGCGCACCGAGCCCTTCGATCCGCGGGTGCGGCTGCTGCTGGAGAACGGCTTTCCCTTCGTCACGCATGGACGGACGGAGTTTTCCACGCCGCATGCCTTCGTCGACTACGACAATTTCGCCTTCGCCTATGCCGCGACGCGGCGTCTCATCCAGAAGGGCCGGCGCAAGGTCACGATCATCCTGCCGCCGAAGCGCCTCACCTTCTACCAGCACATGCTGCACGGCTTCATGACCGCGGTGCGCGAGGCCGGGGCCGCCTACGAGATCCCGGAAGGTCTCGACCTCGACAGCCCTGCCGACATGATCCGCGACTATGTGCGCCGGCGCAGCGGCGAAGCCGATCCGCCGGACGGCTTCACCTGTCCCGGCGAGGTCTCGGCGCTCGCCACCATCACCGGCATGAGCGACAACGGCCTTGTCCTCGGCGGGCAATACGACATCGTCGCCAAGCAGACCTCGCGGCTCCTCAGCCAGATCCAGCCGAAGGTCGAGACCATCTACGAGGACCTCACCGCCGCCGGCGAGGCCATGGGCCGCCTGCTGCTGCGGCGCATCGCCGGAGAGGCGGTGGAGGAACTGACGTTGCTGCAAGGTCCGCAGCTCGGGTTTCCGGTGGTGTAGGGCAGGGGATTCGCCACTTGCCGATCTCCCCCCTTGTGGGGGAGATGCCCGGCAGGGCAGAGGGGGGTGATCCCACACGCTCCGACCGTCCAAACTTGCCGCACCCTCGCCACCCCCCTCTGTCGCCTTTGGCGACATCTCCCCCACAAGGGGGGAGATCGGCCGGAGCTTGCCGCGCCGTTCCGCCCTCTTGTTCAGGGTGAGGGAAATGCTTCGCCTCATCGCGGCATCCACCAGCCGGTGCGCGCGCCGATATGCATGTTGAGCGTCTTGGTCTCGGTATAATCCTCCACGGCATGGCGGCCAAGTTCGCGGCCGAGGCCGGACTGGCGGTAGCCGCCGAAGGGGAGCTCCGAGGCGCCGTCCATGAAGGTGTTCATCCAGACCGTGCCGGCGCGCACCCTGCGGCCGATGGTCAGGCACGTATCGAAGTCGCGGCTCCAGACGCCGGCCGATAGGCCGTAGTCGATGGCATTGGCGATGCGGATCGCCTCGTCCGTCGTCTCGAAGGTCAGCACCGAGAGCACCGGGCCGAACACTTCCTCGCGGGCGACCGCCATGTCCGGGGTCACGCCGGAAAGGATCGTCGGGGCCATGAACTGGCCGAGGCCGAGATCGAGCGCCGCCCCGCCGAGCGCCACCGAGGCGCCGGCTTTTGCCGCGCCGTCGACATAGCCGCCGATCTTCTCGAGGTGCTGCGGCGTGATGATCGCGCCGACCTGTGTCGCCGGGTCGAGCGGATCACCGACCTTCACCTTTTTCGACAGGTCCGCGATGCGCGCCGTCATCTCGTCCGCGATGGATTTGTGCAGGATCAGCCGCGAGCCGGCATTGCAGCATTCGCCGGCATTGAAATAGGCGCCGAACACGGCGGCGTCGACGAAGGCGTCGAGATCGGCGTCGGGGAAGACGATCTGCGGGTTCTTGCCGCCGAGTTCCAGCGAGACCTTCTTCAGGGTCTGCGCGGCATTGGCCATGGTGAGGCGGCCGACGCCGGTGGAGCCGGTGAAGGAGACCATGTCGACATCCGGATGCGTCGTCATCACGCTGCCGACTTCCGGCCCGGTGCCGGTGAGGATGTTGACGACGCCCGCCGGAACGCCCGCCTCGATAAGGATCTCGCCGAGCACCAGCGTGGAGCCGGAGGTCAGCTCCGAGGGCTTTACAACCGCCGTGCAGCCGGCGGCGAGCGCGAAGGGCAGCTTCTGGCTGACGATCAGGAAGGGGAAGTTCCATGGCGTGATGATGGAGACGACGCCGATGGCCTCGCGCAGCACGACGCCGAGTGTGCCCTGCCCAAGCGTGTTGTAGCTCTCGCCATGGAGGTCGCGGGCAAGCGCCGCCGCATAGCGCCAGATATCGGCCGCGCCGGCAAGCTCGCCCTTCGCCTGGCTGATCGGCTTGCCGCTCTCGATGCAATCGAGGAAGGCAAGGTCGTCGGCGCGCGCGGCGATGATATCGGCGGCCTTGAGCAGGATATTGGAGCGTTCGGCGCCCGTCATGTGCGGCCACGGCCCGTCGTCGAAGGCCTTTCGCGCGGCGGCGATGGCACGCCCGGCATCGGCTTTCGTGCCCGCCGGGTAGCGGCTGACGGTGACGCCGTGGCCAGGCGCGACGCGCTCGATGACATCGCCCGCGCCTTCCGTCCAGACGCCGTCGATCAGCATGCGGAAATCGCGTGCCGTGAAATCGGTGAGGGGCTTCACATGCGCGGTCATCACCAGTCTCCCTTGAACTCTGCGGGGCGCTTCTGCGTGAAGGCGGCAACGCCCTCCTTGAGGTCGCCGGTCTTGGCGACGAGGATGGAGCCGAGCGCTTCCACCGCCGCGCCGTTGTCCTCGCCGTTCGCCACCGCGATCATCAGCTTGGACACTTCCGTCGCCGCCGGCCCGCGCGCGGCGATGCGCGCCGCATAGGCCTTCGCGGCTTCGACGGCCGTTCCCGTTCCGACGACCCTGTCGACGATGCCGAGTCTTTCGGCTTCCGCCGCCGTCAGCACCTCGCCGCCGAGCAGCATGCGGCGCACGGCCTGCGCGCCGAAGCGTTTCACCAGCCGCTGCGTGCCGGACCAGCCGGGCACCATGCCGAGGCCGGCTTCCGGCAGGCCGATCTTCACCTGTTCTTCCGCGATGCGGATATCCGCCGCCGCCGCCAGTTCCAGCCCGCCGCCGAGCGCATGGCCGTTGACGGCGGCGATCAGCGGCATGCGCAGCGTCGCCAGCCGCTCAAAGACGCGATGGCCAAAGCGCACCCAGGCATGGCCGAATTCATTGGCTTCCATGCCCGCCCAGGCGCGGATGTCCCCGCCCGCGGAGAAGGCCTTGCCCTCGCCGGTGAGGATGGCGACACGCACGGCGGTATTCGCCTCGATCCCGTCGCAAGCCGCCGACAGCGCCTTCAGCATGTCGATGTCGAAGGCGTTCAGTTTTTCCGGCCGCGCGACGGTGATCGTCGCGATGGCGCCTTCGACGGTCGTGCGGATGCGCTCAGCCATGATGGCCTCCCGTCGCCAGCGTCAGGCCGATCGGCGCGTCGTTGAAGAGCGCGGCGTCCATCACCTTCAGGTCCGGCGAAACGATCAGCGGGAATTCCGACTGGTCGAGGATATGGGTTTGCAGGTCGGCGCCGGGCGCGATCTCCGTGAGCGTGATGCCCTCGGGCGTCAGCTTCAGGACGCAGCGCTCGGTGACATAGGTGATGTCCTGCCCCTGCGCGACGCCGCGCGGGCCGGAGAAGGTGACGTGCTCGACCGCGTTGACGAGCTTCTTCAGCTTGCCTTCCTTCCCGATGACGAGCCTGCCGCCCTCGACGGCGAGCTTGGCGCCGGCATTGAACATGCCGGAGAAGACGATCTTTTTCGCCCGTGCGGTGATGTCGACGAAGCCGCCGCAGCCGGCCGTCACATGCGGGCGGAAGGCGAGCTTCGAGACGTTCACCGAGCCGTCCCTGCCGATCTCGAGGAAGGAGAGGAGCGACGCATCGAAGCCGCCGCCCTGGAAATAGGTGAACTGGTAGGGCGAGGGCATGAAGGCATCGGCATTGGAGGCGCAGCCGAAGGCGAAGTCGAGCAGCGGCACGCCGCCGACCGCGCCCTGCTCGATCACCCAGGTGACGGCCCCGTGCAGGCCCTCTTCCATGAGAATGCGCGGCACGTTGGCGGAAATGCCGAAGCCGAGGTTGACGGCGCTGCCGGCCGAAAGCTCCTGTGCCACCCGGCGGGCGATGACCTTCTGGATGTTGAACTTCGGCACGCGGAAACTGTCGAGCGGGCGAAAGATCTCGCCGGAAATGGCGGGGTCGTAGAGCGTCTGCGTCGTCTGCTTCTGCTCCGGGTCGACCACGATGTAATCGACCAGCACGCCGGGCACGCGCACGTCATGCGGCTTCAGCGAGCCCTCCTTGGCGATGCGCTTGACCTGCGCGATGACGATGCCGCCGTTGTTGCGGGCGGCGAGCGCCTGGTCGAGCCCGCCGAGGGTAGCGCCCTCGTGCTCGTAGGTGAGGTTGCCGCGCTCGTCCGCCGTGGTCGCGCGGATGATCGCGACCTCAGGCGCAATCGCCTTGAAATAGAGCCAGTCCTCGCCGGCGAAGGCGATCTTCTCCACCACCGGCTCGGCGACGGCGGATGCATTCATCGCGCAGCCCTCGCGGCGCGGATCGACGAAGGTGTCGAGGCCGACCTTGGTGATGACGCCGGGACGCTTTGCTGCGGCCTCGCGGTGCATGTCGAAGAGGATGCCGGAGGGGATGTTGTAGGCCGCGACCTCGTCATTGCCGATCATCTGCCAGATCAGCGGCGGCTCGGCGGAGGAGGGACCGGAAGGATAGGAGCCGGCAAGGATCTTCTTCAGGAGCCCCTTCTTCGCAATATGGTCGACGCCCTTGATGCCGCTCATGTCGCCGGCGGCGATGGGGTGCAGCGTCGTGAGGTTTTGCGGGTGCCCGGTCTCCTCGAACCGCTCGCCGATCGCCTTCAGCGTCAGGTCCGGGCAGCCGAGGCCGGAGGAGGAGGAGACCGAAACGACGGCGCCGTCCGGGATGAGGTCTGCGGCCTGGCGCGGGGTGATGTGCTTGCTCATGGTTCTTCCGTCGTCTTTCAAAGGCCCGGCGTCACGTTCACCGTGCCGCCGGTGCGCGCCGCTTCCATCGCCGCAAGGCCGGTCGCCAGCGACCAGACGCCGTCCTCGCCCGTGCAGAGCGGCTCGCCCTTGCCGGCAATGGCCGCATCTAAGGCGGCAAGCGTCGTCTCGTAGAGGTTGCGGTGGTCGAGCGTCAGGTCTTCCTCGCCGGCGGCGGTGCGCAGCGTCACGGTGCCGCCCGGCTTCTGGATCATGCAGTTGCGGGCGATCAGCGAGCCCTCGCTGCCGTGCACCTCGAAGCCGGTCACGGCATAAGGCGTGGTGAAGCCGTCGTGGAACTGGGCGATGAGGCCGGATTTGAAGCGCATCGCACCCATCGCCGCATCCTCCAGCCCGCTTTTGGCCATGCCGCTTTCCTGGCCGAAGGCGATCACCTCGACCGGATCGTCGCCGAGCACGAAGCGCAGCGCATCCGTGTCATGCACGGTGATGTCGAGGATGACCCCACCGCCGGCCTCCGGCCTGTCGAGCCGCCAGCCCTGAAGATGCGCCGGTAAGAGGCCGGCATGGCAGACGCGGGCGGCGAGCGGGCGGCCGATCCTGCCGGCCGCGATGGCGTCGCGCATCGCCCGGTGCGTCGCCGCCCCGCGCAGGTGATGGTTCGTCGCCATGACGACGCCGGCCTCCTTTGCCGCCTTCACCATGGCGCGGGCATCGTCGAGCGAGGTGGCGAGCGGCTTTTCGCAGAGGATGTGCTTGCCGGCCTTCGCTGCGGCGAAAACCTGGTCGCGGTGCAGCTCGTTCGTCGTGGAGATGTAGACAGCGTCCACTTCCGGATCGTTCACGAGGTCGTCGAGCGACGTCACCGCCTTGGGAATCGCATGATCGTCCGCATATTTGCGGCCGCGCTCGGCGCTGGTGCTCATCACCGAGACGATCTCGCCGCCGACGGCGCGGATCGCGTCGATCACCCATTCATGGGCGATCGTGCTTGCTCCGATCAAACCCCATCGCGTCATACCGATTTCCTCCCGGTTTTCAGGCCGGCGCCGCAGCTCTGGCGCACGACGAGGCGCACGGAGCCGACGATGGCCTCGGGCTCCACCCGGCCCGCATTGATCTGTTTCAAGAGCAGTTGCGCCGCCCGCCGGCCCATGCCCTGCGGGTCGACGGACACCGTCGTCAGCGCCGGCACGGCGGTCTCGGCCTCGATCACGTCGTCGAAGCCGACCACGCCGAAGTCGCGGCCCGGCTCCATGCCGGCCGCGCGCAGCCCGTCGCAGACGCCGAAGGCGGCCGCGTCGTTGAAGCAGAGCGCAGCGGTCGGCCGGTCGGGAACGAGAAGCGCCCGCTCGATGGCGGCGACGCCCCCGGCGCGCGAGGCCGTGGTACCGATGACGAGCGCATCCGGCGCCTCCAGCCCGGCTTCGGCCAAGGCATCGCGCCAGCCGGCGACGCGTTCGCCGAAGACCGTGGTGTTGGCTATCCCGCCGAGGAAGGCGATGCGGCGGTGGCCGAGCGAGACGAGGTGGCGCACCGCATCCTTCGCGCCGGCATGGTTGTCGGAGGAAAGGCTCGAGACCTTCGCGCCGACGACGTTGCGCACCACGGCGACGACGGGAATGCCGCTCGCGGCAAGCGGCTTCAGGTCCGCCGCCTCGGTGCCGCGGGCGGGCGAGAGGATGAGGCCGGAAATGCCGTGCTCGCGCATCGAGGCGATGACCTCGCGCTGGCGGTCGACGCTTTCGGCGGAGTTGGAGAGGAACTGCACGTAGCCGGCCGACTGCATGACCATGTCCATGCCGACGGCAAGCTCGGCGAAGAAGGAGTTGGTGAGGTCGTTGACGATGATGCCGATGATCCGCGAAGAGGCAGACTGGCGCAGGTTCGCCGCGCCGCGGTTGTAGACATAGCCGAGCTCGCGGATGACCGCGTTCACCTTCGCCCGCGTCGCCTCGTTGACGAGCGGGCTTGCCTGCAGGACGAGCGAGACGGTCGACTTCGATACGCCGGCGGCGCGTGCAATATCGACAACGGTCACCCGGCCCTTGTTCACGGTCGTTCCTCCCTGGGCGGGGCTTGGTTTTCCCGCTTGCTGGTGGAGAGTTAATTGGATCGTTCCAAATTTGTCAAGCGGGTTTTGATCGAGCCGCGGAGCGGGCATTGCTCGTTTATTTGCTGCAGCACACCACCTCTCCTCCGTCATGCTCGGGCTTGACCCGAGCATCCATGCTCCCAGATACGGTAGTGCGAAGGTGTGGATCCTCGGGTCAAGCCGAAGGATGACGATGGAGGGTGGGGTGGGTCGGGCAGGATTGCCGTAACCGCCCGCCTTTCGGTTTTGACTGAGGCGTCACAATTGTAGGCGCGTCAAAATCACCCTTGAAATTTGGAACGATCTAAATTATTCCCTCCGAAACCCACCGGGAGGATGCCATGCCGATCAGCCTTTTCCTGCCGCATGCCGATGGCGGCGTCGAAGCCTATGCGCTCACAGGCACGCCCACCCCGCGCCCCGCCGCCGTGCCGCGTTTCAGCCGCATCGCCTATGCGGCGGCCCATGTGGTCTCCGATCCGCGCCGCGATACGCGGCTGTGGGAGCGGCCGGCAATCGACTGGGATGCGACCCTCAAATTCCGTCATCACCTCTGGTCGCTCGGCTTCCGCATCGCCGAGGCGATGGACACGGCGCAGCGCGGCATGGGGCTCGACTGGTCCGGCGCGCAGGAGCTGGTCCGCCGCTCGCTCGCCGAGGCGAGGACGGTGCCGGGCGCCGATCTCGCCTGCGGCGCGGGCACCGATCACCTGGACCCCACCGGCGCCCGCTCGCTGGACGACGTGATCCGCGCCTATGAGGAGCAGGTCGGTTTTGTCGAGAAGCACGGCGGCCGGGCGATTATGATGGCGAGCCGCGCGCTTGCCCGCGTCGCGGCCTCGCCAGACGATTACCGCAAGGTCTATGGCCGCATCCTCGGCCAGGCGAAGGACAAGGTCGTGCTGCACTGGCTCGGCGCCATGTTCGATCCGCAGCTTGCCGGCTATTGGGGCGCCAGGGATTTCGATGCGGCGCTGGAGACGGTGCTGTCGATCATCGAGGAGAACCGCGGCAAGGTCGAGGGCATCAAGATCTCGCTGCTCGACAATGCGAAGGAAGTGGCGCTGCGCGACCGGCTGCCGGAAGGCGTGCTGTGCTTCACCGGCGACGATTTCAACTATGCCGGACTGATCGAGGGCGACGGGCGGAAATACAGCCACGCTTTGCTCGGCATCTTCGATGCGGTGGCGCCGCAGGCCTCGCGGGCGCTCGCCGCGCTTGCGGCCGGTGATACCGCCGCCTTCCGCGCGGTCATCGAGCCCACCGTGCCGCTGTCGCGAAAAATCTTCGAGGCGCCGACGCAATATTACAAGGCGGGCGTCGTGTTCCTCGCCTGGCTGAATGGCCATCAGGACCATTTCACCATGCCGGCCGGTCTGCAGTCCGCCCGCGGCGTCCTGCATTATGCCGATGTCTTCCGCCTTGCCGACCGGGCGAATGTGCTCGACAGGCCGGAATTGGCCACCCGGCGCATGAGAAGCCTGATGACGGTGCTCGGTGTAGCACAGGATTAGCTGTGGATGACCGGCGGTTCTGCCGGTCCATGCCGCTTTCCGGCGCTAAACTCCCGCCCTGACGGAAGGGAGCGGACGATGACGGCAAGCGAAGTGAAGATCGGCGAAAGCTGGAAGGCGCCGCTGGCGGCGGAATTTTCCGATCCCTACATGGCGGACCTCAAGCGCTTCCTCCTCGAACAGAAGCAGGAGGGGCGGCGCATCTTCCCGAAGGGGGCGGAATATTTCCGCGCGCTCGACCTGACGCCGCTCGACGAGGTGCGCGTCGTCATCCTCGGGCAGGATCCCTATCACGGCGAAGGGCAGGCGCACGGGCTCTGCTTTTCCGTGCAGCCGGGCGTGCGCATCCCGCCGTCGCTTGTCAACATCTACAAGGAAATGCAGGAAGACCTCGGCATCCCGCCGGCCCGCCACGGCTTCCTGGAGCATTGGGCAAAGCAGGGCGTCCTTCTCCTCAACAGCGTGCTGACGGTGGAGATGGGCCGCGCCGCCTCACACCAGGGACGCGGTTGGGAGCGCTTCACGGATGCCGTCATCCGCGCGGTCAACGAGCAGGAAAAGCCCGTCGTCTTCATCCTCTGGGGCTCCTACGCGCAGAAGAAAGCCGCCTTCGTCGACCGCAGCCGCCACCTCGTCCTGCGCTCGCCCCATCCCTCGCCGCTCTCCGCGCACAACGGCTTCTTCGGCTCGCGGCCGTTCTCCAAGGCGAATGCGTTTCTCGTGGAGCACGGGCGCAAGCCCATCGACTGGCAATTGCCGGCGGTGGTGGAGTAGACAGTCCGAAATAGCCCCTCATCCCCCTGCCGGGACCTTCTCCCCGTAAACGGGGAGAAGGAGGAAAGCGGCGCGGCCAGCGTTCCTCGCCCCGCTTGCGGGGAGAGGATGCCGGCAGGCAGGTGAGGGGCAACTTCCGCTCAGCGCACCAGCGTCTCGTCCAGCAGCGCCATCACCTTTTCCGCGTCGATGCCGATGCAGGCGTGCTGGCTGGGCAGGCCGTCCCAGTTGCCGGGCGGGAAGCTGCGGGCGTCGGGCTTCTGGATCGTCTGGCCGTCGGCGATGCCACCGCAGACGACGCGGATCGCGCCGCTGCGCGTTTCGAAGAGTTCGGGGGCGACGAGGTAGATGCAGGCGCAGCTATCGTGCACCACCATGCCCTCGCCCTCCACATGCCGGCCGTAGAAGTCGATGTAGAACTGCGAGACGGCGGAGAGCAGCTTGAGGTTCCTGCCGTTCTGCGCGGTGAGTTCGGCAAGGCGCCTGCGCGTCATCACCGTCTTCATGGTCACGTCGAGGCCGACGACGACCACCTTCCACGGCGCTGTCATCACCGCGTCGGCGGCTTCCGGGTCGCCGTGGATATTGGCCTCGGCGGCGGGCGTGATGTTGCCGGGCACGTCGAAGGCGCCGCCCATGATGATGACCTGCTTGACGAGGCCGGCGATCTCCGGGTCCTCCTTCAGCGCATAGGCAAGGTTCGACATGCGCCCGACGGCGATCAGCGTCACCTCGCCGGGGTTCGCCCGCACGGTCTCGATGATGAAGCGGTGCGCCGGGCGCGGGTCGACCGGCAGGTCGATCGCCTCCGGCACGTCGATATTGCCGAGCCCGTCATGGCCGTGGATCATCACCGGCCAGTCGGTGGGGTTGCGCATCGGGTTGTAGGTCTTGCCCTCGCCGCGCGCGACGGGGGCGGCAATGCCCCATTCGCGCTTGAGGAACAACGCGTTGCGCGTCGTCGTCTCGATGGCGGCATTGCCGAAGACGGTGGTGATGCCGATGAGGTCGATTTCGGGGTGGTTGTGCAGGAAAAGCAGCGCCATGGCGTCGTCGACGCCGGGGTCCGTGTCAAAAATGACCTTGTGCATGTTCGTCTTTCTATGGTGATGGGCGACCCGCTTACTGGAAGCGAGCGATGGAGAAGGGGGCGAGCGCGCTGTCGTCCTCGCCGGAAATGAGCCGGGCGACGTGGCGTCCGGTGGTGGCCGAGAGCGTCAGGCCGAGATGGCCGTGGCCGAAGGCGAAGGCGACGCGCGGGTCGCGCGGATGAAGGCTGATGACGGGAATGGAATCCGGCGTCGAGGGCCGGCGGCCCATCCATTCCGTGCCGCCTTCTTCCTGAAGGTCCGGCACGTAGCGGCGCATCCTCCGGCGCATGGCGGCGGCGCGCCTGTAGTTGGCCGGCGCGTCCGGGGAGGCGAGCTCCACCGCCCCGCCGATGCGCAGCGCGTTCTCGAAGGGCGTTGCGACGAAGCCGTGCTCGGAGAAGAAGACCGGCATGTCCAGCACGGTCGAAGGGTTCATGAAGGTCGTGTTGTAGCCGCGCTCCGTTTCGAGCAGCACCTTCAGGCCGAGATCGGCGACGAAGCGGCGCGACCAGACGCCGGCCGCGACGACGAGCCGGTCGAAGATGAACTCGCGCCCGCCCTCCGTGCGCACCGCGATGCCGTTCTCCCGCTGGCCCACCGCGGCGACGTTGGCGTCGGTGAAGGCCTCCCGCTCGCGCAGCGCGGCCTGCAGCCGGCGCAGGAAGGTCAGCGGATATTCGAAGGTCTTGTAGCCGTCGTTGAAGACGGCGCCGGCGAAGGGGCCTTGGAGGGCCGGCACGCGGCGGCGGGCCTCCTCGGCATCCAGCGTCTCGACATTGCAGCCGATCAGCTTCGCATTCTCGGTCTCATGGGCGAAGACCCTGTCGCGGGCGGCAAGGCTGTCGAAGACGGTGAGCGCGCCGGTGTCGCGCATATGGCCGGAAACGCCGGCAAGCGCGCCGAGGCGCACATGGTCGGCCTCGGCGGTCTTCATGAGGAAGAGCATCGCCGCGCGGCTTTCAGCCGCCTTGCCCGGCCGGGCGGAGAAGAGGAATTTCATGAGCCAGGGCGTCAGGGCGGGCAGATCCTGCCAGCGGACGGTGAGGGGGCCGAGCGGATCGAGCAGCCATTTCGGCACGGAAAGCAGCATGTCGGGCCGGGCGAGCGGATCGATTTCCGGCACGGCGAGGATGCCCGCATTGCCGACGGAGGCCGGCAGGCCGCCGGCATCGCGCTCCAGCACGGTAACGCTGTGGCCCTGTTCCAGAAGATGGAGCGCTGTGGCGCAGCCCATCAGGCCGCCGCCGACGATACCGATATGCGCCATGCCGTCCCGTTGTCGTTCGTGTCGTTGTTGCGGCCGCAGAGGCCGGTTTGGGCCGGACGATAGACGCAAACCGGCCGCCTGTCGACACGGCTCTATGGCGGCGGCGTTCAGGCGCCTTCCACGGGCCTTCTGTCGCGGATCATGCGGGAGAGGAAGGCGAGGACGAAGAGGCTCGCCATCAAAAGGACGATGGTCGGCGCCGGTGCGCTGTCGATGAGGAAGCTCAGCCAGATGCCGAGGAACGAACAGCCGAGCGCGACGGAAACAGCGACCGCCAGCATGCTCGGAAAGCGTCGGGTGAGGAGGGCGGCGATGGCGCCGGGCGCCACCAGCATGGCGACGGCGAGGATGATGCCGACCGCCTTCAGCGCACCGACGACGACGAGCGAGAGCACCGCGAGCAGCCCGTAGTGCAGGACTTTCACCGGCAGGCCGATGGCCGAGGCGTGCTGCCGGTCGAAGGCCTGCACGAGGAGGTCCTTGCGGAAGGCGAGGATGAAGCCTGTCGCGGCAAACGCGATCACGGCGGTTTCGATAAGATCGGCAGCACCGATGCCGAGCATGTCGCCGAAGAGGATATGGTCGAGATGCACGTCCGGCTGGATCTTCACGTAGAGCACGACGCCGAGGGCGAACATGCCGGAAAAGACGATGCCGAGGACCGTGTCCTCCTTCACCCGGCTGTTGTCCTTGAGATAGCCGGCGGCCAGCGCGCAGACGAGGCCGGCGACGAACGCCCCTGCCGCGAAGGGAAGGCCCGCTACATAGGCGAGGACGACGCCCGGCAGCACGGCGTGCGAAACCGCATCGCCCATCAGCGACCAGCCCTTCAGCACGAGATAGCAGGAGAGCAGCGCCATCGGCACCGCGATCGTCAGCGTCACCAGGAAGGCGTTCTGCATGAAGGCGAGCTGGAAGGGCAGGAGGGCGAGTTGCAGCGTCTCGTTCATGGCTGGACGGCCTCCCCTTCGGCCAGCGCGCGCCGGCCCCTGCGCCGTGCGGCGATGAGCCCGTGCTTGGGCGCCAGCAGGAAGGCGAGGAGGAAGAGCGCGGTCTGCAGCACGACGATGATGCCGCCCGTCGCGCCGTCGAGGAAATAGGAGAGGTAGGCGCCGACGAGGCTGGTGCCCGCGCCGAGCGCGGCGGCGATCACCACGAGGCGCTGGAAGCGGTCGGTGAGGAGATAGGCGGTCGCGCCCGGCGTCACCACCATGGCGACGACGAGGAAGGCGCCGACCGTCTGCATGGCGGCGACCGTGGAGGCGCTGAGCAGGGTGAAGAACAGCACCTTCAGGCCCGTCGCGTTGAGGCCGATGGAGCGGGCGTGGTTCTCGTCGAAGAAGGTGACCATCAGGTCCTTCCATTTCAGGAGGAGGACGACGAGCGTCACCGCGCCGATGATGGCGAGCTGGATCGTGTCCTCCGGCGTGATGGCGAGGATGTTGCCGAGCACGATGGTCTGGATGTTCACTGGCGTCGGCGAGAGCGAGACCATGAAGAGGCCGAGGCCGAAGAAGGAGGAGAAGATCATGCCGATGATCGCATCCTCCTTGAGCCGCGTCTGGCGGTTGAGGAAGAGCATGGCGCCGGCGGCAAGCCCGCCGGAAAGAAAGGCGCCGGCCGCGAACGGCAGGCCCAGCATGTAGGCGCCGGCAACGCCCGGCACGATGGAGTGCGAGAGCGCGTCGCCGATCAGCGACCAGCCCTTGAGCATGAGATAGGCGGAAAGGAAGCCGCAGATGCAGCCGACCAGCGCGCTCACCCACATGGCATTGACCATGTAGCCGTAGGAGAAGGGCTCGAGCAGCGCCCCGGTCACGGCCGCTTCTCCGTGTCACGCTCGCCGTAGATGACGAAGGGGCGCTCGTCGTCGGTGATGACCTTGACGGAGCGCCTGTCTTCGTCGTCGTGGAGGTCCGGGCCGCCGAGGATGAAGTGGCGCAGCACGCCGCCGAAGGCCTTTTCCAGGTTGGCTTCGGTGAAGGTCTCGGCCGTCGGGCCGGAGGCGATGACCGTGCCCTTGACGAAGACCGTGCGGTCGCAGAAGTCCGGCACGCTGCCGAGATTGTGGGTGGAGACAAGCATCACGCGGCCTTCCTCGCGCAGCGTGCCGAGCAGCTCGACGATCTGCTCTTCCGTCGTGACGTCGACGCCGGTGAAGGGTTCGTCGAGCAGGATCACCCGGCCTTCCTGGGCGAGTGCCCGGGCGAGGAAGACGCGCTTCCTCTGTCCGCCGGAAAGCTCGCCGATCTGGCGCTTGCGGTAGGCGGACATGTTCACGCGTTCGA
Organism: Shinella sp. Sh6; assembly: GCF_055392685.1. Taxonomy (NCBI): domain Bacteria; kingdom Pseudomonadati; phylum Pseudomonadota; class Alphaproteobacteria; order Hyphomicrobiales; family Rhizobiaceae; genus Shinella; species Shinella sp. Sh6. Next base: position 2,882,610 of record NZ_AP044005.1, on the reverse strand, counting down.
GGGCCTCGTCGACCATCTCGTGGTCGCGCTTCGTCGGGATGCGCAGCCAGTTCATGTGGCCGTAGCGGCCCATCATCACGACGTCCTCGACGAGGACCGGGAAGGTCCAGTCGACCTCCTCGGCCTGCGGCACATAGGCGACGAGGTTCTTCTTCAGGGCTTCGCGCACGGAAAGGCCGAGGATCGTCACCTTGCCGCCGGCAACCGGCACGAAGCCCATGATCGCCTTGAAGAGCGTCGACTTGCCCGAGCCGTTGACGCCGACGAGCGCGGTGATCGTGCCGGTCGGCACGGAGAAGCTGGCATGGCGCAGCGCCGTGAGGCCGTTGCGGTAGGTGACGGTCACGTCCTCGGCGACGATGCCGTCCACCGTCTTCGCCTTGCTGCCCATCATCATTGCGACAGCCCCTTCACGATGGTCTCGGAGGTGACGCGCAGGAGATCGAGATAGGTCGGCACCGGCCCGCCGGCCTCGCTGAGGGAATCGACGTAGAGGACGCCGCCATAGGCCGCGCCCGTTTCGGCCGCCACCTGCTCTGCCGGCTTGGCCGAGACCGTGCTTTCGCTGAAGACGACGTGGATATTGTGCTCGCGCACCGCGTCGATCACCGCCTTCACCTGCTTGGGCGTTCCCTGCTGGTCGGCATTGATCGGCCAGAGGAAGAGTTCCTTGAGGCCGAAATCGCGGGCGAGATAGGAGAACGCGCCCTCGCTGGTCACGAGCCAGCGCTTTTCCTCCGGCAGCGCGCCGATCCTCGCCTTCATCTCCGCGCCGAGCGCCTTGATCTTCTCGCCATAGGCCTTGGCATTGGCGTCGTAGGTCGCGGCGTGGGCGGGGTCGAGCGCGCCGAGCGCCTTGCGGATGTTCTCCACATAGATCAGCGCGTTGTCCGGCGACATCCAGGCATGCGGGTTCGGCTTGCCCTCGTAGGGGCCTTCCACGATGCTCATCGGCGTAATGCCGTCGCTGACGACGACGTTCGGCACGTCGCCGAGATTGGCGAGGAACTTTTCGAACCAGAGCTCGAGGTTGAGGCCGTTGCGCAGCACGAGCTGGGCGTCCTGCGCCTTCAATATGTCGCGCGGCGTCGGCTGGTAGTTGTGGATTTCCGCGCCCGGCTTGGTGATCGATTCCACCGTGGCCGCATCGCCCGCCACATTCGCCGCGATGTCGGCGATGATGGTGAAGGTCGTCACCACCTTCGGCTTTTCCTGCGCGAGCGCCGGGGCGGCCGCCGCGACGAGCGGCAGGCCGAGAAGGAGGGCATTGAACGAGCGGCGGAGCATGGGAAACCTGATCTGCTTTTGCGAATGAGTTGCAATTGACTATAGGGCCCTTTTGTTCCCTGTCAACGCTATTGCAAATCATTCGCAAGAATGGATCGAAACGGCACGCTGCGGTTTAAAACTTCGGAAACGCACGGCCTGTAGAGTGCGGGCGTTCGCGTGCTCTCGGCGCGTTCGTGTTCTGCGTTCAAAGAGAAGTTCGACGCCCGTGAAGTTCCTGCCGACCTCGTTCCGCCTGTCCCGGAAGATCCTGATCATTGCCGCCGGCGTCCTCGTGCTTACCGGCGCCTCGGGCGCCGCCGCGATCTTCGTCGGGCGCGATGCGCTGCTCGGGCCGCCGTCCGAAACGATCTCGGGCGTCGCCTGCACCACCGTCTCCACCGTGCGCATCGAGCAGGACGGCCAGCAATGGTTGCGCAGATACGTGCGCTCGGCGGCGAAGGACGGCGATATCCGCGTGAAGACGGCGCTGCGCGTGGCCGGTGCCCTCTCCAATGCGGAAGAAGCCGATCTCTACCAGGTCATCCTCCTCGATGCCGCCGGGCCCGTGAACCGCGCCGACATGCGCGGCCGGGCGATCGGCGCCGAAGTGCTCTTCGCGCGCGATCCCGCCGCCGTTCCCGGCATGGCCGCCCCCTTCGTCGCCCGCTACACGGACGGCCAGCCCGCCGAGAACGGCGATTTCTACGGCGAGCGCAAGGAACTCTCCCTCGAGGAGATCAAGTCCATCGTCACGGCGATGACGGAGCGGGAGGATTGCGTCGACCCGAATGCCGTCATCGAGGCGGAAGGGGAGGCGAAGCCCGAAGCGGGCGGAGCGACGGCGGAAGGCGAGGGCGCGGCGGCGGAAACGCAGGAGGTCGCCGCCAGCGGGCACTGACAGCCTTTCCGTCGGCGGGGCGGCATATTTGCCGTTGTACAGCACCGCCCAACTTTGCTAGCAGAGGCACACGATTTTCACCCCATACCGGCACGCCGTGCCGACCCTTGCCGCGTGGCGAGGGTGAGGAAAGTTGACATGCCCGATCTTCTGCTTGAACTCCGCTCCGAGGAAATTCCCGCCCGCATGCAGCGCAAGGCGGCGGGCGACCTGAAGAAACTCGTCACTGATGCGCTGGTGGAAGCGGGCCTGACCTACGAGGGCGCGCGCGAATACTGGACGCCGCGCCGCCTGACGCTCGACATCCGCGGCCTCAACGCCCGTTCGGCCGATATCCGCGAGGAGCGCAAGGGCCCGCGCACCGACGCCAACGAGAAGGCGATCGAAGGCTTCTTGCGCGGCGCCGGCCTTTCCTCGATTTCCGAGGCGCATGTCCATTCGGATCCGAAGAAGGGCGATTTCTACGTCGCCCATATCGTCAAGCCCGGCCGCCCCGCCGAGGAGATCATTGCCGAGGCGATGCCGGGCATCATCCGCAATTTCCCCTGGCCGAAATCCATGCGCTGGGGCGCCGCCTCGGCAAGGCCCGGCGCCATGCGCTGGGTGCGCCCGCTGCAATCGATCCTGTGCACCTTCGGCGCGGAGACCGAGGAAACGCGCGTCGTGCCCTTCGAGGTCGACGGGCTCGTCGCCGGCAATGTCACCTACGGCCATCGTTTCCATGCGCCGGAGGCCATCACCGTGCGGCGCTTTGCCGATTATGCCGCAAGCCTCGAAAAGGCGAAGGTCGTGCTGGACGCCGAGCGGCGCAAGCAGATCATCGCCACCGACGCTAACAACATCGCCTTCGCCAACGGCCTCGAACTGGTCGAGGACGAAGGCCTGCTGGATGAAGTGTCCGGCCTCGTCGAATGGCCTCAGGTCCTGCTCGGCACCTTCGAGGAAGAGTTCCTGGCGATCCCCGCCGAGATCATCCGCCTCACCATCAAGACGAACCAGAAGTGCTTCGTCACCCGCAGGCCGGGCACCGAGGCGCTTTCCAACCATTTCATCCTCGTCTCCAACATCGAGGCGAAGGACGGCGGCAAGGAGATCGTGCACGGCAACGGCAAGGTCGTGCGCGCGCGCCTTTCCGACGCCAAGCATTTCTGGCTGCGCGACCAGGGCGACCTGCCGGACCTCGACACGCTGAAGGCATCCGCCGAAAAGTTCGGCCTCGACCTTGCAAAGCCGCTCGACCAGCGCATGGCCAAGCTCGATGCGCTCGACGTGACCTTCCACGCCAAGCTCGGCACGCAGGGCGAGCGCGTCGCGCGCATCCGCACGCTCGCCGCCGAACTGGCGAAGGTCACCGGCGCCGATGCCGCGCTCGTCGACCGCGCCGTGGTGCTCGCCAAGGCCGACCTTCGCACGGAGGCCGTCGGCGAATTCCCCGAGCTCCAGGGCATCATGGGCCGCAAATACGCCGCCCTCCAGGGCGAGGACGCCGCCGTCGCCGAGGCCATCGAGGACCATTACAAGCCGCAGGGGCCCTCCGACCGCGTGCCGTCCGGCAAGGTCGGCCTCACCGTGGCGCTCGCCGACAAGCTCGACACGCTGATCGGCTTCTGGGCCATCGACGAGAAGCCGACCGGCTCGAAGGACCCCTATGCGCTGCGCCGCGCCGCCCTCGGCGTCATCCGCATGCTGCTGGAAAAGAACATCCGCCTGCCGCTGCTGTCGGTCGTCAGGGACCCGGACCTCCTCGCCTTCTTCCATGACCGGCTCAAGGTCTACCTGCGCGACATGGGCGCACGGCACGACCTCATCGACGCCGTGCTGACGCCGGACGCCGACGATCTGCTGACGGTCGCCCGCCGCGTCGAGGCGCTGACGGCCTTCATCACCTCCGAAGAGGGCCAGAACCTCCTCGCCGGCACGAAGCGCGCCACGCAGCTCCTCGCCGCGGAAGAGAAGAAGGGCACCGTCGTCGAAGGCGCCGTCTCGCCCGCCCTCCTGAAGCTCGATGCGGAAAAGGCGCTGCACACCGCCGTCGAAACCGCCGCCAGGGACGCCTCCGCCGCCGTCGCGAAGGAAGACTTCCGCTCCGCCATGGCAGCCCTCTCGGCACTGCGCGCCCCGGTCGACCGCTTCTTCACCGACGTCCTCGTCAACGACGACGAACCCGCCATCCGCACCAACCGCCTCGCCTTGCTCTCCGCCATCCGCGCGGCAACCGGCACGGTCGCGGATTTCTCGAAGATCGCGGGATGAGAGGTCGGCGCTGATGACCGGGAAAATCCTCATCAGCGCCTGTCTTGCCGGCCGGCCGGTCCGTTACAACGGGTCGGCCAAGCCGCTCGTGCATGAGGCGGTTGCGCGCTGGCGGGCGGAGGGGCGGCTGGTGGAACTCTGTCCGGAACTTGCGGGCGGCTTTGCCGTGCCGCGGCCGCCGGCGGAAATCGAGGACGGGCGCGACGGCGATGACGTGCTCGACGGGCGGGCGCGGGTGCTGGAGATTTCCGGCGGCGATGTCTCGGCGGCCTATATCGAGGGTGCGCGCATCGCGCTGGACGTCGCGCAAGAGAACGGCTGCCGCCATGCCCTGCTCATCGACGGCAGCCCGTCCTGCGGATCGGGCTTCATCCATGACGGCACGTTTTCCGGTGCGCGCCATGCGGGGCAGGGGGTGACGGCGGCGCTGCTTCGCCGCGCCGGCATCGCCGTCTATTCGGACCGGGAGGTCGACAACCTCGTCAGGGATCTGGGGGAAGAGGGCGGCTGACACGTTTGCGCCCCCCGCCTGAGGGCCAGGGGCGCATCCGTCCGCTTTCGCGAATTCCCGTCAGCCTGGAGGGACTGAGAGGCAGGGACCACCAATATGGGGTCAATCGAGCCTGAGTTCAAATTTTCCGGGATCAAACTCCCGTGAGGCCGTCATGCCGGCCGTCACCGTCGCCTGGGCCGCGTCCTTGCCAAGCGCGCTCGTCCTGGCGCTCGTATCGACGGGCTGCTCCGTCTCGGCGCTGTCGACCGTCTCGGCGGGCGCCTTGCTGACGAAGAGGACGGGCGAGCCGCCCATCCAGGCTTCCGTGCGGAAGAGCTTGCGCTCGCCGTTCTCCTCGCGGATATCCACCTTCTGCGTGCCGGGCGCGATCGCGTCGACATGGTAGGTCTCGGCGACGGGCTTCGGCTTCAGCGCCGGGCAGGCCTCGCAGGTGATGGTCGAGATGCTGTCCGCGGCGGTGGCGCCGGTCACGGGTTCGATCGAGCCCGCAAGGGCGGGGCCGGCAAGAAGTGCCAAGGCGAAGGTCGGCAGCAGGATACGCATCAACGGTTCTCCCTCATCGTTGGGAGCACCCTAGCGCCTGCCGGTTACGGTCCCGTCAGGAGAAATGGTAAAATTCGATCTATCGGGCGATTTCGCCGCCCGCCTCAAGCCTTTTCGCGGGCGACGGCGCGCCAGCCGATATCGCGGCGAGCAAAGCCGTTCTGCCATTCCACCTTGTCGAGCGCCCGGTAGGCGGCCTGTTGCGCTTTGCCGACGGTCCTTGCCACGGCCGTGACGTTGAGCACGCGCCCGCCCGTCGCGACCAGTTTCCCGTCTTCGAGGGCTGTGCCGGCATGAAACACCTTGGTCGTGGCGTCGTCTGCCGGTAGCGAGAGGATGGGCGTGTTCTTCTCGTAGGCGCCGGGATAGCCCTTCGAGGCCATGACGACGGTGAGCGCCGGGTCGTCCCGCCATGTCGCGGAGACCTTGTCGAGCCGGCCGATGGCGGCGGCGTGCAGGATCGGCAGGAGGTCGCTTTCGAGCCGCATCATCAGAACCTGGCATTCCGGATCGCCGAAGCGGACATTGTATTCGATGAGCTCGGGGCCCTTTTCGGTGATCATCAGGCCGGCAAAGAGCACGCCCTGGAAGGGATGGCCGTCCGCCGCCATGCCGCGGATCGTCGGCTCGATGATCTCCTTCATCGTGCGCTCGACCATTTCGGGCGTCATCACCGGGGCGGGCGAATAGGCGCCCATGCCGCCGGTGTTCGGGCCGGTGTCGCCGTCGCCGACGCGCTTGTGGTCCTGGGCGGAGGCGAGCGGCAGGGCGTTCACCCCGTCGCACAGGCAGAAGAAGCTCGCCTCCTCGCCGTCGAGGAAGGCCTCCACCACGACTTCCGCGCCCGCCGCGCCGAAGGCGCCATCGAAGCAGTCGTCGACGGCCGCGAGCGCCTCGTCGAGCGTCATGGCGACGGTCACGCCCTTGCCGGCGGCAAGCCCGTCCGCCTTGATGACGATCGGCGCGCCCTGTTCGGTGACATAGGCCTTTGCCGCGGCCGCGTCGGTGAAGCGTTTGTAGGCGCCCGTCGGGATATCGTATTTGGCGCAGAGGTCCTTGGTGAAGCCCTTGGAGCCCTCGAGCTGCGCGGCGGCGGCCGAGGGACCGAAGACGTCGATGCCGTCTGCGCGCAGCGCGTCGGCAAGGCCGGCGACGAGCGGGGCTTCCGGCCCGACCACCACGAAGCCGACGCCGTTCTCCTTGCAGAAGGCCGAGACGGCGGCGTGGTCCTCGACATTCAGGGAAACGAGCGTCGCGCATTCGGCGATGCCCGGATTGCCGGGGGCGGCGTAGAGCGTATCCAGAAGCGGGGACTGCGCCAGTTTCCAGGCCAGGGCATGCTCGCGTCCGCCCGATCCGATCAACAGAACCTTCATGCCCGTAACCCCTGCTGCGTCCTTGTTGCTGGCGGGTTAAGGGCGCGGGGCGGAAAGGTCAAGAGATGCGGTGTGACAGAGCGTCGAGATACCGGCGGCGGGTAGGGGGCGACCTGCCCTAACCCCCCGCCACTTACGGACCGGGAGGGTCGAAGACGGGTCGGACGGGTGGGAAGCTCGCCTGCCGTTTCGTTGGCCACGGGGAGAAACCGGAAAAATCCCCGTGTTCTTCATCTCCGTCGCGTCCGGTTGACACGACCCGCCTTCTCTTGGCAAATCTTCGGACGGTTGGATTGTTCCGCGAAAGTTCTGGACGGTTGCGCTACCTGAGGCGGAACCGGCAGGACCTGCAGGGAATTCATGCCGAGCATCGCCCCGCCGCACGGACAGCTCCATGACGCTTCAGCAGACCTTCGCCTTCGTCGTCATCGCTCTGATGATGGCGGCGTTCATTTGGGGACGGTTCCGCTACGATGTCGTGGCGTGCTGTTCGCTGCTTCTGGCGCTCGCGCTCGGCATCGTTCCCTTCGACAAGGCCTTTTCCGGTTTTTCCGACGACATCGTCATCATCGTCGCAAGCGCCCTGATGGTGAGCGCGGCCGTCGCGCGCTCGGGCATCGTCAATCTCGCGGTCAAGCGCTTCTTCCCGAACCTTGCCTCCAGGCGCAGCCAGCTTGCGTTGCTGCTCGTCTCCGTCGCTGTGCTTTCGGCCTTCATCAAGAATATCGGCGCGCTCGCCATCATGATGCCGCTCGCCTTTCAGTTCGCCAAGAAATCCGGCACGCCGGCCTCCAAGTTCCTGATGCCGATGGCCTTCGCCGCGCTTCTCGGCGGCCTCATGACGCAGATCGGCACCTCGCCCAACATCGTCGTCTCGCGCCTGCGCCAGGAGATCGGCGGCGAGAGCTTCAGCATGTTCGATTTCACGCCCGTCGGCGCGGTGCTGACGGTCTGCGGCATCCTCTTCCTCCTCCTCTTCAACCGCATCGTGCCCGAGCGCACGAACAAGAGCGCCAATATCGAGGAGGCGCTGGAGGCGGCCGCCTATTCCTCCGACGCGACGATCGAGGCCGGCTCGCCCTCCGTCGGCAAGTCGCTGAACGAGGTGCTGCGCAACGGCGATGGCGACGTGATCGCCACCGCCATCATCCGCGGCCATGTCCATATCGCGCCGCTGCCGGACGTGCGGCTGACCGCGGGCGACACGATCCTGATGGAGGGAACGGCCGGCGCGCTCGACAAGGTGGTCTCCGCCGCCGGCCTCACGCTCTCCGGCCAGCCGATCCGCGCCGGGCGCGGCGAGGAGGGCGAGATCAGCGCCATCGAGGCGGTGGTGGGCAAGGATTCGCGGCTCATCGACATTTCCGCCCGCAGCATCGCGCTCTTCCATTCCTACGGCATCAACCTGCTCGCCGTCAGCCGACAGGGCGAGCGGCTGCGCGAAAAGCTCTCCGCCGTGCGCCTGCGCCCGGGCGACATGATCGTGGTGCAGGGCAACAACCGCACGCTGCCGACGCAGCTCACCGAACTCGGCCTGCTGCCGCTCGCCCAGCGCGAGATCCTGCTGGGTGCGCCGCGCCGGGCGATCATTCCCGTCCTGATCCTCATGGCGGCGATGGTCGCCACCGCCTTCGGCGTCGTGCCGGTGGCGACGGGCTTCTTCGCCGCCGCCGTCGCCATGGTGGTCTTCCGCGCCGTGCCGCTGCGCGAGGCCTATACGGCGCTCGACGGGCCGATCCTCATCATGCTCGCCGCCCTCATCCCCGTTTCCGACAGCCTGCGCACGACGGGGGCGAGCGAGCTCGTCGCCGGCTGGCTCGGCGACATCGCCGTGCACCTGCCGCCCTTCGGCGCGCTCGGCCTCATCCTTCTTACCGCCATGGCCGTGACGCCCTTCCTCAACAATGCGGCGACCGTCCTCGTCATGGCGCCGATCGCCGCCAGCTTCGCCAATGCGCTGCACTACAAGCCGGAGGCCTTCCTGATGGCCGTGGCGATCGGCGCGGGCTGCGATTTCCTCACCCCCGTCGGCCACCAGTGCAACACGCTGGTGATGGGCCCGGGCGGCTACAAGTTCGCCGATTATCCGCGCGTCGGCCTGCCGCTCTCCATCCTCATCGTCATCGTCAGCGTGCCGACGCTGCTTTATGTCTGGCCCGTGCGCTAGCCGCCGATCGACATTCCCTTGACGCGCCGGGCTGAATATGGTCTCACCCAGCCCAACGGAGAGCCCTTTTCTCCCGCAAATCCGGGCACTCCCTTCCAAAAGCCAAGACGGGCCACATCCATGAGCACTTCCGGAACCGCATCCGGCGTTCGCGTACGCATCGCACCTTCCCCCACCGGCGAGCCCCATGTCGGCACCGCCTATATCGCGCTCTTCAACTATCTCTTCGCCAAGAAGAACAACGGCACCTTCATCCTGCGCATCGAGGATACGGACGCCACGCGCTCGACGCCGGAATTCGAGCAGAAGGTGCTGGACGCGCTGAAATGGTGCGGCCTCGAATGGTCCGAAGGCCCGGATGTCGGCGGCCCCTACGGCCCCTACCGCCAGTCCGACCGCAAGGCCATGTACTGGCCCTATGCCGAGGAACTGCTGCAGAAGGGCCATGCCTTCCGCTGCTTCTGCACGCCGGAACGGCTGGAGAAGATGCGCGAGGCGCAGCGCGCCGCCGGCAAGCCGCCGGGCTACGACGGCCACTGCCTCAACCTTTCCGCCGAGGAAGTCACGAGCCGCGTCGCGGCGGGCGAGCCATCGGTCGTGCGCATGAAGATCCCGACGGAAGGCTCCTGCGACTTCCACGACGGCGTCTACGGCGACGTGTCGATCCCGTGGGAAAGCGTCGACATGCAGGTGCTGATCAAGGCCGACGGCATGCCGACCTACCACATGGCGAACGTCATCGACGACCACCTGATGAAGATCACCCATGTGGCGCGCGGCGAGGAATGGCTCGCCTCGGTGCCCAAGCACATCCTGCTCTACCGCTATTTCGGCTGGCAGGAGCCGGTCTTCATGCATCTTTCGCTGATGCGCAACGCCGACAAGTCGAAGCTCTCCAAGCGCAAGAACCCGACCTCGATCTCCTACTATTCCGCGCTCGGCTACCTGCCGGAAGCGCTGATGAACTTCCTCGGCCTGTTCTTCATCCAGATTTCCGAGGGCGAGGAACTGCTGACCATGGACGAGCTTGCCGAAAAGTTCGATCCGGAGAACCTTTCCAAGGCCGGCGCGATCTTCGACATCCAGAAGCTCGACTGGCTGAACGGCCGCTGGCTGCGCGAGCAGCTTTCCGAAGAGGACTTCATGAAGCGCGTCCTCGACTGGGCGATGGAGAACGACCGCATCCGCGAGGGGCTGAAGCTCTCGCAGTCGCGTATCTCCAAACTCGGCGAACTGCCGGACCTCGCCGGTTTCCTGCTGAAGTCCGACCTCGGGCTGACGCCGGAGTCCTTCGCCAAGGTGAAGTCGACGCCGGAGGAAATCCTCGACGTGCTGAACCAGGTGCAGCCGGACCTCGAGAAGATGCCGGAATGGACCGTGGAAAGCATCGAGGCGGAACTGCGCGCGAGCGCCGACAAGCTCGGCAAGAAGCTGAAGGTCGTCGTCGCGCCGCTCTTCGTTGCCGTCTCCGGCTCGTCGCGCTCGCTGCCGCTCTTCGATTCGATGGCCATCCTCGGCCGCTCCGTCGTGCGCCAGCGCCTGAAGGTCGCCGCGCAGGTCGTGGCCTCCATGGCCGGCGGCGGAAAGTAAGGAACGAGAAGAATGAACGACAAGACCGAAACCGCCCTTTCCTCCGACCCGACGGAAGTCCGCCGCCAGAAGCTCGGCCAGCTTCGCGAGACGGTCGGAGATGTCTATCCGGCGCATTTCCACCGCACGATGACCAATGCGGAGCTTGCGGAGAAGTACGAAAGCCTGGAACCCGACACGGAGAGCGGCGACGTCGTGACCGTTGCCGGCCGCGTCTATTCCTCGCGCAATTCCGGCATGTTCATGGACATCCATGATGCCTCCGGCAAGATCCAGATCTTCTCCCACAAGGACACGACGCCGGAAGAGGCGCGCGCCCTGCTGCCGATGATCGATATCGGCGACATCATCGGTGTCACCGGGGTCGTCCGCCGCACCAAGCGCGGGGAACTGACGATCAACGCGCAGGAGATCGTCATGCTGACGAAGACCCTGCTGCCGATGCCGGAGAAGTGGCACGGCGTCGCCGATGTCGAGATCCGCTACCGCAAGCGCCACCTCGACATCATGACCAACGAGGAATCCAAGCTCCGCTTCCAGCAGCGCTCGAAGATCGTTTCCGGCATCCGCCGCTTCATGGAGAACGACGGCTTCATGGAAGTCGAGACGCCCATGCTGCATTCCGTCTACGGCGGCGCGACGGCAGAACCCTTCAAGACGCACCACAACACGCTGAAGCTCGACATGTACCTGCGCATCGCGCCGGAACTGTTCCTGAAGCGCACGCTGGTCTCCGGCCTCACCGACAAGGTGTTCGAGATCAACCGCAACTTCCGCAACGAGGGCGTGTCGACGCGGCACAATCCCGAGTTCACGATGATGGAGTGCTACTGGGCCTATGCGGATTACGAGGACATCATGGACCTCGTGGAGCGCCTCTTCGCCGAGCTTGCCGTCAAGATCCACGGCTCGACGGAGTTCGCCTACGGCGACAAGGAAATCTCCTTCAAGGGCCCGTTCAGGCGCGTGCCGATGCCGGATGCCGTGAAGGAAGCGACCGGCATCGACTTCCTCGCCATCAAGACGGACGAGGAAGCCCGCGCCGCCGCCAGGGCCGCCGGTTTCGAGGTGGAGAAGGACTGGACCTGGGGCGAATGCCTCGCCTTCATCTTCGAGGAGAAGGTGGAAGGAACGCTGATCCAGCCGTCGCACGTCACGCATTTCCCGAAGGACATCTCGCCCTTCGCCAAGGAAGTGCCGGGCGAGCCGCGCCTCGTGGAACGCTTCGAGACCTATTGCAACACCTGGGAACTCGGCAACGCCTTCTCCGAGCTGAACGACCCGGAGGAGCAGCGCGCCCGCATGGTCGAGCAGCTCCAGCAGGCCCACGGCCGCGGCGAGAAGGACAAGCAGCTCGACGACGAGTTCCTGGACGCCATCGACCAGGGCATGCCGCCCGCCGGGGGCCTCGGCATCGGCGTCGACCGCCTGATCATGCTGCTGACCAACGCCCCCTCGATCCGCGACGTCATCCTCTTCCCGGCCCGCCGCGCGAAGACGGACTGAGAGTAGAGCAAGGTGGGAGGGCCAGGAAAGCCCTCCTTCCTACCCTCTGTCTCCTCTTCTCCCTCTCTCTTCCCTCTCCTTCGTCATGCTCGGGCTTGACCCGAGCATCCACCCTCACGGCGGTGCCTCGCTTGTGGCATGGATCCTCGGGTCAAGCCCGAGGACGACGACGGTGGGAGCCGAGGATGACGCCGGCGAGAGGATTGACGTCGACCGGCGGAGCGCTTCCGGCGGTGAGGTGACACCGGCGGATGGATGGTGCCTAGGGATGGAGGGGATGCCGGACAGCAGCGTGGCACCGTTGCGCCTCACGCCTCGATCGACACGTCCCCGATCGGCCGCGAGCAGCAGGCGAGGATGTAGCCTTCGGCGATCTCGTCCTCCAGGATGCCGCCGTTGTGGTGCATCTCCACCTCGCCCGTTACCTTCATGACCCGGCAGGTGCCGCACAGGCCGCCTTCGCAGGCCGCGCCGATGCGCACGCCCGCGGCGCGCGCGGTCTGCAGGATCGTCTGGCCGGGCGGGCACGGAGCGTCCTTGCCTGCCATGGTGAAGGTGACGGTGGCGACCGCGTCGGCATCCACGGCCTGCTCGCCGGCGCCGGCCCGGATGGCGATCTCTTCCGGCGCGGGCGCGCTCGACGGCTGGAAGCTCTCCTCGTGGTAGCGCGCCATGTCGAAGCCGCAGACCTTCAGCATGTCGCGCACGCCGCGCATGAAGGGTTCCGGGCCGCAACAGAAGACCGTGCGCTCGCGGAAATCGGGCGCGAGCAGCGAGAGCCGCGCCGCGTCGATCCGGCCGCGAAGGCCGTGCCAGCCGTCACGCGGATTCTGGCTCTCCACGACGAAGCCGAGCGTCAGGCTCGGCATCTGCGCGGCGAGGCATTCGAGCTCCGCCTTGAAAAGGAGGTCCTCCGGCTTGCGCGCGCAGGTGACGAAGGAGACGTCCGACTGCGGCGCGCAGTCCGCCATCCAGCGCGTCATCGACATCATCGGCGTGATGCCGGAGCCTGCCGAGACGAAGAGGTACTTTTCCGCCGGATAGCGCACGAAGGAGAAGTCGCCGAGCGGGCCGAAGGCCCGCAGCGTCATGCCCGGACGCAGGTTGTCGAACATCCAGCGCGTGCCGATGGAGTTCTTCTGCGCCTTGACCGTCACCGCGACCGAGAAGGGGCGCGAGGGCGAGGAGGAGAGCGTATAGGTGCGCATGACCGGCTCGTCCTGCGACACCGGCAGCTCCAGGGTGACGAACTGGCCCGGCAGGTACCGGAACCAGTTCTTCTGATCGGAGCTGAACGTGAACGTCATCACGTCGGAAGTCTCCGCCGTGACCGCGATGCATTCCAGGAGGTTCTGGCGGTCGTGCCACGGGTTCAGTTCGTCGAAGTGGCGAAACGGGGTCGATATCGTCATGTCAGGCCACCCGGGACATCGGCTTCTTGTCGCCCAGGCGGTCGATCATGAAGTTCGTGTACCACTCGACGAACTGCATGACGCCGCCCTCGTCCTCGACCGAATAGGGGCCGGGCTGGTAGGCGGGCGAACGGATGCCGAAGGCGTTCTCCTCGACGATCCGGCGGTCCTGGTCGTTGGTCTCGGTCCACACATGGGTGAGCTCGTCGAGGCGGTAGTCGACACCCTCGACGGCATCCTTGGCGACCAGCCACTTCGTCGTGACCTGGGTGAGCTCCGGGCCGAGCGGCAGCACGCGGAAGGTGATGGCGTGGTCGGCCAGCACATGGTTCCACGTCGTCGGATAGTGGAAGAGGAGAAGCGTGCCGATGCCGCTTTCCAGGACATCGCTCGACAACGGCCGCTGCACGGCGGGCGCGCCGGACATGGTGTAGCTCTCCGCATCCTGGATCAGCGGCATGCGCGCGGCGCGGAACTGGCCGGTCGGCGACATGCGGAATTCGCTCGCAAGGCCCGCCGCCTCGCACTTTTCCCAATGCGCGGCGATGACCGGATCGTCCTTGGCGCCCTGCACGCCCGTGGCGCTCGGAGCCTCGGGATAGGTGCGGCAGAGCTCGGGATGGTTGGCCGCGCAATGGTAGCACTCGCGGTTGTTCTCCCAGACGAGCTTCCAGTTGCCCTTTTCCACGATCGTGCTCTCGAAGGCGACCTTCGTCTCGCCGAGGCGGTGGCGGGCAAGATAGGGCTCGACCAGGCTGCGGAAGGCGGAGAAGTCCGGCGCCTCCTCGGCAAGGCAGATGAAGATGTAGCCGCCGACCGTCTCGCAACGGATCGGCTTCAGGCCGTGCTGCGCCTTGTCGAAGTCCTCCGCCATGTGGCGGGCGAAGAGTAGCGAGCCGTCGAGCTCGTAGGTCCACTGGTGGTAGGGACAGACGAGCTTGGCCGACGTGCCCTTGTGCTGCGTGCACACGCGCGAGCCGCGGTGGCGGCAGGAATTGTGCAGCGCGCGGACGGTGCCGGAACGGTCGCGGGTGACGACGACGGGATAGTCGCCGACCTGCACGGTGAAATAGTTGCCCGCCTTCGGGATCTCGCAGTCGTGGCCGATGAACAGCCAGTCGCGATACCAGATCGTCTCCAGGTCGAGCCTGTAGTGGTCGGGGTCGATGTAGAAGGCCTGCTCGAGGCTGTGGCCCTCGCGCCGGGTCTTGAGCTTGCGGAGCACGTCGCTGCGAATGTCCATGGCGGATCCTCAGATATCCAGATTTGCTGAGGCGCACGGAGGAGACGGCATCCGGGCGGCAGGCCGCACGGTTTGCACGCTTCCCGGCCGCCCGCCGCAGCCAGTCACGATCGATGCTCCAGGCTGGTTTCCGGGCTGAGGAGTGTCCCTTGAGGACCGGCGCAGCGCCTTCCCGGACATCTCGTCCAGTGGCCTCTGCTGCACCTTGCTCCAACACCGTTGCGGGGGCAGCGCCGGATTTCAACCGGCTTCCCAATTCTCCGCTTCCTTGGGGGAAGCAGCACCTTGAGCGTTCTTATCTAAGCGCAAGTCCGGCCGCCCGACATTCCGGAAAACGACATGCCGTTCCAAGTTGACGACAGGGGAAAAGAGGAAATTCCGCAATGATGGTATAAATAATACAATAGGAACAATGGTTTGGGAAAAGACGCCCAACGGAAAGACTGCGCAGCCCGCCTGAAGCGGCGGCTTTCATGCCTTTGTCATATTGCGACCTTGCCGCCCCCGCGCGAAGAAGCGGGAGGTGCACGGAAAGGAATGTTTAACGGCGTTTGCTTAAACTTCGACGCATCAGGGCACGAGCATAAGGTCCGGTCAGGTGCAGCAGACGAAGTTCCGATATTACGACGCCGTCGCCTACAAGCGCACCAACCAGCCGAAAGCCGCAGCCCATACGGAGTTCCTGCGCACCGGCCGCATCGACCGCAGCCCGACCTGGAGCCCCAGCGAGAAGCGCTACCTCACCTATCAGGAGGTCGCCGAGCGCACGGGCCGCAAGCTGGAGCGGGCCGGCAGCATCACCCATGAGCGCATCAACGGCTTCCACCATTCCATCCAGTTCCCCAGGCTGATCTTCCATCGCACGCTCGCCCAGACGCCGCATCTCGGCTATTGCCACATCACGGTGGCCAATTCGCGCTTCGCCGAGTTCGAGAATGTGCAATGGGCCTTCTACATGGCCAATTTCCTCGCCGAGATCGGCGAGGGGGAGCAGTTCTTCGCCGGCATCTCGACGAAGCCGGGCCGCATGTATTTCGCCGTCGCCATCGCGCCGACCGAGGAGGAAGGGCGCCTGACGATCGACCGCAAGGTGCGCGGCAACGGCGTGATCTTCCGCACCGACGACCCGAAGCTCGCCATGAAGAACGTGCTGATGCTCGGCACGCGCAACGAGGCGCTGCGCAAGATCATCAGCGCGCTCTGATCAGGACGCCCTGTAGATCATCCATTCCTTGCCGGCCGGCACCTCGTCGCCGCGGCCGTAGACGACGATCTGGTCGCCGCCGGCGCCCTTGGCCTCCATCAGCGCCCGCTCGCAGGCGGCCGAAAGGTCGAAGGCGCTGTCGGCCCTGTCCGACATGCAGGCGCCCGCCGAGAGCGTCAGGTGCCCGAGGTTGCGGCCGGTGCGCGGATCGCGCAGCGCGACCGTCTGGAAGGCGGCGCGCAGGAGATCGACAAGCCGCGTCACCTCGCTCTCCTCCGCCGTGTGGAACAGGAAGCCGAAGCGCAGCCCGTCGAAGCGCACGGCAAGCGCGCTTGATGGAAACGCCTGGCGGATGAGGTTGCCGTAGAAGGTGACGAGATGGTCCGACAGGGCCTCGATCTGGCCGGGCGAGAATCGCCGCTCCGCATCCACTTCGGCGATGACGACGCCGCAGAGCATCGGCAGTTCCGCATTGGCATAGACGCGGGCGAGCGCCTTGTTGAAGGCGCGGCGGTTGCCGAGCTTCGTCGGCGGATCGACGAACTTCATCGCCTCGAATTCCGCCATCTCCTTCTGGATGCCGTCCATGACGGCCGATTGCGCGGCCACCTTCTCGGCCATCTCGGCCGTGTGGGTGACGCGCAGCTCCGTCGCGCGCTGCAGGGCTTCGAGCGAGCTGCCGAGCGCGCCCTCATCGCCTGCGGCATTGCGGATAACCTGCGAGGCCTCGCCGATGAGGCGGCCGTAATCGGTGAGCGAGGAGCGCTCCTGGGTGAGCAGGTCCATGAAATTGCTCATCTCGCTGCTGATGGCGCCGGCCGAGCGCTGCAGCACGCTCGCCTCGTGCTGGTGGGGCAGGTACTTGCGGCCGAGCTCGTCGAGCGCGGCCTGCGTCTTGTACTTGCCGAGCGCGATGAAGTCGCGCACGAGATCGGGATTGCAGCCGGCATAGGCCTCGTAGACCAGCTCGTAGTTGCGCGGCAGGCCATCGATGCCCATCTGCCTCATGGCTGTCGCAACGCGGAGCGCGATGTCTGTCGTCGAGGATTTCTTGTTCGCCATCTCGGGAAACCTGCCTTCGGATTTTCCCGAGCCATAGCAGCCGCCGCTTTCGGCCGCTCTAATCCGGTCGGTCGCATTTTAGGCAATCGCTCAAGCCTTGGCATTTTCCGCCAAAGGGCTGTAAAGGAGACGCCAGACGAAGGACGAACGGCATGGCAGACATCGTGGATACGCGGACGGACCCTGAGGCGGCGCTGGCGCGCGCCACGGAGGCGCTCGGCCGCGGCGTGCCGGTCGCCATTCCCACCGAGACGGTCTACGGCCTTTCCGCCGACGCCACCAATCCGCAGGCGATCGCCCGCATCTACGAGATGAAGGGCCGGCCGCGCTTCAACCCGCTGATCTGCCACATGGCGGACCTTGCCATGGCGGAGCGGCACGCCGTCCTCGACCCGCTCTCCCGCAAGATCGCCGAGGCCTTCTGGCCCGGGCCCCTGACGCTGGTGCTGCCGATCCGGGCCGAAAGCGCCATCCACCCGCTGGCACGTGCCGGGCTCGACACGGTCGGCGTGCGCGTGCCGACCGGCTTTGCAAGCCGGCTGCTGTCCGCCTTCGGCCGGCCGCTGGCAGCCCCCAGCGCCAACACGTCCGGGCGCATCAGCCCCACCACCGCCCGCCATGTCGCGGACGATTTCGGCGACCGGCTGGAACTGGTGCTCGATGCCGGCCCGGCCGTCGTCGGGCTCGAATCGACCATCCTGCGCGTCGAGGGCGAGACGATCCGCCTGCTGCGGCCGGGCGGCCTCGACCTTGAAGCCGTCGAACGCCTGACGGGCCGGCCCGTCATCCGCAACGAGAAGGCGGGCGCCGCTATCGAGGCGCCCGGCATGCTCGCCTCGCATTATGCGCCCGACGCCCCGGTGCGGCTGGAGGCGCGGGACGTGCGCCCTGGCGAGGTGCTGATCCGCTTCGGCGGCACGGCGCTGCCCGGCGAGAAGGACGCCGCGCTGGTGCTCGACCTCAGCCCCGCCGGCGACCTTGCCGAGGCCGCGGCCAATCTCTTCGGCTACATGAAACGGGCCGACGCCCTCGGCGCCGCCTCCATCGCCTTTTCGCCCATCCCGGCCGTGGGCCTCGGCGAAGCGATCAACGACCGCCTGCAACGCGCCGCCGCCCCGCGCGGCTGAAAGGTAAAGCCATGGTCCAGGCGATGCTTTCCCCCGATCTCATCGCCCGCTTTTGCGCGATCACCGGCCCCGCCCATGCGCTGACGGAAGCGCAGGACATCGCGCCCTACCTCGTCGAAAGCCGCGGGCTCTACCACGGCACCTCGCCGCTGGTGCTGCGGCCGGGCTCGGTCGAGGAGGTCTCGAAGATTCTCGCGCTCGCCACCGAGACGCGCACCGCCATCGTGCCGCAGGGCGGCAATACCGGCCATGTCGGCGGCAGTGTGCCGCGCGAGGGGGCGATGGACGCCGTGCTCTCGCTTTCGCGCCTCAACCGCATCCGCGACGTCGATCCGGTCGGCAACGTGATCGTCGCGGACGGCGGCTGCGTGCTCGCCGATATCCAGGCGGCGGCCGAGAATGTCGGGCGGCTGTTTCCGCTCTCGCTGGGCTCGGAAGGCTCCTGCCAGATCGGCGGCAACCTTTCCACCAATGCCGGCGGCACCGCGGTGCTCTCCTACGGCAACATGCGCCATCTCTGCCTCGGCCTCGAAGTCGTGCTGCCGACGGGCGAGGTGTGGAACGGCCTCAGGCGCCTCAAGAAGGACAATACGGGCTATGACCTGCGCGACCTCTTCATCGGCGCGGAAGGCACGCTCGGCGTCATCACCGGCGCGGTGCTGAAGCTCTTTCCACAGCCGCTCGGCCACGAGGTCGCCTTTGCCGGCCTCAAATCGGTGAAGGACGCGCTCGCCCTCTTCGAGCGCGCGTCGAGCCGCTGCGGCCCGGCGCTCACCGGCTTCGAGCTGATGCCGCGCCTCGGCGTCGATTTCACCACGCGCCACATTCCGGGCGTGCGCGATCCGCTCGCCACCCGGCACGACTGGTACGTGCTGATCGACATCTCCACCTCGGACGCGGCCGACACGGCGGCGCGCATGATGGAGGCCGTGCTTGCGGACGGCATGGAGGCAGGCCTCATCGAAAACGCCGTCATCGCCGCGAGCGAGGAGCAGCGCAAGGCCCTCTGGCACATGCGCGAAAGCATGTCGCCGGCGCAGAAGCCGGAGGGCGGCTCGATCAAGCACGACGTCTCCGTGCCGGTCTCGGCCATTCCCGATTTCATGGCGAAGGCCGATGCGGCGGTGACGGCGGCGATCCCCGGCGCGCGCATCTGCTCCTTCGGCCACATGGGCGACGGCAACATCCACTACAACATCTCCCAGCCCGTCGGCGCGGACAGGAAGGCGTTCCTCGCCCGCTGGCAGGAGATCAACCACATCGTCCACGGCATCGTGCTTTCCTTCGGCGGCTCGATCTCCGCCGAGCACGGCATCGGCCAGTTGAAGCGAGACGAGCTGGCGGAGATCCGCGAACCGATCGAGATGGACCTGATGGGCCGGATCAAGCGCGCCTTCGATCCGGCCGGCATCATGAACCCCGGCAAGGTCGTGCGCGCCTGAAAGGCGGCCTCAGCTTCCGCCGGTGCGAAGCTGCGCCAGCGACATCATCAGGTCCGCGCTGATGCCGGCCGAGCCGGAATCGGCGGAGAGGATGGAGACGGCCGGGTCGCTGGTGGTGTCGTTGTTGAGGTCGTAGAGCACGGAGAACTTGACGATCATCTTGGAGACCTTTTCCGGGTCCTGCAGATCGGCAAGGTCGAGGTGGCGCTTGATCATGTCGGCCTGCGCATCGATATCGGCGCTGCCGATCTCGTCCGGCAGCGAATAGACCACCTTGAAGACCTCGAAGAGCGCATCGTCGGCGAGGATATCGTAGGGGCTGGTGACCGTATCGGCCTTGCGCTGGAAATAGAGCGCGAGGCGCACGCCGGCATTGTCCTCGCCGGCCTCCTCCTCCAGCTTCTGGCGCACATAGCCGTCGAGCGTCTCGTAAACGCCGCGGCGTGACTGGACCTGCGCATCCTTCGGCTGCTCGACGAGGCCGTCGGCGTTGAAGTTGAACGAGGCGACGATCTTGCGGTACGAACGGTCCGCCTGCTGGTTGACGAAGCTCTTCGGATCGTCGAGGTCGGACGTGAAGATCTTCTTCATGAACTCGGTGTCGACGCTCTCCGGATCGATGTCGTTGGCCGTCAGCACGAAATCGACGAGGCGCTTGTCGGCAAGGAAGTCCGAGACGGAATCGATCTTCTGCATCTGGACGGTGTAATATTTCGCCTCTTCCTCGGCCTTCGTCTTGTCGTCATCCGTTCCGAAACGGGACTTCTCCGTCACATAGGCGCGCGACATGGCGAGGATCTCGGATTCGGCCTGCGCCAGCTTGGGCTCGGCGATCTTGCCGTCCGACCCGAAATTGAACGCCTTGGCAAGCTCCACGTAGCGCTCGTCGTGAAGCTGGTACACGTAGCTCTTCGGGTCGTTGAGGTCGCTCTTCAGCACGTTCTTGATGGTGAGCGCGGAAACCTTGTCCGGATCGAGGCCGTAGGCCTTCAACGCGAAGTCGTAGACGGTCGCTTCGTCCACGAAATCCTGGACTGTGGTCACGGCACCGATCTGCCCCTTGAAGCGGTTGACGGCAAGCTCGTCCGCCTCGTCGTCCTTGTCGTTGTAGTGGGAGGAGTAGAGGCTGGCGGTGGCCGAGGTCTGGGCGGCGGTCTGCGCCGGCGTGCCGGCCGGAAGCGTGCCGTCCTCCTCGAAGTTGAAGGCCGCGCGCAGCGCCACATAGGCTTCCTTGTCCGCGCCGCCGAACATGTTGATGTAGCTCTTCGGATTGTTCGGGTCGGGGTCGCTGGTCATGATGTTGCGCAGGGTGAAGCTGGTGACCGACACCTTGTCGAGCCCGTAGGCGGCCTTGAGGTAGGAGACGACCCGCTCGTCGGCGATGAGCGCGTTCGCCGTCGTGACGCTTCCCACCACGCTCTTGAAATGCTCCTGGTTGAGCTGCGCGGCCGCCGAGGTCACGCGCGGATTGGAGAGCGTGTAGAGGTCGTTCGTGTTCTGCTTCTGCGTGGCGTTCTGCACCGTGCCGGCCGTCGCGGTGCCGTCGGTGTTGAAATTGTAGGCCTCGGCGAGCGAGCGGTATTTCTGGACATTGGCGACGATCGCGCTCTGCCGGGTGATCTCCGCCTTCAGTTCGGCGATGCGCGCCTTGTTGGCGTCGTTGGATTCGAGGCCCGAAAGCTCGGTCGTCGCCGTCTGGATGGCCGCCTCTGCCGCCGTCTGCCGGCCGGCGAACTGCGTGTTGAAATAGCTTGCCGGATCGTCGAGGTCGCTCGTCAGCACGCCCTTGAGCGTCTGGCGCGAATAGGTATTCGGGTCGATGTCGAAGGCCGTCAGCATGTAGTTGCGCAGCCGGTCGTTGTTGAGGAGCTGGTCGGCGCTGGTCACCTTGTCGATGACGATGTCGTAGTAGCGCGTCTCCTCCTTGATCTGCGCGCCGGCATTGGCGGCGGTGGCGGAATAGAGGCCGATGATCTCGTCGAGCTGCACCTCGGTCTGCGCCGAGGGCGTTGCGGCGGTAAAGGCGAAGGCATTGGCGAAATCGCGGTAGCGCGTGTCGGTGAGCTGGTTGGCGAAGCTGTTGGCGTCGGACATGTCGCTATCCAGCACCTTGCGCATGAAGGCCTTGGCGTAGATCATGTCCTCCAGGCCATAGGCCTTCATGGCGTAGGAATAGAGCCGGTAGTCGTCGAGGAACTCGTCCACCGTGGCGACCTTGCCGATGTTCTCCTTGTAATAGTCCGCCTCGCGCTGGTTGACCGCCTCGCTGCCCGTGCGGTTCAGCGACTTCAACATGTCCTTCGTGATGAGGTTGTAGCTCGTATAGGTGGACAGCATCGGGACTCTTCCTTCGGATCATCGGCAAGCCGATCTTCGTCCATTCTCGCGCGCGAGGCTTGTCCCGGCCTTTCCCGCTGCCCGCCCTTCCGTTCACCTCTTCGAAACCCTAGCCCGTGCGGTTTTGCTAACCATCAGGAACTGCAAAGTTTTCTTAACCGCGATTTTTAAGCGGCCTGGAAGGGAGGGCGCCTAATCTCACGCTCAGAGGACGCAAAGTCCCGATGAGAAGATCGCAAAGCGGCTCTCAAGGAAAACAAGGGCGAAAGACATGCTGAATACCGTTTCCAAGCCGGCATGGGCCGGCAACACGCTAAGGCTCGATCCCAAGCGCTTTCCGCAGCAGGTGACGTTCGAGCTGAGGATGGAAGGAACCGACGCCACCATCACCCTCGACGAGCGCGGCGCCGTCCTGCGCAAGGTCCTGCCTTCCAGCGGCCTGCCGCTTTCCATCGCGCTTCCGGCCCGGGCCTTCAAGGGCGTCGCCGCCCGCGCCATCGACCATGGCAACGGCGAAGTGACCGTGACGCTGGAACTGCACCACGACGACCCGGACCTCTGCATCCCGCTGCTCGTCGCCCATGACCTGTGCGACATCGCCGCAGACTGGCGGAGCTGGTCGGACGCCTACCGCATTCCCATGCTGATGGTGGAAGCCGACGGCATCGCCCGTCCGCTCGACGACCACCTCGCCGTCGGCAGCCGCCCCACCCGGCCGCGCCGCCGCCATTCCTACTTCGCGGACCGCCGCCCCCGCTTCCTCGTGCGCCGCACGACCGGCAAGCTCGGCGTCCAGATGAAGATCGACGGCCGGGAGATCATCGCCCGCCGTTGAGCCTGCGATGAAAGCATGACCTCCGGAAAGCCGGCCGTTCCCTGCGGCCGGCTTTTCGTTTGCCCTCAGGCGAAGAAGAGGGCGAGCACCAGCGCCAGGAAGATGGCGAAGCCGACGACGTGGTTGAACTTGAAGAGCGCGAGGCACTGCACCGGATCGTCGATGTCGAGCGTGCGGACCTGCCAGGCGAACATCAGCGCGGCGGCGGCAAGGCCGAGCCAGGCGAGGATGCCGACGCCGGCAAGCCAGAAGGAAAGCGCCATCAGCACCACCGTCAGCCCGTAGAGGCCGACGAGCCATTGCCGCGTCCTCTCGCCGAAGAGGCGGGCGGTGGAGCGCACGCCGATCAGGGCGTCGTCCTCCTTGTCCTGGTGGGCGTAGATCGTATCGTAGCCGATCGTCCAGGCGATGGCGCCGACGTAGAGCGCCACGGGCGCGAGCGAAAGGCTGGCGAATTCGGCCGCCCAGCCCATCAGCGCGCCCCAGGAAAAGGCCATGCCGAGGAAGAACTGCGGCCAGTCGGTGAAGCGCTTGGCGAAGGGATAGACCGCGACGATTACAAGCGAGGCGATGCCGAGGCCGATGGTGAAGAGATTGAACTGCAGCAGCACGGCAAGGCCGACGAGCGCCTGCAGCCCCATGAAGATCTTGGCCTGCCGGCGCGTGACGCGGCCCGACGGAAGGGGACGCGAGCGGGTGCGCGCCACCGCCTGGTCGATATCGTGGTCGACGAGGTCGTTATAGGTGCAGCCGGCCCCGCGCATGGCGACGGCGCCGAGGAAGAACAGCAGGAGATGGCCGACAAGGCGCGTCCAGTCGAAGCTGCCGGCCGCTGCGGCGACATTGGCGGCGAGCGCCGCCGACCACAGGCAGGGCCAGAGAAGAAGCTGCCAGCCGATCGGCCGGTCCCAGCGGGCAAGCTGCGCATAGGGCCAGATGCCGCGCGGCAGGACGCGGTAGACCCAGTTGTCGGACGGCGCATCGGAAACGCGGCCGGAATCGGAGGAGGTGCTGATCATGCACCTAGATCGCAAGCGGCCGCGCCCCGGTCAAGCCGGCACGCGGCCGCAGGCCGTTCAGGGCACGGTGAAACCGAAGCGATAGGTCGCGGCAACGCCGATGAGGGTCTGGTCGCGGTCGCCGCGCTGCTTGACGAGGCTCGAATCGGCTGCGGGGCCCATGAGGCGCTTGTATTCGGCGAAGGCGATCGTCTCGATGTTTTCGCTCACCTGCCAGGTGATCGCCGCGCCGACGCCGACCGAATGGAGGCCGCCGGACGGATCGTAGGCGGCAAGGCCGGAGGCCGCCACCTGGCTCGGCTTCACGCCGTAATAGGCCTGCATGTAGTCCTTCGAGGCGAGCGTCATGCGCGGGCCGGCCGAAACGCGCACGTTCGGCGCTACATCGACGAAGGCGTCAGCCGCGATATCGGCGACGACGCCGTCATGGCTGCGGATGCCGCGGCGCACTTCGCCGCGCACGCGCAGGAAATCCGTCGGGTAGACTTCCGCAAAGCCGCCGAGCTCGCCGCCGAACTTCACCGGCGTCAAGCCCTTGAGATCGGCCGAATCGTCCTCGTCGCGCGGCATGATGAGCTTGCCCGTCGCGCCAGCCCGGAAGGCGCCGCTGTCGATGAGTGCGAAGGACGGGTTGTCGTTGCGCGAGGAGAAGCGGACCGCGCTGCCCGCCTTGCCGAGCGAGATCAGCGGCGTGATCTGGAAGAGATGCCCTTTCGAGCCCTCGTAGCGCGGCGCGGAAAAGCCGGCGGCGCCGACCTTCAGATACCAGTCGCCGGACCAGAAGTAATCGCCCGCAAGGGCGGGAACGGGCGCAAGAAGGAGGGCGGCCGCAGTCATTGCGGTCGATCGACGGATACTCAAGACACAATCCTCGTTTTACCGGACGACCCGCCGCGGGCCGCCGAAAGCTCTGATTGCGTAAATTTAGCCCTCTTTCGTTACCGTTCCGCTAACCATCGCCTGCACGGAGACGCCCGCGATTCGCGGGCGCTCCCTTTCCCTCAATGCCCGCCCGTGCCCTTGTTTTTCTGCCTTGCATTGCGGGAGAACATGTTCAGCACCTCGACGAGCGCCGAGAAGGCCATGGCGGCGTAGACGTAGCCTTTGGGCACATGGAAGCCCATGCCCTCGGCGATCAGCGTCGTGCCGATCATCAGGAGGAAGGCGAGCGCCAGCATGACGATCGTCGGGTTCTTCTCGATGAAGTTGGCAAGGGGCGTCGCGGCCACCAGCATGACCGTGACGGCGGCGAGCACCGCGACCACCATGATCGGCAGGTGCGGCGTCATGCCGACGGCGGTGATGATGCTGTCGATGGAGAAGACGAGGTCGAGCAGCAGGATCTGGCCGATGGCGGCGGCAAAGCTCGTGGTGACGGCGCCGCCGACCATGTCCTCCTTGTGGTCGATCGGATCGACATTGTGGTGGATCTCCTTCGTCGCCTTCCAGACGAGGAAGAGGCCGCCGGCAATCAGGATCATGTCCTTCCACGAGAAGCCGTGGCCGAAGGCGGTGAAGACCGGCGTCGTCAACTGGACGATCCAGGCGATGGTGCCGAGCAGCAGGAGGCGCATGACGAGCGCCAGCCCGATGCCGATGCGGCGGGCCTGGACCCGGTGTTCGGCGGGCAGCTTGTTCGTCAGGATCGAGATGAAGATGAGGTTGTCGATGCCGAGGACGACTTCCATCACGACGAGCGTGACGAGCGCGATCCACGCGGCGGGGTCCTGCATGAGCGCAAGAAGGCTGTCCATCCGGTCTCCTCTCCCTGAATACGGTGCTGGAATGGGCTTTCCGTATGTATGGAGAATCCGCCGTCTGGCAAGACGGGCAGGCCGCGCCTGCCGCTTATTTCACGAATTCGTCATCGACCGCGGGTGTTTGCGCCTTCGCGCCGTAGGCGGCGAGGAAGACGCGGATGGCGGAGGTGACGTTCTTCTCGATCGCCGCTGCGGTCGGCACCTCCTCCATGGCGCCGAAGATGCGCGGCTTGAAGAGCCCGACGGTCGTCAATTCGATGAACTGCTTGGCGGCCTGCACGGTGTCGTCGCACACGACGGTGCCCTCGGTCACCTGGCGGTCGAGATAGGCCTGCAGCACCGAGACGGGATTGATCGGCGTCGCGGTGAAGAAGCGGCTACAGAGCATCGGCAGGCGATGGTTGGCGGCGATCACCATGCGCATGGCGCGGATGGTGTGGTCCGCCGTCATGTGGGTGGCGAAGAGCGTGCCGAATTCCCACAGGGTCTCTGCGATGGGCTTGCGGCTGTCGAGCGCATGGCGCACCGTCTCGGTGATCCGCCCGCGCTCGCGCTCGATCATGTAGCCGAACAGGTCTTCCTTGTTCTCGAAGTAGACGTAGATCGTGCCCTTGGAGACACCCGCGGCCCGCGTGATGTCGTTCATGCTGGCCGCTTCGAAACCCTGCTCCATGAACACGCGTTTCGCCCCGTCGAGGATCTGTTCGCGTTTTGCCG
This sequence comes from Shinella sp. Sh6, assembly GCF_055392685.1. Taxonomy (NCBI): domain Bacteria; kingdom Pseudomonadati; phylum Pseudomonadota; class Alphaproteobacteria; order Hyphomicrobiales; family Rhizobiaceae; genus Shinella; species Shinella sp. Sh6. The sequence continues at coordinate 2,856,336 of NZ_AP044005.1, read as the reverse complement.
GATCCTCGCCGGCGACGCGGCGGCCCGTATGCGGGATGGCCAACGTGTCTTCCGTCGTGTGCATTTCGCTGCCCGTGTCTGAAACCATGTCTCAACTATTTCGAACCACCCGGTTCGATTTCACTTGATATGCGCGAGAAAGAGAGCTATGTCAAATCGAACCGAACGGTTCAGTTCGGAATTTTATCACAAAGTATGGTGGCAAGCCAATGTCGACTTCCCATGGCGCCGGCACGGCGAAGGTTCGTCCGGTCAATGATGATTTTGAAGCCGAAACCGCCGAGGCCCGGCCGGTGACGACCGCGGAGGCGACCCCTGCCACCGCCGCCGTCGCGGAACCGGAGAAGAAGAAGGGCGGCCGCCGCATGGCGCTGCCGATCCTCGCCGTGGCGCTGCTCGCCGCCGGCGGCTGGTACGGCTACCAATGGTGGACGAACGGCCGCTTCATGATCTCCACGGACGACGCCTATATCGAGGGCGACATCGCCTCCATCTCGCCGAAGGTCTCCGGCTATGTCGCGGCGGTGAACGTCGTCGCCAACCAGACGGTCAAGGCCGGCGATCCGCTCGTCACCCTCGACGACGGCGACTATCGCCTCGCCAAGGAGCAGGCCGCGGCGCAGATCGCCACCCAGAAGCTCGCGCTCGACCGCATCGACGCGCAGATCGAGGGGGCCCGCGCCAGCCTTGCGCAGGCCGAGGCCCAGAAGACGGCCTACCAGGCCGCCCTCAGCGGCGCGGAAGTCGCCGAGAAGCGCGCCAAGGAACTGAACGTCAAGGCCGTCGGCACCGCCGCCTCGCTCGACAGCGCGACCGTCGCGCTCGACCAGGCCAAGGCCAACCTCGTCGGGGCCGATGCCAATATCGTCGCCGCCAAGGCGAATATCGCCGTGCTCCAGGCGCAGCGTACGGAGGCCGAAAGCGGCATCCGCACGTTGGAGCTGGCGCTTGCCAAGGCGGACCGCGACCTCGGCTTCACCGTGCTGAAGGCGCCCTATGACGGCGTCGTCGGCAATATCTCGGTACAGGTCGGCGACCTCGTCTCGGCCGGCCAGCGCCTTGCCGCGCTCGTTCCGGTGAAGGGCCTCTATATCGAGGCGAACTTCAAGGAGACGCAGATCGCCCATCTCGTTCCCGGCTCGAAGGTGCACCTGCATGTCGATGCCTACGAGGACGACGACATCGTCGGCACGGTCCAGTCCATCGCGCCGGCCTCCGGCTCGGTCTTCTCGCTGCTGCCGGCGGAGAACGCCACGGGCAACTTCACCAAGGTCACGCAGCGCGTGCCGGTCCGCATCGCGATCCCGAAGGACGCGCTGGAGACGGGCAAGCTCCGGGCCGGGCTCTCCGTGGTCGTCGACGTCGACAGCCGCACGGCGCCGGCCGACGCGAACTAAAGGCATTATCGTTTCACCGCATCTGCAGGCCGGCACCAGCGCCGCCTGCAGGGTGCACCAGACAAGGAGCGCGGGCCATGGCGGCGACCGCTCGAATGACTGCCGGCGCGCTTGCCGCAGCGCCGGCCCATGCCGACCGGGTTCCCACCCGGCGCGTCATCGCGTTCTTCGCGATGGTCTTCGGCATGTTCATGTCGATCCTCGACATTCAGATCGTCTCGGCCTCGCTCTCGGAAATCCAGGCGGGTCTCGGCGCGGGGGCGGATGAGATCGCCTGGGTGCAGACCTCCTATCTCATCGCCGAAGTCATCATGATCCCGCTGTCGGGCACCCTTGCGCGCATCGTCTCGACGCGCATCCTGTTCAGCTTCTCCGCCGCCGGCTTCACCCTCGCCAGCGCCCTTGCCGCGACCGCCACGAACATCGACCAGATGATCGTCTACCGCGCCATCCAGGGTTTCATCGGCGGGGGCATGATCCCCTCGGTCTTCGCGGCCGCCTTCACCATCTTCCCGCCCTCCAAGCGTTCCGTCGTCTCGCCGATGATCGGCCTCGTCGCGACGCTCGCCCCCACCATCGGCCCGACGGTCGGCGGCTATCTCAGCCACGCCTTCTCCTGGCACTGGCTGTTCCTCGTCAACATCATCCCCGGCATCATCGTCACGGTCGTCACCTTCAACCTCATCGATTTCGACAAGCCGGAATTCAGCCTCCTGAAGCGCTTCGACTGGTGGGGCCTCGCCTCCATGGCGGTCTTCCTGGGCTCGCTCGAATACGTGCTGGAAGAGGGCAACAACAAGGACTGGTTCTCCGACGAGCATATCGTCCTCGGCTCGCTGGCCGTGGCGATCGGGGCCATCGTCTTCTTCTGGCGCGCCTTCAAGGTGCCGTTCCCGGTGGTGGACCTGCGCGCGTTTGCCGACCGCAACTTCGCCTTCGGCTCCATCTTCTCCTTCGCCATGGGCATCGGCCTCTACGGCCTCACCTATATCTATCCGCTCTTCCTCGCCCATGTGCGCGGCTACGATGCGCTGATGATCGGCGAGACCATGTTCGTCTCGGGCCTTGCCATGTTCTGCACGGCGCCGATCGCCGGCATGATGTCGTCCAGGCTCGATCCGCGCATCATGATGATGATCGGCTTTGCCGGCTTTGCGCTCGGCACTTGGCTGATGACGCAACTCACGGCCGACTGGGATTTCTACGAGCTCTTCATTCCGCAGGTCCTGCGCGGCTGCTCGCTGATGATCTGCATGGTGCCGATCAACAACGTGGCCCTCGGTACGCTGCCGCCCGACCGCATCCGCAATGCGTCCGGCCTCTTCAACCTGACGCGCAACCTCGGCGGCGCCGTCGGCCTTGCGATCATCAACACGATCCTGACCCAGCGCACGCAGGAGCATTACCTGCGCCTGTCCGAGCATGTGCAGTGGGGCAATCCCGAGGCGCTGGAGCGGCTGCGCAGCATGGCCGGCAACTTCACCGCCCACGGCCTCGACGGCCCCACCATCGCCATCAAGAAGATGGCCGGCATGGTGCATCAGCAGGCCTATATCATGTCGCTCATCGACATCTTCCTGCTGCTGACGGTCCTCTTCGGCGGGCTCGTCGTCTGCGTGCTCGCGATCCGCAAGCCGCAGTCCGGCATGGGCGGGGGCGGCGGCGGGCACTGACCGCCTGCCTCCGGCAACCTCTTGCGGGTGCATCGATTCTTCCGCCACAATGGCGGAAGCCCATCGATGCCCCGGGAGATATCCTTGCCGCCCACACCCACCCGCCGCCATTTCCTCGCCGCCGCCGGCGGCCTCGGCCTGTCGCTTGCCCTTCCCGGCCTTCCGGGCCGGGCCGCGGGGCGGCCGGCAACGGATGCGACCTTCCTCTTTTCCAGCGACGTGCATGCCTGCCTCGTTTCGGCCGACGGGCTCAGCCCGGGCTGCGAGGCGGAGGGCAAGACCGATGCGGCGCTGCTGCGGCATGTCGCGGCGGTGAACGGCCTTGCCGGGCAGGCCTGGCCGGCGGAGATCGGCGGCAAGCGGACCGGCCTTGCGGGCGCGGGCACGGCCATCGTGCCGCCTCTCGGCCTCGTCATCGGCGGGGACCTGACGGACGACGGCGGCGGGCAGGTGAAGGTGCCGGGCGAGGGGCGCCAGCTCCAGCAATATTCCAGCCGCTACCAGCAGGGCGTCGGCCCCGACCGCGTGCACTATCCGGTCTATAGCGGCCTCGGCAATCACGACCTCGACCAGGATGGCGTGAAGCCGCATGTCGACTGGTATCGCCGGGAGCTGCGCGACTATGTCGAATTGAACCATCGCTCCACCGTCTTCTACAAGGCGCCCGTGCCGGTGGGGAACTACGACATCGATTCGGACAATTATTCGTGGGACTGGGGCGGGCTGCACCTCATCCAGCTCCAGCGCTTCGGCGGCGACGACAGGAAGGGCGCCATCAGCGGGCTTCCCTGGCTGCAGCAGGACCTTGCGACCTATGCCGCCGACGGCCGCCCCGTCGTGCTCTTCCAGCACTACGGCTGGGATTCCTTCTCCACGGAGCACTGGGACCCGGCCGCCGAGACCTTCGACCCGAAGGGCAGCGGCCCGGCGCACTGGTGGACCGATGCCGAGCGCGCCGGACTGCTGGCCGCCCTCAAGGGCTACAACGTGGTCGGCATCTTCCACGGCCACGAGCACCCGACGCCGATGATCTATGCCAGCGAAGGCTACGACCTCTTCAAGCCCGTCGCGGCCTATATGGGCGGCTTCGCGCTCGTGCGCATCACCGATTCCTTCATGGACGTCGTGCTTGGCGAGGCTGGCGAAAATCCCGGCGAAGCCGCCTTCACGAACGCCTTCAGCAAGCGCTTCAAGACCTGAAAAAAACGTCCGCCGGCTTCCGGCCGGTAATTTCTGATTTACGTACATCAGAAATTCCTCTAAGGGTCTGCGCACGGAGGAGCGATGAGACCCACGGTTCACGATATTGCCGACAAGGCGGGCGTCAGCCTCGCCACGGTCGACCGCGTCCTCAACGGTCGGCCGGGCGTGCGCGCCGTCACGCGCGCCAAGGTCGAGGCGGCGATCGCAGCGCTCGGCTATGTGCGCGACGTGGCGGCGGCGAACCTTGCCAAGAGCCGTATCTACCCGCTCGTCTTCATCCTGCCGGAGGGCGACAATCCCTTCATGCGGGAACTCGAAGCGGAAGTGCGCCGCGCGGGCCTGCATTCGGCCGCCGAGCGCACGCAGCTTTCCGTCGTCACGGTTCCCGCCTTCGATGCCGCCGCGCTCGCCGCCGCCATCGACGCGGCGGTCTCGGAGAATGTCTCCGGCATCGCCGCCGTCGCGGTGGACGGGCCCGAGGTCTTCTCCGCCATCGAGCGGGCGCGGGCGGCGGGCGTTCCCTTCGTAACGCTGGTCTCCGACCTTGCAGGCTCGGCCCGCGATCATTTCATCGGCGTCGACAACATCGCCGCCGGCCGCACGGCGGGCAGCCTCATGGGGCGTTTCCTCGCCACCCGGCCCGGCCCCGTCGCGGTGCTTGCCGGCTCCATGCGCGTGCGCGACCATGGCGAGCGCCTCGAAGGCTTCCTTGCCGCCATGTCGGCCATGCCCGTCGCCCGGGCCATCCTGCCGGTGCTGGAAGGCCAGGACGATCCGGACCTCTCCTTCTCGCTGATCGCCGAGTGTCTTGCGGAGGTGCCGGACCTTGCCGGCCTCTACAGCCTCGGCGCCGGCAACCGCGGCCTCATCCGGGCGCTTGCCGCCGCGGGGCGCACCGATGTCTGCGTCATCGCCCACGAATTGACGGCCGAGACGCACGCCGGGCTGGAAAACGGCCTCGTCGACGCCGTGCTCAACCAGGATGCCGGCCACGAGGTGCGCAGCGCCGTCCGCGTGCTGCGCGCCAAGGCGGACGGCCTGCCGGTCAACGCCGCGCAGGAGCGCATCCGCCTCGATATCTTCATCCGGGACAATCTGCCGGCCGAACCGGACGCAGTTGACCCATCCGCCGCTGGCGGCAACTAGGGAGAACGTGATGTATCTCGGGATCGACCTCGGCACCTCGGGCGTCAAGGCCATGCTGATCGACGCCGACCAGAAGGTCGTCGGCTCGGCCTCCAGCCGCGAGGTGGCGACCAGCCGCCCGCATCCCGGCTGGTCGGAGCAGGACCCGGCCGACTGGATCCGCGCCACGGAGGAGGCCGTCGCCGGCCTGCGCGCCGCTCACCCGGCGGCCTTCGCCGCCGTGCGCGGCATCGGCCTTTCCGGCCACATGCACGGGGCAACGCTCATCGATGCGGACGACGCCGTGCTGCGCCCCTGCATCATGTGGAACGACACGCGCAGCCACAAGGAGGCCGCCGCGCTCGATGCCGATCCGCGCTTCCGCAGGATCACCGGCAACATCGTCTTCCCCGGCTTCACGGCGCCGAAGCTCGCCTGGGTGAAGGCCAACGAGCCAACCGTCTTCGCCAAGGTCCGCCGCGTCCTGCTGCCGAAGGATTTCCTGCGTCTCTGGCTGGCTGGCGAGCATCTTTCGGAAATGTCGGATTCGGCCGGCACGTCCTGGCTCGATACCGGCGCGCGCAAATGGTCCGCCGAACTCCTCGCCGCGACCGATCTGGATGAAAGCCAGATGCCGGGCCTCGTGGAAGGCACGGAACCTGGCGGCATCCTCCGGCCGGCGCTCGCTTCCGCCTGGGGGCTTGGGGAGGGCGTCGTCATCGCCGGCGGGGCGGGGGACAATGCGGCCTCGGCCTGCGGCATGGGCACGGTGCGCGAGGGCGCGGCCTTCGTCTCGCTCGGCACCTCCGGCGTGCTCTTCGCCGCCAATGCCCGCTACCTGCCGAACCCGGAAAGCGCCGTCCACGCCTTCTGCCACGCGCTGCCCGAGACCTGGCACCAGATGGGCGTCATCCTTTCGGCGACCGATGCGCTCAACTGGCATTCGCGCGTCACCGGCACGTCCGCCGCCGACCTGACGGCGGAGCTGGGCGAGGGGCTGAAGGCGCCGTCGAGCGTCACCTTCCTGCCCTATCTTTCCGGTGAGCGCACGCCGCACAACGACGCCGCCATCCGCGGAGCCTTCCTCGGCCTCGGCCATGAGAGCGGGCGCGCGGTGCTGACGCAGGCCGTGCTGGAGGGCGTTTCCTTCGCCCTTCGCGACAATCTCGAAGCACTGAAATCCGCCGGCACGAGGCTCTCGCGCGTCACCGCCATCGGCGGCGGCTCGCGCTCGCACTACTGGCTGAAATCCATCGCCACGGCGCTGAACCTGCCTGTCGACCTGCCGGCGGACGGCGATTTCGGCGCGGCCTTCGGCGCCGCCCGCCTCGGCCTCATCGCCGCCACGGGCGCGAACCCGGCCGAGGTGCTGACCGCGCCGGCGACGGCCGAAACCATCGAACCGGAAGCGGCCCTGACGGCCGCCTACGAGGACGCCTACCAGCGCTACCGCCGCCTCTACCCGGCGATCCGCGCCGCCTACTGATCAACGACAATCCAAGAGGAGACATCCATGGCCACCGGCTTCTTCGGCGATATCGCCAAGATCAAATACGAAGGTCCCGAGAGCACCAATCCGCTCGCCTTCCGCCACTACAATCCCGACGAGATCGTCGCGGGCAAGCGCATGGAGGATCACCTGCGCTTCGCCGTCGCCTACTGGCACACCTTCGTCTGGCCGGGCGGCGACCCCTTCGGCGGGCAGACCTTCCAGCGCCCGTGGTTCGAGGACACGATGAAGGCCGCCAAGCTGAAGGCCGACGTCGCCTTCGAATTCTTCCAGCTCCTCGGCGTGCCGTTCTACTGCTTCCACGATGCGGACGTGCGGCCGGAAGGCAGGGACTTCGTCGAGAACACGAAGAACCTCAACGAGATCGTCGACTACTTTGCCGAAAAGCAGGCCGCAACGGGCGTGAAGCTCCTCTGGGGCACCGCGAACCTTTTCTCGAACCGCCGCTACATGGGCGGCGCGGCCACCAACCCCGATCCGGAGGTCTTCGCCTTCGCCGCCGCGACGGTGAAGACCTGCATCGACGCCACGCAGCGCCTCGGCGGCGACAACTACGTGCTCTGGGGCGGCCGCGAAGGCTACGAGACCCTGCTCAACACGAATATCGGCCAGGAGCTCGACCAGCTCGGCCGCTTCGTCAACATGGTCGTCGAATACAAGCACAAGATCGGCTTTTCGGGCGCGATCCTCATCGAGCCCAAGCCGCAGGAGCCGACCAAGCACCAGTACGACTTCGACGTCGCGACGGTCTACGGCTTCCTCAAGAAGTACGGCCTCGAGAACGAGGTGAAGGTCAATATCGAGCAGGGCCATGCGATCCTCGCCGGCCATTCCTTCGAGCATGAGCTGGCGCTCGCCAACGCGCTCGGCATCTTTGGCTCCATCGACATGAACCGCAACGACTACCAGTCCGGCTGGGATACCGACCAGTTCCCGAACAACGTGCCGGAAATGGCGCTGGCCTACTACCAGGTGCTGGCCGGCGGCGGCTTCACGACGGGCGGCACCAACTTCGACGCCAAGCTGCGCCGCCAGTCGACCGATCCGGCCGATCTCCTCATCGCCCATATCGGCGGCATGGATTGCTGCGCGCGCGGCGTGAAGGCGGCCGCGAAGATGATCGAGGACAAGGCCCTTTCCGGCCCGCTCGCCGAGCGCTACGCCGGCTGGCAGACGCCCGAGGCGCAGAAAATCCTCGCCGGCGGCTCCTCGCTGGAGGCGCTGGAAGCCCATGTGCTGAAGAACAGCGTCAACCCCGAGCCCCGCTCCGGCCGGCAGGAGTTTCTGGAAAACGTGGTCAACCGCTACGTCTGAGCGGTATTCGCGACATCGGGAGAGGGCGCCTTCGGGCGCCCTTTTTCGTTGCGGGGTCTCCACTTCGCTGTCTCGCTCACCTGCCCCACTTTGCCTCACCCACTCGCCGCGCTCCCTCTTTTGCACCCACGTTGCCCCACCCACCGTCGTCATCCTCGGCCTTGAGCCGAGGATCCAGCCGCGCGTGAGGCGTGGATGCTCGGGTCAAGCCCGAGCATGACGGAGGAGAGGTTTGGCCGGGTAAGGAGGGGGCTAGGTGGGGAAAGTTGACCGGGCGAATGGGCGGCCTAGGGAAGGCTTGGCCGCGCAAGGGGAGGTGCCGTCCGGCAGACATCACTTGAGGAAAACGGTGCGTCCTGTCTCCTTCGCCCCGCTTGCGGGGAGAAGGTGGCCGGCAGGCCGGATGAGGGGCGTTCCGTCTTATTCGAACGGCGACTACCGCTTCAAAAATCGCCGCGCCGGGCCGCTTACCGAATTGCGCACGATGAGGTCCGGCGTCAGCAGGATCTCGTCGTCCGGCGGCTCAGCGCCGGAGAGGAGTTCCAGCAGCAGCGCCATGGCGGCCTTGCCGATGGCGGTGCGGGGCTGGCGGATCGTCGTCAGCGAGGGCGTCATGAAGGTCGCCTGCGGCACGTCGTCGAAGCCGGTCACGGAAAAGTCGGCGGGGATGTCGTAGCCGCGCGCGCGAAGGCCGATCATCACGCCGATGGCCGTCTGGTCGTTGACGCACATGAAGGCGCTCGGCAGCGTGTCGCGCATGAAGAGCTGTTCCAGCGCCAGCCGCCCGCTCTCGATCGTCCCGTCGCCTTCGAGGATGATGCGCTCGTGTGCCGGCACGCCGGCCGCGTCCAGCCCCGCGTCATAGCCCTGACGGCGGCGGCTGTAGGCAAGGCGCGTGCGCGAATCGCCGATGAAGGCGATCTTGCGGTGGCCCTCGGCGACGAGAAGGTCGACGGCTTTCCTCGCCCCTTCGATATCGTCGACGCCGACATAGGGAATGCCGCCGTTATAAACCGGCTCGAAGACGCCGACGCTCGGCGGCAGGCGCGCCGTCATCGACTGGTGGCCGAAGGGCAGGATGCCGGTGAAGAGGATGAGCCCCGCCGCCTGGTTGGAATTGAGGAACTTCAGGTATTCGAGCCCGCGCTGCGGGTCGTTCTGCGTATGGCCGATGAGGATGCCGTAGCCGTGCGAGCGTGCCTCGTTCTCCAGCCCCACGAGGATGTTGGAGAAGTTCGGATCGCCGATGTCGGGCGCGACGACGAGGATCATGTTCGACCGGCCGAGCCTGAGGCTCCGCGCCATCGCATTGGTCGTATAGCCGGTGATGGCGATCGCCTGGTTGACCTTCAGCCGCGTCGAGTTGGCCACCTTCTCCGGCGTGTGGATCGCCCGCGAGACGGTCGCGATCGAGACCTGCGCGATGCGCGCAACATCCTCGATCGTGGCGGGGCTGGACGTCGACAAATGGGCTCTCACTCGGCGGTGGATTCCGGCAAGAAACGAAGCGGGCAGCCTCGCCAGTCGCGCGGAAGGAACGGATGTGCGGGGACACTACACAGACTGGCCCGCGGGTCAAACGGCGCTTGGTGAAAATTCCTTATATCCCATGATGTAAACCTTTACATGATCTGTGTAAAGGTTTACATCATCTCCAAGCGGTCGAGGAGCCGCAGGGAGGAAATCCATGAATCCGCAGGCTGCCGACGGGGCTCCCGTCGTTCTCGCCGCACGCCGCATCTCCAAGTCGTTCAGCGGCGTGCAGGTGCTGTTCAGCGTCAATTTCGAGCTGCGCGCCGGCGAGATCCATGCGCTCATGGGCGAGAACGGCGCCGGCAAGTCGACGCTGGTAAAGATCCTCTCCGGCTTCGAGCAGCCGACATCGGGCGAGATCCTGCTCGACGGCCAGCCGGTGAAGCTGCCGCCGAACGGCCAGGCCGAGGCGCTCGGCATCGTCATCATCCACCAGGAATTCAACCTCGCCGAACACCTCACCGTCACCGAGAGCCTGTTCCTCGGCCGCGAGGTGACGCGCTACGGCGTGCTCGACCGCAAGTTCATGCGCGCCGAGACGCGCCGCGTGCTCGACCAGCTCGGCTCCCATGTCGACGAGATGGCGCAGATCAGCTCGCTCTCCATCGCCGACAAGCAGATGGTGGAGATCGCGAAGGCCATCAGCCGCGATGCGCGCATCATCTTCATGGACGAGCCGACCGCCGTCCTCTCCCGCGAGGAGACCAATTTCCTCTTCCGCCAGGTGCGCAAGCTCAGGGAGCAGGGAACGTCCTTCGTCTTCGTCTCGCACAAGCTGGACGAGGTGATGGAGCTCACCGACCGCGTGACGGTGCTGCGCGACGGGCAATGGGTGAAGACGGCGCCGACGAGCATTCTCGACGGCGAGTCCATCGCCCAGCTCATGGTCGGCCGCGAGCTTTCCAGCCTCTATCCCGCCAAGCAGGAGCCGAGCGTCGACGAGGAGGTGGCGCTTTCGGTCGAGGGGCTTTCGACGAACTACGTCAAGGATGCGAGTTTCGAGGTGCGCAAGGGCGAGATCCTCGGCTTTTCCGGCCTCATCGGCTCGGGCCGCACGGAGCTGATGGAAGCGGTGGCAGGGCTTCGCCCGCGTCTTTCCGGCGAGGTTTGCGTGCGCGGCGAGAGCGTGCCCTCCGGCGACGTCCATGCCGCCAACCGCGTCGGCATCGCCTATATGACCAAGGACCGCAAGCACAAGGGCCTGCTGCTGAACTCGCGCATGACGGCCAACCTCACGCTGCAATCGCTGGATAAGCACGGGCAATACGGCTACCTCAGCCCGAAGAGCGAGGCGGGCGCGCTGGAGCGGGCGCGCCGGCGCTTCGACATCCGCGTGCGCGACGGGCGGGTCGTCGCCGGCCGCATGTCGGGCGGCAACCAGCAGAAGCTGCTGCTTGCCAAGGTCATGGAGACCGAGCCCGACGTCATCATCATCGACGAGCCGACGCGCGGCATCGACGTCGGCACCAAGCAGCAGATCTACCATTTCATCTCGGCGCTCGCCCGCGACGGCAAGTCGATCGTCGTCGTCTCCTCGGAGATGCCGGAGATCATCGGCCTGTGCACGCGCGTTGCCGTCATGCGGGAAGGGCGGATCGTCGGCATCCTCGAAGGCGAGGAGATCTCCGAGCAGGAGATCATGCGCTATTCGGCGGGCCTGAAGAAGAGCGCGGCCTGAGCGGTTCGCCGGGCGCCACAACAACGAAATCATGTCGGGGACGAAGATGACGGAAGACGCAGTCGAAACGAAGCCGCGGGGCCGGAGCTGGCGGGACGTGGACCTGAGGGCCGTCGCGCCCTTCGCCGCGCTTGCGCTGCTGCTCATCGTCGGCGCGCTGGTGAACCCCAACTTCATCGGCCTCAACAACCTTGCGAACGTCGCGACGCGCAGCGCCTTCATCGCCATCATCGCGGTCGGCGCCACCTTCGTCATCTCGGCGGGCGACCTCGACCTTTCGGTCGGCTCCATGGTCGCCTTCGTCGCCTCGATCATGATCCTCTTCATGAATTCCGGGGTCATCACCGATCCGGCGCTGATGCTGGCAGCGGCCGTCGTGCTGACGGTCGTCATCGGCGCGGCCTGCGGCCTTGCCAACGGCCTCATCACCACGGTCGGCAAGATCGAGCCCTTCATCGCCACGCTCGGCACGATGGGCATCTATCGCGGGCTCACCACCTGGCTCTCGCAGGGCGGCGCGATCACGCTGCGCGAGCCGGAATTGCAGGCGCTCTACCGCCCGGCCTATTTCGGCTACATCTTCGGCGTTCCGGTGCCGATCGTCGTCATCTTCGCCGTTACCGCCGTCGCCGCCTTCATCCTCTACCGCATGCGCTACGGTCGCCATGTCGTCGCCGTCGGCTCGAACAGCGACGTCGCGCGCTATTCCGGCATCCCGGTCAATCGCGTGCGCACCATCGCCTTCGTCATCCAGGGCCTGTGCGTGGCCATCGCCGTGCTGCTCTACGTGCCGCGCCTCGGCTCCACCTCCGCCACCACCGGCATCCTGTGGGAACTGCAGGCGATCACCGCGGTCGTCGTCGGCGGCACGGCGCTGAAGGGCGGGGCAGGACGCGTCTGGGGCACCATCTGCGGCGCCTTCATCCTGGAGCTGGTCGGCAACATCATGCTGCTCTCCAACTTCATCAGCGAATACCTGATCGGTGCCATCCAGGGCGCGATCATCATCATTGCGATGCTCGTCCAGCGCTCGCTGGTGCGCAAGTCGTAAAACCGGGTAACGGGTCGCCCGGCATTCGAACCGGACCTGATATTGGGAGGAAACTCATGCGCAAGAAACTACTGGGCCTGACGGTCGCGGCCATGGCGCTCGTCGCCGGCGCCGTCCATGCGGAAGACAAGAAGGTGACGATCGGCGTGTCGATCCCGGCCGCCGACCACGGCTGGACGGCCGGCGTCGTCTACCATGCCGAACGCGTCGCCAAGATCCTGATGGACAGCAATCCGGGCCTCAACGTCATCGTCAAGACCTCGCCCGATCCGGCGAGCCAGGCGAACGCCGTGCAGGACCTCGAGACGCAGGGCATCGACGCGCTCGTCATCCTGCCGACCGACCCGGATCCGCTCGTCAACGCCATCAAGGAAGTCAAGGACAAGGGCACCTTCGTCGCGCTCGTCGACCGTGCGCCGAGCACCAACGACAATTCGGTGCGTGATCTCTACGTCGCCGGCAACAACTTCGCCCTCGGCCAGACGGCCGGCGAATACATCAAGACCACGACGCCGGATGCCGAAGTCGTCGTCATCCGCGGCATGGCGATCCCGATCGACCAGCAGCGCCAGGACGGCTTCGACAAGGGCATCGAAGGCTCCAACGTCAAGATCCTCGACCGCCAGTACGGCAACTGGAACCGCGACGACGCCTTCAAGGTCATGCAGGACTACCTGACCAAGTACCAGAAGATCGACGTCGTATGGTGCCAGGACGACGACATGGCCGTCGGCGTCCTCCAGGCCATCGAGCAGGCCGGCCGCACGGACATCCAGTATGTCATCGCCGGCGCCGGCTCAAAGGACATGATCAAGAAGGTCATGGACGGCGACAAGATGATCCCGGTCGACGTGCTCTATCCGCCGGCAATGGTGGGCACCGCGCTCGAAATGACCGCCGCCAACTTCTACGGCCAGGTCCCGGTCCGCGGCGTCTACACCATCGACGCCACGCTGGTGACGAAGGACAATGCGAAGGACTTCTACTTCCCGGATTCCCCGTTCTGATCTGAAGACGAAGCGGGCCGCCCGGGACATGACGACCCGGGCGGTTCGCTGATGAAGCCGAAAACCTCTCCTTCGTCATCCTCGGGCTTGACCCGAGGATCCATGCGCCGCCGCGAGCGTGGTGTGGATGGTCGGGTCAAGCCCGACCATGACGGAGGAGAGGGGGAACGGGCACAAGCGAAGGAGTCTGCACAGGCAAAAGACATGAGGGCTACGAGCCCGTCTTATGCCGCCCGCCGCTCCGCCGATGTGCCGACACCGAATTTCCACATTGCCCGACCGGCCAAAGGCCGGTAGCCTGCCACGCGCTGCGGTACGTACCGCAAGAACATCTCAGACCGGCCGCGCGGATGGCCGGGTCTCCATGGGAGGACGCCGAATATGAAGACGATCAAGGGCCCCGGCCTGTTTCTCGCCCAGTTCGCGGGCGACGCCGCCCCGTTCAATTCCTGGGACGCCATCACCAAATGGGCCGCCGATATCGGCTACAGGGGCGTGCAGGTCCCGACCTGGGACGCGCGCCTCATCGACCTGAAGAAGGCGGCCGAATCCAAGGCCTATTGCGAGGAGTTCGCCGGCAAGGCGCGCGAGAACGGCGTCGAGGTCACCGAGCTCTCCACTCATCTGCAGGGCCAGCTCGTCGCCGTGCATCCCGCCTATGACGAGGCCTTCGACGGTTTTGCGGCGCCGGAAGTGCGCGGCAACCCGAAGGCGCGGCAGGCCTGGGCCGTCGAGCAGGTGAAGCTCGCGCTCACCGCCTCGAAGAACCTCGGCCTTAATGCGATGGCGAGCTTTTCCGGCGCGCTCGCCTGGCCCTTCGTCTATCCCTGGCCGCAGCGCCCGGCCGGCCTCGTCGAGACGGCCTTCGACGAACTCGCGAAACGCTGGAAGCCGATCCTCGGCCATGCCGAGGACTGCGGCGTCGACGTCTGCTACGAGATCCATCCGGGCGAGGACCTGCACGACGGCATCACCTACGAGATGTTCCTGGAGCGCACCGGCAACCATGCCCGCGCCTGCATGCTCTACGACCCCTCGCACTATGTCCTGCAGTGCCTCGACTATCTCGACAATATCGACATCTACAAGGACCGCATCCGCATGTTCCATGTGAAGGATGCCGAGTTCAACCCGACGGGCCGTCAGGGCGTCTACGGCGGTTACCAGAGCTGGGTGAACCGCGCCGGCCGCTTCCGCTCGCTCGGCGACGGCCAGGTCGATTTCGGCGCCGTCTTCTCCAAGATGGCCGCCAACGACTTTGCCGGCTGGGCGGTGGTCGAGTGGGAATGCGCGCTCAAGCACCCCGAGGACGGCGCGCGCGAAGGGGCTGAATTCGTCAAGGCCCACATCATCCGCGTCACGGAAAAGGCCTTCGACGATTTTGCGGACGCGGGAACGGACCAGGCGGCCAACCGGCGCATGCTGGGGCTGTGAGAGGGTAAACCCCTCCCCACAAGGGGGAGGGGCTTAACCCACGGCGCTGCCTCGTATTTTCTCCCCCCTTGTGGGGGAGATGGCCGGCAGGCCAGAGGGGGACTTTTTCAGGAATTGAGGTCTGAGGAGAACATTATGGCAATCGAAGGAAGCGCAAGCGAGTCGCGCCAACCCCGCATCCGGCTCGGCATGGTCGGCGGCGGGTCGGGCGCCTTCATCGGCGCGGTGCACCGCATCGCCGCAAGGCTCGACGATCACTATGAGCTCGTCGCCGGCGCGCTCTCGTCCTCGCCGGAAAAGGCCGAGCAGTCGGCGCGCGAACTCGGGCTCGACCCCTCGCGCAGCTACGGCAGCTTCAAGGAGATGGCGATCCGCGAGGCGAAGCTGAAGAACGGCATCGAGGCCGTGGCGATCGTCACGCCGAACCACGTCCACTACGAGGCCGCCAGGGAATTTTTGAAGCGCGGCATCCACGTCATCTGCGACAAGCCGCTGACCTCGACGCTCGCCGACGCGCGCAAATTGAAGAAGCTCGCCGAGGAGAGCGACGCCCTCTTCGTCCTCACCCACAATTACACCGGCTATCCGATGGTCCGGCAGGCCCGCGAGATGGTCGCGAGTGGCGAGCTCGGCGCCATCCGCCTCGTGCAGATGGAATATCCGCAGGACTGGCTGACGGAGGATATCGAGAGCAGCGGCCAGAAGCAGGCCGCCTGGCGCACCGACCCCACGAAATCCGGCGCGGGCGGCTCGACGGGCGATATCGGCACCCATGCCTACAATCTCGGCTGCTTCGTCTCCGGCCTCGAGCTGGAGGAGCTTTCCGCCGATCTCGACAGCTTCGTGCCGGGCCGCCGGCTCGACGACAACGCCCATGTCATGATGCGCTTCCGTGAGAAGGACGGCGTGCGCGCCAAGGGCACGCTCTGGTGCAGCCAGGTCGCGCCCGGCCATGAGAACGGCCTCAAGGTCCGCGTTTACGGCACGAAGGGCGGCCTCGAATGGGTGCAGGCCGATCCGAACTATCTCTGGTACACGCCCTTCGGCGAGCCGAAGCGCCTCATCACGCGAAACGGCGCCGGCTCCGGCCCCGCCGCCGCCCGCGTCAGCCGCGTGCCGTCGGGCCATCCGGAAGGCTATCTCGAAGGCTTCGCCAACATCTATTCCGAAGCCGCCCGCGCCATCTACGCCAGGCGAAGCGGCACGGCGGTCGACCCTGCCGTCACCTATCCGACGGTGGACGACGGCCTCAAGGGCATGCTCTTCGTGGATGCCTGCGTGCAGTCCTCGAAGCGCAATGGGGCGTGGGTGAAGGTCTGAGGGCAGGCCGGTAAGGCGTGCCGTGAGATGTGGATCCTCGGGTCAAGCCCGAGGATGACGGCGGGGGAGGCGAGGGGCGCTCCATCCGGTGGATGCCGCGGCATGACGCACCGCCCCTCCTGCTTTCGTCATCCCGGATCACGTCCGGGCAACGGAGCGGAAACAATTGCGTCCTATTAACCGAGGCGGCACGCGCCACTGTCGCTTTTGCCGCTGCCCCTCTCTCTCTCTCTCTCTCTTCGTCATCCTCGGGCTTGACCCGAGGATCCACATCTCACGGCACGGCTCCGACGCTTCGGTGTGCGGGATGGATTTGGCATGCTTCACGATTGACTTTTCGCGAAATCGCTTTACTGCAACGTTGCAGATGCCGCCGCGCGGCGGAAAACTCCTCCCAGCATAGAGACGACCGATGATCGACCCCAAGACCCTTGCCGACCGCTTTCCCGGCGACTTCGTGTTCGGCGTGGCGACCGCCGCCTTCCAGATCGAGGGGGCTGCGAAGATGGACGGGCGCAAGCCGTCGATCTGGGATGCCTTTTCCAACATGCCGGGCCGGGTCTTCGGCCGGCAAAACGGCGATATCGCCTGCGACCACTACAACCGGCTGGAGGAGGACCTCGACCTCATCGCCTCGCTCGGCGTCGAAGCCTACCGCTTCTCCATCGCCTGGCCGCGCATCGTCCCGGAGGGAACGGGGCCGGTGAACGAGAAGGGGCTGGATTTCTACGACCGGCTCGTCGACGGCCTGAAGGCGCGCGGCATCAAGGCGTTCGCCACGCTCTACCATTGGGACCTGCCGCTGATGCTGGCGGGCGACGGCGGCTGGACGGCGCGCCAGACGGCCTATGCCTTCCAGCGCTATGCCCGCACGGTCATCGCCCGGCTCGGCGACCGGCTGGATGCGGTGGCGACCCTCAACGAGCCGTGGTGCTCCGTCTGGCTCAGCCATCTCTACGGCATCCACGCGCCGGGCGAGCGCAACATGGATGCCGCGCTCCATGCGCTCCACTTCACCAATCTCGCGCACGGCCTCGGCGTTGCGGCCATCCGCGCCGAGCGGCCGGAGCTTCCTGTCGGCCTCGTGCTGAACGCCCATTCGATCTATCCGGGCAGCGACAGCGCGGCCGACCGGGAGGCCGCCGACCGCGCCTTCGATTTCCATAACGGCGTCTTCTTCGGCCCGGTCTTCAAGGGCGAATATCCGGAACGCTTCCTCGCCGCCCTCGGCGACCGCATGCCGGAGATCGAGCCCGGCGACATGGAGACGATTTCCCAGCCGCTCGACTGGTGGGGCCTCAACTACTATACGCCGATGCGCGTCGCGAACGATCCGGCCGAAGGGGCGGCGTTCCCGGCGACCGTGCCCGCCCCGCCCGTCGCGGATATCAAGACGGATATCGGCTGGGAGGTCTTCGCGCCGGCCCTCGGCGATCTCATCCGCAAGCTCAACGCGGATTACCGGCTGCCCGATTGCTACATCACGGAGAACGGCGCCTGCTACAATATGGGCGTGGAGAACGGCACGGTCGATGACCAGCCCCGCCTCGACTACATCGCCGAGCACCTTGCCGTCACCGCCGACCTCATCGCCGAGGGCTACCCGATGCGCGGCTACTTCGCCTGGAGCCTGATGGACAATTTCGAATGGGCGGAAGGCTACCGCATGCGCTTCGGCATCGTGCATGTCGACTACGACACGCAGGTGCGCACGGTGAAGAAGAGTGGGAAATGGTACGCGGCGCTTGCGGGAGAGTTTCCCAAGGGGAACCACCGGGCGGGGTGAGCGCTTGCCCCTCACCCTAACCCTCTCCCCGTAAACGGGGAGAGGGGACGTGCCCTGCAAACGGTTGTCGATCGAGGTAAGCGGCGCGGCATATTCCCTTCGCCCCGCTTGCGGGGAGAAGGTGCCGGCAGGCGGATGAGGGGCTTTTCGCAGCTACTTCCCCAGATGCCGCTCGCCGCGCTTCCGCGCGAGGTCCATCTGCTTCTGCCGCTGGCGGAAGCGCAGGCGGTCTTCCTCGCTGCGGGTGGCGTGGCAATGGGGGCAGGAGACGCCGGCTTCGAAGAGGGGGGAGGCGATCTCCTCGGCCGTCAGCGGATGGCGGCAGGCGCGGCAGAGCTCGTGCTCGCCTTCGGCAAGGCCATGGGTGACGGAGACGCGCTCGTCGAAGACGAAGCAGGCGCCCTCCCACAGGCTCTCTTCCGCCGGCACTTCCTCCAGATATTTCAGGATGCCGCCCTTGAGGTGGTAGACCTCCTCGAAGCCCTCTTCCTTCATGAAGGCGGTGGCCTTCTCGCAGCGGATGCCGCCGGTGCAGTACATGGCGATCTTCGGCTTGTTGTGCAGGCCCGCATTGTTCCGCACCCAGTCGGGAAACTCGCGGAAGGTCTTGGTGTTCGGGTCGACCGCGCCCTTGAACATGCCGATCGCCGTCTCGTAGTCGTTGCGCGTGTCGATGACGATGGTGTCGGGGTCGGAGATCAGCGCGTTCCAGTCCTGCGGCGCCACATAGGTGCCGACGGAGCGGTTGGGGTCGATGTCCTCGACGCCCATGGTGACGATCTCCTTCTTCAGCCGCACCTTCATGCGCAGGAAGGGCATTTCGGCGGCATGGCTCTCCTTGTGCTCCAGCGCGGCAAATTCCGGCTGGCGGCGCAGGAAGGAAAGCACGGCGCGCACGCCCTCCGGCGGACCGGCGACGGTGCCGTTGATGCCCTCGTGGGCAAGCAGCAGCGTGCCGCGCACGTCGTTCTCCTCGCAGAGCGCCTGCAAGGGCGCGCGCAGCGCCGCGAAATGCGGAACCGGGACGAAATGATAGAGCGCGGCGACGAGGAAGCCGCCGTCCCCGGCATGCGAAAGGATCTCGTTTGTCATGGCCGTCCCATACAGCCTTGCCGCTTTTCAGGCAATGCGGCGCGGCGTAGCGCCTCAGGTGAGCTGGTGCAGGCTTTCGCCGGTGCTGGCGCCGAGCGCCATCGACTGGTTGGAGTAGCGGCTTTCGCCCGTCACCTCCCGGCCCACCCAGTTCGGCAGCGCCGGCTCGTCGTGGATGGAGGAAAGCTCCACCTCGGCGATCACCAGGCCCCGGTGCACGCCGCCATAGACGTCGACCTCCCAGACATGCCCCTCATAGGGCACCCGGTAGCGCACCTTCTCGATGACGTTGCCGATGGCGTGGCGCAGCATGTCTTCCGCCTCGTCGCGGTCGACGTCGAATTCGTATTCGTCGCGCACGAGCATGGTATGGCCGACCTTGAGGGTGAGGCGCGCCCGCCCGTCGCCGTAGAGGCGGACCCGGAGGGAACGGTCGTCCTGGGCGACGATGTAAGCCTGTCTTATGGCGATGCCTTCGTCTGCGAAGGTGCGCCAGCGCTGGCCCGACACCAGGAACTTCCGCTCGATCTCTTTCGCCATAGGCTCGCTTTCGCGGTTGGAGAGGGGCTTGGGCGGGGGAAGACTACACGATAAGTGTGTCATGACAAGGCCGCAAATCGTGCTTTAGGCTCGACAGGGCGCGGCGGACACGCTATGCCGGGCTCAATTCAATCGTTTTAAAAGGTGGTGCCATGCGCGAGAAAAACGCCAAGCTCCTTTCCGTCCTGAAGCTGCAGCCGGTGGTGCCGGTGCTGGTCATCGACGACGTCAAGACGGCCGTGCCGCTGGCGCGCGCGCTGGTGGCCGGCGGCCTCAAGGCCATCGAGATCACGCTGCGCACGACCGCGGCGCTGGAGGCGATCCGCGCCGTTGCCAACGAGGTCGAGGGCGCCGTCGCCGGTGCCGGCACGATCCTCAACGCCGCGCAGTTCGAGGCGGCCGTGGAGGCCGGTTCGCAGTTCATCGTCAGCCCCGGCACGACGCAGGAGCTGATCGATGCCGCCGCCGGTTCCGAAATCCCGCTCCTGCCGGGTGCGGCGACGGCCAGCGAGGTCATGGGCCTTCGCGAGGAAGGCTACGAGGTGCTGAAGTTCTTCCCGGCCGAGCAGGCCGGCGGTGCGGCCTATCTCAAGTCGCTCTCCTCGCCGCTTGCCGGCACGCTGTTTTGCCCGACGGGCGGCATCTCGCTCAAGAACGCCAACGACTACCTCTCGCTGCCCAACGTCGTGTGCGTCGGCGGCTCGTGGGTCGCGCCGAAGGAACTTGTTGCAAAGGGCGACTGGGCGGGCATCGAGAAGCTCGCCGCGGAAGCGGCCGCGCTCAAGGCCTGAGACGGGTTCTAAAGGATTTGCGGATGGGCGGCTTCCGGCCGCCCATTCGTGTTTGTAATTGGCGGCGCGCCTTCCTATCTTGCCTTGCAGTCGGCCCTTGCCGAGACGGGAGAAACGGAGACGCCCATGTTTGACGCCAAGTCGTTGCTTGACCAGTTCCTCGGTTCGCAGGTGCCCGGTGCGGGCGGCACGGTGCGCGAGCGCGCCGGCCAGGTCACCCAGCTCGCCAAGGACAATCCGCTGGCCACCATCGCCATTGCCGGCGTGCTGCTCGGCACGGATGGCGGGCGCAAGGTCGCGGGCTCGGCGCTGAAGCTCGGCAGCCTCGCCGCCATCGCCGGCCTCGGCTACCAGGCCTACAAGAACTACCGCACCGGCCAGAGCCCGGCCGAAAGCGCTGAGGCCGGCACGCCCGAGCTCCTGCCGCCGCCGGCCGATTCCGGCTTCCATCCCGAAGCCGTCAGCACGGATTTCGCCCTCATCCTTGTGCGCGCCATGATCGCCGCCTCGCGCGCCGACGGCCATATCGACGATGCCGAGCGCGCCCGCATCATGGACAAGCTGAAGGTTTCCGGCCTTGGCGCGGACGCCGCGCAGTTCCTCGAAAACGAGCTTGCCAACCCGGTCGACCTCGACGCCATCGTTGCGGCGGCGGCGACCGAGGAGCAGCGCGTCGAGCTCTACACCGCCTCGCGCCTCGCCATCGAGCCGGAGACGCGGGCCGAGCGCGGCTATCTCGACCTTCTCGCCGGTCGCCTCGGCCTTGCCGATGCGCTGGTCGACCATATCGAGGCGACGGTTTCGGCCGCCAAGGCCTGATCCCCGCTTTCCGCATTGCGCCGGCCGTCCGGCTGTTCTATCCCTTCGCCAGACCGAAGGAGGATTTTCCATGCGCGATCTCAAGGATTGGAAGGGCTGCCCGCCGCCGGCGCCCGTGACGCTCGAAGGGCGCACCGTGCGCCTCGAGCCCTATGATCGCGCGCGCCATCTCGAAGCCCTCTGGGAGGCCTTCGGCGGCATGGAGATCAATCCGCTGCTCCTCTATTTCACGCAGGCCGATTTCGCCGGCATCGAGGATTTCGACGCCTGGTCCGAAAAGGCGATCAAGGGCGGCTGGGTGCGCGAGGTCATTGTCGACAAGGCGAGCGGCAAGCCGGTCGGCATGGCGCATTACATGCGGCCCGACCCGGCGAACGGCGTGGTCGAGATCGGCGGCGTCGCCCATGGCGCCGGCATGGCCCGCTCGCCGATGTCCACCGAGGCGCACTATCTTCTCGCAAGGCACGCCTTCGAGGACCTCGGCTACCGCCGCTACGAGTGGAAGTGCCACAACGACAACGAGGCGAGCAAGCGCACCGCCGCACGGCTCGGCTTCACCTTCGAGGGCGTCTTCCGCCAGCACATGCTGTCCAAGGGCGAGAACCGCGATACGGCCTGGTTCTCCATCATCGACGGCGAATGGCCGGTGCTGGCGAAAGCCTTCGACGCCTGGCTGTCGCCGGAGAATTTCGGCGCGGACGGCCGGCAGAAGCGGAAGCTGGAAGATATCCGCGCCGATATCGCCAAGGCGGGCGTGGCGTGAGCGGGGCATCGGAGCGCAAGGCGCAGGCGCTGGCCGCGCTGCTCATCCTCTTCGGCACGGGGCTCGCGTTCTATTTCCTGCCGAAGATCATGATCGCGCTCGGCGCCGTCTCGCCGTGGCTGGCAGGCGCGTTCGGCGCGCTCCTTGTCGCCGGCTTCTTCCTCATCTTCTGGCTGCGGGCGCGCTACCAGCGGCGGCGCGGAAACTAGGCCTGAAGCGAAGCGCCGAGCAACAGCAGGCCCATCACCATGACCAGGAGCGCGCCGCCGATCTCGATGGCGGTGCCGATGCGCGCGCCAAGCGTGCCGTTGCCGGCAAAGCGCATGGCCGCGCCCTTGGCCGTGACGGCGAGGGTGGCGAGGATCGAGACGGTGATGGCCGTGCCGATCGACATGGCGAGCACCGCGATGACCCCGCCGAGATAGAGGCCGTTGAGCAGGGCGAAGCTGAGGACGATCAGCGCGCCCGAGCAGGGCCGAAGCCCCACGGCGATAATGGCCGACCATGCCTCGCGCAGCGCGAAGCGCTCGCCCTTCAGGAGCGACGGGTCCGGCGCATGGGCGTGGCCGCAGGTCGAGCAGACCTCTCCGGCATGATGGTGGTGGTGATGATGCCCGTGGTCGTGCGTGCCGTGAACCTCCACCGCCTGCGCGCCGATTGCCGGGACGCGGCGGGCGGGCGCGAGCTTGCGGATGAGCAGCCAGGCGCCGAAGAGGGCGATGAGGGCGTAGCTTCCCGTTTCGAGCGCCCGGGTGGCGTCGGTCATGGAGACGGTCGTGCCGCGCAGGAACAGATAGGCCGCGCCGACGAGGAGGATCGCGACGATGCCCTGCAGGATCGCCGAGAGGAAGGAGAGGAGGACGCCGCGCTTCAGCTCCACCTCGTTCGCCAGCATGTAGGACGAGATGACCGCCTTGCCGTGGCCGGGGCCGGCGGCATGAAAGATACCGTAGGCGAAGGAAAGGCCGACGAGCGTTCCTGCCGCCCACGGCGTTTCCCGCATCTCTTTCAATGCGCCCGTCATCAGCCGGTAGAAGCCCACCTGCTGCGCGTTGATCCAGGCGAAGAGGCCGCCGAACATGCCCGTCGTGTTGAAGCCCGGCTCGGCCGAGCCGATGCCGAGCGGGGATGCGGCATGGGCGAGGGGGGCGGCGAGGGTGAGGGCGAAAAGGAGGAGGAGGGCGAGGTGGCGGGTGTGACTCACCCCCCTCTGCCCTGCCGGGCATCTCCCCCTCAAGGGGGGAGATTGGATGGAGCGGCGTTTCGCCCATCGTTGACGTAGCAGTTTGAGCAAAGGGCATGCGTCTTGCCGATCTCCCCCCTTGAGGGGGAGATGCCCGGCAGGGCAGAGGGGGGTAGCGCTACGCCCGCCGCTCAGCATGTGACCTCCAGCCGGGTGGCGAAGAGTTTCGACATGTCGGTGCCGGTGGGGTCGTTGAAGAAGGCGTCGGTGAGGCTCGACTGGTTTTCCGAAAGCACCTCGTCGGGGTCCGGCCGCACGACGGCGCTCTTGCAGGCGGCGAACTTGTCGCCGACGGTCACGAGGTCGCCGTCCGAAGGGAAATCCATCGAGGCGTACATGGTGGGGTCGTAGACGCCGAAGGTGAGCTTGCCCTTGAGCGGCATGATCTCGTCCGGCTTGACGGCGAAGAACATCAGGAGCTGGCCGTCCTTGTAGTCGACGTTGATGACGTCGGGTTTCCTGACCTTCACCGTCCGGCCGTCCTCGGTGATGGTCGTGTAGTAGCTGAACTCCTCCAGCGAATCGAGGACGGTCTTGCCGACCTCGGCAAGCTCGTCCGGGTCGAGCTCGGCATTGCTGTTCTTGTCGAAATCCATGACGACGCTGGCCGAGAACATCTCGTCGAAGCGCCAGACGTTGCGCAGCTCCGTAATTGTCCCGTCCTCGCCCGCCACCACCTCCAGCCGCGCCTCGGCGAAGATGTGCGGATGGGCGAGCGCGGCGGCGGGCGCGGCAAGGGCCGCACCGGCGATGAGAAGGGGGAGGAATCGCATCGGGTCTCGGGCCTCTCGCGCATGCTTTGCGAAATGGAGAATCGTCCGGTTCATTGAAGCGGAAATGGGTCGGAATTGGGACCCCTAGGATTCGATGCCCGGATTGCGGCGGAACCAGCCGTGCAGGAAATCCACGAATGTGCGCACCTTTGCCGGCAGGTAGCGGCGGTGCGGATAGATCGCATAGATGCCGCGGTCGGTCGGAAGATAGTCTTCGAGGACGGAGACGATGCGGCCCGATTCGAGGCAGGAGCGGGCGATGAAGGCCGGGACCTGCGCGACGCCGAGGCCGCTTGCCGCCGCGCGCACGGCGGCTGTCGGGCTGTTCACCTCGATATGGCCGCTTACCGGAACGGAAAAGCCCGCGCCCTTCTCGTCGACGAAGCGCCAGTTGCTGTGCGATTTGCCGTTCGTGTCGATGATGCAGGGCAGGCGGGCAAGGTCGCCCGGATGCTCGATGGGACCGACCCGTTCGAGGAAATCGGCGCTGACGCAGATCTTCAGGTAGAAATCGCCGAGCTTGCGGGCGATGAGGGCCGAATCCTCCAGCCGCGTGATGCGGATGGCGACGTCGAAGCCTTCCTCCACCAGATCGACGAAGCGGTCGTCGGAGACGATCTCCAGCGAAAGCTCGGGGTGCTCCCGGCCGAAATCGATCAGCGACTGGCCGATATCGGCATCCACGAAGGTGCGGGGCGCCGAGACCTTCAGCTTGCCGCGCAGGTCCGTGTTCTTCTCGCGCACCAGATCGGCGAGGTTGTCGATCTCCTTCAGGATGTCGGAGGCGGTGCGGTAATAGGTATGGCCGGCTTCGGTCATCGAGAACTGGCGGGTGGTGCGGTTGAGCAGCAGCGTGCCGAGCTCGTCCTCCAGTTCGCGCACATATTTGGAAAGCAGCGCCTTGGAGCGGCCGGTCTTGCGCGAGGCGGCGGAAAAGCCCTCGGCATCGACCACGTCGATGAAGGCCCGGATCCGGGTCAATGTATCCATGTGTCCCCACTTGAATGGTGCGCCGGGTGTCTTGCGTTCCGGCCTGCGTCAGGCGCGGCCCCGGTGCATAAGAAATGTGTCAAAAACCAGTTTCGCGAATGTCGTGGCTCGGGGAATATTTTCAATAGGCAAGTTCAAAAAACCTCTTGATTACGACAGCGATTCTCCTTATCTCCGCGCTTGCCCAAAGTCGCACGTGCCTGTGGGTGTCCGCCGACCCTCGATTTGGTGAGGATCATCGGTAAGGTACCTGGACCTAACCGCTCCAGTCGCACTTCCGGCCAACCGGACATGCGAGGACATCTTGAAGCAACGACGGTGCGGGCCTTTCTGGTGTCTGCCGGCTTTCCATCAGCCGGGGTTACTGAAGAGGCACACCTTCATTGCCGGACGTGCGGTCGGGTTCTCCCACCAATCCATGGCAGACAAAGCGAATTGAAGCCTAGGCGGGCTTCGGTTCACCGTTCGCGCTTATGCGCATGCTTGGTTCCGGGGTCTCCACCGGCTGGTTCCAACGCGTTGCCGCATCTGCCCTTTGTCCTCCGGGTTTTCCCGGAGAAAGCTGGATATGGGGAATACCGAGATGGCTTCTGCACGTATTATCGACTTCCTGAACACCCGACGTCCCGACGGTCCTTGCCTCGTGGTCGACCTCGATGTCGTGCGCGACAACTTCAAGGCCTTCCGCCACGCGCTGCCCGACAGCGCGATCTACTATGCCGTGAAGGCCAACCCGGCGCCGGAAATCCTGCGCCTTCTCGCCAGCATGGGCTCCAACTTCGATTGCGCGTCCGTCGCCGAGATCGAAATGGCGCTCGACGCCGGCGCGACCGCTTCGCGCATCTCCTTCGGCAACACGATCAAGAAGGAACGCGACGTCGCCAAGGCCCATGCGCTCGGCGTCTCGCTCTTTGCCGTCGACAGCCACGAGGAAGTCGAGAAGATCGCGCGTGCCGCCCCCGGTGCCCGCGTGTTCTGCCGCGTGCTGACGGACGGCGAGGGCGCCGAATGGCCGCTGTCGCGCAAGTTCGGCTGCGTGCCGCAGATGGCCGTCGACGTGCTCGTCTACGCCCACCAGCTCGGCCTTGCCTCCTACGGCGTCTCGTTCCATGTCGGCTCGCAGATGACGAAGCTCGACGCTTGGGATTCGGCGCTCGCCGATGCCAAGCGCGTCTTCGTGCAGCTTGCCAAGCAGGGCATCGAGCTGAAGATGGTCAACATGGGCGGCGGCTTCCCGACGAAGTACCTGCGCGACGTGCCGTCGGCGGAAGCCTACGGGCAGGCGATCTTCGGCGCGCTGAAGAAGCACTTCGGCAACCAGATCCCGGAAACCATCATCGAGCCGGGCCGCGGCATGGTCGGCAATGCGGGCGTGATCAAGGCGGAAGTCGTCCTCGTCTCGAAGAAGTCGGACAACGACAACCACCGCTGGGTCTTCCTCGACATCGGCAAGTTCGGCGGCCTCGCCGAGACGATGGACGAGGCGATCCGCTACCCGATCCGCACGCAGCGCGACCGGGACGCGATGGAGCCCTGCGTGCTCGCCGGCCCGACCTGCGATTCGGCCGACGTGATGTACGAGAAGAACATGTACCCGCTGCCGGTCTCCCTGACGATCGGCGACGAGGTGCTGATCGAGGGCACCGGCGCCTATACGACGACCTATTCGGCCGTCGCCTTCAACGGCTTCGAGCCGCTGAAGGCCTACGTCATCTGACCACCCGGCGCTCCCGTCCCTGCGGGAGCGCCGGTCCTTCACAATCAGTCCCAGATACCGTTTGAATCGGTTTTGAGTGCGGGAGGCCCGGAGATGGCCGCTGTTCTTGATTCTGTCCGCGCGTTCTTCGCGCATGCCGCCTTCAGCATCGACCGGGAAAACGCCGGCGACGTCGTCGCGCGCGAGCGTCTGCTCGACCGCGTGATGGGCGAGGCGCGCTTCCGCAAATCCTCGGAAAAGCTGCGCCGCGGCCGCCTGCCGGCCGAAGGGCTGGCGCTCGTCGCGCGCGATGCGGACGGCCATGTCATCGGCACGGTGCGGCTGTGGAATGTCGAGGCGGGCGTCGACGCGGACGGCAATCCCGTTCCGGCGCTGCTGCTCGGGCCCCTCGCCGTCGATTGCGCGCACGAGGGCAAGGGCATCGGCGGGGCGCTGATGCGCGCGGCGATCACCGAGGCGCGGGGCCGCGGCCATGGCGCGGTGCTGCTCGTCGGCGATCCGGAATATTACGAGCGCTTCGGCTTTTTCGCCGACAAGGCGCGGCATCTCGTCATGCCCGGCCCCTTCGAGCGCCGCCGCTTCCTGGCGCTGGAGCTGAAGGACGGCTGGCTCGACGGCGCGGCGGGCATTCTCGTGGCAAGCGGCACCCGGCTGGCGGGCGAGCAGCGCAGGGCGGCGTGACGGTTTGACTTGCCGGCGCGCTTGCGCTATCAGGCCGGCAGGGTGAGAGCCCCTGCCGTCCGCAAGCCCCTGGCTTTGGTGAAGTCTCTCTTCGATACGATCGGTCTTCCAGCATCCAGCATGCGAACCGGCGGCAATGCGGGCCCCCTCCGAAACGACGCATGCCCCGACTGGAGAAGCGCCATGCGTCCATCCTCGACGCCACTACCATCCCTCGACGCCCTGAAAGACCAGGCAAAGCGGCTGCGCGCGCGCTTTTCCGGCGAAGGACAGGGCATTTCCCATTCCCGTGCGCTGGAGCTCATCGCCGCGCAATACGGTTATCGCGACTGGAACACGCTGCATGCGGCCGTCGGCAACCGGCCGCCGTTCAATCCGTGGATGCTCGGCGCGCGCGTGCGCGGGCATTATCTCGGCCAGCCCTTCGACGCCGAGGTGCTCGGCGTGCAGGCGATGTCGAGCCAGCCCGGCCGCTACCGCATGACGCTGCATTTCGACGAGCCGGTGGACGTGGTGACCTTCGACAGCTTCTCCGCCTTCCGCCAGCGCATCAATTGCACCGTGGACGAGACGGGGCGGACGGTGGAGAAGACCTCCAACGGCCGGCCGCATCTCGAACTGGAGTGGTGAGCTTCAAAAGGTGCCGGAGAGCCGGGCCGCAAGGCCGTCGACCGTGAAGTCGGCGGCCGGGTCGGTCTCGTGGCGCAGGAGGCGGCTGTATTCCAGCGTCACTGCGGTGCTCTTGGCGAAGGTATAGGTGAGGGCCGCCTTCGCCGAGCGCGTGCGGGTGCGATAGTCGTAATAGAGCCAGTCGCTGCGGGCCTCCTCGTAGCCGAGGGCGAGCTTCAGCTTCTCCGTCAGCGCCGTTTCCAGCGAAAGGCCGATGGTGCGCACGTCCTCGCCGAGCGGGTCGTCGATATCGGCGAGCTGGATATCGCGCAGGAACGTCGCCTTCAGCACGGTTTCCCGCGGGAGCCGGACGGCAAGTTCCGCCTTCAGGTAGGGGCGGGTGGGATCGACGGATGTTCCGAGCGCGTCGCTTGCAACGCGCGTGAGGCCGGCTTCCGCCATCAGCGTGACGGGGCCGAAGGCGTGGCCATAGGCGAGTGAGCCGCGCAGCGTCGTTGCCGGGAAGCGCTCGAAGACCTGCTGCTCGTTCGAGGGGATGTTATTGGTGCGGGCTTCCACCGTGGCGCCCAGTTCGCCGCCGAAGAGAGGCAGGATATGGCCGGCCGTGAGCGTGGCGAGGCGATAGCCCGTTTCGAGCTGCGTGCGGGGCAGGCCCGGAAGCGTGAATTCCGCAAGGCCCCGGTTGAGGTTGGAGAGGGCGGCGGTGACGTGGCTCTTGCCGCCAGCGTGATCGACCGTCAGGTGGGCGCTTGCGGAAGCGACGACATCGGCCTTGCGGTAGCCGATGGGGAGGCCTGGCAGGGCAAGAAAGATGTCGCCGTCGCGCCGCTGCTCGATGCCGCCTTTCAGCGTGAGCCGGACGCCTTCGGCAAGCTCACGGGTGAAGCCGGTTTCGAGCCCGACCGTCCGCTCGTCGGCGAAACGGTAGCGGGCAAGGCGCCGCACGCTCGCCGTGAGCGCATAGGCGAACTCGTTGTCCTCAAGGTCGAAGCTGCCGCGCAGCGTGACCTTTCCCTCGCCGAAGGAGGCCGGCAGGGCTGTGGTGTCCTTGAAGACGTTCGATGTCCGGCCGCCACCGAAGCTGTAATTCACGGTTGAATCGGCCATTGCCGGGCTGCATTGGCCCCATGCCAGCGCCGCGAAAAGCAGGCCATGAAGAGAGCGCATCGGATTCTGCCCCTGTCCGGTTTCGAAACGGAATCCTAGGGTTGCATGGTTAAAAATTCTTCCATAGGTTGATTTTCAATCTAGATAGGCAATTTTTAATATTAAAAGTTGTATCCGGTAAGGAATCGTTAAACTTGTAACTGTTATGGTTAACTGTTTGCTATGACTGGGAAATCCGGTTGAGTAAAGCAGGTCTTATATTACCTTTGATTGCGTACCGATGAGGTGCACAACCAAAGGAGAGAGACCATGAACAAGACCCGCATCATCGCCCTCGCAACCGTCATCGCCTTTGCCGGCGCCAGCCAGGCGTCGGCCGGCGGCCTGCTCGGGATCGGCATCCTCGGCAACAAGACCCGCACGGGCAGCATCGTCGTCGCCCCGAGCGTCGGCCTCGGCATCGGCAACATCCTCAGCGACAACAACGGCAACAAGGTGCTGAACGGCGTGCTCGCGAACAATCTCAACGGCACGCTGTCGGGCGTCCTCAACGGCTCGGTGCTGGGTATCCTCGGCGGTGCCGGCGGCAGCGATTGCGGCTGCAAGCATCGCCGTCACTGATCGCGCCTTCCCCGCCCCGCGCGGTCAGTGGCCCGGGAGAGCTCGGCTCTCCCGGGTTTTTCGCATGATGGAGGGATTATCCGGTGAGGTCGACCACGCCGCAATCGCCCGCCTCGCTGGCGAAGGCGAGGAGCTTGCCGTTGCGGCTCCAGGCCATGGAGGTGACGGCGCCCTTGCCGGGGCGGCGCAGCAGCACCTCGCGGCTGTCGGAGAAGCGCGCGGCAAGCACCATGCCGTCCGAATAGCCGATGGCGACGACGTCCTCGGCCGGATGGCAGGCGACGGCCGTCACCATGACGTCGGCGCGCGTGCCGAGTTCCAGCGGCGGCTTGCCCATCGGGCCGTCCTTGGCCGCGAAGGGCCAGACGATGGCGGCCGGCGCGCCGGAGGAGGCGAGCCACTTGCCCTTGGCCGACCAGGAGAGCGACTTCACCTTGGCCGGATAGCCGGTCATGCGCATGTGGCGCGCGTCGGCGCCGGGCTTGCTGTCGAGCTTCCAGCCGTGCAGGGCGTTCTCCTGCATGCTGGTGACGACGAAGCGGCCGTCCGGCGAGAAGGTGACGCCGGTATGGGCGCCCTTCCATTCGAGGTCGACCGGCTGGCCGGCCATCGCCACCCAGTGCAGCGAGACGCCGTTGTAGCGGGCGACGCCGATGCGAAGGCCCTTCGGCGCGAAGGCGATGCCCTCCACCGAGCGGCTTTCCGCAAACTCCCTGATCGTGCCGTCGGCAAGGCGCACGCGCGCCGTGCGGCCCTCGGCGAAGCCGACCGCACCCTGCGGGCCGGCGGCGACGACGGAAATCCACTTGCGCGGCACCTCGGCAAGCAGCGTCGCGGTGCCGTCGATGGAAATCCGCATCACCTTGCCGTCCTCGCCGCCGGTGACCAGCGTGTCGTTCGCCTCGTCGCGCACGCAGGCAAGCAGCCCGTCATGCGCCTCGGTGACCTTCTGGCCGTGATCGAGACGGTGGACGGCGCCGGAGGCGGTGGCGAAGAAGGGCACGTCGCCGAGGAAGGCGGCCGCGACGACGTGGCCGTCGAGATCGAGAGGGGCGACTGTCGGCATCAGGCTTCGTCTTTCATGCGCAGAGTGTCGTCCGGCCTCATGCCTTCTGTGCCTCGCAGGCCTTGAAGGTGCGTTCGATCTTCTCGCGGTCGAGGTCGCGGCCGATGAAGACGAGGCGGCTTTCGCGGGTCTCGCCGTCCTTCCAGGCGCGCTGGTGATCGCCCTCGACGATCATGTGGACGCCCTGCACGACATAGCGCTCGTCGTCGCCGGCAAAGGCGATGATGCCCTTGAGGCGCAGGATGTTCGGGCCGTCCGTCTGGGTGATCTTCTGGATCCACGGGAAGAAGCGGTCGGGGTTCATCTCGCCGCCGCGCAGCGAGATCGACTGCACCGTCACGTCATGGATCGGCGAGGCGTCGTGGTGATGGTGATCGTGGTCGTGGTCGTGATCATGATCATGGTGGTGATGGTGGTCATGATCGTGATGATGATGGTCGTGGCCGCAATCGGGGCCGCAGACATGGTCCTCGTGATCGTGGTCGAGGAAATGCGGATCGTTTTCCAGCGCCCGTTCCAGGTTGAAGGCGCCCTGGTCGAGGACCTTGGTGAGGTCGATGTCCGAGCGGGTCGTGCGGTGGATGCGCGCGGAGGGGTTGATGGCCCGCACCGTCGCCTCGACCTTGGCCAGTTCCTCGGGGGTGACGAGGTCGGTCTTGTTGACGAGCACGACGTCGGCGAAGGCGATCTGGTCCTCGGCCTCGCGGCTGTCCTTCAGGCGCAGCGGCAGGTGCTTGGCATCGACCAGCGCGACGACGGCGTCGAGCTCGGTCTTCTGGCGCACGTCGTCGTCCATGAAGAAGGTCTGGGCGACCGGCACCGGATCGGCAAGGCCGGTGGTCTCCACGACGATGGCGTCGAAGCGGCCGGGGCGGCGCATCAGGCCCTCCACCACGCGGATGAGGTCGCCGCGCACGGTGCAGCAGATGCAGCCGTTGTTCATCTCGTAGATTTCCTCGTCCGACTCGACGATGAGGTCGTTGTCGATGCCGATCTCGCCGAACTCGTTGACGATGACGGCGTATTTCTTGCCGTGGTTGCCGGTGAGGATGCGGTTGAGCAGCGTCGTCTTGCCGGCGCCGAGATAGCCGGTGAGCACGGTGACGGGAATGGGCTTGGGAAGGGCTGTTTCGGTCATGGGAACCTCGAGCGGATAACAGGGACGGTAAAGGCGTCCGGTTGGCGACTGATATAGGAGATCGGACGGGCCAGCGCAAATGCCGTCAGCAAAGCGTTTCGACGTCGAAGGCCGCGACATCTTCCAGCAGGGCGACGAGGCCGCGTAGCGCATGGGCGATCAGCCGCTCGCCCTTTTCGGCCGTCGCGGCGCTCGCATCGCCCGCAACGCCCTTCGGGTTGAGGTCCGCCATCTTCCAGCCGAAGGCGTGCGGGCCGTAGGCGCGCAGATAAGCGAAGCGCGCCGCGAACTCCGCCTGCCGCGAGCCGAAGCGCTCGGCCTTGTCCATCCGCACAAGATCGGGATGGAGGGCGAGCATCACCGAAGTCTCGATATCGCCGCCGTGGATGTCGATGGCCTTGTCTTCCGGCGCGATCCAGCCGTCGGGCTGGCCGAAGCGGGTCCAGGCGGTGGCGACGACGAGCATGTCCAGCCGCACCCGCGCCTCGGTGGCGAGGATGGTCATCAGCGGCGAATTGCCGCCATGGGCGTTGAGCAGCACGAGCTTGCGGATGCCGAAGCGGTGGAGGTCTTCGGCGATGGCAAGCCAGCGCGCGATCGCCTCCGCATAGCCGAGCGAGCGCGTGCCGGGCACGTCGAGATGCTCCGGCGAATAGCCGACCGGCTCGGCCGGAAGAAAGGTGACGGGAAGGTGCGGCGGCAGCACGGCCATCAGCCGCTCGGCGATGCCGCCCGCGATCAGCGTGTCCGTCTCCAGCGGCAGGTGGGGGCCGTGGCCCTCATGCGCGCCGAGCGGCAGGACGGCGATCCAGCCGGCCCGTTCGGCCGTCGGCAGGGTGAGGTCGTTTTCGGTCCATCGCAGCTTGGGATGTGCCATGCTCTCTCCGATCCCGACTTGCCGCCCGCCTTGGTCCTCTGTCATACAGGGCCGGGCCCGTGATGCAAGGGCAGTGCGTTCTAGCGAGGCGATCGATGGGAAAGAAGCACAAGGACGGCAAGGACGGGAAGAAGGCCAAGAAGAAAAAGGCGCACGAGGCCGTCTCGGGCGCGGGCCTTGCCGCCGCCGTCGTCAACGCGGCGCGCTCCATGCGCACGGTGCTCTCGCGCAACCTCATCGCCACCGGCCTTTATGCTGGCCAGGACGGCGTCATCCTCACGCTTGCCGAGGAAGGCGGGATGACCGCAGGGGCGCTCGCCGCCCGCCTCGGCGTCAAGGCGCCGACCATGACGCGCACCATCGGTCGGCTGGAGGCGCAGGGCTTCGTCGAGCGCCGGCCGGACGAGACCGACGGCCGGCTGACGGTCGTGCATCTCACCGAGGCGGGGCGCGCCTCCATCGACCGCATTGCCGAAGCCGGACGCCTCAGCGAGCGGCAGGCCGCCGAAGGCCTCAGCGAGAAGGAGGTGCGCAACCTCCTCAAGCTGCTGCGCGCCATGGACGAGAACCTGCACGGCGCTACGCCCGAAACCGGCGAAAAGGCGGTTGCCGATGGAATTTAAACTGTTTAAATAAACGGTTTTAAAGGCTGCGCGTTCACCGGGAGGAATCGTGGCACAGAAGGTAAAGTTATCCACCATCGCGGAAACGCTCGGCGTTTCCACGGCGACGGTGTCGCTCGCGCTCAGGGACAGCCCGCTGGTGGCCGCCTTCACCCGCGAGCGGATCAAGGAACAGGCGCGCGCGCTCGGCTATATCTACAATCGCCGTGCCGCGAGCCTTCGCACTTCG
The DNA here is from genome assembly GCF_055392685.1 of Shinella sp. Sh6. NCBI lineage: Bacteria > Pseudomonadati > Pseudomonadota > Alphaproteobacteria > Hyphomicrobiales > Rhizobiaceae > Shinella > Shinella sp. Sh6. Next base: position 2,822,605 of record NZ_AP044005.1, on the reverse strand, counting down.
CGCTCGGGCATCATCGGCGTCGTCGTGCACGACATCATGAACCCGTTCTACGCGGAAATCCTGAAAGCCATCGAGAGCGAGCTCGATCGCGACCGGCAGACCTTCATCCTCTCCAACCACTACGATTCGGTGGAGAAGCAGCGCAATTTCGTCGAGACGCTGCTGCAGCTCGGCGGCGACGGGGTGATCATGTCGCCGGCCATCGGCACGCCGCCGGAGGATATCCGCCTTGCCGAGGACAACGGCATGCCGGCGATCCTGATCGCCCGTTCCATCGACGGGCTCGACGTGCCGATCTTCCGCGGCGACGACAGCTACGGCATCTCGCTCGCCACCAACCACTTGATCGGCCTCGGCCACCGGACGATCGCCATGGTGGGCGGCACGGACCAGACCTCGACCGGCCGCGACCGCTACCAGGGCTATGTCAACGCGCTGCGCAAGGCCAATATCGAGGTCGATCCGGGCCTTCGCATCCCCGGGCCCCGCACCAAGCAGGGCGGCTTCGAGGCGGCGGTGCACTTCCTCTCGCTGCCGCAGAAGCCGACGGCCGCCGTCTGCTGGAACGACCTCGTCGCCATCGGCCTGATGAACGGCATCGCCCGCGCCGGGCTCGTGCCGGGCCGCGACGTCTCCGTCACCGGCTACGACGACCTGGAGGAGGCGGCGATCGCCACGCCCGCCCTCACCACCGTCTGGAACGGCCAGTCCGAGGTCGGCCGCAGCGCCGCAAGGGCGCTCCTCGACAAGCTCTCGGGCAGCCACGAGCCGGACGGCATCCATCTCATCAAGCCGGAAATGCGCATCCGGCAATCCACCGGACCGCTGAAGCCGCATTCCGACGGCTGAGGCATTCAGGCAGGGAACGTTTCATCATGCCAGACAAGACCCGCATCCTCGTGCCCGGCGCGATCCGCGAACGGGTGCTCGAACGCTTGCGCGAGACCTTCGAGGTGGTGCGCATCGAGCGGCCGGACCCGGCGCTTCTCGCCCGCTCGGAGGCCGCCAGCATCGCCGGCGCCGCCGTCTCCGGCGCCTTCGGGGCGGCGCTGATCGAGCATCTGCCGGCGCTGGAGGTCATCGCGAGCTTCGGGGTCGGCTATGACGGGGTGGACGTCGCGGCGGCCGCCGCGCGCGGCATTGCCGTCACCAACACGCCGGACGTGCTGAACGACGAGGTGGCCGACACGACCATCGGCCTTCTCCTCAACACGCTGCGGCTGCTGCCGCAGGCCGAGGCCTGGCTGCGGTCCGGGCGCTGGAAGCGCGACGGCGCCTTTCCGCTGACGCCGCTCACCCTGCGCGGCCGCAGCGTTGGCATCTACGGGCTCGGGCGCATCGGCCTTGCCATTGCCGAGCGTCTGAAGGGTTTCGGCGTGGCCATCGCCTACCACACCCGCCGCCCGCGCGCGGACGCGCCCTATGCCTATTATCCCTCCCTGGAGGCGCTCGCCGGGGCGGTCGATACGCTGATCGCCATCGTGCCGAAGACGGCGGAGACGCACAAGACGATCGATGCCGGCGTGCTGAAAGCGCTCGGGCCGGACGGCGTGCTGATCAATGTCGGGCGCGGCTGGACGGTGGACGAGGATGCGCTGGTCGCGGCGCTCCGCGAGGGCGTGATCGCCGGGGCGGGGCTCGATGTCTTCTACGACGAGCCGAACGTCCCCGATGCGCTGCTCGACCTGCCGAACGTCTCCCTGCTGCCGCATGTGGCTTCCGCCTCGGTCGCAACGCGCAACGCCATGGCCGATCTGGTGGCGGACAACCTTGTTGCCTGGTTCGGGCACGGCGCTGCGTTGACGCCGGTGCCGGAGACACCTTTTACGCGAAAAACAGGGTAGGGGCTGGAAAGCCTTCGTTAACCATTCCGCAATCTTGCGGGCGCATCCTTCGCGCATCGAGCAGCGGATGAAGGAGCGCCCCATGAAGACCTTGACGATCGCCGTCCTTGCGGGCGCCGCGGCGCTGGGCGGCCTGGGACTTGCGAGCCTTCGCGGCGAGGGGATCGACCCCATGGTCTCCGGCTCCATTCCGGCGGCCGGCAGCGCCCACAGCTATACGATCTCCAACGTGGTGGCCAAGACGGCCTGCCTTGCCGAGCGCGGCAAGGCCATTTCCAGCCGCAGCGCGCTTTTCACCGCGGACAAGGATTGCGACAGCGTCTGGCCCGGCCTTTCGGCCGCCCGGACCTGGACGAACAATGGCGATGGCACGATTGTCGTCACGGATGCGCAGGGCGAGGCGATCCTGACCGTCGTCGACGGCGACGGGCTGGCCTATGAGGCGGTGGAGCCCGCCGATGCCATGGTGACGATGGTGGCCGCCGACTAGAAACCTACTCGGCCGCCGTCCGGTGGAGGATGCCGGCTTTCGCGGCGGCATAGTCGCGCACGGCCTCGCCGAACGCGGCGAAGAGCCTGTTGGACGGCTGGTCCGAGCCGACCCAGTATTCCGGGTGCCACTGGACGCCGACGGCGAAGGCCTTCGCGCCGATGACGGAGACGGCCTCGATCGTGCCGTCGTCCGCGACCGCTTCCACGGCAAGGCGCGGGGCCATTTCGGAGATCGCCTGCCGGTGCAGCGAATTGACCTGCACCTCGCCTGCGCCGATCACGGCCGCAAGGCAGCTTCCTTCCTTGACCGTGATCTTCTGGCGGATGCCGTAGGCGACGTCGAGTACGGGCGTGTCGGGCTTGCGGTGATCCCACACGCCGGGCTGTTCCTGGATCTCGTTGGCGAGCGTGCCGCCGAGCGCGACGTTCAGTTCCTGGATGCCGCGGCAGATGGCGAGCAGCGGAATGCCGCGCTCGAGCGCGCGCTTGATGAGCGGCAGGCTGGTCGCATCGCGCGCCATGTCGTAGGGGCCTTCCGCGTCCGTCGCCTCCTTGCCGTAGAGCGAGGGGTGCACGTTGGTGCGCGAGCCGCTGACGAGGAGCCCGTCCACCCGGTCGAGGATGCCGTCGAAATCGTTGTCGGTTTCGAGCGCCGGAACGAGGAAGACGGTGACGTCCGCGCCCTTGACCGCGGCGCGCACGTACTGGTTGGGCGTGGCCTGCCAGACGTTGCCTTCGATCTCCCGGATATCGGCGGGAATGGCGACGACGGGTTTGGACATGATGGGCTCCGGGAAAGAAATACCAAACAAGGATTTGATATCAAATCCGGCGGCAGTCAATTCCCTCTTTCCGGCGAAATGACGACAGGATGCCGGATATGGCCAGATCTGGGGATGGGGAAGGACCGGAAGCATTAACCACGCGATTGCAAACACCGATTGCAGAGAAGGCTTCGCGCATTTGATGGAAAGCAAGACTATGACGCCGCGAAGACATAAAATTGCGCCCTTCTTCCATGTTAAGTTGAGTATAGTCAAAAATTGTGCCGTTTCTGCAAGACCCGGTTGAATGTATCCCCTTTTAGTTGAACGTGCGTGCAATAATCCCCCGAATACCCCTTCTTATTGGGTAATCTCCCGAAATCATTCATTAAATTTTGGCCGGTAACCCTCACTCGCCATAGGAGTGCCGAGTCCATGAAGGATAAGGGTCAGAACACGCTGCCGGCCGATGTCTATTTGTCGTTCGTCAGCTCGCTGTACGGGAACCGCCAGACCCTTTTCGTCGGCATGATTTCGCATGTCGTGACGTTCTCGTTCGTCTTCGCCAAGACCGCCGATCCGTTCTTCCTCGCCTGGAGTGCGCTCATCGTCCTCATCTGGTCGCTGCGCGCCCAGGCCATGCGCCGCTTCGACCGCGCGGACAAGGCCGCGCTCGGCATGGCCGGCATCCGCTACTGGGAGAACTGGTACAATGTCGGGGCCGTCAGCACGACGCTGACGCTCGGCACGGCCTGCTGCTACAGCCTGATCGTCAGCCGCGACAGCTTCGCGGAGATCGCCTGCATCTCCGTGACGCTCGCCACCATGGTCTCCGTCGTCGGCCGCAACTACGGCTCGCCGCGCGCCGTCAACTACATGGTCTTCGCCGCCTGCTTTCCCATCGTGATCGGCTTCCTCGGCCTGCAGGATTTCTACCATGCGGTGCTCGCCTCGCTGGTCCTGCCCTTCGCGATGACGACGCGCACCATGGCGAACGGCGTGCGGACCTTCCTCTACGAGAACGTGCTGGCCGCCCGGGAACTCGCGACCATCGCCGACCGCTTCGACACCGCGCTCAACAACATGCCGCACGGCCTTTTCATGCTGGATGCGGACCAGCGCATCCTCGTCGCCAACCGGCGGGCCTGCGAGCTCCTGCATCTCGGCAGCCAGGAGCGCCTGAAGGATTGCCACCTCGACGTCGTGCTGCGCTACGGCGTGCGCAACACCTTCTTCAACGCCGAGCAGAGCAAGGCGATCCTGCGCCAGCTCGGCGAGCTGCTGAGGGGCGAGCGCTCGCGTGCGCTCGTGCAGGTGACGGACGGCCTCTATCTCGAATTCACCGCCGCCCCGCGCGAAAACGGCGGCGCCGTCCTCATCTTCGAGGACGTGACGGCACGCGTCAGGGCAGAAAAGAAGATCCTGCACATGGTGCGCTACGACACCCTCACGGGCCTGCCGAACCGCACCTATTTCGCCGATCTCCTGCAGGAGGCGCTTGCCGAGCGCAGGAAGCCGGGCCTCGTGGGCTTCATGGTGGTCGACGTCGACGACTTCAAGCATGTCAACGACATGAAGGGGCATGTGACGGGCGACCGGCTGCTCTGCGCCATCGCCGAGCGCCTGCGGCGGCTCGCCGGCGACAAGGTCATCGTCGGGCGCCTGATGGGCGACGAGTTCATCCTGTTCTTCCCGAACGAGACGAACCGGCGCGATCTCGAGGCGCGGATGCGCCGCTTCCACGAGCAGTTGCGCGGCAGCTACGATTTCGACGGCGTCACGGTCATCGTTTCCTTCAGCGCGGGCTGCGTGACGGTGGCGAGCGATGCGTTCCGCCTGGAGGAGATGCAGATCCGCGCCGACCTCGCGCTGTTCGAGACCAAGTCGCGTGCCAAGGGCAGCGTCACCGTCTTCGAGCAGGAGATGGACGCGCGCTACATGGACCGCCAGAAGCTGAAGGACGACCTGCGGCAGGCCATCGAGGACAATGCGCTGTCGGTCGCCTACCAGCCGATGTTCGTGCCGGACGGCTCGCGCATCGAGTGCTGCGAGGCCCTGTCGCGCTGGACGCATCCCGAGCGCGGGCCGGTGACGCCGAACGTCTTCATCCAGATCGCCGAGGAGATGGGCATCGTCTCCGAGATCACGCGCTTCATGATCCTGCGGGCCTGCGCGGACTGCGCGACCTGGCCGGACCATATGGGCGTTTCCGTCAATCTTTCGGTGCAGGACCTGCGCGGCACCGGCATCGTCGCCCTCGTCTCCGAGGCGCTGGAGACGGCAGGGCTCGCGCCGCACCGGCTGCATCTGGAAGTCACCGAGAGCTGCCTGATGGAGGAGCCGGTGAAAGTGCAGGCGGTGCTCCAGGAACTGCGCGCACGCGGCATCACCATCGCCATCGACGATTTCGGCACGGGCTATTCCAGCCTCAGCTATCTCGACCAGCTTCCGCTCGACGTCATCAAGATCGACCGGTCCTTCGTGCGCAACATCGGCGAGGACGCGCGCCGCTTCAAGCTCCTGCGCGGCACGGTCAACCTGTCGCGGGAACTGGGGCTGCGCATCGTCATCGAGGGCGTGGAGACGCAGGAGCAGCTCGCGCTCATCAGGAAGTACCAGTGCGCCGATCTCGTGCAGGGCTATGTCTTCGCCGCGCCCATGTCTCCCGACGCGCTACGCGACCGCTTCGAGAGCCTTGCCGCCCGCAAGGCCGGCGAAACCCGCCGTCGCGGCGCCCGCGTCGCCTGATCGTTCCTTCCCCTGTTGAACGGCTGTATAAATCCACCCGATTTATCAGTTTCTTCAAAATTAGCGTTAACCATATATTAAGGTTAATGAATAGTATTTTACACAAATTGTCCTATATCGAAGAATATGAAGCCAGCGGCAGGATGCGGCCGGCTTTCAATCGGGGATGCGGGGCAATGGACAACGGGGAAATGGCGAACAATCGCTTTTCCGAGAAGCTTCTCGGACTGCTCGACAAGGTGGAATACCGGCGGGTGGAAACGAGCGAGGACATGGAAGACGTCGCGCGCGTGCGCTACAAGGCCTACAAGGCCGGCAGCGTCATGCATCTTGCGGAAGATTCGCACCTGCTCATCGATGAGGTCGATTTCGACAGCAACGCCTATGTCTTCGGCGTCTATCACGAGGAGCGGCTGATCTCGACCGTGCGCCTGCACCATGTGACGCCGGACCATCGCGTCACCTCCTCGGGCAAAGTCTTCCCGGACGAGATCAAGGCGTTCCTCGATGCGGGCATGTCGCTGATCGATCCGGTCCGCCTTGCCGCCGATCCGGAAATCTGGAGCGAGATGCCGGCGATCCCGTATCTGACGCTGCGCCTTGCGACGATGGCGGCGGATTATTTCGATGCCGACCGCGTCCTCCAGATGGTCAAGCCGGCGCATGCGGCCTTCTACCGGCGCGTCTTCGACGGCGATTTCGTCGCCTCGCCGAAGAGCCGGCAGGGCAAGTTCATCATCGACCTGATGCTGATGGCGACGCGCTGCAAGGACGTGCGCTCCTCGCTCTATGCGCGCTTCCCCTTCTTCATGTCGGAGCCCTACGAGCGGCGCATGCTGTTCGCCCGCGGCGAGGAGATGCCTTTCAGCCCGCTCACCGTGCGCCCGAGCGCCCGGCGCGCCCATTCCGGCCATGGCCGGATCGCGCTTTCCGGCAGCGCCTACGCCGGATAGGGCTTGCGCCCAGATGTCGCATGCCGGGCCGGTTTTGCAGGAAACCGGCCCGTTCCGTTTCGGAAACGTTGCCGGGTCCGAACCTCGTCCCCTCCTGCCGTTGCGCTTTGCCTGTCCATTGTGTATGGCCTGAAGACGCGCGCTTTCGCGCTTGAGGGAATCGCCGGACCGTTCCGGTTCCGGCCTATATCGGCGCTCATCGGGTGGAGTTTTCCGGCTGGCGGGTGCGGCTGCTTAGGAGAAGGTGACTATGGCTGAACATCACAACGGACCCGTCGAGCTGGGCGCGGCGATGGATTATCCCGAGCACGAGAAGACCTACGGCTTCTTCGTCAACGCCGCCAAGTTCGGCACGATGTTCTGCGTGACGCTGCTCATCGCCATGGCTGCCGGTTTCTTCACCAGCGCCGGCTTCTTCAGCGCCTTCGTGCTCTTCGTCATCCTCAACGTCGTCGGCTTCTTCGCCCTGCGTTGATCTGAAAAGCCGCATCCATGATGTGCCGCGGCGCCATCCGGCGCCGTGATCCAACACGGCCAGTCTCGGGGGGAGGACCACGGTTTGAGTCAGTGTGTTTTTGTCGCGCGGGAAAGCGATCCGGCTGAAGGCCGCGTCGCCGGTTCCGTCGAAACAGTCAAGAAAATGAAGGCCCTCGGGCTCGATGTTCTGGTCGAGGCCGGCGCGGGTCTTGCCTCGCGCATCCTCGATGCCGACTACGAGGCCGCCGGCGCCCGCATCGTCGGACCGGAGGAAGCGAAAGCTGCCGACGTCGTGCTCAAGGTGCGCCGGCCGACGACGGCGGAGATTTCCACCTACAAGCCCGGCGCCATCGTCATCGCCACCATGGATCCCTACGGCAACGAGGCCGCCATCGCCGAGATGGCGAAGGCCGGGCTCACCGCCTTCGCCATGGAGCTGATGCCGCGCATCACGCGCGCCCAGTCCATGGACATCCTGTCCTCGCAGGCCAACCTTGCCGGCTACCAGGCCGTCATCGACGCGGCCTACGAGTTCGACCGCGCCATGCCGATGATGATGACCGCCGCCGGCACCGTGCCGGCCGCCAAGATCTTCGTCATGGGGGCGGGCGTCGCGGGCCTTCAGGCCATCGCCACCGCGCGGCGCCTCGGCGCCGCCGTCTCGGCGACGGACGTGCGCCCCGCGGCCAAGGAGCAGGTCGCCTCGCTCGGCGCCAAGTTCATCGCCGTCGAGGACGACGAGTTCAAGGCGGCCGAGACCGCCGGCGGCTATGCCAAGGAAATGTCCAAGGAATACCAGGCGAAACAGGCCGCGCTCGTCGCCGACCACATCGCCAAGCAGGACATCGTCATCACCACCGCGCTGATCCCCGGCCGCCCGGCCCCGCGCCTCGTGACGCGGCAGATGCTCTTCGCCATGAAGACCGGCTCCGTCGCCGTCGACCTCGCGGTCGAGCGCGGCGGCAACATCGAGGGCTCGGAGGCCGGAAAGGTCGTCGAGGTCGAGGGCGTCAAGGTCATCGGCTACCTCAACGTGCCGGGCCGCATCGCCGCCTCCGCCTCGGCGCTCTACGCCAAGAACCTCCTCACGTTCCTTGAGACCATGGTCGACAAGGAGACGAAGTCGGTCTCGGTCAATGCCGAGGACGAGCTGGTCAAGGCGACGATGCTGACCCATGGCGGGTCGGTCGTCCATCCGAACTTCGGCGGCGCCGCGGTTCATGAAGGGGAGGGCAAGTGATGGCGAACGAACTTCTGGACAAGGCGCTCACCGATCTCGACCGGGCCGTGGAGGCCGTCCGCGCCGCTTCCGAATATGTGCCGGATGCGGCGGGCGCCGTGGCGCACGGCGTTTCCGGCGGGGCGATCGATCCCTTCGTGTTCCGCCTCGCGATCTTCGTGCTGTCGATCTTCGTCGGCTACTACGTCGTCTGGTCGGTGACGCCGGCATTGCACACGCCGCTGATGGCCGTCACCAACGCGATCTCCTCGGTCATCGTCGTCGGCGCGCTGCTTGCCGTCGGCATCTCGCTTTCGGGCGTTGCGACCGGCTTCGGCTTCGTCGCGCTGATCCTCGCCTCCGTCAACATCTTCGGCGGCTTCCTCGTCACCCAGCGCATGCTGGCGATGTACAAGAAAAAAGACAAGTGAGGCCGGCCCGATGAACGCAAACTTCGCAGCCTTCCTCTATCTCGTCTCCGGCGTGCTCTTCATCATGGCGCTGAGGGGCCTTTCGCACCCGACGACCAGCCGGCGCGGCAACACGCTCGGCATGGTCGGCATGGGCATCGCCATCGGCACGACCTTGCTGCTCGCGACGCCCTCCTTCGGCGGCCTCGTGCTCATCGTGCTCGGCCTTGCCATCGGCGGGGGCGCCGGCGCCTATATCGCCCGCTCCATCCCGATGACCTCGATGCCGCAGCTCGTCGCCGGCTTCCACTCGCTCGTCGGCCTTGCCGCCGTGCTGGTGGCCGCGGCCGCGCTCTATTCGCCGGTCTCCTTCGGCATCGGCGCGGTCGGCGAGATCCACGGCCAGGCGCTCGTCGAGATGGCGCTCGGCGTCGCCATCGGCGCGATCACCTTCACCGGCTCGATCATCGCCTTCCTCAAGCTCGACGGGCGCATGTCCGGCAAGCCGATCCTGCTGCCGATGCGCCACGCCGTCAACGCGGCGCTGCTTGCCGCCGTGATCGTCCTCATCGTCGTCCTTGCGGCGACCGAGAGCCACACGGCCTTCTGGCTGATCGTCGCGCTGGCGCTCGTCCTCGGCGTGCTGATCATCGTGCCGATCGGCGGGGCGGACATGCCCGTCGTCGTCTCCATGCTCAACTCCTATTCGGGTTGGGCGGCGGCCGGCATCGGCTTCACGCTCGGCAACCTCGCGCTCATCATCACCGGCGCGCTGGTCGGCTCCTCGGGCGCGATCCTTTCCTACATCATGTGCAAGGGCATGAACCGCTCGTTCGTCTCGGTCATCCTCGGCGGCTTCGGCGGGGAGACGGCGGCGGCTGCCGACGACGGCATCCAGCGCACGGTCAAGCAGGGCTCGGCGGACGACGCGGCCTTCCTCATGGCGAACGCCTCCAAGGTCATCATCGTGCCGGGCTACGGCATGGCGGTGGCGCAGGCCCAGCATGCGCTGCGCGAGCTTGCCGACAAGCTGAAGGAGCAGGGCGTCGAGGTGAAATACGCGATCCACCCCGTCGCCGGCCGCATGCCCGGCCACATGAACGTGCTGCTCGCCGAAGCCAACGTGCCCTATGACGAGGTCTTCGAGCTGGAAGACATCAACTCGGAATTCGCACAGGCCGACGTCGCCTATGTCATCGGCGCCAACGACGTGACGAACCCGGCCGCGCGCGACGACAAGTCCTCGCCGATCTACGGCATGCCGATCCTCGACGTCGACAAGGCCAAGACCTGCCTCTTCGTCAAGCGCTCGCTGGGCTCCGGCTATGCCGGCATCGACAACACGCTGTTCTACAAGGACGGCACGATGATGCTGCTCGGCGACGCCAAGAAGATGACGGAAGACATCGTCAAGGCGATGAACCACTGAGGTCCGGCGGCGGCCGCCGCCTTCCATGACAAAAAAAGCCCGCGACGATGTCGCGGGCTTTTGCATTTGAGGCCTCGCCGCCGGTCAGGCGGGCTTTGCGGTGTCGGCGACGCCCTTGGTGCGGGCGAGGCCGTCCTTGGCGGGCTTGTAGTTCGGATCGAGCCGCAGGGCCTGCGAATAGGAGCGGGCGGCCTTGGCCATCTCGCCGCGGCGCTCGTAGATAAGCGCCTGGTTCGACCAGGATTCGGCCAGCTTGCCGTCGAGGTTGATGGCCGTGTTGAAATCCGAGAACGCGTTGTCGTCGTCGCCGAGCGCCGCATAGGAGATGCCGCGGCCGTTATAGGGCTCGGCCGAGTTCGGCGAGAGCGAGATGGCCTTCGAGAAGTCCTCGATCGCCTTGTCGTGCTGGCGGCGGGCCTGGTAGATCAGGCCGCGGTTGTGATAGGCGCGCGGATCGGTCGTATCGAGCTGGATGGCGCGGTTGAAGTCGCGGAAGGCGTCGTCGAGGCGGCCGGCCTGGCGATAGAGGTTGCCGCGGCCGATATAGGCGACGTCGTAGTTCGCGTTGAGCTGGAGCGCCGTGTTGTAGTCGGCGGCGGCCTGCGCCTGGTCGCCCATGCTGCGCTCGACGAGCGCGCGGTTGGCATAGGCCTGGTAGTAGCGCGGGTTCAGCTCGATGGCGCGGTTGAAGTCGTCGAGGGCGCGGCGATATTCGCCGGCGCGGCCATAGGCCGAGCCGCGCACGTTGTAGCCTTCCGGATCCTGCGGGTTGGCGGCGATGACGGCCGAGAGCGAGGCGATGTTCTCCTGCGAGCCCTGCACGCGCTCGACCTTCAGCACATCCGTCGAGGTGGTCGACTGGCAGCCGGCAAGCAGGAGGGCGAGGGACGTGGCGGCGACGGCGGCCATCAGGGGACGGCGGATGCGCATATTGGAGGAAGAAAGACGATCGGTCGGGAACCCGGTGGATGCAGTCATGTCCAAGTGCGAATCCTCAAAATGGGCTTCTGTCGCGCCTCATGCGGGCAGAAAGTGCTGCGGCCTTCAGGGCAATTCCGGAAATGGGCGCAGCCGCCGGCCTGGAATTGCACGGGATGCCTTTCACAAGGGTGAACGGGTCCCGGTCACATGAAAAAAGGCGGCGGCGAAATCTTCGCCCCCGCCCGGTCTTGCATTCGAAAACGTCGAAAAAACGACCGATCAACGGGCGCCAGGACGACCGCCGATGAGGCCTTCGCGCTGGGCGCGCTTGCGGGCCAGCTTGCGGACGCGACGGACGGCTTCGGCCTTTTCACGCGCACGCTTCTGCGACGGCTTTTCGTAATAGTCGCGCATCTTCATTTCACGGAAAATACCTTCGCGCTGCATCTTCTTCTTGAGAGCGCGGAGAGCCTGATCAACATTGTTGTCGCGGACAAGTACCTGCACGAGAATCCCGTTCCTTTAATTGTTGCCAGCCCGGCGATTCCTTAAGGTCGTCAGGCAAATAGGTGACGTTCGCGCAGCCCGGAAGGCTGACGATTGAGGCGTCGGATACCAGATGGACGCGCAGAAGTCCAGTCTCTTGCGGAAAGATGCTCGGGATATTTGCGGACAAGGCCGGGAAAACCGTCGTAAAACCATCGACGCGGCTCATGTCGCATGTGGTACAAGGGACGCCTGAATGCGTCGCAAAGAATACGGCGTCCGCCATCAGGATTTGCTTTCTATCGGGGCAGGAAACAGCCGGCGGGGCCGGCGAGATTTGAGGACTTGGGTAATGCGCAAATATTCGGTTTTCGCCGTCGCCCGCGAGGCGATGCGCGGCCACAAGGGTTGGGAGCCGCAATGGGCCTCGCCCGAACCGCGCAAGGAATACGACGTGATCATCGTCGGCGGCGGCGGACACGGCCTCGGCGCTGCCTATTACCTTGCCAAGGAGCACGGCATCACCAATGTCGCCGTGATCGAGAAGGGCTGGCTCGGCGGCGGCAATACCGGCCGCAACACGACCATCATCCGCTCGAACTACCTCTATGACGAGAGCATGGACATCTACGAGCACTCGCTGAAGCTCTGGGAAGGCCTCAGCCAGGACCTCAACTACAATGTCATGTACTCGCCGCGCGGCGTGATGATGCTGTCGCACAACGTCCACGACAAGCAGTCCTTCCAGCGCCATGTCCACGCCAACCGCCTGCACGGCATCGACAACGAATGGCTGACGCCGCAGCAGGCGAAGGACTATTGCCCGCCGCTCGACATCTCCGCGACCGCCCGCTACCCGATCAACGGCGCGGCCCTGCAGCGCCGCGGCGGCACGGCCCGCCACGACGCCGTCGCCTGGGGCTATGCCCGCGCCGCTTCCGATCGCGGCGTGCACATCATCCAGAACTGCGAGGTCAAGGGCATCCGCCGCGGGCCGGACGGCGCGGTGACGGGCGTGGAGACCTCGAAGGGTTTCATCGGCGCCAGGAAGATCGGCGTTTCGGCCTCCGGCCACAACTCGGTCATCATGGCGATGGCCGACGTCAAGCTGCCGCTGCACTCCGTGCCGCTGCAGGCACTCGTCTCCGAGCCGATGAAGCCGATCTTCCCGTGCGTCGTCATGTCCAACTCGGTGCATGCCTATATCTCGCAGTCGGACAAGGGCGAGCTGGTCATCGGCGCGGGCACGGACCAGTACAATTCCTATTCGCAGACCGGCGGCCTCCAGATCATCACACATACGCTGGACGCGATCTGCGAGCTCTTCCCGATGTTCCGCCGCGTCAAGATGATGCGCCAGTGGGGCGGCATCACCGACAACACGCCGGACCGCTCGGCGATCCAGGGCGTGACGCCGGTTCAAAACCTCTTCGTCAATTGCGGCTGGGGCACCGGCGGCTTCAAGGCGACGCCGGGCTCGGCGCACCTCTTCGCCCACCTCATCGCGAAGGGCGAGCCGCACAAGCTGGCGTCCGGCCTGACGCTCGACCGCTTCCGCACCGGCCGCCTCATCGACGAGGCAGCGGCCGCGGCCGTGGCTCACTGATTTCATTTCACCCGCGCGTCCGGCGGCCGAAGGCCGGCCGGCGCGGGACAGGAGAAACCCGATGCTTCTCATCTACTGCCCCTACTGCGAGGAAGAGCGCTCCGAGCTCGAATTCCGCCACGGCGGCGATGCGCATATCGCCCGCCCGACCAACATCGCCGATGTCACCGACGCGGAATTCGAGGATTACTTCTTCCTGCGCGACAACCCGAAGGGCCTGATCTTCGAGCGCTGGCGCCATATCCATGGCTGCGGGCGCTTCTTCAACGCCGCGCGCGATACGGTGAGCGACAAGTTCTACATGAGCTACAAGGCCGGCGAGCCGAAGCCGTACATCCCCGGCGTTTCGCCCGCCTCGGAAAGAACCGTCGAAACCTATGAAGCCACGGAAGGAACCGCGAAATGAGCGGCGCTAATCGCATTGCCGGTCAGGGCCGACTGACGCCCGCCAGGACGGCGCGTTTCACCTTCGACGGAAAGACGTTCGACGCGCTCGAAGGCGATACCGTCGCCTCCGCGCTGCTTGCCAACGGCGTGCACCTCGTCGGCCGCTCGTTCAAGTACCACCGCCCGCGCGGCATCCTTTCGGCCGGGCCGGAAGAGCCGAACGCGCTCGTCGACGTCTCGCGGGACGCCGCCCGCCGCCAGCCGAACGTGCGCGCGCCGGTGCAGGAAGTCTTCGACGGCATGAAGGTGGAATCGCAGAACCGCTTCCCCTCGCTCGCCTTCGATATCGGCGGCATCAATAACCTGATGTCGCCGTTCTTCGCGGCCGGCTTCTACTACAAGACCTTCATGTGGCCGAAGGCGGCCTGGGAGAAGCTCTACGAGCCCTTCATCCGTAAGGCCGCCGGCCTCGGCGTCGCGCCGACGGAGGAGGACCCGGACCACTATGCCAGCCGCTATGCCTATTGCGACGTGCTGATCGCCGGCGCCGGTGTCGCCGGCCTTTCGGCGGCGCTTGCCGCCGCCGAAGCGGGCGCCCGCGTGATCCTCGTCGACGAGCAGCCGGAAGTCGGCGGTGCGCTGCACTACGACCTGTCGGTGAAGATCGACGGCCAGAACGGCTACGACTGGGCGCAGGCGACGGCTGCGAAGCTGAAGGCGATGGAGAACGTCACCGTCCTTACCCGCACGACGGCCTTCGGCTACTACAACCACAACTTCGTCGGCCTCGTCGAGCGCGTCACGGATCACCTTGCGCGCCCCGACAAGAAGCTGCCGCGCGAGCGGCTGTGGCAGGTCCGCGCCAAGCGCGTCATCCTTGCCACCGGCTCCATCGAGCGGCACATGGTGTTCGCCAACAACGACCGGCCGGGCATCATGCTCGCCTCGGCGGCGCGCACCTATCTCAACCATTTCGGCGTCGCCGTCGGCCGCAAGGTCGGCGTCTATACGGCGAACGATTCGGCCTATGAGGCCGCCTTCGACCTGAAGCGCGCTGGCGTCACCGTCGCCGCCATCGTCGACAACCGCGAAAAGCCCGGCGAGGGCGTGCTTGCCGAAGCCCGCAAGCTCGGCATCGAGGTGCTGGCCGGCCATTCGGTCGTCGACACCAAGGGCAAGCTCCGCGTCTCCTCCATGTCGGTCGCGCGCAACGGCGGCGGCTCGGCGCGCTCGATCCCGATCGATGCGCTCCTGATGTCGGCCGGCTGGACGCCCTCCGTCCACCTCTTCTCGCAGTCGCGCGGCAAGGTCGCCTACGACGCGGCCACCGGCCGCTTCCTGCCGGGCACCTATGCGCAGGATTGCCTTTCGGTCGGCTCGTGCAACGGCACGGACGGCCTGCAGGCGACCATCGAGGAGGGGCTTGCCGCGGGCGAGCTGATGGCCCGCGCCACCGGCCACGAGGGCGGCGGCAAGGTCGAGCTTTCCGGCGAGAACGCCTTCGAATGGACCGGCGGGATGGCAGGCAGCGGCGAGGGCGCCGGGGTCGACACGACCGTCAAGGCCTTCGTCGACTTCCAGAACGACGTCTGCGCCAAGGATATCCGCCTTGCCGTGCGCGAGGGCATGCACTCGATCGAGCACATCAAGCGCTTCACCACCAACGGCATGGCGACGGACCAGGGCAAGCTCTCCAACATCCACGGCCTTGCCATCGCATCCGAAGTCTTGAACCGCGAGATCCCGAAGATCGGCCTCACCACCTTCCGCGCGCCCTATACGCCCGTCACCTTCGGCGCGCTGATCAGCCATTCGCGCGGCGACCTGTTCGATCCGGCCCGCAAGACGCCGATGCATGCCTGGGAGGAGGCGCACGGTGCCGTCTTCGAGGATGTCGGCAACTGGAAGCGCGCCTGGTACTATCCGCGCTCGGGCGAGACCATGCACGACGCGGTCAACCGCGAGTGCCGCACGGTGCGCAGCGCCGCCGGGGTCTTCGACGCCTCGACGCTCGGCAAGATCGAGGTCGTCGGCCCGGATGCTGCCGAGTTCATGAACCTCATGTACACCAATGGCTGGGATACGCTGAAGCCCGGCCGCTGCCGCTACGGCATCATGCTGCGCGAGGACGGCTTCATCTATGACGACGGCGTCGTCGGCCGCCTTTCGGAGGACCGTTTCCACGTCACCACCACGACGGGCGGCGCGCCGCGCGTCATGCACCACATGGAAGACTATCTCCAGACGGAGTTCCCGCACCTCAAGGTCTGGCTGACGTCCACCACAGAACAGTGGGCGGTCATCGCCGTGCAGGGCCCGAAGGCGCGCGAGATCCTCGAGCCGCTCGTCGAGGGCATCGACATGTCGAACGAGGCCTTCCCGCACATGAGCGTGCGCGAGGGCAAGTTCTGCGGCGTGCCGACCCGGCTCTTCCGCATGTCCTTCACCGGGGAAGCCGGCTACGAAGTCAACGTGCCGGCCGACTACGGAGAGGCCGTCTGGGAGGCCATCTGGGCGCGCGCCGAACCGCTCGGCGCCTGCGCCTACGGCACGGAGACGATGCACGTCCTTCGCGCCGAGAAGGGCTACATCATCGTCGGCCAGGATACGGACGGCACGGTCACGCCCTATGACGCCAGCCTCGCCTGGGCCGTCTCGAAGAAGAAGACGGACTTCGTCGGCATCCGCGGCCTCAAGCGGCCGGACCTCGTCAAGGAGGGCCGCAAGCAGCTCGTCGGCCTCCTGACGAAGGACCCGAAGGTGGTGCTGGAGGAGGGTGCGCAGATCGTCGCCGATCCGAACGAGCCGAAGCCGATGACCATGCTCGGCCACGTCACCTCGTCCTACTGGTCGGAGAACTGCGGCCGGTCGATCGCCATGGCGCTCGTCGCCGGCGGCCAGGCCCGCATGGGCCAGACGCTCTACGTGCCGATGCCCGACCGCACCATCGCGGTCGAGGTCAGCGACATGGTCTTTGTCGACAAGGAAGGAGGACGCCTCAATGGCTGATCACGCTCTCCGCAAGGCGCCGCTGGCCGGCCGCCATGGCGGCTCCGCCGGCGCGCGCGTCACGCCCGCCGCCCCCGCAACCCGCCTCTCGCTGCGGGCCGGCGCCGATGCGCTCGGTGCCCTGTCGGCCGCCTTCGGCCTGACGCTGCCGACGCGGCCGAAGACCTCGGCATCGGCGAACGGCCGCCACGCGCTCTGGCTTGGCCCGGACGAGTGGCTGCTGATCGACGAGAACGAGGCGGACCTGATGGCGCTTGCCGCAAGCTCGGGCGTCCTGCATTCGGCCGTGGACGTCTCCCACCGCAACACGGCGATCCTCGTTTCCGGCCCGCATGCGGCCGGCGCGATCGCCAGCGGCTGCCCGCTCGACCTCGGCAACGCGATCTTCCCGGTAGGGGCCGCGGCGCGCACGGTGCTCGGCAAGATCGAGGTGGTGGTGTTCCGCCCCGGCGAGGAGGACTACCGCGTCGAGTGCTGGCGCTCGTTCTCCCCCTACGCCTTCGGCCTTCTTGTCGAGGGTGCGGAAGACGCGGGGCTCTGATATTCCGGCGTTTGGGTGGAGGCATGCCCCTCACCCTAACCCTCTCCCCGCAAGCAGGGAGAGGGGACTTGCCCCGCGAACCGGCATTGTTTGAGGAATACGGTGCAGCATATCCCTTCGCCCCGCTTGCGGGGAGAAGGTGGCGGCAGCCGGATGAGGGGCGCTTTTATACGTCCTCCGGCCGGTCCTTCGGATCGAACTGCACGATGGTGATCCATTCGGCCGTCAGCGCCGGTTTGCGCTCGTCCTCGATCTCGACCGAGACGTTGTAGCGGATCGTCACCATGCCGGCGCCGCGGAAGCGGGCCTCGTCGAGGGAGAAGCGGCCGCGAACGCGTGCGCCGCTCTTCACCGGCGTGATGAAGCGGACCTTCTCGAAACCGTAGTTGATGCCCATCGTCTGCTCGATGATGCGCGGCACGCAGTCGAAGTTCATCGCCGAAAGCAGCGAGAGCGTCAGGAAGCCGTGGGCGATGGTGCCGCCGAAGGGCGTTTCCGCCGCCGCGCGCACGGGATCGGTGTGGATGAACTGGTGGTCCTCCGTCGCACCGGCGAAACGGTCGATCATCGTCTGGTCCACGGTGAACCAGCGCGACACGCCGAGTTCCGTCCCCACGAGCGCTGCAACATCTTTCAAATGGATACTGGCTGGCATCTGGCTTTCCACTGGTCGATCTGCGTCCCTTCTAGAGGGACGTTCCATCGGGGCAACGAATTTCAGTATCTTTCGACAAAAATTTCCACCGCCCTTGCGGAAAGAAGACCCGTTTCGGGAAGGCTTGCGGAAAGCAGGCTCACCCAGTCCCGGCCCTTCGAGGGAGGCAGCGTGAAGGGCTGTCCGGCATGGGTGCGGTTGACGGCGATGGCGAGATGCACGCTGCGCTTCTGCTCGGTGTCCATCGTTTCGAGGAGCAGGAGGAGGGTGCCCGCAAGCGGCGCCTCCCAGTCCGCGACGCTCATCGGCGTGCCGGCAGGCGTCAGCCATTCGATATCGCCCACGCCGGTGAAGAACGCCGTCTTACCGAGCGCGGGGAAGCGCCGGCGGATCGCCGAGAGCATGGCGGCATGCTCGACGAGGCCGTCGTCCAGCCGGTCCCAGTGCATCCAGGTGATGGCGTTGTCCTGGCAATAGGCGTTGTTGTTGCCGCCCTGGCTGCGCCCGCCCTCGTCGCCCGCCGTCAGCATGATCGTGCCGTGCGAGAGGAAGAGGGTCGACAGCAGGGCCTTCACATCCGCCCGGCGGGCGGAAAGCACGGCGCCGTCCGTGGTTGCGCCCTCCAAGCCGTTGTTCCAGGAATGGTTCTCGTTGTGGCCGTCGCGGTTGTCCTCGCCGTTCGCCTCGTTGTGCTTCGCCGTGTGCGAGACGAGGTCCATCAGCGTGAAGCCGTCATGGGCAGCGAGGAAATTGACGGTGCGCGTCTCCTCGTGGCCGTGGCGGGAGAAGATGTCGGAGGAGCCGGCGAAGGCCGTGGCGAAGGCGCCGAGCATGTGGCTGTCACCGCGCCAGAACATACGCATGTCGTCGCGGTAGCGGTCGTTCCATTCGAGGAAGGGGGCCGGGAAATTGCCGAGCTGGTAACCGCCCGGGCCGATGTCCCAGGGCTCGGCGATGAGCACGCGGTCCTTCAAGAGCGGATCGGCGCAGATCTCGGTCAGGAGCGCCGCGCGGGCGGAAAAGCCGTCCGCCCCGCGGCCGAGAATGGTGGCGAGGTCGAAACGGAAGCCGTCGACGCCGGCATGGCGCACGAAATGGCGGAGGCTGTCGAGCACGAGCTGGCGGACCACCGGGTTCTCGCCGGCGATCGTGTTGCCGCAGCCCGTGTCGTTGATCAGCTCGCCGGGGCGGTCCGGCACATGGCGGTAATAGGTCAGGTTGTCGAGGCCGCGCATGGAGAGCGTCGCGCCGCGCCGGTCGCTCTCGCCGGAATGGTTGAAGACGAGGTCGAGGATCACGCCGATGCCTTCGGCGCGCAGCGCGGCGACCGTATCGGCGAGCTCCTTCATGCCGCCGGGCGCAAGGCGCGGGTCGAGCGCCATCAGGGCGATGGGATTGTAGCCCCAGCTGTTGGAAAGGCCGAGCGGCGGCAGGTGGCGCTCGTCGATCCAGGCGGTGACCGGCATCAGCTCGACGGCATCGACGCCGAGGCGTTTCAGATGCGCGAGGACGGCGGGATGGGCGAGCGCGCCGATGGTGCCGCGCATCGCCTCGGGCACTTGCGGGTGCAGCATGGTGAAGGATCGCACGGCGATCTCGTAGACGAAGCCGCCGGGGCGGAAGAGCGGCGCATGGAGCGCCGCCGGCCGGTCGCGGGTGACGACGGCCTTCGGCACGATATCCGCCGTCTCTGCGCCGAAGACCGTCAGCCGCCCGTCATGAACGAAGGGGCGGTCGAGTTCCTTGGCATAGGGATCGACAAGGAGCTTCGCCGGGTCGAACCAGAGGCCGTGGTCCGGCGAATGGATGCCGTCGGCGCGGAAGCCGTAGCGGGTGCCCTCCGCCGCGCCCTCCACGAAGACGCGGTGGAAGCCGGCTTCGTCGCGGCCCATGGCGAGGCGGGCGAGTTCCTTGTCGCCGTCGTTGTCGAACAGGCAGAGCGCGACGCTCGCCGCATCGCGCGAATAGACCGCGAATTCCACCCCGTCCCCGGAGAGCGTGGCGCCCGGCGCGAAGGAAGGGGCGGTGAGGATCATGGTCAGGTGATCACGCTGGGTTCGTTGCGGCCGGTGCGCGCCTTGATGCCGGCGATCTCGTCGGCGACCGCGATGAGGTCGGCCAGCGCCTCCTGCGTGTCGATGTCGTGGCGGGCGGCATCCGGCTCGAAACGCTCGATATAGACGCGCAGCGTGGCGCCGGACGTGCCGGTGCCGGAGAGGCGGAAGACGACGCGCGAGCCGCCTTCGAAGAGGATGCGGATGCCCTGGTTCCTGCTGACGGACTGGTCGACCGGGTCATGATAGGCGAAGTCGTCCGCGGTCTCGACCTTGAGGGCGCCGAACGACTTGCCGGGAAGGACGGCGAGCTGGTTGCGCAGGTTGTCGATCAGGCCGTTCGCGGCATTGCTGTCGACCTCCTCGTAGTCGTGGCGGGAATAGTAGTTGCGCCCGTAGGTCGCCCAGTGCTTGCGGACGATGTCGATGACGCTTTCCCTGCGCACGGCGAGGATGTTGAGCCAGAGGAGGACCGCCCAGAGGCCGTCCTTCTCGCGCACATGGTTGGAGCCGGTGCCGGCGCTCTCCTCGCCGCAGATCGTGGCAAGGCCGGCGTCGAGCAGGTTGCCGAAGAACTTCCAGCCGGTCGGCGTCTCGTAGATGCCGATGCCGAGCTTTTCCGCCACCCTGTCGGCCGCGCCGGAGGTCGGCATGGAGCGGGCGATGCCGGCAAGGCCCCTGGCATAGCCGGGGGCGAGATGCGCGTTGGCGGCAAGCATGGCGAGGCTGTCAGAGGGGGTGACGAAGATGCCCCGGCCGATGATGAGGTTGCGGTCGCCGTCGCCGTCGGAAGCCGCGCCGAAATCGGGCGCATCGTCGGCCATCATCGTCTCGTAGAGGGCGCGGGCGTGGACGAGGTTCGGATCCGGATGGTGGCCGCCGAAATCGGGCAGCGGCACGAAATTCAGCACCGAGCCCTTGGCCGCGCCGAGGCGGTTTTCGAGGATCTCCTTGGCATAGGGGCCGGTTACGGCGCTCATGGCGTCGAAGACGATGCGGAAGCCGCCGGCAAGCAGCGCGCGGATCGCCTTGAAGTCGAAGAGGCTTTCCATCAGCTCGGCATAGTCGGCGACCGGGTCGATGACCGTCACCGTCATGCCCTCGATCTCGTGGGTGCCTTCGAGGTCGAGGTTGACGTCCGGCACGTCGGCGATCCTGTAGCTGTCGATCGCCTTGGTGCGGGCGAAGATGGCATCGGTGATCTTCTCCGGCGCCGGGCCGCCGTTGCCGATATTGTACTTGATGCCGAAGTCCTCGGTCGGGCCGCCCGGATTGTGGCTGGCCGAGAGCACGATACCGCCGAAGGCCTTGTTCTTGCGGATAACGTTGGAGGCGGCGGGGGTGGACAGGATGCCGCCGCGGCCGACCAGCACGCGGCCGAAGCCGTTGGCGGCGGCCATCTTGATGGCGAGCTGGATGACCTCGCGGTTATAGAAACGGCCGTCGCCGCCGACCACCAGCGTCTGCCCCTCGAAACCTTCGAGCGAATCGAAGATCGACTGGATGAAGTTCTCCGCATAGTTCTTCTGCTGGAAGACGGGGACCTTCTTGCGCAGGCCCGAGGTGCCGGGCTTCTGGTCGGTATAGGGCGTGGTCGATACGGTCTTTATGGTCATCGGCTCATACTCGCGAAAGAAGGCTGGAATAAAGGTCGGCATAGCGCACGGCGCTGTTTTCCCAGGAGACGTCGGACTTCATGCCCTGGTTCTGGATGCGGGCCCAGACTTTCGGCTCGCGCCAGGCCTTGAAGACGCGGCGCAGCGCCTGGCGCAGGCCCTCGGCATTGATCGGCGTGAACTGGAAGCCCGTGGCGACGCGGGCGGAAAGGGCGGCCTCGTTGGCGTCGATGACGGTATCGGCAAGCCCGCCGGTGCGCGCGACGACGGGAATGCAGCCGTAGCGCAGGCCGTAGAGCTGGGTGAGGCCGCACGGTTCGAAGCGCGAGGGGATGAGGATCGCGTCGGCGCCGGCCTGCATGAGGTGCGACAGCGGCTCGTTGTAGCCGATGACGATGCCGATGCGCCCGCGGTGGCGCGAGGCGGCGGCGAGCAGCGCGCCTTCGAGGCCCTGGTCGCCCGAGCCGAGCACGGCAAGCTTGCCGCCCTGGCTGACGATCCAGTCGGCGGCCTCGGCGATGAGGTCGATGCCCTTCTGCCAGGTGAGGCGGCTGATGATGCAGAAGATCGGCCCGTCGTCCTGTTCGAGGCTGAACCGCTCGGCGAGCGCCCGCCGGTTGGCCGCCCGCTGCTTCAGCGAGCCGGCGGCATAGGTGCGGGCGACATGCGGGTCGGTCTCCGGGTTCCACACATCGGTGTCGATGCCGTTGACGATGCCGACGAGGTCGCTCGCGCGGGCATTGATCAGGCCTTCGAGGCCCATGCCGTATTCCGGCGTCATGATCTCGTGGGCGTAGGTGGGGCTGACGGTGGTGATCGACCAGGCGGTGCGAAGGCCGCCCTTGAGGAAGCCGACATCGCCGTAATATTCGAGCCCGTCGACCGTGAAGGCCTCCGGCGGCAGGCCGAGCTCGGGGAAGATGTCCGCGCCGAACTGGCCCTGGAAGGCGAGGTTGTGCACCGTCACGACGGTCGGAATGTGCTGGAGGCCGGTATAGCGCATGTAGACGGCGGTCATCGCCGCCTGCCAGTCGTGGGCGTGCACGACATGCGGCTGCCAGCCGGGCAGGAGGCCGCGGGCGATCTCGGCGCCCGCGAAGGAAAGGGCGGCGAAGCGCTGCCAGTTGTCGACGAAGTCCTTGCCGGTGGCATCCGTATAGGGTCCGCCCGGGCGGTCGAAGAAGTCGGGCGCGTCGAGGACGAGGATGTCGAGGCCCTCGTGCCGGGCCGCGAGGATGCGGGCCGGCACGCCGAGGAGGTCGTCGAAGGTGGCGACCGTCTCGACCTTGTCCAGCCGCTGCATGACCGCGGGATAGCCGGGCATGAGGGTGCGCATGTGCACCCCATGCCCGGCAAGCGCGATCGGCAATGCGCCGGCGACGTCGGCGAGGCCTCCCGTCTTGATGAGCGGGAATACTTCGGATGCCACCGAAAGGATGTTCATTTCCGGGCTATAGCTCCAGCTTGTCGATCATGGTCTGGGTGATGAGGCAGATGCCGTTCTCCGAGCGGCGGAAGCGCCGGGCGTCGAGTTCCGGGTCCTCGCCGACGATAAGGCCTTCCGGGATGACGACGCGGCTGTCGATGACGACGTTCCTGAGCTGCGCGTGGCGGCCGATCATCACGTTGGGAAGCACCACCGCCCCTTCGAGGCGCGAATAGGAATTGGCGCGCACCCCGGTGAAGAGAAGGCTGCGGTGCAGCGTCGAGCCGGAGATGATGCAATCGCCCGAGACCAGCGAGGAGATCGCCGAGCCGCGGCGGTTCTCGTCGTCGTGCACGAACTTGGCCGGCGGCGTGATCTCCGCATAGGTCCAGATCGGCCAGGAGCTGTCGTAGATGTCGAGTTCCGGCGTGATGTCGGTGAGGTCGATATTGGCCTGCCAGTAGGCGTCGATGGTGCCGACGTCGCGCCAGTAGGCCTCGCGCTCGAAATCCGAGCGCACGCAGGAGGCGGTGAAGCGGTGGGCGACGGCTTTGCCGTGCTCGACGATATAGGGGATGATGTCCTTGCCGAAGTCGCGGCTGGAGGTCGGGTCGGCCGCGTCGCGCCGCAGGAGGTCCATCAGGAACTTCGTGTGGAAGACGTAGATGCCCATGGAGGCGAGCGCCATGTCGGGATTGCCGGGAATGCCCGGCGGGTCGGCCGGCTTTTCCACGAAGGCGATGATCTCGTCCTTCTCGTCGACATGCATGACGCCGAAGCCGGTCGCTTCCATGCGCGGCACTTCCAGGCAGCCGATGGTGACCTGCGCGCCGGAATCGACGTGCTGCTGGAGCATCAGCTCGTAGTCCATCTTGTAGATATGGTCGCCGGCGAGGATGACCATGTACTCGACGCCGTAATCCTCGATGATGTCGATGTTCTGGTAGACGGCGTCGGCGGTGCCTTCGTACCATTGCGTCTCGGAGACGCGCTGGCTGGCCGGCAGGATGTCGAAACTCTCGTTTCGTTCCGGGCGGAAGAAGTTCCAGCCGCGCTGCATGTGGCGGATCAGCGAATGGGCCTTGTACTGGGTCGCCACCCCGATGCGGCGAATACCGGAATTCAGCGCATTGGAAAGCGCGAAATCGATGATGCGGGCCTTGCCGCCAAAATGGACGGCGGGCTTGGCGCGCCGGTCGGTCAGTTCCTTCAGGCGGCTGCCGCGCCCGCCCGCCAGCACATAGGCCATCGCATCACGGGCGAGGGGTTGAATGCGCTTTTGCTCCATGGTGTCTCCTCCCGACGAGAGCAGGTCCGGCAAATGTTTCTGTCCGGAGCTGCGTCAAATTCCCTCTTGTTCAAGCGTCCAGCTCGAGCATCAGCGTCGCCAGCGGCGGCAGCGTGATCGTGGCCGCAATCCTTCCTGTTGCCTGTCTTCTCGCCTCGACGGCGCCGCCGTTCCCCTTGCCGCTGCCGCCGTAGATCTCGGCGTCCGTGTTGAGGATTTCCCGCCACCGGCCCTCCGCCGGCAGCGGCACGGCGTAGTTCTCGCGGTAGACGGGGGTGAAGTTGGTGACGACGGCGATGGGCTTTTCGCCCGGCGCCTTGCGCAGCCAGGCGAAGACCGAATTGTCGCGGTCGTCGGCGATCAGCCATTCGAAGCCGTCGCCCTCGCAGTCGCGGGCGTGCAGCGCCGCCTTGCGGCGATAGGTACCGTTGAGGTCGCGCACGAGGCGGCGCATGCCCTCGTGCAGCGGGTATTCGAGGAGATTCCAGTCGAGCGAGCGCGCTTCGCTCCATTCCTGCCATTGCGCGAATTCCTGGCCCATGAACAGCAGCTTCTTGCCGGGATAACCCCACATGAAGCCGTAATAGGCGCGGAGGTTCGCGAATTTCTGCCAGTCGTCGCCGGTCATCTTGGCGATCAGCGAGCCCTTGCCGTGCACCACCTCGTCATGGGAGAGCGGCAGCACGAAGTTCTCCGTGAAGGCATAGAGCAGGCCGAAGGTCATGTCGTTGTGGTGGAACTTGCGGTGCACCGGCTCGCGCGAGAGATATTGCAGCGTGTCGTGCATGAAGCCCATGTTCCACTTGAAGCCGAAGCCGAGGCCGCCGTCATGGACGGGCGCGGAGACCTTCGGCCAGGAGGTGGATTCCTCGGCGATCGTCAGGATGCCGGGATGGCCGGCATAGACGTGGGCGTTCATGGACTGGAGGAAGCGGACGGCCTCCAGGTTCTCGTTGCCGCCGTACTCGTTCGGCACCCATTCGCCGTGCTTTCGCGAATAGTCGAGGTAGAGCATGGAGGCGACGGCATCGACGCGCAGGCCGTCGAGATGGAACTTCTCGGCCCAGTAGAGCGCGTTGTTGATGAGGTAGGAGAGCACCTCGGCGCGGCCGAAATTGTAGATCGCCGTGTTCCAGTCGGGGTGGAAGCCCTGCCGCGGGTCGGCGTGCTCGTAGAGCGCGGTGCCGTCGAAGTGGCCGAGGCCATGGGCATCCGTCGGGAAATGCGCCGGCACCCAGTCGAGGATGACGCCGATGCCGACCTTGTGGCAGCCGTTGACGAAGCGGGCGAAGCCTTCCGGCTCGCCGAAGCGGGCGGTGGGCGAATAAAGGCCCGTCGTCTGGTAGCCCCAGGACGGGTCGAAGGGATATTCGGAGATCGGCAGGAACTCGATATGGGTGAAGCCCATGTCGACGCAATAGGGGATCAGCCGGTCGGCAAGCTCGTCCCAGGTGAGGAAGCTGCCGTTGTCGTGCCGCTGCCAGGAGCCGGCATGGACCTCGTAGATCGAGATCGGCTGGCGGCGCGCGTCGGCGGCGGCCCAGTGCGCAAGATGCGCCTCGTCCTCCCAGACCTGCTCGATCGGGCCGGTCGTCATGGAGGCGTTGGCGGGGCGCAGTTCCGAGCGGCGGGCGAAGGGATCCGCCTTCAGCGGCAGCACCTCGCCCTGCGCGCCGACGATCTCGAACTTGTAGGCATGGCCCTCGGCGATGCCGGGCAGGAAGATTTCCCAGATGCCGGTATCCCGGCGAAGGCGCATCGGATTGCGCCGCCCGTCCCATTCGTTGAAATTGCCGACGACGGAGACGCGCCGGGCGTTCGGCGCCCAGACGGCGAAATGGAAGCCGTCGACGCCTTCGAGCGTCATCGGATGGGCGCCCATCTTGTCGAAGAGGCGAAGGTGCGAGCCCTCGCGGATATAGTAGTCGTCCATCGGGCCGAGGACCGGGCCGAAGCTGTAGGGGTCCGTCACCACCCACTCGCCGCCCTCGTTGCGGGCGCGGTAGCGGACCGGCTGGAGCTTGCGCAGGGAAACCTCGCCGGCGAAGATGCCGTCCGGATGGATTTGCGTGAGCGTGCCGATCTGCCTGCCGGAAAGCGTTTCGGCGGTTACCTCCGCGGCGCCGGGCAGGAAGCAACGGGTGACGTACCTGTCGCCCTCGGCATGGGGGCCGAGGACGGCGAAGGGGTCCCAGTGCCGTCCTTCCAGGATTGCGTCGATGTCCGTCTTCGCCAGAAGCTCTGACGGTGTTTCCGTCGTGCCTTTTTTCGGCGGTGCGGTCATCAGGCTCCCCAGATTTCCTTGGCGTATTGGCGAATTGTACGGTCTGAGGAGAACCATCCCATGCGGGCTGTGTTCCGTATCGTCTTGGAATACCAGGTGGGCTTGTCGCTCCACAGGGCATCCACCTCGCGCTGGGCCTTGGAATAGGCGTCGAAATCGGCTGCCACCATGAACCAGTCGTGATTGTAGATACCGTCGACGAGACCCGTGAAGCGGCCGCGGTCGTCCGGCGAGAAGACGCCGGAGGAAATGGCGGCGAGCGCCTGCGACAATTCCCTCGACTGCTCGATGATGGCGCGGGGATTGTGGCCCTCGGCGCGCACCTTTGCCACTTCCTCGGCGGTCATGCCGAAGATGACGATGTTTTCCGCGCCGACATGGTCGCGCATCTCGACATTGGCGCCGTCGAGCGTGCCGATGGTCAGCGCGCCGTTGAGCGCGAACTTCATGTTGCCGGTGCCGGAGGCTTCCATGCCGGCCGTCGAGATCTGCTCGGAAAGGTCGGCGGCGGGAACCATGATCTCGGCGAGCGAGACGTTGTAGTTCGGGACGAAGACGACCTTGAGGAGGCCGCGCACGGCCGGGTCGTTGTTGATCACCTTGGCAACGTCGTTGGCGAGCTTGATGATCAGCTTGGCGTTGTGGTAGCTCGGCGCCGCCTTGCCCGCGAAGAGTTTTACGCGCGGCACCCAGTCGAGTTCGGGATGCGAGCGGATCTGGTCGTAGAGCGCCACGGCCTCGATGATGTTGAGGAGCTGGCGCTTGTATTCGTGGATGCGCTTGATCTGGATGTCGAACATGGCGGCCGGATCGATGCGCACGCCCATGCGGCTGCCGACGAGGTTGGCGAGGCGGTTCTTGTTCTCCCGCTTGATCTGCGCGAACTTCTCCTGGAAATCCTTGTCGTCGGCGAAGGGATCGAGCGCCTTCAGCGCCTCGGCATCGTCCATGAAGCCGTCGCCGATCGATTCGCGGATCAGGTTGAAGAGGCCGGGATTGCACTGCATCAGCCAGCGGCGCGGCGTGATGCCGTTCGTCTTGTTGTTGATGCGGTCGGGATAGAGCTTGTGCAGGTCCGCGAAGACCGTTTCCTTCATCAGGTCCGTGTGCAGCGCCGACACGCCGTTGATCGAATGGGAGCCGACGAAGGCGAGGTTGCCCATGCGCACGCGGCGCTCGCCCGATTCCTCGATCAGCGAGATGTTGCGGATGCGCTGGTCCTCGAAGCCCTTGTCCTTGCGGGCCTCGACGAGGATCTTGGCATTGATCGCATAGACGATCTGCATGTGGCGCGGCAGCAGGCGCTCGAAGAGCGGCACCGGCCAGCTTTCCAGCGCTTCCGGCAGGAGCGTGTGGTTGGTGTAGGCGAAGGTGCGGCGCGACAGGTCCCAGGCGATATCGAAATCGAGGCCGTGCACGTCGGTGAGGAGACGCACGAGCTCGGCGACGGAGACGGCGGGGTGCGTGTCGTTGAGCTGGATGGCGACGGCATCCGGCAGCGAGCTGAAATCGGGATATTGCTGGAGGTGGCGGCGCAGGATGTCCTGCAGCGAGGCCGAACAGAAGAAGAATTCCTGCCGCAGGCGCAATTCCTGCCCGGCGGGCGTGGCGTCGGCCGGATAGAGCACGCGCGTCAGGCTCTCCGCCTTGTTGCTCTCGCGCAGCGCCCCGATATGGTCGCCGGCGTTGAAGGCGTCGAGCAGGATCGGGTCGATGGGGTTCGCCGCCCACAGGCGCAGCGTGTTGACGCGCTTTGCCCGCCAGCCGACGGCCGGCGTGTCGTAGGCCGTGGCGATGACCCGCTCTGCCGGCTTCCAGACGAAGCGCTGCTTGTCCTCGCCGATGTTGATGGTCTCGACCGCGCCGCCGAAGCCGATCTCGTAGGAGCTTTCGCGGCGCTCGAATTCCCACGGATTGCCGTGGGCGAGCCAGGTTTCCGGCAGCTCCACCTGCCAGCCGTCCGCCATCTGCTGGCGGAAGAGGCCGTGCACGTAGCGGATGCCGTAGCCGTAGGCCGGCACGTCGACCGTCGCCATGCTCTCCATGAAGCAGGCGGCGAGGCGGCCGAGGCCGCCGTTGCCGAGCGCGGCGTCCGGCTCGATCTCCGCGATGACGTCGAGGTCGACGCCGAGCGAGGCGAGCGCGTGGCGCATTTCGTCCATGATGCCGATATTCGTCATGGCGTCGCGCATCAGGCGGCCGATGAGGAATTCGAGCGAGAGGTAATAGACGCGCTTGGCACCCGTCGAATAGGTGCGGCGGGTCGAATCCATCCACTTGTCGGTGATGCGGTCGCGCGCGACGAGGATGGCGGCGGTCAGCCAGTCATGCGGCTTGGCGACCTTGGGGTCCTTGCCGATACGGTATTTCAGACGTTCCAGAAGCTCTGTCGCGAGCTGTTCACGGTCAGATGAGCGGGGGGCGGGGGCTAGATCGTTGTTGGTAACCCGGTTCATCATCGGCGAACATTACCCCTTCGCATTTCGGGCCTCCGCCGACGCGGAAGCGGCGTTTAAATCAATTTATGCATCTATCCGAAGCGCTTGCAATATGCCTTCTCAAGAAAGGCCGCAGGTATTTCCGATATGCCTGAAACACGCAAAAGCCCGCCGCGCGGAGCGCAGCGGGCCGGTATGGAGAAGCGTTTCCGGCCTATTGGGTCAGGCGGGACATGGCGGAGGCTGCACTTTTGCCGATTTCCTCAAAGGCGGCGATGAGGCCGGCCATGTTCTTCGCCTCATAATAGTCCTCGGTGGTCGTCGCGCAGCTCTTCAGAAGCGTCTGGCCGCGCTTTGGGGCCATGAATGCGACCGTATAGACCCTGACGCCGGCCTTGCGGGCCGCGGTGCAGGACGCGAGCGTGTCGGTATCGGACTTGTTCGCCATGGCGTCGTTCGTCCACTGGTCGTAGCTCGTGTTCTCGCCGTCCGTCATGAAGAGGATGTACTTGACCGGCGTAAGGCCGCTCTTTTTCGCGTGAGCCGGGATTTCCGTTTCCTTGGACGTATCCGTCGGAGCGAGCTTTTCGAGCGCCTGTGCGAAGGCGGTGTGCGAATCCGTGCCGCCGCTGGTGGGATTGGGCAGCGCGTTGACGTAGTTGAGGACGCCCTTCGTTCCCCAGGCGAGCTTCGTTTCGGCCTGTGTCTGGTCGTTGTATGAAATGGCGCCGGTGCGCACATACTGTTTGGTCGGGTCGACCGTATCGAGCACCTTCACGAAGCCGGCCACTGCGGTCTTGAGGGCCTGTATCTTGCGGATGTAGCAAGGGCTCGACCACTTGGGATTCTTACCCCAGTTGTCTTCCGTAAAATTCTGGCAGGACGAGTTTACCGTGTCGATCTCGTCCGTCACGAAGGACATCGATCCGGACCGGTCCAGCACGAGGAACATGGACAGCGCATTCTTCGATCCCGTCGCGCTTTCGGACGTGCTGCTGGCTGCGACGACCGAGGACGTCTGGCCAAGCAGTCGGGTGAGCGGGTTGAACTGGACCGTATAGGAGGTGGCCACATTGACCTTGAACGCCTTGCCGCCACCGGCGATCGGCGTTTCCTCGATGTCGATCGCGGCGGTGGCTGCGGAGCCGTCGCTGTCGATCTGGCTGGTGGCCATCTGCGTCTTGAAGAAGTTCTCGGCGATTTCCTTCGCCTGGGCGACGGTCTTCTTGTCGTTGGAGAGGGCGGACGAAGCCGCGAGCGCCGCGGAGTCGGCGGCGTCCTGCAGTTCGGCGCGGGTCAGTACCATGTTGGTAAGGTCCATGGCGACGCCCCCTGCGGCGAGGATGACCGGCAGGGCAAAGGCCGTCATCAGGCCGAAATTGCCTCCGCGATCCCCCATGATCCGTGAGATCAGGCTTCGTTTTCCGGTCTTCTTCGTCATGAGAATCCACCCGCCATCGTCATAATGTGGGTGAAAGCTAGCAGCGAAGTGTTATTTAACGGTTCGGCGGCGTGGTATAGTTTTCGTAAAATTGCCGCGATCGCGAAATTCCGGTCTTTGCCGTTGTTTCCAAACGGGATTTCAGGCGGGCTGCAGCGGCACGACGTCCACCGCCTGGCTGGTGCGGTGCTGGCCGTAGCCCTTGAGAACGCCGATGACGGGCGCGACGTCGGCATAGTCGCGGCCGTAGGCGACGACGATGTGATCGGTGCCGGCGGGAATGTCGTTGGTGGGGTCGATCTCCACCCAGCCGTTCATGCGCCCGCACCAGCAGCGCACCCAGGCATGCATGGCGTCCGCCCCTTCCAGCCGCTCCTGTCCCGGCGGGGGAATGGTGCGCAGGAAGCCGCTGACATAGCCGGCGGGAATGCCGAGGCTCCTCAGCGCCACGATCATCACATGGGAAAAGTCCTGGCAGACGCCGCGCTTCAGCTTGAAGGCCTCGCGCGGGGTCGTGTCGACGCCCGTCGCCTTGGGGTCGTAGGTGAAGTCCTTGTGGATGCGTGCCGAGAGCGCCGCCGCGATGGCGCGCACCGTCATGTCCGGCCGGGCGACGGTGCGGGCATAGTTGGCGATCTCCGGGCAATCCTTCAGCCGCGGGCTCGGGCCGGTGTAATGGTGGGGCGAGGCGGGATCGAGCGACCAGCAGCCGGCGATCTCCCCGGCAAGATCGGCGACGCGCGGCGAGAAATCGGCCGCCGGCTCCGGCGCATCGACCTGCACGCGCGCATGCATGCGGATGTCGAGCTCCTCATGCGCGCTGCGGAAGAGGATGGCGCTCATCGGATTGCCGAAGAAATCGCGGTGGTCGACGCGCTCGCCGGGCTCCGGGGTGACGCCGACCGTGCCGGCGACGAGGCGCTGGCGGCCGGGGATGGACAGCGGCAGCACGCGCAGGATGTGCCGCCCGCCGGAGACGGGCGTGTCGTACCGGTAGCCTATATGGAGGTTGACGTCGTAGAGCATGGGTCCCGCCGTCCTCCGGTCAGCTCAGATAGGTCTGGGCGAGTATGTCGGAGAGGTGCTCCAGGTCCGCCTCGAGGCGCTGGTAGACCGTATCCGTCATCGCTTCCGGCGTCAGCACGGCAAGCCCCGCGTGAAGCCGCATGGCCTCGCGGTAGAAGGGTGACATCTGGCCGTTGTCGTAGGCGTGCGGAAGCTGCTCGACCTCGTCCTTGATCTCGTCGAGCTGGTAGAGGATCGAGCGCGGGTTGAGCGGGTCGAGTGCGAGGAGGTCGGTGACGGTGAGGCGCGCGGTCGCCACGTTGTAGCGGCGGCGGTGGGTCATCACGTTGTCGCCGATCTCCAGCAGCATGTCGAGCGCGCCGTCCGGCGCGTCCTCGCCGGACATGTAGCCGAGCAGGCGCGTCATGTGCAGGCCCCGCTCCAGATAACGGCCGATGGTGAGGAAGCGCCAGCCGGTGAAGCGGTACATGTTCTCGTGCACGAGGCCGGCAAAGCCCGCGAGCTTGCGCAGCAGGACGGTCATGGCGCGGGCCGCGTCGTCGCCGGGCTGGATGCTGACATGGAAGCGGCGGGCGGTCTTGGAAAGGTCGGTGAGCGCCAGCCAGCCGTCCGGCGAGAAGCGGTCGCGGATGGCACTCGCGGAGAAGACGGCGCTGTCGATGTTGCGGATGAGGCTCGTCGGCACGGCCTCGGCCGTGTCGATGTCGAGGGCGGCGAGATAGGCGCTGACGTCCTTGAGGAGCGGTTGGTCCGGGTCGGCATATTCGGCGTAGCGGGCGTGCCAGGCGCGCAGGATGCGCAGCGCCCCTTCCGCCCGCTCGATATAGCGGCCGAGCCAGAAGAGGTTGTCGGCAGCCCGGCTCGGCAGGCTGGTCGGCAGGTTGCGGGTGAAGGTCTCCTCGCCCGGCAGCAGCGAGGTCTTCTCGACGGGCTTGCCGCTGACGATCCACACGTCCGCCGCCGAGCCGCCCGCCTGCATGGCGATGGCCGCGACATTGTCGCCTGCGCCGATGCGGGCAAAGCCGCCGGGCATGATCTGCCAGCCGTCCCGCGTGCGGGCGGCGAAGACGCGCAGCGACATCGGCCGCGGCGTCAGCCGGCCGTCGACGAAGGCGGGCGTGGTGGAGAGCGTCACGGCTTCCTGCCCGACGAGCTTGGCGCCGTCGCTCGCCAGCCATTCGGCGATGGATTGCCGCGCCGTCTCGCGGAGCGTCGAGCCGAGCACGGACCGGGCATTGTCGTCGAAGAAGGGATGCGTCGAATAGGCCGGGCCGATGACCATGCGCTCGATATTGGCCGCGACATGGGCGCGCTCACCCTCCTGGCCGCACCACCAGGTCGCGATGGAGGGAAGGCGCTGTTCCTCGCCGAAGAGATGGCGACAGATGTTCGGCAGGAAGGCGAGGAAGGCGCGCGTCTCGACGATGCCGGCGCCGAGCGCGTTGACGAAGGTGACGGAGCCGGCGCGCAGCGCCTCCACCATGCCGGGCGTGCCGATATGGGAATTCTGGTTGAGCTCCAGCGGGTCGGCGAAGGCCGCATCCAGCCGGCGCCAGAGCACGCCGACGGGCTTCAGGCCGGCGACGGTGCGCACCATGACCTTGCCGTCCACCACCGTCAGGTCCTCGCCCTCCAGCAGCATGAAGCCGAGGTAGCGGGCGATATAGGCGTGCTCGAAATAGGTCTCGTTGGCAAGGCCGGGGGTCAGGACCGCGATGCGGTCCTCGGCGGATTTGCCGGCCTGCAGCGCGTTGCGGAAGGCGCCGAAGAAGCCGGCAAGGCGGTGGGCGTGGGTTTCCGCATAGACGTCGGAGAAGGCGCGCGTCGTCGCCACGCGGTTCTCCAGCGCGAAGCCCGCGCCGGACGGGGCCTGCGTGCGGTCGGAGAGCACCCACCAGTTGCCATCCGGCCCACGGCCGATCTCGAAGGAGACGAAGTGCAGGAAATGCCCGCCCGCCGGCTGCACGCCGACGAGGGGACGCAGGAATTCGTCGTTGGAGGCGACGAGGGCCGGGGGAAGGAGGCCGTTCGCTACCAGCTCGTTCCGGCCGTAGATGTCGGCGACCACCGCCTCGAGCAGCTCGGCGCGCTGGACGAGGCCGCGCGACAGATGCTCCCATTCGGCGCCGTCGATCAGCACCGGGATATGGGAGAGCGGCCAGGCGCGCTCGGCGCCGGCCTCCGTGCCGTAGTCGCGGTAGAAGACGCCGGCATCGCGCAGGTATCGGTCGGCGCGGGCGAAACGGGCGGCAAGGTCCGGCCCGTCCATGCGGGAAAGGGCCTTCAGGAAAGGACGCCAGACGGGGCGCACCGCGCCGTGGGTGTCGACCATTTCATCGGCGACCCCCGGCAGGGGCGCATAGGCGCGCGCGGGCGCTTGCCCCGCATCGGCCTGCCTGCGTTCCGCTTCCGCACCCGTGGTCTTCAATCAATCTCTCCAGAGGGGCTAGAGGCCGGGCGGCCGGCGCAGGTCCAGCGTCAGCGGGAAATCCGCCGACGGCGTTTCCGCCTGCAATCCGTAGCTGCCCGCCGTATGCCCCCACGGCTCGAACCGCGCCAGCCGGCGCGCCTCGGCCTCGTTGCCGTTTACCGGGAAGGTGTCATAGTTGCGTCCGCCCGGATGGGCAACGTGGTAAATGCAGCCCCCGATCGCCCGCCGCGACCATGTATCATAAATGTCGAAGGTAAGCGGTGTGTTGACGGGCAGCACCGGATGAAGGCCGGAGGCGGGCTGCCAGGCCTTGTAGCGCACGCCGGCGACCGAGACGCCCTTGATGCCCGTCGCCTTCAGCGGCACGGGCCGGCCGTTGCACGCGACGGTATAGCGCTCCGGGTTTATCGTCTCCAGCTTCACCTGAAGGCGCTCGACGGAGCTGTCGACATAGCGCACCGTGCCGCCGATCGCGCCTTCCTCGCCCATGACGTGCCAGGGCTCCAGCGCCTGCCGGACTTCCAGATTGGCGCCCTCGTATTCCACCTCGCCGCAGAAGGGGAAGCGGAATTCGAGCTGGGCGGAAAACCAATCCGGGCGAAGGTCGAAGCCGTTGGCGCGCAGATCGGCAAGGACGTCGAGGAAATCCTGCCAGACGTAATGCGGCAGCATGAAACGGTCGTGCAGCGTCGTGCCCCAGCGCGTAAAGCCGCCGCCCGCAGGGTTCTGCCAGAAGCGGGCGATGAGCGCGCGGATGAGGAGCTGCTGGGCAAGGCTCATGCGGGCGTTCGGCGGCATCTCGAAGCCGCGGAATTCCACGAGCCCGAGCCGCCCGGTCGGCCCGCCCGGCGAGAAGAGCTTGTCGATGCAGATTTCCGAGCGATGGGTGTTGCCGGTGACGTCGGTGAGGAGGTTGCGGAACAGCCGGTCGACGAGCCAGGGCAGCGGCGGCACGCCATCCGCGGGCGCGGGCACCTGCGAAAGTGCGATCTCCAGCTCGTAGAGCGTATCGTGCCGCGCCTCGTCGATGCGCGGGGCCTGGCTCGTCGGGCCGATGAAGAGGCCGGAGAAGAGGTAGGAGAGCGAAGGGTGCCGCTGCCAGTGGAGGACGAGGCTCTTCAAAAGGTCCGGGCGGCGCAGGAACGGGCTGTCGCCCGGATTCTTGCCGCCGACGACCACATGGTTGCCGCCGCCGGTGCCGGTGTGGCGGCCGTCGATCATGAACTTGTCGGCGCCGAGGCGCGACTGGCGCGCCTCCTCGTAGACCGCCGTGGTGATGTCGACGCATTCCTGCCAGCTTGCGGCCGGGTGGATGTTGACCTCGATGACGCCGGGGTCCGGCGCGACGCGGATGACGTTGATGCGCTCGTCCTGCGGCGGGGCGTATCCCTCGATATGGACGGGTAGGCCCAGGCTTGCCGCGGCGCGCTCGGCCGAGGCGACGAGGTCGAGATAGTCCTCGACGCCGACGGTCGGCGGCATGAAGACGCAGAGCCGGCCGTCGCGCGGCTCGACGGAGATGGCGGTGCGCACATGGCCGCTTATGTCGGTGGATTGTTCGGTCTGCTGCTGGCGGCCGCCGGCGTCGGGCTGGAAATGCGCGGCATGCTGCGGCCGACCGGTCTCGGCGGCAAAGTCCGGCAGGTCGGCGCGCGCGATGCTCGGGTCCATCGGGTTGATGTAGGGATAGGCGGCGGGCGAAAGCCAGGGCAGCGAATTCAGCGGCAGGCGGTAGCCGACCGGGCTGTCGCCGGGCACGAGGAACAGGCGGCCGCGGCGCGTGTGCCACTTCTCGCTCGTCCAGTGCCGGCCGCCGGCCTGCGCATTCCATGCCTGCACCGGCAGGACGTAGCCGGTCGGCCGCGTCAGGCCGCGGTCGAAGACGCGGGCAATGCGGCTGCGCTCCTCCGGGTCCTCCAGCTTCGAATTGGCCGGATCGACATTGTCGGGGAGCTTTGCCTCCTTCACCAGCCATTCGGACGGGTCCTCGAAGGCGGGAACCACCATTTCCGGGGAAATATCGAGTTCACCGGCGATGGCGGTGAGGAGCCGGCCGGCATCCTCCTCGGTGACGGGGCGGGCTGTACCTTCCTCGGCGATGAGGGCCGGATCCTGCCAGATCGGCTTGCCGTCGCGCCGCCAGTAGAGCGAGAAGGTCCAGCGCGGCAGGCTCTCGCCGGGATACCACTTGCCCTGCCCGTAATGCAGGAAGCCGCCGGGCGCGAATCTTTCGCGTAGGCGCCGGATGAGGATATCGGCCTTCTCGCGCTTGGTGGGGCCGACGGCGGCGGTGTTCCATTCGGCGGATTCGAAATCGTCGATGGAAACGAAAGTCGGCTCGCCGCCCATGGTGAGGCGCACGTCCTGCGTTGCAAGCACGTCGTCGACCTTGCGGCCGAGCGCGTTCAGCGCCTGCCAACTCTCCTCGGAGAAGGGTTTCGTGATGCGCGGATGCTCGGCGACGCGCGTGACCGTCATCGCGAAATCGAATTCCGTGTTGGCGCTGCCGAAATAGCCGCCGGAGATGGGGGCGGCGTTGCGATAGTGCGGGGTGGCGGCGAGCGGGATGTGGCTCTCGCCCGTCAGGAGGCCCGAGGTCGGGTCGAGGCCGATCCAGCCGGCGCCGGGAATATAGACCTCGCACCAGGCATGGAGGTCCGTGAAGTCGACCTCGGTGCCGGAAGGGCCGTCGAGCGCCTTCAGGTCGGGCGTGAGCTGGATGAGGTAGCCGGAGACGAAGCGGGCGGCGAGCCCGAGATTGCGCAGGATCTGCACGAGCAGCCAGCTCGAATCGCGGCACGAGCCCCGCGCGGCGGTCAGCGTCTCCTCCGGCGCCTGCACGCCGGGCTCCATGCGGATGACGTAGCCGATCTCCCGCTGCAGGCGCGCGTTGAGGCCGACGACCATGTCGACCGTGCGCTGGCGCGAGCGGTCGACCGTCTGCATGAAGGCGGCAAGGGCCGGCGTCAGCGGCTCGGGCGTGCGGTAGATCGCAAGGTCCTCGGCAAGCTCCGGCGGATAGTCGAAGGGCCAGTGCTCGGCCTCTTCCTCCACGAAGAAGTCGAAGGGGTTGTAGACCGTCATGTCGGCGACGAGGTCGACCTCGATCTTCAGTTCCGTGACCGGATCGGGAAAGACGTAGCGGTCGAGGTAGTTGCCGTAGGGGTCCTGCTGGAGGTTTACGAAATGGTTTTCGGGAGAGACCTTCAGCGAGTGGCTGATGACCCTGGTCCTCGAGTGGGCCGCCGGCTTCAGCCGGATGATCTGGGGTCCAAGGCGGACCGGGTTGTCGTATTTGTAGTGGGTAAGGTGATGGATGCCGGCTTTGATCGACATGCGTGCTGTGTCCCCCGGTGACGGTCTGGCGCCGTCATCGGGAGAGTTTGTGCAATGCAAAGAAAGATTGCAAGCGCCAATGGGCCGCCTCTAGCGGGTCATCGAGACGAGGGAGAAATGCGCGCCCTGCGGATCGAGGCAATTGACGATCCAGGCGCCGCCGGGCACCTCCATCGGCCCCATCAGGACCCTGCCGCCGCCGTCCGTGACGCGCGCCGTCGCCGCATCGAGGCCGTTCACGACGAAGTAGTAACCCCAGAAGGGCGGGGCGGGGATGCTGGCCGGCTTCGTCATCATGCCGCCGAAGGCAAGCCCGCCGCTTGCGCCGAAGGTCTGGTAGATGCCCATGCCGCCTTCCGACATGTCGACGGCCTTGTCCTTCGTCCAGCCGAAGGTCTTCTCGTAGAAGGCCCAGTCGGTGTCGAGGTCGCCGGCCATCAGCTCGTTCCAGCCGACATGGCCGGGCGTCATCATCTCCGGCAAGGGGGCGCCCTCGCTGCCGGTGGTAAAGAGCGAGAAGACCGCCCCGTGCGGATCGGCGACGACGGCGAAGCGGCCGATGCCGGGAATGTCCTGCGGCGGGCGATGCACCTTGCCGCCATTGGCGGCGATCTCCTTCGCCGTCTTCTCGATATCGTCGGTGAAGACATAGCCGAACCACATCGGCGGCATGCCCTCGGCTTCCTCCGGCATGCCCATCATGCCCGCGACCTGCATGTCTGCGACATAGGCGAGGGTGTAGTTCATGCCCTCCATGCCGGAATCGCGCGTCGTCCAGCCGATGACGGAGGCGTAGAAGCGTTCGGCGGCCGGCACGTCCGTCGTCATCAGCTCGTACCAGCAGAATTTTCCGTAGTCCTTGTGCATGCGGTCGTTCCTTCTTCCGGGAGAGTGGGTCAGTCGCAGCAGGAATGCGTCTTCGGCGCGTCCTCGTATTCGTCCTTGCGCTTGACGAAGCTGAGCGTGCCGGTCTCGTTGCGGCCCTTCGGCGCGCGGTCGAGGACCATCAGCGTTCCGAGAAGCTCCTCGCCGCCGCGGGCATAGTCGGAATAGGTATGGTAGACGGTGCCGTCCTCGTCCTTGAAGAAGGCGCTGAGGCCGGGCAGCTCGTCATGCGCGTCTTCCGAGGGCGTCTCGCGGTAATTGTACATCACCTTGCCGCTCGCCAGTTCCTCCTTCGTGAAGGAGACATGGTAGTCGAAATTGAAGTCGCTGCCGTGGGAGGAGACCCAGGGGAACTTCCAGCCCATGCGCCTGCGATAGGCCATGAGCTTTTCCAGCGGTGCGCGGGAAACGGCGATCATCGTCACGTCGTGATGGTTGAGATGCGGCAGCATGCCGTCGATATGGTCGGCCAGGAACGAGCAGCCCGGGCAGCCGGCCTCCCAGTCGGGGCCGTACATGAAGTGGTAGACGACAAGCTGGCTGCGGCCGTCGAAAAGGTCCGCAAGGCTCTTTCGCCCCTCGGGCGTGTCGAAGGTGTAGGCCTTGTCGACCTTGACCCAGGGCAGGGCGAGGCGTTCGGCGCGCACCTTGTCGCGCAGCTTCGTCTCCTCCTTCTCCAGCGACAGCAGCGCCTTGCGTGCCGCCAGCCATTCCTTACGGGATACGATCTCGTGGTCCGGTCTCATGCTCGGAACTCCTCCTTCGCGGGCTTTCGACGTATGGGTTGATATCAACATTTATGGTCGATGTCAAAGCGGGTTGGGGAGGGGTTTCTCGTGAAGACCCCTCCCCAACCCCTCCCCACAAGGGGGAGGGACTTAACCCGCGGCACACTCGGCGTTCAAAAATCGAGGGAAAAGGGTGCTGCCAGCCTTTCTCCCCCCTTGTGGGGGAGATGCCGGCAGGCAGAGAGGGTCTTCATAGCAATACGTTGCCCTTGGAGGGGTTGGTGCACCGTGCCGGTCGCTGCCCTTATTCCGGCAGGATGCGCACGGCGCCCTTGTCGGCGCTGGCGGCGAAGGCGGCGTAGGCCTTCAGCGCCGTCGTGACGTTGCGCTTGCGCGGGGCGGCCGGCTTCCAGCCGAGCTTGTCCTGCTCGGCGCGGCGGGCGGCGAGCTCGGCGTCGGAGACCGCAAGGTTGATCGTGCGGTTCGGGATGTCGATCTCGATGATGTCGCCCTGGCGCACGAGGCCGATGGCGCCGCCCTGTGCCGCTTCCGGTGAGGCGTGGCCGATGGAAAGGCCGGACGTGCCGCCGGAGAAGCGGCCGTCGGTGATGAGCGCGCAGGCCTTGCCGAGGCCCTTCGACTTCAGGTAGCTCGTCGGATATAGCATTTCCTGCATGCCGGGGCCGCCCTTCGGGCCTTCGTAGCGGATGACGACGACGTCGCCGGCCTTCACCTCGCCGCCGAGGATGCCCTTGACGGCCGCGTCCTGGCTTTCGAAGACGACGGCGGGGCCGGAGAACTTCAGGATCGATTCATCGACGCCGGCCGTCTTCACGATGCAGCCGTCGAGGGCGACGTTGCCGGAAAGGACCGCAAGGCCGCCGTCCTTGGAGAAGGGATGCTCGACGGAGCGGATGACGCCGTTCTCGCCGTCGATGTCGAGGTCGTCCCAGCGCGCTTCCTGGCTGAAGGCGACCTGGGTGGGGATGCCGCCCGGCGCGGCGCGGAAGAAGGTGCGCACCGTCTCCGAATTCGTGCGGGAGATGTCCCAGCGGTCGATGGCATCGCCCAGCGTTTCGGCATGCACGGTCGGCGTGTCGCGGTGGAGAAGGCCGCCGCGGTCGAGCTCGCCGAGGATGCGCATGATGCCGCCGGCGCGGTGGACGTCCTCCATGTGAACGTCCGCCTTGGCGGGGGCGACCTTGGACAGGCACGGCACCTTGCGCGACAGGCGGTCGATGTCCTCCAGGGTGAAGTCGACGCCGCCTTCGTAGGCGGCGGCCAGGATGTGCAGCACCGTGTTGGTCGAGCCGCCCATGGCGATGTCGAGCGACATGGCGTTCTCGAAGGCGCGCTTGTTGGCGATGGTGCGCGGCAGCACGCTATCGTCGTTCTGCTCGTAATAGCGGCGGGCGAGGTCGACGATGAGGTGGCCGGCCTCGACGAAGAGGCGCTTGCGGTCGGCGTGGGTGGCGAGCGTCGAGCCGTTGCCCGGCAGCGACAGGCCGAGGGCCTCGGTCAGACAGTTCATCGAGTTGGCGGTGAACATGCCCGAGCACGAGCCGCAGGTCGGGCAGGCGGAGCGCTCGATGGCCTTGACGTCGTCGTCGGACATCTTGTCGTCGGCGGCGGCGACCATGGCGTCGACGAGGTCGAGCGCATGGGTCTTGCCGTGGAGGACGACCTTGCCGGCCTCCATCGGGCCGCCGGAGACGAAGACGGCGGGGATGTTGAGGCGCATGGCGGCGTTCAGCATGCCGGGCGTGATCTTGTCGCAGTTGGAGATGCAGACCATGGCGTCGGCGCAGTGCGCGTTGACCATGTACTCGACCGAATCGGCGATGATCTCGCGGCTCGGCAGCGAATAGAGCATGCCGTCATGGCCCATGGCGATGCCGTCGTCGACGGCGATCGTGTTGAATTCCTTGGCGACGCCGCCGGCAGCCTCGATCTCGCGCGCGACGAGCTGGCCGAGGTCCTTGAGGTGGACGTGGCCGGGCACGAACTGGGTGAAGGAATTCACCACGGCAATGATCGGCTTTCCGAAGTCCGTGTCCTTCATGCCGGTCGCGCGCCACAGGCCGCGGGCACCGGCCATGTTGCGGCCGTGGGTGGTGGTTCGGGAGCGATATGCGGGCATGGTCAATTCCTCGAGTGGACGCGGCTGCATATGGGCGCTTCGTGGCCGTCTTGCGAGCCTCAGCAGAGGTTCCCTAACGCAAAACGCCCCGCGCGTCACGAAAGGAATGGAGATTTTTTGCCGCCGCGGCGCAATTTCCTTGCCGGCGCAGCCCGCGGACATGACCGTTGTCGGCAGGGTGCATTCGTGCCATGGTCCGCGCCATGATGGATATGGAGCCGGTTCAGGAAGAGGCGGGCGCGGGGCCGGACAAGAGCCCGCTCTACCTGCGCATCCGCGACGTGCTGGCCGAGGCGATCTCGGCCGGGCGCCTGCCGCGGGGCGCCCTGCTGCTCGAAGGGCCGGTCGCCGCCCTTTTCGCCTCCACGCGCACGCCTGTGCGGCAGGCCTTCGCGCTCCTGGAGGCGGCCGGTGCGATCCGGCGGTTCGACGGGCGCGGCTTCCTGGTGGGGCAGGGGCGGAGCGGGCCGAAGCGCGTGATGCTGACTTCGGAGATGCTCGGCCTCGACGACGAAGGGCCGGCCTTGCGCAAGGCGCCCGCCTGGGAGGCGATCTACGAGAGCCTGGAGCGGGAGATGGTGCATCTTTCCGCCTTCGGCCGCCACCGCATCAACGAGGTGGAACTGGCGCGCGCCCGCGGCGTCGGCCGGCAGGTGGCGCGCGACGCGCTGACGCGGCTCGAAGCCCTCGGCATCGTCGAGAAGGACGAGCGGATGCGCTGGACGCTCGTTCCGCTCGACGAGGCCCGCATGCGGGACCTCCACGATATCCGCGTGGCACTGGAACCGGTCGCGCTGGTGCAGGCCGCACCCTTCATCCCGCCCGCCGCGCGCCTGGCGATGACGGAGCGGCTGGAGGAGGCGCTTGCCCTCTATCCCGACCTCTCGGTCGCGGCGATGGACGCGCTGGAGACGGACCTGCACGTCACATGCCTTGGCTATTGCCCGAACCGGGAACTGCTGATCGCGCTGAGGCGCGCCCGCTTCATGCTGAACGTCAGCAAGCATGTCATCGGCGTCTCGCATCGCCTGCCGTCCGACGAGCCCTTCATCGCCGAGCATCTGGCGGTCTTCCGGGCGCTGGACGTGGACGACAGCGGGCGGGCGGCCGAGACGCTGCGCCACCATATTCTTGTATCCCTGCCCAAGATCATCGGGCGTGTCGGCGAAATCAGGCAGGCGCACCGGCCGGAGACGCCGGCCTATGCGGTGCCGGTCGCTCATTGAGGAGATTCGCATGAAGGTCAGACGCATCGTCGCGAATATCGAAACGGCCGATCCGGCCGCCGTCGCCCGGTTCTACGAGGAGGTGCTGGGGCTGACCTCGCTGATGGATCACGGCTGGATCGCCACCTATGGCAGCGAAGGCACCATGCCGCTCCAGGTGAGCTTCGCCTCCGAGGGCGGTTCCGGCACGCCGGTGCCGGGACTCTCCATCGAGGTGGACGATGTGGAGGCGGTCCATGCGGCGGCCGTCAGGGGCGGCTATCCGGTCGAATACGGGCCGGCGGACGAGCCCTGGGGCGTGCGGCGCTTCTTCGTGCGCGACCCGGCGGGCACGCTCGTCAACATCCTCATGCACACACGCTGAGCGCCTCGGCCCGGCCGCGCTTTCCGGCAAGGATTTATGTGCATCCGCAGAGGGCGGGGCATAGCCTTCGCCATCAATTTGTCATATAATTCGATATCCTTTGTATGATGAATTGAGCGGCGGA
Organism: Shinella sp. Sh6; assembly: GCF_055392685.1. Classification (NCBI taxonomy): domain Bacteria; kingdom Pseudomonadati; phylum Pseudomonadota; class Alphaproteobacteria; order Hyphomicrobiales; family Rhizobiaceae; genus Shinella; species Shinella sp. Sh6. The sequence continues at coordinate 2,779,857 of NZ_AP044005.1, read as the reverse complement.
GGTGACATGGCGGAAAAGGCGAAGAGGCAGGCGCAACGGCCGTCGTCGCGCCGTCCGCGCGTGCGCCACAACGTGACGGCCGCCATCGGCGCGGATATCTGCGGCGGGCGCTTCCCGCCGGGCGCCGTGCTGCCGCGCGAAAGCGATCTCTGCGCGACCTACAGCGTTAGCCGCACCGTCATCCGCGAATCGCTGAAGGTGCTGGAGACCAAGGGCCTCGTCCGCGGCCGGCCGCGGGTCGGCACGCTCGTCTGCGACCGTTCGGAATGGAACGTGCTCGACGCGCAGATTCTCGAATGGATGGGGCCGGACGTGCTCTCGGCCGAACTGCTCGGCTCGATCCTCGAGGCGCGCCGCACGGTGGAGCCGGCCGCGGCCTTCCTGGCAGCCTCCCGCGCGAGCGCGCATGAGATCGCCGACCTCGAGCGGGCCTGCGACGAAATGGGCGCGGCGGAAGGCGATCTCGAAGCCTTCACCATCGCCGATACGCGCTTCCACGAGACCCTGCTGAAGGCGAGCCACAACAAGGTCTTCCACCAGCTCTCCTCGATCATCCACGCCGCCCTTTCCCATGCGCTGCACGCCTCCAACCGGGCGTCGGAAAAGCGCGAGGAGGCGCTGGACGTGCACCGTGACCTGGTCGACGCGCTGCGCCTGCGCGATGCGGCGCGGGCGGAGGCCTGCTCACGCCGCATCCTCGACCTTGCCGCGCGCGACCTCTCCGGCCTGATGGGCAGGGCCGACTGACCGATTCCGCGGGGCGCAAGGCCCGCGAGCCAAGACAAACCGAGGGATGAATTCCATGAAGATCACGAAGCTGACGACCTATATCGTGCCGCCGCGGTGGCTGTTCCTGAAGATCGAGACGGACGAGGGGATCGTCGGCTGGGGCGAGCCGGTGGTGGAAGGCCGCGCGCTGACGGTGGAAGCGGCGGTGCAGGAACTCGCCGACTATCTCGTCGGCAAGGATCCCCTGCTGATCGAGGACCATTGGCAGGTCATGTATCGCGCCGGCTTCTATCGCGGCGGGGCGATCCACATGTCGGCGCTCGCCGGCATCGACCAGGCGCTGTGGGACATCAAGGGCAAGGCCTACGGCCAGCCAATTCATGCGCTGCTCGGCGGCCAGGTGCGCGACCGGATCAAGGTCTATTCCTGGATCGGCGGCGACCGGCCCTCGGACGTCGCCAACAACGCCCGCGAGGTCGTCGCCCGCGGCTTCAAGGCGATCAAGCTCAACGGCTGCGAGGAAATGCAGATCGTCGATAGCTGGGAGAAGGTGGACAAGGCGGTCGCGACCATCGCGACGATCCGCGAGGCCGTCGGCCCCCATATCGGCATCGGCGTCGATTTCCACGGCCGCGTGCACCGGCCGATGGCGAAGGTGCTGGCCAAGGAACTCGAACAGTTCAAGCTGATGTTCATCGAGGAGCCGGTGCTTTCGGAGAACCGCGAGGCGCTGAAGGAGATCGCCAACCATTGCTCGACGCCGATCGCGCTCGGCGAACGGCTCTATTCGCGCTGGGACTTCAAGTCCGTGCTGGCGGACGGCTATGTCGATATCCTCCAGCCCGACCTTTCCCATGCCGGCGGCATCACGGAATGCCGCAAGATCGCGGCGATGGCGGAGGCCTACGACGTGGCGTTGGCGCCCCATTGCCCGCTCGGCCCCATCGCGCTTGCCGCCTGCCTGCAGGTCGATGCCGTCTCCTACAATGCCTTCATCCAGGAGCAGAGCCTCGGCATCCACTACAATACCGGCAACGACATCCTCGACTACATCTCCAACAAGGAAGTGTTCCACTATGCGGACGGCTTCGTGTCGATCCCGCAGGGGCCGGGCCTCGGCGTGGAGGTGGACGAGGCCTATGTCGCCGAGCGGGCGAAGGAAGGCCATCGCTGGCGCAATCCCGTCTGGCGCCATGAGGACGGCAGCGTCGCCGAGTGGTGATCCTCTCCGTCCCTGAAAGGCGGCGGGCTTTTTCATGCCCGCTGCCAGTGGACGCGGATGGCGGCGTTTCCTATGTGTTACGAGCACACCACAAGGAGAGGACCATGCGCCCCATTTCCGGTTTCATCGTCGCTGCGCTCACGCTTCTGGCGCTCGCCGGTTGCAGCACCACGGCTGCCGACAACACGACCTATGCCCGCCCGCCGGTTTCCGACGGCGGCATGCGGGTTCCGCTGAACTAACGGGTTTATTCCCCGCAAACAGAAAGCCGGCCCGCGGTGAACGGGCCGGCTTTTGTCTTTCTGGCGTCAGGCCGTTAGTGGCTGTCGGCCATGCGGGCCGCTTCGATGGCGGAGGTCTGCTCGAACTTCGCGCCGTTGAAGAAGGCATTGAGGACGATCGCGGCGATCGAGGTGAGCACGATGCCCGATTCGATGACCGGGTGGATGGCGTGGGGCATCCACATCAGGTAGTTCGGCGCCAGCAGCGGGATGAGGCCGAAGCCGACGGAGACGGCGACCACGAACAGGTTGTTGCGCGAGGTCTTGAAGTCCACCGTGGTGAGGATGCGCACGCCCGTCGCGGCGACCATGCCGAACATGACGAGACCCGCGCCGCCGAGCACGAAGGTCGGCACGGCTTCCACCAGCGCGCCCATCTTGGGGATGAGGCCGAGGACGATCATGATGACGCCGGCGGCGACGCACACGTAACGGCTCTTCACCCCCGTGACGCCGACGAGGCCGACGTTCTGCGAGAAGCTCGTATAGGGGAAGGTGTTGAAGAGGCCGCCGATCATCGTGCCGATGCCGTCGACGCGCAGGCCCGCCGTCAGGTGCTGCTGCTCGATCTTCTTGCCGGTGATTTCGCCCAGCGCCAGGAACATGCCGGTCGATTCGATCATGACGACAATCATCACCAGCGTCATCGTGGCGATGAGGACCGGGTTGAAGATCGGCATGCCGAAGCGCAGCGGCGTGACGACGGCGAACCAGCCGGCATCGCCCACGCGGTCGAAATGCATCATGCCGAGGGCGGCCGCGACGATGCAGCCGATGATGACGCCGCTGAGCACGGCGATGTTGGCGATGAGGCCGCGGCCGAAGCGGGCGATCAGCAGGATCGAGATCAGGACGAGGGCCGAGAGCGCGATATGGCTCGGTTCGGCGTAGATCGGGTTGGAGAGCGTCGGGGCGATGGCGAAGCCGTCAGGAACGGCCGGGCCGCCGGTTTCGGCGAGCTTCTTGATCTGGTTCAGCCATTCGATGTGGCTGGGGTCGATCAGCTTGGGCGCGGTCGGGCCGAAGGGGTTGCCGAAGGTCCAGTTGATGCCGACGCGCATCAGCGACACGCCGATGATGAGGATGATCGTGCCTGTCACCACCGGCGGGAAGAACCGCAGGAGCCGCCCCATGACGGGGGCGAGCAGCAGCGAGACGAAGCCCGCGCCTATGATGGCGCCGAAGATCATGCGGGCGCCCTCCGGTCCCGGCGAAAGCGTCGCCATGGAAACCATCGGGCCGACCGAGGCGAAGGTCACGCCCATCATGACGGGCATGCGGATGCCGATATGGCGGGTGATGCCGAGCGACTGGATGATGGTCACGAGGCCGCAGACGAAAAGGTCGGCGGAAATCAGGAAGGCCACGTCCTGGGGGCTGAGCTGCAGCGCCCGGCCGACGATCAGCGGCACGGCGACCGCGCCGCCATACATGACGAGTACGTGTTGTATCCCGAGCGTCGCGAGCCTGCCGACAGGCAGTTTCTCGTCCACCGGGCTTATAAGGGATGCGTCGCTCATGGATACTCCTCCTATCGCACGACTGCTTCAACCCGTCCTCCAACGGGGTGCGCCATCTTTTGTAGAGGGGTGGGCGGCCGCAAGTATAGCCTGAAGATAAACACTTTACGGTTTAGCGGGGTAATCGGGCGCCGGGTTTGCGGCCTGCCGGGCGCTTTCCGCCCGATTTACACGGAATTTCATCCGCTTGGCGCCGGTTTCCGGCGTGAGGCCCACTTCGGAGCCATGCGCATCAGACAGCAAAACACACCCCGCCGTCAACTATTTCCTTGGCGGCATATGTGTATTTCCCGGCACCGGCCCGGGGGAGCCTTTTCCGCGGGGGAAAGCCCCAAAAACAAAAGGCCTTCCGGTTTCCCGAAAGGCCTTTGGAATTCGAATGGTGGGCGTGACAGGGATTGAACCTGTGACCCCTACGATGTCAACGTAGTGCTCTCCCGCTGAGCTACACGCCCATCCGATGCGGCGCATAGACCACAAAACCGGAGGCGGCGTCAATAGGGTTTTCGAACCTTTTTTCGCGCGCCGATTTTGCGGTCTTTTCCATGCCTTAGGCGGCCAGCATCTTGTTGACCTCTTCCACCAGGTCGCGCAGGTGGAAGGGCTTGGAAAGCACCTTGGCATCCTTCGGAGCCTTGGAGTCCGGGTTGAGCGCGACGGCCGCGAAACCCGTGATGAACATGACCTTGAGGTCGGGGTCGAGCTCGGTGGCGCGGCGCGCCAGTTCGATGCCGTCCATCTCCGGCATCACGATGTCGGTGAGGAGGAGGGAGAAGGGTTCTTCGCGAAGACGGTCGTATGCGCTGGCGCCGTTGTCGTAGGAGAGCACCTGGTAGCCCGCCTTTTCGAGCGCCTTCACCAGAAAGCGGCGCATGTCGTTGTCGTCTTCTGCGAGGAGAATCTTGGGAGTCATGGAATTGGCAAACCGTTCTGGAAGTTGTCTGCCCGCGGACGGGCGGTTGTGGTATGAAGAGCCTAAGCCGGTAAATATCCGGTGAATGGGGCAGGGCGAAGCCTCATCCCCTCTTTCTCAGTATGGACATGCCGGAAGGGCGCTGGCAACATGGCGGCGCAAGGAAATTCAGGCATGGTAAAGGACGGCGATGGCGGAGGCTTTCAGCGAAAACAGCCACTTCGAAGTGCTGGAGCCGGTTTCGCAGAGCGTGCCCCTCGTCTTCAATTCGCCCCATAGCGGGCGGCTTTATCCACAGGGCTTCCTCGAGCGGTCGCGCCTCGACGCGCTCGGCATCCGCCGCTCGGAAGATCACTATGTCGACGAACTCTTCTCGGTCGCCCCGGCGCTCGGCGCGCCGATGCTGATCGCGCATTTCCCGCGCGCCTGGCTCGACGTCAACCGCGAGCCCTACGAGCTCGATCCGCGCATGTTCGACGGCGCCCTGCCGTCCTATGCCAACATCAACTCCATCCGCGTGGCCGGCGGGCTCGGCACGGTGCCGCGCGTCGTTGCCGAGAACATGGAGATCTACCGCCACCGGCTTCCGGTGGAGGAGGCGCTGGAGCGGGTGGAGACGGTCTACAAGCCCTATCACGCGTGCCTGCGCCGGCTGATCGTGCGCACCCACGTCGCCTTCGGCTTTGCCGTGCTCATCGACTGCCACTCCATGCCGGGCAATATCCGCGTCTCGGGAACGGCGATGCGGCCCGACTTCATCATCGGCGACCGCTACGGCACCAGCGCATCCGGCGAGCTTTCGCGCCTTGCCATGCGGCTTCTGGAGGACATGGGCTTTTCCGTCGTGCGCAACAAGCCCTATGCGGGCGGCTTCATCACCGAGCATTACGGCCGGCCGGCCAAGGGGCTGCACGCCCTGCAGATCGAGGTGAACCGCGGCCTCTATGTCGACGAGGCGACGCTGGTCAAGAAACCGGATTTCGCGGTGCTGCAGACGGCGATCTCCGCCTTCCTCGAGAACTTCTCCGACCATGTCGAGGAATATGCCGCCGACCGGGCGCTCGCCGCCGAATAAGCCCTTTCTCCCTGTCAAAAAAAACCGCGCACGGGGCGCGGTCAAGTCTAGGGAGGAAACACCCAATGAGGGCATTACAGTCACCAAGGACTGCGATAAAGACGGTAATGCTGCGGCGCACAAATGTCAAGTGCAAGTGCGAAGAGGGCGGGCGCCCCACGCGATGGCAGCGGCGTCAATCCGGTTCCGTTTTCCCCGGCGATGCAGTAAGGAGGGTGGTCGCAATTCCCTTCGGGAGATTCCATGCAGCCTGATCGCGCCTTTTTCGACCTCCTTGCCGATGCGGCGAGGAAGGAAACCCTGCCGCGCTTTCGCGTCGGCGCCGACGTCGTGAACAAGGAGGCGGGCGGCTTCGATCCGGTGACGGAGGGGGACCGCGCGGCGGAGATCGCCATCCGCGCGGTGATCGAGCAGCATTTCCCCGATCACGGCATCCTCGGCGAGGAGCATGGCTCGGTCGGCCTCGACCGCGAATATGTCTGGGTCATCGACCCGATCGACGGCACGCGCGCCTTCATTTCCGGCGTCCCGGTCTGGGGCACGCTCATCGGGCTCTACCGCAACGGCGAGGCCGTCATGGGCCTGATCGACCAGCCCTTCACGGGCGAGCGCTATTTCGCCGACGGCACGGTCTCCCGCTATTCGGGCCCGGACGGCAGCAAGGTCCTGTCGGCGCGCCCCTGCGAAAGCCTTTCGGACGCGATCCTCTTCACCACCTCGCCGCATCTCTTCGTCGACGGCCGCAAGGCGCGCTTCGAGGCGGTGCAGGAGAAGGTGCGGCTCTTCCGCTACGGCTGCGACTGCTATGCCTATGCGCTGCTCGCCGCCGGCCATATCGACCTCGTCGTCGAATGCGGCCTGAAACCCTATGACGTCGGCGGGCTCATCCCGGTCATCGAGCAGGCGGGCGGCATCATCACCACCTGGGACGGCGGCCCGGCGGAAAACGGCGGCGAGATCATCGCGGCCGGCAGCCGCAAGGTCTACGATGCCGCGATGGCGATCCTCAACGCGTAAGGCAATCCTTACCTTCAGGCGCCGAGGCTGGTGTCGTCGGCGTCGCTGCCCGGAATGAAGGCGTCGATGGCCGCGAGCGCCTGCGCGCGAAAGCGGTCGGCCTCCTGGAACAGCTCGTGGCGCGCGCCGTCGATCTCGATGAGGCGGGCGGCGCGGAAGATGCGCGCAAGATCGCCCACCGCCTTGCGCGGCACGAGGGGATCGGCCGTCGGGCAGAGCAGCAGTGTGGGGATGCGGATGCGCGTCAGGTGGTCCTGGTGCGTGACGCGCGCCATGGCCCGCAGCGTCTCGTTCAGCCAGCGGGCTGTGGGCCAGCCGATGGAAAGCTCGGGGTGCTCGGCATAGATGGCGGCGTTGCGGGCAAAGCGCCGCGCGTCCGATGTCACGACATTGTCCGCAAAGCCGAGCGGCGGATCGCCCTTGCGGAAGGTCCGCTTGCCGAAGCCCGTCAGCGAGGCGAGGCGGGCGATGATGCCGATCTGGCGCTGGCTCATCGACTGGCCGCCGAGCGCGACGAAGGGCGAGGCGAGCACCATGCGCTCGATGCGGTTTTCGAGCTGCGGCGCCTGCGAAAGGGCGACGAGCGCCCCGGTCGAATGGGCGACGATGAAGAAGGGCAGGCGGGCATCCGGCAGCACGATCTGCTCGAGGAACAGCGAAAGATCGGCCTCGTAGTCGGCGAAGCGGTCGACATGGCCGGCGCGGCTGCCGGAAACGAACCGGCCGGAGCCGGCCTGGCCGCGCCAGTCGAAGGTGGCGACCCAGAGGCCCCGGGCCGTCAGGTCCCCGATCGTCTCGTAATATTTCTCGATGCACTCGCTGCGGCCCTGCAGCAGCACGACCGTGCCCTTGGCCTCGCGCGCCTTCGAGCGGAAGACGGCATAGCGGATCTTCACGCCGCCGCGGCCCTCGAAGAAGCCGGCAAGATGATTCTCCGGAACGGGATTGTCGGCGGTGGCGTAGAGGATGGGGTCCATCGACGGGTCTCGAACGGGCGGCATGCCTTCGATGGATAGGCGACCGCCCGCAGGGCGTCAAAGAAAAAAGCCGGATGCATGTGGCACGGGGGTGGCGGCACATGCATTCCGGCGTAATTTGACCGGAGCGGAAGGGACGTTGCACCCCGGTCGTCGAAAGTTTTCGCTTCCGATGCTGCCGTTCTAGCAGGGTCAAGCTGAACGCTATCCGAAGCGCATGTTCATCCGCCGTTCATGTCGGAAAATCGCGGGCCGGAGCCTCTTGAACCGCCGCAAAACCGTTCCCATCTCATCGTCACGGGCGCCGAAAGGGTCCGTCGAGGCTGCCGTCGCCATATGGGGCGGAGGCCGGATGAACCGGGCCGCATCTTCGGAAATCGGGGCGGCCTTATGAAAGATCGCAACCGTTGCTCTGAAGGAGGACACCATGCGTCACGTCGATTTCTCCCCCCTCTACCGTTCCACCGTCGGTTTCGACCGTCTCTTCACCATGCTCGATAGCCTCGGCCAGCCTGACCAGGCCCAGACTTACCCGCCCTACAACATCGAGCGCACCGGCGAAAACACCTACCGCATCACCATGGCGGTGGCCGGCTTCGACGAAAGCGAACTGTCGATCGAGGCGCGCGAACACGCGCTGACGGTCAAGGGCGAGAAGAAGGACGAAACGGCCGAGGACGGCCAGTATCTCTATCGCGGCATTGCCAAGCGCGCTTTCGAGCGCCGCTTCCAGCTCGCCGATCATGTGGAAGTGCGCGCCGCTTCGCTGAAGAACGGCCTTCTCCACATCGATCTCCTGCGCGAAATCCCGGAAGCCATGAAGCCGCGCCGCATCGAGATCGCCGCCATCGGCTCCGAGCCGAAGCAGATCGAAGCCCAGAGCGAATAAGCCCGGCTTCGACCGGAATGAAGAGGGCGGTGCCGCGAGGCACCGCCTTTTTTGTTGTGAGCCTTACCCGCCCGCTGCGGGGGAGAGGACGTTCTTTCTCAAAGCCCCGTGAGGAAAGCGTCCACATCCGCTTCGCTCGTCGCGAAGCTGGTGACGAGGCGGACGAGGGTTTCGTTCTCGGCCATGCGCGCCTTCACCTGCGGGCCGGCGGGCCAGGGATAGAAGACGGCGCCCTTTTCCTTCAGAGCCTTCATCGCGTCGTTGTCGATGATGGCGAAGAGCTCGTTCGAGCCGGTCGGCCAGGCAAGGCGCGCCTTGCCGGATGCGGCAAAGCCGGCCGCAAGCCGCGCGGCCATGGCGTTGGAGTGGCGGGCGAGGTCGAGCCAGAGGCCATCCCGGAAATAGGCGTCGAACTGGGCGGAGATGAAGCGCGACTTGGAGAAGAGCTGGGCCGAGCGCTTGCGCAGGAACCGCATCTGGTCGGCCTTGCCGGGATCGAAGAGCACCAGCGCCTCGGCGCACCAGCAGCCGTTCTTCGTGCCGCCGAAGGAGAGGAGGTCGACGCCGCTCTTCCACGTCATTTCCGCGGGCGTCGCGCCGAGATGGACGAGCGCGTTGGCAAAGCGGGCGCCGTCCATGTGCAGGGGCAGGCTCGCCTCCTTCGCGACGGCGGAAAGGGCGGCGATCTCCTCGACCGTATAGCTGGTGCCGGCTTCCGTCGCCTGGGTAATGGAGACGGCCATCGGCTGGCCGCCATGCACGAAATCCGGCGGGAAGCGGCCGATGGCGGCGGCAAGGGCATCGGGCTGCAGCTTGCCGGCGGGCCCGTCGATCGGCACGAGCTTTGCGCCGGCCGCGAAGAATTCCGGCGCATTGCACTCGTCGACGTTCACATGCGCCTCGCGGTGGCAGAAGACCTGCCCGCCCGGACGGTTGACGCTGGCAAGCGCCAGCGAATTGGCCGCCGTGCCGGTCCCGACGAAGAAGACGGCGACGTCGCGCTCGAAAATCTCGCGGAAGGTGTTTTCCACACGCTTGTCGAGGTCGCTCGTGCCGTAGGCCGAGGCGAAGCCGCCGGCGGCCTCGACGAGGCTTCGTGCGATGTCGGGATGGGCGCCTGCCCAGTTGTCGGAAGCGAAAAACATGGGATTTCCAATGCGAATGAGGGCTCCGGCAGGACCATAATGAAGAAACGGGAACGATCAATTGCCGGATTTGGCCTGCCGGCCGTTTTACGTCGGAATGAAAGGAACGGAAACAAAGTGCCGGAAGCTCGTAATTTAATTTCAAGCCATTCGTGGCGCGGGCAATTTTTCTTCATGAGGTGGTGATTATTTGGCATGATGGCCTTGCAGGGTGGGGGGCTTTCTGGCATAGAGCCCATGAAATAGGACAGGTTTGCTGTCCTATTTCGGTCAGGAGACCGAAAAGGCGCCGTCCACGGTGCCTGAAACGGCGAAGGGCGGAAGGCCCGACGCCCCTGACGGTCCGATGATCACATCCTGGTCGGCCGTCGTTTCGCGGCCGGAAAGGTTCACGAAGCAGATGCTTGCGGTCAGGCCCGAGCCGGTTGGCGGGGACGATCGCGGGCGAAGACGGCGCCCGCCGGACCGGGCCCACAGGAGGGAAGCATGATGGAGAAGACTCAAGCACATGATTTGCGGCAGACCCGGGCGCAGGCGACTGCGACGGGCGCCAAGACGCGCGCTTCCAAACCGGGCCTGCCGAAAAAACAGGGTCTCTACGATCCGCGCAACGAACACGACGCTTGCGGCGTCGGCTTCGTGGCGCATCTGAAAGGCCAGAAGTCGCACCAGATCGTCAAGGACGGTCTGTTCATGCTGGAAAACCTGACGCACCGCGGTGCTGTCGGTGCCGACCCGCTGATGGGCGACGGCGCGGGCATCCTCGTGCAGATCCCCGACCGCTTCTTCCGCGAGGAGATGGCAAAGCAGGGCGTCACCCTGCCCAAGGCAGGCGAATACGCCGTCGGCCATATCTTCATGCCGCGTGACGAAACGCTGGTCGAGCATTTCAAGAAGGTCATCGCCGATGTCGTGGCCGAGGAAGGGCAGGTCCTTCTCGGTTTCCGCGACGTGCCGGTCGACAATTCCTCCCTTTCCAAGGCGCCGGAAATCGCCGCCACCGAGCCGCGTCATGTGCAGGTGTTCATCGGCGCGGGCCGGGACGCGGCCACCAACGCCGAGTTCGAACGCCGCCTCTTCACCCTGCGCAAGGTGATCTCCAACCGCATCTACGACGAGTACGAAGGCGAGGAGAGCGATTTCTATCCCGCTTCCCTGTCCTCGCAGACCATCGTCTACAAGGGCATGTTCCTCGCCTATCAGGTGGGCGCCTACTTCAAGGACCTTGCCGATCCGCGCTTCGAATCGGCCGTCGCCCTCGTGCACCAGCGCTTCTCCACCAACACCTTCCCGTCGTGGAAGCTGGCGCATCCCTATCGCATGGTCGCCCATAACGGCGAGATCAACACGCTGCGCGGCAACGTCAACTGGATGGCGGCCCGTCAGGCTTCCGTCTCCTCACCGCTCTTCGGCGACGACATCACCAAGCTCTGGCCGATCTCCTACGAGGGCCAGTCGGACACGGCCTGTTTCGACAACGCGCTCGAATTCCTGGTGCGCGGCGGTTACTCCATGGCGCATGCCGTCATGATGCTGATCCCCGAGGCCTGGGCCGGCAACCAGCTCATGAGCCCCGAGCGCAAGGCCTTCTACGAGTACCACGCCGCCCTCATGGAACCGTGGGACGGCCCGGCCGCCGTCGCCTTCACCGACGGCCGTCAGATCGGCGCGACGCTCGACCGCAACGGCCTGCGCCCCGCCCGCTACCTCGTCACCGACGACGACCGCGTCATCCTCGCCTCCGAAGCCGGCACGCTGCCGGTCAAGGAAGAGAGCATCGTCAAGAAGTGGCGCCTCCAGCCGGGCAAGATGCTGCTCATCGACATGGAAGAGGGCCGCATCATCTCCGACGACGAGGTGAAGTCGACGCTCGCCGCCAAGCATCCCTACCGCGACTGGCTCGACAACACGCAGATCATCCTGGAAGACCTCGGCCCGGTCGAGCCGCGGGCGCTGCGCCGCGACGTCTCGCTACGCGACCGCCAGCAGGCCTTCGGCTATACGCAGGAGGACACCAAGCTCCTGATGTCGCCGATGGCGACGACGGGGCAGGAAGCCATCGGCTCCATGGGCACGGACACGCCGATCTCGGCCATGTCCGACAAGACCAAGCTGCTCTACACCTATTTCAAGCAGAACTTCGCGCAGGTGACGAACCCGCCCATCGACCCGATCCGCGAGGAACTGGTCATGAGCCTCGTCTCCTTCATCGGCCCGCGGCCGAACATCCTCGACCATGGCGGCGCGGCCAAGGCCAAGCGCATGGAAGTGCGCCAGCCGATCCTCACCAACGGCGACCTTGAGAAGATCCGTTCCATCGGCCATGTCGAGGATCGTTTCGACACCAAGACGCTGGACTTCACCTATGACGTCTCGCGCGGCGCCGAGAGCATGCTGGAAATGCTCGACCGCCTTTGCGAGCGCGCTGAGCAGGCCGTCACCAGCGGCTACAACATCATCGTGCTCTCCGACCGGCAGATCGGCCCGGACCGCGTGGCGATCCCGGCGCTTCTGGCGACGGCCGCCGTGCACCATCACCTGATCCGCAAGGGGCTTCGCACCTCGGTCGGCCTCGTCGTGGAAACCGGCGAGCCGCGCGAGGTGCACCATTTCTGCCTTCTGGCCGGCTACGGCGCGGAAGCGATCAACCCCTATCTCGCCTTCGATACGCTCACCGACATGCACAAGCGCGGCGAGTTCCCGAAGGAGGTCGATGCGGAAGAGGTCGTCTACCGCTACATCAAGGCCATCGGCAAGGGCATCCTCAAGGTCATGTCCAAGATGGGCATCTCGACCTACCAGTCCTATTGCGGCGCGCAGATCTTCGACGCCATCGGCCTGTCGTCGGCCTTCGTCGACAAGTATTTCTTCGGCACGGCGACGACCATCGAGGGCATCGGCCTCGACCAGATCGCCAAGGAGACCTTCGCCCGCCACAAGGCCGCCTTCGGCCGCGACCCGCTGCTTGCCAACACGCTCGATATCGGCGGCGAATATGCCTACCGCATGCGCGGCGAGGAGCATTCCTGGACGCCGGACGTCGTCGCCTCGCTCCAGCATGCGGTGCGCGGCAATGCGGAGGACCGCTACAAGGAATTCGCCGAGCTGGTGAACGCCTCGTCGCTGCGCATGAACACGATCCGCGGCCTCTTCTCGATCAAGGGGGCGGAAGCTGCCGGCCGCAAGCCGATCTCCATCGACGAGGTCGAGCCGGCGGCGGACATCGTCAAGCGCTTCTCGACGGGCGCCATGTCCTTCGGCTCGATCTCCCGCGAGGCGCACACGACGCTCGCCGTCGCCATGAACCGGATCGGCGGCAAGTCGAACACCGGCGAGGGCGGCGAGGAAGCGGACCGCTACATGCCGCTGCCGGACGGCTCGACGAACCCCGAGCGCTCGGCGATCAAGCAGATCGCCTCCGGCCGCTTCGGCGTGACGACCGAATACCTCGTCAATGCGGACGTGCTGCAGATCAAGGTCGCGCAGGGCGCCAAGCCCGGCGAGGGCGGTCAGCTTCCCGGCCACAAGGTGGATGCGACGGTCGCCAAGACCCGTCACTCGACCCCGGGCGTCGGCCTCATCTCGCCGCCGCCGCACCATGACATCTATTCGATCGAGGACCTGGCGCAGCTCATCTACGACCTGAAGAACGTCAACCCCGAGGCCGACATCTCGGTCAAGCTCGTCTCGGAAGTCGGCGTCGGCACGGTCGCCGCCGGTGTCGCCAAGGCGCGTGCGGACCACATCACCATCGCCGGCTTCGACGGCGGCACGGGCGCCTCGCCGCTCACCTCGCTGAAGCATGCCGGCTCCCCGTGGGAGATCGGCCTTGCCGAGACGCACCAGACGCTCGTGCTGAACAAGCTGCGCTCGCGCATCGCGCTGCAGGTCGACGGGGGCCTCAAGACCGGCCGCGACGTCGTCATCGGCGCGCTGCTCGGTGCCGACGAGTTCGGCTTTGCCACCGCGCCGCTGATTGCGGCCGGCTGCATCATGATGCGCAAGTGCCACCTCAACACCTGTCCGGTGGGGGTCGCCACGCAGGACCCGGTCCTGCGCAAGCGCTTCAAGGGCGCGCCCGAGCATGTCATCAACTACTTCTTCTTCGTCGCCGAAGAGGTGCGCGAGATCCTGGCCTCGCTCGGCGTTCGCTCGCTGAACGAGATCATCGGCGCCTCGGAGCTTCTGGAGAAGGAGCGGATGATCTCGCACTGGAAGGCCAACGGCCTCGACTTCTCCCGCATCTTCCACAAGGTCGATGCGCCGAAGGAGGCGACCTACTGGACCGAGCGGCAGAACCACCCGATCCACGACATCCTCGACCGCAAGCTGATCGAGCAGGCCAAGCCCGCGCTCGAAGCGAAGACGCCCGTCTCCTTCGCCGTCGACATCAAGAACGTCGACCGCTCGGCCGGCGCGATGCTCTCGGGGGAAGTGGCCAAGCGCTACGGCTTCAAGGGCCTCAAGGACGACACGATCTCCGTGACACTCAACGGCACGGCCGGCCAGTCCTTCGGCGCGTTCCTCGCCCGCGGCGTCACCTTCGACCTCGTGGGGGCCGGCAACGACTATGTCGGCAAGGGCCTTTCGGGCGGCCGCATCATCGTGCGCCCGCCGGAAGGCAACCGCGCTGTGCCGCATGAATCGATCATCGTCGGCAACACGGTTCTCTACGGCGCGATTGCCGGCGAGTGCTACTTCAACGGCGTTGCCGGCGAGCGTTTCGCCGTGCGCAACTCCGGTGCCATCGCCGTGGTTGAGGGCGTGGGCGACCACGGCTGCGAATACATGACGGGCGGCGTCGTCGTCGTCATCGGCCAGACGGGCCGCAACTTCGCGGCCGGCATGTCCGGTGGCGTCGCCTATGTGCTGGACGAGGTGGGCGATTTCGCCCGCCGCTGCAACATGGCGATGGTCGAGCTCCAGCCGGTTCCGGAAGAGGACGACATGCTGGAGAAGCTACACCATCACGGCGGCGACATCATGCACAAGGGCATGGTGGATGTTTCCGGCGACATGACGCGCCATGACGAGGAGCGGCTCTATCAGCTCATCTCCAACCACCTGCACTATACGGCTTCGCCGCGGGCCAAGGAGATCCTCGACCATTGGGCCGATTATCGCCCGAAGTTCCGCAAGGTCATGCCGGTCGAGTATCGCCGTGCGCTGGAAGACATGGAACGCATGAAAATGGCGGAAGCGGCCGAGTAACAGGCTGCAACGGCCCCTCATCCGCCTGCCGGTACCTTCTCCCCGTAAACGGGGAGAAGGGACAAGAGGCAAGGCGGTGCGGCATCTTCCTTCTCCCCGCTTGCGGGGAGAAGGTCGCGGCAGCGGGATGAGGGGCTATCCTTTGCGTCCGAAAGGCGCTCGTTGAAAACACTTAAGGTTTCAGGACAATACGATGGGCAAGGTTACAGGTTTTCTGGAGATCGACCGGCAGGTCATGAAGTATCAGCCGGCATCCGACCGCATCCGCCATTTCCGTGAATTCACCATCCCGATGTCGGACCAGGAGGTCCAGAAGCAGGCGGCGCGCTGCATGGATTGCGGCGTTCCCTATTGCCACGGGCCGACCGGGTGTCCGGTCCACAACCAGATTCCCGACTGGAACGACCTCGTCTACAGCGGCAACTGGGAAGAGGCGATCCGCAACCTGCATTCGACCAACAACTTCCCGGAATTCACCGGCCGCATCTGCCCCGCGCCCTGCGAGGAGGCCTGCACGCTGAACCTCGAGGACATGCCGGTCGCCATCAAGACCGTCGAGCAGGCGCTTGCCGACAAGGCCTACGAGATGGGCTATATCGTGCCGCAGCCGGCGACGGTGAAGACGGGCAAGAAGGTCGCCGTCATCGGTTCCGGCCCTGCCGGCATGGCGGCTGCCCAGCAGCTCGCCCGCGCCGGCCACGAGGTCCATGTCTACGAGCGCGAATCCAAGGCCGGCGGCCTCCTGCGCTACGGCATCCCGGACTTCAAGCTGGAGAAGAACTTCATCGACCGCCGCGTCGACCAGATGCGCGGCGAGGGCGTGACGTTCCATTACGGGGTCAATGTCGGCGTCGACAAGACGATGGACGAGATGCTCGCCGAGCATGACGCCGTGCTCTACTGCGGCGGCTCGGAAACCCCGCGCGACGCCGGCATCCCCGGCGGCGATTTCATCGGCGTGCACGATGCCATGCCCTATCTCGTGCAGCAGAACCGCCGCGTCGGGCGCGAGAACATCGACAGCGTCGGCTGGCCGTCCGAGCCGATCCTTGCCGGCGGCAAGCACATCGTCGTCGTCGGCGGCGGCGATACGGCGTCAGACTGCGTCGGCACCGCCTTCCGCCAGGGCGCGGTGAAGGTCACCCAGCTCGACATCCGCCCGCAGCCGCCGGAAAAGGAAGACAAGCTCGCCGTCTGGCCCTTCTGGGCGACGAAGATGCGCACCTCCTCCTCGCAGGCCGAAGGCGCCGTGCGCGAGTTCCAGGTCGGCACGCTCGAATTCGTCGGCGACGAGGACGGCGTCCTGACCGGCGTGAAGTGCTGCCAGGTGGACGACCGCCGCAAGCCGATCCCCGGCACGGAGTTCATCATCAAGGCGGATCTCGCCTTCATCGCCATCGGCTTCCGCGGTCCTTTCACCGACGGCGTCCTGAAGGACCTCGGCGAGCGCCTGACGATCAACACCGACAAGCGCGGTTCCTCGAACGTCGTCGCCAACGAGCGCGACTACAGGACCTCGGTGGACAAGCTCTGGACGGCCGGGGACGTGCGCCGCGGCCAGTCGCTCGTCGTCTGGGCGATCCGCGAAGGCCGCCAGGCCGCCCGCGCGATCGACGAGGCGCTGATGGGCTCGACCACGCTGCCGCGATAAAATGGAATAGCGCGCGGGTTGCGGCGCGCTATGTTCACCAAAGCCTCTATCGTCATGGTCGGGCTTGACCCGACCATCCATGCCGCGCTTGCGGATGTGGCGATGGATCCTCGGATCAGGCCCGGGGATGACGGCGGAGAGGTGAGAGGGCGGGGAGCGAAGCCTATCGGGTGCTCCCGCCTACGGCGTTGCCGTCTTCTCCAGCCGGAAATCGTCCACCCGCCCCAGCGGGGCGTTGGCGGTCTCGCCTTTTTCCACCAGCTTGTCGCGCAGGCTCTTGCCGTTGCCCTTGAGGGCCGAGCCGCCGAGGAGGGCGGTGCCGCCGTCGAGCGCGGGATCGGCGAGGCTGATGGGCTGCGTCTTGGTGATCTCGGCGTCTTCCGCCGGGGGCGCCGTGACGACGAGGTCCTTGAGGTCGCTCTGCAGGCCCGGGCCGACGGCGGCGTCGCCGAGCAGGCGGCGGATTTCCTTTTCCACGTAGAAGGCGAGCTTGCGCTTGCCGGCCTTGGTGAAGTTGATGCCGTCCGAGCCGCGCAGGCGCACCTGCTGGCCGTTGATGTCCGAGCCGGAGATCACGAACTTGCCGTCCTCGTCGACGAACCCGTCCCAGATGTCGACGAATTCGCCGCCCGCCTTCTCGACGCCGGCGCGGTAGAGCGTGTTGAGCGTCGTCATGTCCGCCGTCAGCGCGGAGGACTGGAAGGGCGGCATGCCCATCCACAGGAGCGGCCGGCCGCCTTCGCGGGCGAGCGCGGCGATGCGGGCGACGCGCGCCTCGTATTCCTTCGTCCAGGCCTCGGAGCGGAATTTCTCGCTGTTGCCCGCAACGGTCATCTGCTGGCGGTCGTTGGCGCCCATGCTGACGACGACGAGCGTGGGCCTGGTCTCGGCGATCAGGCCGGGCAGGGCGGCAGGCCAGTCGTAGTAGTCGTCGCGCACGATGCCGGAGGAGCCGTTGGTGCGGCGCTCGACGCGGATGCCGGGCGTCGCCTCGAAGGCGGTGATGAGGCCGTCGCCGAGGCTGCCGCCGATGAAGTCGCCGACGACGAGCACCACTTTCGCATCGGGCAGCTTTTCGACGGCGGCAGGTTCCGGCGCGGCCACGACGGTTCTTGCCGGCTTCTTCTTGCGCACGGTCGCGCTCGGCTTGCGGATCGTCGGCTGGGGCTCCTCGACCTTGCGCTTGGGAGAGCCGAAGAGGAGTTCGAGGATCGACTTGCGCTGGACGCGCTCCTGCGCGCCGGCCGGCGCGGCGGCAAGGCTTGCCGCGACGGCAAGGGCAAGCCCCAGGCAGAAGGTCCGGATACTCATGCTCATGCGATGGCTCCCCGCCTTTCCCGTCATCCTGCAGGCGTTCGGTGGCGGCATGATGGCAAATGCGGGCGGCAAGCGAAAGCGCCGGCCAGCAAAAAGGGGCGCCGGAGCGCCCCTGTCATGCGCGCCCGGCCGCGGTCAGCGGCGCAGCGCCTTGAGGAGCGTCTGGCTCGGCTCGCCGTCGGCCGAAAGGCCCATGCGGCTCTGGAAGGCCTGGATGGCGGCCTTGGAGCCGGAGCCGAAATTGCCGTCGACCTCGCCGTCGTAGTAGCCGAGCTCCTTGAGGCGCGTCTGCAGCTCGAACTTCTCCGTGATGTCGAGCGCGCCGTCGGGCCGCGGCCAGCGCTGCTTGACGCCGCCGTAGCCGGCGATCTGGTCCGCCAGCATGCCGACGCCCATCGCATAGGAATCGGAGGCGTTGTAGCGCTTGATGACGAAGAAGTTCTTCGTCATCAGGAAGCCGGGGCCGCCGTTGGCCGGCAGCTTTAGTTCGGCGCGGTCGGAGCCGTTCTTGAAGCCGTTGCCGCTCGGACGCGTGAAGCCGAGCTTGGCCCATTGGGCAAGCGTCTTCGTCTGGCCGGAATATTTCTCGCCGCCGCGCGGCACGACGATCTCGTAGCCCCAGGTCTTGCCCGCCTGCCAGCCGTTCTTGGCGAGCAGGTTGGCGGCCGTCGCCAGTGCGTCCGGCACGGAGTTCCAGATGTCGCGGTGGCCGTTGCCGTCCGCATCGACCGCATAGAGGAGGTAGCTGGAGGGAATGAACTGGGTATGGCCCATCGCACCGGCCCAGGAGCCCGTCATGTCCCCGGCGTCGATATCGCCGCGCTGGATGATCTTGAGGGCGGCGATGAGCTGCGTGCGGGCATATTTCGCACGCTTCTTGTCGGCATAGGCGAGCGTCGCGAGCGCGCGCGGCACGTAATGCAGCCGCTCGTCCTTCTTCAGGACGGCGCCGTAGTTGGATTCCATCGACCAGATGGCGAGAAGCACGTTGCGGTCGACGCCGAAATGGCGCTCCAGCGCGGTAAGCGTGCGGGCGTGCTTGGCGGCCATCTCGCGGCCGATGCGCACCGTGTAGGGGTTCACGCGCGAATCGAGGTAGTCCCAGATCTTGTGGGTGAATTCCGGCTGGTAGGCGGCCTTGTCCAGGACCTCCGGATCGGGTGTCTTGACGCCGGAAAACGCCGCTCGATAGGTCGCCTTGCTGATGCCGGCCTCGGCCGCCGTCTGGTAGAAATCGGCGATCCATTTCTGGAAGCGCGTATCCGCGCGGGCGGCGGAGGCCTGCGCGAGAAGGCCTGCCGACAGGAAGAGGGTGAGCGCAGATCGGCGCAGAACGGTTTTCAGATTCTGTGTCATCGGCTGTCGTGTCCGTTTCCAAAATTTCGGTACGATGGCGCCAAACCACCGGCTGAACGCAAAACTTATAAAAACGAAGTCAACAAATTCTTTACCATCAAACTTTTGCCCCGTCTTCCTTTGCAAAAAGATAGGAATTGGAATCTATTCGAGCAGTCCTATGTCCGCCATGAGGCGCGGGCGCAACGAGGTGAATAATGTCGCAGACACGCAAGGTTCGCAAAGCAGTTTTCCCGGTGGCCGGTCTCGGCACCCGCTTCCTTCCGGCCACGAAGGCCGTTCCGAAGGAAATGCTGACCGTCGTGGACAAGCCGGTCATCCAGTATGTGGTGGATGAAGCGCTGGATGCCGGCATCGAGCACCTGATCTTCGTCACCGGCCGCTCCAAGGCGGTCATCGAGGACTATTTCGACATCCAGGTCGAGCTGGAGCAGACGCTGCGCCAGCGCAACAAGACGGCGGAACTCACGCTGCTCGACAGCATCCTGCCGGTCGCCGGCTCGACGAGCTTCACCCGACAGCAGGAGCCGCTCGGCCTTGGCCATGCCGTCTGGTGCGCCCGTGAGCTGGTGGGCCCCGAGCCCTTCGCGCTGCTCCTGCCCGACATGATCATGAAGGCCGAGAAGGGCTGCATGAAGGGCATGGTGGAGCTCTTCGAGCAGAGCGGCGCCAATGTCGTCGCCGTCGAGGAATGCGCGCCCGACCAGGCGCACAAATACGGCATCGTCGGCGTCGGCGAGGCGATCGGCGAGGGCTTCGCCATCACCAAGATGGTCGAGAAGCCAGCGCCGGGCACCGCGCCCTCCAACTTCTTCATCAACGGCCGCTACATCCTCCAGCCGGAAATCTTCCCGATCCTCTCCACGCAGGAGCGCGGCGCCGGCAACGAGATCCAGTTGACGGACGCCATGGTGAAGCTCGCCGACAGCCAGAAATTCGCCGCCTACCACTTCAAGGGCGAGACCTACGACTGCGGCGCGAAAGACGGCTTCATCCTCGCCAACATCGCCTTCGCCCTTGCCCGCGGCGATATCCGGCCCTCGGTCGAGGGGCCGCTCAGGGAGCTGGTCGCCGGCCTGAAATAAGGCTCATCGGCGCAGGACGAGACCGATGCCGGCGCGCGTGACGCCGGTATCGGACGCGCCCGCCTGGCGCGTCAGCTCGTAGGAAACGTCGCCGGTCATCGCCAGCCAGCGGGTGATGTTCCACGTCAGCCCGGCCCCGGCGAGGTAGACGTCCTGGTCGGGCAGGCCGGCGGAGGCGGAGAAGTCGCGCCAGGTATAGGCGCCGCTCAACCGGGCGACGAGATTGTCGCGCAGCTCGTGCGTGAGGTCCGCCGTCGCGATATATTCGAGATAGCCGCTCTGGCCGGCCGCGGTGGAGGGCTGGAGGTTCGTGACGAGGCCGAGCCGGAGGTCGGTGCCGCGCTGCGGCGACCAGAAGACCGCGCCGTCGACGGTGATGCCCTCCAGCGCGGCAAGGCGGCTGTCGTCGAAGGTCGCCCGCTTGTAGCCGAGGCCGAGGTCGCCGCGCAGCTTCTCGCCGAGGTCGACTTCCACGCCCGCCCGTCCGCCGAGCGTTGAGGCGGAGCGCTCGTAGCCGAGCGAATCCTGCTTGTTGTCGTAGTAGGACCGCCCGACGGAGGCTTCGAGATAGGGGATGAGGGCCGGCGAAAGCTCGAAGCCGACGCGGCCCGTCAGGGTGCCTTCCGTGTTGTTGCGGTCCGAAAGGTCGAGTTCGGCGCCGTTGCCGAGTTCCGCCGCGCCGTAGACCTCGCGCTCCAGTGCGGCGCCGAGGGTGCCGCGGATCAGGCCGAAGTCGCGCTTGACCTTCGCACCCGCGCTGAAGGTGTGCACGCCCGACTGCACCGACGCGCCGTTGACGGCATTGGGATCGCTGGAGCTCTCGCGCTCGAAATTGTAGCCGCCGGTGATGTCGGCGATCGTGTCGTCGCTGAGGTCGAGCCTGAGGTCGGCGTTGATGTCGACCTTGGGTTCCGTCTCGCCGGTGCCGCTGATG
Source organism: Shinella sp. Sh6 (assembly GCF_055392685.1). Lineage (NCBI taxonomy): Bacteria > Pseudomonadati > Pseudomonadota > Alphaproteobacteria > Hyphomicrobiales > Rhizobiaceae > Shinella > Shinella sp. Sh6. Next base: position 2,758,535 of record NZ_AP044005.1, on the reverse strand, counting down.
TTGCGCTGGTAGGTGCCCTCGCCTTCGACGGTAAGCTGATGGCGCGACCAGTCGGAGGTGAGCGTGCCCTTCAGCCCCGTCTGGGAGAAGGTGCGGCTGGAGGAGGTATCCCCCGACTTCGTCTTCTCGTAGCCGATGCCCTGCGAGATCGAGGGCTTGAGCACGAAGGTGCCGAGGCGGATGCCGGTCGGCTCGTAGGGATCGCCGAACTTGCTGCTCACATGGTCGAGGTTGGTTTCGCGCGGGTTCAGCCGCTCGGTGCGCCGGCTGGTGCTCAGATACGCGCCGTCCTCGCCGATCTCGGCGGGCACCGTCTCGTCTTCCGCCGCGATGGCGGGGTCGCCCGGCGTCGAGGCCGTCGTCGTCGGGTCCGGCAGGGCTTTCGTGCCGCTCGCCGCCGTATCGGCGGCGCCGTTCGTCGCCGCCGTGCCGGTGGCGGCCAGCGGATTCTGGAAGGTGGGGGTGACGGAGGCTTTCTCCTGGGCCATGGCAACCGGGGCGGCAAGGACCGTGCCGGCGAGCAGAAGCCCGGCCAGACGCCGTGTGAGGCAAGGCGAAAGCGCCCTGCGGTCCGTTTCCTTTGCCTTGCCCATGCTTCCGGCCTGCGATTCGCGAATTTCCTAAGCGAACGTAAACCGCCATGGTTAACGCTTGGTTGCAGAGGGGCGGGCGCGGTTCCCCGTGGACAGGTTCCGGCAAAAGCGGTAACGAGGCGCATGATCACACGACAGGCCAAAGTTGACGGCGCCGACGCCGTTGCGTCTGCAATCCGCACCGTCGAGACGGAAAAGGCCGGGCTTCTTGCGCTCTCGGCGGCGCTTGCCGGCGACCTCAACGATGCCTTCTGCCAGGCCGTGCAGCTCATGGGCGGCAGCGCCGGCCGCGTCATCGTGACGGGCATCGGCAAGTCGGGCCATATCGGCGTGAAGATCGCCGCGACGCTCGCCTCGACCGGCACGCCCTCCTTCTTCGTCCATCCCGTGGAGGCGACCCACGGCGACCTCGGCATGATCGGCCGCGACGACGTCATCCTCGCGCTTTCCTGGAGCGGCGAGACGGCCGAGCTTCAGGGGATCGTCTCCTATTCCCGCCGGTTTTCCATTCCGCTCATCGCCATGACCTCGGGCGAGCGCTCGGCCCTGGCGCGCGCGGCCGATGCCGTGCTGCTGCTGCCGAAGGCTCAGGAAGCCTGCCCGCATGGGCTCGCGCCCACCACCTCGACGCTGATGCAGCTTGCGCTCGGCGATGCGATCGCCGTTGCGCTGCTGGAAGCGCGCGGTTTCACGGCGACGGATTTCAAGACCTTCCATCCGGGCGGCAAGCTCGGCGCGAGCCTCTCGCATATCGGCGACATCATGCACAGCGGCGAGAACATGCCGCTCGTCGGGCTCGGCACGTCGATGCCGGAGGCCGTACACATGCTGGCGCAGAAGCGCTACGGCTGCGTGGGCGTCGTCAACGGCGAGGGTATTCTGGTCGGCATCGTCACGGACGGCGACATCGCGCGCAACCTTTCGCGCAACCTTGCCGAACTGACGGTCGACGACGTGATGACGCGCACGCCCAAGACGGTGCGGCCGACGACGCTGGCGACCGCCGCGCTCGGCCTCCTCAACCAGCACAACATCACCGCGCTGATCGTCACCGACGAGACCTTCCGGCCCGTCGGCATCGTGCATTTCCACGATCTCCTGCGGATCGGCGTCGCCTGAGGGTTTACGCCTCCTCGACCGTAAGGTCCCGGCCGTTGCTGGAGGTCACGCGCACGCGCGCGCCGACCGGAAGGTCCGGCCCCTGCACGCTCCACATCGTATCGTCGAGGCGGATGCGGCCGCGCCCTTCGGCGATCGGCTGCTCCAGCACGGCGGTGCGGCCGATGAGGCTCTGGCCGCGCTGGTTGAGATGCGGCTGGTCGCTGCCGCGGCCGTGGCTGTAGACAAGGCGCCGGCCGATGAGGGCGGAGGCGAGCGACAGCATGGCGAAGACCACCCATTGCGCCTGCCAGACCCAGTAGGCCTCCTGCCACAGGAGAAGGGACAGCACGCCCGTGACGATGGCGGCGATGCCGATCCAGACGAGGAAGACGCCCGGCAGCAGCACTTCGAGGATCAGGAGCACGATGCCGAGGACCCACCAGGCCCAGGGGCCGAGCTCGGTGACGATGCGCTGGATCATGCGCCCGTTCCCTGCGGCGGCGTGTCGAAGGGGTTGCGCGAGGCGGTCGACGGCGTCGACTGGCGCGTGCGCTGCGGGGTGCCGGCGGGCGTCGAGCCGTCGCCGAAGACCTCTTTTGCGATGGCGCCGATGCCGCCGAGCGAGCCGATGAGCGAGGAGGCTTCCATCGGCATCAGCACGATCTTGGCGTTCGGCGCCTTGCCGATCGCGGCCATGGCTTCCGTATATCTCTGCGCGACGAAGTAGTTGATCGCCTGCACATTGCCGGCGGCGATGGCCTCGGAGACCATCTTCGTCGCCTTGGCCTCGGCCTCGGCGAGGCGTTCGCGGGCCTCGGCGTCACGGAAGGCGGCTTCCCGCTGGCCCTCGGCCTCCAGGATGGCGGATTGCTTGGCGCCCTCGGCGCGCAGGATCTGCGCATTGCGCGAGCCCTCGGCCTCCAGCACCTGCGCGCGCTTCTCGCGCTCGGCCTTCATCTGCCGCGCCATGGCGTCGACGAGGTCCTTCGGCGGCGCGATGTCCTTGATCTCGATGCGCGTGATCTTCAGGCCCCAGGGATTGGCCGCCTCGTCGACGACGCGCAGGAGCTGGTCGTTGATCTTGTCGCGGTTGGAGAGCAGTTCGTCGAGGTCCATCGAGCCCATGACCGAGCGGATATTGGTCATGGTGAGGTTGATGATGGCGTGTTCGAGATGGGCGACCTGGTAGGCGGCCTGCGCGGTGTTCAGCACCTGGTAGAAGGCGACGGCGTCGGCCGACACGCTGGCATTGTCGCGGGTGATGACCTCCTGCGTCGGGATGTCCAGCACCTGCTCCATCACGTTCATCTTCGAGCCGATGCGGTCGATGAAGGGAATGATGAGGTTGAGGCCGGGCTCCAGCGTGCGCGTATAGCGGCCGAAGCGCTCCACCGTGTACTGGTAGCCCTGCGGAATGGTCTTGATCCCGGCGAAGAGGATCAGGATGACGAGGACCACGAGGGCGATGACGACGATATCCAGTCCGGCCAAATCCATGATGCTTCTCTCCGTCAGACGTTGCGGCGCGGCGCCACTGTAAGCAATACGGGCCGCAAGGCCAGTCTATTTGGCCGGCGCGCGATTTATCGTGGGGCTCAGACCCAGCCGGAAAGCTCGCGGCGCACGACCTTTTCGAGGACCGCCATGCCCTCGGGCGTGTCGTTGAGACAGGGAATGTGCGCGAACTTCTCGCCGCCATTGTGCACGAAGCTCTCGGCCGCCTGCTCGGCGATCTCCTCCAGCGTCTCAAGGCAGTCGGAGACGAAGCCGGGATTGAGGACGGCGATGCGCTTCACGCCCTCCTGCGCCAGCTTCTCCACGGTCTTGTCCGTATAGGGCTGCAGCCATTCCTCCGGCCCGAAGCGGGACTGGAAGGTGACCATCAGCTTGCCGTCCGCCCAGCCGAGCCGGTCGCGCAGAAGGCGTGCCGTCTTCTGGCACTGGCAATAATAGGGGTCGCCCTTCTCGAAATAGCTCTTCGGAATGCCGTGGAAGGAGGCGAGCACCCGTTCCGGCTCCCAGTCGAGCGTGGCGAGGTGCTTTTCGATGGAGACGGCGAGCGCGTCGATATAGGTCGGGTCGTCGTGATAAGGCGGCACGGTGCGCAGCGCCGGCTGCCAGCGCATCTTCAACAGCGTCTCGAAGGCCTTGTCGTTGACCGTCGCGGTCGTCGCCGCCGCATATTGCGGATAGAGCGGGAAGACGAGGATGCGCTCGCAGCCCTCTTTCTGGAGGTATTCCATGCGCGAGGCGATGGAGGGCTGGCCGTAGCGCATGGCCCAGTCGACGATGACGTCAGGGTGGTCGGCAAGGGCCTTGCCCATCAGCTCGGCCTGGCTGCGCGTATAGGTGCGCAGGAAGCTCTCGTTGCGCTCCCTGTTCCAGATCGTCTCGTAGGCCTTGCCGACCTTGCCGGGGCGCGTGTTGAGCACGATGCCGAAGAGGATCGGATACCAGGCGATCTTCGGCCACTCGATGACGCGCTTGTCGGTCAGGAATTCCTTGAGGTAGCGGCGCATGGAGGCATAGTCCGTGCCGTCCGGCGTGCCGAGATTGACAAGCAGGACGCCGACCTTGCCGTGCTTGGCGGGCGGATGGGCGGCGGGTCTTTCGGCGATGTCCTGCATGGTACGGTCCTCAACGGGCGGGCTGTCGTGCCCGGGTTCTTCTTGTTGCGCGGCGGAGGCCGGCCGTCAGAATCGTTCTAAAAAGAAATGCCGGCCCGGAAAAGCCCGGACCGGCGGAAATAGCGGAGACAAATTGTCTTATTTCGCGGGGATCGAGAGCTCCGTGCCGATATGCAGCGCGCGCGGGCGCGGATTGCCGTTGGCTTCGGCGATCCTGCGCCACAGCGTGCCGTCGCCATAGGCGGCCTTGGCGATGTCCCAGAGCGTGTCGCCGCGGGCGATCACATGCTTGCCGCCGGCGGACGCGGCGGATCCGGATGCGGCGGTCGCCGTTTCCGAACCGGCTGCCGGGGTGGTTTCCGCCGTGCCGGATGCGGCTTCGCCCGTCGTTGCGGCGCCCGCGGTCGATTTCGCGGCCGTTTCATTCGTATCGGTCGCGGTTTCCGCCGTTGCCGGGGCGGCGGCCTTAACTTCGGTGATGCGGCCGTCCGTCGCCGGCTTGTAGGGCCGGTGGGCGGCGAGGTAGTCGGCGACAACCAGTTCGAGGTTCGGGCCGAAGTCGTAGGGGTTCACGGCGGATTTCGCGAAGACGGCATAGCCGTCGCCGCCCGCGCGCATGTAGTTGTTGGAGACGATGCCGTAGGTCTTCTCCGGATCGAGCGGCACGAAGGCGTCGCCCTCCTTCACCTCGACCGAGACGATGCGGCTGCCGGCCGGCTTCGAGCGGTCGAAGGAATATTTCATGCCGGAGACCTGCGGGAAGCGGCCGGCGCCTTCCTCGATCTGGCTGAGGCCGTTTTCCAGCGCGGCGAGAAGGTCGGAGCCCTTGAGCTGGAAGGTGGCGACCGTGTTCTGGAAGGGCAGGACCGACAGCACCTCGCCCATCGAGACCGGGCCGGCGTCGATGGAGGAGCGCAGGCCCCCGCCATTGGTGATGGCGATGGTCATGCCCTGGCTCTTCGTGCGGTCGAGCAGCGCGTCGGCGACGAGGTCGCCCATCTCGCATTCGGCCGAGCGGCAGGTCTCGCGCGAGCCGTCGATGGGGCCGGCGCTTTCGGCGACGATCTTGCTCTTCAGTTCCTCGATGGGGGCGGCGAGTTCCTTGATGCGGGCAAGCACCGCCTCGTCCGGCTTGATCGTTGAATCGATGGCGATGGGCGCACCGGAGGCTTCCTTGACGATACCCGCATCATCGAAGACGACCTTCAGGTCGCCGAGATATTTCGAATAGGAGCCGGCCTGCACGACGGGCACCTTGTAGCCGCCGGGATTGTCCACCATCGTCGGATAGGGGCCTTCCGCCTTGGGGTCCGTGCTGGAGAGGAACGAGTGGCTGTGGCCGCCGACCACGACGTCGACGTCGGGGATCTTGGCGATGGCCGCAAGGTCGCGCGGATAGCCGACATGGGTGAGGGCGATGATCTTGTCGACGCCCTGTTTCTTCAATTCGGCGACGGCGGCGGTGATGTCGGCGACGTCGTTGCCGATCAGCACGTTCGGGCCGGGCGAGGAAAGCTCCGGCGTGTCGTTGGCGACGGCCCCGACGATGCCGATCTTCTGGCCGCCCTTGTCGAGGACGATATAGGGCTTGATGCGGTCGCCGATCTTCGAGCTTGCGCTGGCGGCGACATTCGCGGTGACGACCGGGAACTGGACCTTGTCGAGGAAGGTGGCGAGCCCGTCCTCGCTGACGTCGAATTCATGGTTGCCGACGGTCATGGCGTCGAACTTCATGAGGTTGAGGAACTCGGCCTCCGCCGCGCCCTTGTAGGTCGTGTAGAAGAGCGAGCCCTGGAAATTGTCGCCCGCATTGAGCAGCAGCACGTTCTTGCCGGCAAGCTTCTGGCGCTCGGCGTCGATGGCGGTCTTCAGCCGCGCGACGCCGCCGAAGCACTCGTTCTTGCTCTCCTCCTCGGCCGAGCAGGTCGAATCGAACTTGTTGATCGATTCGATGCGCGAATGCAGGTCGTTGATGTGCAGGATGTTCAGCTCGTAATCCGCGAAGGCCGAACCGCTGGAGAGCACGATGATGGAAGCGGCCAGGAGGCCGGATCGGAAAAACGTCATGGTTCTCGTCTCCTCGTTTGCCCGCGGCGATGCGCGGGAGGGGCTGCGCGATGTTTTCACCGCTTCAGGGCAACTTCAAGCGAAAAGACGGCGGCCTTCCGAAACGAAAAAAGGGCCTTGCGACCCTTCGTTCCGGTATCGGCGGCGCTCACAGGCGCCGGGTGAGGGAGAACTGCGCGCCCTCGGCCGTGGTGCAGTTGAGCTGGCTCTGGCTGACCAGCGCGCAATTGACCTTGGACTGGGTGTTGCGCACCAGCGAGGTCATGTTGATCTCCACCAGCGTCGGCGAGGTGTTGATGTAGGTGCCCGATGCCAGGAGCTGGTTCGTGTCGGTCGTGCGCGTCGTGAACGTGCCGGCGGTGAAGCTGGAGACGATGCCGTTCGGATCGACCCACGAGCCTTCCACGCCCTGCGGCACGGGCGCCTGGGCCACCGGCAGGCCGCGCGGCGAACGGTCCGACATGCAGGCGGAGAGCGCTACGGCGGCGGTGAGCAGGCTCACGATTGCAATCGGCTTCATCTCAAGTCTCCCAGGGTCATGGCGGCGCGAACCGCCCGGCAGGTCCGGCGAACATGCCGTGAAGAATCGTCGAAAGCAAGACGCGGCGGGCATTATCCCATTGAAAGCGAAGACGCCCGCGGCTTTCGCGCGGGCGTTTCGTTTTGCGTCTGCGGTGTCCGCTCAGCGGACGAGGACGTTCCTGAACTGCCACGGGTCCTTCGTGTCGAGGTCTTCCGGGAAGAGGCCCGGGCGGCCTTCGAGCGGGGTCCAGTCGGTATAGTGGCCTTCGACCGGGCCGAGATAGGGTGTCTGCACTTCCAGGCAGCGCTTGTAGTCGACCTCGTCGGCTTCCACGATGCCGGCCTTCGGGTTCTCCAGCGCCCAGACCATGCCGGCGAGCACGGCCGAGGTCACCTGCAGGCCGGTCGCGTTCTGGTAGGGAGCGATGCGGCGGGTTTCCTCCAGCGACAGGCGCGAGCCGTACCAGTAGGCGTTCTTGTCGTGGCCGTAGAGCAGCACGCCCAGTTCGTCGACGCCGTCCACCAGCTCGTTCTCGTCGAGGACGTGCAGCACCGGCTGCTGGTTGCCGCCGTTGCCGAACATCTCGTGCAGCGACAGCACGGCGTCGTTGCAGGGGTGGTAGGCATAGTGGCAGGTCGGGCGGTAGTCGACGTCGCCGTGCTTGTCGCGCACCGTGAAATAGTCGGCGATCGAGATGGACTCGTTGTGGGTGACGAGGAAGCCGTATTGCGGGCCGGGCGTCGGGCACCAGGAGCGGACGCGCGTGTTGGCGCCGGGCTGCTCCAGGTAGATGGCGGCCTTGCAACCCTTCTTCTGCTTCCTGGCGTTCTTCGGCATCCACTTCTCATGGGTGCCCCAGCCGAGCTCGGCCGGCTGCAGGCCTTCCGAGATGAAGCCTTCGACGGACCAGGTGTTCCAGAAGGTGTTGAAGGGCTTGGGGTTCTTGGTGCGCTGGGTGTCGCGCTCGGCGATGTGCACGCCCTTGACGCCGACCTTCTTCATCAGCTTCGCCCAGCCTTCGCGGTCGTGCTGATCGGGTTCCTCGAACTTGATCTCGAGGTCCTTCGCAAGGTTGACCAGCGCCTGCTTGACGAACCAGGAGACCATGCCGGGGTTTGCGCCGCAGGTGGAAACGGCCGTCGTGCCGCCCGGGTTCTTCTCCTTCTCGCGGCGCACGGTCTCGCGCAGCGCATAGTTCGTGCGGTCGGCGTTCTTCATGTTCTTGTCGAAATAAAAGCCGAGCCAGGGCTCGACGACGGTGTCGATATAGAGCACGTCCAGCTTGCGGCAGAACTTGATGAGGTCGAGCGAGCCGGTGTCGACGGAAAGGTTGACGCAGAACGCCTGTCCTTCGCCTTCCTTGAGAAGGGGCTTCAGGAGGTCCTTGTAGTTGTCCTTGGTGACATGGGCCTTGACGTGGCGCACGCCGTGGCGGGCGTAGATCTCCGCGTCGGCGGCATCCTCGCGCGGCTCGATGACGATCAGCCGGTTCCGGTCGTACTTGAAATGACGCTCGATCAGCGGCAGCGTGCCGCGCCCGATGGAGCCGAAGCCGATCATCACGATCGGGCCGGTGATTTCGCCATATACCGGATAGGTGCTGTCTGCCATTTGGTTCTCCTGCGGACGGCCGCTTTGCGCTGAAAATCAGGGCCTTCCGAGCCCCTTAGCATAGTATGGCAGCGCTAGAGCACAGATTTCTGTCACAATAAAGAGCGGCCGGGGATTATGTTTAATCCGGCCTCGATGCCTTACGTGAGAACGCAGCGGATCAGTCCGCGCAGCGAATTGCCGGCAAAGATCGTGCCGCTCTTAAGGTCTTCCGGCAGCAGCCTCGCTTCGACGGCCCGGCCGGTTTCCAGCAGCTCTTCCCGCAGCACGCCGGCCAGAAGGCCCGAGGCGAGCGGCGGCGTCTTGAGGATGCCGGAGCCGTCATCGAGGAAGAGCGAGGTGATGGTGCCTTCGCAAACCTCGCCGCGCTCGTTGAGAAGCAGCACCTCATCGGCCTCCGCTGCGGGAAACTCGGCGCGCGCGGCGGCGTAGAGGGTGCGGCGGGAGGTCTTGTGGCGCAGCAGCGGATCGGTGGAGGAGAGGCGGGTGGTCGCGATCCGGAGGCGCCAGACCGTATTTTCGGCAAGGGGCGTGAAGGGTGCGGTCTGCACCTCGATGCGGCCATCGGGGAAGAGTTCGAGGCGGATGCGGAGAGGGCCGGGTTGTGGCGGACCCCCCTCTGCCCTGCCGGGCATCTCCCCCACAGGGGGGGAGATTGGGTGGGGGGACGCCTTGCCCATTTCAGTGGCCGCGGTTGAGAGATGACCTTGCCTCCTGCCAATCTCCCCCCCTGTGGGGGAGATGCCCGGCAGGGCAGAGGGGGGTAGAGCCGCATAGAATGCGCTTTCCGCTTTCTCCGCCCCCAACAACCCCAGCGCTGCGGCCGAGCGCGCCAGCCGCGCAAGATGCCGCTCCAGCCGCACGAAGCCGCCCTCCGGTTCCCAGCGCAATGTCTCGATCAGCGAGAAATCCATTGGTCCCCCACGGCAAAGCGCGCCTTCAGCAGGCATTCCTCGTATTCGGCCTCGGCGGTGGAATCGAAGACGATGCCGCCGCCGACGTTGAAGACGGCGTTGCCGTCGTCGAAGAGCGAGACGGTGCGGATGGCGACGTTGAAGCGCATGGTGCCGTCCGGGGCGACGACGCCGATGGCGCCGCAATAGGCGTCGCGCGGGCCGTCCTCCAGGTCGTGCAGGATCTCCATGGCGCGCATCTTCGGCGCGCCGGTGATCGAGCCGCAGGGGAAGAGCGCGGCGAAGATGTCGCGGATCGCGAGGCCGGGCAGGAGTTTCGCCCGCACATGGCTCACCATCTGGTGCACGGTCGGATAGGTCTCGACGGCGAAGAGTTTCGGCACATGAAGCGTGCCGACCTCGGTGATGCGGGAGATGTCGTTGCGCAGGAGGTCGACGATCATGCGGTTTTCCGCCTGCGTCTTCACGTCCGCCTGCATCGCGGCGACGATTTCCGCGTCCTCCGCCGCATTTTTTCCCCGTGCCGCGGTGCCCTTCATCGGATGCGTCTCGATCCAGCCGTCCCTGTCGACGTCGAAGAAGAGTTCCGGCGAGCGGGAGAGGAGAAGCGGCCCGTCGAGCGAGACGAAGGCGCCGTAGCGAACCGGCTGGCGCTCGATCAGCGACCAGAAGGCGGCGAGCGGATCGCCGGTCCAGCGGGCGCGGATCGGCATGGTGAGGTTCGCCTGGTAGCAGTCGCCCTGCCGCAGATGCCGGTGCAGACGCTCGAAGCGGCTGCGGTAGGTGTCGAAATCCCAGTGCGCCTTCGGCTCGCTGAGGAAGGGTTCGTTCTCGACGCGCTGACGCGGCCTTGCCAGCGGATGATTTTCCGCCGGCTTCTCGAAGATGCCGAAGCTCATCAGCGGGGTCGGGCGGTTCTCCTCCGCGAGCGGCGCCAGCTTCTTCTCGAAGAGATGGCCGGCCTCGTAGCTCATGAAGCCGGCGATCCAGTGGCCCTTTTCATGCGCCGCCTGCAGGGCCGCGAAGGCCGGCTCGAAGCCGGCGCGCTCGCGCACGGTGACGACCGCGACCGGATCGGCGAAAACCACCGTCCGGTCCTCGCGGTCGTCCCTGAGGAGCACAAAGCGTTCGCGCACCTAACTGTTGCCGCCGGGGGTTATGAACAAAAACTACTCCGCTCTCACCGTGAGAATACCCGTTATCCCGCCGACGAATACGCCACTTATGAAGAGGGAAAAAGTAGATATTACAGTCATCAAAAAATTTATCAGCGGGTTCGAAAACTCCCAGTATTTCCTTTGATGAAAGTCGAAAAAGGGGAACACGGATTCCGTCGTAAACAGAGCCGCGTTGAAATCCGGATAGCCCTTTGGCAGATAAATATCCTCGTTGGAGTGCTTTCCGCCGCTTTTCCAGTTCTTGATATTGGCCGGCTTGCATATTTCCGAGGGGCCACGCAAACAATCTTCTGTCAAAATATCGTTGATGTTCGGCTGGGTCATATTCCTGTCGCGCAGGACGAGTGTTGCCGAAAAATGCATCAGCACAAGAATCACGAATATAGCCAATGGCTTTTGCAGTTGGGCGCCAAAGCCGATAAACCAGAATATTACAAAATTTATCCAACGCAGGAATGGATTCTGAATGCGCTGTATTTCTGCTCTCTTCAGTTGCGAAAGGATAATCTGAGCGCTCTGCTTCTGATGCTCGTTGGTATATGCTTTTGCGAGATTGGATAGTGAATTGATCGTTACCCTATCCTGGCGATCCTGGAGGTTCAGCCATTTCAGCGCTTGTTGCGGAGAGCATTCGTCGAACCGCTGATAGTTAAAGCCGTCAAGGATCAGTTTTCCCTTGTCCGGCCAGTCGTCGAGCGCCCTGTCCGATGTGATTTTATGGCGGAATGACCTAGTGGTCATATCGCGCAAATTGACTTTCCCCTTTGGCTTCTGCGCCAAATCCATCCAGTAGAAGGAGTCGCACGATACCCTGCTGAGGCTGCAGCATTCGCCATCCGCGTCCTTGGATTTGTGTCCGCCCAGACTGTCGGAATATAGGAAAGACGCTGTTTGAAACTCCAGCGATCCCTCGATCTTGGCGTCGCGCATGAGCAGCGGACCATGGCAGGTGAAATTATTGTTCATCAGAACATAGCCATGGACCCGCGCGTTTCGTAGATCTATTCCCTTGCGCAGAATACATCCCTGAAAGCCCAGGGCACTGCACTTTATGCCGGAAAACTCTAGGAAATCCGTCATCGTGCAATGCTCGAAATATATCGGAAAGTTCAATGCTAGATTTCCGATATTCAATATTCCGATTATCTCGTATCCGCAGAAATGAAGCCCCGCGGGGGCCACGAGCGGATCCCTGATCACCTCGTGAACGATTTTGACAATATCCTGGGCGCCGACAGGCTTTCGCGCGCCGCGTGGCGGCGCACCGGAAAATTCGACGGCGCCCGATATTATGCAGTCGCCTTTGAGTGTGGCGTAGTCAGTCGTCACGTATCTCTCGGAGGGCTGTCGTTCATGTCAGAGAACTGCCTGTTTATTGCGGCGGTGTCGGGAGCGGTGACGGTGAGGTGCAGTTGCCGGCGGCGACGAGGACGGGATCCTGCTGGGGCGGATTGCCTGAACCGCAATTGGCGAAAACCATTCGGATCTCCGGTGCGCTGATCGGCGGCGCGCCTCCCGAGCAGTTCGCTCGTGCATCGATCTGTGGATCGCCGTCGTCGATCGATACCAATTTTCGGCCAATTATCCCGGACAGCCGCTCCCGGTATGCATCATCGATGCACGGTACATGATGAATGATCGAGCCAAAATGGCGGAGGCAGTAGTCTTCATACGACCTAGTATTGAGAATGTGTTCATGCCACAGCATATCGACCGCCAAAGTCGGTCGAGTTGCGGAATCGCACGAGGCACGAAGAAAGTCTTTATATTCTTCAAGGATACGGATTCTTGTTGTGTTGTCCCAGTTCTGTTTCAGCGCGACATACATGGAGATTTCATCAAGATCGACCAAGGAATACATGCTCTCGTTCATTTTTTTTGGCTCCTCATTCCCCTTGTTGCTGTGTGTATTGGATCATCATTCATTATTTGCGGGGTGGCGTCAACAAACGTTAAAATGCAAGCCTTTCTCAAAACGGCATGTTCAACCCTTTCTGCCATGGTCCGCCAGTGTCCAGTTCCCTTGGGCGTGCATGACGCGCGCCTTCAGGCAAGGAGGTTCCAGTGACGGCCCATATTCTTGTCATCGACGACGATCCTGTCCAGCGCAGGCTTCTCAAGAACATGATCGAGCGCTCCGGCCATGTCGCCCACATGGCGGAAAACGGCCGTGCGGGCCTCGACCTGCTCGATCGCAAGGGAGGCCTCATCAACGTGATCCTGCTGGACCTGATGATGCCGGAGATGAACGGCTCGGCCTTCCTGGAAGCGCTCGCCGAGCGCGAGAACACCATTCCCGTCATCGTGCAGACGGGGCAGGGCGGCATCGAGACGGTGGTCTCGGCCATGCGCGCCGGCGCTTTCGATTTCGTGGTCAAGCCCGTCTCGCCCGAACGGCTGAACGTCGCGGTCGGCAACGCGCTGAAGATGGACCAGCGGGAGGGCCGCAGCCGCACCGGCCGCCGCAACAGGTCCGAGACCGTGCATTTCGACGACATCGTTTCGGCGAGCCCGGAAATGCTGCGCGTCATCGAGCTCGGCCGCCGTGCCGCCCAGTCGAACATCCCCGTCGTGCTGGAGGGCGAATCCGGCGTCGGCAAGGAAATGGTCGCCCGCGCCATCCAGGCAGGAAGCGAGCGGGCCGGCAAGCCTTTCGTGACCGTCAATTGCGGGGCGATCCCGCACAATCTCGTGGAAAGCATCCTCTTCGGCCACGAGAAGGGCGCCTTCACCGGGGCGAGCGAGCGCCATACGGGCAAGTTCATGGAGGCCGACGGCGGCACGCTGTTCCTCGACGAGATCGGCGACCTGCCGCTCGAGGTGCAGGTGAAGCTCCTGCGCGCCGTGCAGCAGGGCGAGATCGAGACGATCGGTGCGCGTTTTCCCCAGAAGGTCAATGTCCGCCTCATCTCGGCGACCAACCGCGACCTCATCAACGAGGTGCGCGAGGGCCGTTTCCGCGAGGACCTCTACTACCGCCTCAACGTCTTCCCGATCACCATCCCGGCGCTGCGCAAGCGTAAGGAGGACATCCCCGTCCTCGTGCGCGCCTTCGTGCAGCGTTTCGCCGGCGAGCAGAAGCTCGCCCGCCCGCTCGCCGTCTCGGCCGGCGCGATGGCGCTGCTGACGGCCTATGACTGGCCGGGCAATATCCGCCAGCTCGAGAACGCCATCTTCCGCGCCGTGGTGCTGGCGGAAGGAGACGAGTTGCGCGCGGCCGATTTCCCGCAGATCGCCGCGCAGGTGCCGGGCTACGGCCTTGCCGAGGACGGCGCGGTCACCTGGGAAGCGGCCAGCCTGCACACCCCGGAGCCCGCCTCCGAGACGCGCCTGCCGAGCGTCTATCCCGATTTCAAGCCGAGCGAATCGGCCGACGCAGCACACGGGCCGGAGAACGCCATTTCCAGCGTCGACAAGGGCGGCCATGTGCGCAAGCTCGCCGATGTCGAGGAGGAACTGATCCGCTTCGCGCTGAAATTCTACCACGGCCAGATGAGCCAGGTGGCCCGCAAGCTGGGCATCGGCCGCTCGACGCTCTACCGCAAACTGAAGGATTACGGCATCGATCCGGACGATCCTTTGAAGGAAGCTGCGTAAAACCCCCGTAAATCCCGGTCTTCCGGGATTTCTCGATTGCCGTTTATTCCCTGTTAGTGGATTGTTCACTATAAGGGGCTCGCGGCGGGAAGTGTGGCGGATTTGCCATGCTCTCACCGCAATTGGCAGTCATCTGGGACAACGGACGTTCGTTGTCCTCCGGACGGGGAAAGAGTTGGCAAATTTGTTCGCATCGATGAAGCGCCCGGGAGCCTCCCTGGGCAGCCTCTGCAAGACAGTGTTGCACAAGCTGCCCAAGGTCCTCACCACGGCTGTGCTCTCTGCTGCCCTCATCCTGCCGGCAACCATTCCCGCCACCGTCCAGGCCGAGAGCGGCAACCGCACGCTCAAGCTCTATTTCCTCCATACGCGCGAAAAGGCCGAGATCACCTTCAAGCGCAACGGCCGCTACGATCCGCGCGGCCTCAAGCAGCTCAACCAGTTCCTGCGCGACTGGCGCCGCAACGAGCCGACGAAGATGGACCCGCGCCTCTTCGACCTCGTCTGGGAAGTCTACCAGAAGGTCGGCGCGACGGGTTACATCAACGTCGTTTCCGCCTATCGCTCGCCGGCCACGAACTCCATGCTGCGCTCGCGCACAAAGGGCGTCGCCAAGAAGAGCCAGCACATGCTCGGCAAGGCGATGGACTTCTTCATTCCGGGCGTGAAGCTGGCGACGCTGCGCGCCACCGCCATGAAATTCCAGGTGGGCGGCGTCGGCTTCTACCCGACCTCCGGCTCGCCCTTCGTCCATCTCGACGTCGGCAGCGTGCGCGCCTGGCCGCGCATGAGCCGGCAGGAGCTCGTCAGTCTCTTCCCGGATGGCAAGACCATGCATGTCCCGACCGACGGCAAGCCGCTGCCGGGCTACCAGCAGGCCGTCGCCGACTACAAGCGCCGCGTCGGCGCGGATGCCATCCAGGTCGCCGGCGGCGGATCGAACCCGTCCGCATCCAAGCGCAGCAAGGGCTTCCTTGCCAGCCTCTTCGGCGGAGGCGGCGACGAGGATGAAGAGCCCGAAATGATCGCCAGCAACGTCGCCATCGCCGACGATTTCGACGCGGGCGGCGGCAAGGCGAAGGCGGCGCAGGACACCACACCCGTCGCGGCCGCCGAAACCGAGACGGAGCTTGCCTTCACCGCGCCCGTGCCCGGCAGCCGTCCCGCCTTCAAGGCGGCCGAGGAAACGACCGAGCTCGCGCTTGTCGCCCCGGCGACGAGCGGCGCGGCCGCGGCGCTGGAAGCGGCGACGACTGGCGAGGACAAGCCTGAATTCGCGGACCTTTCCGCCTACAAGATCCCGCTGCCGGTCATGCTGGGCGCGCGCACCGAGGCGGGCGATGCCCAGCCGACGGTGATGGCTGCCGCCGCCGTCGAGGAAGACGGCGAGGTGCTGGGCGTCGTTCCGGTTCCGGGCCTGCGTCCGCAGGTCGAGCTTGGCGGTTCGAGCACGGCGCTGATGGCCGCGGCGGAGGCCGACGTGGCCCTGCCTGCATCCGCCGACCGTTCCGGTCTTGCCGCGCTCGCCGACCCGGCAAGGGACCTCGACGAAGGCGTGCCGGTCGAGATGGCCGCGCTCGATCCGGAGGGCGGCGCCACCCGCTCGCTCGGCGGTACGGACGCCTTCTCGGCGAAGACGGCGGAAGAGGTGCCGGCCAAGGGCAGCCGCCCGAAGAAGAAGGACGCCGACGCGGCGAGCCGCGGCGCGATCCGCACCGAGCCGAAGCTGACGCAGAAAATCCTCTCGCAATGGGCGCTCGACCAGGGCCGCATGGCGACGCTCTCCAAGCCGGTCAAGGCGCCGCGCTTCGTCAGCCGCACGCTGCGCGCCGCGCCCACCACGGTCTACATGGCCGGCTTCCAGCCCGAGACGAAATCGATCGACGCAGGCCGCTTCAGCGGTAACGCCGTGAACTTCATGGAAGTGCGTAAGTTCGAGCGCGCCGAGAACTGAGCCGCACCGCTTTTTCCAGACAAAAAACCCGCCGGAGCGATCCGGCGGGTTTTCGTTTGTCGGCATTTTCGCCTCTCTCTCCATCCTCTCCGTCGTCATGCTCGGGCTCGACCCGAGCATCCATGCTTCGGCGCGCCGGTGGATCCTCGGCTCAAGGCCGAGGATGACGGAGGAGGGGAGGCGTGCAGGCGCCTTGTATGGAAAGTCCCTTATTCGGCGTCCGGCGGCAGCTCGATCATGCCGAGGGCCTGGAGGTAGGTGTCGAGGATGGCTTCCTGTTCCATGCGCTCGTCCTTGTCCTGCTTGCGGATCTGGATGACCTTGCGCAGGATCTTGGTGTCGAAGCCGGTTCCCTTGGCTTCGCCGTAGACGTCCTTGATGTCGTCGGCGATGGTTTTCTTTTCTTCCTCGAGACGCTCGATCCGCTCGATGAACGCGCGAAGCTGGTCGCGTGCGACGCCGTGGGCATCCGACATGGTCTTCTTCTCCTTGGATGGGCTAGAAATTCGAAAGGTGCCGTGACTTGCCGCGAACTTCCGGCAAGATCAAGGCCTATCATGCGCGGCTTCGGGATTTTCCCGTGGGAGTGAGGTTCATTCCTTCGGGCGGTTGACCTCGAAGGCGGCCTTCTGCGCGTCGCTCGCCTCGCGCTGGTGCCGCGCGCGCCACTCTTCATAGGGCATGCCGTAGATGATTTCGCGCGAGGCTTCCTTGTCGAGTGGCACGCCCGCCTCGTTCGCCGCCTCGCGATACCAGTTGGACAGGCAATTGCGGCAGAAGCCGGCAAGGTTCATCAGGTCGATGTTCTGCACGTCCGTGCGCTCGCGCAAGTGCCGCACGAGGCGGCGGAAGGCGGCGGCCTCGAATTCGGTCTGCTGTTCCTTGGTAAGCTCGGTCATCGCGTCTGTCTCAATAGGGTCCGGTGCGGGAGGGGAATATCTCGTATGTGTGCAGGGCCGGGTCCGCATTCAACCGCGCGAAGACCGGCGCGAGGCGGTCGACCCAGCGGGCGATGCCGGCTTCGTCGCCGATCTCGTCCTGGCGGATCTCGATGAGCGCATGGGCAATGCCGGGCTTCATGCAATGGCGGAACATGGTGTCGCCGCGCAGCGCCCCGTCATAGGGCTCGTTGTCGCCGACCACGACGTCGCCGGGCGCTTCCAGTTCGGCGAGCAGCGGGCGGACGGCGCGGGGATCGCTGTCCCACAGCACCGTCACATGCCAGGGGCGCGGCACGCCCTTCCAGGCCGGCGTGAAGGAATGCATGGAGAGGACGAGCGGCGCCTTACCGGTCTTCGCGGCGACCGCACCGATCGTCGCGGACACGGCATCGTGATAGGGACGATGGAAGGTATCGAGCCGGTATTGCCATTCTTCGGGCGTGATCGGATGATTGCCTGGAACGATCGCGCCGTCGGAAATGCGCATGACGAGCGTCGGGTCGTCCTCGCCGCGGTTGGGGTCGATCAGGAGGCGGGAAAAGCGGCTCATGACCACCGGCGCGTTCAGCCGGGCATTGAGGCCGCGCACCACGCCCTCGACGCCGATATCGTAGGCGATGTGGCGCCCGAAGGCGCTTTCCGGCAGGCCGAGGCGGCCGTAGCGTTCGGGGAGGAGATTGGTGGCGTGGTCCGCCAGGATGACGAGCCCGAGGGTGAGGTCGCCGTCGATGATCTCGAAGGGGGAATGGTCCTGCATGCTTTCGCCGATTGTGCGCCCGTGTCCTTTCCGTGATCGCACGGGGCGAGCTTGCCTGCAAGGCGCAAGGCCTGCGGTTGCAGGATTGATTCCCCTCGTTGTCGTGAAAATGTAATCGATTAGTGTTGCGTTGACATTCATGCCCCGCCGTCGCAAGAAAGCGCATATTCAAATCAACGGAGTTCCATCGGAAGCCGTGAGAACCAAGAGCACCAGCCCGTTCTTCCCGAAAGCCGGCAGCCTTTTCCAGGCCGGCCTCTTCCTCCTTGCGGGTTTCTTCGCCCTTTCCGTGCCCGGTGAGGCCAGGGCCGAATTCCGCGTCTGCAACGGCACGCAGAACCTCGTCGGCGTCGCCATCGGCTACCGCGCCAAGGAAGGCTGGATCACCGAAGGCTGGTGGCAGGTGCCCGCCACGACCTGCGCGACCCTGATCGAGGGCGAGCTGCAGTCGCGCTACTACTATCTCTATGCCGAGGACGCCGCCCGCGGCGGCCGCTGGACCGGCGACGTCAACATGTGCGTCGCCGAGAACGAGTTCAAGATCACCGGCGTGAAGGACTGCTTCGCGCGCGGTTTCCAGCGCATGGGCTTCAAGGAATATGACACGGGGCGGCAGGGAAGCTGGATGGTACAGCTTTCAGACACGCCAGGGACGCAGGAAAGCCAGAACTGATGAGACGGAACAGAAAAGTCAAAATCCTCGCCACGCTCGGACCGGCATCGTCTGACGAGCAGATGATCCAGAAGCTGCATGAGGCAGGAGCAGACCTGTTCCGCATCAACATGAGCCATGCCAGCCACGACGTGATGCGCACGCTGATCAGCCGCATCCGGGCCGTCGAGGCCCGCTGCGGCCGGCCGATCGGCATCCTCGCCGACCTCCAGGGCCCGAAGCTGCGCGTCGGCAAGTTCGCCAACGGCTCGGAAGAGCTCAAGCCCGGCCAGACCTTCACGCTCGACAACAAGGACGTGCCCGGCGACAACACCCGCGTCTTCCTGCCCCATCCGGAAATCCTCGAAGCGGTCAAGCCCGGCCATCGCCTCTTGATCGACGACGGCAAGCTGCACCTTCGCGCCGAGAGCGCCGACGGCAAGTCCATCGTCTGCACCGTCATTTCCGGCACGAAGATCTCCGACCGCAAGGGCGTGAGCCTGCCCGACACGCTGCTCGGCGTCGGCGTGCTGACCGAGAAGGACCGCGTCGACCTCGATGCGGTGCTCGCGACCGGCAGCGTCGACTGGGTGGCCCTTTCCTTCGTCCAGCGCCCCGAAGACCTGGCCGAAGTGCGCAAGATCGCGCGCGGCCGCGTCGGCCTGATGTCGAAGATCGAAAAGCCTCAGGCCGTCGAGCGCATCGAGGAGATCATCGAGCTTTCCGACGCCCTCATGGTGGCGCGTGGCGACCTTGGCGTGGAAATGCCGCTGGAAGCCGTTCCGGGCATCCAGAAGCAGCTTATCCGCGCCTGCCGCCGCCAAGGCAAGCCGGTCGTCGTCGCAACCCAGATGCTGGAATCGATGATCTCCGCGCCGGTGCCGACCCGCGCCGAGGTCTCCGACGTCGCGACCGCCGTCTTCGAAGGCGCCGATGCCGTCATGCTGTCGGCCGAGTCGGCCTCCGGCGACTATCCGGTCGAAGCCGTCTCCACCATGGCCTCCATCGCCAGCAAGGTCGAGCGCGACCCGCACTATCCGGGTATCATCTATGCCCAGCGCTCGACGCCCGAAGCGACCGGCGCCGACGCCATCTCGCTTGCCGCCCGGCAGATCGCCGAGACGCTGAAGCTGTCGGCCATCGTCTGTTACACCTCGTCGGGCACGACGGGCCTGCGCGCGGCGCGCGAGCGGCCGGAAGTGCCGGTGCTGGCGCTCTCGCCGGTCATCGAGACGGCGCGGCGCCTCTCGGTCGTCTGGGGCCTGCACTGCGTCGTCACGGGCGATGCGACGG
This sequence comes from Shinella sp. Sh6, assembly GCF_055392685.1. NCBI lineage: Bacteria > Pseudomonadati > Pseudomonadota > Alphaproteobacteria > Hyphomicrobiales > Rhizobiaceae > Shinella > Shinella sp. Sh6. The sequence continues at coordinate 2,738,727 of NZ_AP044005.1, read as the reverse complement.
ACCTCGACGACATGGTCAACCGCGCCTGCCGCATCGTCGTCAGCGAGGAATTCGGCAAGCCCGGCGACCGCATCATCATCTCGGCCGGCGTTCCGCTCGGCACGCCCGGCGCGACGAACATGCTGCGCATCGCCTACATCGCCGCCGACGGCGTCAGCGGCGTCTGAGCAGAGATTTCAGGCAATCCATCGAAGGCGGGCTCCGGCCCGCCTTTTTGATTCCGGCGCATTGGGAATGCCCCTCATCCGCCTGCCGGCACCTTCTCCCCGCAAGCGGGGCGAAGGGGATATGCCGCGATGTTTTCCTGCCCCTCTGTCGCTTCGTGAGGCAAGTCCCCTCTCCCCGCTTGCGGGGAGAGGGTTAGGGTGAGGGGCAAAGCGGCATATGCTGCCCTTGCAGGGAGGATACTGGCAGGCAGAGGGCGCTTTATGTGCGCTGGCCGGTCAGCTTCTCGGCGAGGTCGCCGTATTCCTTCTGCGCCTGCCGCTCGGTGGGGTAGACGTCGAGGAAGCGTTCCCAGGCTTTCAGGGCCATCTCGTCGCGGCCGGTCTGAGTCATGATGGCGGCGACGCCCGCGAGCGCGCCGAAGTGGCGGGGCTCGATCCGCAGCACCTGGTTGATGTCCGACATGGACTTGCGATAGTTGCCCATCTTGAAATGCAGCGTGGCGCGCTGGTTCCAGCCTTCGACATAGTCGGGCTTCAGGCGAATCGCCTCGTCGAGGAAATCGAGCGCGGCGGCATTGTTGTCCTCGCTCATCGCCTTGTCGGCCCACTGGATGAGGAGGTTGACGGTGGCGCTGCCGGAATCCTGCCATTCCCGGCGGATCCGGTCCGCGATGCCCTTGGCGGCATCCGTGTCGCGTTCGTGCTTCAATTCGGTAAAGAGCGCGTCGAGGCGCTGGGCCTGCGTGGGGAAGGTCCCGGCCTCGGCGGAGGCGGTCTGCGCCGATTGCGCGAGGACAGGGGCCGGCAGGGCGCCGGCAAGGCAAAGGCAGAGCGTGAGAAACACGAAAAGACGCATGGCGCTCATGGTAGAGCGCCTGCGCCGAACGTCAAACTGGTATTTTCGATCATCACTTCCCGCCCATGCGGAAAGACGACCCCTGCGCCCGATCAGCCCTGACGAGCCTTGAAGCGCGGGTTCTGCTTGTTGATGATGTAGACACGGCCCTTGCGGCGAACAAGGCGGTTCTCGCGGTGGCGGGCCTTGAGCGACTTGAGCGAATTCTTGATCTTCATTTTTCTGATCCGCGTATTGCAGGGCGACTCGAGTTCGCCGGATTTCCTCAATCAAAAACGCGCCGTTTCGGGCGCGCTTTCAGGTTGGCAGGCATGTACCGCGTGATATCCGGGCTGTCAACCGTGGGCGGCAGGTTTTCCAGCCTTCCACGGCCTGTTTCAGCCGGTGAGCCGCGTGACGTGGCCCATCTTGCGGCCGGGGCGGGCCTCGGTCTTGCCGTAGAGATGGACGAGCACGTCCGGCGTTTCGAGCCAGGCGGGAACGTCGTCGATGTCGTCGCCGATGAGGTTCTGCATCACGCAGTCCGAATGGCGGCGGGGGTCGCCGAGCGGGTGGCCGGAAACCGCGCGGATATGCTGCTCGAACTGCGAGACGATGCAGGCCGCCTCCGTCCAGTGGCCGGAATTGTGCACGCGCGGGGCGATCTCGTTGGCGACCAGCCCGCCGTCCGGCAGCACGAAGAACTCGACGCCGATGACGCCGACATAGGAAAGGCTGTCGAGGATCGCGCGCGCCGCCCTGCGGGCCTGGTCCGCCGTCGCCTCGCCGATGCGGGCGGGGAGCGTCGAGGTGTGCAGGATGCCGTTGCGGTGGACGTTCTCGGCGGGATCGTAGCAGGCGATGGTGCCGTTCGCGTCGCGCGCGGCGATGATGGAGATTTCCCGCTCGAAGGGCACGAGGCTTTCGAGGATGAGCGGCACGCCGCCGAGCGCCTCGAAGGCGCCCTCGCGGCTTTCGGCCGGCGAGCGGAACAGGCGCTGGCCCTTGCCGTCATAGCCGAGCCGGCGGGTCTTCAGGACGCCGACGCCGCCGAAGCGGTCGAGTGCGGCCTCGAGGTCCGCCTGGCTGTCCACGGCGGCGAAATCGGCGGTCGGGATGGCACAGTCGCGGATGAAGCTCTTTTCGACGAGGCGGTCCTGCGAGACCTCCAGCGCGCGCGGCGGCGGATAGACTGGAACGGACTGCGCCAGCATCGCGGCGGCGGAAACGGGCACGTTCTCGAATTCGTAGGTCACGACGTCCGAAAGGCGGGCAAGCTCCGCCAGTGCCTCGGCGTCGTCATAGGCCGCGATGATCTGGGCGTTGGCGACCTGTGCGGCCGGGCAATCGGCCTGCGGCTCCAGGACGACGGTGCGGAAATTCAGCCGGGCGGCCGCCATAGCCAGCATGCGGCCGAGCTGGCCGCCGCCGATGATGCCGATCGTCTTCGCGCTCATAGGGGGCCGTCCACGGGATATTCGGCAACGGCATTCGACTGCTGCTCGCGCCATTCATCGAGGCGGTGGGCAAGCTCGGGATCGCCGAGGGCAAGGACGGCTGCGGCAAGCAGCGCGGCGTTGACCGCGCCCGCCCGGCCGATGGCGAGCGTGCCGACGGGAATGCCGGCCGGCATCTGCACGATGGAAAGCAGGCTGTCCTGCCCGGACAGCGCCTTGGACTGGACGGGAACGCCGAAGACCGGCAGCGGCGTCATGGCCGCGGCCATGCCGGGAAGGTGCGCCGCCCCGCCCGCGCCGGCGACGATCACCTTGAAGCCCTCCGCCTTGGCGCCGCGCGCGAAGCTGTAGAGCCGGTCCGGCGTGCGGTGGGCCGAGATGATGCGCGCCTCGTAGTCGACGCCGAGCGCATCGAGCGTATCGGCAGCGTTCTTCATCGTCTCCCAGTCGGACTGGCTTCCCATGATGATGGCGACGGGGGGCGTTTCTGTCGTGTCCAAGGCGTCTCGTCCGTTTCAGGCGATGATGTCGGGAATGATCTGGTCTTCCAGCTTGGAGATCTTGTCCTTCAAGATCAGCTTCTTTTTCTTCATGCGCTGGATTCTGAGGGCTTCGCAGCCGGTCTGGATCATGGCGTTGATCGCGGTGTCGTAGTCTTCGTGCTCCTGGCGCAGCCGTGCAACGGCAAGCCGCAATTCAGCCTGATCCTGGTCTGCCATGCTATTCGTTCCCCGTCTTCCCGGTTGCGGGCCGGTTCGCCGCCCCGCAGCCTCCATGAAGGCTGCTCCTACCACGAAAGCCCCGGTAACGGGAAGTTATCCCTCGCCACGTTTTCGCCTTCGACAAATGAAAAATGACATGGCACACTCGTACTGTTGCAACCTGGACCACCCGGCACGCAAGTGACCGGGTGCAAGCAAAAGGAAGGAACTGTCACATGTCGATTGAGGCCCATCTGGCAACGCTCGAAAAGAAGCATTTCGCTCTGGAAGAAGAGCTGCATGCCGCAATGAACCGCCCCTCCGCGGAGGACCAGTCGATTGCGGATCTCAAGCGTCGCAAGCTGCGCATCAAGGATGAGATCGAGCGCCTTCGCTCGACGGCTCACTGAAAAGACAGGGATTTTTCCAAGGATTTTCGAAAGGGAAGACGGTCGCGGGAATGGCAGCTCCGTATGGAGCGCAGGGTTACGAGCCCGTCTGGCGAAACCGCCCCTTGATACGAAATCATAATTTCCGTCCGCCCCGGCCTGCTCGATCAGCATGCCGGGGCGCTGTGTTTCAGGATGGGACAGGCGGGGCCTACGACCAGAACTGGTCGAGCCAGAGATTGAGCCGGTCGAAGCCGCGCGCGTTGATCGCGTAGACGCGCTTCGTGCCTTCCGCCTTCACGCTCACGAGATTGGAATCGAGCAGCGCCTTCAGGTGCTGCGAGACGGCCGGGCGGCTGATCGGCAGGCCCTGCGAAAGCTCGTTCACGGTGCGCGGGGCGCGGCGCAGCTCCTCCAGCAGGAACCTGCGGTTGGGATCGGCAATCGCAGCGAAGGGGTCCGGGTGCGCCATGGCCGGACGCTAGGGCAAACCCGCGGTTGCGGCAAGCCTTTTGTGCGGGTGCGAAGAGGCCGTCAGAAGAAGGCGAGCGCGCCGTCCCAGGCGAGCTTCAGGCCGGCGATGAAGGCCATGGCATACATGAAGGGATAGAAGACATCCGGCTTCATGCGCTTGACGGCGAAGCCGCCAAAGGCAGTGGCGGCAATGGCGAGCGGCATGAGCGTGGCGGAGATCGCGAGGTTTTCCGTATCGAGCTGGCCGAGGGCGAAATAGGGGCCGAGCTTGATGAAGTTGAGGATCGCGAAGAAGCGCACGGCCGCACCGGTATAGTTGCGCGGCGGCAGCGCCAGCGGCAGGGCGTAGACCTGGAAGGGCGCGCCCCCGGCATGGGCGACGAAGCTGCCGTAGCCCGAAAGCGTGCCGAAGAGGGCGGCCGGCAGCAGCCGGTGGGTCTTGGCCTGCAGCACATGGCCGTGGCGCGCCCGCCAGCCGATGTAGAAATAGCGCAATGCGAACAGCACGGTGATGACGCCGATGATGAGCCGCAGCGCATCGCGCGGCACGGAGGCCGAGGTCGCCCAGCCGATGGCGATGCCGGCGAGGGCGCCGGGCAGCAGCATCTTCAGGAGCGTGCGGTCGTTGTGGTGGCGCCAGGTCCAGAGCGCGACGCCGTCCATCACCACGAGGATCGGCAGCAGGATGGCGGCCGCCTGCACGGGCGGCACGGCCATGGCCAGCAGCGGCACGCCCATGAGGGCGAGCGCTTCCCCCATGCCGCCTTTCGTCAGCCCGACGAGGAGGACGGCGGGGATGGCGGCATAGTAGATGGAGGGGTCGATGGACATGGAAGGCGGTTGATCCTGTTCGTCCTTCCGTCTATCCGCTTTGATCTGTTATGACGAGCCCTGAACATTTGCAATCCGAGGGAAGTACCCATCCATGTCCGATGCCGAGAAACGCTGCCGCCTGGTGCTGATCCTTCCCGAGGGCGAGGACCTTGCCGCGCGCGCGGCGATGCTGGAAGGAGCGCTCAGGGGCGGTGACGTCGCCTCGGTGATCCTGCCGCAATACGGGCTCGACGACGGGCAGTTCCAGAAACATGCCGAGGCGCTGGTGGCGATCGTGCAGCAGGCGGGCGCGGCGGCGCTCGTTGCGGGCGACACGCGCGTTGCCGGCCGGGCGAAGGCCGACGGCATCCATGTGACGGGCGGGCTGGAAGAGCTTGCCGAGGCGGTGGAGAAGTTCACGCCCAAGCTCATCGTCGGCGGCGGCAACGCGACCGACCGCCACAAGGCGCTGGAGGTCGGCGAGGTGCAGCCCGACTACGTCTTCTTTGGCAAGATCGGCGGCGACATCAAGCCGGAGGCGCATCCCAAGAACCTTGCGCTCGCCGAATGGTGGGCCTCGATGATCGAGATCCCCTGCATCGTGCTCGGCGGCACGGATCCGCAGTCGGCGCTTGCCGTCGCCGAGAGCGGCGCGGAGTTCGTGGCGCTCGACAAGGCGGTCTTCGCCGATCCCGCGCAGGCGCCCCATGTGGTCGCCGCCGTCAATGCGCTGCTTGACGAAAAAGCGCCACGGTTTGGGCAATAGTAGGCAGCCATGAAGAGGGCAGTCCTTTCGCATGCTTGCCGTATCGCGCTGTTGGCGGGTCTCGCCGCGGCTGCGCCCGCCGTTGCCCAGACGGTGAAGAAGGGGCCGGCCGTCACCGCGGACACGGCCGCGACCGCCGAGGATACGGCAAAGGACGCGCAGCCCGACGCGACCGAGGCGACGGCCGGGGAGGCCGGCAAGGACACGCCGGCCGTGGAACCTTCCGGCGGCCTCACGGTGCTGGAGCGCATGGGCGCCGACCTGCCGGACCTTCCCAAGGAAAAGCCGTTCACCGGCAAGATCGACGAGGCTTACGGCGCCTTCCAGCGCGGCCGTTATCTCACGGCGATGGACCTTGCCCTGCCGCGTGCCCAGCTCGGCGACCCGGCGGCCCAGACGCTCGTCGCGGAAATCCTCGACCGCGGCCTCGGCGTCAAGCGCGACCGCGACCAGGCGATGTTCTGGTACGAGCAGGCGGCCAACGGGGGCGATCCCACCGGCATGTTCAAATATGCCGTTCTCCTCATGGAGCATTCGCGCTCCAAGGAGGACCGCAAGAAGGCCGACGAACTGATGAAGAAGTCGGCCGACCTCGGCAATGCCTCGGCGCAGTTCAATTACGCGCAGGTGCTGGTGGCCGACAATCCGGGCGACAAGGGCCTACGCGCGGCGCTGCCCTACTACGAGAAATCCGCAGAGCAGGGCATCGCGGATGCGCAATACGCGCTCTCGCAGATCTACCTCAACCTGAAGGACCTGCCGGAGGAGAAGACGAAGCGGGCGCGCGAATGGCTGCTGCGCGCCGCAAGGGCCGGCTACGACACCGCCCAGCTCGACCTCGGCATGTGGCTGGTGAACGGCACGGCCGGCGAGCGCGACTACGAGGCCGGCTTCAACTGGATGAAGCGCGCGGCCGAGGGCGGCAACGCCGTCGCCCAGAGCAAGCTCGCCCAGCTCTACATCCACGCCATCGGCACCAAGTCCGATCCGATCCAGGCGGCGAAATGGTTCGTTCTCGCCCGCCGCGCCGGGTTGAACGACCCGTCGCTGGAGGACTTCTACCTCGGCCTCACCGAAGCCCAGCAGAAGGCGGCGATCGACGCGGCGAACAAGTACCGCTCGGGGTCGTGACACTTCCCCGCCGTCATGGTCGGGCTTGACCCGAGGATCCACCCTGCAGGCGCGGACGTTCCGTGAGGATGGATGGTCGGGTCAAGCCCGACCATGACGAAGGAGAGGGGGGGGGGAGGCACGCCGGCTTCGGCAGTCGCCCGCAATTGGGCAAGGACTGTACCGGCAAATCGCCCGAGGCCGGGCGTTCACGCCAGATCTGAAGAAGTACGATCCGCGACGACCGATGGAGATTTACGATCCTGGGTGCCTACAAACGTAGGTGGGCACCGTGTGACCAAGCCCACGGGCCGGGTCAGGGACAGCTCCCTTTGGATCGAGTATGGCCCCAGGGATTGTGGTTCCTGTCGGGAAGCGCAGACCGCATCCGACATATAGGATGAAAGCGATGCTTTCGCCAGTGGCAATTCCGGGAGCATTTTCAGCAAAAGTGCGAAGCGGTTTTGCGTCCGGAAATGCGCAGAAGCAAAGCCCCGGGTCAGTTGACGGGCGGCTTGCCGTTGAGCTTGGCCGCCATGCCCTGGATCTGGCCGGTGAGCTCGGTCAGCGCAAGCGCGATCGCCTCCTCGTTGCGCGAGACCTCGCTCATCACGCTCTCGCGGCCCTTGCGCAGTTCCTCGGTTTCCTTTTCCAGCCTGGCAAGGCGTCGGGTGATCTCGTTCAGCTCGTCCATCACCATGATGCCGGCCATGACGGTGATGCGCAGGTCCCCGATCTCGCCGAACTGGCTTTTCAGGTGACCGACATAGCGGTCGAAGCCGGCGGCCAGCTCCTCCAGATGGCCCTCCTGGCCCTCTTCGCATGCCATGCGATAGGCCTTGCCATCGATCTGTACGGTCACCTGTGCCATGCGGGAATGTCCTGATTGCGGAGAATGCGGCGTTAACGGTCGAGCACGGCCCGGATCGTCTCCATGGCGGTGACGAGCCGCCGGGAGACCTCGCGGTTGACCTCCTCCAGGCGGTTGGCGCGGAATTCGGACTGGTCGAGTTCCTGGGCGAGCCGCGAACGGTCGGCATTGACGCGCCGCACCTCGCCTTCCACCTCGCCGTGCTCGCGTTCCCGGTCGAAGCGCATGTCGAGCGCGTTGTCGAGGCTCGCTATCGCCCTGCGAAGCTCCTCGATCGCCGCCCTGACTGTTTCCCCGTTCGTCATAAAGCCTTCACCGGCATACTCAAATACGCGAATCGCCGCCGCCAGCGCCGGTTCCTTTCGATTGACAGTATTCAACTGCTGCCCCGAGCGTCAACAGCGCGGCGAGGCGGGCCTGAAAAGCCGCTGTGGATCAGCCGTGCGCAAGGCGGAAAAGGGCTTCGCGCGCACCCCCGCCGGACGGCCCGGAAAAGTCGCCGCCAGCGGCGCTCAAGTGCCGCAGGAACGGCCGAATTCGTTGACTTAGACGGGTGACCTGCTATGTGTCAGCCGCTTCCAACCGATACCCGAGCGGCGTCGGCCCTGACACCCCGAAGAATACGGAACAGTCATGATCTCTCGCGAAAAACACGACCGGATGGCGAATGCAATTCGCTTCCTTTCCATGGATGCCGTGGAGAAGGCGAACTCCGGCCATCCCGGCCTGCCCATGGGCGCAGCAGACATCGCAACGGTTCTCTTCACCCGCTTCCTCTCCTTCGATCCGAAGAACCCGTCCTGGCCGAACCGCGACCGCTTCGTGCTGTCGGCCGGCCACGGTTCGATGCTGCTCTATTCGCTCCTCTACCTCACGGGCTACGAGGACATCACGATCGACGAGATCAAGAATTTCCGCCAGCTCGGCTCGCGCACGGCCGGCCACCCGGAATACGGCCACGCCGCCGGCATCGAGACGACGACCGGCCCGCTCGGCCAGGGCATCGCCAATTCCGTCGGCATGGCGATCGCCGAGCGCAAGCTGCGCGAGGAATTCGGCTCCGACCTCATCGAGCACTATACCTATGCGCTCGTCGGCGACGGCTGCCTCATGGAAGGCATCAGCCAGGAAGCCATCTCGCTCGCCGGCCACCTGAAGCTCAACAAGCTGATCGTGTTCTGGGACGACAACAACATCTCCATCGACGGCCCGATCTCGATTGCCGACTCGACCGACCAGCACGCCCGCTTCCGCGCCAGCCAGTGGCACACGATCGCCGTCGACGGCCATGATCCCGACGCCATCGCCGCCGCCATCGAGGAAGCGCAGAAGTCCGACAAGCCGACCATGATCGCCTGCAAGACGACCATCGGCTTCGGCGCGCCGAACAAGGCCGGCACGCACAAGGTCCACGGCTCGCCGCTCGGCGCGGAAGAAATCGCCGCCACGCGCAAGGCGCTGAACTGGGAAGCGGAACCCTTCGTCGTTCCCTCCGACGTGCTCGACGCCTGGCGTCTCGCCGGCCTTCGCGCCACCAAGGCCGAGAAGGAATGGGGCGCGCGCCTCGAAAAGACGGAAGCCGGCAAGAAGGCCGAGTTCATCCGCCGCTTCGCCGGCGAGCTGGAAGGCAGCCTCGAGCCGGCAATCGCCGCCTACAAGCAGAAGCTCGCCGAGACGAAGCCGAACCCGGCCACCCGCAAGGCCTCGGAAGACGCGCTGGAAGTCATCAACGGCGTTCTTTCCGAAACCATCGGCGGCTCGGCCGACCTCACCGGCTCCAACAACACCAAGACCAGCCAGACGAAGTCGATCACCCCGAACGATTTCTCCGGCCGCTACCTCCACTACGGCGTGCGCGAGCACGGCATGGCGGCGGCGATGAACGGGATCGCGCTGCATGGCGGCCTTATCCCCTATTCCGGCGGCTTCCTGATCTTCTCGGACTACTGCCGTCCGTCGATCCGCCTCGCGGCCCTGATGGGCATCCGCGTCATCCATGTGCTGACGCACGATTCCATCGGCCTTGGCGAAGACGGCCCGACCCACCAGCCGGTCGAGCAGCTTGCGGCGCTGCGCGCCATCCCGAACCTCCTCGTCTTCCGCCCGGCCGACGCCACGGAGACGGTGGAGTGCTGGCAGCTCGCGCTCGAAAGCCATAACCGTCCGTCGGCCCTGGCGCTCACCCGCCAGAACCTGATGCCGGTTCGCCTGGAATACGAGGAAGAGAACCTGTGCGCCCGCGGCGCCTACGATCTCGTCTCGGCGAGCGACGCGCAGGTGACGATCTTCGCCTCCGGCTCGGAAGTCGAGATCGCCGTCAAGGCGCAGCAGACGCTGTCGGCCAAGGGCATTTCCACCCGCGTCGTCTCCGTGCCCTGCGTCGAGCTCTTCGCCGAGCAGCCGGAAGCCTACCAGCAGGCGGTCATCGGCAATTCGCCGGTCAAGATCGCCGTCGAGGCCGCCATCCGCCAGGGCTGGGACCACCTCATCGGCTCGGACGGCATCTTCATCGGCATGTCCTCCTTCGGCGCGTCCGGCCCCTACAAGGAGCTGTACAAGCACTTCGGCATCACGCCGGAAGCCGTCGTCGCCGCGGCGGAAGCCAAGCTTTCCTGATTGCCGCGGGCGCGGTTTCCCGCCGCGCCTGCCCGCCACCCTTTTACTGACAGGGAGAAACCCGAAATGACTGTTAAAGTTGCCATCAACGGCTTCGGCCGCATCGGCCGCAACGTGCTGCGCGCCATCATCGAATCCGGCCGCACCGACATTGAGGTCGTCGCCATCAACGACCTCGGCCCGGTCGAGACGAACGCGCACCTGCTGCGCTACGATTCCGTTCACGGCAAGTTCCCCGGCACCGTCACCGTTTCCGGCGACACGATCGACGCCGGCCGCGGCCCGATGCGCGTCACCGCGATCCGCGACCCGAAGGAACTGCCCTGGGGCGACGTCGACATCGCGCTGGAATGCACCGGCCTCTTCACCACGAAGGAAAAGGCTTCCGCCCACCTTGCCAACGGCTCCAAGCGCGTCATCGTCTCGGCCCCGTGCGACGGCGCCGACAAGACCATCGTCTTCGGCGTCAACCACAACACGCTGACCAAGGACGACCTCGTCATCTCGAACGCGTCCTGCACGACGAACTGCCTTGCACCGGTCGCCTATGTCCTCGACAAGGCCTTCGGCATCGAGAAGGGCTACATGACGACGGTTCACTCCTATACGGGTGACCAGCCGACGCTCGACACCATGCACAAGGACCTCTACCGCGCCCGCGCGGCCGCCCTTTCCATGATCCCGACCTCGACGGGCGCCGCCAAGGCCGTCGGCCTCGTGCTGCCGCAGCTCAAGGGCAAGCTCGACGGCTCGGCCATCCGCGTGCCGACCCCGAACGTCTCGGTCGTCGACCTGAAGTTCGTGCCGAAGCGCAACGTCACGGCCGAGGAAGTCAACGCCGCCGTCAAGGCTGCCGCCGAAGGCGAGCTGAAGGGCATCCTCGACTACGTCACGGGCCCGCTCGTCTCGGTCGACTTCAACCACGACAGCAACTCCTCGAACTTCGCCGCCGACCAGACCAAGGTCCTCGACGGCAACCTCGTGCGTATCCTCTCCTGGTACGACAACGAATGGGGCTTCTCGAACCGCATGTCCGACACGGCCGTCGCGCTCGGCAAGCTGATCTAAGCCACGACACGAAGCACCCGGGCAGCGATGTCCGGGTGTTTTTTCTTGACCAGACGCCACATTCAGGAGCCGCGCCATGACCTTCAAGACCCTCGACAACCTCACCGACATCGCCGGCAAGCGCGTGCTCGTCCGCGTCGATCTCAACGTGCCGGTGAAAGACGGCAAGGTCACCGATGCGACCCGTATCGAGCGCGTCGCGCCCACCATCGCGGAGCTGTCGAAGAAGGGCGCCAAGGTCGTCCTGCTCGCCCATTTCGGCCGCCCGAAGGGTGAGGTCGTCGCCGACATGTCGCTGAAGCAGATCCTTCCCGCCGTGAATGCCGTGCTCGGCACGAGCGTCCACTTCGCCTCCGACTGCATCGGTGAGGCGGCCGCTGCCGCCATCGCGTCCATGCACAACGGCGATATCCTGCTCCTCGAAAACACCCGCTTCCACAAGGGTGAGGAGAAGAACAATCCGGACTTCACCGCCGCGCTTGCCGCCAACGGCGACATCTACGTCAACGACGCCTTCTCGGCCGCCCACCGCGCGCATTCCTCGACGGAAGGCCTTGCCCACCTGCTTCCGGCCTATGCCGGCCGCACCATGCAGGCCGAGCTGGAGGCGCTGGAAAAGGGCCTCGGCAATCCGGCCCGGCCGGTCGTCGCCATCGTCGGCGGCGCGAAGGTCTCCACCAAGATCGACCTTCTCATGAACCTCGTGAAGAAGGTCGACGCGCTGGTCATCGGCGGCGGCATGGCGAACACGTTCCTCGCCGCCCGCGGCACCAATGTCGGCAAGTCGCTCTGCGAGCACGACCTTGCCGATACCGCCAAGCAGATCATGATCGAGGCCGCGACGGCGACCTGCGCCATCGTGCTGCCGGAAGACGGCGTCGTCGCCCGCGAGTTCAAGGCGAATGCCGAGAACGAGGTGGTCGACGTCAGCGCCATCCCGGCCGACGCCATGATGCTCGACGTCGGCCCGAAGACGGTGGAAGCCGTCAAGGACTGGATCTCGCGCGCGGCGACGCTCGTGTGGAACGGCCCGCTCGGCGCCTTCGAGATCGCGCCCTTCGACGCCGCCACGGTGGCCGCCGCAAAGCATGCCGCCGCGCGCACGAAGGAAGGCAAGCTCGTCTCCGTCGCCGGCGGCGGCGATACGGTCGCCGCCCTCAACCATGCCGGCGTCGCGGACGATTTCACCTATGTCTCGACCGCCGGCGGTGCCTTCCTTGAATGGATGGAAGGCAAGCCCCTGCCGGGCGTCGACGTCCTCAAGCAGCAGAAATGACGCCGGCCCCTTGCGCTTCGGCGTGGATCGCCTACATTCCTGTTTAACGTCAACGAACAGAAAGGAAGGTGATCCAATGTCTAATGAGATTTCGGTCTTGGTTTCGGGCATGGGAATTGTGGTGAACGAAACGAGGCAGCCCTCGTTCTGATCCCCGCCTTCCTTCGGGCCGCAAGGCCCGGGTCCGCACCGGACCAAACCTCATGGGGGCCACCTTCGGGTGGCCCTTTTGCGTTTGTGGCCGGACGCTGTCCCCCCTCGGTCGTCATCCTCGGGCCTGACCCGAGGATCTACCACCACGGCACGAGGGAGGATGGATGCTCGGGTCAGGCCCGAGCATGACGGAGGAGAGGTTTTCTACTAAGGCCGGATCAGCACCGTCAGCATCATCAGCGCGATGGCGAGGACGGCGATCTTCCAGAAATCGGCACGGCGGCGCAGGCCCGGCAGGCCGATGGGCCGGATGACGTGCAGCAGCATGGCGGCGAGCAGGAGGGCAGGAAGGATTTTCGACATGGCGGTCCTTCCTGTCATACCGCGGACAATTTTCCAAGCGATCAGCGCCGGATCTGAAAATCGTGCCTTCGACACCTTTCCATCTGGCAATCGTCAACAGGTGCGCTATTCCTTTGCCATTGGCGAAACTGCGGAAAACCCATGCGAAAAAACCTCATATCCGTCTTCGCGCTTCTGACGGGCACGCTGTTCCTGTTCCTCGGCAACGGCCTGCACGGCCTTCTCCTGCCGATGCGCGGCGCCTTCGAGGGATATGCGACGACGATGCTCGGCCTGCTCGGCACGTCCTGGGCGACGGGCTTCGTGCTCGGCTGCCTCATGGCGCCCACCATCGTCAAGCGCATCGGCCATGTCCGCGCCTTTTCCGGTTTCGCCGCGCTGATCGCCATCATCGCGCTTCTGACGGGCATGCTGGTCGATCCCTTCTGGTGGATCGCGCTGCGCGCCGTCACCGGCTTTTCCATCGCCGGCACGTCGATGATCATCGAAAGCTGGCTCAACGAGCGGGCGACCAACGAGAGCCGCGGCCTCATCTTCTCGCTCTACATCGCCATCACGCTGATCGGCACGGTCGGCGGCCAGATGACGGTGGCGCTCGGCGACGTGACGACGCCGCTGCTCTTCATGCTGGCCGGCATCCTCTATTGCCTCGCCATGCTGCCGACGACGCTCTCCACCGCGGCCTCGCCGCAGCCGCTCAAGCAGGTGAAGCTCGATATCCCGGCGCTTTACCGCACCTCGCCCATCGCCTGCGTCGGCATCATGCTGATCGGCATCGCCAACGGCGCCTTCGGCACGCTCGGCGCGGTGTTCGGCGCCAATGCCGGCCTTTCCTCCGGCACCATCGCCGTGATGATGAGCTCGGCGATCTTCGCCGGCGCCGTCATGCAGCTCCCGGCCGGCCGCGTCTCGGACCGGGTGGACCGCCGCCTCGTGCTGGCGGTGCTGGCGGCCGTCGCCGCGGCGGCGGGTCTTTCGCTCTTCGTCTTCCAGCCGGCCTCGGTGGCGGTGCTCCTGACGCTTACCGCGGTCTACGGCGCGACGGCCAACGCGCTCTATCCGATCGCCGTCTCGCATGCCAACGACTTCGCCAGCCCCGAGGATTTCGTGAAGGTCTCCGGCGGCCTCCTGCTGCTCTACGGCATCGGCACGATCATCGGCCCGACGCTCGGCGGCCCGATCATGTCGGCGGTCGGCCCCTATGCGCTCTTCATGGTGACCTGCTGGGCGCATATCCTGATCACCGCCTATGCCATCATCCGTAGCCGCCGGCGCGCCGCGAAGCCCGCGGACATGCGCGATGCCTACACCACCATCAACCCCGGCACGCTCACCACGCCGGAAAGCCTTCAGCTTTCGCCGCGTGCCCAGCCGCAGGCCGCCGACGAGCAACAGGAGGAACGGACGGAATGAGCCTCTTCGACGACGACCGCCCCGCGAAAAAGATCGCGCACGAGATCGGCAGCGAACTGTCGCTGCTTTCGGTGGACGAGCTTTCCGCGCGAATAGCACTTCTCAAGGAAGAGATCGCCCGGCTGGAGGCGGAAAAGATGAAGAAGGGCGCGAGCCGCTCGGCGGCCGAAAGCCTGTTTCGCTGATCGGGACTGGCCGAAAAGGCACAGGCGCGGGCAAAAAGGCAATAAAGTTAACCGGCCATTAAGCCTTATACCTTATTACTTGCCTATCCGGTCCTTCCGGATTCAGACATTTTCGCCGCTTGGGGAATCGGTCTGATTTTCTCCCTGTTTTACCTTGAGAGCCGCTTCCCGCGGCTCTTTTTTTGTTTGCCGGCGGCGCGCGGAAAGGGTGTCCCGAAAGAATTGTGGAGATTAACCCTTTCTTAAGAATGCCCTTGCGCGAATTAGGTTATGGGATCATCCTCAAGACATAGATCGGTCACCTGGAACACCTCGGGCCGTGTATCCGTTACCTGCAAGTCATGCGTTCAACAGGGATGAAACCATGTCCGAAAGAGGATTGAATACCGTCAGCTTCGCTGGCCACGTTGCGTCGTCGGCGCAGTTCAAGTCCCTGTACGCAGAGGGCATGGGTCTGGTCGAGGAAACGGCAAGCTATCTCGACGGTGTCGGCCGGCAGGCCTCCAAGGTTCTTCCGCGCATGGCTTCGGTGCTCTATGCGGCCGAATCGATGCGGCTGACCACCCGCCTGATGCAGATGGCCTCCTGGCTGCTGCTCCAGCGCGCCGTCAACAACGGCGAGATGAGCCGCGACCAGGTGCTTTCGGAAAAGAGCAAGGTGCGCCTCGACAGCTTCAACGTCGACAAGACGGCGCCCGGCTGGAACGACCTGCCGGAAGCCTTCCGCGACCTCATCGAGCGCTCGCTGCGCCTGCAGAACCGCATCGCGCTGCTCGACCGCGAAATCTACCGTCCGCAGGACGTCCAGACCTTCCAGCCGGACAACGAGAACAGCGTCAAGGCCCAGCTCAACCTGTTGCAGACGGCGTTCGGGAACAACTGAGCAGCACGCACAAGAGCCGTAAACCTCTCTTTCGTCATGGCCGGGCTTGACCCGACCATCCACGCTCCGGCACGCCGATGGATACTCCGGTCGGTGACGTCGGGGGAGGCGGAGGTCGATTGACAAACGGAACCCGGCTTCGGCCGGGTTTTTGTCGATTGGCAATGCGCGCCGGGCGGGCGCCCGCCTTCAGGGAAGGTAGGCGAAGATACCCGATGGCACGCCGCCGAAAAGGGATAATGCGCCCGGGCCGATCGCGGCGAGCGCAAAGAAACCGCCCGCCATCGTTGCGTTCTTCAGGAATTCGGTGATGTTTCCCCTATGGGCGTCATACCCTGTGACGAGGCACCAAAGGCCGAGCAGGACGCCTGCCGTGTGCGCCGGATAGCCGAGAACCACCGCCAGTCCGCCGACGAGCTCGCACACGCCGATCAGGTAGGCGAAGAAGGTGGCCTCAGGCAGGCCCAGGGCCTGAAGCCCCGGCACCAGTTTCGCTTCCCCGCCGCGTAGCTTCAATACACCCCAAGCGATGAACGGCACTCCAAGGAATAACCGTGCAATGAAAAGACCTTCGTCGTGCATGTGGCTTGTCCCCCATCCAGCTGGCCGTTGCGGGCAGGCTCGGCATGAAGCCTACCCTCCAGGTGTCATCACGAAGCAAGTAGCATACCAGCTGGAGCCGCTCGTATTTTCAAGCCGATAACGAGGAGGAGACGATGGGGGCGGACGATATGTCCGGCAGAGAAGTGACAAATTGTCCCTGCTGCCGTCTTCTTCCGGCCCGATCGGCGGTTCTGACGGCAGACAACAAAAAAACCCGGCCGAAGCCGGGTTTTTCAAATTCGTCCGAAGCGGGCGGCTTAGAGGCCGAGGCCTTCGAAGCGCTTCTTGAACTTGGAGACGCGGCCGCCGCGGTCCATGAGCTGCTGGTTGCCGCCCGTCCAAGCCGGATGGGACTTCGGGTCGATTTCCAGGTTCATCGTCGCGCCTTCCGAACCCCAGGTCGAGCGGGTTTCGTACTCGGTGCCGTCGGTCATGACGACCTTGATCGTGTGGTATGCGGGATGAATATCAGCCTTCATGACAACTTTCCTGCCTGTTCCGGGGGCCATTTGTCGCAACCGATTGCGACAGGGCGGCCAAAGACGTAAATGAAGCCGCGGCCGGTCGGACCTGCGGCTTCCCAATTCGATGGCGAGCCTATACATGAAGGCCGTCTGGATAACAAGAGCCGAAAGACAATTCGTGCCGCAAGGCGCTGGAAACGGGGGTATGGTGTCCACAGACAGACAGACAGTCGCGGCGGAGAAAACAGCGCGCCGCAGCATTCGCCCCCTCGGCCGGCTCGGCCCTTATCTCCGACGGTATCGCGGCCTCGTCGCTGGCGCCCTCGTCGCCCTCGTGCTTGCCGCCGTCACGACGCTCGTGCTGCCGGTCGCCGTGCGGCGGATGATCGACCACGGCTTCTCCAGCGCGGATGCCGGCTTCATTAACACCTATTTCACGATGCTCTTCGTGCTGGCGGGCCTGCTCGCGCTGGCGAGCGCCATGCGCTACTATTTCGTCATCACGCTCGGCGAGCGCATCGTGGCGGACCTGCGCCGCGAGGTCTTTGCCCATGTGACGAAGCTCTCGCCCGCCTTCTTCGACGTCAACCAGTCCGGCGAGATCGTCTCGCGGCTGACGGCCGACACGACGCAGATCAAGTCCGCCGTCGGCGCCACCGCCTCGGTCGCCCTGCGCAACCTCATCCTGTGTCTCGGGGCCATCGCCATGATGGTCTATACGAGCCCCAAGCTCTCCAGCCTCGTCATCGGCGCCATTCCGATCATCGTCTTCCCGCTCGTCGCCTTCGGCCGCTCCGTGCGCCGCCGTTCGCGCGAGGCGCAGGATACGCTGGCCGCCGCCTCGGCCTATGCGGGCGAGGCGATCGGCGCCACCCGCACGCTCCAGGCCTTCAACGCGGAAGACGCCGCCCGCGCGCGCTTCTTCGGCTCCGTCGAGAGCGCCTACGAGGCGGCCCGCTCGGCGATCCGCGCCCGTTCGCTTCTGACGGGCTTCGCCATCGCCATGATCTTCGGCTCGGTCGTCGCCGTGCTGTGGTTCGGCGCGCGGGACGTGCTTGCCGGCAACCTTTCGGCCGGCACGCTCGGCCAGTTCCTGCTCTATGCCGTCTTTGCCGCCGGCAGCCTCGGCGCGCTTTCGGAAGTCTGGGGCGAGCTGTCGCAGGCCGCGGGCGCCGCCGAGCGCCTCACCGAGCTCCTCGCCGAGCCGCCGGCCATCACCGCGCCGGCAAACCCGGTCGCCCTGCCGGTGCCCGCGCGCGGGGAGCTTGCCTTCCGCGACGTGCATTTCTCCTATCCGGCCCGGCCCGGCTATCGCAGCATCAACGGCCTCAGCTTCACCGTGAAGCCGGGCGAGACGGTCGCCGTCGTCGGCCCGTCGGGCGCCGGCAAGAGCACGATCCTGTCGCTCGTGCTGCGCTTCTACGATCCCGATTCGGGTGCGGTGCTGCTCGACGGCGTCGATCTTCGCGCCGCCGATCCGGAAGAGCTGCGCCGCCGCATCGCGCTGGTGCCGCAGGATGTCACCATCTTCGCCGCGACGATCCGCGACAACATCGCCTTCGGCATGACGGGCGTCAGCGACGAGGCCGTGCACGCGGCGGCACGGGCGGCGCAGGCGGAAGAGTTCATCGCCCGGCTCGACAAGGGCTACGACACGATGGTCGGCGAGCGCGGCGTCACGCTTTCCGGCGGCCAGCGCCAGCGCATCGCCATTGCCCGCGCGATCCTCAAGGATGCGCCGCTGCTGCTCCTCGACGAAGCGACCTCCGCGCTCGACGCGGAAAGCGAGACGCTGGTGCAGACGGCGCTCGACGGGCAGATGGGCAAGCGCACGACGATCGTCATCGCCCACCGGCTCGCGACGGTCCTGAAGGCCGATCGCATCCTCGTCATGGAGGCGGGCCGCGTGGTGGAGGAGGGCACGCACCAGTCGCTCATCCAGCAGGGCGGCCTTTATGCCCGTCTAGCGCGGTTGCAGTTCGACCATGGCGGCCAGGCCTTCCTCGGCGAGGAGCGCGCCGCCGGCTGAGGGCGCCTCTTGCCGCGGCGTACGGGCACCCTATCCTGAGGTGGCAGACTTCATGTCACCCGGGAGGAAACAATGTGGCATTCTCGACGATCACCCGGCGCTGCCTACTTCTCCGTGAGCTTCAATTCGATGCGGCGGTTGGTGGCGCGGGCCGCGTCGTCGTCGCCTTCGGCGATCGGCTGGAATTCGCCGAAGCCGGCGGCGACGAGCCGGTTGGCGGGCACGCCGTTGGCGATGAGGTATTTGACCACCGAGGTCGCGCGGGCGGAGGAAAGCTCCCAGTTGTCGCGGTAGCGCCCGGTGCCGGAGAGCGGCACGTTGTCCGTATGGCCATCGACGCGCAGCACCCAGTTGATCTCGGCGGGGATTTCCTTGGCAAGGTCGATGAGCGCGGCGGCGAGCTTGCGCATCTCTTCCTGGCCGGCCGGGTTGAGATCGCTGCTGCCGGAGGGGAACAGCACTTCCGACTGGAAGACGAAGCGGTCGCCGACAATGCGGATGTTCTCGCGGTCGGAGAGGATTTCGCGCAGGCGCCCGAAGAAATCCGAGCGGTAGCGGTTGAGCTCCTGCACGCGCTGGGCAAGCGCCACGTTGAGGCGGCGGCCGAGATCGGCGATCTTGGCCTGCGAGTTCTTGTCCTTGGCCTCTGAGGCCTGCAGGGCCTCCTCCACCGCGGCGATCTGGCTGCGCAGCGCGGCGATTTGCTGGTTCAGCAGCTCGATTTGGCTCATCGCGCGGGCGCTCACCTGCTTTTCGGTGTCGAGCTCGCCTTCGAGCGTGGCGACGCGGGCATTGGCCGCGCCCGCGGCGCCGGCGCCGCTGTCGAGAAGCTGCTGGAGGCGCGTGCGGTCGCTCTCCGACTGGGCGAGCGAGGCCTGCAGGTTGGCGAGCGCATCTTCCAGGTCCTGCTTGCCGCTCTTTTCCAGCGCGAGAAGCTGCGTCAGCTCGTTGATCTGGCTCGTCAGGCGGTTCAGCACGTCATCCTTGCCGGAAATCTCGCGGCTGAGGAAGAACTGCGCCAGCACGAAGACGGTGAGCAGGAACATGATGGCGAGCAGCAGCGTCGACAGTGCGTCGACGAAGCCGGGCCAGTAATCGATGGTGCGGTGGCTCCGCCTGTTGCGCGCAAGCGCCATCGTCATTCGCCCCCGGATGTGTGGGCTTTTTCAGCGGCGGCGCGCTCGGCCTTTTCGCCGCTGCGCGCGGCAAGGCGGTCGAGCGTGCGGCGAAGGGCCTTCGCCTCCTCCTGCTGCGCCTCGATCCAGTCGCGCAGCATCTGCTGCTCGCTGCGCATGTTCTTGACGAGGCCCTGGATGCCTTCGGCAAGGCTGGCCATGGCGGCGGTCGAGCGGCTGCTGCCGCCCTCCTGCGCGAGCTTCAGGATCTGCTCGGCGAGCGCCTGCACGTCCGTCCCGGCGCCCTCGACGGCCGGCTGGAATTCCGAGCCGACATCGGTGACGGAGGAGAGCCAGTTTTCCAGTTCCGTATAGAAGCGGTTCTGCGCGCGGCCGGCCTGCAGGTCGAGGAAGCCGAGGATGAGCGAGGAGGAGAGGCCGAAGAGCGACGTGGAGAAGGCCGTGCCCATGCCGGTGAGCGGCGCGGAGAGGCCCTGCTTCAAGGCGGTCAGGATATCGTTCGCGGTGCCGTTGCCGGCGTCGAGCGACTGGATGACCGCGCTGATCGAGCCGATGGTGCCGAGCAGGCCCCAGAAGGTGCCGAGCAGGCCGAGGAAGACGAGAAGGCCGATGAGGTAGCGGGACGTGTCGCGCGATTCGTCGAGGCGCGTGGCGATGGAATCGAGGATCGAGCGCAGCGTCGCCGTCGACAGCGCCACCGAATGGTGCCGGCCGATCAGGGCGCGCATCGGGGCGAGGAGCACGGGGTCGCGCCCGACCTTCTCGGCGCTTCCGGCCGCGCGGAAGGAGTTGAACCAGCGCACCTCGGGCCGCAGCGCCAGCACATGGTTGAAGACCAGCAGGATGCCGATCAGCAGCACGCCGAGGATGAGGCCGTTGAGGCCGGGATTGCTGAGGAAGGCGGCCTGCGCCTGGCGGAAGAGGATCGCGGCGACGAAGCCGACGATGATCAGGAAGATCACCATCGTCCAGAAGAACGCCATGGGGCTCGAGAGCTTGTGGGGGTAGTCGTCCGAGGTCTCGGCCGATCCTCCCCAGCCCGACAGCGCCAGCTTAGCCATGTAGTCGCATCTCCGCTTACCCGATGGGGGCGGAGACTAGAGGAAGATTGCGCCGAATTGAAGGGCCAGCGGGCAACAGCGGCGCGGGAAAACGCCGTCCGTGCCGCGCCTTAGCGCGCGGGCACCGGGCGATGCAGCACTTCGCGCAGCGCCTTGTGGATATATTCGTTGCCGGCGACGATGGTGCCGGTGTCGAACATGGCGTTGCCGCCCTCCAGGTCGCTGGCATAGCCGCCGGCTTCGCGAATCAGCAGCACGCCGGCCGCCATGTCCCAGGGCATCAGGTCGCGTTCCCAGAAGCCGTCGAAACGGCCGGCGGCGACATAGGCGAGATCGAGCGCGACCGCGCCCATGCGGCGCACGCCGGCGACTTCGCCCATCGTGTGGCGCAGCTCGATGAGGAACTTGCCGTGGTTGCCGCGGCCGAGATGCGGAACGCCGCAGCCGACGACGGCGTCGGAAAGGTTCTTGCGGGCGGCGACGCGCAGGCGGCGGTCGTTGAGGAAGGCCCCGCCGCCGCGCTCGGCGGTGAAGAGCTCGTCGGTCGCCGGGTTGAGGACGACGGCGGCGACGATCTCGCCGTTGCGCTCCAGCGCGATGGAGACCGCGAAGAACGGAATGCCGTGCAGGAAGTTGGTGGTGCCGTCGAGCGGATCGACGATCCAGCGGTGCGCGCCGTCCGTGCCGATGATCTCCTCGCTCTCCTCGCCGAGGAAGCCGTAGGTCGGGCGGGCCTTCATCAGCTCGTCGCGGATGATCTTCTCGGCCTTGCGGTCGGCCTGGGAAACGTAGTCGCCCGGCCCCTTCAGCGAGACCTGGAGGTTCTGCACTTCGCCGAAATCGCGCCCGAGCGACTTGCCGGCCTTGAACGCGGCCTGAACCATGACGTTGAGAAGAGCTGAACGGGCCATGCTGCTAGAGTTCCTTCGGGAATGTCCGGTGTTTTATCCGGTGGCCGGGAGACGGCGAAAGCCGCGGCGCGCATGCACCGGGACCGGGATGCGCCTCAAGACCACAAATCCCCCGAAGTTTCAAGCCTTGAGCGTTGAGAAGGGTGCAAGGCACGCGCGCCGCCGCTGCATGGGCGGGCCTGAACGGGGCAAAAGCAAAGGCCCGCCGGGCTTTCCGGGCGGGCCTTCAAGAAGGGAAGGGGCCTTACTTTCAGGCGGCGGCCTTCAGTTCCTTGTCGATCATGGCCCGCAGGCTGCCGAGGTCCTTGGCGAAGGCGCGGATGCCCTCGGAGAGCTTGTCGCTCGCCATGGCGTCCTCGTTCAGCATCCAGCGGAAGGTCTTCTCGTCGATCTTGACCGGCGAGACCTTGGCGGCCTTTTCCGGCGAGAGCTTGCGTTCCAGCTTGCCGTCGGCGGCGTCGAGCTCTTCCAGCAGCGCGGGGCTGATCGTCAGGCGGTCGCAGCCGGCCAGCGCCTCGATCTCGCCGGTGTTGCGGAAGGAGGCGCCCATGACGATCGTGTTGATGCCGTTGGACTTGTAGTAGTCGTAGATCGAGCGGACCGAGAGCACGCCCGGATCGTCTTCCGCCGTGAAGGTCTTGCCGGTCGCCTTGACGTGCCAGTCGAGAATGCGGCCGACGAAGGGCGAGATGAGGAACACGCCGGCATCGGCGCAGGCGATGGCCTGGGCCTTGTTGAAGAGCAGCGTCAGGTTGCAGTCGATGCCTTCCTTCTGGAGGACTTCGGCCGCGCGGATGCCTTCCCAGGTGGAGGCGAGCTTGATGAGGATGCGGTCGCGCGAAATGCCGCGCGCGTCATAGGCCTTGATGATCTGGCGGGCTTTGGCGATGGAGCCGTCGAAATCGAAGGAGAGGTCGGCGTCCACCTCGGTGGAGACGCGGCCGGGCACGAGCTCGGCAAGCGCCGCGCCGACGGAGATGGCGAGGCGGTCGGCAACGGCGGCGACGACGCCCTCGCGGCTGCCGCCCTGCGACTGGCCCCAGCGGAGAGCTTCGGCGACCGTGTCGGCAAAGGCCGGCGTGCCGAGCGCCTTCAGGACAATGGTGGGGTTGGTGGTGCAGTCGACCGGCTTCAGGCGGCGCACGGCTTCGATATCGCCGGTGTCTGCCACGACGGTCGTCATCGCGCGGAGTTGTTCAAGTTTGGATGCCATGTCCGAAATCCCGAATGGTTGTTGCTGGGCCGCTTTCTCAGGGAAACGCAGGGCCCTCCTCCATGTTCCTGTGGAAGCGCGGCCGGCGAGCGTGCTTCCGTTTCACTCGCCGTCCGTGCTGGCACACCTTGCCTGCCGACGGAAAGCCGCCAGCCGACACGGGTGGACTATCGACGTTCCGCCGGGGAAAAGTCAAGCACTTTTGCTCATTGTTCTGAACATATGTCGCATTCGCCGCACGATGTGCTAAGCTGTGCGCAAAGATACAGCAAAGGGAGGCGACGTGGCACGGCTTCGGCGCGATACGCACACGGCCTATTCGGAATCGGCGGCGCTCCGGCTCCGGGCGGCCTGGCTCTATTACAATCAGGGCCTCACCCAGAAGGATGTGGCGGAGAGGATCGGCGTCAGCCGCACCACCGTCATCCGCATGCTCGACGAGGCGCTGAAGCGCTCCGAGGTGCAAATCTGGATCAACGAGGGCATCGGCGATTGCGTCGAGCTCGCCGGCCGGCTGGAAAAGGCCTACGGTCTCGACGAGGCCGTGGTGGTGCCGGCGGGCGACACTGCGGAGGCGACGGCAAAGAGCGTCGGCCTGGCGCTCGGCCAGTTCCTCACCGAGGCGATCCCGGACGATTGCACGGTGGGGGTGGGCTGGGGCCGCACGCTCACGGCCTCGCTCGCCAGTTTTCGTCCCGCGCGGCGCGAGCGCGTGAAGGTCGTCTCGCTGCTCGGCGGCGTCGTGGAGGCGCACAACATCAACCCCATCGAATATACCTGGCGGCTGGCGAGCCAGCTCGGCGCGGAATGCTACCTGTTCCTCGCCCCGCTGCTGGTCGATTCGAAGGAGACCAAGCGCAGCCTCATCGAGAAATGCGGGCTGAAGACGCTGTTCGAGATCGCCGAGAGCATGGATATCGCCGTCGTGAGCTGCGGCGATATCGGGCCCGACGCCAGCTCCCTGTCGCGCGATTTCATCGCCCGGCATGAGCTGGAGGAGCTGATCGCGGCGGGCTGCGTGTGCGATACGATGTGCAATTTCCTCGATGCCGAGGGCCGCACCATCGACCACCCGATCCGCCACCGCGTCATGTCCATCGATCTCGATACGGTGAAGAAGGCGCGCCACATCGTGCTCGTCTCGGGCGGGGCGCACCGTGCGCCGGCAATCCGCGCCACGATCCGCCGCGTCGGTTGCAACACGCTGATCACCGACGAGGGCGCGGCGCAGGCGATGCTGCGGCTTGCGGAGATTTCTTCGGCTGCATGAAGCCTAAAGAAGATCGAGGCGCACGGCGCGGGTGATCGCGCCCGTCATATTGCGCGCGCCGAGCTTGTCGATGGCGCTGCGCAGGGCCTCGGCGACCCGGGGCATTGCGATATCCGTCTCCAGCACGATATCGGCCGGCGTCCGGCCGTTGGCGGCGAGTGCGAGGCACCGCCGTTCGATTTCGCTGAGTTCCGGCACGGGGGAAAGATCATCTTTCGAGGACATGCGCCCGACTTAAAGGCTGAGCCGGACAGCGCAAGGACAAGCGCCCCCGATGCTTAACGGCGGGCCTCGGCTTTTCTTCCTCATGTCCCGTTTCGAAACAGGCCGATGCGCGTCGCAGGGAAACGGGGATTTGCCTTCCGCCGCTGCTAGCTGGTAAGCGGAGCGCAACAGGGCGGGAGAGATCCGTGACGAAGAGGGAAGAGAAGGCGGCGATCCGCAACGAGCGGCTGGCGCTGCGCGATGCGATGACGGCGGAAGCGCGCATCGAGGGCAGCCTTGCCATGGTCGATCACGCCGGCGACCGGCTCGATTTTACGCCCGGCACGGTGATTTCCGGTTTCTGGCCGATCCGCTCGGAGGCCGACATCCGCCCGCTGATGGCGCATCTGCGCACGCGCGGGGCGCGGCTCTGCCTGCCCGTCGTGCTCGACCGCGAGACCATCGTCTTTCGTGAGCTCGTTCCCGGCGCGCCGGTGATCAAGACCGGCTTCGGCACGACCGGGCCGGGGCCGGAGGCCGCCGTGCTCGACCCGGAAATCCTGCTCGTGCCGCTTTCGGCCTTCGACCGGGCGGGCCACCGCATCGGCTACGGCGCCGGCCACTACGACCGCGCCATCGACCGCCTCAAGGCGAAAGGCGGTGCGCCGAAACTCATCGGCATTGCGTTCGACTGCCAGGAAGTGGCATCAGTACCGGCGGAACCGCACGACGTCGCGCTGGACGCGATCCTCACCGAGAGCGGCTTCCGCATGTTCCAACAGGTTTCGTAAGGCAGGCAGATGCGTTTTCTCTTTCTGGGCGACATGGTGGGCAAGACCGGGCGGACGGCCGTCTGGGAGCGCCTGCCGGGGCTGATCGGCGACTTCAAGCTGGATTTCGTCGTCGTCAACGGGGAGAACGCGGCCGGCGGCTTCGGTATCACGGAAGACATCTTCCTGGAGACGATCAATGCCGGCGCCGACGTGGTGACGACCGGCAACCACGTCTGGGACCAGAAGGAGGCGGTAACCTTCGCAAGCCGTCACGACCAGTTCCTGCGCCCCGCCAACTATCCCGCCGGAACGCCCGGCCGCGGCGCCAATCTCTTCGTCGCCCGCAACGGCGCGCGCGTCCTCGTCTCCAACATCATGGGCCGGGTGTTCATGCATCCCGAGCTCGACGACCCCTTCACGGCGGGCGAGGCGATCCTTGCCTCCTGCCCGCTCGGCGAGCAGGCCGATGCCGTGATCTTCGACTTCCATGCCGAGGCGACGAGCGAGAAGCAATGCTTCGGCCATTTCGTCGACGGGCGCGCCAGCGTCGTCGTCGGCACGCACACCCATGTGCCGACCGCCGACTGCCAGATATTGAACGGCGGCACGGCCTACATGTCGGATGCCGGCATGTGCGGCGACTACGATTCCTCCCTCGGCATGGAGAAGGAGGAGCCGCTGAACCGCTTCATCTCGAAGATGCCGAAGGGCCGTTTCGAGGCGGCCTCGGGGCCGGCGACGATCTGCGGCATGGCGGTGGAGATCTCCGACCGCACGGGCCTTGCGGAGAAGGTCGCGCCGCTCCGCCTCGGCCCGCGCCTTGCCGAGACGGTGCCGGATTTCTGGCGCTGAGCCAGACCGTCAGACCATGTGGCGCAGCCGATCTGCGGGGCCGCCGGTGAAGTCGACATGCGTCTTCACGCCGATATCCGGCTCCTCGTCCGGATTGAGGTTCGCCTTGGCGATCTCCCAGCCGAATTTCAGCGTGCTGCCGGTGGAGGCCCAGATTTCCGCGTCCTCCATTTCCAGCGCCAGCAGGGTGAGCTTCGGGTCGTCCTTGCCGTCGAACCAGGCCTCGATCACCGAGTTCCAGTATTCGTCGATCTTGACGGGGTCGCGGCGCAGAAGGATGCGGCCGGAAATGCAGGCGTGATAATCGTGGTCCTTGCCGACCACGCAGAAATGGGCGCGCGCGCCGGGAGCGATCGCCTCGGCGATCTCCGTGTCGGCCTTGGTGAAGAACCAGATCGTGCCCGTCTGGCGGTCGAGTTGCGGGGCCATCGGCTGCATGTGCATAGAACTGCCTTCGAGGCCGAGCATGCCGGCATGGATGCGGTCGATCTCGTCGAAAAGCTGCTCCTTGGGGTTTTCACGGGCCTTGGTAAGGTCGGACATGGCTGTTCCTTTCGCGCGTTGCGGTCGATGGAAGGGAACGGGGGGCGGGTGGCAAGGTTCCACCTTCGGGCGCGGTGCTTGCCGCGGCGGCCGGCCCTGCCTATTCTTTGCCCGTTCATGCCGGAGCCCGCGATGCGTTTCCTGTCCGCCGTCCCCTTGCTGCTTTTCTCGACCGCCGCCCTTGCGAGCGGCGCGCCGACGCCCGGCGGACCCGGCGCCGAATCGGGCAAGCCGCGTGGAACGGAAATGCAGCCGGTGGAAAAGGCGCCGGTTCGCGTGCTCGGCGTTGCCGAAGAATTCGTCATGCCCTCCGGCAATATCGGCTGCATCTACATTCCCGAGGGCGGCACGGCGACCTATCGGCCGGCCGACGGCGGGCCGGAGCTTTCCTGCGACCGCGTCGAGCCGAAATACCTGCGTGCGACGCTCGGGCGCGCCGGCAAGGCGGTGGTGCGCACCAATATCGGCGACCGGGGCTGCTGCGGCGGCGACAAGGTCATCCCCTACGGCGACGTGTGGTCGGCCGGTCCCTTCACCTGTTATTCGGAGCGTACGGGGCTCACCTGCAAGCGCGACGACGGCCATTCCTTCCTGCTCAGCCGCGCCCGCGTGACGGCGAACTGAGCTTTCGCCGCTTTGTTTGCCGGACTGCTGGACGCGCGGCGGCAATGAAATTATAAGGCGGCATTTCGAAAATCGGGGCATGAGACCGGCGCGCCGGCGCGGCGGGTGCCCTGCCACAGTGACCGGCGACCGAAGGATAAGGGCGCCAAACGAGACAGGGGTGCCATGGCTGGCCATTCACAGTTCAAGAATATCATGCACCGCAAGGGTCGGCAGGATGCCGTGCGGTCGAAAATGTTCTCCAAGCTCGCCCGTGAAATCACGGTCGCGGCCAAGACGGGCCTGCCCGACCCGTCGATGAACGCCCGCCTGCGCCTGGCGATCCAGAACGCCAAGGCGCAGTCGATGCCGAAGGACAATATCGAGCGCGCCATCAAGAAGGCCTCCGGCGCCGACAGCGAGAACTACGAGGAAGTCCGCTACGAGGGCTACGGCCCGGGCGGCGTCGCCGTCATCGTCGAGGCGCTGACCGACAACCGCAACCGCACCGCCTCCTCCGTCCGCTCGACCTTCTCCAAGGCCGGCGGCGCGCTCGGCGAAACGGGCTCGGTGTCCTTCTCCTTCGACCGCGTCGGCGAGATCACCTACAAGCTCTCCGTCGGCAGCGCCGACGACGTCATGGAAGCCGCCATCGAGGCCGGCGCCGAGGACGTGACGAGCGACGAGGACGGCCACACGATCATCTGCGGCTTCGAGGATATCGGCGACGTCTCCAAGGCGCTGGAAGACAAGCTCGGCGAAGCCGAGACCGTCAAGGCGATCTGGCGGGCGCAGAACACGGTGCCGGTCGACGAGGAAAAGGCCCAGTCGCTGATGAAGCTCATCGACACGCTGGAAGACGACGACGACGTGCAGAACGTCTACTCGAACTTCGAGGTGTCGGACGAGGTCATGGCGAAGCTGTCGGCCTGATCGAGCCACCAGTCTCTCCTTCCGTCATCCTCGGGCTTGCCCCGAGGATCCACGCGGCACCCGCGGCATGGATGGTCGGGTCAAGCCCGGCCATGACGAAAAAGGCGATGGTGAAATAGCAAAAGGCCGGTGCCACCAAGGCGCCGGCCTTCTTCTTTATGCCGCCTCGGCCAGCTCCCGCTGCGCCCCGGCAAACAGCCGCACCGATTTCAGCCGCGCGTCCATGTCGTAGACCGGCATCGACACGATCAGCTCGTCCGCCTTCGTCAGCGCCAGGAAATCGGCGATGCGGCGCCTGATCGTCTGCGGCCCACCCACCACGGCATATTGCAGCGTGTGCTCGACCATGATGCGCTCCTGCTCGTTCCAGAAGGCATCCATATCGTCGACCGGCGGCGGGAAGGCGCTCGGCGTGCCGCGACGCAGGCGCACGAAGGATTGCTGCATGGAGGTGAAGAGGTGGTTCGCCTCCGCATCCGTATCGGCCGCCGCGCCCATCACGCCGACCATGACATGGGGCCTGTCGAGATATTGCGAAGGCTCGAAGCGCTCGCGGTAGATCTCCAGCGCGCTCAGCAGCATGTCCGGCGCGAAATGCGAGGCGAAGGCGAAGGGCAGGCCCAGCATGCCGGCCAGATGCGCCGAATAGTGGCTGGAGCCGAGCAGCCAGACCGGCACGTTGCTGCCTGCGCCCGGAATGGCGATGACCTTCTGGTCGGGGCCTGCCGGCCCGAGGAGCTGCATCAGTTCCACCACGTCCTGCGGGAAGGCGTTCGCGGCGCTGTCGAGGTTGCGGCGCAGCGCCTGCGCCGTGCGCATGTCCGTGCCCGGCGCGCGGCCGAGGCCGAGATCGATGCGGTCCGGAAAGAGCGCGGCGAGCGTGCCGAACTGCTCGGCGATGACGAGCGGCGAATGGTTCGGCAGCATGATGCCGCCCGAACCGACGCGGATCGTCTTCGTGCCCGCGGCGACATGCTGGATGACAAGGGAGGTGGCGGCGCTGGCGATGCCGCGCATACCGTGGTGCTCGGCAAGCCAGAAGCGCTTGTAGCCTTCGGCCTCCGCCTCCTGCGCGAGGCGGCGGGAATTTTCGAGCGACTGGGCGACGGTGCCGCCTTCGGTGACCGGGGACAGGTCGAGGATCGAGAAGGGCACCATGGCGCGGCCTCTTGCTAAGGAAATTTGATTGCCCTCCCATGTAGGTTCAGTTCCGTGAAATCCAAGCGAAGATGCCCCGCTTTCCGCAAACCGTTCCTTTGTTTTTGTTTTGTTCACATTTGACTGGCAGGGTCCGGCCAACGGGACTAGGGTTTTTGCATGCAGGAAACGATTCGCATCATCGGCATCGATCCGGGGCTTCGCCGCACCGGCTGGGGCATTATCGAGACGCTCGGCAATTCGCTGCGCTTCGTCGCCTCCGGCACGGTGACCTCCGACGGCGAGATGGATCTTGCCTCGCGCCTCTGCCAGCTCCACGACGGCCTTGCCGAGGTGGTGCACGGCTACAAGCCGGACGAGGCGGCGGTGGAGCAGACCTTCGTCAACAAGGACGCGACGGCGACGCTGAAGCTCGGCCAGGCGCGCGGCATCGCCATGCTGGTGCCGGCCCGCGCGGGCCTGCGCGTCGCCGAATATGCGCCGAACGCCGTCAAAAAGGCCGTCATCGGCGTCGGCCACGGCGAGAAGCAGCAGATCCACATGATGCTGAAGGTGCTGATGCCCAAGGCGACCTTCGTCGGCAACGACGCCGCCGACGCGCTCGCCATCGCCATCTGCCACGCCCACAACCGCCAGGGCCTTTCCGGCCGCCTCGCCAAGCTCGCCGGCTGATTTGTTCTTGACTTGTTCCTATCGTGCCGGTAAGTAATACCGCAGAGGTATTACCATGCGCGTGACGGAAAAAGGCCAGGTGACGATCCCGAAGGATATCCGCGAGCGGCTTGCCATCAAGCCGGGCTCGGAGGTCGACTTCGTCGTATCGGAAAACGGCGTGATGCTGGTCAAGGCCGGTGACGGTAAGTCCGACTTCAAGGATTTCGAGGACTGGGCGGCGAGCGTCCAGGGGACTTGGGACCTCGATGGCATGACGCCCGACGAATATTTCGAATGGCTGCGTGGGCCGCGTGATGACCTCGACCCTCGTTGACACGAATGTCCTGATCGACATTCTCGGTCCGGACCGGCCCCAGCGCGTCTGGTCGCTTGCCGCACTGAAGCGCTGTGCGGAAGAAGGCGAACTCGTTCTTCATCCCGTCGTCTGGTCGGAGCTGGCGACCTCGCCGCTCAGCGAGCTGGAACTGAACCTTGCCTTCGGCTGGCTGCGCATGCGGCGCGAACCGATGTCCTACGAGGCGGCATTTTCGGCAGGCAAGGCACATTATGCCTATCGCCGGGCGGGCGGGCTTCGCGAGCGCACGCTTCCCGATTTCCTTGTCGGTGCCCATGCGGCCGCCCGGTCTCATCGCCTGCTCACCCGCGATGCCGCCCGCTACCGCAACTATTTCCCCGCGCTCGACATCATTTCCCCCGAAACCCATCCCTGACGGATCCTCCCATGATCGGCAAACTCAAAGGCGTAATCGACGAGATCGGCGAGGATCATGTGGTCCTCGACGTGCACGGGGTCGGCTATGTCGCCCATTGCTCGGCGCGCACGCTCGGCAGGCTCGGCTCGGCCGGCGAGGCGGCGGTGCTGTTCATCGAGACCTATGTGCGGGAGGACCAGTTCCGCCTGTTCGGTTTCCTGACGGCGCTGGAGCGCGAATGGTTCCGCCTGCTGCAAAGCGTGCAGGGCGTCGGTTCCAAGGTGGCGCTCGCGGTCCTTTCGACGCTGACGCCGGGGGAGCTTGCCAACGCCATCGCGCTTCAGGACAAGACGGCGGTGTCGCGCGCGCCGGGCGTCGGGCCGAAGGTGGCGGTGCGCATCATCACGGAGCTGCGCAACAAGGCGCCGACCTTCGCGGGCGAGGCGGGGGCGTCCATCGGGCTCAAGCAGGAGATCGGCGAGGGCGTCGCTTCCGCCCCGGTCACCGACGCCGTCTCGGCGCTCACCAATCTCGGCTATTCGCGCGATCAGGCGGCGAACGCCGTCGCGGCGGCGCTCAAGAATGGCGGGGAGGAGGCCGACAGCGCCAAGCTCATCCGTCTCGGCCTCAAGGAATTGTCGCGGTGATGCGGTTGCCTTCCTCCGTCGACAATGGGATTAGGGCTCGATGAGCGACGAGACCAGACTGCTTTCGCCCGACAAGCGCGGCGAGGACATCGATACGGCCCTCAGGCCCCAGACGCTGGACGACTTCACCGGCCAGGCGGAGGCGCGGGCGAACCTGAAGATCTTCATCGAGGCGGCGAAGAACCGCGGCGAGGCGCTCGACCATGTGCTCTTCGTCGGCCCGCCCGGCCTCGGCAAGACGACGCTCGCCCAGATCATGGCGAAGGAGCTCGGCGTCAACTTCCGCTCGACCTCGGGCCCGGTCATCGCCAAGGCCGGCGACCTTGCGGCGCTGCTCACCAATCTGGAAGAGCGCGACGTGCTCTTCATCGACGAGATCCACCGCCTCAACCCGGCCGTCGAGGAAATCCTCTACCCGGCCATGGAGGATTTCCAGCTCGACCTCATCATCGGCGAGGGCCCTGCCGCGCGCTCGGTGAAGATCGACCTGTCGAAATTCACGCTCGTTGCCGCCACCACGCGCCTCGGCCTCCTGACGACGCCGCTGCGCGACCGCTTCGGCATCCCGGTGCGGCTTAATTTCTACACCGTCGAGGAACTGGAATCGATCGTGCGCCGCGGCGCGCGGCTGATGGGCCTCGGCATGACGGATGAGGGCGCGCGCGAGATCGCGCGGCGGGCGCGCGGCACGCCGCGCATCGCCGGACGCCTGCTGCGCCGTGTGCGCGATTTCGCGGAAGTGGCGAGGGCCGAGGCCGTGACGCAAAAGATCGCCGACGAGGCGCTGACGCGGCTCCTCGTCGACAATATGGGCCTCGACCAGCTCGACCGGCGTTACCTTTCGATGATCGCGCACAATTTCGGCGGCGGGCCGGTCGGCATCGAGACCATCGCGGCCGGTCTTTCCGAGCCGCGCGACGCCATCGAGGACATCATCGAGCCCTACATGATCCAGCAGGGCTTCATCCAGCGAACGCCGCGCGGGCGCGTGCTGACGGCCAATGCCTGGAAGCATCTCGGCCTCACGCCGCCCAAGGATATCGAGGCGACGCAGTTCCGGCTGGGGCTGGAGGACGAGTGAGGGCATGTCCGTGACCGAAACGAACCACCATCTTTCCGGTGAGCTGACGGAGGCGGGCCACCGGCTCGTGCAGCGTGTCTATTATGAGGACACGGATTTCTCCGGCGTCGTCTACCATGCCCGCTACCTGCATTTCCTGGAGCGCGGCCGCACGGACTATCTGCGGCTCCTCGGCCTGGAGCAGGGCAGCCTCATCCTTGCGGAGGATCGCGAGGGCCTCGTCTTCGTCGTTCACCGCATGGAGATCGACTTCAAGGCGCCCGCGCGCATGGACGATATCCTGACGATCCTGACGTCCACGGAAAAGGCGGGCGGGGCGAAGATGATCCTCGACCAGGAGATCCGCCGGGGCGAGCAGCTGCTGATCGCCGCGCGGGTCATCATCGCCGTCATCAATGCGGCCGGCCGGCCGCGCCGGCTGCCCGAGGCGCTGGCGGCGCGCTTCCTCGCCAAGGTGGCGGCCGTTTCCGGCGGGGCCGGGCAGTAACACTCCCTTAACCATAATGATGTCTTACTCGGCTGGTGAGGATTTTGTGCACTGCACGTCATCCTTTAACCAAAATTGCCGTGAAGAAGGCAGGTTGTAAGCGTTTGACCGGCATGGCGGCCGGCGGCATCAACCGGACATTCTTGACGGGTTGCGAAGCGGGTGCGGACGAAAATCCTTCCGGGCGACGCACGTTTTTGAATGCTGAAGCGGGTTTTTCCTCCCAGGGATCCGTGACGGCGGAATGTTACCCGGTTCGGGCCGCAAGCGCCTGTGCCGGGTGTTTGGATTCGGGGACATAGGTCTATGGAACAAGTGGGTTTGGAAGCGGCAGGCAGCGTGACCCTTTGGGGTCTCTTCATCCAGGCCGGATTCATCGTGAAGCTGGTCATGCTCGGCCTTATCGCCGCGTCCGTGTGGACCTGGGCCATCGTGGTCGACAAGTCGGTGAGCTACGGCAAGGCCCGCCGCCAGCTCGACAGCTTCGAGCAGGTGTTCTGGTCCGGCCAGTCGCTGGAAGAACTCTACCGCACGCTCGCCGACCGCCAGACGAGCGGCATGAGCGCCATGTTCGTGGCGGCCATGCGCGAATGGAAGAAGAGCTTCGAGCGCGGGGCGCGCTCGCCGATAGGGCTGCAGATGCGCATCGACAGGGCGATGGACGTCACGCTCGCCCGCGAATCCGAGGCGCTGGAAGCCCGGCTCGGCTCGCTCGCCACCATCGGCTCGGCGGCGCCCTTCGTCGGCCTCTTCGGCACGGTCGTCGGCATCATGACCTCGTTCCAGGCGATCGCCGGCTCCAAGCAGACGAGCCTTGCGGTGGTCGCGCCCGGTATCGCCGAAGCGCTGCTCGCTACGGCCATCGGCCTCGTCGCGGCCATTCCCGCCGTCATCGCCTACAACAAGTTCTCCGCCGACGCCGGCAAGCTGACGGCGCGCATGGAAGGCTTCGCGGACGAGTTCTCCGCCATCCTCTCGCGTCAGATCGACGAGAAGCTGCAGCCGCGCGCGGCAGCGCAGTAACCGGCCACCAGGGTATTTCGCAGTTCCGACGCAAATCCATCGCAGGCTTGCCGGAACTGCCACAGACGGAGACGACGCCATGGGCATGTCAGTCGGAGCGAAGAATGGCGGAGGCGGGCGCCGCCGCCGCGGAGGCGGCAGGCGCGCGCCGATGAGCGAGATCAACGTGACGCCGATGGTCGACGTCATGCTCGTGCTGCTCATCATCTTCATGGTCGCAGCGCCCCTCATGACCGTCGGCGTGCCGCTCGACCTGCCGAAGACGCAGGCGAAAGCCCTCAACGCCGACACCCAGCCGATCACCGTCTCGGTCAAGGCGGACGGCCAGGTCTTCCTGCAGGAAACCGCAATCCCCGTCGAGGAGATCGCCGCCAAGCTCCAGGCCGTCGCGACGACCGGCTATACCGAGCGCATCTTCGTGCGCGGGGACGGCAATGCGCCCTACGGCGTGATCGCCGACGTCATGTCGCGCATCCAGGCCGGCGGCTTTACCAATATCGGCCTCGTCACCGAGCAGAAACCGGACAGGTAACCGCACGCCATGAAGGGCAGCCTTGCCACATCCGCCGTGCTTCACGCCCTGGTCATCACCTGGGCGCTGGTCTCGCTCGGCCGTCCCGAGAGCTTCGACGTCGCCGATGTCGAGGCGCTGCCGGTCGACATCGTGTCGATCGAGGAGCTGACGCAGATCCAGCAGGGCGACAAGAAGGCCGAGATGAAGGAAAAGGCCGCGCCCATCCCGACCAAGAAGGAAACGCCGGTCGAGAATGCGCAGAATGCCGGCGACAACGACGTCGACCTGAAGAACCTGCCGACGCCGGAGGAAAAGCCGCGCGACATCGAGACCGCCGCCTCGCCCGAAAAGGCGGAAAAGGTCGTCCAGACGCCGGACACCAAGCCGGTGGAAGAGGTCAAGCCCGAAAAGTCGGCAAGCGAGCCCTCCACGGAGGTCGCAGCGCTCCCCGAGGCCAAGCAGGAAGTCAAGCCGGACCCGAAGCCCGAGGCGACGCCGAGCGAAGACAAGCCTGCCGAGGACCCGGAAGCCGAGGCGCTGCCGGACAAGGTGCCGCTTCCCGAAATGAAGCCGAAGGTCGAGCAGAAGAAGGCCGAGCCCGTCGAGAAGCCGGAAGAGAAGAAGACGGAAACGGCCAAGGCCCAGACCGCCAAGACGCCCGACCGCAAGAAGGACGAGAAGAAGAAGCAGGAGAAGGCGAGCTCGCTGAACGACAGCGATTTCAACGCCGACGAGATCGCCGCGCTTCTCAACAAGGAAAAGGCGGCCGGCGGCGGCGCCAAGCGCTCGCAGGAGCAGGCGGCGCTCGGCGGCAAGAAGACGACGATCGGCTCCAAGCTCTCGATGAGCGAGATGGACGCGCTGCGCGGCCAGATCCAGAACAACTGGTCGATCATCCCCGGCCTTTCGGACGCCGCCGACGTGCGCATCCAGGTCAAAATGCAGCTCGACCAGAACGGCGACATCATCGGCGAGCCGGAAGTGACTGCCACGGGCGGCTCGGAATCCGCGCGCCGTGCGCTTGCCGGCGGCGCGCGCCGCGCCATCATGAAATCGCGGCCCTTCAAGGGCCTGCCGCCGGAAAAATATGACGCCTGGAGCGAAGTCGTCGTGAACTTCGATCCGAGTCAAATGATGTAGAACTAGGGAAGGCCTAGACATATGTTCAGACGCAATCTCCTCCGCTTGCTGGTCGTGCTGACCGGCCTTGCAGCCTCGCTGCCGCAGGCCTGGGCGCTTGTCGAAATCAACATCAACAAGGGCAATGTCGAGCCGTTGCCGATCGCCGTCACGGACTTCGTCGCCAGCGGAGACCTCGGCCAGCGCATCACCGACGTGATCGCGGCGGACCTCAAGCGCTCCGGCCTCTTCGCACCGGTCGCCAAGCAGGCCTTCATCGAGAAGATCTCCAACCCCGACCAGGCACCGCGCTTCGAGGACTGGAAGGTCATCAACGCGCAGGCCCTCGTCACGGGCCGCGTGACGCAGGAAGGCGACGGGCGCCTTCGCGCCGAGTTCCGCCTGTGGGACACCTTCGCCGGCCAGCAGCTCACCGGCCAGCAGTTCTTCACCCAGCCGGAGAACTGGCGCCGCGTGGCGCACATCATCGCCGACGCGATCTATGAGCGCCTGACGGGCGAGAAGGGCTACTTCGATACGCGCATCGTCTATGTCGCCGAAAGCGGCCCGAAGACGGCCCGCAAGCGCCAGCTCGCCATCATGGACCAGGACGGTTTCAACGCCCGCGCGCTGACGAACGGCAACGATATCGTGCTGACGCCGCGCTTTTCGCCGAACCGGCAGGAAATCACCTACATGTCCTTCGAGGGCAACCAGCCGCGCGTCTACCTGCTCCAGCTCGAGACCGGGCAGCGCGAGGTCGTCGGCAATTTCCCGGGCATGACCTTCTCTCCGCGCTTCTCGCCGGATGGCCAGAAGGTCATCATGAGCCTGCAGCAGGAAGGCAATTCCAACATCTACACGATGGACCTGCGCTCGCGCACCACGACGCGCCTGACCTCCACGGCCGCCATCGACACCTCGCCCTCCTACGCGCCGGACGGCACGCAGATCGTCTTCGAAAGCGACCGGGGCGGCAAGCCGCAGCTCTACGTGATGGGCGCCGACGGCTCCAACCAGCGCCGCATCTCCTTCGGCGACGGTTCCTATTCGACGCCGGTCTGGTCGCCGCGCGGCGATCTCATCGCCTTCACCAAGCAGTCGGGCGGCAAGTTCTCCATCGGCGTGATGAAGCCGGACGGCTCGGGCGAGCGCATCCTGACGACGGGCTTCCACAACGAGGGCCCGACCTGGGCGCCGAACGGCCGCGTGCTGATGTTCTTCCGCCAGGCGGCGGGCGCGGGCGGGCCGCAGATCTATTCCATCGACCTGACCGGCTATAACGAGCAGGTCGTGCCGACGAAGGGCTTTGCCTCCGACCCGGCCTGGTCGCCGCTTCTGGAATAGCGCCAGTGCGGGCGCGTGCCTGCCGCGATCTTGCCGCAAAGTCCTGCAAACAGGCGAAAGGCAGGGCGCGGCGGATGCGCGCCCACCGGGAATGCGAGGGGCCGGGGACGGTCTTTAAAGCAATCGTTAACCATAGTCGTTGAACGCCGATTAACCGCTTCGGGTTACAGTCCGGCAACCCTGATTGAAACCCGTGCTTCAACGCACTTGACGCAAGAACTGATGCAAGGAGACCGGCTCATGAGCCGCATTCATACCCCGGCCGCTGGCCGCATGCAGACCATCGCCCGCAACCCGGTGATGATCGCGCTCGTCATGACGCTTGCCCTCGCCGGCTGCGCCTCCAAGAAGAACCTGCCGAACAGCGCCGGCGACCTCGGCCTCAACGGCGGCGCGGGCGCCGCGACGCCCGGCTCGCAGCAGGACTTCACCGTGAATGTCGGCGACCGCATCTTCTTCGACACCGACTCCTCGTCGGTCCGCGCAGACGCCGCCGCGACGCTCGACCGTCAGGCCCAGTGGCTGCAGCGCTACCCGAACTACGCGATCACGGTCGAAGGCCATGCCGACGAGCGCGGCACGCGTGAATACAACCTGGCGCTCGGCGCACGCCGTGCGGCCGCGACCCGCCAGTATCTCGCTTCGCGCGGCGTCCCGGCAAACCGCATCAAGGCGATCTCCTACGGCAAGGAAAAGCCGGTCGCCGTCTGCGACGACATTTCCTGCTGGTCGCAGAACCGCCGCGCGGTCACCGTTCTCGGCGGCGCCGGCATGTAATTCCTTGCCCGCAGGCAAGTGTGAAAGGCGGCCGCAGGGCCGCCTTTCTTTTTTCAACACACTTTGGCCGAACTCCGTTGCTTTTTGAGTGTATTTGGAAAACTCTTGCGCCCCGCGCTTCGGCGCACAACAGGACCAACAGGACGAAGATAGATGAAGAAACTTGTCGCGGCAGGCGTTCTCAGTCTCGCAGCGGTGGTGGGCACGGTCGGGCCGCTCAACGCGTCGCCGCTTTCGACGCTGATGAACGACCTTTTCCCGGCCAAGGGCAGGCACGCCCAAAACGGCGGCGTCGTTCTCGCCCAGGCGATGGACCCGCGGGTCGGCCAGCTCGAAGAGCAGATCCGCACCCTCAACGGGCGCATCGAGGAGATGAGCTACCAGCTCCTGCAGATGCAGGAACAGCTCCGCAAGACGCAGGAAGACAACGAATACCGCTTCCAGGACCTTGAAAGCGGCAAGGGCAAGGCGAGCGGCAAGAGCGGCGCGCTCGACAAGCCGGTGGACGGCGGCACCGCCGACCGGCAGACGGCATCGAACGCGGTTCCGGCGGATCAGACCGCCGGGGCCGACGCCGGCACCGGCGGCGAGGGGCTTGGCGCGCAGCCGCAGGAGCTCGGCAGCATCCAGTTCGACGAGAACGGCAACCCCATCGGTGCGGAGGCCAACCCGAACCTCGACAACCAGAGCGCCTCTACCGGCGGCGATGTGCTGCCCGGCGTCGACGACAACCTGCCGCAGGCCTCGCAATCTTCGACCGCCTCGCTCGACAAGCCGGAAGACCTCTACCAGTCCGCCTACGGCCATGTCCTTGCCGGCGACTATCAGGTCGCCGAGCGCGAATTCCGCGACTACCTCGACATCTTCCCGAACAGCGAGAAGGCGGCGGACGCCAATTTCTGGCTCGGCGAGGCACAGTATTCGCAGGGCAACTACAACGACGCGGCCAAGACCTTCCTCAACGCACACCAGACCTACGGCAAGTCGAAGAAGGCGCCGGAAATGCTGCTGAAGCTCGGCATGTCGCTTGCCGCCCTCGACAACCGCGAAACCGCCTGCGCGACGCTGCGCGAAGTCACCAAGCGCTACCCGAACGCCTCCAAGGCCGTGAAGAGCAAGGTTTCTTCCGAACAGAGCCGCCTGTCCTGCTGATTGCGGGCGGACGATGACCGTGGCCTTCGACGATCCCGTCCTTGCGGCCGCCGACCGTTTCCTCAAGACCTTCCAGAGCCCCGCACGCCTTCTTGCCGCCGTTTCCGGCGGAAGCGATTCGACCGGGCTCTTCATCGCCTTCGCCACCCTCCTGAGCGCGGGCCGCCATCCCCACATCACGCTCTGCGCCGCCACGGTCGACCATGACCTGCGCGCCGGCTCGGCCGAAGAGGCCGCCGCGGTTGCCGCGCTTTGTGCGCGCCACGGAATCGCGCATCTCACCTGCCGCTGGAACGGGCCGAAACCTACCTCCGGCCTTCAGGCCGCCGCCCGGGCCGAGCGCTACCGCCTTCTTGTCGACGCTGCCCGCGAGATGGGCGCGGACGCCATCCTCGCCGCCCATACGCGGGACGACCAGTCCGAGACCGTCGCCATGCGTGCGGCGCGCGCGCCGGAAGGGATCGGCCTTTCCGGCATGGCGGAGGGCGTCCTTCTCGACGGCGCCGTCTGGCTGCTGCGGCCGTTCCTTGCCGTCGGGCGGCAGGATATCCGCGCCTTCCTCGCCGTGCGGGGAGAGGGCTGGATCGAGGATCCGAGCAATCTCAACCCGCGCTTCGAGCGGGTGCGGGTCCGCGAGGCGGGCGAGGGACCGGAAGCGGCCGCCGGCCGCCTGTCCCTGTCGCGGCATGCCGCCGCGTTCCTGGCTGCGAACGTTGCCGCTGAAGGCCCGCTCTTCACGCTTCCGGTGCCGGCCATCGGGGCCATGCTCGCCGATCCCGCGGCCTGGCGCGGCCTTCTCGTGCTTGCCGCGGCAGCGGGCGGGCGGGCCCATGGGCTCGAAGCCCGCTCGGCCGCGCGTTTGCGCACCTTCCTTGCCAGCGGCACACTGTCGCGGCTGACGGCGGGGCGCATCGTCTTCGACCGCCGCCGCGACGGCCTCTACCTCTACCGCGAATGCCGCGGCATCGCCCCGCTTGCGGTTCCGTCGGGCGCAATCGCCGTCTGGGACGGCCGCTGCCGCGTGGCGAACCGGACGGAGCGGACGTTCGTGGTTTCCGCCGCCGGCGATGCGCTGGGGGAAGGGCTGCGCGGCCCTCATCTTCGGGCGGCCCGCGCCGCACCGCGCCTGAGTTTCGAGGATGGCGGGCTTTTACAGGAGGGAGCGGATGTCGCGCCGGTGATCGCGCCCTATGCGCATTTCCTGCCGCGCTTCGACCTGCCGCT
This sequence comes from Shinella sp. Sh6, assembly GCF_055392685.1. Lineage (NCBI taxonomy): Bacteria > Pseudomonadati > Pseudomonadota > Alphaproteobacteria > Hyphomicrobiales > Rhizobiaceae > Shinella > Shinella sp. Sh6. The sequence continues at coordinate 2,698,696 of NZ_AP044005.1, read as the reverse complement.
GGCGCAGGCGCTTGCGACGCTTTTCGGCTGCGCGCCCTTCTCGTCTCCGCCGAACGAATGAGGGCGCGGGCGGGCGCGGTGTGCTAGACTATGCCCACGGCGCGGTGCCGGGCGGCCTTTCGGCCCTCCGGCCGTTGACGATAGTTTGACAAAAGCCCGTGGGAGCGCGCGCTTTGCCTTGGCAAGGCCGCATGGCGACCCTATGTTAGGCGACAAGAAACGGCCGGGAAAGCCCGGCCGGGAAAGTGCCCGGAAAGTTCGATGAATCCTAATTTCCGCAACTTCGCCCTGTGGGCGATCATCGCCCTGTTGCTGATCGCGGTGTTCAGCATGTTCCAGACGAGCCCGGCCCAGACCGGCTCGCGGGAAATCCCCTATTCGCAGTTCCTCAAGGAAGTGGACTCGAGCCGGGTGAAGGAAGTCGTCATCACCGGCGAGAAGATCGTCGGCAGCTATGCCGAGACCGGCGCGACGTTCCAGACCTATGCGCCGAACGGCGACAATTCGCTCGTCCAGCGCCTGGAGGCGAAGAACGTCGTCGTCAGCGCGCGGCCGGAGACGGACGGCTCATCCGGCTTCCTCAGCTATATCGGCACGCTGCTGCCCATGCTGCTGATCCTCGGCGTCTGGCTGTTCTTCATGCGCCAGATGCAGGGCGGCTCGCGCGGCGCGATGGGCTTCGGCAAGTCCAAGGCCAAGCTCCTCACCGAGGCGCACGGCCGCGTCACCTTCGCGGATGTCGCAGGCGTCGACGAGGCCAAGCAGGACCTGGAAGAGATCGTCGAATTCCTGCGCGACCCGCAGAAGTTCCAGCGCCTCGGCGGGCGCATCCCGCGTGGCGTGCTGCTCGTCGGCCCGCCCGGCACGGGCAAGACGCTGCTCGCGCGCTCCGTCGCGGGCGAGGCGAACGTGCCCTTCTTCACCATTTCGGGCTCCGACTTCGTGGAAATGTTCGTCGGCGTCGGCGCATCCCGCGTGCGCGACATGTTCGAGCAGGCCAAGAAGAACGCGCCCTGCATCATCTTCATCGACGAAATCGACGCCGTCGGCCGTCATCGCGGCGCGGGCCTCGGCGGCGGCAACGACGAGCGCGAGCAGACGCTGAACCAGCTCCTCGTCGAGATGGACGGCTTCGAGGCGAACGAGGGCATCATCCTCATCGCCGCCACCAACCGTCCCGACGTGCTCGACCCGGCGCTCCTGCGTCCCGGCCGCTTCGACCGCCAGGTCGTCGTGCCGAACCCGGACATCGTCGGGCGCGAGCGCATCCTGAAAGTGCATGTGCGCAACGTGCCGCTGGCGCCGAACGTCGACCTCAAGGTGCTGGCCCGCGGCACGCCCGGCTTCTCCGGCGCCGACCTCATGAACCTCGTCAACGAGGCGGCCCTGATGGCGGCACGCCGCAACAAGCGCCTCGTCACCATGGCCGAATTCGAGGACGCCAAGGACAAGATCATGATGGGCGCCGAGCGCCGTTCCTCGGCCATGACCGAGGCGGAAAAGAAGCTCACCGCCTATCACGAGGCGGGCCACGCCATCGTCGCGCTCAACGTGCCGGTCGCCGACCCGCTGCACAAGGCGACGATCATCCCGCGCGGCCGTGCGCTCGGCATGGTCATGCAGCTTCCCGAGGGCGACCGCTACTCGATGAGCTACAAGTGGATGGTCTCGCGCCTCGCCATCATGATGGGCGGCCGCGTCGCCGAGGAAGTGACCTTCGGCAAGGAGAACATCACCTCCGGCGCCTCGTCCGACATCGAGCAGGCGACGAAGCTCGCCCGCGCCATGGTCACGCAATGGGGCTTTTCCGACCAGCTCGGCCAGGTCGCCTATGGCGAGAACCAGCAGGAAGTCTTCCTCGGCCATTCCGTCGCGCAGCAGAAGAACGTTTCCGAAGCGACCGCGCAGAAGATCGACAACGAGATCCGCCGCCTGATCGACGAGGCCTATTCCGAGGCCAAGCGCATCATCACCGATCAGAACCACGAGTTCGTGGCGCTCGCCGAAGGCCTGCTCGAATACGAGACGCTGACGGGCGACGAGATCAAGGCGCTCATCCGCGGCGAGAAGCCCGCCCGGGACCTTGGCGACGACACCCCGCCGCACCGCGGCTCCGCCGTGCCCAAGGCCGGCCAGAAGAAGGGCGGCGAGCCCGAAGGCGGTCTCGAGCCGCAGCCGCAATAACGCGCCTCCATCCGCAGAAAACAGCCAGCGGCCGGGAAGAAATTCCCGGCCGTCGGTTTATCGGCAGGGCCCCGCCTCCCTCTCTTCCGTCGTCCTCGGGTCTGATCCGAGGATCCACGCCACAGGCAAGGCCGTGCCGTGGAGCATGGATGGTCGGGTCAAGCCCGACCATGACGGAGAGGGTGAGGGAGAACGAGAGCGAGAGCGGAAGCAGGCTCGCGAGCGCCCGATGCACCGGAAATTCTCGGCTGTTGCTCGCCGGCAGGCCCCGCCTCCCTCTCCTCCGTCGTCCTCGGGCCTGACCCGAGGATCCGGGCCACAGGCAGGGCCGGGCCGTGGAGCATGGATGGTCGGGTCAAGCCCGACCATGACGGAGAGGGTGAGGGGAACGGCAAGGGACGGCGGCAGTCCGGCTCGCCGGCGCTTCCCGGCCGTTTTCTTTCGGTAACGGGCTGTAACGAATTCTGATGTCAGGGTGGATGCTCTTTTCGCGCTTTTGTGGCAAAGAAGCGCGATTGCTGCACGTCTTTAAGGTTAGGGTTACGCGGGAAGGCGTAGAATATTTCCCCATCCGGTGCCCTGATATATGGCACCGGGGACGCGGCAGATGGAACGCGTATGCGCGGGGCGCGGCGGAAGGTGCCGCAAGGGCCCGGCGAATTCAGGAGCGAACATGAAACGTCGTTATTTCGGCACGGACGGCATCCGGGGTCAATCCAACCTCTTTCCGATGACGCCGGACCTTGCCATGCGGGTCGGCATTGCGGTGGGCACGATCTTCCGGCGTGGCGCGCACCGCCACCGCGTCGTCATCGGCAAGGACACGCGCCTTTCCGGCTACATGCTGGAAAACGCCATGGTGGCGGGCTTCACGGCGGCCGGCATCGACGCCTTCGTCCTCGGCCCGATCCCGACGCCCGCCGTCGCGATGCTGACGCGCTCGCTGCGCGCGGATATCGGCGTCATGATCTCCGCCTCGCACAACCCGTTCTACGACAACGGCATCAAGCTCTTCGGCCCGGACGGCTACAAGCTCTCCGACGAACTGGAGATGGAGATCGAGGACCTGCTCGAAAAGGACATGATGGCGCAGCTTGCCAAGGCCGCCGAAATCGGCCGGGCCAAGCGCATCGACGGCGTGCACGACCGCTATATCGAGCATGCCAAGCGCACGCTGCCGCGCGATGTCACCCTGCAGGGCCTGCGCGTCGCCATCGACTGTGCCAACGGCGCGGCCTATCGCGTGGCGCCGGCGGCGCTGTGGGAGCTCGGCGCCGACGTCGTGACGATCGGCAACGAGCCGGACGGCGTCAACATCAACCTCGACTGCGGCTCCACCCATCCGGCCGCGCTCCAGCGCAAGGTGCACGAGGTGCGCGCCGATATCGGCATCGCGCTCGATGGCGATGCCGACCGCGTGCAGATCGTCGACGAGAACGGCAAGATCATCGACGGCGACCAGCTGATGGCCGTGATCGCCGAAAGCTGGGCGGCCGACGGCGTGCTGCGCGGCGAGGGGATCGTGGCGACCGTCATGTCCAATCTCGGCCTCGAACGGTTCCTCACCGGCAAGGGCCTCGGCCTGCAGCGCACCAAGGTCGGCGACCGCTACGTCGTCGAGCACATGCGCCAGAACGACTACAATGTCGGCGGCGAGCAGTCCGGCCATATCGTGCTCTCCGATTTCGGCACGACCGGCGACGGCCTCGTCGCCGCGCTGCAGATCCTCGCCTGCGTCAAGCGCTCCGGCAAGACGGTGAGCGAGGTGTGCAACCGTTTCGAGCCCGTGCCGCAGGTGCTGAAGAACGTCCGCATCAAGGCCGGCGCGCCGCTGGAGGACGCCGTCGTGCGCCAGGCGATCGCCGACGCCGAAAGCGAGCTTGCCCGCAACGGCCGCCTGCTCATCCGTCCGTCCGGCACGGAACCGCTCATCCGCGTCATGGCGGAGGGCGACGACCGCGCGCAGGTGGAACGCATCGTCGACGAGCTCGTCGGCGTCATCGGCTCTGTGCGCAACGCCGCCTGACGGGCGCATCATCTTATTCTCGAAAGGCCGGGGCATTGCTCCGGCCTTTTCTTTGTGTGCCAAGTCGAGCTCGGAGCTTTATTTAAAAGTTTACCGGATTCGTGAACGCCGGTTAACAAATAGGGTAAATCTTCGTAGTTAATCGGGCCTTAACTATTCCCCGCCATTATCCTGCCTGATCGAAGGACTTGGGGACCGGCGTGCCGGCCGTGCCAAGCACAGCCTATTGGAGTGAGGCCATGAGGAAAGTTTTGAGTGGCGTCGTTGCCGTCCTGCTGACAGGCACGTCGGGTTACGCGGCCGATCTGTATCAGCCGCAGGTCATCGAGGCCCCGGTGCAGGAAGCGGCCATCGTCGAGACGGGCGGCTGGTACCTGCGCGGCGATGCGGGCTGGTCCTACAACAAGATGCGCGGCGCGCATTATTTCCAGGGGTCGAACGACCTCGATACCGATTTCGATACGGCAAGCCTGAAGAACGGCTTCACCATCGGCGGCGGTGTCGGCTACCAGATCAACGACCACTTCCGTACGGACGTGACGCTCGACTATATGTTCAAGTCTGATTTCCACGGCTCGACTTCAGGGGGTGGAGCGGGCGGTGGCGCATGTGCCGTGGCTTGCACCTCAACTGACGTCGCATCTCTGACTGCTCTCAGCCTGCTTGCCAACGCGTATGTCGATATCGGCACCTATGGCTCCTTCACGCCCTACGTCGGTGCCGGTATCGGTGGCACCTACGTGAAGTGGAACGATCTGGAAAACACCTCTTGCGCCGACGATGGTTCGGGTTGCGATGATACCTATTTCCACCGTGGTAGGAAGAGCTGGCGCTTCACCTATGCCCTCATGGCAGGTGCAGCAATCGACGTGACCTGCAATCTTAAGGCCGATGTCGGTTACCGCTTCCGTCACGTCACCAAGGGTGACATGTTCGGCTACAATGAGGGCGGCGGCCCCGGCTACGACAAGGGCTTCTACAGCCATGAGGCCCGTGCGGGTCTGCGTTATTCCTTCAACGGCTGCGAAACGGCGTCCTATATCCCGCCGGCCGAAATCCCGATCGAGCAGCCGGTCTACAAGTAAGCCGGCTTTCCGGTTCCCCTTCAGGGCCGCCCTTCGGGGCGGCCTTTTGCGTTCGCGGCAAGGCTTAACGGTTTCTTCATTCCTTAAGAAATATGGTTAACCAAGGGTATAGGCGGCCGTCCTGCGGCCTGCCGCGCCCGTGCGCAACCTCCGGATTGTCCGGGCCGCAGGGAACGAAGAGATGAGCCGCCGTATCGTATCGCTTGGCATTGCCGCCCTCGCCGGCCTCGTGGCGACGGCTGCCGCGGCAACCGATCTCGACATCATCAACGCGCCGGAGATCGACGTGTCCAGGAGCGCGGCGGCGCAGGGCTGGTACGTTCGCGGCGACCTCGGCTATGCCGGCTGGACCAAGGCCGGGCGGGCGAGCGTGACGCAGTCCGGCGTATCGACGGATTTCGACGAGGGGCGATTCTCGCATCCCGTCTCCTTCGGCGCGGGCCTCGGCTACCAGTTCGGCGATATCGTGCGCGCGGACCTGACGGCCGACTTCTCCCGGGACGATTTCGAGGGCAGGGCGGCCTGCGTCGGCGGGGCCTGCGCCTTCAAGGCCGACTATTCCACCGTCGGCCTCATGGTGAACGGCTATGCCGACCTCGGCACGTTCGCCGGCTTCACGCCCTATGTCGGCGCGGGGCTGGGCGCGACCTATCTCGACTGGCGCGATGCCGCCTGCTCCGGGGCGGGCTGCACGAGCGCCAGCCTCGAAGGCAAGGACGATTTCCGTTTCACCTACGCTCTGATGGCAGGCGCCTCCGTGGACCTTGCCCCGCGCGTCAAGCTCGACGTCGGCTACCGCTTCTCCGATGCCGCCGGCGGCGCGGCCTTCGGTGCCGGGGCCATGGATGTGCAGGACGACAGCCTTCGCAAGCACGAATTCCGCATCGGCCTTCGCGTTCCCCTCTGGTAGACCGGCCACCGTTTCCATTGCGCCGGATTATTTTTCATTTCCGACATATCGCGCTTGACTTCCGGCAAGCTCTCCCATATCCACGGCGGCGGGACACCCTTCCCCAACGAAGGGCTTTCTATCTGGAAGGATAGCCATCATGACGAAGACCGTCACCCCGCCGGACGTGCGTCCGAACAATACCCATTTCTCTTCTGGCCCGTGCTCGAAGCGTCCCGACTGGTCGCTCGAAGCGCTTTCCGATGCTCCGCTCGGTCGTTCGCACCGCGCCAAGATCGGCAAGACCAAGCTCAAGCAGGCCATCGATCTCACCCGCGACGTCTTGGAAGTGCCGGCGGATTACCGCATCGGCATCGTGCCGGCCTCCGATACCGGCGCCGTGGAAATGGCGCTGTGGTCGCTGCTTGGGCCCCGCGGCGTCGACATGGTCGCCTGGGAAAGCTTCGGTTCGGGCTGGGTCTCGGACGTCGTGAAGGAGCTGAAGCTCCCCGACACCCGCAAGATCACCGCCGACTACGGCCTTCTTCCCGACCTTTCCACGATCGATTTCGACCGTGACGTGGTCTTCACCTGGAACGGCACGACCTCGGGCGTGCGCGTGCCGAACGCCGACTTCATCCCGGCCGACCGCAAGGGCCTGACGATCTGCGATGCGACCTCGGCCGCGTTTGCGCAGAACCTCGATTTCGCCAAGCTCGATGTCGTCACCTTCTCCTGGCAGAAGGTGCTGGGCGGCGAGGGCGCGCACGGCGTCATCATCCTCAGCCCCCGCGCCGTCGAGCGCCTGGAGAGCTATACGCCTTCCTGGCCGATGCCGAAGATCTTCCGCATGACCAAGGGCGGCAAGCTCATCGAGGGCATCTTCCAGGGCGAAACGATCAACACGCCCTCCATGCTCTGCGTCGAGGACTATATCGATGCGCTCCTCTGGGCAAAGCAGGTCGGCGGGCTCACGGGCCTGATGGCCCGCGCCGACGCCAATGCGAAGGTCATCTTCGATTTCGTCGAGAAGAACGACTGGATCGCCAACCTCGCCAGGGACCCGGCGACGCGCTCCAACACCTCGGTCTGCCTGACGATCGTCGACAAGGACGTGCTGGCGCTCGACGCCGAGGCGCAGGCGGCCTTCGCCAAGGGCCTCGTCTCTGCTCTCGACAGAGAGGGTGTCGCCTATGACATCGGCGCCTACCGCGATGCTCCCTCGGGTCTTCGCATATGGGCCGGCGCCACCATCGACACCGCCGACCTCGAAGCGCTGATGCCCTGGCTGACCTGGGCTTTCGAGACCCAGAAGGCGACGCTTTCCAAGGCTGCGGCCTGATTTCGCGACCGGCTTCGTCCGCAGGGCGAAGCCACCTTTATCTCCATCTCCCCAGACCGATTTAAGGAGGCCTCTCGTGGCACCTCGCGTACTCGTATCCGACGAACTCTCGGAAACCGCCGTCCAGATCTTTCGCGATCGCGGCGTCGAAGTCGATTTCCAGCCGAAGCTCGGCAAGGACAAGGAAAAGCTCGCCGAGATCATCGGCAACTATGACGGCCTTGCCATCCGCTCGGCCACCAAGGCGACGGAGAAGCTGATCGCGGCGGCGACCAACCTCAAGGTCATCGGCCGCGCCGGCATCGGCGTCGACAATGTGGATATCCCGGCCGCCTCGCGCCGCGGCATCATCGTCATGAACACGCCCTTCGGCAACTCGATCACCACCGCCGAGCACGCCATCGCGCTGATGTTCGCCGTCGCCCGCCAGCTTCCGTCCGCGGACGCCTCGACCCAGGCCGGCAAGTGGGAGAAGTCGAAGTTCATGGGCGTCGAGATCACCGGCAAGACGCTCGGCGTCATCGGCGCCGGCAATATCGGCTCCATCGTCTGCTCGCGCGCCATCGGCCTCAAGATGCGCGTTCTGGCCTACGACCCCTTCCTTTCCAAGGAACGGGCCGAGGAGATGGGCGTGCAGAAGGTCGAGCTCGACGAGCTGCTGGCGCAGGCCGATTTCATCACGCTGCATGTGCCGCTGACCGACAAGACCCGCAACATCCTCAATGCCGAGGCGCTGACCAAGACCAAGCCGGGCGTTCGCATCGTCAACTGCGCTCGCGGCGGTCTCGTCGACGAGGCGGCGCTTGCCGAGGCCATCAAGTCCGGCCATGTCGCCGGCGCCGGCTTCGACGTGTTCGAGGTCGAGCCCGCCACGGAAAGCCCGCTCTTCGGCCTGCCGAACGTCGTGTGCACGCCGCATCTCGGCGCCTCGACCACGGAAGCGCAGGAGAACGTCGCCCTCCAGGTCGCCGAGCAGATGTCGGATTACCTCGTCAAGGGCGCGGTCTCGAACGCCATCAACATGCCGTCGATCACGGCGGAGGAAGCGCCGATCCTGAAGCCCTTCATCCGCCTTGCCGACGTGCTCGGCGCCTTCGTCGGCCAGGTCACGGAAAGCGCGATCAAGGAAATCGAGATCCTCTATGACGGCTCGACGGCGGGCATGAACACCAAGGCGCTGACGAGCGCGGCGCTTGCCGGCCTCATCCGCTCGCAGGTCGCCGACGTCAACATGGTCTCCGCGCCCATCATGATCAAGGAGAAGGGGATCATCCTCTCCGAGGTCAAGCGCGACAAGTCGGGCGTCTTCGACGGTTATATCCGCCTCACGGTGAAGACCGCCAACCAGACCCGCTCGATCGCCGGCACGGTCTTCTCCGACGGCAAGCCGCGCTTCATCCAGATCAAGGGCATCAACCTCGACGCCGATGTCGGCAGCCACATGGTCTACATCACCAATACCGACGTTCCCGGCATGATCGGCTTCATCGGCACGACGCTCGGCGGCGCCGGCGTCAACATCGCCAACTTCCAGCTCGGCCGCGACAAGCAGGGGGGCGATGCCATCGCGCTGCTCTATGTCGACGGCGCGGTCTCGGACGCGGTGCTCGACAAGCTGCGCGCCAACGAGGCGATCCGCCAGGTCAAGCCGCTGGTCTTCAACGTCGACTGATCTTCGTCCTCCCAAGACGGAATGGAAAAGGCCCGCCGGAATCCTCCGGCGGGCCTTTTCGCGTCATGCCTTCTTCGGCCGGCCCCATTCGGCGACCGCGATGCCGCCGAGCACGAGCAGCAGCGCGACGATGTGGAACGGGTGCAGCGTCTCGCCGATCAGGAACACCGAAAGCAGCGTGCCGAAAACGGGAATGGCATTGATGAAGAGGCCGGCGCGGTTGGCGCCGATCATCTCGACGCCGAACACGTAGAGCACCTGCGAGAGCAGCGAGGGGAAGATGCCGGCATAGACGACGATGGCCCAGCCGGTCGCATCGGGAAAGATCGTGGCGCCGCGCGACAGTTCCCATAAGAGGAGGGGAACGGCGCTGACGAGCGCGCCGACGACGGGCGCGGCGATGAAGCTCTGCCAGTGCAGTTCCGGCTTCCAGCGCAGCGAGACCGTGTAGCCGGCATAGACGATGCAGGCGAGCAGCATCAAGAGATCGCCGAAGTTGAACTGCAGTTCGGCAAGCGCCGAGAACTCGCCGTGCGCGGCCGTCACCAGCACGCCGACGAGCGTGACGGTGAAGCCTAGGATCTGGGCGAACGAGGCCTGGATGCGGAACAGCAGGAAGTTGAAGACGAAGATCAGCATGGGAATGCCGGCCTGCTCGATGACGGCGTTGATGGCGCTGGTATAGCCGAGCGCCGTATAGAGCAGGGCGTTGAAGGCGGTGAAGCCGAAGACGCCGTAGAGCAGGAGCTGGAGCCAGTGCCGGCGGATGACCGGCCAGTCGCGCCGCACCTGCGGGGCCATGAAGGCAAGCACGAGGAGAAGGGCGATCGTCCAGCGGAACGTGGTCAGCGCCATCGGGCTCACATGGCCGACGGCGAGCTTGCCGGCGACCGAATTGCCACCCCAGAAAAGCGATGTGATGGTCAGGTACAGATAGGCTCTGATGTTCAAGGGTGGGTCGTCCGGATGGAGGGATGGTTCGGGCGGGGCGCCGGCGGGCGCTCCACATAAGGCGAAAAACCATGCGGTGTCATGCAAAAACCGGAGAGCGCCCGCCATAACAGGGTCGCATTCCCATAGACAACACAGTATAGATGCGCGGGTTTCAAGCCCGGCGCATCTCCATGCGCCTCAACGGTAAAGCGCTCGTGCGCGAAAACGGGAAAGATGAAATGACGAACGTGGTGGTTGTCGGATCGCAATGGGGTGACGAAGGCAAGGGCAAGATTGTCGACTGGCTTTCCGAACGCGCCGATATCGTTGTGCGCTTCCAGGGCGGTCACAATGCCGGCCATACGCTCGTCATCGACGGCGTGAGCTACAAGCTCTCGCTGCTGCCGTCCGGCGTCGTGCGCCCGGGCAAGATGGCCGTCATCGGCAACGGCGTCGTCGTCGACCCGCATGCGCTGATCGCCGAGATCGACAAGCTGGAAAAGCAGGGCGTCAAGATCTCGCCGGAGAACCTGCGCATCGCCGACAACGCGACGCTTATCCTCTCGCTGCACCGCGAGCTCGACGGCATCCGCGAGGACGCTGCTTCCAGGTCCAATTCCGGCGTCAAGATCGGCACGACCCGCCGCGGCATCGGCCCGGCCTACGAGGACAAGGTCGGCCGCCGCGCGATCCGCATCATGGACCTTGCCGACCTCGACACGCTGTCCGGCAAGGTCGAGCGCCTGTTGACCCACCACAACGCCCTTCGCCGGGGTCTTGGCGAGGCGGAGATCGCGCACGAGACGATCATGCAGGAACTGACCTCGGTGGCCGATCGCGTGCTACCCTACCGCGACACGGTCTGGGTGCTGCTCGACCAGGAGCGCCGCCGCGGCGCGCGCATCCTGTTCGAAGGCGCGCAGGGCTCGCTCCTCGATATCGACCACGGCACCTATCCGTTCGTCACCTCCTCCAACACCGTCGCCGGCCAGGCCGCCGCCGGCTCCGGCATGGGCCCGGGCTCGCTCGGCTATATCCTCGGCATCACCAAGGCCTATACGACCCGTGTCGGCGAAGGCCCGTTCCCGACGGAACTGACCGACGAGATCGGCCAGTTCCTCGGCGAGAAGGGCCGCGAGTTCGGCACGGTGACGGGCCGCAAGCGCCGCTGCGGCTGGTTCGACGCCGCGCTGGTGCGCCAGTCGGTCGCCACCAACGGCATCACCGGCATCGCGCTCACCAAGCTCGACGTCCTCGACGGCCTCGACGAACTGAAGATCTGCGTCGGCTACAAGCTCGACGGCAAGGAGATCGACCACCTGCCGGCAAGCCAGGGCCAGCAGGCCCGCGTCGAGCCCGTCTACATCACGCTCGAAGGCTGGAAGGAATCGACCGTCGGCGCGCGGAGCTGGGCGGACCTGCCGGCCCAGGCGATCAAATATGTGCGCCAGGTCGAGGAGTTGATCGGCGCGCCCGTCGCCCTGCTTTCGACCAGCCCGGAGCGCGACGACACCATACTTGTGACCGACCCGTTTGAGGACTAATCTCAAGCTCAACACCAGTTCCGTGACGTATTCCAATGGGATAGCGAGCGGACACGACGGAAAGTTCTGATGGCGGATTTTGTAGCAGTCATTCGAAGGGCCGTGGACGGCCTCTCGGACAACAATGCCGAGATGCGGCAGAAGGTTTACGAGAAGGCCCGCGGCGCCGTCCGCCGGCAGCTCGAATCCATGAACCCGCGCCCTTCCGATGAGCTCATGAAGCGCCAGCTCGACAAGCTCGAGGCGGCGATCGGCGACGTCGAGACCGAACACGCCGAAGCCCTGCCGGCCGAAGAGCCGGTGGAGGCGCTGCCGGTCGAGGAAGAGACCGTCGCCGTCGTCGAGCCGGAGCCCCAGCCCGTCGAAACCGAACCGGAAGAGCACGTCGAGCCCGCTGAAGAAGCGGTACCGGCCGTCGAGGAAGAGCCCGTTGCCGAGCCGGTGGCGGAAGCCGAGCCGGTCGTTGCGGACGAACCCGTTCACGAGGAGCCGATTGCCGAAGAGCCGGCCTTTGCCGAAGAGCCGGCCGTCGAGGAACCTGTCGCGGAGGAGCCCGTTGCCGAGGAAAGCGTCGTCCACGAAGAGGTGGTCGCCGTCGAGGCGCATACCGAGCCGTCCTGGCAGGTAGAGGCCGAACCGGCCGAAGACTACGTGCCGTCCTGGCACGAACCGGAACAGGCTGCGGCGGCTGCGGACGTCCATCCCGAACTGCCTGTCGAGCCCGAACAGCAGGTCTATCCGGTCCACGACGCCGTCGTGCCCGAGGCGGAGCCGGTCGCCGATGCCCGCATGCCGGCATCCGAAGCCGAGTGGGACTGGCAGGAGGCCGTATCCGTCACCACCCCGGCCGAAAAGCCGGAAGAGGCCGTGCCGGCGGACGATCCGCTCGCCTGGGAATGGCCGGACGAAAAGGCAACCCGGTCCGACGCCGCGCAGGCTGCGCCCGCCAGGACGAACGAGTGGGGCGATCTCGAAGACCTGATCGGCTTCACGCCGAAAACCGCGGCAGGTGTGGCCGCTGCGACGACGCCCGCGGCGGATGCCGGGCTTGCCGCTGCCGCGGCGGAGCCGGCTCGTGCGCCCCAGCGTTCCTTCCGCGCCGAGCCGCGCAAGTCGCGCTTCAGCCTTGCGGCCCTTGCCGCGACCGTCGCGCTCCTTGCCGTCGTCGGCGGAGCGGGGGCGGCCTACTGGTTCAACCGTGATGCGGTGAACGGCTGGGTCGACGCGCGCATCGCCTCCTTCACGACGCCTTCCGAAAAGCCTGTGGAGACGTCCAAGGCCGGGGATACGGCCGAGGGCAGCCGCAGCCTGCCGGCGAATGCGGGGTCCGGGACGGGCGAAGCGGCGGGCAAGGGCAGCGGCACCGAGGTGGCGTCCGCATCGCCCGCAAGCGGCGGCAAATTCACCCAGCGCCTGCTGGAGGACGGTTCGGAAGTGGACGAAGGCCCGGCGCCGGCGCTCGACGGCGCGAGCGAAGAGGGCAAGTCCGTCTCCGCACAGACGACGGCCGATGCCGGCGGCGCGGCGGCAGGCGCCACCGAGGGCGCGGCGCAGACGCCGGCCGGCGGCGAGACCGCCACGACCACCGGCGCCGCAACGACCGCTGCGGCAAGCGGCGATCAGGCCGCTGCCGGCGTGGCGCAGAAAATGTTCCTTTACGAGGAGCGCCTCGGCCAGACCTCGCCGACGGCCATCGAAGGCACGGTCGCCTGGTCGACCGCGGAGGAATCGCCGGGCGGCGACGCCAAGCCCGAGCCGGTGGTGCGCGCGCAGATCAACGTGCCCTCCAAGGGCCTGACGGCGCTGATCACCTTCCGCCGCAACACCGACAAGTCGCTGCCGGCGAGCCATATCGTCGAGCTGGTCTTCTCGCTGCCGGAGAATTTCGAGGGCGGCGGCATCGAGAGCGTGCAGCGCGTGGCGATGAAGCGCACCGAGCAGGACCGCGGCGACGCGCTGATCGCCGTGCCGGCGAAGATCACCGACGACTTCCACATGATCGCGCTCAACGATTTCCCGGAAGCCATCGCCAAGAACACCGAGCTCCTGCGTACGCGGAGCTGGATCGACATTCCGATCACCTACCGCAACGGCCGCCGTGCCCTGCTGACGCTCGACAAGGGCAAGGCCGGCGCAGAAGCCTTCGACAAGGTGATGAAGGCCTGGGCGAGCCTCGGCGGCGGGGCGGCCAATCGGTAAGCGCGAAAAGCAATTTTATCATGAAAAAGGCCCGGCATCGCTGCCGGGCCTTTTTCATGTCTGTTCGGTCGCCTGCGGTCAGGCGTCTTCGATGACGCGCACGGCGCGGGCCTGTTCGGCCGCGTATTTCTGCACGGCTTCCTGGACCTTCTCGAAGGCGCGCACCTCGATCTGGCGCACGCGCTCGCGGCTGATGTCGAACTCGGAGGAGAGCTCTTCCAGCGTCACCGGATCCTCGGCGAGGCGGCGGGCCTCGAAGATGCGGCGTTCGCGGTCGTTGAGGACGCCCATGGCCCGGGCCAACATGGCGCGGCGCGTGTCCAGTTCGTCCTGCTCGATGAGCGTTTCTTCCTGGCTGTCATGGTCGTCGACGAGCCAGTCCTGCCACTGTCCGCTGTCGCCTTCGGATGCCTTGATCGGGGCATTCAGCGAGGCGTCGCCGGACAGGCGGCGGTTCATCGAGACGACTTCGTCTTCCGAGACGTTGAGCTTGGTCGCGATCTCCTTGACCTGGTCGGGGCGCAGGTCGCCGTCCTCGATGGCCTGGATCTTGCCCTTCATGCGGCGAAGGTTGAAGAACAGGCGCTTCTGGTTGGCGGTCGTGCCCATCTTGACCAGCGACCACGAGCGCAGGATATATTCCTGGATCGAGGCCTTGATCCACCACATGGCATAGGTCGCAAGGCGGAAGCCGCGCTCCGGGTCGAACTTCTTGACGGCCTGCATCAGGCCGACATTGCCCTCGGAAACGACTTCGCCGATCGGCAGGCCATAGCCGCGATACCCCATCGCGATCTTGGCGACGAGGCGAAGGTGGCTTGTGACGAGCTGATGGGCGGCGTTGCGGTCGCCGTGCTCCTGGTAACGCTTGGCGAGCATGTATTCCTGCTGCGGCTCAAGCATGGGAAACTTGCGGATTTCATCGAGATAGCGGTTGAGACCGCCTTCTCCGGCCGTGATCGACGGCAGCGTGTTACGGGCCATTCAGCACCCCTTTCTGAGACGGCTTCCTTGCGGCAAGCCTTGGCACGGAGCTCGATCCCGAAACCGGATCCCCGCCGGAACCATGCTCCCCGTGGGTCATGGCGACCCCACGATCCTACAGATAGGTATGGCGAAACAATGTTTCAAGGTGCCGCAGGGCTTCACGGCTGCGTGAAGGCGGTGGTGGAGACGGATTGTGCGACACAGGCTTGAGATGGGGGCGCCGCCCGGAAAATCAAGGGTCCGTGGGCGCGTCCATCGTGCGCAGCGCTTCGATGAGGCGTTCCATGTCGGCCGGCGGCGGGGCCTCGAAATGCATGGTCTCGCCGGTCGAGGGGTGCTCGAACTGCAGGAGGAAGGCATGGAGCGCCTGGCGGCGAAAGCCGTTCACCACCTTGCGCGCGTCCTCCGGCAGGCGGTTCGCCTTGGTCTTGAAGGCTGCGCCGTATTCCGGGTCGCCGATCAGCGGATTGCCGATATGGGCCATGTGCACGCGGATCTGGTGCGTACGGCCGGTTTCCAGGTGGCATTCGACCAGCGAGGCGAGGCTGACGGCATCCTCGCCCTCGCCGAAGCGCTCGATCACCTCGTAGTGCGTGATGGCCTCGCGGGCGTCCTCGGCATCCTCGCGCTTGACGGCGCGCTTGGTGCGGTCGGCGCCGCGGCCGAGCGGGGCGTCGATCGTGCCGCGAAGCTGGCGCGGGCGGCCCCAGACGACGGCCTGGTAGGCGCGCTCCAGCGGGCCGGAGCGGCCGTGGTCGGCGAACTGGTCGGAGAGGTGGCGGTGGGCCGCGTCGTTCTTGGCGACGACCATGACGCCGCTCGTCTCCTTGTCGAGCCGGTGAACGATGCCGGGGCGGCGCACGCCGCCGATGCCGGAAAGGCTTTCCCCGCAATGGTGGATGAGCGCATTGACGAGCGTGCCCGTCCAGTTGCCGACGGCCGGATGCACGACGAGGCCGGCGGGCTTGACGAGCACGATGAGGTCGTCGTCCTCGTAGAGCACGTCGAGCGGGATGTCCTCGCCTTTCGGCTCGGGGTCGCGCGGGGCGGGCATGGTGAACTCGACGACGTCGCCGGGACGCACCTTGCGCTTGGGCTCCAGCATCGGCGCGCCGTTGACGAGGGCCGCACCCTCGTCGATCAACGCCTTGATGCGGCTGCGCGAATAATCGCCGGCCAGCGTGGCGGCGAGCCAGGCGTCGATGCGCCCTTCGGCGTCTTCCGGCACCGTCAGGACTTTTCTTGTGGCGTCGGCTTCTTTAAAGGGGTCGCTCATCGTCTCACTCAAACGCATTGCCGGAAGGGCCGACATGTCCAACATCGAAACCGACGATCAGGAAGAAAAGCCGCTCGATCCGGTGATGGAGAATGTGCGGCGCAAGATGATCCGCCTCCAACTCGTCTCGGGCGGCATCATGCTCCTGATGTTCATGGCGGTGCTCGCGGCCATTGTCTATAAGATCACCACGCGGGATGGCAAGCCGCAAGCGGCAGGCGTCGCCTCCGGCGTCGCGGTGCCGAGCGATGCGCCCGTCAAGGCGACCGCGGCGCTGCCGGACGGTTTCGCCGTCTCGGCGGTCTCTCAGTCGAACGGCCAGATCCTCTTCTACGGCGTCATGGCCGACGGCGCGCGCCGGGCCTTCCTCTTCGATATCGCCTCCGGCCGCACGGTCGCCGAGATCGATATCAAGGGCAACTGACCGCCATGGCGGCCAATCCCGTCCGCATCGAGGACCCCGCGGACCCGCGTATCTCCGGTTTCGTGTCGATCCGCGAGCGGGACCTGACCGGCCGCGACGGGCTGTTCATCGCCGAAGGCACGGTGGTGCTGCGCATGCTCGGGCAGGCGGCGGCGCGGGCGAACGGCTTTGCCGCCGAGGCGATCCTGCTTCTCGAAAACCGTCTTGCCGGCATCGCCGACCTGCTGGAGGCCTTTCCGCCGGGCGTGCCGGTCTATGTCGCCTCGGCCGCGGTCTTCGATGCCATCACCGGCTTCAACATGCATCGCGGCGTGCTGGCGCTCGGCCGCAAGCCGGCGGCGGAAGCGGAGGCCGGCCTTCTCGGCCGCTTGCCCGAAACGAGCCTCGTGCTCGCCGGCTGCGGGCTTTCCAACCACGACAATGTCGGCTCGATCTTCCGCAACGCCGCCGCCTTCGGCGCCGATGCCGTCTTTCTCGACGAGACCTCCTGCGATCCGCTCTACCGCAAGGCGATCCGCGTTTCCGTCGGCTCGGTGCTGGCCGTGCCGTTTGCGCGCAGGCTCCCGGCGCAGGCCATGCTGCACGGGCTTGCCGATGCCGGCTTCGAGATCTGGGGGCTTTCGCCGCGCGGGGAGGTGCCCGTCTCGGCCATTCCCGCGGCGCGGCGCATCGCACTGGTGCTCGGGACGGAAGGCGAGGGGCTGCCGCAAGGCATCCTCGCCTCGTTCCGCACCGCCCGCATTCCCCAGCGCCCGGGGCTCGACAGCCTCAACGTCGCGACGGCAAGCGGCATCGCGCTTTACGAGATCGCCTCGGCGATGGGGCGGATCGGCTAGCTTTCCTCGCCGTTGAGGCGCTCGCGCACCCGCCGGGCGAGGCTGCGCTCGTCGCCGTCGAGGGCGGGGTCGATGGTGGCGATCAGCTCGTGCACGGGGGAATTGGCGCCTTCGCGGGCGGCGGTCAGCACGATCATCTTGCTGGCGAGATCGGCCATTTCCTCGCGCAGCGCCGTGTCGTTCGTCGTCGAGCCGGCCGCAAGCAGGCGCTCCGTCAGCGCGGTGCCCTGGTTGCGCACGTCCTCTTCCAGCGCGGCGATGTCGAGCGGCGGCTGGGGCTTTTCCGTCCGCCGCGCGGCGATGCGGTTCGTCGCGATCGTGCGGGCAAGGCCGGTCGCGCGGGTCGCCTTGGCCACTTCCTTGTTTTCCGCCGTCAATGTCTTCACCTTGTCGCGCAGGCGGTTGATCTCCGCTATGCGCCGTTCGATCGCGTTGTCCTTGTCGGCGTTGCCGGCAAGCTCGCGCGTCAGCCTCGTTTCGAGCTGGCGCACGCGGCCTTCCTCGCGCGAAAGGCGCAGTTCCAGCCCCTTGGCCTTCTCGATCGCCGCCTTCAGCTCCTCGCGCAGCTTTTCCCGCTCGTCGCGAAGGTTGCCGGCGCGGCTCTTGATGTTCTCCACCGCCGTGTCGCGCGTGGCGAGCTCGATCTTCATGTTGTCGAGATCGGCATTGAGGTGGTTGATGATGCCGTTCAGCTTCTCGATATCGGCGAGCCGGGCGCGCAGCTCCCGGTCGGCGCCGGCGAGCGCCGCCTTCAGCTGCTCGCTCTTCATTTCCTCCCGGCGCAGCAGGGAGCGCATGTCGCCGGCCTCGATGTTCATGTCGGCGATCTGGGCGTGAAGCTCGGCGTTCTCCGTGCCGATCGCCGCGGCCTCGGCGAGAAGCTTCTCGTTGCGCACCATGGTCAGCGTGTGCTTTTCCCGCTCCTGGCGCACGCTCTCGCTGAGGCGGGCGTTTTCCGCGGCGAAGGCGGCGCGCGCCATGTCCTTCTGCGCGCGCACTTCCTGCGGGCTCAGCGGCATGGTGGCCAGCATGCGGTTTTCGGTGAACTTGACGATGCGCTTCTGGATGACCGGCGCGAGAAGCAGGCCGGTCAGCGTGGCGGCCAGGAAGCCGAGCGTGAACAGAAGGGCGTACTCGATCACGGGTCACTCGTTCCAAAACATGGCCCGAACGGGGCGCGGACGAGCGCACTATAGCGGCTCGTCCGGCCTTGCGGGAGAGGGTGCCTGTGCGAATTCGGCACGCGGTTAATGGACGGGCGGGGCCGGCCGTTCATTCGCCTTTGAGGATCAGAAGGGGTTCCAGGTCGGCTGGCGCGTCAGCTTGAGGTAGCCGGCATTGATGCCGATGCGGGCGCCGATGCCGGTGCGGATCGGCACGAGCACGATGTCGCGGTTGACATGGACCTGCATGCCGAAGCCGGCGATGACATAGGCCGAGCCCGAGACGCCGCCGAAACGGTCGTAGAGGGCGTTCACGTCCGGCAGGTTGTAGACGAGCATCATGGTGCGGCTGCCCTGTCCGCCCCAGTCGAGGCCGAGCGAAGGGCCCTGCCAGAAGACGGGATGCTGGCCGGCATTCTTGGTGTTGAGCGTGCCTTCGCCGTAGGTCAGGCCCGCGAGAAAGGCGCCCGAGCCCTCCTGGCCGAGGATATAGCCGTTCGGCAGGCCGTAGGATTCGAAGGCGCGCTCGACGAGCTTGGCAAGCCCGCCCGAGGTCTCGCCGAAGAAGCCGTGGCC
Source organism: Shinella sp. Sh6 (assembly GCF_055392685.1). Taxonomy (NCBI): domain Bacteria; kingdom Pseudomonadati; phylum Pseudomonadota; class Alphaproteobacteria; order Hyphomicrobiales; family Rhizobiaceae; genus Shinella; species Shinella sp. Sh6. The sequence goes on along the minus strand of NZ_AP044005.1, from coordinate 2,679,560 downwards.
GGCATCGATGATCTCCTGCAGGGAATATTGGCCGTTGTTCTGCTGTGCGCTCGCCGGCGCGGCCAGAAGGAGCGCCAGAAATGCCGCAATCGCGAGCCTGACTGTCGCCGTGACCAGATTTGAAACACTCATGTCCCGTTCGCCTTCCCTGTGTTCGGCCTCCGTTCCATGAGCCAATTTGACCTTAGGGTCTTAACAATCGGTTTACCAAATGTGGTGTCATTATGGCTGTCTTCAAATCGGGCACGCCTCGCGCAATCGTGGCGTGCTATGCGTCGCGCGGAATGTATCCGCGTGCGCCTTCACTAGGCGTCCCGCGATGAATGAATGCGTGGATCTGGGAGAATTTTATGGCGAAAAATCCGAACCTTACGCTCACGGGTCCCGACCTGGCGGCGCTGCTTTGCAGCCGTGTCTGCCATGACGTCATCTCGCCCGTCGGCGCGATCAACAACGGGCTGGAACTGCTCGACGAGGGCGGCGCGGACACCGAGGCGATGGACCTCATCCGCACCAGCGCGCTCAACGCCTCCGTCCGGCTGAAGTTCGCCCGCCTCGCCTTCGGCGCTTCGGGCTCCGTCGGCGCCTCGATCGATACGGGCGAGGCGGAAAAGGCCGCGCGCGACTTCGCCGCCGCCGAAAAGAAGACGGAAATCACCTGGACGGGCCCACGCGCCATCGTCGCGAAGAACCGGGTCAAGCTGCTGCTCAACCTGTTCCTCATCGCCTACGGCGCCATTCCGCGCGGCGGCTCCATCGACGTGACGCTGGAAAACCCGGAATTCGACGCGGTCTTCAAGCTCGCCGTGAAGGGCCGCATGCTGCGCGTGCCGCCGAAGTTCACGGAAATCCTCTCCGGCACGCCGGAAGAGGCGGTCGACGCCCATTCCATCCAGCCCTACTACACGGTGCTGCTTGCCGACGAGGCGGGCATGGAGCTGGACGTTTCGGCAAGCCCCGAGGAAATCGTCTTCTCGGCCCGCACGGTTCCGGCCTCCGAATGATTCCGGCTGGCGGCCGTGGACGTTAACCATGGCCGCTAACGCTTTGTTTGCCAGGCGTCGGTAGAGTTGGTCCCGTATCGTTCCCGCTTTTCGAGCGGGAGACCTAGGAGCAGCTCATGCAGCGGTTGATGATCGCCGACGGTTCCGATGTCGTCCGGAAGGTCGGCAAGCGTATTCTTTCCGGTTTCGATTTCCTCGTGCTCGAGGCGTCGAGTTCGCTCGAGGCGCTGGTGCGCTGCGAGGCGGAGCTGCCCAATATCCTCATCGTCGATTCCACCATGGATGGCGCGCTCGAGCTGATCGGCAACGTGCGCAACCTGCCACAGGGCAAGTCCGTGCGCATCTACTACTGCGTGGTCGAGGCGGACCTGAAGAAGATGATGATGGGCAAGCGCGCCGGGGCGGACGATTTCCTGCTCAAGCCCTTCGACCGCAAGATCCTCACCCAGGTCTTCGGCAACCTGTCGATCGCCGCCTGAGGCAGGACGAGGGCGGCCCGCGCCGTACTCCCCGGGCGGGCAAAACCCGCGAATCCCTCTTTCGTCATGGTCGGGCTTGACCCGACCATTCATCGCCGTTGCGGAAAGTGGATCCTCGGGTCAAGCGCGAGGATGACGACGGTGTGCGTATGTGCGCGGAGGATGACTGACGTTTAACCGCCCAAAAGAAAACCCGCCGGCAAGCGGCGGGTCGAATTCTTGAGCGGGGCAGGGGGATCAGGCGCTTTCGGCGTAGTCGCCGCCGTCGGGTTCGCGCAGCACGTAGCCGCGGCCCCAGACCGTCTCGATATAGTTCGCGCCGCCGGCGGCGTTGGCCAGCTTCTTGCGCAGCTTGCAGATGAAGACGTCGATGATCTTCAGTTCCGGCTCGTCCATGCCGCCGTAGAGGTGGTTCAGGAACATTTCCTTGGTGAGCGTCGTGCCCTTGCGCAGCGAGAGCAGCTCGAGCATCTGGTATTCCTTGCCCGTCAGGTGGACGCGCTGGCCGCCGACTTCGACCGTCTTGGCGTCGAGGTTGACGATGAGCTCGCCCGTGGCGATGACCGACTGGGCATGGCCCTTGGAACGGCGCACGATGGCGTGGATGCGGGCGACGAGCTCGTCCTTGTGGAAGGGCTTCGTCATGTAGTCGTCGGCGCCGAAGCCGAGGCCGCGCACCTTGTCCTCGATGCCGGCCATGCCGGAGAGGATCAGGATCGGCGTCTTGACCTTGGACAGGCGCAGCGTGCGCAGGACTTCGTAACCCGACATGTCGGGCAGGTTGAGATCGAGCAGGATGATATCGTAATCATACAACTTGCCCAGATCGACACCTTCCTCGCCGAGGTCGGTGGTATATACATTGAAGCTTTCGGACTTCAGCATCAATTCGATGCTCTGCGCCGTCGCGCTGTCGTCCTCAATGAGTAGAACCCGCATATCTGTCCCCTTTTCCGCCGCTCAAGGTACCTGGCCCCCTACGCGATACGGATCCAGTCGTTGCCTGATTTGGAGGCTGCCACGAAATGGTTAACAAATCCTGATTCACTTTGGCAAGGTGTATCGATCTGTTAATTATTGTAGGCAGACTCCTGATTTCATACATGAATCGGAAATGTGTCTCTTAATCTTTCACATTAAGGAACGCAGCTAACCGACTCTTTCGACTCATCAATGCAGCCACCCTGTTTTTTGTGAACTGCATTTACCGAGCCTTAAATCATCCTCCCTATGATTAACGATGCCCGTAAACGAAAGGTTACCAGCGGTAGGATTTCATTAATCTCGCTGAATTTTTTTGAAAGATCCGGCCGTGTTTGCCGGATTGCGGGCGGAAATGCCGGCTTGCGGCGTGCGGTGGATGCCGCGCACGCAGGCTGATTTGAATGCCGGGGTCTCGCTATCCACGGGAGTATTGCGTATGAAGTCGCGTGAGAGCCTAGTTCGCCTGAAGGAATTTCAGGTGAAAGACAAGAGACGGCAACTGGCCCAGCTCCAGCTTATGATGTCCGAATTCGAACGGATGTCGAAGGAGCTGGAAAGCCAGATCGCCATCGAGGAAAAGAAGTCGGGGATCACCGATCCCAACCACTTCGCCTATCCGACCTTTGCCAAGGCGGCGCGCCAGCGCTCCGACAATCTCCAGGTCTCGATCCGGGAGCTGAAGGTGCAGCAGGATGCGGCGGAACTGGCGCTGGAAGAGGCGGAGGCGGAATTCGCCAAGGCTTCGGCGCTGGAAGAGCGCGACAACGCGGTGCGCATGCGCGCCTGACCCGACAAAGGTTCTGGAGGACCCTCGCGAGCGGCCGGAAGACCGCTCACGAGGGCTCTTCGCGTTTGTCGCGGCCTCTTAAAGATTGACGACGTCCTGCCAGTCCTTGTGGCGCATGGCCTGCGCGCGGAAGAAGGGGCAGAGCGGCATGATCTTCCAGCCGCCCTTGCGCGCCTCGTCCACCGCATGGGCAGCGAGCGCCTGGCCGACGCCCTTGCCGCGCAGCGCATCCGGCACGCCGGTATGGTCGACGATGATCAGGTGAGGGGAGGAGCGGGAATAGGTCACTTCCGCCTCGTGCCCCTCGATGACGGTGGAGTAGCGCCCCTTGGCGCCGTTTTCCTCATGCCGGATGTCCATGCGATGCTCCTCGCTTCGTTGCGTCGGAGCCATCCTTTCCCCTCGCAGCCGATCCCGCAAGCCGCAGGGCGGTGAACGCTGTGTTCCCGCCGGACATTGTCCCAAATACAACTGCGGCCGCGCAAGGCGCGGCCGCAGGGTCTTGAACGAAAGGGAAAAAGCCTAGTGGCGGTACTGCTGGATGCGCGTGGTGCGCAGGCCGGCAAGGCCGTGGTCGTTGATGGAGGACTGCCAGGACAGGAATTCTTCGACCGTCAGCGTATAACGCTCGCAGGCTTCCTCGAGGCTGAGAAGCCCGCCACGCACGGCAGCGACGACTTCGGCCTTCCGGCGAATCACCCAGCGCCGCGTGTTGGCCGGCGGCAGATCGGCGATCGTCAGGGGGCTGCCATCGGGGCCGATGACGTATTTAACGCGGGGTCGTATCAGATCGGTCATTGGACTCTCTACATAAACTCAAGACCATATGAGCGGACTGTAGCCCGCCACATTTAAGATTTGCCTAAGCGCACGCTAACAATTTTCTAATCTTTTGAGCGGCTTCGCCTGTACTGTCACAGGGCGCAAGCCCCTGCTTTCCGTTACGTAGGGCTGTTTGCCGCCACTCCCCGAACGCAGGACAGGCCTGCAAATATTTCATTTCCATTTTATTCAAATACTGCTAATACGCGCCAAAATTTGGAGGCGGCATCGGGTCGATGCTACCGGAAACCTCCAGGAAGCATCCACATGAAGACTAGGGCGCCGCGCGCGAAGACGTGCGAGGAGCGCCGTAGCATTGGGAATTTGCCGGGCCGCAATCCACGCGATCGAGGCCGGCGGAGCGCCGCAAGCCGTTTGCCTTCGGGGCACGGCTCTCGCGGCGTTTCCGACATCACCCGTGGGACGGGTGCTCCCAAGAAATTTCCGGACCGAGAATGCACACGAGCCCGGCGTTCGCGCCGGCTGCTGGAAAACGGAAAATGAGAGATCCAGACAACATGCTCCTGCAGCAGGGTTGGTCGCCGGAAATCCTGTCCTCGGCCAATCTCGAAACCGTGCAGACCGAATACGAGGTGCTGCACCTCATGCGCCAGTGCGCCAACCATTTCCGCTTCAGCCATTTCCTGGTGGCGCGCTATCCGGCGAACGAGCAGCAGCGGTTTGCCGAGCGCCTGATGGTCAGCAACTGGCCGGCCGAGCTGGTGCGCAAGTATGACGCGATGAACCTCTTCCACATCAGCCGGCTGGCGGTGGAGACCGGCATGACCAAGCTGCCGGTGCAGGGCGACAGCGCGCTCTTTTCGCCCGCCGACTGGGAAAGCGGCCAGTCGGGCGAGGCGATCGCGCTTGCCGAGATGCACGGGCTTACCGCCTCCACGGCCTTCCTCCTGCACTCCACCACCTCCGATCCCTATCTCATGGTGTTTTCCGGCAAGCGCCTGCCGCTCGCCCGCCCGGAGCTGACGGAGCTCCATTTCTCCGCGCTCCAGCTTTTCGAATGTCTCGAAAAGACCTTCGCCGCGGCGACGGCGAGCCGGGAAAAGCTCTCCACCCGCGAGGTCGAATGCCTGCGCTGGGCGGCGGCCGGCAAGAGCAGCGACGAGATCGCCATCATCCTCGGCATCTCGGTCTATACGGTGAGCAGCTACTTCAAGAGCGCCACGCGCAAGCTGCAGGCCGTCAACCGCATGCAGGCGATCGCCGTCGCGCTGCGCCTCCGGCTCATCTGAGGGTCCGGCGCGACGCGCCTGCGGGCGCCCGGCTTCTCTTGCTCTCGGGGCGGCAAGTTTCTATATGTCGCCCCGAAGGCGCTCCACAGGCAACGGGACGCCGCAACGGCCGGTTTCGGCCCCAATTGACAGGTGCCTGCACTCCAGCCCTGCGGCGAGGCGGCACCGGAACGGACCTCGCGTGAACAGTCTCGATTTCGATCGCAAGCCGGAAGATACGCGCGTCGTCGTCGCCATGTCGGGCGGCGTCGACAGCTCCGTCGTGGCCGGCATCCTCAAACGCGAAGGCTACGACGTCCTCGGCATCACCCTGCAGCTCTACGACCACGGCGCGGCCGTGCACCGCGCCGGCTCGTGCTGCGCGGGCCAGGACATCGACGATGCGCGCCGCGTCTGCGAGACGCTCGGCATCCCGCACTACGTTCTCGACTACGAGAAGCGCTTCCGCGAGACGGTGATCAATCCCTTCGCCGAGAGCTATGTCGCGGGCGAGACGCCGATCCCCTGCGTTGCCTGCAACCAGACGGTCAAGTTCGCCGATCTCCTTGCGACCGCCAAGGATCTCGGCGCCGATGCGCTGGCGACGGGCCATTACATCCGCTCGCGCCCGAACCCGGTGCCGGGCGCGCCGCATCGCCGCGCGCTTTACCGGCCGGTCGATGCCGAGCGCGACCAGAGCTATTTCCTCTTCGCCACCACGCAGGAGCAGATCGATTATCTGCGCTTTCCGCTCGGCCATCTCTCCAAGGCCGAGACCCGGGCGCTTGCCGAGGAGATGGGCCTCGTCGTCGCCAAGAAGGCGGACAGCCAGGACATCTGCTTCGTGCCGCAGGGCAAGTATTCCGACATCGTCAACAAGCTGAAGCCGAATGCGGCGCTGGCCGGCGAGATCGTCCATATCGACGGGCGCGTGCTTGGCCGCCACGAGGGCATCCTGCACTATACGATCGGCCAGCGCCGCGGCATCGGCATCGCGACGGGCGAGCCGCTCTATGTCGTCTATCTCGACGCCCGCTCGCGCCGCGTCATCGTCGGCCCCAGGCAAGCGCTGGAAACGCGCCGGCTCTACCTGCGCGACATCAACTGGCTCGGCGACGGCGAGCTTGCGGCGGTCGCCGCCGGCGGCTTCGATTGCTTCGCGAAGGTCCGCTCCACCCGCCCGCCGCGCCCGGCGCGCCTTGCGGCCAGCGAGGGCGGCATCTACGTGGAGCTTGCCGAGGGCGAGCCCGGCGTCGCGCCCGGCCAGGCCTGCGCCCTCTATTCCGGCGAAGGCGAGGACGCGCGCATCTACGGCGGCGGCTTCATCCTGCGCTCCGAGCGCGAGGCCGCGGCCGAGGACGCGCTGAAGCGCATCCTTTCCACCCCCGCGGCGGCCTGAGGCGCCCCGCCCGGCAAGGCCTTTGCGGATAAGGCGATTTTTCCTGCGAACGTCGCTTGACACCCGCGGGAACAGCACCTTATAAGCCGCGCACCGGACGGAAACGGGTGATCGTTCTCGATCGTCCCTTCGGGCGGCGGAGTAGCTCAGTAGGTTAGAGCAGAGGAATCATAATCCTTGTGTCGGGGGTTCGAATCCCTCCTCCGCTACCATCTTCCCCCCAACGAATGTAGCGTGACACGAATTTTCGGAATTTTAACACGCAAAACCGGAATAATCACTTTTTGCTCGAAGTGGCTTTGAAGGCGAATCAAGACGGTTTCGAAGACCTTTTCCGCACCGCCGCCCAATAGCGGTATGCTGCTGATTGAGACGGCGTACGGTTGCGGCCGAACTGACGCCGGCAATCTCTCAGAAGGTCTTTCATCGGTACGAGCCCGAAATTCTTCGCGAGGAAGATTGCAACTTCTGGGTTGCGATCTATGACGGACCTTCGACCGGTGATGAACTGCTGAATCGTGAGCCTGCTCTCTTGCAGTTCCTTCCTACATTCGAGCAATGCCGCGTAGTCTGCAAGTGGGATCATGACGACTTCCACACCGGATACGACGCGGCGAGCCGGTCGATCAGCCGTCCTCACTTTCCTTTACCCTCGCAATGAACTGCGTCACGCCGCTCTCGGTTCTTCTCAGAAGCCGCGCGATCGTGCCATGCGTAAATCCGAACCGAATATACCGCGCCGCAAGGAATTCTCTGTCCAAAGGCACTCGGATGTAGGTACCCGCGAGAGCCTTAGAGAGAATGCTTGAATATAATCACATGAGCCTTGCGTTGATTGAGGGAGCCGATGACGAAGTAAATATTCTTTCGGTATGCACCTGACCCACAAGCTTATCATGACGAAGCTGGTCGAGGTTTCCGGCGCGGCCATGGACGAAGCAAACGCGCTGAACCCGCGAAGCCAGGCATGCAGAACGCTCGACTTCCGCAAAAGCATGATCGCTCATGGCCTCGCGAAGGGTGCGACACCGACCGATCTTTCGCAGGCGCTCAATCTCAGGAAGGCGTCTGCAGAGCGTATCATCGCCCGCCTGAAAGGACCGGAGGCGGAGGGCCGAAAGGCCGTCTGATCATCTGCGATCCGGGAAGGGCGTGATTGAAGGCCGCGCCCTTTTTCATGTCGATTTTGGCTGGCGCATTCGTCATTCACAGCACCGCCGCCTCAAGCCATCTTCAAACCAGTTTCGATGCCCGTTCGAAGGTAGCTTGTCATGCGTAACCTCGTCCAAGAAGCGCTCGCTTTAGTTGCAGACCCGAAAGTCACGTCGCCGTGGCTCCTCTACTTCTCCGCCTCGCCAACGCTGCCCAGGGCGACTATGCAAAGGCGTGGCAGATGCTCCCCGACCGCTTGCCGAAGGCCGTCCGCTGCCCCACGATGCATGAGTGTGCCGCCGTCCTCGCGATCCATCGTTTGGCGTAGGCCATGGCCCGCATCTCATTTGGCTTCGCGAGCCGCTTTAGCGAGCGATCTGGCCGGGTTTTTGCAAACCCATGACGCCTCTTTGAGTAGGGCTGCGGTGCAGGTTTGACGCGCTCTTTCGATGGTTTATTTCTCGACGCGTGCAGGATTCCGGGATTGTCAAACTTCGAATTGCCATCGCGGCTGCCTGCCCCCAAATGGAGGCCCCGTCGCCGTCGCGTCTGAAAGGCAAAACACCTTTCTTACCAAGGATTTAAAGACGCGAGACCTGCATTTGAAGGCGATTTTGAAGAGGGTCGGCAATTCCCGCAGGATTGGCATAAATAGATCGAAATCAGCCAATCGAAGTGTCAAAAACCGTTCGCCCGTTAACGCACGAACGGTTCTGCTAAGAACCTTGTTTCATTATCGAAAACCGCGAGAACCCAGATAATATCGGTTAATCTCGTAATTCCGGTATTCTCTGTCACACAACACCGGCTGTCTACGAAGCCTCGCTTTGTCTGATCACCCAGGGGGCAAACCTGTATCACTGGGCGAGCACTACGACGCCTCGCGCTATCTGCTCGTCTCGGTCGATCTGCCGCTGGTCGGTGATGTGATAGAAGCAAGCCCGGGCATACCGTATTTCTGCTGCAAGATCGATCTCGATCTGGCGTCGCTCGCCGACCTCCTGGTCGACGAATGCGGCAAGGCACCTCGGCACGATCTTTCAGTTTTGGCGGTCTATCCGGGCGATCCTGACCTGATCGATGCCGCCTGTCGGCTGGTCGGGCTGCTTGATCGCCTCCATGACATCGCCGTGCTCGCGCCGCTGGCCGAGCGCGATATCCTCTATCGGCTGCTCACCGGGCCGCACGGGCCTCTGCCGCGCCACATGGCGTCCGCCGACAGCCGACTGAACCAGACAACCGCGCCATCGCCACGATCCGCAAGGGGTTTTCAGACCCAGCTGAGGATCGACGAGATCGCGGTCTCGGCGGGCATGAGCCCCTCGTCGCTTCACCAGCATTTCAAGGCGATCACGCGGATGACCCCGCTCGAGTATCAGAAGCAGCTGCGTCTGCAGGAAGCGCGGCGCCTGATGCTGGCGGGCGGCGTGAGCGCCGGGTTGGCCGGATTTGCCGTTGGCTATGACAGCCCGTCACAATTCAGCCGCGAGTATCGCCGCCTGTTCGGCGCGCCGCCGCGCCAGGATATCGCCCGGCTCCAGGCCGCTCAAGACTACGTCGGAGCGGTCTGAGGGGTGTGTCGGAGCGACGGCTTGGCGCCTTCCAGCCGAACGTCCAACGGCATATCGGCGGCCACTCATGCAGTCGTCGAAGTGAATTATTTTTGTGTTCTGTGCTGCTCGCGTGCATCCTAACCCCTCGCCACACCGCTCAATCCTAGGTCGTATCCGAAATCGAAAACGCAATGCCACGCCGGTGCTAATGAGCACAATCCATCGATGCATTGCCGGCCCGATCTATGTCGTGCATTCTACACCTATGGGGGGAGAGCATGAGCTATTATGCACATTCTGGTCGAGGGTCGGACAAATCCGACTGGCAGCTTCTGAAGGAGCATCTGTTCGCCGTTGCGCGACTGGCGGGATACAGGGCGCGTCCTTTCGGCCTTGAATGGGCGGCCTTTGTTGCGGGGCTTTTCCACGATCTCGGAAAGTATACCCAGCCTTTTCAGCGACGCCTGGAAGGTGCGAAGGAGGCGGTCGATCACTCTACGGCCGGTGCTCAGGTCTTGCGTGATCTGACGAAGGGGAGCGATGCCGTCATGGCCCAGATCATCGGTTATTGCATCCTCGGGCATCATGCGGGCTTGCCCGACCGGCTGGATGGACCTGGAACCTTCGACCATCGCATGAAACAGCTGCTGGCGATCGATCCGGTCTGGATGGAGGAGTTGAAGGCTGAGGTTTCAGGGCTGGTTCCCGACATGATCCAGCGTTTCCCGGCTGACAAGGCCGGGCATGCTTTCTCCTTGGCTTTCATGGGGCGGATGCTGTTCTCGGCGCTGGTCGACGCGGATTTTTTGGACACCGAAAGGTTTTACGAGGCGCTCGGCGAGAAGGTGGCGGACCGAGACTGGCCGGCTTTGTCCGCCGTGATCGGTGAGTTCGTCGCACGCTTTGATGCCCATATGGCCTCATTTTCGGGGCGGGACGGTGCATTGAACCAGCTGCGCCGCGACGTGCTGACCCATGTGCGCGCCGGGGCGGAGAGGGAACCGGGCCTTTTCACCCTCACCGTGCCGACCGGCGGCGGCAAGACCCTGGCCTCTCTCGGTTTCGCGCTGGATCACGCCCGCCGGCATGGTCATCGCCGGATCATCTATTCCATTCCGTTCACCAGTATCATCGATCAGACAGCAGAGATTTTCCGCTTCGTTCTGGGCGAGGACAATGTCCTCGAACATCATTCCGCCATCGAGGAAGAGGCCTTCGATCGCAACAGTCGCGAGCGCAAGGACAAGCTGAAGCTTGCCATGGAGGACTGGGCAGCCCCTGTCGTCGTCACGACGACGGTCCAGCTTTTTGAAAGCCTGTTCACGGCCCGCCCTTCGCGCGCCCGCAAGCTGCACAATATTGCCGGTTCGATCATCATTCTCGATGAAGCGCAAACCTTGCCGAGGGCCCTGTTGATGCCGATCATGCGGGCGCTGGAAGAGCTGGCGCGCAGCTATGGCTGCACCGTCGTGCTCTGCACGGCGACGCAGCCGGCGCTTGGCAGGCGGCCCGAACTGCCGGGCGGGCTGCCGCTGGAAGGCCGCGAGCTTGCGCCCGATCCGGCCGGACTGGCAACAAAGCTGGCACGCACCCGCATCGTCCATGCGGGCGAGATGGACAATGCGGCGCTGCTCGACGCCTTGGCACCGCACGATCAGGCTCTGGTCATCGTCAACAGCCGGCGCCATGCGCTGGAACTCTACCGGCAGGCTGAGGAGGCCGGGCTGGCGGGGCTCATCCATCTCAGCACCCGGCAATATGCTGGGCACCGGCGGCGTATTCTGGCCGACGTGAGAGAGCGGCTCAAGGACGGGCGGCCTTGTCGCCTGATCGCGACAAGCCTGATCGAGGCCGGCGTCGATGTCGATTTTCCCGTCGCCTGGCGGGCGGAGGCAGGGCTGGACCAGATCATCCAGGCGGCGGGCCGGGTCAACAGGGAAGGCCGACGCGGCCGCGACGACAGCATCGTCACGGTGTTCAAGCCGCCAGACTACCGCCCGCCCGCCGAAATCCGCGGGCTGATCGGCGACATGCAGCGGATCATCGGCAATCATGCCGACCTGACCTCGCTTGCCGCCGTGGAGGATTATTTCGGCGAGGTCTACTGGCGCATGGGCGAGGGCATGGACGCGAAGAAAATCCTCGGCCGCTTCGAGCTCAGCAACCGCACCGGCTGCCATTTCGACTATCGCACGGTGGGCCAGAATTTCCGCCTCATAGAAAGCGGGCTGGCGCCGGTGATCGTGGCACTGGATGAAGATGCACGGAAAGCCGTCGATGATCTGGGGATAGAGAATATCCCCTCTGGATTGCTGGCGAGAAGATTGCAATCCTCAGTGGTTCAGGTGCCGCCGAAGGCGAGAACGCTGTTGATCGAAAATGGTCATGTCGCCTTTGTCGCGCCGCAATGGAGGGGGGGCCAGTTTGCGGTTCTGCGGACGAACAGTCTGTATCGACAGGATGTTGGAATGCTTTGGGAGGATGCCGGTTATCTTGGCGTGGAGGATATGATTTTCTAGCTAAAGAGTACAGGAATATGCGGCGTTGACGGAGCTTAATTAGTCATTTATGATTTTCCTAGTGATGAGGGGAGGTCGTATGCTTAAGTGTCGTCTTCCACGTTGGCTCGAGCCTTTGCTTGAGGTGAGCTCTGATTTTGCGGATCATATTCCGGCAGATTTGAGTCTCGTTGGTCGCCTGATGGCGCGGATAGAAATCTGTAATCTTTAGCGCACTGAAATACTTACCCGCTTTGCTGCGGGTGAGTATCGCACGCATTTTTAAGTGACTTCTTCTGGGGAGGGCGTGAATGACCTACGGAATTCGCCTGAAAGTCTGGGGCGACTATGCCTGCTTCACACGTCCCGAGATGAAGGTCGAACGTGTCTCCTACGACGTGATGACGCCCTCCGCCGCGCGGGGCCTGCTGGAGGCAATCCACTGGAAGCCGGCCATTCGCTGGGTGATCGAAGCGATCCATGTGCTGGAGCCCATCTGTTTCCAGTCAATCCGGCGCAATGAGGTCGGCCACAAGGCGCCGGCGGGCAAGATCAGGTCGGCGATGAAGCGCGGCGATCTCGAAGGGCTGAACCTGCTGGTGGACGAGGACCGCCAGCAGCGCGCCGCGACCGTGCTGGTAAAGCCGGCCTATATTATCGAGGCGCATTTCGAACTGACGAAGAATGCCGGCCCCGATGACAACGAGGGCAAGCATCTCGATATTTTCAACCGCCGTGCCGCCAGGGGGCAGTGCTTCCACCAGCCCTGTCTCGGTACGCGGGAATTTACCGCGCATTTCGAACTGGTGCCACCCGAGACGGCGCTGCCGCCAGCGATTGCCGAGAGCCGCGACCTCGGCTTCATGCTTTTCGACATCGATCATGCCGCGGCCGGGCGTCCCTCGCTGTTCTTCCGCGCCGCGCTCGACAACGGCGTGGTGCGGGTTCCGCCGCCGCAATCCCCGGAGATTCGACGATGACGATCCTTTCCTCCCTTGCCAATGCCTATGAGCGCCTGCCGAATGCGCCGCCGTTCGGCTATTCGTCGGAAAAGATCGGCGTCGTCGTCGGGCTGAACGAAGACGGCACTGTCGCGAGCGTCACGGACTGGCGCGAGGGCGAAGGCCGGAAAGCGCGGCCCCGCGCGATGCTGGTGCCGCAGCCGGTGAAGCGTACGGCAGGCATCGCGCCGAACTTTCTCTGGGACAAGACCTCCTATGTGCTTGGCATGACTGCGGGCGAGGGGCGGCGCACGGCGGACGAACATCTGGCATTCGTGGACCGGCATATCGAAGAGATCGGCGACAGTGACGACCCCGGCTTGCGCGCCTTTGCGTTGTTTTTGAAAAACTGGTCGCCGGAACAATTCAACGCGCCGCCTTGGCAGGACGAGATGAAGGACCAGAACGTGGTCTTCGCCCTGGAGAGCGACCGCCGGGCGCACCTTTTCCTTCACGACCGTCCGGCAGCCAAATCGCTATGGGAGCGTCTATCGTCACAGGAAAGCGGCGAACCGCAAATCTGCCTCGTTCGTGGAGAGCCTGGCGCGGTCGCACGCCTTCATCCGTCGATCAAGGGTGTCTGGGGCGCGCAATCCTCCGGAGCGGCGCTGGTCTCCTTCAATCTCGATGCTTTCACCTCCTATGACCACGAGCAGGGCGACAATGCCCCCGTCTCCGAAGCTGCCGCCTTCGCCTACACGACGGCGCTCAACCGTTTTCTGGAAAAGGACAGCGGCCATCGCATCCAGATCGGCGACGCCTCGACGGTGTTCTGGGCGGATGCGTCGAAGCTTGCGGACGTGGACGATGCCGAGGCGATGTTTCCGGCCTTCTTCGACGCGGCAGAGGACATGCAGCAGGAGGAAAAGACCGGCACGAAGCGCATTCACGAGCGGCTTGAACAGATCCGCAAGGGAATTCCGCTGGAGGAGGTGGAACCCGATCTCGGCGATGTGCAGTTCTATGTCCTGGGCCTTGCGCCGAATGCCGCCCGGCTCTCCATCCGCTTCTTCTATTCCGGCAGCTTCGGCGAGCTGACGCGGCACTACCAAGAATTCGTTGCCGATATGCGGATCGAGCCGCCGCCGCACAATCCGTTCCCCCCGCTCTGGCGCTATCTTCGCGAAACCGCCGTTCTCGGCAAAAGCGAGAACATCACGCCGAACCTTGCCGGCGAGTGGATGCGCTCGATCCTGTCGGGCACTTACTACCCCCTGACGCTCCTGTCGTCGGTGCTGACCCGCATCCGCGCCGATGGCGAGATCAACGCCTTGCGCGCCGGCATTCTCAAGGCGCTGCTTGTTCGCAATTTCAAAAGGGAGAAGACACCCGTGGCGTTCGACCCGAAAAATGACAACAAGGGCTACCTGCTGGGGCGGCTGTTTGCCGTCTATGAGCATATCCAGACCGCCGCGCTCGGCGCGAAGGTCAATGCCACGATCAAGGACAAGTTCTACGGCTCGGCGTCTGCCCAGCCGCGCAAGGTCTTCCATCTTCTCGAAAGCGGCTCCGCCAATCACCTGTCCAAGGTCGGCAAGCAGAAGCCTGGCTACAAGGTGGTCCTCGAAAAGCAGGTCGGCGCCATCATGGACCTGATGAGCCCCGGCGACGATCCGTTCCCCACCTCGCTTTCCGCCGCGGACCAGGCGCTTTTCGGCCTCGGTTATTATCATCAACGAAACGAATTTTTCAAAAAGCCGGCTGAAGCCATTGCTCCCGAGGAGATCGACGCATGACCACGATTGCTAATCGCTATGATTTCGTGCTGATCTTCGAGGTCGTCAACGGCAACCCCAATGGCGATCCGGATGCGGGCAACCTGCCGCGGCTCGATCCTGAGACCAACAGGGGGTTGGTGACCGATGTCAGCCTCAAGCGCAAGATCCGCAACTATGTCGATCTGGCCCGTCACGGCGAGGACGGTTTCCACATCTATGTCGAGGAGGGCGCCATCCTCAACGACAAGCACCGCCAGGCCTATCGCGCCATCCGCAAGGACGATCCCAAGGTTGACAAGGATGCCAAGCTGAACCCCAAGGACGACGCCGAAGCGAAGGCGGTGACGGCCTTCATGTGCGACAACTTCTTCGATGTGCGCACCTTCGGCGCGGTCATGTCGACGGGGGTGAATGCCGGGCAGGTGAAAGGGCCGGTGCAGCTGACCTTCGCCCGCTCCGTCGAGCCGATCCTGCCGCTCGAAATCTCCATCACGCGCATGGCCGCCACCAACGAGGCGGAAAAGAAGCAGAAGGCCGAGGGCGACGATTCCAGCGACCGCACCGACAATCGCACCATGGGGCGCAAGCATATCGTTCCCTACGGGCTCTATGTCGCGCATGGCTTCATCTCGGCCAAATTTGCGGAACGCACGGGGTTTTCGGAAAGCGACCTCGCCTTGCTGTTCGAAGCGCTCGGCACCATGTTCGAGCATGACCGTTCCGCCGCGCGCGGTGAAATGGCGACGCGCAAGCTGATCGTATTCAAGCATGGCAACGCGCTCGGCAACGCCCCCGCGCACGCCCTGTTCGACCGGATCCGGATCGGCCGCAATGTCGAGGGCGAGTTTCGCGTCATCGATCAGCGGCTGGACAACCTGCCGCCGGCGCGGGCCTTCTCGGACTATATCGTCGCCATCGATCGCGACAATCTGCCTGACGGCGTGGAGATTTTGGAGCTGCTTTGAGCCATGGCGACGGGGGCGGACGATGACGGCAAGGGTGCCGGGGAGCCCATTCCGCTCTCCGCCCTGCAGCACGCGGTCTATTGTCTGCGCCAGGCCGCGCTCATTCATCTTGAGCGGCTCTGGGCCGACAACCGGTTTACGGCGGAAGGCAAAGTGCTGCACACCGTGGCCGACAAAGGCGGGTCGCGCAAGGTCAGAGGGCTTCGCCGCGTCATGTCGTTGCCCGTTGCATCCCGCCGCCTCAACATTTCGGGTATTGCCGATGTCGTGGAGTTCCTGCCGGATGGGGAGGGAGAAGCCGCCTTTCCCATCGAGTACAAGCGCGGCAAGCCGAAACTGCACCGTGCCGACGAAGTGCAGCTTTGCGCACAGGCGCTCTGTCTTGAGGAAATGACCGGGAGGCCGGTGCCGGAAGGTGCCCTGTTCTATGCCGAAACGAAGCGTCGTCTTGCAGTGTCCTTCGATACCGCGTTGCGCCGGCAGACGGAGGATGTGATTGGCGAACTGGCGGATATTCTTGCCTCCGGCAGGACGCCGCCGCCGACCGCGAAGCGGGAGCGCTGTCGGGCTTGCTCGCTTCTGGGGCTTTGCCAGCCCGATATCGTCGCGCGACCCGTGCGGGCATGGCGGTCGCGCATGGTGGAGCGGACGCTTACGGCGGAGCCACCTCCATGAAGAAGATGCTCAACACGATTTACGTGACGACCGAAGGAGCCGCTTTACGCAAGGACGGTGAAAACCTTGTCGCCGACGTGGACAACGCGGAGAAAAGCCGTGTTCCCCTGCATATGTTGTCCGCCGTGGTCGTCTTCGGGGCCGTGTTCGTCTCGCCGCCTCTCATGGCTGCGCTTGCGGCTGCCGGTATCACGCTGACCTTTCTCGATCGCAACGGCCACTTCCAGGCCAGGATGGAGGGGCCGGTCAGCGGCAACATCTTGTTGCGCCGTGCCCAGTATCGCCTGTGCGATGCGCCGGAGGACATCGTGCGATCGATTGTCATCGGCAAGGTGGCGAACCAGCGCGCGGTGCTGATGCGCTCGCTCCGGGATTACGGTGAGACCTATGAGGATACCGCGCGCAACGCCATCGGCATCGTCACGGATCGTCTCGCGCATATTCTGCGGCGGGTCGAGCGGGCCGACGATACGTTAGAGAAGATGCGTGGTTCGGAGGGGGAGGCGGCCAATCTCTACTTCTCCGTCTTCGACCACTTGATCCGTTCGCCCGATCCGGAAATGCGCTGGCGGGGGCGCTCCCGCCGCCCGCCCCTGGATGCGGTCAACGCTCTTTTGTCTTTTCTCTATACGTTACTCACGCATGACTGCCGCTCGGCGCTGGAAAGCGTGGGGCTCGATCCGGCAGCGGGCTTCCTGCACCGGGACAGGCCGGGACGTCCCAGCTTGGCGCTCGATCTCATGGAGGAGATGCGTCCGGTGCTGGCCGATCGGCTGGCGCTCTCCCTCATCAACCGAAGGCAATTGCGTGCACGGGATTTCACCGTGCAGGATGGTGGCGCCGTCCTGATGCAGGAGGATGCGCGCAAAACCGTGCTGACCGCCTGGCAGGAGCGCAAGCGGGAGGAACGCATCCATCCATTCCTGGAAGAAAAAGCGCCGTTCGGCCTCGTTCCCTATCTGCAGGCACAGATGCTGGCACGCCATCTGCGCGGTGATCTCGATGCCTATCCCCCCTGGTTCTGGAAGTGAGGGTGCCTCATGCTCGTTCTTGTGACCTATGATGTGCGCACGAGCGAGGGCAATGGCGCAGCACGTTTGCGGGCCGTCGCAAAGGCCTGCCGTGACTACGGCCAGCGCGTCCAGTTCTCCGTCTTCGAAATCGAGGTGGACCCGGCGCAGTGGACGAAGCTCAAGGCGCGTTTGGAAGGCATTATCCGCCCTGAGATCGACAGTCTGCGCTACTATTATCTCGGCGCCAACTGGCACAGGCGCGTGGAACATGTGGGCGCAAAGCCCGCCTCCGACCTGAACGGCATCTTGATCATCTGAGCCGGTTTCCTCGTGGCAACGGGTTGTGTCCATCATGGTGCGAATCCGAAGCGTGCCGCGAAAATACGCTTGGTTCGCACTGAACGTAGATCTTTGAAATTGTGAAAGAACTCCAGCTTGCAGGCATTGCCGATGCGGCAACCGCGCCGATGCTCCCTCTCATCCGCACTGATCCACCTTTTTCCACTAACAAAATCCATGTTTTATACCGAGGCCGTCGCCTCCCTCGCGGAGGCGTGGATCGAAACCAGTTACTCAGCACTGAGCCCGAACTGGTCCATAGTCGCCTCCCTCGCGGAGGCGTGGATCGAAACCCGCACATGGCGGCAGATGGGCACCCGGATTACCGTCGCCTCCCTCGCGGAGGCGTGGATCGAAACACCGAATCGTACCAATGGAGCTGGCACGTCACCGAGTCGCCTCCCTCGCGGAGGCGTGGATCGAAACCACCACCGGAGCGCTCGATACGCCCTCGGACAGCTGTCGCCTCCCTCGCGGAGGCGTGGATCGAAACCCACATGACGAGGAAATGAACCCCCTGCCCGAAGCGTCGCCTCCCTCGCGGAGGCGTGGATCGAAACATCGACAACCTGGCTCGTGCAATCCGTCATACCGGTCGCCTCCCTCGCGGAGGCGTGGATCGAAACACGCCATAGAGGTAGGCAGGGGCGGCGAAAAGCGCGGTCGCCTCCCTCGCGGAGGCGTGGATCGAAACTCTGGAGGCAGGTCAATGGCGTGGTCCATCCGCTGTCGCCTCCCTCGCGGAGGCGTGGATCGAAACTCTGGAGGCAGGTCAATGGCGTGGTCCATCCGCTGTCGCCTCCCTCGCGGAGGCGTGGATCGAAACTTCCGACGTGTCGAAGATCGACGGGCATGGCAGGCTGTCGCCTCCCTCGCGGAGGCGTGGATCGAAACGGTTTCGAGGATGCAGACCGCGTCTTCGCCATGGAGGTCGTCTCCCTCGCGGAGGCGTGGATCGAAACACGTCGGTCGGTTTCATGGTTCGCGGTGAGCAGGTCGCCTCCCTCGCGGAGGCGTGGATCGAAACAGCAGACGGGTCGATGCCTGGGTGAGCTTGTCGGGTCGCCTCCCTCGCGGAGGCGTGGATCGAAACGTCTATCAGAACGTGGCTTGGATTGGACCTTTTGCGTCGCCTCCCTCGCGGAGGCGTGGATCGAAACTTGTATTCGGCGTGAAGGTCCACGTCCATCTGGGTCGCCTCCCTCGCGGAGGCGTGGATCGAAACTCAAAGACGGAGAGCACGCGGCGCTGCTCGGCCTGTCGCCTCCCTCGCGGAGGCGTGGATCGAAACTCTCTTCGGCGGCTGGCTAACCGCATGGAGAAGGGTCGCCTCCCTCGCGGAGGCGTGGATCGAAACGACACCATGACGGCTTGGGCCGGCGCTCGCGACACGGTCGCCTCCCTCGCGGAGGCGTGGATCGAAACGGCTATCTCTCGCGCATCGTTGAAATCGCGGTCGTCGCCTCCCTCGCGGAGGCGTGGATCGAAACACCGGATGGCGGGTGGCCTTGACCCTGTGCCGCTCGTCGCCTCCCTCGCGGAGGCGTGGATCGAAACGTGCCCGGCCGTTCCTTCCCGACCCCATACGGCAGGTCGCCTCCCTCGCGGAGGCGTGGATCGAAACAACAAGGGCACGGCGCGTGTCGGAAACCTGCGCGCGTCGCCTCCCTCGCGGAGGCGTGGATCGAAACGGTTTACCGCAGCGGCTGACCAGACCGGGGCGCTCGTCGCCTCCCTCGCGGAGGCGTGGATCGAAACTCCCAGCCGGGCGGAACCACATACGAGGTCTTTTGTCGCCTCCCTCGCGGAGGCGTGGATCGAAACTGACGGCAAAGGCGCGGGTGACAACACTGGCTCTTGGTCGCCTCCCTCGCGGAGGCGTGGATCGAAACCACCGCATCCTTAATCGCCTGCCCCAGTCGTGCGGGTCGCCTCCCTCGCGGAGGCGTGGATCGAAACCCGTAAAAAACGCCTTGGCAAGACTTTGATTGCCGTCGCCTCCCTCGCGGAGGCGTGGATCGAAACTATGCCGTCTTTCCTATGGTATGCATGGCGACAACGTCGCCTCCCTCGCGGAGGCGTGGATCGAAACAACGACGGACAATGCCGCGACGAAGCAAATCCAAGTCGCCTCCCTCGCGGAGGCGTGGATCGAAACCCGTCAAGGCGCGCATCCGGGAGCGGACAGAGCAAGTCGCCTCCCTCGCGGAGGCGTGGATCGAAACCTTTTTTCAGGTACGCAATCCCGGCGCCTGATCGGTCGCCTCCCTCGCGGAGGGGATTGTTCATCTTGGACTCGCGAGGCGCTTTCTTGCGATGAAGATGTCGATTGTGATCTGGAGCATTTCGAGTGACTTGGAGGCCCGTTTTGTTTTCGATTGAAGCGGGCCAGCATGTCGCGGAACGAGGCGTTCGAGGACTCGATGAGATGGGTCTGCGCCTTGGTCTGCCGATGCGGCTCGGTCGCCTTGATCCGCTCGAAGGCCAGATGATAGCAGGAATTGGCGTCGGTGAAGATGGCGCCGATCTGGCCGACGGCGGCCTTGGCCAGATCGTAGATGGCGATGGCGCTGCGCACGCCCTGGTCGCCGATATGGTATGCGACGACCTGGCGGTGGCGACGGCTATAGGCCGTCCAGATCACCGCCCGCCGCTGTTTTTTTGGACATAGGTGTAGATCTCGTCCATCTCGATGACATCGGGTATCCCGGTGTCGGTCGGCTCGGCCTGGGCCAGCTTGTGCTGCAGGACCGCATGCTCCTTGCGGATCCAGTTCAGCACCGTCGCGGGCGAAGCACGAAGCACCCGGCCGATCGCCCGAATGCCCATGCTGTTCATGTACATCTCGATCGCCATGGCCTTGGTCTGGGCGCTGAATTTGGGCGGGCTGTCGGTGCTATAGCGCCCGCAGGCGCGGCATCGGTAGCGTTGATGCCCGGCCTTGCTGCCGCGCTTGATCAGATCTGTGCCGCCACAGCTTGGGCAATCCATCGTGGGCCTCCCCGCAAATCACCTCTATAACAGAATCCAAAAAGCGGTCCGGGTAAACAGTCCCCTCGCGGAGGCGTGGATAGAAACTCCGGGTGCTGGTATCCGCGCCGCTTGCCGAGGGTCGCCTCCCTCGCGGAGGCGTGGATCGGAACCCGTAGCAAAACGTGTCCGGATGGTTCCGAGCCGTTCATGTCGGCGCGGCCATTGACTGCAATTATTTTGCGCTGTTGGCGCATTTAATTCCGTTTGTGTTCCATTCATGAGGTGCACACACTTCTTTCGGTTTGCCGGCTCGGGGGGCGGCGGTGGGGAGAAACGTGATGTCACATGCAAGCGAAGCTACAACGCATCCGCGGCCGGGGTTTGCCGGCCGATGGCTGTTTTCCACCAATCACAAGGACATCGGCACGCTCTATCTGCTGCTCTCCATGCTGTCGGGCGTTCTCGGCACCGGCCTTTCCGTCGCGCTGCGCATGGAACTGCAGGAGCCTGGCATGCAGATATTCTCCGATCCGGGCGTCTTCAACGTCGTCGTCAGCGCGCACGGGCTGGTGATGATCTTCTTCGTCATCATGCCGGCGCTGATCGGCGGCTTCGGCAACTGGTTCATCCCGATCATGATCGGCGCGCCGGACATGGCCTTCCCGCGCATGAACAACGTTTCGTTCTGGCTGCTGGTCGCCTCGCTCGTCCTGTTCATCCTGTCGATGTTCGCGCCGGGCGCCACCGGCGTGAACGGCCATGGCGGCGGCTGGACGCTCTATCCGCCTTATTCGAGCGGCGGGCAGCCGGGGCCGGCGGTCGACCTCGTCATCCTGTCCATCCACCTTTCCGGCGCCTCGTCGATCCTCGGTGCGATCAACTTCATCACGACGATCCTCAACATGCGCGCGCCGGGCATGACGCTGCACAAGATGCCGCTCTTCGCCTGGGCGATGCTCGTCACCGCCTTCATGCTGCTCTTCTCGCTGCCGGTGCTGGCGGGCGCCGTCACCATGCTCCTCACCGACCGCAATTTCGGCACCACCTTCTTCGCGCCGGAAGGCGGCGGCGACCCGATCCTCTACCAGCATCTCTTCTGGTTCTTCGGCCATCCGGAAGTCTACATCATGATCCTGCCGGCCTTCGGCATCGTCAGCCATGTGATCTCGACCTTCTCGCGTAAACCGATCTTCGGCTATCTCGGCATGGCCTATGCCATGGTGGCGATCAGCGTCATCGGCTTCGTCGTGTGGGCGCACCACATGTTCACGGTCGGGCTTTCACTGGATTCGCAGCGCTATTTCGCCTTTGCCTCCATGGTCATCGCCGTGCCGACGGGCATCAAGGTCTTCTCCTGGCTTGCCACGATGTGGGGCGGCTCGATCCGTTTTGCGACGCCGATGCTGTGGGCGACCGGCTTCGTGCTGCTCTTCACCATCGGCGGCGTCACCGGCGTGGTGCTCGCCAATCCGGGCCTCGACCGCGAACTGCACGATACCTATTACGTTATCGCGCATTTCCACTATGTCCTGTCGCTCGGCGCCGCCTTTGCCATTTTCGCGGCCTGGTACTACTGGTTCCCCAAGATGAGCGGCTACTTGATGAGCGAGACGCTCGGCAAAGTGCATTTCTGGCTGACCTTCATCGGCGTCAACCTCGTCTTCTTCCCGCAGCATTTCCTCGGGCTTGCCGGCATGCCGCGCCGCTATGCGGACTATCCTGACGCCTTCGCCGGGTGGAACTTCGTCTCCTCGACGGGCTCCTACATCTCCGCCGCCGGCCTCCTCGTCTTCTTCATCGCCGTCGCGGAGGCCTTCGCGCGGAAGCGCGTGGCCGGCGACAATCCCTGGGGGGATGGGGCCACCACGCTCGAATGGTCGCTCTCCTCCCCGCCGCCCTTCCACCAGTTCACGTCGCTGCCGCTGATCAAGTAGGGGCGGCGCGCCGCCTCTTCTCTTTGCGCGCGGACAAACGGGCATCCGCAATCTGTTCGCAACCGCCCCGGGGAGATTGACGCGCCCGGTGCCCGTGACTAGGGTCCGCGCTGGAAACGGCTCCGCCCGAAAGGCGGATTAAAAGGGAACACGGTAAGGCCGATGGACGGCCGAAGCCGGGACTGCCCCCGCAACTGTGACCGTCGAGTCTTCTTCCATTTGCCACTGGCCGCATTCGGCGGCCGGGAAGGCGGAGGAAAGACGTAGAAACGGAAGTCAGGAGACCTGCCGCTCCAGTCACCCATGCCCGGTACGAGGGGTGCCGAGGCGCGGACGTCCGTAGCGGTGACACATTGTGTTGCCGTGTGCCGGGCGGACCGGGGTGGACCTTCTTTCGCTCCCAGTTCCAAGCCGGATCGCGGTTCGTAGCGAACCAGGGCGCCCACGCGCCCGCACTTGCCTTGGGGGCAGATTTTGAAGACCATCCTTATCACGACGGGCATCGTCACCCTGGCGGTGGCGGGGCTCGTCCGCACGGCCGCCGCGCAGGGCGCCGCCGCCGGCGACGACGGCGTCACGCAGCTTGAAAGCATCGTCGTCACGACGCCGCTCCGCCGCGAAACGAGCCTGGAGCGCTCGACGTCTTCCGTGACGATCGTCACCGAGGAGGAGATCCGGCGGTCCGCCGCGTCCGACCTCACCGCGCTGCTCAGGGGATATCCGGGCGTTACCATCACCTCGAACGGCGGCATGGGCGCCGATTCCACCGTCTCGCTGCGCGGCACAACGCCGGTGCAGACGCTGGTCCTCGTCAACGGCGTTCGCGCCAGCTCGGCAACGGCGGGAACCGTCAATCTCTCCGCGATCCCGCTTGCCTCGATCGAGCGCATCGAGATCGCCAAGGGCGGGCATTCGGCGCAGTACGGCGCGGATGCCATCGGCGGCATCATCAACATCGTCACCCGGCAGGGCGGCGCCTGCGCCGACGGCAGCGCGCGCTGCGGCACGGTCGCCGTGGGCATCCTTCATCCCTGGGGCGGTTACGTTTCAGGCAATGTGCAGGGGCAGAGCGAGGACGGCGTCGACTATTCCGCCGGCGCTGAGCTGTTCGGGACCGAGGGATACGACTTCACCCTGCCTTCTACATACGGGCACGAACCCGACAAGGACGGCTTCCGCCGGGGCTCGTTCACCGCCTCGCTGTCGGAGGATTTCGACTGGGGACGCCTCTATGCCGACGGGCATTATGCGCGCGGCCGCAACCAGTACGACCGCCAGCCGGCGAACGCCGTCGACACGGACAATTTTTCCGGCCGCCTCGGTGCGCGCATCGACCATTCCGACAGCTGGTCGTCCACCGTGGAGATAATGAGCGCGCTCGACTACTCCGCGAATTTCGGGCCGGGCGTCACCGGCGACACGTTCGACACGGTGCGCTACGGCCTTCTCGCCTCGACGCGGAAGACCATCGAGACGGACGAGGCGAAGCACACGCTGGTGGGCGGGGTGGAAGCCTATCGCGACACGGTAAGCGGCTCGTCCGTCTCGAATGTCAGCTATGCCACGACGGAGCGCGACCTTGCCGCCGTCTTCGGGCAATATTCGTTCGAATATGAGGGGCTGACGGTGGACAGCGGCCTGCGCTACGACCACGACGAACAGTTCGGCGGCGCCACCACCTACAATATCGGCGCGAGCTATGAATGGGTTGAGGGCTTGGTGACGCGCGCCTCCTACGCGACGGGCTTTCGCGCGCCGACCTTCAACGATCTTTATTATCCGGACCCTTACCTGTCCGGCAATCCGGACCTGAGACCGGAACGGTCACGTTCCTACGAGATAGGGCTGAACTGGTGGTTCGCGGACGAAACGAGCCTCGACATGGCGGTCTACCACACGCGGGTGAAGGACCAGATCAACTGGGCGCCGGTCGATCCGGCCAATACATTCGGCGCCTGGCATCCGGACAATGTCGAGAACGTGCAGATCACCGGCTTCGAGGCGACCCTCATGCATCGGTTCGATGCGGAATGGAGCGGCAATCTCGGCATCGACATCCGCGAGCCGCTGAACAAGAGCCCGGGCACGCACGGCAAGTATGTTTCCTACAGCGAGCGCTTCAAGGGCACGGTGGGGCTCGCCTACAAGCCGACGGCGGATTTCGAATTCTCCGCCGCCGTCCTCTATGGCGGCTCGCGCTATGCCGATGCCGCCAACACCCGGAAACTGCCGCACTACGTCACGGCGGATTTCACCGCGCTCTATGCGCTCGACGGGCAGTCGCAGTTCAAGCTTTCGGTGGCCAACATCCTCGACGAGCAGTATCAGACGAAGGAAGGTTACAGGGCTCCGGGCCGGACCGTCGATTTCAGCTTCACGCGGTCGTTCTGAAAGGGCTCGCCGTCATGATCCCTGCCCGAATGCGCAGAACCGGGGTCGCCGCCGTTGCGGCGGGCCTCCTCGCGCTGGCGCCGGCCGCGGCCTTGGCCGGGCCGGCGCCGCAGCGGGTCGTTTCCATCAACCTGTGCACCGACCAGCTCGCAATGCTGATGGCGGCGCCCGGCCAGCTCAGGTCGGTCTCCTCGCTCGCGAGCGAGGAGGGCACGTCCGTGATGGTGGAGGAGGCCGCGCACTACAAGCCGAATAGCGGCCAGGCGGAGGAGATCTTCCTCATGCAGCCGGATCTCGTGCTTGCCGGCACTTATACGGCCAAGGCGACGGTCGCCCTGCTGCGGGAGCTCGGCTTCCGGGTCGAGCAGTTCAAGCCGGCCGCATCCTTCGACGATGTCCGCGAAAACCTCACGCGCATGGGCGGCCTGCTCCACCGCGAGCAGCGTGCCGCCGAACTCGTGGCCGAGCTGGACCGGGGCCTTGCGGACCTTGCAAGCCATCGCCCGCCGAGCAAGAGCGTCGCCATCTACTACGCCAACAGCTACACGTCGGGCTCCGGCACGCTCGCCGATGCGATCGTGCGGGCGGCGGGGCTTACCAATATCGGCGATACGCTCGGCTTTACCGGTATGACGCGCCTGCCGCTGGAACTGCTGGTTTCCGCCGATCCCGACATCATCCTCGAAGGCGACAGCCAGTACAGCGCGCCCGCGCTCGCCAAGGCGAATTTCTCGCATCCCGCCTTCCGGGCGCTTTCCGGCCGGACCGTCGCCATTCCCGACAAGTACACGATCTGCGGCGCTCCCTTCACGCTGGAGGCCTCGCGCATGCTCCAGCGCGCGGCGTTCGGCGGAAAAGGCGGTACGCCATGACGGATGCGATGCGTTTCCGGCTGGTGCTCGCAGGGCTCGGCCTCCTCACTCTTCTCCTGTTCTTCCTGTCGCTGATGACCGGCCCGGCGGCGGTGGCCTTCGGCGACAGCCTGCATGCGCTCTTTTCCGACAAGGGCGATACCGTCGCCCTCGTCATGCAGGAGATCCGGCTGCCGCGCGCGATCCTCGGCCTGATGATCGGCGCCACGCTGGGGCTTTCGGGGGCGGTGCTGCAGGGCTGGCTGCGCAACCCGCTCGCCGAACCGGCGCTTCTCGGGGTGAGCGCTTCGGCCTCGCTCGGCGCGGTGATCGCCATCTATACCGGCTTTTCCGCCCTGTTCCCGCTCGGCCTGCCGCTTGCCGCGCTTGCAGGGGCGGTCGCCGCGGTTCTCGTGGTGCAGGCGATGGCCGGGCTTCGCGGCGGGGCGCTTGCGGTCATCCTCGCCGGCATCGCCGTCTCGAGCCTTGCGAGCGCCATGACCGCGCTCGCGCTCAACCTGTCGCCCAATCCCTTCGCGGCACTGGAGATCATGTTCTGGATGCTGGGCTCGCTCAGCGACCGCTCGATGACCCATGTCTGGCTGGCAGCGCCGTTCATGGTCGCCGGCTGGGCCATGCTGGCAAGCCTCGGCCGCGCGCTCGATGCGCTGACGCTGGGCGGCGACGCAGCGGCGAGCATGGGCGTCGACCTGCGCCGGGTGCAGTTCCTCGCCGTTTTCGGCACCGCCGCCAGCGTGGGGGCGGCGACGGCGGTCGCCGGCGTCATCGGCTTTGTCGGGCTGGTGGTGCCGCACATGCTTCGCCCGCTGGTCGGTGCGCGCCCGTCCCGGCTCCTGCCGGCAAGCGCGCTCGGCGGGGCCTGCGTGCTCCTTGCCGCCGATACGCTGGTGCGGCTCATCGCGCCCGAACGCGACCTCAAGCTCGGCGTGCTGACGGCCATCGTGGGGGCGCCGTTCTTCCTGTGGCTGGTCTACAAGACGCGGAGGAGCATGCTGTGACGCTGCTTTCGGTAAAGGCCCTCAGCGCCTCTCTCGCCGGCAAGGAAATCCTGAAGGACGTGTCGTTCGACCTTCCCGCCGGGGAGTTCGTCGGCCTGATCGGGCCGAACGGTGCGGGCAAGTCGACGCTGCTGCGCACCGTGCTTGGCCTGACGCTCCATAGGGGCGAGGTTTCCATCGACGGCCGGGCCGTCGCATCCATGAGCGCGCGCGAGCGGGCGCGCCATATCGCCTACCTGCCGCAGGAGCGCGATATCGCCTGGCCCGTTCCGGTCGAGATGATCGTGGCGCTCGGCCGCGACGTCCATCGCCCGCTCTTCTCCAGGCAAGACACGGCCGACCGGGAATTCATCGACCACGCCATGCGGCGCATGGAGGTCGAGGCGTTCCGCGACCGCCCGGCGACGGAGCTTTCAGGCGGCGAGAAGGCGAGGGTGCTGATCGCGCGTGCGCTTGCGCAGGATGCGCCGCTGCTTCTTGCCGACGAGCCGGCCGCCGGGCTCGACCCATCGCACCAGATCATGCTGATGAAGACCTTCGCGGCGCTTGCCGGCGAGGGCCGCAGCGTCATCGCCTCGCTGCACGATCTCGGGCTTGCCGCGCGCTGGTGCTCGCGGCTGATCCTCCTGGACAAGGGACGGATCGTGGCCGACGGCCCGCCGCAAACGGTGCTGACGCGGGAGCGCCTGCGCTCGGTATACGCCGTCGATGCCCATCTCGGCGAGGCCGGGGGGAAGCCGGTCGTCATGCCGCTCGACCTTTCGGATCGAAACGGCCCGTAGGCCGCGGCAGGACCAGGGTGGTCCCGCCGCGGGCCGGCGGCCGGGCGTTATTTCCCGGCGTTGTACTTGGCGTCGACCTCGTTGATCGCCTGGACGTTGCCGGCCGAGCGGCCCTTCTCGTCGAAGGTCTGGGCGAGGTAGGCGTCGGCGATGGCTTTTGCCAGTTCCGAGCCGATGACGCGGGCGCCCATGGTGATGATCTGCGCATTGTTGGAGAGCGCGGCGCGTTCGGCCGAATAGGTGTCGTGCGTCAGCGCGGCGCGGATGCCGGGCACCTTGTTGGCCGAGATGCAGACGCCGATGCCGGTGCCGCAGACGAGGATCGCGCGATCATATTGCCCGGCGACGACGGCGGAGGCGACGCGGTCGGAGAGATTGGCGTAGAAGGCATCGGGGCCCGCGTCGGTGCGCGAGACCTCGTGCACCTCGTGGCGGTCCTTCAGGTGGTCGGCGAGAACCTTTGCAAGGCCTTCGCCCGCGCTGTCACCGGCAATAGCGAGTTTCATGGGAGATCTCCTTTCAGATTGTGGCGGCTGAGCGCGCCAGGATGTCGAGATAGCCTTCAACCTTCCAGGCTGAGCGGCCGATGAAGAGCCCGTCGATGTTCGGGCAGGCGATCAGTTCCTCGCAGTTCTGCGGGTTCACCGAACCGCCGTAGAGGCAGGGGATGCGCCGGCCGAGGATCTCTTCCGCCACCCTGGCGATTTCGGCATGGCGCGCATCGGCATAATCGGCGGTCGCGGGAATGCCCTTCTCGCCGATCGCCCAGACGGGCTCGTAGGCAAGGAGGATCTCGGCGTCCTTCTCAGCGCCTTCGAGCTTGCCGAGGGCGCCGCGCACTTCGCGGGCAAGCACGTCGTCTGCGCGGCCGCTTTCGCGGTCTGCCAGCGTCTCGCCGATGCAGATCAGCGGCACGAGACCATGGCGCACGGCGGCCTTCGTCTTGAGGCCGACCGTCTCGTCCGTCTCGCCGAAATGCTCCCGGCGCTCGGAATGGCCGAGCTCGACGAGGTCGAGATTGCAGTCCTTCAGCATCACCGGCGAGACCTCGCCGGTCCAGGCGCCCTCGTCGGCCCAGTGCATGTTCTGCGCGCCGACCTTGACGGAGGTGCCGGCAAGCATCGCCTTGACCTCGCGCACGGCGGTGAACGGCGGAATGACGAAGCGCTGGATGCGGGGATCGCGCCCGCCGTCGGCGGTCTTCAGGCCCTCGGCGAAGACCCTTGCCTCGGCCAGCGTCTTGTTCATCTTCCAGCTCGTGCCGACCCAGAAGTGGCGGTCCTCGCTCATGTCGTCGTCTCCTTGGCGATGCGCACCACGGTCTTGCCGCCGCCAAGCTCGGCGGCCGTATCGTGGGGCAGGGGTTTGTCTGAAATGACCGTGTCGAATTCGGCAAGGTCGGCGAGCACATGCAGCGCCGTGTGGCCGAAGCGCCGGCTGTTGACGAGAAGGCAGGTCTGGCGGCTGGCGGCCATCATCGCCCGCTTGGTGCGCACGACGGCCTCGTCCATGTGGTAGGAGAGATGTCCCGATGCGGCCGGGGCGGAGATGAAGGCGATGTCGGCGCGAAGGCGCGACAGGGCCTCTTCCGTGACGATGCCGAAATAGGCGTTGAACTTGGCGGAATAGACGCCGCCGAGCGCGATCAGCGTGACGCCGGAAAGGCCCTTGGCGCGCTCCATGATCGCGGCATTGTTGGTGACGATGGTGATCGGCTTCTTTTCCGCCAGCACGTCGCCGAGGACGGAGGCCATCGAGCCGTCGTTGATCATCACCGTCATGCCGGGCTCGACGAGGCCGGCGGCCTCCTCGGCCAGCGCGCGCTTGACGTCCGCCTCCTGCAATTCGCGGAAGCGGAAATCGCTCTCGAACTGCGTGCCGGCATCGATGGTCGCGCCGCCGCGCACCTTGCGCAGCACGCCGGCCCGTTCGAGGTCGTCGAGGTCGCGGTGGACGGTCATTTTCGAGACGCCGAAGCGCGCCGCGATGTCGTCGAGTTCGACGGCCCGGCTTTCGACGAGAAGATTGATGATCTCCTGCCTGCGCTCTTCCCGTTTCACGGTTTCTCCCCCGCGTTTCCGCTATGGGTGTTTCATAACATCGTTTCCGATAAAATGTAACATGGAAAATGTGATTTTGTTATGATGAGCCTTGAAGGAGCAGGCGGGCCGTCCGCTCGTCCGTGATGAGGCCATGCAGCTTGTTGCTGTGCAGTACGGCGCGGATGGCCTCGGTCTTGGCGGGGCCGCCGGCAATGGCGACGATCCGGTCGCCGCCGGTCTCCGAGAAGGAGGCGGCGAGGGTGCGGGCCGTCACCGAGGTTTCGAGGATGCGGCCCTTGCCGTCGAAGAAATGGCCGAGCAGTTCGCCGACGCCGCCGAGCGCGGCGATCTCCTCCAGCTCGTCCGGCTGCAGCATGCCGGAGGTGACGAGATGGGCCTGGTTGTCGACGGTGCCGATGCCGACGATCTTGAGGTCGGCGCTGCGGGCAAGGTCGAACACCTCGCTGACGCCGCGCTGGGAAAGCAGCACCTCGCGGTCCTCCTCCGTATTGGCGAAGAAGGGCACGGGCATCACATAGGCCTGCGTGCCCGTCTTGGCCGCGAGGCGGTGCATGACGTCGTAGGGGTTGGCCGCATAGTTGCGGGTGAGGCCGCCGAGCAGGGAGACGAAGCGTATGTTGCCGGCGCCGATGCGCGGCAGGTGGCGGACGGCGGCCGAGAGCGTGCGGCCATGGCCGAAGCCGATGACGGCCGCTTCCCCGCGCTCGATCTCGCGGCGCAGGAAATCCGCGCCGACATGGCCGAGCGTCGTCAGCGCCAGCGCGTCGTCGTCGACATCGGGCGCGACCTCGCAATAGTCGAGCCCGTAGCGCTCGGAAAGCGCCACCTCCAGGTTGACGCATTCGGCGATATCGCCGTCGATGCTGACCTTCACCACGCCCTCGGCGACCGCGCGCGCGATCAGCCGGTGCGCCTTCACCGAGGGAATGCCGAGCCGTTTGGCGACGGCGGACTGGGTGAACCCCCCGATATAGTGCAGCCAGGCGGCGCGGACGGCGAGGGAATCTTCGTTGTCGGTCATCGGCGATGTCCTGTCTTGCGCTCCCGGTCGGGCTGTCCTAGCCGCCGCGGGTGGAGACGATCAACCTATATTGAGATCGGCCGCGCCGGTATCGATATGCGGGGCCCAGAAGGCGATGCTTTCGGCGATCTGCGGAATGACCTCGCGGTCGTTCGGCTCACGCTCCTTGAAGGAGAGCTCGAGGCAGATCTCGTTGTCGGCGGCTCCGCCCTCGGCGAAGGCCTTCAGCAGCGGTTCCGGCTGGATGCGCCCCCTGGCGTTGAAGGCAGCGGTGAATGGGCGGTGCCCGCCCTTGTCCATCAGGCTCTGCTTGATGTGGATGATCGGCGAGACCTTCGGCACCGCGCGCGCCCAGGCATAGGGATCGTAGTCGTCGGGATTGTCGGAGGTGACGTCGCCATGGTCGATGTCGGCCATCATCCACATGGGGATGGCCATGCCGGCGGCGGTCAGCCGGTCCTGAAGCGCAAGACAGCTTTCGATCGTCTCGCCGAATTCGCGGCCGATGCTCATCGGCTCCCAGAAGACATAGGAAAGGCCGGCATCCTTCGCGTGCTCGGCCACCTCGGCCCAGCAGTCGATGGCGATGCGGATCAGCTCCTCGCGGCGGGCCGGGTCGTCGTAATCCCTATAGGTGAAGATGGCGAACTGGGTGCCGACGGAGGCGCCGCCGAGATCGCCGATGATGTCGGCGAAGGTCTTGAACCAGTCGACATAGTAGCGCCGCACATCCGCATCCGGATGGCCGAAATGGTTGAGGCGGCCATAGGGGCCGGTCATGCCGGAGGTGACGCGAACGCCCGTGCGCCGGAGGGCTCGTCCCATCTGCCGCGTCAGCCGGCGGATCGTCGCGCCGCTCCAGCTCGGATTGATGAATTCGTGGGTGAGCTGGAGGTCGCGCAGCTTGAGGTCCCGCGCGACGGTCTCGATCAGGTCGTCGGGATCGGCGAAGCGGTTGACCAGCGGATTGGTGTTGAGCGAGAGCGTCAGCGGCATGGTCGTTCTCAGGCCGCGGCGAGCCGGGCGGCGTTGAACCAGTCGGCGAAGGCCGCGCGCTCGCCTTCCGTCAGGTGGAGGTAATGTTTCGTGCGGCGGTAGAGGATGTCCTCCGGCGTTTCCGCCCATTCGCTGGCGACGAGATAGCGCGCTTCCGCCTCGTAGAACCGGCCGCCGAAATGCCGGCCGAGCCCTTCGAGGCTCGCGGCGCTGCCGACGACCGCCTTCGTGCGGGTGCCGTAGAGGCGGCCGTAGTGATGCACCAGACTGCGCGGCATCCAGGGATAATTGTCGCGCAGGCTGTTGGCGAAGGTCTCGTAGTCGGCGTTCGGCATGTCGCCGCCGGGAAGCGGGGCCTTCTCCGTCCAGTCGCCGCCCATGTTCGGGAAGATGTGCTTGAGCCGATGCATGCCGCGCTCGGCAAGCTCGCGGAAGGTGGTGATCTTGCCGCCGAAGACGTTGAGCAGCGGCGCGCCGCCCGTCTCGTCGAGGTCGAAGACATAGTCGCGCGTGACGGCCGAGGGGTTGCCCTTGCCGTCGTCGAAGAGCGGGCGCACGCCGGAGAAGGAATGCAATACGTCCTGCCGGCGCAGCTTCTCCTTGAAGTAGCGGTTCACGGCCTTCAGCAGGTAGTCGATTTCGCTCTCGTCGGCCGAGACGTCCTCGGCGCGGCCTTCGTAGGCGATGTCGGTGGTGCCGATCAGCGCCTTGTCGCCCTCGTAGGGGTTGATGAAGATGACGCGCTTGTCGTGGTTCTGCACGAGATAGGCGTTCGCCCCCGCCCAGAACTTCGGCACGATGATGTGGCTGCCCTTGACGAGGCGCACGTTGCGCGTGGAATTCGAGCCGGCGACGCGGTTGATGACGTCGGAGACCCAGGGGCCGGCGCAGTTGACGAGGCATTTCGCGCGGAAGGTGCGGGTCTCGCCGGTCACGCTGTTCTTCGTCGTCACGGTCCAGCCGCCGTTCTCGCGGCGGGCGGAGACGGCGGGCGAGCGGGTCAGCACAAGGGCGCCCTTCTCGGCGGCGCCGACGGCGTTGAGCGTGACGAGCCGGGCGTCGTCCACCCAGCAGTCGGAATATTCGAAGCCGCGGGTATACCGGTCGAGGATGGGCGTGCCTTCGGGATCGCGCGCAAGGTCGAGCGTGCGCGTGCCCGGCAGCTTCCTGCGGCCGCCGAGATGGTCGTAGAGGAAGAGGCCGAGCCGCACGAGCCAGGCCGGCCGGTCCTCGGGGCTGTGCGGCAGCACGAAGCGCATCGGCCAGATAATGTGCGGGGCGGCGTTGAGCAGCACTTCGCGCTCGATCAGCGCCTCGCGCACCAGGCGGAATTCGTAATATTCGAGATAGCGAAGGCCGCCGTGCACGAGCTTGCCGGAGCGCGAGGAGGTGCCCTCGGCAAGGTCGTCCTTCTCGCAGAGCACGACCTTCAGCCCGCGCCCCGCCGCATCGCGCGCAAGGCCGGCGCCGTTGATGCCGCCGCCGATCACGAAGAGGTCGATGGGTTCGGGCTCGTTCATCTCTAGTCTCCTTCAGCGCCGGCCAACGGGCGGCGCAATCGTCGTTTCGTCAGCGCGCGGCGAGGATGTCCCAGGCTGGCGCGATGCCCCGCCGCACCTCGGAATAGGCGGTAAAGAGCCGTGTCATGCGGTCGATGTCCCCGGGCTTCGGCCGTTCGGCCTCGCCGAGCTCGGGCGTCACCCAGTCGGCAATGCAATCGTCCATCGTGCGGTAGGCGCCGATGGCGACGGCGGCCATCATCGAGGCGCCGGCAGCGCCCGCCTCCTCGCGCGTCGAGACGCGCACCGGCGCGCCGAGCGCTGCGGCAAGCGTGCCGCGCAGCGAGGCCGATCTTGCCGCCCCGCCGCTGATGCGCAGCTCCGGGGGCAGGGCGCCCATGGCGGCGTAGCAGTCGCGCGTCGCCATGCCGAGGCCTTCCACGACGGCGCGCACGAGGTCCGGGTAGCGGTGGCGGCTGGCAAGGCCGGTGAAATTGGCGCGGGCGCGGGCGTTCACGAACGGCCCGCGCTCGCCGGCCTCTGAGATATAGGGGTGGTAGAGCACGTTGCCGGGCTTGCTCATGGCGAACCACTGGTCGACGCGGCCGATCATGTCGGTAAGGCTTGCCGCGACGCCGAACTCGCCGAGAAGATCGGCGCCGAGCTGCAGCAGCCAGTCGAGGTTGATCGTCGCGCCCATGTTGGTCTGCACCTGCGTGACGATGCCGGGGATCGGCAGGGCGATGACGTAGCCGGTGCGCTCGGCGTTCAGCACGACGTCGGCGACGGCCTTCGCCTGGAGATGAACGCCCGTCGAGCCGATGGCGGAGCAGGCGGCGTTGCGGCCTTCGCTGCGCACGCCCGCGCCGAGCGCCGTCATGCACATGTCGACATAGCCGAGGCAGACCGGCGTGCCGGCTTTAAGGCCCGAGGCGGCAGCCGCCTCCGCCGTCAGCGGATGGGAGATTTCCGTGCCGTCGATGACCTCCGGCAGCAGGCGCCGGAGATGCGTGAGGCCGAGGGCGGCGAGCACGTCGCCGTCATAGCGGCGGGTGCGGAAGTTGCCGAAGGTGAAGCTGACTTCGGACGGATCGGTGGCGCGCACGCCGGTCAGGTTGAGATAGAGCCAGTCCTTGCAGTGCATCGCGGTTTCCGCGCCGGCGATGAGGTCCGGGCAATGGCGGTCCATATGGGCGAGCTGCGCGCCCTGCTGGCAGGTGTTGAGGCCGGTTCCGGTCGCCTCGAAGCGCTGGCGGTCTGCCTCGCTTGCGGCAAGGCGCTCGACGGTCGGCGCCGCGCGGGCGTCGAGCCAGAGCCAGGCATCGCCCACCGGCCGGTTTCCGGCGCCGACGAGCCAGGTGCCGTCGCCCTGCGCGGTGACGGCGATGGCGGCGGTGCGCGCCGCCAGATTGTCCACCTTCTCGCCGAGCCCGCGCAGGGCGCGCGTGCAGTCGAGCCAGGTCTGGTCGAGGGATTGCGTGACGGAGCCGTCGTCGCCGGTCGTATAGGTGTTGCGGACGGACGCGCTGGCGATCTGCCGGCCGGCGAGCGTGAAGGCGACGGCCTTCATGACGGAGGTGCCGGCGTCGATGCCGACGATCAGGTCCATCGTCTCAGCCACGGCGCAGCTCCATCGATCCCGCGCCGGCATCCGCCGCTTCGCCCGACCTCAAACAAGGCATTCGATCCTCCCGACCGTCTCCCGCGAAAGCGCGTGCGGTTCCTCTGGCTTCTCCTGCCGTGGAACGTAACACGGGCCCTCCGGATTTCGCAAAAGAACATACCATAAAGTTATCATGTGTCTCGAAAAATTTTTCGTGCTTTGAATTTTTTTTCAGATATGATGGAAGAACAGAAGGTATGAGGCGCGGCTGGTTTTCCGTCGATGCCTGACATTGCCGAGGCCGTTCTTCGCTGCCGCCATGCGGATGGCCGTGCTCGGCCATGTCGGTCGAAATCTTGTGTTTTTACAATTAAATCAGTGGAATGCCGCAATCGCCCCTGCTTTCCCGACTGAAGGCGGACGGGGAGAGGCCATTTGTCGCCGGATTTCCGGAGGGGCGTGGAGGGGTGCATGGAAAAGAGCGGATGGAAAGCGCTTCCGCTGCAAAACGCCGATTGACAGGCTGTGTTAATTTAACATATATGTTGCGACATATAACACGTATATATCGCAAGTGCGAAAATATGTGCAATGCAGCGCAAGGCGGATGAGGAGATCCGGCCGGCGCCGTTCAGGGAGGACGTCATGACAGGTTCTGCTCGGAAAGCGTCGACATGCGGCCGGTGCGCCGTGGATGCGGCGTCGATCCCGCTCCCGCCATCGTCCCCGTGCGGGCGCTCCCGCTGACGCTTCCACCGTTCAACCGCAAGGCCGACCGACATGACTGACGCCACGCTCTCCAAATCGCCCCGTCCCGCTGCGCGCAGCTATCGCTGGTTCGGCGTCGCCGCCGCGGTCGTGCTGGTCGGCGCCATGGCCTTCGACACGAAGATCGTGCGCATCGGCTCGGAAAACGACGTCCGGGTGCAGAAATTCTCCCCGCAGGCCTTCGGCGCCGAGCAGTTCCCGCTGATTCAGCAGAGCGTCGAGACGCGCGCCGTCGATGCCGTCGAGCTGGCGCAGGCGATTGCCGCCGACAAGAAGGCCGCCGGCGAGAAATACGGCGTGGCGACCTCCACGGGCCCCGTTCTTCCGGTCAAGTTCACCGGCGTGATCGGCGAGCGCAAGGCGAACTACAACGTCGTCGCCGTCGAGGGCCTGCCGCCGGAGCTGACGGTGCGCGTCCAGACCGGCCCCGCTCTCAACGGCACGGACCTGCGCGATGCGACGGGCCAGATCGAGTTCGGCCAGTTCCGCAACCAGATCGAGTACCAGGACGCGGGCTCGGCCATCAACAACGAGGTCAAGACGGCCGTTCTCGGCGGCATCGACCCGGCCTCGCTTTCCGGCAAGACCGTTTCGGTGATCGGCGTCTTCAAGCTGGTCAACCCGAAGAACTGGGTCGTCACGCCCGTGAGGTTCGACGTCAAATGAGCGCGCTCCCCGAAACCGGCCGGACGGACGAAGTGGTGCTTGCCGCGCGCAACGTGGCGAAGTCCTACGGCAGCGTGCGCGCCCTCAAGGGCGTCAATTTCGACATTCATCGCGGCCAGGTGACGACGCTCTTCGGCGAGAACGGCGCAGGCAAGTCGACGCTGATGAAAATCCTCTCCGGCGTCGTGCAGCCGACCTCGGGGGAAATCATTCTCGATGGAGAGCCAATCGTCTTTGCGTCGTCCTCCCAAGCACGCGATCACGGTATCTCCATCATCCATCAGGAGCTCAGCCTGGCTCCCAACATGAACGTTCGCGACAACATCTTCATGGGTCGCGAGATCATGACGGCGACGGGCGTCGATTTCGCCGAGGAAGAGCGCCAGACGCGCCTCCTGATGGAAGAACTCGAGGAGGAGATCGATCCCCTCACGCCGGTCGAGGACCTGCGCCTCGGCCAGCAGCAGATCGTCGAGATCGCCCGCGCGCTCTCGGTCAATTCGCGCATCCTGATCATGGACGAGCCGACCTCGGCGCTTTCCGCCTCGGAGGTCGAGGTGCTGTTCAAGGTCATCCGGGACCTCACCGCCCGCGGCGTTTCCATCGTCTATATCTCCCATCACCTGGAAGAGGCGCTGCAGATCACCCACCACGCGGTGGTGCTGCGCGACGGAGCGATGACGGCCTATGCCGACCGCAAGGACATCGACCTCGAATGGATCGTCCGCCACATGGTGGGCGAGAACTTCGACCTCGGCTCGCCGCCGGCCGGCTACGACATGGGCGATGTCTCGCTGGAGATCGAGGGGCTGACGGTGCCCGACCCGGGCGGCGCCGACTATTCGGTCGTCGACGGCATGTCGCTCTCGGTGCGCGCGGGCGAGATCGTCTGCATATACGGCCTGATGGGCGCGGGGCGCACGGAGCTGCTCGAAACGGTCGCCGGCCGCCTCAAGGCCACGGCCGGCAAGGTCGTGCTGAAGGGCAGGGACATCACCGGCCGGTCGATCGCCGAGTGCATCCGCGCCGGCCTCGTCCTCGTTCCGGAAGACCGCCAGCGCGACGGCCTGGTGCAGACCATGACCGTCGGGCGCAACCTCTCGCTCGCCAGCCTCGGCGCCTTCACACGCGGCCTCTTCACCTCCGCTTCCCGCGAGGCCGACCTCGTCGGCCATGCGATCCGCAGGGTGCACATCAAGACCGACGGCGGCGCGGCGGCCATCGGCTCGCTCTCCGGCGGCAACCAGCAGAAGGTGGTCATCGGCAAGATGCTGGCGACCGACCCTGAGGTGATCCTGCTCGACGAGCCGAGCCGCGGCATCGACATCGGCGCCAAGGCGGAGGTCTTCAAGCTGCTCGCCGAGCGGGCGCGGCAGGGCCTCGCCGTCGTCTACACCACGTCCGAGCTCGGCGAATGCCTCAGCATCGCCCACCGCATCATCGTCATGCGGCGCGGCCGCATCGCCGCGGAATTCGGCCCCGACGCGACCAAAGAACAGATCATGGCCGCCTCCGGCGAAGCCGTGCATGCCCATTAGGAGCGCTCCAGCATGTCAGTCACACCTGCAATGGACACGAAAGCGGCGGTAAGCGGCGGCAAGCGCAAGAAGAGCTTCGTCGAGCTCCTGTTCGAGGGCCGCGCCTTCTTCGCGCTGATCGCCATCGTCGTCGTCTTCTCGCTGATGTCGCCGAACTACTTCACGCTCAACAACTTCCTGATCATGGCCTCGCATGTGGCCATCTTCGGCCTGCTCGCGGTCGGCATGCTGCTCGTCATCCTCAACGGCGGCATCGACCTGTCGGTCGGCTCGACGCTCGGGCTCGCCGGCGTCGTCGCCGGGTTCCTCATGCAGGGCGTGGCGCTGCCGCAGCTCGGCGTGATCCTCTATCCTTCCGTCTGGGTCGTCGTGGTGCTGACCTGCCTGCTCGGCGCGGTCGTCGGCGCGGTCAACGGCGTGCTGATCGCCTATCTGCGCGTGCCGGCCTTCGTGGCGACGCTCGGCGTGCTCTATGTCGCCCGCGGCATCGCGCTCCTGATGACTAACGGCCTTACCTACAACAATCTCGGCGGCCGTCCGGAACTCGGCAATACCGGCTTCGACTGGCTCGGCTTCAACCGTCTCGGCGGCGTGCCGATCGGCGTCATCGTGCTGCTCGTCTTCGCCATCGTCTGCCATATCCTGCTCTCCCGCACGGCCTTCGGCCGCTGGCTCTACGCGTCCGGCGGTAACGAGCGCGCGGCAGAACTTTCGGGCGTGCCGGTCAAGCGCGTGCAGATCACGGTCTATGTGCTCTCCGGCATCTGCGCGGCCGTCGCCGGCCTCGTGCTCTCCTCGCAGCTCACCTCGGCAGGCCCCACGGCCGGCACGACCTACGAGTTGACGGCGATTGCCGCCGTCGTCATCGGCGGGGCGGCGCTGACGGGCGGGCGCGGCACGGTCGTCGGCACCATGCTCGGCGCCTTCGTGATCGGCTTCCTGTCGGACGGCCTCGTGATCATCGGTGTCTCGGCCTACTGGCAGACGGTCTTCACCGGCGCCGTCATCGTCACCGCCGTTCTCTTGAACAGCATCAAATACGGCCGCCGCTGAGAAGCGGCGCCCGACTGGAACTGACCGCGGCCGGGAGAGGCGGACCATCGAATGGCCCGGAAGCGGAAAGTATTGCCGGAAACCGGCGCAACCGAACTCAACAAAGGGAGTGAGACCATGTTCAAAAAAGGAATGCGTGTACTTTTCGCCGCAACGGCTGCCTTGCCGCTGCTTTTCAGCACCGCATGGGCCGAAGGCCTCATCACGGTCATCGTTAACGACCCGTCGAACCCCTACTGGTTCACGGAAGGCGAAGTGGCCAAGAAGACGGCCGAGAGCCTCGGCTACACGGCCAATGTCGGCGCCCACAAGGGTGACACCAACACCGAGAGCAACCTGATCGACACGGCGATCACCAACAAGTCGGTCGCCATCATCCTCGATCCGGCGAATGCCGACGGTTCGGTCGGCGCGGTCAAGAAGGCCGTCGCCGCGGGCATCCCGGTCATCCTCGTCAACGCCGAGATCAACCAGGAAGGCCTTGCCAAGGCGCAGCTCGTCTCGAACAACGCCCAGGGCGCAGCCCTCGGTGCCCAGCAGTGGGTCGAGGCGGTCGGCGACAAGGGCAAGTATGTCGAGCTCTTCGGCGCTCCCTCGGACAACAACGCGGCGACCCGTTCAAACGGCTATGAGACCGTCCTGACGCAGTATCCGGACCTCGAAAAGGTCGCCAAGGAAGTGGCCGACTGGGACCGCACCAAGGGCCATGACAAGATGCAGTCCATGCTGCAGGCTCATCCGGACATCATCGGCGTGATCAGCGGCAACGACGAAATGGCCCTCGGCGCCATCGCCGCCCTCAAGGAAGCCGGCAAGCTCGACCAGGTGAAGGTCGGCGGCTTCGACGGCTCGCCGGACGCGGTCGCCGCCATCAAGGCCGGCGAACTGCAATACACCGTCCTCCAGCCGGTCGCCGTCTTCTCGGAACAGGCCGTCAAGCAGGCCGACAACCTGATCAAGAACGGCTCCACGGGCGTCGATACCGAAAAGCAGCTCTTCGATTGCCTCCTGATCACCAAGGACAATGTCGACAAGTACACCGCTCCCTTCGTCCTGAGCGAGTAAGTCGATCCGGGGGCGCCCTTCGGGGCGCTCCCGACCCCAACCCGGACCAGCTTGGCATTTTCCTTGCCGCCCGATACGAGATACGAAACCTCTATCTTCGCAGCATGGCAGGGTCTCCCCGTGAACAAGAAAGTCGACGTCAAGGATTTGCTTTCGGAAGAATTGCCGAGCGACAGCCGGCATGCGCGCCAGCTCGTGCGCCGCCGGATGATCGCCGAGACGGTCATCGCCGAAGGCTCCATCCGCATCGAGGACCTGACCGAGCGCTTCGGCATCAGCCTCATGACGGCGCACCGCGATGTCGACGAGCTCGTCAGCCGCGGCCTCTTCCGCAAGACGCGCGGCATCGTCTCGGCCGCGCCGACGAGCCTGATCGAATCCTCCGACGTCTACCGCGCCACCAAGCAGGCGAGGGAAAAGAAGGCGGTCGCGAAGGCCGCCATGCAGTTCGTCGAGCCGGGGCAGGCGATCTTCATGGACGACGCCACGACCGTGCACGAGATGACCCGTTTCCTGCCGGCCAAGGTGCCGCTGACGGTCATCACCAATTCGCTCGTCCTCATCAACGAGCTGAAGGAGGTGAGCGACCTCAACCTCATCTGTCTCGGCGGCCAGTTCTACCACTGGTGCAATGCCTTCATGGGGCACATCACCACCAACGAGATCCGCCGGCTGCGCGCCGATACCGTTTTCATGTCGCTGTCGGCCATCGTCGACGACGTGGTCTACCACCAGTCGCCGGAGACGGTGGAGACCAAGCGGGCGATGTTCGAAAGCGCCTCGCGCCGCGTGCTTCTGGCCGACCACACCAAGTTCGAGCGGCGCGCGCTGCATCACTTCGCGACGCTCCAGGAGTTCGACGCGGTGATCGTCGACGAGGATATCCCGATCTCCCATCTTTCGCGCATGCGGGCCAAGGGGATCAACGTCATCGTGGCGGACGGGGAACGGGCCGGCTGAGGCTGCCGCTGCCGCGGTTGCCCGTCATGCCGGTCGCCGTTCCGCCATTCGCTTGAGAATGGAGGCATGGATGCCCTGCATCATGGGTATAGACAGCGGCCTGACGGTGACCAAGGCCGTCATCTTCGAC
This sequence comes from Shinella sp. Sh6, assembly GCF_055392685.1. NCBI lineage: Bacteria > Pseudomonadati > Pseudomonadota > Alphaproteobacteria > Hyphomicrobiales > Rhizobiaceae > Shinella > Shinella sp. Sh6. Next base: position 2,638,630 of record NZ_AP044005.1, on the reverse strand, counting down.
GCGGACGGGACGGTGCTTGCCATCGCCCGGCGACGCGTTCCCCAGCTGATCCCCGCGCCGCAGCATGTCGAGCGCGACATGGACGGTCTCTGGTCCGCGACCGCCGATGCCATAAGCGAGGCGGTGACCGCCTGCGGGCGCCCGGCGTCCGATATCGTCGCGATTGCCGCGACGGCGCACGGCGACGGCATCTACCTGCTCGACGAGGATCGCCGGCCGCTCGGCAACGCCATCGTGTCGCTCGACACGCGCGCCGGCGCGATTGCCGATGCGTGGAACGAGGGCGAGGTGGGCGCGCGCTCGCTGGACCTGACCGGCCAGAAGCCGCACGCCTCCGCGCCCTCCGCGATCCTCTACTGGATCCGCGAGCACCAGCCGGAGCGCTATGCCCGCATCGCCCATTTCATCGCCGCGAAGGACTGGCTGCGCTTCTGCCTCACCGGCACCATCGGCACGGACCGCACGGAGGCGAGCACGTCCTTCACCGATGTGCGCACGCAGGGCTATGCCGAGGAGGCCTTCCGCCTCTTCGGGCTGGAGCGCCTTGCCGGCCGGCAGCCGCCGATGGCGGCGTCCACCGAGGTCGTCGGCGGCGTGACGGCAGAAACCGCGCGGCTGACGGGGCTCGTCGCCGGCACGCCCGTCATGGCCGGCCTCCACGACGTCACGGCCTCCGCACTCGGCATGGGCGGCTACGGCGAGGGCGTGGTGGCGGTCATCGCCGGCACCTATTCCATCAACGAGACGGTTTCCCGCGCGCCGAAGGTCGACGGCCGCTGGTTCTGCCGCAACGGCATCCTGCCCGGCGAATGGAACAGCATGTCCATCTCGCCCGCCTCGACTGCGAACTACGACTGGTTCATCGACCAGTTCTGCGCCGCCGACGCGCGGCAGGCCGAAGCAGCCGGCGAAAGCATCCATGCGGTCCTCGGCAGGGAGTTCGAGGCCGCCTGCAAGCGCCCGTCGGGCGTCTTCTTCCATCCCTATCTCTTCGGCTCGCCCTTCGGCGGGGCGTCGAGCGCCGGCTTCTACGGCCTCAATGCCTGGCACGACCGGGGCGATCTGGTGCGCGCGGTGCTGGAAGGCATCGCCTTCAACCACCGGGTCCATGTCGATGCGCTGCGCGACGGTTTCGCGCCGGCCGCCGCGCGGCTCACGGGCGGCATCTCGCGCAATCCCGCCATGGCCGGCCTCTTCGCCGATATCCTCGGCATGCCGGTCACCGCGACGCGCACCGAGGAGGCGGCGGCCTGGGGCGCGGCGCTCTGTGCGGGAGCGGGCGCCGGGCTCTTCGCCTCGCCGACCGACGATCCGCGCGACCTTGCCGCCATCGAGACGACCTACCGGCCCGACCCCGTCCGGCAACGGGCCTATGACGAGAAATACCGCGTCTTCCTCGACCTCGCCGAGGCGATGAAGCCGCTCTGGCCGACGCTGCGGCGTCTCGGCGCGGAATAAGAGCAGGAATACCCATCATGACGGACATCACAGCCGGCACGGTCGAGACCTTCGACGTCGTCATCCTCGGCGCCGGCATCAACGGGGCAGGGCTCTTCCGCGACCTCTGCCTTCAGGGCCTCAAATGCCTGATCGTCGACAAGGCCGATTTCGGCTCCGGCACCAGCGCCGCGCCCTCGCGCCTCATCCACGGCGGCATCAAGTACCTGGAGACGGGCGAACTCGGCCTCGTCGCGCAGTCGACGCTGGAGCGCAACCTGCTGCTGCGCAACGCCCCCCATTGCGTCGAGCCGCTGCCGACCTTCATTCCCTCCTTCTCGCTGATGAAGGGCGCGTTTGCGGCGCTGCGCACGCTCTTCGGCTCCACCACGGCCCCGCGCAGCCGCGGCGCCGTGCTCATCAAGATTGGCCTTGCGCTTTACGACCTCTACGGTGCGCGCCATCGCGTCATGCCGAAACACCGGTTCTTCTTCCGCCGCCGGGCGCTTGCGGAAATGCCGGCGATCACCCCGCGCATCGTCGCCGGCGGCATCTATTACGACGCCAAGATCAGCCGGCCGGAGCGGCTCGTCTGGGAACTGGTGCGCGACGGCCTTAATGCAAGCCCCGCTTCCGCCGCCATGAACGATACGGCGCTGCTCGGGCAGGCGGACGGCGTGCTGCGGCTGCGAGACGGAGACGGCGGCGAGCGGCTGGTCCGCGCCGGCATCGTCGTCAACGGCGCGGGGCCGTGGATCGACCATGTCAATGCGACGCTCGGCATTCCCGGCAAGCTGATCGGCGGCACCAAGGGTTCGCACATCCTGCTGCGGCATCCCGGGCTCGTCGAAAGCCTCAAGGGCCGCATGATCTATTTCGAGGCGGACGACGGGCGCATCTGCCTCGTCTACGATTTCCTCGGCCTCGCGCTCGTCGGCTCGACGGACATCAAGGCCGACAACCCGGATACGGTGCGCTGCGAGGAGGAGGAGATCGACTATTTCCTCGCCAGCCTTCGCTCGCTGCTGCCGAAGCTGGAGTTCGGCCGCGAGCAGATCGTCTATGCCTATAGCGGCATCCGCCCGCTGCCGGCCTCCGATGCCAGCCAGCCCGGCCTCATCAGCCGAGACCATTCGGCGCCGGTGGCCGAGCCGGCCGAAGGGCGGCCGTTCCCGGTCGTCTCGCTCGTCGGCGGCAAGTGGACGACCTTCCGCGGCTTTGCCGAGGAGGTGGCCGATACGATCCTTTCCCGCCTCGGCCGCAGCCGCAAGGTCAGCACGCAGATGCTGCCGATCGGCGGCGGGCGCGGCTTTCCGGTGGATGGCAAGGCCCGTGAGGCCTGGCTCTCCGAGCGCGCCGGGCGGAGCGGCCTGCCGGTGGCGCGCGTTTCCGCGCTGCTGGCGCGCTACGGCACGACGGCCGATGCTGTGCTTGCCCATATCGCGTCGGCCGGCGATGCGCCGCTCGCCCATGTCGAGGGCTACGGCCGCGCGGAGATCGACTGGATCGCCTGCAACGAGATGGTTCGCCACCTTGCCGATATCGTCATGCGCCGCACGACGCTCGCCATCGAGGGGCGGCTGACGGCGGCGGGCATCGGGGAGATTGCCGGCGTGGCGGCCGCGGCGCTCGGCTGGAGCGACGAACGGCGAGAAAAGGAGATCGCGGCGGTCACGGCGCATCTGGCAAGGTTCAACCGCGTTGCCCTTTGAGCCCTTTGCCCTTTCCGCGGGCCGATCCATGTTGCATCTTCCGGGTCTGATCGCCCGCAGGAGGATTTCATGACCAAGATCGTCGACGACCCGGAGGCCTTCGCCTCGTCCGCCCTTGCGGGCTTTTCCCGCGTCTACGGCCGCTATGTCCGGCTGGTGAAGGGCGGCGTCGTCCGCTCGACGGCGGTGCCGAGGGGCAAGGTCTCGGTCATCATCGGCGGCGGGTCGGGCCATTATCCGGCCTTCGCCGGCTATGTCGGCCCCGGCATGGCGGATGCGGCCGTGGCGGGCGAGATCTTCGCCTCGCCCTCGACGGCGGCGGTCGCGCGGGTCTGCCGCAACGCGGACCATGGCGGCGGCATCGTCCTCGGCTTCGGCAACTATGCCGGCGACGTCCTCAATTTCGGCGTCGCGGCGGAGCGCCTGCGCGCCGAAGGCATCGACGTTCGCATCGTCACGGTGACGGACGACGTGGCGAGCGCGCCGCCCGACCGGCACCTGCAGCGCCGCGGCATCGCGGGCGATTTCGTTGTCTTCAAGGTCGCCGGCGCGGCGGCGGAGGCCGGCCTTTCCATCGGCGAGGTCGAGCGCGTCACCCGGCTTGCCAACAGCCGCACCTTTTCCTTCGGCGTCGCTTTCGGCGGCTGCACCCTGCCGGGCGCGAAGGAACCGCTCTTCACCGTGCCGAAGGGCATGATGGCGCTCGGCCTCGGCATCCACGGCGAGCCCGGCATCCGCGATACGGACATCGTGCCGGCAAGCGACCTGGCAAGGCTCCTGGTGGAGACCGTCCTTGCGGAACGCCCGGCCGGCGCAGGCCGCGCCGCCGTTCTGCTCAACGGCCTCGGCGCCACCAAGTACGAGGAGCTCTTCGTCCTCTGGGGCGCGGTGGAAAGCCTGCTGCAGGCATCGGGCGTCGATCTCGTCGCGCCCGAAGTCGGCGAATATGTCACCAGCCTCGACATGCAGGGCTGCTCGCTGACGGTGATGTGGCTCGACGAGGAACTGGAACGCTACTGGCTCGCACCGTGCGACACGCCCGTCTTCCGCCGCGGCGAGACGCTTCGCACGCAGCCGGCGGCGGCAAGGGCCGATGTGGAGGACGAGGCGCTGCGCTTCGGCCCGGCCTCTCCCGCGTCGCAGGAGCGCGCCCGCTGCCTTGCCGGCATCCTCGACGCCATGGTCTCCGTTCTCGGCGAGGCCGAAGCCGAACTCGGCCGCATCGACGCCTTTGCCGGCGACGGCGACCACGGGCAGGGCATGCGGCGCGGAGCCGGCGCCGCGCGCGAGGCGATCCAAAGGGCCGTTGCCGGCGGCGCCGGTGCAAGGAGTGCGCTTGCGGCCGCGGGCGATGCCTGGGCGGACCGCGCCGGCGGCACGTCCGGCGCCATCTGGGGGCTGCTGCTCCGCTCGTGGAGCTCGGCTTTCTCCGACGAGGAAACTGTCGGCGAGGCGGATGCGGTGCGCGGCGCGCGCCTTGCGCTCGACGACGTGATGCGGCTCGGCGGAGCGAGGGAGGGCGACAAGACGCTGGTCGACGCCTTCGTGCCCTTCGTCGAGGCGCTGGAAACCGGGCACGCGGAGGGCCTGCCGCTGAAGGCCGCATGGCATAAGGCGAGCGCCATCTGCGAGGAGGCCGCGCAGGCAACGGCGCCGCTCGTTCCGCGGCTCGGGCGCGCCCGCCCGCTCGCCGAGCGCAGCGTCGGCCATCCCGATGCCGGCGCCGTCTCCCTCGCACTGATCGCAAGGACCATCGCCGAACGCCTCTGAGCGGCTTTCCTATTATTCGGATTATCGGGCCGAACGTCGCAGGACGTTCGGCTTTTTTGTGCTGCTCACGAAGACATCACATATTTACAGAGATAGTCATTGACATGTCATACCAGTTGGAGGATATAAGCTCACGCCGGGTTGCCCGGAGGAGGAAATTCCGGCTGGACAGGCTCGTCGTCCGGTCGTGCGCATTCAGGGGGGTCTTCGATGACATCGATCGCGCTGTTCGGTGCTGGCGGCAAAATGGGCTATCGGCTGGCCAAGAATCTCAAGGGTTCGCGTTTCGATGTCCGCCATGTCGAAGTGAGCGAGGCCGGCAAGGCGCGCCTTTCCAATGATCTCGGCATTGCCTGCGTTTCACCCGAAGAGGGCCTTACGGGCGCCGACGTCGTCATCCTGGCGGTTCCCGACACGGCGATCGGCAAGGTCGCCGCCGGCATCGCCGACAAGCTGGAGCCCGGCACGATGGTCGTGGCGCTCGATGCGGCCGCGCCCTTTGCCGGCCACCTGCCGGAGCGCGCGGACCTCACCTATTTCGTCACGCATCCTTGCCATCCGCCGATCTTCAACGACGAGACGGACCCGGCGGCCAAGCGCGACTTCTTCGGCGGCATCGCCGCCAAGCAGCACATCGTTTCCGCCCTGATGCAGGGCCCGGAGGAGGCCTATGCGCTCGGCGAGGAGATCGCCAAGGTCATCTGGGCCCCGGTCATGCGCTCGCACCGCGTCACGGTCGAGCAGATGGCGCTCCTGGAGCCCGGCCTTTCGGAAACCGTCTGCGCCTCGCTGCTCGTCGTCATGCGCGAGGCCATGGACGAATGCGTGCGCCGCGGCGTTGCCAAGGAGGCCGCCCGCGACTTCCTGCTCGGCCACATGAACGTGCTCGGCGCCGTAATCTTCGAGGAGACGCCCGGCGTCTTCTCCGACGCCTGCAACAAGGCGATCGAATTCGGCAAGCCGGTGCTGATGAAGGACGACTGGAAGCGCGTCTTCGAGCCTGCGGAAATCGCGGCCAGCATCCATCGCATCACCTGATTTGCAGCGGGCGCCAGCCCAAGAGATCGCACCGGATCGGCCAGTTTCCATGGAGGGATGGCCGGGGAGGCCGGTGCTTAACCGGGAGGAAAATATGAAGGTTACCCGTAGACTGATCACCGTCGGTTTTGCTGCCGTCATGGCCGCAGGCGTCGCCATGCCGTCGTTCGCCGCCGACCTCATCGCCATCATCACGCCGAGCCACGACAACCCCTTCTTCAAGGCCGAGGCCGTCGGCGCGGAAGCCAAGGCCAAGGAACTCGGCTACGAGGCCCTCGTCCTCGTGCATGACGACGACGCCAACAAGCAGTCGCAGCTCATCGACACGGCGATCGGCCGCGGCGCGAAGGCGATCATCCTCGACAATGCCGGTGCCGACGCTTCGGTTGCCGCCGTGCAGAAGGCCAAGGACGCGGGCATCCCGTCCTTCCTGATCGACCGCGAGATCAACGCGGCCGGCGTCGCCGTCTCGCAGATCGTCTCGAACAACTACCAGGGCGCCCAGCTCGGCGCCGAGGAATTCGTCAAGCTGATGGGCGAGAAGGGCAACTATGTCGAGCTCGTCGGCAAGGAATCCGACACCAATGCCGGCATCCGCTCCAAGGGCTACCACGACGTCATCGACGAATATCCGGACATGAAGATGGTCGCCCAGCAGTCGGCCAACTGGAGCCAGACGGAAGCCTATTCCAAGATGGAGACCATCCTTCAGGCCAATCCGGATATCCAGGGCGTCATCGCCGGCAACGACACGATGGCGATGGGCGCCATCGCCGCCCTCCAGGCGGCCGGCAAGAAGGACGTGATCGTCACCGGCTTCGACGGCTCGAACGACGTTCGCGACTCCATCAAGTCCGGCGGCATCAAGGCCACCGTGCTGCAGCCGGCCTATGCACAGGCCCAGCTCGCCGTCCAGCAGGCGCATGACTTCATCACGAGCGGCAAGAAGCCGGCGGAAGAAAAGCAGCTCATGGACTGCGTGCTGATCAACGCCGACAATGCCGACAAGCTCGAGACCTTCGCGCTGAAGGACTGATCTTCGAAAGAAGCGGGCGCGGGGTGATCGCCATCCCGCGCCCTGCCATATGCCGGAGTACCGACCCATGCGCTTCAAGGCCGCCGCCGTCATCGTGTTCGCCGCAGCTTTCGGGCTCGCCGGCTGCAAGTTCGTGAAAACCGCCGACAAGGAAAAAGAGGATCAGGCCGGGGCCTTCGATCCCGACACGCTCGTTGCCGAAATGTGGGACGGCAAGGTGCTGCCCTATCTCGAAAAGCGCGCCGCCCCCCTTGCGGAGGTGCTGGCGGCGACGGCCGCCGATCCCGACGCGGCGGGCCGGAAATACGGCTACAAGGCAAAGCAGGGCAATGCGCCCTGGACCTTCATGGCGAAGGTCGACGGCGTGATCGTCGCGGAAGAGACCAATTCGCGCGCGGCCTATGTCGACGTCGACGTCGACGGCGACGCCAAGGCGGATGTGCGCGTTTCCATCGGCCCGGCCATCCGCGGCACAGCGCTGCGCGACTGCCTCGACTTCGTCGATTTCAACGCCTTCAAGAACCAGATCGAATGGGCGCAGTTCGGCAAGGCGTTCAACACCCATGTGAACGCCACAATTCTGGAAAAGCTGCCGCGCGAGGGGCTGACGGGCAAGACGGTGAAGGCGACGGGCGCCTATCCGCTGCCGGCCAAGGGGCAGTTGCCGCAGCTCGTTCCCGCCATCATCGCCATCGGAGGCTGACATGAGCGGCAGTAACGATGGCGACGTCATTCTCGAACTGAAGGCCATCACCAAGGCCTATTCCGGCATCGTCGCGCTGAAGAAGGCGGACCTGAAACTTCGGCGCGGCGCGGTGAACGTGCTTGTCGGCGAGAACGGCGCCGGCAAGTCGACGATGATGCGCATCATCGCCGGCGTCGAGCGGCCGACGCTCGGCGAGATCTGGATGGACGGCGAGCGCATCCACCTCGACAGCCCCGCCGACGCGGTGCGCCATGGCATCGGCATCGTCTTCCAGGAGCTGAACCTCTTCGGCAATCTCTCCGTCGCCGAGAACATCTTCGCGACCCGCGAGATCACCCGAGGCATCCGCGGCATCGACCACAAGGCGCAGGTCGAGAAGGCCAACGAGTTTTTGAACCGTCTCGAAGCGGGCATTGCCGCCGATACGCTCGCCGAGGACCTGCCGATCGGCCAGCAGCAGCTCGTCGAGATCGCGCGCGCCGTCTCGCTCGACACGCGCATCCTCATCATGGACGAGCCGACGTCGGCCCTCAGCGCCGCCGAAGTCGACGTGCTCTTCCGCGTCATCGCCGACCTCAAGGCGCGGGGCGTCGCCATCGTCTATATCTCGCACCGGCTGGAAGAGCTGATGCGCATCGGCGACTACATCACCGTCCTGAAGGACGGCCAGATCACCGGCCACGCCATGGTCAAGGACATCGACACGCGCTGGATCGTGCGCTCGATGATCGGCTCCGACGCCAAGGATTTCGCCAAGGAGGTCGACCACGAGATGGGCGAAGAGGTCTTCCGCACGCAGGACATCTGCCTGCCGCGCGCGCAGGGCGGCTATGCGGTCGACCATGTCTCGCTCGGCGTGCGCAAGGGCGAGATTCTCGGCATCTACGGCCTGATGGGCGCGGGGCGCTCCGAGCTGTTCGAATGCATCATGGGCCGGCACGAGCATTCGACCGGCAAGGTCTTCGTCGACGGCGAGGCGCTGAAGGGCCGCGACACGACGAAGCGCATCCGCGAGGGGCTGGCGCTGATCCCGGAGGACCGCCAGCGCGAAGGCCTCGTGCAGTCCATGTCGATTGCCGACAACCTTTCCATGGCGAGCCTCGGCCAGTTCCTCAAGGCCGGCTTCCATATCGACCTGAAGCGCGAGAAGGCCGCGATCCTCGAGACGATCCGCAACCTCTCGATCAAGGCGAAGAACCCGGAGCTGGACGTCACCTCCATGTCGGGCGGCAACCAGCAGAAGGTCGTCATCGGCAAGGCGCTGATGACCGGGCCGAAGGTGCTTTTGATGGACGAGCCGAGCCGCGGCATCGACGTCGGCGCGAAGGCGGACGTCTTCCGCACCATGCGGCAACTGGCGGGCGAGGGGCTCGCCATCCTCTTCTCCACCTCCGACCTCGAAGAGGTCATGGCGCTTTCCGACCGCATCGCCGTGATGAGCAACGGGAAGCTGGTGACGGTGGTGGACCGCAAGGACGCCACCGAGGAGATGATCGTCTCGGCCTCCGCGGCGGGGCACAAAACCAAAAGGATGCATGCGTGATGACGACAGCAACGCAAACTGCCGCCGGCAACAGCCTGTCCACCGGGGCGGCCCTGCTCACGCTCATGAAGCTGAGGACCTTCATCGCGCTCTTCGCGGTGATCATCTTCTTCTCGATCTTCGCGCCGAACTTCCTGTCGACCGCGAACATGATCCTGATGTCGAAGCACGCGACGCAGAACGCCTTCCTCGCCATCGGCATGACCTTCGTCATCATCACCGGCGGCATCGACCTTTCGGTCGGCTCCATCGTCGGCCTTTGCGGCATGATCGCCGGCGGCCTCATCATGTACGGCGTCGCCCTGCCGTTCGGCTACACGGTCTATTTCAACGTTTTCGAGGTGGCGGTCATCGTCATGGCGGCGGGCATCGTCATCGGCGCGGTCAACGGCCTCCTCATCACCCGGCTCAACGTCGCGCCGTTCATCGCCACCCTCGGCACGCTCTATGTGGCGCGCGGCATGGCGCTGCTCTATTCCGACGGCCAGACCCTGCCGCACCTTACGGGGCGCGAAGACCTCGGCAACCAGGGCTTTTCCTATCTCGGCTCCGGCACGATCCTCGGGCTTCCCGTCTCGGTGTGGATCCTCATCGTCGTCGCGCTGGGCGCTGCCTATTTCGCCCGCTTCGTCCCGCTCGGCCGGCACATCTTCGCTGTCGGCGGCAATGAGCGGGCGTCCCGCATGTCCGGCATCCGCGTCAACCGCGTGAAGATGTTCGTCTACATGTTCTCCGGCTTCTGCGCGGCCATCGTCGGCCTCGTCATCTCCTCCGAGCTGATGGCCTCGCATCCGGCGACCGGCACGAACCTCGAGCTCAACGCCATTGCGGCCGCCGTTCTCGGTGGTACATCCATGTCGGGCGGGCGCGGTACGATCGGCGGCACGATCATCGGCGCCTTCGTGATCGGCATTCTTTCCGACGGGTTGGTGATGATGGGCGTCAGTTCCTTCTGGCAGATGGTGATCAAGGGCCTCGTGATCATCGTGGCGGTCGTGGTCGACCAGGCGCAACGCCGCCTCCAGCAGCGCGTGACCCTGATGCAGATGGCAAAGGCTGGCTGAGATGGCGAGGCTCAAGGGCGCGCTGATCGGCTGCGGTTTCTTCGCCGTCAACCAGATGCATGGCTGGCAGGACCTTGCCGGTGTGGAGATCGTGGCGATCTGCGACCGCGATGCGGAGCGGCTTGCCATCGTCGGCGACCAGTTCTCCGTCGCGCGGCGCTATTCGTCGGCCGAGGAAATGTTCGCCGACGGCGGCTTCGATTTCGTCGACATCGCGACGACCGTGGGCAGTCACCGGGCATTGGTGGAGCTTGCCGCAAAGCACAGGGTTCCGGCGATCTGCCAGAAGCCTTTCGCGCCGACGCTGGCCGATGCCAAGGCCATGGTCGCGGCGGCCGAGGCGGCGGGCATTCCGCTGATGATCCACGAGAATTTCCGCTGGCAGACGCCGATCCTCGCGGTGAAGCAAGTGCTGGACAGCGGCGCCATCGGCACGCCCTTCTGGGGCCGCGTCTCCTTCCGCTCCGGCTTTGACGTCTTCTCCGGCCAGCCCTATCTCGCCAAGGGAAAGCGCTTCATCATCGAGGACCTTGGCATCCATTCGCTGGATATCGCCCGCTTCCTCTTCGGCGATGCCACAAGCATGACCGCGCGCACGCGCCGCATCAACCCGGATATCGCCGGCGAGGACGTGGCGACCATGCTGCTCGGCCACGAGAACGGCATCACCTCCATCGTCGATGTCAGCTATGCGACGAAGCTGCCGGAAGAACCCTTCCCGGAAACTTTTGTCGAGATCGACGGCGACAAGGGCACGCTGCGCCTCGGCAAGGATTACAGGCTCACCGTCCACGGCCCCGAGGGCACGGTGGAAAGCGTCGTCGCGCCGAACCTCCTGCCATGGGCCTCGCGGCCCTGGCACAATATCCAGGAGAGCGTGGCGCTCATCCAGAAGCACTGGATCGAGCGTCTGGCGGCGGGCCGCGAGCCGGACACGTCCGGCCGCGACAACCTCAAGACCTTCGCCCTCGTCGAGGCCGCCTATCTCAGCACCGAGCGTGGCGAGACCGTCGCCCTTGCGGACCTCCTGGCATGAGCGCGGACCTCGTCAGGCTCTACGGGACGAGCGAGCGCGAGCCGGAAAGCCGCATTCTCGTTGCCGGCGACCTGAGCGTGGCCTTGCAGGACGGCAACCTTCGCACCCTGCGGCTTCGCGGCCACGAGGTGCTGCGCGCCGTCGCCTTCCTCGTGCGGGACAAGGATTGGGGCACTTGCGCTGCCACGATCACCGATCTCTCCGTGGGGGAGACAGGCGATGGCTTCTCCGTCGCCTACAAGGCGCGCTTCACGGCGCCTTCCGGCGCCAACCTCGATTGCACTGTGGCGATCTCCGGCACGGCCAAGGCCGTGACCTTCGCTGCCGATTGCGTCAGCGACGCCGATTTCGAGACCGCCCGAGCGGGCTTTGCCGTGCTGCACCCTATCGTCGGCGTGGCGGGCGAGCCCGTCGAGGTCCGGCACGGCGACGGCAGCGTCGAGCGGTCGCGCTGGCCGGATCAAATCGAGCCGTGGCAGCCGTTCAAGGACATTTCCGCCATCACGCACAACGTCGCGCCCGGCATTTCGGCGATGACGGAATTCGGCGGCGACATCTTCGAGATGGAAGACCAGCGCAACTGGACGGACGGGTCCTACAAGACCTATGTGCGCCCGCTCGCGCTGCCCTGGCCCTACCGCGTGGCGAAGGGCGAGCCCTTCCGCCAGTCCGTCACGGTCACGGTTGAGGCAGCGGCCGATGCCGCACCCGCTGCCGGCGCGTCCGGCGCCGTCACGATGCAGCTTTTGCCGACGAACCGGCGCTTTCCCGAGATCGGCGTCGGCCTCAGGCCGGAATGCCTTGCGCAGGAATTGTCCGCGCTCGATATCCTGAAAACCATTGGCGCCCGGCATCTGATCGCCCATTTCGATCCCGATGCGGGCCATGGCCTTGCCGCCTTGCAGGGCTATGCGCAGGTTGCGGAAAGATCCGGCCTCAGGGTGACGCTGGAGCTGGCGGTGCCCTGCAAGCGACCGCTGGACGAGGAGATGGCCGGGTTCGCCGCGCTGGTGCGCGCGGCCGGCCTTGACCTCGATACGCTGTTCGTCTGCCCGTCCGTCGACCGCCAGTCGACGCCGCCGGGCAGCGCGTGGCCGGATTGCCCGCCGCTGGAAGATGTCTATGCCGCGGCGCGCGCCGCCTTCCCGGGCGTACGGCTCGGCGGCGGCATGATGAGCTATTTCACCGAGCTCAACCGCAAGCGCGTGCCGGGCGGGCTGGTCGACTATGTCAGCCATTGCACGAACCCCATCGTGCATGAGGCAGACGATCTTTCCGTCATGCAGACCTTCGAGGCGCTGCGTTTCGTCGTGGGCTCGGCCCGCGCCATCTATGGCGAGAAGCCCTATCGCATCGGCCCTTCGACCATCGCCATGCGGCAGAACCCCTATGGCAGCGCGACGAAGGACAATCCGTCCGGTGCGCGCATCCCCATGGCCAATGTCGATCCGCGGCATAACGGCCAGTTCGGCGCGGCCTGGACGCTGGCCTATGCCGCGACGGTTGCACCCGCCGGGCTGGAGGTGCTGACGCTCTCGACGCTCGCCGGCCCGTTCGGGCTGGTTGCCGGCGGGGGCGAAGCGACGGCGGAGGGCGCAATGCGGCCGCTTGGGCATGTGCTTGCGCGCCTCGGCGCACTGGCGGGCGAACCGGTGCTCTCGGTGGAGACGTCGCGGCCGGATGCGGTGCTGGGCCTTGCTTTGCCAGAGCGCCTGCTCTTGGCGAACATCACGCCGGAGCCGCAGGCGGTGGCCCTGCCGGCGGGCAAAGAGATTACCCTGCCGCCCTACGGCTTCGTCGAGATCGTGCTTTGAACCCTAATTCTGCCCCTTGAGGGCATAGAGCGCGCGGGAGCGTTCGAGGTGCTTGATCATCGCCTTTTCGGCCAGGTCCGCATTGCCCTTTTCAAGGGCGCGGATGATCTCCTCGTGCTCGGCGAGGGTGACGTTCTCGCGGCCCGTCCAGATGAGCATTTCGGTGTGGTAGGATTTCAGCCAGCCGAGCATCGCGCCGCTGACGGCCGCGAAGATCGGATTGCCGGAAATGGCGGCGATGGACTGGTGGAACTCCATGTCGGCGTCGATGAAGGCATCCGCATCGCCGAGGCTCTGCCTCTGCTTGTCGAGGAGGGCCTTGAGGTTCGCGATATCCTCGGGCGTCGCCTTGCCGGCCGCCTCGCGGATCATGCCGCGCTCGAAGAAGATGCGCGCGCTCTTCAGGTGTTCCAGCGTGTCGGAGGAGCCGGAGAGCATCAGCTTGGCCGGCAGGTCGACCTGCCGGATGATCGTCTCGGCGGTGATGCGCAGCACCTTGGCGCGCTCGCCCTGCGAGATCTCGACGAGCCCCTTGCCGGCGAGCGCCTGCATGGCCTCGCGGATCGCCGGGCGGCCGACGCCGTAGCGCTCCATCAACTCGCGCTCGGAGGGCATGTCGTCGCCGGCCTTCAACTCGCCGGTCTCGATCATGTGCTTCAGCCGGGCGAAGACTTCGTCGGAGAGTTTCTTGCGGACGATCGGTTCGGAAACGACGTTCATGGTTCACCTGATTTCGTCGGATTTGAATATGCAGCAATAGGCTTCGCCGCAACAACTTTCACCGCAATCGGCTTGCAATAACATAAATACTCATTATACCAGCTGTCCTGTTTTAACAAGCGGCAAGACCCGGCTGCGGGAGGAGAAAACGTGATCCGTCTGACCTATCGGATAGAGACGCCCGGTTCGGTGGAGGCCATGGCGAAGAAGATCGCCAGCGACCAGTCGACCGGCACCTTCGTCGCGCTGCCGGGCGAGACGGAAGAGCTGAAGGCACGCGTCGCCGCGCGCGTCGCCGCCATCCGCCCGCTGCCGCCGGCGAGCCATGCATCCTTTCCGGACGAGGCGGGCGGCGCTACGCGGTTCAACCGCGCGGATGTCGATATCGATTTCCCGATGGATGCCGTCGGCACCGACCTTTCCGCGCTGATGACCATCGCCATCGGCGGCGTCTTCTCCATCAAGGGGCTGACGGGCATTCGCATCGTCGACATGAAGCTGCCGCAGGAATTTGCCGCCGCACACCTCGGACCGCAGTTCGGCGTTGCGGGCAGCTTCGCGCTGACGGGCGTGAAGGACCGGCCGATCATCGGCACCATCGTCAAGCCGGCGCTGGGCCTTCGCCCGCACGAGACGGCCGAGATGGTCGGCGAGCTGATCGAGGCCGGTGTCGATTTCATCAAGGACGACGAGAAGCTGATGAGCCCGGCCTATTCGTCGCTCAAGGACCGGGTGGCGGCGATCATGCCGAAGATCCGCGACCACGAGCAGAAGACCGGCAAGAAGGTGATGTATGCCTTCGGCATCAGCCATGCCGATCCGGACGAGATGATGCGCAACCACGACACGGTGCTGGAGGCGGGCGGCAATTGCGCCGTCGTCAACATCGCCTCCGTCGGCTTCGGCGGCCTTGCCTTCCTGCGCAAGCGCTCCGGCCTCGTGCTGCACGCGCACCGCAACGGCTGGGACCTCCTCACGCGCCATGCCGGGCTTGGCTTCGAGTTCTCCGTCTGGCAGCAGTTCTGGCGGCTGCTCGGCGTCGACCAGTTCCAGATCAACGGCATCCGCGTGAAATACTGGGAGCCGGACGAGAGCTTCGTGCGCTCCTACAAGGCCGTCACGACGCCGCTGTTTTCCGAAAAGGACGTGGCCCTGCCGGTCGTCTGCTCCGGCCAGTGGGGCGGGCAGGCGCCGGATACGATTGCCGCGACGGGCGGATCGATGGACCTTCTCTACCTCTGCGGCGGCGGCATCGTCAGCCATCCGGGCGGGCCGGGGGCGGGGGTGAAGGCGGTCAGGCAGGCCTGGGAGGCGGCGTCCGCCGGCGTGCCGCTCGAAACCTATGCGAGGGACCATCCGGAACTGGCGCAGTCGCTTGCAAAATTCGCCGACGGCAAGGGAGCCTGAGCCATGGCGCGGCCGCTGATCAGCTATTACGGCGACGATTTCACCGGCTCGACCGACGTGATGGAAGCGCTCGCCTCCAACGGCGTGGAAACGGTGCTCTTCCTGAAGGTGCCGGATGCGGACCTCCTGTCGCGCTTTTCCGGCGCGCGCGCCTTCGGCCTTGCCGGCACCAGCCGTAGCGAGACGCCGGGCTGGATGGACGTCCATCTTCGCGAGGCCTTCGGCTGGCTGAAGACGCTGGATGCGGAGCTCTGCCACTACAAGGTCTGCTCGACCTTCGATTCGGCGCCCCATGTCGGCAGCATCGGTCGGGCCATCGAGATCGGCCGGGAGGTCTTTGGGGAAGTGACCGTGCCGCTCATCGTCGGCGCGCCGCAGATCCGCCGTTATACCGCCTTCGGCGAGCTCTTCGCCGCCTATCAGGGCCGCAACTACCGCATCGATCGGCATCCGGTCATGTCGCGCCATCCGGTCACGCCGATGGACGAGGCGAACCTGCTGCTGCACCTTTCGCGGCAGACACGGCTCACCTCGGCCGATCTCGACAATGTGGCGCTGCTTGCGGGGCGCGCGCCGGAAGCCGCCGACATCCTGCTTCTCGACGTGCTCGACGCGGCGACGCAGGCGGCGGCCGGCCGGCTGGTATGGGAGACGCTTCGTGCGGAAGGCCGGTTCGTCTGCGGCTCCTCCGGCGTGGAATATGCCCTCATCTCCGCATGGCGGCAGGCGGGGCTGATCGGCGAGAAGCCAGTCTTTCCGGCTGCCGGGCCTGTCGACCGCATCGCCGTCGTCTCCGGCAGCGTCTCGCCCACCACCGAGCGCCAGATCCGCCACGCCCTTGCCAACGGCTTCGACGGCATTCCGGTCGATCCGCTCGCCCTCACCGGCGAGGGGGCGGAGGGGGCCATCGACAAGGCCGTCGAAGCGGGGCTGCGCGTCTTCGAAAGCGGGCGCAGCGTCGTGCTCTATACCGCGCTCGGCCCCGCGGCCGACCGGGGCGGCGAACTCGATGCGGCTTCCGGCGCGCGCCACCGGCTCGGCCGGGCGCTCGGGCGCATCCAGGCGGAACTCGTCGCGCGCGCCGGCCTTTCCCGCGCCGTCGTCGCCGGCGGGGATACGTCCAGCCATGCGCTCGGCGAAATGGATATCTCCGCGCTCACCCTGAAGATGCCGCTGCCCCAGACCCCCGGTTCGCCGCTCTGCATTGCCCATGGCGGGGCTGCCGACGGGCTGGAAATCGCCCTCAAGGGCGGCCAGGTCGGGGGCGACGATTACTTTTCCATGATCCGCGCCGGTTCCGCCTGATCCACGGCGGAACCAAAACCGCATTCCGCGAATTCCCGCGCAGGGCGATCAGTCTTTCGGGACCCGGCGCCGAGAGTGCAACCGGAGGGTTTTCGTTGAGCGGTACAAATTCCATCGTCCAGCCCGGGCGGAATGTCTGGCGCGTCGCTTCGGCCGACCGGCTTCGCGTGCTTATCGACGGCCAGGCTTATTTCGAGGCACTGGAGACGGCGCTGGCGCAGGCGAGGCGCGAAGTGTGGATCGTCGGCTGGGACTTCAACCCGGATATCCGCATGCGGCCCGATGAGCCGCAGTCCCCGACCCTCGGCGCCTTCCTCCTGAAGCTGGTGGAGGAGCGGCCGGAAATCGTCGTGCGCGTGCTCGTCTGGGCGATGGGGCCGATCTATTCGGGCAAGTCGCTGAAGATGTTCCACAAGCGCCGCTGGTCCTCCCATCCGCGCATCGTGCTGGCCTTCGACAGCCGCCATCCGCTCCGGGGCTCGCATCACCAGAAGCTTGTGGTGGTGGACGACCGCGTCGCCTTCGTCGGCGGCATCGATCTTACCGCCAAGCGCTGGGACACCCCCGACCATCGGGTGGGCGATCCCCGCCGCACCATGCCGGGCGGCAAGCGTTACGATCCGGTGCACGACATGCAGGTGGCCCTCGACGGGCAGGCCGCGCGGCTTGCCGGCGACATCGCCCGCCGCCGCTGGCTCTTCGCCACGGACGAGGCGGTGCCGGCGCCCGATGCGCCCACGGACATCCGCTTCGACGGGCAGGTCCCGGACATGACGAAGGTGGACGTCGCCTTCGCGCGCACGGAGCCCGCCATCCGCGGTCGACCGGCGGTGCGTGAGGCGGCGGACCTCACCCTTGCCGCCCTCAGGGCCGCCCGCCGCCATATCTATATCGAAAGCCAGTATTTCGCTTCGCCCAAGGTCTGCGACGTGCTGTGCGAGCGGCTTGCCGAGCCGGACGGGCCGGAGGTCGTCATCGTTTCGACGCTCAGTTCCCACGGGCTCATCGAGCGCCTCGTCCTCGGCATCAACCGCGACCGCCTCATTCGCCGTCTCAGCCGATGCGACCGGCATGGCCGGATGCGCGCCTTCTATCCCGTGGTGCCGAAGCCCGATGGCACGAAGCAGGAGATCGTCGTGCATTCCAAGCTCGTCATCGTCGACGATCTCTTCCTGCGCATCGGTTCCTCCAACATCAACCAGCGCAGCGAAGGGCTGGACACGGAGCTCGACATCGCCGTCGAGGCGCGCACGGATGCCGAGCGCCGCAGCATCGTCATGCTGCGCGACCGGCTGCTGGCGGAACATCTCGACGCGGACGCCGAAGCCTTCGGTGCCGCCGTGCGCGCGGGCGGCCATCTCGGCAGGGCCATCGACGCGTTCAACACAGGCGAGCGCGGCCTGCAGCCGTTCCGCGATGCGAAGGGAAGGGGCGCGATCGTCCCCGTCCCTGGCACGGGCATCGTCGATCCCGCCGCCCCCTGGTGGCCGCTGTCCGCCTGGGCGGGGCGCCTGCGCCATCAGTTCGGGTTGTCGCGCAGGCGTGCTGTCTCCCCGTTTGCGGCCAGCACCTCGCCGGCCAGCAGGCAGGCGAGCCCCAGCGGCAGCGGAATGAAGAAGTAGACGACGCGGAAGGCGATCAGCGCGCCGATCGACGTCGCGCTGCCGAGCAGGAAGCCGATGGTCGCCTCCAGCACGCCGAGCCCACCCGGCACATGGCTGACGAGCGCCGTCAGGTTGCCGACGACATAGGCGGCCGTCGTTTCCAGGTAGCCTGCATCGCCGTTCAGAAGCTGGTGAAGGCAGGCGGCGACGAGCGCGAAGTTCACCGTTCCGGCGAGGATCTGCAAGGCGGCGATGCCCGGCGTCGGCAGGCCGAAGCGCCATTTCCACACCTTGATCTCGCCGCGCAGGAAGGCGGCGAGCGCCACATAGGCCGCGCTTGCCGCAAGGCAGGCGATGCCGAGCGCGACGGAGGCCGCCGTCCCGAGCCCGGCCACCTTGCCGGCGGTGCCGGGCAGGACGAGCAGGCACAGCCCGGCAAGCGTTACCAGCCCCAGCCCCACCGTCACGCCGCAGAAGACGACCAGCTTGGCGACCTCCCCCGCATCGAGGCCCCAGCGGGAATAGAAGCGGTAGCGCACCGCGCCGCTGCTGAGGCCCGCCACGCCGATATTGTGGCCGAGGGAAAGGCTTGAAAAGGAGGCGATGGCGGCGCGGGGATAGGAGAGCGGCTTGCCGACATAATGGAGGGCAAGGAAATCGAAGAATGTCAGGCAGAGATAGGAGCCGGCCGCAAAGGCGAGCGCGAGGCAAAGGTTCAGCCTCGGAATGGCAAGGACGGAACTGCGGATGTCTTCCCAGGAATACTGGCCGAGCGTGCGGTAGATCAGCCAACCGCCGAGGAGGGTCGCGCCGGCGAGGAGCGCGTGAAGGATATGGGTTCGGTTCATGCCGTCTCCTTGGGGCTGTCGCAAGGGAACGAAATGGAGGCTTTTCGTGTTCCCGTGGCACAGGCGGAACGAGAGGAAGGCATGGGCAGGCGGCTCAGGATCGTGACCTATAATGTGCACAGTTGTTTCGGCACGGACCGGAAGCTCGACCCAGGCCGCATCGCGGATGTGATCGCCGAATGCGAGGCGGATATCGTCGCCCTGCAGGAGGTCGACGTCGCGCGCGCCCGCAGCGGCGGCATCGACCAGGCGCAGGCGATCGCCGGCCATTTGCAGATGATCTCGCATTTCCATCCGGCGCTGCATCTTGAGGAAGAGCGCTATGGCGATGCCCTCCTGACGGCGCTGCCGACGCGCCTCGTCAAGGCCGGCGGCCTGCCGTCGCGCGGCGAGCCGCGGGGCGCGCTCTGGGTGGAGGTCCCGCTCGAAGAAGCAAGGCTACAGGTCTTCGTCACGCATCTCGGCCTTTTCGGCGCCGAGCGCGTCAGGCAGGCGGAGGTGCTGCTCGGGCCGGGCTGGCTGGGCGCGGACATGCCGGAGGATGCGCGCATCGTCTTTGCCGGCGATCTCAACGCGATCCCGCGTTCGGCCTCTTACCGGCTTTTGGCGCGGCGCCTCAGGGATGCCCAGGTCGAGGCCGGCGGGAAGCTCAGGGCGACCTTTCCCTCACGCCTGCCGCTGCTGCGGATCGATCATATCCTGCTCGGCGACGGGCTCGGCGTGCACAGGACCTTCGTCCACGACAGCCCGCTCGCCCGCCGCGCGTCCGATCATCTCCCGCTCTGCGCGGATATCGAGATCGGGTGACGCTTTCCCGTCATTTCCGCGTCTTCAGGGCGTCCGAGGGGCGGTTGCGCTCGGGGTTTCGGTTGGTCTCGCCCACGGCGTCCGGGTTCCTGTCCGGGTCGTCCTTCGCCGGCAGATAGCCGCGGGGCCGACTCTCCTCAGGCCCTTCCCAGCGCGGGGATTGCTCGGTGGTGCCGGCAGCGCCGTCCTTCGGTTTTGCGATAGCCATGTCGGTTCTCCTTTCGGGATACTAACCGGCCGGCATCGGCGAAGGTTCCTTCCGCGGGCCGCCCTAATTCAGCCTGTGGCGGAACATCCAGGCGGCAAACGGCATCGTCACGGCGGCAATCGCGACGAGGGCCAGCATGTCCGGCAGGAGCTCGGCGAAGCGGCCGCCTTCCAGATAGACGACGCGCGTGATGCGGATCGCATAGGTCAGCGGATTGATCATCGTCAGGTATTGCAGGACGGCCGGCATATTCTCGGTGGGCGACATCAGGCCGGACAGCAGCATGAAGGGCATCAGGAAGACGAAGGCGAGGATCATCGCCTGCTGCATGTTGCCGGCGAGCGAGGAGAGGAACAGGCCGAAGCCGATGGCCGCGGCGAGGAACAGGGCAAGGCCCGCATAAAGCGTGAAGAACGACCCGGCGAAGGGGATCTTGAACCAGAAGAGCGCGACGAGCAGCACCGCCGAGGCCTGGGTGATGCCGACGATCATGGAGGGGACGGCCTTGCCGATCATGATCTCCGTCGGCGTGAAGGGCGCCACAAGGAGCTGGTCGAACGTGCCTTCCTCCCGCTCGCGCGCCACCGACATCGCCGTCAGCATCATGGTCATCATCATGGTGATGGTGCCGATCAGCGAAGGGATCATGCTCCATCGGGTCTCCAGCTGCGGGTTGAACCAGGCGCGCGTCGAGACCGTCACGCCGGCGGCGGGAAAGCCTCTTTCGGCCCGCCAAGCGGCGGCGAAATCGCCGATGATGGCGCCGGCATAGCTCTGGGCGATGCCGCTGGTGTTGGAGTTCCTGCCGTCGGCGATCACCTGCACGGGGGCGGGCACGCCGGTCTCGAGGTTGCGCTCGAAGCCGTTCCCGATGACGACGATGAGCAGTGCGCGCCGGGCATCGAGCTGCGGCACGGCCTCCGTCATCCGCGCGAATGTGCCCTCGCGCTGGAAGATGCCGGAGCCCTCAAGTTTTGCGACGAGCGCGATGGAGGCGGCGCTGCGGTCCTGGTCCACCAGCGCATAGGGCACGCTGTTGAGGTCGTAGGTCGCCGCATAGCCGAAGATCAGGCATTGCAGGATCGGCGGCAGGACGAGGCTCGCCCGGCTCTTCGGGTCCTTCAGGAGGACGAGCAGTTCCTTGCGGATGAGCGTCAGGATGCGCAGGAGCGACACGATCATCACGCGATCCTCTTGCGGGTGAGGCGCACGGCGAGCGCCAGGAGCGCGGCCGCCATGCCGGCAAGCACCGCCGCATTGGGCAGGATGACGCTCCAGTTGTTGCCGGACAGGAAGAGCGTCTGGAGCAGGGTCACGAAATAGCGTGCCGGGAAGACATAGGTGATCACCTGCACCGCGAGCGGCATGCTGCGCGGATCGTACATGAAGCCGGAGAGCATCATGGCCGGCAGGAAGGTGACGAGCACCGTCACCTGGCTTGCCACGAACTGGCTCTTCGTGGCCGAGGAGATGACGAGGCCGAGCCCGAGCGCGACGAGGAGATAGAGCATCGACACGAGGGTGAGGATGACGAGCGAGCCGCGCAGCGGCACGCCGAACAGCAGCTTGCTGCCGACAACGCAAAGCGCAAGGCCGATCAGGCCGAGGACGAAATAGGGCACGGTCTTGCCAAGAAGGATCTCGGCCGAGCGCACGGGCGTCACGAAAAGCGCCTCGAAGGTGCCCCGCTCCCATTCGCGCGCCATCACCAGCGCGGTAAGGAGCGCGCCGATCAGCGTCATGACCAGCACGATCAGGCCGGGCACGAGGAAATAGCTGCTGTCGTTCGCCTCGTTGAACCAGAGGCGCGGTTCGACGGCGATGCCGCCGATAGCGCCCGCGTTGCCGGTGCGCGCGGCCTCCTTTGCCGCCCATGTGGCGACCGCGCCCTGCGCATAGCCGAGCGAGATGCGCGCCGTGTTGGCATCGGCGCCGTTGATGATCAGCTGCACGTCGGCCGCGCCGAGATCGATGCTGCGGGCGAAGTCGGAGGGGATGCGCACGATGGCCCGCACGTCGCCGGCCATCAGCATGCGCTCGGCATCGTTCATCGTGCGCACACGCTGGGTGGAGAAGTAGGGCGAGAGCTCGAAGGCGGCGGCAACGCCCCGCGCCGGCGCGGAATCGTCTTCCATCAGCACGGCGACGGGCACGTTCCTGACATCGAGGTTGATGCCGTAGCCGAAGAGGACGAGCAGCGTCACGGGCATGACGATGCCGATCGCGATGCTGCTGAAATCGCGCAGGAGCTGGCGCGTTTCCTTGCGGATCAGCGCGCGCGTCCGCCGCAAAAGACCGGCAAAGCCGCCGGCCATGGTGCGGGGGGCGCTCATGCGGCCTTCTCCGTCCGCTTTGCCCGCTCCCGCTCGACGATGGCGATGAAGGCCTCTTCCATCGAGGGCGCGGTTTTACCGGAGACGGCGCGCTCGCGGATCTCGACGGGCGTTCCCTCCGCAAGGTTCCGGCCGGCATCGAGGATGATCACCCGGTCGCAATATTCCGCCTCTTCCATGAAATGGGTCGTGACGATGACCGTCACGCCCTGTTCCGAAAGGGCGGTGATGCGCCCCCAGAACTGCCGGCGGGCGAGGGGATCGGCTCCGCTCGTCGCCTCGTCGAGGAAGAGGATGTCGGGCTCGTGCAGGAGCGCCGCGGCGAGCGCGAGGCGCTGCCGGAAGCCGCCGGGAAGCTGGCCGCTCGGCAGGTCGCGGAAGCGTTCGAGCTCGAAGGCCGCCGTCAGCGTGGCGATCCGCTCCTTCTTGCGATTGCCGCGCAGCCCGTAGGCGCTGGCGAAGAATTCGAGGTTCTCCCCGACCGTGAGCTGGCCGTAGAGCGAGAATTTCTGGGCGACGTAGCCGAGGCGTTCGCGCGCCTTCGCGCCCGCCTTGAGGAGATCGTTGCCGGCCACCCGCAGCGTGCCGGCGGTGGCGGGCAGGAGGCCGCAGAGCATGCGGAAGGTCGTGCTCTTGCCCGCGCCGTTCGGGCCCAGAAGCCCGTAGACCTCGCCGCGGCGGACGCTGAAGCTGACATGGTCGACGGCGGTGAAATCGCCGAATTTGCGCACGAGGTCGCGCACCTCGACGACCGTCCCGTCCGCCGCGTTCTCCGGGCTTGCGGCAAGCGGCGCGGGGCTCGTGTGATCCCGCTCCCCCGCCACGCTGTCGAACAGCATCATGAAGGCATCCTCGAAGCGGGCCCCGGTCGGCTCCGTTTCGAGCTTGAGGCCTTCGAGCGCCAGCGGCTCCTCCAGCCGGTCCGGCCGGCGCACGACGCGCACGCGCCCGGCCTCCGGCACGGCGTCGACGACGCCGGGAAGGGCGAAGAGGCGGGCCTGTAGCGAGCGGGCCGGAACGCCTTCCGGTCCCCTGACGAGGAAGCAGCAGCCGTCCGCCTTCACCGTGATCTCCGCCGGCGGGCCTCCGGCGAGGATTTCCCCCGCATGCATCAGCACCGCATGCTCGCAGCGTTCCGCCTCGTCGAGATAGGAGGTGGCGACGACGACGGAAAGGCCGTCCTCGCGGATCAGCTTGAACACGATCTCCCACAATTCGCGCCGCGAAAGCGGATCGACGCCGACCGTCGGCTCGTCGAGCAGCAGGAGTTCGGGCGCGCGCACAAGGGTGCAGGCAAGGCCGAGCTTCTGCTTCATGCCGCCGGAGAGCTTGCCCGCCGGGCGGTCCTTGAACGGGCCGAGCTGCGTCATCTCGAAGAGGCGCGGATAGACCGTCCGGCGCTCGGCGGGGGAAACGCCGTTGAGATCGGCGTAAAGGTCGAGGTTCTCCTGCACGCTGAGGTCCTCGTAGAGGCCGAAGCGCTGCGGCATGTAGCCGATCCGGTCCTGCACGGCCTGCGGCTTTTCCGCCACGTCGAGGCCGACGACCGTGAGGCTGCCGCTATCGGGAAGGATCAGCCCGCTCGCCAGCCGCAGAAGGGTCGTCTTGCCGGCGCCGTCGGGGCCGACGAGCGCCGTCAGCGTGCCCTTGCGGACGGTGAGCGATATGCCGCCGAGCGCCTCGACCGTCTCCTTCGCGTCGCGGCGGAAGCTCTTGCGCAGGTCCCGCGCGACAAGGGAGAGCGGGCGGTCCTCCATCGTCTCTCACCCGCCCTGTTGCGCGGCGGCCGGCGCCGTGTCGCCGGCCAGCGGGCGCACGGTGGCGGGCATGCCGAGGCGCAGCACGTTGTCCGGGTCCTCGACGAAGACGCGCACCTCGAAGACGAGGCTGGTGCGCAGCTCCTCCGTCTGGACGGTCTTGGGCGTGAACTCGGCGACCGAGGAGATGAAGCCGATCCAGCCGGGTATGGTGCGGCCGGGTAGCGAATCGACCAGCACCTCGGCCTTCATGCCGGGGTGGATCTGCCCGAGCTGCGTTTCCGAGACATAGGCGCGGATCCATTTCGGACTGACGGTGGCGAGCGAGAAGGCGGCGCGCGTCGGCGAGGCCATCTCGCCGGGCTCGATGAGCCGGGAGCGCACGACCGCGTCCACCGGGGCCTTGAGATCGGCATCGGTAAGCTCGGCCCTCAGAAGCGCGACCTGCGCCTCGGCGGCCCGCAACTGCGCGGCGGCCTGCTGGATATCCTCTGCCCGCGGCCCGGCGACGACAAGGTCGAGCGCCTTCTGTGTCGCGACGACCTTGGCTTCCGCCACCGCCGCGTTCGAGCGGGCGTTGTCGAGGGCCTGCTGGCTGACGGCCGCGCGCGGCACGAGCGCGCTCTGGCGCTCCAGTTGCAGGCGCGCATTGGCGGCTTCCGCCTCCGCGGCGGCGAGGTTGGCGCGTGCCTGGGCGATCTCCTCCGGCCGGCTGCCGTTCTTCAGGCGGGTGAGGCTTGCCTGCTGGGCGTCCACCTGGGCAAGGGCCTGATCGATCTGCGGGCGGATCCTGCCGGTGTCGAGCCGGGCGATGACCTCTCCCTTTTTGACCGCGGCGCCCTCCTCGACGAGGACCTCGGCCACCGGCCCGCTGCCGTTGAAGGCGAGCGTCACCTGCCGGAAGTCGACGTTTCCATAGAGGACGAGCTCCGCCGGCCCGCTGTCGCGGTGCCGATACCACCAGGCGCCGGCGGCAAGCGCGGCGATGAGGAGTGCGACGACGATGAGACGCTTCATTCCGTTTCGCCTCCGGGGCGGGGTTCTGTTCCCTAGCCTAAGGACGATCGGAAGGGATTGTCAAATCCAAATTTGAAATCTAGATTTGAATTTGTACGGAGAGGAAGGAATATGGCGCGAGGTCCAAGACGGTCGTCGGTTTCCGGGCCGCGGCCGGATGGCGCGGCGACGCGGGCAAGCCTGCTGGAGGCGGCCGGCGCGGTGTTCGCCGAATGCGGTTTCGACGGGGCGACGGCCAAGGCGATCGCCCTTCGCGCCGGCGCCAATGCCGCCGCCGTCAACTATCATTTCGGGGGGATCGCGCCGCTCTACGAGGAGGTCTTGGCCGAGGCGCACCGCCGCCTCGTCAGCTATCAGAGCCTTGCGCGCGCCGCTTCCGCCGACACGGACCCGAAGGACAGGCTGCGGCGCCTGATCGGCCTTCTCGTGCGCGTGGTGCGCTCGCAGGGCGATGCGTCCTGGCCAGCGAAGGTGATCGTGCGCGAGCTGATCTCGCCGACGCCGCATTTCGAGAAGCTGCGGCGCGAGGAGCTGGAGCCGAAGAAGGCGCTCCTCTTCGGCGTCGTCGCCGGGATCATGGGCGTTTCCATAGATCACCCGCTCGTCGCCCAGTCGGTCTTTTCGATCCTCGCGCCCTGTTTCATGCTGCTGATCGCCGAAAAGCGGCTGTCGGAGGTGATGCCGCCGCTCGCCCGCGCCAATGTCAGCAACGAGGTGCTCGCAAGCCGCCTGGCGAATTTCGCCCTCGGCGGCATCGCGCAACTGGCTTCAGGAGAGGGGGGCGGCTAGACGGCGCAAAAGGGCCCCAATGCGTTCCATCGGCGCAGCCGGGATGCTGCGCCGCTTTCGCAAGGCCTGCGGGGCCGGGGATAGGGCCGGTTACTTCCGCTTCTTCGTCGGCAGGGGCGTCGGCGTCGCGGCTTCTTTTGCCAGCCGCAGCGCCCTCAGCTTTTCCGTCTTCTTGTCCCGCGCAGCGGTCTCCTGGGCGATGATGCCCTTGGCGACGGAATTGGTTTCTTCCGCCTTCGCCGCGGCGCTGGTTTTCGCCGGCTTGAAGAACTGCTCTCGTGTGGCGGTGGTCATCTACGGTCTCCCTGGCATGGCATGTCCGGCCGCCTAGCGGGCCCGGCCGGCGGGCGCTTTCTTCTTGGGGCCGGGCAGCAGGCCTTCGCGCTGCGCCTTCTTGCGGGCGAGCTTGCGTGCCCGGCGGATGGCTTCCGCCTTTTCCCGCGCCCTCTTCTCGGAAGGCTTCTCATAGGCGCTGCGCGCCTTCATCTCGCGGAAGAGTCCTTCCCGCTGCATCTTCTTCTTCAGAACCCGGATGGCCTGTTCGACATTGTTTTCCCTGACGAGAACCTGCAAAACATATCCTTTCCATGCGGCCGTGCCGCTTTCCTGTGGTTATTTCCTGACGCGGATGCTCGCGGGCTTGAGCCAGGGCTCGCCCTGCAAGCGCTTCGGCGCCGTAGTCTTCGCCGGCTCGTCCGCGGCCCCTTGCGGGGCGTCGATGTCGCTGGCGACGACCCTTCGCTCGTGCATCTCGGTGCCGATCCGGATCCGGTACTGCACTTCGCCGTGGTCGGCCGGAAGGATCGCGACGATCCTGCAATCGCGTCCGGCATCGCCGGAGCGGAACAGGTCGGTCTTGAGCGTCACCGTGTCGCCGACCGCATAGGTCTTCTGGCTCATGAGCCTGTCCTTCAATCCCTGACGCCGGAAACAAAAAGGCCGGGCGTTACCCCGACCTCTCCTGTCGCTCTCCGTCTTGCTGCCAGTACATCCGTGGTCAGCGAGAGGGGCAACAATCCTTATGCGGCGCGCAGGTTGTCGGCCGAGCTCTTGCCCGAGCGGCGATCCTGGACGATGTCGTAGCTCACCTTCTGGCCTTCGGCGAGACTGCCGAGACCGGAGCGTTCGACGGCTGAAATGTGGACGAACACGTCATTCGTGCCGTTGTCGGGCGCGATGAAGCCGAAACCCTTGGTGCTGTTGAACCACTTGACGGTGCCTGAATTCATAACGATATCCTTTCAATCGTTGGAGGAAGCGGCAGGTATTGCCGCGGATAGATCGACGATGAGAGGAAATCTGACCGGCTCGCCGAAGCGATAGACAAAGGTCACTAGCAAAGTTCGATACCGGGAAGGTAGGTATTTTTCCCGCATTCTGCAAGGTATTTATTTCGAGGCAGGCCGGAAACGACATTGCCGATATCGATTTAATCGCATCAAAACAGCGCCGTAGCCCGGATTTTATTTTTCGCCCTCGCGGAATGATTGAGGCGCGGGATCGCCCCTTCGCTGCCCCGAAAGGCTGATCCAGTAGGCGCCCTCGAAGGGCACGGCGGCAAAGCGGGTGTTGATCTCCTTCAGCGTCTCGTCCGGATCGATATCGGCGAAGATCTCCGGGCGCAGCCAGTGCGCGAAGGCTTCCGCCGCAAGGATGTTGAGCGGCACGGCGTTGAAGAAGTTCCACAGGCCATGGACGCGCCCGTTCTTGACCGCCTTCAGATTGGCGAGGAAGGGGTTTTCCACGGCGCGGGCGAGCGATGCGCGCGCCTCGGCCGGATCGACGCCCGGGCCGACGGAAAAGCCGCTGTAGATGCCGCCCGGCGAGGCGGTGGCGATATAGACCTCGGGATCTGCCGCGACGATGAATTCCGCGCTGACGGTGCCGCCCTGCGGCGGCAGGCTCTCGGCGATGTTGCGGCTGCCGGTGATGGCGATGAAGGCGCCGAGCCCGCCGGTGCCGTAGGCGAAGCAGCACCGCTCGGGGTTCGGGAAGGCGTCCATCACCACCGTGGGGCCGGGCTCGGGATGGGCCGCGACCCGCTCGCGTATCCGCTTCAGGCGCGCCTCGTAGAAATCGGCGAAGGCATCGGCCTCGTCCTCGCGGTTCAGCACGCGGCCGAGCAGGCGCATGTTGTCCGCCGTGTTCTGCAGCGCGTCGCTGTTGAAATCGACCACCACGACGGGCACGCCGCTTTGCTCGAGATAGGCGATCGCCTGCCTGCCGATGTCGGTTTCGGCCTGCCAGTTCGCAAGGATCGCAAGGTCCGCCTTGAGCGACAGGACCGCCTCGAAGGAGACGGTGATGCCGTCGCCGATGACCGGGACCTTCGCGATGGCCGGGAACTTCTCGCGAAAGCGCTCGTAGATCGCCGGATTGTCGCCCTTCATGTCGTTTGCCCATCCCGCGAGCAGGCTGACGGGATCGGGGTGGATGAGCGAGAGCGCCACGAGATTGAAGCCCGAGCCGAGCAGCACCGCCTTCGGCTCAGCCGGAATGGTGACCTTGCGGCCGACGGCGTCCGTGACCGTCACCGGATAACGGACCTCGGCGCGGGCCGGCAGGGCGGCAAGCAGGAAGGCGGCGGCGAGGAGGGCGGCAAAACGCAGGATCATTGCTTTCTCAGTTCCGGGAGGGCGCAAAGCTCGCCGCAGCCCGGAATGCCGGGCAGCATGTAGCGCAGGCAGCAGACCTTGCGGCGACAGTGGACGGTGCCTTCCTCCCTCTCGTGGCGCAGGCAGCCGTGGAAGGGATTGCGGCTGCCGTTGCCGAGCAGCGGGCAGTCGAAGAGCGGGCGCGAGGGCCAGTAGTCGTCGCCGTCGGCCGGCGTGCGGTCCGTCACGTTGAAGGCATAGTCGATGTAGACGGCGGCATTGTTCCAGGCGAGCTTCGGCGCGATGCCGGACTTTTCCTTGAGGAGGGCGACGGCGCGGGAAAGGTGGCAATCCACCAGCGGCGTGACGACGTCGAGAAGATCCTCGTCCTCGCTCCAGTCGCCCTCGTGCGGCAGGCCGAAGGCGCGCGGCAGCCCGTCCTCCCCGAGCGCGATGGTCATCTCGTCGAAGGCGACGGGAAGGCGCGTCTCCGCCCGCCGCGCCACGACATAGGGAATGGTCAGCGCCGAGAAATAATAGAGCGACCAGAAGGACGCGGCCGCGCGCCGGTCGGCCTTGCCGTGGCTTTCCGCATAGCGGTCCAGCGTCTTGGAAAACCCGTCCCCCTCCAGGAAATCCCCGAGCGGCACGGCGCCCTCGAGATCCGCCGAGAGCATCATTTTCTCGCCGCACCAGGCATGCTCGCCGGAAAAGACCGCCTTCAGGCCCTGCGGCCGGAAAGCGGTCTCACCGTCCCGGGAGGATATCGTCGTCAAGGCCTCACCACGTATATTTCAGGGTGCCGATGACCGTGCGGCCCTGGTCCCGGTAGCAATAGCCGGAGGAGCATACGGTGCCGCGGCGGTCGAACAGGTTGGTCGCGTTGATCTGCAGCTTGAGGCCTTCGTATTCCTTGTCGATCGCCGCGAAGTCGAAGTCGATGGCGGCATCGACGAAGGCGCGCGAACCGTTCTTGGCGGAGTTGTCGTCGCCGGTATAGCTGGAGCCGAGGAAGCGCACGCCGGCGCCCAGGCCGAGACCGTAGAACGGGCCGTCCTCCGGCATGTCGTAGTGCCCCCAGAGCGAGGCCATGTGGCGCGGGATGGAGGAGATGTCGTTGCCGACGGTGCCGCCCGGGCCGTCGAGGATCTTCGCCTGCGTGTAGGTGTAGGAGGCGATCAGCGACAGGCCGTTGTCGAGGCTGGTCGTGGCTTCGAGTTCCACGCCGCGCGAGCGCAGCTCGCCGCGCTGCACGAGGATGTTCTTCATCGTACCGCCGACATTCTCGTAGCTGTAGTAGAGGCTGTCCGTCTGGTCGATGTCGAAGAGCGCGGCCGTCAGCAGCACGTTCGCATCGGGCAGCAGGTACTTGACGCCGATTTCCTTCTGCTCGCTTTCCGTCGGCTTGAACGGCAGGTGCGTCTGCTCGCTGACGCCGGCATTCGGCAGGAAGGCCGTCGAGTAGCTCGCATAGGGCGTGATGCCCCATTCGGTCTCGTAGGTCACGCCGGCGCGCCAACTGAAGGCACGGTCGCGCTGTTCGGTCGTGGTCACGTCGCCGGTCGCCAGGTCCGTGCTGTCGGTATCGGAATTGGCCCAGTCGTAGCGGCCGCCGAGCGTGAAGGTGAGCGCGTCGTAGCGGATCTGGTCCTGCGTGTAGATGCCGGTATTGAACTGGTTCTGCACGTCCATCGTCTGGAAGGCGATGGGCGAGACCGGGCGGCTGGCCGTCGGGTTGTTGGTGTCGTAGGGCGGGGCGATGCCGTAGCCGTTGAGGGCTTTCCAGTAGACCTTGGTGAAGTCGATGCCGGTCAGCAGCGTGTGGTCGAGCGGGCCGGTGGAGAACTTCGCCTCGATCTGGTTGTCGAGATTGTAGGCGTTGAGCCATTCCTCGAACGTGCCGGCATCGCTGTCGATCAGCGTGCTGTCGAGAGCGTTGGGCTCGCTGAGGAACGCCCAGTCGGCATCGATGTTGAGGCGCGAGGCGCGGGCATTCTGGCGGAAGACGAACGTATCGTTCAGCCGGTGCTCGAATTCGTA
The DNA here is from genome assembly GCF_055392685.1 of Shinella sp. Sh6. Taxonomy (NCBI): domain Bacteria; kingdom Pseudomonadati; phylum Pseudomonadota; class Alphaproteobacteria; order Hyphomicrobiales; family Rhizobiaceae; genus Shinella; species Shinella sp. Sh6. The sequence continues at coordinate 2,608,045 of NZ_AP044005.1, read as the reverse complement.
GCCGATGCGGCCCTGGTTCTGGACGGAGTCGTTGTAGTCCGGATCGCCGCCGAAGATATCGGTCACTTGCCCGGTTGCCGGGTCGTTGTAGAAGGCGGCGGCGCCGCCGGTCTTGGTGCGGGAATATTCGCCGAGGATCGTGAGGCGCGTATCCTCGTCCGGTTTCCAGGTGAAGGCCGGCGCGATGTAGATGCGGTTGTCCGGCACGCCGACCTGCTCGGTGTCGGCGTCGCGGAAGAGGCCGGTCAGGCGATAGTAGACCGGGTCCTCGTCGTTGACGGGACCGGAAAGGTCGAACTGGCCCTGGTAGCGGTTGTTGCTGCCGTACTGAGCCTGGACCTCGCGCAGCGTCTCTTCCGTCGGGCGCTTGCTGATGAGGTTGTAGAGGCCGCCGGGGCCCGAGGCGCCGTAAAGCGCGGAGGAGGGCCCGCGCAGGATCGAGACGCCCTCGATGCCGTAGGGTTCCGTCTTGAAGATGGACGAGCCCGTGCCCGGCTGGCGCAGGTTGTCGCGGAAGATACCGCTATAGGTCACGTCGAAGCCGCGCACGGTGAAGGAATCGAAGCGCGGATCGAAGCCGAAAGCGCCGACGCGCGTGCCGGGCGTATAGGAGAGCGTGTCGAGCAGGTTCTGCGGATTTCGGTCTTCGAGCTGGTCCTTGGTGACCGACGAGATGGACTGCGGCGTCTGGACGAAGGGCGTGTCGGTCTTGGCGCGGGTGGCGCTGCTCTTGCCCACATAGCCGTCTGCCTTGATCACGCCGCCGCTGCCGCCGTCGACGATGATGTCCTCGAGAACCGTGGCGCCGCCGTCCGTCGTCGCGGGCGTGGTCTCCTGCGCCATCGCAACGGCGGCAAGGGTGAGGAAGGAGGTGCCGGCGAGGGCGATGCGGAGGCTGCGGGATCTGGGCATTCGGAACGGCTTTCTATGCGGAACGGAATAAGATGACTTATTCCATCATGTTTATGCTCCCGCAATTATATTCATGACAATTGTTGTCATGTTTATGCCGTAGTTGCGTCATTGCCACAGTGGATTGTGGCCGCAACAGAAAAGGCCGGCCGTTGTGGCGTTACGCAAGCCGGCCGGGTTTCATGGAGGGGGGGTGGGTGTTCGCCGGCAGGTTGCCTGCCGGCGGCGGGGGTTACATGACGGCGCCGATCTGCCAGGGGACGAACTCGTTGCGGCCGTAGCCGAGCAGCTCGGATTTCGAGGGCTTGCCGGAGGAAATGGCAAGGATCGCCTCGAAGATCTCACGGCCCTTCACCTCCAGCGGCACGCCGTCGATGACGTCGCCGCAGTTGATGTCCATGTCGTCGGACATGCGGGCGTAGAGCTCGTTGTTGGTGGCGAGCTTGATCGAGGGCACGGGCTTGCAGCCGTAGGCGGAGCCTCGCCCGGTGGTGAAGCAGAGGACGTTCGCGCCGCCCGCGACCTGGCCTGTCGCCGCCACCGGGTCGTAGCCGGGCGTGTCCATGTAGACGAAGCCCTTGCGGTCGATGCGCTCGGCATAACGGTAGACGCCGCGCAGCGTCGAGGTGCCGCCCTTGGCGACGGCGCCGAGCGATTTTTCCAGGATGGTGGTGAGGCCGCCGGCCTTGTTGCCGGGGGAGGGGTTGTTGTTCATCTCGCCGCCGTTGCGGCTGGTGTAGTCCTCCCACCAGTGGATGAGGTCGACGATCTTCTGCCCCACCTCGGCGCTCTCGGCGCGGCGGGTGAGCAGGTGTTCGGCGCCGTAGATCTCCGGCGTTTCGGAGAGGATCGCGGTGCCGCCCTGGCGCACCAGCATGTCGGCGGCAAAGCCGAGCGCCGGGTTGGCGGTCAGTCCCGAATAGCCGTCCGAGCCGCCGCATTGCAGGGCGAGCGTCAGTTCCGAGGCGGAGATGGGCTCGCGCTTCGACCGCGCGGCGAAAGGCAGCATCTCGCGGATGCGCGCCACGCCCGCCTCGACCGCCTTGCGCGTGCCGCCGATCTCCTGGATCGTCAGCGACTGGAAATGGTCGCCCTCGGCGATGCCGTAGGTGTCCTTCATGCGCGGGATCTGGAAGACCTCGCAGCCGAGGCCAACGAGGAGCACGGCGGCGAAGTTCGGGTGGCTGGCATAGCCCCATTGCGTGCGCGAGAGCACGTCGAAGGCCTCGCCCCGCCCGGCCATGCCGCAGCCCTGTCCGTGCGGCAGCGGAACGATGCCGTCGATGCCCGGATAATCGGCGAGGATGCCGGAGCGGTTGATCTCGTCGGCGACATAGTCGACGACGGTGGCCGAACAGTTCACCGAGGAGAGGATGCCGATATAGTTGCGCGTGCCGGCGCGCCCGTCGGCGCGCTTGTAGCCCTCGAAGAAGGCGGGCGTCTCGTCGGCGCGCGGGCCCTCCGGCGGGCGGGCCTCGCTCGCGAAGGCGTAGTCGCGGTCGAAATCCTCGCCCATGGTGACGTTCTTCTCGTGCACCCAGTCGCCGGGCTCGATATCGGCACTGGCAAAGCCGATCACCTGGCCGAACTTGCGGATCGGCTCGCCCGTCGCGATGAAGCGGCTCGCCGTCTTGTGGCCGCGCGGCACGCGGGCGCGGGTGACGATCTCGCCCTCCACGGCGCTGCCGGCCGGCAGGTCGGCGATCGCCACGACGATATTGTCCTCGGGATTGAGACGCAGCGTCTTCTTCGCGTTCATGGCATCAGACCTCCAGGATGGCCTTGATCACGCCCGCCTCGGGGCGGGCCCATTCTACCAGCAATGCGGCGCCGTCTTCCAGGCGACCGCGATGGGTGTTGAGTGCGCGGGTCGGCACCTTGCCGGCCTCGATCTGCCGCACCACCTCGGCGAAATCGTCGGGCTGGGCGTTGCGGCTCGCAAAAAGCGTCGCCTCGCGCTTGTGGAATTCCGGGTCGGAGAAGGTGATGTCCTGCCGCACGACGGAGAGCAGCACATAGCGCGCGCCGTGGGCGAGGAAGCCGAAGCCGCGCTCGATGGGGCCGGCATTGCCGGTGGCGTCGATCACCACGTCGAAGCCGTCGCCGCCGGTGAGGCGGTTCACCTCCGCCTCGGCGGACGCGTCTGCCAGCAGCGTGGCATCCGCGCCGAGCCGGTCGGCGGCGAAGGCGAGGCGGTCGGTGCGGGTGTCCATGACGGTGACGTTCGCGCCGCGCGCCTTGGCGAAGATGATCGCCGACATGCCGATGGGGCCGGAGCCGGTGACGAGCACGCGGTCGGCGGCAGCGATATTGCCGCGCTTGACGCCATGTGCGCCGATGGCGAGGAACTCGATCATCGCGGCGTCTTCCAGCGCGATGTTGCCGGTCGGCACGACGTTGCTTTCGGGCACCGACACATAGTCGGCCATGCCGCCGTCGCAATGGACGCCGAGCACGCGGATCGACTGGCAGGCATTGGTGAGGCCCTTGCGGCAGGCGTGGCACTGTCCGCAGGAAAGATAGGGCACGATATAGACAGGCTCGCCCGCCTTGAGGCGGCTGCCCTCGGGCGCCGCCTCGACCGTGCCGGAGAGCTCGTGGCCCATGACGCGCGGATATTCCAGGAAGGGATGCTTGCCGGCGAAGATGTGGAAATCCGTGCCGCAGATGCCGACATGGCGGATGCGCACGAGAACCTCGCCCTCCCCGCGCACGGGCGCCGGGCGGGAGACGAGGGAGAGGCGGCCGGGTTCTTCGCAGAGGAGCGCTTTCATGGGGTCCTGTCCTTGGGAGGTATGAGGAGCGGCCGCGTATCGGCCGCTCCGGTATGGTGTCGATCCGTGTCCCACCCCCTGCGTCATCCTCGGGCTTGACCCGAGGATCCATTCTCCCCGGAGGCGATGGATGGTCGGGTCAAGCCCGACCATGACGAAAGAGAGGACATCGGACTTCAGGCATTGCGGGGCGGCCCGCACGGCCGCCCCGTCCTTTCGTCAGGGCTTCGGCATTTCGGCCGGCAGGTCGACGTTGTTGTACTTCTTGTAGATCGCGTTCAGCTTGCCGTTGGCAAGGTCCGTCTTGACCCAGTCGTTGATGGCCGCCTTCAGGGCGTCCTCGCCCTTGCGCAGGCCGACGGCGTAGGGGTTGACCTTGAGCACGAACTTGACCTCCAGCGGGTCGTTCGTGCGGCGCTCGTTGACGGCGTTCATGATCTGCGGGGCGGAGATCATGATGTTGTTCTGGCCGGAGACGAGGGCGGTCACGAGCGTCGCGTCGTCGTCGTAGCGCACGATGTTGGCGTCCTTCGCCTGGGTCGTGGCTTCCTTGTCGTTGGTGGTGCCGCGGGTGGTGGCGACGTCCTTGCCCTTCAGGTCCTCGACGCTCTTGATGTCGACGTCCTTCGGCGCGGCGGCGATGACCTGGATGACGCCGTGCGGATCGGCGAAGTCGATCACCTGCTTGCGCTCCTCGCTGATGGAGAGCGAGGCGACGACGACGTCGGCCTTGTTGGTGAGCAGGAACGGGATGCGGTTCGGGCTCGTCACCTCGACGATCTCGAGCTTGACGCCGAGATGGTCGGCGAGGAGCTTTGCGCTTTCCACTTCCGAGCCGGTCGGCTGCATGTTGGCGTCCTGCATGCCGAAGGGCGGCGAGCCGAGGTCGATGGCCGCGCGCAGCGTGCCGCGGGCCTTGATGTCGTCGAGCGTGTCGGCGACGGCGAGCGCCGGGACGGCCGCGAAGACGGCGAGCGCCAGGGCGCTGGTCATCAGGGTTCTGCGTTTCATGTCTATCTCCTCCTTGAGACGTTGCGATGGGTCAAAGGTCGTTGCTGAGGAACTCGGCGAGTTCCTTCGTCTGCGGGTTGGCGAGCATCGCGCCGGGGCCGGTCTCCCAGACCTTGCCCTGGTGCATGAAGATCACCTTGCTGGCCACCTTGCGGGCGAAGGCCATCTCGTGGGTCACGAGGATCATGCTCATGCCGCCGCGGGCGAGATCCTCCATGACGCGCAGCACCTCGCCGGTGAGCTGCGGGTCGAGCGCCGAGGTCACCTCGTCGAAGAGCATCAGCTTCGGCTGCATGGCGAGCGAGCGGGCGATGGCGACGCGCTGCTGCTGGCCGCCGGAAAGCTGTTCGGGGTAGTTGTCGGCCTTTTCGGCAAGGCCGACCTTCGCCAGCACTTCCTCTGCGAGCCGGCGCGCCTCGGCCTTGCCCATGCTCTTCACGCAGGTCGGGGCGAGCATGATGTTCTGCGCCACCGTCAGGTGCGGGAAGAGGTTGTAGCTCTGGAAGACGATGCCGACGTCGCGGCGAAGCGCCCGCCGGTCGAGCTCCGGGTCGTGGACCTTGTGGCCGCACACGACGATCTCGCCGCTGTCGATGGTCTCCAGCGCGTTGATGCAGCGCAGCGCCGTCGACTTGCCGGAGCCCGATGCGCCGATCACCGCGACCACCTCGCCGGCGGCGACGTCGAAGCTGACCCCCTTGAGGACCTGCAGGGCCCCGAAGCTCTTGTGCACATTGCTGAGGCTAACGACGGCCGGCATTGAGTTTCCTTTCCAGGCTGCGGCTCCAGGCCGAGAGGGGATAGCAGATGACGAAGTAGAAGGCGGCGACCACGATGAAGACCGTGAAGGGTTCGAAGATCGTGTTGTTGACCAGCTTGCCGGCCTGGGCGAGCTCGACGAAGCCGACGACCGAGGCGAGCGAGGTGTTCTTGACGATCTGCACGAGGAAGCCGACCGTCGGGGCCGTGGCGATGCGCATGGCCTGCGGCAGGATCACCCGCACCATGCGCTGCCAGCGGGTGAGCGCCAGGCATTCGGCCGCCTCCCACTGGGTCTTCGGTACGGATTCGAGGCACCCGCGCCAGATCTCCGCCAGGAAGGCGGAGGAATAGATGACGAGGCCGAGGCCGGCTGCGACGATGGCCGGCAGGCTGTCGAAGCCGACGACGGCAAGGCCGAAATAGAAGAGGAACAGCGTGACGAGCAGCGGCGTGCCCTGCACGATCTGGATATAGGTGCCGGCGCAGCGCCGGACGAACGGGACCGGCGAGATGCGGGCGAGCGCCAGGGCGAAGCCGAGGATGGAACCGCTGACGAAGGCGATGACCGAAAGGCCGACGGTCCAGAGCGCGCCGGTGGCGATGAACTCGATATGGACGGGTGTGAGCGACATGTCCGGTTCCCCCCTCAGATGGCCGTGCCGAGCTTGCGCCGGCGCGGGAAGATGACGAGGGCGAAGAGGGTGAAGGCGAGCCGCACCACGAAGGACAGGATGATGTAGAGCACCCCGGTGACGATATAGGTCTCGAAGGAGCGGAACGTGTCCGACTGGATGCGGTTGGCGACCGCCGTCAGCTCCTCGGCGGAGATCTGGGAGGTGATCGAGGAAGCGAGCATCAGCAGCACGTACTGGCTGGTGAGCGCCGGATAGACGCGCTCGATGGCCGGGCGCACGATGACGTGCCAGTAGGTCTGGGTGCGCGTCAGTCCGAGACATTCGGCCGCTTCGAGCTGCGACTTGTGGATCGATTCGAGGCCGGCGCGCACGATCTCGCAGGTATAGGCCCCGACATTGACGACGAGGGCCGCGACGGCGGCGGTGTTCGCCGTCACCTTCAGCCCCAGCGAGGCGAAGCCGAAATAGACGAGGAATATCTGCACGAGCAGCGGCGTGTTGCGGATCATTTCGACATAGATCGCCACCACCGTCTTCAGCCAGCGCGGGCCCTCCGCCCGCGCGACGGCGCAGAGCGTGCCGACGACGAAGCCGAAGATCGTTGCGAGCGCCGAGAGCTTCAGCGTGAGCCAGACGCCCTCCAGGAAGAGCGGCCAGTAGGGCAGGAGCGCGGAGAAATCGAACTGGTAGGTCATGCCGCCGCCCTGTGCCCGGAAACGATGGAGGAAAGGACGGGGGCGGGGGTGCCGGCCCAGTCGAGGAAGGCGGCGATGCGCCGCTCGACCTTCAGCGCATGGTTGCCGGCGATGTCGGCGATGCGGTGGTCGAGATAGGGATTGCGGAAGCGGTCCATGGTGGTGGCGACGTAGGCGCGCGCCGCGTCCTCCATGCCATGTACGGCAAAGCCCGGCAGGACCTCGTCGGCGTAGATCGCGGCAAGGCGCGCGGCGACGGCGGGGTCCGCGAGGATTTCCCGCACCGTCTCGCCCTCCGGCCGGCCCTCGCGCCGCCAGATATCGGCAAGCACGGTATGGCCGAGGTTGAGGATGTGCAGCTTCAGCCGCTCGAAGGGTTCGAGATCGTCCGTCAGGACGATGGAGGGGTGCTCGCAGGGCAGGCGCAGGCCCGGCGCGCGCTCGATCGCCCAGAGCGCATAGGGCTCGGCGACGGCCCCGGCCGGCTCCAGCGGCGCGGAGACGATGCGGTCGACCAGCGTGTTGGCGAAGAGCACGTCATCGTCGAGATAGCGCAGGAATTCCGCGGAGGCGCCGGCCGTCACGGCAAGATCGCGGACGATGGCTTTGAGCATCGGGCCGTTGCGGTTGACGAGTTCGCAGGGCAGCACCGTCAGCGGCCGGCCGCCGCGCTGCCAGCGGGCGTGGAGAAGCTGGAGGAGCTTGCCGGGGAAGGAGGCGAGGGGGGCGTCGAGCGCAAGGCCTTTGGCGGCCTCGTCCGGGTCGGCCGCATAGCCGGCATCGCCCGTGTTGGAGAGGATGAAATCCGCCTCGCCCGCGAAGAGATCGATCACCTCGGCCCAGTCGCGGCTGGTCGAGAGGCCGCGCGAAACGCTTCTCACGGCCACGCGGCGCTCGACCGGCACGCCGTTCTCAAGGCCGCGGATGACGACCGGGAAACCGGCGGGATCGGCGAAGGCGGCCAGCCGGCCGGCCCGCTCGGCCGAGCCCGAGGTCTGGACGATGACGACCGGCGGCACGTCCTGTCCGGCCTCGCGGGCCTCGTGCAGGAAGAGGTCCGCATGGGCCTGGAGGAAACGGCTCGTGCCGAACTGAAGGACAAGCCCCGTCATCGGCCGGCACCGGGCGCGCAACAGCAAGGGAAATGGGTGCAAGGGCGCGTTGCGCGCCCATTGGCCGTTTGCATGAACTCCTCCTTCCACACAGGCGGTCTGTTCTTTTTGAATAAAAGACATTCCCTTGACAGGCAATCTGTTTTTTATATAAAAAAATCACATTAAAAAACAGCGTGGCCGGAGGGGGCGCCATGAAGACCAACACGCTCTACAAACGGACCTTCAACCAGTGCCTCGACCTTCTGGCGCGCAGCACCCCGGGTACGGTGCTTGCCTCCGAGCCTGCGCTCGCGGCAAGGCTCAAGGTCAGCCGGACGACGCTGCGCGCCGTGCTGGCGGGGCTTGCGGGCGCCGGCATCGTTGCGCTGGAGGGGCGTTCGAAGGTGCTGCTGCGCCTGCCGCGCGGGGAGGATTATCTTGCCGGCACCGACCTGGAGCCGCTTGCGGACATGGTGGAGCGCAAGTTCATGACCTGGATGGTCGGGCCCGATTGCAGCCCCGGCCAGAGCATCAATGCGCTCGACCTCGCGCGCCAGTTCGGCGTCTCAACCTCGGCGATCCGCGAATGCCTCAGCACGTTCAGCCATTTCGGCCTGCTGGAGCGGCAGAGCAACGGGCGCTGGCGGGCGCTCGGCCTGACGGTGGATTTCGTGGCCGAGCTCTTCGACATGCGTGAATTCATGGAGTTCCGGGCGATGGAGCGCTTCGTGGCGCTGCCGTCCGATCATCCCGCCTGGCGCACGCTGGCCGGGCTGGAACAGGAGCACCGCGACATGCTGGCCGACATCGACCGGCGCTACCGGGATTTCTCCAATCTCGACCACCGTTTCCACCGGCTGGTCAACGGCACGGCGCCCAACCGCTTCTTCATCAACATCCAGGGCGTGATGTCGGTGATCTTCCACTACCATTACCAATGGAACAAGAAGGACGAGCGGGAGCGCAACAAGGTCGCCGTCGAAGAGCACCTTGCCTATATCGCCGCCTTGCAGACCGGCGACCTGCAACAGGCGCGCCATGCCTGCGGCGAGCACCTGAAGACCGCCCGCTCGACGCTCCTCACCTCGATCGAGATCGCCACGGACTGAGACGGCGGGAAGGTGCGATGCGCGCGGGGCGCATCGCAGCCGGGCATGGCGGCGCCCTCAGAGCGCGGCTTCGACCTTGGCGGCGGCTTCCGGGGAAACCCACTCCTTCCAGATGTCGGGGTTTTCCTCGAGGAAGTGCTTGGCGCCGTCCTCGCCGCTGGCCTGGTTGTCGGTCATCCAGGCCATCAGCTTGTTGATGGTCGCGTTGCTCCACGAGCGCTTCTTCAGGTAGTCCATGACCTCGGGGCCTGCCTTTTCGGAGAACGGCTTGGCGACGAGCGTCACGATGGTGTCGACCGGCCAGGCGCTCGGCTTCGGATCCGGGCAGTCGGCAACAGTGTTGCAGCGCTTCCATTCGGCCGCATCGTAGGGAACGCCGGCTTCGAGCTGCACCATCTCGTACTTGCCGAGGAGGGCGGTCGGCGCCCAGTAGTAGCCGGCCCAGGGCTGCTGGCGTTCATAGGCCTTGGCGATGGAGCCGTCGAGGCCGGCGGCCGAGCCCGTGTCGATCAGCGTCCAGCCGGCCTTCTCCGCTTCGAAGGCCTTGTAGAGCTGCGCGGTCACCACGGTGCCGCCCCAGCCCTGCGGGCCGTTGTAGATCGCGCCCTTGCTCGGGTCCTCCGGGGCGGGGAACAGGTCGGGGTGCTTCAGGAGATCGGGAATGGTCTTGATGTCCGGGTGGGCGTCGGCGAAGTATTTCGGGATCCACCAGCCCTGCACGCCGCCGTCGGGAAGCGGCGAGCCGACCGTGATGATGCGGCCTTCCTCCGTGCCTTTCTTGACGACGTCGGGCAGGAGGTCGATCCAGGCCTCGGGGGCGATGTCCGGCTCGCCCTTCTCGGCCATCGAGGTGATGGTCGGCACGGTGTCGCCGATGGTGATCTCGGCGTTGCAGCCGTAGCCTTCGTTGAGGATGATCTTGTCGAGGTTGGAGATCACCTCGGCGCTCTGCCAGTTCATGCTGGCGATGGTGACGTTTCCGCAGTCGGCTGCGCTGGCGAACGAGGATCCGGCGATGGTTCCGAGAAGGAGGCATGTCGATGCAAGCAGTTTGTTCATTATCGTTCCCTCTGTGTGCGGCTTGTCTTGCCGGGCGGGGTGCCGCGTAGGCCCGCCCGCAACGGCGCTAGGGCGTTTTTCCCATGCGTGCCGATTTCTCGAAGGCCGCGGTGAGCCCGCGCGCCACAGCGGTGCCAAAGCCCGCCGAATTCATCGCCTCGATCGCCGCCGCCGTGGTGCCGTGATAGTCGAGGAAGGTCCTGACCGTCTCGGCGGGACAGTCGTCTCGCCGTTCCAGGAGCCGCCCGGCGCCGACGAGGACCGTGTTGACCGCGCGCCGCGCGACCTCCCGGTCGAGGCCGTGCGCGACGGCATCCGCCATCATCGCTTCGGCGAGCAGCGCGGGAAAGGCGGGGCCGGAGCCGGTAAGGCCGGTGAGATAGTCGATCTCCGCTTCGGAGCGCACCTCGTCCTCTACCCCGCAGGCACCGAAGATCGCGCGGACGATCCTGCGGTCGTCCTCGCCGGCACCGTCGCTGGCGATCCAGGGCGTATAGGATTTGCGGACCTCGGCGGCCGCGTTCGGCAGGGTGCGCACGGCGCGGCGCGTCCCGTGCTGCGCGCAGAGGGCGGAAAGGCGGATGCCGGCCATGACGGAGATGACGAGCTTGTCTTTCGCATCGACGGCGAGGAGCCGCCAGTCGGCCGGGCGGACGGAAAGGACGATGACGTCCGAGCGGTCGGCGAGCGCCTGGTTGTCCGTGGTCCAGAAGGCGCCGGGAAAGCGGTCCGGGCGCTGCCGGCGATAGGAGAGGGCAAGGTCCGAAGGGGCGGCGATGCCCGCATCCAGCACGGCGGCGGCGATTGCCCCGCCCAGCCAGCCGGCACCGCCGATCACGCCGATCCTCAAGCCCCTGCCTTCGTCCACCCTGTCCTCACTCCGGTTTGTATCCATGCCGCGCGAAGAAACGGTCGAGTTCCCGTTGCTGGGGGATCTGGCCGGTATAGATCGCGATATATTCGGGGATGCGCTTCATGCGCAGCGCAAGGTCCTCGCGGGACTGCATCGAGATGTAGCCGATCTGGACGAGATAGGTCGTGCGCGCGCGGACATCCGCCGGCCCTTCCTCATAGCCGAAGCGCATGAACATGCGGCCGAGCGCCTCCACGCGCACCCGGTCGGCCTCCTGCACCTCGGTCAGGATGTCCGGCGATTGCAGCGCCCAGCTGCGCACGGCGAATTCGAACTGGGAATCGAAGAGGTCCTTGTTCAGCCAGCAGTCGAAGACGTTCAGCATCGCCTCGGCAAGCGATTCCGCATAGGCCTCGGACTGTCTGACGAGGTTGCCGGTGTTCTTTTCCCGCCAGCGCGTAATGAGCGCGCCCAGCAATTCCTCCCGGTCCTTGAAGAACCAGTAGAAGCTGGTGCGGGAGAGATTGAGCCGCTTGGCGAGCGGCAGGATCTTCACCGAATCCACGCCGGATTCGAGCAGGGAGTCGTAGGCTGCCTCCAGCCAACCCTCCTGAGAACCTCGCCAACCGCTGTCGCTCGTCGCCTGTTCCATGACCGTCTCCTAACAAATCCCGCCGATGCTGACAAGCAAAATGTACATGAGTGTTCATATGAAGAACTGCTGTGTCAATTTATCTTGACACTTGTGTACATTCACGCTTACCGTTTTGATGAAGTCCCCTTAGACCGGAGCCCGTCGCATGTCGAACGATCCTCTCCTCCAGCCCTTCCAACTGAAGCACCTGACCCTCAGAAATCGCATCATCGTCACCTCGCACGAGCCGGCCTACCCCGAGGACGGCATGCCGAAGGGCCGCTACCGCGCCTATACGGTGGAGCGGGCGCGCGGCGGGGTGGCGATGACGATGACGGCCGGCTCCGCGGCGGTCTCGAAGGACAGCCCGCCGGTCTTCAACAACCTGCTCGCCTACAAGGACGAGATCGTCCCGTGGATCCGGGAGATGACCGACGCCGTGCACGAAGCGGGCGCGGCGATCATGATCCAGCTCACCCATCTCGGCCGACGCACGCGCTGGGACAAGGGCGACTGGCTGCCCGTCGTCGCCCCCTCGCATCACCGCGAGGCCGCGCACCGGGCCTTTCCCAAGAAGCTGGAAGACTGGGACATCGAGCGCATCATCAAGGATTTCGCCGATGCCGCCGAGCGCATGAAGGCGGGCGGCATGGACGGCGTGGAGCTGGAGGCCTACGGCCACCTCATCGACCAGTTCACCTCGCCGCTCACCAACGAGCTCGACGGTCCCTATGGCGGCGATCTGGACAACCGCATGCGCTTCTGTTTCGACGTCTTCAGGGCGATGCGGAAACGGGTCGGCGACGACTTCATCCTCGGCGTGCGCTACACGGCCGACGAATGTCTCCCCGGCGGGACCGGAAAGGCCGAGGGCCTTGAAATCTCCCGCCGCCTCAAGGAAAGCGGCCTCATCGACTATCTCAACGTCATCCGCGGCCATATCGATACGGACCCGGGCCTGACCGACGTCATCCCGATCCAGGGCATGGCGAGCGCGCCGCATCTCGATTTCGCCGGCGAGGTGCGCGCCGCGACGAAGTTCCCGACCTTCCACGCTGCCAAGATTCAGGATGTGGCGACCGCCCGTCATGCCATCGCGGCCGGCAAGGTCGACATGATCGGCATGACGCGCGCGCACATGACCGACCCGCATATCGTGCGCAAGATCATCGAGAAGCGCGAGGACGACATCCGCCCCTGCGTCGGCGCGAACTACTGTCTCGACCGCATCTACCAGGGCGGCCTTGCCTTCTGCATCCACAACGCGGCGACCGGCCGCGAGGAGACGATGCCGCACACCATCCCGAAGGCGGAGGTGCGCCGGAAGGTGGTCGTCGTCGGCGCCGGCCCGGCCGGGCTGGAGGCGGCGCGCGTTTGTGCCGAGCGCGGCCACGAGGTCGTCGTCTTCGAGGCGGCGAACGATCCCGGCGGCCAGATCCGGCTGACGGCGCTCAGCGAGCGCCGGCGCGAGATGATCGGCATCATCGACTGGCGCATGAGCCAGTGCGAGAAGCACGGCGTCACCTTCCACTTCAACACCTGGGCGGATGCGGACACGGTGCTGGCCGAAAAGCCGGACGTCGTCATCGTTGCGACGGGCGGCCTGCCGCACACGGACGTCCTCACCAGGGGCAACGAGCTCGTCGTCTCCTCCTGGGACATCATCTCGGGTGACGTGAAGCCGGGCGCCAACGTGCTCGTCTTCGACGATGCCGGCGACCATGCGGGCCTGCAGGCGGCCGAGTTCATCGCCAGGGCCGGCGGCAAGGTCGAGATCATGACGCCGGACCGATCCTTCGCGCCGGAGGTCATGGCGATGAACCTCGTGCCCTACATGCGCTCGCTGCAGAAGCTCGATGCGACCTTCACCGTCACCTACAGGCTGGAATCGGCGGAGAAGAGCGGCAACCAGATCATCGCCCATGTCGGCAGCGACTACGGCGGCGTTTCCAGGCAGCGCACGGTCGATCAGATCGTCGTCAACCACGGCACCATTCCGCTGGACGACCTCTATTTCGAGCTGAAGCCCGGCTCGAAGAACCTCGGCGCGGTGTCCTACGACGCGCTGGTCACTGGCGAGCCGCAGGGCCTCGACCGCAATCCGGACGGCGCCTACCAGCTCTTCCGCATCGGCGACGCGGTCGCCGCCCGCAACACGCATGCGGCGATCTACGATGCGCTGCGCCTTGCCAAGGATCTCTGACATGGCCCGGAGCGGCGCATTGCAGGATTTCCTCGACGCGGCCTTCGCCGCCTATGACAGGTTCGCGAAAGACCCGGAGGGCCGCCGGTCGCTCGCGCGGATCGTGGAGCGCCTGAAGACGCCCGGGCCGGAGCGGCCCGGTATCGGGAAACGGCTCGCCGTCTGCGACGCGCATCTCGATACGGTCCTTGCGGCCGGGACCGGCGAACCCCTGCTCGATACGCTGGCCGAACGGTTCCGGGCAATCGAGCCGCTGCTGGAATGGAAGGCGCGGCCGGGCGACAGCACGGCGAGCGAGAATTTCCCGGCGGGCCATGCCAATGCGATGATCGTCGGGCCGGGCGGGCTGGAAGACCGCAGGGACGTGTGGCTCGGCGTGAGCCTGCTGGCGCCGGACGTGCGCTATCCCGATCACGACCACGCGCCGGAGGAAACCTACCTCGTCCTGACGGAAGGCGAGTTCATGCACGGCAATTCCGGCTGGTTCACGCCGGGCGTCGGCGGCTCCTTCCACAACACGCCGGGCATCCGCCACGCCATGCGCTCGGGCGGCAGGCCGCTCTTCGCCTTCTGGGCGCTCCTGCCGCAAGAAGCCTAAAGGCCGTCAGAGCCTGTATTCGTTTGCGAGCGTGACATGGTGGTGGATGCGGCCGTCGAAGAATTCGGCAAGCACCGCCTCGGTCGCCGCGCGGGCCGCGGTTCGCGCGGGGCTGGCAAGCGCCTCTTCCACGGCCTGAAGGCTCGGATAGTTGACGGCGAGGATCATCGGATATTCCGGCGCCCCCTCGTCGCGGCTCTCGGCGAAGCAGACGCGCACGTCGGTCGCGTGCGGGAACTCTTTCCACTTCGGCAGGATGCGTTCGATCACGGCCTTGCGGAAGGCATCCGTCCTGCCCTCCTTCACCTTGCCCTCGAACAATGCGTAGCGGGTGATCATGCGAAGTTCTCCTTGCTCGGGCCGCGGAAGAATTCCATCAGGGCCGCCTGGTCCTCCCCGCCGAGGCCTGCGGCCGTCAGCATGCGGTGGATCTCGGCGCAGGCCGCCGTCAGCGGCATGGCCGTGTTGGTGCGGCGGGCAAGGTCCTGCGCGCCGGAAAGGTCCTTCACCATGTTGTCGATGCGGCCGGTGCGGCGGTAGTCCTTCGCCACGAAGCGCGGCATGTATTCCTGCAGGATCGCGCTGTCGGCGCGACCGCCCTTCAGCGCCTGCGGAATCTTTGCCGCATCGACCCCGGCATCGAGCGCAAGCTGCGTCGCCTCGGCGACGGCAAGGAAGCCGAGGCCGCAGAGCACCTGGTTGATCAGCTTGGTCGTCTGTCCTGCGCCGACCGGACCCATATGGGTGTAGTTGCTCGCGACATGGCGCAGCACGGTATGCGCATCCTCGACGTCCTTCGCCGCGCCGCCGGCCATCAGCGTGAGCTCGCCGGTCAGCGCCTTCGGCGCGCCGCCGGAAAGGGGGCTGTCTACCCAGCGAAGGCCCTTTTCGGCGGCATCGGCCGCGAGCTCTTTCGTCGCCTCGGGATCGATCGACGACATGTCGATGATCAGCGTGCCGGGCCTTGCGCCTTCCGCCACGCCCGTCTGACCGAAGACGGCCTTACGCACGATGGCGGGCGCGTTGAGGCTGAGGATGACGTAGTCGCTCTCTGCAGCCGCTTCCGCCGCGCTCGACGCGGCATAGGCGCCCCTGTCGACCAGTGCCTGGCGCTTTTCCGGGCTGGGGTCGAAGACGGTGAGATGGTTGCCGGTCTCCGCAAGCCGCATGCCGATGGCGCCGCCCATGGCGCCCGCGCCGATCAGCGCTACCCTGTTGCTCATGGCACGCTCTCCTCAAGATGCGTTGCGATGTCGTCGACGATCCGCTCCAGCGGCCTGTCGATGTCGACGGTCACCGCGTTCTCGTCCGGGCCCGGCGGCTCGAGCGCGGCGAACTGGCTGTCGATGAGGCTTGCCGGCATGAAGTGCCCGGCGCGGGCGGCCATGCGGGTGGCGATCAGCTTCCTGCTGCCGGCGAGGTGCACGAAGAGCACGGGCGCACCGGCCTCCTTGCGGATGTGGTCGCGGTAGCGTCGCTTGAGGGCCGAGCAGCCGAGGATGAGGATGCCGTCCGGCGCGGCGAGCTTCTGCCCGACGAGGGTGAGCCAGGGCCAGCGGTCCTCGTCGGTCAATGCCTCGCCGCGGCTCATCTTGTCGATGTTCGCCTGCGGGTGCAGGTCGTCGCCGTCGAGATAGGTGGCGTCGAGGCGGGCGGCGAGCGCCGCGCCCACCGCCGACTTGCCGCAGCCGGCGACGCCCATAAGGACGATGCGCCGGTTTGCCTCAGAGCGAGGCCGTGATGCCGCCGTCGACATAGAGCGTGTGTCCGTTCACGAAAGAGGAAGCGTCGGAGGAAAGGAAGATGCAGGCGCCGACGAGCTCGTCGACTTTGCCCCACCGGCCGGCCGGCGTGCGCTTTTCCAGCCATGCGGAGAAGGCGGGATCGGCGACGAGGGCGGCATTCAGCGGCGTGTCGAAATAGCCGGGTGCGATGGCGTTGCATTGCAGGCCGTATTTCGCCCAGTCCGTCGCCATGCCCTTGGTGAGGTTGCCGACGGCGCCCTTGGTGGCCGTGTAGGGGGCGATGCCCGGGCGGGCCAGCGCGGTCTGCACGCTGGCGATGTTGATGATCTTGCCCGCCCCGCGCGCGATCATGTGGCGCGCGACGGCCTGGCCGACATTGAAGACGGAGGAGACGTTCGTCCGCAGCAGCCGCTCGAAGGCCTCGGCCGGAAAATCCTCCAGCGGCGTGCGGTACTGCATGCCGGCATTGTTGACGAGGATGTCGATGGCGCCGACCTCCGCCTCGAAGGCATCGACCGCCTTGCGCGTGGCCTCATGGTCGGTGGCGTCGAAGGCGAGCGTGTGCCCGGCGCCGAGGCTTTCCGCCGCCGCCTTCAGCCGGGCCTCGTCGCGGCCGTTGAGGATGACCTGCGCGCCCGCCGCCGCAAGGCCCTTCGCCAGCGCGAAGCCGATGCCCTGCGAGGAGCCGGTGACGAGGGCGCGCCGGCCCGTCAGGTCGAAGAGTTGGATGCTCATGTGGTCGTGTCCTCAGGAAAATGCGATCTGCGTCTTCATCGACTGGCCCTTGTCGGAGGCGATCTCGAAGGCCTGAAAGGCGTCGGCGAGCGGCAGGGTGTGGGTGATCAGCGGCTTGACGTCGATGAGGCCGCCCTGCATCAGCTTCACCGCCACGGCGAATTCCTCATGAAAGCGGAAGGAGCCGCGCAGGTCCAGTTCCTTGGCGGTGATCGCCATCATCGGCAGGCTCATCTCGCCGCCGAGGCCGAGCTGGACGATGACGCCGCGCGGGCGCAGCGCATGGATGCCGGCAACGAGCGCGGGCTGCGCGCCCGAGCATTCGTAGAGGACGTCGAAAGTGCCCTTGTTCTCGCTGAAGGGGAGAAGGCCGTCGCTGTTTTCCGACAGGTTGACCGTGCGGTCCGCACCGACGGCGCGGGCAAAGCCGAGCGCGCGTTCGGAAAGGTCGGCCGCGACGATCTCGGCGGCGCCGGCTCGTCTCGCGGCAAGGATGGAGAGGGTGCCGATCGGCCCGCAGCCGGTGACGAGAACGCGCTTGCCCAGCATCTCGCCGGCGCGGCGCGTGGCGTGCAGCGTCACCGAGAGCGGTTCGGCCATCGCGGCTTCCCCGGCCGAGACCCCGTCGGCCTTCACGCACTGGCTGGCATTGGCGACCAGCCGCTCGCGGAAGGCGCCCTGGATATGCGGGAAGGGCATCGCGGAACCGTAGAACCGCATGTTGAAGCAATGGTTCGGCAGGCCCTTGAGGCAATATTCGCAGGCCCCGCAGGGGCGCGAGGGCGAGACGGCGACGAGATCGCCGACGGCAAGGCCGGAGACGCCTTCGCCAAGGGCGGAAATATGGCCGGAGACCTCGTGGCCGAGGATCATCGGTTCCTTGAGGCGCACCGTGCCGAAGCCGCCGTGGTTGTAATAATGCAGGTCCGAGCCGCAGATGCCGCCGCTCGCAAGGCGGATCTCCACCTCGCCGGGGCCGGGCGCGGCAAGGGCGCTTTCCTCGACCCGCAGGTCCTTCGGGGCATGGATGACGATGGCTTTCATGGCATTACCCTCACAGGACCGGGGTCGGCAGCGGCCGGCCGTCGAAATGGGCCGACAGGTTGTCGAAGACGAGCTGGCCCATGGCCTTGCGAGTCTCCACCGTGCCGGAAGCCATATGCGGCTGCAAGAGCACGTTGTCGAGCGCGAGGAAGCGCGGGTTGAGGTTCGGTTCTCCTTCGAAGACGTCGAGCGCGGCCGAGCCGAGCGTCCTGGCCTCCAGCGCATCGAGAAGTGCGTTTTCGTCGATATTGGAGGCGCGCGAGATGTTGATCAGCATGCCGTCGGGCCCCAGCGCCTCGATGACCTTGCGGCCGACGATGTGGCGCGTCTCGGCCGAGGCGGCGAGCGTGACGAAGAGGAAATCCGAGCGTTCGGCAAGCGCGACCGGATCGGCGACGAAGGTCCAGTCCCTGGCGAAGTCCTTCGGGCCGGTATCGCTGTAGGCGATGTCCATGTCGAAGCCGGCGAGGCGCTTTGCCACTTCGTAGCCGATGCGGCCGAGGCCGAGGATGCCGGCGCGACGGCCGTGCACGCGGCGCTTCAGCGGATAGAGGCCCTTGGCCGCCCAGTCGCCGCTGCGGACCCAGCGCTCGCCGCCGATCATGCCGCGCGCCTCGGCGAGCATCATGGCGACGCCGAGGTCGGCGACGTCCTTGGTCAGCACGTCAGGCGTGTTGGTGACGCGGATGCCGCGCTCGCGGGCCGCGGCAAGGTCGACCGCATCGAAGCCGACGCCGTAGACGGAGATTACCTCCAGCTTCGGCAATGCCTCGATCATCGCCCGGTTGGCGCCGAGCTCGCCGCGCGTGGCGATGCCGCGGATACTGGCGCCATGCTCGGCAAGGAACGCCGCCTTGTCGGCCGCCTCGAAATAGCGGTGCATGGTGAAATGTGCATCCAGACGCTCCTGGTCCCATTCGGGGTAGGGGCCAACCTGCAATAGCTCGATCTTGCTCACGACATGTCCTTCGGAAGGTGGCTTGTTATCGATAACATATTCCGCTTTGGAGAATTGTCCAGCCTCAAATTGCATTCGTTAGCGTCATGGAAAATGCCGCTTGACACCGATGTTATCGATACCATATCAATATCGTATGGCCTCATCGTGCTTTGGGAGGAGCGGATGGATACGGACACGCTTCTGAAATTCCGTGCCGTCTCGAAGGAGTTCGGCGGCACCAGGGCTTTGACGAGCGTATCGCTCGATCTCAAGCGGGGCGAGATCCTGGCGCTGCTCGGCGAGAACGGCGCGGGCAAATCCACCCTCATCAAGACGCTTGCCGGCATCTACCGGCCGGACGGCGGCGAGATCCTCTTTCGCGGCGAGCCCTACCAGCACCGTCCGCCCCGGCCCAACGAGCGCCAGTCCGTCGCCTTCATCCACCAGGACCTCGGCCTCATCGAATGGATGACGGTCGCCGAGAATGTCGGCCTCGCGCAGGGCTTTTCCATGCGCCGCAAGCTGATCGACTGGAACGCGACGGCGCGGCGCACCGCCGAGGCGCTGAAGCTGGTCGGCTGCGATTTCGACCCGTCCACCCGCGTGCAGAACCTCACGCGCACCGAAAAGTCGCTGGTCGCCATCGCCCGCGCGCTGGCGGTGGAGGCGGACGTGCTCGTCCTCGACGAGCCGACCGCCAGCCTTCCGGCCGACGAGGTGGAGCGCCTGTTCGCCGCCATCCGCCCGCTGAAGGAGCGGGGCGTCGCGATGATCTACGTCTCGCACCGGCTCGACGAGATTTTCCGCATCGCCGACCGCGTCGCTGTCCTGCGCGACGGGCACCTCGTCGGCGAGACGGCGGTGGCCGCCACCAATCCGGACGAGCTCATCCGCATGATCATCGGCGACAAGGCCGGCCAGCTCTTCGCCAAGGCGCATTCGGCGCCCGGCGAGACGCTGGTTTCGGTGCGCGACCTGACCTGCCGCGGCGCCGGCCCCGTCTCCTTCGAATTGCGGCAGGGCGAGCTTCTCGGCCTCGTCGGCCTGCGCGGCGCGGGGCAGGAACTGATCGGCCGCGCGCTCTTCGGCGCCGAGCCCGCGACGGGCGCGGTGACGGTCCGCGGCGCGCGCCCGGACCTTGCGAGCCCCGAGACGGCGATCGCCTCCGGCATCGGCCTCATTGCCCGCGACCGCACGGAGGAGTCCGTCGCCATGTCGCTGTCGCTTCGGGAAAACACCTTCCTCAATCCCGGCGCCTCCGGCCGCGGGCTTGCCGCCTTCCTCTCCCCGGCGAAGGAGGCGGAGATGGCCTTCGCGCTCGGCGAGAAGGTGGGCCTTCGCCCGAACGACCAGTCGCTCGCCATCGAGGCGCTGTCGGGCGGCAACCAGCAGAAGGTCGTCGTCGGCCGCTGGCTTGCGACCGGCCGCAAGCTGCTGATCGCCGAGGATCCGACCGCCGGCGTCGACGTCGGCGCCAAGGCCGATATCTACCGCCTCATCGCCGCGGCGGTGGAGGAGGGGCTCGCCGTCCTCGTGATCTCCACGGATTTCGAGGAGATCGCCCATATCTGCCACCGGGCGCTGGTCTTCTCGCGCGGGCGCATCGTCCGCGAGCTTGCCGGCGCCGACCTCACCACATCCGCCGTCATTGCGGCCGCCTCCGCTTCCGAAGCGGCCTGATCCCGGGAGAAAGCCGATGCAATCCATCCAGTCCACCGCGCTCGAGCCGACACCCGCCGAGATGAAGGGCCTTTCGGGCGGCGAGAAGCTGAAGCGGCTCCTGCCCGTCTACGGCCTCGTGATCCTGACGGCGCTGTTGATCCTCATCTTCTCCGTTCTCCTGCCCGATACGTTCCCGACGCTCCTGAACCTGCGCTCGATCATCGCCAACAAGACGATCATCGCCATCCTCTCGCTCGCCGCGATGATCCCCATGGCCTGCGGGCGCATCGACCTCACCATCGGCTACGGCATCGTGCTCTGGCATATCCTCGCCATCAGCCTGCAGACCATGTTCGGCCTGCCCTGGCCGGTCGCCGTGGCGGTCGTCCTCGTGCTCGGCGCGGTGACGGGCCTCCTCAACGGCCTTCTCGTCGAGGTCGCCAAGATCGACAGCTTCATCGCCACGCTCGGCACGGGCACCGTCATCTATGCCGTCGCGCTCTGGCACACGGGCGGCCGGCAGGTCGTCGGCGTCCTGCCGGACGGCTTCCTCGCGCTCAACGGCACCATGCTCTTCGGCCTGCCGATCACCGGCTTCTACGTGCTGGCGCTGGCGCTCGTGATGTGGATCGTGCTCGAATACCTGCCGATCGGCCGCTACGTCTACGCCATCGGCGCGAACCCGAAGGCGGCCGCCCTCAACGGCATTCCCGTCCGCCGCTTCGTCATCGGCGCCTTCATCGCCTCGGGCGTGCTCTCGGCCGTCGCCGGCGTGCTGCTCGCCTCGCGCCTTCGCATCGGCCAGGCGAGCGTCGGCCTCGAATACCTGCTGCCGGCGCTGGTCGGCGCCTTCCTCGGCTCCACCACCATCAAGCCCGGCCGCGTCAACGTCTGGGGCACGGTGATCGGCGTCGTCATCCTCGCCGTCGGCATTGCCGGCATCCAGCAGTTCGGCGGTTCCTTCTTCGTCGAGCCGCTCTTCAACGGCGTCACGCTGCTCGTCGCCATCGGCATTGCCGGCTACGCCCAGCGCCGCCGCGGCGTCGTCGGCGCGCTGAAGCCCAAGGCCGCGCCGGAAAAGACGTCCTGACCACGCATTCGTTCACGTCCAAAGGGAGGACACAATCGTGAAACGCAGACACTTCCTCGCAACCACCGCCGCCGCCGTGCTCACCGTGGCGCTCGCCGGCCCCGCCTTCGCCGATGCCATGGCCGACGCCAAGGCGGTCGTGGAGAAATACGCCACCAAGGTCGACAAGTGGGACGGCCCGACGAGCGGCCCGAAGGCCGCCGACGGCAAGACCGTCGTGGTGGTCGCCGCCGACATGAAGAACGGCGGCATCCTCGGCGTCGTCAACGGCATCCAGGAAGCGGCCTCCGCCATCGGCTGGACCGTGACCGTGGTGGACGGCGCCGGCTCCATCGAGGGCCGCACCGCCTCCTTCGGCCAGGCGCTGACGCTGAAGCCGGGCGGCATCATCATCGCCGGCTTCGACGCCGTCGAGCAGAAGCCGGCCATGGAAGAGGCCAAGAAGGCCGGCATTCCCATGGTCGCCTGGCACGCCGCGCCTGCGGTCGGCCCGGTCGAGGAGGTCGGCGTCTTCGCCAACGTGACGACGGATGCGATGGAGGTCTCCAAGGCCGCCGCCGACTATGCCTTCGTCGATGCCGGCGGCAAGCCGGGCGTGATCATCTTCACCGATTCCACCTATGCCATCGCCATCGCCAAGGCCGACAAGATGAAGGCCGAGATCGAGGCGCTGGGCGGCAAGGTGCTGGAATATGTCGATACGCCCATTGCCGAGACCTCGCAGCGCATGCCGCAGCTCACCACGACGCTGCTCCAGAAGTACGGCGACCAGTGGACCCATTCGCTGGCGATCAACGACATCTATTTCGACTTCATGGGCCCGTCGCTCTCGGCGGCCGGCATTGCCGGCGACGGCGCGCCGAAGAGCGTTGCGGCCGGCGACGGCTCGGAAAGCGCCTACCAGCGCATCCGCGCCAGGCAGTACCAGTCGGTGACGGTGGCCGAGCCCCTGAACCTGCAGGGCTGGCAGCTCGTCGACGAACTGAACCGCGCCTTTGCCGGCGAGCAGTGGTCGGGCTATGTCTCGCCGCTCCATGTCGTGACGGTCGACAATGTCGAGTTCGACGGCGGGCCGAAGAACACCTTCGACCCGGACAACGGCTACCGCGACGAATACAAGAAGATCTGGGGCAAGTAAGTCTTCCTCCCGGCACGTCGGGCGGCGCTTGCGCTGTCCCGGCGGGCCGGTATTCTGCGCCGCGTCTGTTTTGAGAGGAGAGGAACGGAATGTCGTTTTTTGAGGCGGAAGAGCCGGAATTTTCCACCTTCGTGCTGGGCAACGCCCCGCTCAAGAAGCTGGCCGGCGGGTTCGACTGGGTCGAGGGGCCGGTCTGGTTCGGCGACCACGACTGCCTCCTGTTCTCCGACATCCCGAACAACCGCATGCTGCGCTGGAGCGCCACGCTCGGCATCACCACCTTCCGCGAGCCGTCCAACTTCGCCAACGGCAACACGCGCGACCGCGAGGGCCGGCTCGTCACCTGCGAGCACGGCACGCGCCGCGTCACCCGCACGGAGCATGACGGTTCCATCACCGTCATCGCCGACAGCTACGAGGGCAAGCGGCTGAACTCGCCCAACGACGTCGTCGTTACCTCGGACGGGGCGATCTGGTTCACCGATCCGCATTACGGCATCGGCTCTGACTACGAGGGCACCCGCAGCGAGCAGGAACTGCCCTGCAACGTCTACCGAGTCGACCCGCGGTCCGGCCATGTCCGCGCGGTGCTCACCGATTTCAACTGCCCGAACGGCCTTGCCTTCAGCCCGGACGAGCGGCGCCTCTACGTCGCCGATACCGGCCGCATGTTCACCGACGATCCGCGCCATATCCGCGTCTTCGATGTCGCCGCGGACTGGACGCTTGCGGGCGGCGACGTCTTCCACATCATCTCTCCCGGCTGCGCCGACGGCATGCGCGTCGATGCGGCGGGCAACCTCTGGTCCTCGGCCGGCGACGGGGTGCACTGCATCGCCCCGGACGGCCGGCGCCTTGGAAAGATCCTCGTGCCGGAGACCGTTTCCAACATCTGCTTCGGCGGGCGGCATCGCCACCGCCTCTTCATCACCGCGACCACCTCGATCTATGCCGTCTCGCTCGCCATCCGCGGCGGGACGCGGCCGCAGGCGGGGGCGTGATGGCGTTCGTGGAGGCGACCGCACGGCTGACCGACGAGGGGCTTTCCGCCATGCTGGCGGCTGCGATGGCGGCGGCCAAGGCCATGGGCCAGCCGCAATGCATCGTCGTCGTCGATCCGAGCGGCGTGACGCTCGCCGCCTTCCGCATGGCCGGCTCGCGCTATCTTTCCTTGAAGAGCGCGACCGCCAAGGCCCGCACCGCCGCCTCCATCGGCGCGCCGAGCGACAGCGTGCCGGAGCCGGTGCGCCCGGCCATCGCAGCGGCGACGGACGGGGCCGTCACGGGCTTGCGCGGCGGCCTGCCGATCCGCGTCGGCGGCGTGCTCCTCGGCGGCATCGGTGTCGGCTCGGGATCGGGCGAGCAGGACGAGACGGTCGCCCGCGCGGCGCTTTCGGCCATCGGCGCCGATACGATGGGGCAGGCGGCATGAAGAACGACAAGGCCCCGACCATGGCGGACATCGCCCGCAAGACGGGCGTTTCCCCCATGACCGTGTCGCGCGCCTTCAAGTCCGGCAGCATGATCAACAAGGATACGCGCGATGCGATCCTGAAGGCGGCCGAGGACCTCGGCTACGTCTTCGATTCCACCGCCTCGAACCTTCGCTCGCAGAAGACGGATTTCATCGCCGTCACCATCCCCTCCATCAACAATGCGAACTTCGCCGATACGGTGGGCGGCCTTTCCGAGACGCTGAGCGTGCACGGCTTCCAGATCCTGCTCGGCTATACGAACTACGATACGGAGGAGGAGGAGCGGCTGATCGAGCAGCTTCTGCGCCGCAAGCCGCAGGCCATCGTCGTCACCGGCGGCAAGCATACGCCGCGCGCGCGAAAACTGCTGGAAAACGCCAATGTGCCGGTGATCGAGACCTGGGACGTGCCGGCCGAGCCGATCGGCCATTTCGTCGGCTTTTCCAACGCGAATGCCGTGCGCGCCATGGTCGATCATTTCGTGGCGGTCGGCTATACGCGCATCGCCTTCATCGGCGGCGATGCGAGCCGCGACACGCGCGGCAGCGACCGCCGCCTCGGCTTCATCGCGGCGCTGCGCGACCATGGGCTCGATGCTTCGCGGCTGATCCACGGCGGCGTGCCGCCCATCTCCATGCGGGAGGGGGCGAACGCCATGGCGCGGCTGCTTGCCGAATATCCCGACACGGAAGCGGTGATCTGCGTCTCGGACCTTTCGGCCTTCGGCGCGCTCACGGAATGCCAGCGCCGGGGCGTCGCGGTGCCGGGGCGCATCGCCATCGGCGGCTTCGGCGACTACGAGATCGGCGGCATCAGCGTACCGGCGCTGACGACCATCAATGCGCGGGCGCGCCAGATCGGCGAGCGCACTGGGCAATTGATCCTCGACCTCCTCCAGGACCGGCAGGACGTCAGCGACATCACGATCGAGCCCGAGCTGATCGTGCGCGAAAGCAGCCGGTAAGCCCTCAAACTATCGGATACGCTTGCCCGCCTCGTCGAAGAGGAAGGATTTCGCCGCGGAAAGGCCGACCGTCAGCCGGTCGCTGCCGTCCGCCCCGCGGAAGCTCCCGTGCTCGACGATGATGCGCTCCTCCGCCGAGGCATTGGCATAGACATAGCTGGTATTGCCGAGATGCTCGGCGACGTCGACGTCGAGGACCATGTCGGCGTCGCCCGTGCCGGCCGGCCGGAAATGCTCCGGCCGCACGCCGAGGCTCATCGTATCGCCGGGCCGCACCGCCGACGTGCGGAGGGAAAAGCCGAGCGTCACGTCCGGCTGGCTTTCGAGCGCCACGGTGACGCGGCCCTCCCCGGCCGTCACGACGCGCGCCTTCAGGAAGTTCATGCGCGGCGAGCCGATGAAGCCGGCGACGAAGGTGTTGTCGGGGTCGTCGTAGAGGTCGAGCGGCGCGCCGACCTGCTCGACCACGCCGGCGCGCAAGACGACGATCTTGTCGGCGAGCGTCATCGCCTCCACCTGGTCGTGGGTGACGTAGATGACGGTGGATTTCAGCGCCTTGTGCAGCTTGGCGATCTCCACGCGCATATGCACGCGCAATTCCGCGTCGAGGTTGGAGAGCGGCTCGTCGAAGAGGAAGACGTCCGGGTTGCGCACGATGGCGCGGCCGATGGCGACGCGCTGGCGCTGGCCGCCGGAAAGCGCCTTGGGCTTGCGCTCCATCAGGGGCCCAAGTTCGAGGATGCGGGCGGCGTCGTTGACGCGCCGCTCGATCTCCTCCTTCGCCATGCCGGCGAATTTCAGCGCGAAGCCCATGTTCTCGCGCACCGTCATGTGCGGATAGAGCGCATAGGACTGGAAGACCATGGCGATGCCGCGCTTCGACGGATCGACGTCGTTCATCACCGCGCCGCCGATGGCAAGCTCGCCGGAGGTGATGTCCTCGAGGCCCGCGATCATGCGCAGCAGCGTCGATTTCCCGCAGCCGGACGGGCCGACGAAGACGACGAACTCGCCCGTTTCGATGGAGAGGTCAACGCCCTTGATGATGTCGAGCGCGCCGAAGCGCTTGCGTATGTCGGTGAGGCGAACATCGGCCATGGCGGGACCTCAGCTTACGGTGAAGGTGACGGATTGCGGTGCAAAGCGGCGGCTGGTTACGGAAAGCTCCAGCGTGCCCTTTTCCTCGCCCGCCTCGACCCAGAAGCCGGTCGCTCCGCCCTTCAATGTATGGTCGGCGGGGCCGATGATGCGGCCGGGGCCGGAAAGCGCCAGCGAAACCGGCTCCTCGAAATAGGGTAGGAGGTTGCCGCACTGGTCGAGGACGCGCACGACGACGCGCACCGCATCCTTTTCGCCCGCCCGCAGCGCCGTATCGTCGGGCGTCACCTCCAGCGTCGTCGGCACCGGGTCGGCCGGCAGAACCATCGTCTTCACCGCCTTGCCGTCGATAAAGCCCGTGAACGTGCCCTCGCGCCAGACGCGGCCCCAGGTGCCGAATTCCTGCGGCGTGACGGTGCGAAGGTCCAGCACGACGGGCGGATGCGGCAGGTGCGGATAGTTCTCCCGGTCGGGATAGACGCGCTTTGCCGGCCATTCGCCGAACTTCACCTCGACATAGTCGCAGTTGGTCAGCACGATCAGCGGCAGGACGCCGCCGATATTGCGCTCGCCGCGCGCCCAGAAGGTGACGGGCTGCATCACCACGCCGTCCTTCGGATCGCCCTGCGAGGCATAAGCGTAGGCCGCGAGCTTGGGAATGCGGTACATGTCGAGCACGCCGTGATAGCAGATGCGGTCGCCCGAGCCGAAGTCCTTGTGCGTGTTGTAGTCGAACATGCACCAGCCGGTGGAGCCGGAAATGTCGCTGTCGCCGGCAACGGCGTTCAGGATCAGGAGGTGGCGGGTGACGTGCTCGGCCTGGCGCTGCTCCTGGTCGAAGCGCTTGGTCGGGTACATGTGGCCGTTATACTCGGTGATCATGTAGGGGATCGGCTTCGTGATGCCGGTCGTCTCCACCCGGTCGCGCAGCACGACGCGGCCGCGGTTGTTGCCGGGCATCTCCTCCTGGCCGAGGATGAAGTCGTTCATCGTGTAGACGTCTTCGAGCAGCTCCGAATTGGTGATGAAGCGCACGCCGCCGGTCTGGCGCGTCGGATCGAGCTCGCGGGCGAGGCGGTTCGTCTCGGCGTAGAAGTCGTGGCTGTCCTGGCTCTCGTTGATGCGCACGCCCCAGATGATGATCGAGGGATGGTTCCAGTCGCGCTCGATCATGCGGCGCACGTTCGCGATGGATTCCTTCTGCCAGGCCTTCCCGCCGATATGCTGCCAGCCGGGGATTTCCTCGAAGCAGAGCAGGCCGATCTCGTCGCAGCGCTCGATGAACCACTTCGACTGCGGATAGTGCGAGGTGCGCACGATGTTGCAGGCAAGCTCGTATTTCAGGATGTCGGCGTCCTTCTCCTGCGCGCGCCGGCCCATGGCGTAGCCGGTATGCGGCCAGCTCTGGTGCCGGTTGAGGCCGCGCAGCTTGAGCGGCCTGCCGTTGAGCAGGAAGCCGTCCGGCGTGAAGAGCGCGGTGCGGAAGCCAAAGCGCTGCGTCAGCACGTCCTCGCCGTAGTCGGTGGCGAGCTTCAGCGAGA
This sequence comes from Shinella sp. Sh6, assembly GCF_055392685.1. Classification (NCBI taxonomy): domain Bacteria; kingdom Pseudomonadati; phylum Pseudomonadota; class Alphaproteobacteria; order Hyphomicrobiales; family Rhizobiaceae; genus Shinella; species Shinella sp. Sh6. Next base: position 2,580,274 of record NZ_AP044005.1, on the reverse strand, counting down.
GGGCGTAGAGAACGGGATTGTCGATGTCCCAAAGCTCGATACCGGCAAGGCCGGTGAAGGTCAGCACCGCCTCGTTGCCGTCGACGGCGACGGAGGTGGCCGCCACGTCGCCGCCGCCCTTGCGGCGGATCTTCGCGTCGAGCGTGCCGGAGACGGCAAGCCCTTGCGGGTTGGCGAGGAAGACGCGGGCGGTGACGGTCTTCTTTTCCGAAAGCGCGTCCGGCGTCTCGATCTTCACATTGGCGATGGAGACGGGGCTTGCCACCTTCAGCCAGACGTCGCGGTAGAGGCCGGCATAGCACAGATAGTCGATCTGGCCGCCGAAGGGCGGGATATCCGGGTTCTCCGAGCCGTCGATCTTGACGGTGACAAGGTTCTCGCCCTGCCTCAGATGCGGCGTCAGGCGCGCCTCGAAGGGGGTGTAACCGTCCTTGTGGGCGGCGATCTCCCTGCCGTTCAGGTAGACCACGCTATCGGCCATGGCGGCGTCGAAGACGAGGGAAACTTCCTGCCCCTCGAAATCCTCCCGCCAGTCGATGACCTTCTGGTAGGTGAAGGGCTTCTGGTAATCGGTCTCGTCGAAATAGTTGTAGGGCAGCTCGACGGCGCTGTGCGGCAGGCGTACGCGCTCGCCGTCCTGCAGCGTGTCCACGCGCGTGGGCTCGAAGCCCTCGCGGAAGAGCCAGTTGCTGTTGAAGTTTTCGGTGATGCGCATGGGGGTATTCCTATTTGACCGAGCCGAGCATGCCCTGCACGAACTGGCGCTGCATGACGAAGAAGACGAGAAGGGTGGGAAGCGTGGCGAGGATCGTGCCGATCATGACCACGCCGTAATCGGGATAGTAGGCCGAGGCGAGCGAGGAGACGACGAGGGTGATCGTCTTGGTCTCGTTCGATTGCAGCACGATGAGCGGCCAGAGATAGTTGTTCCAGTTCGTCATGAAGACGATGACGAAGGCGGCCGCATAGGTGGAGCGCATCACCGGCACGTAGATGTAGAGGAAGATCTGCCATTCCTTCAGCCCGTCCACCTTGGCCGCGTCGCGCAGCTCCGTCGGGAAGGCCTTCGTCGACTGGCGGAAGTAGAAGATGATGAAGGCGGAGGCGACGGTGGGCAGCATGATGGCGATATGCGTGTTGATGAGCCCGGTCTTGGCCATCATCATGAAGAGCGGGATCATCAGCGCGCCGAAGGGCACCATCAGCGTGAGCAGCACCAGCGAGTAGATGCGGTCGCGCGCCTTCGACTTGAACATCTCGAAGCCGTAGCCGGCGAGCGAGGAGACGGCGATGGTGAGCACCGTCGCCAGCACCGCCACCTTGGCCGAGTTCCAGAAGATCAGCGGCACGTCGACCTCGGTGAAGAACTTGCCGACATTGGCCAGGAACGCATCGCCGAACGTCGTCTTGCCGCCGATGATGTCGATCGAGGTGTTCGTGGCGCTGATCACCATCCAGAAGAACGGGAAGATCGACAGGAAGGCGGCAAGGCCGAGAAAGGCATATTGCAGCGCGGTGCCGGAAAGGCGCGAGAGGTTCATGCGCGGTCCCTCGCGGCGTAGAACTGGAGGAAGGAGAAGAGGGCCACCATGAGGACGATGACGTAGGAGACCGTCGCCGCATAGCCGAAGCTCGGCATGAAGCGGAAGGTGAGGTTGTAGATGTAGAGCGAGAGGGTGAGCGTGGCGTTCGCCGGCCCGCCCTTGCCCTCTGTGAGGTTGTAGACCTCGTCGAAGAGCTGGATCGTGCCGATGGTCGAGATGATCGTCGTGAAGAGGATCACCGGCTTGAGCATGGGCACGGTGATGTGGACGAAGCGGGCCCAGGCCGGCACGCCGTCGATCCGCGCCGCCTCGTAGATCGACTTGTCGATGTTCTGGAGCGCGGCGAGATAGAAGATCATGTTGTAGCCGGTCCAGCGCCAGGTGATGGCGAGGATGACCAGCACCTTGGCCCAGAAGGGCTCGGTCAGCCAGCCGATGGGCGTGCCGATGAGGCCGATCGCCATCAGCGCCTGGTTCACGACGCCGTCGACGGAGAACATGCTCTTGAACAGCACCGAATAGGCGACGAGCGAGGCGACGCAGGGCAGGAAGATGGCCGTGCGGAAGAAGCCGATGAATTTAAGCCGGTCGTTGTTGAGCACCGCCGCCAGCATCAGGGCGAGCAGGATCATGATCGGCACCTGCACCACGAAGAAGACGACGGTGTTGGTGAGCGCCTGGATGAAGACCGGATCGTGCCAGAGGCGCACGACGTTTCCGAAGCCCGCGAACTTCATCATCATGCCCTTGCCCGAGAAGAAGGACAGGTAGAGCGAGCGGAAGATCGGGTAGACGAGGAAGATCGAGATCAGCAGGACCGACGGGGCGACGAACAGCCAGCCGTTCAGATCGTGATAGCGCTTCAATCCGCCTGTTTTGCCGGCAGCCATGGGTCGACCTTCGATGCGGGGAACAAGGACCGGACCTCCCGCCGAAGGCAGGAAAGGCCCGGGAATGGGGCGGGCGCGCTGCGCCCGCCGGGAGGATCCTATTGGATCTGGCCCTCGGCCTGGCTGGCGATCTGCTTGAGGACATCGTCCACATTGGCGCCTTCGCCGAGCGAGGGCAGGTGAGCGGTCACGGCCGTGTCCACCTCGTTGGTGAAGACGCCGTAGTTGACGGCCGGGACCATCGCGAGCCAGTCGGAGAAGTTCTGCCAGACCTTCTCGCCGCCGAAGAAGGCGTCGGCCTCGGAATAGGCCGCGCCCGTGCGGGCGGCGAGCAGCGAGCCGACCGCGCCGCGCTCGGTCAGGATTTTCTGGTAGAAGTCGATATCCTTGGCGTAGACCTCGTTGAGGAAGTCGATGGCCTCGTCCTTCTCGGCGGAGCTTTCCGTCACGTACCAGCTCGAGCCGCCGAGATTGGAGGCATGGCCCGCACCCTCGACGTTCAGTTTCGGGATGGGCGCGACGCCCCACTTGCCGGACTGGTCGGCCTGCGCCTTGACCGTTCCGGTGATCCAGACGCCGGTGGTGACGGTCGCGACATCCCCGGAAGTGAAGGTGTTGACCCATTCCGTCCAGCCGGCGGCCGGCTTGTGGATGCCCGCCTGGAGGATCTTCTGCTCGGTTTCGAGCGCGGCCTTCAGCGCGGCGTTGTTCTCGATGGAGAGATTGCCCTCCTTGTCGAAGTACCAGCCGCCGGCCGACTGCATCAGGATGCGGATGAAGCCGGCGTCGTTGATGTCGAGGCCGAGCATCTTCTTGCCGGTCTTGGCTTCCACTTCCTTGCCGATCTCGATGAAGCGGTCCCAGGTGAGGTCCTGCATGTCTTCCGGCTTGAAGCCGGCCTGCTCCAGGTAGTCCTTGCGGTAGTAGAGGCCGGTGACGCCGGAATCGAAGGGCACGCCGTAGACGGTGCCGTCCACCGTCATCAGCTCGACCTTGTAGGGCGCAAAGCCGGAATAATCGATCTTGCCCGACAGCGGGGCGAAGGCGCCGGGGAAGGACTGGAGGTATTTCTGCGCGCCGTAGTCCTCGATCAGCACGATATCCGGCAGCGTGTCCGTCGTGCCGGAGGACAGCGCCGTCTGGAGCTTCTGCTCGACGTCGGCCTTGGCGAAATCGACGATGTTGAAGGTCGTCTCCGGATGCTTGGCCGTATAGCGCGCGGCCGCTTCCTTCATGATGGCGACGTTGAAGTTCGGGTCCCAGCACCAGACGGTGACTTCGCCGGCAAAGGCGGCGGTGGACGCCAAGAGGCTCGCGCCGGCAAACATGCCGGCGGCAAGACGCGACAGAATGGTCCTGTTGTTCATCGTTTCCTCCCAAGAAACCGGATCGGGCAGGTTCTCCTCTCCTGCCGCCGACGGAAAGATTTACCGAATTTCAGGAAACGCGCAAGGAAAATTTAGTAAATATTTATTGCGGTTGCGAAGAGGGCGAAAAGCCTCACGATTCCGGCGGCTTGCGGCAGCTCTCGCGCCAGACGAGCTCGGTGGCGATGCGCACCTGCTTGCCGTAGCCGCGGCCGGAAAGGCGCTCCAGCAGCAGGTCCACGGCCGTCTCGCCGATATGCTCGCCGTGGATGCGCACGGTGGTGAGCGGCGGGGTGAGGAACTGGGCGACGGGGATGTCGTTGAAGGAAATGACGGCGATGTCCCTGGGGATCGCCAGCCCCGCCTCCTGCAGGGCGCGGTAGGTGCCGATCGCCATGTTGTCGTTCGAGGTGACGATGACGTCGGGCCGGTCGGTGAGCGCCAGCAGGTCGCGTGCGAGCCGGTAGCCGGTGTCGAGCCGGAGGCTCTGCCCGCCGGAACAGTCGGCAAGGGCGAGAAGGTCGGGGTCGAAGGTGCCGTTCTTCTTCTGCCATTCGATATAGGCCGCGCAGCGCCGTTCGGCGAAATGCTGCACGCCGCCGTTGAGGCTCTCATGGCTGCCGATGAAGCCGATGCGGCTGTAGCCGCTGGCTTTCAGGCAATCGAGGATCTTGCGGGTGGCGAGCCCCATGTCGGAGAAGACGCTGTCGATATGGTCGCTCTTGGGGTCGAAATCGGCGAAGACGAGGTGGCGGGAATGCTCCTCGACCCAGGCGATCTCGTTGTCGGAATGTTTTCCGATGACGATGACGCCCGAGGCGCTTTCCAGAAGGGCCGCCTCTGGCAACGCATCGGAATGGAAGACCTTGACGATCTCCGTCTTGAGGTCGCGGCAGCGGTTCTCGATGCCGAGCCGGACGCCGACATAGTAGGGATCGGCGATCTCGTCGGACGGTTCGAGGAAATGCACGATGACGAGCCGGGTGAGGAGGCTCGGTGAGGCATGGCCGTTCGCCTTGTTGCGGTTGCGCGGCGTCTCGTAGTTCAGCGCCTCCGCCGTCTCGATGATCGCCTGCCGCTTGGCCGGCGAGATCGACAGGGCCGGATCGTAGTTCAGCACCCGCGAGACCGTGGCGGAGGAGACGCCGACGGCCTTGGCGATTTCCTTGATCGTTACCATCGCGTCATTCCGTTCGTTTCATCCGCTCATTGTGTCACAGTTGCGAAATCTCCGAAATCACCTCTAGTAAATATTTACCGGGAGAAAGGGGAAGGGCGTCGAGGCAACCGGAATAACGGCATGAAAGCCGCATGTTGCCGGTATAGCCAGCCGGTAAATTTTTCTCAAGTCGTGGGTGGCGGCCCGCGCCCTTAGCCATAGCGGGCGACGGCGAGGTCCGTCGCGTCGATCTCGGGCGTCCTGCCGGAGACGAGGTCGGCGATGAGGCGGGCCGAGCCCGAGCTCATCGTCCAGCCGAGCGTGCCGTGGCCGGTGTTGAGGAAGAGGCCGGCGACCTTCGTCGCGCCGATGACGGGCGTGCCGTCCGGCGTCATCGGGCGAAGGCCCGACCAGAAGCTCGCCTTCGACACGTCGCCGCCGGGGAAGAGATCCGTGACGGAGTGCTGCAGCGTCAGGCGGCGCGGCTCGCCGAGATCGTTGGTATAGCCGGAGATCTCCGCCATGCCGCCGACGCGGATGCGCTCGCCGAGCCGGGTGATGGCGATCTTGTAGGTCTCGTCCATCACGGTCGATTCCGGGGCGCGCGAGGCGTCGGTGATCGGGATCGTCAGCGAATAGCCCTTGACGGGATAGACCGGCAGGCGGATGCCGTGCGGGCGCACGAGGAGCGGCGAGAAGCTGCCGAGCGCCACGACCACGGCGTCCGCCGCGATCCTGCCATGCGCGGTGACGACGCCGGTGACGCGCCCGCCCTCCACGTCGAGGCCGCGGATGATGCTGCCGTAGTTGAAGACGACGCCGAGCGCTTTCGCTTTTTCCGCCAGCGCACCCGCGAACTTGAAGCAGTCGCCCGTCTCGTCCTTCGGCGTCAGCAAGCCGCCGACGATCTTTTCGCGTACATGCTTCAGCGCCGGCTCGACGCGGATGCAGCCCTCGGGATCGAGAACCTCATAGGGAATGCCGTCGGCGGCGAGCGCCTTGACGTCCTTGGCGGAGGCATCGAGCTGGGCTTCGCTGCGGAAGAGCTGCAGCGTGCCCTGCATGCGCTCGTCATAGGCGATGCCGGTCTCCTCGCGCAGCGCGGCGAGCGAGACGCGGCTGTAGTCGGCAAGGCGCAGCATGCGGCTCTTGTTGAGCGCATAGCGGGCCGAGGTGCAGTTGCGCAGCATCTGCGCCATCCAGGAGAGCATGGCCATGTCGACCTTCGGGCGCAGGATGAGCGGCGCGTGCTGCATGAACAGCCATTTCATCGCCTTCATCGGAATGCCGGGCGCAGCCCACGGCGAACAGTAGCCGAAGGAGACTTCGCCGGCATTGGCGAAGCTCGTTTCCAGCGCCGGGCCGGGCTGGCGGTCGACGACCGTGACTTCGTGGCCGGCCTTCGCAAGCTGGTAGGCCGAGGTGACGCCGACGATACCGGCGCCGAGAACGATGACTTTCATGATGTCCTCACAGGGAAGAAGAAGGATCAGCGATATTGCCGGTGGTAGCGGTGGCCGAGGCCGGTCAGGATCTCGTAGGAAATGGTGCCGGCATCCCGGGCGACGTCCTCGAGCGCCTGGTGGGGGCCGAGCACTTCGACGCGGCTGCCGAGCGTCAGCCGGCCTTCCGGCAGGGCGGAGATGTCGATGGTGATGCTGTCCATCGAGACGCGCCCGACGATGGGAAGGCGCAGGCCGTCGCAATACACCGCGCCGCGGCCCGAGAGGCTGCGCGGCAGGCCGTCCGCATAGCCGGCGGCGATGGTGGCAAGGTGCGTTTCGCCCGTCGTGACATGGGTGCCGCTGTAGCCGACGCGCGCGCCGGCCGGCACGGTGCGGGTCTGCACCACGGCGACGTCGAGGCTGACGACCGGCTCCATCGGATTTTCGCGTCCGCCCGTCGGCGCACCGCCGTAAAGGGCGATGCCGGGGCGGGCGAGGCGGCCGTGATAGGTGGGGCTGAGGAAGATGCCGCCCGAATTGGCGAAGGAAAGATCGAGGCCGGGAAACTCCTTGGCAATGCGGCTCATCTCGGCGAGCTGGTCGCCGTTCTGTTCGCTGTCCGGCTCATCCGCAGAGGCAAGGTGGCTCATGGCGAACAGGACGTCGATGCCGCCTTCCGCTGCCAGCAGGCCGGCAAGCGCCTTGCGGTCCTGCGGCGGCAGGCCGAGGCGGGACATGCCGGTGTCGAACTGCAGCACGGCGGGCAGGCGGCGGCCGAGAGCCTTTGCCGCTTCGGCCCATTGCCGCCACTGGTCCAGCGAATTGATGACCGGCACGATGCCCTCGCGGGCACAGGCGGCCTCGTTGCCTGGCTGGAGGCCGTTCAGCACGAAGATGCGCGCGTCAGCGGCGAGAAGCGGGCGCAGGCGGAGCGCTTCGACGAACTGGGCGACGAAGAAATCGCGGCAGCCATGGGCGTAGAGCCTGGGGGCGACCCGGTCGGCGCCGAGCCCGTAGGCATCCGCCTTGACGACGGCCGCCGCGCGCGCCGGGGCGAGCGCGGCGGCGAGCTTTTCGTAATTGCGGGCAAGCGCCGCAAGATCGATGGTCAGGTAGCCGGAAGCGCCTTCCGCGCCCGCCGTGCCGCCGAACCGAGTGTCCCGTGCCGTCATATCCATCGAAGCCCCCCGATTGCCGGCAGAGTATTGCAACGATCGTGAAATTGCCGGCGAAACAGCGCTTGATTGTTGTGTCCGGGCATGATTTTTGAAAGGAACGGCGAATATTTGGAATGATCTGCTATGGCGGCTCTGGACGCGATCGACCGCAATATCCTTCGGCTCCTGCGGCTCGATGCGCGCATGAGCAACGCGGCCCTTGCGGCCGAGGTCGGGCTGTCGCCGTCGGCCTGCCTTCGGCGCATCAAGCTGATGGAGCAGGCGGGCGTCATCCGCGGCTATACGGCGCTTGTCGATGCCTCCAATGCGGAGGCGGCCATCGCCGTCATCATCAACATCACGCTCGAACGGCAGACGGAAGATCATCTCGACCGCTTCGAGGCGGCGGTGCGCAAGCATCCGGAAATCCGCGAATGCTTTTTGATGACCGGGGGCTCGGACTATCTCCTGCGCGTCGAGGTCGCCAATGCCGGCGAATTCGAGCGCATCCACAAGGAGATACTCTCGGCCATGCCGGGCGTCTCGCGCATCCATTCCAGCTTTGCGATCCGCAACGTGCTCGCCACGCGCCCGGGCAGGGGCGGGCGGCGATAGGCGCGAGGCCGGCCGCAACGTCTTTCCACCGTCCGGTAACCATATCTTCAAAGGATCGTCGCACTGTCCGCGCAGGAGACTGGCGATGGCGAAGACGGCGAACAGGCGAAAGAAACGGACGGGCGCGAAACGGGCGTCCTCCGCGAAACGCGGCGGCATGGCGCACTGGTATCTGATCGGTGCGGCCGTGGTCGGCGGCGTTCTTTACATGGACAATGCCGGCCCGGGACCGGAGGCGGCCATATCGGCGATCCGCACCGCCTCGATAGACCGCAAGGAACGCAAGGCGGCGGTGCCGACGCCGAAGGTGGCCGTCGCCGGGAAGGCGGAGCAGGCAATGCCCGCCGCGGAGAAACTGCCGCCCTTTTCCGGCAAATGGTTCATCTGCACGACGCAGACCGATTATTGCGTCGTCGACGGCAACACACTTCTATATGCCGGCCGCAAGGTACGCCTTGCCGATATCGACACGCCGGCCATCACCGGCGCGCGCTGCGATTCGGAGCGTTCGCGCGGGGGCGATGCGAAGCTGCGCCTGCGCGAGATCCTGAACGAGGGCGACGTCACGCTCGTGGAGGCGAAAGGCAAGGCCGGCGAGCGGGCGGGCGCTACGCCCCATCTCGTCCTGCGCGGCGGCCAGTCCATCGGCGGGAGACTCGTGCGGGAAGGGTTGGCGCGGCCGTGGAGCGGTCGCCATCAGTCCTGGTGCGGCTGACGGGCGGTCTTGCGCCCTCTGTTCCTTTCCGGCACAAGCCATGCGCAAGCCTGCGTCCCTAAGCTTTCCGTTAACCGGGATGGTGCCGGCTGGAAAGGGACAATGACATGTCGAACGACCTTGAACGTTACAGCGACCCGGACAATGCCACGGTCGCGCTCTTCCTCATGGAAAACGACGCCGACGAGCTGACGGACATCCTGGTGGCCGCGCTGGACGAGGCCTTCCGCATCCTCGACGACGAGTCGTCGCCGGCGACGGTGCACTGAGGACGAAACGAAAGAGGGGCCTTCAGGCCCCTCTCGCTTTTCCAGGCTTTGCTTTTCAGGCTGCCGCGACCTGCTGGCGCTGCGTGCCGAGGCCGGCGATGGAGACTTCCATACGGTCTCCGGCCTTGAGGTAGCGCGGCGGCTTCATGCCCATGCCGACGCCCGGGGGCGTGCCGGTGGTGATGACGTCGCCCGGCTCCAGCGCCATGAACTGCGAGATATAATGCACGAGGAAGGGCACCTTGAAGACCATGGTGCTCGACGAGCCGTTCTGCACCAGCTCGCCGTTGACGCTGAGCGTCATGGCGAGGTTGCCGGGATCCACCTCGTCCGTCGTCACCAGCCAGGGGCCGATCGGGCCGAAGGTCGGGCAGCCCTTGCCCTTGGTCCACTGGCCGCCGCGCTCGATCTGGTAGGCGCGCTCGGAAACGTCGTTGCACACGCAATAGCCCGCGACATAGTTCAGCGCGTCGGCCTCGGAAACGTAGGAGGCGCGTTCGCCGATCACCACGGCCAGCTCCACTTCCCAGTCGGTCTTTTCCGAGCCGCGGGGAATGAGGACCGTATCGTCCGGCCCGACGATGCAGGAGGGCGCCTTGTTGAAGAGCACGGGCTCGGCCGGCACGGCCATGCCGCTTTCGGCCGCATGGTCGGCATAGTTGAGGCCGACGGCGATGAAATTGCCGACCCGGCCGACGCAGGCGCCGAAGCGGCTGCCTTCCGGGGCGAGCGGCAGGCTCTTCGGATCGAGCGCCCGCAGGCGTTCCAGGCCCGTGCGGCCGAGCACGTCGCCGGAAATGTCCGGCACCACGCCGGAAAGGTCGCGCACCTTGCCGTCCGCGTCGATCAATCCGGGCTTTTCCGCGCCCGCCGCGCCAAAGCGCACCAGCTTCATGTCATCCTCCTTGAACGATGGTCTTGCCGATTTCGGTTGCGCCCACCTTCGCCCTCGTTTTACATCGAGTCAACGATTTTCGAAAATCTTCCAGAGTTTGCAAAATAGGCGGAGACGGATGGAAGCAAAGCGGGCAGGCGGGCGCACCCTTGCGGGGGACGCCTACGAGGCGATCCGGCAGGCGATCCGCTCGGGAAGCGTCAAGCCGGGCGAGCGGCTGCGCTTCGCCGATCTCCAGGCGCTGTGCGGCATGAGCGTAACGCCGGTGCGCGAGGCGCTGGCGCGGCTGACGGCGGAAGGCTTCACGGTGCTGGACGACCATCGCGGCTACAGCGTTGCCAGCCTCTCGCTTTCGGAGCTGCGCGACCTCACGGCGGCGCGCCAGCTCTGCGAGGGCGAGGCGCTGCGCCTGTCGGTGGAGAAAGGCGATGCCGACTGGGAGGCGCGGGTGATCGCCGCCCATCACCTGATGGCCCGCATCCCGCAGGCGCGCGAGGACATTCCCTCCGCCATCCGCGAGGACTGGGAAGAGCGCCACGCCGCATTCCATGCCGCGCTGATCTCGGCCTGCGGCTCGCCCATCCTGCTGGAAATCTGCGAGAAGCTGTTTTCGCGCGCCGACCGCTATCGCCGCCTGTCGGTCAGCATCTCCGCCGGCGCGCGGGATCCCGCCGCCGAGCATCGCCGGCTGATGGAACTGGCGCTGGCCCGCGACGGGCAGGGTGCCAGCGCGGCCCTGCGCGAGCATTACGGGCGGACCGCCGCCGCGCTCGAAGGCTTCCTCAAGGAATAAGAGCGCTTCCCCCTTTCGGGGAAAGCGCTCCTGGATCATGTCCGAACCGGCTTTTTACTTGCTGGCAACCGTTGCCGCGCCGATTTCCGCACCGCCGCCGATCGCCACGTTGAGCGCGACATAGTCGCGGGCAAGCTGGCGGATCGCCGAGGCGAGCGACAGGCGGGCCGAAGCCACGTTGCGTTCGGCATCGAGCACGTCGAGGATCGTGCTTGCGCCGCCGCGATAGCTTTCGCGGGCAAGGTTCAGCGTCTGCTCGTAGGAATTGACGACCTTGCGCAGGGCGGCGACCGTCTGGCCGTCGCGGATGAGCGCGGTCTGGGCGTTCTCCACTTCCTCGACGGCGTTCAGCACGGTGGACTTCCAGGTCAGGTACTGCTGCTCGGCTTCCGAGCGGGCCACCTTGACCTGGGCCTGCAGCGCGCCGCCCGAGAAGATCGGCAGCGTCAGCGACGGGCCGAACGACCAGCTCGACAGGCTGCCGGTGATGGCGTTGAAGTTGCGCGAGGCGCCGATCGAGCCGCCGAGTTCGATGCTCGGGTAGAGATCCGCCTCGGCGACGCCGATCTGTGCCGTTGCCGCCTGCAGGCGACGCTCGGCCGCGCGGATGTCCGGACGGTTGCGGATGAGGTCGGCCGGAACGCCCGTGCGGGTCGAATAGCGCGGCATCGGCTGCGCGGCGCCCTTGGTGAGGCTGGAGGTGATCGTGGCCGCCGGCACGCCGAGCAGCGTGGCGATGTGGTTCGCCGCCTGATGGAAGCCGGTTTCGAGCGCCGGCAGATCGGCCAGCGTCTGGTTCACGAGACCTTCGGTCTGCAGCACGTCGAGGCTGGAGGCGGCGCCCGCTTCCTTGATCTCGTTGGTGAGCTTGAGGGTCTCGCGGCGCGATTCGAGGTTCTTGCGGTTGAGCGCCAGCGCTTCCTGATAGTAGCGCGCGTTCACGTAGCTCGAAACGAGGTCGGAGAGATAGGCGAGCCGCGCGACGCCGACATCGTCATAGGCTGCGTCGAGCGAGGCGCTTGCCGCTTCCTTCGACCGGCGGTACTGGCCGAAGAAGTCGAGCAGCCAGGAAACGCTCGCGCCGCCCGAGATCGACTTCGATTCGGAATGGTCCTTGCCGGTCGTGCGGCGCAGGTAGCTGCCGTCCTGGCCGCTTGCGGAGGCATCGGCCGAGGCGCCGATGCTCGGCAGCCCGCCCGCGCCGGCGACGACGACGTTCGCTTCGGCCGCCTCGATGCGCTCCAGCGCCTGGCGGACCGAGAGGTTCTCGGCCATGCCCTGGTGGACGAGGCCGTTGAGGCGCTTGTCGCGGAAGGCTTCCCACCACGGATTGAGCGCGACGTTCTCGCCGCTCGTTGCCTTGCTTTCCGAGAACTTGGCCGGAAGGACGGCATCGGGCTTCTGGTAATCGGGACCGACGACGCACCCCGACAGGAGGAGCATGCTCAGAGGAAAAAGTGTCCTGGTGAAATTCATGGTCATACCCTGCGGGCCGACATGACGGCCATCTTAACTGAACAAAATCGTGATTCACTCTTTATTCATGTTTCACGCGAAGATCGAGCCTCACCCCGAAAAAAGAATGGTCCCACAGCGTTTTTCCCCTGCTTCACTGAAGGGGTGTGTCCGCAGTGCAACTGACAGGACGCGCGCGGCCGCGCCATGATGCCCGCGGAGCGAAAGCCGTATCATTCTCGATACGCCGCAAGGTTGTGCCACGGCAATTCCCCAGAATGTTCGTCATCACGACATATTTTTCTGGGAAATGCTGCATCCGCGAACATTATTTTGCGATTCGAATTTGTCACACAAATCCGGCAGCATTTTTTTCCAAAAACCTGCGGATTCCATTGACAAGAAAAGGAGAGCCGCCTATGTGTTGGAGCATCGCATGAGGACCGCATGCGTTTCATTCCGGTCCGCCCCTGACGCGTCCTTTTTTTAAGCGTCAGCGCCAACAAGAGGGAGTGTGTCATGTTCGATCTCAACCGCATCGCCTCCACGGGTGTGGCGTGCTCCTGTCGTGAAACGATTACAGGGAAACCGCATACGGCCCTCTGCCGAATGTGATCTGATTCCCCTCTTCGAGTTTAGCGCAAGACAGAATTTGGCTGTGCCTTCGGGCTCGGCAGGAGTTGTTATGAAGAAGCAAGTTATCGAAATCGGTGGTGAAGCCGTCGGCGTCGTCGTTCCGGATGAGGACCGGCTGAAGTTCATGGCTGTCAAGTATTCCGTATGGGACCTGGATTCCCAGCGCTTCTCCTCGGCAGACGAGGTGCGCGCCGCGATCCGCCGTCTCCTCAACGATCCGGCCGCCTCCGCGCGGGCGATCTCCCCGGCGGCCGTCGCAGCCGCCTGAACCCGATCACGGACGATCCGGCCATCCTGCCGGATGCTCCCGGCCTCGCCGCGCGGCGGGGCCGGTTTCGTTTTGTGGACAGTCCATTCACCGGGCGCCGGCTGGCGCGGTATGCCAAATCCTGATTGGGTGCGGGCGAAAGGAGGTGCCTCATGACAAGTGGCATCCATCACATCACCGCCATCACCCGGAAGATCCAGGCGAATGTCGATTTCTACGCGGGCTTCCTCGGCCTGAAGCTCGTCAAGCGCACGGCAGGTTACGAAGATGCCGACCAGCTCCATCTCTTCTATGGCGATGCGGCGGCAAGCCCCGGCTCGCTCGTCACGTTCCTGGCCTGGGAGGACGGTTCCCCCGGACGGGTCGGCCTCGGCCAGCCGTCCGAGATCGCCTTTGCCATCCGGCCGGAGGCGATCGGCTTCTGGCTGACGCGCGCGCTGACGCACAACATCGCGCTCACCGGCCCGGCGCAGGAGTTCGGCGAGCCGGTGCTGCGCCTCAAGGACCCGGACGGCATCATCGTCAAGCTCGTCGGCGAGGCGGGCGTGGAAGGCCCGGCGCCCAACGTCACGAAGGAGATTGCGGCGGCGGACGCCATCCAGCGCCTCCGCGGCGCGACGATCCTGTCGGAAAAGCCGGCCGCGACGGCGGCGTTCATCGCCGGGCATTTCGGCTTCCGCACGGTCGCCGAGGCGAACGGCATCCTGCGGCTGGCTAGCGGGGCGGGCGACGTCATCGACATCCGCAATGCCAGCGGTTTCTGGACCGCCGCGCCCGGCACCGGCACGATCGACCACGTCGCGCTGCGCGCGCCGGACCGGGCGGCCGTGGAAGCCGCGGCCGCCCGGCTTGCAAGGGAAGGGGTGGGCGATACCAACATGCACGACCGCACCTATTTCTACTCGCTCTATGTCCGCGAACCCGGCGGATCGCTCGTCGAATACGCGACGGACGGCCCCGGCATGACGGTCGACGAGCCGCCGGAGACGCTCGGCACCACGCTGTTCGTCCCGAAGCATTTCCGCGCCGACCCGGAGGATGTCCGGGCCCGGCTTCCGCAATTTTCCCTGCCCGGAGAAGAAAGAATGTCCGAACGCGACCTGCCCTTCATCCATCGGGTGCACCGCCCGCAAACGCCGGACGGTACCGCCGTCGTGCTGCTGCACGGCACCGGCGGCAACGAAACGAGCCTCCTACCCTTCGGCGCGCGCCTTGCGCCGAATGCCGTGCTGCTCTCCCCGCGCGGGCGCAGCAACGACGAGGGCTATCCACGCTTCTTCCGCCGCCTCACCGCCGTCACCTTCGACCAGAAGGACATCGTGGGCGAGGCGGCGGCCTTCGCGGCCTTCATGGAAGGGGCGAACGCGGCCTATGGGCTCGATCCGGAAAAGACGCTGTTCGTCGGCTATTCCAACGGGGCGAACATGATCGGCGCCGTCATGCTGCTGCATCCGGGCATCGTGCGCAACGCGGTGCTGCTGCGCGGCATGAACGTGCTCGAAAGCATGCCGGCGGCCGGCACGCCGGAAAAGGCGAACGTCCTGATGCTGAGCGGCGAGGCCGATCCCTACGGCCGCTTTGCCGGAGACCTCGAACGCCTCCTTGCGGCCCGCGGCGCAAGCGTGGAGCACCGGCTCCTCCCCGCCGGCCACGACATCGGGCCGGCTGACCTGGAGCTGGCGAAGGCCTACAAGGAACGCGTCGTCGGCTGATTGGGGATGGGGAAGGGCGCGTCGAAGGACGCGCCCTTTTTGTCATGCAGCGGGTGGCGCGTGGATCCTCGGGTCGTGCCCGAGGATGACGAAAGAAGAGAGGGACGGTGACGAAAGTGGCCGTCCCGCATGCCGCACCTTTCAATAGACGGATCAACAGGCGGGCAACCTCTCCTCCCCTCCGTCATCCTCGGGCTTGACCCGAGGATCCACACGCCCCTACCGCTTATGCTGCTCCACGAAGGCGGCGAAGGCGGTGATGAAGTCGCGGAGCTTCCTTTCGGTCGCCTCGTCGATCAGTTTGCCGTCCTCGATGAGGGTGCCGGCGCGCGAGACCATGAGTTTTGCGCCGAACCACGGCACTGTGCCGAGGGTGCGCATGACGGGCAGCCAGGCTTCCTGCGAGAGGAGCGTGCCGAAATTGCCGGGCGAGGCGCCGGCGATGGCGAAGGGTTTTGCGGTGAAGACGCGGGAAATGTCGGCGGGCGGGCGGCTCATCCAGTCGATGGCGTTCTTGAAGACGCCGGGAATGCCGTTGTTGTATTCCGGCGTGAAGAGGATGACGCCGTCGGCGCCCGCCGCAAGGTCCTTGAGGCGGGCGACGGCCTCGGGGATGCCGTCCGCCGCTTCGACGTCCGCGTCGTAGAGCGGAATGCCGCGGATCGTTCCCTCCACGATCTCGACGCCCTCGGGCGCCATGGTCAGCGCGGCCTTGAGGAGCGCCGTGTTGAAGGAGGCCTTGCGCAGGCTTCCCGAGATTGCCACCAGTTTCGTCATGTCCATCTCCGTTGCAGGGACGAAAACCCCGGCGGGACGATGTCGCGCCGGGGTCGGGGAAGTCCTGTCAGGCGAGCGGCTTCAGCCGGGCCTCGATCTGCGCGCGGCGCGGCTCGAGGAAGGGCGGCAGCGACAGGCTCTCGCCGAGCGTTTCCATCGGCTCGTCGACGGCAAAGCCGGGCCCGTCCGTGGCGATCTCGAACAGGATGCCGTTCGGCTCGCGGAAATAGAGCGAGCGGAAGTAGAAGCGCTCGACCTCGCCGCTGGAGGGCAGGCGGAAGCCGCGCAGGCGCTCCGTCCAGCCGTGCAGCGCTTCCTCGTCCGGCGCGCGGAAGGCGACGTGGTGCACGGCGCCCGCACCCTGGTGGGCGGCCGGAAGGTCCGGCTCGACGGCGACGTGCAGTTCGGCGGCCGGGCCGCCTTCGCCCATCGAGAAGACATGGACGTCGCCCGCCCCGTCCGGGTTCGGATAGGTCGCGGTTTTCTTCATGTTCATGACCTGGACCAGCACGGCCTCGGTGTTGCGGATATCCGGAACGCTGAGGGTGATGGGGCCGAGGCCCTTGATCTGGTGTTCGGCCGGAACCGGGCTCTTTTTCCAAGGATGGGCCGGCGCGCCGGCATCGTCCACGGTCAGGCGGAAGCGCTGGCCTTCGCCGTCCTCGAAATCGAGCGTGGCGCGGCCCGCGACGTCGCGAATCTCGCCGGCCTTGACCTTGAAGTCGGCAAGGCGGTCCCTCCACCATTCGAGCGTGGCGAGGCTGGCGACGCGAAGGCCCGTGCGGGAAACGCTGTGCGTGCCGCGCCGCTCGTGGCCGACCGGCCAGTCGAAGAAGGTGAGGTCCGTGCCGGGCGAGGCAAGGCCGTCGGCATAGAAGAGGTGGTAGGCGCTGGTGTCGTCCTGGTTGACGGTCTTCTTGACGAGGCGCAGGCCGAGCGTCTGCGTGTAGAAGCGCAGGTTCTCCTGCGCATTGGCGGTGATCGCCGTCAGGTGATGGATGCCGGTAAGCTGCTGGGTCATGGTCACTCCTCCCTGGATGGATCCGGGATGCCCTGTGCGTGCCCCGCTGCGGGGCCTTGCGTTGAGGCGAATATCGCCCCTTGCCCGCGCCGCCGGAAGACCGGCCCTGCCGAACGGATTGTTCACTTTTCCTGAACGGCAGCGGCGGCCAAGCCATGGGAAGAGCGTTTTTGTGCGGGATTCGTTCCGCGGCGGGTCGCTAGAATTTTATCTTTTCATAAACCAGCATTCGCTTACGCTCCCGTTTGCGAAATGACTTCGTCCCTGCTTCGCCGCGCGAGCCGGCATGTCCCGCCATTCCACACGGTGCCGCTGTGCCTCGCGCCCGGCCAGGAGACGCTTCATGCTGCCGAAGACTGCGACTGCCAGGAACATGTTCGCCATCGTGGCGGCGGGGGTGGCCACGACCGTGGCGACGGCGGGGATATTGCTCTGGCTGTCCTACCGGGCCGTGGAAGAGCGGTCGATCTCGGAAATGGTGAACGCCGCCGAGGCGAGCGCCGGCAAGGTCGAGACCTATTTCGCCAAGGTCAAGGCGCTGAGCTGGAACATGCGCTCCACGCTCTATGCGGTGAAGGCCGCGGGCGAGCCGAGCCGCGAGGTGATGAACAGCGTCTTCTTCCGGCTGATGGACGACAATCCCTTCGCGCTCGGCGTGAGCACGGGCTGGGAGCCCGGCGCCTTCGACGGCAAGGACGAGCAGTATCGCGACAAGCCCGGCCATGACGCGACGGGCCGCTACATTCCCTATTTCGTGCGCGACGAGGGCAAGGTCGAGCTGGTGCCGCTGGTCGACTACGACAAGCCCGGCGCGGGCGACTACTACCAGGTGCCCAAGGCGACCGGAAAGGACTTCCTGACCGAGCCCTACAGCTATGTCATCGGCGGCAAGACCGTGCTGATGACCTCCTTCATGGTGCCGTTGATGTTCGACGGCGCCTTCCGCGGCGAGACGGGCGTGGATATCGCCCTCGACGCGCTGGCGGCGGACATGGCGCAATTGAAGCCGCTCGGCGAGGGCTATGTCGCGCTTCTCAGCCAGGGCGGCAGCATCATCAGCCATCCGGATGCGGCCGTGCTCGGCAAGACGCTCGCCGATTCCGGCCTCGATGCGACATGGCAGGCGCTGGTCGCCAATCCGGAAAAGGCGATGGAGGTCAAGGATGCGGCCGGCGTCGCGTCCATCGCGGTCGCCGTGCCGGTGCCGCTCGTTCCGGGCACGACCTGGTTCACCGTGGTTTCCGTGCCGAAATCCTTGCTCTTCGCCAAGCTCACCTCGCTCGCGCTGACCTCGATCGTCGTCATCGCCATCGCGGCCGGCCTGATGGTGGCGATCGGCTGGCTGCTGGCCACGCGCTTCCGCAAGCGCCTCGACAAGGTCATCGTCGCCACGAGCGAGATCGCCCGCGGCCGCACGGATGTCGACCTTTCCGAATCCGAGCGGCAGGACGAGATCGGCGAGATGGCCCGCTCGCTCGCCGTGCTGCGCGATGCGACGCTCGCCAAGGTGCGCCTCGAAGGCGAAGCCGAGCAGAACCGCGCGCTTTCCGAGGAGGAGCGCCGCCAGCGCGCCGAGGAAGCGGCCGAGCGCGAGCGCCAGACGCGCATCGCCGTCGAGGCGCTGGCCGAGGGCCTGCAGAAGCTTGCCGACGGCGACATGACGCATCGTATCACCGAGGCCTTCGCCGGCTCGCTCGACGAGGTCCGCCACGATTTCAACGCTTCGGTCGAAAAGCTGCAATCGGCGCTGCGCTCGGTCGGCAGCAATGCCAATGCCATCCAGGCCGGCTCGGCGGAAATCCGCGCCGCCTCCGACGACCTTGCCAAGCGCACCGAGCAGCAGGCCGCCTCCGTCGAGGAGACCGCCGCCGCGCTGGAGGAGATCACCACTTCGCTCAAGGACGCCACCAAGCGGGCCGAGGATGCCGGCCAGCTCGTCGAGCGCACCCGCGCGGGGGCGGAGAAGTCCGGCGAGGTCGTGCGCCGCGCCGTCGATGCGATGAGCGGGATCGAGACCTCCTCGCGCGAGATCTCCAACATCATCGGCGTCATCGACGAGATCGCCTTCCAGACGAACCTCCTCGCCCTCAATGCCGGCGTGGAAGCCGCGCGTGCAGGCGAGGCCGGCAAGGGCTTTGCGGTCGTCGCGCAGGAAGTGCGCGAGCTTGCCCAGCGTTCGGCAAGCGCGGCCAAGGACATCAAGGCGCTCATCACCAAGTCGGGCGAGCAGGTCCATCTCGGCGTCACGCTCGTCGGCGAGACCGGTTCGTCGCTTTCGCAAATCGTCGACCAGGTGCAGGAGATCGACCAGAACGTGGCGGCCATCGTGCGCTCGGCGCGCGAGCAGTCCACCGGCCTCAACGAGATCAGCGCCGCTGTCAATTCCATCGACCAGGGCACGCAGAAGAACGCGGCCATGGTGGAGGAGCAGACGGCGGCAAGCCACGCACTGGCGACGGAAGCCGCCGCGCTCAACACGCTCATCGCCCAGTTCCGCCTCGGCGCGGGGCTTGCCGGGCAGCGTCCGGCGAGTGCGGCGCAGGCGGCCGAGCCGCGTCCTGCCGCCTCCGGCGCGCGGGCGCTCGGCAACAAGCTCGCCCGCGCCTTCGGCGGCGGGCAGGCGGCAGCCGCGGCGGCGCAGGACTGGGAAGAGTTCTGAGCCGGAAGCGGCGGCAGGTTGAATAAGAGAAAGGGCGGTCCGGCAGCGGGCCGCCCTTTTTCCTTGCGCAGCCTGCCCAGCATTTGGGCAGGCACCTGTGCCGGAACGGGGCGGATCCCGCTCCCGCAGGCGTTTTTCCGCGTGGCACGCTTCCTGCATCGCAAGGGCCGGTCCAGAGGGGACCAAAAGAGAGAAGCGGCCGGAAAAGGCCGCTCCGGCAAGGCCGTCGTGCAACTCCCCCATAAGGTGTGGAGAAGTCCGGCGGCCTTGTTGTTCGTGCGCTTCCTAGAGCGATGAAAAACAGGACTTAATCATAATTTGCCGTCGCGGTGGCCTTGCCGATTGGCTTTTCGCCAAGAGTTGGCCACACTCGCCATGCGGCAAGTCGGCACCAAGGCTTGCCAGTCTGCTCTTCGCGATATAATGAGGACCCACATTAAATGGGGTTTCTGCAACAGTGGAGACGACGATGACCCGATCGGGCAGAGTGATGCTTGCGGCCTTGCTGCTTTCGGCCGCCGCCATGCCGGCCTTCGCCGACGGCGCGGCGCGGCCGGTGCGGATCGCGCCGGCGCATTTCGAGGAGCGCGAGCAATCCGTCACCGTCACCGGCGAGGTGGCGGCGCGCGTGGAGACGGATCTCTCCTTCCGCGTCGGCGGGCGCATCACCGCCTGGTTCGTCGATGTCGGCGATACGGTGAAGGAAGGCCAGGTCCTGGCCGAGCTGGACCCGGAAGAACAGCACGCCGATGTCGAGGCGGCGGAGGCGGGCGTTCGCGCGGCCGAGGCGCAACTGAAGCTCGCCCGCACCAATTACGACCGGCAGAAATCCCTTCTCAACGACGGCATCAGCACCCAGCGCGACCTCGACGATGCCGAGACGGCGCTGCGCACGGCCGAGAGCGCGCGCGAAGCGGCCGTCGCCCAGCGCGACACGGCCCGGGAAGTGCTCTCCTATACGGAGCTGCGCGCGCCGGCCGACGGCATCGTCACCGCCCGCCTCGCCGAGGCCGGCCAGGTGGCACAGGCGGCGCAGACCATGTTCACCCTTGCCGACAACGGCCCGCGCGATGCCGTCTTCGACGTCTACGAATCGCTGTTCTTCGCCAATCCCTCCAAGGACGGCGTGGTGGTGACGCTGCTCAGCGACGACAAGGTCCGTACCACGGGCAATGTCCGCGAGGTCTCGCCCACCATCGATGCGGCGACCGGCACGGTGCGGGTGAAGATCGGTCTCGACCGGACGCCGCCGGAAATGACGCTCGGCGCCTCCGTGGTCGGCGTCGGCGCGCTCGCGCCGCGGCGCGTCGCCGTCGTGCCCTGGCAGGCGATTTCCGGCATCGGCCGCAAGCCGGCGCTCTGGGTGGTCGACAAGGCGAGCGAGACGGTCAGCCTGCGCGCCGTGGACGTCCTCTCCTACGAGACGGGCTCGGCGCTGATTTCCGGCGGCATCGAGGAGGGCGAGATCTACGTTGCCGACGGCACGAAGCTGCTGCGCCCCGGCCAGAAGGTCGCGCCTGTCGGGGGAGACGTGCAATGAGGAAGCTTCCCGTTCTCCTGGCGAGCGCCGCGCTTGCCGCAAGCCTGCTTGCCGGCTGCAAGAAGGAGGAAGAGGCGGCCGCCCCGCCGCGGCCCGTCCTCTTCACAGTCGCCACGCCGACGGCGCTCGCCGGCACCCGCTTTGCCGGCACGGTGCAGGCCAAGGTGCAGGCCGCGCTCGGCTCGCGCGTTTCCGGCCGGCTCGTCTCGCGCACCGTCCATGTCGGCGACCTCGTGAAGAAGGGCGACGTGCTCGCCGTGCTCGATTCGACCGCCTATGAGCTGGCCGTGCGCTCCGCCCGGGCCGAGCTTTCCAGCGCCGAGGCGACGCTTGCAAGCGCCGTCGCCACCGAGGACCGGCAGAAGACGCTGCTCCAGTCGAACGCCGCCGCCAAGGCCGCCGTCGAGAGCGCCGAACAGTCGCGCGAGGCGGCCGATGCCGGCGTGACGCGGGCGCGCACGGCCCTGACCAAGGCCGAAGAGCAGCTTTCCTATACGCAGATCACCGCCGAATTCGACGGCGTGGTCGTCGCGACGGGCGCCGAGGTCGGCCAGACCGTTTCGCCCGGCGCCGCCATCGTCACCGTCGCCCGGCCGGACGAGCGGGACGCGGTGGTCGACATTCCGGAAACGGCCGAGGCCATCGGGCTCGGCAGCCGCTTCACGGTCTCCCTGCAGATCAACCCGGCCATCACGGTCAAGGGCACGGTGCGCGAGATCGCGCCTTCCGCCGACGCGGTGACGCGCACCCGGCGCGTCAAGATCGCGCTGGAGGACCCGCCGGATACCGTGCGGCTCGGCACGACGATCACCGCCGAGCTGGAGGGGCCGGCCCATACCGGCATTCTCGTGCCCGAAACGGCGGTGCTGGAAAAGGACGGCAAGCCGCATGTCTGGCTCGTCGATACCGGGAAGGGCGAAGTGCATCTCGTGCCCGTCGAGACGGGGGCCAGAAGCGGTTCCTCGGTGATGGTGGCGAGCGGCATCAAGGAGGGCGACCGCGTCGTCACCGCCGGCGTGCACAGCCTTGAGGAAGGCCAGAAAGTGAAGATGACGGACGAGGCAGGCCTATGAAGAAGTTCAACCTTTCCGACTGGGCGCTCGAGCATGCCTCGCTCGTCTGGTACTTCATGCTCGTCTTCGCGCTGCTCGGCTTCTTCACCTACCAGAATCTCGGCCGCGAGGAGGATCCGTCCTTCGTCATCAAGACGATGACGATCAGCGCCGCCTGGCCCGGCGCCTCCGTGGAGGAGACTACGCGGCAGGTGACCGAGCGCATCGAGCGCAAGCTGGAGGAGCTGGAATCGCTCGATTTCAGCCGCTCCGTGACGACGCCCGGCCAGACGCTGGTCTTCGTGAACCTGAAGCCGACGACCCGGGCGCGCGACGTGCCCGGCACATGGCTGACGGTGCGCAACATGATCAACGACATCCGCGGGGAGTTCCCCTCCGGCGTCGTCGGCCCCGCCTTCAACGACCGCTTCGGCGACGTCTTCGGCAATATCTACGCCTTCACCGCCGACGGGCTGACGCCGCGCCAGCTCCGCGACTATGTCGAGGACGCCCGCACGCGCATCCTCACCGTGCCTAACATCGGCAAGGTGGACCTCATCGGCGCGCAGGACGAGGTGATCTATCTCGAATTCTCCACGCGCCAGCTCGCTGCGCTCGGCATTTCCACCCAGCAGGTGGTCTCCACGCTCCAGGCGCAGAACGCGATTGCCCCCTCCGGTGTCGTGCAGGGCGACGGCGAGCGCGTCAGCGTGCGCGTCGGCGGGCAGTTCGCCTCCGAGGCGAACCTTCGCGAGGTGAACCTGCGCGTCAACAACCGCTTCTTCCGCCTCTCCGACATCGCCACCATCACCCGCGGCTACGAGGACCCGCCGTCCGCGCTCTTCCGCTTCAACGGCGAGCCGGCCATCGGCC
The DNA here is from genome assembly GCF_055392685.1 of Shinella sp. Sh6. Classification (NCBI taxonomy): domain Bacteria; kingdom Pseudomonadati; phylum Pseudomonadota; class Alphaproteobacteria; order Hyphomicrobiales; family Rhizobiaceae; genus Shinella; species Shinella sp. Sh6. The sequence goes on along the minus strand of NZ_AP044005.1, from coordinate 2,557,432 downwards.
TTGCCATCGGCATGAAGCAGGGCTCGAACCTTCTGGAGTTCGGCGCGGCGGTGGAAAAGAAGATCGCGCAGCTTTCCAACGAATTGCCCGTCGGCGTCGACGTGCATCTCGTCTCCGACCAGCCGAAGGTGGTGGAGGAGGCGGTGTCCGGCTTCACCCGCGCGCTGTTCGAGGCCGTCGCCATCGTCCTCATCGTCTCCTTCGTCAGCCTCGGGCTTCGCGCCGGCCTCGTCGTCGCGCTCTCCATCCCGCTGACGCTCGGCATCACCTTCGTCTTCATGTATTACGACGACATCTCGTTGCAGCGCGTCTCGCTCGGGGCGCTGATCATCGCGCTCGGCCTTCTCGTCGACGACGCCATGATTGCCGTCGAGATGATGGTGGCGCGGCTGGAGGCGGGCGATACGCTGCGCAAGGCTGCGACCTATGTCTACACCTCCACCGCCTTCCCCATGCTCACCGGCACGCTGGTGACGGTGGCGGGCTTCATTCCCATCGGCCTCAACAACAGCGCGGCCGGCGAGTTCACCTTCAGCCTCTTCGTCGTCATCGCCATCTCGCTCGTCGTCTCCTGGGTCGTCGCGGTCGTCTTCACGCCGCTGCTCGGCGTGACGATCCTGCCGAAGTCGATGAAGAAGCATCATGAGGAGAAGGGCCGTTTCGCCCGCCTCTTCGAGCGCATCCTCGACGTCTGCATGCGCTGGAAGTGGACGACCATCGCCGCGACCGTCCTCGTCTTCTTCGTCTCGGTCTTCGGCATGCGCTTCGTCCAGGAGCAGTTCTTCCCGTCCTCCGACCGGCCGGAGCTCGTCATCGACTGGGCGCTGCCGCAGAACGCCTCGATTGCCGAGACCAACGCGCAGATCGCCAGGCTGGAAGAGGAGAAGCTGAAGGGCAATCCGGATATCGAGCGCTGGTCGTCCTATGTCGGGGAGGGCGCGGTGCGCTTCCTCCTGTCCTTCGACGTGCAGCCGCCGTCGCCGGCCTTCGGCCAGACGGTCATCGTCAGCAAGGACCTCGAAGCGCGCGACCGGCTGCGCGCCGACCTCCAGGCCTATCTGCGCGAGACCTTCCCCGGCACCGATGCGCTGGTGAAGCTGCTCGACATCGGCCCGCCCGTCGGCCGGCCCATCCAGTACCGCGTCAGCGGCCCGGATATCCAGGAAGTGCGCCAGCAGGCGCTCGCCTTCGGCGAACTCATCGGCAGGAACGACCGCCTCGGCGACATCGTCTACGACTGGAACGAGCCGGCGCGGGTGGTGAAGGTCGACGTCCTGCAGGACAAGGCCCGCCAACTCGGCGTCACCTCGCAGGACATCTCCTCGGCGCTCAACGGCGTCGTCGGCGGCACGACGGTCACCCAGATCCGCGACGACGTCTACCTGATCGACGTCATCGGCCGGGCGCGGGCGAGCGAGCGGCAGTCCATCGAGACGCTGCGCCAGCTCCAGCTCCCGACGGCGAACGGCACCTCCGTTCCGCTCGCCGCCGTCGCCAACTTCCGCTACGAGATGGAGCAGCCGGTCGTCTGGCGCCGTTCGCGCCAGCCCACCATCACCGTCAAGGCGAGCATTGCCGGCGGCGTGCAGCCGGCGACGATCGTTTCGCAGATGGACAAGGACGTCAACGCCTTCCGCGAAGCGATGCCGGCCGGCTACGACGTCACGGTCGGCGGCACTGTGGAGGAAAGCGCCAACAGCCAGGCGCCCATCGTCGCCGTCGTGCCGTTGATGCTCTTTGCCATGGCGACGATCCTCATGCTGCAGCTCCAGAGCTTCTCGCGGCTCTTCCTCGTCTTCGCCGTGGCTCCGCTCGCCCTCATCGGCGTGGTGATCGCGCTTCTGGGCAGCGGCGCGCCGCTCGGCTTCGTGGCGATCCTCGGGGTGCTCGCGCTCATCGGCATCCTCATCCGCAACTCCGTCATCCTCGTGGTGCAGATCGAGGACCTGAGGCGCGAGGGCATGCATGCCTGGGACGCCGTGCACGAGGCGACGCAGCACCGCATGCGCCCGATCATGCTGACGGCGGCGGCGGCGAGCCTCGCGCTCATCCCCATCTCGCGCGAGGTGTTCTGGGGGCCGATGGCCTACGCCATGATGGGCGGCATCATCGTCGGCACGGTGCTGACGCTGCTCTTCCTGCCCGCGCTCTACGTCGCCTGGTTCCGCATCAAGCCGGAGGACAAGGGCGGGGAGCCGGAGGCCGAGACGGTGGAGGCGACGCCGACAGCATAGGGGCAGATTCGCTTCCTTACAGCGCGCGCCTCTGCCTACTTCTGGTGCCTACTTCTGGGCGCCCCACCTTTCCATCGTCATGCTCGGGCTTGACCCGAGCATCCATGCGGCACCCGCTGCGGACGAGGGATGGATCCTCGGGTCAAGCCCGAGGATGACGTCGGAGAGTGGGGAAGGGATTAAGGGAAGAGTTGGGAGAGCGGGGGAGGAGAGGAGAGCGGTCACTTTCCCGCCCGCGCACTCCACCCCGCGCCTGCGGCGATGAAATTGGGATTGGCGAAGTCGGCGTCGTGGGGCTGGTTGCGCTTGCCGTAGGCAAGGGGCGCGCCGTCGAGCGTCGATGTTCGCCCGCCGGCTGCGCGCAGCACGGCGTCGCCCGCGGCGGTGTCCCACTCCATGGTGCGGCTGAAGCGAGGGTAGACGTCGGCGAGGCCTTCGGCGACGAGGCAGAATTTCAGCGACGAGCCGATGGCGGTGCAGGCGCCGATGCCGTTGTCGTCGAGGAAGCGCGCCGTCTCGGGCGTATCGTGCGAGCGGCTGGCGACGGCCGTCGGTGCCGGGCCGCAGCCGCGACAGCCGATTGCGCGGCGCTCGCCGATGGCAAAATCCTCCGTTACCGAAAAACGTTCGGCGCGGCTCTCCAACGCTACGAAGCCGGTCCTCAGCGCGGGTGCCAGGACGATGCCGGCGATAGGCGCGCCGTCGCGGATGAGCGCGATGTTGACGGTGAACTCGCCGCGGCCGGCGATGAATTCCTTCGTGCCGTCGAGTGGATCGACGAGGAAGAACAGTCCGCCGGAGATATCGGGAACATGCCCGGCGGCAACCGCCTCTTCGGCGACGACGGGAATATCCGGGAAGTGCGCCGCAAGCGCGGCGAGGATCAGCCGCTCGGCCTCCTCGTCGGCCTCCGTCACCGGGGAACTGTCCGGCTTGACCTGCACTTCGGGCCCGGTGCTGTGCACGGCCATGATGGCGCGGGCGGCGGCGAGCGCCGCCGTCTCCATCACGTCTTTCAGCGCTGTGAGGTCCGTCTGCATGATCGCATGGCTTAGACGCGGCGCGGGGGGAAAGCAAATGCCATGACGTCGCTCCGCAAGGACGATGTGGAAAGAGTCGCCCCTGCGGCGCTGCGCGGACTTGCCGTTTGTGCTGCATATGCGAATGTGGGCCGACTGATCCGGGATTTCGCATGCGCTACTCCGCCCTTTCCATCTTCAAGCAGGCCCTTGCCGGCAACCTCGGCTGGAAACCCGTCTGGCGGGAGCCCGAGCCGAAGCCGCATTACGACGTGATCATCGTCGGCGGTGGCGGGCACGGGCTTGCCACGGCCTATTATCTCGCCCGCGAATTCGGCATCCGCAACGTGGCGGTGGTGGAGAAGGGCTATCTCGGCTCCGGCAATGTCGGGCGCAACACGACCATCGTGCGCTCCAACTACATGCTGCCCGGCAACGAGCCGTTCTACGAGTTCTCGCTGAAGCTCTGGGAAGGGCTGGAGCGGGAACTGAACTACAATGTCATGCTCTCGCAGCGCGGCATCATCAGCCTCTACCACAACGACAGCCAGCGCGATCACTATACGCGGCGCGGCAACGCGATGATGATGGAGGGTGTGGCGGCCGAGCAGCTCGACCGCGAGACGCTGAAGAGGATGCTGCCCTTCCTCAATTTCGACCATGCGCGCTTTCCCATCGTCGGCGGCCTTTTGCAGCGGCGGGCCGGCACGGCGCGGCACGACGCGGTCGCCTGGGGCTTTGCGCGCGGGGCCGACCGGCTCGGCGTCGACCTCATCCAGAACTGCGAGGTCACCGGCATCCGCCGGGAGAACGGCCTCGTGACCGGCGTCGAGACGACGAAGGGCTTCATCGGCTGCAACAGGCTGGCGCTCGCCGCCGCCGGCAACACCTCGCGCGTCGGCACGATGGCCGGGCTGAAGCTGCCGCTGGAAAGCCACGTCCTGCAGGCCTTCGTCACCGAGGGGCTGAAACCCTGCATCGACCATGTCATCACCTACGGCGCGGGGCACTTCTACATTTCCCAGTCGGACAAGGGCGGCCTCGTCTTCGGCGCGGAGATCGACGGCTATTCCTCCTATGCCCAGCGCGGCAACCTTGCGACCGCCGAGCATGTCATGGAGGAGGGGGTGACGATGATCCCGGGCCTTTCGCGCGTGCGCGTGCTGCGAAGCTGGGGCGGCGTCATGGACATGTCGATGGACGGCTCGCCCATCATCGACCGTACGCCCATCGAGAACCTCTACCTCAATTGCGGCTGGTGCTACGGCGGCTTCAAGGCGACGCCCGCCTCCGGCTTCTGCTTTGCCCATCTCATCGCCCGGGGCGAGAGCCATCATGTGGCCCGCGCGCTGAGGCTCGACCGCTTCGAGCGCGGTTTTCCCATCGACGAGGCGGGTGCGGGCACCCAGCCGAACCTGCATTGAGCGAGCCATGGCCAGCCTGATTTCCTGTCCGCACTGCGGCACGCGTCCCAAGGAGGAGTTCTCCATCCGCGGCGACGCCACCCCCGTCCGCCCCGCGCCGATGGCGCCCGACGAGGCGTGGAACGATTACGCGCATGTGCGCGCCAATCCGCGCGGGCGCATCCGCGAGCACTGGCAGCATGTGAGCGGCTGCCGGCGCTGGCTCGTCGTGGAGCGCGACAACTTCACCCATGAGGTCTTCGCGGTCACCGATGCCACTGAGGGCCGGGGAGGCGCGCGATGACCGCCTATCGCCTTGCCTCCGGCGGCCTTATCGACCGCAACCACACGCTCGGCTTTACCTTCGACGGCGCGAGCCTTTCCGGCCATCCCGGCGACACGCTCGGCTCGGCGCTGCTTGCCAGCGACCGGCTGCTCGTCGGCCGTTCCTTCAAGTACCATCGCCCGCGCGGCATCGTGACGGCCGGCCCGTCCGAGCCGAATGCGCTGGTGACCGTCGGCACCGGCGCGCGGCGCGACCCGAACACCCGCGCCACGGTCGCCGAGCTTTACGACGGGCTCGCCGCCGTCAGCCAGAACCGCTGGCCGAGCCTCGCCTTCGATCTCGGCGCGGTCAACGACAGGCTCGCACGCTTCCTGTCGGCCGGCTTTTACTACAAGACCTTCATGTGGCCCTCGGCCTTCTGGGAGAAGGTCTACGAGCCGCTGATCCGCCGCGCCGCAGGGCTCGGCCGCACAGCGCTTTCGCCCGACCCGGACGCGTACGAGAAGAGCTGGGCGCATTGCGACCTCCTTGTCGTCGGCTCCGGGCCGGCCGGCCTTGCCGCGGCGCTGGTCGCAGCGCGCTCGGGCCTGCGCGTCGTCCTCGCCGAACAGGACTTCCTCCTCGGCGGCGCGCTGCTTTCGGAAACGGCGCGGCTCGACGGCGAGGCGCCCGTCGTCTTCGCCCGCCGGGCGGTCGAGGAATTGCAGGCAAGCCCGAACGTCACCCTCCTGCCGCGCACCACCGTCTTCGGCTGGTACGACGACAATGTCTTCGGCGCGATCGAGCGCGTGCAGAAGCACAGCGCGGCGGTGGACCCCGCCTGCCCGGTCGAGCGCGTCTGGCGCATCGCGGCGAAGCGGGCGATCCTCGCCACCGGCGCGGAGGAACGGCCGCTGGTCTTCGGCGGGAACGACCGGCCGGGCGTGATGACGGCGGATGCCGTGGCGACCTATGCCAACCGCTACGGCGTTGCCGCCGGCAAATCGGTCGCCATCTTCACCAACGGCTCTTCCGGCTACCGCACGGCGCGCGACCTTGCCGCGCAGGGCGTCGGCATCGCCGCGCTTATCGACAGCCGCCGGGAAGCGGCGGATGCCGCGCCCGAGGGCGTGCGGCTCATCCGCGGCGGCTCGGTCGTCGACACGAAGGGGCGGCAGCGCATCCGCGCGCTGGTGGCCGATCGCGGCGGCTTCGAGGAGTTGATCGCCTGCGACGCGCTCGCCATGTCGGGCGGCTGGAGCCCGGTCATCCACCTTGCCTGCCAGCGCGGCGGCAGGCCGGTCTGGTCGGAGGCCTTGCAGGCTTTCCTCGCGCCGGATGTTTCCGGCCTCGTGACGGCGGGCGCTACGTCCGGGCTCTACCGCCTCGCCGAATGCCTGGAGGACGGCGCGCGCAAGGCCGCCGCCGTCGTCGAGGCGCTGGGGCGGGCGGCAGCGGGGTTCGAGCGTCCCGTGGTCGGCGAGGAGATCGACCCGTCCTTCACCGCGCTCTGGCATGTGCCGGGCGCGAAATCCAAGGCCTTCGTCGATTTCCAGAACGACGTGCATACCCGCGACCTCGGCCTTGCCGTGCGCGAGGGCTTCGGCCATGTCGAGCACGCCAAGCGCTACACGACGAGCGGCATGGCGACCGACCAGGGCAAGCTCGGCAATATCAACGCCGTCGGCATCCTCGCCGCCATGCGCGGGGTGAGCCCCGCCGAGGTCGGCACCACGACCTTCCGGCCGTTCTATACGCCCGTCTCCTTCGGCGCGCTTGCCGGCACCTCCGTCGGCGAGCATGCCATGCCGGTGCGCCGCTCGCCGCTGCACGGCTGGGCGGCCCGCAACGGCGCGGCCTTCATCGATGCCGGCCTCTGGTATCGCTCCGCCTGGTTCCCGAACGCGGGGGAGAAGACCTGGCGCGAAAGCGTCGACCGCGAGGTGCGCACCGTGCGCGAGCATGCCGGGCTCTGCGACGTCTCGACCCTCGGCAAGATCGAGGTCTTCGGGCCGGACGCGGCCGAGTTCCTCAACCGGCTCTATTGCAATCCGCTTCTCAAGCTGCCCGTCGGCAAGGCGCGCTACGGGCTGATGCTGCGCGAGGACGGCATGGTCTACGACGACGGCACGGTGAGCCGGCTCGGCGAAGAGCATTTCCTTCTCACCACGACGACGGGCATGGCGGCCGGCGCGCTCGCGCACATGGAATTCGCCGCGCAGGTGCTCTGGCCGGAGCTCGGCGTGCGCTTCCTTTCCGTCTCCGACCAATGGGCGCAGATGTCGCTCGCCGGGCCGAAGGCGCGCGCCATCCTGCAAGCCTTGGTCGAGGACGATCTTTCCGACGCGGCCTTCCCCTTCCTCGCCGCCCGCGAGGTGCGCCTGAAAGGCAACCTCAAGGCCCGGCTCTTCCGCATCTCCTTCTCCGGCGAGCTTGCCTACGAGCTTGCGGTGCCGGCGGGCTTCGGCGAGGCGGTGGCGGATGCGATCATGCGGGCGGGCGCGCCGCACGGCATCTGCGCCTATGGCCTGGAGGCGCTGAACGTGCTGCGTATCGAGAAGGGCCATGTGACCCATGCCGAATTCGATGGCCGCGTGACGCCGGACGATGCCGGCCTCGGCCGCATGATGGCTGCCGGCAAGCCGGATTTCATCGGCAAGCGGCTTTCCACCCGCTTCGGCCTGACGGCGGCCGACCGGGCGCAACTCGTCGGCCTGAAAGCCGTGGAGGCGGACAAGGACATGCGCGCCGGTGCGCACCTCCTGAAGGACGGGGCGAAACCCTCGACGCTGAACGACCAGGGCTGGGTCAGCTCCGCCTGCTTCTCCCCGACGCTCGGCGGGCATATCGCGCTCGCCTTCCTGAAATCCGGGCGCGAGCGCTACGGCGAGAAGATCGTCGTCTGGGACAAGTTGCGCGGCGTCGAGACGGTGGCGGAAGTCTGCGATCCGGTCTTCGTCGATCCGGAAAACCGCAAGCTGATGGCGTGAGGTGAGGGCGATGGCTTACGACTACCAGACGGTCCATGCGCTGGAAGGCACGATCGGCGCGGTTTCCGAGCGGCGGACGAACCACCTTTCCGTCCACCGTGCGAGCGCGATCGCATCCATGCTCGCCGCGCCGGGCCGCGCGGCCGAGGCGGCGGGGGTCCTCGTTGCGAGCGGCGAATTCGAGGCGCGTTTCGTCGCGCCCGGCGAATGGCTGGTCCTTTCCGACGTGCATGCGCCGGAAACGCTCGGCGCCGAGCTTTCCGTCCGGCTCGGCGATTTCGCCTTCGTGGTCGACCAGAGCCATGGCCGCGTCGCGCTGACGCTCGCCGGCCCGGACGCCGCCCGCATCCTTGCGAACGGCATCGGCGCCGACCTGCATATCGATGCCTTTCCGGTCGGCCGGGCCGCGAACGTGCTCTGCAACCACCTGTCGGTGAACCTTGCCCGCACCGGCGGGGATCGGTTCGGCATCGTCGTCACGCGCAGCTTTGCCGGCGCGCTGGTGGACGATCTCAAGATCATGGCGCGCAGCCACGAGCTGTCGGTGGACTTCGACACGCGCTGACAAAATCGCCGGAGCGACATGGCGCTTCGCACGGCGGGCTTGCCGGGCATCCGGAGGACGAAATAGGCTGCAACCGTTTGCAGCAGCCCTTTTCCTCAACCCGCCGAGCGCCGGAGTTTTTCATGAAGAGCCATGCAAGGGTCGTCGTCATCGGGGGCGGCGTGGTCGGCTGCTCCGTCCTCTACCATCTCACGAAATTCGGCTGGACCGATGTGGTGCTCGTCGAGCGCTCGGAGCTCACCTCCGGTTCGACCTGGCATGCGGCCGGCGGCATGCACACGATCAACGGCGACCCGAACGTCGCCAAGCTGCAGAAATACACGGTCGAGCTCTACAAGGAGATCCAGGACTATTCCGGCCAGGATATCGGCCTGCACATGACCTCGGGAATGATGCTGGCGGCGACGAAGGAGCGCTTCGACTGGATGAAGTCGATCCTCGCCAAGGGGCGCTATATGGGCCTTGAAGCCCATCTCCTCAGCCCGAAGGAAGCGCACGACCTGATGCCGCTGCTCGATCCCGACCAGTTCGTCGGCGCGGTGTTCGACCCGGTCGAAGGCCATCTCGACCCCTACGGCACCACGCATGCCTATGCGAAATCGGCGAAGAGGAACGGCGCGGAGATCTACCTGCACACCAGGGTGGGAGACCTCGTGCAGCGTGCGGACGGGAGCTGGCGCGTCATCACCGACAAGGGCGAGATCGTCGCCGAGCACGTCGTCAACTGCGGCGGGCTCTGGGCGCGCGAGATCGGCCGCATGGTGGGGCTGGAGCTGCCGGTGCTCGCCATGGAGCACATGTACCTCATCACCGAGGACATGCCGGAGGTGATCGAGTTCAACCGCACGCGCGGCAAGGAGCTGATGCACTGCGTCGACTTCGACGGGGAGATCTATCTCCGGCAGGAGCGCAACGGCATGCTGATGGGCACCTACGAGAAGGCCTGCCGCCCGTGGTCGCCGCTGACGACGCCGTGGAGCTTCGGCCACGAGCTGCTGGAAGAGGACATCGAGCGCATCACGCCGGAGCTGGAGGTCGGCTTCCGCCACTTCCCGGCCTTCAACAGGGCCGGCATCAAAAAGGTCATCAACGGCCCCTTCACCTTCTCGCCGGACGGCAACCCGCTCGTCGGGCCGGTGCGCGGCATGACGAACTTCTGGTCGGCCTGCGCGGTGATGGCCGGTTTCAGCCAGGGCGGCGGCGTCGGCCTTGCGCTCGCCAACTGGATGATCCACGGCGATCCCGGCTTCGACGTCTTCGCCATGGACGTCTGCCGCTACGGCGACTACGCCACGCTCGCCTATACCAATGCGAAGGTGCGCGAGAACTATTCGCGCCGCTTCTCGATCCGCTATCCGAACGAGGAGCTGCCGGCCGCCCGGCCGCTGCTGACGACGCCGATCTACGACCGGCTGAAGGCGGCGGGCGCCGTATTCGGTGCCTCCTACGGCCTCGAACAGGCGCTGTGGTTCGCGCCCGAGGGCGTTGCGGACAGCTTCTCCTGGCGCCGCTCGACGGATTTCGAGACGGTCGGCGCGGAAGCCAAGGCGGTGCGCGCGGGCGTCGGGCTGATGGAGACCTCGGGCTTTGCCAAATATGCGGTGAAGGGCAGCGGGGCGGAAGCCTTCCTCGACCGTCTGCTCGCCTGCCGCATCCCGGCGACCGGCCGCATGACGCTGGCGCCGATGCTGAAGGAGGACGGCAAGCTCATCGGCGACTTCACGCTCGCCAAGCTCGGGGAGGGGGATTTCCTCCTCGTCGGCTCGGGCATTGCCGAGGACTACCACATGCGCTGGTTCGAACGGCACCTTCCGGCGGACGGCTCGGTGTCGCTCGAAGCCCTCGGCCTCTCGCTCGTCGGCCTCGCCGTCGCCGGGCCGCGGGCGCGGGAGGTGCTGCAAGAGCTGACGCACCGGGACCTTTCGGCGGACGCCTTTCCCTTCATGGCGGTCGGGAAGATGGACCTCGGCATGGCGCCCGCCATCGTCGGGCGCGTCAGCTATACCGGCGACCTCGGTTACGAGATCTGGATGAAGCCGGAATACCAGCGCTACCTCTACGACCGCCTCCTCGAAGCCGGCGCGGGTTTCGGCATCCGCCTCTTCGGCCTCCGGGCGCTGAATGCCCTGCGCCTCGAAAAGTCCTACGGAAGCTGGGCGCGCGAATACCGTCCGCTCTACGGGCCGCTGGAGGCGGGGCTGGACCGCTTCGTGGCGACGGGCAAGGCGGCCGATTTCATCGGCAAGTCGGCGGCGAAGGCCGAGCGGGAGAGCGGCGGCGCGATGCGGCTGCGCACCTTCATCGTGGACGCGGAGGATGCCGACGTCATCGGCGACGAGCCGATCTACCTCGACGGCGCGGTGCGCGGCTGGGTGACGTCGGGCGGCTTCGCCCATGCCGCGGGCGTTTCCGTGGCGATCGGCTACGTGCCGAAGGAGATCGCCGACGTTAAGGCCGGGTGGTCGATCGAGCTGCTCGGGAAGATGCTGCCGGCCCGCCATCAGGCCGAACCGCTCTTCGATCCCTCGGGTGTCAGGATGCGCGGCTGACTCGCCATCCGGGGCGGAAACGGTGTCCTGAAACGGCACATCGCATCTGCCCGCCGGCATGCGTATTTTTGGGCAAACGGGCGTTTTTGCTGCCGATTTTTTGGTTTCTGCGGCGTTAAATGCGCCATTTAACCCTTCCTGACAAAGAAATTGTCGATCCGGGCATTTTGGGCTTCCCTTTTGCCTCGAAAGCGGTATGAAATCCGCATCGTCTAACAAGCTCAAAAATGAGCGGGCAAGAACAAGAGATGCGGCCCTCAGGGAACCGCATCCGGGGGATTACATATGGAGTATTTCGTCCAGCAGCTCGTCAACGGGCTGACGCTTGGTTCGATTTATGGTCTGATAGCCATCGGCTACACCATGGTTTACGGCATCATCGGCATGATCAACTTCGCCCACGGCGATATCTTCATGCTCGGCGGATTCGCCGCTCTCATCACCTTCCTGATCCTGACCAGCGTGTTCGTCGGCCTTCCGGTCGTCCTCCTGCTGCTGGTCATGATCATCGCGGCCATGCTGACGGCATCGCTGTGGAACTGGACCATCGAGAAGATGGCCTACCGGCCGCTGCGCGGCTCGTTCCGCCTCGCGCCGCTGATCACCGCCATCGGCATGTCGATCACGCTGTCCAACTTCATCCAGGTGACCCAGGGCCCGCGCAACAAGCCGATCCCGCCGATGGTCTCCTCGGTCTACAACGTCTTCGGCATCGCGATCTCGCTCAAGCAGATCATCATCATGGTGCTGACGGTCGTGCTGCTTGCCATCTTCTGGTACGTGGTCAACAAGACCGCGCTCGGCCGCGCCCAGCGCGCCACCGAACAGGACCGCAAGATGGCCGCCCTGCTCGGCATCGACGTCGACCGGACGATCTCCGTGACCTTCATCATGGGCGCCTCGCTCGCCGCCGTCGCCGGCACCATGTACCTGATGTACTACGGCGTGACCGTCTTCACCGACGGCTTCATTCCGGGCGTCAAGGCCTTCACGGCCGCGGTCCTGGGCGGTATCGGCTCGCTTCCGGGCGCCGTCCTCGGCGGCATGCTCATCGGCCTCATCGAGAGCCTGTGGTCCGCCTATTTCACCATCGACTACAAGGACGTCGCGACGTTCTCCATCCTCGCCATCGTCCTGATCTTCAAGCCGTCCGGTATTCTCGGACGACCGGAAGTCGAGAAGGTTTGATCCATGTCCAACATTTCGAATACCCATGAGAGCGCCGGCGGGAACCTGACGGCGCGGGCTCTGCGCGAGGGCGTGTTCGCCGGTCTCGTCTCCCTCGGCCTCTTCGTCCTCTTCGTCGGCCTCGAGACCACGCAGAACATCCGCAACGAACTGGTGCTGAACCAGCGCTGGGGCCTGCTTGCGATCTTCGTCGCCGTTGCCGCCGTCGGCCGCTTCCTGATGGTCGCCTATATCCGTCCCCGGCTCGAAGCCCGCAAGGCTTCCGCCTCGGCAAAGCCGGTGACGGAGGAGCAGGAAGGCTTCTTCAGGCGCAACTTCAGCAAGATCGCCATCGCGTTCCTGCTGGTCTACCCGTTCATCGCCGTCGCGATCTTCGGCGTGCAGGGCTCGCTGAAATGGGTCGACAACTTCGGCATCCAGATCCTCATCTACGTGATGCTCGCCTGGGGCCTCAACATCGTGGTCGGCCTTGCCGGCCTGCTCGACCTCGGCTACGTCGCCTTCTACGCGGTCGGCGCCTATTCCTACGCGCTGCTCTCGCAGCAGTTCGGCCTGTCCTTCTGGGCGCTCCTGCCGCTCGCCGGCATCCTCGCCGCCTTCTGGGGCATCATCCTCGGCTTCCCGGTGCTGCGCCTCAAGGGCGACTACCTCGCCATCGTGACGCTCGCCTTCGGTGAGATCATCCGCCTCGTCCTCATCAACTGGACGGACGTGACGCGGGGCACCTTCGGCGTCTCGGGCATTCCGAAGGCCTCCGTCTTCGGCATCTGGTCCTTCGACGTCGGCGCGCCGAACTACTTCGCCAAGGCCTTCGGCCTGCCGATGTCCTCGGCCTATTACAAGATCTTCCTCTTCTATCTCATCCTGGCGCTGGCGCTGCTCACCGCCTATGTGACGATCCGCCTGCGCCGCATGCCGATCGGCCGCGCCTGGGAAGCGCTGCGCGAAGACGAGATCGCCTGCCGCTCGCTCGGCATCAACACGGTGACGACCAAGCTGACGGCCTTTGCCACCGGCGCCATGTTCGGCGGCTTCGCCGGCTCCTTCTTCGCCGTGCGCCAGGGCTTCGTTTCCCCGGAAAGCTTCGTGTTCCTGGAATCGGCGATCATCCTGTCCATTGTGGTCCTCGGCGGCATGGGCTCGCTCGTCGGCATCGCGATCGCCGCGGTGGTCATGGTCGGCGGCACGGAGCTGCTGCGCGAAATGACCTTCCTGAAGGCCATCTTCGGGCCGGACTTCACGCCGGAACTCTACCGCATGCTGATCTTCGGTCTCGCCATGGTCGTCGTCATGGTCTGGAAACCGCGCGGCTTCGTCGGAAGCCGCGAGCCGACCGCCTTCCTCAAGGAACGCAAGGCCGTCTCCAGCAGCTTCACCACGGAAGGGCACGGCTGATGGCGCCCGGGACGAATACGATGACGAACGATCCAATCCTCAAAGTCGAGCATCTGTCGATGCGCTTCGGCGGCCTGATGGCCATCAACGACTTCTCCTTCGAAGCCCAGCGCGGCGAGATCACGGCGCTCATCGGCCCGAACGGCGCCGGCAAGACCACGGTCTTCAACTGCGTGACCGGCTTCTACAAGCCGACCATGGGCATGATCACCATGCGCCAGAAGGGCGGCCGCGAGTTCCTGCTGGAGCGCATGGCCGACTTCGAGATCACCCGCGATGCCAAGGTGGCGCGTACCTTCCAGAACATCCGCCTGTTCTCGGGCCTGACGGTTCTGGAAAACCTGCTCGTCGCCCAGCACAACATGCTGATGAAGGCCTCCGGCTACACGTTCCTCGGCCTGCTCGGTTTTCCGGCCTACAAGAAGGCCTCGGCCGAATCCATCGAGATCGCCAAGTACTGGCTGGAGAAGGCAAACCTCATCGAGCGCGCCGACGACCCGGCGGGCGACCTGCCCTACGGCGCGCAGCGACGCCTGGAAATCGCCCGCGCCATGTGCACGGGGCCGGAATTCCTGTGCCTCGACGAGCCGGCGGCCGGCCTCAACCCGCGCGAGTCGCTGGCGCTCAACGAGCTCCTGCGCTCCATCCGCAAGGACAGCGGCACGTCGATCCTGCTCATCGAGCACGACATGTCGGTCGTCATGGAAATCTCCGACCACGTCGTCGTGCTCGAATACGGGCAGAAGATCTCCGACGGCACGCCGGAGCATGTGAAGAACGATCCGAAGGTTATCGCGGCCTATCTCGGTGTCGAAGATGATGAGGTCGAAGAGGTGATCGAGGAAATCGAAGAGATCGAAGAGACGCAGGGAGGGACGCACTGATGAGTGATGCGCTTCTCAGCGTCAGCGCCGTGGAAACCTACTACGGCAACATCCGCGCGCTCGCCGGTGTCAATGTCGAGGTCAACAAGGGCGAGATCGTCTCGCTGATCGGCGCGAACGGCGCCGGCAAGTCGACCCTCATGATGACCATCTGCGGCAGCCCGCAGGCCCGCTCCGGCACGATCACCTTCGACGGCGAGGACATCACGCGCCTGCCGACGCACATGATCGCGCGCCGGCGCATCGCCCAGTCGCCGGAAGGGCGCCGCATCTTCCCGCGCATGACGGTGTACGAGAACCTCCAGATGGGGGCGAGCCTCGACAACCTGAAGTATTTCGACGAGGACGTGGAGAAGATCTTCACGCTCTTCCCGCGCCTGAAAGAACGCCAGAGCCAGCGCGGCGGCACGCTTTCGGGCGGCGAGCAGCAGATGCTCTCCATCGGCCGCGCGCTGATGGCGCGCCCGAAGCTCCTGCTTCTCGACGAGCCGTCGCTCGGCCTCGCGCCGCTGATCGTCAAGGGCATCTTCGACGCGATCAAGGTGCTGAACGAGGAGCAGGGCCTGACCGTGTTCCTCGTCGAGCAGAACGCCTTCGCCGCCCTGAAACTCTCCCACCGGGCCTATGTGATGGTCAACGGGCAGGTGACGATGAGCGGTTCGGGCAAGGAGCTTCTGGCCAATCCGGAAGTGCGCGCGGCCTATCTCGAAGGCGGCAGGCACTGAGGCGGGTCTAGGGGAGAAAAGACATGCAGGGAATTCTCTACGAAGAACCGTCCATCTGGCAGTTCCTCTTCATCACCATCATCATGGGCGGCTGGACCGCCTGGCGCACGGGCAAGAGCGTGGCGGAGAACTGGCAGAACTACGGGACGCTGGTCGTCTACGTGCTGCTGCTCGGCGTCGCCATCCGCTTCATCCACCACGCGCTCTTCGCCGGCACGATGCTGACGGTGCAATACTATGCCGTGGACACGCTGGTGCTTTTGTTGTTTGCTACGCTCGGCTTCCGCTACTACCGCACGCGGCAGATGACCAACATCTACTACTGGCTCTATGAAAAGGCCTCGCCTTTTTCCTGGAAGTCCAAATAACCAGAGGGAACCCCGTGGCCGGTTCCGGCCACGGCATAACGATATCGGCGCAATGAATGCGGGTGTTGCGGCCGGTTGAAACCAACCCGCTCTAAAATTTGGGAGTAACAATATGAAGAAGTCTCTCATGTCGGCTGTCGCTTTGGCTGCAGTGGTCGCCTTCAGCGGCAGCGCCTGGGCCGACATCCTGATCGGCGTCGGCGGCCCGATTACCGGCCCGAACGCCGCCTTCGGCGCGCAGATCCAGAAGGGCGTCGAGCAGGCTGCTGCGGACATCAACGCTGCCGGCGGCATCAACGGCGAGCAGATCAAGGTCGTGCTCGGCGACGACGTTTCCGACCCGAAGCAGGGCGTTTCCGTCGCCAACAAGTTCGTCGCTGACGGCGTCAAGTTCGTGGTCGGCCACTTCAACTCGGGCGTTTCCATCCCGGCTTCGGAAATCTACGCCGAAAACGGCATCCTGCAGGTTTCGCCGGCGTCCACCAACCCGACCTACACGGAGCGGGGCCTGTGGAACACCTTCCGTACCTGCGGCCGTGACGACCAGCAGGGCGCCGTAGCAGGCTCCTTCATCGCCGCCAACTTCAAGGACGCGAAGGTCGCCGTCCTGCACGACAAGACGCCGTACGGCCAGGGTCTTGCAGACGAAACCAAGAAGTTCATGAATGAAGCCGGCGTCACCGAAGCCGTCTACGAAGGCGTGAACATCGGCGACAAGGACTTCTCGGCCCTCATCGCCAAGATGAAGGAAGCCGGCGTTTCCGTCGTCTACTGGGGCGGTCTGCACACCGAGTTCGGCCTCATCGAGCGCCAGGCTGCCGACCAGGGCCTGAAGGCACAGTTCATCTCGGGTGACGGCATCGTCTCGAACGAGCTGGCCTCCATCGCCGGCGACGCCGTCGACGGCACGCTGATGACCTTCGCTCCGGACCCGCGCAAGAACCCGGCCGCCAAGGAGCTCGTCGAGAAGTTCCGCGCTGCCGGCTTCGAACCGGAAGCCTACACGCTCTACTCCTACGCCGCTCTCCAGGTCATCGCCGAAGCTGCCAAGGCAGCCGGCGGCAACGACCCGCAGGCCGTCGCAGAAGCGCTCAAGGCCAAGGGCCCGTTCCAGACGGCGATCGGCGAACTCTCCTTCGACGAGAAGGGCGACATCACCCGTCCGGACTACGTCCTCTACACCTGGAAGAAGGGTGAAGACGGCAAGTACACCTACTCCGAAAACGAGTAATCACGGTTGACGGAGCGGGCGGCGCATCGACGCCGCCCGGCCGCATCCACCTAGGCCCGGCCTTCGCGCCGGGCTTTTTCGTGGGCGAAGGCAACCGTTGCCGGAAAAAGAAAGTCTTCCGCCATTTCCCGCTTGCGCAACGGCGCGGGCATGCCGAAAGTCCGGATATCCGGGAGCGAAGGGAGAGGTGGAAAAATGCTCGAACTCAGGCCGAACTGCGAATGCTGCGACCGCGATCTTCCGCCCGAAAGCCCCGAGGCGATGATCTGCACGTTCGAATGCACCTTCTGCGCCGATTGCGTGGCGAACGTCCTTTCCCATACCTGCCCCAATTGCGGCGGCGGCTTCGCGCGCCGGCCGGTACGGCCCGCCGCCATGCTGGCGAAATATCCGGCATCGGCCAGGAGGGTGCTGAAGGCCGAAGGCTGCAAGCCTTCGCGGGCGGCGTGACATGACCCTGCGCCCGTTGCTTCCTGCCGTCTGCGCCGCTCTCCTGTTCCTGCCCACTCTTGCCATGGCCCAGAACGACGAGCCCGAGGTCGACTGCGAGAACGCCACCACGCAGATGGAGATGAACATCTGCGCCGGCCGCGATTACCAGGAGGCCGACGACGAGTTGAACGCCGCCTACAGGAAGGCCGTCGCGGCGGCGGAGACCATGGACGGCGAATTGAAGGACATGGACGAGCAACTCGTCGGCGCAGTCGATGCCCTGAAGCGCGGCCAGCGCGCCTGGATCGGCTATCGCGACGGCCAGTGCGACCTCGCCGGCTTCGAGGCGCGGGGCGGCTCCATGGAGCCCATGCTGGTTTCCGGCTGCCTTGCGGACCTGACGCGCAAGCGCACGGCCGAGCTGAAGGCCTTCTACGAGCCGGGCGACTGAGGACGCACGCCATGCCCCGCAGCATCGTCATCGTCGGCAATGGCGCCGTCCCCGAGGGACTGGCCGGGACCATCGATGCCGCCGACCTCGTGATCCGTTTCAACGGCTGCCGCTCGGCGGGCCCGGGCGGCACGAAGACGGATGTCGTCGCCGTCTGCAACACGGGCCGGCCCGCGCTGGAGATGCTTGCCGGCGGGCGCTGGAAGACGAGCGCGACGGTGCGGCAGGCGCGGGAGATCTGGTGCGTGCGCACGGCCGAGATGTTCGCCGCCATGCGCGCACCACTCGCCGTCAGCCATCCCGACCTCGACGATTTCTGCGACGACTACACGGCCGGCTTCCGGGCCTTCGCGAGCGCCACCGGCCGGCGGCTCGCCATCGTTCCCGCGGAGGTCCACCGCCGCCTCGACCTTTCGCTCGCCGCCTTTGCGCCCGAGCCCTACGTGGTTCCGAGCTCGGGGCTGATCGTCATCGCCCATGTGCTGGAGAATATCGCCGCGGCGGGCGACCGCGTGTCGCTCGCCGGCTTCGGCCATGAGGGCTGGCAATGGCATCCGTTCGCCGCCGAGCGGCGCTGGGTGGAGGAGCGCATCGCCGCCGGCCGGCTCGACCGGCTGCATCCGCCTGCGTGAAAAGCGGACATGCTCCCCAAGAAGTCCCGCATCGAAACGGGACAGTTAAATTTCTACTTATTGAATTAGGCGTCTCTGAAAGAAAATGCCGTAAGGTCTGCGTGAATACGGGTGCATTCCGCCGGGCGGCAACGGGGATGCGCTCATGGTGCGGCATGATTGCAATTTCCGCGCGGCACGCCCGCGCCTCTTCGGAAATTGCCCTGTGGAGAGA
The DNA here is from genome assembly GCF_055392685.1 of Shinella sp. Sh6. Classification (NCBI taxonomy): domain Bacteria; kingdom Pseudomonadati; phylum Pseudomonadota; class Alphaproteobacteria; order Hyphomicrobiales; family Rhizobiaceae; genus Shinella; species Shinella sp. Sh6. Next base: position 2,538,887 of record NZ_AP044005.1, on the reverse strand, counting down.
TTGATGCGTGGCAGGCTGGCCCTCTGGCTGAGGGCGCAGATCGAGCTTGGCGTTCTTGAAACGAAGTCGGATATCTCGACCTTCGTTCTCAACACCGTCCTCGTCGCGACCACGCTTGCGACCGCCTCCTACCTGATGGGGGCGGCGATCCTCGCGCATTTCGGGCTTCTGCCTTATTCGCTGCGCGCGGCCATCGGCTTCGGCGGTTCCACGACCATCGTGATCGCCGCCAGCGTCACGACGCTGCTTGCCTGGCTGATCGGCACGGCGATGCACGAGCTTTCCCTGTCACGCGCCGAATTCGAGCGGCGCAGCCGGCTGGATGCGCTTTCGGGCCTCTACAACCGCCGGGCCTTTATCGAGGCGCTGGCCGAAACCGACATAGCCGGCTTCTTCGTGCTGTTCGACATCGACCGCTTCAAGGCCGTCAACGACCGGCACGGCCATGCCGTGGGCGACGCGGCCATCGTCGCGGTCGCGGAGGAACTGCGGCGGGTCTTCGTGCCGGGCCATCTCGTCGGGCGGTTCGGCGGCGAGGAATTCGCCGCCTTCATCAAGAGTTCGGACCGCAGCGATTGCTATCTCCTCGTCGAGGAGGCGCGCCGCTCGGTCGCCGACCGGCGTGTCGCGAGCGGCGAGGCGTCGCTTGCCGTCACGCTCTCGGCGGGGATCGCCAACCGGCCGGCCGGCCGCTCCTTCGAATCCGTCTATGAGGGAGCCGACCGAGCGCTCTATCTGGCAAAGTCCTTCGGCCGCGACCGGACCGTCCACGAGGACGAGGGCGAGCAATTGCTGGCCCCGAGCCGCAGGGCGGCGGCGAGCGGCCGCCGGCGATAAGGCCGGCTCAGACCCGGCGGAGCGCCTCGGGATCGGTGATCTGGACGAGGCGGCCGCGCACGTTGACGCCGTGGTTCCGCAAGAGGGAGAAGGCGCGCGACAGGGCTTCCGGGGCGAGCCCCAGCTTTCCGGCCAGCAGGCTCTTCTGGTAGGGCAGGCGGAAGGAGACGGCCCTGCCGTCCGGCGCGCAATGGCTGAGGAGGTAGCGCGCGACTCGCTGCGGCGCCGTGTGCAGGCGGTCGTCGGCAAGGCTTGCGAAGACCCTGGAAAGCTGCGCGGACAGGGCATTGGCGAGCGCCGTGCACAGATCCGTGCGGCGGCTTGCGATCTCGCGCACGCGCTTGAGGTCGAAGCGGGCGATCAGCGACGGCTCGGCCGCCTGGGCGGTCACGGCATAGCGGCTGCCGTCGAGCAACGCGCTTGCGCCGATCAGGTCGCCGGGGCCGTAGAGCTCCACGTCGGCCTCCCGGCCGTCCGGATCGAGCTTGTAGAGGCGGACATAGCCGGAGAGAACGCAATGCAGCATGTCGGCCGGCTCGCCTTCGCGGAAGAGGATCTGGCGCGCAGGCAGGTTGCCGATCACCGCGATCTCCATCATCGCCGCGACGCTTTCCACGCCGAGCGCGGAAAGAAGGCCGGAGTTCAGCAGGGTTTCACGCTCCCGGGCACCGGGTTTCATCAGCCTGTTCATCGATCTCACTCCATGCTCCCGCAGGCATCGTTCGCTCTTCGATTGGAGAACGATAGCCGAGGTCGGGCAAGCGTGATTTGATTTCGATCAATGAAGAAAGCGGTCGGCGCGGGGTGACCGCGCCGGCCGCTGCTATTCCGTGGCGGCGCCTTTACTCGGCGGCGAGCGTCGAATGGTGCACCACGCTGAAGGGCTTTCGCTCACCGGTGCGCTTCTCCAGCGTCTCGATGCGCTTTTCCAGATCGCTGACGTCGCGCGCGGTCTCGCCGGCAAGGCGGGTGAGGTCGGCGGGCTCCATCGCCTCCGGCTCCTTCTCCTTCTTTCCGACGAAGCGGCCGAAGACCCAGCCGAGCAGGCGCGACAGGTCGTCCATGATCAGGAAGAAGGACGGCACGACGACGAGCGAGAGCACCGTCGAGACGATGATGCCGCCGATCACCGCGATCGCCATCGGCGAGCGGAAGGCACCGCCTTCGCCAACGCCGAGCGCCGAGGGCAGCATGCCGGCCGACATGGCGATGGAGGTCATGACGATGGGGCGGGCGCGCTTGCGGCCGGCCTCGATCATCGCCTCGACCCGCTCCATGCCGTGGCGGCGCATCTCGATGGCGAAGTCGACCAGCAGGATCGCGTTCTTCGTCACGATGCCCATCAGCATGAGGATGCCGATGAGGACGGGCATGGAGAGCGCGTTCTGCGTGAGGATGAGCCCGGCGGCCACGCCGCCGATGGCGAGCGGCAGCGAGAGCAGGATGGTGAAGGGCTGGATCACGTCCTTGAAGAGCAGGATCAGCACCATCAGCACCAGAAGCAGGCCGAGCAGCATGGCATTGCCGAAGGACTGCTGCATCTCCGCCTGGATCTTCGCGTCGCCGCTTTCGGCGAACTGCACGGTCGGCGGCATGTCGATGCTGTTGGCAATCTCCTTGAAGCGGGCGGTGGCGGTGTCGAGCGCCACGTCCGGCTTCAGGTCGGAGCCGATCTCCACGACGCGGTTGCGGTTGTGCCGCTTCACCGAGCTCGGGCCTTCCGAATAGGCGATGTCCGCGACGGAGGAGAGCGGCACGAACTGGCCGCCGGCCGCCTGGACCTTCAGGTTGCGGATGGCGGCGAGATCGGTGCGGAAGCTGCGGTCGAGCTGCACGCGGATGGGGATCAGCCGGTCGTCCAGCGAGACCTTGGAGAGCTGCGAGTCGATGTCGCCGATGGTGGCGACGCGCACCACTTCGGCGATCTGCGAGGTGGTGATGCCGAGGCGGGCCATCTCGTCGTCGCGCGGGTGGATCTGCAGCTCCGGCCGCGGCAGCGAGCCTTCCGAGCTGACATTGGCAAGGGCCGGATCGGCGCGGAGCTTGGATTCGAGGAGCGCGACGGTGTTGTTGAGGTCCGCCTCGTTGTTGGAGAGCAGGTTGAACGCAAGGTCACGCTCGCCGCGGTCGTTGAGCTTGATGATGCGCACGTCGGGAATGTCGCGCAGGCTCGCGAAGATCTGCTTCTCGATATCCCACTGCGGGCGCAGGCGCCCGTGCGCCTCCATCTTCGGCAGGTGCGGGCCGATCAGCGGCAGGCGGCCGAGGACGTCGTTCACCAGCTTGTAGGCCAGCGAATGCTCGAGCTTGTCGAGGATGACCGTCACCGAGGCGCGGCGCAGTTCGAGGTCGCCCTTCGGCGAGGAGCCGCCGAGCACGAAGACGCTCTCAACACCGTCGATGTCCTTGATCCGGTCGTAGATCTGCGTCGTCGTGCGGTCCGTGTCGTTGAGCATCGCATCCGGCGGAAGCTCGATGGAGAGCACGACGCGCGAAGCGTCTTCCGGCGGCATGAAGCTGCCGGGCACGGTGAAGAGCAGGGCCACGGAGGCGACGAGGAAGGCGATGGCGCCGATGAGCGTCGCATAGCGGGCATACCAGGTGCCGGCCGTCTTGCTGACGAGCCAGGTATAGCCGCGCATGAAGCGGCCTTCCTTCTCCTCGCCGTGGCCGTCCGCATCGCCCGAGCGCATGAGATAGGCCGCCATGACCGGCGTGATGAGGCGCGCCACGGTGAGCGAGAAGAAGACCGCGACGGCGACCGTCAGGCCGAACTGGATGAAATACTGGCCCGGAATGCCCGGCATGAAGGAGACGGGCACGAAGACGGCGATGATGGTGAAGGTGGTCGCGATCACCGCAAGGCCGATCTCGTCGGCCGCCTCGATGGCGGCGCGGTAGGGCGTCTTGCCCATGCGGATATGCCGCGCGATGTTCTCGATCTCCACGATGGCGTCGTCGACGAGGATGCCGGTGGCGAGCGTCAGCGCGAGGAAGGAGACGAGGTTCAGCGAGAAGCCGAGCATGTCCATGACGAAGAAGGTCGGGATCGCCGAGAGCGGCAGCGCGACGGCGGAAATCAGCGTCGCCCGCCAGTTGCGCAGGAAGAGCAGCACCACGGCGACGGCCAGCAGCGCGCCTTCCAGCAGCGTGTGAAGCGCGGCCTCGTAGTTGCCGTAGGTGAAGTAGACCGCGTCGTCGACGAGCTGGATGGAGACGTCCGGATTCTGCTTGCGCACGCCTTCGAGCGCCGCGTCGACGGATTCGGCGACCGTCACTTCGCTGGCGCCCTTGGAGCGGAAGACGGCGAAGGTGACGACCGGGTTGCCGTTGAAGCGCGAGAAGGAGCGCGGCTCCTCATAGGTGTCGGAGATCTTGCCGAGTTCGGACAGCCGCACGAAGCGGCCGTTCGGCAGCGCGACCATCGTGTTGGTCAGCTTCTCGACGGAGCGGGCGTCGCCGAGCGTGCGGATCGCCTGTTCGGAGCCGGCGATCTGGCCGCGGCCGGAGCCCGCATCCGCGTTCATGGCGCGGATCTGGCGGTTCACGTCGGCGGCGGTGACGCCGTAGGCTTCCAGCTTGTCGGCATTGAGGTCGACGCGCACCTCGCGGTCGGCGCCGCCGAAGCGGTCGATCTTGCCGATGCCGGGCTGGCCCTGCAGCGCGCGCTTGACCTTGTCGTCGACAAACCAGGAAAGCTCCTCCAGCGTCATGTTGGGCGAGGAGACGGCGAAGGTCTGGATCGCCTGACCCTCGACGTCGATCTTGGTGACGACCGGCTCCTCGACGGAGGCCGGCAGGTCGCTGCGGATGCGGTCGATCGCGTCCTTGACGTCCTGGAGCGCCTGGTTGGTCGGCTTTTCGATTTTGAAGAGGATGGAGGTGACGGAGCTACCGTCGGTGACCGTCGACATGATGTCGTCGACGCCCTCGATGCCGGCGACGGCGTCCTCGATCTCCTTCGTCACCTGCACTTCGAGCTCGGCCGGGGCGGCGCCGCTCTGCGTCACCGTGACGGCGACGACCGGCACGTCGATATTGGGGAACCGCGTGATGGGCAGCGAATAGAAGGACTGGATGCCGACATAGAGCAGCAGGAAAAACGCCAGCAAAGGCGCAATCGGGTTGCGAATGGACCAAGCTGAAAAGTTCATGTCCCCAAAGTCCTCGGTAAGAGACCAGACGTTGCCCGGGCACCGGCCCCGCCGGCTCGCCCGTCATGCCACCGGGCGCCCCGGCCCGGCATTGCCTTCCGCCCGGTTGCGGAGGCGACCCCGCTGTGGCGGAGCCTTCGCGTCATTTCCTGGCCGAAGCCTCTTCGGCATGGACCGGATTGACCCGGTCGCCGTCGCGAACATAGGCGCCGGCCTTGGCGACCACCTCGTCGCCGGCCGAAAGGCCCTTGACGATCTCGATCGCCTGCCCGTCCTGGATGCCGGTCTCGACCGGCACCAGCGTGACGATGCCGTTCTCGACCTTGCGGGCCACCGTCTTGCCGTCGGTCGCCGTGACGGCCGAGAGCGGCAGGGTGAGGCCCTCTTTCTCCGCGGCGACGATCTCGGCGCTGGCGAACATGCCGGCGCGGGCCTTGCCCGGTTCGTCGAAGCGGATGTAGACATGGCCGAGGCGGCTTTGCGGGTCGAGCGTCGGTTCGACGAGGCGGACCTTGCCGGAAAGCCGCGCCGCGCCGCCGGCAAGCGTCACGGTCGCCTTCTGGCCCGGCTCGAGCTTGAGGATGCCGTCTTCGGCGACGTCGGCCTTCAATTCGATCTCGCCGTCGCGGATGACGGTGAAGAGCGGCGAGCCGGAGCCGCTGGCGATCGCGCCGATCTTGGCCGTGCGGGCCGAGACGATACCGGCGACCGGGGATTTCACCGCGGTGCGGGCAAGCTTCAGGTCGATGTCGTCGATCTGCGACTGCGCCACCTTGATGTCGGCCTCGGAGACCGCGATCGCCTGTTCGGCGGAATGGACGCGGGCAAGCGCGGCATCGGCCGCGGCGACGGCCTGGTCGACGGCGGCCTGCGACTGCGAGCCGGACTTGACGAGTTTCTGCGCCCTGTCGCGGGCGCTCACGGCTTCGGCGGCGTTCGCCTTGGCTTCGGCGAGCTGCGCCTTGATCTGCGCGAGCGCGGCTTCGGCCTTGGCGAGCGACGCCTCGGTCTGGCTCTTCTGCAGCACGAGCGCGTCGTCGTTCAGCGTGGCGAGCGTGCCGCCGGCTTCGACCATGTCGCCGACATCGGCTTCGAGCGTGCGGATGGAAAGGCCCTCGACGAGCGGGGTGACGTAGACTTCCTCGACGGCCTGCACCGTGCCGGTCGCGATCACGCGGTCGACGATGGGCCGCATCTCGGCGGCGGTGACGACGATGGCCGGAAGGTTCTGCGCCTGCTGCTGGGGTGCCGCTTCACCCTTCACCGCATCGGCGGCGAAGGCGGGGCTTGCCGCCAGGAGGGCGGCAATGGAAAGAGAAAAAACATTCCGGTGTCCAGAAGCCATAGGCCGAACTTTCCCAAAGCATGAATTTATGAACCAGCGTCCGGGCGTTCTTGTGATTTTCTGGCCGGACCTGCATTTCGTCTGCATGGCGGACACGGAAGAAGCCGCCTGCGGCTCCTCTTGTTCCCCTCGTGCGGTCTATGTAATCGGCGTTTATCAAGCTTACAAGGGGTAACGAAATGGTGCCTCATTATTTTAGTTAACCGGCATTTCCAGCGGGCTTTCCGGCAAAACAAAACGTGCGGGGGGCGAGCCCCCGCACGTTCGGTTCTCCCATGCGAGCGTTGTTACTTCAGCGCTTCGTCGGTGATCTCGTGCGTCCAGGCGCCTTCCGGCTCCTTGGAGATGACCGGGTCGGAGCCGCCGGCCAGCAGCGATTCCACCGTGCGCTTGTAGTCCGCCTCGTCGAGCGCGCCGTTGGAGCCCTCGGTCAGCTTGACGACCTCGCCCATCATGAACTTCTGGTGCGCATCGGTCTGGGCGCCGGTCGAGTCGTTCTCCAGCACGATCTCGGCGGCCTCGTCCGGGTGCTCCTCGGCATATTTCCAGCCCTTCATGGAGGCCCGCACGAACTTGACCATCTTCTCCTTGAAGGCCGGGTCCTTGAGCTTGTCTTCCAGCACGTAGAGGCCGTCTTCGAGCGTGGCGACGCCCTGGTCCTCGTACTTGAAGGTCACGAGGTCCTCCGGCTTGATGCCGGCATCGAGCACCTGGCCGTATTCGTTGTACGTCATGGTGGAGATGCAGGCGGCCTGCTTCTGGATCAGCGGATCGACATTGAAGCCCTGCTTGAGGACGGTCACGCCATCCGGCCCGCCCTCGGTCGGGATCTTCAGGTGGCTCATCCAGGAGAGGAACGGATATTCGTTGCCGAAGAACCAGACGCCGAGCGTCTTGCCCTTGAAGTCGTCGGGGCTCTTGACGCCGGATTCCTTGAGACAGGTCAGCATCATGCCCGAGGACTTGAAGGGCTGGGCGATGTTGACGAGCGGCACGCCCTTTTCGCGCGTGGCAAGGGCAGACGGCATCCAGTCGACGATGACGTCGGCGCCGCCGCCGGCGATCACCTGCGCGGGGGCGATGTCCGGGCCGCCCGGCTTGATCTCGACGTCGAGGCCTTCTTCCTCGTAGAAGCCCTTGTCTTTTGCGACGTAGTAGCCGCCGAACTGGGCCTGGGTCACCCATTTGAGCTGGAGGACCACCTTGTCGGCGGCCCCGGCCTGGAACGCGGCAAGCGAGAAGGCGCTTGCCAGCAGCAGCGATGCGATCTTCGTTTTCATGTCAGTTCCCTCTTTCTTCTTGTTACGCCTGTCCACCGCGGACAGACGGATGCCAGAACGTGACCGCCCGCTCGATGAGCGCGACGATCCCGTAGAAGGCGGAGCCAGCCACCGCGGCGACCGCGATTTCGGCCCAAACCATGTCGACATTCATGCGGCCCACTTCCGTGGAGATCCGGAAGCCCATGCCGACGATGGGCGTTCCGAAGAATTCGGCGACGATCGCGCCGATCAGCGCGAGGGTTGAGTTGATCTTGAGGGCGTTGAAGATGAAGGGCCAGGCAGCCGGCAGGCGCAGCTTCACCAGCGTCTGGAACCAGTCGGCGGCATAGGTGCGCATAAGGTCGCGCTCCATGTGGCTGGTCGCGGCAAGGCCCGACACTGTGTTCACCAGCATGGGGAAGAAGGTCATGATGACGACGACGGCGACCTTGGATTGCCAGTCGAAGCCGAACCACATGACCATGATGGGGGCGACCCCGATGACCGGCAGCGCCGAGACGAAGTTGCCGAGCGGCAGCAGGCCCTTCTGCAGGAAGGGCGAGCGGTCGATGAGGATGGCGACGAGGAAGCCGAGCCCGCAGCCGAGCGCATAGCCGACGAGCACGGACTTGAGGAATGTCTGGCGGAAATCCGCCCAGAGCGTCGGCACGGAGCCGATCAGCCGGCCCCAGATCATGCTCGGTGGCGGCAGCAGCACCGAGGGCACATTGAAGCCCCGGACGATGCCTTCCCACAGCACGAGGATGGTGGCGCCGAAGATCAGCGGCACGGCAAGGCGCGCCGCGCGGTCGGCGGCGGGATTGCGGAATTTCCGCCGCACGAGCCATTCGTTGAAGGCCCAGGCGGCGAGCCAGAAGACGACGGCGGCGATCAGGATGGAAAGGTTCATGCCCGTGCCCCCATGCGCTTGAGGACGAGATTGTGCGCGATGCCGACGACGATGACGAGCAGCGCCGCCACGCCCGCCGCCATGAAGAGCGCCGCCCAGATCTGCACCGTCTGGCCGTAATAGGAGCCGGCAAGAAGCCGCGCGCCGAGGCCGGCGACGGCGCCCGTCGGCAGTTCCCCGACGATGGCGCCGACGAGCGAGATGGCGACCGCCACCTTCAGCGAGGTGAAGAGATAGGGCATGGAAGCCGGCCAGCGCAGCTTCCAGAAGGTCTGCATCGCCGAGGCGTTGTAGGTATGCATCAGGTCGAGCTGGATCTGCTCGGGGCTGCGCAGGCCCTTCACCATGCCGACGACGATGGGGAAGAAGGAAAGATAGGTCGAGATCAGCGCCTTCGGCATCAGGCCGGAAATGCCGATGGCGTTCAGGACGACGATGATCATCGGCGCGATGGCGAGGATGGGGATCGTCTGGCTGGCGATGACCCAGGGCATCAGCGAGCGGTCCATGGCGCGGTTGTGCACGATGGCGATGGCGAGCAGGATGCCGAGCGCGGCGCCCATGGCGAAGCCGAGCAGCGTCGCCGAAAGCGTGATCCAGGCATGATAGACGAGGCTGCGCTTGGAGGTGATCGCCTTGTTGACCGTCGTGTCCCAGAGTTCTGCGAAGACCTGGTGCGGCGCCGGCAGCACGGGCCGCTCCTGCATCATCGTCTTCGGCAAGAGCTCCATGAAGCCGATCGTCCCGCCGGCCCGCGCGGCCGTGTCATGCTCGAACGGCGCGTTGAGCACGACCACGAAGACGTACCAGAGCGCAAGGAGGGCGAGCAGCACGGTGCATATCGGCAGCAGGCGGTCGCGGAGGAAGCGTGTCTCGCCCATGGGTTCAGCTCCGCGCCGGGGAGGGCAGCAGCATCAGCCCCATGGAAACGACGCCGAGGGCGACGCCCGCAAGCTGCGTGCCGGAAAGCCGCTCGCCGAAGACGAGGAAGGCGATGACGTTGATGACGAGAAGCTGGGTGACCGCCGAAAGCGAAACGGCAAGCCCCATCCCGCCCTCGCGCATCAGCCTCAGCATCATCAGGTTGCCGACGATATAGAGCGCCATGGAAAGCAGCAGGTAGAGAATGTTCACGGAGCCGACATAGGCACGCGAGGCCGTCGCCGCGCCGATGAAGACGGCCGTCGCGCCGAACAGCCAGACGACGAAGGAGAGCTTCATCACGCGTGCTCCTCGTAGCTGTGGCCGGCGCGCAGGCCTTCGCGGACGCGGTGGGCGATTTCGAGGAATTCGGGGGTCTCGCGGATGCCGAGGGGGCGGTCCTTCGGCAGGGGCGATTCGATGATGTCGGTGACGCGGCCGGGGCGGGGGCTCATGACGACGATCTTCGTCGAGAGATAGACCGCCTCGGGGATGGAATGGGTGACGAAGCAGATGGTCTTCCGCGTTGCGGCCCACAGCTTCAGGAGCTGCTCGTTGAGGTGGTCGCGCACGATCTCGTCGAGCGCGCCGAACGGTTCGTCCATCAGGAGGAGATCCGCGTCGAAGGCGAGCGCCCGGGCGATGGAGGCGCGCTGCTGCATGCCGCCGGAAAGCTGCCAGGGATATTTCTTGCCGAAGCCGGAGAGGTTCACGAGGTCGAGCGTGCGTTCGATGCGCGCCTGCCGCTCCTCCTTCGAATAGCCCATGATCTCCAGCGGCAGGGCGATGTTCTTCTCGATGGTGCGCCAGGGATAGAGCGCGGCGGCCTGGAAGACATAGCCGTAGGCGCGCTGCCGGCGGGCCTCTTCCGGCGTCATGCCGTTGACGGTGATCGTGCCGGAGGTCGGCTTTTCGAGGTCGGCGATGACGCGCAGGAACGTCGTCTTGCCGCAGCCGGAGGGGCCGATGAAGGAGACGAAATCGCCCTTGCCGACCGAAAGGTCGACGCCGGTCAGCGCGGTGACGGGGCCGTCGGCGGTCTGGAAGGTGAGGCCGAGATCTCTTGCGGAAACGACGGTATCGGACGGGGGCATGCTGGTCATCCTCCGGCGCCTCGCACGGCGCGGTTTTCGGCAGACTGCATGTCCATTCCCGGCATTGCAATCGGCATTGTCTGGCGTATCACTTTGGGCACGGAATTCTTGACCTGGAGGCTGGGATGGCGATGGAGACGAAGGCCGAATGCCGGGTGGTGCGCCCGGGCGGCACCTATGACGGCAAGCAGGGGTTCAGCTATTTCGAGGGCATCGCCCGCGAAACGGTGGGCGCATCCGGCATCTGCATGCACCTTCTGACGATCCCGCCGGGCGGACGGGCGAAGGCGCATATGCACGAGCGCCACGAGACGGCCATCTACATGCTCTCGGGCGAGGCGCATACCTGGTACGGCGAGCGGCTGGAGAACCATGTCGTCGTCAGGGCGGGGGAAATGTTCTACATCCCCGCCGGCGTGCCGCATCTGCCGGCCAACCTTTCCGATGAGCCGGCGTCGGCGGTCATCGCCCGGACAGACCCGCACGAGCAGGAGAGCGTGGTGCTTCTGCCGCATCTGGAGGCGCTGGTTGAGATTTAGGAGGCAGCGGGCGTAAGTACCCCCCTCTGTCCTGCCGGACATCTCCCCCACAAGGGGGGAGATCGGAAAATGGCACCGGCTTCCCGAGACAGCATCCCGTTGCTTGCGGAGATCAGACAGCTTCCCCTGAAGGGAAGGCGCTGCCACCAGCCAATCTCCCCCCTTGTGGGGGAGATGTCCGGCAGGACAGAGGGGGGTATATGCCGCTCGCCCACCTTTCATGACCTGCACCGCATCAGCGGTCCCCAGCGCGTGCCGTCCGGGAGGCCGACGGTGTAGCCGCCGCTGTCGGGCGTCAGCGTCATCTCGGTGGGCGTCGTCTCCTCGGAGCCTTCCTCGTGGCATTCGGCGGCGACCTTCGACGCACCGCCGACGGATTTGCCCTCTCCCTTGAATTCGCAATAGGAAACGGCGGTGGTCACGCCCTTTCCGTCGAGCAGGAAGAAGATGTCGGCGCCCGAGGATTCCCCCGTCTCGGCATAGCGGCAGCCTTCCTTGTCGCCGTATTTTCCCTCGACGATATCGGCCGCGCCCGCCGGTCTGGCGAGCGCGATGCCGAGGAGAAGGGCGGGAGCGAGGCGGCCGGCGCGCTTCATACGCCGCTCGCCGGAATGCCGCTGCGCTCGACCTTGCGCGGTGCGGTGATCTCCTTCCAGGTCGAGAGCGCCTTGTTGACGGCCGCGAAGGGCTCGCGCCTGACGAACTGGCCGTGACCCTCGCGGGTCTTCACCGTCGCCTCCTCGACGGCGACAACGCCGCGTGTCAGCGTGTAGCGCGGCAGGCCTGTGACCTCCTTGCCCTCGAAGACGTTGTAGTCGATGGAGGACTGCTGGCTCCTAGCCGAGATGGTCTTGGAGCGCTTCGGATCCCACACGACGATATCGGCATCGGCGCCGACGAGGATCGCGCCCTTCTTCGGATAGACGTTGAGGATCTTGGCGATGTTGGTGGAGGTGACGGCGACGAACTCGTTCATCGTCAGCCGTCCGGTGTTGACGCCGTGGGTCCAGAGCATCGGCATGCGGTCTTCGAGGCCCCCGGTGCCGTTCGGAATCTTGCGGAAGTCGCCGACGCCGGTGCGCTTCTGGTCGGTCGTGAAGGCGCAATGGTCGGTGGCGACCACCTGCAGCGAGCCGCTCGCAAGGCCCGCCCAGAGCGAATCCTGGTGCTGCTTGTTGCGGAAGGGCGGGCTCATCACGCGGCGGGCGGAATGGTCCCAGTCCTTGTTGAAATATTCGCTCTCGTCGAGCGTCAGGTGCTGGATCAGCGGCTCGCCGTAGACGCGCATGCCGTTCTGCCGGGCGCGGCGGATCGCCTCGTGCGACTGCTCGCAGGACGTATGCACGACATAGAGCGGCGCGCCCGCCATGTCGGCGATGATGATGGCGCGGTTCGTCGCCTCGCCCTCGACCGACGGCGGACGGGAATAGGCGTGGCCCTCCGGCCCGTTGTTGCCCTCGTCCATCAGCTTCTGCTGCATGGCGGCGACGACGTCGCCGTTTTCCGCATGGACGAGGGGCAGCGCGCCGAGCGCGGCGCAGCGCTGGAACGAGGCGAACATCTCGTCGTCGTTCACCATCAGCGCGCCCTTGTAGGCCATGAAGTGCTTGAAGGTGTTGATGCCTTTTTCCTCCACGATGGTCTTCATCTCGTCGAAGACCTGCTCGCCCCACCAGGTGACGGACATGTGGAAGGAATAGTCGCAGTTGGCGCGGGTCGACTTGTTGTCCCAGCGCTTCAGCGCGTCGATGAGCGACTGGCCGGGATCGGGCAGGCAGAAATCGACCACCATGGTCGTGCCGCCGGCAAGGCCGGCCCGCGTGCCGCTCTCGAAATCGTCGGCCGAATAGGTGCCCATGAAGGGCATTTCGAGATGCACATGTGGATCGATGCCGCCCGGCATGACATAACAGCCCGCCGCATCCAGCACCGTGTCGCCCGAAAGGTCCGGCCCGATCTCGACGATCTTCCCGCCTTCGACCTTGACGTCCGCCTTGTAGGTGAGGTCGGCGGTGACAATGGTTCCGCCCTTGATGACTGTGCTCATGTTGGTCCGTTCCCTGTCCTGATTTTTCGTGCACGCAAAGCGTGGAGCCGCCCGGCGGACCGGACGGCGGAACTCACTCGGCGATGCCGGCCGTCTCGATCACCGCATGGAGCAGGACGTCGGCGCCGGCGGCGGCCCATTCCTTCGAGATGTCCTCCGCCTCGTTGTGCGAGAGGCCGCCGACGCAGGGACACATGATCATCGTGGCGGGAGCGACCTTGGCGGCCCAGCAGGCGTCATGGCCGGCGCCGGAGATGATGTTCATGTGGCTGTAGCCGAGGTCTTCGGCAGCCTTGCGCACGGTGGCGACCAGCGTCGGGTCGAAGGTGACGGGATCGAAATGGCCGACCGCCTCGACGGAACAGCCGACACCGAGCGCCTCGCAGATCTTCGGCGCTTCCGCCTCGATGCGGGCGCGCATGCCGTCGAGCTTGCCCTGGTCGGGCGAGCGGATGTCGACGGTGAAGACGACCTTGCCGGGCAGCACGTTGCGCGAGTTCGGCGAGAAGAACACCTGGCCGACGCCGCCGACGGCGCCCGGCTGGTTTTCCATGGCGACCGCCTGCACCATTTCAAGGATACGGGCCATGGCAAGGCCTGCATTGACGCGCAGGTTCATGGGCGTCGAGCCGGTATGCGCCTCGCGGCCTGTCAGCGTGAATTCCAGCCACCACAGGCCCTGACAGTGGGTGACGACGCCGATGTCCTTCTTCTCGGCTTCGAGGATCGGGCCCTGCTCGATATGGTATTCGAAATAGGCATGCATCCTGCGCGCGCCGACCTCCTCGTCGCCGACCCAGCCAATGCGCTTCAGCTCCTCGCCGAAGGTCTTGCCCTCCGGGTCCTTGCGGCCATAGGCGTAATCCTGGCTGTGCACGCCGGCGAAGACGCCGGAGGCGAGCATGGCGGGGGCGAAGCGGGCGCCTTCCTCGTTCGTCCAGTTGGTGACGACGATGGGGTGCCTGGTGCGGATGCCGAGATCGTTCAGCGAGCGGACGACTTCGAGGCCGGACAGCACGCCGAGCACGCCGTCGTACTTGCCGCCGGTCGGCTGCGTGTCGAGATGTGAGCCGACATAGACGGGAAGGGCTTCCGGATCTTCGCCCGCGCGCGTCATGAACATGTTGCCCATCGTGTCGACGCCCATGGTGAGGCCCGCGTCGTCGCACCATTTTTGGAAGAGGCGGCGGCCTTCTGCGTCCGAGTCGGTCAGGGTCTGGCGATTGTTGCCGCCGGCGATGCCGGGGCCGATCTTCGCCATGTCCATGAGGGAATCCCACAGGCGGTCCGCGTTGACACGCATGTTCTCGCCGGGTGCGGCCATGTCGTATGCTCCCACGTCTTCGGGCTCTCGAAGCCCTGATTTGTTCCCGTCGGCCGGCGGCGCTCTGTTTGTTTTGCGCCTTCCGTTCAGAGCCGTTGCCTTTACTTGACAACTGTCTGATAATTTGACCGATTGGTAAACATTACAGCTTCCGTAGCGGCACTCAAGCCGAAAAACCAAAAACCTTGAGACCGCGCCCAAGAAAATGGCGGCTGGTTAAACTGGTGAATCTGGCGGCACTTTTCCGGAAGGAGAGGCCGGCGAGGGGGCGACATGGCATTACCGAGGGCGGCGAGAACCCAGCGGCGCACACGCATCCAGGAGGAGAAGGAGGAGCGGATCCTCGAGGCGGCGCTGGAGGTCTTTTCCCTGCACGGTTTCCGCGGTGCGACCGTCGACCAGATCGCCGAGGTGGCGGGCATGTCGAAGCCCAATCTCCTCTACTATTTCCGCACCAAGGAGGCGATGCATCGCGCGCTCATCACCCGCGTGCTCGACACCTGGCTCGATCCGCTGCGCGAGTTCGATGCCGGCGGCAATCCCGTCTCGGAGATCCGCAGCTATATCCGCCGCAAGCTGGAGATGGCGCGCGACTTCCCGCGCGAAAGCCGGCTCTTCGCCAACGAGATATTGCAGGGCGCGCCGAACATCGAGGACGAGCTGAAGGGGCCGCTGAAGGCGCTGGTCGACGAGAAGGCGGAGGTGATCCGCGCCTGGGCGAAGGCCGGCAAGATCGCCAAGTGCGATCCCTACCATCTCATTTTCTCCATCTGGTCGACGACGCAGCACTATGCCGACTTCGACGTGCAGGTGCGCGCCGTGCTGGGGCAGGACCAGGCCGGCGACGGGCGCTTCGAGGATGCCGCGCGGTTCCTCGAACAGCTCTTCGTCACGGGCCTCGGCATCAGCGAGCAGCCGGCCTGACGTTTCCGCTACGCTTCGTCAAGGAAGTCTTCCTATGCTCCCGCGGCGGCATCCCCGCAGGAAAGCCGCAATCGCCCGGCATAGGCGTCCGGCAGCAGGAAGGGACTTCATGACGACGGCCATCGGCTTTACGGATACGGACCGCAAGACGAGCGAACTGCTCGAGGACATCATCCATTCCATCAAGGACGAGCACGTCACGCTGCGCGACCTTCTGGCGATGATGGGCGAAAGCGGGCTGCTGCTGCTGTGTGCCCTCCTGTCGCTGCCCTTCCTCTTTCCGGTCTCCATTCCGGGCGTCTCGACGGTGTTCGGCGCCGGCATCGTGCTGATCAGCGCGGCGATCACGTTCAACCGGCTGCCCTGGCTGCCGCAGACGCTGGCCGACCGGCGGCTGGAAAGCGGCAGGCTGAAGCCGGTGTTGCAGCGCGGTGTCACGATGCTGCGCCGGTTCGACCGCTTCTTCAAGCCGCGCCTGATGGGGCTTGCCTCCGGTGCCGTGGTGAACCGCATCAACGGCCTCGTGCTGATGGGGGCGGGGCTCCTGCTGATGGCCCCGCTCGGCCTCATTCCCTTTTCCAACACCCTGCCGGGCATCGCCATCCTGCTGCTTGCCGCCGGCATCTCGCAGCGCGACGGGCTGGTGGTGCTCGCCGGCCATGTGATGGTCGTGCTGACGATCGTCTATTTCGCGGGGCTGGCGCTGCTGGCCTATGGGGCGGGGCAGAGTTTCAGCCTGTTCGGATAATCTGGTCGGCGCTTCGCTCCCGCCGATAGTCGGCACAACTCCGTCTTCATCAACTCAACCTCCCCTCCATCCAATTCCACCTCTCCTTCGTCATCCTCGGGCTTGACCCGAGGATCCATGCCACAAAGCAGAGCCGTTCCGTGGGGGTGGATCCTCGGGTCAAGCCCGAGCAACTGTGTTTGTGATGTCAAGTACGCACTGGTTTGTTGTCCCTGATAGCGGCATTGAGCGTGACGAGCAGGCGCCTTGCTATTGCGATGAGGACGAGTTTGGCGGGCTTTCCCTTTTCGCGCATGGCCTTGGCGATCGCCTGGAAGGGACCCGAGCGGCAAGCGGCCAGGGCTGCCATGTAAAGAGCGTCGCGAACCCGCTTCCGCCCGCCCCAGATACAGCGCCTGCCCCGCAGGTTGCCTGAATCGCAGGCGATCGGCGCCAGCCCGGCAAGGGCGCTGATGGCCCGCCGGTTCCGCTTGCCCAGTTCCGGCATGTGGGCAAGCAGGACCCTTGCCGTGACAGGCCCGATGCCCGGTGCCGAGCGTAGGATGGCCTCCTCCTGCAAAAGGGTGTGCGCCGATGCCAGGAGCGCGTCCATGCGCGCCTGCAGGGCAGCGATCTGGCGGTCGAGCATGTCGATCACCTGCAGGAGGCTTGCCTTCATCCAATCGGCATGGGGCTCGGCCAGACGGATGCGCTCGCTCTTGCGCATCTCCACCAGCTGGTCGCGCCGGTCCATGAGCGCACGCAGTTCCTGCCGTTCCGGTTCGCACGGTTCCTCGTCCGGCAAGGGCATCGCCGCACCGTCGCGGGCCAGCATCATCGCATCGACCCGGTCCGTCTTGGCCAGGAAGCCGGCAGACCTTGCGAACTGGCGGGCCTTGCGCGGGTTGGCACGGTGGAACCGCTGGCCCGCACCATGCAGGTGAAGCCGCAGCGCCCGGTCATAAGGGCCCGTCGCCTCAAGCACGCACAAGCCGCCCTGCCGCTCCAGCAGCTCGACAAGCGCCGCATGCCCCTTGGCGTCATTGGCAAGGCGGTACCGTCGTGCCTGCGGATGGATGTAGCAATCCAGCCAGCCCTTGGAAACGTCGATCCCGATGAAAAAAAATGCTATCGTCATGATGCCCGGCCTTATCCTGCGGGATCGCCGCGTCTACGGCCTCCCGGTCAACTGTTCGGGTGAAGCATGCAAAACGGCAGCGTACCGTGCTCGGACACGGTCTCTGGCGACCTGGGATGACGAGGTACGCTGCCGCAACGCGAACATACAATATTCTCGCGCAATACACAGATAAGGATGACGGAGGAGAGGGGTGTGCATGGGGGGCATAAGGAGAGGCGTACACGCGCCAGGAAGGTGTGCACCACGAGAAGCGTGTACGACCAGAGTGCATGTAGCGGGCGCACGATGAGGGATTTGCGTGACGCTGAGAAGTATGCGCTACAGCGGTAAGGGTATGCCGGAGGCCACAAGCGGGTTGCGCCCGGCCGGTGCCGTGCCTCCTTGCGAAGGCAGACGGGAGGCCGGGGCGGTGGCCCCGGCCTTTCCGTTCATTCCGCGGCCTGCCGTGCCATCGGGTTGTTCGGATGGGTCGTCCAGTTGGCGTAGTTGGGGTCGACCAGCTTGCCGGTGCGCTGGTCGAGCGTGCCGGGTTCGAGGCCCACCATGGTGATGCAGTTCTCGACGGGGCAGACGTTGACGCAGAGGTTGCAGCCGACGCACTCGTCCTCCATCACCTCGAAATGCCGGACGCCGTCGACGAACTGCGTGATCGCCTGGTGCGAGGTATCCTCGCAGGCGATGTGGCAGCGGCCGCATTTGATGCAGGCATCCTGGTCGATATGGGCTTTGGCGATGTAGTTGAGGTTGAGGTACTGCCAGTCCGTGACGTTCGGCACGGCGCGGCCGATGATGTCGTCGAGGTTGCGGTGGCCCTTGGCGTCCATCCAGCTCGAAAGGCCGGTGATCATCTCCTGCACGATCTTGAAGCCGTAGGTCATGGCGGCGGTGCAGACCTGCACGTTGCCCGCGCCGAGCGCCAGGAATTCGGCCGCGTCCCGCCAGGTGGTGATGCCGCCGATGCCGGAGATCGGCAGGCCGTAGGTCTCCGGGTCGCGGGCGATCTCGGCCACCATGTTGAGCGCGATGGGCTTGACCGCCGGGCCGCAATAGCCGCCGTGCGAGCCCTTGCCGCCGACCGTCGGGTTGGGCGCGAAACTGTCGAGGTCGACGGAGACGATGGAGTTGATCGTGTTGATCAGCGAGACCGCGTCGGTGCCGCCGGCCTTCGCCGCGCGGGCGGGCTTGCGGATGTCGGTGATGTTCGGCGTCAGCTTGGTGATGACGGGCATGCGCGTATACTGCTTGCACCAGCGCACGACCATCTCGATATATTCCGGCACCTGGCCGACGGCGGCGCCCATGCCGCGCTCGGACATGCCGTGCGGACAGCCGAAGTTGAGCTCGATGCCGTCGGCACCGGTTTCTTGCACCAGCGGCAGGATCGCCTTCCAGCTCTCCTCCTCGCAGGGCACCATGATCGAGGCGACCAGCGCCCGGTCGGGCCAGTTCATCTTTACCTGCTTCATCTCGGTGAGGTTGGTGTAGAGGTCGCGGTCGGTGATGAGCTCGATATTGTTGAGGCCGAGAAGCCGGCGGTCGGCGCCCCAGATCGCGCCGTAGCGCGGGCCGTTGACGTTGACGACCGGCGGGCCTTCCTCGCCGAGCGTCTTCCAGACCACGCCGCCCCAGCCCGCCTTGAAGGCGCGCTCGACATTGTAGGCCTTGTCGGTCGGCGGCGCGGAGGCGAGCCAGAAGGGATTGGGCGACTTGATGCCGACGAAATCGTTGCGAAGATCAGCCATGTCTCATCCTCCCCTTCAAGCGACGGCAAAGGCCGGCTGCGCGGCGGCAGCGAGCATGCGGTTGATCGAATCGGCCGCGTCGCGGCCCTGCGCCACCGAGGTGACCGTCAGGTCCTCGCCGGCCTTCACGCAGTCGCCGCCCGCCCAGACATTGGGAAGGGAGGTGCGGCCCTCCGCATCGACGGCGATGCGCCCGCTAGCCAGCGCCAGAGCGCCGAGGCCGGCGGCCTCGAAGGTCTGGCCGATGGCCTTGAAGATCTGGTCGGCGGCGAGCGCCCCGATCTCGCCGGTGCCGGTGAGCCTGCCATCCCGCATCTCGGTATATTCCACCTCGATGCCGGCGACCTGTCCGTCGCGCGCGATGACGCGCTTGGGCTGGAGCCAATGGCGGATCATCACGCCCTTGGAAGCGGCGAGGTCCTGCTCGAAGGGCGAGGCATTCATGTGCTCCTTGCCGCGGCGGTAGCAGATCGTCACCTCCTCCGCGCCGAGGAGCCTGGCCTGGACGGCCGCGTCGATGGCCGTCATG
This sequence comes from Shinella sp. Sh6, assembly GCF_055392685.1. Lineage (NCBI taxonomy): Bacteria > Pseudomonadati > Pseudomonadota > Alphaproteobacteria > Hyphomicrobiales > Rhizobiaceae > Shinella > Shinella sp. Sh6. Next base: position 2,519,391 of record NZ_AP044005.1, on the reverse strand, counting down.
CCGCCGCCGATGACGACGACGCGCCGGCCGACCGGGACCGTCGCCTTGTCCGCCGCCTGCCGCAGCTCGGCGATGAAATCGACGGCGTCGACGACGCCGGGAAGGTTTTCACCCTCCGCGCCGAGCGCGTTGACGCCGGCAAGGCCCATGCCGAGGAAGACGGCGTCGAAATTGGCAGTGAGGTCGGCGAGGGTGAAGTCGCGGCCGAGCTTCAGGCCGTTCTTCACCTCGATGCCGCCGATCGCGAGCACGTAGTCGACTTCGTCTTGCGCGAAGTCGTCGACCGCCTTGTAGGTGGCGATGCCGTATTCGTTGAGGCCGCCGGCCTTCTCGCGCGCCTCGAAGATCACGACGTCGTGGCCGTTCATGGCGAGGCGATGGGCGCAGGCAAGGCCCGCAGGTCCGGCGCCGACGACGGCGACCGCCTTGCCGGTGCGCGGCGCGCGCTCGTAGAACTGCCGGTTTTCCGTCATCGCGACGTCGGTGGCGTAGCGCTGCAGGCGGCCGATCTCCACCGGGCGCTGCTCGGCGGTGTTGCGCACGCAGGCCTGCTCGCACAGCGTCTCGGTGGGACAGACGCGGGCGCACATGCCGCCGAGGATGTTCTGGTCGAAGATCGTCTTCGCCGAGCCGAGCGGGTTGCCCGTCGAGATCTGGCGGATGAACAGTGGAATGTCGATAGAGGTGGGACAGGCCGTCATGCACGGCGCGTCGTAGCAGAAGTAGCAGCGGTCTGCGGCCACCAGCGCCTCATGGTCGTCGAGGCGCGGGTGAAGGTCGGAAAAGTTCGTCTCGTATTCGGAAGGCGCAAGACGCCCCCGATGAATCCCAGATTGCGTCGTTCCCATCATTATCTCCCATTCGCGTGGGCTTTTTGGATAGGGAACGGTAACTCAGCTTTATTTTTTTATCAAACGGTAAAATTTCGCGGGGAATCCCGGTTTTCCGGGGTTTTCTCCGGATAAAAACATGATTTTCGCAGTTGTGTTTTCGTTCCGTTTCCGTCCGTACTGTCCTTGCCGCGCCATGAGATGACGTTTGACAGGTCGCATGAAAACATGCAGCAAATCGTATGAAGCAATGAGGTCGGTAATGGCGAAGCGGACGGAAGCAGCCGGGCGGCTGGACGATGCGGCGAGGGCCGGTTGGCTCTATTACGTCGCCGGCCGCACGCAGGACGAGATCGCCGCCGCCATGGGCATTTCCCGCCAGTCGGCCCAGCGCCTCGTGTCGCTGGCCGTCGCCGAGCGGCTGATCAAGGTGCGGCTTGACCATCCGATCGCCGAATGCCTGGAGCTCGGCGAGGCGCTCAAGCGGAAGTTCGGCCTCGTCCATGTCGATATCGTGCCCGGCGATCCGGGCTCCAGCTCCACCACGATCGGCATCGCAGAGGCGGGGGCGGCGGAAATCGAGCGCTGGCTGAAGAAGGCCGAGCCCATCGTGCTCGCCGTCGGTACGGGCCGCACGCTGAAGGCGGCGATCGACCAGCTTCCGGCCATGGAATGTCCGCAGCACCGCATCCTCTCGCTGACGGGCAATATCGGGCCGGACGGCTCGGCCGCCTACTACAACGTCATCTTCTCCATGGCCGATGCGGTCAAGGCGCGGCACTATCCGATGCCGCTGCCGGTGCTCGTCTCCTCGACGGAGGAACGCGACCTCCTGCACCGGCAGAGCCTCGTGCAATCGACATTGAAGCTCGGCCGGGAGGCGGATGTCGCCTTCGTCGGTATCGGTGAATTGGGCGCCGATGCGCCGCTCTGCCTCGACGGCTTCCTCGACCCGCAGGAAATGGCGCGGCTGATGGAAGAGGGGGCCGCCGGCGAGATCTGCGGCTGGATGTTCGACCGCAACGGCAAGCTGCTCGAAGGCAGCATCAACGAGCGCGTCGCCTCCGTGCCGCTGCCGCCGCGCGAGACGACGACGGTGATCGGCCTTGCCAAGGGCAGGCGCAAATACGACGCCCTTCTTGCGGCGCTGAGGGGCGGCATGATCAACGGCGTCATCACCGACGAGACCACGGCCCGCTACCTGCTCTCGGCCTGAGCCCGGCGCTTCGCCCGGCAGGCAAACACCGTCCCCAACAGAAATTTCCCATGCGATTCAAGGCGTGCATGCGTCTGTGTGCGGTGCAGCATCGAATGGCCGTTGACTTTCTCCGGCATTCTGTGAGTAATTGCCCATGAGCGAAGCAAATGCTCAACATCCTTCTGGGAGGAAGATAATGAATTTGAGAACCCTTCTGCTGGGCACCTGCTCGGCTGCTCTCCTTGCCGGTTTCGCCAATGCCGAAACGCTGACCATCGCCACCGTCAACAACGGTGACATGATCCGCATGCAGGGGCTGACGGACGATTTCACGGAAAAGAACCCCGACATTCAGCTCGAGTGGGTGACGCTCGAGGAAAACGTGCTGCGCGAGCGCGTCACGACCGACATCGCGACGAAGGGCGGCCAGTACGACATCGTCACGATCGGCAACTACGAGGTTCCGATCTGGGCGAAGCAGGGCTGGCTCGTCTCGCTCGACGGCCTCGGCGCCGACTACGACGTCGACGACCTGCTGCCGGCGATCCGCGGCGGCCTTTCGGTCGACGGCAAGCTCTATGCCGCGCCGTTCTACGGCGAATCCGCCATGATCATGTACCGCAAGGACCTGTTCGAGAAGGCCGGCCTCACCATGCCCGATTCCCCGACCTGGGAATTCATCGGCGAGGCGGCCCGCAAGATCACCGACCGCAGCGCCGACATCAACGGCATCTGCCTTCGCGGCAAGGCCGGCTGGGGCGAGAACATGGCGTTCCTCACCGCGCTCAACAACTCCTTCGGCGGACGCTGGTTCGACGAGAAGTGGCAGCCGCAGTTCGACCAGCCGGAATGGAAGGCATCGCTGCAGTTCTACGTCGACATGATGAAGGACGCAGGCCCGCAGGGCGCCTCCTCGAACGGCTTCAACGAGAACCTGACGCTGTTCCAGCAGGGCAAGTGCGGCATGTGGATCGACGCGACGGTCGCCGCCTCGTTCGTCTCGAACCCGAAGGACTCGACGGTCGCCGACAAGGTCGGCTACGCGATCTTCCCGGATACGGGCAACGGCAACCACGGCAACTGGCTGTGGTCGTGGAACCTTGCCGTGCCGTCGAGCTCGACCAAGGCCGAGGCCGCGCAGAAGTTCATCGCCTGGGCGACCAGCAAGGGCTACACCGAGCTCGTCGCCAGCAAGGAAGGCTGGGCCAACGTTCCTCCGGGCACGCGCACCTCGCTCTACAAGAGCGAAGACTACCAGAAGGCAGCGCCCTTCGCAGCGCCGACCCTTGCGGCGATGGATGCGGCCGACATCACCAAGCCGTCGGTCAAGCCGGTACCCTATACGGGTGGCCAGTTCGTGGCGATCCCTGAATTCCAGGGCCTCGGCACGACAGTCGGCCAGCTCTTCTCGGCGGTGCTCGCCGGCCAGTCCTCCGTGGACGACGCCCTTGCACAGGCCCAGACGACGGCCGTGCGCGAAATGACCCGCGCCGGCTACATCAAGTAAGCCACCTCCCCAAGGACAGGCTGCCCGGGATGCGTTCCGGGCAGCCGTTGAACGGGGTATCTGTTCCGGCGCTTGCCCCTCATCCCCCTGCCGGGACCTTCTCCCCGCAGGCGGGGAGAAGGAGGAAGACGGCGCGCCCATCCTTCCTCGCCCCGCTTGCGGGGAGAGGATGCCGGCAGGCAGGTGAGGGGCCGCTGGCGCCCTTTTGTGAATGCAGCATCGGCCGGCTAGCGGCTCTCGGGAGGAAACCATGGCGACGGAGAACACGCGCGGACTGGCGCGGCTGATGTTGGCGCCCTCTGTGGGCTTGCTTCTGATCTGGATGATCGTGCCGCTGGCGATGACGCTGTGGTTCTCGTTCCAGAACTACAACCTCCTCAATCCGGGCAATGTGAGCTGGACGGGCCTCTTCAACTACAAGTTCTTCTATACGGACCCGGCGTTCTTCCAGTCGATCTGGAACACGCTTCTGATCGTCGGCGGGGTGCTGCTCATCACCGTCATCGGCGGGATCGCGATTGCGCTTCTCCTCGACCAGCCGATGTGGGGGCAGGGGATCGTGCGCATCATGATCATCTCGCCCTTCTTCGTGATGCCGCCGGTGGCCGCGCTCGTATGGAAGAACATGATCATGCATCCGGGCTACGGGGTGCTGGCGGATATCAACAGGGCGCTCGGCTTCCAGCCGATCGACTGGTTCGCGCAGTTCCCGCTGCTGTCGATCGTCATCATCGTCGCCTGGCAATGGCTGCCCTTTGCAACTCTCATCCTTCTGACCGCGCTGCAATCGCTCGACGGCGAGCAGAAGGAAGCCGCGGAAATGGACGGCGCCGGCTTCGTTTCCCGCTTCATCTACCTGACGCTGCCGCACCTGTCGCGCTCGATCACCGTCGTCATCCTGATCCAGACGATCTTCCTGCTCGGCGTCTATGCGGAAATCCTCGTCACCACCAATGGCGGGCCGGGCTATGCCTCCACCAACCTGCCGTTCCTGATCTACCGCACCGCGCTTCTCGGCTACGACGTCGGCGGAGCCTCCGCCGGTGGCATCATCGCCGTCATCCTCGCCAACATCGTCGCCCTCTTCCTGATGCGCGCCGTCGGCAAGAACCTGGACAAGTAAGGGGATACGACCATGGCTAGAGCCGTCTCGACCAGAAGAACCGCCGTCTTCACGATCGCCGCCTGGATCGTCGCGCTGATCATCTTCTTCCCGATCCTCTATACGATCGTCACCTCGTTCAAGTCCGAGACGGAGGCGATCAAGGGCTTCAACCTCATTCCCTCCGGGACGGTGGAGAGCTATGCCGCCGTGCAGGCGCAGAGCAACTACTTCAAGTTCTTCCTGAACTCGGTGGTCATCTCCGTCGGCTCGACGCTGCTGGCGCTGGCCCTTGCGATCCCGGCGGCCTGGTCCATGGCCTTCTCGCCGACGCGGCGGACCAAGGACATCCTGATGTGGATGCTCTCGACGAAGATGATGCCGGCCGTCGCCGTGCTGGTGCCGATCTACCTCATCTTCCGCGACACGGGCCTGCTCGACACCCGCTTCGGCCTGACGGTGATGCTGACGCTGATCAACCTGCCGATCGTCGTGTGGATGCTCTACACCTATTTCCGCGAGATTCCCGGCGAGATCCTCGAAGCGGCGCGCATGGACGGCGCCGGCCTCCTGCAGGAGATCGTGCATGTGCTGACGCCGATGGCCGTGCCCGGCATCGCCTCGACGCTGCTCCTCAACATCATCCTCGCCTGGAACGAATCCTTCTGGACGATCCGCCTGACGACGACGAACGCGGCCCCGCTGACCGCCTTCATCGCCTCGTTCTCGAGCCCGCAGGGCCTGTTCTGGGCGAAACTGTCGGCAGCCTCCACGCTCGCCATCGCCCCCATCCTCATCATGGGATGGTTCAGCCAGAAACAGCTTGTCCGCGGCCTGACCTTCGGCGCCGTGAAGTAAGGGGAGGGAAAACCATGGGCAAGATCATCCTGAACAAGGTCAACAAGTCCTTCGGCGCCACGCAGGTCATCCCGGGCATCGACCTTGCCATCGAGGACGGCGAGTTCGTCGTCTTCGTCGGCCCGTCGGGCTGCGGCAAGTCCACGCTGCTGCGCCTCATCGCAGGGCTGGAGGACACGACGAGCGGCACCATCGAGATCGACGGCAAGGACGTCACCTCCGCCGCCCCCGCCAAGCGCGGGCTCGCCATGGTGTTCCAGTCCTATGCGCTCTATCCGCACATGACCGTGAAGAACAACATCGCCTTTCCGCTGAAGATGGCGAAGACCGATCCGGCGATCATCGAGAAGAAGGTGACGGAGGCCGCGCGCGTCCTCAACCTCACCAACTATCTCGAACGCCGGCCGGGACAGCTTTCCGGCGGCCAGCGCCAGCGCGTGGCCATCGGCCGGGCGATCGTGCGCGAACCGTCGGCCTTTTTATTCGACGAGCCGCTGTCGAACCTCGACGCGGCGCTGCGCGGCACGATGCGCCTGGAGATCAGCGAGCTGCACCACCAGCTCAAGACGACGATGATCTACGTCACCCACGACCAGGTGGAGGCCATGACCATGGCCGACAAGATCGTCGTGCTGAATGCCGGCAATATCGAGCAGGTCGGCTCGCCCATGGACCTCTACAACCGGCCGGCAAACCTCTTCGTCGCCGGCTTCATCGGCTCGCCGCGCATGAACTTCGTCACGGGCGAGGCGGCAAAGCCCTGGAACGCGCCGACCGTCGGCATCCGGCCCGAGCATATCCGGCTTTCCAGGGAGACCGGCACCTGGAAGGGCGTCGTCGGCGTTGCCGAGCATCTCGGCTCCGACACGTTCCTGCACGTCCATGTCGAGGGCGTCGGCACGATGACGGTGCGCGCCGACGGCGACTTTGGCGGCACCCATGGCGATGCCGTCTTCCTCACGCCCGACGAGAACCGCATCCACCGCTTCGACGACAAGGGGCTGGCAATCCGATGAAGAGACTTGAGGGCAAGAACGCGCTCATCACGGGATCGGCGCGCGGGATCGGCCGCGCTTTCGCGGAAGCCTACGTGCGCGAAGGCGCCCGCGTCGCCATCGCCGACATCAATATCGAGCGGGCGCAGGCGACGGCGGAAGAGATCGGCCCGGCCGCCTACGCCGTCCAGATGGACGTCACGCGGCAGGATTCCATCGATGCGGCCGTCGCGGCCTGCGCCGACAAGGCCGGCGGGCTCGACATCCTCATCAACAATGCCGCGCTGTTCGATCTTGCGCCCATCGTCGAGATCACGCGGGAGAGCTACGACCGGCTGTTCTCCATCAACGTCGCCGGCACACTCTTCACGATGCAGGCGGCCGCGAAGCAGATGATCGCGCAGGGGCGCGGCGGCAAGATCATCAACATGGCAAGCCAGGCCGGCCGGCGCGGGGAAGCGCTCGTCGCCATCTACTGCGCCACCAAGGCGGCGGTTATCAGCCTCACCCAGTCGGCGGGGCTGAACCTTATCCGGCACGGCATCAACGTCAACGCCATCGCCCCCGGCGTGGTCGACGGCGAGCACTGGGACGGCGTCGACGCGCTCTTTGCCAAATACGAGAACCGGCCGCTCGGCGAGAAGAAGCGCCTCGTCGGCGCGGAAGTGCCTTTCGGCCGCATGGGCACGGCGGACGACCTCACCGGCATGGCGATCTTCCTTGCGTCCGAGGAGAGCAACTACGTCGTCGCGCAGACCTACAATGTCGACGGCGGCAACTGGATGAGCTGAGGCCCGCCGCTGCGGGCCGGCAAATGCATGGACCGGACGAACCGGAAGGAATGGATCATGACCACGAAACTGTCGCTCGCCAATCTCGGGCAGATCGCGAAGACCGCGAGCGTTCCGGCTTACGGACGCGCGGGCCTTTCGGCCGGCATCGTTCATTTCGGCGTCGGCAATTTCCACCGGGCGCACCAGGCGATCTATCTCGACGACCTGTTCAATCTCGGCCACGACCATGACTGGGCCATCGTCGGCGCCGGCGTGCTGCCCTCCGATGCGGCGATGCGCGAGAAGCTTGCCGGCCAGGACTTCCTGACCACCGTGGTCGAGCAGGACAACAACCGCTCCGGCGCGCGCGTCACCGGCGCGATGATCGACTATCTCGCCCCGGGCGATGCGGCAGCGACTGTCGCGCGCCTTGCCGACCCGGCGATCCGCATCGTCTCGCTGACGATCACCGAGGGCGGCTATTTCATCGATCCGGCTTCCGGCGTCTTCGATCCCGCCCACCCGGCGATTGCGGCCGATGCGGCGAACCCCGCCGCGCCGAAGACGGTGTTCGGCCTCATCCTCGCCGGCCTCAAGGCCCGCCGGGACAAGGGCCTTGCGCCCTATACGGTCATGTCCTGCGACAACATTCCCGGCAACGGGGAGGTGACGCACGCGGCCGTCTCCGGCCTTGCGCGCCTTTCCGACCCGGCGCTCGCCGACTGGATCGACGCCAATGTCGCCTTCCCGAACGGCATGGTCGACCGCATCACGCCGGCGACGGGCCCGCGCGAGATCGGCATCGTCGCGGATGAGTACGGCATCGACGACGCCTGGCCGGTCTTCTGCGAGGAATTCAAGCAATGGGTGCTGGAGGATCATTTCCCGCTAGGCCGCCCGGCGCTGGAGAAGGTCGGCGTGCAGTTCGTGCCGGACGTCGCGCCCTACGAGCACATGAAGATCCGCATCCTCAACGGCGGGCATGCGGCCATCGCCTATCCGGCGGCGCTGCTCGACATCCATTTCGTGCACGAGGCGATGGAGGACCCGGATATCCGTGCGTTCCTCGCCAAGCTGGAGCATGACGAGATCATTCCTGTCATCCCGCCCGTGCCGGATACCGACCTCAACGACTATTTCGCCCTCATCGAGCGACGCTTCTCCAATCCGAAGATCGCCGACACGATCCCCCGCCTTGCGCAGGACGGCTCCAACCGCCAGCCGAAGTTCATCCTGCCGTCCACCGCCGACAGGCTGTCGCGCGGCGAGGACGTCACCGGCCTCTCGCTCGTCTCGGCGCTGTGGTGCCATTATCTTGCCGGCACGACGGACAGCGGCAAGCCGATCACCTTCAACGACCCGAATATCGAGCGCATCCACGCCGCGGCAAAGGCGGCGAAGAGCGATCCGTTCGCCTTCCTGGAGCTGAAGGACATCTTCGGCATGGTGGCGGGATCGGACCTCTTCCGCAGGCGCTTTGCCGCCGCCCTCGGCTCGCTCCAGGCGAACGGCACGCGCGCGACGCTGAAACGCTACCTGGAAGACAGGCTGGCAAATTGAGGAAAGCCGGCAACGGGGCTTTTCATCGAAAGGGGCAGACAGTACGACGGGGGCCGGAAACGGAACGAAACGCCATGGCCGCCAAAACGACAGAACTGGTCATTTTCGATTGCGACGGCGTGCTGGTCGACAGCGAGCCGATCTCGATCGCGGTGCTGGTCGAGGCCCTTGCGGCGGCGGGCGTGACGATGAGCGAGGAGGAGGCGCATGTCCGCTTCCTCGGCCGCAGCCTCAAGAGCATGTCGGAAATCCTGCATGACGACTACGGCCTTGCGATAGACGCGGCCTTTCTCGACGCCATGCGCAAGGTGCTCTATGAGCGTTTCCGGGCGGAACTGCGAGCCGTCGAGGGGGTTGCCGAGACGGTCGATGCGCTCGGGATCGCCCATTGCGTCGCCTCGTCGAGCCAGCCGGAGCGCATCCGCCTGTCGCTCACCGTCACCGGCCTCCTCTCCCGCTTCGAGCCGAACATCTTCAGCGCCAGCATGGTCGCGCGCGGCAAGCCGGCGCCCGATCTCTTCCTTCATGCCAGCGCCGCCATGGGCGTTGCGCCTGAATACTGCGTGGTGGTGGAAGACAGTCCCGCGGGGATCGCCGCGGGCAAGGCGGCCGGCATGCGGGTCGTCGCCTTCACCGGCGGTTCCCATGCGAAGACGCCGGGGCATCGCGAGACGCTGCTCCGGCTGGAGCCCGACGCCCTGTTTGACGACATGCGGGAATTGTTACAGTTTGTCCGCGACGAAAAGGCCGACGGGAAAGAGCATTGATGCGCAATCTGATCGTTGCGGTGGACATCGGCACAGGTAGCGCCCGCGCCGGTGTGTTCGACCGGAGCGGCCAGTTGCTCGGCCGGGCGGAGCACCCCATCGCCATGCGCCGGCCGGATGCCCTCTCGGCGGAACACGATTCGGAGGATATCTGGCGGGCCGTCTGCACGGCGGTGAAGTCCGCCTGCGAGGCGGCCGGTGCCAACCCTGCGCAGGTTGCGGCCCTCGGCGTCGATGCCACCTGCTCGCTCGTTGTGCGCGACGGCGCGGGAAGGCCGCTCGCCGTCTCGGGCGGCGCGGAGGCCCGCTGGGACACCATCGTCTGGCTCGATCACCGCGCGCTCGCCGAGGCCGATATCTGCACGGCGGCCGATCATCCGGTGCTTGCCCATTCCGGCCGCGTGATGTCGCCGGAAATGGAGATGCCCAAGCTGATGTGGCTGAAGCGCCATCGGCCGGAGCAATGGGCGAAGGCCGGCTATTTCTTCGACCTCGCCGATTTCGTCACCTGGCGGGCGACGGGCGTGAACGCCCGCTCGCGCTGCACGATGACGGCCAAGTGGAACTACCTCTCCCATGAGAAGGAGCCGTGGAACGCCGATTTCCTCGCCGCCATCGGGCTTAAGGACGTGCGCGAGCGCGGGAGCCTTCCTCTGGAGACCCTGCCGCTCGGAACGGCCATCGGCCGGCTGACGGCGGAGGCGGCGGAAGAACTCGGGCTCGACACGGGCTGCGTGGTCGCCGCCGGCCTCATCGACGCCTATGCCGGGGCGCTCGGCGTGCTCGGCGCCTTTGCCGGGGAGCCTGAGCGGCTGGAGCGCCAACTGGCGCTGATCGGCGGCACGTCGAGCTGCGTCGCCGCCTTCTCGCGGACGCGAAAATTCGGCTTCGGCCTGTGGGGCCCCTATTACGAGGCGGTGCTGCCGGGCTGGTGGCTGGTCGAGGGCGGCCAGTCGGCGACAGGCGCGCTGCTCGACCATATCGTGCGCCTGCACAGCGCCGGGGGCGAGCCGACGGCGGAAAACCATGCCCGCATCATCGCCCGCATCGCCGCCTTGCGGGAGGAAGAGGGCGATGCGTTCGGCGCGCGCCTTCACGTCCTGCCGGATTTCCACGGCAACCGTTCGCCGCTTGCCGATCCGCACGCGCTCGGCGTCATCAGCGGCCTTTCGCTCGATGCCTCCTTCGACGGGCTGTGCCGGCTCTACTGGCGCAGTTGCGTCGCCATCGCGCTCGGCGTCCGCCATATCCTCGGCAAGCTCGGCGAATGCGGCTATCCGCTCGATACGCTGCATGTCGCCGGCGGCCATGTGCGCAATCCCTTGCTGCTGGAACTCTACCGCGACGCCACCGGCTGCCGCATCGTGGTGCCGAAGACCGGGGACGCCGTGCTGCTCGGAACGGCGATGGTGGCGGCGGTTGCCGGCGGGCTCCATGCCGATCTTCCGGCGGCGGGCGCGGGCATGTACGGCGGCGGGCGCGAATTCCTGCCGGATGCCGCCCGCAAGGCCGGCTACGACCGGGATTACCGGCGTTTCCTGGCGCTGCTGCGCCACCGCATGGAACTCGAAACGCTCGACTGAAAATATTTCCGGAAAAATCTGCAACCGGGCGGAACCAAAGCGCCGGATACGTGTTTTGCTGCTGTCGCCGGTCTGCGCATGTTCCCCAAATGCGAGGCCCTCGACCGGCGATTTACCACGAAACCGTGTCCCCCTCCGGTCCGTGGATACTCAAGCAGCCAGTGCCTTCCGGCGCTGGCTGTTTTCTTTTGGGCGGTTGCGAAGGCCGGATATGCGAAAGCGGCGGTGGGCGTGCCGTCCCACCGCCGCTGACCGCGCCGCCGCTGCGGCTGTCCGGGAGCGAGATCAGGCCGCTGCGCGCGCTGGCGGGGCAAAGAGAAGGGCCTGATTGATCAGGACCTTCACCTGCTCCGGGTTGAAGGGCTTGGAGACGAGGAAGGCCGGTTCCGGCCGCTCGCCCGTCAGTAGCCGTTCAGGGTAGGCGGTGATGAAGATGACGGGGATCGTCGTTCGCGAGAGGATGGAATTGACGGCATCGATGCCGGAGGAGCCGTCGGCGAGCCGGACGTCGGCAAGGACGAGCCCGGGGCGGCTTTCGCTCCACAGCGCCTCGGCTTCGCTCTGCGTGCGGGCGATGCCGGTGACCCGGTGGCCCATGCCGCTCACCATATGGGCAAGGTCGAGCGCGATCAGCGGCTCGTCCTCGATGATCATGATGCCGGTCTCGGCCTGCGCGGCGATCTCCTCGAAGGCGGCGTCGAGCAGGGTGCGGATGGCCGTCGCCTCCGCCTCCAGGATCTCGGCCGTCCGTTCGACGGAAAAGCCCTCGACGGTGGCGAGGAGAAGCGCCTGCCGGCCGAGCGGGGGAACGCCGGAAAGATCGAAGGGCGTCTCGGTGCCGGGGGAAATGGAATCGGCCGTGGCGCGGGCCATCGAAACGGGGAGCGAGGAGATGATGCGGCTCAAGAGGCCGAAGAGGCAGACCTTGTCGTCTCCGCCCACCGGCATGACCGTGGGATCGATCAGAATGGTCTCGAGGGTCGCGGCGACATAGGCGTCGCCCGACGACTGGGTTCCCGTCAGGGCGCGAGCATAACGGCGAAGGGCCGGAAGGTGAGGCCCGATACGGTCGGAAATCGGCATGAGATGTCCCCTGTTTTCGATTTGCTGCACTTGCAGTTGACGGTTTGAACGCGGAAGCCAAATTTAGGTTCCGGGAGGCGGAACTTTTTTTGAAGCGGGGCATTCCTTCGCGGAATTCGTCGTCAGGGCAGATGAAAGATGGAAGTGGCCTAAGTGAATACAGTGGAAACGAAGACAAACGGGGGACAGCCTCCGTCGAAAGCGGGCGATCCCAACGCCCAGATTGCCATGAAGCTGCGCGCCTTCTACCATTCGGTACAGGATGAGGCGCTTCCTCAAAGGTTCCTGGACCTTCTCGAGAAACTGGATGCCGCCGAAGGCGGCGTGCGACGGGCCGAGTGAGGGACGCGATGGATCAGGAACAGACCACGTTCAAGCGGGAACTGCTGGCGGTGCTGCCAAGCCTGCGCGCCTTTGCCATCTCGCTGATCGGCCGGCACGACCAGGCGGACGACCTGGTGCAGGACACGATCATGAAGGCCTGGGCCAAGCAGGAACAGTTCGAGATGGGCACCAACATGAAGGCCTGGCTCTTCACGATCCTGCGCAACGAGCTCTACAGCAAGCTGCGCAAGCGCGGCCGCGAGGTGCAGGACAGCGACGGCATCTTCACGGAGAACCTCGCGCAGCATCCTTCGCAGTACGGCTCGCTCGACATGCAGGACTTCAAGAAGGCGCTGGAAAAGCTGCCGGACGAACAGCGCGAGGCGATCATCCTCGTCGGCGCGTCGGGCTTTTCCTACGAGGAGGCGGCGGAAATCTGCGGTTGCGCCCTCGGCACCATCAAGAGCCGCGTGAACCGCGCCCGCCAGCGTCTGCAGGAACTCCTCCAGATCAGCGGCGAGGGCGACTACGGCCCGGACTCCGTATCGGCGCCGATCACCTCGCGCGCCTTCGTATCCTGACGGCACCATGCCGTCCGCCATGGCGGCGGACGGCAAAAGATGAGGGGACTGAAGCGAATATGTGCCTCCCTTGATGAAACGGAGCACGGAATCGCTTACCGAAAAGGCATGAAGGACAACGTTCACCCATTGCCGTCCGACGTTGCCGCGGTGCTGGAAGCTCCAGACCGGCTGGCGGCACTCAATGCCGCCATGCCGGTGTTCCTCGGTCCCGATCCGGATTTCGACGATATCGCCGCCCTTGCGGCGGGGTTCGTCGACGCGCCGATTTCCCTCGTCACCGTTCTCGGGCGGACCGACCAGTGGTTCCTCGCCCGGCAGGGCACGCCGGAAATCCGCGCGCCGTCGGAGGATTCCTTCTGTGCGCGCATGCTGGCCGAGCGGGTGCCGCTGGTCATTGCCGATGCGCGCAAGGACAAGCGCTTCTCCGGCCTGCCGTCCGTGACCGGCGCGCCGCGCCTTCGCTTTTATGCCGGCGTGCCGATCGTCCTCGACGGCCAGGCGATCGGCACGGTCTGCATCTACGACGTGAAGTCGCGCCGCACGGTGCCCAAGGAGCTTGTGCACCGGCTGGAGCAACTGGCCTCGCTCGCCGCCTCACTCATCAAGCTGAAGGAGGAAACGCGCCGGCGCACGGTCGCCGCCGAAGCGCTCTCGCGCGACGAGAAGCGCCACGCGCTGGCGCTCGACGCGGCCAATGTCGCAAGCTGGCTGTGGGATATCTCGACGGGCACCGTCTCGGGCAACGAGACCTTCTACCGCATGCTCGGCGTCCGGCCGGGAAAGCCGATGAGCGCGCGGAAATTCTTCATGCTGGTGCATCCGGCCGACCGCAAGCTCACCATCGACCGGCTGCGCAACGCGCTTGCCACCGGCAAGGAATATGACGGCCTGTTCCGCGCCGCCCATTCCGACCGCTGGCTGCTGGGGCGCGGGCGCGTGCACGAATGGGACGTGGACGGCAAGCCGGCCACCTTCCTCGGCATCAATGTCGACGTGACCGACGGGCAGCTCGCCTCGGAGCGGACGCGGCTGCTCCTCCGCGAGCTCAACCACCGGGTCAAGAACACGCTCGCCATGCTGCAATCGCTGGCGCGGCAGACCCTCCGGCAGACGAGCGATCCCGTCGAGTTCATGGATGCCTTCGCCGGCCGGCTGCAATCGCTCTCGGAGGCGCACGGGCTCCTCAGCGACCACGAATGGGGCGTCATCCACCTGAAGATGCTGCTCCAGAAGCAGATCATGCCCTATGCGATCGACTACGACAGCCAGATCGAGATCCACAAGGACGAGGTGGAGCTGGGGCCGGACGAGGCGGTCGGTCTCGGCCTCGTCCTGCATGAACTGGCGACCAACGCCCGCAAATACGGCTCGCTTTCCGTGCGCACCGGCAAGGTGGTCATCACCGCCCGCATCGTCAACGAGGACGGCCATCGCGTGCTCAACATGACCTGGCACGAGGTCGGCGGCCCGCCGGTCAAGGCCGACGGCCGGCGCGGCTTCGGCTCGGTGCTGATCGAGCGCAGCCTCGACAAGATCCTCGGCAGCAGCGTGCATGTCGAGTACCTGCCGAAGGGCGTCACCGCCGTCGTGCGCATGCCGCTCTGAGAGCGGCACGGTCGGTTTTCAGGAAAAATCGGTCAGTCGTCGTCCCGCCGGGATTTCGGGGCGAGCAGGAAGCCGAGGGCGAGCGCCACGGCGGTCGCCGCGAAGGGCTTCCTCACGGCGACGGTGGCGGCGGCCGCCATCAGGTCGCGGCGGGCGGCAAGCTCGCGGCGGCGGAGGCGCCGGCGCTCGCGTTCGCGCCGGTTGCGGGCGGCAACGACGCCGAGCACGATGAGGGCGAGCAGCAGGAAGCCGGCGGCAAGGCCGAAGAGGGCCGGCACGGCGCCGTAGCGGTCGGCAAGCGCCACCGCGCCGCCGACGACCGCCAGCACATAGGCCGTCAGCAGCATGAGCCCGATGGCAAGGCCCGCTATGGCGTTGCGCTTGGCGATGTCCATCGTCTCGTCCACCCGGTCACCGACGCGGGTGACGAGATTCTGGACGAGGATTGCCCCCAGTGACAGCATGTCGATGCGCTCCGTTGGTGGAGGAGAAGGATCAGCGCCGCAGCAGGGCGGCGAGGAGGAAGCCGGCGGCGGCGGCGATGCCGAGCGTCGTCAGCGGGCGCTCGTGCACGGCCTTGCGGGCCTTCTGGCCGGTGTCGCGGTAGCGCGCCTGGAATTCGGCGAGAATGTCTTCCCCGGCGGCGATCATGTCGGCGATGTCGCTCTGGGCGCGGTCCTTGAGGTCGTGGGCGGCATCGCCCATGTCCGCCTTCACCGCGCGGGCCTTCTTGCGGATGCTCTTGGCGCCGCCCGCCGCGTCGTCGGCCATGAGGCGGGCGAGCGATGCGATCTCGGCGCGCAGGTCCGCGATCTGGTCCTCGACGGCCCGGGCTTCGTCCGCGACGGTGTCGCGAAGGTTCTTGCTGCGGGATGAAAACAATCCGTTGGCCATGCCGTTTCTCCTTTTGCGGATCGCCCGCGGCCTGGCGCGGGGCGACAGCGCTCCACCCCCTTGGCGGAACGGTCTCGGGCCAAAAACGCGCAATCTCGCAAAAGGTTCCGGAAAATCAGGACGAAGCGGTGTGCGGCAGCACGAAGGGGGCGCCCGAGGCGGGCACGCCGTTAATGCGCATGCGGCAGCCGAAGACGGCCTCCATGGCGTCGTCGGTCATCACCTCGGCGGGCGGGCCGGCGCGCTCGATGCGGCCGCCCTTCATCATCACCATATGGTCGGCGAACATGGCGGTGAGGTTGAGGTCGTGCATGACGGCGATCACCCCGCCGCCGGCCTCGCAATAGCGCCTTGCAAGCTGCATGATGGTAAGCTGGTGGCGGATGTCGAGGGCCGAGACCGGCTCGTCGAGCATGAGGAAGCAGGGCTCGCCGTCGAGCACGGGTTCCCAGATCTGCGAGAGGACGCGGGCGAGTTGCACGCGCTGCTGCTCGCCGCCGGAGAGCTCCTGGTAGAAGCGGCCGGCAAAGCCGCCGAGATCGACGGCGGCGAGCGCCTCGGCGGTGATGGCGTCGATGCGCTCGGCATGCCGGTTCGGCCCGACGGTGAGGCCGAGGCGGACGATCTCGCGGACCGTGAAGGGAAAGGCGATGGTGGCCGCCTGCGGCAGCACCGCGCGCCTGGTGGCGAGCTGCCAGGGTTCGAGCCCGCGGATGTCGCGGCCGTTGAGGGTGATCTCGCCCTTGCTGGCAAGCTCGCCGGCGATGGCCTTGAGCGTGGTCGTCTTGCCCGAGCCGTTGGGGCCGACGATGGCGGTGAGTTCGCCGGCCCTGGCCGTCAGCGACACGCCTTCGACGATGGTCCTGCCGGAGAGGCCGACCGAAAGGTTCCGTGCAAGGATCATCGCGTCACCAGCCGTTCCGGCCGCGGTCGCGCAGGAGCACCCACAGGAAGAAGGGTGCGCCGGCAAGCGCGGTGATGATGCCGATCGGCAGTTCGGCGGGCGCGACGAGCGTGCGCGCCAGCATGTCCGCGCCGAGCATCAGCACGCCGCCGAGAAGGGCGGAGGCCGGCAGCAGGTAGCGGTGGTCCGGGCCGATGACGATGCGCAGCAGGTGCGGCACGACGATGCCGACGAAGCCGATGCCGCCGCTGACGGCGACGGAGGCGCCGACCGCGCCGGCGACGGCGACGACGGCGGTGTATTTCAGCCGCTGAACCTTGACGCCCATGTGGAAGGCCGCGGCCTCGCCGAGCGTGATAGCGTTGAGGCCGCGCGAGAGGAACGGCACGACGAGGAGGGCAAGGAGGATGACCGGGCCGGCGGCGAAGAGCTTCGCCCAGGTCATGCCCGACAGCGAGCCGAGGCTCCAGAACGTGATGTCGCGGAGCTGCTTGTCGTCGGCCATGTAGATGAGGACGCCGGTGGCGGCGCCCGCGAGCGCGGCGATCGCGATGCCGGCAAGCAGCATGGTGGCGACCGAGGTCTGCCCGCCGCGGGTGGCGATGCGATAGAGGAGCAGCGTCGTCAGGAGGCCGCCTATGAAGGCGGCGGCGGGAAGCGCGAAGGCGCCGAGCGCCAGCATCAGGCCGGCCGGCAGGCTGGCGCCGAGCACGATCATCAGCACCGCGCCGAGCGCGGAGCCCGCGGAGATGCCGACGAGGCCGGGGTCGGCGAGCGGATTGCGGAAGAGGCCCTGCATGACGGCGCCCGACATGGCGAGCGCCGCGCCGATGAGGAAGCCGAGGAGCGCCCGGGGCATGCGGATGTCGAGGACGATGATGCGGTCGCGCACGCTGAGCGCCGTGTCCTCCGTGCCGTGCAGCAGCGCGGCGATGACGTTAAGGGCCGAGGCATCCGAGGCGCCGGTCGCAACCGAAAGCGCGAGCGCGGCGAGCGAGAGGACGACGAGGAGGGCGAGCGTCAGGCGCGCGACGGCCGTCCTGTCACCGGCGGCGCGCGCGTCCTTCGAGCGCATCAGGAAGGAACCGCGCGCGAAAGGGCCGCGCGCAGCGTCATTGAGAGACATTGCCGTAGAGTTCTTTGTTGAGGTCGCGGATGGCGGAGGCGGTGCGCGGGCCGAAGCCGAGCAGGTGCAGGCTGTTCATGCGCAGGACCGCCTTGTTCTGGCCGGCGGGCGTGACGGCAATCGCCGGATGGGCAAGGACTTCCTCGTCCGTGCTGCCCGCGCCGGGGCGCGTCATGACCATGACGACGTCGGGCTTCGCGTTGATGACCGCCTCGTCGGTGAGCGGCTTATAGCCGTCGAACGTGTCTTCGGTCGCGTTGATCGCGCCGGCAAGGCCGATGATGCCGTCG
Source organism: Shinella sp. Sh6 (assembly GCF_055392685.1). Taxonomy (NCBI): domain Bacteria; kingdom Pseudomonadati; phylum Pseudomonadota; class Alphaproteobacteria; order Hyphomicrobiales; family Rhizobiaceae; genus Shinella; species Shinella sp. Sh6. The sequence goes on along the minus strand of NZ_AP044005.1, from coordinate 2,501,408 downwards.
GCGGCGGTGTGCCTGCCGGCGGCCATGATGCGGCCGTTCTGGAAGCTGAGGATGAAGAGCACGCGCTTGCGCTCGCTCTGCGGCCGCCTGGCGGCATCCGCGATGGCGACGTCGAGGTCCGCGCCGACCTTCTCCTCCAGCGCCCTGGCCTTTTCCGGCACGCCGAGGAAATCGCCGACGACGTCGATCTTCTTGAGGATCGCGGCGCGGTCGTAACCTTCCGGCACGGTCTCGAAGGGGATGCCGGCGGTCTTCAGCACGGCGAGCGCATCGGCCGGGCCGCTGCCTTCGACGGCGAGGATGGCGGTCGGGTTGACGGCGATGACGCCTTCCGGCGACAAGGCCCGCATATAGCCGACATCCGGCAGCTTCAGCGCTTCTTCCGGATACATGCTGGTGCTGTCGCGGGCGACCAGCCGGTCGCCTTCGCCGAGGGCGTAGACGATCTCGGTGACCGCGCCGCCGATGGTGACGAGCTTCGAGGTGTCGACCTTCTGCATCTCCTGCGCGACGGCCTCGCGCACGAAGCCGTCCGGGCCGGGCGCGGCGAGCGGCAGGACGAACGGGAGGGAGAGCGCGACGGCGGTGAGCGCCGCACCCAGCGGCCGGACGCGGCGAAGATCGAAGCTCTTGCTCATGGTCATGATCCTTCCGGGATTGCCTCAGGCGGCCGCGCTGTCGGGGCGCGGCAGGTCGGCGAGGAGGCCGCGCCAGTCCTCGCGCTCGCCCATGCCTTCCTTGCGCTTGCCGAAGAACTGCACGATCATCTCGCCGCTCGCGTCATAGGCTTCCAGCGAGGTGACGTGGCCATCCGAAGTCGGCTTGCGCACCACCCAGCATTCGGCGATGTGGTCCGTGCGCAGGTGCATGTGGAAGGTCGGATCGAGCACGTTGAGCCAGGGGCCCATCGGCTGGAGGTTGACGACCGGGCCGGTATGGATCTGGATCGCGCCGTGGTTGCCGGCAAAGCACATGATGTCCGTGCCGCGCTCGGCGGCAAGGCGCAGCAGCTCGCCGACGGCATCGGCGCGCACCTCGTGGGCGAAGTCCTCGCCGACGCTGCGGACGGCATCCTGCCGGGCGATCTTCAGCTTGCGCAGCATGCCGAAGAACTGGTGCGTATCGGTCATCGCGCTCCAGCTTTCGCGCAGCGCCGCGACGTCGACCGGGCCGGTCTCGACGGTCTTTTCGGAGACGACCGCGACGAAGTCCTGCGACTGGTCCTCGAGGCGGAAATCGGCGACGATGGCCTCATAGGCTTCGAGGTTGGAGGCCGGGCGCAGGTGCACCTTGTGGACGGCCGTGCCGGCCTTGTCGAAGAACTGCAGGCTGCGGCGCACCTGCTCGCCGTCGGTTTTGGTGACGGCGAAGCCGTGCGCCCAGGTGCCGGGGAAGATGCGAAGGTCGATGTTCTCGCCGAGCACGATGGAGGCGTGCTTGCCGGTGGTGACTTTCTCGAAGACGCCGATCTTCTCGTGCACCACGCTCTCGTTGCGGGTCAGCGCCATGATCTCGCCGAGCGCCTCGGCGCGCTCCAGAAAGCGGTTGGCGCTGCCGTCGATCCGCACGGCCGTCAGGCCGACTTCCGCTGCGACCAGCGCTGCCTCCGAAATGCCGAGCCGGGCGGCGATGTCACGCTCGCGCATCTTCGGGTTCTCGGCGCGGAAGGCGCGGATTTCGGCGGGGGTCGGGTGGGTCGTGTCGGTCATGGGATCGGCCTTCATCCAAATGCGTGGTACTGCTCGCCGCCGCGTTGGATTCCGGTGAAAAATTCCCGGCGGAACAGCGGTTTGGCGGGGTTTTCGGCGTTTACTATCTTGACTTCATTACTCATATTTATTTATGCACGCAATACCGGAGCGGCAAAGTCATGTTAATTCTTCGACTGCGGCGGCCGGTGGTATCGAGCGCGGCCGGTCTCCGGCCGTTTCCGAAGCGTTTCTCAGGCAGGCAGGCCCCATGACCCTACGCACCCTTCTTCTTTCCGCGACGCTTTCCCTTGCCGCCGCCACGGGCGCGGCAGCGCAGGACGCGGCCGCCGCCAAGGGGCTGGAGGTCGAGCTCAACGCGCTCGCCGCCTCGCAGAAGGGCTGCCTCTTCACCTTCGTCGCGGCCAACGGCCTCGCGCAGGACATTTCCAAGGTTTCCTTCGAATTCGTGATCTTCAACGACAAGGGCACGGTCGAGCGCCTTGCCCTTCTCGATTTCCGCGACCTGCCGGCGGGCAAGTCCAAGGTGCGCCAGTTCGACGTGCCGGGCATAAAGTGCGAGGCCGTCAAGAACCTCTTGATCAACGATGCGCCGGTCTGCGAAGGCGAGGGGCTGGAAAAGGGCCGCTGCATGGACGGTATCGTCACGCGCAGCAAGGCGACCGCCGGCCTCGAAGGCTGAGGCCAAGACCGCGGCCATGACGCGCCGCGATGCATGAAACGGAATGACGGGTGATGTGATGAGTGGAAGCAAGTGGCTCTGGATCGGTGCGGGCGTCGTGTCCCTGCTCGCCCATGCCGGCGCGGCCGCGATTCTCACGCTGGCCCCCGCCGAGAAGGAGGATGAGGCGCTGATCGCCGGCGGCGTCGTCGCCGAGGTGGCGATGCTCGGCAACAGCGCCTTCGAGGCGGTGGAATCGGGCAATCCCGACGACGTCATCAGGCCCGAGGAAATCGAGCCGGACGTGACGGAGCCGGTTCCCCAACAGGTATCGGAAATCCAGCCGACCGAGATCCAGCCGGAGACGACGGAAATGGTCTCGCCGGTCGATTCCTTCGCCTCCGAGCCGGTGCAGGAACTGATCGTTCCTTCCGCCGAAGTGGAGATCGCCGCGGTTCCCGTTCCCGAGATCAAGCCGGAAATCGAGCCGGAGCAGGAGATCAAGCCGGTTCCCGAGAAGAAGGACGAGCCGGTCCGGAAGGTCGAGCAGAAGAAGCCGAAGCCGAAGGTCGTCAGGAAGGCCGGCGAGAAGGGCAAGGCCAGGGCGAGCACGGCAAAGGGCGAGATCGACGGCTCAGCCGACGTCAAGACCGCCTCCGTGGGCGGCCAGAAGAAGGGCAATTCCTCCGCCGCCGGCAATGCCGCCGTCAGCAACTATCCGGGCAAGGTGCGCAACAAGATCAACCGGGCCAAGCGCCGTGCGCCGGGCGGCGAACGCGGCAGCGTCGTGGTGAGCTTCGTCGTCGGCGCGGGCGGGCAGGCGAGCGGCATCCGCATCGCCCGCAGCTCCGGCAGCGGGGCGCTCGACCGGGCGGCGCTCGAATCGGTGCAGCGCGCGGCGCCCTTCGCCAGGATACCGGAGGCCGCGGGACGCGCCTCCTGGGCCTTCAACATCCCGATCGTCTTCAACTGAGATCGTCATTCCCGCCTGTCTGGCGCCGGCGGGATTTTTTTGCGTTAAAATATGAGTTTTGTGGTCATGTTTATACTTTACTGTGAAACTCATGTTTTGTAGGGTGCCCGCGAACCGAGGCTCCGCCCCCTGCGGAGTGCCACAAGGGAGTTTGCATGACCTCCATGACTGCCGGCCGCGCTGAAGCGCTTTTGAAAGCAGCGATCGTCGAGCGCGATCGGCGCATTGCCGATCTGGAACGCCAGCTGGCGGCCCTCAGGAAACAGATGGCGGGCGTGCAGGCGCAGGCACCGGCACTGGCACCGGTGGAAGCGGCGGCTGCCGCCCCGGCGCCGCGCAGCGTGGAAATCACCAAGGTCAAGCGCCGTACCGGCGAAGCGGAGAGGAAGGCGATGCGCGAGAAGCACAGGCAACAGCAGCAGGCCCGCCAGCAGAACGAGGTGCGGGACGACAGCAAGGCCGCGCTCGAAGGGCGCAGCTTCCTCTATGTCGGCGGACGCGATTGCCAGGTGGCGCATCTGCGCCAGATCGCCAGCTCCTACGGCGCGAACCTCATCCACCATGACGGGGGCCTGCGCGAGGCCGTCTCCCGCATCGACAACGTGCTGCCTTCCGTCGACTGCGTCTTCTGCCCCATCGACTGTATCAGCCACGATGCCTGCATCCGCGTGAAGACGGGCTGCAAGAAGTGGGAGAAGGCTTTCGTGCCGCTGCGCAACGGCAGCAAATCCTCCTTCGAGCGGGCCCTGCAGAGCATGACCCAGGGAGACAATGTCCAGTGAATGAAGAAAGACCCGAGGCCTTCATGATGATCGGCCTGCACAAGCTGGCCGCCCAGAACGGCGATGGTCTCGTGCCGGAACTCTACGCGCTCCTGACGCGCCGGACGGAGATGCTGGAAAGCGCGAACGTCACGGCCTTCCCGATCGAGAGCGCCCGCCCGCCGGCCCGCCTTTCGGGCTTCGAGCCCGGCCCGGCGCTCGAGGCGCGCAACGACAATGTCCTTGCCTTTCCCGCGCCGCGCCGGCTGCGGCGGGATTCCATCTAGGTGGCGATGCCCGCGCCCCGCGCTTCGGCGCGGGGCGTCAGCCTTCCCGTTGCGGCAGGAAGGCGCCGAGCGCGACCGCCAGCCAGCCCGCCATCATGATCATGCCGCCGGTCGGGGCCGACATCGGGAAGAGCCCGTGTCCGGAAAAATGCCGGAAGACGAGGTCTCCGGCAAAGAGCGCCGTGCCGAGCGCCAGCAGCAGCGCGGCGAGCGGGGCCGTCCGCATGGCGGGCCAGGCCGCATGAAGCGCGACAAGCGCCGGGGCATGGGCAAGGCACATGGCCGAGGCGCCGGCCATCAGCCGCGGATCGCTGCCGTGGGAGGCCGCCGCCGCCGTGGCGACGCCCGCGATCCCCATGAGTCCGGCGACCAGCAATGTTGCCGAGCGGAACGAAAACGACATGGCTCTTCCTATTCCTGGTTCTGCATGTGGTGGGCGAGCCGCGTCACCGGCTCGAGGATGATCTTGCGCAGGCCCTCGCTCGGCACGGTCTCCTCCAGCGCCCGCACGAAGCAGAGCAGCCATTCGTCCCGTTCCGCAGGACCGATCGACGCCATGAAATGGCGGCGGCGCAGCATGGGATGGCCGCGCTTCTGCGTGTAGAGGGGCGGTCCGCCGAGCCAGCCCGTCAGGTATTCGTAGAGCTTTTCCTCGCTGCCCGAGAGGTCCGGCGGATGGATGGCGCGGCAGCGCGCCGCCTCCGGCAGGCTGTCCATCAGCGCGTAGAAACGGCGCGTCAGCGCCCGCACGCCGGCATCCCCGCCGACCGCCTCGTAGAGCGTGATCGCCTCGCCTTGCTGTTCCCGGTCGTCGCCCGTTTCCGTCATGGCTTTTCATAGCTCCGGCGAGGCGTGCAGGCAACGCCGCATCGCGCCTGCGGCAACTTGCCGGCGCGCGCTTGCGCCATTGACATAAAACCGTCCAGACGGTATGTTCATGCTATGAGCAAGGCCCATCACCGCAGGAAGCAACCCGAAGCCGTCCGCCAGCAACTGCTGGAGGTCGCGGCGAAGCTGTCGCTGGAGAAGGGGCCGGCGAGCGTGACGCTCGATGCGGTCTCGCAGGCCGCCGGCGTCAGCAAGGGCGGGCTGCTGCACCACTTCCCCAACAAGCTCTCGCTGCTCGACGGCCTCTTTGCCGACCTCACGGAAAAGCTCGACCGGGCGCTGGCGGAGCGGATGCGCGAGGACCCGCACCCGAAGGGCCGCTTCACGCGGGCCTATGCCGCCGTGTTCTTCCAGCCGGAAGGCCTGCAGGACGGCGACCAGTGGAAGGTGCTGACGGTGGCGCTGATTTCCGAGCCGCACCTGCGCGAGCGCTGGCGGCAATGGATGGAGCGGCATCTTGCCGAGAATATCGGCACGGATTCCTTCCTCGACGCCCTCCTCGTGCGCTACGCGGTGGACGGTCTCTGGCTTGCCGATCTCCTCGGGGCGCCGGTCATCGATGCCGAGGCCCGCGCCGCCATGCTCGCGCGTCTGCTCGCGCTTTCCCGTTCCTGATCCTTCCCGCCTTTCGCGCCCTGTGTGCCGGAGCCATGCCATGAACCTCACCGCCGTCTATGCCGTCCTCGTCGTCGCCATCGTCTTCGAGGTGCTCGGAACCTCCGCCATGCAGGCCGCGCAGCACTTCTCGCGCCTCCTGCCGACGGTGATGATGGTGGCGTGCTATGCCGTCGCCTTCTACTTCCTCTCCTGGAGCCTGCGTTACGTTCCGGTCGGCATCGCCTATGCCATCTGGAGCGGTCTCGGCATCGTGCTGATCTCGCTCGTCGGCTATTTCGCCTTCGGCCAGAAGCTCGACCTTGCCGCCGTGTGCGGCCTCGGCCTCATCATTGCCGGCGTCGTCGTGCTGAACCTTTTCTCCAAATCGACATTCCACTGAAAGGGAGCCGGAATCGGCAGGGCCCCCGCTTGCCAAGAAGCGGGTCTGGTTCTATCGGTTGCGCGAATTGAAAGCGGTTTCAATTTTCGGCCTTGAAGGAACGGTACATGGCAATACGCACCATCGTATGGGGTGAGAACATCCACGAGCAGACGAACGCGGTCGTCCGCTCGATCTATCCGAACGGCATGCACAACACGATCGCCGACGCCCTCAACAGGGACCCGGCCATCGAGGCGACGACGGCGACGCTGCAGGAGCCCGAGCACGGGCTGACCGAGGCCCGCCTTGCGGACACGGACGTGCTTGTCTGGTGGGGCCACAAGGACCACGGCGCGGTCGACGACGCGGTGGTGGAGCGCGTGGCAAGGCGCGTCTGGGAAGGCATGGGTCTTCTCGTGCTGCATTCCGGCCATTTCTCGAAGATCTTCAAGCGCCTGATGGGCACGCCCTGCGCGCTGAAATGGCGCGAGGCGGGCGAGCGCGAGCGCGTCTGGGTCGTCAATCCGCGCCATCCCATCGCCGAAGGCCTTGGCGAGAACTTCGTTCTGGAAAACGAGGAGATGTACGGCGAGCAATTCTCCGTGCCGGAGCCGCTGGAAACGGTCTTCATCTCCTGGTTCGCCGGCGGCGAGGTGTTCCGCTCGGGCCTCACCTGGCGACGCGGGGCCGGCAACGTCTTCTATTTCCGTCCGGGCCACGAGACCTATCCGACCTATCACGACGCGACGGTGCAGAAGGTGCTGGTCAACGGCGTGAAATGGGCCTTCAACCCACAGGGCACCTATACGGCGATCCACGATGCGCCGAACGTGCCGGTGGAACGGGCGCTGGAGCCCATCGAGGAGCGCGGCCCGAAACTCCACGAGGCCGGCGAAGCCGGTTACCGCTGAGGAAAGCGATGCGTCTTCTTGTTCTTGGAACGGGCGGCATGGCCAACAGCCATGCCCAGCACTTCGCCGCGATCGAGGGTGTCGAGCTGGTCGGCGCCGTCGACGTCGATCCCTCGCGCGCCAGGGCCTTCGCCGAACAGCACGGCATTCCCAACGTCTTCACCTCGCTGGACGATGCGATCGCCTGGGACGGTTTCGACGCGGCGACCAACGTGACGCCGGACCGGGCGCATCATCCGACGACGCTGGCGCTGCTTGCGGCGGGCAAGCATGTCATGTGCGAGAAGCCGCTGGCGGAAAATCACGCGAAAGCGGACGAGATGGCCCGGGCGGCCGAGGCCTCCGGCCTCGTCACCATGGTGAACCTCACCTACCGCAACGTCGCGCCGCTGCAGAAGGCGCGCGCCATGGTGGTGGCCGGCGAGATCGGCCATGTGCGCCATGTCGAGGCCTCCTACCTGCAAAGCTGGCTGGTTTCCAAGGCCTGGGGCAACTGGGCGACCGAAAGCCAGTGGCTCTGGCGCCTTTCCACCAAGCACGGCTCCAACGGTGTGCTCGGCGATGTCGGCATCCACATCCTCGACTTTGCCGGCTACGGTGCGGCGAGCGACGTGGAGCACGTCTTCGCGCGTTTGAGGGCCTTCGACAAGGCGCCCGACAACCGGATCGGCGAATACGACCTCGATGCCAACGACAGCTTCACCATGACGGTGGACTTCGCCAACGGCGCGCTCGGTGTCATCCATGCGAGCCGCTGGGCGACGGGCCATCTCAACGAACTGCGCCTGCGCATGCATGGCGACAGGGGCGCGCTGGAGGTCATCCACTCGACGGAAGGTTCGCGCCTGCGCGGCTGCCTCGGCGAGGATGTGGAAAAGGCCGTGTGGCGGGAGATCGACGCCGGCACGGTGCCGACCAACTACCAGCGCTTCGCCACCGCCGTGGCGGCCAACCAGCAGGTCGAGCCCGGCTTCCGCCATGCCGCCGATCTCCAGAAGGTGCTCGATCTCGCCATCGAGACGGAAAAGGAGCGCCGGGAGCTCAAGGTCTGAGATCAGCCGGGTGCCGGGCCGGTCGAGCCGCGCACGCGGAAATCGACGGGCCATATCTCCTGCAGCGCCTTCGGCGCCTCGCCCCGCAACAGCCGCAACACAAGATCGCCGATCCGCTCGCCCGCAGAGCGGATCGGCGATTGCGTCGTGGTGACGGGCGGCACGAAGTTTTCCGGGCTGAGATAGGGGAAGACGTCGTCATGGGCGATGAGCGAGACGTCCCTGCCGACGGCAAGCCCCGCGATGCGGATCGCCCGCATGGCACCGAGCGCCGACATCATCGAACCCGCGATGATTGCCGTGGGCGGGGCGGGGAGGGCCAGGAAACCCTGCATCAGCCGGAAGCCGTTCTCGTCGGTGAACTCGCCGTGGCCCGTGAGTGCCGGATCGGCGGCAAGCGACCGGCGGGCAAGCGCCGTGCGGTAGCCGAGGTCCCGGTCGCGCGCATAGGTGGTTGCCGGATCGCCGTTGATGAGGGCGATGCGGCGGTGGCCGAGGCCGGCCAGATGCTCCGTGGCGGTGGCGATGGCGCCGAAATTGTCGATGTCGAGGAAGGCGAAGGGCCTTTCGGCCTCGCTGCGGCCGTGCACGACGAAGGGCAGGCCCAGCTTCTGGAGGAGGGCGATGCGCGCATCCGCGACCTTCGGCGTGTGCACGACCACGGCATCCACCCGCTTGCTGGCGGCAAGGCGCCTGTAGGCCGCCGCCTCGTCGGCCTCGGTCTCGACGGTCGAGACGAGGATGTCGATACCGTCCTTCTGCAGGCGCGTCGAAAGCCCGCCCATGAATTCGCTGGAATGGGGGCCGAAGCGCCCGCCGCCCTGGAAGACGATGCCGATGGCGCCGGCCCGGCCGGTCGCAAGCCGCTGGGCGCTGATGTTCGGCCGGTAGCCGAGCCGCTCGGCCGCTTCCAGCACGCGCGCCCGCGTTTCCGGCTTTACCTCCGGATATCCGCTCATCGCCCGGCTCACCGTCGTCTGCGACAGGCCGATGCGGGCGGCAAATTCCTTCAGTTTCATTCGCTCTCCCCGGCGTTCTGGCCGCCCTTTATGGCCCTTCGGACCTGGGGGAGCAAGCAAGGGACCGGGCCTTGGGTGCCTGCACGCCGGCACTTTCTTTAAGTTGCATAATCCCGCTTGAAATTTGTAAAAGACAAGTTAAGGTAACGATATTAGCGAGAAGGTTGTAATTTACTTCTAGGTCGCCTCTATGTGAATGGCGAAGCGGGCGGCATTTACTGCGGCCTGCCAATGATTTTTTCCGGGCAGGGACGGCCCGGTTTTGCGACGATCTTTGGGGGAAGTCATGCAGTCGAGCATCGAACGGCCGGCTGCAGCGGGTCCGTTTGCGCGATCGGGCCTGCTGCCGGAAAACCTCACACGAGCCGAAGGCGGGCGGCCCCGGCGGGGGCGCACCGTGCCGCCGGCCGATCGGACGGGGCCTCCGCTCGTCCATGTCCCTTCCGCCGGCGGGCGTTTTCCCGCCTATCTCCGTTTACTCGAGCGGTCGTTCGGCGCGCGGCCGGGACGGCTGCGGGATATCCTTTTCGCCCGCGCGCCTGTCCTGTTCCTGGCGGTCGAGGAGAGCTTCCTGCTCTATGTATTCGCCGGGCTGCTGCGCGCGCTCATGGGACGGCGGACGGTCGGCCTGCTGCTGCGGCCCCTGCCGCTCGCCGTGTCGGGCAACCGCCGGTGCCGGTGGAGGCGCGCCGTGCTCGGCCGGCTCCGGCGCATCGGTGCGATCCGCACGCTGACGGCCCTGCCGTTCGACGTCTTCCCGGCCTTTGCGGCGATTGCCGACGGCTGGATCCACGATTTCCAGCTCTGGGACCTGACTGCGGAGGAACGCACGGCCGTGGAACTGCTGCGCGAGACGCGGCGGACGGGCGGGCGCCTCGTGCTGACGGCCATCGGCGCGCAGGATTGGCGGAAGGGGTTCGACCTCTTTTCCGAGAGCTATGTCGGATTCACCAGCCTGCAGGCGCGTTTCCGCTTCATCGCCTGCGGCAAGGTTGCAGAGGAGATGGCGGCCCATGCTGCGGCCCTGCGGGGCGCCGGCGGGGTCGTGGTGGACCGCGTCATCTCGGATGCCGAGCTGCTCGGCGCCTATGCGGCGAGCGATGCGGTCTGGTGCCTCTATCCGCCGGCGGGCGACCATGCCTGCGGCATCTTCGGCCGCGCCGCCCAGCTCGGCCTTCCCGTCGTGGTGCGGCAGGGATCGCTCTGTCATCGGCTCTGCGTCCTGGAAAACATTCGCCATGTCGCGGTGACCGCCAATGACATGACCGCGCAGCTTGCCGCACCGCTGCCGCCGCGCGACATGATGGGCGGACGGCTCGCCGCCATGCGCTTCGCCCGCCACAGCAAGGCGGTGCTCCGCACGGCGCTCGGCCTTGCCCCAAGCCAGGACGAGGCGGGAGCCTGAGGCTTCCTAGGCAATGCGCTTGCCGTCCTCCTTGGTGAACGGCCCGTTCTGCGTGTCCGCCAGAATGCCGAATATGACTTTGGAGGGGCGGCGTCCGTATCGTCGCCACCGAGGAATTTGCAACGCATAGCCGTGCTGAAGCGCGCCTTTCGCGAGACCCGCACCCTCATCTCGACCACCTTCGACCATGACGAGGCCAATCCCGATTTCGTGCGGCTGGTCAGCATCGAGAACATCCACCGCGCCGCGCACATGATGCGCTCGGAAGCGATCCGCGACCTCAATGTCTCCGTCATCGAGACGATTGCCGGCATTCTCGAACGCGGGCAAGCCGAAGGCGTGTTCACGCGCCGGGCGGACCCGATCGATGTGCACATGCTGATCAGCGCCTTCTGCTTCTTCCGCGTTTCCAACCGCCATACGTTCGGCATGATCTTCCGCCGCGACCTCTCCGAAGAGGAGACGATGATGCGGCACAAGGGCATGATCGCCGATGCGGTGATCAACTACCTCAAGGCATAGGGCCCGGAGGCCGGACCCTGGCGGCTCTCGTCTCGCCGCGTATCTGGGGATTCCTATTTTCCGGCCGGCGAACTATGACTTCTCCATGGAAGATTCGGCGAAGATTCGTTTTTCACGTCGCGGTGGACCGTTCCTCGCAAGGGCCGCGCTCCTCGGTACGGTCACGGCGATGGCCGCCGCGGGATGTGCGGCGCGGCCGGGCGTGGGTATCGCGACGACGTCGGTGATCGTGCCGGCCTCGAGCGCATTGGTCGTGCCCGCGCCGGGCACGTCTTCCATCGTCAGCGTGGTCCAGCGGCAATACACCAATGCCGTCGAGCAGCAGGTGGCGCTGTCGACGTCCGCCGCCACCCCCGGGCAGAATTTCCTGAGCATCCAGGCTTTCGGCCCGGTCGAGACGGTCGCGATGCCCGGCGGCACGCTCGCCTTCAAGCCGGTGCGCCATTCGGCGATCCTGTCCGAGATCCGGACCTATTTTCCCGGCCGGGCGCTTGCGATCTCCTCCAATTTCGTGCGCAACGGCTACGGGCCGTTCGGCTACGCCTACGGCCGTGGCGCCGGCAATGACGGCTGCCTCTACGGCTGGCAGCAGATCCGTTCCGACGAGGCCGACCGCAACAAGCTCAACAGCCTCGGCATGATCCAGATCCGCCTTCGCGTGTGCGAGGCGGGCGCCTCGGAGAAGGATCTGGTCGAGTTGATGTACGGCTATACCATCGTCGGCGGCTTTGCCGGCGCGACGTGGAACCCTTACGGCAAGCCCGCGTCCGTGGACGGCGAGATCGGCGGCGGCGAGCCGCTGCGCGTGCCGCTCGACGAGCGCAAGGCGGCGGCGGAGCCGGAAGGACGTGTCGTCCGGGCCCGTGCGGTGCCGGAAAGGAAGCCGGCCCTGCGGGCGGAAACAACGGGAACGGGCAGCGCCGTCATCGTTCCCTCGCCCACCGGCGGCAATGCCACGGCGACCGCGACCGATGCCGTCGTGGTGCCGTCGCCGGTCTGCGTGACGGGCGCATCGGGGTCGGCGACCTGCAAATGACGTCCGGGCCGCTAGCCTAAATTTTTCCTTAAGGGTCTCACGGTAAATCTCGCCTCAACGCTATGATGGCGAAGGACGGGTGTATGAGACATTCCGGCACGGTTATCCTGTGGGCGCTCGTGTCCGCCCTGGTGATCCTTGTGATCACGCTGCCTATCAATCTTCAGACACAGCTGGTCGCCAGCATCGCCGTGGTCACGTTCATGGCGGTGATCAAGGTGCTGCGCGCCGAGGGCACCTGGCGGCTCATCGCGCTCGCCTTCGGCACCGCGGTGGTGCTGCGCTACGTCTACTGGCGCACGACGAGCACCCTGCCGCCGGTCAACCAGCTCGAGAACTTCATCCCGGGCTTCCTGGTCTATCTCGCCGAGATGTACAGCGTGATGATGCTGGCCCTCAGCCTCTTCGTCGTGGCCATGCCGATGCCCCCGCGCAAGAGCCGCACGGCGGTGGACGGAAGGCTCCCCTCCGTGGACGTCTTCGTGCCGAGCTACAACGAGGACACGGCCCTTCTTGCCAACACGCTCGCCGCGGCGAAGGCGATGGACTACCCGGCGGACAAGCTGACGGTCTGGCTGCTCGACGACGGCGGCACGGAGCAGAAGCGCAACGCGGCCTCCGTGGTGGAAGCCCAGACGGCCGGGGCGCGCCACCGCGAACTGCAGGCGCTCTGCCACGATCTCGGCGTCAACTACCTGACGCGTGCGCGCAACGAGCACGCCAAGGCCGGCAACATGAACAACGGCATGCAGCATTCGACCGGCGAGCTCATCGCCGTCTTCGATGCCGACCATGCCCCTGCGCGCGATTTCCTGCGCGAGACGGTCGGCTATTTCGCCGACGATCCGAAGCTCTTCCTCGTCCAGACGCCGCATTTCTTCCTGAACCCCGACCCGCTGGAGCGGAACCTGCGCACCTTCGAGACGATGCCGAGCGAGAACGAGATGTTCTACGGCATCATCCAGCGCGGCCTCGACAAGTGGAACGCGGCCTTCTTCTGCGGCTCGGCGGCCGTGCTGCGGCGCGCCGCGCTCAACGAGGCGGGCGGCTTCTCCGGCCTTTCCATCACCGAGGATTGCGAGACGGCGCTGGCGCTGCATTCGCGCGGCTGGAACAGCGTCTATGTCGACAAGCCGCTGATCGCCGGCCTCCAGCCGGCCACCTTCGCCAGCTTCATCGGCCAGCGCAGCCGCTGGGCGCAGGGCATGATGCAGATCCTGCGCTTCCGCTTCCCGCTCTTCAAGCGCGGGCTCTCGCCCTCGCAGCGCCTTTGCTACATGTCCTCCATGCTGTTCTGGCTGTTCCCGTTCCCGCGCACGATCTTCCTCTTCGCCCCGCTCTTCTACCTCTTCTTCGACCTGGAGATATTCACGGCCTCGGGCGGCGAGTTCCTCGGCTATACGCTCGCCTACATGCTCGTGAACCTCATGATGCAGAACTATCTCTACGGCTCGTTCCGCTGGCCGTGGATCTCCGAGCTCTACGAATATGTGCAGAGCGTGCATCTGCTGCCCGCCGTCATCTCGGTCATGCTCAATCCGACCAAGTCGACCTTCAAGGTCACGGCGAAGGACGAATCGATCAAGGTCTCGCGGCTTTCGGAGATCAGCCGGCCGTTCTTCGTGATCTTCGCCGTGCTGTTCGTCGCCTTCCTGATGAGCATCTACCGCTTCTATTCCGAGCCCTACAAGGCGGACGTCACCTTCGTCGTCGGCGGGTGGAACCTCCTGAACCTCCTCATCGCCGGATGCGCCCTCGGCGTCGTCTCCGAGCGCAGCGAACGGGCGGCGAGCCGGCGCGTCACGATCAAGCGCCGCTGCAGCTTCGTCTTCGGCGGGCGGAATTATCCCGCGACGCTGGAGAACGTCTCGGCGCACGGCGCGCGCATGCAGGTCTTCGGGCTCGAAACGGAGGCGCCCGTCGGTGCCACCGCCGAACTGCGCTTCGTGCCCTACGGCGCCGAGCACGAGGAGGCGCTGCCGGTCGACATCCGCAACCACGAGAACCTCGGCAATGTCGTGGCGATCGGCTGCCGCTTCATGCCGGAGATCGCGCGCCACCATGCGCTCGTCGCCGACCTGATCTTCGCCAACTCCAACCAGTGGAGCGATTTCCAGGTTTCCCGCCGGTCCAATCCGGGCCTCGTGCGCGGCACGCTGTGGTTCCTCGGCATCGCGCTCTACCAGACGAGCCGCGGGCTTCTCTATCTCCTGCGCAGCATGGGCGGGCGCAAAGAGGAGGCCGCATCGTGACCTTCTCCATTGCAAGGGCGGCCATGCTCGGCCTTTCCCTCGTCCTCTTCGCCCCTGCCGGTTTCGCGCAGGAAAGCGCGGTTCCCTTCGACATGTCCGGCGAGCGCCCGGCCGGCGACAGGACGCCGGAGGCCGGCGGCAACGAGCCCGTCGTCACGACGATGCCGGAAAAGAAGGCCCCTCCGGCGGATGCCGCTGTCCGGCGCTACATCATCCCGGCTGCCTCGCTGCTCCTCGGCGGCGAGGTCGACAGCCAGTCCTTCCCCATCTACCTGACGAAGGCGCAGGCGAGCGTGGCGACCGCGATCCATCTCGGCTATTCCAACGCCGTCGTCGTCGCGCCGGAATCCTCGAACCTCACGGTCGTCGTCAATGACGTTTCGGTCGGCAGCGTGCCGATCCAGTCGCCGGAAGGCACAAAGGACATCCGTTTCGATCTGCCCGCCGGCCTGCTGCGGCCAGGCGTCAACCGCGTCACCATCGCCGTGGCGCAACGCCACCGCACCGACTGCACGATCCGCTCGACCTACGACCTCTGGACCGCGGTCGACCCCGCGCGCACCTATCTTGCGGTGCCGCGCGAGACGGACGGGCGGCTGCTGACGGCCGACGACATCGCCGCCATCGGCGTCGGACCCGAGGGGCGGACGCGCTTTACGATGGTCGTGCCGGAAATGGGCCAGCCTGCTGCGGCCAACGCCCTCATGCGTCTCGGCCAGGGACTGGCGCTGATGGCGAAAATGCCGAACCAGACCTTCGATGTCGTCGAGACGTTGCCGAAGACGGCCGGGCCCGGGGGCCTCACGGTTCTGGTCGGCACGGCCGGCGATCTTTCACCCATCCTGCCCGATCTGCCGGCGACCGCGCGCTCCTCCGCGATCTCCACCTTCGTCGATACGCCTTCCGCCGACCGCAAGGTCTTCGTCGTCAGCGGGCCGGACTGGCCGTCGATCGAGGCGGCGGTGGAGGGCATCGTTTCCCCCGTCGACCGGCCGCCGGGCGTCAACCGGGAAGCGCTCAGCGTGCGCCAGCGCAATGCCAGCGAAATGCCGCTGGTGACGGGCGAGGCGCTTTTGACCTTCGCCTCG
Organism: Shinella sp. Sh6; assembly: GCF_055392685.1. Classification (NCBI taxonomy): domain Bacteria; kingdom Pseudomonadati; phylum Pseudomonadota; class Alphaproteobacteria; order Hyphomicrobiales; family Rhizobiaceae; genus Shinella; species Shinella sp. Sh6. The sequence continues at coordinate 2,485,865 of NZ_AP044005.1, read as the reverse complement.
CTTGGCGTGCGCACCAGCGAGTTCGGCGGTCGCCGCTTCCGCGCCGGCTTCGATATCGGCATCCCGTCGGATTTCTACGCCGGCGCTTATGGCGAGGCGACGCTCCTGCTCGACGCGGCCTATTCCGCAGAAGTGCTGCCGGGCAGCCATGTCGACGTCTATGTCAATGGCAGCATCGCCTCCACCGTGCCGATCACCAGCCGGAACGGCGGTATCTTCCGCCACCTGCCGATCCGGGTGACGATGCGCCACCTCAGGCCCGGGCCCAACCGCATCGACCTGGAGGCGGTGTTGATGACCAGGGCCGACACGGTCTGCGCGCCCGGCGCTACGGCACTTGCCGAGCCGCGCTTCGCCCTCTTCGATTCCTCCGAATTCCGCCTGCCGCGCTTTGCCCGCATCGCACAGCTTCCGAACCTCGCCGCGCTTTCGGGCACCGGCTTTCCCTATAACGGGCAGGCCGATCCGGCCGCGCTGTATCTCGACCGCCTCGACGGCGACACGCTGTCGGCCGCTGCGACCTTCCTCGGCAAGCTGGCGGTATCGAGCGGCCGCGCCATACGGGTGCGGCCGGAAACCTCGGCGCTGGCGATCAGCGGGCGCGACGCCATCCTCGTCGGCACGATCTCGCAGCTCCCGCCCCTCGTTCTCGGCCAGGCCCATATCGCGGCCGAAAGCGCATCCGCCTGGGGTGCGCCGGCCTCGGGCGGCTCGCAGCAGGGGGCGACGCAGGAAGCCTTCGCCGAATGGCAATCGCGCGTGCGCGGCGGCTCATGGCGCGGGCAGATTTCCGCGCTCGAATCCTGGCTGCAGGCCACGTTCGACATATCCTTCTCCTCGCTCTCCCTGCTGCCGGGGGCGGAAACGCCGGTTGCGCCGGACGAGAAAGCGCGCTTCCTCGTCGCGCAGGGCGACAATCCGGAAGAAACGGCGACATGGACCGTGCTGACGGCCCCGAGCGGCGCGGCGCTCAAGGCCGGCATGGACGACCTTGCACAGGATGTCCGCTGGCAGCAGCTCGACGGCTATGTCAGCCTTGCGGGAGAGGATGCCGGCGCGCTCGATACGCACGCCGCCGCGCGCACGCGGTTCGTTACCACCCAGCCCTGGAGCTTTGCCAACCTGCGCCTCATCGCCGCCAACTGGCTTTCCTCGAACATCCTCGCCTATGCGGCGATCTTCTGCGTCCTTTCGATCCTTCTCGGCATTGCCACATCGGGGCTGTTGCGACGTTTCGGAAGGCCTTCGTGAGCCGGTTTTTACGAGTGGTTAACCATATCGCGCTTTTATCGGGCCTGGTTGGCTCTTCCTGGGGGACATGGCGACATGTCCCGTCGTTCATGGCGCATGGTGTCGCCGCGGTCCAGGCCGGGAGCCGGATGTGGCTAGCATACCGGGGAAGGTCGGGATGAAGTCGATCTTGATGGCGTTCGTCCTCGTCTCTGCCGGTGCGGCCAGCCTGGCCGGCCAGCCTTTTTCCATATCCGACGGCCAGATGCCGGGTCTCGACGCGGGCGATGCCGCAAACGCCAAGCAGCCGCGCCGGCTCGTCGCGCAGGCCGGCAAGGGGGCGGATGCCGGGCAGGGCGCGGACGCGACGTCCGCCGGCCCCGTCGTCGACGAAAGTGCGCTGCGCTATTTCGCGGCCCGCGGCGATACCGCCCGGCTCAATGCCGAGATCGCCCGCCTGCGCACGCTCTACCCCACCTGGACGCCGCCGGAAAATCCCCTTGCCGTTCCGGTCAACGAGGACCGGCAGCTCGAGGCGATGTGGGCGCTCTACAGCCAGTCTCGATATGCCGACGTGCGCGCGGCGATTGCCGAACGCCGGAAGCAGGACCCGCAATGGACCCCGCCGGCCGACCTCGTCGAACGGCTGGACGTCGCGGAAAAACGCGCCGCGCTCGTCGCCGCCTCGAACGGCGGGCGAAACGAGGAGGTCGTGCGGATCGGCGCGGAAACGCCGAGCCTCCTGACCTGCAGCGATGCGGACGTGCTCTGGCGCGTCGCCGAGGCCTTCGCCAGGACGGACCGCCTGCAACGCGCCAAGGATGCCTATCTCTACATGCTGAACAACTGCACGGACGCGCCGGTCCGTATCGCGACCGTGCAGAAGGCATCCGTGCTGCTCGGCTATGCCGACATGCAGGACCTCCTCGCGCGCGAGCATGCCGGAACGGACGGCTCGCAGGAATTCGACGCGATCCGCAACGACCTTGCCCGCCGCTTCGTCGGCGAGGGGGCGGAGGACCCGGCCCTGACGGTCGCGCCCGCCTATCTCAAGACCGTCGAGAAGCTGGTGGCGGAGGAGGGGCTCGCCTCCGATGCCCTGCTGCTCGGCTGGTATCACCTTCGCCGCGACGAGAATGCCGTCGCCGAACCCTTCTTCCGCAAGGCGCGGGCCATCGAGGATTCCGCATCCGCCTCGCAGGGCCTCGCCCTCATCCTGCTCGCCCGCAAGATGCCGGCCGAAGCGGAGGATGTGATGTATCCTTGGCGGACGAGCTCCGACCAGGCGATGCAGACCTATCTCGCCGCGACCGCCAACCTCCTGGCGCTCGACCCCGTGCCGGTGCTGGACGCGAACGTGCTCGGCCGCATCGCCGCGGTGACGCTGGAGCAGAAGAATCCGGAGACCGGCGAGCAGTTCGGCTGGTATGCGCTCGCCATGGATCAGCCGCGGACGGCCGAGCAATGGTTCGCGCAGGTGCTGTCCTGGAAGGCGGACTACGAGCCGGCCGCCTACGGGCTCGGCGTCGCGCGCCTGCGCCTCGACGACATGGCCGGCCTTGCCGCCGTCAAGCAGGCCTGGGGCAAGCGCTCGGAACGCATCGCACGGCTCGGCGAAGGCCGCGGCGAGGAAGACGCTTCGGTCCCGACGCGCCGCAAGCTGCCGGTGGTGAGCGTGGAGACGCAGGAGCGGGCCGAGGAGCGCCGCCCCGCCGTCGAGGAGGTCGCCGTGCGGCTGCAGCGGAGCAAGCGCACGGCGCGCCGGGCGGAAGGCACCGGCACGAGCTGCCGCACCGCCCGCGACCTGCACGGCCTTGCCCCGGGAAGCGCATTGGCGCTCGGCTGGTGCCTGATGGAGATCAACCGTCCGCTGGAAGCGGCGCAGGCCTTCGAGGCGGCGCTGGCGGGCGAGGGGCAGACGCGCAGCGACGCGGCCTACGGCCAGAGCCTTGCTTATCTGCGGGCCGGCCTGACGAGCGATGCCGCCGTTGCCGCCACGAAGGCGAAGCTCGACGGCCGCCGCGGCGGCGAGCTGCAGGCCGCGATTCTCGCCGACAGGGCCGTCAGCAGCTTCCGCGCATCACGCTACCGGGAAGCGCTCGTATTTCTCGACCAGCGCAGGCAGATCGTGAACGAGCCGACCGACCTGATGGTGCTGCGCGCCTATGCCTACAAGAATCTCGGCCTGCGCGCCGATGCCATGCGCCTCTTCGAGGCTCTCGGCGAGACCGGCCAGCAGGACGCCATCCGCGCCCTTGCGGAAATGCGCACCGAACGGGACAGGCGCCAGTGAAACCGGGCGGCCGACAAGCGGGCAGAGGCCTCCGCGTCCCCGCCCGCTTGCGCTGGAAGAGAGCTGCTGCAACCGTCCTTGCCGTGGCCTGTTCCGCGCTTGCAGCGGTCCCCGCCGCCGTCTCTCAGGAGCCGGAAAAACTCTTCGTCAACGACAGGAGCGGCGCGGCCGTCGCGGCGGAGGCGCTGGAAGGGCAGGCGAGGGCGGATGCCCTTGCCCTCGCGCGCGTTCCCTCGGCGACGTGGTTCATGGAGAGCTCTCCTGAGGAGGCGAGAGCGGCCGTCGCCGATGTCATGGACAGGGCCGCGGCGGAGGGTGCGGTCCCGGTCCTCGTGGCCTACAATATCCCTCACCGGGATTGCGCACTCTATTCGGCCGGCGGCGCAAGGGATACGGCCGCCTATATCCGATGGATCGAAGCCTTCGCCGCCGGGATCGGCAAAGGGAAGGCGATCGTCGTGCTCGAACCGGACGGCCTCGGCGTCATTCCCTTCAACCGGAACGTCGACGGCGATCCGGAGCCCTGCAGGCCGGAAGGGGCCGATCCCGCCCATGCCGCGGCGGAACGGTTCGCCCAGTTGAGCCGGGCGGTGGAAATCCTCAAGGCGATGCCCGGCGCCCGCGTGTATCTCGATGGCACGGGCAGCAACTGGCTTCCCCCAAGCGACGCCGCCGACCGCCTGATCAAGGCGAATATCGGCAAGGCGGACGGATTTTTCCTCAACGTCTCGAATTTCGAGAGCGACGACCGGATCACGCGGTATGCCGCCTGGCTGAGCGATTGCCTTGCCCTCGTCGCGGCAGGGGCGCTGGAAGCAAGAAGCTGCCCCAGCCAGTTCCATCCGGCAAACGACGACGACATGGCGGCCTGGGGGGAAACGGACCGCGCCTACGACCGTGCTTTCGCGGCGGCCGGACTGACGCGCGACCCGGTAAGGCAAAAGCACGCCGTCATCGACACCAGCCGCAACGGTGCAGGTTCATGGAACCCGCCGGACGGACGGTACAAGGATGCCGAGACCTGGTGCAACCCACCCGGACGCGGCCTTGGCCGGCGCCCCACGCTCCAGACGGACAATCCCTATATCGACGCCTTCCTCTGGATAAAGGTCCCCGGCGAATCCGACGGCCCCTGCCACCGAGGCACGCCCGGCCCGATCGACCCCGCCCGAGGCATCGCGGCACCGCCGGCCGGCAACTGGTTCCCCGACCAGGCCCGCGAACTCATCCAACACGCCAATCCACCGTTCGGCATCAGCAGATAATGTCCCGATTTATGGGACCTTCAGCGTCTTCATGATTTTATATTGATTTAGAGCAACACAAAAGACCGGATTCTAAGTCAGTGCTTTTCCGTTGAAACACGTGAACTAATTCGCCATTTTTCCGAACGGAGAACCGGAACATGCGGATTTGTCGTGGTCGTGTAACCATAAGAGCGGATTCGGCTCCGCGCCCGAAATCCAAAAAAAGGGCAGCCCATGGGCCGCCCTTTATCAGAAATCACCGCCGTCCGAACACGCTAGTTTCTCCGGGAGCCGAGCAACTTTCGAATATTCCAGTGGATGGCGTCCATGGCAACTCGTGCGATCTCTATGTCCTGCACCGTAAGCAAGCGCAGTTCTGCGATGTACGTCCCTTCCGTCTCAATGATATCGAATCCTTTTAGAGCCGTGAGGAATCGATCCCTGTCCGTGTCAAATGCCCTCCACTCTCGGGTCCGCTTAGCCGAGAACGTCTTCCGGATTACCACGGCATCCGCTTCCGCGAAGACTTCGAAGTAGGTCCGCCGCGATGCCAGCGCGAGTCTTTGAGGCTTCGTTCCAATCGTCGCAGGCATGTGGAAGGCGCTATACCCGCTCTCGTAGCTGGCCTTGAATTTCTGCCACACAGCTTCTGCGGCCGACGATGCGGCAGCCGTTCGTGCCCCGAGCGCGCTAGCGAGTTCTGATCGAGAAAGAATGATCTCGCAAAGGCGCTCGTCGTCTCTGAAGTAGATCGTCATCCCCATCTTTGCGATGATTTCCGGCAGATGACCGGGACTTCGGATGTTAAGATCCTCGCGATGAAGCCACGCCTTCACATACTGACTGTGAAATGCATCGACGGAGGCGCGGGTAAGCCACGCAGCGCTTTCGGGCGGAACCTCCAGCACTCCGACCTTTGCCAAATGGCTGATGGTGCGTGGATGGAAAGAGGTCAATGCGCACGCCTCGACATGTGTCATGTATTCGACAGGTGGCTTCTTCCATCGCAGCGTGCGTTTGGCAGGCTTCGCCATGTCAAGCACATGGAACCGCCAGGAGTACATTCCCCGACGTGTCGGGTCGATGGCTGCGATCTGTAGCGTGCCCTTCAGTACGCGTTCCACGATTTCATAGGGCGGAACCGCTTCTCGCGCGTAGAAGGTGCTCAACGAGTAGACGGCGTGCGACTCCCCGGTCACCGGTAGGTTTTTGAGCACGGACATGAGCTCTTCGACGTCAGCAAGAGGGATGAACCAACGAACGGCGTGCCGGCGGGCTATCCGGCTAAAACCTCGAATGCGCTTGTTCTGGATCAGGCCCCAGACGGTCCAGCGCGAGCAACCCAGAATCGCTGAGGCTTCCTTTTCGGTAATCAGTGTTTTCATGAAGTGATCTACCGCTTCGACTTTCGCTTCATCGAAATATGAAAACCTGCCCTTTGCCGCGACGGGCACGCCGATTTCAGTTAAAACCGCTCTCATCCCCTTCTTGTGAAGCTGATATCGATCCGCGAGTTCCGTCAGGGTAATTTCGCGGTGCCGAATCCCATCGAGCTGTTGCAAGCTTCCTCGACCAAGGCGGCCCGTGCGCGCGAGTACAACCTTTATCGCCGCGTCCAGCAGCGGCATTTGGCGCAACCATTTGACGCGAGTGCCCCTCCGTGCCCATCCGAATGCCTTGTCCGCGCCCTTGTCTCGCAAGTCTTGAGTGGTCCGCTCGAGTAGCCACGTTTCGACCGCGTTTTCGAGGTTCTTCCTGTCGGAGCGAAGGGCCGCAAATCCAGCTTGCCAGTCACCGGAGCGCTCGATTGGCGTCTTCCTTGAGAAGGGATTGGAGAGCAACCTGCCAAGAAAAGCGCAGTGATCGATGACGCGATCGAGATGGAGTCCGTCAAGGAGGGGCCTCTGCATGTACGCTTCAAGGACGCCGAACCTTTGAAGCATGTAGTACTCGAAAGATTCCTCGTCAGGGTGCCGTGACATCGGAACACCGCATTCCAGACCAAAACGGTCGACTCCCACGAGGGGCCAGGTCCATACGTACCGTTTTCCAAGGGCGTTCTTTTCAAGCAGCGGCGCTCTGTGGACAGGGCATTCGCGAAATGATGCGATGTCCCACCAGATCCTGTGGAACTGTGCCTCCTCGACGCAACCGGGACAGAACCGACGAAAGCGCTTCCTGAGCTGATACGGCCTGAGACGCTGCCCGTTAATAAAAAGATTGCCTTTCGATTTCATGGGCGACCAACGCTCGATCAGGGCGCGGTCGTTCGGAGGCATGTCCATTGCTTCTACGAGCCGGGCGGAGCGCACAAGAAACGATCCTCGATGGTCGGGCATGACCATGTCGAGATAGATCCTCGTGGATCGGTGATACTCCTCGCCGATCCGTCGAAGAATGTACCCGTCCGTAGCCTCTCCAACGACTGGGGCGGAGTAGAATGAGAACGCGTCGCTCGGGGTGCTAGCCATCGACCGTCTCCCCGCTGTTCATCGGTACCCGGAAATACTTGTAGGTGTCCTCCTGAAATCTGTCATCCGCCTCAAGCTGGAGATGTTTGAGGCCTAGCGTGTCGGAACCATCGGCGATCGCCATGATCGCGGCGTCGGCGACGAGGTTCATGATCAGGCCGATGACGCCCCCCGAGATTTTCCAGAGATCGTTGATTACATGCTGTTCGCCCAGGACGGACGGCATCCGAAAGGGAAGTCTCTTGTCGATGGATTTGACAAGATTGCCGAACGCGGCGCCGTTCTTGATGATCGGGGGCACGTAGTGCTTCGCGAAGCCGCCCCGCTTCCGGAGATGCCCATTGCCATCCATGTAGTCGTAGATCGACTTTTCCCCGATCAGCATGACGTTCATCCTGTTGGTGTCTACAATACGCTTGAACAGGTCGAAGAAATGGTGGGCATCACGATGGAACAGCATGAACTGGGCATCGTCGAACATCACCAGTTCCGCGTCGGCGCGTTGCAAGCGCTCTACCGAGGCGTCCTTTGCGTCGTCGGCGTTGTGGTAGGTCACGGAGTGAGCGCCCGACCGCTTCTGGAGAAGGGTGGTGACGGACTTGACCGTCGGCGAACCTGGAACCGGTACGTAGACGACGGGAAACTTCTTGTTGCCGTCCACAACTCGCATTGGGAAGCGGGCGGCGTAATGCATGCACGCCCATGACTTTCCCGACCGGATCTCTCCCAGGAGACCGACTACGCGGCCTCTCGAATGTCCGCCGTGCGGGTTCGGTCGATGCCTCCTTCGGATGAAGTCGATCGACTTGTCGAAGGCTTCGAAGGGAACCAGCAGTGACCGGACCAGTTCCTCGCGTTCCTCGTCCGGCAGGAGACTCGCCGCGAGTCGAGCCTCCGTCGTGTTGAACGCCGTGGTGTGAAACTCGATAAGATCATTTTCCATCGTGCCACCTCACACGTCGTAGCCGGCAGCATCGTCGTCATGGTCCTCGACGACGGCCGAAGGCTGTGCCCTTTCCGTGGCGGCGGCACCTGGCACGACCGCTTTTGCGCGAGGACTTCTCGGCGGCTTCGGCCGTGCCGTCTCCGGACTGGCCAGATCCATCAGGTCGGCGCCGCTGCGCAGCGTGGACATGTCGATGATCTTCGCGTCTCCGAACTTCCGCACCTGGGATTCGAAGAGCTGCGCCACCTTGCGCGCGATGTCGTACTTCCGGCGCGAGCGCTTGAGGTTCAACACCTCCTCGGCCATCGCGTCCTGCGCCTCGATCAGGTCGAGCACGTTCTTGAGCTTCTTGTTCTGCTCCCGTCGGTAGTCCATGATCCGCCGATGGTGAAAGAGCTTGAGGCCCGGCGCATACCGCGCGCCGGCACCCTGCGCTAACACCTCGATCATCTTCCCGCGGTAAGGATCCTCGATCCATCCGTGCCCGACGTCGTAGGCGTCCCGCACGAACCGGTAGCGCTTGCCTTTCTTGTGAGCCGGGTTCGTCCGGATGAGGTAGAGTTCCGGACTGGAGTAGTGGATGTAGTCCAGCCGAACGCCGTCCGACTGGACGGTCACCATCTTGGACAGCCCCGCCATCCTGGCGAACATGTCGCGGTCGATGAGCGGGCGCAGCGGCGCCTTCTTTACGCTCTCGACCCAGAGGTCCGCCGGGACCGCCGGGACCGCATTCGTCTCGCCGAGGCCGAGCCGTGGTTCGAAGACATGAATGTTGCAGAAATAGTGAGCGAGAAATCCGCGGAACTCGCCGAGCTTAAGCACCGGTACCGCCATCTCCTTTTCCGGGTCGTACTTCTTGCGCTCGTCGGGCGAGGACGTCGTCGCCCCGGCGAGGGAGTGCACGAATGCCGTGCCGATAATTCGGAACAGGCGCTCCAAGGCCCCCTTCATCCAGGGACTGCCGGGCCTATACTCGACGAGCTTGTACCCGACCTGCCGGGCGGCGTTTTCAGCATCCTTCTGGACAAGCGGCTGCTCGTTGTCGACACCGATCGCCAGCGGAAAGCCGCCGTATGGATACTCCATGCCTTCAGGGAGGTCCGTCTTCTCAAAGATTGCGTGCTGGAGAGCCTCCAGAAAGAGCTGGAACGACGGATTGCCGAACCCGACCGACCATCCTAGCGGGATTGCGGTGAAGCGGTCTCGCAGGACGCAGGTCCAAGGTTTGCCGAAGGCGATGTCGAGCTCGTCGTCGATGATCATGACCGGGAACTGGGCGAAGTCCGCGTCGACACGCTCGAGCGGGGCCGTCGCCCTGATCTGCCGCAGATAGTCGGCGTGCTTGCGCTGCGCAAAGTCCGGTCCGTGAACCAGGAGATCCTTTACATACAGATTGCAGCCTTTGATCGTCCGTCCGAGGAAGCTCTGCTTCAGCAGGAAGTTGCCCTCGTCGTCTAGCACCTGCGGTCTGAGATGTTCGTACTTCGCCCCGTCGCGAACGAGAATCTTGATCTCGGCGCGGACCATCTTCCACGTGCCGAGGGCCGCGATCGTGGTGAAGACTGCCTCCCGCACGAGGTCATAGAGCTGCGAATGAAATCGCTCGGTCCGGTTGCCGGGCCGATGTTTAGGCATCTGGTTCACAAGCCGGTCGAACTGGCCGCCATCGCGATCGAGCTTGAGGCGTTCGAATGTCTGCGTGCGGCCGAGTGGCTTCAGCCCGGTCTCCGCGCTCAACCTGTCCATCACCTTCTTCATTTGCGGCCAGGTCAGATGCTTTCCGCGCGCAACCTCGGCCTCCATGATGGCGTCGATCATCCGCGTCTTCCAGTCGGCGAACGCAATGGCCTCCTCCTTGTAGCTCAGCGAGCTTCCCGGCAGGTTCTTCGTGGGATCCTCTGTCATCGGACGGATCCGACGCTCCGCCTGAAGGTACGCCAGTTTCCAGTTCGAAAGCAGGATCGGCTGGTTCGTCTTCGTGTGAACGAGGTGGAGCTGCTTGCGCGTGTGCGGCGTGGCTGCGATCCAGCCGGCCGACATGGCGGTAACGTAGACGCGCCTGTCCTCGTCGAGAAGCATGAACAGCGTTCGGTCCTTGATGTCAAAGGACTGCTCCGGCCCGGCGCCGGCGCCCTCCGGGATGTCGTGGATGCCGATCTCGTCGAGTGTTTGGGCTTCGCGCAGCCCGGTGGGGATTACGATCTTGTTGGACATGGTTTCATACCTTCCTTGTAACGATGGAGTGGATGTCGAGCGGCATGCTGTGGTCGAGCCGAACCTTTCCTGCGGCGGCGAGCTGCATCACGGCGGTATAGGTCGGATTGAATTCGCCCTTGACCCTGGCGGCTTCCGGCGGCTCGTCGGCGAACCTTGATGTCATGACGTTCAGCGACGCGCGGGCCATGAGCTGCCCGATCGTGGCGGGCAGGGAGCCGTTCATGATCTGGTGCCGGATCTCGGCGATGCCGGGATGCTGACCCTTTTCGTGCATGTGCTTCCAGATCTCGCAGACGTTGCCCCACCGTGGCTGCAGGTGGATGCTGCATTCGTCGAGAAGCAGGTAGGCCGCATCCTTCTCCTCGAGGGCCTCGATCAGGCCACGTGTCCTCGCCTCTACGCGTTGACGACCCTTTCGCTTCTGGATGTTGATCGGCTCGTAGTCGATGACGAACACCCGGCCGTCGGACATCAGCACTGCAAGATCGGGAATTCGGGTCCGCGTCACGACCTTCCCCTCTTCACGGACGCGCCGATACTCGAGGACAAACGGATATTCCGCGACCCGGATCACCTCCGGGGTGACGTCGAGATGGGTGAGATGGTCGGCCATCAGTGGAAGACGGGCGCGGATCATTCCCAGCCGGAAGGCCTTTTTCGTGGGATGGTTCACCGGGATGGTCGGGTGTCGCGTTCGTTTCTTGATTACGCGCGCGGGTTCGTGCCGCGGGCCGAAGATTGCGCGCCATTCGGCGTCGATCGGGTTCTCTCTGGCCTTGAGTCTCATCGGGAAACTCCCCAGAACTTGAGGATCTCCAGAATCGCGATACGACTATGGCCGAACTGAACGTGCTGCCGGAGCCGACGTCTCCGCCGAGGGGAGGGTGCGGTCGCATATTCGTCAAGCAGTGCCTGGTATCCGACGACGGCATCCGTCAGGGACGGTTTCATCTGGGGGCGCACGCTACGTCCGCGAGCCTGGGTGACGGTGTTCATCGACGGGTCTCCTGACTGGCGAGAAACCTCTTCAACGCGGCACGATCAGCCGGACCGAGGCGGGCCGCCTCGCACATGGCTTTCCAGATGTCCGTTGGCGTCGCGTCCGCCGCGACGTAGACGAGCTTCGACTGCTGTTTCGGGCTTTCGATAGACATGACTTCTCCTTTCGCGCCCGATATCCCGCGGCGCGTCGTCGTGTTGCTGGTGATGAGTGGGGGCGTCGTCCGCCTCCGTCGCTGGCCTTAGAGGGAGAGCAACCTCTCACATTCGGCCATCAGGATGGCGTTGAGTTCCGCAGCGGAGCAGGTGTGGCCCGCGGGCTTGTCCGCAAGGTATCGCTCCTCGATCTGCTTGAAGTGGCGTTCGATGTCTGCCTTCGAGCAAGGCTTCTTTCTGGGCATGACTTCTCCTTTCGCGTCCGGCTCCTGTCCGGGACGACGTCGATGTGGCGCTGCGATGGTGGTCTCCTGTCCGGCACTGTGCGGCCGGCGAGACTCACGATGCATATATGAAGGTTCGTTTCAAGCTTTTGTTTTTGCTAAGGATTCGTGCATTGCCCCGGCTCTCCGTCAGCGGTGGCGGACGCAAAGCAAAGCCGAAAACCGGCCTCTCGCCGCCAAGAAAAACCGAAAGGTTTTCGACGGGCGCGAATCCTTTAGCTGAAAGTAATGGTCCATATTCGGCGAGAATAAAGCGACGAGGCAGGTGCCGAGCGGCGTGCTTGCCGCAGGGGCCGAAACGGGCCGAATCGACGGAGGGCGGGCATGAACGAATCCTTGAAAAACGTTGTCAACACTTCCGGAAATCGGAAGCGTCGTGGTCTCAGCGGTGATCCGGTCCTATTCCCATTGTCGTTCTCCTGCTCCGTCATGGGCGGGGCGCCCGACGTGGACGCGCGCGTATATGTTCATGCTCTGTTCCGATTGTCAACAGGAGTTGTAAGAAATTTTATATACCGGCTAAAGTTGCGCATATGACGAGGGCGCTTGACGCCCGTGAAAGGGCGCCCGAGGGTGCCCCGGATCGGCGCCGGGCGGGTGCCAGCAATAAGAAGGCGGAATGCGTGATGGCGGAATGGACGACCGACAAGGGGTACGAGCTCGGCGGACTTCCGGTGTGGTTTCATCCTTTCCGGTTCGACAGATATCTACAGATGCGGCGGGAATTTCCTTCGAATATGCGCAAGCGGATCAAGGACGAGGAAAAGGCCGCGGGAAGGGACGTCTCGAAGGCGCGGATAGACGGTCTGCTCGACGACGCGAGACGGGACGACGAAAAGGCCCGGCGGCGTTCGGACGCGCCGAGCGTCGGGCACCTCTCTATCATTCGCGACCACCATCTGAAGAACGGCGGGACGGTGTACGACATGTCGAAGATCGGCCCCTACCTTGAGGCCACGTGGGCGGATGGCGTCACGCTCGACCATGCCGGACTGAGTTCGTCTGCCGTGTATATGCATTTCGGGGAGACGCTGGAATACGACAAGAACAACCCGGCGAGCCTGATCGAGGGCGTCTATATCACGCACGTGGACAGTCCGGAGCACGGCTGGATGATGACCTTCGTGACGAACTACCCGACTTGGTCGGATGCGGAGGGCCATAGCTTGTCGGTTCTCGAGGCGCACTTCGCGCAGTTCGTGGCTTTTATCATCCCGGACGGCTTCGACGTCGCGTCCGGAGACTACTCGAAGCTGCAGTTGATCGGAGATCGGAAGCTGGCGTCGACGGCCAGCCTCTGGCATCTTGGGCGGCTTGCGGCGAACGCGCTGCTCTACTTCAACCGCTCGCGCACCGACGTGCAGGCGAGCATGACGACGTACAACGCGGCGATCTCAGGCACACGCAAGGCGAACATATTCGAGGTTGGCTTCGACGAGGTGAAGCTGAACGTCGACTGGAACGCCGCCAGGCTGAGGCCTGGACGATGGCGTGTCGCGGACGAGGGAGACAATACCAGGCCGATGACAGTCGAATGGATCGCCCCTCAACTTGTCGGGTCGCCGGCTGCTCACGACGGTGTCGAGAAGGGCGGAGTCGTGCTGGAATTCAAGAGCCGCGTGCGTGTGAAGATCGACGAATGACCAACACGACGGTCTGAGAGGGAGCGCCCTCCGGTTGGACAAGACGTCCAGTCCGGATTCGAGAGATCGCCTGCGTCCGGCTCCGGAAGCTCGGGACATTTTCGTGCGCGACCTGCACATCGATATGCTCAAGGTCAAGGCGAGGAACTTCCACTAGGGGGTGCGGGGTTCAACCCTAGTGGAAGAGATTAGCTGTCTTTAGACGCGACGATGTAAGTCGGGCCGTATCCAGACTTGGCGACAGAGACGCTCGACCGCGAAAGGGCTTCCGCTTGACGCCGTGGCGATGTCCTGAAGTCGTGTGCCACGAGATGCCCGGACGATGTCGTTCGCCAAGCGCCGAAGCCCTGGTCGAATACGATGGTGGCGGATGCTCCCCCCTCGAAGGCGATGGTCATGTATCGCCCGTGTGGCACTTGAGCGAACTGAATCTTCAGATCGATCCCCTTCAGTTTGGCGTACTCGCTCATGACCGCTTCGGCGTCGACGCTTTCCCTCCAGTCATCGAAAATGCGCGAAGGCATGTTGAGCTTCCCTCCAGGTGCGCCAGTCGAAAGCTCGACAGCGACCCCCGCCGCTCCCTTCAGCAAACCTGCGACGGTATCGATGAACATCTTCGCAACGAGGGGCGACCTGATGTATGGATCGCTGTAGGAAATGCCTCGAATGGCTTGCGCCTTTGGTATTCCGACGCTCTCCAGACGAGCCCGCAGCCGGTTTGCCATGCCTCCACCGAAGAGGGAGAGGCTTCGGTCAAGTTCCGTGCTGATCCGCTCGAAGTGGGACGAGGCGGCGGGGAGAAGGCTTCCAAGCTCAACGACGGTAGTCTGAATTTCGGCATTCGTTGAACCCATGATTATCGGTGCCGACATAGGTTGGCCCCATTCTGGATTAGCCTCCCAGGATGAGGAATCTCGTGTTGCCCATACCTTCACTCCAGACTGGGACGTAACCGCGATACCCACGGTCAGACCATTGATCTCCGGGGCTGCGCCGATGCGCAGGGGGCTGCCACCCGCCTGCGCGAACCGTTGTCCGAGATCGTAAAGCGCGAGGCGCCCTGCTGTATCGCAACGCGAAACGAAGCCGTCTGGTATGACGATCACCACCCGGTTGCCGAGGAACCGCCAACGGTCGAGATACGCCGTTGCGGACCATTCGGATAGCCGTCCAGGGTCGGTAGTTTCGGGGAGAAATACGTACACGGTAGGCTTTGCCGTCTCGCGAAGGTTCCGCTCGACCTCGTCCACCACCGATATCGAAATTGCGGCGTCCGGCGATAGGCGGTCCTCTTCTTCCAACGCATCTTGAAAAGCAAGGTGGTTCATCAGGAAGCGAAGTGCTGCCGAGCGGTCCAAGCCCCCGTCTTCGAAGGGTGCATCCGAGACCAGCACGCATGCCGCGCATCCCGTAACGCAACCGGGATTCCGGCACTCAAGCACCTTGCGGGCTTCACCGAGAACTGCAGGGAGACGGCTGGCGATGGAGGCTGAGAAACCTGCGCCGCCCGCAGCCCGGTCGAAGATCAATACCGACCGTGCATGTTGAGCGAGAAGCCCCTCCGATGTCTGGGTGGCGTAGCCCATTTCGTCCGCCTCGATACCCAGGAGCCGCGCGATACCCTCGCGCATCGCGATCACAAGGGCGGTCGCCGCCGGCTTCTTTAGCGATGCGGACGGTTGAAGCTCGAATACGTCGGTGGAGATCTCGTAGCCGAGTTCCAAGTTTCGCCGCACCGCCCAGGCATTGTCGTTTCCCTGGCAACGGGATGCATCCTCGCCCCGTTTCCAGCGGAGGGGTGGATGCTGCGCCAGCGGCGAACCTAGCGTGGGGTCGGCATCGCCATTATCGAGAGCCTGATGATCCGGGGCCGCGCGGCCGCAATGCAAGCATAGCGCATAGCCGTTCTTCGTCTGCCCCCTGTTGCTATAGTAGACCGCGCCCTCACGGCTGCTCCGGAAACGTCCCATCTCCGGAACCGGAAGGGAAGTCCATGGACTCGCTCGTACGGAAACACTCGGTTCCTCTGGAGCGACGTACGAAATGATATCCGTTTCCGCGTGAACCTTGTCGCGGACGTCGACCGAGAACCCGGCCGGCCGGATGTACGAGCGGTTCCAGACAGTCGCCGCACAGACAGGGCACTCCGCCATACGGCTGCGGGCTGTATCGCTCGTGCCGCAACGGTCGCAAGACCAATGATACTTGAGACTCTGGACATCACGGATGTGTTCCTCGCTGGCGGGGCGCTTCCAATTCAGGAGGACGCCTGCCGACTTGTGAACGAGACCGTCGAGCACGATCTCCGACCCCGGCGCATAGTCTCTGATTGCCAGATCCAGCGATCTTTGTGGCCCCGTGAGTCTCTTCATCCGCCCTCCGTCTACCGGGTCTTCCTTCCGCGGCTTGTGAGGCAGGAACGTGACCACACCGGTCGGGAAGCCGTGGCCGGGGAGGAACCCGCGATCTGCAAGCGCGCTAAGAAGAAACTCGTTGCAGAGCCGTTTCAATTCCATTCCCATCCGGCTCTTCCCGGCTTCCTTGACACCTTCGTCCCTTGCGAGCGCGAGCAGGCCGTCCCATTCGTTTTCGAAGTTGCCCTGTAGCTCGTCGACGATCGTTCGCGAGGCATCTGTAAGGAGCGTCTCGCCCTCGAGCACGGAGTGTCGCACGAGCTTCTCGAGATCGCCCGATACAGCGGTCGCCGTTGTCGGAGCAGCCAGCCAGTCCTTGAACATCGAGACCGGCCGCTCGCCCATAAGCGGTCGTGGATCACCAAGCCTCGCCGGCGTTCCCATAAAGGAACCGATCGTCATTCGAAGTGCATCGCCCCCGCGTTCCACCATGAAGCGGCGTAGAAGATAGGCGTTGACATGCCGTTGGACGATGGGGCGGCTGCTCAGGGCAACCTTCGGCGCCGCCATGCTCCTGTTGAGGTAACTGATCGGCGACGTGAACGCTTCGCGATCTAGTGGACGATCTCGACAAAACGTGAAGGCGAGCGAGTACGGCTGGCCACGGCGGCCGGCACGACCTACACGCTGCTTGTAGCTGGCCACCGACGGCGGTACGTTTGTCATCATCACCGTCGATACTGAGCCGATGTCCACGCCCATTTCCATGGTCGTCGAGCAGTTCAGGATGTTGATCTGGCCGTCCTTGAACATCTGCTCATAGCGACGCAGCAGTGAGCTGTCCTGCTGGGCGGAGTGCTCCGCCGAGCGAGCGTAGTCCGCGAACATCGAGACGCGGTCGGTGATGTTGTTCCATGCGCCTCTGTTCCGAAGCGATGCAATGACGTCGGATTCTTCGAGCCATTTCTTTGTGGACGCCCGATCCCTCGTCAGATCGGGGCTTCCGATCAACGGGTGCGGATGACGCGGGAGTTCGATGGCTTCGACCTGCCGACGGGCGCCATGTCGCGCGGTCCTTCCGAGAGGAGTGATCCCGAAAGGGGCGGCGTCGAGAACCCGCCGTGTTAGAGGGCAGAGATAAGCCTGAACTACCGGAGCGATATATGCTTTGCGAAGATCGAGAGCGCGGTGTGTCGGGTCGTTGCTGAATAACGGTTGGAGCTGCTGCCACGCGCGGTCGAAGCATTCGAGGATGTCCGATCGATGTTCGGTATTCGAGACGTCCAGACCGAGGCCGGTTACGAGAAGAAACTGCGGCGTCGATATCGCCTTGCCAGGTATCCCAGGCCATGTCTGACGTCGCCTATCGCCATCGGCAGACACACCAGGCGCTAGTAGAGACCGAAGTTTTGCGCGGGGCGTTATCCAACGCATGACGCCCTGCTGTACATCGACGACCGCGTTGCCGCGGAGGAAGAAGGTGGTCATGGCGTAAAGAAAGGCCCGCCAGTCCTCTATAGATTTTCCATACCGTGAGAACGCGGACGGCATCGTCGTCAGGTCGTCGATCTCTTTAAAACGAAGGCGGGCCAGTCCCAAAGTCTCAACTGAAAGTGCGGTTCTTGGACGCCTCGCGAATTCCCGCATCAGCAGGAAGTCTGCGAGCCGGGCGTTATCATGGAAAAGAGCGTCGTCGTCGCGCGGCTCCCAGACGTCCTTCAGCCAGTTGCTGACTTCTCTCGTTCGGCTCAGGCGTTCGACCATCTCCCCCCAACGGATGCCTTCCATGTTAGGTCCGCTCGCGTCGGCAAGCTTCTTGCGCGCGTCGTCCAGCATGGATTGTAGCGCTGGGATAGGCGTCGCGGCGACCGCGGTCTCAAGAGCCTTGATCTGCGTTTCGAGCCCGACCTTGTCTACGGCGGTGCCCGATCTCATGGAATCCTGGACAGAGTGGTAGACGAAAGAGCGCAGGAAGTTTCGTTCGGCTTCAGCCTGAACTTTAGCAGACATCCGCGCCGTGCCCTGTCGGCTGTCTGTAAAAGACAGCAGGCGGCGGCCTTCGGATGGAACTGCTGCAGCGTTGCCGGAGGCGTCGACACCCTCGAGAAGGATCGGCGCGGCATTGGCGATCATGAAGGGCGCCCCGAAGCGCATGGGGCGAAGTAGCTTGTCGATACCGTTCCTGGATGGGGTGCTGCAGCAAGGGCAGGCATCGCCTTTGAGGTCAGACCCGACAGTGACCGTTTCGGTCGTCGCTGTTGCTTCGATCGTCCATGTCGTGGTCGACAGATGCAAAGGTCGAAACCGTCCGGCCGTGGAAGGACCGATTAGAATCCGCCGTCGAAGTGCCACCTCTGTCGCTTCGTCAGACTCCGCGTTTTCGTCGGCGTCTGCCTCGTCCTGCTCGCGACCAGCTTCGAATTCGAACTCGTCCCTCTCCGCCACGCGTCGCGTCGGCAGTAGCCTGTCGTTGGCAGCATCTTCCTCTGCTTCCAGGACGACGTCGCCGCAGTCGACACAGCTTATGACCTCGAGGACCGGAGCTTTGCAGGTTTGACACGTGTCGCATCGGTCCAGGAAGATCTTGCCGAACAGCCATTCGTCGGGGGAATCCTTGCAGGCCGGGTTAATGCAACTCCATACGCCGGGCACCGCTCGCTCAAAGCTGTGTATGCGCATCGGCGCTAGTCGCTCCTCTTCGCCTGTCCTGGGGTGAGGCCGAGCCGCGGTAGAAAGCAAGGCAAGGAATTCGTCAGCATCGAGGCCGGCTGAACGGCCGACGCGTTCAAACTCCGAAAGGTTTTGGGGGGCCACGAAAAGTTGTTTTTCGATAAAATTCCAAACCGCCTCGTCGGCGGACATCGCATCGAATAGCGACGACGGTGGCAAGTTCCTCAAGGTATCTGCAGGTGGCAGCTTTCCTCGCGCACCGGGACGGACAGGGAGCTGCCTTTTTCCTTCGACTACGTGAACGTTGGCATCCTTGATCCCTGCGACGTCCGCGAGGAAACGCTTCAACTGATTCTGAACGTCGTCGCCGCTACCGATGGTCGCGGAGGTGGCTACGAAATGGACATCCTCCGGCTTGCAATCGAAGGCGAGCAAGACGCGCCGAAGGAGGAGCGCAATCTCTGCGGCCGCTGCTCCGACAAGCGAATGTGCCTCGTCCAGAACGATCCACTTCAGTTTCCCCTTCGACTTCTCGATTATAGGCTGGTCCTCGGAACGCGCCAGCATGTATTCGAGCATCGTGATGTTTGTCACGAGCACGGGTGGCGGACTTTCCCGAAGCTGCTCACGGTCGACCTGCTGCTCGGGGGTGGCTCGGTGTAGACTTGCAGGTTGCGAGTTCGGCAGGTCGCCGTTGTACAGGCAGTATCGGACCTTGCCGTCGAAAGGCCGCGTCCACGCAGATAGGCGCTCCCGCTGGCTCTCGATAAGGGCGTTGAGCGGATAGAGCATGATCGCCTGCACGCCCTCGAGCGGCGCCGACCGACCCTTCGCTTGCGAGACGAGGTCGCTGAGGATGGGGAAGAGAAAGCATTCCGTCTTGCCTGAGCCGGTGCCAGAAGTAACGAGGACAGATTGAGGATTCCCCGTGCTCGAGAGATGTCTCCATGCCTCCAACTGGTGCTTGAACGGCTGGCGCTTCTTCGGGAAGCGGTAGTCGCTGCCATTTGGGAGGGCGTCTATTGCAGCAACGAAGTCCGGATGAAGGACCGATGGATCCACTCCGCCCATGTCGACGTCCGCCGGAACGAACGGATGCGCGCCTTCGACTATGGGCTGCTGCAGCAGGCCTCCCTCTGCCGTGGACGGCGAATTGAACATCGACCGCAGGTGGCCGAGCAACGCGGTATTTCTTACGCTGGACTGAGAGAGGATAGCTTCTGCGGATCTGGCGCGGATGTCGGAGAGAGTGTTGAAGGGCTTCACGCCTGGACCTCATAGAATTTCAATAGATGCGGGTAGGCGCACGACACAAAGTGCGCGTGTTCTCTCAGCGTTTTTCGCACGATGAGTTCTGTCGTCGCTGACAGTTTCAACCTTCCTGCCGCGGTGGCCGCTAGCGCTGCAGGCGCGGCCATGCACTCGAACTCCTCGAAGCTGAAGCGGTGGAAGTCCTCAGGAAGGCTGATAGCCGACTTCTTGAGGTCTTCTAGGACGGGATTTCTCCTTACGGGCGTCTGTGTTTCGTCATCATGCATCCTCTGGCTTTGAACAAACACCTGAAGCACGACATCAAGCGACTGCTTTTCCAGCGGAGGGAACCCGGCGCGAACGAAAACTGAGTCGAGAGCGGGCTCGATTTCAACCAGCTTTTCCCTTAATCCCGTGAGGTGCGTCATGATCATTGGCAAGCGCACGTCGTCCGGCACTTCGGAGAGGGCCGCGTGGAGAGCGTCAGACTCTGAGATTAATACCTGCCACCAGGCTGTTGACGGGATAGCAAGCCACAAAAATGGAAGCTCCTGCTGTAGGGCCCATAAGGCCTGGCGATCTTGCGCTGGTGCGCTCAGAAGAAGTCGCAGGAGAGCCTTCGGTCGCGAAGCGAGTTCCTGCAAGGCGACAAAGCCGGTAGCGGGCATGCCGTTCAAGTTAACGGCCATATCAACGAGCAGACGAACGTCGCTTGATGCAAGATTTCCCTCCGAGAGGTCGTCCAAGGCTGCGCCCACCTCCGCCTTCAATCGAATATATTCGGTCTGGGCTAGAGCTGCCTGTAGCGGCGTCGTGGGATTGTCGCGCATCGGGCGGTTCACTACGAGCGGCCGGGCCACGATATCTGGCCCGTCACGCAGATAGACCAGGCAAGGGCCATGGCACCAATATGGAATCTCAAAGCTCCCATCGGGTTTTCGCTGAAGTAGGTGCTCTTTGGCCGGTTGAAGAATCATCTTCGCGACGGGAAGGGCGCTGAAATTCTCGCTGAACACGACGGCTCCTCCGACTATGATCGGGCGAGCGTATCGGTATTTCCGGAGCCGTATCGGAATCCTTGTCTCGCCGAGAAACTCGAGCTCGAGCATGGCATCCTGATCGTTCATCGGCGCCATCATCTCCTGGACGGCCGGTTTCAAGGCGGCCAGAGGAAACTCCCCAGCAAATCGAAACTGCATGGAGTTCGAACGGTCAGTTCGAGAAGAAAGTGTCAGGGTCGTGGCGTGCGGAGACGCAGCGACGGCACCTCGAAGTGCGGTTACGTCAATTGTCTGCCCGCCGCTTGCCGCAGAGCCGTCTGCAAGGATGATGGCGGCTTCGCGAACTTTCATAGGGACGCTGATCCTGAACGGGCGACCCATGGGAGGATGAAGAAGCGCCTCAATGCGATATCTGGGTTTTCCCGACATCGTAAATTGCAGTTCTCCCTCCGTTTTCTTCAGAGCGGTCATCTCACCCGTGACGTCGACCCGCCATCCGGGAAGCCGCTCGTGAACAATTCGCCCTTCCTGCGCGCCGATCATCTCCCCGACTATACGACCTCCCGATGGAACAATCGCTATCCTTCGGCGCTCAAGCTGGATGTCCGCCTTTGGATCCCGCCAGGAAATTTCATAAGCCCCAGGCGCGGTTATCTTTCGATCCGTGATCGGTCTCCATCGATCGTCCACCGAGCGGATCAGAAGTTCTTCCGGCGCCGGGGCTCGCGTAGCACCTTCGGATAGGATGCCGAGCGTGACTGGACCCGCCAAGGTTTCGATCCCGTCTTCCGAGTGTATCGATACCTCGCCGGCGGACGACAGGATCAGGGACTCCTGGCGGGCGTCCATGTTGGCCTCGATCCGGTAGCGCTCTCCTGCAGCGGCGCCCGGCTTCATAAAGTAAATAGTGCCGGTGACCTCGTGCAGAACCCAACCATCTTCAGCATTCCAAATCCGACCGGGTTCTGTTCCCTCCGCAGGAACGGCTCGCCACTCCCTGGGGACGAGTACGTAAATCCTGCTCGCAGGCAAGCTCGTGGAGCCCGTCTTGATCAGGCGCAGCGTCTTCGGCGCGTCGCCCTCCGCGACTTCTATCGGTAAGAACGACAAGACTGGTGAGCTAACCCCGGCGCCACCCGGCCAGGCGATCGGGGAAACCTCCGAGCCGCTCGTCAGATTGACCGTCACGGTATGGGCCAGGGGCATTCCAACAAGAAGCCTGTCGAGCGGCGTTAGCGACCTGACGCGCCATTTCTGCTGATCTTCCGTCGGAGGCTCGAAGAGCGCGATCTGGCTGGGAAGATAGTTGGCAAGTTGTCCGGAAGGGATTGCTTTCCACCGCCTGGCACTGGAGACACCTGGCAGCTTGCCTGGCGAGACCTCGCCGTCTGCGGTAAGGGCAATCGCCGGCCGCCAGATGCCGGCCTCAAACTTTAGGTATCGGTCCACGGTGATTCCCGAACCGCCCACCTGGCCTGCCTTTTCGACAAGCAGTCCGCTCAGCAGGCGCCTCGCGATCCGGTCGTCGTCGGCCGGCATGTAGATCGGGAGCGAATCTTTCCAGTCTGGGTGCCGGGCGTCGAGAAACGAAAGCGGATCGACGCCCGGCGCCCCCTGATCCGCGACGCGCTTCCATTCGACGAGCTTCAGGATGAGTTCACAGCAGAGATCGATGAAGCCGTCTTGCCGAAACGAAATCCGAATCTCGTTTGACATGTCGCCGGCGAAGCCCCGTACATGGTCACGGTTGCCGTCCGCTAGAGCGAACCTCATCAGTTTTCTGAGATATTCTGCCAGCCAGGATGAACCATATTCGGAGATCACGTGAGCCGAGATGCCGCCTTCGATCGCAATCGTAAGCAAGAACTCTGTTGCAGTCTCCGATTTGATCAGCGAGCGCTTCCAAAAGTCGAGCCCAACCTCGACGAGGTTCCGACGGCGGCTATGGGGAATGGTGCTGAATACGTCCGGCGCAAGGGCATCCCAGCGAAGGAAGAACGATGTCGCTTCGCGCCGAAACCACTCCGCGCAGAAGGCTACAAACAGACTTGCCGCCGGACCATCGTCTCGATCAAGTCGGGATCTCGACGTCTTGAGAAGCGAGCGTGCGCTCTGATATTCGGCATCCGACATTCGATATTGATGGAGAGGACGCCCGTCGGCTGCGGACATGCGGCGGCTCAGGAGAAAAGCCTTCAGCCAGGCAGCAACAGCATCTCCTCTCGAATTTGCCTGCGCGGATTTTCGGAGGTTGGCGAGGACTTGCACCACCTCCATCTGGAGGTCGAACGCCTCGTCTGTGTCGCGGCTATTTAGTTCGCGGTTCAAGGCATCGAGCTGGACTAGATCGTCTCTGTGCCGCGCGAACTCGGTCCTCAGCTCCGCGTCGGTATACCCCCTCAGACGCAACATCTTCCCCCCGGTTGCATCGTAGTTTCCTCAACAATAGTTATCTTAAGTTGAATCAGTTTCGCAATATCTTGCATCACCAATAGTTTGCGGCGTCGATCGGCCGGCGGAAAGTGCCCCGGACGCTCCATGCATCATCGGCGCGGCCACCAGTGGTTCTCGACGGGAGGCAGTCCGCTTGATCCAGCGAAGGTCATCGCCGCCCGTGTCGACGGCGGATAAGCGCGGCCTAAAGGGAGTTCAGGCTGCTCCGGGAAGATGTCGCCGTGAAGAGCATCTTGGACGACCACACGAAAAAGCAATTGCCAGCGGCTTGACGCCGCCGCTTACGTTCTCTATCTGTTCCGCCATCATGTATTACATCGCTCGCTACGCCTCGGCACGAATACGCTGACCGACTGCCGGACTTGCTAGTCCGGCGTCCGCCCATCCGTATTGTGTTCACGAGGGTGCCATGAAGAGCATTCCCTACGAGAGGCCGCCGGGCGATGTCGTCCCGCGAAACGAGCCTCCTCGCTTCTACTATCCGCTTGCCACCATCAAGTGCGCTGGACATCCCGCCTTCCGCAGCCAGGAAGCTCGAGACTTCGCATGCCTTCTCGACGTCGACCCGGACGTCGCCCGCTGGTCGTGCGAAGGAGTCGACCTGTCCTACGGCGAGGAGATTTACCGCGTCGACTTCGTCGTCACCGGAACGGACGACCGCACCTTCATGGTGCACGTCGGCGAGGACACACCGAAGCCGCCTGACTGGATCGATCTTGCCGTCGGCCGGCTGGGTCACGCCTACCGCCCGGTCGCCATGCACGACTTCGTCGACAGCAACCGGCTTGCCAACGCCAAGGACCTCCTTCGATACGGCTTCTACCGATGCCCTCTCGGCGACCGCGTGCGCATCCTTGCCGCGCTAGACGAGGTGGGATCGCTGACCGTCGCCGAAGCGCTGTCCGCCTTCCGGGAGGGACGGCCGATGGCCTGCCTCGCGGCGCTGATCCTGCAAGGATTCCTGGAGGTCGATCTGGACGATGCCCTTATCGGCCCAGAGACGGCCGTCCGCCGGATACGGGAATGAGACTGCCCATGTCGTCTCAACTCGTAATCAAGGACAGGTCCATGAAGAACCACATCACTCCGCGGAAGCGCTTCGGCCTTCCCGAACAGCTCGCGTACGCATCGATCAGGAGCGCCATCCGGCCACTGCTCAGGGCGGATGCATTCGTCGCCGTCGTCGTCATCCCTCCCGGCGCCGACGTCGGCCCATACTTCCGCGCGGCCGATGCCATGCTCAGCACCGGCAACCGCTACAGGAAGACCGCCGCCATCGTCGACTTCGACCCGAAGAGGCCGCTGAACTCCGCGAGGGAGATCGCGAGCGCGCTCGACGAGAAGAAGGTCGTCCTTCTCTTCCCGGAGGAGGCGTCCATCACGGTGGCAGCCCGGCTCGCCGCCGATGTCGTCGTCCGCCTGAACCCGCCGACCATTG
The DNA here is from genome assembly GCF_055392685.1 of Shinella sp. Sh6. Classification (NCBI taxonomy): domain Bacteria; kingdom Pseudomonadati; phylum Pseudomonadota; class Alphaproteobacteria; order Hyphomicrobiales; family Rhizobiaceae; genus Shinella; species Shinella sp. Sh6. Next base: position 2,461,211 of record NZ_AP044005.1, on the reverse strand, counting down.
ATCAGGTGAAGGGAATCTTCCGCTCACTTTATGGCGGCCGGCTCACCGACCAGCAGGCGGAGATCTTCCTGCTGATCGACGAGGAAATGCAGCGTGCAGTCGTTCGTCCGGGACGGAGCGTCGGGCGCATGCTTGCCCAGCTTGTCATGCGGTCCGAGGTGCCGCGCAAGGCCGGGCCGCCGCCTGGACAAGGGTTCGAAGACGAGGAGGAGCTTCGCCTCGAATCCATGAGCGGCTACGGCGAGGCCCGCCAGTGGGGACTGCAGTTGAAACAGGACCTGAAGGACTGGAAGAACGGACGCATCCCGTGGAGCGACGTCGACCGAGGCCTCCTGCTGTCCGGGCCGCCTGGCGTTGGAAAGACCATCTTCGCGGAGGCGCTTGCGAATACCTGCGGCGCGATGCTCGTCATCGGCTCCGCTGCCCGCTGGCAGGCGAAGGGCCATCTGGGCGACATGCAGCGGGCCATGTTCAAGGCGTTCGAGGACGCCCGGAACGCGGCACCCGCGATCCTGTTCGTCGACGAGATCGATGGATTCACCGATCGCGAGAGCGACCACGGTCACAACAGCAGCTACGTCCGGCAGGTGATCAATAGCTTCCTCGAATGCCTCGACGGCACGGTCGACCGGGAAGGCGTCGTGGTCGTCGGCGCCTGCAACAATCCGGCCGTCATCGATCCGGCGATCCTTCGGCCCGGCCGGCTGGACAACCATGTCCGATTGCCACTGCCGGATGCCGAGGCGCGTGTCGGAATCCTTCGCCACCATCTGCGCGGCGACCTACCGGAAGAGGACTTCGCCCAGTTCGCCGAGGACAGCTTCGGCCTGACCGGCGCGGACATCGCCCGGATCGTCCGGCTGGCCCGGCGCGTCGCCCGCCGCGACCGCAGGGCGGTCACCATCGCGGACGTCATGGGAAGTCTTCCGGGTCGCGTACCGCTCTCGGAGAAGTTCCGTTGGGCGCTGGCGATCCATGAACTCGGCCACGCGGTCGTCGCGGTCGCCACCGGTGCCCGCAAGGTCCGGGGCGTTTCCATCGAGAGCAGGGCGTCGGCTTCGCTGGAGCGTCAAATTCTAGGCGGCGCCGTGCTCGAAGGCGGAGAACTCGCGAACAACGGTAAACAGTTCTACCTCGACAACATCGCCATCCACATGGGCGGGATGGCCGCTGAGCAGATCTTCGTCGGTCACCATGGAGACGGCGTCGCGTCGGACCTCGACGGGGCGACGCGACTTGCGATCATCCTCGACCGGCATCTTGGTATGAACGGCATGCTCGCCTCGTGGCCGGCGGGCGTCGACGAGCGGCTGATCGACAGCGCCCGCCGGGTCGACGGCCCTTTGCTCAAGAGGATCGAGCCTGTACTGCAGGAACAGCTCGCCCGCGCGAAGACCATCATCGAATCCTACCGAACCTCGATCGAAGGCCTCTGGCTTGAGCTGATCGGAGCTGGGCATCTGACGGGACAGCAGATCGTCGACGGCCTGAAGCCGGACGATGCCAAGGATATGCCGACGCCGAAGACGCGCCGGAAGATCAGACAACGGCTTCACGGATGAAGGAGAGACAGCATGACCATTGAATCCATGACGACGACGGTGCCGCCGAACGTCACGGGCTGGAAGGGCCTGAGCGACGCCGCTCACCTCGAGCGGCTGAAGACGGCCCTGTTTCGGACAAGGGGCCGCGCCCGCTTCGACCGGGCGGCCGCCGACCGCATTCTGGACGATCTCCGGCATGTCGCCTATCGGCGCGGTCGCCAGGCCGCGGAGGTCTTCCAGTTCCTCGATCAGGACTTCTTCGACGCGGACGAAGACCTGTCGATGGCGCAGGACGACCTAAACCGGATGTCGAGAAATCTGCCGTTCCTGCGGGAGGTTACAGCCGTTGTTGAAGAGATCGAATCCATACGGGATCAGATGTCGGATGAAGCGCGGGTCTTCTTCGGGTGGCGGCCGTATGCGGGGAAATGGGCGTTTCCGAATCCTGTTTGGAGCGAGCTGCGGACGGCGTTTCAGGAAGGAAGGGACGACGCGGACAGGGCACCGGGACGGTCCCGATGCCCTGTTTTCTGTAGACAATGACGTTTCGCTATTTTTCGAAAGCCTCGAAGAGCTTGATCCACATTTCTTGAACCGCGATATCGACCTTCTCGATACCTTGGTTGAGGAGATGCTGCTTCACTCGGCGGGCAAGAGGAACTTTCCATCCGTTCTCGAGTTCAATGCCCTCCCGCGAAGCCCAGCTTTGTATTTGCGGAACTATCGGACCTGATTTCAGACAGCTCTCGAAGTCGTTCTCGGCGTCTTTGTATAGTCGGTCGACGATCCGGGCAATTACATCAGGCGGCGCGAGATCTTCCACTTCGCTACCGTCCATGCCCGTGAAGTCGCGAACACTTAGAACCTTCTCCTTGAACTCCGTGTACAGGCCGTTTTTCAACTCCTGCGCAGCTTGCTGGCCTGGCCGGTCATCGTCCAAGAGCACAAGTGGAAGATCGTCGTCGCGTCCTGTCAGCATACTGGCAATCTGCTTGGCGTTTCTTGCTCCACCAGACGGCGGGAAGACGAGTTCCCGAGCGGGTCCGATCTTTCCCGCATGGATCAGCATTATCTTCATGGCCGTAAGGTAGTGTTGATCCGAAGGCCCCTCGATGATGACGGGTTTGCACCCCACCATCAGGCTTTCGGCGATCGTCAAATTCAGTGCGGAGTGAACGGCATAGGAGGCGCCGTTCTTTGTCTTTTCGTTGCCACCCTCCCGCAAATCCGGCGTCGCTTTGGTCGTGCCATCGTCGTCGACGTACACCTTGCGAACCCGATCTAGGCGGTCAGCATCCACGAGGAACGGTGAGTGAGTGGTGTACAGAATCTGGTTCGTGCTCGCGAGACTGTCAAAAAACTCGGAAAGGTCCCTTTGCGCTAGCGGATGCAACGAGAGGCCGGGCTCGTCCAATAACAATACCGCGTTCTGGTGTTCCTTCGCGCTCTCCACCAAGAAAACGAGATAGAAGCTCAGGAACCATTGAAGCCCCGTGCTACGGCTTTCGAGTTCGATTTCTTGCGGCCGTCGATCATCGGCGACCCATATCCGAAAGAAATTACCGTCCGCCTCAAAGCGAAAGCGATAATCGCCCTGCTTCCACCAAGCTCTAAACTCGTCTGTCAGGGAAGCGCTAGCCGATTGAAGCAAGATCGAACGCTCGCGCTTGTTTTCCGCGACCTCGGCAATTTGATCGTCTGTCGGCCGTCCCCCACGGCTCGCCTCGTGCTCCTTGCCCAGCTCCAGTACCTCAGCCGGTTTCAACTGGACGAAGTCGAACAGGACACGCAAAGTCCGCGCCTTCGCCTCCTCCTTAGTTCCCAAGTCGGTACGTGTCAGATTCTCGACAACGTGCGGAAGGTAAATCTCCGAATCCAGATTGCCGTAGTTTGAGTAGTAGACGAAGGTCGGAAGATTCGCGACGACGATCTCTTTGACGGTTGGCTGTTCCCCGAGATCCTTCTGCTCGATATTTTCCCGAATGGAATCCAGCGCGTCGACAGCTTGGCGATACCGCGGCGAGATCGTACTGGTCTTGGGCGGCTCTTCAGGGATTGCAGCGCTAAGCAACTCCGAGAGAGCTTCGATCGCTCCACCATCGAGCCGATCGCCGGAGACCGATGATAATCCTTTCCGAATCTGATCCAGGTACGCAGCCTTTTGGGCTTCTTCCGATTTCAGTGGTTCAGTTCCTTCAATGTCCTTGGAGAGCAACTGAAGGAGCGATGTCACTTTCTCCGCCGCGACGTCGCGTTCAATCCGAGCATCAGGGAAATCGACGGTATAGCTGCCGTCGTAGAATCTGGACACGTGAACTGTTCCAAGTCGGCTGGCCGAGAACCCCGTAATGTCGGCGATACGGGGAGCGAGACTGCCGGTGTCAAACTCGACGGTTATGAACTTGTAGGCGCCCGGATTTGTCCTGATTGGCCCAAAGATCTTCTTAGGATAATCCGATGTCGGATGCAGGCCACCCTCGCGCGCGGGATTGAATTTCCATAGGGGCAGAAGGAGATTTGTCTTTCCCGACTCGTTCACTCCTATGAGTGCGGTTACCCGATCGATGTCCACCCAACCGCTGTCTGCGACGGAGCGGAAGTTCATGACTTTCATGCGCGTAATCTGGAGAGTCATCTCGGACCTATATCGTTGGATGTCAACAGGATGAACGAGGCCGGCGCACGATTGCAAGAACCATTTTAAGTTGCTCAGAGACATTTCACGGCTACATGTAAAACGACCTTGCTGGAGCTCCCGATTCTTCAGCCTTCTGTTGTTAAACTTCGCTTCGCGTGATCTATTCCGCGCCAACCTAAAGCTGCTGGATATCCGGGAATGAGCGATGACGATGCGAAGTTCTTCGAGCTTCGGAAAGAAGGCAAGGCTTACCTCAGCAAGGTTTTCGAGCATGGCTCGATCAATCCCGAGCGCCGGCGGCTGATCCGAGCTGTTATCGACGGAACCGAGAACGTGCTCCTCGGCGAGATAGAAGGATCGATGTGTCTCCGGATGACCGGCGAGAAGCGGAAGACGCAGGTTACGGCCCTTGTCAGCCAGGACGACGGTGGAATTCGTCGCGTAACGTTAGAAACCTTCCAGAACCGTGCAGGCGACTGGTACCAAGGCTACGAAAAGGACTCGTTCTCATTCCGCTCGGATGAATTCGAACGCCTGCTCGCATTCCTCGAGAGCATCAAGTTCATCGATCGCTCGAACGAGGGAACCTTCGACGTTCGCGACGTGTCTGTTGGCAACGGCCCGAAGATCATCACCGACGCCTCCGACCACGCGCTGCTGACAAGGATTCGACGGCTCGGCCCACAGGAGCGAGAGCGGCTCTTGCGGGACGTTCAGCCTGAACTTAGCCAAAACGAGATCAACCTCCTGCTGGGGCGGCGCCAGGGTCTTGAAGAGTTCGAGCGTGAACTCGCCGAGGGATCTTGGTCGGAAACAAGCTGGCAGGACTTCTTCGAGCGGCAGAGCTGGGTCTTTGGCTACGGTCTCGATTACAGGATCATGCGCCCCTTCGATCGGGAGATGGTTGTGGGGGCCGGGGGAACTGATGACCGGGACCGGCCGACGGTCGATTACCTGATGAACTTCACCGACTATTCCGTCCTCGTCGAGATCAAGCGGCCGGACACTCCGATTTTCGCGCAGCGCCGAGCAGGTCGATCCGGCACCTGGCGCTTCAGCAACGAGTTCATGGACGCCGTCTCCCAGGTTCTGGAGCAGAAGGCGGAGTGGCTCCTGCAAGCTCAGACAGGGCAGAACCACGACAAATCCGGAGACCGAAAACTTGAAACGAGGACTCGAGATCCGAAGGCGATACTTGTCCTCGGCAGCGCCGCTGAGATTTCGGCCGTCGGCAACCGTCGAGACGCCGAGGTTCGCCGCGACACCTTCGAACTCTTCCGTCGGGATACTCGAAACTTGGACATCGTCACGTTCGACGAACTCCTGGATCGTGCCCGTTTCATAACCCGAGACTGATGTCACATGACCCTCCGACCCATAGAAGCCAAGCTCGTCGATGATCTTTTCGTCCAAGGAGGATACGTTCTCAACTTCACGAACCAGACCTTCACCGAATTCTTTCGGCACGAGGTCGGCGTGGAAATTTACGACGATGTCTATGGCTTCCGGGGGAATTCCAAGGGCAAGCGTCTCGTCGCCTTCACGCAGAAGGCTCAGCCGAAGGCAATTGCCAAGGCCCTGGCGGGATTATGGGAATATCTGCAGGCTGACCGCCCCGACGATGCCACCGATGCCAACCGGAAGAAACTCAGCGCGATTATCGAGCGGTTGGGCGGCCGGCCGCTGCCCGGTGCCGCTGTCGTAGAGGAGCCCAAAGTCACTCAGCCGCTACGCCCTGCGGAGGGTATCCTCGCAGCATTGGAATCCGAATTCCTCGCACTCGAAGCGATGACCGACCGACCTCACGAACGAGGGTACGCCTTCGAGCGTTTTCTGAAGCGGTGGTTTGACACGTGGGGGCTGGACGCCCGTGCGTCCTTCAGGACTATCGGTGAACAGATCGACGGATCTTTTCAACACGACGGCACGACATACCTTGTCGAGGCAAAATGGCATCGCGCGCAAACTGATGCCACGATGTTGCATTCCTTTCAGGGAAAGATTGAAGAGCGCACCATATGGACCCGTGGGCTGCACGTTAGCCATGCCGGCTATTCAACCCCATCCTCCGCTGCGTTCACCTCGAGGCGCATCATCTTGATGGACGGTCAGGATATCTACATCGCGCTCAATCGGCGCTTGGATCCGGCGATTGTGATCAGGGAGAAAGCCAGAGCTGCTTCTGAGCGAAAGAACCCGTTCGCCAAGGTGCTGGAACTCTTTCCGTAGACGGCGCCGGGGCGAGCGCAATCACTCTCAGTGTTTCGGCGCCTTCAGCGTCTTCACCATCGTGTCGATCACCGGGCCATACCGCTTCTGCTGGCGGGCCGGATACTCCAACGTGAAATTCCCCATGGCGCCGTCACATAGCGCGATCTGCCGCATGTAGATGATGCGGTCGCCCTTCGTGCCGGAATAGCTCGCCCATGACGCTCCGCGTTTCTCGTAGGTGAACTGCCAGCCGGCGTCGGTCGCGAACTTCTTCCGGAGATCGCTTTTCTGGGAAAAGCCGCCCTCGGTAACGTAGTTCCCCCAGATTGAGAGCTTCGCCTTACCGTCCGGGCTCTGGAGACCCAAGCCGTCGCCGTTTTCCGGCATGAGTGTCGTCTTGAAGTCGCTGGGGATGTCGGCGGCATATCCAAAGCGGCCGTTCGCGTATGGTTTGAAGTCGGCGGCCGCAGCCGTCGCCGCAGAAAGGAGAGCCGCTAGGATGGCAACGTATCGGCGGCGCATCAGATCTTCACTCGCTTCAAATGGAATTCGGCAGTCGTAGCACAACGCGATCAAGCAGGGCCATCTATCCGCATGCACGGCGATGTTCCGCGCTTCACGTCATGTCGCCTTGAAGAGCGCTCAGGCAGCCGCCGAGCATCAAAAGTGGATGGTGTAGGCGGCCGACGACGGCAGATCGGAAGGCCCCTCACGTCAGAGCGTCTCGAGCGCGGGTCTCAAGGAGGCCGAGACGAATTCGAATTCGCTGCTTTGCAGAACCGATCGCTTGTCGTTGAACTCGATGACGCTGGCGTCTCCCGGATCGATGCCGTGCATGGAAACCGTGCCCAGGATCGTCTGACCCTGGGGGTGGCGGGAATCGATGATCAGCGAGAGCATGGACCGCGCGTTCGTGTCGTCCTGATCCTGCTGGTTGGGACTGTCGATGACCATCGGCGCGGCGAACGCCGTCGAAAACTCTTGAATGGTCGCAAGCAAGGCCAGCTCGTACGCCAGCAGAAGGCGAGGCTGCTCGCTTCCGGTCTCGACTATGCGGCCCGTGATCTTGGAAACAGCGTCGTAGTCTGGATTGAGCACGTTCAGCCTGTCGATATAGCTGCGCATCCTGTCTGCATAGAAACGCTCGCGTTGTTCACGGTGCTGCCGTTTGTTGAATTCCTTGAGCGCTGCCTCCATCTCGACAATGGAAGCCTCGAAGCCGCCGATCTTCTCGTCGAGTTCGGAGATTTGTTCGTTGAACAGGGACATGGCCTGTCGCCTGCCTTCGTTCTCGATCACCTCCTTGAGCGTTACCTGTTCGCGTTCGGATTCCAGGGTCGACTGAACCTCTGCGATGATGCGCTCGGTCGATGCCATTTCCTCTTCGACGTCGCGCGCCTCCTTCGCGAGATCGTCTATCTTGTCGAGAGAACTCGCCACGAATTCGAAGCACTGGTCGCGGTCCGCAAGGATTGAGAACCGATGCCTGAAGTCGTTCCGATGATCGGTTCCGCACGTCGGGCAGGCGATCGTCTCACGTCCATCCGAGGCAGCCCAGTTCGCATCGGCGCCGAGTTCTCTCGCAGCGGCGCGCGCCAGCTCGATTTGTTCCTCGAGAAGGAGCCGCTCGTCGACGACCTGGGCGAGTTTCGCCGCGCGCCGTTGGCGCTTGTCGCGAAGATCCGTCAGGCGGACGAGAAGCTCCTCGACCGCTGCGTCGTGATCGTAGGCGGAGAGTTCGATGCCCTTGAACACCGGATCGAGACCCAGCTTCGCGACGACGCCGGCTACCGTGTTCCGTTCGGATATAGCCTCGGACTTCAGGCGTGCGGCGATCGTCTTTTCTGCGGAGATCTTGTAGAACTCGTTCGGCTTGATGCCCGAATGATATTCGATGATCGCCCGTTTGAAGTTCGCATACTGCGTCAGCCTGTCGAACGACGAAAGAGGGCGCTCCCACCCTCCGTCCTGGTCCATGTAGAACGGTAGAAACGCATATGCCGGGGGAGGCACCTCCGGTTCGTTCTTCCTGTTCAAAAGCGTCAGCCCGAAGTCGAGCTTGTCGGCGAGAAACGGCCCGAACTCGTGGGTGATGCTGTTGGTGGAAATCAGCTTCTTCCCTTCGGCGTCGAACATGGCCAGTTGACGGCCATCCCTGACGACGGAGTAGGAGGCGTCGTCGATCCGGATATGAAGCCTGCTTTTGACGTTCGCGGCTACCCAGTCGCGATGTATCGCCTGAGGAGCCGCACCGAGCGTCCAATAAAGGCTCTTAATGACCGAGGACTTACCGACCCCGTTTATTCCCTGGATGATCGTCAGCTTCGGGTGGAAGTCTATCGTTCGCGCCTTCCTTTCGGTCAGCGACAACAATTCCAGCCTTTCGAAGCTCAAGCGTTTCATCTTTTTCTTTTCTCAGATTTCGGACGAGAAGGGCGAAGCGTTCGCGTTCGTTCATTGGCGTTGATACTCGTAGAGGATCATGGCGGTGATCGTGGCTTCGTCGGCGTTAGGCGACCACGCATGCACCACGTCCCGAACTTCCACGACGGCCTCTTGCAGAGCCAGGATGAAATCTTGGCGCCCATCGAAAATCGGTTCAATAGCTGCGGCGATCTTCGGCGCTACATGGCGCAACGTTTCCCAGCGCGTTCTGCGGTCGATCTCATAGCGGTCCCACGCCTTCATGATCGCGGTGACCCTGACGAATCCCAGCGGCTGGAGAAAGGGAGCGACGTTCGCCCAGCTCGGCGACGTGTACTCGCCATGGACGGCGAGGAAGGATTCGACGTCAGACCTCTTCAGAACATGCGCGGCGTCGAACTCCGTCAATGTCCGGACCGCGGGCTGCGGCTTCGCCTTCCGCCTGCACTCCCCGGACAGGGCGTCGAAGAACGTCTTCGCGCCGCGTTCACTTCCCGTGCGCTTGAAAAGCACGTCGGCCACCTGTCCGACGACGGTGTGATGCGCATTGTTGAAGTGGAGCGGACTGTAGTTCAGATGGTAGTACGGCAGGTGGGTGGCAGCCACGAAGGCGGCGTCTTCGGCACTCATCGCGGCGCCGAGTTCCTTCAACGATTCCTTGTCGAGCGTTGTCAGGCAATGTTCGCCGACGTCCGAACTGAGTTTTGGCATGGGCATGTTCGTCACCATCACCGCCCGGTCGATGCACGTCGAGAAACGCCTGATGTTGTCGAACATTTTTCCCGCGACCGAAGCGCCGAGCCCGTCGCCGTCCTTCACCTTCTTCCGCTCGGTGAACCTACCGACAGTCCAGTTGCCGCTCTTGCGCGTCTTTACCTGGTAGAAGACGATCTTCCTTGGCGTCGCCTCGTGGTCAAGTTCTAGGATGTCGTCGTGGGATTCGAACAAGAAAGCATAGGATTGACCCGTGACGTGAAGCGCGAGCATGCGCTGGATGCCCCAGGCAAACTGATAGTCAAGGCGCTCGGTCAGAACAGCGCCGCCTTCCTCGCGTTTTGCCTCTCGCTTTATCTTTTCGACTACGCCCATCTCGTCCCGACGCGAATCAATTCTCTCTGCGGCAGCTAAGAGTAGCAAAGTCGTAGTGAATGACGATAGCGTCGGGCGAAGATCGGACCCTGTCCACGAAAGCAACACAGACCCGTATGCGGTCTGAATCCTTGCGGAAAACTCGAGCCTAGTCTGGCAGCGCCATTTCGAAGAGCGGCACGCATCCTTCGTTCAACACGAAGCCCGTCTCCTCGGCTTCAGCCGGCAGCATGTAGAGGACGTCCAGCGGCAGCTCTCTGCCAGCGAGAGCGATCTCGCTCTTCAGCCGCGCCAGCGGCTCGCCGGAGGGGCCGACGATCAGGACGTCGAAATCGTTCCCGGCACGCACGAGCGAAGAACCGAACATGAAGGATTCGAACTCGGACAGCGACGGGCAGGTTTCAAGGAGCTGTCTCGCCACTTCGGAGGATGTCTTCAACGACCTTTCAGGAGCACCTTGAGTTCGTCCCATTTCATCACCTTGCAGCCCAGCTCGTCTCCGGCCTCGATAGCCTTCTGCGTGGGCTTTCCATTCGGATTGATATTCCATACGACGTCCACCGCCCCAAATCTGCCCCATAGACTCCGAACAGCCTCGGCCGTCGGCTCGTATTCCATGAGCATTCCGATTCGGAGTTTCCGCCCGTCTACGAGCGATACACTATGGACTCGATCAAACTCTCGATCGATCGACGTCACGCATCGGAGCTGCCTGATCAGCCGGTCGGAGAAAAAGAACTCCTTGTGGCTGGCCGTCTTTACGTTGTCGTCCTGAATCGCTGAGGTGAGCGTTCCGCCGTTTCCCCAGCCGATCTTCTGACTCTCGAGGTACCTGATGGCGCCGCCTTCCCAAACGGCACTTTTTCTGTAGCCGCAGAGAAATTCCATCTCGGGATACTCCTGATGGTAGGCTTTCGCCACCGCAGCATCGATGAAGTCGGCATCTGAAATAACGGCAACAGATTCGGGCCGTCTCTCGGCCGTGATCTTGATGGCGTCACCGCGGATATTCTCCGCCCCCGTCACGGCAGGAACTTCCAAAATGGATTTGATTGCGTAGTCGACCTGCCAGCTCATGCGAACATCCCATCCATTTCAGCAGGATACCGTATGCCACTCCCAGCGACGTCGCATACGTGCCGTTCGGAAAGACCTCTTACGTGTTCCTGGTATCGGGCGAATGTCTCCTTTTCCGCGTCGTTGGCGTGATTTAGGTTCGCCTTGATGATCGCGAGGATACGGAAATGGTTCGGCAGGATCACGCTTCTCATTCGCTGGGACCACGTCTTCGCGGTCTCGGACTCGGGGTCTAATTTGAAAGCCTCGCCATCCACAGGGGCGAACTCCTTCCACACAGCTTTGTTCTCGCTCATGGCTGAGGTGACTGCGTCGCGCACCTGCCTGCGCTCGTCGTAGGCTGTAATGCCCTGCTTGCGCGCGAGCGCCCCAACATGCTCCGCCTTCCATCCCAGCAACGTGTTGCGAGGATAGGCTTCCGGATCCTTGTCTATGATCGTGTGGCAGGTCGGGCATAGGAGGATGAGATTTTCGAACGTGTCCGGTTCGAATTTGCCTGTTGGACGTTCTTCCCGACGCGGGCCGTCTTCGCCGTGCGGAATGACATGCGCCATCTCTGCAATATGCTTGTCGCCTCCCATTTCCGCGGGGAAGAGGGGAGCGAGGCAGTCAGGACGCTGGCAATGGCCGGCGGCGGCCGAGAAGAGGCGCAGTTTCAACTCTGTCGGGATATGCTTTCGATCTGCCATAGGTGGGCCTTAGGTTCGGACGCAATCCGAAATGGCACCGATGGCTCAAGGATTCAAGCCCGGCTTGAGCGCCGAGGTTTCTGATCCTCAATCCTTAACGACTGCCCATGCTGCCGTCGATGACGAGCATGCTGCCGACGATGTAAGAGGCCTCGTCCGGAGCTGGGAAGACGATCGTCTTCGCGACTTCCGACGGTCGGCGAAACGGCCGGCCCTGGATCTGGGTGGCCATGGCCGCCACGCTGGGCATCGTCCAGCGGAAATGCGGCTCGTCGACGCAACATAAAGGATTCAAATCCTTTAGGGGCAGTCGCCGAATCCCTTGCAAGACACGCGCGAGTCCATGGAGGGTCTCCTCGAGCGATCACGGGGCGTAATAAATGTCAGTATATCCCAACTATGCTGTGAATTTTCGCCGAGCTTCGATATTTGCCTAGCTATGCTTGCGATGGCAAATACGAAAGCAAAACCGGCGAGCTCAATATACTTGCTTTCCGCGCGCAAAATTGGAGATACTTGACGGGGTATGTTTGAATCCTTTGCAGGCTCATCGTTTCGAACGGCTGCTTGTTACAAAGCGTGTTCGGCATTCAGCACACGCGGTCTGAGCCTGGCGTTTTTCGAGGCAGGACGAGCGCCCGTCCTGACGTGGAGAATGATGGTTCCGGAACGGTATCGTCGTCGAGCAACCTGTTGGATACTCCAACGAGGGGTCAGATTAGTAGTGGGATATTGGCAAGCAGAGGATTTGGAAGCGTGCGGCGGGGAATGGCACGAGTGAGAGTCCGCTCTTGTGATATCGAGCGTCCGGTCAATACGGAATTAATCCGCTCTCATGTGTCGCTCTAAAATTGAGGTGGCGCACCCGACAGGATTCGAACCTGTGACCTTTGGAATCGGAATCCAACACTCTATCCAGCTGAGCTACGGGTGCTTGCCTGACGATGACTCGTCTGTCCGATGAGGGGTTCTTAGCCCAGGTGGGGGCGGGCTTCAATCGGGAAATTGCGGGAAGGCTATCTCTTTCAAGGGAAAAGCCGCCGGGGTGGGCCGGCGGCTTTTTCTTGGGTCAGGCGGTCTGCATGGCGCCGGGGCCGGGGATGGCCTTTTCCGGGACCTTGCCGAGGATGATCATGCCGAGCACCTCGTCCTTCGTCACGTCCTCGGTGCGGGCGTGGCCTACGACCTGGCCGTTCTTCATCACCGAGACGCGGTCGGCGAGGTCGAAGACGTCGTGGATGTCGTGGCTGATCAGGAAGATGCCGATGCCTTCCTTCTTGAGCTGCTTGATCAACTCGCCGACCTGCGCCGTCTCCTGGGGGCCGAGCGCGGCGGTCGGCTCGTCCATGATGAGGATGCGGGCGTCGAAGAGGATCGCGCGCGCGATCGCCACCGACTGGCGCTGGCCGCCGGAAAGCGCCTTCACCGGCTCCTTGAAGCGCTGGAAGTTCGGGTTGAGGCGGCCCATGACCTCGCGGGTCTTGGCCTCCATCGCCACGTCGTCGAGCGTGCCCCAGGGGGTGCGCAGCTCGCGGCCGAGATAGAGGTTGGCGGCCGCGTCCACGTTGTCGGCGACGGCGAGCGTCTGGTAGATCGTCTCGATGCCGTATTTCTTGGCGTCGCGCGGATTGGTGATCTCGGCGGGCTCGCCGTTGATCAGGATCTCGCCGCTGTCGCGCTTGTAGGCGCCGGAGAGGACCTTGATCAGCGTCGACTTGCCGGCGCCGTTATGGCCGAGCAAAGCCACGACCTCGCCGGGATAGAGATCGACCGAGGCATTGTCCACGGCATGGATGCCGCCGAAGGAGATGGAGATGTTCTTCATCTCCACGAGGGGCGTACGGGTGTCCGTCATTGGGTGGGCTCCTCTTACTTGGCGCGGGCGCGGTAGATCGTGTCGAGCCAGACGGCGACGACGAGGACCACACCGACGACGATGCGCTGGAACGGCGTGTCGATACCGACCAGCACCATGCCCGATTGCAGCGATTGCATGACGAGGGCGCCGAGCATGGCGCCAGCGATTGTGCCCATGCCGCCGGCAAGCGACGTGCCGCCGATCACGGCCGCGGCAATCGTGTAGAGCTCGTCGAGCTCGCCCTGCGCGTTGGTCGCGGCATTGAGGCGGGCGGTGGAGATGGCGGCGGCGACGGCGCACAGCACGCCCATCAGCGCGAAGATCTTCACCGTCACCCAGCGGGTCTTGATGCCGGCAAGCTCGGCCGCCTCCGGGTTGCCGCCGAGCGCGAAGACGTAGCGGCCGAAGCGCAGGCGCGTCGAGATGAAGGTCATGACGATGCCGACGACGATGGCGATCAGCACGGGGATGGCGATGCCGTGCGGGATGAAGAGGCCGCCTTCGGGCCAGGCGATGCCGTTGGCGTCGGCGAACTTGCGGGCGATGGCGACCGGCCAGGGATAGGAATTGACGACGGTGACGGCGCCGAGCACCACCGCACAGCCGACGGCGACGAGGAAATATTCGGCCCACATGGGGCGCAGCGGGAAGCCGAAGCGCTTGCGCTGCTTGCGGGAGTTGGCGATCGTCGCGACGATGGCGATGCAGGCCAGCGCCCCGACGATCCAGCTGGCGGTCGCGCCGATGGAGCCGTTGGTGCCGCCGCCCATCAGGCGGAAGGTCGCGTCCATGGGAGCGACCGTGCGGCCGCTGGTGACGAACCAGGTGGCGCCGCGCCAGACGAGGAGGCCGCCGAGCGTGACGATGAAGGAGGGCACGTTGAGGAAGGCGACGATGAAGCCCTGCAATGCGCCGATGGCCGCGCCGAGCAGGAGGCCGGCGGCGAGCGTGATGATCCAGATGGCCGGATGCTCGAAGCCGAGCAACTGGGGTAGCAGTTCGGCCTGCAGCACGCCCATGGTCATGCCGACGACGCCGAGGATGGAGCCGACGGACAGGTCGATGTTGCGCGTGACGATGACGAGCACCATGCCGGTCGCCATCACGGCGACGGAGGCGGTCTGGACGGAAAGGTTCCAGAGGTTGCGCGGCGTCAGGAACAGGCCGCCCGACAGGATGTCGAAGCCGATCCAGATGATCAGCATGGCGCCGACCATGCCGAGCAGGCGGGTGTCGATTTCGGTGGCGCGGAAGAAGCGCTTCACCGGATTTTCGCTGGCCAAGCGCGCGCGATTGGCAGCTGCGGTATTCGTGATGTCGGCCATGGCTTTGCCGTTCCCCCACTTCTGTTGAACGTGTCGTCCGGGCGTTTTCGGGACGGGGCCCGCTCGAGGATGTGTCGCCGCCTCATCCTCCGCCCGCTGCCCATCTTGCGCAAGCGCCGCAACGTTTCACGTTGCGGCGCCCGGCAATGGTCAGGTCAGTCCGGTGGTCCGGTTCAGTTGCAGGCTGCGACCGAGCCGGCGGCTACGCCCTGGCAGGCCGTTTCCTTGGAGATCCAGCCGGCGTCGATGACGACGTTCAGGTTGTCCTTGGTGATCGGCAGCGGTGCGAGGAAGACCGACTTCATCTCGACGCCCTTCGGGCCGCCGTTGAAGGTCGTCACGCCTTCGATGTCGTCCATGGTCTTGCCGCCGGCAAGCTCGGCCGCGATTTCGGCGGCGCGCTTGCCGAGCTCACGCGAGTCCTTCCAGACCGAGACGGTCTGCGTGCCGAGCGCGACGCGGTTGAGCGCGGCGTGGTCGGCGTCCTGGCCGGAGACCGGGACGGAGCCGGCAAGGCCCTGTGCGGCAAGCGCTGCGATCGCACCGCCGGCCGTGCCGTCGTTCGATGCGACGACCGCGTCGACCTTGTTGTCGTTCGCCGTCAGGAACTGTTCCATGTTCTTCTGGGCGTTTTCCGGCTTCCAGCCATCGGTGTAGGCTTCGCCGACATTCTTGATCTTGCCGGCGTCGATGGCTTCCTTCAGCACTTCCTGCTGGCCTGCGAAGAGGAAGTCGGCGTTCGGGTCGGAAGACGAGCCCTTGATGAAGACATAGTTGCCTTCCGGCTTCACCTTGAAGACTTCGCGGGCCTGCATGCGGCCGACTTCCTTGTTGTCGAAGGTGATGTAGAAGGCGGCCGGGTTCTCGATCAGGCGGTCGTAGCCGACGACCGGGATGCCTTCAGCAGCGGCCTTTTCGATGGCCGGGCCGATGGCTTCGGAATCCTGGGCGAGAACGATGAGGGCGTTGGCGCCCTGCGAGATCAGGGATTCGATGTCGGTCAGCTGCTTTGCGGCGGAGGACTGGGCGTCAGCCGAAATGTACTTGTCGCCGGAGGCCTCGAGCGCAGCCTTGATGGCGGCTTCGTCGGTTTTCCAGCGCTCTTCCTGGAAGTTGGACCAGGAGACGCCGACCACCAGGTCCTTGGCGTGCGCGACGGCCGAATGCATGGAAACGATGATGGCAGCCCCTGCCATCAGCTTCAGAACGGATTTCATAATTATCCTCCCAAGTGAATACCGGCCGTCCGGGCGAACCTCCCGCCCAATCAACGACCGATCACGATAATACTGTCCAGATGCCCCTCCCGGTGATGCCGGGACTTTTTTCTCGACAGTCGAGAAAATAGATGTCAGAACTTTCGAAGGCTGTCAACAAGCCTTTGACGGGTCTTGAACGACGGCGTGACAGATGCTTTGGGAGGGGCATGTGTTGCAGCAAGTGAAAGCGGGCGGAAACGGGCGATGCTGGTGAAGTCGAGCACGGAGCTTGTGCGTCAGCAGAACAGTGCGCTGGTCCTCGCCTCGCTGCGCCGGCACGGGCCGCTTGCCCATACGGACATTTCCCATCATACCGGCCTTGCCTCGGCCACGGTCTCGGCCATCACGGCGGAGCTGGAAAAGGCGGAAGTGCTGGAGCGGCGCGAGCAGCAGGCGTCCGCCTCGCGGGGCCGGCCGCGCGTCATCTTCGGCCAGCGGCGCGATGCCGGCTACCTCGTCACCGTGCGCATCTCCTCCGATGCCGTGCAATATTCGCTGGCCGACTACGGCGGCACGCTGATCGACCGTTTCGAGGAGGCGCGCAACCATGCGGATTCCTCGACGCAGCCCTTTGCCGACGCCTTCGTCGCCGCGCTGGACAGGCTGGCGGAGCGCTCGCAGATCGCGCGGGAGCGGGTGCTGATCGTGTCGATCAGCAGCAAGGGCCTCGTCGATCCCGCGCACGCCCTTCTCGTCTGGTCGCCGGTCTTCGGGGAGCGGCAGGTGGATTTCGCCGCGCTGCTTTCGCCGCGCTGGCGGGCGAAGATTCTCATCAGCAACGAGACCCTGCTCGTCGCCCACGCCATGGCGCTGCGCATGGAAAAGGCGGGGGCGGAAAACCTGCAGGCCGTCGCCGCGCTCTCGCTCGGCCACAGCATCGGGCTCGGCATCGCGCGGCGCGAGCGGTCCGGCGAGCTGACGGTGACGGCGCCGAATTTCGGGCACATGCTGAATTCGTCGGACGGCAAATTGTGTCGCTGCGGTTCGCAGGGCTGCATCGAGGCCTCGGCGGGCTTCTATGGCATCCTGCGCACCGCCTTCGAGGTGCCGCCCGATACGATCCCCGCGAAATTCGTGCCGCTCGCCGAGATGGACAAGATCGCGCTACGGGCGCGGCAGGGCCACCGCATGTCGGAATACGCCTTCCGCCAGGCCGGCCTCGCGCTGGGGCAGGGGCTTTCGCGCATGGTGAGCCTCTACGACAACATGCCGATCGCCATCACCGGGCCCGGCACGCGCTATTACGACCTCATCCAGCGCGGGATCGAGGAGGGATTGGCACAATCGCAGCAGATCCGCCTCTTCGGCGCCCCGCCGATCTCCGTCGTACCGGAGGAGGCGACGCTGGTGCTGGAAGGCCATCTCGACCGCGCGCTGGCGGAGATGGACCACGATATCATCGCGGCGAAAGCGGTGGGGGATTGAGAATAGGCGGCAGGGCTGGCTCAGATGCCGCAAAGGCTGGCTCAGGTTCCGCGAAGATTGGCTCAAGCATCGCTTAGGGCCCGAGCTCAAGCATTGACTGTAGCCCCGACTTCTCCTCCACCCAGAACCTCTCCTCCATCCCGAACCTCTCCTCTACCCTGAACCTCTCCTCCGTCATGCTCGGGCTTGACCCGAGCATCCATGCGGCACCCGCTGCGGGCGAGGTGTGGATCCTCGGGGCAAGCCCGAGGATGACGATGGAGAGTGGGGCGGGGGCGGAGGCAGGGACAAGGGCAGGGGCAGGGGCAGGGGCAGGGGCAGGGGCAGGGGCAGGGGCAGGGGCAGGGGCAGGGGCAGGGGCAGGGGCAGGGGCAGGGGCAGGGGGCAGGGATAGAGGCTTCTGCACAAGTGAACCGGCAACACACCCTCCACAAAAAAGACCGGGCGATTTCTCGCCCGGCCAGTTGCCTTGGGAGGAGGGGCCGTCAGGCGACGGGGATCTGGCGCTTTTCTTCCACCGATTTCACGGCCGCGTCGGCGAGTGCAAGGGCGGCGAGGCCGTCGGCGCCGGAGGGGGAGATCGTCGCGCCCTTCTCGATTGCCGCGATGAAGGCGGCGATCTCGTTGGCATAGGCTTCCGTGTAGCGGGTCATGAAGAAGTCGTGCAGCGGCGGACGGGTGTAGCCCTCGCCGTTGGCGACCTCGATGGAGACCGGGCGCTGGTTCTCGGCCGAGACCATGCCCTTGGAGCCGTGCACCTCGATGCGCTGGTCGTAGCCGTAGGTGGCGCGGCGGGAATTGGAGATGACCGCCTGCCTGCCGGATTTCGTCTGGAGGATGACGGAGACGCTGTCATAGTCGCCGGCCTTGCCGATCTCCGGATCGACCAGCACGGCGGCGGTCGCGAAGACGGAGGCGATCTCCTCGCCCAGCAGGAAGCGGGCCATGTCGAAGTCGTGGATCGTCATGTCGCGGAAGATGCCGCCCGAGCGCTTGATGTAGTCGACCGGCGGGGCGCCGGGATCGCGCGAGGTGATCGTCACCATCTCGACCTCGCCGATGCGGCCCTCGTCGATGGCCTTGCGCACGGCCATGAAATGCGGGTCGAAGCGGCGGTTGAAGCCGACCATCAGCTTGCCGTTGGTCTCCTCCACAACCTTCATGCAGGCCCTGACGCGCCCGACGTCGAGGTCGATCGGCTTTTCGCAGAAGATCGCCTTGCCGGCGCGCGAGAAGCGTTCGATGAGGTCGGCATGGGTGTCGGTCGGCGTGCAG
Source organism: Shinella sp. Sh6 (assembly GCF_055392685.1). Lineage (NCBI taxonomy): Bacteria > Pseudomonadati > Pseudomonadota > Alphaproteobacteria > Hyphomicrobiales > Rhizobiaceae > Shinella > Shinella sp. Sh6. The sequence goes on along the minus strand of NZ_AP044005.1, from coordinate 2,442,397 downwards.
ATCACGACGGCGTCGATGTCGCCAGCCGCTTCGATCGCCTCGATGGTGCGGACCTCGCAGCCGTATTGCCCGGCGATGGCCTCGGCGGCGGCGGGAAACGCATCCGCGACGGCGACGAGCACGGCATCGGCATTGCCGGACACGGCCTTGGCATGGACCTTGCCGATGCGCCCTGCGCCGAGGAGGCCAAATCTCACAGTCATCTTCATTCTCTCTGCTATGCCGCAAGCCTTCGCGGCGGAAAGGGGCGGGGCGATTCGCTCGCGTCCCGCAAAAGCGCCGCGGCTTGCCGCGGGTGTTTCTCTATGCGATTCCATCCAAAACGGAATGGATGAGCCGTAATCGGTAATCTTTGGAACAAGTGTTCCATTTCTTGCCGGAGGCGTCAAGCCTGCGGAGCGCCGGGCGGGACACGCAAGGGCGGTTTCCCCCGGAAGAAAAACCGCCTATGTAGGCGCGCACGGCGACAGGAGACCTCCATGAAGTTCATCGATCCCGACCATCCGTTCTACCGCCCGCTCTGGCGGCGGGTGCTGCTGGTCGCCGCCTGCGCCGCCTGGACGGGCGTGGAGTTCTACAACGGCCAGCAGGCCTGGGGCATGATCTTCCTCGCCGTCACGGCCTATGCCTTTGCCAACCTCATCCTCTTCTTCAAGCCCTCGCCGCCGAAATCCCCGGAAGAGGGCGGCGGAACGGAAGGCTAGCCCCTCAGGCCGAGGCTGCGCTCCACCTCGATCCGCCGGATCGTCTCGTCGATCAGCATGTTGGCGATCTTCATGCGCAGCGTCGCGTTGGTGCGAAGGTCCGCCGGCGCGCGGTCGGGGTGGTTGTCGCGCGCGAAGGCGCGGCGGCGGGCAAGCAGGTCCTCCACGCTCTCCCGGCCCGTCAGCGCAAGGTCCTCTGCCACCTCTTCCGGCGCGGTGCGCAGGAGATGGGGCGGCGGTGCCGGTGGCGGCTCTTCGGGTGGCGGTGCCGGTTCCTCGTAGAGGTCGAGATAGGCGGCGGCGGCCTGCGGGGCCGAAACGAAGGTCTTGCCCATGCCGAGCCCGGCAAAACCGGCAGGAAGGCCGCGGACCTCCATGGCGATGTCTTCGTCTTCCGCCGGCAGGTCTTCCGCCGCTTCGCGCGCCTCGGCCTTCAGCCGCTCCAGCACCGATTCGAAAACGGTCATGCCGAACATGGATGGTCTCTCCTCAATCCGGCGAAAGCATCCGGCTGCGTTGAAGGATCAGATCATAGAGCAGTTTGGCGCTCGGGGGGAGCGCCCGGCCCTTCACGGAGATAAGGCTGTAGGGCTTGATGTCGATCTCGAAATCCGTGTTGAGGATGGAAATCTCGCCGGCCTGCGCGCCGACATCGGCGATGAAGACGGCCATGTCGCGCGCCACGGGCGCGATGGCGTTCGAGCCGCAGACGATGGCGGTGGTGAGAAGGATCGACGAGGTGTTGACGACCGTGGCGGGCAGCGGCACGCCGCCGGCGATGAACAGCTCCTCGATGCGCCGCCGAAGCAACGTGCCGGCCGGCTGGAACACCCAGTCGAAATGCGGCAGGTCGGCAAGGCCGACGACGGGTTTTTCCGCCAGCGGATGGCCCTTGCGCACGATGAGGCAGGCCTTCTCGATGCCGATTTCGGTGACGTTGAAGAGGCGCGGATTGAGGTCGTCCGGCACGCGGGCGATGATGAAGTCCTGCCGGGCGGCGAGGAGTTCGCGGGCGAGCACGTTGCTCGTCTCCACGCGCACGTTCACCTCGATGCCGGGATAGGCGGCGCTGACCTGCTGGATCGCCGGCACGGCAAGGCTGATGGCGGGCGCCGTCACCGCGCCGAGGAAGACCGAGCCGCCGGTGCCCGATTTCAGCGCCGAGAGCTCGCGGTCGACCTCGCGCAATTCCAGGAGGATGGTGCGTGCGCGCCGCGCGAAGGCGCGCCCGAAGGCGGTGAGCGCCACGCCGCGCGAGACGCGCTCGCACAATTGCGCCTTGAGGATCGTTTCCATTTCCGTCAGCATGCGCGAGGCGGCGGGCTGGGAGATGTTGAGCGCGTCGGCCGCCGCGCTCACCTGCTTGTGTTCCTCGATGGCCACGATCATGCGCAGGTGGCTGAGTTTCAGGCCGGAGCGCAGCAGGCCGATGCCCTGCAGGTCGCTGCCGCCCTCGCCGGGAAAGAGCTGTTCGTCGGCGTCTTCGTCCAAACGCATCGTTACTCCGTTCGGTAAAAATATTATATTTCCGTTGTCGTATATCAATTTTGATATCGCATTAGAAGCTTATTGCATTTGACAGTTATGGCAATTCAGGAGAGGTTTCGCGAATGTGTGCTGGGGTCCTTGGGAGTGGGGGCCGGCGGGCCTTTGCCCGACCAGTCCAGGCCGTCGTCTGAAGGCGACCCCGCCCGCGCACAGATCAAAGCCTGGCCGGGTCCGGCCAGTGCGCACAAGGGAGAGACCTTTCAATGAAAATGATCACTTCGCTTCTCGCCGCTGCCGCCATCAGCGTCGCGTCGTTCGTGGCGCCGTCGTTTGCCCAGGACAAGGGCATGGTCGGCATCTCCATGCCCACCAAGACCTCGACCCGCTGGATTTCGGACGGCGAGACGATGGAAAAGCTGTTCAAGGAAGCCGGCTACACCCCGGACCTGCAGTTCGCCGACGACGATATCCCGAACCAGCTCGCCCAGATCGAGAACATGGTCACCAAGGGCGCCAAGGTTCTCGTCATCGGCGCCATCGACGGCACGACGCTCTCCGACATCCTGCAGAAGGCTGCCGACGCCGGCGTGAAGGTCATCGCCTATGACCGCCTGATCCGCGATTCGGGCAATGTCGACTACTACGCCACCTTCGACAACTTCCAGGTCGGCGTCCTCCAGGCCACCAGCCTCGTCGACGGCCTGAAGGCCAAGTTCCCGAACACCAAGCCGTGGAACGTCGAACTCTTCGGCGGTTCGCCGGACGACAACAACGCCTTCTTCTTCTACGACGGCGCCATGTCGGTTCTCCAGCCGCTGATCGACAAGGGCGACATCGTCATCAAGTCGGGCCAGACGGGCATGGAAACCGTCGGCACGCTGCGTTGGGACGGTGCGGTCGCTCAGGCCCGCATGGAAAACCTCCTGTCCTCGACCTACACCGACGGCCGCGTCGATGGCGTTCTTTCGCCCTATGACGGCCTGTCCATCGGCATCCTGTCGGCCCTCAAGGGCGTCGGCTACGGCTCGGCCGACCAGCCGATCGCCGTCGTGACCGGCCAGGACGCCGAACTGCCGTCCGTCAAGTCGATCCTCGCCGACGAACAGTATTCGACGGTCTTCAAGGACACGCGCGAACTGGCCAAGGTCACGGTCGGCATGGTCAACGCGATCATGGAAGGCAAGGAGCCGGAAGTGAACGACACCAAGACCTACGACAACGGCGTCAAGGTCGTTCCGTCCTACCTGCTGAAGCCCGTCGCCGTCGACAAGTCGAACGCCGAGAAGATCCTCGTCGAGGACTCCGGCTACTACACGGCCGACCAGCTGAAGAACTGATCGTTCTTCACTTCTCCGGGGTTCGCGCTTTATGCGCGAACCCTCTTTTATCCGGATCGCAGAGCGAATAGGCTCGCTTTCCCTGTCACGAGGCAGGGGATGGCCGCTGGAAACTGTATATGAGCAAGACCCTTCTCGAAATGCGTGGCATCACGAAGACGTTCCCGGGCGTAAAGGCGCTCGACAACGTCAACCTGAAGGTCCGCGAAGGCGAGATCCACGCCCTTGTCGGCGAAAACGGCGCCGGCAAATCCACCCTCATGAAAGTGTTGAGCGGCGTCTATCCGGCCGGCTCCTACGAGGGCGAAATCCATTTCGACGGCGAAGTCCGTCGTTTCTCCACGATCTCCGACAGCGAGCATCTGGGCATCATCATCATCCACCAGGAGCTGGCGCTCGTGCCGCTCCTGTCGATCGCCGAGAACATCTTCCTCGGCAACGAGGTGGCGTCGAACGGCGTCATCGACTGGAAGAAGACCTTCCGCCGCACGCAGGAGCTGCTCGACAAGGTCGGCCTCAAGGAGCCGCCGGGCACGCTGATCACCGATATCGGCGTGGGCAAGCAGCAGCTCGTGGAGATCGCCAAGGCGCTCTCCAAGAAGGTGCGCCTGCTCATCCTCGACGAGCCGACCGCCTCGCTCAACGAGAAGGACTCCGACGCGCTGCTGAAGCTGCTCATGGAGTTCCGCTCGCAGGGCATGACCTCCATCATCATCTCGCACAAGCTGAACGAGATCAAAAAGGTCGCCGACCAGATCACCATCCTGCGCGACGGCGGCACGGTCGAGACGCTCGACTGTCACAACGAGGACATCTCCGAGGACCGCATCATCAAGGGCATGGTCGGCCGCGAGATGGAGGACCGCTACCCCCCGCGCGAGCCGAAGATAGGCGAGACGCTGCTGGAGGTGAAGAACTGGAACGTCTTCCACCAGCAGCACCGCGACCGGCAGTTCCTGCATGACGTGAGCTTCACGGTGCGCGCCGGCGAGGTCGTCGGCATCGCCGGCCTCATGGGCGCGGGCCGCACCGAGACGGCGATGAGCCTCTTCGGCAAGAGCTGGGGACACAAGATCACCGGCGAGGTCTTCATGCGCGGCAAGCCGGTGGACGTCTCGACGATCCCCAAGGCCGTCGAGGCGGGCTTTGCCTACGTGACCGAGGACCGCAAGCAGCTCGGCCTCGTGCTGATCGACAACATCATGCACAACACGACGCTCGCCAACCTCAAGGGCGTTTCCAGGGCGACGGTCATCGACAGCCACCAGGAGGCCAAGGTCGCCTCCGGCTACCGCTCGCAGCTTCGCATCCGCTCGCACTCGATCTACCAGGAAGCCGTCAACCTTTCCGGCGGCAACCAGCAGAAGGTCGTGCTGTCGAAGTGGCTGTTCACCAATCCCGAGGTGCTGATCCTCGACGAACCCACGCGCGGCATCGATGTCGGCGCCAAGTTCGAAATCTATTCCATCATCAACCAGCTTGCCGCCGAGGGCAAGGGCATCCTGATGATCTCGTCGGAGATGCCGGAACTGCTCGGGACCTGCGATCGCATCTATGTCATGAACGAAGGACGCATCGTGGCCGAGCTCTCCAAGGCGGAAGCAAGCCAGGAATCCATCATGCGCGCCATCATGCGCTCCGGGGAGAAACACTAATGGCCACCGATACCGCGACCAAGACGACCCAGCATTCGGTGGGCGACTACCTTCGCAAGAACATCCGTGAATACGGCCTGCTCGTGGCGCTCGTCGTCATCATGGTCTTCTTCCAGGTCGTCACCAACGGCGTGCTCTTCCGCCCGGTCAACATCACCAACCTGGTGCTGCAGAACTCGTTCATCGTCATCATGGCGCTGGGCATGCTGCTGATCATCGTGGCGGGGCATATCGACCTGTCGGTCGGCTCCATCGTCGCCTTCATCGGCGGCATATCGGCGATCATGCTGGTGAAGTGGAACATGCCGGCGATTATCGTCGTGCCGCTGTCCATCCTCATCGGCGCAGCCATGGGGGCGGCGCAGGGCTACTGGGTCGCCTACCAGAAGATCCCGTCCTTCATCGTCACGCTCGCCGGCATGCTCGTCTTCCGCGGCATGACCTATGTGGCGCTCGGCGGCCGGCCGGTCGGCCCGTTCCCGAAGGAATTCCAGATCCTCTCCACGGGCTTCGTGCCGGATTTCCTGTCGCTGACCGACCCGGCAACGAGCCTCATCAAGAACTATGTCGCGCTCATCGCGGTGCTGCTGCTCGTCGGCTACGCCATCTATGCGGGCCTGCGCGAGCGGCGCATGAACGTGCTGCACGAGACGGAGAACGAGCCCTTCACCTTCTTCGTCATCCAGATGGCGGTCACCGGCGTGGTGGCGATCTTCCTCGGCTTCCAGCTCTCGACCTATCGCGGCCTGCCGAACGTGCTCGTCATCATGGGCGTCCTCATCGCGCTCTACACCTTCGTGACGACGCGCACGACGATCGGCCGGCGCATCTACGCCATGGGCGGCAACGAGAAGGCGGCCAAGCTCTCGGGCATCAACACCGAGCGGCTGACCTTCTACACCTTCGTCAACATGGGGGCGCTCGCCGCGCTCGCCGGCATGATCATCGCCGCACGCCTCAATTCGGCGACGCCGAAGGCCGGTGTCGGCTCCGAGCTCGACGTCATCGCGGCCTGCTTCATCGGCGGCGCATCGGCCTCGGGCGGCGTCGGCAAGATCACCGGCGCGGTCATCGGCGCCTTCATCATGGGCGTCATGAACAACGGCATGTCGATCATGGGCATCGGCATCGATTACCAGCAGCTCATCAAGGGCCTGGTGCTGCTCGCCGCCGTGTTCTTCGACGTCTACAACAAGAACAAAGGCTGACCGGAAACCGGCCAGCCGCAAGGATTGCAAGAGTGCTTGACCGGCCGCCGGCGCGGCCAGTGCGGTGACGCCTGTCTGCCGCAAGTGCGGAGCTTTGGCCGAAAAGGCTTCAGGAAGGATACGGAAATGCTGATTTCGCAGGTAGCAAATGCCGATGGCTCGATCACCGTCGCGGTGCGCGAGGAGGGCGGCAAGGCCCGCGCCGTCAAGGGCGCCGGCAGCGTCTATGCGCTCGCCATGGAAGCGGCCGATAGCGGCCGCCCGCTGAAGGCCGTCATCGAGGAGAAGGGGCTTGGCGAGGAGGTCGATCTGGAAGCGGCCTATGCCGCCGGCCGTTTCCTGTCGCCGATCACCCATCCCGATGCCGCGCACCTGCACCTGACGGGCACGGGCCTTACCCATCTCGGCTCCGCCGCCACGCGCGATTCCATGCACAAGAAGACGTCGGAAGCGACTGAGGAGACGCTGACGGATTCCATGAAGATGTTCCGCATGGGCCTTGAGAACGGCAAGCCGAAGGCCGGCGAGACGGGCGTCCAGCCGGAATGGTTCTACAAGGGCAACGGCGTTGCGGCCGTCGCGCCCGGCGCCGCGCTGACGTCGCCCTCCTTCGCGCTCGACGGCGGCGAGGAGCCGGAAATGGCCGGCATCTACGTGATCGCCACCGACGGCTCGCCCTTCCGCATCGGTTTTGCCGTGTCGAACGAATTCTCCGACCACGTCACGGAGCGCATCAACTATCTCTACCTCGCCCATTCCAAGCTGCGCCAGGCGAGCTTCGGCCCGGAAATCCGCGTGGGCAGCCCGCCGGACGATATCCGCGGCTTCTCGCGCATCGTGCGCGGCGGCAAGGTGCTTTGGGAAAAGCCCTTCGTCTCGGGCGAGGCGAACATGTCCCATACCTTCGCCAACCTTGAGTACCATCATTTCAAGTACGGTCTATTCCGTGTGCCGGGCGACGTGCATGTCCACATGTTCGGCACGGCCACGCTGTCCTTCGGCGACGGCATCCGCACGGAAGAGGGCGATGTGTTCGAGATCGGCGCGGACGGTTTCGGCCTGCCGCTGCGCAATCCTTTGGCAATTGCCAAGGAAGAGACGATCGAAATCCGCCAATTGTAACCGATGCGGCGGCCCGCCCGGCGGGTCGCCGAGGGAATGACAGGAGGCCTTGCGCCATGACCATCCACCAGAACCTGATTGCCGGCGAATGGGTCGGCGCGGACGGTGTGAAGAACATCAACCCGTCGAACACCAACGACGTGATCGGCGAGTATGCCCGCGCCTCCGTCGAGGATACGAAGGCGGCGATCGCCGCCGCGAAGGCCGCGTTCCCGGCCTGGTCGCGCTCGGGCATCCTGGAGCGCCACGCGATCCTGCGGAAGACCGCCGACGAGATTCTCGCCCGCAAGGACGAGCTCGGCCGCCTGCTCTCGCGCGAAGAGGGCAAGACGCTGGCCGAAGGCATCGGCGAGACGGTGCGCGCCGGCCAGATCTTCGATTTCTTCGCGGGCGAGACCCTGCGCCTTGCCGGCGAGACGCTGCCCTCCGTGCGGCCGAACATCGGCGTCGAGATCACCCGCGAGGCCGTTGGCGTCGTCGGCATCATCACGCCCTGGAATTTCCCCATCGCCATTCCCGCCTGGAAGATCGCCCCGGCGCTCTGCTATGGCAACACGGTCGTCTTCAAGCCGGCCGAATTGGTGCCCGGCTGCTCCTGGGCCATCGTCGACATCCTCCATCGCGCCGGCCTGCCGAAGGGCGTGCTCAACCTCGTCATGGGCAAGGGCTCGGTGGTCGGCCAGACCATGCTGGACAGCCCCGACGTCAACGCCATCACCTTCACCGGCTCCACCGGCACGGGCAAGCGCGTCGCCGTCGCCTCGGTCGAGCATAACCGCAAGTACCAGCTCGAAATGGGCGGCAAGAACCCCTTCGTCGTGCTCGACGACGCGGACCTCAATGTCGCCGTGGAAGCGGCCGTCAACTCGGCCTTCTTCTCCACCGGCCAGCGCTGCACGGCCTCCTCGCGCGTCATCGTCACGGAAGGCATCCACGACCGCTTCGTCGCGGCCGTCGGCGAGCGGCTGAAGAGTATCGTCGTTGACGACGCGCTGAAGGCCGGCACGCATATCGGCCCGGTGGTCGACGAGAGCCAGCTCAAACAGGACACCGACTATATCGAGATCGGTCAAAAGGAAGGTGCGAAGCTCGCCTTCGGCGGCGAATTGCTGAAGTGCGAGACGCCCGGCTTCTATCTTTCGCCCGCGCTCTTCACCGAGGCGACGAACGACATGCGGATTTCCCGCGAGGAGATCTTCGGGCCGGTCGCCGCGGTCATCCGCGTCAAGGACTACGAGGAGGCGCTTGCCGTCGCCAACGACACGCCCTTCGGCCTTTCCTCCGGCATCGCCACCACGAGCCTCAAGCACGCCACGCACTTCAAGCGCAATGCGGAGGCCGGCATGGTCATGGTGAACCTGCCGACGGCGGGCGTCGATTTCCACGTTCCCTTCGGCGGCCGCAAGGGCTCGTCCTTCGGCTCGCGCGAGCAGGGCAAGTACGCCAACGAATTCTATACGACCGTCAAGACCGCCTACACGCTGGCGTGAGACAAAGCCGTCCGGGTTTTCCGGGCGGTCCCTTCGAGGACTGGAAGAGATGAAGAAGAAAGCTGAATGGCCGCGCAGGCTGCGCTCGCAGGAATGGTACGGCGGAACCAGCCGCGACGTGATCTACCACCGTGGCTGGATGAAGAACCAGGGCTATCCGCACGACCTGTTCGACGGCCGCCCGGTCATCGGCATCCTCAACACCTGGTCGGACATGACGCCGTGCAACGGCCACCTGCGCGAGCTCGCCGAAAAGGTGAAGGCCGGCATCTGGGAGGCCGGCGGCTTCCCGATGGAAGTGCCCGTGTTCTCGGCCTCCGAAAACACCTTCCGCCCCACGGCGATGATGTACCGCAACCTCGCCGCGCTCGCGGTGGAGGAGACGATCCGCGGCCAGCCGATGGACGGCTGCGTGCTGATGGTCGGCTGTGACAAGACCACGCCGTCGCTGCTGATGGCGGCCGCCTCGGTCGACCTGCCCTCCATCGTCGTCACCGGCGGTCCGATGCTGAACGGCTATTTCCGCGGCGAGCGCGTCGGCTCCGGCACGCACCTGTGGAAGTTCTCCGAGATGGTGAAGGCTGGCGAGATGACGCAGGCCGAATTCCTCGAGGCGGAAGCCTCGATGAGCCGCTCGTCGGGCACATGCAACACCATGGGCACCGCGTCGACCATGGCCTCGATGGCCGAGGCCCTCGGCATGGCGCTTTCCGGCAATGCCGCGATCCCGGCGGTCGATTCGCGCCGCAAGGTGATGGCGCAGATCACCGGCCGCCGCATCGTGCAGATGGTCAAGGACGACCTGAAGCCCTCCGACATCCTCACGAAGGAAGCCTTCGAGAACGCCATCCGCACCAATGCGGCCATCGGCGGCTCGACCAATGCGGTGATCCACCTGCTGGCGATCGCCGGCCGTGTCGGCATCGACCTTTCGCTGGACGACTGGGACCGCTGCGGACGTGACGTGCCGACCATCGTCAACCTGATGCCGTCCGGCAAGTACCTGATGGAAGAGTTCTTCTATGCCGGCGGCCTGCCGGTGGTGCTGAAGCGCCTCGGCGAAGCGGGCCTCCTGCACAAGGATGCGCTGACGGTTTCGGGCGAAGCGATCTGGGACGAGGTCAAGGACGTCGTCAACTGGAACGAGGACGTGATCCTGCCCGCCGAGAAGGCGCTGACGCAGTCCGGCGGCATCGTCGTGCTGCGCGGCAACCTCGCCCCCAAGGGCGCGGTGCTGAAGCCCTCGGCGGCCTCGCCGCATCTCCTGACGCATCGCGGCCGCGCGGTCGTCTTCGAGGACATCGACGACTACAAGGCCAGGATCAACGACGACAATCTCGACATCGACGAGACCTGCGTCATGGTCATGAAGAACTGTGGCCCGAAGGGCTATCCGGGCATGGCCGAGGTCGGCAACATGGGCCTGCCGCCGAAGGTGCTCAAAAAGGGCATCACCGACATGGTGCGCATCTCGGATGCCCGCATGTCCGGCACGGCCTACGGCACCGTCGTGCTGCACACCTCGCCGGAAGCGGCCGTCGGCGGCCCGCTCGCGGTCGTCAAGTCCGGCGACATGATCGAGCTGGACGTGCCGAACCGCCGCCTGCATCTCGATATTTCCGAGGAAGAGCTGGCGCGCCGGCTCGCCGAATGGAAGCCGAACCACGAGCTGCCGGAATCGGGCTATGCCTGGCTGCACCAGCAGCATGTGCAGGGGGCCGATACCGGCGCCGACCTCGACTTCCTCAAGGGCTGCCGCGGCAGCGCCGTCGGCAAGGACAGCCACTGACCTTTCCGGGCGCGGTTTCAAGGCCGCGCCCGCTCTGTTTCGTTCCGGCACGGATGGCCGCGTTCCGGTGCCGGTGGCAACGTTTCCTTTGCCCTGTCGAGCGGCTACCGCCGCGTGCAAGGAACCGGGCGCAAGCCTTCTTCTTTCAACCCCAGATACCGATCCCATCCCGGGCCGGTCGTTGAAAGGAGGGTTCCATGTTCAGGAAGAAACGCGAAGTCTCGATCTCCAGTCTCTCGGCGTCGATGCTGGTTGCGGCGGTTCTCGCCGTGCCATTTCAGGCTGATGCGCTGGATCTCGGCGTCAGCGTCGGTGGCGTCAAGGCCGATGTCGGCGCGTCCGTCGGCGGCAAGAGCGTTGCGGGCGCCGATGTCGGCGCCAGTGTCGGCGGATCGAACGGTGTCAACGCAAAGTCGAGCACCAGCATCGGCGGATCGCGCGGGCTGGTCGATTCCGGCACGACCGCCTCGATCGGCGGCGGCAACGGTGTGAACGCGGACGTCAAGGCGAATGTCGGCGGATCGCGCGGCCTGGTCGATGCGGACGTGAACGCCAATGTCGGCGGGCGTAACGGCCTTCGCGCCGGTGTCGATGCCAATGTCGGGCAGGACAGCCTGCTCGATGCCGATATCGGCCTTGGCCTCGGCGGCGGTGACGATGCCGCCGCTCCCGGCGGCGATGAACGCAACCGCGATATCCTGCGCCAGTTCTCGCAGATGCCGCAGGCCGAGCGCCTGCAACTGATCAAGCGCTGCCGCGGGGTTTCCGGCGGCGGCTACGATGCGGCGCTGGTGAAGCTCTGCCGCCTGCTGGAGACGGCTTCGCGGTGAACGGGCGGATGGCGGCAGCACGGAGGGCTGCCGCCGTCAGCTCTGGCTTTGCGACTGGCTCTGCCCGGCCGCCTCGACCTTGATGGAAACGTTCATCGTCTCGGCCGCCTTGCCCATCACCATGCCGGAGACGGGTGCGGCGTCCTTGTAGTCGAGGCCGGTGGAGAGGCGGATATAGCGCTCGTCCGGGCAGATCTTGTTGGCCGCGTCGAAGCCGACCCAGCCGAGGCCCTGAAGGTGCACCTCCGCCCAGGCATGGCTTGCCGTCTGCTCCGGGTCGTCCATCAGCAGGTAGCCCGAGACGTAGCGCGCCGGGATGCCGAGATGGCGGGCGGCGGAAATGAGGATATGGGCGTGGTCCTGGCAGACCCCCTGCTTCTTCTCCAGTGCCTGTTCGGCGGGCGTGTCGGATGCCGTCTCGCCGGGCCTGTAGGCCACGGTCTCGTGCAGCATGCCCATCAGCGCGTGCATGCGGGCAAGCTCGTTGTCGCCGTTCGCCGCCTTGGCGAGCTCGCGCACCAGCTTGCCGGGCTTGGTGAGCGGCGTCTCGCGCAGGTAGAGCCAGAGCGGCACGAAGCCCTGATGCGGGCCGTAGACGCCGGCCCGGTCCTCCGTCTCCACCTCGCCCTCCGCGACGATGCGGATCGACACCTGCTCGGCATTCGTGCTGACGAGGTCGACATGGTTGCCGAAATGGTCGGTATAGCCGGCCTCCACATGGGCGCCCTGGACGGTGGTCTTCCAGTTGCGCACGGTCTGGCCCGGCTGGCTCTTCGGCGTCAGGCGAAGCCGCTGCAGGGAATACTGCACCGGGTCGTCATAGTGGTATTCCGTCACATGGCTGATCTTCAGTCGCATGGCTTGGCTCCGGTCTACCGATAGAAACGGTAGCCTTCGGAGACTTCTTCCCCGAGGCGGTTGTTTTGGACGATGAACTCCTCGATGAACTCGTGGAGCCCCTGGTCCATGATGTCGTTGATGCTGCGGCTCCTCAGTGCCGCAAGCGTTGCCGCCGCCGTCTCGTGCGCGGCGTGCTTCTCGCCATAGGCCTTGGCGAGGTAGCCGAGGTTGCTGACGATCTTGTCGTAGCTGTAGGCGAGCGAGCGCGGCATCCGGTCGTTGAGGATGAGGTAGTCGGCGATGTTGGCCGACGAATAGTCCCCGTCATAGACCCAGCTATAGGAGCGGTGCGCCGAGACCGAGCGCAGGATCGATTCCCATTGCATGTTGTCGAGCGAGGAGCCGACCTTGGCGATGGCCGGCAGCAGCACGTAGTATTTCACGTCGAGGATGCGGGCGGTGTTGTCCGCCTGCTCGATGAAGGTGCCGATGCGCGAGAAGTTGTAGACATCGTCGCGCAGCATCGTGCCGTGGAAGGCGCCGCGGATGAGGCCGGTGCAGCGCTTGATCATGCCGATCGCCTCCGGCATGTCGGCGGCGCGCACGCGCTTGGCGAGCGTGTTCTTCAGCTCGATCCAGCACTCGTTGGTCGCCTCCCAGGTCTCGCGCGTCAGCGCCGTGCGCACCATGCGGGCATTGTTGCGCGCCGCCTCGATGCAGGACATGACGCTCGACGGGTTGGCCCGGTCGCGCAGCAGGTAGTCGATGGCATCGGCGCCGGTCAGCGTGCCGTGCACGGCGTCGAAATCCTCGCGCACGCCGGCGCTTTGCAGCACGCCGTCCCAGTCCTCGTCGGAGGAGCCGGAGCGCGTCAGCGCCATGCGCAGGCCCGCGTCGATGAGGCGGGCGATGTTCTCGCCCCGCTCGATATAGCGGAACATCCAGTAGAGGCCGTTCGCAGTCCGTCCCAGCATCGGCTCAGTCCTCCAGAACCCAGGTGTCCTTCGTGCCGCCGCCCTGGCTGGAGTTGACCACCAGCGAGCCTTCCTTCAGCGCCACGCGGGTCAGCCCGCCGGGAATGATCTGCACCTTGTCGGAAACGAGCACATAGGGCCGAAGGTCGACGTGGCGGGGCGCGATGCCCTTGTTGACGAGGATCGGCACCGTGGAAAGCGAGAGCGTCGGCTGGGCGATGTAGTTGCCGGGCCGGCTCTTGAGCTTTTCCGCGAAGGCGGCGCGCTCCTTCTTCGAGGCGGTGGGGCCGACCAGCATGCCGTAGCCGCCCGAGCCGTGCACCTCCTTCACCACGAGCTCCTCGAGGTGCTCCAGCACGTATTTCAGGCTGTCCTCCTCCGAGCAGCGCCAGGTCGGCACGTTTTCCAGCATGGCCTTGCGGCCCGTGTAGAACTCGACGATCTCCGGCATGTAGGAATAGATAGCCTTGTCGTCGGAAATGCCGGTGCCGGGGGCGTTGGCGATGGTGATGTTGCCGGCGCGGTAGACATCCATGATGCCGGGAATGCCGAGCGCCGAATCCGGCCGGAAGGTGAGGGGGTCGAGGAAGTCGTCGTCGACGCGGCGGTAGAGCACGTCGATCGCCTCGTAGCCGCGGGTGGTGCGCATCTTCACCCGGCCGTCGACGACGCGAAGGTCCGAGCCCTCCACCAGCTCCACGCCCATCATGTCGGCGAGGAAGGCGTGCTCGTAATAGGCGGAGTTGAAGATGCCGGGCGTCAGCACCGCGACGCGCGGCTTGCCCGAACAGCCGGGCGGCGCGAGCGAGGCAAGGCTCTGGCGCAGCAGCTTCGGGTAGTCCTCGACCGGGCGCACCTTGTTGATATGGAACAGCTCCGGGAACATCTGCATCATGGTTTCCCGGTTCTCCAGCATGTAGCTGACGCCGGAAGGCGTGCGGGCATTGTCCTCCAGCACGTAGAACTGGTCCTCGCCCGTGCGCACGATGTCGGTGCCGACGATGTGGGTATAGACGCCGCCCGGCGGCTTGAAGCCGATCATCTGCGGCAGGAAGGCCTCGTTGCGCTCGATCAGCTCGCGCGGGATGCGGCCCGCCTTGATGATCTCCTGCTTGTGGTAGATGTCGTCGAGGAAGGCGTTGAGGGCGATGACCCGCTGCTCGATGCCCTGGGCGAGCTTGCGCCATTCGCGGCCGGAAATGATGCGGGGGATGATGTCGAAGGGGATGAGCTTTTCGGCGCTGTCGGCGTGTCCGTAGACCGCGAAGGTGATGCCGGTTTTTCGAAAGAGGTTCTCGGCGTCCCTCGACTTGGCGATCAGGCGCGCCCGATCCTGTGTTTCGTACCACTCGTGATAGGTCTGGTAGGGTTGCCGCGGACCGGAGCCCGCATTCATCATTTCGTCAAATGCCAAAGGCGTGTTCCCCATTTTTCGTCATTTGAGTACAACGCCTCGGGCAATGCAAGAACCATGCTCCATGAGCGTTCAATAAATTTCACACCGCTTTGGAGGCGTTGGCGCGGGCTTTTGCAGCGGGCTGCCGCGTCCGTGGGCATATGCCTGAAAAGGCATCGGACCGCTTTTCCTTGAACCTAAGCATCAAGGAAATTCCTTTGACCCCTGCGGCCGCTCCGCCTATCGCTCCCGCACCGATTGTCCTCCTCCGGAAGCTCCATGACCCTCGATCGCCTGGCCCCGGCCATCTTCGTCCTGCTCTGGTCGACCGGCTGGGTCGTCGCCAAGTTCGGCGCCATCGTCTCCGAGCCGCTGACCTTCCTTTCCATCCGCTATCTCACGGCGGCGGTGCTCTTTGGAGGATTGTGTCTCGCCTCCGGCGTTTCCTGGCCGCGCGACGGGCGCACCGTGCTCCATGCGCTCGTCTCCGGCACCTTCCTGCACGGGCTCTATCTCGGCGCGGTCTGGTGGGCGATCGGCGAGGGCGTGCCGGCGGCGCTCTCCTCCATCATCGCCGCGCTCCAGCCGCTGATGACGGCGCTTGCCGCACCCTTCGTCATCGGCGAGCGGCTGAGCCTGCGGCAGAAGCTCGGGCTCGGGCTCGGCTTCCTCGGGGTGCTGCTCGCCGTGCTGCCGAAGTTCTTCGGCGCGGGGGCGGCGGAGATGCCGGCCTTCGCCATCGTCGTCAACATGCTGGGCATGGCCGCCGTGACCTACGGCACGATCTACCAGAAGCAGCACCTGCAGAAGGGCGATATCCGCGCCATCGCCACCCTGCAATATATCGGCGCGCTCGCCGTCACCTTCCCCTTCGCGCTGGGGCTGGAAAGCCTGCATGTCGATTTCGGCCTTGCCTTCCTTGCGCTGCTCGCCTGGTCGGTGCTCGGCATATCGATGGGGGCGATCCTGCTGCTGCTCTACCTCATCCGCCGCGGGCAGGTCTCGCGCGCCGCCTCGCTCATCTACCTCGTCCCGCCCATCGCCGCCCTGCAGGCCGCCGCGATCTTCGGCGAGGAACTGACGGTGCCGATGATCCTCGGCACGGCGATCGTGGTGGCCGGGGTGTACCTCACCAACCGCAAGGACGTCGCGCCGGCGGAGTAGTTGGCGCTCGGTGGGTGTGGCACAAACGAAAACGGCGGGCCGAAGCCCGCCGTTTCCTTATCCATGATGCGTCGGCTCACGCCTGTTCGCGGCGCTGGCCTTCCGCGCGGCGCGGCTTGCCGCGGTGCTGCGGGCGGCCCTGGCCGTTGCCGCCGCCGTGGTTGCGGTTCTGGCGCTCGCCCTGCTTCTGCGGCGGGCGGCCGCCCGGGCGCTTGGCGCCGCCGGCTTCGGCCTGTGCGCCGTCGCCGAAGGGCTGGCGCTGCGGACGCTGGGCGGCGCGGCTGTTGCCGGAGCGCTGGCCGCCACGGCCCTTGCGCGACTTGCCGCCGGGGCCGGCGGTCACGACGGCCGGGGGCTCGCCGCTGGCGACGGTGATCTGGATGCCCATCAGCTTTTCGATGTCGCGCAAGAGGTGCGCCTCGTCCGGCGTGCAGAAGGCGATAGCGATGCCGTCGCGGCCGTTGCGGGCCGTGCGGCCGATGCGGTGGACATAGGCGTCCGGCACTTCCGGCAGGTCGTAGTTGTAGACGTGGGTGACGCCGGGAATGTCGATGCCGCGGGCGGCGACGTCGGTAGCGACCAGCACGCGGATCTCGCCGTCCCGGAAGGCCTTGAGGGCGCGCTCGCGCTGGCCCTGGCTCTTGTTGCCGTGGATCGAGGCGGCCTTGAAGCCGATATGGTCGAGGTGCTTCATCAGCTTCTCGGCGCCGTGCTTGGTGCGCGAGAAGACGAGCGACAGGCCGTCCGGGTTTTCCGAAAGCGTCTTGCGCAGGATCTGCGCCTTCTGGTCCTTGCCGGGAACGTGGTGGACATACTGCTCCACCTTGTCGGCGGCCTTGCCGGGCGGGGTGACTTCCACCTTCTTCGGGTTGACCAGATACTCGCCGGCAAGTTCGGAGATCAGCTTGGGCATGGTGGCCGAGAAGAGCAGCGTCTGGCGGTTCTTCGGCACCATCTTGGAGATCTTGCGCAGGTCGTGGATGAAGCCGAGGTCGAGCATCTGGTCGGCCTCGTCGAGCACGAGGTAGCGGGCCTGCGTCAGCGTCACGGCCTTGCGGGCGACGAGGTCGAGCAGGCGGCCGGGGGTGGCGACGAGGATGTCGGTGCCGCGGTTGAGCATTTCCGACTGCTTGTTGATGGAGGCGCCGCCGACGACGGTGACGACGCGCAGCGGCGTCTTCTTCACGAAGTCGCGCAGGTTGTCGGCGATCTGGTTCACGAGTTCGCGTGTCGGGGCGAGGATGAGGGCGCGGATGTTGCGCGGGTCGGGGCGGCGGGCCTCTTCCAGAAGCTTCTCGATCATCGGCAGGCCGAAGGCGGCCGTCTTGCCGGTGCCGGTCTGGGCAAGGCCGATCAGGTCCGAGCCTTCGAGCACGAGGGGAATGGCTTTTTCCTGGATCGGGGTCGCTTTTTCGAAGCCGAGCGCGGAAAGGGTGGCGACGATGGTCTTCGAGAGGCCGAGGTCGTGGAAAGTGGTCAAGTCAAATACCTTTCGGGGCGCCAAACGCGATTGCCCGGAACGCACCATGCGCTTCCGGTTCCGTCTGGCGTCAAGAACCCCGCGTGAATTGGGAACTTGTGGGTTGGGTTGGCTATCGTCTGCGCAGTCATCCGCAAATGGGAGGCGGATCGTTCTCTTGCGCTTGTCCTTCTTAGCATCCCGGTTCAGGGAAATCGCTGGGCTCGCTCACGCGGCGGCCGAAGGGCGACGCTTGCCGCTCATGTCGTTGTTTTGCGGCCAAAAGTCAAGCGCTACTTTCGCAGGTGCGAAACGGCGGGCCTGGCGGGGAACATGAATTGGGCCGCCGCGTTGGGCCGATACGCATCCTGCCACAATCCTGTCGGATGCTGTCACGGCAGCTCCGCTGCTATCCACGAACCTTCGCTACGGGAGTGAAAAATGACCGCTACGACTTGGATTCTCGCCGCCGACGGCAACCAGGCCCGCCTGCTCAAGGGGGTGAACCTGATGAAGGATGGCCAGCAGAGCCCGGAGCAGGAGGTTTTTCGCTGGGAGCCGAAGAAGGTGCAGGACATCATGGCCGACAAGCCCGGCCGCAGTCATTCCTCCGTCGGTCCCGGCCGGTCCGCCATGGAATATTCGAGCGATCCCGTGCGGGAGGAGCAGCAGAAGTTCACCGCGGAAGTCGCCAGCCGCCTCGATGACTACGCCGCCGAGGGCGCCTTCGACCGGCTCGTGGTCTGCGCCGCGCCGCAGACGCTCGGCGACCTGCGCAACAAGCTCTCCGAAAAGACCCGGACGCTGACGACGGCCGAGATCGACAAGAACTTCTCCAACCTGCCGACGGACAAGCTGATCTCCTCCGTCCGCTCGATCATGTTCGACGCCTAGGGCATCCTGCGTCCGGAACCGTCCGGGCGCAGACAAGACGCTCTAGAAGTCGGTCGGGACGCCGCCCTCTTCCTTGCGCCGGGCGACGAACGCGTCCAGTTCGTCCTCGATCGCCGGGTCGAGCGGCGGCCTCTCGTAGGCGTCGAGCTTTTCCCTGAAGATGCGGTTGGCGTGGTCGTAGGTGGTGGGCCGGCCAGCCTCCGTCCATGTCTCGAAATTGCGCCAGTCGGAGAGGATCGGCGAATAGAACGCCGTCTCGTAGCGGGCGAGCGTGTGCGGCGTGCCGAAGAAATGCCCGCCCGGGCCGACGTCGCGCACGGCATCGAGGCCGAGCGCATCCGCGCTGACGTCGAGCGGCGTCAGGTATTCCGCCACCATCTGCAGCATGTCGACGTCGAGGATGAACTTCTCGAAGGAGGCCGTCAGCCCGCCCTCGCTCCAGCCGGCCGAGTGCATGATGAAGTTGCCGCCGCCCTGCGTCAGCGCCCAGAGCGAGAAGGCCGATTCGTAGGCGGCCTGTGCGTCCAGCGTGTTGGAGGCATTGGTGTTCGAGGTGCGGTAGGGGATGTTGTACTTGCGGGCGAGCTGGCCGCCGGCGATCACCGCTTTCATGTATTCCGGTGTGCCGAAGGCGGGCGCGCCCGTCTTCATGTCGACGTTCGAGGTGAAGCCGCCATACATGACCGGCGCGCCTTTCCTGACCATCTGCGTGAAGGCGATGCCGGCGAGCGCCTCGGCGTTCTGCTGCACGAGCGCGCCGGCGATCGTCACCGGCGCCATGGCGCCGGCGAGCGTGAAGGGCGTGACGACGACCACCTGGTTGCGCGACGACATCTCGATGATGCCCTGCAGCATCGGCCCGTCGAGGCGCAGCGGCGAGGAGGTGTTGATGATGGTGAAGAGCGAGGGCTCGCGCTCCATCTCCTCCATGGAGATGCCGCGGCCGATGCGGGCGATCTCGATGCCGTCGAGGTTGCGCTGCCGGCCGAGCGAATAGACGTGGAAGACCTTGTCCGTCAGCTTCACCATGTCCGACAGGCAGTCGAGATGGCGGACGGAGGCATGGATGTCGACCGGCTCGACGGGATAGCCGCCCGTCGTGTGGATGATGTCGTAGGACTGGGCGAGCTTGACGAGCTTGCGGAAGTCCTCCTGGTTGCCGGCGCGCCGGCCGCCCTCGCGGTCCGCCACGAAGGGCGCGGAGGCGACCTGCGCGAAGACGAGGTTGTTGCCGCCGATCTCGACGTTCCGCAGCGGGTTGCGGGCATGCATGGTGAAGGAAGAGGGGACAGAGGCCATCATCTCCATGACGAGGCCGCGGTCGAAGCGCACGCGGTCCGTGCCGGGCGTCACCTCGGCGCCGGCCGCCTTCATGCGCTCGCGCGCCTCCGGCAGGATGATGTCCATGCCGATCTCTTCGAGGATCGTCAGCGAGGCCTCGTGCACGGCCTCAAGCGCATCCTCGGAGAGGACGGCAGATTTCGCGGTCGTGTTGACGAGGTTGAGGTATTTCGTGGCGGCGGGGGGTCGGCGGGTCCGTTCGGCGCTGCGTCCGCCGCTTCGCCGGCGCCGCTCGACGGGCGGATCGCCTGCCGCCGTCTCCGGTTGTTCGAGGTGATTTTCGAGCTTGATCACGTCACCCATGCAGCGCAGCCCCGGTCGGTTTGCCTCTCCGCCTTGTCGCATATCCCGGGCCGCGATGCCCCCGCCATTTGCGACAGCGAAGTGCCCTCGTGGATAAGGCGGGGCCGGCTGCCCCGACCTTTGGCAACGATCGGTTAACCATCCGTTCAAGGATTGGTGATACTCCCCGAGTGGTACGAAACCCTTCTTCCTTGCCGCTTCGGGAGCGCCAGGCGTGGCTGAAACTCAGGACGAATTGCTGGTGGCGGCCTGCGCGCGCGTTCGCGAACACCCGCATCCGGCGTACGTCAAGAGCAGCGAATTGCGTTATCTCGCCGTCAACGAGGCCTATGCGCGCCTGTTCGGCCAGGCCCCGGACGCGATGATCGGCCTGCGCAGCGACGAGATGGCGGAAGTGCGCGGCCACGGCGACCGCGACGATCCCGAGCGCCGCTGCCTGATCTTCGGCAATCCCGAGCGCGCCCGCTATGTGCATCCTTTCGGCGGCGGCAGTTTCGACATCGCGCTGAGGCGCGAGCGCATCTCGCCGGCGCTTTCCATTCTCGTCGGCCTCTTCACGCCCTCGGCCGACGCGCTTGCGACGACGGTGCGCAGCGCTGCGAACGGCAACGGCGGATCGCCGCTGCCGGCGGACGCTCCGGTGCCCGAGTTCTCCGCCGATCCGGTCCGGGGCGCGCTCGACGCGCTCGGCGCGGGCGTCGCCGTCTTCGGCGCCGACAACCGCCTGACCTATGCCAACCGCAGCATGCGGGAATTCTACCGCGTCCTCGTCGGCGATGCCGCGGACGGCGCCGTGCCGCTCGCCACGCTCACCGGGGCCCTGCACGATCTGGAGATGGGCCGGAGGCCTGCGGAGGAGCGCGAGCGCTGGCTTGCCGCCCGGCTTGCCAGCTACGACCTGCCGCTCTACGAATCCGTCGCCCGCCTTGCCGGCGGCTGGACGCGCCTCGTCACCCAGCGCCGGCCGGACGGCACGCTGGTCGCCCTGCGCTTCGACGTGACGGCGCAGAAGGAGAGCGAAGGCCGCCTGAAGCAGCATTCGCAGGAGATCAGCCTCTACCGCGCACTGCTCGACGAACTGCCCGTCGCCAGCTTCATGCGCGACGAGAGCCAGCGCATGATCTTCGCCAACCGCGCCTATGTCGAGCTGACCGGCCGGCAGCCGGAGGAGCTTGTCGGCCTCACCACGCTGGAAATGTTCCCCGATCAGGGCGAGGCGTTCTACGAGCAGAACCAGTTCGTGCTCGATACCGGCGAATTGCTGGAAGCGGAGACCGAATACAGGCGCGCGGACGGGTCCGTGCTGCCGACGATCTCGCGGCTCTACCGCGTCACCACGCTCGACGAGAAGAGCTACCTCATCGGTTCCATCACCAACACGACGGTGCTGAAGAACCGCGAGAAGCAGTTGATCGAGGCCCAGCGCCAGGCGGAAGCGGCGCGCTCGGACCTTGCCAGCGTCGTGGAATCGCTGCCGGTCGGCATCGTCGTGGTGGACGAGGCCGGTGTCATCGAGCTGGTCAACGGCGCCTTCGAGGACCTGTGGGACGGCGCGCTGCCGTCGCTGAAGGGGCGTCCGCTCGGCGAACTTCTGCATTTCCAGCGGGGGCAGGGCGGCCAGTGCGAGGGCGGCGGCTGCGGGGTCTGCGAGGAAAGCCACGAGCAGGCCCTCCGGGACATCCGTTCCGGCCTGCGCCCGGTACGGGAGATCGCCTATGCGAACGGCCGCACGGTCATCGAATCGGGCAGCGCGATTTCCGGCGGGCGCTGCCTTCTGACCTATATCGACATCACCGAGCGGCGCGAGCGCGAGCGCGAGGTACTGGCGACGCGCAGCGCCCTCGAAGAGGTCGGCAGCCTCGTCAAGGACGCCGTCTCCTCCATGAGCCAGGGGCTGCTGATCATCGAGGGCGAGACGGTGGTGCTCTCCAACGAGGCCCTTTCCACCATGATCGCCATGCCGCAGGAGCTTCTGCAGCCCGGCGCGCTGGTCGCCGACGTGCTGCAGAGCTGCATCGACCGCAAGATCGCCGGTTTCGTCGGCGAGGAGCCGGTGGACGCGAGCGAGTTCGGCAAGATCCTCTTCACCGGCAAGCCGGCCTCGCTGACGGTCTTCAGCGGCTACCAGCGCTGGCTGCGCCTCGACGTGACGCCGACGAGCCGCGGCCGCTCCGTCATGGTCTTTTCCGACATCACCGACCTGAAGAGCCGCGAGGACGAACTGCGCCGCCTCGTCACCCGCGCCGAGACGGCCGATAAGGCGAAATCGGAATTCCTGGCCAATATGAGCCACGAGATCCGCACGCCCATGAACGGCGTGCTCGGCATGGCCGAGCTGCTTGCCAAGTCCAATCTCGACACGCGGCAGAAGACGTTCATCGACATCATGGTGAAGTCCGGCAACGCGCTCCTGACGATCATCAACGACATCCTCGACTTCTCCAAGATCGACGCCGGCCAGATGACGCTGCGCAACGCCGCCTTCAACCCGGTCGAGGCGATCGAGGACGTGGCGACGCTGCTCTCGGCCAAGGCCGCCGAGAAGGACATCGAGCTCGTCGTGCGGGGGGCCGCCGACATGCCGGCGGCGGTGATGGGCGATGCGGGACGCTTCCGCCAGATCGTCACCAATCTCGTCGGCAATGCGGTGAAGTTCACCGACCACGGCCATGTGCTGATCGACCTTGCCTCCAGGACCACGGAAAGCGGCGTCGAGATCGTGATCCGGGTGGAGGATACGGGTGCGGGCATTCCCGCCGAGAAGATGGATTCGATCTTCGAGAAGTTCTCGCAGGTCGACAGCTCCTCCACGCGCCGGCACGAGGGCACCGGGCTCGGCCTTGCGATCACGGAAGGGCTGGCACGCCTTTTCGGC
This sequence comes from Shinella sp. Sh6, assembly GCF_055392685.1. NCBI lineage: Bacteria > Pseudomonadati > Pseudomonadota > Alphaproteobacteria > Hyphomicrobiales > Rhizobiaceae > Shinella > Shinella sp. Sh6. The sequence continues at coordinate 2,419,528 of NZ_AP044005.1, read as the reverse complement.
GGCACGCTGGAGGCGGCGAGCGAGGTGGGCAAGGGCTCGGTCTTCACCGTGCGCCTGCCGATGGCCCTTGCCGTCGTCTCGCTTCCCGCCCGCATCGTGCCGGCAAGGGCGCCGGGCGCGCGCATCCTCGTCGTCGACGAGCACGCGCTGTCGCGCAAGGCGGCGCACGACATGCTGCTCGACTGGGGTTTCGACGCGACGGCGGTGAGCTCCGAGGGCGAGGCGCTCGCCGTGCTGGCGGCGGCCGGCGACATGGGCGTCTCGGTCGATGCGGTCGTGCTCGACTACCGGCCGGAGCATTCGCCCGCCTTCCTCGGTGCGCTGCGCGCAAGCCCCGTGACGGCCGGCGTTTCCGTCGTCGTGCTGACCTCCATGAACCTTCCGGCCGAAGATCCGCTGCTCACCTCGCCGGATATCCAGGCCCATCTCATGAAGCCGGTCCGGGCCGATCTCCTGCGCGAGACGGTCACCGAAGTGCTGCGCGCGGCGCGCGGCGCCAGGCCGGCGCTAGCCGAGAGCGCGGCCAAGATCCTGCCGCTGCGGCCGGGCGCCGCCCTCCCGGAGGCTGCCGTGCCGGACGGCGAGGTGCTGGACGTGCTGGTCGCGGAGGACAACGAGGTCAACCAGATCCTCTTCACCCAGATGCTGATGGCCGCGGGCGTGCGCTTCCGGCTGGTCGGCAACGGGCAGGAGGCGGTGGAGGCCTTCCGCACCGGCCGGCCCGGCATGATCCTCATGGACCTTTCCATGCCGGTGATGAACGGGCTGCAGGCGAGCCGGGCGATCCGCGAGATGGAGAGCGGCACCGGGCGGCGCGTGCCCATCGTCGCCGTCACCGCCCATGTGCTCGAAGGCGACCGCGAGGAATGCCTCGCCGCCGGCATGGACGACTACCTGACGAAGCCGATCAGCATCGAGAAGCTGGAAGAAAAGCTCGATCGCTGGCTGAAGCGCACCGGCCCGCAGGCGGCCGGCGGCACGCTCCACTGAGCGTTCAGGCGACCGGCTTTTCCCCGCACAGCATTTCGCGCTTTCCGGCAAAGCCGGGGCGCCGCTCCACGGCAAAGCCCGCGCCGGCAAGGTTGCGCCGCACGAAGCCGGCCGCGGCATAGGTGCCGAACCGCCCGCCGGGAACGGTGAGGCGGGAGACTTCCGCCATCAGCTCCGCCGACCACATGTCCGGATTGCGCGACGGCGCGAAGCCGTCGAGATACCAGGCGTCGAAGGGCGTCTTTTCCCGTTCGAGGCTTTCCAGTGCCGCGCCGATGACGACGGTGAGGCGGACGCCCGGTTCAAGATCGATCTCCACGCGGCCCTCCGGCGCATCCGGCCATTCTTCGGTGAGGAGGGCGCGTTCCCGCTCGATTTCCGGCCAGTGGGAAAGCGCCCGGGCGATATCGCCCCGCGCCATCGGAAAGCGCTCGAAGGAGGTGAAGGAGAGGCTGGCGCCCGCCGGTGCGCTTTCGCGCCATTGCCGCCAGGTCTCGCAGAAATTGAGGCCGGTGCCGAAGCCGAGCTCGCCGATGCGGAAAGGCCCGGGATGCTGCCAGCGCTGCGGCAGGCCGTTGCCCGCAAGGAAGACGTGGCCGCATTCCAGCCGGCCGTCGCTGCGACAATAAAAGTGATCGTCAAAGGCGCGGGAATAGGGCATATCGCCCTCGTGCCAGTCGAGGACCGCGTCGGTCCGGCATTCGTTTTCGGGATCGTGGTCAGCCATGGCAGTAGCCGATAATCGCGGTAAGCCGGCCGGTCAACCGGCCGTGGACCTCATCGTCGCCGGCGGCGGCGTCATGGGCCTGTGGACCGCGCTCTTCGCCGCCCGCAAGGGGCTTTCCGTCCGGCTCGTCGAGCGCAGGACCATCGGCGCGGGCGCGAGCGGCGGCATGCTGGGCGCGCTGATGCCGCATCTTCCCGACCGCTGGAACGCCAAGAAGGCCTTCCAGTTCGCGTCCCTCGTCTCGCTGGAGGCGGAGGTTGCCGCGCTGGAGGCCGGGACGGGCCTTTCGGCCGGCTATCGCCGCTCCGGCCGCCTCATTCCGCTGCCGAAGCCGCATAACCGGGACATCGCGCTCGGCCATGCGCGCGATGCGCTTGCCGTGTGGGCGACGCCGGATCGCGCCTTCGCCTTCGAGGTGCTGGATGCCGCGCCCGTCCCCGGCTGGCCGGATGCCACCGCGATGGGCTGCGGTCTCGTCCATGACCATCTTTCCGCGCGGATTTCTCCGCGCGCATTGCTTGCCGCGCTCCGCGCCGCGCTCGACCGCCTGCCGAATGCGACCATCGAGGAGGGCAACGGCCTTGCCCGCCTCGATCCGGCGGCCGGTCTTGCCCGTCTCGACGACGGCGGCGTGCTTGCCTTCGGCCATTGCGTGCTGGCGGCGGGCGTCGAGACCTTCGGGCTGCTTGCGCCGCTGAACCCGCCGCTTGCAAAGCCGGTCGGTTCTGCGGTGAAGGGACAGGCGGCGCTGCTGCGGGCGGCGATCGACCCGGCGCTGCCGGTGATCTTCGCCGACGGGCTCTATATCGTTCCGCATGAGGACGGCATCGTCGCTGTTGGCAGCACGAGCGAGAACAGCTTCGCCGATCCGGTGGGCACGGACGATCTCCTCGAAACCCTGCTTGAGAAGGCGCGGCAGATGGCGCCGGTGCTGGCGGATGCGCCGGTCGTCGAGCGCTGGGCGGGCCTGCGTCCCAAGGCCATCGGCCGCGAGCCGATGGTGGGCCGCCACCCCGATCACCCGGCCGTCAGCCTGATGACGGGCGGGTTCAAGGTGAGCTTCGGCCTTGCCCATGCGCTCGCCCGCGCGGTGCTGGACGAAATCGAGGGCGGCACGCCCGGCGTACCGCCCTCCTTCACCGTCGCGGCCCATTTCGAGGAAGCGGGCCGGCTCTGATGCCGGGTCACATCCAGTAGGGCGGAACGCCGTAATAGTCGCTGATGACCTTGCCGTTGCGGCGGTTCCACTCGTATTCCGCATCGCTCTCGTAATGCGGGGCGTTTTCCACCTGCTCCTTCGTGACGTCGACGCGATAGCCGCCGAGGCCTTCGTCGTAGTTGAGCTTGGCCCAGGGCAGCGGATAGTGGTCCTGGCCGAGGCCGAGGAAGCCGCCGAAGGAGAGGACGGCATAGGAGACGCGGCCGCTGCGCTTGTCGAGAATCAGCCGTTCGACCGAGCCGATATGCTTGCCATCCGCGCCGTAGACGCTGGTGCCTTCGACCTTGTCGCTGGCGATGAGATCCTGGGTTTCGCGAATGTTTGCGTCCTGCATGACCATAGGTGTTTCTCCTCGGTTGTAATGGACAGGAAACGGCGGGAGGGGCTATTGGTTCCCCTGCATGGCGTTCCGCAACGGCTTTCCGGCCGGAAAAGCCGCGGGTTGCGCCCCCTTTTCGAGGTGATCGAATGAGCGAGAAGACCTATCCGCGCGACCTGATCGGTTACGGCCGCACCCCCCCGAAAGTCCGCTGGCCGGGCGATGCCAACATCGCCGTGCAGTTCGTGGTGAACTACGAGGAGGGCGGCGAGAGCTGCATCCTCGACGGGGACGCGGCCTCCGAATGCCTGCTGTCGGAAATCGTCGGCGCGCAGCCCTGGCACGGCCAGCGCAACCTCAACATGGAATCGATCTACGAATACGGCTCGCGCGCCGGCTTCTGGCGCCTGCACCGGCTGTTCACCAGCCGCAACGTCACCACGACGGTCTACGGCGTGACGCTCGCCATGGCGCGCAACCCCGAGGCCGTCGCCGCGATGAAGGAAGCCGGCTGGGAAATCGCCAGCCACGGCTACCGCTGGCTGGAATACAAGGACTATTCGGAGGAAAAGGAGCGCGAGCACATCCGCGAGGCCGTGCGCCTGCACAAGGAACTGACCGGCTCGCACCCGCTCGGCATGTACCAGGGCAAGCCCTCGGACAACACGCTGCGGCTCGTCATGGAGGAGGGCGGCTTCGTCTATTCCTCCGATTCCTATGCCGACGACCTGCCGTACTGGGTTCCCGGCCTCGACGGCGAGCCCTTCCTCATCATCCCCTATACGCTCGAAACGAACGACATGCGTTTCGCCACCCCGCAGGGCTTCAATGCCGGCGACCAGTTCTTCAACTACCTGAAGGACGCCTTCGACGTGCTCTATCAGGAAGGTGCGGAAGGCAGCCCGAAGATGATGAACATCGGCCTGCATTGCCGCCTCGTCGGCCGCCCGGGCCGCGCCGCCGCGCTCGCCCGCTTCGTCGACTACGTGCTGGGCCATGAGAAGGTGTGGATCCCGCGCCGCATCGACATCGCCCGCCACTGGATCGAGAACCACCATCCGTCGAAGGCGAAGGGCGCATGATCGACCGCAGCGATTTCCTCGCCCGCTTCGGCGGCGTCTTCGAGCATTCGCCCTTCATCGCCGAACGGGCGCTCGATGCGGGCGCCGTATCCGAGCCGCTGACGGCGGCGGGCGTGCATGCCGCGCTTGCCGATGCCTTCCGGGCGGCAAGCCATGCGGAACAGCTCGGCGTGCTGCGCGCGCACCCGGACCTTGCCGGGAAGCTGGCGATTGCCGGCGAACTGACGGAGGACAGCCGCAAGGAGCAGGCCGGCGCCGGCCTCGACCGCCTGACGCCGGCCGAACATGCCCGCTTTACCGCGCTCAACACCTCCTATACGGAGAAATTCGGCTTTCCCTTCATCATCGCGGTGAAGGGCCTTGGCAAGGACGACATCCTCGCCGCCTTCGAAACGCGCATCGGCAACAGCGCCGAGGTGGAGTTCGAGACGGCGAAGAACCAGGTGGAGCGCATCGCGCTCCTCAGATTGAATGCTCTGCTCCCCGGAGATTGAAAATGCCTGAACACCAACGACCGCCCTTCCTCTCCCCGGGAGGGCTGTCCGATGGCTGAAATACTGAAGATCCAGCCCCTGACCCGCGACGCTTTCGCCCCGTTCGGCGAGGTGATCGAGACCGATCCTTCCGCCATGCGTTACATCAACGGCGGCACGACGGAGCGCTACCATGCGCTTGCCGAGGCCGAGGCCACCGGCGAGGACGCGCGCGTCATCATCAACATCTTCCGCGGCAGCCCGCGCACCTTCCCCTATGCCGTCGACATGATGGAGCGCCATCCCTTCGGCAGCCAGAGCTTCTCGCCTATCGACAACCGGCCGTGGCTGGTCGTCGTGGCGGAAGACGAGGGCGGCAGGCCCGGACGGCCGAAGGTCTTCCGCGCCGGCGGGCGGCAGGGCGTCAACTATCGCCGCAACGTCTGGCACCATCCGCTGATGACGGTCGGCGCGGTCAGCGACTTCCTCGTCGTCGACCGCCTCGGCAAGGGCGTGAACCTCGTGGAATATTCCTACGAGACGCCCTTCGTCATCGAGGCGCCGTAAGCGGGGCTTTCAAAGCCCCGTCTTCATCGGCCTGCCGGCCACATAGGTCTCGCGCACCGCGCGGTCGTCGCCGAGCGTCTGGAGCAGGAAGAGCTCGTCCGTGAGCGAGCGCGTCACTTCCATCTTCAGCGCCATGGCGGGCGTCGCGCCCGCGTCGAGCACCACGAAGTCGGCGTCGGTGCCGGGCTCCAGCGTGCCGATGCGGTCGGAAAGCGACAGTGCCTCGGCATTGCCGAGCGTCATGTGGTAGAAGCTCTCGAACGGGTTCAGCCGCTCGCCCAGCAATTGCTGGATCTTGTAGGCCTCGTCCATCGTCTTCAGCATGGAATAGCTGGTGCCGCCGCCGACATCGGTGGCGACGGCGACGCGCACCGGCCTTTCCCGCCGCGACAGGCTCTTGAGCGGGAAGAGGCCGGAGCCGAGGAAGAGGTTGGAGGTCGGGCAATGCACCGCGACCGCCCCTGCCTCGCTCATCGCGTCCGCCTCGCGCTCGGAGAGGTGGATGCAATGGCCGAACAGGCTCTTCGGCCCGAGCAGGCCGTACCGCGCATAGACATCCGTATAGTCGACGGCCTCCGGGTAGAGTTCGCTCGTGAAGCGGATTTCGTCGTGGTTCTCGGAAAGGTGCGTCTGGATGTGGAGGTCCGGGAATTCGCGGGCGAGCGCGGCCGCCATCTCCATCTGCGCGGGCGTCGAGGTGATGGCGAAGCGCGGGGTGATGGCGACATGGTTGCGGCCCTTGCCGTGCCACTCGGCAATCACCGCGCGCGTCTCGTCATAGCCCGTCTCGGGCGTGTCCAGCAGGCCCTGCGGGGCGTTGCGGTCCATCATCACCTTGCCGCCGACCATGCGCATGCCGCGCTTGAGGGCTTCGGCAAAATAGGCGTCGGCCGAGGCCTTGTGGACCGAGCAATAGGCGACGGCGGTCGTCGTGCCGTGGCGGATCATCTCGTCGTAGAAATGGCGGGCGATGCGGGCGGCGTGTGCGCTCTCGACGAAGCGGCATTCCTCCGGGAACGTGTAGGTGTTCAGCCATTCGAGGAGGTTGGCGGCATAGGAGCCGATCACCTGCATCTGCGGGAAATGCGCATGCGTATCGATGAGGCCGGGCAGGATGAGATGCGGCCGGTGGTCGATCTCCTCCGCATCGGCGGCCGCCATGGCGCGCACCGCCGCATAGGGGCCGGCATCCACGATCATCCCGTCCTCGACCAGCAGGCCGCCGTCTTCCTCGTAGCGATAGCTCGCCGTGTCGTCGATGGCTTCAGGGCGGCGCAGGAAGGAGAGCAGGCGTCCGCGGACAAGGGTTTGGGTCATGACGGTCGGCTTCCTTCTGCGAGGGTTTCGATGGGGCTCTCTTCAGCGGCGGACAGCACCTTACCAGCAGATAGATCGCGCGGGCGGGCGGGGCAACCTCTTGTCGCCGCGCGCTCATGCCTCCTGCGGCAGCGCGGTGAGGATCCAGTCGCGGAAGGCGCGAATCTTCGGGATGCCGCGGCGGTTCTGCGGATAGGCGAGCCAGTAGTCGCGGCCGTCGTTGCAGGTGAGGTCGAAGGGCTGGAAGAGCTGGCCGGCCGCGACTTCCGCGCGGAAATGGCCGGGGTTGAGGATGGCGACGCCCTGGCCGGCGATGGCGATCTGCGCGTCGATGGTCTGCGTGCCGAGCTCGTTCGGCGGATAGCGCTCCAGGTCGGGATCGTCGATGCCCGCGGCGGAGAACCATGTGCGCCACCAGATGTCCCGCGCGCTGACGATGGGCAGCTTGAGGAGGTCGGCGGGCGCCTTCACCCCGCCGATGCTTTCCGAGAGCGTCGGGCTCAGCATGGGCGTGAAATTCATGCGCATGACGCGGTGGCATTCGAGGCCCGGCCAGTCGCCCTTGCCCCAGCGGATCGCGACGTCCGCCTCGTCCTTGGCGAAGTCGATCACGTCCTGCGAGGTGGAAAGCCGCACGGCGACATTGGGATGGCGAAGCTGGAAATCGCCGAGGGTGCGGCTCAGCCATTGCAGGGCGAAGGTCGGCGTCGAATGAATGTGCAGCTTCTGCTCGCTCGCCCCGCGCAGGTCCGCGATCGCCTCGGCGAGCTTGCCAAGCCCCTCGGCCACCTTCGGCAGCAGGCGCTCGCCCGCCTCGCTGAGTACGACCTGCCGCGGCTGGCGCAGGAACAGCGTCTCGCCCAGCGTCTCCTCCAGAAGCTTGACCTGGTAGCTGACGGCCGTCTGCGTCATGCCCAGCTCACCGCCGGCGCGGGTGAAGCTGCCGTGCCGCGCCGCCGCCTCGAAGACGCGGAGCGCATTGAGCGGAAAGTTGCGCGACATCTTCAAGGCCAAGTTCTCTTTATGGATGCAGACGAAGGTTCGATTGGAATTCCATCATTTTCCGGCGCATCGTGCAAGCAATGGATAGGATTTTCGAGGCTCTGTCATGATCTGCATCGCCGAACACGCCGTATTCGAGGCGACCGCAACCCGCCGCGAGCGCTTCCGGCACAAGCTCTTCCTGCTTCTGACGCGGCGCCGGACGCGCCGGCTGCCGTCGCTCGACCCGCAGGCGCTTTCCGATCATCTCAAGCGCGATCTCGGCTTCCTCGATGGCCGCAGCCGGCGCTAACCCTTCTGCCGCCAGGCGGCGAAGGCGAGGAGGAGTTCGGCGGCGGTCATGGCGGCGATGACTTCCGGCCGCTTGTCGCCCGCCGCCGTGCCGCCGATGGGCAGCACCAGCCGGTCGGCCGCCGCGCGGCCCGGGCCTTCCGCGTCGAGATACCTGAGGAACGCGGCGCGCTTGGCCGCCGAGCCGATCATGCCGACATAGGCAAGGTCGGTGCGCATCAGCGCCGCCCGCCCGATGCGGAAGTCGAAGGCGTGGTCGTGCGTGACGATGACGACGGCCGCGCCCGCCGGGATATCGGCGACCAGCGTGGCGGGCAGGGTCTCCAGCCGGTGATGCACCTCGGAGGTCAGCAGGTCGAGTTCGCTTTCCCGCGCCTCGACCACGAAGACCTTGAGCGGCAGCGGCGTCAGCGCATCGGCGAGCGCCCGGCCGATATGGCCCGCGCCGAAGATCCAGACCTGCGGCTTCTGCCGCTCCTCCTCGGCCAGACGCTCCGTGAGCACCTTGCGCGCCGCCTCGTCGGCGAAGGTGAAGGAAAGCTCCACCTCGCCGCCGTTGTCGGGGCTGAGCGGAATGGCAAGCCGCGCCTCCCCGCCGGCGTCGGCCAGCATCTTGCGGGCGTTCTCGATGGCTTCGTGCTCCAGCGCGCCGCCGCCGACCGTCCCGTGGATATCCGTCGGCGCGACCAGCATGAACGCGCCCTCGTCGCGCGGCGCGGAGCCTTTGACGGCGGCGACCTCGACGATGACGACGCGGTGTTCGCGGGCGAGGAACCCTTCGAGGCTGTCTTGCAGGAAGTTCATCGCGGCCTACTGGGCGGTCCAGCCGCCGTCGACGGAGATATGGGTGCCGTTGATCGATTTCGCCGCGTCCGAGGCGAGGAACATGGCGATGGCCGCCACCTCGTCCGTGCCGACGAATTCCTTGGTCGGCTGGAATTTCAGCATCACGTCGGTCTTCACCTCGGCCTCGCTGATGCCGCGCGCCTTGGCGGTGTCGGGGATCTGCTTTTCGACGAGCGGCGTCAGCACGTAGCCGGGGCAGATGGCGTTCACGGTGATGGCGTTCTCGGCGACTTCCAATGCCACGGTCTTGGTGAGGCCCATGACGCCGTGCTTGGCCGCGACATAGGCGGCCTTGAAGGGCGAGGCGACGAGGCCGTGCGCGGAGGCGACGTTGATGATGCGGCCCCAGCCCTTGCGCTTCATGTGCGGCACGGCGTTGCGGATGGTGTGGAAGGAACTGGACAGGTTGATCGCGATGATCTGGTCCCACTTCTCGACCGGGAAATCCTCGATCTTCTCGACATGCTGGATGCCGGCATTGTTGACGAGGATGTCGACGCCGTCGAAGGTCTCCACCGCCGTCTCGATGAGGTCGGAAATCTCGTGCGGCTTCGTCATGTCGGCGGGGTGGTATATCACCTTGCCCTTGCCGAGACCGTCGAGCCTCGCCCGCGTCGCCTCGATCTCGTCCGCCGCGCCGAAGCCGTTGATGACGACGTTGGCGCCGCTTTCGGCGAAGGCGGTGGCGATGGCAAGGCCGATGCCGCTGGTGGAGCCGGTGACGACGACGCTCTTCATGGCTTTCACTCCCGATATGCTGCGTTGCGGCAGCCTACGCCGAAAAGTCGAGCGATGACAATTGCGTTTTCCGCGCGGTACAGTCCCGCTGGAGGCGAGACACAATTTGCGTTTTATTTTCCTTTGACATTCGTTTTAGTCTCGTATTGAAGATTCCGAAGGGTCTGGGAGTGACCCTTTGCTGGGGAGGAAGTGATGGGCGGATATGTTCTCGCGATCGATCAGGGCACGACGTCGAGCCGGGCGATCGTCTTTGACGGCAAGCAGAAGGTCGTCGGCTCCGGGCAGAAGGAGTTCACCCAGATCTTCCCGCAATCGGGCTGGGTGGAGCACGATCCGGAGGAGATCTGGGAAAGCGTCGTCTGGTCGGTCAAGGCCGCGCTGAAGAAGGCCGGTGTCGCGGCCTCCGACATTTCCGCCATCGGCATCACCAACCAGCGCGAGACGGTCGTCGTCTGGGAGCGCGAGAGCGGCAAGGCGATCCACAACGCCATCGTCTGGCAGGACCGCCGCACGTCCTCCTATTGCGAAAAGCTGAAACGGCAGGACCTCGAAAAGACCTTCACGAAGAAGACCGGCCTGCTGCTCGACCCCTATTTCTCCGGCACCAAGCTCTCATGGATGCTCTCCAACGTGAAGGGCGCGCGGGCGCGCGGCGCAAAGGGCGACCTCTGCTTCGGCACCATCGACACCTTCCTCATCTGGCGGCTGACGGGCGGCAAGTCCCATGTCACCGACGCCACCAATGCCAGCCGCACGCTGATGTACAACATCGCCACGAACGCCTGGGACGACGAACTGCTGGAGATCCTGCGCGTGCCGAAGGCCATGCTGCCTGAGGTGCTGGACTGCGCGGCCGATTTCGGCGTGACGGAAAAGAGCCTGTTCGGCGCGGAAATCCCCATCCTCGGCGTTGCCGGCGACCAGCAGGCCGCCACAATCGGCCAGGCCTGTTTCGAGCCGGGCATGATGAAATCCACCTACGGCACCGGCTGCTTCGCGCTGCTCAACACCGGCGCGGACATGGTGCGCTCGAAGAACCGGCTGCTCACCACCATCGCCTACCGGCTCGACGGCGAGACGACCTATGCGCTGGAAGGCTCCATCTTCATCGCGGGGGCGGCGGTGCAATGGCTGCGCGACGGGCTGAAGGTCATCAAGGCGGCGCCCGATACCGGCGATCTCGCCGCCAAGGCCGACCCGACGCAGAACGTCTACCTCGTACCCGCCTTCACCGGCCTCGGCGCGCCGCACTGGGACCCGGAGGCGCGCGCGGCGATCTACGGCATGACGCGCAACACCGGACCGGCGGAATTCGCCCGCGCGGCGCTGGAGGCCGTCTGCTACCAGACGCGCGACCTGCTCGACGCCATGCACAAGGACTGGAAAGCGAACGGCAAGGAGACGGTGCTGCGCGTCGACGGCGGCATGGTCGCCTCCGACTGGACCATGCAGCGCCTTTCCGACATCCTCGACGCCCCCGTCGACCGCCCCACCATCCTGGAGACGACGGCGCTGGGCGCCGCCTGGCTCGCCGGCCAGCGCGCCGGCGTCTGGCCCGACCGCAAGGGCTTCGCCAGGTCCTGGGCGCGCGACACGCGCTTCACGCCGAAGATGGACGAGAAGACGCGGGCCGTGAAGATCAAAGGCTGGAAGGACGCGGTGCGGCGGACGCTGAGCGCGGGGTAACCGCCGGCCCTAAAGAACGGGTGCGATATCCGGCCGCCGCGCCGCGATCCGGCAGCCGTGCCGCGGTGGGGCTTACCGCACCCTCCTCCGTCATCCTCGGGCTTGACCCGAGGATCCATGCCCCATATTCCGCGCGTGCCGTTTCGATGGATCCTGGGGTCAAGCCCGAGGATGACGAAGGAGGTGTTAGGAGGGGCACTTCTTTCAGCACGCGCCGCTCACCCATCCATCAAAAATATTCCGGTGCACCCTGTCGGCCAAGACGCTACTTCTACGTCTTTCAACCAACGGGAGACCACCATGCTGTATGCCGTTCTCTGTTACGATGCCGAAAGTGAAGTCTGCGCCTGGTCGAAGGAGATGGACGACAAGGTCATGGCCGATCTCGGCGCCGTCAACCAGCGCTATGCCGAGGCCGGCAAGCTGGGGCCGGTCGCGCGGCTGATGCCGACGACGGCGGCCGTGACCGTGCGCAAGGGCGCGACGGAGAATATCGTCATGGACGGGCCCTTCGCCGAGACCAAGGAACAGTTCCTCGGCTTCTTCGTGCTTCAGGCCGAGACGCTGGACGAGGCGATCGCCTTCGCCCGCGAGCTTTCCGCCGCCAACCCGGCGAACGGCACCTACGAGATCCGGCCGTTGCAGTTCTTCAATCCGGGAGTGCCCATAACATGAGAGACCTCGCCTGGATCGATCTGGCGCTGACATCGGCGCGGCCGCAGGCCATGGGCGCGCTGCTGCGCTATTTCCGTGACCTCGACATGGCGGAGGAGGCCTTCCAGGAGGCCTGCCTTCGCGCGCTGAAGACCTGGCCCGACAAGGGCCCGCCGCGCGATCCGGCTGCCTGGCTCATCTTCGTCGGCCGCAACAGCGGCATCGACCAGGTGAGGAAACGCGCCCGCAACCAGCCGCTTCCGCCCGAAGAGGTCCTGTCGGACCTCGAGGATACGGAGAGCGACCTTGCCGACCGGCTGGACGGGGCGCACTACCGCGACGACATCCTGCGCCTCCTCTTCGTCTGCTGCCATCCGGACCTGCCGGCGACGCAGCAGATCGCGCTGGCGCTGCGCATCGTCTCCGGCCTTTCGGTAAAGCAGATCGCGCGGGCCTTCCTCGTCTCGGAGGCGGCGATGGAACAGCGCATCACCCGCGCCAAGGCGAAGGTCGGCGCGGCCGGCATCGCCTTCGAGACGCCGGATGCGGCGGCGCGGGCCGAGCGGCTCGGCCTCGTCTCGGCGATGATCTACCTCGTCTTCAACGAGGGCTATTCGGCCGGCCTGCCGGAAAAGGCCGATACGCCCTTCTGCGCGGAGGCGATCCGCCTTGCGCGGCTGCTCCTGAAACTCTTTCCCGCCGAACCGGAGATCATGGGGCTGACGGCGCTGCTCCTCCTCCAGCAGTCGCGCCTTGCCGCCCGCTTCGACGGAGAGGGGCAGATCGTGCTTCTGGAGGATCAGGACCGTTCGCTCTGGGACCGCGCGATGATCGACGAGGCGCTGGTGCTGATCGACAAGGCGCTGCGCCACCGCGCGCCGGGGCCGTTCCAGATCCAGGCCGCCATCGCCGCCCTCCATGCCCGCGCCGCGACGGCGTCGGAGACGGACTGGGTGGAGATCGACCTTCTCTACCAGACGCTGGAGCGCATCCAGCCCTCGCCCGTGGTGCGCCTCAACCGCGCCGTCGCCGTCGCCAAGCGCGAGGGACCCGAGGCGGCGCTGGCGCTCATCGAGCCGCTCGCCGGCAAGCTCTCCGGCTACTTCTATTTCCACGGGCTTCGCGGCGGGCTCCTCAAGCAGCTCGGCCGCTACCGCGAGGCGCACGAAGCCTTCGACCGCGCCATCGCGCTCGCCACCACCTCCGCCGAAGCCGCCCATATCCGCCAGCACATCGACCAGATGCAGCGTGAGGCGGCGGGACTGTAAACACACTGTTTCGCCGCCGGCCCTTTCAACGCGCCGCGGCAGGCCGTATCTCTCGGCAAACGACCTCTGACCCCCGGACCCTTCCATGGAACTTGGCCTCTATACGTTTGCCGATGTCGATCCCGCTGCCGCCGACAAGGGGAGGGAGGGGGAGCGCCGGCTCAAGGAGCTGATCGAGGAGATCACGCTTGCCGACGAAGTCGGGCTCGATGTCTTCGGGCTCGGCGAGCATCACCGGCCGGACTATGCGGCCTCGGCGCCGGCCGTGGTGCTGGCGGCGGCGGCGGCGCGCACGAAGACCATCCGCCTCACCAGCGCTGTGACGGTGCTGTCGTCGGACGACCCGGTGCGGGTGTTCCAGCAGTTTTCGACGCTCGATCTTCTGTCCGGCGGCCGGGCGGAGATCATGGCGGGGCGCGGGTCCTTCATCGAATCCTTCCCGCTCTTCGGCTATGCGCTCGACGATTACGACACGCTCTTCGAGGAGAAGCTGGATCTCTTGCTCGCCATCAACGAGAGCGAGACGGTGTCCTGGAGCGGCACGATGCGCGCGCCGCTGCCGGGGCTCGGCGTCTATCCGCGCCCCGCGCACGGCCGCCTGCCGATCTGGATCGCTGTCGGCGGCACGCCGCAATCGGTGGCGCGGGCAGGGGCCTACGGCCTGCCGCTGGCGCTTGCCATCATCGGCGGCACGCCGGCGCGCTATGCGCCGCTCTTCGACCTCTACCGCGAGGCCGCGCGCCGTGCCGGGCAGGATGCGGAAAAGCTGAAGACCAGCATCAACGTGCATGGCTTCATCGCCGATACGGGCGAGGCGGCGGCGGCCGCCTTCTACGGGCCGCAGGCCGAGGTGATGAACCGCATCGGCCGCGAGCGCGGCTGGGGGCCGACGAGCCGGGCGCAGTTCGACCAGTCGATCGGGCCGGACGGCCATCTCTTTCTCGGCGATCCGGAAACCGTCGCGAAGAAGATCGTCGCGCACCACAGGATTTTCCGCAACGACCGCTTCCTCCTGCAGATGGCCATCGGCCCGATGCCGCACGACAGGATCCTGCGCGGCATCGAGCTTTACGGCACAAAGGTCGCGCCGCTGGTGCGCGAGATGCTGGCAAATGCCTGACAGCGGCGCGCGGGCATGATAGGAGGCGGGCGAAAGAGAGACGCGATGACCCTTGAGAACGACGAAGACCTGCGCGGCCTGCAAGCCATCGGCCGCATCTGCGCCAACGTGCTGCAGCACATGTCGACCGCCATCCGCCCCGGCATGACCACGGCGGAGCTCGACCTGATCGGCCGGCGCATGCTGGAGGCGGCGGGCGCCCGCTCGGCACCGGAAAGCTGCTACAATTTCCCCGGCGCGACCTGTATTTCCGTTAATGAGGAAGTGGCGCACGGCATTCCGGGCGACCGGGTGATCAAGGACGGCGACCTCGTCAATATCGACGTTTCCGCCGAGCTCGACGGCTACTTCGCCGATACCGGCGCGTCCTTCACCGTCGGGCGCGCGGCGCCTTCGGTGGAGCGGCTCTGCCGCGACGGCAAGCGCGCGCTGTGGGTCGGCCTCAAGGAGGTCAAGACCGGCAAGCCGCTCGCCGAGGTCGGCAACGCCATCGGCGCCTTCGCCCGCAAGAATCGCTATACGCTGATCGCCAACCTCGCCAGCCACGGCGTCGGCCGCTCGCTGCACGAGGAGCCCTCGGAAATCGCCACCTGGCCCGATCCGCAGGAAAAGCGCCGCATGACGGAAGGCCTCGTCTTCACGGTCGAGCCGTTCCTGTCGCTCGGCGCGAACTGGGCGGAAGGCGGCGAGCGGGACGAATGGACGCTCTACAGCGATCCGAGCGCGCCGACGGTGCAGTTCGAGCACACGGTCGTCGCCACCCGCAACGGCCCGCTGGTGTTGACGCTTCCGGGCTGACCGCCTTCAGCGCGGCTGATCCGCCGATCAATAAATGTCGTTTGTCGCCTTTATGCTGCGGTGCAATAGTCGCGGCATGACGCAACGCATTCCAGCCTTCTCGCGCGAGCCCGTCCGGGCGGCCGTCGCCGGCGCGCTCGCCATGGCCGTCGCCATGGGGCTTGGCCGCTTCTTCTATACGCCGGTCCTGCCGGGCATGATGGCGGGGCTGGGGCTCGATGCCGCAGCGGCCGGCGTCATCGCGGCGGCGAATTTCGCCGGCTACCTCGCCGGCGCGGTGCTGGCGGCCTATGGCTGGGCGGCGGGATACGAGCGGCGCCTTGCGCTCGGCGCGCTCTTCGCCACGGTGCTGCTGCTCTTTGCCATGGGCGTGCTCTCGGATGTCACGGCGCTTTCCGTCGTGCGGTTCCTCGCGGGGCTTGCCAGCGCCTTCGCCATGATCTTCACCACCGGTATCGTGCTGACGGTCGGCCTCCAGCACCGCGACCCGCGCGTGCAGATGGCGCATTTCGCCGGTGTCGGCTTCGGCATCGCGGTCTCGGCGCTGCTCGTCTATCTCCTCTCCTTCATCGATTTCGGCAGCCTTGCCCCATGGCGCGCCGACTGGCTGTTCGGCGCGCTGCTCGGGGCCATCGGCCTTGCCGCCGTCATGGTGCTTTTGCCGCGGCCGGCGGTCGGGGCCTCGGCCCTGCGCGAGCCGCCCATCGCCTGGACGCGGCCGCTCGCGGCGCTGACGGTGAGCTACGGGCTCTTCGGCATCGGCTATGTCGTCACGGCCACCTTCATCGTCGCCATCGCGCGGGAAGGGGCGGAAAGCCCGCTGCTCGAATCGCTGACCTGGCTCGTCACCGGCGTTTCGGCGGCGGTCTCGCTTCTCGCCTGGAAGCCGGCGGAGCGGCGCTATGGCGTTTCGGCCGCCTATCTTGCAGCGATCCTCGTCGAGATGGTCGGGGTGGCGATCACCGTCACGCTGCCGTTTCCCGCTTCCGCGCTCATCGGCGGCGCGCTGCTCGGCATCACCTTCATCGTCGTCACGGCCTACGGCCTCCAGCTCGGCCGGGTGCTTGCCAGCAACAGTCCGCGCCGGGTGCTGGCGCTGATGACGGCGGCTTTCGGCGTCGGGCAGATCCTCGGGCCGCTCGGCGCGGGCTTCCTTGCCGCGCGCACGGGCAGCTATGTCCTGCCCAGCCTTGCCGCCGCCGGCATCCTCCTGCTTGCAGCGGCCATCGCCGCGCTCGGCGGCGCGCGCTCCATTAAATCTCGGTAATGCCGGCGCCCGGCAATTGTTGGCTCAGGCAAACTCATCTAGGTTCTGCGCGAACCGGCGGCACCGCCGCCCTTTGAAAACGAGAGTTTCGCGCCTTGTTCCATTCCTTCTTCCCGCAGCCGAAGCTGTTCTTTTCCTCCGGCGCCCTTTGGACCGTGATCTGCATCGCCGTCTGGTACACCGTGGGGCCGCAGATGGGGGCGGCCGTCGGCCTTCCGCCGCTCGGCCCCGACGAGAAGGCGCCGATCGGCCTTGCCTACTTCTTCTCGCCGGACAATCTCTGGTTCTACCTCTATTTCACGGTCTTCGTTCTGGCCTTCGGCCTCTTCTGGAAAGCCATCGCGCGCAACCATCCCTGGACCAACTGGTCCATCTGGGGCTCCGCCTTCATCATCTTCATCGCCTATTTCTCGGTGCAGGTCTCCGTCGCGCTCAACAACTGGCGCGGCCCGTTCTTCGACCTCTTCCAGGCGGCGCTGTCGAAGCAGGGCAACGTCACGGCGGCGCAGCTCTATACGCTCCAGCTCCGATTCCTGGAGATCGGCCTCGTCGGCGTGGTGCTCAACGTCGTCACCGCCTTCTTCACCAACCACTATGTCTTCCGCTGGCGCACGGCGATGAACGACTACTACATGTCCAAGTGGTCGAAGCTGCGCCATATCGAGGGTGCCTCGCAGCGTGTGCAGGAAGACACGATGCGCTTTGCCAACATCCTCGAAGGCCTCGGCGTCACGCTCATCAACTCCGTGATGACGCTGGTGGTCTTCCTGCCGCTGCTCTTCCGCATGTCGGAATATGTCAGCGACCTGCCGGTGATCGGCGCCATCCCGCATGCGCTGTTCTGGCTCGCCATCGCCTGGTCGCTGTTCGGCACGGCGCTGCTCGCCTTCGCCGGCATCAAGCTGCCGGGCCTGCAGTTCCGCAACCAGCGCGTCGAGGCGGCCTATCGTAAGGAACTCGTCTACGGCGAGGACCATGCGGACCGCGCCGATCCCGTCACCGTGCGGGAGCTCTTCGCCAACGTGCGGCGCAACTATTTCCGCATGTACTGGCACTATTGCTACTTCAACGTGGCGCGCTACACCTACGGCCAGCTCGACGCGATCTTCCTCAACTTCATCCTCATCCCGACCATCGTGGCCGGCCGCATCACCATGGGCACCTGGCAGCAGATCGCCACGGCCTTCGGCGAGGTGAGCAATTCCTTCCAGTACCTCGTGAACTACTGGTCGACGATCATCGAGCTCCTGTCGATCCACAAGCGCCTCAAAGCCTTCGAGGCGGCGATCGACGACGAGCCGCTGCCGGAGATCGACCGGCGTTACCTCAAGAGGGCGGCGGAGGAAGGCGAGCTTGCGGCCAACGAGCCGTAAGCATCTATCAGAGGGCGGCTCCGGCCGCCTTCTTCTCTTTTGCGAGGATGTCCACCGCCTCGGCATAGCTGACGCAGGCGACGTCCGTTTTCCCGCAGGTCTCCGTCAGGAAGCGGTCGAGCGCGCGCCAGTAGGCGCCGGCATTCATCTCGACGAAGTGGAAGCCGAGCTGGAGGGGGATGCGTGTCCCCTCATATTGCGCGGCAAAGGCCTTGCGGTAGGCGGCAAGGGCGCTTTCCTCGAAGGCGGCGCTCTTTTCCGCGTTCTCCTTACCCTTGGAATGGCGGACATAGAGGTTGTAGTCCATGGCGATGACCGGGCGTCCGGAGGCGCCTTCGGGAATGAGCGGCAGGCCGAAGCGGGCGATGTCGCCGCTTGCGACGGGCATGGCCGGCCCCTTCGTCACGAGGCTGGCATCGTAGGAAAAGCCGTTCTTCTCCAGCGCCTTGACGAGGCTGCTTCCCGCCGAAAGATAGGGTGCGCGAAAACCCTTGACGTCCTGCCTGACGAAGCGGCGCCAGTCCGCCGGCTCCCGCTCGCCGACGCCGGCATTCCGCCAGCCGTTTTCCAGCGCGTTGCGGGAGAAGGTCAGTTCCTGCGTCCAGTCCGCCTCGGTCCACTTGCCGCCGTCGAAATGGCCGCAGGCATGGCTGCCGATATCGTGGCCCTCGAGCTTGGCCAGCCAGATCTCGCCGAGGCGCTGGATCGTGTCCTCCCTGTCGGGCGCGAAGCCGATATTGGAGCGACCGCGCTTTTCATGCGGCGCCTGGTAGGTGGCGCGCTCGGCCTTCGGGAAAAGGAAGGTGCAGGAGAGGAAATAGGTGAAATGCGCGCCCGTGCGCTTTGCCATGGCGCGGCTCTTTTCCCACAGGAGATTGTCGTGCGCGCCGTCGAAGGAGACGACGACGAGCTGCTTGCGCTTCGGTGCTGAATCTTCGGCAAGAGCGGGGCCGGAAAGGGCTGCAGCGAGCACGGAAAGGACGATCCGGGAGGAAAAAGACGACGACATGGCACCCCGCGACAATTTGCAAAGGGTCCCTCATCGGTGTCGAATGCGGCAATCCTTTGATCGGATTGGAATTGTCGGATATTCCAGTCGCACGAAAATTTTCCCAACGGGGGCATTTCCATGACGCTGCTTATTATCGGTCTCGTTCTTTTCGTCGTCACCCATCTTTTGCGCCCCGTCGCGCCGGGCCTGCGCAACGCCGCCATCGCGACGCTCGGCAAGCCGGCCTGGATGGCCTTCCACGGCATCGTGTCGCTCCTCAGCCTCGCCCTCATCGTCTACGGCTTTATCGATGCGCGCGCGAACGGCGGCGACGGCGTCTTCATGGTCTACACGCCGCCGGCCTTCATGGCGCATATCACGCTGACGCTGATGATCATCGCCTCGGTCTGTCTCGTCGCGGGCTTCCTGCCGGCCGGCCATATCCGCACGAAGCTGAAGTTCCCCATCCTCGTCGCCATCAAGGTCTGGGCCCTTGCCCACCTGCTTGCCAACGGGGAGAGCTACTCGGTCGTGCTCTTCGTGACGATCCTCGCCTGGGCGGTCATCCTGCGCATCACGCTGAAGCGGCGCATCGCCAGCGGCGAGACGAAGCTGCCGGTCTTCGTGTCGGCGAAATACGACGTGATCGCCATCGTCGTCGGCCTCGTCCTCTATGTCGCCATCGTCTTCAAGCTGCACGAATGGATCATCGGCGTCGCGCCGCTGCCCTGATCGTTTCGCTCATCTGGGGCTTTTCGTGCCTGCCCCCTTACAACGCCGTCAAAATGGGGTAGAAGGCGCTAACTTCAAACGTTAGCTCGGACGCGAAATGGTACATCAGGACGACAGCTTTATCCGCGAGGTGAACGAGGAACTGCGTTCCGATCAGATGCGCCTGATCTGGAAGCGCTTCGGCCGCGTCCTCATCGGCGCTGCCGTGCTGGTCGTCCTCGGCACCATCGGCAAGGTCGGCTACGATTACTGGCGCGACAGGGAGGCCTCGGCCTCCGGCGACCAGTTCCTCGCCGCCCTGACGCTGGCGCGCGAAGGCAAGAACGAGGAGGCGCTGACCGCGCTCACCAACCTGGAGAAGGACGGCTTCGGCTCCTATCCGGTGCTTGCCCGCATGCGCGCCGCCTCGCTGACGGCCGAGACCGACGTGCCCGGCGCCATCGCTGCCTTCTCCGCCATCGCCAAGGACACCTCCGTGCCGCAGGCGCTGCGCGATGCCGCGCGCCTTCGCGCCGCCTATCTCCTCGTCGACACCGGCACCTACGAGCAGGTCTCGGCCGAGGCCGAGCAGCTTGCGACGCCGCAGGATGCGCTGCGCCATTCGGCGCGCGAGGTCCTCGGCCTCTCCGCCTACAAGCACGAGGATTACAAGCGCGCCAAGGAATGGTTCGAGGCGATCCTCAACGACAGCGAAGCGCCGCGCAACCTCGCCAACCGCGCGCAGATGCTGCTTGACCTGATTGCGGCAAGCGGCAAGCTGTCCTCCTGACCGGACAGAACGGAACACGTCCATGAGCTTCACCGTCGCCATTGTCGGGCGCCCCAATGTCGGCAAGTCCACCCTGTTCAACAGGCTTGTGGGCAAGAAGCTCGCGCTCGTCGACGACACGCCGGGCGTGACGCGCGACCGCCGGCCGGGCGATGCCCGTCTCGTCGACCTGAAATTCCGCATCATCGACACGGCCGGCCTCGAAGAGGCTGCGCCCGATACGCTCGAAGGCCGCATGCGCGCCCAGACGGAAGCGGCCATCGAGGAGGCGGACCTTTCGCTCTTCGTGGTCGATGCCAAGACGGGGCTGACGCCCGTCGATACGGCGCTGGCGGACATGCTGCGCAGGAAGGGCAAGCCCGTCGTGCTCGTCGCCAACAAGTCCGAGGCGCGCGGTTCCGACGGCGGCTTCTACGACAGCTTCACGCTCGGCCTCGGCGAGCCGACGCCGATCTCCGCCGAGCACGGCCAGGGCATGCTCGACCTGCGCGACGCCATCGTCGCGGCCATCGGCGAGGAACGCGCCTTTCCTCCGAAGGAGGACGAGGCCGTCACCGACGTCGACGTGCGCGCCGAAGCGGCAGCCGAGGACGAGGATTTCGAGCCGGAATACGACGAGACGAAGCCGCTGCGCGTCGCCATCGTCGGCCGCCCGAATGCCGGCAAGTCCACGCTGATCAACCGCTTCCTCGGCGAGGACCGGCTGCTGACCGGCCCCGAGGCCGGCATCACGCGCGATTCCATTTCCGTCGAATGGGACTGGAAGGGCCGCACGATCAAGATGTTCGACACGGCCGGCATGCGCCGCAAGGCCAAGGTGCAGGAGAAGCTGGAAAAGCTCTCCGTCGCCGACGGCCTTCGCGCCATCCGCTTTGCCGAGACGGTGGTCATCGTCTTCGATTCCACCATTCCCTTCGAAAAGCAGGACCTGCAGATCGTCGATCTCGTGTTGCGCGAGGGCCGTGCCGCCGTGCTCGCCTTCAACAAGTGGGACCTTATCGATGACCCGCAGGCCGTTCTCGCGGAGCTGCGCGAGAAGACCGACCGGCTCCTGCCGCAGGCGCGCGGCATCCGCGCCGTGCCGGTCTCCGGCCAGACGGGCCGCGGCCTCGACAAGCTGATGCAGGCCGTCATCGACACGGACCGCACCTGGAACCGCCGCATCTCCACCGCCAAGCTCAACCGCTGGCTCGATGCGGTGCAGACGCAGCATCCGCCGCCGGCCGTTTCCGGCCGCCGCCTGAAGCTGAAATACATGACGCAGGTGAAGGCCCGTCCGCCGGGCTTCATGATCTCCTGCACGCGCCCCGATGCGCTGCCGGAATCCTATGTCCGCTATCTCACCAACGGCCTGCGCACCGACTTCAACCTGCCGGGCGTGCCGATCCGCATCCATTTCCGCGCGGCGGACAACCCGTTCGCCTCGAAGGCCAGGAAGAAGCGCTGATCGCGATCATCAGGCCGCCGGCAGCTTGTCCTTGGCCACCAGCGCGCCGTGGTGCTGGATGACGGCGGCGGCGACGTCGGCGGCGAAGCGCGCGGCCTCCTCGGGGCTTGCGCCGATGGCAAGGCGCGCCAGGAACGCGCCGTTGAAGCTGTCGCCGGCGCTGGTCGTGTCGACGATCGTCTCGACCTTCGCGGAGGGGACGTGGCTGCGTTCGCCGTTAAAGACGAGTGTCGCGCCTTCGCTGCCGTCCTTGACGACCAGCCCTTCCACGCCGAGCCCGCGATAGCGCGCGATGGTTTCCTCGATCGAGACGTCGCGGAAATGCGTGGTCTCGTCGTCGAGGCTCGGCATGACGAGCGTTGCCGCGCGCGCGCCTTCGGTGATGCTTGCGCGCATCCGCTCGGCATCGTCCCACAGGCGCGGGCGGATATTCGGGTCGAAGACGACGCGCTTGCCCGAAGCCTTCGCGCGGCGCAGTTCGGCCAGCAGCGTTTCGACATCCTCTTCGGGAAGGATCGCCAGCGTGATGCCGGAGAAGACGACGATGTCGGAGGCTTCCATCGCGGCGCGGAGCCGGTCGCCGTCGCGGGCGAGCAGCTTTGCCGCGGAGGTCGAGCGCCAGTAGGAGAAGCTGCGTTCGCCGTCCTTCAGGTGGATCATGTAGAGTCCGGGCGAGCGGCCCTCGATGCGCGCGACGTGGCCGGTGCCGATGCCGCGGCTTTCCATGAAGGCCAGCATCTCGTCGGAGATCGTGTCGGCGCCGACGGCGGAGAAATAGTCGACATGCCAGTCGGCCGGCAGGTATTGGCGGGCGTAATAGGCGGTGTTGAACGTGTCGCCGGCGAACCCCTTGCGCATCAGGCCGCCTTCGGCCTGCATCAGTTCCACCATGCATTCGCCGATCGAAAGCAGCCGTCCCGCCATGTCGTTTTCCTCCCGGCCAAGTGCGCCGAAAGAGGAAATACTGTCAAAGAGTTGGCGGGGCAAGCCGTTGCCGGCGCTTTCCGGAGGTGTGGAGGAGGCCGGGCGCTTCGTCCGTTGCCGAAAAATCCGGCGCCTGCCGTTTACGCTCCGCGGGGTGCGCGCTACATCTTCCCGGCAAGCAACGGGACGTGGAGTGAGAGCGCATGGTCAAACACCGCAAGCATGCCGACGACTGGTGGCGCGGCGCGGTCATCTATCAGGTCTATCCCCGTTCCTTTCAGGACACGACGGGCGACGGCATGGGGGACCTGCGCGGCATCACGAAGAGGCTGGGCCACATCGCCTCGCTCGGTGTCGACGCCATCTGGCTTTCGCCCTTCTTCAAGTCGCCGATGGAGGACATGGGCTACGACGTCTCGGACTATTGCGACGTCGACCCGATGTTCGGCACGCTTGCCGATTTCGATGCGATGCTGGCGGAGGCCCACCGTCTCGGCCTCAAGATCATCATCGACCAGGTGATCTCGCACACCTCCGACCAGCATCCCTGGTTCGTCGAGAGCCGCTCCAGCCGCGACAACCCCAAGGCCGACTGGTACGTCTGGGCCGATCCCAAGCGGGACGGCACGGCGCCCAACAACTGGCTGTCGATCTTCGGCGGCCCGGGCTGGGAATGGGACGGCGTGCGCAAGCAATATTACATGCACAACTTCCTGATCTCGCAGCCGGACCTCAACTTCCACAATCCCGATGTGCAGGATGCGCTCTTGAAGACCGTGCGCTTCTGGCTCGACCGGGGCGTCGACGGCTTCCGCCTCGACACGGTGAACTTCTATTTCTGCGACAGGAAGCTCAGGGACAATCCGCCCCACGAGCCCAATCCCGACGAGATCGGCCTCGATGCGCCGGACGTCAATCCCTACGGCATGCAGACGCATCTCCACGACAAGACGCAGCCGGAGAATATCGCCTTCCTCAAGCGCTTCCGCGCGCTGCTCGACGAATACGAGGGGCGCATGACGGTGGGCGAGGTGGGCGACGGGGCGCGCTCGCTGAAGACGGTCGCCGACTATACCAGCGGCGGCGACAAGCTGAACATGTGCTACACGTTCGACCTGCTGGGGCCGGACTTCACCGCCGACCACATCCGCAAATGCGTGCAGAGCTTCCAGCGCGCGGTGACGGACGGCTGGGTTTGCTGGGCCTTCTCCAACCATGACGTCAACCGGCATGTCAGCCGCTTCATCAAGGCGCCGGAGGAGCGCGAGCGCGTCGCCAAGCTCGCCGTCACGCTGCTTTCGACGCTGCGCGGCTCGATCTGCCTCTACCAGGGCGAGGAACTGGGGCTGACGGAGGCGGACCTTGCCTTCGAGGACCTGCGCGACCCCTACGGCATCCGCTTCTGGCCGGCCTTCAAGGGCCGCGACGGGTGCCGCACGCCGATGCCCTGGCAGCGCGGCGAGGCCCATGCCGGCTTCAGCAGCGCCAAGCCCTGGCTGCCGGTGCCGGAGGAGCATGCGCGCCTTGCCGTCGACACGCAGGAGAAGATCGCCGGCTCCGTGCTCAACCACTACCGCACGACGCTCGCCTTCCGCAGGGAGCATGCGGCCCTCCATGACGGCGACATGTCCTTCGTCCATTCCAACCAGGATATCCTTGCCTTCACCCGCGAGAAGGACGGCGAAAAGCTGCTCTTCGTCTTCAACCTGACGCGCGAGAAGGCCGAATTCGTGCCGGCGAAATCGCTGAAGCTCGGCGAACCGCTCCCGGTCCCCGGCTTCGGCGCGAAGCTGAAGGACGGGACGATCGAGCTGGACGGGCTTGATATGGCGTGCGTGCGGGTTTAGGCGGCCGAGCGCTTCACGGTCTGGTCGCCTTTTCCGGCAAGGAGGCCGTCGATGGAAATGTCCTCGTCGAGCGCATCCCAATGGATGCCGCCGGGGCTGAGTTCATAGCGCATTCTGGACGGCCTGTCGGCTGCCAGAAGGCGGGGGAACCACGCCAGCGGAACGCCGAGCGTCCGGCCGTCGTCGAGCGAGACCCACATCGTGTCGTCATCGAAGCGAATGTCAGTTGCCGAAATATTCATGCCACGTCTTCTCGATCAGGTGCCTGTTGTCGATGACAAGCCGCAGGATAACAGAGAGTTCCCGGCTGTTGAAGCCGCGGCTTTCCGCGATGCCGATCAGAGGCTCCAGCCAGACCTTCGCGATCGCGCCGCCGGCGCGGACATGGATATGGATCGGCTCGCGCGGATCACCTTCGTTCGAATAGAAGAAG
Organism: Shinella sp. Sh6; assembly: GCF_055392685.1. Taxonomy (NCBI): domain Bacteria; kingdom Pseudomonadati; phylum Pseudomonadota; class Alphaproteobacteria; order Hyphomicrobiales; family Rhizobiaceae; genus Shinella; species Shinella sp. Sh6. The sequence goes on along the minus strand of NZ_AP044005.1, from coordinate 2,394,645 downwards.
AAGGTGAGACCCTGGTGGCGAAAGACGACCGGCATCCGCGTCTCACCCGATCAGCGCGAACCGGTCCACGTCCACCATGCCCCTGTCTGAAATCTTCAGGTGCGGGATGACGGGCAGCGGCAGGAAGGCGAGCTGGAGGAAGGGTTCTTCCAGCGTGGCGCCGAGGGCGAAGGCGGCGTGGCGCAGGTGGTGGAGCGTGTCGCGCACGCTCTCGTAAGGTTCGAGGCTCATGAGCCCGGCGACGGGAAGGGCGATCTCGCCCGTCACCTTGCCGTCTTCCACCACCACGAAGCCGCCCTTGATCTCGCCGAGGCGGTTCGCGGCGAGCGCCATGTCGTCCTCGTCGACGCCGACGACGCAGATATTGTGGCTGTCATGGCCGACCGTGGAGGCGATGGCGCCCTTCTTCAGCCCGAAGCCCTGCACGAAGCCGTTGGCATGGTTGCCGTTCTTGCCGTGGCGCTCGATGACGGCGACCTTGATGATGTCCTGCGCGAGGTCGAGGGCCGTCTGGTTGCCCTTCGCCGGCAGGCGGTAGCGGCGATGCTCGGTGATGATCTTGCCGGGCAGGACGCCGATGACCGGCGTTTCGCCGTCCGTGACGGGCACGGCGAAATGGGCGGCGGCGACGGGCCTCGCCTTGACGCTGTCGAGGCCGACGGGCGCGACGGGCCTGCGGGTGGCAAAGAGGGCGTCGTCCACCTTGCGGCCGGCGGAGAAGACCGTCTCGGCCTTGCAGTTCTCCAGCGTGTCGATGACGACGAGGTCCGCGCGCCAGCCGGGGGCGACGAGGCCACGGTCGCGAAGCCCGAAGGCCTTTGCCGCGGAGATGGAGGCGGCGCGGTAGACGGCGAGCGGCGCACGGCCGTGGCTGATCGCGGTGCGGATCATGTAGTCGAGGTGGCCCTGTTCGGCGATGTCGAGCGGGTTGCGGTCGTCCGTGCAGAGCGCGATGAAGGGCGAGAGCCGTTCGGTGAGGATCGGCATCAGGGCATGCAGGTCCTTGGAGACCGAGCCCTCGCGGATGAGGATGTGCATGCCCTTGCGGATCTTCTCCAACGCCTCCTCGGCGGTGGTGCATTCGTGCTCGGTGCGAATGCCGGCGGAAAGATAGCCGTTGAGGTCGTTGCCGGAAAGCAGCGGCGCATGGCCGTCGATATGGCCGCCCTGGAAGGCTTCCAGCTTGGCGAGGCAGACGGGATCCTTATGGATGACGCCCGGGAAATTCATGAACTCGGCAAGGCCGATGACCTTCGGGTGATCGCGGAAGGGCAAGAGCCGCTCGATCGGCAGGTCCGCGCCTGAGGTCTCCAGATGCGTCGCCGGCACGCAGCTCGAAAGCTGCACGCGGATATCCATGATGGTTTCCAGCGCGCTGTCGAGGAAGAACTGGATGCCCTCCGTTCCGAGCACGTTGGCGATCTCGTGCGGATCGCAGATCACCGTCGTCACGCCGTAGGGCAGCACGCAGCGGTCGAATTCGTGCGGCGTCACCAGGGAGGATTCGATGTGGAGATGCGTGTCGATGAAGCCGGGCACGACGATGCGGCCGGAAATGTCGATCTCCGTGCGGCCCCGGTATTCGCCGCAGGTGCCGACGATGCGCTCGCCGGAAATGGCAATGTCCGAGGCGACGAGCTCGCCCGTCACGAGGTCGAAGAACCGGCCGCCCTTCAGCACGATATCGGCCGGTTCGCGGCCGGTTCCCTGGTCGATGAAGCGTTCCAAGTCGGTCATGGCAGTCTCCGAATCCCTTTTCGCGACTGTAGCCGCCTTGCGGCGGGAGAAAAGGCGAATGTTCAGGCCGGGAAGGTGACGGTGAAGGCAAAGCGCCTGCTTTCGCCGGCCGGAAGCGTCGTCGTATAGGGCCGGTCCTTCAAATCGCGCGAGCCGCCATATTCGGCGGCGGTGCCGTGCCAGGGCTCGACACAGAGGAACGGCGCGCCGGGCTTCGTCCAGAGGGCGAGGTTCGGCAGGGCCTCGAAATGGAAGCGGAGGGCCGGTCCGCCCTCGGCGGCATAGGTGAGGCCGTCGCCTGCGCCTTCGGGGAAGACGAGCGCGTCATGCTCGAAGAGATCGTGTGCGAGGAGGAGGCGGCCCTTTTCGAACGGAGAGGGATCGCGAACCTGCGAGAGCAGGCCGTTTTCCAGCGGCTGGCGTAGTGGCTCCGCGCCGTTGTCGAGGGTGACGACATGCGGCCTGCCTTCGCCGCCCGGCAGCGGCCAGAGAAAGGCCGGATGGAAGCCGAGGCCGAAGGGCATCGGGCTATCGCCGCCGTTCTCCACCGTTGCCGCAATGGTGAGGGCCGGACCGTCGAGGCTGTGCTCGACGGAAAGGCAAAAGTCGAAGGGGTAGACGGCGCGGGTTTCGTCCGAGGCTTTCAGCCGGTAGCGGCAGGCCGTGGCCGAGGCCGCTTCGAGGGTGAATTCCCGCCGGCGCGCGAAACCGTGCTGCGCCATGGGGTAGGGCTTGCCGTCGATGAGAAGCGTATCGTCCGGCGCCTTGCCGACGATGGGGAACAGCACCGGCGAGCGCCCCGTCCAGAAGGCGGCGTCGCCGTTCCACAGCCAGTTCGCCCCGTCGCGCGTCGTCGCCGACTGCATCTCGGCGCCGAGGGCGGAAACCTCGATGGAGAGGTGCTGGTTTTCAATGCGGGTGGAGGTCGGCATCGGTTGGCCCTCGTCGTGGTGGCCGCACAATTGCGCTGAACGGGGCGGACTTGCAAGAGCCGCATTGCCCCGCCTCAACCACCGTCGTCATCCTCGGCCTTGAGCCGAGGATCCACCGCCGCAGGTGCCGCGTGGATGGTCGGGTCAAGCCCGACCATGACGGAGGAGGGGACTGTGTGGCACGTCCCCTCGCCCCGCTTGCGGGGAGAGGGGCGGGGTGAGGGGCAGGCGCCGTATCCGCCTCAGATGTTGTTCTGCAGCACCTCGCGCAGCTTGCCGAACAGTTCGTCGATCTCGCGCTTTTCGATGATGAGCGGCGGGGAGAGGGCGATGATGTCGCCGGTCGTGCGGATCAGCAGGCCCTTTTCGTAGGCCTTGAGGAAGGCGTTGAAGGCGCGCTTGGTGGGCTCGCCGGCGATCGGGGCGAGCTCGATGGCGCCGATCAGGCCGACATTGCGGATGTCGATGACGTTCGGGCAATCCTTCAGCGAATGCAGGGCGTCCTCCCAGTAGGGGGCAAGCTCGGCGGCGCGGGTGAGAAGGCCTTCTTCCCTGTAGGTGTCGAGCGTGCCGAGGGCGGCGGCCGAGGCGATCGGGTTGCCGGAATAGGTATAGCCGTGGAAGAACTCGATCATGTGTTCCGGGCCGTTCATGAAGGCGTCGTGGATTTCCGATGTCACGAAGACGGCGCCCATCGGGATCACGCCGTTGGTGAGGCCCTTTGCGGTGGTGATGATGTCCGGCTTGACGTCGAAATATTGCGCGGCGAACGGCGTGCCGAGGCGGCCGAAGCCGGTGATGACCTCGTCGAAGATCAGGAGGATGCCGTGCTGCGTGCAGATCTCGCGCAGCTTCTGGAGATAGCCCTTCGGCGGGATGAGGACGCCCGTGGAGCCGGCGACCGGCTCGACGATGACGGCGGCGATGGTCGAGGCGTCGTGCAGGGTGACGATGCGCTGGAGTTCGCTGGCGATGTCGCCGCCGTGCTCCGGCTCGCCGCGGGTGAAGGCATTCTTGTCCGGGAAATGCGTGTGCGGCATATGGTCGACGCCCGTCAGCAGCGTGCCGAACATCTTCCGGTTGGAGACGATGCCGCCGACGGAGATGCCGCCGAAATTGACGCCGTGATAGCCGCGCTCGCGGCCGATGAGGCGCGAGCGCGCGCCGTCGCCCTTGGCGCGGTGATAGGCGAGCGCCACCTTCAGCGCGGTCTCGACCGATTCCGAGCCGGAATTGGTGTAGAGGACGTGGTCCATGCCCTCGGGCGCGATGTCGACGAGGCGGTTGGCAAGCTCGAAGGCCTTGGGATGGCCGAGCTGGAAGGCGGGCGCGTAGTCGAGCTCGCCGGCCTGCTCGCGGATCGCCTCGGTGATCTTCGGGCGACAATGGCCGGCATTGACGCACCAAAGGCCCGCCGTGCCGTCGAGCACCTGCCGGCCGTCATGGGTCGTGTAGTACATGTCCTTGGCGCCGACGAAGAAGCGCGGCTCCTTCTTGAACTGGCGGTTGGCCGTGAACGGCATCCAGAAGGCGCGCAGATCGTTGGGGGCATTGAGGCGGTTGGACATGCGGTCTCTCCTGGTTTTCGGCTGCAAGGCGGGAATTTTACCTGTCGGTCAAATTATCAAGGCGGCCCGGGCCGTCAAGGCGAATAAGGGGCCGCGCGGGCGTGCGGGAACCGCTCCAATGCAAAACGCCCCGGACGCTGGTCCGGGGCGCGGGAAATGCGAAGATTTCGGTCCGTCAGGCGATGCGGAGCTTCTTTTCCGAAGCGCCGTTGCCGGGAGTCTTGTAGATGCGGTCGAGCGCGTCCAGAATGGTCAGGACGGCGTCGGACTTGCTCGAATAATAGATGGTCTGGGCATCGCGGCGCGTGGTCACGAGATTCTGCGCGCGCAGCTTCGACAGGTGCTGCGAAAGGGCCGACTGGCTGAGGCCGACCTGGCCCGCGAGCGCGCCGACGGCGATTTCGCCGCCGACCAGCACTTTCAGGATGAGGAGGCGCTTGGGATTGGCCATGGCGGAAAGGAAATCGGATGCAATCTCGGCCTGCGCGTGTTCTGCGTCTGAAATCTTGTCCATCTGAAACTCCTTGGGGCGTTTCCGCTTCAAATCATGTGTTTTTATGTGAATCCGCTTGTTAGCATATAAACAAACCCACCCCCATCAAGAGCAAGAAATGGGGGTAGGTGCACGCATGGCGACGGGTGCCTTACGGGAACGGTAGGGCGCGCCTGGCGGATGTCTTCGCGAAAACGCCGGTTGCTCAGCCTGCTGCTCTTGCTTCGCGGAGCAAACGTGCAAGCTCGGCGCGAAGTTCCCCGGCCTCCTCAAGTTCGCGGGAAAATTCGAGCCGCTTCAATCTGTCGCCGCAGGCAAGGTCGACCCCGGCCGCGTCCAGCCCCACGATCATCCATTCGCCGTCCTTCGCGCCGCAATAGTGGCGGGCGTAGATGCCGGCGGCCTCCGCATGGTCGCTGTTCATGTGCTCGACGGCGCCGGTTTCCATCTCGGCAAGGGCGCCGCGGGCGGGAGAACGGATCAGCAGGTCCTCGGCCGTGAGCACGAAGGCCTTGCCGAAGCCGCCGTTGAGAAGGGCGCGCTGTGGCACGAGGCGGAAGAAGGTGAAATCGGGGAAATCGACATAGAGCTTCGCCTTCGGGTGGCGGCGGATGAAGCGCTCGCGAAGGGCGGCGCGCGCCTCGCTCTCGCGCGGCACCTCCTCGGCAATCGAGATGACGGTGAGGCGCGGATGGGCGAGCGGGTCGCCCTTGCCGGGCTCGCCGGCGAGCAGCGAGGCGCGGGGATCGGCCCTGAGCGCCTGCGTGTGGAAGGAAAGGGCCGAGACGAGGATGACGGGCGTGCCGTCGGTATCGGTGCCGGTCAGGGTGCGGCTGGCGAAGGGAAAGCCCGTCTCCGGCTCGAACACGGCGAGAGGGCAACTGCGCGCTGAGCGCAGGAGGGTGCGCGCAAGGCGGCGGGCCTCGTCGTCCGTTACGCGCAGAACGCTCGGTTTGTCCTTCTCGGTCATGATGTCTGGCTCCGTATGTCGATAAAAAGGCGGCGCCCCGCATGGAGGCGCCGCCCTATCTAATCCGATCGCCGGCCGATGTCAGCCGCGCCGGCGGTGCCGCGTCAATCCGTTGACGATGTCCTGCGCGTTGATCGTGCCGATTACCGTGCCGTTGTCGACGACGCCGACATTGCCGGGCGTGCGGGCCATGGCGTCGAGGACGTCGACGAGCGGGGTCGTCGGCGCGGCGGTCGCCGTCACGCCGCCGCTGCCGTCGGAGGCGCCGTGCTGCATGACGTCCCCGGCGGTCAGCATGTTGATCGGGTTCATGTTCTGCACGAAATCCGCGACATACTGGTTGGCCGGGTTCTTCACGATCTCCTGCGGCGTGCCGCACTGGATGATGCGCCCGCCCTCCATGATGGCGATGCGGTTGCCGATGCGGAAGGCCTCGTCGAGGTCGTGGCTGACGAAGATGATGGTCTTCTTCAGCCGGCGCTGGAACTCCAGGAGCTCGTCCTGCAGGCGCGTGCGGATCAGCGGGTCGAGCGCGGAGAAGGGCTCGTCCATGAGCAGGATCGGCGCGCCGGTCGCAAAGGCGCGGGCAAGGCCGACGCGCTGCTGCATGCCGCCCGAAAGCTCGTTGACCTTGCGGTCCGCCCATTTGGAGAGGTTGACGAGCTCGAGCTGCTCGCCGACGCGCGCCTTTCGCTCGGCATCCGGCACGCCGGCAAGCTCGAGGCCGAAGCCGACATTGTCGGCGACGGTGCGCCAGGGCAGGAGCGCGAACTGCTGGAACACCATGGAGACGGTGTGCATGCGGAAGTCGCGCAGCGCCTTGGGCGTCGCCGTGTAGGGATTGACCGAGCCGGCGCCGGCCTTCACCTCCACCTCGCCGCGCACCACCGGGGCAAGCCCGTTGACGGCGCGAAGCAGCGTCGACTTGCCGGAGCCCGAAAGGCCCATCAGCACGAGGATCTCGCCCTCGTTGATGGAGAGCGTGGCGTCCGCCACGCCGAGCACGAGGCCAGTTTCCGCGCCGATCTCGTCGCGGGTCTTGCCCGCGTCCACCATCGAGAGGGCCTTTTGCGGATTGTCCCCGAAGATGATGGAGACGTTCTTGAAGACGACGGTATCGGTCATCAGGAGTCTCCTTCATCGGAAGAGCGGAAGAGCCGGTCGAGGATGATCGCGAGGATCACGATGCACAGCCCCGCCTCGAAGCCCATGGAGATGTTGACGGTGTTGAGCGCGCGCACCACCGGAACGCCGAGCCCCTTGGCGCCGACGAGCGCGGCGATGACCACCATCGACAGCGACAGCATGATCGTCTGGGTGAGGCCGGCCATGATCTGCGGCATGGCGTAGGGCAGCTCCACCTTGCGCAGCACCTGGCCGGGCGTCGCGCCGAAGGCCTGGGCGGCCTCGACCAGCGACGGGGGCGTCGAGATGATGCCGAGGCGCGTCAGGCGGATCGGCGCGGGTATGGCGAAGATCACGGTCGCGATCAGGCCCGGCACCATGCCGAGGCCGAAGAGAATGAGCGCCGGGATGAGGTAGACGAAGGTGGGGATCGTCTGCATCAGGTCGAGGATGGGGCGCAGGATCGAGTAGAACCACGGCCGGCGCGCGGCCGCGATGCCGAGCGGCACGCCGACGACCATGCTGACGCCGGTCGCCGCCAGCACGAGCGCGAGCGTTTCCGTCGTCTCCTTCCAGTAGCCCTGGTTCACGATGAGCAGCAGGCCGAAGAAGGTGAAGGCGGCAACGCCGATGGAGCGGTGGAAGCGCCAGCTTACCGCCGTCAGGAGCACGATGAGGAAGAGCGCGAAGGCGAGCTTGCCGCCCGCGCTCTCGATGAACGGCCCCTGCAACAGGAACAGGAGGGCATCGATGCCGGCCTGAAGCACGACCTTGAGGAAGTCGAACAGTCCCTTGCCGTTCGTCGTCAACCAGTTGACGGCGTCCTTGGCGATCGGGCCGATCGGAATTTTGGAGACGGTGAGCCAATCCACGGCAGCAGACCCTTGGCTGGAGGTTGAGGATGCGCGTTCACGCTTCCGAAAATCCGGGTGCAAAACCGCTCGAACGTTTTCGCTGGGATTGCAGTATCCGGAGGGAAGAAGAAGGGCGGGAAAGTTTCCTTCCCGCCCTGGTCTTGCCCGTTAGAGGCCGAGCGCGGTCTTTGCCGCTGCAAGGGCCTCGCCGCTGCCGTCCTTGGTGGTCACGCCCGCAAGCCACGGCTCGATGGCGGCGGGGTTGGCCTTCAGCCATTCGGCCGCTGCCGTTTCCGGATCCTGCCCGTCGTTCAGGATCTTGCCCATGATCTGGTTTTCCATTTCCAGCGTGAACTTGAGGTTCTGCAGGAACTTCCCGACGTTCGGGCATTCGGTGGTGTAGCCCTGGCGCACGTTGGTGTAGACGGTGGCGCCGCCGAAGTTCGGGCCGAAGACGTCGTCGCCGCCCGTAAGGTAGGTCAGCTTGAAGTTGGCGTTCATCGGGTGGGGTTCCCAGCCGAGGAAGACGATCGGCGCGTTTTCCTGCTCGGAGCGGGCGACTTCGGCCAGCATACCCTGCTCGGAGGATTCGACGACCTCGAAGCCGGAAAGGTCGAACTTGTTGCCGGAAACCATGTCGATGATCAGGCGGTTGCCGTCATTGCCCGGCTCGATGCCGTAGATCTTGCCGTCGAGTTCGGCCTTGTGGGCGGCGATGTCCTTGAAGTCCTTGATGCCGATCTCGGCGCCCTTGGCATTGGTCGCCAGCGTGTATTTCGCGCCTTCGAGGTTCTCGCGCACCGTCTCGACAGAGCCGTCGTCGCGGAAGGGCTTGATGTCGGCTTCCATGGTCGGCATCCAGTTGCCGAGGAAGACGTCGATGTCCTTGTTCTTGAGCGAGGTATAGGTGACCGGAACGGACAGGACCGTCACTTCCGTTTCATAGCCGAGGCTCTTGAGGATGGTGGTCGCGGTCGCCGTCGTGGCGGTGATGTCCGTCCAGCCGACGTCGGAGAAACGGACCTTGCCACAGCTTTCCGCCTCGGCGGCCGAAGCCGTCGCGACGCCGACCGCCAGAACGGATGCGGCGGCGGCAAGCAGCGTCTTGAACGATGATGCAGTCTTCATTTTATTGCTCCCCTTATGACTGGTGTTTAGCCAATCACCAAAACGATATGCTTTCAAGCGCCTTGGCGTAACCGGAAGGCCCTGAAAGGTCCAATAAATTTCGGCCCTGTTCGCAATTTCGCACATGGATGTCGCAACGGATGGGCCCCGACGATTTCTGTGGTTTTGCGGCCTTTCCCGCTGGAAAAGCGCGCCCTGCCGGGCCATGAGACGGGCAGCGGAGAAAATCATGGCCAAGCTCTACTTCAGTTATGCGACGATGAACGCGGGCAAGTCGACGCTGCTTCTGCAGGCGTCCTACAACTACCGCGAACGCGGCATGCGCACGGCGATCCTCATCGCCGCCTTCGACGACCGCGCCGGGCAGGGGCGCATCTCCTCGCGCATCGGCCTTTCCGCCGACGCCATCGCCTTCGACCGGGCGGACGACCTCTACCGGCATATCGAGGAACTGAACGGGGAGGGCGACGACAGGATCGCCTGCGTCTTCGTCGACGAGGCGCAGTTCCTCACCGAGGAACAGGTCTGGCAGCTTGCGCGCGTCGCCGACCGGATGCACATTCCCGTCATGGCCTACGGCCTGCGCACCGATTTCCAGGGCAAGCTCTTCCCCGGCTCCAGGGCGCTCCTCGCGCTTGCAGACGAACTGCGCGAGGTGCGCACCATCTGCCATTGCGGCCGCAAGGCCACCATGGTCGTCCGGCTCGGGGCGGACGGCAAGGTCGTGAAGGAGGGCGCGCAGGTCGAGATCGGCGGCAACGACAAATACGTCTCCTATTGCCGCCGCCACTGGGACGATATCATGGCCGCCGACTGAGGCCGTCCGGCGGCGAAAGGACGAACGATGAGAAAGCTCTGCACCCTTGCCGCCATTTCCCTCTGTCTTTCCGCCCCCGCGCACGCGGAGGGCGATGCGGTGGCGGGCAAGGCGGTCTTCCGGAAATGCGCGCCGTGCCATTCGACGGAGCCGGTCAACCGCGTCGGGCCGACCCTTGCCGGCGTCGTCGGGCGCCCGGTCGCTTCCGTTGCCGACTACAGCTATTCCCCGGCGATGAAGGCCTTCTCCGAGGGCGACAAGGTCTGGAACGAGGCGGTGCTTGCCGAATACCTGCAATCGCCCAAGGCGATGGTGCCGGGAACGCGCATGACCTTCGCGGGGCTGAAGAAGATCGAGGATATCGCCAACCTCATCGCCTATCTGAAGGCGCCCGCCGGACAATAGCGGCGCGCGGAAAATTTCGCCGGCCATCTTGCGGCGCGTTCGCCGTGTCCCACATGTTTGACCGGGAAAACCCGCGGACAGGTTCCTATCTGTCTGAAATCGTATAGTGTCGCGGCGGAATAAATCGCGCGGCGCGGACGTCTGCCGTGGAGAGACAAGGGGAGAGGGATGGCCACACTTCAGAACTTCGATACGGAAATCGCAAAGACCCGCGGCGTCGTCAACGAGATGCGCGGCAAGCTGGAGCAGTCCGGCGTCGTGCTGGAGCAGTTCGCCAAGGCCGACACCAAGCTCGGCGACGTCAATTTCGATATCGAGAACGCCCGCATCCAGGATGTCATCGCCCAGCAGAAGGTGATGGAGGGCAACATCGCCGACCTCATCATCGGGCTGGAGGACGCCACCAACGTCTTCGGCACCGAATTCGAGAGCATGAAGAGCTATACGGGCTACGAGAAGTTCATCGGCATCTTCTCCAAGCAGAAGATGCAGCGCATGCGCACCGACCGCGTGCGCAACATGTCGCTGGCCGGCAACCTGCAGGAACTGCTCTCCAAGTCCGACACCATCGTCGGCATCCTCAAGGAGCAGAAGTCGATCCTCGACCAGCGCTACAAGACCTCCGAGGCGAGCCTCGTGCAGGTGATCGAGCGGCGCAAGGGCACGATGGCGAACCTCGAAACGACGCAGAAGCGCATCGAGGAACTGAACCCGCTCCTGATGGACCTCGAAAACCGCATCGCCGCTTCGACCGAGCAGAAGACCCGCACGGACCTCGAAGGCGAGCGCTCGGCGCTGGCGACCGAATACAACCAGATGCAGGCGAAGGAGCAGGAGCTTCTGGCCGAAAGCCAGACGCTGGAGCGCTACACCTCCATGTTCCAGACCTTCGTGGATTCGCTCAACAACCAGATCGCCGCGCAGAACACGCTGATCAACAAGCTGACCATCGACACCGAGCAGCGCATCGTCCTCTACAAGGCGCTGGAGGATTCGCTGAAGACGGCCGCCCAGCAGGACGTGGCGCACAAGATCAACACGCTGGGCTCGCAGGTCGATACGGCGGCGGAAGAGACCATGGCCGGCATCGGCTCGGCCGCCCAGCGCCATATCGGCGACCTTCTCGAGATGCACGAGAAGAACATGCTGGCGACGCAGGACATCCAGCGCCGCAAGAAACTCGCCGACGACGCCTTCGCCCGGCGCTTCCAGGCCGTGATGGACAAGCACAACACGGCCAATTACGTGAAGTCGTGATGGCGGGCATGGAAATGCCGGAGGTCGGGATACCCCCCTCTGCCCTGCCGGGCATCTCCCCCACAGGGGGGGAGATCGGCTTGAGGCACGGTGGTGCCACGATTCAATCTCCCCCCTTGTGGGGGAGATGCCCGGCAGGGCAGAGGGGGGTGCCTTTGGCATCGGCCGACGACGGGGCAGGCCCCCGATGAACATCCCCACCGACAGCCCCGTCGCGCAATATTTCGCCACCATCCGCTCCGCCCTCGGCGGGCTCGAAATCTTCCTCGGCGACCGCAATTCGCCGCTCTACCGCAATTCCGTGGTGGGCGAGGTGGTCATGCCGTACCTCTCGCGGCTGAAGGCGTCCTTTGCCTGCTGGGAGAACCGTATCGGTTTCGTCCAGCAATTCCGCGTCTCGCGCGCCGAGAGCGGCTTTCCCGTGTTCCAGAACGTGCTGGAGCTGGAGAACGACCGGCAGAGTGCGGAAAAGCGGCTTGCCGCCATGCCGAACGCCGACCAGCTCCGGTCCGAGATGGCGGATTTCATCCTGCGGCAGAAGGCCTTTCCCGGCGACCTTCAGGCGCGCATGGCCGAAAGGCTCTATCTGGAGCAGATCGGCAAGGGCGACATCTTCTCGCCCTTCGTGCTGCCGGAAACCATTCGTGTGGCGGTGAACCCGAAGACCATGCGGCCCTATTACGTCGTGTGCTGGGGCGCCTTCGACGGCACGGCGACGCTGCCGATGATCTACATGGCGACCATCGAGGATTCGGCGGAGAACGTCATCGACATGCTGGTGACGAAGGACGGCAAGCTCAACCCGGACGTGGATATCCCGCTGCCGGTCGGCGGGCTGCTCAATCCCGAGCTTGCCTCCCGCTTCGACGATTTCGCGCTGAAGAACAGTGCCTATTCGCTGACGCCGGTGACGATCGCCACCAATCTCGACCGTGATTTTCCGACGCTGCATCCCAAGCAGCTCCGCCGCATCGTGCTCGGGCCCTTCTATTCGGCGGGAATCACCGAGAACAACGAGAAGGTCAACGAGATCCTCTCCAAGGTGCGGCGGCCGGAGAATGCCTGGCTGCTGACATGGACGGTGCAGGAGGTGTTCTCCAAGGCCGAACGCCCGGCGCAGAAGGGCTTCTGGAGCTCGACGCCCGCGCAGGAGGAATTCCACATCGAGACCGACGATCTCGAAGCCACCCGCATGGGCGTCAGCGCCTACGAGAAGCACGCGCTCGTGCCGCACGACGCCTACCAGGCGCTCTATGCGGCGGGCGAGACGCAGGGCATCTTCGGCAGCTACAAGGTCCATGTGATCTCGGGAAACCAGGTAATCAGCGAGGGGTAACATGAGCCTCAATGCCGGACTGACGACGATCCACGAGGATGACATCGCCAAGCACCAGGCGGCGGCGCAGAGCCTCGTCACCAAGCTCGTCATCCTCGAAAGCGACGACGGCCGCAACGGCACGGCGCTTGCCGGCACGGGACGGCGCTTCGTCTCGACGGTCTCGACCGCCGGCACGCGGCGCACGCGCGAGGTGGAACTGGCAAGGACCGTCCAGTCGGTGCGCGCGGACGACCCGATGCTCTCGCCGCAGCAGCATGCCGTGCTTTTTCGCGCGCGGCGCGGGTTGCAGGTGGCGCTGGCGGTGGCGGAGGTGTTTTCGCGCCAGAGCGATCTCGAAGGCCTGCAAGCGCGTAATCTCTCAGCGCCGCTCGGCGGCGAGGAGGCGAGCCGCTTCAAGGCGCTGCTCTCGGCCTCCGCCTATATCGCCGCCTTCACCTTCGCCGCCTATCTCGGCGCGACGCTGCCGGGCGAGGGCGAGCCGGTGGAGGACGGCGGCGAGCCGGACTATCTCTTCGACACGCCGCAGGACGCGCTGAAGAGCATGGTCGCCGGCCTCGACCGCACGCTTGCCGGTGCGCCGGACGATGCGGCGCTCGTCAGCCGGGCGCGCGCCTTCTCGCGCGTCGCCATCGAGGGATTGATTTCCCGCCGCGCCCGCTTCACCGGGCTTGCCGGCTTCGAGAACGCGCATATCCGCATCGAGCAGGACGATTTCACACTGTCCGGCTTCGACGTCGCGCCCGGCCAGAAGCGCAAGCCGCTCGTTATGACGTTCAAGAAGCCGAACGAGATCATCGGCAACCACATCGCCAAGTACCAGGCGATGAAGCTCGCCAAGATGCTCGTCGCCTACGATTTCGAGCGGCAGCTCAATCCCTTCGTCGAGCTCGGCGGCTTCCTCTTCACCTTCATCGGCGACGGCATGCCGGGCACCGGCAAGACGATCCTCATCCAGATGCTGGCCGGCCTTCTCGACGACTACTGCCGGATCGCCGGCTACGCCTTCCACTACGAGAATTTCGGCGTCGACCAGATTTCGTCCTACCAGGGCAAGTCCGGCCAGAACTGCAAGGAGTTCGTCACCAACGTCGTCAATCCCAAGGCCATCGGCTTCGGCACCATCGACGACGTCGACCAGGTCGCGGCGAAACGCTCCGACGACCGCGCCTCCGCCGGCCAGCACGAGGTGACGGCGGTGCTGATGGAGAGCTTTGCCGGCGCCTCGACCGTGGTGCGCGGCAATTGCACCTTCGGCATGTTCTCCAACTATCCGGAGAACGTCGACGACGCGCTGCGCCAGCGCGCCGGCGCCCGCTGGCTGGTCGACGGGCCGCAGACCGAGGACGACTATATCGACATCTTCGCCATGCTCGTCGGCAGGAACCATTCGATCCCGCTCGGCGGCCATGTTCTCTTCGAGGGGCAGGAGATCAGGCGCGCTGTCTCCAATTCCTATGACCAGCATTCGCGGCCGCAGGAGGATGGCCTGCTCGCCGTCTGGGAGCGGCACGAGAAGGAGCACGGCGCGATCCGCACGCTGGAGGACATCGGCAGCTATCTCCACGCCATCAAGATCGCCGAGCCGCGCTTCACCGGCCGCGCCATCAAGAACATCACGGATGCGATCAAGATGCGCGCCATGGACGTGGACCTGCCGGACGACTGGTTCGCGACGCCCGAGGCGTTCATGCACAAGGGCTACGACGAGAAGAAGGCGATGATCGAGGAACTGCGCGGGCCCATCACCATGGAGATGGTCCTCCAGGAGATCAACCGCTACGCCGACTCGGAATTCCGCTACACCGACAAATCCGACGCCGCCGCCGTCTCCGACATCATCCGCCGCGAGCGCCAGCGCGAAAAGGCGATCCGCGAGATGGAGGCGATGAAGGCGGAGGGGCGGTGGTAATTGCGTGGTTGCCCCTCATCCGGCCTGCCGGCCACCTTCTCCCCGCAAGCGGGGCGAAGGAGGTATGCCGCGCCGTTTTCCCACGTATTCAGTGCTGCATGGGGCACGTTCCCTCTCCCCGCTTGCGGGGAGAGGGTTAGGGTGAGGGGCAAATGCGCGGTGCGAACGGCAAGAGAACCACAAGAGCAAGGCAGTTGCGCCGGGTCGATAACGATGCCGAGGCGTGGCTTTGGTCCGAGTTGCGCGGGCGGCGGTTGAATGGCTTCAAGTTCGTGCGCCAGCTCGTGATCGGTCCTTATTTCGCAGACTTTGCCTGCCGGGAGAAAATGGTGGTGATCGAGGTTGACGGCAGCCAGCACGCAGGTAGTGAATACGATCGGAAACGAAATGAATTCATGGGCATGAACGGTTGGTCCGTTGCCCGCTTCTGGAATGTGGATGTGATCACGAAGCGCGATTCGGTGCTGGAGACGATTGTAGCGATCTGCGAGGACCGCCTGACGGAGCGCGTGACCGAAACGGATTTCACGTTTCTGCCGGCAACGGTGACCGCATGAAACGCCTGCTCGAAGCCGAACTGGTCTATGGCCGGCTGCTGCCGGTGGAGGAGCCGCATCTGATCGAGCGCTACAACAAGGCGCTCGACGGGTTCGGCACGCCGCGCACGGCGCTTTCGGGCTTCCGCATCGACATGACGGGCTTTTCGCCGGAGATCGCGGACGAGCTGGGCGACCGGGACTATCTCGACCCGAACCGCGTCAACCGGCGCTTCATCGTCATGACGCCCGAGCAGGTGAACCTGCCGGTGGTCCATACCAGCTTTTCCAACACCGCCGCGCTGATGCACGAGTTCTTCGCGGCGAACGCGCGGGCGATCAACGCGGTGACGATCCGCGATGCGCTCTATGGCGAGATCGAGGATTCCGTCTCGGTCGTGCGCGACATCGACGATCTGCTCTCGATCAACGAGGTGCGCTTCAAGGTGCTCTCGGCGGAAGACATGCTCGGCAAGGCGGCGGAGCTGCGCGGGCTGGTCGACCGGCTGAAGACGGTGCCGAACGCCTGGTCGGATGACGCCATGCTCACCCGCATGGTGGAGCTTGCGAAACAGACCGGCGACATCCGGCAGAACGCGCTGGTGCCGGACCAGCTCGTCTTCCGCCACGAGGCCTATTGGGCGAACCATTTCGGCGGGGTCTACGTCTTCCTCGACGGCAAGGCGACGACGGTGATCTGCGATCCGACCGTGCCGGGCTTCCGCCGCTCGCGGCCCTGGCAGGTGAGCTATATCGCGCTCGACGACCACAGGCGCATCTTCGATTTCCTCGTCTCCACGAAGCGGCTGGAACTGCCGCGCGCCTCCTGGGTCGAGCCGTCCGGCCTCTTCCAGCACCGGGCGGACATGACGATCGCCGGCCTCGTCAACGAGAGCGACCCGACCGCCGACCTCGAAAAGGCCGACCGCATCTGGCTCCAGACGTGGATGCACCGCAACGCCGACCGGGTGGCGGCAGAGGGCTCCTATCCGTTCCTTCAGGAGGCGATCCGCACGGTGGCGGCGACGGGAGAGATCAAGATCGACGAGGTGGAGCCGAAGCGGCGCTTCCAGCTCGTGCGCGCCGCGCCCGACCATCCCGACCAGTGGCTCGTCAACCGCCTGATTTCGCAGATGGTCCCCTACGACTTCGTGTCCCGCTTCGTCTTCGACAAGCAGGGTTTCTACGCCGCCTACGAGCGCTACAGCGAAAAGTTCCGCGCTTATGTTGTTGCGACATTGACGGGAACCTATCTGCAGGACAAGGCTGCTTTCCGCAGGAAGCTCTACGGTATCAGAGAGGACGACGCCAATGCTTGACCCGATCGCCCTGTTTTTCCAGCGTATCTTCGCGGCCGTCGGGCGGGGTGTCGGCCTCGTGGTCGCCTGGATCCTCTGGCCCTTCGTGACGGCGGCGAACTGGTACAGGGCGCGCGGCTGGCTCATCCGCGGGCCGATCGGCATCTTCCTCATCCTCCTTGTCGGCTTCTACGCCTATTTCATCTGGCAGACGCAGGCATGGACGAACTTCAACCCCGACTATGTCAACGCCTACAATCTCGGCGAGCGCAAGCAGGATGCAGGCACGTCCTCCGCCACGACGCCGACCGGCGAGGTGGGCGAGCCGGAGCCGAAGACCTGCGTGCGCTCTGCCATCGTCGACGTGACGGCCGACCTCATCGACTTCAACGTCAACCAGAATGCGTGGATCTCCTCCATGCTGCTCTACAAGCTCGGGCTCTTCGGGCTGGAGTGGGACAAGACGCCCTGGTTCGACAACAAGGCGGCCTTCCAGCGCGGCGTGAACCAGGCGATCCGCCGCACCGCCGTCGAGTTGGTCGACGCGCTCGGCCGCGTGCGCGGCACCTCCGGCATCAACAACGACCTCCAGCGCGCCCGCGGCAACATGCAGTTCGACGAGGAGACCTGGTATTTCGGCTCGGATTCGCTGCTGCCGAAGACGCCGACGCCGAACTATTACCGCACGGCCATGGGGGACCTGCGCAAGTTCAACGCCTCGCTCGAGGCCTGCGAGGCGATCTTCGACGGGCGCTCGGACAACCTGATCGAATTCCTCGACCGCATCACCAACGATATCGGCGCCACCTCCGACATCATCCGCAGGCAGTCGGAATTCCAGAACGGCGGCTGGTTCGATACGCGCGCCGACGATCGCTTCTGGTTCGCCTACGGCCAGCTCTACGGCTACTACGGCATCCTTTCTGCAGCCGGCGCGGATTTCGACGCGGTGATCAAGGCGCGCGGCATCGGGACGCTGTGGGGCGAAAGCATCAAGCAGTTGCGCTCCGCGCTCAAGGTGCAGCCGTTCATCATCTCCAACGGGAAGGAAGACGGCTGGATCATGCCGACGCACCTTGCCACGATGGGCTTCTATATCCTGCGCGTGCGCTCCAACCTGGTGGAAATGCGCGACGTGCTGGCTCGGTAACGAGCGCAGAACGGGCGGGGAGACCCGCCCGCCTTCACGCTGGAATGGCATGCCAACAGGAATGCGCCGCGGACGGAGGAGGAGAAACCCGGCCGCGGTCGCCCGCTCAAAAGGGGGAGCACCGCATGGCCGACGTGAAATCCGACATCGAAATCGCCCGCGCCGCCCGCAAGAAGCCGATCCTGGAGATCGGCGAAAAGCTCGGCATTCCGCCGGAACACCTTCTGCCCTACGGGCACGACAAGGCGAAGGTCAGCGCCGACTTCATCGCCGCGCAGAAGGACCGCAGGAACGGCAAGCT
This sequence comes from Shinella sp. Sh6, assembly GCF_055392685.1. NCBI lineage: Bacteria > Pseudomonadati > Pseudomonadota > Alphaproteobacteria > Hyphomicrobiales > Rhizobiaceae > Shinella > Shinella sp. Sh6. The sequence continues at coordinate 2,376,826 of NZ_AP044005.1, read as the reverse complement.
GATCCTCGTGACGGCCATCAACCCGACGCCGGCGGGCGAGGGCAAGACGACGACCACCGTGGGGCTCGGCGACGGGCTCAACCGCATCGGCAAGAAGGCGATCGTCTGCATCCGCGAGGCCTCGCTCGGCCCCTGCTTCGGCGTCAAGGGGGGCGCTGCCGGCGGCGGCTATGCGCAGGTCGTGCCCATGGAGGACATGAACCTCCACTTCACCGGCGATTTCCACGCCATCACCGCGGCGCACAACCTGCTCTCCGCCCTTCTCGACAACCACATCTACTGGGGCAACGAGCAGAACATCGATATCCGCCGCATCGCCTGGCGGCGCGTGATGGACATGAACGACCGGGCGCTGCGCCAGATCGTCTGTTCGCTCGGCGGGGTGGCGAACGGCTACCCGCGCGAGACGGGCTTCGACATCACCGTCGCCTCCGAGGTCATGGCGATCCTCTGTCTTGCACGCGATCTCAAGGACCTCGAACGGCGCCTCGGCAACATCATCGTCGGCTACCGGCGCGACAAGTCGCCGGTCTATGCCCGCGACATCAAGGCGGACGGGGCGATGACCGTGCTTTTGAAGGACGCCATGCAGCCGAACCTCGTGCAGACGCTGGAGAACAACCCCGCCTTCGTGCATGGCGGGCCCTTCGCCAACATCGCCCACGGCTGCAATTCGGTGATCGCCACGACGACGGCGCTGAAGCTTGCCGACTACGTGGTGACGGAGGCCGGCTTCGGCGCCGATCTCGGGGCGGAGAAGTTCTTCGACATCAAGTGCCGCAAGGCGGGGCTGAAGCCGGATGCCGCGGTGATCGTTGCGACCGTGCGCGCCATGAAGATGAACGGCGGGGTAAAGAAGGACGACCTTAACCGCGAGGATATCGAGGCGGTGAGGAAAGGCTGCGCCAATCTCGGCCGTCATGTGCAGAACGTCAAGAAGTTCGGCGTGCCGGTCGTCGTCGCCATCAACCACTTCACCTCCGACACCGAGGCGGAAATCCGGGCGGTGAAGGACTATGTTGCGACGCTCGGGGCCGAGGCGATTCTCTGCCGGCACTGGGCGGAGGGCTCGGCCGGCATCGAGGCGCTCGCCCGCAAGGTGGTGGAGCTTGCCGATTCAGGCCTCTCGCAGTTCTCGCCGCTTTACCCGGACGACATGCCGCTGTTCCAGAAGATCGAGACGATCGCCAAGGACATCTACCACGCCGGCGAGGTGATCGCCGACAAGACGGTGCGCGACCAGTTGCGCGTCTGGGAGGAGCAGGGCTACGGCCGGCTGCCGGTCTGCATGGCCAAGACGCAGTATTCCTTCTCGACCGATCCGAACCTGCGCGGCGCGCCCTCCGGCCATACGGTGCCGGTGCGCGAGGTGCGGCTTTCGGCCGGCGCCGGCTTCGTCGTCGTCATCACCGGCGAGATCATGACCATGCCGGGCCTGCCGAAGGTGCCGTCCTCGGAGCGGATCTTCCTCAACGAGGACGGCCAGATCGAGGGGCTTTCCTGAGAGGAGAGGGGCGCTTTCGCGCCCCTTTTCGTCGTTCAGCTACGGCCGAGGAAATCCAGCTTGCCGACGGGAACGCCGTTGTGGCGCAGGATCGCGTAGGCGGTCGTCAGGTGGAAATAGAAATTCGGCAGGGCGTGGGTCAGGAGATAGTCCTGGCCCGTGAAGCTCACCTCCCGGTGCCGCGTCTTGAGCACGACGGTGCGCTCCTCCGCGCCCTCGAAGGCGGCTTCCGGCACGGAGGCGAGATAGGCGGCGGTCTTCTCGATGCGGGCGCGCAGGTCCGCAAGCGTCACCTCGTCGTCCGCAAAGGCCGGGGCTTCCGTGGCGGTGAGGCGGGCAGCCGCGCCCTTCGCCGTGTCGCTCAGGCGCTGGACCTGGCCGGCGAGCGACAGCATGTCCGGGGCAAGGCGCGCATCGACAAGGACCTGCGGCTTGAAGTTCTTCTCCTCCGCATAGGCCTCGGCCTTGTCGAGCAGTTTTGCAAGGACGGCAAAGCCGTGCTGGAAGGCCGGGATGGAGGCGGAATAGGGTGAAATCGACATGGGGAACCTCGACAGGTGAAGGGGCGGGAGCGGCGACGGGCTGCGCTACAGATAGGTGCCGGTCCACCCGCTTTTTATGGCGCGGGCGAAAATATTCCCGCCTACCAGCAATAGCGGTAGCCGCCGCGGCGCGCCTTCACGTCGAGATGCAGATGGTTCTGGTGGGCGGCGTCGCTGCCGGGATCGAGCACGGTGGTGAAATAGAGGCAGCCCGCCTCGGTGATGGCGCGCTGGAAGGCGCCTTCGAGGGAGGAATCCTTGTCGGCCGGGCGGATGGTGAGCGTCTTGCCGCTCTTCAGCGTGAAGCCGGCGATATCGATGGCATTGCCGAAGGCGTGCTCGGAGATCTTCCCTTCCGCCGCGCCGTTCCTGTTGCGGCAGACATAGGCGGAGGCCTGCGAAATCCCCGTGATCGCCTCGCCGGGGAACGCTGCGGCGAGCGACGGCTTCACCGATCCTTCCAGCCAGCGCGAGAGCTGGAGCGCCGTTTCGCAGCGCACCGTCGCCTCCGGCTCGACCTTTACGCCGCCGGGCAGGCCCTTCAGGAGGACCGGCTTTTCCATGCCGCAGGCCTTGCCGTCGTCGACCGTCGGGGCATCGGTGAAGGTCGCGCCGATGTCCTGCAACGCCGTGCGGCAGGCAGCGGTCGCGCGCTCGTCCTCCTTTGGCCGCTCGCGCGCCTTCTCCTCGTCGTCCTTTACGGGCCTGGTTTCCTCCGCCGGCGCTTCGGCAGCGGGCTTGTCCTCCGGCCGGCGCTCGGGAAGAGGGCCTTCCTTCGGCAGGTCGGCCGCTCCGCAAAGCGCAAGGAGCGCGGCGACAAGGGTGAGGTGGCGAAGGGCAAGGATGGGGCTTCCTCCCGGCTGAGACAGTCGGAAGGAAAACGCCCGGAAACGGATTTGGTTGCCGCGAACGCCTAGATGCCGGCGCCGCAGGTGATTTCCAGCGCCGGCGCCGGGTGGGCGGCGCACGTTCCGGCGATCTCGCGGATGCGCTCGATGAAGCGATGGTTGTCGCTGGCATCGTTGTTCTCGATGAGGTCGAGAAGGAAGCCGAGGACCGCATGGGCCTCGGCCGCATTTTGCGGCTTATGGCGATAGATGGCCTCGAAGAGATGCGAGAGCCTGTCGTCGAGCGCCTTGAAGCGGGGTGTTTCGTAGTGTTCGAGTTCCCTGACGAGCTGCGACTGCATCTCGCGGAACTCTTCCACCATGATGGAGATCATGGGTGCTTTGCCTTGCTGTCGATGGTCTGGATCATTCGCCATTAGCATATGCTTATGGTTCGGGCCATGGCGAAAACTAGCGATATCGGCGGATTGTTTCGCCGGCTCCCGCATTCCAGCATGATTCAAACCCATCGATGCGCCGCGTTGTAATTTCCGAACGGCGGCGGACAAAAAGAAGCCCGCCAGGGAGCGGGCTTCTTCTGTCGAGGTTCCAGCGTGGAGGCCGTCAGAACTTCTTGGTGATGGAAATCTTGAACGTGCGTCCCGGCTCGGTGAAATAGTCCTGTTGTGCGAGCTTGGTGTCCGCCGGCACGTCCAGCGCGTTCCAGTATTTCTTGTTGAAGATGTTGAACACGCCGGCCTGGATGCGCAGGCCACTGAGGTCGGTGTCGCCCACCTTCTGCGGTTCCCACCAGACGGTCGCGTCGACCAGGCCGTAGCCGGGCGCCTCGAAGCCCTTGCCGCTGACATCGCCGGTGCTTGCGTCCACTTCACCGCGGCTCACCTTGTTGCGGGCCGCCGCCATGGTCAGCGAAACGTCCGTACCCCAGGTCTCGGTCGCATAGCCGAGGCCGACGATTGCGCGCAGCGGCGCGACAGAGTTGAGGTAGTCGTCCTCTTCCGTGTCCTTGCCGTGCGACCAGGCAACAGAGCCCCAGGTCCGCCAATTCTCGCGGAACCGCCATTCGCCGCCAAGCTCCACGCCGTAAATCTGGACCTTGTTGCGGTTCTCGTAGCCGGTGACGCCTGCGACCGGATAGTCGCCGCCCGGTGCGGCGAGCACCACCGTGTCGATGAAGTTGCGGTAGTAGTTGTTGAAGGCGGTTGCCGAAAACGTGTAGTCGTCGGCCTCGTAGCGCGCGCCGACCTCGAAGCCGTTGCTGGTTTCGGTTTCAAGGTTCGGATTGCCGAGACGCGCGTAGGAGCCCGGCGCGCCGTAGTTCTGGTAGAGCTCGGTCACGGTCGGGGCACGGAAACCACGCGCATACTGCGTGAACAGCTCCAGCTCTTCCGTGGCCTGCCAGGCGAGGCGCAGCTTCGGCGAGATACCGAAATCGTCGGCCTTGTTCATATAGGCCGGGTCGTAGTTCGGGCTGCTTTCGAAGGTGGACGTCGACTGCGGCGTGTGGCTGTACCAGTCGAAGCGGACGCCCGGCGTCACGGTCAGCCGGTTGTCGAAAAACTTGACGTCGTCCTCGACGAAGAAGCCGGCAACGGTGCTGTCGACATCCGGCATGTCGGAAGAGTTCGTGTGGAGCATGCGGCACGACTGCGGGCCGACGAATGTCAGGTACCCGATCGTCGACCAGTCGATATCCGGGCAATTGTCGACACCGGCAGAGTATTGGTGGGTCTTTTGCCAGGAGATATCACCACCAAAACGGAACTCATGAGAAAGTCCGCCGAGATCGACTGCTTTGGAAGCGTTGCCCGTCAAGCCGTAGGAAGTCTGCTCGATCATATTGTCGCGCATATAATCCCCGGTCGGGAAACCATAGAGGAACGGGTCGCCCGGAATGATGTCCGCGCGTCCGTCACGAAGGCGAAAACCTGTCGTGCGGTTGTTCAGCGTTTGCTTCTGCCAATAGGCGACGATATTTGCCTTGTCGACGATGTCGGAGCCGTCCGGCGATACGAAATCATAGGAGGCCGACAGGCGCTTGCGGTCGGTCTCTTCATTGTTCTTCAGCGTGCCTTCCTGATAGCTCGCCGTCGTTCCGCGCATGTTGTCGATGTCTTCGTCGCGGTTGAAGAGCTCTCCGGTCAGGCCGATGCGATGGCCGCCTTCCAGATACTGGTGGAACTTGACGAGAAGGTTCTTCTGCACGAAGTCGGACGGGTTGGCTTCGGTGCGCTTGTCGCCGTAGCCGCCGATGTCGCCGCGGTTTTCCGTCTCGTGGCCCTTCTTATATCCGGTCTGGAGCATCAGCCAGGTATCGTCGAAGCGGGCGGCGGCTGCGGCGTTGCCGCCGATGCTGCTGTCCGTGCTGTCGTAGCTGCTCTTCACCACCGCGCCGACGGACTTGCCTTCCTCGATCAGGTCCTCCGGATCGAGCGTGCGAAGCTGCACCACACCGCCCAGCGCGCCGGAGCCGTACTTGCTGGAATCCGCGCCCTTCGTGATGTCGACGGACGACAGGCTGTCGAAGTCGAACGCATTGACGCCGCCCTTCGCGCTTTCGCGCGGATCGATGAGCCAGGGCAGGCGGATGCCGTCGATGGTGGTGAGCACGCGGTTATCCTGAAGGCCGCGGATGTTGACGCTCTTGCTGGTGTCGTTGAAGTTCACGCCGGCATCGACCCGGCGGGAGAAATCCTTGAAATCGTTGACCATGCGCTGGTCGAGTTTGGTCCGCTCAGTCGTTTCCGTCAGGGGAGACTCTGCAACGCGCGGCTGTTTCTTGCCTTCGACGGTGATCGTTTCGAGCTGGGTTTCCGTGGTCGTTGCCTGCTGGGCGAAGGCGACGGTCGGGATGCAAAGGACGATGGCGACGGCTGATCCGCTCAACAGACGTACGCGTGGTGATAGGGACCAGCGCATGGGGGCTCCTTGACGTTTGTGCATTTGGGCGAAAATGTGGCTACTAAATCTTTCTGATTGGAGTCAAGTTTGAATATGATTTTTTAAGTCATGTTTTTCGGAGGTGACATTTTCGCAATAGGATCAGGCGCTGCGCCTTCCCGGAAAAACCGCCTTGCGCACGGCCACGTCTCGCGCTAACACTTCCGCGATGACGAACATGAACAACATCGCTGGTTGGTGGTGGGCTCGCTGAGGCGGCCTTGACCAGTCATGCGTGATTGAGACGACAAGCCGCCCGAGACCTTCGAGGCGGCTTTCTTGTTTTCGGCCGCCTTGCCGGAACCGGGCCCGAAACGGAGTTGGGGAATGGCCACGAGAATTCTGGAAGACGGCGCGGAAGCCTATGAGACGAAGGGCGGGGTGACCGTCACGCGGCGGCGGCGGGCGGCCGATTATACCCATGCGATTTCCGCCTATATCGACAAGCTCGACGAGCGGCGCGGCGCGGTCTTCTCGTCGAACTACGAATATCCGGGCCGCTATACGCGCTGGGACACGGCCGTGGTCGACCCGCCGCTCGCCATCTCCTCCTTCGGCCGCGCCGTGTGGATCGAGGCCTATAACGGGCGGGGCGAGGCGCTGCTCTCCCTTATCGCCGAGCGCCTTGCCGCCGTGCCGGAACTGGCGCTCGGCGCGCGCACGGCAACCCGCCTCGACCTCGACGTGAAGCTGCCCGACCGGGTCTTCACCGAGGAGGAGCGCTCCAAGATGCCGACGGTCTTCACGGTGCTGCGCGCCGTGACCGACCTCTTCCATTCCGACCAGGATGCCAGCCTCGGCCTCTACGGCGCCTTCGGCTACGATCTCGCCTTCCAGTTCGACGCCATCGACCTCAAGCTGAAGCGGCCGGACGACCAGCGCGACATGGTGCTCTTCCTGCCGGACGAGATCCTCGTCGTCGACCACTATGCCGCGAAAGCCTGGATCGACCGCTACGATTTCGCCAAGTGCGGGCTTTCGACCGAGGGCAAGGCGGAGACGATCGCACCCGAGCCGTTCCAGACCGTCGACGTCATTCCCCCGCATGGCGACCACCGCCCCGGCGAATATGCCGAGCTCGTCGTCAAGGCGAAGGAGAGTTTCAAGCGCGGCGACCTCTTCGAGGTGGTGCCGGGGCAGAAATTCTTCGAGCGCTGCGAGAGCAGGCCGTCGGAAATCTCCCGCCGCCTGAAGGCGATCAATCCGTCGCCCTATTCGTTCTTCATCAATCTCGGCAACCAGGAATATCTCGTCGGCGCCTCGCCGGAAATGTTCGTGCGCGTGTCGGGCCGGCGCATCGAGACCTGCCCCATCTCCGGCACGATCAAGCGCGGCGACGACCCGATCGCCGACTCGGAGCAGATCCTGAAGCTGCTGAACTCGAAGAAGGACGAATCCGAGCTGACCATGTGCTCGGACGTCGACCGCAACGACAAGAGCCGCGTGTGCGAGCCGGGCTCGGTGAAGGTCATCGGCCGCCGGCAGATCGAGATGTATTCGCGCCTCATCCACACGGTCGACCATATCGAGGGCCGGCTTCGCGACGGCATGGATGCCTTCGACGGCTTCCTTTCCCACGCCTGGGCCGTCACCGTCACGGGCGCGCCGAAACTCTGGGCGATGCGCTTCATCGAGGCGCATGAGAAGAGCCCGCGCGCATGGTATGGTGGGGCGATCGGCATGGTCGGCTTCAACGGCGACATGAACACGGGTCTCACGCTGCGCACCATCCGCATCAAGGACGGCATCGCCGAAGTGCGCGCCGGCGCGACGCTGCTCTACGATTCCAACCCGGAAGAAGAAGAAGCCGAAACCGAACTGAAGGCCTCCGCCATGATCGCAGCCATCCGGGACGCAAGATCCGGCAATTCCGCCAAGGTGCAGCGCGACGTCGCGGCCGTCGGGGCAGGGGTGAACATCCTCCTCGTCGACCATGAGGACAGCTTCGTCCACACGCTCGCCAATTATTTCCGCCAGACGGGCGCGAGCGTCACGACCGTGCGCACGCCCGTGCCGGAAGAGGTGTTCGACCGGGTCAAGCCGGACCTCGTCGTGCTCTCGCCCGGCCCCGGCACACCGAAGGACTTCGACTGCAAGGCGACGATCAGGAAGGCACGGGCGCGGAGCCTGCCGATCTTCGGCGTCTGCCTCGGCCTTCAGGCGCTTGCCGAGGCCTATGGCGGGGAGCTGCGCCAGCTTGCCGTCCCCATGCACGGCAAGCCGTCGCGCATCCGCGTGCTGGAGCCGGGCATCGTCTTCTCCGGCCTCGGCAGGGAGGTGACGGTCGGCCGCTACCACTCGATCTTCGCCGATCCCGCGACCCTGCCGCGCGACTTCGTCATCACGGCGGAGAGCGAGGACGGTACGATCATGGGCATCGAGCATGCCAGCGAGCCGGTCGCCGCCGTGCAGTTCCACCCCGAATCCATCATGACCCTCGGCCATGACGCCGGCATGCGCATGATCGAGAACGTCGTGGCGCATCTGTCGAAGAAGGCGAAGGTGAAGGCGGCCTGAAGGCCTCTCCCCAACCCCTCCCCACAAGGGGGAGGGACTTAACGTGCCGCTCCCTTGGCGTCCGCCAACAGCGGCGCGAAGGGAGGAAAGCGGTGCGTCCATCCTTCCTCTCCCCCTTGTGGGGAGAGGATGCCGGCAGGCAGGTGAGGGGTATTGCCACGCGTTGCCGGAAGCCTTTGACAAACCCGCCCCGCTGGTCCATAGCGGACCCATGAGAAAGAACCGCGTGCACGTCCCCGTGCGCGCGGTTTTGCGTTGATGGGCCAGGCTTTTTGCAACTCGTTTGCATGCGCATGGAGAACGGCATGGAAGATTCGAACACGGTCGGGCGGCTCGCGCTCTGGAGCATTCCGCTCGCGCTCTTCGTGATGGGGCTGAAGCTCGTGGCCTGGTGGGTGACGGGCTCGGTGGCGCTTTTGTCGGACGGGCTGGAATCGAGCGTCAACGTGGTGGCGGCCATCGTCGCCTTCGCGGCGATCACCTATGCGGCAAAGCCCGCCGACAAGACGCATCCCTTCGGCCATCACAAGGCGGAATATCTCTCGGCGGTTCTGGAAGGCGTGCTCATCGTCGTGGCGGCGCTGCTGATCGTCATGGAGGCCCTGCCGGCGGTGCTGGCGCCGACCGCCATCGAGGCCCCCGCGCTCGGCCTTGCCATCAACTTCGCCGCCGGCGTGATCAATGCCGGCTGGGCATTCCTGCTCATCCGCGCCGGGCGCCGTCATCGCTCGCCGGCACTCTCGGCGGACGGGCAGCATATCCTCTCGGACGTCGTCACCTCCATCGGCGTTCTGATCGGCCTAGTGCTGGCGATCGCCACGGGCTATCCGGTGCTCGACCCGCTGCTGGCGATCCTCGTCGCGCTCAACATCCTCTACCAGGGCTGGAAGGTCATCGCCCATTCGGTCGACGGGCTGATGGACCATGCGGTGGAGGCGGGGGAGGCCGATGCGATCAAGGCGGCCATCGCGGCGAACGGCGCGGGCTCGCTCGGCGTGCACGACCTCAAGACCCGCCGGGCGGGGGCGGCGACCTTCGTGGACTTCCACCTCGTCGTGCCGGCGGCCATGCCCGTGGGCGAGGCGCATGACATCTGCGACCGGCTGGAGGACGCCATCCGCGCCGTGCAGCCGGGCGCGCAGATCGCCATCCACGTCGAGCCGGAGACGGAAAAGGCGCATGGCGAGCGCGTGCGCGTCGCTCCGCCCGCCGGGGCCGCGCCCTGAAGACCGGCGCGTTTACCGTGTTTTCCGGTGGCGCGGGGAGGGCCTATCGCCGGCAATCGGTTTTGTTGCATTGTCTTGGCAGGTGAGTCGCATTATCTGACAGCGACAGGACCATTGACGAGCAATCCGGAGACTTTGGATGAGCGACGAGGACGACAAGAAGACGGAACTGCCCCTGGGCAAGGAAACGGAGGCGAACCTTTTCAAGTCGCGTTCGATCTTCATCTACGGGCCGATCAACCAGGAACTGGCGCAGAAGGTGTGCTCGCAGCTCGTGGCGCTCGCCGCCGCCAGCGACGACGACATCCGCATCTACGTCAATTCGCCGGGCGGGCATGTCGAATCGGGCGATTCGATCCACGACATGATCAAGTTCATCAAGCCGAAGGTCTGGATGATCGGTACGGGCTGGGTCGCCTCGGCCGGCGCGCTGATCTATGTCGCTGCGCCCAAGGAGCAGCGCCTGTGCCTGCCCAACACCCGCTTCCTGCTGCACCAACCGTCGGGCGGCACCCGCGGCATGGCGTCGGACATCGAGATCCAGGCGCGCGAAATCATCAAGATGAACGAGCGCCTCAACAAGATCTTCGCCGACGCCACCGGCCAGCCGATCGACAAGATCGCCAAGGACACGGACCGCGACTACTGGCTCTCTGCCGAAGAGGCCAAGGGCTACGGCCTCGTCTCGCGTATCGTGACGTCGCAGGCGGATATCTGAGGGCGCGATTTGCCCCTCACCTGCCTGCCGGCATCCTCTCCCCGCAAGCGGGGCGAGGAGCGCTGGGCGCGCCGTTCTGCCCCTTCTCCCCGCTTGCGGGGAGAAGGTCCCGGCAGGGGGATGAGGGGCAGTTCCGCCAAAATTTCGCGCCGACTTGCGCTCTCCCATCCCAACCGCTATAAGCGCCCCATCATGTTGAAGACCAGCGCACACATCATCGAACGCATTTCCCGTGGCGGCATTGCTGTCGCCGAGCGTTCGCGCGGCTTCTCCTCGCTTCTTCTTCTCGGCCTTACGCGCGGTTGCCGGGTTCGCTGAGGAGCGCCCGGCGGCCGAAAAGCCCGCCCGGCAATAGCTCCTCGTTTCACCCCATGCATTAATTCCGGTTCCGGCCGCCCATGGCCAGCATTCGCCGTCGCAAAATGCGCATTGTTGCGCTAAGACGCTTTCGCGAATGCCGGGACGACGAAGAGAAGACGCGATGATTCTGAAGACCCACACCCCCAAGCAGGGCATGCCCGACGCGGCCACCAAGTACCAGCCCTATCCGACGATCAACATTGCGGACCGCACCTGGCCCGGCAAGACGATCACCGAGGCGCCGATCTGGTGTTCGGTGGACCTGCGCGACGGCAACCAGTCGCTGATCAACCCGATGGGCCACGACCGCAAGGCCCGCATGTTCCAGCTCCTGCTCGACATGGGCTTCAAGGAAATCGAGATCGGTTTCCCCTCCGCCTCGCAGACCGATTTCGACTTCGCCCGCTGGTGCGTGGAAGAGGGCAACGTGCCCGACGACGTCTCCCTGCAGGTGCTGGTCCAGTGCCGGCCGGAGCTGATCACCCGCACCTTCGAGGCGCTGGAGGGCGCGCGCAACCCGATCATCCACTTCTACAATTCCACCTCCGAATTGCAGCGCCGCGTCGTGTTCGGCAAGGACGTCGCCGGCATCAAGCAGATCGCGACGGATGCGGCCAAGATGATCACCGACATGGCCGCGAAGGCCGGCGGCGGCTACCGCTTCGAATATTCGCCGGAGAGCTTTACCGGCACGGAGCTGGAAGTGGCGCTGGAAATCTGCAACGCGGTCGTCGAGATCGTGAAGCCGACGGCCGACAACAAGCTGATCCTCAACCTGCCGTCCACCGTCGAGATGGCGACGCCGAACATCTACGCCGACCAGATCGAGTGGATGTGCCGCAACATCGACAACCGCGAGAACGTCATCGTCTCGCTGCACCCGCACAACGACCGCGGCACGGGCATCGCCGCGACGGAACTGGCGCTGATGGCCGGCGCGGACCGCGTCGAAGGCACGCTCTTCGGCAACGGCGAACGCACCGGCAATGTCGACGTCGTCACGCTGGCGCTCAACATGTACACGCAGGGCATCGATCCGAAGCTCGACTGCTCGGACATCGAGCGCATCAAGGCGGTCTACGAATATTCCAACGAGATGGCCATTCCGGAGCGCCATCCCTATGTCGGCGAGCTGGTCTACACCGCCTTCTCCGGCTCGCACCAGGACGCCATCAACAAGGGCATGAAGGCCATCAAGAAGGCCAACAAGCCGCTCTGGGAAGTGCCCTACCTGCCGATCGACCCGCAGGACGTCGGCCGTTCCTACGAGGCGATCATCCGCATCAACTCGCAGTCCGGCAAGGGCGGCATCGCCTATATCCTGCAGGAGGACTACGGCATCAACCTGCCGCGCAACCTGCAGGTGGAGTTCCGCGAGGAGATCCAGCGCATCACCGACGAGGAGGGCGTCGAGCTGCCCTCCAAGCGCATCTACGAGAGCTTCATGGAGCGCTACGTCACGCAGCCGGGCACGCGCCTGCGCTTCGTCGACCACCACACCTATCCGGAGACCGGGCAGAAGGGCCTCAGGATCGTTGCCGCGGACATCACCGACGGCGGCGAGAACAAGCGCATCGAGGGCAAGGGCACCGGGCCGATCGACGGCTTCATCAACGCGCTGTCGATCTATCTCGGCATTCCGATGTCGGTGGCCGACTATTCCGAGCACTCGTTGCAGCAGGGCTCGAACGCGGCGGCCATCGCCTATGTCGAGGTGGAATATCCGGGCGGCAAGCTGTTCGGCGTCGGCATCAACACCAATATCGTAACGGCCTCGCTCGAAGCCATCGTCTCGGCCGCCAACCGGGTGCTGGCGACGCGCCGCTGACCGGCCGAAAATCGAAACGCTGAAAACCCGGCAGCCCCGCTGCCGGGTTTTTCTTTTGGCGCATGTCGGACTGGAGAAGCCGGGTTCGTCTTCTACCTACAGGATCACGAAACCCACGCTCGAAAGGATGAGACAATGGCCAAGAACACCATCTGCGTTTGGTACGACAAGGATGCCGAGGCGGCCGCCCGCTTCTATGCCGAAACCTTCCCCGACAGTTCCCTCGATGCCGTCATCCGCGCGCCGGGGGATTATCCGTCCGGCAAGGAGGGGAACGTCCTCGTCGTCGAATTCACCGTCGCGGGCATTCCGTGCGTCGGCCTCAACGGCGGCACGACCTTCCGGCAGACGGAGGCCTTCTCCTTCCAGATTTCGACGGAAGACCAGGCGGAAACCGACCGCTACTGGAACGCGATCGTCGGAAACGGCGGGCAGGAGAGCGAATGCGGCTGGTGCAAGGACCGCTGGGGCGTCTCCTGGCAGATCACGCCGCGCGTGCTGCTGGAGGCGCTCAAGGTCGGCGGCGCGGAAGCGAAGCGCGCCTTCGATGCCATGATGACGATGAAGAAGATCGACGTCGCGGCGATCGAGGCGGCGCGCCGAGGATAAGCCTTGCCGAAAAGACGGAGCGGCGTCCGGCCCGGCCGGACGTCCACGGCGCTAGATGTTCGCCGATACCACTTCGGCGATGCGCTCGAGGTCTGGATCGGCCGAGGGGCCGACGACCACGTAGGAGGCCTTGCCCTTCTGCCAGGTGACGAGGCCGATGTCGTTGCGCATGCTTTCGGCAAGCGGCGTCGTGCCTTCCACCGGCTCGCTCTGCAGGAAACAGATGGCGAAGATCTCGTTCTCCGCATCGCGGTAGAGGAGCTGCGCGGTCGGCTTGCCGCCGGCCACCAGCAGGCGCGCGCCCTCGAAGGTCAGTTTCTGGGCGGACAGATCGGGCAGGGCGAACGGCACGCCGGTGCTGGCCGAGAGCCAGTCCACGATATGCCCGCTCTCGCTCGCCGGCACTTCCACCAGATGGCGTGCCTGGCGCGAATAGATGCGATGGTATTCCGCCACGTCGTCGAGCCAGGTCCGCGCCGGTGCGAACTGGTTGGAGGCGGCCTGGAAGGAGGTCTGCTTCTGCTCGGAGATGAGATAGCCGGCGGCCCCGCCCGCAAGGAAGATCACCAGCGAGGCGGCAAGCGCCTGCGGCCAGAAGGCGCTGCGGCGGTTTGCGGGAATCTCGGCTGCGGGAACGGCGGCGAAGCCGAGCTTCGACGGGTCGTCCTCATTCCGGCCGGCTTCCTTGATGTTACGCACGAGGTCGAGCGGGATCGGGTCCTGCAACATCCTGTCGAAGGCGCGCGCGCCGAATTCGCTGCCGAGCTTGAGCTTCTCGTAGACCACGCGCGCCTCGTCGTCGCCGGCGAGGATGGCGTTGATTTCTTCCACTTCCGCTTCGGGCAATTGGCCGTCGAGATAGGCCGACAACCGTACTTCGAGCGGGAGACCCTGTGTGCTTTCCACGTCAGGCCCTCCTTTCTGTCTGTTCGGAGATCATGGTCGCAAGCCGGATGCGCGCGGCCGAAAGCCGGCTCATCACGGTGCCGATCGGTATGCCGAGGATATCGGCGGCCTCGCGGTAGCTGTGGCCTTCCACGTTCACCAGGAGAAAGACGCTGGAAAGGCCTTCCGGCATGGTCATGATCAACTTGTGCAACTGTTTGGCATAGACCGCCTTGTCGGCCGATGCCTCGATATGCAGGTTATCCTGCTCGGCGACATCTACGGTTCCGGACCCTGTGCGGACCTTTCGCTTGCGGATCTCGTCCACCCAGAGATTGCGCGTCATGGCATAAACCCAGCTTTCCAGCCGGCCTTCCCCGTTCCACAGATGGCTCCGCGTGATGGCGCGCTCGCATGCCTCCTGCACGAGATCGTCCGCGTCGCTGCCGTTGCGCGTCAGCGTCATGGCGAAACGGCGCAACTTCGGCAGCAGATTGACCAATTCTCGCCGGAACTCATTCGCTTCTGCCGTCGGACGCATTGCTTTTCCAAGGAAACGTTTGGGATCAAAACTCTATTCGCCCCCGGCCGGGCAGCGACCGTCTGATATGAAACATTCTTCTCGTGAACTGCAAGCGTGAACGGCATCGGGGAGCGCAGTTTCCCGCGCTCCCTTTCGATATCGGCGCTGATGCGCTCAATAGGTGGTGCGTTCGCCGCCCAGCGACTGGAGGAGCGCGCGATAGGCCCAGGTGCCTTCGCCGCCGCGGTCTCGGATCTCGACGAGCTGGACGCGGGCGCCCTCGATGTCGCCCTGCTCGATCAGGGCCTGGCCCATATAGGAGCGGGCGAGGATGTAGTTCTCGTCCTTCTGGAGCGCGCGCTTGTAGTAGGTCATGCCCAGCGCCATGTTGCCGAGCTTGCGGGTGTTGTAGCCCATGTAGTTGAGGATGCGCGGGTCCTCCTGGTCGTAGGCGGCGCGCAGCGCCTTCAAGGCGTTCTCGTACTGGCCGGCATAGGCGAATTCGCGGGCGGCCGCATAGAGCTTGTCGTCGATCAGCCGCTCGGTCTTCTTTTCCTCTTCGGGCTTCGTGCCCTCGGCCGGCTTCAGGTCTTCCGGCGCGACGCATTCCTTCTTCTCGTCGCTCCAGATCTTGCCGTCGGTGCAGGTCGTCGTGGTTTCCGTCGCGACCGGCGGGGTGGTCGTGTCGGAATCGGCGGCGCGCGCGGCCGGCAGCGCCGTCAGCGACATGGCGGTGCAGAATGAAAGCAGCATGGTGTGGCGAAGCATGGTCATGGGTTTCCTCCTGGTCGGGCCGGCCGGAAAGTATGACGATTGGAGCGGGCGTTTTATTCCCCGGTCCGGCTAGAAATGCGTCGTCTCGGCAAGCGACAGGCCGAGCCCGTCGGCCGTCAGGGCGTAGCGCTCGCGCGTGACGCTCCAGCTTCCCGGGCCGCCGGAGATCGAAAAGAGGTTGTAGCCGGCCGGCGGCTTGTGGCCACCCGGTCCCTGCGAGGCCGAGGCGATGCCGACCACCGGCACGGGCTTCGTCTGCCCCGCCAGCCAGTGCACCGTGTCGAGATGGGTATGGCCGTGCAGCACGAGCTCGGCGCCGCCCGTCGAGATGGTCGCGGCGAAGCGGCGGATGCCGATCATGCGCTTGTGGAAGGCGGTCGCGCCGCGGATCGGCGGATGGTGGATGAGGACGACGCGGAAGAGCCCGGCTTCGCCGGCCGCGCGCAGCATGTTGACCGCCTCGCGCGCCTGCCGGCTGCCGAAATAGCCGGAGGCGGAGAAGGGCGGGGTGGCGACGGCCGTCGAACAGCCGACGATGGCGACCGGCCCGCGCACGCGCAGGTACGGGAAGACATGCATGCCCTCCTGCCATTCCTCCGGCGCCGCATCGCCGCGCATATAGGGATACCAGGCGCGGGTCGCCTTCTCGTAGGCGCCGCGCACATAGGCGTCGTGGTTGCCCGGAACGAGCGAGACGTCCTCCGGCGGGCCTGCCTCGGGCAGCCAGCGCCTGACGGCGGCGATCTCCAGCGAGGAGGCGAGGTTCACGAGGTCGCCGGTGATGGCGAGATGGTCGGGCGCCTGCCGCTCGATATCGTCCAGCACCACGTCGAGCGTGTTGGTGAAGAGGTGCCGGCGGCGGTTTCGGTGCCAGTTGACGAAGCCGGTGATGCGCTTGGAAAACAGCTCCAGGAAGGTGAGGGCAGGCAGCGGCCCGAGATGGACGTCCGAGATATGGGCAAGTCTGAACATACCCCTCCTTAGAGCATAAGGGGCTTCAGGGAAACGCGAGGCGTGGATATTCCCGGGCTTTGGCCGCACGCGGGCTTGATTTGGCGGGAGGGTTCCGGCGAAGTGCCGGCATGGAGCAGGACCCGCCTTCGGAACTTCCGACCCGCAGCCCGCTCGCGCGGTTGGTGACGCGCGTGCTGCACGTCTATTTCGCGCTGTCGCGGGGCATGACGATGGGCGTGCGCGCGGCCTGCTTCGACGAGGCCGGCCGCGTCTTCCTCGTGCGCCACAGCTACGTGCCCGGCTGGTATCTGCCGGGCGGCGGCATCGAGCGCGGCGAGACGGCGCCGGAGGCGCTCGCCAAGGAGATGCGGGAGGAGGGGAACCTCGTCCTCGGCGCGCCGCCGCGCCTCGTGCATGCCTATTTCAACAGCCGGATCAGCAGGCGCGACCATGTGCTCTTCTACCGCTGCGACGGCGTCACGCAGACGGCGCCGCGCCTGAGGGACCGCGAGATCGTCGAGGCCGGCTTCTTCGCGCTCGATGCGCTACCGGCCGACGCGACCGCCGCCACCCGCCGGCGGCTCGACGAGCTTGCCGGGCGGGTGCCGTTCACGGATTTCTGGTAGGTTAGGCGGCTTTCAGCCGTTCCCGGCCGTGCGGCGAGGCAAGGTCGATCTCCGGGCCGACCGGCACCACGCCCGTCGGGTTGATCGTGGCGTGGCTGCGGTAATAGTGCTCCTTGATGTGGCGCATGTTCACCGTCTCGGCGACGCCCGGCACCTGGTAGAGGTCGCGCAGGTAGCCGTAGAGGTTCGGATAGTCGGCGATGCGGCGGATGTTGCACTTGAAATGGCCGACATAGACCGGATCGAAGCGCACCAGCGTCGTGAAGAGCCGCCAGTCGGCCTCGGTGATCCGCTCGCCGGTGAGGTAGCGCCGGCGCGACAGCCGTTCCTCCAGGCTGTCCAGCATGGCGAAGAGCTTCGTGACGTTCTCCTCGTAAGCTTCCTGGGTCGTTGCGAAGCCCGCCTTGTAGACGCCGTTGTTGACCGTGTCGTAGATCGTCCCGTTCAGGGCGTCGATCTCGGCGCGCAGGTCTTCCGGGTAGAAATCCTCGTGCGAGCCGGTGATGCCGTCGAAGGCCGAATTGAACATGCGGATGATCTCGGCCGATTCGTTGTTGACCAGCCGGTTCTCCTTCTTGTCCCACAGGACCGGCACGGTGACGCGGCCGGAATAGTGCGGATCGGCCTTGAGGTAGACTTCGTAGAGCGTGGAGGCGCCGAACAGCGGATCGAGCGTGCCGCCGTTCTCGCCCTTGAATTCCCAGCCCTTCGACAGCATCAGCGGGTCGACGACGGAGACGGTGATGAGGTCCTCCAGCTTCTTCAGCTTGCGCAAGATCAGCGTGCGGTGCGCCCAGGGGCAGGCGAGCGAGACATAGAGATGATAGCGGCCGGCCTCGGCGGCAAAGCCGCCTTCGCCGCTCGGGCCCGGCGCGCCGTCCGGGGTGATCCAGTTGCGGAACTGCGAGGCCGAGCGCTGGAAATGGCCCTTCGTCGCCTTCGTATCGTACCAGACGTCGTGCCAGACGCCGTCAACGAGCATGCCCATGGTCTTCTCCTTTGCCGTCAGCGCGGCCTGAACTTGCGTCCATAGATAGCGCACGGGGGCGGGCTGGATAGGCGCTTTTTGGTGAACGGTGCGTTTTGCTCTTTGACAGAAGGAAAATTTCTGCTATCCGCGCTGGTCAGGACCGGCACTTGCGCCGGCAGGGAAGACGGCCTTCATGTTTTATACGGGAACCCCACGACGACGCTGATGCTTCAGGCTGCGCCCCCTCGGCGGCGGCGCGATAACCCGCATCCACAGCTTCGTATCCGGTTCCCCGATCCATGAACATGCTCAAGCACGATATCGTCTACCTGACGGAAGATACCTCCCACGACGCCGCCATCGAACTCATCAACGAGGAAGCCTTCGGCCCCGGCCGGCATGTGCGCGCTGCCGCCCGCATCCGCGAGCAGGGCCCGCACGACCTGTCGCTTTCCTTCGTCTGCACCGATGACGGCGAGACCATCGCCTCCGTGCGCATGACGCCGGTGATGGCGGGCGATGTGAAGGCGCATCTGCTCGGCCCGCTCGCCGTCCGGCCCTCGCACAAGAACCGGGGCATCGGCCGCGAGCTCCTGCGCATCGCCTGCGCCGCCGCGAAACGCAAGGGCTCGGAGGCCGTCGTGCTGGTCGGCGACCCGCCTTATTACGGCCCGCTCGGCTTCGAGAAGGTCACCTGGAACGCGCTCGCCTTTCCGGGACCTGTCGATCCGGCGCGGGTGCTCGTCATGCCCTTTGCGGAAGATACGCATGAGCGGCTGAAGGGCGTGATCGCCTGGCGGGACGATGCGGCGGACGGGCAATAGTTCCCCTTTTGAGATGTGGCTTTGCCCCTCACCCAACCCTCTCCCCGCAAGCGGGGAGAGGGGACGTGCTCCACGAACAGTCGTTGCTTGAGGAAAACGGTTCGGCGTCCCCTTCGCCCCGCTTGCGGGGAGAAGGTGGCGGCAGCCGGATGAGGGGCAGCTTGAAAGACCTTCAGTCCTTCAATTCCATGAACCGGATACGGTTCTGGAACGGGTCGGTCACCGTCACCTCCAGCCGTGAGCCTTCGTCCTCCAGCCCGGGCTTCATGTAGCGGTAGTCCTTGCCGATCAGTTCCTTCTGGAAGGCGCGGATGCCCTTCATGTAGACGACCATGTTGCCGCCGGGCGTGGCATCGCCCGCGTGCTCGGAAAGGTGCAGGCGCAGGCCCGCGCGGGAGACCTGCGTGTAGAGCGGGAAGTTCTCGCCGTAGCGGTGCTCCCAATCGACGGAAAAGCCGAGGAAGCCGAGGTAGAATTCCTGCGCCTTCGCCACGTCGAAGATGCGCACGATGGGCACCGCCTGCTCGAAGGCGATGCCGGTCTCCGGCGGTTTCGCTTCTATTTTCGAGGACAGGACGTTCCAGGTCTCCACGCCGAACTGGCGGGCGACGATCTCGAGCGCTTCGCTGTGGGAAAATTCGAGGTTGCGGGCGGCGAGCGCCTCCCGCATGGCTTTCGCCATGAGCTTGGCATCGCGAAAATCGCGCATGTCCGTTCCTTCCGTTGCGGCGAAGCCTTCGTCAGTGCCCGCATTGCCGACGCCTTCGCCCACGATGAACGGGGGATAAGGTTTTAGGGGAGGCGTTCGCCATGCCTGGAAAGGCGCGGGTCTGCCGGCCGCCTCCGGCCGTGCGGCAAGACTAGCCGAAACGGGAAATCGCGGTCAACGCCCTTCGCGGTACCACATGGCCGAGAAGGCGAGGAGCAGGAGGCCGATGCCGCCGAAGCCGGCGAAGAGCGGCAGCGAATCGATGCCCTTCAGCACCGTCTCGTCCGTCATGCGCAGCGACAGGCGGTTCTCGTCGGCGGTGCGCACCGCGCCCGAGACCGGCAGCAGCGGCGGCAGGGTGAGCGCCTTGCCGTTCTCGCCGATAAGCCGGCGCACCGTGCCGCGGGTAGCCTCGGCGAGCGGCTTCAAGGTCTCGGTCGTCGAGATCGTCGCCTTGAATTCCGGCGCGTCCACCGCCCCGACATGGACAAGGGCGCTGAGGTCGCCGTTGGTGACCTCGTAAAGGCCGGTTTCGCTCGTCGGCACCTCGGCGCGGTAGAGGCCGGGTTCGGCCTCCTTGAGCGCGACGGACTGCGTCTTGCCGGAGGGCAGCTTCAGCGTGGCTTCGCCCGGTGCGTCGCCGATCGTCTGGCGGTCGATCCGGAGCGTGCGGCCGAAGGCGCGGGCCGTCAGCGCCTCCTCTTCCAGCGCCGGTTCCTGCATCAGCCAGTGGGCCGTGCGCCGGTAGAGCGAGACATGCGGGCCGCCGCCCTCGAAGCCGCGCGCCCAGAGCCAGCCCTGGTCGGAGAGCAGCATGGCGACGCGCCCCTTGCCTGCGCGGTTCAGCACCAGCAGCGGCTTGCCGTCGTTGGCCTCCATCACGACATTGCCCTGCGGCCGGTCGACGTCGACGGTGCGGAACCAGCGGCCCCAGTGCGGCGGCTCGTCGTTCGCCCCTTCGAGGCCGCGGGTGACGGGATGCTTGCGGCCCTGCTCGGACAGGCGCGGATAGAAGGGCGCGACGTTCATCGTGCCGGTCGGGCTTGCCGGCAGCACGGCCGAGAGCGGCGTTCCGGCGATGGAATCGGCGCCCGCATGCTCCGGCCCCGCGGCGATCAGCAGCGCGCCGCCGTTCTCCACGTACTGCGCGATGTTGTCGTAGTAGAGGATCGGCAGCACGCCGCGGTGCTGGTAGCGGTCGAAGATGATGAGGTCGAATTCGTTGATCTTGTCGACGAAGAGTTCGCGCGTCGGGAAGGCGATGAGCGAGAGCTCGTTGATCGGCGTGCCGTCCTGCTTTTCCGGCGGGCGCAGGATGGTGAAGTGGACGAGGTCGATGGCGGTGTCCGACTTAAGGAGGTTGCGCCAGGCCCGCTCGCCGGCATGCGGCTCGCCCGAGACGAGCAGCACGCGCAGGTTCTCGCGGATGCCCTCGATGACATGGATGGCGCGGTTGTTCGCCGTGGTGATCTCGCCCTCGAGCGGCGCGACCTCGAATTGCAGGATATTGTTGCCGCCGCGCGGCACGGTGAAGTCGAGCGGCATGTCGGTGCCGGGCTCGACCGTTTCCGTCGCGATCTCGTTGCCGTTGAGACGCACCGTCACGCGGGCCGTCTCGCCGGGGCCGGCGCCGTCGTCGACCACGCGGAACTTCAGCTCCTGCGGCTCGCCGACGATGCCGAAGCGCGGCGCGCTCACGACCTCGATGCGCCGGTCGAACTCGTCCGGCCGGCCGGTGATGAGCGCATGGACGGGCGCGTCGAAGCTGGAGAAGGCGGAGGGCGCGGGAATGTCGTGCACCTGGCCGTCGGTGATGAAGATCGCCCCGCCGACGCGCGAGCGCGGCACGTCGGCGATGGCGGAATTGAGGGCGTCGAAGAGGCGTGTCGAGGGGGTGTCGGAGGTGCCGTCGTCGCCGGCTTCCACGATGCGCGGCTCGATGCGCGGATAGTGCGAGAAGCGCTCCTTGAGGCCTTCCAGCGCGGCATCCGTCTCGGCCGTGCGTTCCCCGCTCTCCTGGCTCTGGCTGCGGTCGACGATGACCGGCACGACCGTGGAAAGCGCTTCGCGGTCCTCCTGCATGACGACGGGATTGGCGAGCGCCAGCACGAGGAGGGCAAGCGCGAGGGTGCGGATGACGGCGCCGCGTAGGCCCCGCCACAGGCCGATGCCGGCCAGCACGAGGGCCGCAAGGCCGATGGCGGCGATGGCGATCCAGGGCAGGAAGGGGGCGAACTGGAGCGTCATTCTACTGCCCCAGCCGTTCGAGGAGGGCGGGAACGTGCACCTGGTCCGCCTTGTAGTTGCCGGTGAGCATGTACATCATGATGTTGACGCCGGCGCGGAAGGCGTGTTCGCGCTGCGTTTCGTCCGCCGGCACGGTCGGCAGCAGCGGCGCGCCGCTGGCATCGATCGCCCAGGCGCCGGCAAAGTCGTTGCCGGTGATCATGATGGGCGAGACGCCGTCGCCCGCGCGCGCCGGGCGGGAGGGATCTTCCTTGCGGTCCAGTTGCGCCTCCACCCAGAGCGGGCTTCCGGCATAGCGGCCGGGGAAATCGGCAAGCAGGTAGAAGGCCTTGGTCAGCACATGGTCCGCCGGCACGGGCTCCAGCGGCGGAATGTCGAGATTGGCGAGGATCGCCTGCAGGCGCTCGGTGTTCGGGCTGGTGGAGCTGCCGTCGAGCGTTGCGTACTGGTCGCGCGTGTCGAAGAGCACGGTGCCGCCGCTCCTCATATAGGCGTCGATGCGGCTGATCGCGGCGCTGGAAGGCATTGCGGCCGTGGCGCTCACCGGCCAGTAGATGATCGGGTAGAAGGCGAGCTCGTCGCTCGCGATATCGACGCCGACCGGTTCGCCGGGCTCCAGCGTCGTGCGGTAGGTGAGGAATTCCGTGAGGCCTGCAAGGCCGCGTTCGGAAATGCGGTCCACATCGGTCTCGCCGGTGACGACATAGGCAAGATGCGTCGTGTCGAGCCGCGACAGGATGTCCTCGTCGCCGGGCTTGGCGTCGTCCGCGCGGCTCTGGCCAGGAACGGCGAGGAGCGCGCCCGCCGCAAGCACCATCAGCAGGGCGGCGGCGCTGCGCTTCGGCAGGCGGCGGGAAAGGGCGAAGGCCCCGCCCATGAAGAGCACCACGGCGCAATCCACGAGCAGCAGCAGGGCGGCGAGGGTAAGGAGGTGCGGCTTCGCCGACCAGGTCTCCTTGCCGGCCAGCGGCTCGCGGACAAGCGAAGCGCCCTCGGGGACCGGCAGCGGGCGGATCGTGTAGCCGGCGGGCAAGAGGTTGTGGGCGACGTAGCCGTCCTCCGTGCCGTAGAGGCCGGGTGGGTTGTCGTAGGTCGCGATCTTGCCGCTGCCGGCGGCGGCAAGGGGCTTGGCCTCGCCCGTGGCGGCGGCGAGCGTGCCGCTGGCTGTCATCAGGCGGTAGGGCGGCAGGCCCTGGGCGTCGGCGGCCTTGGCCGAGGCGCCGCCGCCGCGCGAAAGCTGCACGGTGCGGCGAAGCATTTCCACGAAATCGCCCGAGAGCGGCAGGTTGGACCAGCCGGTCTCCGCGCTGACATGGAAGAGCACGATGCGGCCGGCGTCGAGCGGCCCGGTCGTCACCAGCGGCGTGCCGTCGGCAAGGCTCGCCCAGGTGCGTTCGGCAAGGTCCGGCGTCGGCTCGGCAAGCACCTGGCGCTTGACGAGGATGCCTTCCGGCGCGCGCATGCCGAAGAAGGGGCTGTTTGCCGGATAGGCGGAGAGCGGCTGCGGCTCGGACCAGGAGAGCGCGCCGCCGAGCGCGCGTTCGCCCTTGCGCAGGAGGACGGGCACCAGCGGGTCGTCGGCGGGCGCGGCGGCAAGGCGCGGCCCGGCGAAGCGCACCAGCATGCCGCCCGCCTCGATCCAGCGCTTCACCTTGTCCTGCGCCTCCTCCGGCAGGCGGCCGATATCGGCCATGATCAGCACGGACGGGTTCTGGTCGAGGAGTTCGGGAATGGCGACGGACAGGTCGGCGACGCTCGGCTCGATGAGGTCGGCATAGGGGGCGAGCGCGCGGTTGATGTAGTGGAGCGGGGAGAGCAGCGGCTGGCTCGCATCCACTACGTCGCCGGAGAGGAAGGCGACCCGGCGGCGGCGGAAGCCGTCGTCGAGGAGATAGGTGCCGCCGGCATTGGCAAGACCGTCGACGGTGATGCGGGCGAAGTCGTTGCGCAGCTCGAAGGGGGCCGTGATCGTGCCGGTCGCCGCCCGCTCGCCCGCGGCGAAGGTCGCGGTGCCGGTGGCGATGGGCCGGCCGCGCGTATCGTGCGCCGTGAGGTTCAGGCTTCGCGGCGCGGCGCCGTCGAGGCGGGTGAGCGTGAGGGAGAGCGCTTCCGCGCCGTTCGCCGCCGCGGTGACGGCGAGCGCGGGCGCGCCGTCGCCGGCGATCAGGCGGAAGTCTGCGGGGGAAAGCGCTTGCAGGGCCGCGACCGTGTCGTCCTTCTCGCCGCCAGCCACGCCGTCGGTGATGAAGGCGAGCGTGCCCGGCGCTGTGCCGGCAAGCGCGGTGGCAAGCGCCGCGACGGCGCCGGCCCTGTCCGCCGGCAGCGGGCGCGGCTCGGCGGCGGCAAGGCGGGTGCGGGCGGTCGCCGCGTCCACCGGCACGGCGTCGTGCTGGCGCTCGGCGGTCAGGACCAGCGAGATCGGCAGGTCGCGGCTTTCCGCGTCGTCGATCAGCATGCCGGCGGTCTCGACGCGGTGCGGCCAGTCGCTCGCCGCCACCCAGCTGTTGTCGAGGACGAGGACGAGCGGGCCATTGCCGGAAAGCGTGTTGGTGCGCGGGTTGAAGACCGGGTTTGCGATGGCGAGGATGACGGCGGCGGCCATCAGCATGCGCAGCAGCGTCAGCCACCAGGGGCTCTGCGCGGGCGTTTCCTCGCGCTTGAGGATGGAGGCGAGGACGGCGAAGGGCGGGAAGACCTCCGCGAGCGGGCGCGGCGGCGTCAGCCGCAGCAGCCACCAGATGACCGGCAGGAGGACGAGCGCGACGAGCGCGGCAGGAAAGGCGAAGGCGAACGCGCTCATGGTCTTGCGCCTTCCGCCTTCAGGGCCGGCATGCCGGCGAGATAGGCGTGCACGGCGACCAGCGCCTCGGAGGCGAGGCGGTCGGTGCGGTGGGTGATGAAGCTCCAGCCGAGATGGCGCAGCGACCCGGCAAGGGTCTCGCGGCGCGCGGCATAGGCGCGGGCATAGTCGTCCTTCAGCGTCTCGGCGCGGCCGGCCGTCAGCTTCTCGCCGGTCTCCGGGTCGGTGAACTCGGTGCGCCCCGCATAGGGGAAGAGCTCTTCGGCCGGATCGGCGACCTCGATGACATGGCCGGTGAGGCCGCGGCGGGCGAGCGGGCCGAGGCGGTCCATCACCTTCTCGACGGGATCGAGGAAATCGCCGATCAAAACGATGTCGCTGTTGCCGCGGATCATGCCCGTGTCGGGCAATCCGCCGGTGGAAGGGCTGTGCATCAGGGCCGCGGCCAGCCGTTCGGCGGCGTTGCGCGCGGCGATCGGCTCCATGATGCCTGGGCAGCCGATGCGCTCGCCCGAGCGGGCGAGGATCTCGGCGAGCGCCAGCATGAGGACGAGTGCGCGGCTTTCCTTCGAAACGCCGGCGAAGGTGGATTTATACATCATCGAGGGCGAAAGGTCGGCCCAGACCCAGATGGTATGGGCGGCCTCCCATTCGCGGTCGCGCACATAGGTGTGGTCGTCGCGGGCCGAGCGCCGCCAGTCGATGCGCGACAGGCTCTCGCCGTCGACATAGGGGCGGAACTGCCAGAAATTCTCGCCGATGCCGCGCTTGCGCCGGCCGTGCCAGCCGGCGATCACCGTATTGGCGAGGCGGCGGGCCTCCACCATGCAGTCGGGGATGAGGGCGGCGCGCGCCTGCGCCCGCGAGAGCACCTCACGGGTCGGGGTGGGTGCGACGATCTCTCCGACGGATGCCATGGCTTTTCCGATCAGCCGCCCGCCTGCCGCACGAGGCCGGCGATGACGTCGCGCACCGACATGCCTTCGGCGCGCGCGCCGAAGGTCAGCGCCATGCGGTGCTGCAGCACGGGCTCGGCAAGCGCCAGCACGTCGTCGACGGAGGGCGCGAGCCGCCCGTCATAGAGCGCGCGGGCCCTTGCGCAGAGCATCATCGCCTGGCCGGCGCGGGGACCCGGACCCCAGGCGACGTGCCTGTCGGTCGCGGCATCGCCGTTGCCGGGGCGGGCGGAGCGCACCAGCGCGAGGATCGCGTCGAGCACCTTCTCGCTCACCGGCATCTGGCGGATGAGGGTCTGGATTTCCTGGAGGCGGGCGGCGGAAAGCACGGGTTCGGCCTCCGCGTTACTGACGCCCGTCGTTTCCAGCAGGATCTGCCGCTCGGCGGCAAGGTCCGGGTAGCCGACGTCGACCTGCAGCAGGAAGCGGTCGAGCTGGGCTTCGGGCAGCGGATAGGTGCCTTCCTGCTCCAGCGGGTTCTGCGTCGCCAGCACATGGAAGGGCCTCGGCAGGTCGTTCGGCCGGCCGGCGACCGTGACGTGGTATTCCTGCATGGCCTGGAGGAGGGCGGACTGGGTGCGCGGCGAGGCGCGGTTGATCTCGTCGGCCATCAGCAATTGCGTGAAGATCGGGCCGGGCACGAAGCGGAAGGAGCGCTTGCCGTTCTCGTCCTGGTCCATCACCTCCGAGCCGAGGATATCGGAGGGCATCAGGTCCGGCGTGAACTGGATGCGGCTTGCGGAAAGGCCGAGCACGGTGCCGAGCGTCGCCACCAGCTTGGTCTTGGCAAGGCCGGGCACGCCGACGAGCAGGGCATGGCCGCCGGAGAGCACGGCGAGCAGCGTCTGCTCCACCACGCTTTCCTGGCCGAAAATGACCTTGGCGACTTCCTGGCGCACGCGCGCGATGTCGGAGAGCGCCCGTTCGGCGGCGGCGACGACCGCCTTCTCGTCCAGGCTCGCCTCGGGGGAATTCTGAACGCCCATGTGCTCTCCAATGCGACTCTGCGTCTTCGCGAATCGCGGCCTTGCCGCATTCGCTCCTATCATCGAAACCTTATTGGCTCACCCGTGGCTGACAAGCGGCCGCGAAATGACTATCTCGGAAGAAAGCGTGTATCCACCCTTTCTTCTCGCGGAGATAGGATTGAACCGGGACGGAACAATGGCAAAGGGCGAAATTCGCGAAAGCACGGACGCTGCGGGACTGGCCGCGCTCATCGCGCGCGCCGGCGCCGAGACGGGCGGGCGCGGCCTGCCGCCGGTCGAGCGCTGGAACCCGCCGTTCTGCGGCGATATCGACATGGAGATCCGTGCCGACGGCACCTGGTTCTACCTTGGAACGCCGATCGGCCGGGCGCCCTTGGTGCGACTCTTTTCCACGGTGCTGCGCAAGGACGAGGACGGCCGGACCTATCTCGTCACGCCCGTCGAGAAGGTCGGCATCCGCGTCGCCGATGCGCCCTTTATTGCCGTCGAGATGAATGCGGGCGGAAAGGGCGAGGCGCAGGCGCTCACCTTCCGCACCAATGTCGGCGACGTGGTCGAGGCGGGGCCGGAGCATCCGCTGCGCTTCGTCATTTCCGGCGAGAACAGCGAGCTGAAGCCCTATCTCCTCGTGCGCGGCCGGCTGGAGGCGCTCGTCTCGCGGGCGGTGATGTACGAGCTGGTGGCGCTGGGCGAGACAATCGAGGTCGACGGCGTGGAGATGTTCGCCCTGCGCTCCGGCGGCATGGTCTTCCCGGTCATGCCGGCGGCCGAGCTGGATGCGCTGTCCCGATGAGCCTTGCCCCCTACAGCGCCGCCGAATTCCGCCGCCGGGCGATGGCGCAGATGCCGACCGTCGGCGAGGAGAGCTGGCGCGAGCATGGCGACAGCCTGCTCAACCCCGCGGCCATTGCCCATCTCGAAGGCATGCACCTGCGCGATGCGGCCGTGCTGGTTCCCGTCGTCGACGACGGCGAGGATGCGCGCGTCATCTTCACGCAACGCACGGCGGCGCTGCGCAAGCATTCCGGCCAGGTCGCCTTTCCGGGCGGGGCGGTCGATGCGGAGGATGCGGATGCGGAGGAGGCCGCGCTGCGCGAGGCGGAGGAGGAGATCGGCCTTGCGCGGCATTTCGTCGAGCCGGTCGCCCGCCTGCCGCACTACAAGGCGCTCTCAGGCTTCTCCATCACGCCGGTGCTGGCGGTGGTGCGGCCGGGCTTCGATCTTTCGCCCAATCCGGCCGAGGTGGAGCGGGTCTTCGACGTGCCGCTCTCCTTCCTGATGGACCCGCGCAACCATGCGCAGGGCAGCGGCGTCTGGCTCGGCAGCGAGCGGCATTATTATCGCATGCCCTATGAGGGGCATAATATCTGGGGCATCACCGCCGGCATCGTGCGGGTGATCTATGAAAGGCTTTATGCATGACCTCTGTTTCGGGCGAGGCGTGGTTCACCGATCCGGCGCTCGTTTCCGTCCTGGCGCTGCTGAACGACGAAGGCGGGGAGGCGCGCGTTGCGGGCGGGGCCGTGCGCAACAGCCTGATGGGCCTGCCGGTCGCCGATGTCGATATCGCGACGACGCTCCGGCCCGAGGCGGTGGTGGAGCGCGCGAAGGCCGCCGGCATCAAGGCCGTGCCGACCGGCATCGCGCACGGCACGGTGACGCTGGTGCTGGAGGGCAAGCCCTTCGAGGTGACGACGCTCCGGCGGGACGTTGCGACGGACGGCCGCCACGCCGAGGTCGCCTTCGGCACGGACTGGCAGGCCGATGCCGAGCGGCGCGACCTCACCATCAACGCACTCTATGCGGACAGGGACGGCACGGTCGTCGACCTCGTGAACGGCCTGCCGGATATCGAGAGCCGCACGGTGCGCTTCATCGGCGATGCGAGCGCGCGTATCGCGGAGGACCACCTGCGCATCCTGCGCTTCTTCCGCTTCTTCGCGCTCTACGGCAGCGGCCGGCCGGACGCGGAAGGGCTCAAGGCCTGCGCGCGGGCGAAGGAGACGCTTTCGAAACTCTCGGCCGAGCGCGTCTGGTCCGAGACGAAGAAGGTGCTCGCCGCGCCCGATCCGGGCCGGGCGCTGCTGTGGATGCGGCAGGCGGGCGTCCTCACCGCCGTCCTGCCGGAGACGGAGAAATGGGGCATCGACGCCATTCCCGGCCTTATCGAGGCGGAGAAGGCCTTCGGCTGGACGCCGGATCCCTTGCTGCGCCTTGCCGCCATCGTGCCGCCGGACCGCGAGCGGCTGAAGGCCCTTTCCGAACGGTTGCGGCTCTCGAAAGCGGAAGCGGCGGTGCTCGACCATTGGGCGTCCGCTCCGCAGATTGCCCCGAAGCTCGCCGAAACGGCCTTCGACCGGCTGCTTTACCGCCACGGGCCGCAAGGCCTTTCCTTCCGCCTGAAGCTGGCGCTCGCATCCGCGCGGGTGCGCAGCCTGGCCGATCCGGACGCGCTCGCCTTCGCCGGCCTTTGCCAGCGCCTGCTCGCCCGCGCCGGGAAATGGCGGAAGCCGGCTTTCCCGCTGAATGGCGCGGACGTGCTGGCCGCGGGCGTTCCGGCCGGGCCGAAGGTCGGGGCTTTGCTGGGGAGGATCGAGGAGGAATGGGTGGCGGGGAATTTCCGCGACGAGCGGGCGAGGCTGCTGGTGCGGCTGGAGGAACTGGCGAAGGAAGCGTAGCCCCTCATCCGGCTGCCGCCACCTTCTCCCCGCAAGCGGGGAGAAGGGAGATGCCGCGCTGGTTTCCCTTCCGGCGTCCGTGTTCGTGGGAAGAAGGAGGAAAACGGCTAGCCCAGCGTTCCTCGCCCCGTTTACGGGGAGAGGATGCCGGCAGGCAGGTGAGGGGCCTTGCGCCTCACGAGGTCAGGCCGCGTCCGCCGCCTTCTCGTCGACGATGCGTTCCTTGATGTGGTCGACCATGCTTTCGCGGATGGTGGTTTCGCCGTGGGCGGTGCGCATGTGCTCGACCGCGCGGCGGACGACTTCGGCGTCGTCATTGGCCCGCGTATGCCATTCGCATCCGGGGACGAGTGAACCGCATTCAAAAAGTCTCATGACCTATCTCCTGTCGTTTCAAGGCAACAAGTGTAACAGAAGCGGCCGGATCGGCCAAATTCCGCCAACTCGAACGGGAAACGGCGCGGGAAGTTCCCTGCCTTCTCAGGCCGCGTCCTCGTCCTTCGCCCAGGCGTCGAAGCAGGCGGAGGAGCTGAGGTCCTCGGGCTTTGCCCGCCTGTCTGCAAGGTGGTGGAGGGTGCCGGTCCGCCGCCAGCGGGCCTCCTCGATGAAATAGGCATGGGGAAGGTCTTCGCCGCGCGGAGCGGCAGAGTGCGGCTCGCGAGCCATGCGTGCTGCATCATGATCCATGACTGCCTCCTTGGTGGAATCACGCTTTACGCATGGTACCACAAAGGCCCGGCAGGCCGTAATCACAAGGCCGCTAGCGGGATGGCGTTCGTCAAGGCCAGCGCACGACGGGCGGCATGGACGAGAGGATGGACTCGACATTGCCGCCGGTCTTCAGGCCGAAGATCGTGCCGCGGTCGTAGAGCAGGTTGAACTCCACGTAGCGGCCGCGGCGGATGAGCTGCTCGTCGCGGTCCTCCTCCGTCCAGCCCTTGTTGAAGTTGGACCGCACGATCTTGGGGTAGACCATGGCGAAGGCGCGGCCGACATCCTGCGTGAAGGCGAAGTCCGCCTCCCAGCCGCCCGCCTCCTCGGGCGAATGCTGCCAGTCGTAGAAGATGCCGCCGGTGCCGCGCGGCTCGCTGCGGTGCTTCAGGAAGAAATACTCGTCGCACCAGGCCTTGAACCGGCCGTGGTCTGCGACGGGATGGCGGTTGCAGGCGATCTCCATCGCCTTGTGGAAGAGCACCGTGTCGGGATCGCTCATCACCCGGCGGCGGTCCAGCACCGGCGTCAGGTCCGCCCCGCCGCCGAACCAGCGGCTGGTGGTGACGACCATGCGCGTGTTCATGTGCACGGCCGGCACGTTGGGGTTCACCGGATGGGCGATCAGCGAGATGCCGGAGGCCCAGAAGCGCGGGTCTTCGCTTGCGCCGGGGATCTGGCCGCGGAATTCCGGCGAGAACTCGCCGAAGACGGTGGAGGTGTGGACGCCCACCTTCTCGAAGACGCGGCCCTCCATCATCGACATGCGCCCGCCGCCGCCTTCGCCACCCTCGCGCAGCCAGTCCTTCGCCACGAAGCGGCCCGCCGGCAGGTCGGAAAGCGGGCCTTCCAGGTCGTCCTCGATCGCCTCGAAGGCCGTGCAGATCGCATCGCGCAACTGCTCGAACCAAGCGCGGGCCGCGGCCTTCTTCTCTTCGATATCCTCGGGCAGGCCTTTCGGCAGGTCAGGGCGTTCCATGGTGCTTCCCGCTCGGTTCTTCCCGTCGGCAGCTCCCGCGCCGCCGAATCACATTTTGGCCACAGTTCCCAACTTTGCGCCGTTTGGCAACCGCGCCGGGCCGGCAATGCCGGATGGCGGGACTCGCAAAACGCCCGGAGGCGGCCTATGTTCAACCTGTCGAATAGGCTGCCAGGAGGAAACCTGCATGGCGCGTGTTCCCGGTCCGCCCCCGATGGAGGGGCTTCGGCGCCAGATCGAGCGCCGCCGGCGCGAGACGAACGCCGGGCAGGGCCATTTCGTGCGCGAGACCTTCTGCCTCGAGCGGGCGGAGGCGCGCCGGAAGGCGCGCGAATGGTTTGACCTCTGGCCGAAAGCCGCCTACTGGACCGAGGTTGAAAGCTGGCGGGCGCTCGACGGCGACCGCATCGAATTCACCATGCGCCGCCTGCCGAGCGCCGATTGAACGCTTCGAAACATGGCTGCGAAGGCCTGCCGGCGACACGCTCGATTGACGACGGGCCGTCGCATCCTTATCTTGCGCGCATCGTCATCAATAGAAAGGCGCCGTTGCGGTTCTCAAGCACGGCTCATAGCCCTTGTTCGAACTCGCGATTGCCGTCTTCCTGATCCTCTTGAACGGGGTCTTCGCCCTTTCCGAGCTTTCCATCGTCTCCTCGCGCAAGCCGCGGCTGAAAACCATGGCGGCCCAGGGCTCGCGCGGCGCCGCCGCCGCGCTCAAGCTGGCGGAGGACCCCGGCAAGTTCCTCTCCACCGTGCAGATCGGCATCACGCTCATCGGCATCCTCGCCGGCGCCTTCTCGGGCGCCGCGCTCGGCGGGCGCCTGCGGGACATCCTGCATGCGCAGGGCGTGCCGGAATGGCTGGTCGATCCGCTCGGCTACGGCATCGTCATCTCCTTCATCACCTATCTTTCGGTCGTCGTCGGCGAGCTTGTGCCCAAGCAGATCGCGCTGAAGAACCCCGAGCGCTTCGCCACGCTCGTCGCGCCGACCATGTCGCTCCTGTCGAAGGTGGGCGCGCCGGCCGTCTGGGTACTCGACGCCTCGACGCGGCTGATCTTCCGGCTCACCGGCCAGCACGAGGTCGCCGAGAGCGTCGTCACCGACGAGGAGATCAAGACCATCGTCGCCGAGGCCGAGGCGGCGGGCGTCATCGAGGGCGGCGAGAAGCTGATGATCGCGGGCGTCATGCGCTTTTCCGACCGCGAGGCGCGCGGCCTCATGACGCCGCGCAACGACGTCGACTGGATCGACCTCGACGATACGCCGGAGGAAATCCGCCAGCAGATCATCGAGACGCCGCATTCGCGCCTGCCGGTCGCCGACGGCGGGCCGGAAACCATCGTCGGCATCGTGCAGAAGCGCGAGCTGCTCTCGGCCATGCTGACGGGCCAGCCGCTCGACGTGCGCGCCTTCGTCCGTCAGGCGCCCATCGTGCCCGACACGATGGACGCGATGCGCGTGCTGGAGACATTGCGCAATTCCGAAGTGCCGATCCTGCTCATCCATGACGAATACGGCCACTTCGAAGGCGTCATCACGCCGGCCGACGTGCTGGAGGCGATTGCCGGCGTCTTCCGTGCCGATATCGACGAGGGCGATGACGACTATGCGGTGCAGCGCGAGGACGGCTCGTGGCTGATCGCCGGCTCCATGCCCATCGACGAGATGGCCGACCGGCTCGGCCTGCAGTTGCCCGCCCGCCGCAGCTACCAGACGGCCGCCGGCCTGGTCATCGAATCGCTGCAGAAGCTGCCGAAGACCGGCGAGATCACCGAGACCCAGGGCTGGCGCTTCGAGGTCGTCGACATGGACGGCCGGCGCGTCGACAAGCTGCTCGCCACCCGCCTCAGCTAGCGCCAGGCTCCAGCAGCCGCGCGCCGGGGCCTTCCGCTCCCAGCGCGTCCAGCGGGTTGCGCAGCGGACATTCCTGCATGGAAAGGCAGCCGCAGCCGATGCAGCCGTCGAGCTGGTCGCGCAGCTTCGTCAGGCGGGCGATGCGCTCGTCGAGCTGGTGGCGCCAGGTCGCCGACAGCTTCTTCCAGTCCTTCGCCGTCAGCGGCCGGTCGTGCGGCAGCACGGACAGCGCCTCGGCGATCTCGCCGAGCGGAATGCCGGTGCGCTGGGCGACCTTGATCACCGCCACGCGCCGCAGGATGCTGCGCGGATAGCGCCGCTGGTTGCCGCGGTTGCGGCTGCTTTCGATCAGCCCCTTGGTCTCGTAGAAATGCAGCGTGGAGACGGCGACGCCGCTGCGCTCGGCCACCTCGCCGACGGTGAGCTCCCGGGGGGCTCCGTCCCTTGCAGTTTTTTGCGTCATCGCTGTTGACCTCAATATTGGTTGAGGTTTTATACGGGCTGCTCCCTCTTTTTCCAATGGAGCATTTTCCGCATGACAGAAAGACTGACCATCGCCCTCATCTATGGCAGCGGCCGCGAGGGGCGCTTTGCCGATACGATCGCGGGCTGGCTGGAGCCGGAGCTTGCCGGCTTCCATCAATACAACATCGTGCGCATCGACCCGGCCGAGCTTTCCTTCACGCCCGGCGGCCTCGACGAGGCCTCGGCGGAACTGGTCGAGAGCCGGATCTCGCAGGCCGATGCCTTCCTCATCGTGACGCCGGAATACAACCATGCCTATCCGGCGGCGCTGAAGGCGATCATCGATAGCTGCTTCCGGCCCTGGCATGCCAAGCCCGTCGCCTTCGTCTCCTACGGCGGGGTTTCCGGTGGGCTTCGCGCCGTGGAACAGCTCCGGCTGGTCTTTGCCGAGTTGCATGCCGTGGCGATCCGCGAGACAGTGAGCCTTGCCCATGCTTGGACGCAGTTCGATCCCGCCGGCAACCCGTTCCGGCCCGGCCACCTGAACGGCCAGCTTGCCGTGCTGATGAAGCGGCTGACCTGGTGGGCGGACGCGCTGAAGACGGCGCGGATCGCAACCCGATACGACGAGGCGGCGGCATGAAGCCGGAACACTTTGCGGCAGCGGAAGTGGCGCGTTCCCCGGAAGAGTTCCGGCGCAACGCGACGCTGCTCTTCATCAGCACGCTCACCATCATGTCCGGCGCGACGATCTCCGCGTCGCTGCCGGGCATTGCGGCGCGCTTTGCCGATGTGGAGAACGTGGCGCTGCTGAGCCGCCTCGTGCTGACGCTGCCGGCCGTCTTCATCGCGCTCTTCTCGCCGGCCGCGGGCTTCCTCGTCGACCGCTTCGGCCGCAAGCCGCTGGTGCTCTTCTCGCTTGCGCTCTTCGCCGTCGCCGGGGCGTCCGGCCTCGTCCTCGATACGCTGCCGGGGTTGCTCGTCGGCCGCGCGGTGCTGGGCATCGCCGTCGGCGGCCTGATGACGGCGACGACGGCGCTCGTCGGCGATTTCTTCCAGGGGGCGGCGCGCGACCGCTACATGGGCCTGCAGCAGGCCTTCGTCGGCGTCGGCGGCACGATCTTCCTGACGGGCGGCGGGTTCCTTGCGGAGGTGCACTGGCGAGGGCCGTTCCTCATCTACACCGTCGCGCTCCTCATCCTGCCGGCCGCGCTCGCCTTCCTGCCGGAGCCGCATCGCGCGCGCCCGGCCGGTCCGGCAACGGCCGGGGAAGGGGACCGGCTCGGCGGGCGGGCGATGGCGCTGCTCGGCCTTCTCTTTCTCGCCGCCGCCATCAACATGATCGCCTTCTACATGATCCCGACGCAGCTTCCCTTCTATCTGAGGGCGCTCGGCTTCGGTGCGCCGAGCCTTGCCGGCGTGGCGATCGGGGCGGGCCAGATCGTCGGCGTGGTGAGCGCACTCGCCTTCGCGCCGCTGCGCCGCCGGCTCGGGCTGGTCGGGCTCTTCGGCCTCGGTTTCACCTCGGCGGGGATTTCCTATCTCCTCTTATGGCACGCCGAAAGCTATGCGGCGGTCCTCCTCGCCATGACGGTTTCCGGTATCTGCATGGGCACGATCATGCCGACATTTGCGGCAAGCGCCATGCTGCTCGCTCCGCCGGCTCTGCGCGGGCGCATTTCCGGCCTTCTCGTCTCCGGCATCTTCGCCGGCCAGTTCCTCTCGCCCATCGTCTCGCAGCCGCTGGTCGGCAGCCTCGGCTTTGACGGGGCCTTCGCGGTTGCCGGGGCGGTCACGCTCGCCATCGGCCTTGCGGCCTTCGCCGCGTGCCTCCTGCGGCCCGGCCATGGCTAGGTCAGGCAAAGCCCGTCTGGCGCAGCGCCTCGCCGCAGATCATCGCGGCCGACAGCGCGACGTTGATGGAGCGCTGCCCCTCGACCATGGGGATGAGCACGCGGCCGTCCGCCGTCTCGTGCACGCGGTCCGGCACCCCGGCGCTCTCGCGGCCGAAGAGCAGGATGTCGTCCGGAAGGTAGGCGAAGTCCGTGTAGAGCCCGGCCGCCTTGGTGGAGGCGAGGACGAGGCGGCGGCTGCTTTCCGCCCGCCATTCCTCGAACCGGTCCCAGCTCACATGCCGCGTCAGCGTCACGGCGGCGAGGTAGTCCATGCCGGCCCGCTTCAGGCTGCGGTCGGAAATATCGAAGCCCGCCGGCTCGATGATGTCGACCGAAAGGCCGAGGCAGGCGGCAAGGCGCAGGATCGTGCCGGTATTGCCGGCGATATCGGGCTGGTAGAGAGCGATGCGCAGGGCGGACATGGCCTTCCGCCTAGCGTGCCTGTGGCGCCGTGGCAACAGAATTGGCCGCAGATGCGCATTTGCGACGAAGCCGCTGGCAAATTGCGCCGTTTCGGGCTAACCAAGGGGCATCTTCAACGCGAGAACAGGGAGGATCAAGATGAATATCACGCATCGGCGCCGCCTCCCGGCCGGCATCACGCCTCTTCTCGCGTAGGCACATCGCCGCCCAAATCCCCTTCGCAGACCCATTGTTTCAATTCGCCGCGTGACGCCTTTCGTCGCCCCGCGGCATTCCTCCGGAGCCCCGGCCGCGCCCGTTTTGCGCCGTCCGTGCCGGTTCCGTCTTTGATATTACGGAGATAGCCATGTTCGGCTGGTTCGAAAGACGTTTGAATCCCTATCCTTCCGAGGCGCCCTCTCTGCCGCCGAAGGGCCTTTTCGCCTTCCTGTGGCACTATACGAAGCCGGCGGCGCCGTGGCTTTTCGTGCTCGGCTTCTGCTCCATGGCGCTCGGCATCGCCGAGGTGCTGCTGTTCCAGTTCCTCGGCAATATCGTCGACTGGCTCTCGGCTGGCGACCCGGGTACCTTCCTTGCCCGCGAGGGCGGCACGCTCGTCTGGATGGCGGTGCTGCTGCTCGTCCTCATTCCGGGCGTCGGCGCGCTGCACACGATGACCATGCACCAGGCGCTCGCCGGCAATTTCCCGATGATCGCCCGCTGGCAGATGCACCGCTACCTCATCCGCCAGAGCATGACCTTCTTCTCCAACGAGTTCGCCGGCCGCGTCTCGACGAAGGTGATGCAGACGGCGCTCGCCGTGCGCGAGACGGTGATGAAGATCATCGACGTCTTCATCTATGTCATCAGCTACTTCGTCTCGATGATCGCGATCATCGCCTCGGCGGACCTGCGCCTCGTCGTGCCGCTGATGGTGTGGCTGGTCGTCTACCTCAGCATCCTGCGCTACTTCGTGCCGAAGCTCATGGTGGTCTCGCGCGAGCAGGCGGATGCGCGCTCGATGATGACGGGCCGGATCGTCGACAGCTACACCAATATCGCGACGGTCAAGCTGTTCTCCCATGCCGGACGCGAGGAGAGCTATGCCCGCGAGGGCATGGACGGGTTCCTCCAGACCGTGCACAGGCAGATGCGGCTCATCACCGCCTTCAACATCGCCATCGACATCAACAATGTCGTGGCGATGGCCCTGACGGCTGCGGTCGGCATCTATTTCTGGATGTCCGGCGACGTGACGGTCGGCGCCGTGGCGGTCGCCGTCGGCCTTGCCATGCGCATCAACGGCATGTCGCAATGGGTGATGTGGGAAGTGACCGCGCTCTTCGAGAACATCGGCACGGTCTTCGACGGCATGGGCATGATGACCAAGCCGCACGACATCAAGGACCATCCCGAGGCGCCCGCATTGCCGGTCGCGAGGGGCGCGATCCGCTTCGACCACGTCCGCTTCCACTACGGCAAGAACAAGGGCGCGATCGAGGACTTGTCGCTCGACATCGCCGCGGGCGAGAAGGTCGGCCTCGTCGGGCGCTCCGGCGCCGGCAAGACGACGCTGATGAACGTGCTGCTGCGGTTCTACGATCTCGAAGCCGGCAGGATCACCATCGACGGCAAGGACATCGCCACGGTGACGCAGGACAGCCTGCGCTCGCAGATCGGCGTCGTCACGCAGGATACCTCCCTGCTGCACCGCTCGATCCGCGACAACATCGCCTACGGTAAGCCGGAGGCGAGCGACGCCGAGATCATCGAGGCGGCCAAACGCGCCAATGCCTGGGAGTTCATCGAGGGGCTTTCCGACCAGCAGGGTCGCTCCGGCCTCGACGCACAGGTCGGCGAGCGCGGCGTGAAACTCTCCGGCGGCCAGCGCCAGCGTATCGCGATCGCCCGCGTCTTCCTGAAGGACGCGCCGATCCTGGTGCTGGACGAGGCGACTTCGGCGCTCGATTCGGAAGTCGAGGCGGCGATCCAGGAAAACCTCTTCGCCCTCATGCAGGGCAAGACGGTGATCGCCATCGCGCACCGCCTGTCGACCCTGACCGAGATGGACCGCCTCGTCGTTCTCGACAAGGGCCGCATCCACGAGACCGGCACCCACGCCGAGCTCGTCGCCAAGGGCGGCATCTACGCCGACCTGTGGACCCGCCAGTCCGGCGGCTTCATCGCCGACGACGCCGAAGCGGAGCCGGAAGTGGCCGCGGAGTAAGCCTTCGAAGACACCCTTCTCGAAAGGGGAGAGTGTCTTCCCATTTGTTCTTATCTGTTGGGATGCGTTGAGAACTCTGCTATAGAGAACGAAGAGGAAGGAATGCTGCGATGGCGACGATCACGATCTCCCTGCCCGATACCCTGAAATCTTTCGTCGAGAGCCAGATCGAGACGAAGGGCTACGGCAATGTCAGTGAATATTTCCGCAGCCTCCTGCGCGATGCTCAGGAGAAGGAGAAGGACGCACGGCTGGAGGCGTTGCTGCTCGAAGGCCTCGCTTCCGGAAAAGGCGATGTCCCGGATGCTGCCTTCTGGACGGAGCTGAAGACCGAGGCCGCCCAGCTTCTTGCAGCGTGTCCGCGCAAAAGCGGCGCGCGTTGAAAACCCTCGTCCTTCCTGCCGCCCGCGCGGATATCGTCCGGCAGGTCGGTTATTTCATCGAGATTGGCCAGGAGCATATAGCCGACCGTTTTCTCGCCGCTGCCCGTATCGCCATCGAGCATCTTTCCCATACGCCACAGGCAGGAGCGCCGCGCCCGATGAAGAGCCCACGGCTTGCAGGTTTGCGGACGTGGCCGATCGAGGGATTCGACGATATGAAGATCTATTATCTCGTCGCCGATGACGCCCTCACGGTCGTTCGGATTCTTCACGGGCGACGGGATATCGAGCGGATTTTGGAACGGTAGCTTTCCGATCTTTAATTTGCCCGCCGTTCAAAACGGCCTATATCGGGGGCATGATCTTCCGGCCGCTTTTCTCCTTCTTCGAGAACTGGATACAGCCCTTCGCGCGGCGGGACGACCTGCGGCCGCCGCGGGAGCTGTTCGCCTTCGTCTGGTTCTATGTCCGGCAGGCCAAGGCGCCGTTCGCCGCGCTCTTGGTGCTGGGCGGCATCACGGCGGGGATCGAGGCGGCGACGTTCTGGTTCGTCGGCCGGCTCGTCGACATGCTGGCGACCGTGAAGCCGGGCGAGGGGTGGAGCGGGCTTCTTGCCGCGCACGGGCCGGAACTCCTCATGATGCTCGCGCTCATCGGCATCGTGCGCTTCGTCGTCGCCTTCCTTGCCGCGCTGGTCGACCAGCAGGTCATCACGCCGGGCTTTTATAATCTCGTGCGCTGGCAATCCTATGTGCATGTGGCGCGCCAGTCGCTTTCCTTCTTCCAGAACGATTTCTCCGGCCGCATCGTCACCAAGGTCTGGTCGGCGGGGCAGGCGACGGGCGACGTCATCACCTCGTTTCTCGAAAGCATCTGGTTCGTGACGATCTACACGGCCTCGACGCTCGTGCTGCTCGGCCAGCTCGACTGGAAGCTGGCGGCGGTGCTTTTCGTCTGGCTCTCGGTCTTCGCCGTGCTGGCGCGCTACTTCGTGCCGCGCATCCGGGAGCATTCGCGCCAGTCGGCCGAGGCCGCCTCCATGATCAGCGGGCGCATGGTCGACGCCTATTCCAACATCCAGACGCTGAAGCTCTTCGGGCGCGACGAGGCGAACGACCGTTACATGCGCGACGGCTTCGATGTCTTCCAGACGACGATCCTCGATTTCACGCGGCTGCTCACGTCGCTGCGCGCCTCGCTCGCCTTCCTCTCCGGCCTGATGATCGCCGGCATGGCGGTGCTGTGCATCCACCTCTGGCTCACCGGCCTCATCAGCTCGGGCGCCGTCGCCTTCACCATGGCGCTGGTGCTCAGGCTGAACTTCCTGCTGAATCGGCTGATGACGCAGCTCAACAGCATCATGCGCAATATCGGCACGATCCAGAATTCCGCCGACCTCATCTCCCAGCCGATCGGCCTCGTCGACAAGCCGGATGCGCCGGCGCTGACGGTCGAGCGGCCGGATGTCCGCTTCGAGGCCGTGCGCTTCCACTACGGCCGCGCCTCCGGCGTCATCGACAATCTCTCGCTCTCCATCCGGCCGGGCGAGAAGGTCGGCATTGTCGGGCGCTCGGGCGCGGGCAAGTCCACGCTCGTCAACCTGCTGCTGCGCTTCTACGATCTGGAAGGCGGGCGCATCCTCGTCGGCGGCACGGATATCGCGACGGTCACGCAGGAGAGCCTGCGCGCCAATATCGGCATGGTCAGCCAGGATACGGCGCTGCTCCACCGCTCGATCCGCGACAACATCCTCTTCGGCAATCCGGATGCGAGCGAGGCCGAGATGATCGAGGCGGCCCGGCGCGCCGAGGCGCACGACTTTATCCTCTCCCTGGAAGACCAGCGCGGCCGGACGGGCTACGACGCCCATGTCGGCGAGCGCGGCGTAAAGCTCTCCGGCGGCCAGCGCCAGCGCATCGCCATTGCCCGCGTCATGCTGAAGGACGCGCCGATCCTCGTGCTGGACGAGGCGACGTCGGCGCTCGATTCGGAGGTCGAGGCGGCGATCCAGTCGAACCTCGAGCGTCTGATGCGCGGCAAGACCGTGCTCGCCATCGCGCACCGCCTCTCCACCATCGCCGCGCTCGACCGGCTGATTGTCATGGATCGCGGCCATATCGTGGAGGAGGGGACGCATGGCGCGCTTGTTGCGAAGGGCGGGCTCTATGCGGATCTTTGGTCGCGCCAGTCGGGCGGATTCCTCGGCCATGAGGACGCGGCGCAATAGGACGGCCAAGCGTCGTATTTCGCTGGCTTTTTCACTTCGGAAATGCCGAATGTTCAGGGCGATGCGTCCGGCCTGTCAAGATGGCCCGTTTTTCCCGCGACAATGTGCCCACCTCCCCTTGCCAAGGCTGGACATAATTTGCGATCAAGCATAGAACGCGCCGGATTGACGGGGAATCTATGGCCGTATTGTGTCCGGATCTTGCCGGTTTCCAAAGGGGCGTTGCGGGTTTCCGCGAGACTTTGCGTGAGAGGATGGTTTAGCCGTGAGCGAACACGAGACAACAAGCGAATCCCTGGGCGAGCCCACTCGCCGCGATTTTCTTTACCTGACCACGGGTATGGCGGGCGTCGTGGGCGGCGTGGCGGTCGCCTGGCCGTTCATCGACCAGATGCGCCCGGACGCGTCCACGCTGGCACTCGCCTCCATCGAGGTCGATGTCTCCAGCCTCGAGCCCGGCATGTCGCTGACGGCCAAGTGGCGCGGCAAGCCGGTCTTCATCCGCAACCGCACGGACAAGGAAGTGGAAGAGGCCAAGGCCGTTCCGCTGACCGACCTCAAGGACCCGGTCGCCCGCAACGCCAACATTCCCGCCGATGCCGAAGCGACGGACGTCGACCGTTCGGCCGGCGAGGGCAAGGAGAACTGGATCGTCATGATCGGCTCCTGTACCCATCTGGGCTGCGTTCCGCTCGGCCAGGCCGGCGATTTCGGCGGGTGGTTCTGTCCCTGCCACGGTTCGCACTACGATACAGCAGGCCGCATCCGTAAGGGTCCGGCACCGCAGAACCTCGCCGTGCCGACCTACTCGTTCGTATCCGACACAGTCATCAAGATCGGTTGAGGGGACTACTGATAATGAGTGCTGAACATTCAACCTACCAGCCGACGACTGGCATCGAAAAATGGGTCGACTCGCGCCTGCCTCTGCCGCGCATGATCCATGACAGCTTCGTTTCCTATCCGGTTCCGCGCAACCTGAACTATGCCTACACCTTCGGCGCCATGCTGTCGGTGATGCTCATCGTGCAGATCCTCACCGGCGTCGTGCTCGCCATGCACTATGCCGCCGAGACCTCGGTCGCGTTCAACTCGGTCGAGAAGATCATGCGCGACGTGAACCACGGCTGGCTGCTGCGCTACATGCACGCCAACGGCGCGTCCTTCTTCTTCATCGCGGTCTATCTCCACATCGCCCGCGGCCTCTACTACGGCTCCTACAAGGCGCCGCGCGAAATCCTCTGGATCCTCGGCGTCGTCATCTATCTCCTGATGATGGCGACCGGCTTCATGGGCTACGTCCTGCCCTGGGGCCAGATGTCCTTCTGGGGCGCGACGGTCATCACCGGCTTCTTCTCGGCCTTCCCGTGGGTCGGCGAGTGGATCCAGCAGTTCCTGCTCGGCGGCTTCGCGGTCGACAACCCGACGCTGAACCGCTTCTTCTCGCTGCACTACCTCTTGCCCTTCATGATCGCCGGCGTCGTCGTGCTGCACATCTGGGCGCTGCACGTCACCGGCCAGACGAACCCGACGGGCGTCGAGGTGAAGTCCAAGACCGACACGGTCGCCTTCACGCCCTATGCCACCGTCAAGGATGCGCTCGGCGTCTCGGTCTTCCTGATCGTCTTCGCCTGGTTCATCTTCTACATGCCGAACTACCTCGGCCATCCCGACAACTACACGATGGCCAACCCGCTGAAGACCCCGGCCCACATCGTTCCGGAATGGTACTACCTGCCGTTCTACGCGATGCTGCGCGCCATCACCTTCAACGTCGGCCCGATCGACTCCAAGCTCGGCGGCGTCCTCGTG
This sequence comes from Shinella sp. Sh6, assembly GCF_055392685.1. Taxonomy (NCBI): domain Bacteria; kingdom Pseudomonadati; phylum Pseudomonadota; class Alphaproteobacteria; order Hyphomicrobiales; family Rhizobiaceae; genus Shinella; species Shinella sp. Sh6. The sequence goes on along the minus strand of NZ_AP044005.1, from coordinate 2,334,839 downwards.
ATGTTCGGCGCGATCATCGTGCTGTTCTTCCTGCCCTGGCTCGACACGTCGAAGGTCCGCTCGGCCGTCTACCGTCCGTGGTACAAGCTGTTCTTCTGGCTGTTCGTCGCCAATGCCATCATGCTCGGCTGGCTCGGCGCCCAGCCCGCGGAAGGCGTCTACGTCGTCCTCTCGCAGCTCGGCACGCTCTACTACTTCGGCTTCTTCATCGTCCTCATGCCGCTCCTCGGCCTGATCGAAACCCCGAAGCGCATTCCGAACTCCATCACGGAAGCGGTTCTGGAAAAGAACACCGCCAAGGCCTGATCTGAGCGACGAAAGGAACAATGACAATGAAAAAGCTAGTCGCAGGCATTCTGTCGCTTGCCCTCGTCGCCGGCCTCGGCGTCTCCTTCGCCACGGCGGAGGATGCCGCGCCCGCCGCCGGTGCGGAGGCCGAACACGCCACGCCGCACTATCCCCTCCGCCACCCGAAGGAGCAGGAATGGTCCTTCGCCGGTCCGTTCGGCAAGTATGACAAGGGCCAGCTCCAGCGCGGCCTGAAGGTCTACACCGAAGTCTGTTCGGCATGCCATTCCATGCACCTCGTGTCCTTCCGCACGCTGGAAGGCCTCGGCTATTCCGAAGCGCAGGTGAAGGCCTTCGCGGCGAACTACGAAGTGCAGGACGGCCCGAACAGCGACGGCGAGATGTACACCCGCAAGGCCCTGCCTTCGGATCACTTCCCGTCTCCGTTCCCGAACGACGAGGCCGCCGCCGCCGCCAACAACGGCGCTGCTCCCCCGGACATGTCGCTGCTCGCCAAGGCACGCGGCATCACCCGCGGCTTCCCGCAGTTCATCTTCGACATCTTCACGCAGTACCAGGAAGGCGGGCCGGACTATATCTACTCGCTGCTGACGGGCTACGACGAAGAGCAGCCGGCGAATATCGAAGTCGCCGAAGGCACGCACTACAACCCGTATTTCGCAAACGCCGCGGCGCTCGCCATGGCCAAGCCGATCTCCGACGACCAGGTCACCTATGACGACGGCTCGCCGCAGACGGTCGACCAGTACGCCCACGACGTCGCCGCCTTCCTGATGTGGGCCGCCGAGCCCCACCTGGAAGAGCGCAAGCGCACCGGCTTCATGGTCATGGTCTTCCTGGTGATCTTCACCGGCCTGATCTACCTGACGAAGAAGTCGGTCTACGCGAACAAGGAACACTGAGCGGTTTTCCCGCACGGTTGAAAGGCGGCCTCCGGGCCGCCTTTTTTGTTGAGGCCGGCGGCCGCACCTGCAATAACCGGACGAAGCGCCGCAGCCGGGAAACCCTCATGTCCAGCCTGAAATCCACCGTCGAAGAAGAACTCATCGCCGCGATCCGCAATATCCCGGACTATCCCAAGCCCGGCATCGTGTTCCGCGACATCACCACGCTGCTCGGAAACCCGCGCGCCTTCCGCCGCGCGGTGGACGAGCTGGTGCATCCCTATGCCGGCATCGGCGTCGCCAAGGTCGCCGGCATCGAGGCGCGCGGCTTCATCCTCGGCGGCGCCATGGCCCACCAGCTCTCCACCGGCTTCGTGCCGATCCGCAAGAAGGGCAAGCTGCCGCACGAGACCGTGCGCATCGCCTACAGCCTGGAATACGGCGTGGACGAGATGGAAATGCACAAGGATGCGGTCAAGCCGGGCGAGAAGGTCATCCTCGTCGACGACCTCATCGCCACCGGCGGTACGGCGGAAGCGGCCGTCAAGCTCTTGCGCCAGATGGGCGCCGACATCGTCGCCGCCTGCTTCGTCATCGACCTGCCCGGCCTTGGCGGGCGCCGCAAGCTGGAAGCGCTGGGCGTGGAAGTACGCACGCTGATTTCGTTCGACGGGGATTGAGGCGGGTCCGGCGTTCGCGGCTCACCCCCCTCTGCCCTACCGGGCATCTCCCCCTCAAGGGGGGAGATTGGATGGAGTGATGTTTCGCCCTTCTTTAACGTTGCGATTTGAGCAATGCCCTTGCGTCTTGCCGATCTCCCCCCTTGTGGGGGAGATGGCCGGCAGGCCAGAGGGGGGTGAGCCCCCGCGCCCTCAAATAAACTCCAGCACCGTGCTCTCGAAGCGGATGACCGGCTCGTCGTTCTGGTTGCGGCCGGCGCAGAGGATTGTGTTCATCACGCGGTCCGGGTAGGAGGCGAGCGCGCGGGAGCCGAGGAGGCTCACCGAATAGGTGATCGTGTCGCCGGCGAAGACGGGGCGCAGCCAGCCGAGCCGGGTAAAGCCCGGCGAGGGGCCGAGGTTCGGCGGCGTGATGCCCTTTTCCGCAAGCCGCCGGCATTCGCCCGCCCAGAAGGCGAGGAAGCATTTCATCCAGCCGGCGCTGGTGTGCCAGCCGGAGGCGCAGAGGCCGCCGAAGAGGGTATCCCTGGCAAGCTCCGCGTCGAGATGGAAGGGCTGCGGGTCGAAGTCCCGCGCAAAGCGCACGATATCCTCCGCCGTGAAGGTGAGGCTGCCGATATCGACCGTCTCGTTGAGAGCGTAAAGCTCAGTCATGCGCATGGCCGGCTCCCGTCGCCGCAAGGCGCATCATGTTGATATACTCGCAGACCGCGACGACCTCGTCGCGCTGGTTCGTCACCTCGGCGCGCAGGCGCACGATGCCGATCTCCGGCCGCGAGCGCGAGACGCGCGCCTCCAGCACCGCGCAATGGCCGCCCAGCGTATCGCCGGCCAGCACAGGGCGCTTCCATTCCATGAGGTCGACGCCGGGCGAGCCTTCCGAGGTCGAGCCGTTTATATAGGCCTCGTAGAGCATGCGCATCATCACGGCGCTGGTGTGCCAGCCGGAGGCGGCAAGGCCGCCGAGGATGCTGGCCCGGCCGGCCGCCTCGTCGAGATGCATGGGCTGCGGGTCGAATTCCCGCGCAAAGGCGATGATCGCGTCTGCCGTCATCGTCCGCTTCTCGAATTCGAAGCGGCGGCCCGGCGTAAAGTCTTCGAAAGTATAGCTGGCCACGTCCCGTCCGTCCTGTTGCGGGCAGAGCATGGCGGGCGGGGCAGCCTTTTGCAAGCCTTGCCAGCGGCCGCCGCGTGTTTAAGGTGCGGGTCGGCCGTCATCGGAGATTCGACCATGCAGACCTTGAAATCCGTGCTCGATGGAGCGGCCGGCGAGGGCCTCCTGTCGCCCGAGCAGGCGGCACGGCTGCTGCCCTACATGGAGGCGCGCGGCGTCGGCCTCGCCGTGCCGGCAGCGGGCACGGCGCTCGACATTGCCGGGCCGGCGGAGGCGGAGGTGATCGCCCCGGTCGAGGATACGGAGGCGCCGCGCTTCATCCGCGGCTTCCACGACGTGCTGATCACCATCGGCCTCTGCATCGCCATGGCCGGCGTCTGGGGCGTCGGCTCGCTGTTCGGCGTGCTGCCGGCGGTGATCGTCCTTGCCGAGATCCTGGTGCGGCGGCAGCGGCTCGCCCTTCCGGCGGTGGCGCTGACGCTGATCTTCGCGCACTGGATCTTCATGACGAGTATCGTCCTGCTCGAGGACCGGCTCGGGCCGGACGCCGAGCCGATGCTGCGCTTCGTGCTGACCATGCTGCCCTTCACGCTGCTGATGGGGCCGTTCTACCTGCGCTACCGCATTCCGCTGGCGCTCAGCCTGTGGACCGTGTCGCTTGCCGGCATCGCGCTCGGCCTCGTGTTCCTCGGCCTGTCGAGGGTGAGCGGGCAGGGGGATTTCATCCTCGCCCATCCCTCGGCTTCCGCGGCGATCTTCCTTGCCGGGGCGTTGGCGTTGTTTACGGTGGCGATGCGCTACGACCTTTCCGACCGCTTCCGGGTGACGCGGCGTTCGGACGTCGCCTTCTGGCTGCACCTGGCGACGGCGCCGGCGCTGCTCTATGCGATGCTGGCGCTGGTCTTCCTGAGGGATTTCAACGACGATGCGCTCTTCAGCGCCGAGAAGGGCCTGCCGGACGCGCTGATCGTCATCGCCATCGTCGCGGTGTTCATGACGATCGGGCTTGTCATCGACCGGCGCGCCTTCGTCACCTCGGGACTGGTCTCCCTTGGGCTGGCGACGGCGAGCATGCTGCGCAACACGGCCGCCGGGCCCGAAACCTACGTCTTCGCGACGCTGCTGATCGTCGGGCTCGTGGTGCTGACCATCGGGGTCGGCTGGCCGCATTTCCGGCGCTGGGCCGTCACGCCGCTGCCGCTGGCCCTCAAAGAGAAACTGCCGCCTCTTCGGTGAAGGGCGGCAGCGGGATCGGCAGAGACAAGCGATCTTACGTGTTGAAGCGGAAGTGGATGACGTCGCCGTCCTGCACCACGTATTCCTTGCCTTCGTCGCGGCCCTTGCCGGCTTCCTTGGCGCCGACTTCGCCCTTGTAGGCGATGTAGTCGTCATAGGCGATGGTGAAGGCGCGGATGAAGCCGCGCTCGAAATCCGTATGGATGACGCCGGCGGCCTGCGGGGCCTTGGTGCCGCGCACGATGGTCCAGGCGCGGGTCTCCTTGGGGCCGACGGTGAAATAGGTGATGAGGTCGAGCAGGTGATAGCCGGCGCGGATCAGCCGGTCGAGGCCGGCTTCCTGAAGGCCGAGCGCGGAAAGGAACTCGGCCGCTTCCTCCTCGGGAAGCTGGGCGACCTCCGATTCGATGGCGGCGGAAATGACGACGCATTCGGCGCCCTGTTCCTTCGCCATGGCGGCGACGGCCTCGGTATGGGCATTGCCGGTCACGGCATCCGCTTCCGCGACGTTGCAGACGTAGAGGACCGGGTGCGAGGTCAGGAGGTTGAGGCCCTTGAGGATGTCGATCTCCTCGGGCGCCAGCGTCTTGAGGAGAAGGCGCGCCGGCTTGCCCTCGTTGAGGAGCTTGATGACGGCTTCCATGACCGGAAGCTGCGCCACGGATTCCTTGTCCTTGCCGGTCGCGCGCTTGCGGGTCTGCTCGACGCGGCGCTCCAGGCTCTCGAGGTCGGCGAGCATCAGCTCGGTCTCGATCGTCTCGGCGTCGGCGACGGGGTCGATGCGGCCTTCGACATGGGTGATGTCGGTGTCCTCGAAGCAGCGCAGCACATGCACCACGGCATCGACTTCGCGGATGTTGGCGAGGAACTTGTTGCCGAGGCCTTCACCCTTGGAGGCGCCGCGCACGAGGCCGGCGATGTCGACGAAGGAGATGCGCGTCGGGATGATCTCCTTCGAGCCCGCGACGGTGGCGAGCGCCTTCATGCGCGGGTCCGGCACGGCGACTTCGCCGGTGTTCGGCTCGATGGTGCAGAAGGGATAGTTCGCCGCCTGCGCAGCCGCCGTCTTGGTCAGCGCGTTGAAGAGGGTCGACTTGCCGACATTCGGCAGACCGACGATACCGCATTTGAAGCCCATGGAGGTGGTCCATTCGTCTCAGGAAAATCGTTGCCCTCGCTATGGGGGAAGGACGGGGCAGGGTCAAGGGCCTCGGGGCCGCCGGCCTTGAAGTCGCCCGGCCCCGGGTGCACAATGGAAGGCACACCGCGCGAAGCCGATGCGAGGAGCTTCCCATGAGCAACGGTGACACCGTCCTCACCCCGAAAACGACCGTGAAGCCGAAGCTGGAACGGCCGCGGCTCTACAAGGTCATCCTCGTCAACGACGACTACACGCCGCGCGAATTCGTCGTCCTGGTGCTGAAGGCCGTGTTCGGCATGAGCGAGGAGACGAGCCACCGCGTGATGCTGACCGCGCACAAGATGGGCACCTCGGTGGTGGTCGTCTGCGCGCGCGACATCGCCGAGACCAAGGCGAAGGAGGCGACGGACCTTGCCAAGGAAGCGGGCTTTCCGCTGCTGTTCCAGACGGAGCCGGAGGAGTAGGGCGCAGGGGTGTGGGCGTTCGCCCCTCATCCGCCTGCCGGCACCTTTGTAACTTCCCTTTGCCCGGGATTGGCGTTGTACTGCCGATTGCGGTGGCGGATGAGAGACCGCAGCACCTTTGGGACACCAAGCCCGTGGGAGAGCCTGGGTCTTCATCCGCCGTTCCATCGAACCCGAACAGTCGCCAGGGCCGCTCGCGCATGCGAAGCCCGCTTAGGCAAGGATGGGACAGGATGGACGTGATCGTTGGCATTGATGTTTCGAAGGACCGGCTGGATGTGCATGTTCTTCCGGCCGGTGACAGTTTCCTTGTCGGCAACGACCATGCCGGCGTGGATGGACTGATCACCCGGCTGCGAGAGGCAAAGGCCGATGTCGTGGCGCTGGAAGCGACCGGCGGTTACGAGATGCTTGCGGCTGCGGGCCTGTCATCGGCCGGCCTTGCCGTTGTCGTGGTCAATCCGGCGCAGGTTCGTTCCTATGCCAATGCGCTGGGCAAACGTGCCAAGACCGACCCGATCGACGCGGCGGTGATCGCAGCCTTCGTGGCGGCGACGAAACCGGATATCCGGCCGTTGCGCGATGAGGAGAGTGAAGCCTTCTCGGCCATCGTGTCGCGCCGCCGCCAGATCGTGCAGATGATCACGGCGGAAGAGAACCGGGCACGGATGGCGCAGACGAAGGAGACACAGAAGAGCATCAAGCGCCTGCTTGCCGCGCTCCGGCACGAACTTGCAAGCCTGGACGACGAGCTCGACGGCCGTATTCGCAAGTCGCCCTTGTGGCGGGTGCGCGAGGCGCTTCTGACGTCTGTGCCGGGTGTCGGGCCGACCACCGCCCGCACGCTGATTGCCGAGATGCCCGAACTCGGCACGCTCGATCGGCGCCAGATCGCCTCACTGGCGGGGATCGCGCCGTTCACGCGGCAATCGGGCAAATGGCGAGGCAGGAGCTTCATCGGCGGCGGTCGCGGCAAGGTGCGCGCCGTGCTCTTCATGGCCGCCCTCGTGGCGTCCCGTCACAACCCGGTCCTCAAGGCTTTCCGCGACAGGCTCGTGGCTGCCGGCAAGCCGAAGATCGTCGCCATCGTCGCGACAATGCGAAAACTCCTCACCATCCTCAACGCAATCATCCGCGACGGTAAACCATGGAAAAACGCTTGACCACAAAGACAGTCGCTCTCCCCGCAAGCGGGGAGAAGGGGTATGCCGCCCTCTTTTCCCAAACAAGACTCGTTCGTGGGGCATGTCCCCTCTCCCCGCTTGCGGGGAGAGGGTTAGGGTGAGGGGCAATCGTCACCCGCAAGCTATTCGTCTTTCCCGCCAAGCAGCTTCTTCAGCATCTCGGCCATCGGGCCGCTTGCGGGCAGGATCTTCGGCTGGGCGTGGTTGCGGGCGGGGCGGATGTGGGACTGGGCGGCGGGCTTCTTCGCCGGTGCTGCCTCGGCTTCCGGCTTGCCGCCGGTAGCAAGCGCCAGCTTGTTCATGAGCTGCGAATCCTCGCCGCGCACCAGCATGGCGGCGTTGAGGGCGAGTTCGTCGAGCAGCGGGTCGAGCCAGGTATGGTCGACTTTCGCAAAATCGCCGAGCACATGGTGGGTGACGAGTTCCTTCACGCCCGGATGGCCGATGCCGAGGCGCAGGCGCCGGTAGTCCCTGCCGCAATGGGCATCGAGCGACTTGATGCCGTTGTGCCCGCCATGGCCGCCGCCGACCTTGATGCGCGCCTTGCCGGGGGCAAGGTCGAGCTCGTCGTAGATGGCGACGATGTCCTTCGGCGCGAGCTTGTAGAAGCGCATGGCCTCGCCGACCGCTTCGCCCGAGAGGTTCATGAAGGTCTGCGGCTTGACGAGCAGCACCTTCTCGCCGGCAAGCTCGCCCTCGGAAATCTCCGCCTTGAACTTCTTCGACCAGGGCGAGAACGGGTTCTTGCGGTGGATGGCGTCGAGCGCCATGAAACCGATATTGTGGCGGTTGCCCGCATATTTTGCGCCCGGATTGCCGAGCCCGGCGATGATCAGCATGGATTGCTCCGCCCTGGGAATGTCTTTCCCCTTCACCAGCGCGAATGCGGGCGGAAGTCAACCGTCCGCGGTCATTTCCCGGCGTCGTTTTCCGCCGTGCGCGCGTTCGGCGGCAGGCCGTAGGCGGTGAAGATGCGGTCCTGCTCGCCGTTGAGGATGAGTTTGTCGAGCTCGGCCTGCAGGCGCTCGACGATGGCGTGCGGCATGTCCTTCTGGCAGGCGATGCCGTAGACCTGCCCGGCCATCATCATCGCCTTTTCCACCGGCAGGCCGTCCTTGACCATCTTGCGGTAGGTCTTGATGGAGGTCGGCATCAGGTCGATGCGGCCGGAAAGAAGCTTCCTCACCGTCAGGTCGATGTCGGTCGCAAGGTCGATGTTCTTGAAGCCCATCAGCGACAGGGCCTCGACGGCGAAGTCGTCGCGCTGCGAGCCCACCTTGAGCTCCATCGCCTCGGCGAGCGTCAGCCCGTCGCGCCCGTCGTCCTTGCGCTTGAGGAGGACCATCTGGTCCTTCAGCAGCGGATTGATCCAGACGAAGCGGCCGGCGCGCTCGCGGTTGTAGCCCGTGGTGAAGACGCAGTGCATCGGCTGCTTCTCCGCCAGCGCGAAGGCGCGCGCCCAGGGCATGATCTCCAGCGTGTAGTCGATGCCGGCGGCCTTCGCCATCGCCTCGACCTGCTCGACGGCGATGCCGGTGATCCGGCCGTCCTTCGAATAGTTGAAGGGGGCGTATTCCTCGGTGACGAAATGGACGGTCTCGGCGCGCGGTGCGGAAAAGGCGGCAAGGGACAGGCAGAGCGTCAAAAGCAGCGTCTTCATCTTCCCGTCCCCTTCCGTTTCAGGACGCCGCGGCCCGGCGCCCGGGGCTGTCCGGCATGGCGAATTGGTCCAACTTTTCCAGAAGCGCGTCAAGCGGCAGGGGCCTGCTGAGGAGATAGCCCTGGCCGAACTCGATATGCATGTTCTGGAGGATGTTCCATTGCTCCTCCGTCTCGATGCCCTCCGCGACCACGGCGCAGCCCATCTGGTGCGAGATGGTGCGGATGCCTTCCACCAGCATGCGGCTCTTGCGGCGCACGTCCGGCTGCTCGGAGGAGAGCGAGCGGGTGAAGGACTGGTCCACCTTGACGATATCGACCGGGAAGCGGTTGAGGTAGCTCAGCGAGGAATAGCCGGTGCCGAAATCGTCGAGCGCGATGCGGCAGCCGAGGTCGGAGAGCGCGTCGAGCACTTCCCGCACCACGGGATTGTCGAGCATCAGCACGGCCTCGGTGATCTCGACGACGATGCGCGAGGGCGTAATGCCGTTTTCGAGCAGCTGGGCGGCAAGGCGTGCGGGCAGGGTCGCCTCGAACTGCAGGGGCGAGAAGTTCACCGCCAGATAGGTCTCGTTCATTCCTTCCAGGCGCGAGATGGCGGCAAGGCTTGCAAGCGCCTTCGACAGGATGCGCTCGCCGATGCGGCCGATGGAGCCGTTCTCCTCGGCGACGCCGACGATCTCGGCCGGCGGCAGGATGCCGCGCTCGGGGTGGGAAAGGCGCATCAGCGCCTCGAAGCCCGACACGCGCCCGTCGGCGAGGCCGACGATCGGCTGGAGGTGGACGGTGAACCAGTCCTCGCGCAGGCCCTGGTCGATGAACTGCTCGATCTCCAGGCGCCGGCGGGCGATGTCGACCATGTTGTTGTCGAAGACCTGCACGCCGTTCTTGCCGCCGCGCTTGCGCGCATACATGGCCATGTCGGATTTCTGGATGAGGCAGGCGGCCGTGCCGGCATGGTCGGGATAGACCGCGACGCCGATGCTGGCGCTGACATGCAGCTCCGCGCCGTTGACGAAGAGGGCGGGCTTGAGGCTCGCGACAAGCCGGTCGCTGACGTCGAGGGCGAGCTGTCGGGCATTCGGCGCGCTGAGCAGGATGGCGAACTCGTCGCCGCCGAGCCGGGCGATTACGTCGTCGGTGCGAAGCTGGCGGCGCAGGCGCATCGCCACCTGGCACAGCACGTCGTCGCCGCTGGCATGGCCGAGATTGTCGTTGATCCACTTGAAGCGGTCGAGGTCGACGAAGAGGCAGGCGAGCTGGTGGCCGCGCCGGTCGGCCTCCACGATCAGCTCGTCGAGGACGGATTCGAAGCCCTGCCGGTTGAAGAGGCCCGTCAGGTGGTCGGTGATCGCCTGGCGGTGGTTGCGGTTCTCCGCTTCCTTGAGGTCCGTCACGTCCGTCATGACCGAGAGCGAGAGCGGCTGCCGGCCGCTGCTCCCCGCCATGCCGGTCTCCAGGATCAGCACGTCGATGAGGCCGTCGTCGGCGCAGCGGAAGCGGAGCGTCACCTCGACGATGCCGTCTTCCTGTCCGCTTGCCGCATGGCGGCTGCGATAGGTCTCGCGGCAGCCCTCGTCGACGAAATCGGTGAAGTCCCGGCCGATCACCCGGCTGCGCTCGTAGCCGGTCGCCTTCAGCCAGTAGTCGCTGACGGCGGTGATGCGGTTCTCCGCGTCGATGGAGAACAGCATGGCCGGCGTGAGGTTGTAGATGTCGGTGGCGCGGGCATGCGCGCGTTTCAGCTCGTTCTCCTCGCGCTCCAGCTTGCTCTGCATCTCGTTGAAGTTGTGGGCGAGCGCGCCCATCTCGTCGTTCGAGGTCCAGTCGACGTGGTGGCGCGAGCCGAGCCGGCGGGTCGCCTCGATCGCCGCGGTCAGGCGCATCAGCGGCCGGATGATGGTGATGCGGTTGCCGATGAGCGCGGCGATGAAGAGCGTCGCCACGGCGAAGAAGAAGATGGCGAAGATCGTCATCTCGTCCTTGGAGAAGCGCGAGAAGATGCCCTGCTTCTTCAGCCAGATCTCCGCGGTGCCCACCTTCTGGAGGCCGTCGCTCGTGCGGTGGAAGATATCGGTGGTGACGATGGAGCGGGCTTCGTCCGGATCGGGCGGCGTGTCGGGCTGGCGGATGTCGATGACGTCCGACGTGTCCTGCACCCGCACGAAGCCGATGTCGGCATCGGCCTGCAGCGTGGTGACGATCTGGTCGATGCTCTCCTTGTCGAAATCCCACAGCGGCTTGCCGAGCGCCTGGACATTGGCTTTCAGCAGAACGTCGGTGTTTTCCAGCCGCTCGCGGGCCACGCGGTCGGAGGACAGGATGAGGAAGAGCACGAACAACGGCGCGACGAAGACGAGCAGGGCGCCGATGACGATGGCGATGAAGCGGCTTTCCACCGAATGCACTTTCATGCCGGTTGCCCTTCTGCCTGCATGCAAAGCCTGCCCATGACGCCCCTCTTGGCTTTCGTCATTTCAAGCGCACAGCCTTTCACCAAAGTCTTAAATGTTGCTGAAATACCGATCCGGAAAAGTGTTGGTGATTCAAGCCTCCCGCAACGGTAGTGGCGGACGGCGGGCAAAGAAAAACCCCGCATCCGGGGAGGCGGGGTTTTCCGGGAACTGCGCTGCGAGGAGGATTATTCCTCGGTCGCTTCCGCTTCTTCTTCCTTCACGCCGGCAGCCGGAACGGCGATCGTGGCGATCGTGAAGTCACGGTCGGCGATGACCGGGCTCGTGCCCTTCGGCAGCTTGACGTGCGAGATGTGGACGCCGTCGCCGACCTTGAGGCCTGCGAGGTCAGCCGTGATGAATTCCGGGATGTCGCCGGCAAGGGCGTGCAGCTCGACAGCGTGGCGAACGACGTTCAGGACGCCGCCGGCCTTGATGCCCGGGGACTTCTCTTCGTTGACGAAGTGAACCGGAACTTCGACCACGACGTGGGTGTTGCCCGAAACGCGCAGGAAGTCGACATGCATCGTGAAGTCGCGGACCGGATCCAGCTGGTAGTCCTTCGGCAGGACGCGGATCTTCTCGCCGTTGACGTCGATCGTGGCGACGGTCGTCTTGAAGCCGCCGGCATGGATGCGCTGGGTCACTTCCTTGGTGGAGATGGCGATGGCGAGGGGGGCCTGCTTGTCGCCGTAAATGACTGCGGGAATAAGACCGTTGCGGCGAAGTTCACGGGAGGACCCCTTACCAACCCGTTCGCGCGTTTCGGCCTTGAGTTCGTAGGTATCGTGGCTCATGGCTTTTTCTTTCGTCTGTTACTGGAGCGTTCTTCACGGATCGGCATTCGCCGGCCGCGCAAAACGTGAGGATTTTGGAAAGCCTCATCCGCGGTGCCTCCAAGGGTGTCTACGCGGACGGGGGCTCGATAACCGAGAACGCCCCAAAATGCAAGGCCCGCGGCCGGATTGACACGGCGGCCCTGCGATTGGATGCTCGTATGCTTCGGTTCGGCAATGGAGGCCATAGAATGAGACGACAGATCCTGATGGCCTCGGCCGCCCTTGCCCTTCTTTCCGCAAGCCCGGCCTTCTCCCAGCAGGTCACGCCGTCCGAGGCCGAAAGCCTCCAGCAGAAGCTCACCCGCTACCTGCCGAAGGAGATGGTCGATGCCGGCCTCGTGACGGTGCGGGCGGCGACCTCCTTCTACGAATTGCGCTTCGATCCGGCCATCCTTCTCGACAAGGCGAAGGCGGGGCCGTTGACGATCGACGGCCTGAAGCCGATGACGACCTATCTGAGGCCGATGCCGGAGGGCACCTACCATGTCGAGGCGAACGACAGTTTCGACATCAAGGGCACGGTCGATGCCGCGCCCGGGAAGAACACGTTCTCCTATGTCATCGATTCGATGAAGCTCGACGGGATCTACGATCCGGAAATCCTCTACTTCACCTCCGCCGACTGGGCGGCGCGCAGGCTCACCTTCACCAGCACCTCGCCGCAGGAGAGCGTCACGGCGAGCTTCGGCGAGACGGCCATGCGCGTTGCGGCCGAGAAGAAGGCCGAAGGCCTGCTCGACGTGACGAGCACGGGCATGATGAAGGCCTTTGCCGAGACGGTCACCGGCGGGCAGGGTGGCCGGGTCGATATCGGCGCCGACACCGTCGATATCGACGTAAGCATGGACGGCGCGCGCTACAAGGTGGTGCAGGACCTCACCTTCTTCGTGCTCGACCACCTGAAGGCCGAGCGGCTGGAGGCGGCCGATGCCGAGCGGCTGAAGGGATTGCTGCGTGACGCCCTGCCGGTCTTCGACAACCTGACGGAGAATATCCGCGCCTCGAACGTCACGGTCGGCACGGAGAAGGGCACCTTCGGCGCCGACGCCATCACCTACGATATCGCCATGAACGGCATTGCCCATTCCACCCGCCTCGGCTTCGGCGTCGGCGTGGAGAAGCCGAAGCCGCCGGCCGGCATCCTGCCCGCCGCCTTCGCGGAGGCGGTGCCGGAGCGGGCCTCCTTCAAGGTCGCCGTCACCGATCTCGACCTTGCCGGCGCCGTCGACTACTTCGTCGACCATGCGGATTTCACCAGGGCGCAGCCGCTGACCGACGAACAGAGCCGGGAGATCGGCCGGATCGTCCTGCCGGATGGAAAGATGACGGTGGAATTCGAGGACGTCTCCGCCGTCTCGCCGATCTACGACGTGCATCTTACCGGCAAGATGCTGGTCTATCCCGACGACAAGGACCGCCACAGCGCCGCGGTGACGATCACCATGCGCGACTTCGACAAGACGGTCGCCTATCTCCAGAAGAACGCCGCCACCGTGCCGGAATTCGGGCAGGCGTCCTTCGTGCTCCTGATGATGAAGGGGCTGGCGCGCGATGGCGGCGGCGGCGCGCAGGTCTGGGACGTGGCGGTCGGCGAGGACGGCAAGGTGCTGATCAACGGCCAGCCGCTGCCCTTCCAGCAATAGCTTTCAGGCGCGGCGCCTGACCGTGAAGCGGGCGAGCGCCAGCATCAGCCCGCCGGCGACGAGCCCCCAGAACGCGCCGGAAATGCCGGCGAGCGACACGCCCGAGGCGGTGACGAGGAAGGTCACCGCCGCCGCCTCGCGGCTTTCCGGCTCGCGGAAGGCATTGAGCGCGGAGGCGGCGAAGGCGCTGATCAGCGCAAGGCCTGCCACCGCCTCGATGAGGATCGGCGGGGCGAGGCTGACGAAGGCCGTGACGGCGCCGGCGGCAAGGCCGAAGATCACGTAGAAGATGCCCGCATTGATCGCCGCCCAGTAGCGCTTGGCGGGATCGGGATGAGCGTCGGAACCGGCGCACATGGCGGCGGTGATGGCCGCAAGGTTGACGGCGTGGCCGCCGAAGGGCGCGGAGAACAGCGAGAAGAGGCCGGTCGTGGCGAACAGCGGGCCGGGATTGGGCGTATAGTCGTTGACCTTCAGCACGGCGATGCCGGGAATGTTCTGCGAGGCCATGGTGACGATGAAGAGCGGCAGCGCGATGCCGACGAGGCCGGCCACGGTGAAGGCGGGCGCCACGAATTCGGGCCTCGGTAGCAGGGAATCCGCAAGGCCGGCGAGCGCGCTCGCCGGAATGTCGACGCCGAAGGCGAGCACGCCGATGAAGGCGAGGAGCGCCGCCGGCACCGCATAGAGCCGGTTGATGCTGCCGACGAGCGCCCAGGCGAGCACGATGGGAAGGCCCAGCCTCGGGTCGAAGGCGACGGCCTTGACCGGCGCGAAGCACAGGCCGATCAGCACGCCGGAGAGCATGGCGTTGGCGAGCGTCGCCGGGATGGCGGCGACCATGCGGCCGAGCGGCTTCCACAGGCCCGCGACGACGATCAGCGCCGCGCAGACGAGGAACCCGCCCACCGCCGTCGCAAAGCCGCCTTCCACCGCGCCGGAGCTTGCCAGCAGCGCCGCGCCCGGCGTCGACCAGGCGATGGAGACGGGCAAGCGCGTGACCGTGCTGAGGACGATGGCGCAGATGCCCATCGAGACGGAAAGGGCCATCAGGCCGGAGGCGGCCTGCGCCTCGCTCGCCCCGACGCCGGTGAGGCCGTGCAGCACGACGGCGAAGGAGCTGGCAAAACCGACAAAGGCGGTGAGCAGGCCCATGAAAAGGGCTTGGGCGGAAAAATCACGAAGCATGGCAGGATCGATACTGGAAAGGGATGCGCAGTCGTAACAGGCCGCATCGGGCTTGGGAACAGGGTTTTCCCGTTTCATCGCGGCGGGCGGCCAAAGAAAAACCCCGCCGTGTGCGCGGCGGGGTTTCGCTTCAGGCCGTGTATCGCCCGTCAGCCGCGGCATTCGCCGGGGCTGACGACCCGGTAACCCTCGGCATCCGCCGAGCAGGCATTGCCGAACGTCCGGATATCGCGGCCGCGCTGGCCGCAGACAGGCCGGTATTCCATCGTGCAGACCTTCTGGCCGCCGCGGTCGCGGTCACGGTCGCGCCAATCCGGGCGGTCGCGGTCGCCGTCCGGCCGGCGTGCCTGGCATTCGCCGTTGCCGATGACGTCGTAGCCGCTCTTGCGCGCTTCGCAGGCATTGGCGAACGTCTGCCGGTCGCGGCCGTTCGCGCCGCAGACCGGCGCATATTCCCGCGTGCAGGCGCGGCCTTCCCCCGGATAGGGATCCGGCCGTCCGCCGCCGCGGCATTCGCCGCGCCCGACGACCCGGTAGCCGCTCGAACGCGCCTCGCAGGCATTGGCGAAGGTCTGCTGGTCATGGCCGCGCGCGCCGCACACGGGAAGATATTCCATCGTGCAGGCTTGCGGGCGCGGACGCGGGCGATAGCCGCCGCCCCCTTCGTCGACCTCGACCGAGCAGGCCGCCAGCGCGGCGCCGGCGGCAAGGAGGATGGCGATGCGTCCCGCCATCCGGCATAGGAAGGGCGATATCGAAATCATGGGGCTCTCCTGATCAAACCGCGTCGACCCTAGCGTAAAAACAAAGACCCCGATATCGGGGCGCGGGCAAAAAGCAGGGGATGGCGGAGGGAGAGCCTGCGCGGCCGGAAGGCATGCGCAGGCCCGAAAGGGTGGCTCAGTCGAAGAGGCTGGAGACCGATTCTTCCGCGCTGGTGCGGTTGATCGCCTCGCCGAGCAGGTTGGCGGTCGTGATGACGCGGATATTGTGCGCCGACTGGACGGCCGTGGTCGGCTGGATCGAGTCGGTGATCACCAGCTCCTTGAGCTTGGAGGAGGTGACGCGCGCCACGGCGCCGCCCGAGAGCACGCCGTGCGTGATATAGGCGGTGACGCTGGTCGCGCCGTTTTTCAGAAGGGCCTCGGCCGCGTTGCACAGCGTGCCGCCCGAATCGACGATGTCGTCGATCAGCAGACAGTCCTTGCCGGTGACGTCGCCGATGACGTTCATGACCTCGGATTCGCCGGCGCGCTCGCGGCGCTTGTCGACGATCGCCAGCTGGCAGTCGAGACGCTTGGCGAGCGCACGGGCGCGCACCACGCCGCCGACGTCCGGCGACACGACCATGACGTTCTTGAGGCCGTAGTTCTCCTTCACGTCACGCGCGAGGATCGGTATGGCGTAGAGGTTGTCGGTCGGGATGTCGAAGAAGCCCTGGATCTGGCCGGCATGCAGGTCCAGCGTCAGCACGCGGTCGGCGCCGGCCTCGGTGATGAGGTTGGCGACGAGCTTGGCCGAGATCGGCGTGCGCGGGCCGGGCTTCCGGTCCTGGCGGGCATAGCCGAAATAGGGAAGCACGGCCGTGATGCGGCGCGCCGAGGAGCGGCGGATCGCATCGATCATGATCAGGAGTTCCATCAGGTGGTCGTTGGTCGGGAACGACGTCGACTGGACGACGAAGACGTCCTCGCCGCGCACGTTCTCCTGGATTTCAACGAAGATTTCCTGGTCTGCGAAGCGTCTGACCGTGGCACGGCCGAGCGGGACATTCAGATAATTGCAGATCGCTTCGGCGAGTAGCCGGTTCGAATTGCCCGCGAAAACCTTCATCTATGGTCCGCCTGTGATTATGCTGATAGGGGGGCGTTTAAGCGGCTCAATCCGCGAATGCAAGGGCTTTGCCGGTTCGAAAAAGCGATTCTTCGCATTTCCCCGCGATTTACCGTTTCCCCTTCGCTAACCGGGCAGCGAACCGCGCCAGTCGAGATATTGGCGGATGGTCTTGCGGGCGATGCCCTCCATCGTTCCGGCCGGCACGGCCGCCCATGGATCGGCCGCCGTTCCGGACACGGTCTCCTGGCCCTGGATGCGGTGCAGGCGCGCGCCGCTGCCGTCGAGCACGTCCCAGACATAGACGACGGTGGTCTTGCCGCTATCGTTCATGGCCGAGAAATAGCCTTTCAGGATATATTTCGTGGAGGTGTCCGAGGCGCTGCGGATCGTCAGCCCGCTCGAGCGGGCTTCCGCGCCGAGCCGCCTGGAGAGCGGCGTGACGGCCTCAACCGGCGCGCCGATGATCGGCAGGAAGCGGATCGTCTCGCCGCCCGTGGCGGAGGCGCGCGGCAGCGCGGCGACGTCCGACGTGCCTTCGGAGGCTTCCTCGGCGGCCAGCGAGCGCCGGGTCGCGGTGCTCGCCATTTCGGTGTCGGTATTTGCCGCCGCCCGGTTGCGCGCGAGCGCATCGGCCTGGCCCTGCAGCGTGCCCGCCGTGTCGCGGCCCGTCGAGCCGCCGGCGCCGTCGAGGCCGGACATATCGGCAAAGGCGGTCTGCTGGGCGGTCGCCACCGGCATGGTGGTGACCGGGCTCGTCTCGGCGCTCATCTGGTCGAGATCGCCCTGCGTGACCGGCGGCGAGTTGAAACTGTTGCTGCCGACATCGACGCGCGGAATCAGCGCATCCGTGCTGTTGCAGCCGGCGAGTGTGGCGATGAGGCCGACCAGCGCCAGCCGCTTCATCAGCGTGTGCATCGTCATCGTCCCGTGTCCTCAGGGAGGCATTTTCGCCTCCTCCGTTCCCCGCAACGATTTATGGGTGCCCGGCCGGCCCCTGTCAATTACAGGGTGTTGCGGGTCAGGCCTCGATGAAATCCAGCCCGTAGCGCGAGAGCGGGCGGGGCGTATCGGTGGTGGTGAGGTAGGTCTGGCCGAGCGTCATGGCGGTGTTGCTGTCGGAATCGAGCAGGATCGTGTGGACGAAGAGCGCCATGTTCGGCTCGATCTCCTGCGGATTGCCCATCAGGAACATCTGCGGGTCCATCCAGGACGGGGCAAAGCGCGCGCCGACGGAATAGCCGCAGGTGTTGAGCCGGTGGCGGGCAAGGCCGCGCTCGTCGACGATGCGGGCGAAGGTCTCGAAGACGGTGCCGAAGGTATTGCCGGGGCGCAGCACCATCTCCATCGCCTGCATGGCCTCGCGGCAGGCGCTGTAGAGCTCGCGGTGGCGGTTGCTCGCCTCACCGATGATGGCGGTGCGCATCATCGGCGCGTGGTAGCGTGCGCAGACGCCGGACCATTCGAGGGTGAGCTGGTCGTTCGCATCGAGCCGCCGCCGGCCGGATTTCGAGCGGCAGAGCAGGGCGTCCGCCCCCGAGCCGATGACGAATTCGTTGGCCGCGTAGTCGCCGCCGCCGGCAAGCACGGCATTCTGCAGCGCGGCGAGGATCGCCGCCTCGTCGCCGCCGGGCACGATCAGCGGCAGGGCGGCGTCGAGCGCGTCGTCGGAGAGCGCGGCGGCGCGCTCGACATAGGCGATCTCCGCCGGGCTCTTGATGAGGCGCAGGCGGCTGACGAGGGCGGAGGCGTCGACGATCTCGCCGAAGCTCTGCAACTGGTTGTCGAGGAGGCGCGCATTGCGGCCGGTGAGGCCGTGCGTGTCGTATTCGACGCCGATGCGGCAGCCGAGGAGGTCGAGGTCGGAGAGAAGGTTTTTGAGGTCCATGGTCGGGTCCGCGTTGACGCGGTCGATCCAGATCTCGA
Organism: Shinella sp. Sh6; assembly: GCF_055392685.1. Classification (NCBI taxonomy): domain Bacteria; kingdom Pseudomonadati; phylum Pseudomonadota; class Alphaproteobacteria; order Hyphomicrobiales; family Rhizobiaceae; genus Shinella; species Shinella sp. Sh6. The sequence continues at coordinate 2,316,286 of NZ_AP044005.1, read as the reverse complement.
TCTTCTCGATAGTGGAGGTGCGCCGGGCCTGGCGCAGGTCCGCCGAGCGCGTGAGCAGCACCATCTCGCCGTTCGCCTTGACCACCAGCGTCTGGAAGAAGCAGTAGCCGAAGGTGTCGTAGCCGGTCAGCCAGTACATGCTCTCCTGCGAGAAGAGCAGCATGGCGTCGATCTTCTCCTCCCGCATCCGGGAGGTCAGGCGCTGGAGCCGGTTGGCATATTCCTCGCTGTCGAAGTGAAAGGCCATGGGTGTCTCCCTCGTCTTTTCGGGCATTCAGCCCCTTATCATGATCGCCGAAATCTGGCGGCCGTAGTCGGGTTCCTGCCGGTGCACGGTGCGCCGGTAGGAGAAGAAGCGGTCCTCGTCCGGATAGGTGCAGATGTCGAGGTTCTCGGCCGTCACCCCGGCATCCGCAAGGCGCTGCGTCGTCAGGCTCGGCAGGTCGAACATGGCATGGCCGGGCTTGTCGGATAGCGTGAAATAGCGCCCGTAGTCCTTGTCGACCGACAGGAATCGCTCCACGAATTCCGGGCCGACCTCGTAATTGTGCCGGCCGATGGAGGGGCCGAGGCTGGCGAGGATGTTTTCCCTTTTTGCGCCGAGCCGTTCCATGGCGGCGATGGTGCTTTCCAGCACGCCGTAGAGCGCGCCCTTCCAGCCGGCATGGGCGGCGCCCGCGACGCGGGCCTCGGGGTCGCAGAAGAGGATCGGGCCGCAATCGGCAGAAAGAACGCCGAGCACCATGCCGGGCGTGACGCTTACCATGGCATCGGCCTGGGGGCGTGCGCCGTCGTAGTTCTCGTCGACCAGCACGACGTCCGGCGAATGGACCTGATGGACGGTCGCGAGCCGGTCCGGCGTGACGGAGAACCAGCGGGCGACCCGGGCGCGGTTCTCCTCGACCCTTTCGCGCTCGTCCTTCGAGCCGAGGCCGACATTGAGCCCGCGGTAGATGCCTTCCGAGACGCCGCCCGCGCGGGTGAAGAAGCCGTGGCGCGCCGCATGGCCGGCGCGCTCCGCCAGAAGCGGGCTTTCGATCGGGGAGGGGAGCGCCTGGTCGGTCATGGTCTCTCGGCTGGCTTGGAACGGGCCGCCGGGCAAGGATGTCGCCGGGGCATGCGGGGTGCAAATCGGGCCGGATGTTGTCCGGCCTTTTCGGGCGTGTCAATCCGGCTGGCGGAAGGGAAAGAGCGCAAGCGGCGCGCTGCCGACGGCCAAGACCTTGAAAAGATCGCCCATTTTGCCCGCGCCGGAACCGGCGAGCCGGTCGATGTCGGCAAGGATGGCGGCCTGCGTCGCCTCGTCGCGGTGGCGCCCGAGCGCGGAGGCCCGCTCGCCGATGCCGAGGCCGACAAGGAAATCGCCCTGGTGCAGCATGCCGTGGACATGGAGCCCGGCGGCGGCGGCCGCGCCGGCAAGGCGCTCGAAATCGACATGGCTCGTCAGGTCCGCTTCGCCCGGATGGGCGAGCGGCGGGTCGAAGTCGTGTTTCAGCACCGCCTGGAGCGTATCGCCGAAGCCGGTGACGAAATGGCCGTAGTCGATGATCACCGCCGTGCCGCCGAAGCGGGCGATGCGCTCGCCGATCGTCGCCATGACCGCCTCGCGGGCCGGGGCGATCTCGAAGATCGTGCCGTTCGCCACGGCCTTGTGGTTTTCCGGCAGGAGCGCCGGGTCGATGCCGGCGACGCCCGCGGCGAAAGTCAGCTCGTCATCCGCATCGAGGCCGACCATGCGCTCGCGGAAGCCGGAGGCGGTCTTGACGAACTGGCGGATGGGAATGGCGTCGAAGAGCTCGTTTGCGGCGAGCAGCACGAAGCCGTCCGGCAGTTCCTCGAAACTGTCGTGCCAGGCGACGCGGGAGGCGTGGGTGCCGAGCGTCTCGTGCTGGACGGCGCGCAGCTTCGGGCTCGTCTCGACGAGGTGGAAGGTCGCGCTCTCGTAGAGCTGCGGAGCCAGCTTCGATATGACGCGCAGCATGTCGGCCATCATCGTGCCGCGGCCGGGGCCGATCTCGGCGATGCGCACCTCCGCCGGCCCGCCGTGCTTCTGCCAGGCGTGGACGAGGAAGACGCCGAGCATCTCGCCGAAGAGCTGGCTGACCTCCGGGGCGGTGACGAAGTCGCCGGCCGTGCCGAAGGGATCGCGCGTGCGGTAATAGCCGTAATCGGGGTCGGCGAGGCACAGGGCGAAATAGTCGGTGAGGCTAATGGGGCCGTTGGTGCGGATCAGCGCCTTGATCTTGCGGGCGAGGGGCGTCGGCATGGGCGGGCTCAGGCGTTCTTCGGCGCAGCCGCACGGGCGCGGACGATCGCCCAGACGCCGACGGCGAGCATCGGCAGCGACAGGAGCATGCCCATCGTCAGCCAGCCGCCGTAGAGATAGCCGAGCTGCGCGTCCGGCTCGCGGAAGAACTCCACCGTGATGCGCGACAGCGCATAGCCGCAGACGAAGAGGCCGGTGACGAGGCCGGGACGCTTCAGCGCGCCGAAGCGCCAGATGGCGAGCGCCAGCACCGCCAGAAGCACGATGCCTTCGAGGCCGGCTTCATAGAGCTGGCTCGGATGGCGGGCGAAGGGGCCGGCCTGCGGGAAGACCACCGCCCAGGGCGCATCGGAAAGGCGGCCCCACAGCTCGCCGTTCACGAAATTGGCGATGCGGCCGAAGAAGAGGCCGATCGGCACGACGGCGGCGACGATGTCGAACAGGCTCCAGACGGGGATGCGGTGGCGCCGCGCGAAGAGCAGCATGGCGAGCGTCGTGCCGGCGAAGCCGCCGTGGAAGGACATACCGCCGTTCCAGATCTGGATCGCGCGGAGCGGCTCGGCCGCGACGTTCGGGAAATCGTAGAAGAGGATATAGCCGATGCGCCCGCCGAGGATGATGCCGACGGCGGCCCAGACGAGGAAATCGTCGAGCTGCACGCGGCTCATCGGCGCTTCGCCCGCCCATAGCCGCGGCGTCTCGATCAGGCGCCGGGCATAGAACCAGCCGAGCATGATGCCGACGACATAGGCGATGCCGTACCAGTGGACGTCGACGGGCCCGACCGAGAAGGCGATCGGGTCGATCTCGGGATAGGGCATGATGGCGAAAAGCTGGGCGATGTTCGTCAAGATCGGGATATTCCTTTTTCGCGCGGAAGATGGCGATGGCTTACGGCAGGGTCAAGGCGATAAATCGCCGAGCGCCGATGTGCCCGCCCGCAAGCGGGAACGATCCACCGGAATCCGCTTGCAAGCGGGGCTGCAAGACCCTACCTCAGGTTCAGGACGCGGGCGAAAGGCCCGAAAGAGGCATCCAGACCCCAGGAGGGCAGACCATGACCACCGGCGCGAACCGCATTCTCGACGACTTCGCCAAGCTGATGACCGATGCCGCCGGCGCCGCCCAGGGCGTGCGCAAGGAGGCTGAGACCATGTTCCGCGCGCAGGCCGAGCGCTTCTTCAACGGCATGGACCTCGTCAAGCGCGAGGAATTCGAGGCGGTGCGCGAAATGGCGATCAAGGCGCGCGACGAGAACGAGGCGCTTTTGAAGCGCATCGAGGCGCTGGAAGCGCGCCTTGCCGGCAAGGATTGAGCCGTTCCGGCACGCCTTTGCCCCGACAGGACTCGGTTGGCGTGATTCACATCGCGCCAACCGTTTTTTTTAATAAAATTTTTACCCCTGTGGACACTTCCGAAAAGCCCTTTGCGCAGAGTCTCTTAAGCGTCCGACCTGAATCTTTTTGCAAAGCGCTTTCCACAACCGGCCGGGGAAAACACCGGGGCGGGGGCTGGCGTCGTGACTCCGCCGTTATACACTGATTTTAAATGATGATTCGAGACGGGCAGCGCAAGGTTCGGGCAGGGTAAGTCGTCCAGATTGCGCCAAGTGCCGAGCAATCATTCAGTGTTGTATCCGGAGTATGGTTTGCCGCGTCGCGTGTGTGAGCGCGACGGCGCATGCCTTCCGGCCTTGAAGGTGATGCATGAGCCTTATGGAATTGGATATCGGGCGTCAGTCCAACCCGGTCGACATGATCGAGTTCGTCGCGGCCAATAACGACTGGGCGTTCGAGCGCGCGGGCGAAGACGAGATCGCGATGACCGTCGAGGGCAAGTGGACGGACTACCACGTCTCCTTCTCCTGGATGGAAGAGTTCGAGGCGCTGCACCTTGCCTGCGCCTTCGACATCAAGGTCCCCGAAAGCCGCGTCAACGAGGTGCACAGCCTGCTCTCGCATGTGAACGGCCAGGTGCTCATGGGGCATTTCGACCTCTGGCGCCGCGAGGACGTCGTGATCTTCCGCCAGTCGCTGCTGCTGGCAGGCGGGGCGGAGCCGACGAACCGGCAGGTCGAGGTGCTGCTTTCGAGCGCGCTGGAAACCTGCGAAGCCTATTTCCAGGCGTTCCAGTTCGTCGTCTGGTCCGGCATGGATGCGCAAGCCGCGGTCGACGCGGTGCTGTTCGAAACGGTCGGAGAGGCGTAAGCATGGCGGCTGCTGGTTCGGGTCCCATCGTCCTCATCGGTGCCGGGAACATGGGCGGCGCGATGCTCGCCGGTTGGCTGAAGAACGGCATTTCCGGCTCCTCCGTCCTCGTCATCGATCCCGGCCCGTCGCCGGCCATGGCCGAGCTGATCTCCGGCAACGGCGCGCGCCACGAGACGGCGGCGCCGGAAGGCCTCAAGGCCGGCGTCCTCTTCCTCGCGGTCAAGCCGCAGGTGATGGACCAGATCCTGCCGCCGCTGAAGGGGCTCGTCGGGCCGGAGACGGTGGTCGTCTCGGTCGCCGCCGGCAAGACCGTCGCCAATCTCGAAAGCCATCTCGGTCCGGCCGCCGTCGTGCGCGCCATGCCGAACACGCCGGCCATGATCGGCCGCGGCGTCACGGGCGCTTTCGCCAACGAACGCGTTTCCGAAGGGCAGCGCGATTTCGTGCATTCCCTGCTCAAGGTGAGCGGCCCGGTCGAATGGGTCGCGACCGAAGGGGACATCGACGCCGTCACGGCGGTCTCGGGCAGCGGCCCGGCTTATGTCTTTTATCTCGTCGAGTGCATGGCAGAGGCAGGACGCAAAGCGGGCCTGCCGGCGGACCTCGCCATGCGACTCGCACGGGAAACCGTCGCGGGGGCTGGTGAACTGCTTCACCAGTCCCCCGACGCCGCCAGCCGGCTGCGCCAGAACGTGACCTCGCCCGGCGGCACCACCGCCGCTGCGCTTTCCGTGCTGATGGCCGAGGACGGCATGCAGCCGCTCTTCGACAAGGCCATCGCGGCTGCGCGCAAGCGCGCCGAGGAACTGGCGGGCTGATCCTTTTCAGCTCTGGGCTTGTCTGCCCCTCACCCTAACCCTCTCCCCGCAAGCGGGGAGAGGGGACGTGCCTTACGAGTCGCATTGGTAGAGGAAACCGAAGCGGCATATCTCCTTCGCCCCGCTTGCGGGGAGAAGGTGCCGGCAGGCGGATGAGGGGCTTCGATACGGAGACCGTTTTCATGACCGACACCATCACCTATGCCGATTTCGAGCGGGTCGACATCCGCGTCGGCACCATCGTCGAGGCGCTGCCCTTTCCCGAGGCGCGCAAGCCCGCCTACAGGTTGCTGATCGATTTCGGCCCGGAGATCGGCACGAAGAAATCCTCCGCGCAGATCACCGTGCACTATACGCTGGAGGAGCTTGTCGGCCGGCAGGTGCTGGCGGTGGTCAACTTCCCGCCGCGGCAGATCGGCCCGGTGCGCTCGGAAGTGCTGACGCTCGGCTTCGAGGACGAGACGGGCGCGATCATCCTGGCCGGCGTCGGCCAGACCGTGCCGAACGGCAGGAAGATGTGCTGATCAGGCCGGCACGCGGATCGTCGCGCGCAGGCCCCCCATCGGACTATCGGAAAGCGTGACGTCGCCGCCGTGGCTGCGGGCGATGTCGAGGGCAATGGCAAGGCCGAGACCGGTGCCGGAGGCGTCGAGGTTGCGCGCCTCGTCGAGCCGGAAGAAGGGCTTGAAGACGTCCTCGCGCGCCTTTTCCGGAATGCCGGGGCCGTCGTCGTCGATGGTGATCGTCAGCCACTTGGCGCGGTGGCGCGCCTCCACCCGCACGGTCTTCGCATAGCGCAGCGCATTGGAAACGAGGTTGCCGACGAGGCGGCGGAAGGCATTCGGACGCACCAGAACCGCATCCTCGCCGTCGATCCCGTAGGAGAAGACGCGCTCGTGCAGCTCGGCCTCCATCGCCAGCCGGTCGAAGAGGTCGGAAAGGCGCACTTCGCCGACGTCTTCCTCGGCATCCCCGCGCGCGAAGGACAGATAGCCCTCAAGCATGGTCTGCATGTCTTCGACATCCTTGTTGAGGCCCTGCAGGTCGGGATTGTTGCCGGCGAGCGCGAGCTGCAGCTTGAAGCGGGTGAGAATGGTGCGCAGATCATGGCTGACGCCGGTGAGCATCGCCGTGCGCTGCTCCATCTGCCGCTCGATGCGCTCGCGCATCAGGATGAAGGCAAGGCCGGCGCGACGGACCTCGTCGGCGCCGCGCGGCGCGAAGTTGTCCGGCATCTTCTGGCCCTTGCCGAAGCTCTCGGCCGCCTGCGCCAGCGTGAGGATCGGGCGGATCTGGCCGCGCAGGAACAGGATCGAGATGCCGATCAGCACCAGCGACGCGCCGACCATCCACAGGATGAAGATATGGGTGTTCGAGGCATAGGCCTGGTTGCGGCGGGCGTAGACGCGCAGGATCTTGTTGTCGAGCAGGATGCGGATCTCGACGAGATTGCTTTCGCCCACCGTGTCGATCCAGAACGGGCGGCGGATCTGGCGGACGATCTCTTCGCTCAGGATCTCGTCGAGGATGTTGAAGAAGGGCTTGCTGCGCGGCGGCGGCAGGTCCTTGCCCGGCTCGATGGAGATGATGAGCTCCAGCCGCTCGCGGGCGATGCGGGTGATCTCGGTGTAGTTGGCGTCCTGCGGGTAGGTCTCGATGAGGTCGATGATGGCGGCGATGTCGCGCGTGACGGCCATGGACAGGCGCTGCGTGACGAGTTGCCAGTGCCGCTCCATGAAGACGAAAGCCACCACCGCCTGCAGCAGCACCATCGGCAGGATGATGATGAGCAGCGAGCGCGCATAGAGCCCCGTCGGCATCTGGTGGCGCAGCCAGCGGGTGAACCGTTTCCAGCCGGCCCGCGGCGCACGCTCGATGTCGCGGCGGAAGGTGGAGAAGAGGCTCATCGGCGGGGCTCCGGTATGATGTGCGGAGGCTTACCCCCCTCTGCCCTGCCGGGCATCTCCCCCACAAGGGGGGAGATCGGCTTGGGGCAAGGCGGTGCCACGATCAATCTCCCCCCTTGTGGGGGAGATGCCCGGCAGGGCAGAGGGGGGTGTCCCCGCATGCCGCCCCGCTCCACGCTCACCCCTGTTCCACGCTGAGGCGATAGCCGATGCCGCGCACCGTCTGCAGCCAGACGGGATTGGAGGGGTCGTCCTCGATCTTGCGGCGCAGGCGGTTGATCTGCACGTCGATGGTGCGCTCGCCGACCTCCGTCTCCTCGCCGATCAGCTCGTGGCGCGGAATGGTCTCGCCGGCGCGCTGGGCGAAGAGCAGCATGATGTCCTGCTCGCGGTCGGTGAGGCGGATCGGCTCGGCGCCGCGCTTCAGCTCCTTGCGCACGATGGAGAAGGTATAGGGGCCGAACATGACCTGCTCGATCTTCGGGGCGGCGGGCGAGGCGTTGCGCTTGAGGATGTTGTTGATGCGCAGCACCAGTTCGCGCGGCTCGAAAGGCTTGGAGAGATAGTCGTCGGCGCCGGCCTCCAGGCCCTCGATGCGGGCTTTGGATTCGGCGAGCGCCGTCAGCATGAGGATGGGCACGGGGCGGATCTCGCGCAGGCTCTTCGTCAGCGACAGGCCGCTTTCGCCGGGCATCATCACGTCCATGATGATGAGGTCGAAATCGAGGCCGCGCAGCTTGCGCCGGGCCTCGTCGGCGTCGCCCGCGACGGTCACGCGAAAACCCTGGTCCTTCAGGTAGCGGTTCAGGAGATCGCGGATGCGGGTGTCGTCGTCGACGACGAGGAGATGGGATGCGTCGTCGTTGGGCGTGCCGGCAGCGGTCATCGTCTCGGCCTCCTCGAACCTTACTCGCTCTTGGCGTTCTGCATGCCGCTCAGGAAGCGGACCACCGCCCGGCGGTCGTCCCCATCCATGTCCTCGAATGCACGGGCGATGCGGCGGGATTGCGGCTCTGCGAGCGCAAGCGCCAGTTCCCGTCCCGTGCGCGTGGGATAGAGCTTGCGCTGGCGGCGGTCCTCGGGGCCGGCCACCTGCTGGATATAGCCGGAATCGATGAGCTGCTTCAAGACGCGGGCGAGGCTCTGCTTGGTGATCTTCAGCGTGTCGAGGAGGTCGGCGACCGTCATGCCGGGCTCGCGGTTGACGAAGTGCACGACCCGGTGGTGCGCGCGGCCGAAGCCGCTCTTTTCCAGGATCGCGTCGGGATCGGAAATGAAGTCGCGATAGGCGAAGAACAGGCCTTCGATGATCTCGAAATCGATGCGGCCGTCGCCCGTCATGGCATCTTCGTGCAACTCGCCCATGCCGTTCTTGTCCGGCATCTGTCGGGCCACGTTGTCATTTCCTTTCATGCGCTGCCGTCCCCGCGTGCTTTTTCGTTCCAGGTCCCCGATGGCGCCAGTCCAGCGGCGATCCTGCCCGTTTTCTGGTTAGACCGTAACAGGCGGAACAATCAACTTGAAAGAATGGGGGGACAGGGCGCCGCCACAAGACAAAGGCGGCCTTTCGGGCCGCCTTTTCCTTTCAGCGAACGGGCGCTGCCTATTTCTTGCCGAGCACGGCGCCGACGATGGCGGTCAGCACGCCGCCGCCGACAAGGCCGCCGATGCCGTCGGCAACGAGGCCGCTGAGGCCGGCTTCACCGCCGAGCATCTGCAGGAGAAGGCCGCCGCCGACACCGCCGATGGCGCCGACGATGGTGCGGACGATCGCGCTCACGGCGGCCTGCTTGAGGGCCGCGCCGGCGACGTTGCCCCCGATGGCGCCGGCGATGAGCTGCGTGATGATAGGCATCAATGCTTCCATGGACTTCCCCTCCAATGGTCCGCCGGAAAGGAGTGCCCGGCCGGACAGGTTCCCTTGCTGCCGGGGCGCGGTCTGGAGCCCGCAACTCCGGTGCCGAAAGGTCGGCATCCGCAACCTGCGGATAATTTTGGGAGATGTCAATTTGGCCCGAGGCACGCTGCACCGGGTTTTTCAACGTAAAGAGGCGGCCGCAAGCGACCGCCTCTTCCTTCCCCGCATGGCTTGGTTGCCGCGGTTGTTATTCTGCTGCGATGACGCCCCGGCGGATCTGGTCTTCCTCGATGCTCTCAAAGAGCGCGCGGAAATTGCCCTCGCCGAAGCCCTCGTCGCCCTTCCTCTGGATGAACTCGAAGAAGATCGGGCCGATCACGGTCCTGGAGAAGATCTGGAGCAGGATCTTCGTCATGCCGCCGTCGACGACGCCCTCGCCGTCGATGAGGATGCCGTGCTTCTTCATGCGCTCGACAGGCTCCTCATGGCCGACGACGCGCACATAGGAGCGGTCGTAGTAGTTGTCCGGCGGGCCGGGCATGAATTTCAGGCCGTTTTCGGCAAGGCGGTCGGTCGCGTCGTAGATCGCATCCGTGCCAACGGCGATGTGCTGGATGCCTTCGCCCCTGTACTTCTTCAGGTATTCGACGATCTGGCTCGTCTCGTCCTTCGATTCGTTCAGCGGAATGCGGATCTTGCCGCAGGGCGAGGTGATGGCGCGCGAGACGAGCCCCGTGATGCGGCCGTCGATGTCGAAGAAGTGGATCTGCCGGAAGCCGAAGAGCTCGCGGTAGAAGTCCCACCACTTGTCCATGTTGCCGCGATAGACGTTGTGGGTGAGGTGGTCGAGATAGTAGAAGCCGACGCCCTGGGGCTTGGGATCGCGCGCGCCGGTCCATTCGAACTCGGCATCGTAGGCAGAGCCCTTCGCGCCGTATTTTTCCACGAAGTAGAGGAGCGAGCCGCCGATGCCGACGATGGCGGGCACGTCGAGCGCCTTGTCGTTGCCCTCATAGGGCGTCGCGCCCTTGGCGACGGCGTGCTCGAAGGCGTGCTTCGCATCGACCACGCGCCAGGCCATGGAGGCGGCGCAGGGGCCGTGCTCCTCGGTGAACTTCATGGCGTGGGAGCCGGGCTCGGCATTCAGCACATAGTTGATGTCGCCTTGGCGCCAGACGGAGATCGCCTTGCTGCGGTGCGTTGCGACCTTGCTGTAGCCCATGCGGGTGAAGAGGTCTTCGAGCTTTTCCGGCTCGGGATGGGCGAACTCGACGAACTCGAAGCCGTCGGTGCCGGCCGGGTTCTCCGCGGTGATCTCAGCCGGCGGTGCGTCGTGCGGGAAAGGGCCCATCTTCGTCCTCCTCGAAATTGATGTGAGGCAAGTATGGCGCCGTTGCCATGCAATGTGCATGCATAGTGCTTGCGCTTTGGCAAATCCATGCGATGTTCGTGCGTGAATTGGCGTAATGGAGGGGAATTCGTGCAACTGGACGACTTCGACCGAAAACTACTCGCGCATTTGCAGGAAGATGCGCGCCTGACGAACAACGAGCTTTCCGAGCGCATCAACCTGTCGCCCTCGCAATGCTCGCGCCGGCGCATCCGGCTGGAGGAGGAGGGGATCATCCGCGCCTACCGGGCCGAGCTCGACCGCGAAAAGCTCGATCTCGGCATCGTCATCGTGGTGACGGTGACGCTTTCCACGCACAACCGCGACAATGCGCTGCGCTTCGCGCGGCTCATCTCCCGCCTGCCGGAAGTGCTGGAAGCCTATTCGCTGACGGGGGAGATGGACTACATCATCAAGGTCGTCGTGCCGAACCTCAAGGCGCTCTCGGCCTTCGTCAACGACGTGCTGCTGCCGCACGAATCCGTCTCGCATGTGAAGACCGCCATCGTGCTCGATACGCTGAAGGAGACGACGGCGCTGCCGCTGTGAGCCCTGTGGCGCCGGCGCAACACTTCCCGCTCCGCGCGTGTTCCCCGCGGAACAGGAGGGAATCCCGTGCCGTTGTACAACCGAACGACAACGAGGAAAGGCCGCGACGGCCGAAACCGAAGGGAACCGACGATGCGCCCCGAACCCGAAAAGCCGCAGAACCCTGTTGCCGCCCGGCTCCGCCCGGTGGTCTATCTCTATGCCGCGCTCAACATCGCGGTCGCGGCGCTGCTCTTTTCCACCGTCTCGCCGACCTTCGCCACCGGCCCCGCCTCGGAAATGGCGAGCCTGCGCTGACTTCAGGCTTGGTGCCTGCGTCCGCTTGCGGCTATAGGGAGGAAACGAGCGGCAACCGAGCGAGGGCCCCATGGGCATGCTTCAGGCGGGCATCATTCCCGTCACCCCCTTCCAGCAGAACTGCACCATTCTCTTCGACAGCGAGACGAAGGAAGGCGTGGTCGTCGATCCCGGCGGCGACGTCGACACGATCCTGGAGACGCTGAAGAACAACGGCATCACCGTGAAGGCGATCTGGCTGACGCACGGCCATATCGACCATGCCGGCGGCGCGAAGGAACTGAAGGAAGCGCTCGGCGTCGACATCGTCGGCCCGCACAAGGACGACCTTTCGCTGCTCCAGCGGCTGGAGGCGCAGGCTTCGATGTTCGGCGTGCCGATGAAGGTCGCCAACGTGGTGCCGGACCGCTGGCTGGAGGACGGCGACACCGTCTCCTTCGGCGATCACGACTTCGAGGTCTACCACACGCCGGGCCACGCGCCGGGGCATGTGATCTACTTCAACCGCAAGCAGGGCTTCGCCCATCTCGGCGACGTGCTCTTCCAGGGCTCCATCGGCCGCACGGACCTGCCCGGCGGCAACCACCAGCAACTCCTGGATTCGATCCGCGACAAGGTGCTCCCGCTCGGCGACGAGGTCGGCTTCCTCTGCGGCCACGGACCGGGAGGAAGGATCGGCGAAGAGCGGCGCAGCAATCCGTACCTGCGGGGGCTTTGATTTTTTACCGACGTGCCGGCAGGCGGCTTTGCCCCTCACCCTAACCCTCTCCCCGCTTGCGGGGAGAGGGGACTTGCCCCACGAACCGGATTGCTTGAGGAAACCGGCGCGGCATATTCCTTCTCCCCGCTTGCGGGGAGAAGGTGGCGGTAGCGGGATGAGGGGCAATCCTCTCCAGAGCAACAAAAAGGCGGGTGCCTCTCAGCACCCGCCTTTTTCATTTCATGCGCGCCCGCTGTCAGCCGGCGGTGCAGAAGTGCTCGCGGCCGTCGTAGCCGACGAAGGTGCCGCTGTTCGGGTTGAACGTGCGGTAGCGCTGCGAGCAGTAATCGTACCAGGACTGCGTCCAGGGCTCGTAGCTCGGGGCCGGGCGGTAGATCACGCGGCGCTCGGGGTAGTATTCGGGTTCCGGCTCCACGTAGACGCGGCGTTCGACGTAGCGCGGCTGGGAGGCGATGGCGCCGCCGATGATCATGCCGGTGGCAAGGCCGATCGCGCCGCCGACGAGGGCGTCGCGGTTGTGGTGGCGGCGATAGGGGCGGTAGTCGCCGCCGTCGCGCCAGTAGCCGTGGCGGTCGCGCGCTTCGACGACGCCGGCCGTGGCGGTGAGCGTCGTCGCGGCGACGGCAGCGGACAGCACGAGTGTCTTGATGACTTTGTTCATGACGTCGTTCCTTTAAATCCGGCTCATGCCGGTCGATGACGTCATCAAACTAGGAGAACGAGGCTGAATGGAGGCTGAACGAAAAAACCCGGCATCTCTGCCGGGCTCCAACTTGAAATCCTGAAAGCGCCGGTCAGCCGGCGATCTGCAGGTTGACCGCCTTCGGGCCCTTGCCGCGGCGATCGGGTTCCGTGTCGAAGCTTACCTTCTGGTTCTCGGAAAGGCCGTTCAGGCCGGAAGCCTGCACAGCGGAGATGTGTACGAAGATATCCGCACCACCGTTGTCGGGCTTGATGAAGCCGAAGCCCTTCTCGGTGTTGAAGAATTTTACGGTGCCAGTTTCGGCCATGCGTCAGGTCCTTTTCTCTCTGCCCGTATATTGGCGGCGGGCAGCATATCAGTTTTGCCCCGAAGGGCGTTAGGCAGGCAGTTCTCGAGGTTGAGGAAAGGGTCCTGTTTTCACCGCAGCCAGCCAACCGCTTGGTCCTTGGACCATCCAGATGTTGGCCGCCCGGAATTGTTTCGCGTCTCCGGCGCGCTTTTATTCAAGGTCTTCCCATGTTCGCAAATTGCCCGAACGGCGCAAGAGTGATGTGTTTGCTTCAAATTGGCAAGCAAAAGTTTTGCAAGCTCTTCCACGCGCCTCACTTTGGTCAAATTGCGGGCGATTGCCGAAAAAACCCGCAGCATTCGCGGGGTTTCTTGAGGTTATGGTATGATTTATATTGCGGTGCGAAAGAAGGGCGGCGCCGACAATCGCCGTCATACTTCGACGGAAGCGCCCTGCCTGCGACCGCGCAGGAGTTCCGGCACCAGTTCCACGGCCAGCATGGCGAGGAAGATGATGGCGCAGCCGGCATAGCCGGCCGGGCTGATCGTCTCGCCGAGCAGGAGCACGCCGAAAAGGGCGGCGAACAGCGCCTCGCTGGACAGGAAGATGGCCGCCTGCGGGGCGGTCGTGTAGCGCTGGGCGACGTTCTGGAAGATGAAGGCAAGGCCGCTGGAGAAGAGGCCGGCATAGAGGATTTCCGGCAGCGCGCCCTTGATCGCCGCAAGGCTGATGGGCTCGAAGAGGGCCCCGGCGACGCAGCCGAGCACGGCGCAGACGGCGAACTGCACGACGGAAAGCCCCAGCGGCCGGCCCGAGCGGCCGCCGAAGACGCCGACGCAGATCATCTGCACGGACCAGAGCAGGGCGCAGACGATGGTGAGGAAATCCCCGACCGTCAGGGCGGCGAGCGTGCCGCCTGAAAGCAGGAAGATGCCGAGGCAGGCCATGAAGGCGGCGGGCCAGACGATCCAGTGCGGCAGCCGGCGCAGCACCAGCACGGTGAGGATCGGCGTGAAGACGACGTAGAGCCCGGTAAGGAAGCCCGAATTGGTGACGGTCGTCGTGAGAAGCCCCACCTGCTGGAAGGCGGCGGCGGCAAAGAGCGCGATGCCCGTGACGACGAAGCCGCCGATATCGGCCCGCCGGACGGGGCCGGCGGCGCGGGCCTTCTCCCACAGCGCGAAGGGCAGGGCGACGACGGTCGCCATGGCAAAGCGCAGGCCGATGAACCAGATCGGCCCCAGCGCATCCATCGCCGTCGACTGCGCGATGAAGCCCGCGCCCCAGATGGCGCCGGCCAGCAACAGCAGAAGGTTCGCCTGAACGCGCGTCATGCCTATCGTCCCGAATGGAGGAAACCGGCGCGGTCGCGCCTTGCTTCGTGCTAGCAGGGCGGCCGTTGCAAGGCAAGCCGGTCCTAATCCGTCGTGGCGGCGGTGCGGGAGACCCGCAGCAGCGCGCCGTCCTCGCCGTCGACGAGGAGCAGCAGCGCGCCGTCGGGCGCCACGACGACATCGCGCAGGCGGCCGAACTCGCCGTCGAACAGCCGTTCCTCGGCGACGACCGCCCCGCTCTCGTCGCGCTCCAGCCGGGCGACGAGCTGGTATTTCAGGGCAGTCACGATGAGGTTGCCGTCCCATTCGGGGAACATCGCGCCGTGATAGACCGCGATGGCGCTGGGCGCGATGGACGGGTCCCAATAATAAAGCGGCTGCTCGTAGCCCCTGGCGGACGAGCCGAGGTCGAATTCCGCGCCGGAATAATGCCGGCCGTAGGAGACCAGCGGCCAGCCGTAGTTCCTGCCCGGCTGCGGCAGGTTCACCTCGTCGCCGCCGCGTGCGCCGTGCTCGACGGAGATCAGCGTGCCGTCCTTCGGGTCGATGGTGAGGCCCTGCGGGTTGCGATGGCCCTTCGACCAGATTTCCGGCCGCCCGTCCGAGGTGCCGAGGAACGGATTGCCGGCGTGCGGGCTGCCGTCCGGGTTGATGTGCAGGATGGAGCCGGCATCGTCGCGCGGGTCCTGCGCGCGCATGTCCTCGCCGCGGTCGCCGATGCCGAAGAACAGGCTGCCGTCCTTTGCGATTGCGATGCGCGAGCCGAAGTGATGGTCGCTCGTCGTGAGGCCGTTCATCAGGAAGATGCGCGTCGTGTCTTCCAGCGCGGTGCCGTCGTCGGAAAGGCGCGCCCTTGCGACGGCCGTGCCCTCGCCGCCTTCGCCGCGGGCGGCATAGGTGAGGTAGAGCGTGCGGCTCGTTGTAAAGTCGGGGGCGAGGGCGATGTCGAGAAGGCCGCCCTGGCCGTTCGTCGCCACTTCCGGCACGCCGCGGATGGGGGCGGAGAGCTTGCCGCCGGAAACGATGCGCAGCGTGCCGCCCTTTTCCGAAACGATGTAGCGGCCGTCCGGCAGCACCTCGACCGACCAGGGCTGGTCGAGGCCTTCCACCACCGTTTCCACGGAGAGCGGCGCCTTCTTGCTGGAGAATTCGCGGGGTTCCGCCGAAGCGGGCGAGGCGGCGGAGAGGAGGGCGGCAAGGCCGGCTGCTGCCGTGCCCGTGATGATCCCGTTCAAATGCTTGCTGTGGCGCATCGCTGTCTCCCGTCCCGCCGTTAACTGGCCCAGGTCGCGGGCGCTTTCAAGAGCGGCGGGCGGCGGCGGGCATTACTTTTGCGCCGGCACCGTCTGCTGGATGCCGGAGGTCTGGATCGTATCGACCGCGATGGCGGGCGGCGACATGAGGCCGATGACCATCGCCACGCAGGCGGCCAGCGCCATCATGGCCATCAGGAACAGGGCACGCGACTCCCGTGCCTTGGGCTTCCTGCCGATCTTGTCGTCATCCAGAAACATCGTCGTCCCCCGTGCTTTCGTCCTCGCTACGACAGCCAAAAGGCCCGCCGAAATCGGCACGACAAGGACAGAATTGCGGCAAGGCCCGACATTTATTGCGGCGAAAAGATGGCAGGGCGAAAAAGCATGGTTTTCAGCGTCTTCCGCCGAATAGACCGCGTTCCCCGCGCGTTCTAGACGCCTCGTTTGCCGAACTGGCGGAGGGGCCTTGCGATGCGGCTTTCGAGGGGCATGCCGCCGCCGGCGGGCAGGGCCTCGCCGGAGGCCGGCGCAGGCTCGCCGGCGGGCTCGGGAAAGGCGGCGGCAAAGCCCGTCGGGGCGAGTTCCGGCCGCGCGAGGAGATAGCCCTGCATCAGCGGGCCGCCCATGCCGCGGCAAAGGGCGATGGTCTGCTGATCCTCGATGCCGGCGACGATGGCGCGGATACCTTTCTGCGCGAACTGGCCGACGACGACGCGAAGGAGCGCAAGGCCGGCGGAGTTTTCCGCAAAACCGCGTAGCCAGGCCGTGTCGAAGGTCACGAATTGCGGTTTCAGCCGTTCCATGCGGTCGAGGTCGCGGTCATCGCCGGTATACTCGTCGATGGCGACGGAAAAGCCGGCCTCGTGCAGGCGCGCGGCAAGGCGGGCAAGGTCTTCGGGGGAATCGCCCGGGTGCTCGCGGATCTCGCAGGCGATGCGCTCCGGCGCCATGCCGGCCTCGTGGGCGGCAAGGCGCAGCCGCTCCATCTCCTGCCGCATCGCCTGCGCCGTCAGGTGCAGGCCCGCCTGCATGTTGACGATGAGGGCCGTATCCGGCCGGGCGAGCGGGCCGGCATTGAGGATGTGCAGGCTCCGGCAGAGGCCGTCCACCGCCGCGCGCTCTTCCTCCGGCACCTCCTGGAAGAATTCCGCCGGCGAGCAGGGCATGTCGCCCATGCCCGCCCGCACGAGCCCCTTGAAGGCGGCGATGCCGAGGGCGCCGTCCGGGCGCTCGATGAAGATCGGCTGCAGGGCCGATTGCAGACGATAGGCGCCGTAGGCCGCGCTGAACGCGCCATCGGGCTGGCGGACGAGATTGGAGAAGATGCTTTTCTCGCTCATGCAGCGCACCACCCGCTGGAACGATGTCGACGGCAGAAGGATAGGTGATATCCGTTAACGCCGGTTTAATCTTTCGCGTAAAAATCACGATGGTTTTCGTCTGTCTCAACCAATTGGTGTGCGGGGCCGCCGATCCATTCGCATCGCTGATGGCGTTCATGAAATTTTGCGTGGACGCCCGCATTTCCCGCTTTTTTCGCCCTTCGCGCTTGCAAGACAGGCCCACATTCGACATAGACCTAACCGCTATGGAGCCCGGCGCTCCGGGTCCATGGCGTTCAGCCGCCTTTGAACCCGATGAGGACATTGCATCATGGCCTTTCTTGCCGACGCCCTTTCCCGCGTGAAGCCCTCCGCCACCATCGCCGTCTCGCAGAAGGCGCGCGAACTCAAAGCGAAAGGCCGCGACGTCATCGGGCTTGGTGCGGGCGAGCCGGACTTCGACACGCCGGACAACATCAAGCAGGCCGCCATCGAGGCGATCAACCGCGGCGAGACGAAGTACACGCCCGTCTCCGGCATCCCGGAGCTGCGCGAGGCCATCGTCAAGAAGTTCAAGCGCGAGAACAACCTCGACTACACGCCCGCCCAGACGATTGTCGGCACGGGTGGAAAGCAGATTCTTTTCAACGCCTTCATGGCCACGCTGAATGCGGGCGATGAAGTCGTTATCCCGACACCTTACTGGGTGTCCTATCCCGAGATGGTGTCGCTGTGCGGCGGCACGCCGGTCTTCGTCGCCACCACGCAGGAAAACAAGTTCAAGCTGAAGGCGGAAGACCTTGAAAAGGCGATCACGCCGAAGACCAAGTGGTTCATCTTCAACTCGCCGTCCAACCCCTCGGGCGCGGCCTACAGCCATGACGAGCTGAAGGCGCTGACGGACGTGCTGATGCGCCATCCGCAGGTCTGGGTGCTGACGGACGACATGTACGAGCACCTGACCTACGGCGACTTCAAGTTCGCGACGCCGGTGGAGGTCGAGCCCGGCCTCTACGACCGCACGCTGACGATGAACGGCGTCTCCAAGGCCTATGCGATGACCGGCTGGCGCATCGGCTATGCGGCAGGTCCCCTCGCGCTGATCAAGGCCATGGACATGATCCAGGGCCAGCAGACGTCCGGCGCCTGCTCGATTGCCCAGTGGGCGGCCGTCGAGGCGCTGAACGGCACGCAGGCCTTCATCCCGGAAAACAAGAAGATCTTCGAGGGCCGCCGCGACCTCGTCGTCTCCATGCTCAACCAGGCGAAGGGCATCGAGTGCCCGTCGCCGGAAGGCGCCTTCTACGTCTATCCGTCCTGCAAGGGGCTGATCGGCAAGACCACGCCGTCCGGCAAGGTCATCGAGACGGACGAGGACTTCGTCTCCGAGCTGCTGGAAACCGAAGGCGTCGCCGTCGTGCACGGCTCGGCCTTCGGCCTCGGCCCGAATTTCCGCATCTCCTATGCGACCTCGGAAGCCCAGCTCGAGGAAGCCTGCAAGCGCATCCAGCGCTTCTGCGCGGCCTGCAAGTAAGCCATTTCGCTTCGCAATGAGAAACCCCGCCGGAGACGGCGGGTTTTTGCCGCGCCTGCCCCACGCTCTGCGTCATCCTCGGCCTTGAGCCGAGGTTCCACGCGTCCCCCGCGGCGGGGAATGGATGCTCGGGTCAAGCTCGAGCATGACGGAGGAGAGGGCGTGGCATGGGCGTCATCGTGCGATGCTTTTTTCCCGTCGATCGGTGAAATTTTCGCCTTCGTCACCGATATAAGGAAGCGATACGGAAACACCGGAGCAGCATCATGAAAGCCACATCCCTTTTTCTCGCCGCCCTGCTGGCGCTGGCTGCCGCGACGTCCGCGCTTGCTGCGGACCGCTACGACGAGCGGAGCGAGAAGGCGCCTGACGGCAAGGTCGTCGTCGGCGAGCATCCGACCATGATGACGGTCTGGGACTATTTCTTCCACAACCCGGAAAAGTACCGCACCATGCGCAACGGTCCCGGCGAATACTACCGGGGCGTCGAACGCCCCTGACGGCAGGCCTCAAAGCCCGATCAGCGTCAGCATGACGAAGGTGGCGAAGAGGATGAAATGCGTCATGCCCTCGATGGCGTTCGTCTCGCCGTCGTTGAGGTTGATGGCGGCGGCGATCAGCGTGATCGTCACCATCACCGTCTGGGTCGGCGACATGGCCATGACGAAGGGTTGGCCCGTGTAGAGGGCGATCGCCTCCATCACCGGCACCGTGAGGATGACGGTGGAGAGCGAGGCGCCCATGGCGATGTTGACGACCGACTGCATGCGGTTGGCGAGCGCCGCCCGCAGCGCCGTCAGGATTTCCGGCGCGGCCGAGATGGCGGCGACGACGACGGCCATCAGCGCCTGCGGCGCGCCCGAGCCCTTGAGGCCCGCCGTCAGCAGCACGGACATCGCTTCGGCGAGCGCGCCGATCAGCACCACGCCCACGACGATGACGACGATGGAAAGGGTGGCCGGCTCGTTCTCCTCCGGCGCCTTGCTCGGCAGTCCCTCCCTGCGCTCGGCGCGCGGATAGGCGTAGCTGAAGAAATAGCTGTGCGCGCCCACCTGCATGCGCAGGAACAGGGCATAGAGCGCGATCATCGCGCCGATGGTGAAGGCGGAATAGAGATGCCAGCTCTCGCGCGGCACGAATTCCGGCACCACCATGGAAATGCCCATGGCCGTCAGGATCATCACCCCGTAGGTCTTACCCGAATCGTCGTTGTAGGGCTGCTCGCCGTGGCGGATGCCGCCGAGAAGGGCGGCAAGGCCGAGGATGCCGTTGATATCCAGCATCACGGCCGCGTAGATCGTGTCGCGCACCAGCGTCGGCGAGGTCTCGCCCTGCATCATGATGGCAAGCACCACGACCTCCACCATCACCGCCGACAGCGTCAGGATCATCGTGCCGTAGGGATCGCCCACCTTCGAGGCGAGGATCTCGGCATGGTGGGCGATGCGGGTGGAGACGAGGATGATCGCCACGATGAGCGCGAAGGCGGCAATCAGCACCGGCAGCCGGCCCATGTCCAGAAGGGTGTGCTCGCTCGCGTAGGCGATGACCGCGACGGCAAGGCCGATGAACAGGAAACGTTCCTTCAGCAGGCTGGACAGCATGGGCGGCGGGACTCCTCGGCAGGTGCGGTTAGGCTAGATGTAGCCGAGGCTGGTGAAAAGGAAACGCCCGCGGAACAGAAATCCGCGGGCGCTTTGTGATGTCGAGGCCGAGTATGCCGCAGCACCCCCCTCTGCCCTGCCGGGCATCTCCCCCACAGGGGGGGAGATCGGCAAGGGGCATGTGTTTGCTCAATCTGCGACGTCCACGAAGGGCGAGACGTTCCCCCATCCAATCTCCCCACCTGTGGGGGAGATGCCCGGCAGGGCAGAGGGGGGTACCGCAATGCCCGCCTTGAGATGTGCTCTCAGGCCACATTCTCCAGCGCCGGATAGTCGGTATAGCCCTTGGCGCCGCCGCCGTAGAAGGTGTCCTTGTCCGGCGTGTTGAGCGGCAGGTCCTCCTTCAGGCGCTTCACCAGGTCGGGGTTGGCGATGAAGAGCTTGCCGAAGGCGACGAGGTCGGCCCTGCCGCTGGAAACGGCATCGAGGGCGAGGTTGCGGTCGTAGCCGTTGTTGACCATCCAGCCCGCCTTGCCGCCGGCCGCGCGATAGGCGGCGTGCAGTGCGGCATAGTCGAAGGGCTTGTCGCCCTGCTGGAAGTCACGGGGCCCGCCCGTCGCGCCTTCGATGACGTGGACATAGGAAAGGCCGTAGCGGGCAAGGCCTTCGACAACATGGGTGAAGAGCGGCTGCGGATCGGGGTCGAAGGCGTCGTTGGCGGGCGTGACGGGCGAGATGCGGATCGCCGTGCGGCCGGCGCCGATTTCCTCCGTGATCGCCTCGACGACCTCGAAGAGGAAGCGGGCGCGGTTCTCGATGGAGCCGCCGTAGTCGTCGGTGCGCCGGTTGCTGCCCGAGCGCAGGAACTGGTCGATGAGGTAGCCGTTGGCGGCGTGGATCTCGATGCCGTCGAAACCGGCCTCGACGGCGGCACGGGCGGCGCGGCGGTAATCCTCGACGATGCCGGCAAGCTCTTCACGCTCGAGGGCGCGGGGCTCGGAGGTTTCCGCGAAGGCGCCGCTGCCGTCGGCGTTGATGAGGTAGGTCTTGGACTGGGCGCGGATGGCGGACGGGGCGACCGGCTTGCCGCCGTTCGGCTGCAGGCTCTCGTGCGAGATGCGGCCGACATGCCACATCTGCGTGACGATCTTGCCGCCGGCCCTGTGGACGGCGTCGGTGACCTGCTTCCAGCCGGCGAGCGCTTCCGGCGTATAGAGGCCCGGCACGTCGGCATAGCCCTGGCCCTGCTGGGTGATGGGCGTGCCTTCCGTGATGATGAGGCCGGCTGAGGCGCGTTGCTCGTAATAGGCGGCGTTCAGCGTGTTCGGCACGGCGCCCGGGGAGCGGTTGCGCGTCAGCGGCGCCATGACGATGCGGTTGGCGAGCTGGATGTCGCCGATGACGATGGGATCGAAGAGCGAGGTCATGGATGGTCCTTCTTCTGGCTGGGAGGAGGGGGCGCCTAGAGGGCGCCGTTGATGTGCTGGAGGAAGGCGGCGATCGCTTCCTCGTCACGCTTGAAGAACACCCATTGGCCGACCTTGCGCGTCGTCACGAGGCCGGCGCGCTGGAGGGTGGCGAGATGGGCGGAAACGGTCGACTGCGAGAGGTCGCAGCGCTTTTCGATCTGTCCGGCGCACACGCCGAATTCTAGCGGATGCTCCTGACCGGCGAAATGCCGCTCGGGCTCCTTCAGCCAGGCGAGGATTTCCATCCGCCTGGGATGGGCGAGGGCTTTGAGGATTTCGTCGGTGTCGGGCGGGCTCATGTCTATCGTGATCCGGCGATGAGTATATCGTTAGTGAGCGATATTGGGATCGACGCTTGTCGATGCAAGGGGCACGGACAAAAAAAGAGGGCCACAAGCGAAAGCCTGGGCCCTGCTAGGTTGAAGGCTAAAGAACCTCCAGAGGGGAACAGCCAACGCGCGGCACTGGGAGGAGAAAGACCGCACTGCGCTGGCTGTCCTAGATATGGGCAAGCAAGGGCGCGTCTTCAAGGGATGGGTTTGCCGTGTTTTGCCGGAATGGTGAAAATTTCGTTCCGGTCAACGGAAGGCAAAAAAAGAGGGCCGCAAGATCAACTTGGGCCCTTTATAGTTTTGAAGGTAATAAAACCTCCAGAGGGGAACAGCTGCTGCGGTGGCACTGGGAGGAAAAAGCCACCAAAATGCATCAGCTGCGGGCGATATGATGCTTTCGCGGGCATATGGCAATCATTTAATGCGCATGCCAGCCATGCGCATGGCGCAGGACTGTGCAAAACCGCCCTTCAGAAGTTCCAGTTGCGTGCCTTGGCGACGATGAAGTCGCGGAAGACCTTCAGCTTCGCCGAGTTCTTCATCTCGCCGGGATAGCAGAAATAGGTATCGAACGAAGGAATGTCGGCGCTGACGGGGAGCTGGATAAGTCCCGGGTCGCGCCCGACAATATAGTCCGGCAGCATCGCGATGCCGATGCCGAGTAGGCAGGCCCGCTTGATCGAGGTCTGGCTGTTGATCTGCAGCACCGAGGGGCGGGGATTGTCGGAATCGCGTCCGGCGATCTCCAGCCAGTTGACGTCGAGCAGGTAGCTCGGCGCCGGCTCCCCGAAGGTGATGATCTTGTGGCCGTCGAGGTCGTCGATGGACTGCGGCTCGCCGTAGCGGTTGATGTAGGAGGGCGCGGCGTAGATGTGCATGTGCACGGTGAAGAGCCGGCGCTGGATGAGGTCGGACTGCTGCGGCTCGCGCAGGCGGATGGCGCAGTCGGCATGGCGCATGTTCACGTCCAGCTCCTCGTTGTCGAGGATGAGCTGCACCTGCATGTCGGGATAGAGCGCGAGGAATTCCTGTACCTTGTCGGTCAGCCAGCCCTGGCCGAGGCCGACCGTGGTGGTGATGCGCAGCTTGCCGCTCGGCTTCTCGGTGTTCTCCGTGAGCTGCACGCGCACGCTTTCGAGCTTCATCAGCACGTCATGCGCGGTGCGGTAGAGGATTTCGCCCTGCTCGGTGAGGATGAGGCCGCGGGCATGGCGGTGGAACAGCTTGATGCCGACATCCTGCTCCAGGGCGCTCACCTGGCGGCTGATGGCCGATTGCGAAAGGTGCAGCTTGTCGGCTGCATGCGTGAATGAGCCGGCCTCGGCCGCGGCATGGAAAATCCGCAGCTTGTCCCAGTCGAGCGCCATTCTATCCCCCATATGTCTGTGAGGCGGGGAGCGCACGCTTCCCGCCCGGTCGCTGATTGAACTGTTCCCACACGGGCGGTCGGACCGGGTCCGCCGCCCTTTGTTGGCGGCTTCTACTCGGCCGCAATTGCGACAGGCATATGACCTGCAAGGTATTTTTCGGTTTCAAGGGCCGCCATGCAGCCCATGCCGGCGGCCGTGACCGCCTGGCGATAGATGTCGTCCGTGACGTCGCCTGCGGCAAAAACGCCCGGCACGTCGGTCGCGGTGGAATCGGGCGCGGTCCAGAGGTAGCCGTTCGGCTTCTGGCGCAGCTTGCCCTTGAAGAGCTCGACCGCCGGCGCATGGCCGATGGCGACGAAGACGCCGTCCGTGACCATGTCGCGCGTCTCGCCGGTCTTGACGTTGCGCAGCTTCACGCCGTTGACGGAGGCCGGCATCGGGGGCTTTGCCTCGGCGCCGAGATATTCGACGACCTCATGGTCCCAGACGACCTTGACGTTCTCCTTGGCGAACAGGCGTTCCTGCAGGATCCTTTCCGCGCGGAAGGAATCGCGGCGGTGCACGACGGTGACCGTCTTTGCGAGGTTGGAAAGGTAGAGCGCCTCTTCCACCGCCGAATTGCCGCCGCCGACCACGATGACGTCCTTGTTGCGGTAGAAGAAGCCGTCGCAGGTCGCGCAGGCCGAGACGCCGAAGCCCATGAACGTGTGCTCGGTCTCGATGCCGAGCCACTTGGCCTTGGCGCCCGTCGCGATGATGAGGGCGTCCGCGGTCCATTCGGTGCCGCTGTCGGTGGAGATGCGGAAGGGACGCACGTCGAGATCGACATTCGTCACGAGGTCGTTGACGATCTCGGCGCCGACATGGCTCGCCTGCTTGAGCATCTGCTCCATCATCCACGGACCCTGCACCGGATCGGCATAGCCCGGATAGTTCTCCACATCCGTGGTGATCATGAGCTGGCCGCCCTGTTCCATGCCGGCGATCAGCACGGGCTCCAGCATGGCGCGGGCGGTATAGATCGCGGCGGTATAGCCGGCCGGGCCGGAGCCGATGATCAGCACCTTGACGTGACGCGAGGAAGCAGGGCGGGCGGACATGGTCGTTCCTTCCGGGCGCGTAGCCCAATCGGCCCGCCCGCGCGGTCTCGCGCAGGGCACGGGCCAGCGTGTCTTTGTTCGATCCTCATTTATGAGGGGACTGCCGGCAGTTTCAAGTGCGTGCGGCGCTTTGCCAACAGGCAAGCGACGGCGCGTGACATATTTGTGCCTCTTCCAGTAACAATCTTGCGCCGATGGCGCGATTCGGGTTACTTCCGGTCGTCTTCCCGAAAGGTCTTTCCATTCCCATGTTTCGTGCCGAACTCGACGCCATCGACATCCGCATCCTGAAAGAGCTCCAGGCCGACGGGCGGATGACCAATGTGGAGCTGGCCGCGCGCGCCGGCATCTCCGCCCCGCCGTGCCTGCGGCGGGTGCGCAAGCTGGAGGAGGCCGGCATCATCGAGGGCTATACGGCGATGCTGAACGCGCCCGCGCTCGGCTACGACCTCGTCGCCTTCTGCATGGTGGGCCTCAAGCACCAGTCGGAGGCGAACCTCAAGGCCTTCGCGCTGGCGACCAGCGCCTGGCCGATGGTGCGCCAGGCCTGGATGGTCTCCGGCGACAGCGATTTCCTGCTCCACTGCGTGGCCGAGAACCTGACGCGCTTCCAGGACTTCGTCATCGAGGAGCTGACCGCCAACCCGCAGGTCGATACCGTGCGCACCATGCTGACGATCCGGCAGGTGAAGAAGGTGGGGCTGGTGGAGCTTTAAGCTGGCATCGCCGCTGCACCCCCCTCTGCCCTGCCGGGCATCTCCCCCACAAGGGGGGAGATCGGTAAGAGGCTTGAGTCTTGCTCAAATCGCTGCGTCAAAGAGAGGCGAAACGGCGCTCCATCCAATCTCCCCCCTTGTGGGGGAGATGTCCGGCAGGACAGAGGGGGGTAGGCTTGTCGCCGGCCGTTATAGCAAGCCCGCATAGACCGCGTTGACCGCCTTCGCCTCGTTCTCCAGCGCGAAATTCTCCCGCACTTCGGCAAGGCTCGCCGCGGCGTGGCGTTCCGTCATGTCGGGGTCGGCGAGGTAGGGGCGGATGGCCTCGCGCAGGGCTTCGTAGTCGCCGGCCGGCACCACGGCGCCGGTCTTGCCGGGCGTGATCATCTCGGCATAGGCGCCGGCATCGCTGGCGACGACGGCGGTCTGCGAGGCCATGGCTTCGAGCGGCGTCAGGCCGAAGCCCTCGTTGCGCGAGGGCGCGACGTAGAGCGAGAGGCGGCGATACCAGACCTTCACGTCCGGCACCTCGCCGAGGAAGAGGATGCGGTCGGAAAGGCCGGCCGCGGCGATCTCGGCCCTGAGGCCGTCGGCGAAGGCCGTATGGCTCGCCGTCGCGCGGCCGCAGACGATGGCGGTCCAGTCCGGATGGTGCGGCAGAAGCTCGATCATCGCCCGCACGAAGAGATCGGTGCCCTTCTGGTGGCGGATGCGGCCGAAGCAGCCGACGAGATGGCGGCCCGGCAGGCCCGAGGCTGCCATGGTATCGTCCGTGCCGCGCGGCGGATGAAAGGCATCGAGATCGACGCCGTGGCGGATGACGCGGAAAGGCACCTTCAGGAAGGAGGCGGAACGGTCGCTGGTGGCGATCACCGCGTCCATCCGGCGGATGAGGAAGCGCGTATAGGCGCTGTGCCGACGCTGCGCGGCCGAGGTGAAGACGAGCTTCAGCGGCATGCGCAGCACATCGCGCAGGAAAAGGCCGAAGCCCATCTCGTTGTTGCGACGCGCGTGCCAGATGCGGTGCCTGCGCCCCCTGGGCGCGCGCCAGAGGCCGAGAAGCGCGGCAAAGCCGATCTTCGGCAGGCCGGCATTGTCCGGCAGGCCCGGACCGACCACGGCGATGCGCGTGCCGAGCTTCGCCTGGAAGGGCACGAGCTGGACGATCGTCGACGTCACGCCGGAGAGCCGGCGCTTGAAGTTCGGCGCGATCACGTCCACGTCCTTGATGTCGGCCACCGCCCCGGCCCCCGGCAAGCGGGCCTCAGCCCCAGGTGACGGCGAGGATTTCGTAGGCCTTGGAGCCGCCGGGCGCGTTGACCTCGATCGAATCGCCGACTTCCTTGCCGATCAGCGCGCGCGCGATGGGCGAGGAGATGGAGATGCGGCCGGCCTTCACGTCGGCTTCCTGGTCGCCGACGATCTGGTAGACCTTCTCCTCCTCGGTGTCCTCGTCGACGAGCTTGACGCGGGCGCCGAACTTGATCTTGGAGCCGGACATCTTGGAAAGGTCGATGACCTCGGCGCGCGCGACGAAGTCTTCGAGCTCCGTGATGCGGCCTTCATTGTGGCTCTGCGCTTCCTTGGCGGCATGGTATTCGGCATTTTCCGAAAGGTCGCCATGGGCGCGCGCTTCGGCGATCGCCTCGATGATTCGCGGACGCTCTTCCTGCTGGCGCCAGCGCAGTTCTTCCTGCAGCTTGACGAACCCGTCCTGAGTCATCGGTACCTTTTCAACCATTTTTTCCCGTCCTTCATACCGCGCCGCCCGGGCAAAGGACCCGCGCGAACGCAAAAAGAAAACGGTCTCCGGAGAGTTTTCCCCGGAACCGTCGAAAGCATTTGAACACCCCTTATAGCAGATCGCCCCTCCCGAAGGCCAGTTATTTCGCCGGCCGGCTCCTGCTGCCCACAGCCGCCGGAACAATCCCCCGGCGCCTCCGTTAGCCGGAAGAACGCGGGAGCAAGGCATGGCCATCGACAATTCGGCGCATCTGGAAGGCAGGATCAACGCGCATCGGCGCCTGCTGGTGGAGTTGATCTCCGTGGTCGCCGCCATCCCCGAGGCGCGCGCGGCGCTCGTCGCCATGGCGCAAAGCACGGAAACGGTCATGGACCATGAGGAGGATCCGGGCATCGAGCCCGACCCAGCCTTTGCCGCCCAGCAGATCGCCGACGACGAGATTCGCGGCATCCTGGCGGCGGCGATGGCCCGCGTCGAAACCAAACAGTGAGGATTGAACGATGGGTGTGATGGAGAAGATTTCCGCTTACTGGAAGCAGTTTTCCGGTGAAGTCACCGGTGATCAGGCGAAATACGACGAGGGACGCCGTCAGGCGGCCGCCTCGGACGCGCCTTCCTTCGAAGAGCGCGGTGAGAACGGTGTTCCGGGCGCCGTGCCGCGCGTTCTCGCCGGCAGCGAGGGTGCTGTGACGCCTGCCATGGAAACGCCCGCGCCCGTTGCCGACTATTCCGACGTCGAGCAGTTGAAACTCTTCCGCCTCGTTCCCGTCGCCGCGGCGAACGACACGAACTGGGACAATGCGCCGAACCAGGGCGAGGTCGTGGTGCGCGCCCGCTCCAGCGGCGATGCGCGCGTCGTGGCGGCGGAAGCCGAGCTCGACTTCATGGAGATCGATGCGCTGCCCGCCGACGGCAATTCCACGACCTCGTCGAGCGCCTTCCGCAACGAGAAGCTCTACACCGTGATCGACGAGACGGACCCGTCCTATCCGGTGGAGGGGCCGCGCGAGGTCGTCGCCGGCACCGTCCGCGTCGACAACATCCGCCCCAGCGAATTCTGAGGAGACCGTCATGACCCCGAGCCAGTCCGCGAGAACCGTGGAGAAGCAGCGCGATATCCAGGAGGAGGTGGCCAAGGCCGACCGCAGGGGAGGCGGCGGCAAGCCCGGGGCCATGCAGGCCGGCGCGCGGCCCTATCCCGTGCCGCCCTTTCCCGAACAGCACCAGCCCAAGCCCGGCCACGAGGCAAAGCTCGATCCGCCACCGATGTACGATGCGCCCTTCTACAAGGGCTCGGAGAAGCTGAAGGACAAGGTGGCGCTCATTACGGGCGGCGATTCCGGCATCGGCCGGGCCGTCGCGGTGTTTTTCGCGCGCGAGGGGGCCGATATCGCCATCGTCCACCTTGCCGAGGGTGCGGATGCGAAGGAGACGATTGCCGCCGTCGAGGCGGAGGGACGCCGCTGCATGGCCTTTGCCGGCGACGTCAAGGACAAGGCTTTCTGCGCGCAGACGGTCAAGTGCGTGGTGAAGGACCTCGGCCGGCTCGACGTCCTCGTCAACAACGCCGCCTTCCAGGTGCATAGCAAGGATATTCTCGACCTTTCGGAAGAGCATTTCGACGAGACGCTGAAGACCAATCTCTACGGCTATTTCTTCATGGCGCAGGCGGCGGTGCCGCACATGGAGCCGGGCTCGGCCATCGTCAACACCGGCTCGGTCACCGGGCTCGAGGGCTCCAAGGACCTCCTCGACTATTCGATGACGAAGGGCGGCATCCACGCCTTCACCCGCGCGCTCGCCAGCCAGCTTGTGCCGCGCGGCATCCGCGTCAACGCGGTCGCGCCGGGCCCGGTCTGGACCCCGCTCAACCCGTCCGACAAGGAGGCCGGGGACGTCGCGAAATTCGGCGCCAAGACGCCGATGAAACGCCCCGCCCAGCCGGAAGAACTCGCCCCCGCCTACGTCTTCCTCGCCTCGCCGCACTGCTCCAGCTACATTACCGGCGAGGTGCTGCCGATCATCGGCGGGTATTGAGGAGGTCAGGCGGCCTGGGAGAGCAGGTCCTTGGGAAGATGGGCGCGGGCGTCGAGAACTTCGAGGCCGACGATGCGGCCTTCCTTGTCGTAGTCGAGCATGATGCCCTGCGAGACTTCTTCCGTCTCGATGATGTCCTCGTGCGAGAAGCGGATATAGGCCGCATCGACGACGGGGTCGTATTCGACTTTCACGGTCATGACGGCCTCCTCGCGCCTCGGTCGATGAACGCGGATATTATCCGTATTTCCTCGTCTGCTTCAATACAAACGACGCGCAGCACACGTCCATCAAGCGTATCGATGGAGCGATAGCGTCGCTCCACCCCTGCGCCGGCGGGATCTTCCGTGCGCCATTCCGGCTCCCGGACGGTTGCCTCGACCCAGGCGGGGGCCAGCTTGCGCTCTCGCATCACGGTTTGTGCATGAAGCGAGTAGCGCAAGGGTTTGACCATTTCAGGACCTCAGAAATACGCCTGCAGCGGGCGGACTTCCAGTTGTCCCTGCTTGAGGGCCTTGATGGCCTGGGCGGCGGCCTCGGCGCCGGCCATGGTGGTGTAGTAGGGCACCTTCTGCATCAGGGCGGCGCGGCGGAGCGACTTCGAGTCGGAAATCGCCTTGCTGCTGTCCGTCGTGTTGATGACGAGGCTGACCTGGCGGTTGCGGATGGCGTCCTCGACATGCGGACGGCCTTCCTGCACCTTGTTGACCTTCACCGCCTCGATGCCCTTTTCGGCAAGGAAGCGGGCGGTGCCGGAGGTCGCCATGACCTTGAAGCCGATGTCGGTGAGGAGGCGCACGGCCGTCAGCACGCGGTCCTTGTCCTCGTCGCGCACGGAAACGAAGACCGTGCCGCCGCGCGGCAGGTCGACGCCGGCGCCGAGCTGCGACTTGGCGAAGGCAAGGGCGAAGTCCGTGTCGAGGCCGATGACCTCGCCGGTCGAGCGCATTTCCGGGCCGAGCAGCGTGTCGACGCCCGGGAAGCGGGCGAAGGGGAACACGGCCTCCTTGACGGCGATGTGCTTGAGGTTGCGCGGGTCCGGCTTCTTGCCGTAGACGGCGATCGCCGCGTCGAGGCCTTCGCCGGCCATGACGCGGGCGGCGATCTTGGCGATCGGCGCGCCGATGGTCTTGGCGACGAAGGGCACCGTGCGCGAGGCGCGCGGGTTCACTTCGAGAACATAGATCGTGCCGTCCTTGATGGCGTACTGCACGTTCATCAGGCCGCCGACGTTGAGCGCCTTGGCGAGCGCCTTGGTCTGGCGCTCCAGTTCGTCGACGATCTCGGTGGAGAGCGTGTGGACGGGCAGCGAGCAGGCCGAGTCGCCCGAATGGATGCCGGCTTCCTCGATATGCTCCATGATGCCGGAGACGAAGACGTCCTTGCCGTCGCACAGCGCATCGACGTCGACCTCCACGGCGTTCGACAGGTAGCTGTCGAAGAGCAGCGGGTTCTTGCCGAGCAGGGTGTTGATCTGGCCGGTCTTGTCGTTCGGGTAGCGCTGCTTGATGTCCTCCGGCACCAGTTCCGGCACCGTGTCGAGCAGGTAGGTCTGGAGCTGGCCTTCCGAATGGATGATCTGCATGGCGCGCCCGCCGAGCACGTAGGACGGGCGCACGACCAGCGGGAAGCCGATCTCGCCGGCCACGAGCCGGGCCTGCTCGACCGAATAGGCGATGCCGTTGTTCGGCTGCATCAGGTCGAGCTTCATCAAAAGCTTCTGGAAGCGGTCGCGGTCCTCGGCAAGGTCGATCATGTCGGGCGCGGTGCCGAGGATCGGGATGCCGTTCTTTTCCAGCGCTTCGGCGAGTTTCAGCGGGGTCTGGCCGCCGAACTGCACGATGACGCCGACGACCTCGCCGTTCGTCTGCTCGGCCTTCAGGATCTCGATGACGTCCTCGGCCGTCAGCGGCTCGAAATAGAGGCGGTCGGAGGTGTCGTAGTCGGTCGAGACGGTCTCCGGGTTGCAGTTGACCATGATCGCCTCATAGCCGGCGTCCTTCAACGCGAAGGCGGCATGGCAGCAGCAATAGTCGAACTCGATGCCCTGGCCGATGCGGTTCGGGCCGCCGCCGAGGATGACGACCTTCTTGCGGTCCGAAATGCCGGCTTCCGAGCGCGTGGCGCCCGCGAACGGCGTCTCGTAGGTCGAGTACATGTAGGCCGTCGGCGAGGCGAATTCGGCCGCGCAGGTATCGATGCGCTTGAAGACCGGGCGGACGTTGAGGCCGTTGCGCAGCTCGGCGACTTCTTTCGGGCGCTTGCCGGAAAGGGTGGCAAGGCGCGCATCGGAGAAGCCCATGGCCTTCAGCATGCGCAGGTTCTCGGCGTCCTCCGGCAGGCCGTGTTCGCGGATGCGGGCCTCCATGTCGACGATCGCCTTGAACTGCTCGAGGAACCACGGGTCGATCTTCGAGCCCTCATGCACCTCTTCCAGCGTCAGGCCGAGGCGCAGGGCCTGGGCAACCATGCGCAGGCGGTCCGGCGTCGGGGTGGAGATGGCGGCGCGGATGGCGTTCTTGTCGTTGCCGTCGCCAAGGCCGGGGATCTCGATCTCGTCGAGGCCGGTCAGGCCCGTTTCGAGGCCGCGCAGGGCCTTCTGGAGCGATTCGGCGAAGGTGCGGCCGATGGCCATGACCTCGCCGACCGACTTCATGGCGGTGGTCAGCGTCGGCTCGGCGCCCGGGAATTTCTCGAAGGCGAAGCGCGGAATCTTCGTGACCACGTAGTCGATGGACGGCTCGAACGAGGCCGGGGTCGCGCCGCCGGTGATGTCGTTTTCCAGCTCGTCGAGCGTGTAGCCGATGGCGAGCTTGGCGGCGATCTTGGCGATGGGGAAGCCGGTCGCCTTGGAGGCGAGCGCGGAGGAGCGCGAGACGCGCGGGTTCATCTCGATGACGACGAGGCGGCCGTTTGCCGGATTGACGGCGAACTGCACGTTCGACCCGCCCGTCTCCACCCCGATCTCGCGCAGCACCGCGATCGAGGCGTTGCGCATGATCTGGTATTCCTTGTCCGTCAGCGTCAGGGCAGGGGCGACGGTGATCGAGTCGCCCGTGTGGACGCCCATCGGATCGATGTTCTCGATGGAGCAGATGATGATGCAGTTGTCCGCCTTGTCGCGGACCACTTCCATCTCGTACTCCTTCCAGCCGAGGACGGACTCCTCGATGAGCACTTCCGTCGTCGGCGAGGCGTCGAGGCCGCCGGAGACGATGTCGAAGAATTCCGAGCGGTTGTAGGCGATGCCGCCGCCGGTGCCGCCGAGGGTGAAGGAGGGGCGGATGATGGCGGGAAGGCCGATCTCGTCCAGCGCCTGCGCGCCGATGGCCATGGCATGGCTCATGTAGCGCTGCTTGCGGTCGGTCTCGCCGAGGTTCCAGCGGTTCTCCAGCTCGTCCAGCGCCTTGTCGAGCGCATCGCCGGAAAGCTCGGCCTTGAGCTTGGCGCGCTCGGCCTCGTGGGCCTTGCGGTCCAGTTCCTTGATGTCGGTGGCGTTGGCCAGCATCGATTTCGGCGTTTCGAGGCCGATCTTGGCCATGGCCTCGCGGAAGAGCGCGCGGTCCTCGGCCTTGTCGATGGCTTCCGGCTTGGCGCCGATCATCTCGACATTATAACGGTCGAGCACGCCCATGCGCTTCAAGGAGAGCGCGGTGTTGAGCGCCGTCTGGCCGCCCATGGTCGGCAGCAGCGCGTCCGGGCGCTCCTTGGCGATGATCTTGGCGACGACTTCGGGGGTGATCGGCTCGACATAGGTCGCGTCGGCAAGGCCCGGGTCGGTCATGATCGTCGCCGGGTTGGAGTTGACGAGGATGACGCGGTAGCCTTCCTCCTTCAGCGCCTTGCAGGCCTGGGTGCCGGAATAGTCGAATTCGCAGGCCTGCCCGATGACGATCGGCCCCGCGCCGATGATGAGGATCGATTTCAAATCTTGGCGCTTGGGCATCTCTCTATCCGTTCTCGTTCGCTTCGGCCGCGTGCGCGAAAAAACCGGCATGGCGATGGGTTCACCGGGCCGGGCGCGCAAAAATGGTCTTTCAAGGCTAGAAGCGGCTTATAGGCAAATGCGGGGGAGAGCGGAACCCCGAAAATCGCCGAATCGACAGGAAAATGCGGGGCCTCGTTACGGCGCGGCTGCCGCACGAGGCCGCCGTTCACTCCGCCGCCAGGATGGCCGGCAGTTCCTGCAGAATGGTGTCGCGTGCCCGAAGGCTCGTGCGGGACGTCTGCTTCCTTTCATCCTGGATCAGCCGGGCGAAGACGACGGTGCGGTCGTCGCGGCTCGCCCAGCCGACATACCAGCCGTAGGGGCGGCCGTAGTTCGGCGTTCCGTCGGGCTTTTTCGAATAGGCCATGCCGGTCTTGCCCTGCACGCCCCAGCCGTCCGCGATGTCGCGCCGCTCCACGATGGTCATGGCCGCATCCATCGCGTCGGCGGAGACGGGCAGCTCGTGGTTGACCAGCTTCCTCAGGAAGGCGACCTGCTCGCGCGGCGAGATCTTCAGCGAGGAGGCGATCCAGGCACGCTCAAGGCCGTTGTCCTTGCCGGGGTCGCCCGTCATGTCGGCATTGCCGTAGTCGAAGGCCTCGGCATAGTCGCGCAACTGCTCGTAGCCGAGGAACCTGGTGATCTGCTGCGAATACCAGACGACGGAATATTCCAGCCAGCGCTTCGGCGTCGTCGGCTGGCGCCAGGCATCGCCGCCCCAGTCGGGATAGCCTTCCATGAAGGGCAGCACCGGCTCCTCGGCATTTTCCAGGAAACCGGAATCGTAGCCCATCACCGCCAGGGGCACCTTGAAAGTGGAGGCGGGCGTGACGCGCGTCTTGCAGTCGCCCTTCTCCAGGATGATGTCGTCGCTGGCCGCATCGGCGACGATTGTACAAATAATACGGGCTTCGGCGGGCGCAGAGAAGCCGGCGGCCAGCAGGACGCTGGCCGCGACAAGACGAAAATCCATCGCATTTCCCCGAAATCTGAATGGCTTGCATCCCATGGATAGCAGTGCTCTTGTGGCCTGACAAAAGATGAATACTGGTCTCAGCCATTAGGAAAATTAGGGCATTGCCATGGTTCGGCCTTATCTGCCGCTCAACGCCTTCCGCGCCTTCGAGGCGTCCGCCCGGCATCTCTCCTTCACGCGGGCGGCGATCGAGCTGAACGTGACGCAGGCGGCCGTCAGCCATCAGGTGAAAAGCCTCGAAGACCAGCTCGGCGTCGCGCTCTTCAAGCGCCTGCCGCGCGGGCTGATGATCACGGCGGAGGGCGAAAGCCTTTTGCCGGTGCTGCGCGACGGCTTCGACCGCATGGCCGATGCGCTGGAGCGTTTCCGCGGCGGGCATGTGCGGGAGATCCTGACGGTGGGTGCGGTCGGCACCTTCGCTGTCGGCTGGCTGCTGCCGCGCCTTGCCGCCTTCCGCGAGCGCCACCCTTACGTGGAGGTGCGGCTTTCGACCAACAACAACCGGGTCGACCTTGCCGCCGAAGGCCTCGACTTCGCCATCCGCTTCGGCACGGGCGCGTGGCACGGCACGGATGCCGTCCGCCTCTTCGAGGCACCGCTTTCCGTTCTCGCCGTGCCGGCGGTCGCCAGGGACCTGAAGGAGCCGGCGGACCTTCTTTGCCTGACGCTGCTGCGCTCCTACCGGCGCGACGAGTGGACGCGCTGGTTCGAGGCCGCCGGCCTGCCGCGCACGCCGCCGCCGCAGAACACCGTCGTCTTCGATACCTCGCTCGCCATGATGGAAGCGGTGCTGCAGGGTGTCGGCGTCGGGCTCGCGCCGCCGCTGATGTTTTCGCGCCTGCTCGCCTCCGGGGCTGTCGTCCAGCCCTTTGCGACGAGCGTCGCGCTCGGCAGCTACTGGCTGACGCGGCTGCAATCGCGCAGCGTCACGCCCGCCATGTCCGCCTTCGCCGGCTGGCTGGCGGAGACGGTGGCGGGCGAGGGGCTCGCCTGAGCCGTCAGGTGAGGTTGCGGCGGCGTTCCAGCTCGGCGTCGGTCGGCGTGTCGAACTCGAAGGAGCCGGTGGCGACCTCGCCGGCGCGGGCATATTTGTTCATCGTCACGCCCGTGTCGCTGGTCTTCGAGGAGATCAGCGTCAGCGCGCGCGGGAAGGAGGCGTCCCCGAAGAGCCGCTTGCCCTTGCCGAGGATGACCGGGAAGATCGAGACGTGGATCTCGTCGACGAGGTCGTTCTCGAACAGCGCCTTCAGGAATTCGGTGGAGCCCTGTGTGAGGAGGTCGGGACCATCGCCCGCCTTGAGGGCGCGCACGGCGGCGACGGCGTCCGGACCGAGCACATGGCTGTTCTGCCAGGTGGGGGCGAAGGCCGGGTTGCGCGTTGCGACAAATTTGTCGATGCGGTCGAAGAGCGGGCCGATGGGATCGTCCGCCGCCGCATAGGGCCAGTGGGCGGCGAAGATATCGTAGGTCTTGCGGCCGAGCAGCAGGTCGAAGGGTTTGGCAAAGGTCTCGCCGACGGACTCGCCCATCTTCTCGTCGAAGAACGGGGCCACCCAGCCGCCGAAGCGGAAGCCGCCGATGGGATCCTCCTCGGGCCCGCCCGGCGCCTGCATGACGCCGTCAAGGCTGACGAAGGCGCCGACAATGATCTTTCGCATGGGGTCTCTCCCGGCTTGGTGTTGAAGGATACCTAGAGACGCGCGGCGGAACGGCAATCCGACAGGCGCCCCGAAAAAATCAGTCCCAGCGGGAGCGCACCGCCTCCAGGCGGCTGCGGCTGACGGGGATTTCCGCGCCGTCCCTGAGCACGACCGCAAGCCGTCCGTCGGCGCGCACGAGCCTTGCCACATGGGCGTCGGCCACGAAATGCGAGCGGTGCACCTGGAGGCCGGGCGTATCGCCGACCTCCTCGAGCGCATCGGAAAAGCGCAGCAGGATGAGTTCGCGCCCGCGGCTGGTCGTCACCTCGGTGTAATGGTCGGCGACGGTCATGTGCAGGATGGGCCCGCGGTTCTCGGGCCTCAGGCGGCGCAGCAGCGGCACGTCGGACGGCGCCTCGGCAGACGGCGGCGGCGCGGCGGCAAGGGCGGCGGCCTGCCGGCTGCTCATCGTGAGGAAGGTGAGGCCGCAGAAGAGGGCGGAGAGGAGGAGGCCGCTCACGATGCCGCCGGCAAGCGTGGAAAGCGTCGGTTCGCCGCCGAAGGTGAAGAGGCTGATCGCCTCCGTCGCCAGCCCCACCGGAACGCCCGCGACGACCGTGCCCACGGCCATGCGGCCAGGGAGGCTCGGCATGCGCGGCCGCAACGCCGTGTCGACGAGGACGATGGTGACGACCGCGATGCTCCAGGCGACGGCATGCAGCACGAACCAGAAGCCGAGGCGCGGCACGGCGGCGAGCCGCTCGGCGGTGCCGTAGGGGCCCGTCACCCAGAAGATCAGCACGACCGCCGCAAAGGTCGCCCAGAAGCGCGGCGAGCGCAGGAAGACCTGCAGTTCACGAAGCGCGGATTGCAGGAAGGGGCTTTTCACGAAGTTTTCCGTCCGTTCGGGCCAAAGCGTTTGAGGCGGACCGATCAATGGCGCAAGCCGGCTGCGAATTCAACCGCACCGGAGCCCGTCCATGACCTTCGCGCCGCTTCTTGCCGCCCCCTTCGCCATCCAGTTCCATGTCGCGACCGTGCTGCCCGCCGCGCTCCTCGGCGCCTTCCTGCTCGCCCGGCCGAAGGGCACGCCCGCCCACCGCCTTCTCGGCAAGGTCTGGCTGGTGCTGATGGTGGCGACGAGCGTTTCCACCTTCTTCATCCACGGCATCGACATGGCCTTCGGCTTCAGCCCGATCCATATCCTCTCGCTCTATGTCATCGTCGGAAGCTTCAAGGCGATTGCGGCCGCGCGCCGGCGCGATATCCGTGCCCACCGCGCCCATGTCGCGGGCATGTATTTCGGCGGCATCGTCGTCGCCGGCCTCTTCACGCTGGTGCCGGGCCGGTTGATGAACACGATGATCTTTGGCGGCGCCTCCGGCCTCCAGGGCGGACTTTCGGCCGCCGTCATCACGCTGCTCATCGTCGGCGCGGGCTCGCTCGCGCTGCACCAGGGCGGCTGGGCCGAGCGTTTCAACGCCGTCCTTCGCCGTCGTTGACGGGCCGCTTTTCGTTTTGCAAGGCGCATGCGCAGGCCCTATAAGCGGGTGCTGAGGAACGAATTTACGCCACAAGCGTTCGTCGGCCATCAACGCGGGGAAATGCGCCATGGAATGGAAAGGTCGTCGCCAGTCGGACAATATCGAGGACCAGCGCGGAGCCGGGCCCTCGATGGGAGGGAGCAATCCCTTCGGGCGCGGCAGCGGCGGCGGTTTCCGCATCCCGATGGGCGGCGCGCGCCGGGCCGGCGGCGGCATGAGCATCGGCACGATCATCTTCCTCGTCGTCATCTACTTCGTCCTGAAGATGATGGGCATCGACCTCCTGCAGGTGATGGGCGAGGGCGGCCAGACCTCCCAGCCGGGCTTCGAGCAGACGGAAACCGCAAGCCGTCGCTCCTCCGCGCAGGAGGAGGAGACCAAGGCCTTCATGGCCACGGTGCTCGCCGAGACGGAAGACACCTGGAGCGGCATCTTCAAGGCGGCCGGCGAGACCTACGAGGAGCCCAAGATGGTGCTCTTCTCCGGCTCGGTGAAATCGGCCTGCGGCTTCGCTTCGGCGGCCTCCGGCCCGTTCTACTGCCCGGGAGACCACAAGCTCTATCTCGACATGAGCTTCTTCGACGAGCTCGCCAACAAGTTCGACGCGGCCGGCGATTTCGCGCAGGCCTATGTCGTGGCGCACGAAGTCGGCCACCATGTGCAGAACCTCACCGGCATCCTGCCGCGCTTCAACCAGCAGCGCCAGCGCATGAGCGAGGTCGAGGCCAACCAGATGTCCGTGCGCGTCGAGCTTCAGGCCGACTGCTATGCCGGCATCTGGGGCAAGTATACCGAGCAGAAGGGGCTTCTGGAAAGCGGCGATCTCGAGGAGGCGCTGAACGCCGCCACGCAGATCGGCGACGACACGCTGCAAAAGCGCATGCAGGGCTATGTCGTGCCGGAAAGCTTCAACCACGGCACCTCCGAGCAGCGCCGCCGCTGGTTCAAGCGCGGCTTCGACAGCGGCCGGCTCGACGCCTGCAACACCTTCCAGGGCGATATCTGAGATATCGCCCCTCACGGCGGATGCGGCGGAAATCCCGCATTCGCTGATGGACGCATCAAAACAATTGCAATGTTCATGGATTGTTTCGCCCGGAAAAGTGAAATAGAACACGCGACCTGACATTTTGCCCCCGCGTGGGCACCGTTCATTTTTTCGAGGTCTGTTCCATGGTCGATGCCCGGTCCGCCCGGCGGGGGCTCTTTCTCGTCTTCATGATCATGTTCCTCGACGTGATCGGCATCGCCATCATCATGCCGGTGCTGCCGACCTATCTGCGCGAGCTGACCGGCGACGACATCGGCCAGGCGGCCGTCGACGGCGGCTGGCTGCTGCTCGTCTATGCCGGCATGCAGTTCCTCTTCGCGCCCTTCGTCGGCAATCTTTCCGACCGTTTCGGCCGCCGGCCGGTGCTGCTCGTGTGCATCCTCACCTTCGCCTTCGACAACCTCATCTGCGCGCTGGCGACGAGCTACTGGATGCTCTTTGTCGGCCGCGTGCTGGCGGGGCTCAGCGGGGCGAGCTTCAGCACGGCCGCCGCCTACATCGCCGATGTCTCGACGGACGAGACACGCTCGAAGAACTTCGGCCTGATGGGCATCGCCTTCGGCACGGGCTTCGTGCTCGGGCCGGTGATCGGCGGGTTCCTCGGCGAGTTCGGGCCGCGCATTCCCTTCTACGGCGCGGCGGCGCTCGCCTTCCTCAATTTCGTCGCGGCCTGGATCCTGCTGCCCGAAAGCCTGGAGGCGAAGAACCGCCGCCCGTTCGAGCTGGTGCGCGCCAACCCGCTCGGCGCGCTTCTGCAGATGCGCAAATATCCGGGCGTGCTGTGGGTTGGCCTCGTCTTCTTCTGCTACGGGCTGGCGCATGTCGTCTATCCGGCCGTCTGGTCCTTCGTCTCGGCCTACCGCTATGGCTGGAGCGAGGGGCAGATCGGCTTTTCGCTCGGCGTCTTCGGCGTCGGCAGCGCGCTCGTCATGGGGCTGGTGCTGCCGCGCATCGTGCCGCGGCTCGGCGAATACCGCACGGCGGTCATCGGCCTCTGTTTCTCGGCGCTCGGCCTTGCCGGCTATGCCGCGGCCGTCGAGGGCTGGATGATCTATGCCGTGATCGCGCTCACGGCGCTGGAGGCGCTGGCCGATCCGCCGCTGCGTTCCATCGCCTCGGCGCGCGTGCCGCCTTCCGCGCAGGGCGAGCTGCAGGGCGCGCTCACCAGCGTCTCCAGCATCACCACCATCATCGGCCCCCTGATCTTCACGCAGGTCTTCAGCGGCTTCACGCAGCCCTCAGCGCCGTTCGTCTTTGCCGGCGCGCCCTTCGCGGTCGCCGCGCTGATCCTCCTCGTGGGGCTCGTCGTCTTCGTGACCAAGCTGCGCGGGGCAGGGGCGGGGCCGACGGCCGATCTTGCGGCGGAGAAGGCCTGAAGCGCTTTCAAGCGTGACATTCCGGTGAAAATCGGCCCGGAAAACGCCGGCAAGGCGCCGTTTCGCGCAAGTTTGATGAGAAGATCACACCTATTCGATTGATCGCGGCGGGAACTTGTGATCCCAAGCGGTCGAAAGCGAGAAAATCATGCACACGGCAACGCAACGCGAGGACAATGGCTGGGGAACGCATTTCCGGGCGACCTTTTCCCTCGGCATCCCGCTGATCGGCGCGCAGCTCGCCCAGCTCGGCATCCACACGACGGACGTGGTCATCCTCGGCCGGCTCGGCGCCGCGCATCTGGCGGCCATCGTCCTGTCGGCGCAGTTCTTCTTCACCGTCTTCATCCTCGGCTCGGGCTTTGCCAATGCCGTCATGCCCATGGTCGCGCAGGCCTACGGGCGGGGCGATGCCGTTTCCGTGCGCCGCGCCGTGCGCATGGGCATGTGGGTGGCGCTCGCCTATTCGGCGCTGATGATCCCGCTCTTCTACAATGTCGAGGCGATCCTGCTCTATGCCGGCCAGAAGCCGGAAGTGGCGGCGCTCGCCGGCAGCTACCTCAAGATCGCCCAGTGGGGCATGGCGCCGGGCCTGCTCTTCATGACGCTGCGCGGCCTCGTGAGCGCACACGGGCGCGCCGGCATCGTGCTCTATGTCACGATCATCATCCTGTCGGTCAACGCGTTCTTCGCCTATGCGCTGGTGCTCGGCCATTTCGGCTTTCCGGCCCTCGGCATGGAAGGGGCGGCCATCGTCTCCTTCTGCGTGAACCTTCTCAGCTTCCTGCTCATCACCGCCTATATCCAGTCGCGGCCGGACATGCGCCGTTACGAGCTGTTCGTGCGGTTCTGGAAGCCGGACTGGGGCGCGTTGCGCGAAGTGGTCCACCTCGGCCTGCCGATCGGCCTCACCATGCTCGCCGAAGTCGGGCTTTTCACCGGCGCCTCTCTGCTGATGGGCAATATCGGCACGCTGCAGCTCGCCGCCCACGGCATCGCGCTCCAGCTCGCCTCCATCGCCTTCATGATCCCGCTGGGGCTCGCGCAGGCCGGCACGGTGCGCGTCGGCGTGGCGCACGGGCGGGGCGACCGGCTCGGCGTCGTGCGCGCGGCGCTGGCGGTGCTGATGATCGCGGCGGTCATCGCGGTCAGCGGCGGCATCCTCTTCGCGCTCGTGCCGACGACGCTCGCCTCGATCTTCCTCGACAAGGCGGGTGCGGATTCGGCGGCCGTCCTTGCCATCGCCGGCCCCTTCGTGGTGATCGCCGGCATCTTCCAGCTCGTCGACGGGCTCCAGGCGATCGCCGCCGGGCTCCTGCGCGGGCTGAAGGACACGCGCATCCCGATGGTGCTGGCGCTGATCTCCTATTGGCCGATCGGCTTTTTCTGCGCCTGGTTCTTCGCCTTCCCGGCGGGCTTCGGCGGCATCGGCGTGTGGTTCGGTTTCCTCAGCGGCCTTGCCGCGGCCGCCGTGCTGCTCAACTGGCGCTTCTACCGGCTGGTGCGCACCGCCTGACGAATACGGAAAGGCCCCGGACGCTGCCGTCCGGGGCCTTTCTGCATTCGATGGGGAAGAGAGCTTACGCCCGTTCCGGAATGGCGTCCTCGCCCTTCTTTTCGCGCACCAGGTTGATGAAGCGGCGGAAGAGGTAGTGGCTGTCCTGCGGGCCGGGGGAGGCCTCCGGGTGATGCTGCACGGAGAAGACCGGCTTGCCGACGAGGCGCAGGCCGCAATTCGTGCCGTCGAACAGCGAGACGTGGGTTTCCTCCACGCCCTCCGGCAGGGTGGCGGAGGCGACGGCGAAGCCGTGGTTCATCGAGACGATCTCGACCTTGCCGGTCGTGTGGTCCTTCACCGGATGGTTCGCGCCGTGGTGGCCCTGGTGCATCTTCTCGGTCGTGGCGCCGACGGCAAGGCCGAGCATCTGGTGGCCGAGGCAGATGCCGAAGATCGGAATGCCCGTCTCGATCAGCTTGCGGATGACCGGCACGGCATATTCGCCGGTGGCGGCCGGGTCGCCCGGGCCGTTGGAAAGGAAGATGCCGTCCGGCTTCTGGGCCAGCACGTCCTCGGCACTGGAGGTCGCCGGCATGACGGTGACCTTGCAGTCGAGCCCCGTGAAGAGGCGCAGGATGTTGCGCTTCACGCCGTAGTCGAGCGCGACGATGTGGTACTTCACGTCCGCGTCGGAGAGGTCTTCGTAGCCCTCGTTCCACACCCACGGCTTCTCGCTCCAGCGCGAGGACTGGCCGGAGGAGGCGACCTTGGCGAGGTCGAGGCCGACGAGGCCGCTCCAGGCTTTGGCTTCGGCCTTCAGCGTCTCGATGTCGAAGACGCCGTTCGGATCGTGGGCGATCACCGCGTTCGGCGCGCCGTTCTGGCGGATCCAGGCGGTGAGCGCGCGCGTGTCGATGCCCGAAAGGCCGATGATGCCGCGCGCCTTCAGCCAGGCGTCGAGGTGCTTTGCGGCGCGGTAGTTCGACGGCTCGGTGATGTCGGCCTTGAAGATCGTGCCGACGGCGCCGTGGCGGGCGGCGGGCGTCAGGTCTTCGATGTCCTCGTCGTTGGCGCCGACATTGCCGATATGCGGGAAGGTGAAGGTGACGATCTGGCCGAGATAGGAGGGGTCGGTCAGGATCTCCTGGTAGCCCGTCAGCGCCGTGTTGAAGCAGACTTCCGCGGTCACCTTGCCGGTGGCGCCGATGCCCTTGCCCTCGATGACCGTGCCGTCGGAAAGGACGAGCAGGGCGGTGGGCTTTTCGGTGGTCCATGCGGGGGTCGAGGTCATGAGTATCCCGTTTCCGGTGCCGCGCTTGAAAGGGTTCGCGGCGGGCACCATTTAAGATCGCAGGCAAAGGCGCGCGGAAACCCGCGTTGGTGCGCCCTGATTGCCAATTTTCGTGCAGGTGCCGGAAAATAGACAATGCGGGCGGCGGGGTCAACCGTCGCCCTGTGAATTGCGCGGAATTATAAAGCGTGTAATTTCACGCACTTGCGCAATCCGTTTGCCCGCAGCCCGCCTGCCGGGCTATGAGCATCGACAATCGAACGACGATCGAGGCCCTGGCCGCGCATTCCACGCGGGGGCCTCCAATGGAGAAAAGAATGCGCGAGACCATCGCAAACGCCCTCAAGGATGCGCTCAAGGCAAGGGATGCCTGCCGTGTCTCCACGCTGCGCCTCATCCAGGCGACGCTCAAGGACCGCGACATCGCCAACCGCGGTGCCGGCAAGGGCCCCGTCGAGACCGACGAACTGCTGCAGATCCTCGCCAAGATGATCAAGCAGCGCGAGGAATCCGCCAAGATCTTCGCCGAGAACGGCCGTCCGGAGCTCGCCGCCCAGGAGCGCGAGGAAATCGCCGTCATCAAGGGCTTCCTGCCCGAGCAGCTTTCCGACGAGAAGGTCAAGGACCTCATCGCGGGGATCATCGCCGAGATCGGCGCGCAGGGCCTGCGCGACATGGGCAAGGTCATGGCCGTGCTCAAGGAGCGCTACCCCGGCCAGATGGATTTCGCCAGGGCCTCCGGCATGGTGAAGGACCTGCTGAAGTAAGGGGAGCGGCGTCAGCCGCTCTTCTTGCCCTTGTCCTGCTCGTCCATGTAGTGGCGCAGCACGGCGTTGATGCGGGTCTGGTAGCCCTTTCCCGTCGCCTTGAAGAAATCCACGATATCGGCGTCGAGCCGGATGGAGATCGACGTCTTCTGTGCCGGAACGACGATCTTCGCCTTGGACCAGTCGACGTCGATGAAATCCGCCCAATCCGGGTCGTCGCGCATGTTGGCGAGGATATCCTCGTCCGTCATCGCGTCGACGCGGGCCCAGTCGCTTCGGTCTTTGCCCTTGGCGATCTTCTCCTCGATTTCCTCAAGGGTATATCTGACGATATGCTCTTTGCTCATTTTTACGTGCCGCCCTTGCCGAGATGATCCTGCATATGTCGCCCCGCATCGTATAGACGACCGCGATGAGGCGATCCGTCAGCGGGCAGATTGCAAGGGTCCTGATTTCGCCGTTGCGTTCCGACGGTTTGTCCAGCCGGGGTCCATTGAGAGCGGACGCCGCGCGCGGAAAATCGATGCCGTGTTTGGCGAGATTGGCTTCCCTTTTCAGCTCATCCCATTCGAAAGATGAAAAATAGCTCTGCTCTTCGCGCATGAATCGTACCCTGTTCTAGGTTTCCGACCAGCACTCATGCGCGGTGTCGTTTTCAAGTGTATATACAATCGTCATGCTGTCAATCTGTGAATTGCGGGCAACGCCATCCTGCACCATAGCAATGCCGGCTTTTTGGCTCTATGGGTCGGGGAACCGAGGTAACCATGCGCTTTTCCAACGCCTTCCTAGACGAGATCCGCGACCGCGTTTCGATTTCCGACGTGATCGGCAAACGCGTGACGTGGGATCGCCGGAAGACCAACGTCTCGCGGGGGGACTATTGGGCCTGCTGCCCGTTCCACGGCGAGAAGTCGCCGTCCTTCCACTGCGAGGACCGCAAGGGGCGCTACCATTGCTTCGGCTGCGGCGTCTCGGGCGATCATTTCCGCTTCCTCACCGACCTTGAAGGGCTGTCCTTCCCCGAAGCCGTGCAGCAGATCGCCGACCTTGCGGGCGTCGCCATGCCGCAGCCCGACCGCGAGGCCGAGCAGCGCGAGAAGGAGCGCATGGGCCTCGTCGAGGTCATGGAGATGGCGGCGCGCTTCTTCGAGGACCAGCTCCAGACGCCGGCCGGCGCCAAGGCGCGCGCCTATCTGCGCGACCGCGGCCTGACGGGTCGCACCATCGAGACCTTCCGCCTCGGCTATGCGCCGGAGAGCCGCAACGCGCTGAAGGAATTTCTCGCCGGCAAGGGCGTGCCGAAGGAGGCGATCGAGGCCTGCGGGCTCGTCGTCCATGGGCCGGAGATCCCGGTTTCCTATGATCGCTTCCGCGACCGAATCATGTTCCCCATCCTCTCGCTGCGCGAGAAGGTCATCGCCTTCGGCGGGCGCGCCATGTCGCCGGACGCGCCGGCGAAATACCTTAATTCCAACGAGACGGAGCTCTTCCATAAAGGCAGCGTGCTCTACAATCACGCACGCGCCCGCAAGGCCATCCAGACCGCCGGCACGGTCATCGCGGTCGAGGGCTACATGGACGTGATCGCCCTGCACCAGGCCGGCATCGAGAACGCCGTCGCCCCGCTCGGCACGGC
The DNA here is from genome assembly GCF_055392685.1 of Shinella sp. Sh6. Taxonomy (NCBI): domain Bacteria; kingdom Pseudomonadati; phylum Pseudomonadota; class Alphaproteobacteria; order Hyphomicrobiales; family Rhizobiaceae; genus Shinella; species Shinella sp. Sh6. The sequence goes on along the minus strand of NZ_AP044005.1, from coordinate 2,271,690 downwards.
GCTCACCGAAAACCAGTTCGATCTTCTCTGGCGGATGACGCCGCAGCCGGTGCTCTGCTTCGACGGTGACGGGGCGGGCATCCGCGCGGCCAACCGCGCCGCCGACCTTGCGCTCCCCTTCATCAAGCCCGAGCGCACCGTGCGCTTCGCCCTCCTGCCGGACGGCAAGGATCCGGACGACCTCGTGCGTCACGAGGGCCGCGCGCCCTTCGACAAGGTGATGGCGGGCGCCCGCCCGCTTGCCGAGATGATCTGGAACCGCGAGGTGCAGGGCGTCAATTTCGAGACGCCGGAAAGCCGCGCGGCGCTGGAGGCGCGCCTGCGCCAGGTGACGGCCGCCATTGCCGACGAGGATGTGCGCCGCCACTACCAGCAGGACATGCGCGACCGGCTGAACGCCTTCTTCCGCCCGCCGCAAAGGCAGGGCGGCACTTTTGCCGGCAACCGTCAGGGCAGGGGCGGTGGGCGCGGCGCGCCTCAGGGCAATGCCGGTCCCTCCGGCATCTCCGACCGGCTCGCCCGCTCGGCGCTGGTGCGCGGCGCGCAGGAGCTGCCGGCGCTGCGTGAAAGCGTGCTGGCGCTCACCGTCGTCAACCATCCGGGCCTGCTCTTCAGCGACTACGACGAGATCGCCATCATCGAATACGAGAACCGCGACCTCCAGCGCCTCTGGTCGGCGCTCCTCGGCATCGCCGGCTCGGTCGGCGCGCGGCTGGAGCGCGACCGCCTGCTCGAGGAGCTGGAGACGGCCGGCTTCGACACGCTGTTGAAGGGCCTCGACCAGCAGATCCGCAATTCGCGCCTGTGGACCGCGACGGCCGAAGCCGCGCCGGAAGACGCCCGCGAAGGCTACCTCCAGGCGCTGGCCCTCCACAAGCGCACCCGCGCGCTCCTCTGGCAGCGCCGCGAGCTGGAGCGGGAACTCGCCGTCTCGACGGAGGAGGGCGACGGCGAGCGCGTGCCGCAGATCCTGCGCGCGCTGCAGGAAGTGCAGATGGAGACGGTGCGGATGGAGAACCAGGAGGCGATCATCGAAGGCTTCGGCGTGCTCTCCGGCCGCGTGAAGGGGCCGGCGGGGAAGTAGGCGGCGTGAGGTGTGGATCCTCGGGTCAAGCCCGAGGATGACAGAAGAGGGGCAAGAGCGAAAATCGATGTTCCCCTTTGCCGCGCCGTTTGGCGACCGCTCGACCTCTCCTCCTCTCCGTCATCCTCGGGCTTGACCCGAGGATCCACGTGACACGGCGCGCCATTCCCTTCGCGGGTTGCCTCCCCGCGGCGCAAACGCCATAGTCGCCGCAAACGAAGACGGAACGCATGCTCGATACTTCCACCCACAACGCCCGCCCCCTCGACGTGCTCAAGCGCGTCTACGGCTATGACGCCTTCCGCGGCAAGCAGCAGGCGGTGGTGGAGCATGTGACGGCGGGCGGGGATGCGGTGGTGCTCTTCCCGACGGGGGCGGGCAAGTCGCTGTGCTTCCAGATCCCGGCGCTCTGCCGCGATGGTGTGGGCATCGTCATCTCGCCGCTGATCGCGCTGATGCGCGACCAGGTGGAAGCGCTGAAGCAGCTCGGCGTGAAGGCGGCGGCGCTCAACTCCTCGCTAACGCGGGATGAGTTCTTCGCCGTGCGCGATGCCATGCGCACGGGCGATCTCGACCTTCTCTATGTCACGCCCGAGCGCATCGTGACGGACGGTTTCGCTGAGCTCGTGGCGGAAGCCCGCATTTCGCTCTTTGCCATCGACGAGGCGCATTGCGTGTCGCAATGGGGGCACGATTTCCGGCCGGAATACCGGGCGCTCGGCGTGCTCGGCGAGCGCCATCCCGGCGTGCCGCGCGTCGCGCTGACGGCGACGGCCGATCCGCATACCCGCGACGATATCGTCGAGCGATTGGGGCTCCAGCACGCGGAAATCTTCACCACCAGCTTCGACCGGCCGAACATCGCCTACGAGATCGCCGAGCGCGACCAGCCGCGCCAGCAGCTCCTGCGCTTCCTGTCGAAGCACCAGGGCGAGAGCGGTATCGTCTATTGCCTATCGCGGGCGAAGGTCGAGGACACGGCCGAGTGGCTGAATACGCAGGGTGTTCGTGCGCTGCCCTACCATGCCGGCTTCGACCGGTCGGTGCGCGACGCCAACCAGGACGCGTTCCTCAAGGAAGAAAACCTCTGCCTCGTCGCCACCGTCGCCTTCGGCATGGGCATCGACAAGCCGGATGTGCGCTATGTCGCCCATCTCGACCTGCCGGGCTCGGTGGAGGCCTATTACCAGGAGACGGGCCGCGCCGGGCGCGACGGCCTGCCCTCCGAGGTCTGGATGGCCTACGGCATGGCCGACGTCGTGCAGCGGCGCAGGATGATCGACGAGGGCGGGGCGGCCGACGAGATCAAGCGCATCGAGCGCGCCAAGCTGACGGCGCTGCTCGCCATCTGCGAGACGGCCGGCTGCCGGCGCAAGGCGATCCTCGCCCATTTCGGCGAGAGCCACGCCGGGAATTGCGGCAATTGCGACACCTGCCGCAACCCGGTGGAGACCTGGGACGGCACGGAAGCGGCCATCAAGGCGCTCGCCGCCGTCTACCGCACCGGGGAGCGTTTCGGTTCCGGTCATGTCATCGATGTGCTGATGGGCGTCGAGAACGAGAAGACGCAGCGCTTCGGCCACACGGACATGCCCGTCTTCGGCGCCGGCAAGGACATCGCGCCGCGTGTCTGGCAGTCGATCTTCCGGCAATTGCTCGCCATGGGCCTCGTCAGCGTCGACCATTCGGCCTATGGCGCATTGAAGCTGGAGCCGGAGGCGCGCGCCGTCTTCCGCCACGAGCGGGAGGTGTTCTTCCGCAAGGACCGGCCGCAGGCGGGGCGCAGGGCGAAGGCGGGCAACTCGCCCGCCGCGCGCGAGCGTTCCAATCTTTCCGGCTCGGACCGCGAGCTTTTCGAGGCGCTGCGCGCCGAGCGGCTCGCCATCGCCAAGGACCTCGACGTGCCGCCCTATGTGGTCTTCCCGGACACGACGCTGATCGCGCTCGCCAAGGAGCGTCCGCGCGACCTGGAGGAACTGCTCGACATCCCCGGCATCGGCGTTTCCAAGCGCGACCGCTTCGGCGAGGCCTTCCTTGCCGTCATCGAGGATTTCTCCGGCTGATTTTTTGACGCGCTGTCGGAACGTTGGGCGCGCCTTCGTCCTTGTGCAGGATCGTCAAGGAGGACGCCACGATGAAGGTCACGCAGCATCTCTGGTTCGCCAAGGACATGGAGGCCGCCATCGGCTTCTATGCCTCGCTCATCCCCGGCTCGTCGGTGCACTGGGTCTCGAAGATGCCGGCCGAAAGCCCGAGCGGCCCGCCCGGCAGTGTGAAGATCGCCAGCTTCACCCTCGGCGACCAGCGCTACATGGCGATCGAGGCAGGGCCGCTCGATCCGTTCAACCACAGCTTCTCCATCATGGTCGAATGCGAGACGCAGGGCGATCTCGACCGGCTGTGGAACGCCTTGAAGGAGGGCGGCTCGGTGGAGCACTGCGGCTGGCTGAAGGACCGCTGGGGCCTGTCCTGGCAGATCGCCCCGGCGCGGCTCGGCGAACTGATGAACGATCCCGACCAGGCGAAGGTCAGGCGCGTCGCCGAGGCGATGCTGAAGATGGTCAAGCTCGACATCGCCCCGCTGGAAGCGGCCGCGGCGGCGGAGTGAGTGCGGCGCATATGGAAAAGACCCCTCCCTAAATCCCTCCCCACAAGGGGGAGGGACTTAACGTGCGGCACTCTCGGCATTCAAGAATTGAGGGAAAAACGGGCTGCCAGCCTTTCTCCCCCCTTGTGGGGGAGATGCCGGCAGGCAGAGAGGGCCTTCAATATGCGATTGCTTTGCCGCTTGCGGGGAGAAGGTCCCGGCAGGGGGATGAGGGGCATGCGGAGACCTACATCCGCACCGTCATGCCCCCGTCCACCACCAGCACATGGCCGTTGACGAAGGAGGCGGCGTCGCTGGCGAGGAAGAGGGCGGCGCCGGCGATCTCGTCGGCGCGCGCCCAGCGCTGGACGGGGATGCGCTGGCGCACGAAGGGCATCAGTTCTTCGTTGGCGGCCATGGCAGCGTTGGTCTCGGTGGCGAACCAGCCGGGCGCGATGGCGTTGCTGGTGATGCCGTAGGGGCCGTATTCCACGGCCATGCTGCGCATGAGGCCGGTCAGCGCCTGCTTGGCGGCGGGGTAGACGCCGTCGTTCGGCATGGCGACATGACCGCCGATGGAGGTGACGGCGATCAGCCGGCCGCTTGCCTGCCGCATCATGATCACCGCCGCATCGCGCGAAAGGCTGGCGGCGGCGGAAAAGTCGGTGCGCACGAGCTCGTCTATCGCTTCGTCGTCCATCTGCGAGAGCGGCCGGCGGTCGCGCGCGCCGACATTGTTGACCAGCACGTCGAGCCGGCCGTGCCGTTCCTCGATGGCGGCAAGGGCCGCGCGCTGGGCGGCGCGGTCGGCGATGTCGAAGGCGGCGGCCGAGGCGCTTCCGCCCGCCGCGGCGATCTTTTCCACGGCCTCGTCGAGCGTCGCGGCGGTGCGGCCCGTCACCACGACATGCGCGCCGGCCTCGGCCAGCGCCCTGGCGATCTCGAAGCCGAGGCCGCGCCCGCCGCCGGTGACGAGGGCGACGCGCCCCTTCTGGGAAAACCTGTCCAATATCGTCATGGCCGCTTCCTTTCGGCCGCCAACGGACAGGCGCGGGGCGCCGCTGTCAACCCCGAAGGGGGGAATCGCACGGCTTTGCCCCCGGCTGCAAACGCGCTATGCCCGGCGCAAAGGAGCTTCCCATGGCGCAGAACATCTACGACAATCCCGCCTTCTTCGAGGGCTACAGCGGCCTTCCGCGCTCCGTGCACGGGCTTGCCGGCGCGGCGGAGTGGGAATCGGTGCGCGCGCTGCTGCCGCCCCTTGCCGGCCGGCGCATCGTCGATCTCGGCTGCGGCTTCGGCTGGTTCGCGCGGTATGCGGCGGAAGAAGGAGCGGCGAGCGTGCTCGGCCTCGACCTTTCGGAAAACATGATCGCGCGGGCGAAGGCCGAGACGGCCTCGCCCGCCGTGCGCTACGAGATCGCCGACCTCGATACGCTCGACCTGCCGGAAGGCGCCTTCGACCTTGCCTATTCCTCGCTCGCCTTCCACTACATCGCGGATTTCGACCGGCTGGTGCGTACCGTCCACGCGGCGCTCACGCCGGGGGCGTCCTTCGTCTTCACCATCGAGCACCCAATCTACATGGCGCCGTCGCAGCCGGACTGGGCCGAGGTCGGCGGCCGGCAGGTCTGGCCGCTCGACGATTATCTCGTCGAGGGCCGGCGCACCACGGACTGGCTCGCCGAGGGCGTTGTCAAGCACCACCGCACGCTCGGCACGACGCTGAATGCGCTGGTGGCGGCCGGTTTTGTCATTCGTCATGTCGAGGAGTGGCGGCCGAGCGAACAGCAGCTTGCCGAGCATCCGGAATGGCGGGCGGAGCTCAACCGGCCGATGTTCCTGCTGATCGCCTGCGCGCGCCCCTGAGGCGCCGAAAGATGGGAAGGGGGCCTTTACGCCGCCTCCGGCTGCGCTAGAACTATGCATGGAGCCAATGGCCGGCATCACGATAAAAACGACAAGCCGGCGATAATCGGAAGGGAAGCCGAAGGCCATGACACGACTTCAACTGCCGCTCGACGGCGCCTGCCGTTGCGGGCGCGTGAAAATCCGCATCAGCGCACAGCCGCTGCTCACCATGGCGTGCCATTGCACCGGCTGCCAGCGCATGTCCGGCAGCGCCTATTCGCTGAGCGCCGCCGTTCCGGCGGAGGGCTTCGCCGTGACGGAGGGCACGCCGGTCGTGGCGGGCGCAAGTCCCGAGGCCGGGCATCACTTCTGCCCCGACTGCATGACCTGGATGTTCACCCGGCCGCCGGGCGTCGATTTCTTCCTCAATGTCCGGCCGACCATGCTCGACGACACCGGCTGGTTCAGCCCGTTCATCGAGACCTATACGAGCGAGAAGCTCGCCTGGGCGACAACGCCTGCCGCGCACAGCTACGAGCGCTTCCCGCCGATGGAAGACTACGAAGGGCTCGTCGGCGCCTATCGGGCGAGCGCGGCGTAAGCCGCCGCCCATCCCGCCCTTTCCCCGCATCCAGCGAGTGCATGCCATGACAGCCGCCTTCATCGACCATCTTCGATCCGAACTCGACACGCTCAAGTCCGCCGGCCTCTACAAGGCCGAGCGCGTCATCACCTCCAAGCAGGCCGGCGCGATCACCGTCGCTTCCGGCGAGCGGGTGCTGAACTTCTGCGCCAACAATTATCTCGGCCTTGCCGACAACGAGGAGCTGGCGGAGGCCGGCCGCAAGGCGCTCGACCGCTACGGCTACGGCATGGCCTCCGTGCGCTTCATCTGCGGCACACAGGAAGAGCACAAAGAGCTCGAGGCGCGGATTTCTTCCTTCCTCGGGCTTGAGGACACGATCCTTTATTCCTCCTGCTTCGATGCTAATGGCGGGCTCTTCGAGACGCTGCTTTCGGAAGAGGATGCGATCATCTCCGATGCGCTGAACCACGCCTCGATCATCGACGGCGTGCGCCTCTCCAAGGCGAAGCGCTTCCGCTACGCCAACAACGACATGGCGGCCCTTGAGGAGGAGCTGAAGAAGGCCGAGGGCAGCCGCTTCAAGTTGATCGCCACGGACGGCGTCTTCTCGATGGATGGCATCATCGCCAACCTTCAGGGCGTCTGCGACCTTGCGGAGAAATACGGCGCGATGGTCATGGTGGACGACAGCCATGCGGTCGGCTTCGTCGGCAAGCACGGTCGCGGCTCGGCCGAGCATTGCGGCGTGGAAGGCCGTATCGACATCATCACCGGCACGCTCGGCAAGGCGCTCGGCGGCGCCTCGGGCGGTTATACGTCGGGCAAGCGCGAGGTCGTCGAGTGGCTGCGCCAGCGCTCGCGGCCCTATCTCTTCTCCAACACGCTCGCCCCGGTCATCGCGGCCGCCTCGCTCAAGGTCTTCGACCTCATCGACAGCGGCGATGCGCTGCGCAAGCGCCTTTATGCCAATGCCGACCTCTTCCGCGCCGAGATGACGAAGCTCGGCTTCAAGCTTGCGGGTAAGGGGCATCCGATCATCCCGGTCATGCTGGGCGAGGCGGCGCTGGCGCAGGAGATGGCGGCGCGCATGCTGGAGAAGGGCGTCTACGTCATCGGCTTCTCCTTCCCCGTCGTGCCGCGCGGGCAGGCGCGCATCCGCACGCAGATGTCGGCGGCGCATGAGGAAGCCGACGTTCGCAAGGCGATTGAAGTCTTTGCCGACGTCGGGCGGGACCTTGGCGTCATTTGAAGAGTCTTCTGAATCCCTTGCGGAGTTTTCGTCATGTCGAACATGATGCGTGCGCTGGTTAAAGCAAAGCCTGAAGTCGGCCTCTGGATGGAGCATGTACCGGTGCCGGAGATCGGCCCGAACGACGTGCTGATCCGGGTGAAGAAGTCGGCGATCTGCGGCACGGACGTGCATATCTGGAACTGGGACCAGTGGGCGCAGAAGACGATCCCGGTGCCGATGGTGGTGGGCCACGAGTTCGTCGGCGAGATCGCCGAGATCGGTTCCGCCGTCACCAAGTACAGGGTGGGCGAGCGTGTCTCGGGCGAGGGGCACATCGTCTGCGGCAAGTGCCGCAACTGCCGCGCCGGGCGCGGGCACCTCTGTCACTACACCAAGGGCGTCGGCGTCAACCGGCCGGGCTCCTTCGGCGAGTTCGTCGCGATCCCGGAATACAATGTCGTGCCGATCCCCGACGACGTGCCGGACGAGGTGGCGGCGATCTTCGACCCGTTCGGCAATGCCGTCCACACGGCGCTCTCCTTCGACCTCGTCGGCGAGGACGTGCTGGTCACCGGCGCGGGGCCGATCGGCATCATGGGCGCGATGGTGGCGAAACGCTCCGGCGCGCGCAAGGTCGTCATCACCGACATCAATCCCGTCCGCCTCGACCTTGCCCGCAAGGTCGGCATCGACCATGTCGTGGATGCCTCGAAGGAGGACCTGAAGGACGTCATGACCGCCATCGGCATGACGGAGGGCTTCGACGTCGGCCTCGAAATGTCCGGCGCGCCGCCGGCCTTCCGCTCGATGATCGACACGATGAACAACGGCGGCAAGATCGCCATCCTCGGCATCGCGCCGGACGGTTTCGGCATCGACTGGAACAAGGTCATCTTCAAGATGCTGACCTTGAAGGGCATCTACGGGCGCGAGATGTTCGAGACGTGGTACAAGATGATCGCCTTCGTGCAGGGCGGGCTCGACCTTGCGCCGATTATCACGCACCGCATCAGGATCGACGATTTCCGGGAGGGTTTCGAGGCGATGCGCTCGGGCAATTCCGGCAAGGTCGTCATGGACTGGTACTGAGAGGAGCATGCCATGAAGTACGAGGGAAGCTGTCACTGCGGCAATGTCGCCTTCGAGGTGGAGGGCGAATTCGATACCGGGCTCGACTGCAACTGTTCCATGTGCCGCAGGCGGGGAGGCCTGCTCGCCTTCGTGCCGGCGGAAAACCTGCGGCTGACCACGCCGGAGGAGAACGTGTCGACCTACACGTTCAACCGCCACGTCATCCGGCATCACTTTTGCGGCAAATGCGGCATCGCCACCCACGGCGAGGGTTCGGATCCGAAGGGCAACCGGATGGCGGCGATCAACCTTCGCTGCATTCCGGCGATCGATCTTGAGACATTGACGATCAAGAAAGTGGACGGGCGTTCGTTCTGAACGGGCCTCTGCGAATCGGTGCCATCGTGGCGCGGAATCCGGGAAGGTGGACGGCTCTTGTCTTTTGCAGAAAGACGCCTACATGAAGGCTCAATCGCCCGGATCCGCTCCCTTTCCTGTCCGCGAGCCCGAATCGACGGCTTTTGCGGCTTTTTTGCCGGAAGAGCTTGACGGAACCGAAAATTCTGGGAATCACCATTGTTGGCTGAGAAGGAATGGGTACGGCGGATCGGGAAGTCATGTCAATCGTGTTGCTGCGGCAACATTTCCACGCTTCCAAGGGCCGGGACGTGGTTAATCTGGATTTAATTGTCAATCCGTTAGGTCAGGGACGCTAAGTCGCGGTACGCTGGAAAGCGTTTGGCTGCGAGCCCCTAACCGCTTGGAAACTGATGCTCAGGAAAGCGACGAAATAAATGGCGACAAAGGTTAAAGAGAACGAGGAAGTCGAGAACGAACGCGAAGGCGCATCCGACGGCCCTCTTCTCGATCTTTCCGATGATGCCGTCAAGAAGATGATCAAGGCCGCCAAGAAGCGCGGCTACGTCACGATGGACGAGCTGAACTCGGTGCTGCCGTCCGAGGAAGTCACCTCGGAGCAGATCGAGGACACGATGGCCATGCTTTCTGACATGGGCATCAACGTCATCGAGGACGAGGACGCGGAAGAAGCGGCCCAGGGCGGCGAGGAAGACAGCGGCGACGACGACGGCGACAGCGAGGGCGGCGAGCTTGCCCCTTCCGGCGGCACCGCGCTTGCGACCGCCAAGAAGAAGGAGCCGACCGACCGTACGGACGACCCGGTGCGCATGTACCTGCGCGAAATGGGCTCCGTCGAGCTCCTGTCGCGCGAGGGCGAAATCGCCATCGCCAAGCGCATCGAGGCCGGCCGCGAGACGATGATCGCCGGTCTCTGTGAGAGCCCGCTGACCTTCCAGGCCATCATCATCTGGCGCGACGAGCTGAACGAAGGCCAGACGCTGCTGCGCGAGATCATCGACCTCGAGACGACCTATTCCGGTCCCGAGGCGAAGGCCGCACCGCAGTTCCAGTCTCCGGAAAAGATCGAGGCCGACCGCAAGGCGGCCGAGGAGAAGGAAAAGAACCGCAAGCCGCGCGCGGCCAACGACGACGACATCACCAATGTCGGCGGCGAGGGCCTGCCGGCCGAGGAGGAGGAAGAGGACGACGATGAGTCGAACCTCTCGCTCGCCGCGATGGAAGCGGAGCTGCGCCCGCAGGTCATGACGACGCTCGACACGATCGCCGAGACCTACAAGAAGCTGCGCAAGCTGCAGGACCAGCAGGTGGAAGCCCGCCTGCAGGCGACCGGCACGCTGTCGCCCGCCCAGGAGCGCCGCTACAAGGAGCTGAAGGACGAGCTGATCACGGCCGTGAAGTCCTTGTCGCTCAACCAGAACCGCGTCGACAGCCTCGTCGAGCAGCTCTACGACATCAACAAGCGCCTCGTGCAGAACGAGGGCCGCCTGCTGCGTCTTGCCGAGAGCTACGGCGTCAAGCGCGACTCGTTCCTGGAACAGTACAACGGTGCGGAACTCGATCCGAACTGGATGAAGTCGATCGCCAACCTTGCGGCCCGCGGCTGGAAGGAATTCGCCAAGAGCGAGAACACGACGATCCGCGACATCCGCCAGGAGATCCAGAATCTCGCCACCGAGACCGGCATCTCGATCTCGGAATTCCGCCGCATCGTGCACATGGTGCAGAAGGGCGAGCGCGAGGCGCGCATCGCCAAGAAGGAGATGGTGGAAGCCAACCTCCGCCTCGTGATCTCGATCGCCAAGAAGTACACGAACCGCGGCCTTCAGTTCCTGGATCTCATCCAGGAGGGCAATATCGGCCTCATGAAGGCGGTCGACAAGTTCGAGTATCGCCGCGGTTACAAGTTCTCCACCTATGCGACGTGGTGGATCCGGCAGGCGATCACCCGGTCGATTGCCGACCAGGCCCGCACGATCCGCATTCCGGTGCACATGATCGAGACGATCAACAAGATCGTCCGTACCTCGCGCCAGATGCTGCACGAGATCGGCCGCGAGCCGACGCCGGAAGAGCTTGCCGAAAAGCTCGCCATGCCGCTCGAAAAGGTCCGCAAGGTCCTCAAGATCGCCAAGGAGCCGATCTCGCTCGAAACCCCCGTGGGTGACGAAGAGGACAGCCACCTCGGCGATTTCATCGAGGACAAGAACGCGCTGCTGCCCATCGACGCCGCCATCCAGGCGAACCTGCGCGAGACGACGACCCGCGTGCTCGCCTCGCTGACGCCGCGCGAGGAACGCGTCCTGCGCATGCGCTTCGGCATCGGCATGAACACCGACCACACGCTGGAGGAAGTCGGCCAGCAGTTCTCGGTGACCCGCGAACGCATCCGCCAGATCGAGGCGAAGGCGCTGCGCAAGCTCAAGCACCCGAGCCGCTCGCGCAAGCTGCGCTCGTTCCTCGATAGCTGAGGCGGACGATACGAATACAAAGCCCCGCGGCCCGGAAGGCCGCGGGGCTTTTTTGTTTGTGGGGGGGCTCACCCTAACCCTCTCCCCGCAAGCGGGGAGAGGGGACGTGCCTTGCAAACGGGTATTGGTTGGGGAAACCGGCCCGGCATACCCCTTCGCCCCGCTTGCGGGGAGAGCGACTGTCTTTGTGGTCAAGCGTTTTTCCATGGTTTACCGTCGCGGATGATTGCGTTGAGGATGGTGAGGAGTTTTCGCATTGTCGCGACGATGGCGACGATCTTCGGCTTGCCGGCAGCCACGAGCCTGTCGCGGAAAGCCTTGAGGACCGGGTTGTGACGGGACGCCACGAGGGCGGCCATGAAGAGCACGGCGCGCACCTTGCCGCGACCGCCGCCGATGAAGCTCCTGCCTCGCCATTTGCCCGATTGCCGCGTGAACGGCGCGATCCCCGCCAGTGAGGCGATCTGGCGCCGATCGAGCGTGCCGAGTTCGGGCATCTCGGCAATCAGCGTGCGGGCGGTGGTCGGCCCGACACCCGGCACAGACGTCAGAAGCGCCTCGCGCACCCGCCACAAGGGCGACTTGCGAATACGGCCGTCGAGCTCGTCGTCCAGGCTTGCAAGTTCGTGCCGGAGCGCGGCAAGCAGGCGCTTGATGCTCTTCTGTGTCTCCTTCGTCTGCGCCATCCGTGCCCGGTTCTCTTCCGCCGTGATCATCTGCACGATCTGGCGGCGGCGCGACACGATGGCCGAGAAGGCTTCACTCTCCTCATCGCGCAACGGCCGGATATCCGGTTTCGTCGCCGCCACGAAGGCTGCGATCACCGCCGCGTCGATCGGGTCGGTCTTGGCACGTTTGCCCAGCGCATTGGCATAGGAACGAACCTGCGCCGGATTGACCACGACAACGGCAAGGCCGGCCGATGACAGGCCCGCAGCCGCAAGCATCTCGTAACCGCCGGTCGCTTCCAGCGCCACGACATCGGCCTTTGCCTCTCGCAGCCGGGTGATCAGTCCATCCACGCCGGCATGGTCGTTGCCGACAAGGAAACTGTCACCGGCCGGAAGAACATGCACATCCAGCCGGTCCTTCGAAACATCAATGCCAACGATCACGTCCATCCTGTCCCATCCTTGCCTAAGCGGGCTTCGCATGCGCGAGCGGCCCTGGCGACTGTTCGGGTTCGATGGAACGGCGGATGAAGACCCAGGCTCTCCCACGGGCTTGGTGTCCCAAAGGTGCTGCGGTCTCTCATCCGCCACCGCAATCGGCAGTACAACGCCAATCCCGGGCAAAGGGAAGTTACAAAGGTGGCGGCAGCCGGATGAGGGGTAGCTCGCAGTTGCACCATCATCGCCGGCATGCGAGGCTCGCACCGTTGCTGGCGGAGGGGCGGTCATCGTGCGGGAATGGTTATGGCGTCTGCTCGTCTCCTTTTCCGCGACGGGCCTCGTGCTCGGCACGCTGTTCTTCGCCGCCTCGCTGACGCCGAGCCTCCTGCCGCGCACCTATGTCACGCAGGGTCTCCTGTCGGGCGTCGCCATGGCCTGCGGCTACGGGCTCGGCGTGCTTGTCGGCCTGCTCTGGCTGTGGCTGGAACTGCCGGAGGCCGAGGGGCGCGTGCGGCTTTGGCTGAAGGCGGCGGCGGGCGGGGTCTGTGCCGTCGTGGTGCTCGTCTTCCTCTGGCGCACGGCCGAGTGGCAGAACTCCATCCGCGCGCTGATGCACCTGCCGCCCATCGAGACCGCGCATCCCCTCTATGTCGGGCTGATCGCGCTTGCCGTCTTCCTTGTCCTGCTGGGGCTCGGGCGGCTCTTCGCGCTCGCCGTCCGGCTCTTCGCCCGCACCTCGCGCCGGGCGGCGCCGCGCCGGCTTTCCTATGTCATCGGCACGGTGCTGGCCGCGACGCTCTTCTGGACGCTCGCCGACGGGATCCTGGTGCGCTTCGTGCTGCACGCGGCCGATTCCTCCTTCCGCCGGCTCGACGAGCTGATCGAGCCCGACACGGCCGCCCCGGCCGATCCGTTGAAATCGGGCAGCGCCGCCTCGCTGGTCCATTGGGACGAACTCGGCCGCATGGGCCGCTCCTTCGTTGCGAGCGGGCCGACGGCAGCGGAGATCTTCGCCTTCACCGGCAAGCCGGCGCTGGAGCCGCTGCGCGTCTATGCCGGCCTCAATGCCGCCGGGACGGCGGAGGCGCGGGCGAAGATCGCGCTCGACGAATTAATCCGTGTCGGCGGCTTCGAGCGCTCGACGCTGATCGTCGTCATGCCGACCGGCACGGGCTGGGTCGATCCGGAGGGCATCGACACGGTCGAGTACCTGCACCACGGCGACATCGCGAGCGTCGCCATCCAGTATTCGTATCTCGCAAGCTGGCTGTCGCTGCTCGCCGAGCCCGACTACGGCGCGGAGGCGGCGCGTGCGCTCTTCCGTGCGGTCTACGGTCACTGGACGGGCCTGCCGAAGGAAAGCCGCCCGAAGCTCTATCTCTACGGCCTCAGCCTCGGCGCGCTTTCCTCCGAGCAGTCGGCCGAACTCTTCGAGGTGATCGGCGATCCCTATCAGGGCGCGCTCTGGGCGGGCCCGCCGTTCCCGAGCCGCATCTGGCGCAAGCTGACGGCCGAGCGCAATGCCGGCACGCCCGCCTGGCTGCCGCGCTTCCGCGACGGCTCCTACGTGCGCTTCACCAGCCAGCGCAACGCGCTGCCGGAGGCGGGCGACCATTGGGGGCCGATGCGCATCGTCTACCTGCAATATGCCAGCGACCCGATCGTCTTCTACGATCCCTATTCCGTCTACCGCCAGCCGGCCTGGATGGCCTCGCCGCGCGGGCCGGACGTCTCGCCGGACCTTGCCTGGTATCCCGTCGTCACCTTCCTGCAACTGACGCTCGACATGGCGATGGCGACGACCACGCCGATGGGGCTGGGGCACGTCTATGCCGGCGAGCACTATATCGACCCGTGGATCGCGGTGACGGGGGTGACCGACTGGAGCGATGCGGATGTGGCGCGGCTGAAGGAGAGGTTCCGGGCGGGGCGGTGAGGTGCGGTCGGCCCTTGTGTGTGGGGCGTGGATCCTCGGGTCGAGCCCGAGGATGACGAAAGAAGGAAGGCATGGCGGGCAGAAGCAACAGTTCTGCATGCCGCACCGTTCAATGGATGGGTAATCTCTCCTCCCCTCCGTCATCCTCGGGCTTGACCCGAGGATCCACGATCCCGGGCACAGCGCCTACAAACAAAAACGCCAGGGCTTGCACCCCGGCGTTTCGCATTCCAGTCGCCAGAACCTTATTCGGCGGCGACGATCTTGCCGTCTTCCCACTTGAAGAGCGAGAAGCTCTGCGAGGTGAGGTCGCCCGTCTCGCCGTAGGTGAGCTTGCCGATGGCGGTCGGGATGGCTTCGCCGGACTTGAGTGCGGTCGCGACGGCGGCGGCGTCTTCGGCGCTGCCGGCCTTCTCGATGCCGGCCTTCAGCACTTCCACGGCGGCATAGGCGTTGAGCGTGAAGGCTTCCGGCGGGATGCCCTTTTCCTTCAGCACGGCGACGGCGGCCTGCGAATCGGGGCTCTTCAGCGCGTCGGACGCGTTGGTGAAGAGCGTGCCGGCCGCAGCGTCGTTGCCGATCGCCCAGTATTCGCTGTTCGACAGGCCTTCGCCGCCGATGATCGTGGCGTCGACCGAAAGGTCCTTCAACTGGCGGGCCAGCAGGCCGCCTTCCGGATGGTAGCCGCCGAAGTAGATGACCTCGACGCCTTCGGATTTCAGGCGGGTGACGAGCGCGCTGAAGTCCTTTTCGCCGGGGGTGACGGAATCGTAGAGCACTTCGTTGACGCCGCCCTTGTTGAGCGCTGCCTTGAAGGCGTCGGCAAGGCCCTTGCCGTAGGCGCCCTTGTCATGGATCACGGCGACCTTCTTGTCCTTGAGGTTCTTCAGGACATAGGCGGCGGCGACGTCGGCCTGCTGGTCGTCGCGCCCGCAGGTGCGCAGCACGTTGGTGAGGCCGCGGGCCGTGAGGTCCGGCGCCGTCGCGGTCGGGGTGATCATCAGCACGCCGTTTTCCGCCAGCACGTCGGAAGCCGGGATGGCGACGCCCGAGGTGACCGGGCCGATGACGAAGCGGATGCCTTCGCCGACGATCTGGTTGGCGGCCGAGACGCCCTGCTTGGGCTCGCCCGCGTCGTCGGTCAGCTTCAGCACGACCTGCTCGCCGAGGATGCCGCCGTTCTTGTTGATCTCGTCGACGGCGGCCTGCGCGCCGTTCTTGACCTGGTCGCCATAGGCCGCGACCGGGCCGGTCAGCGGAGCGATGAGGCCGACGGTGATGTCGGCATAGGCGAGCGGCGCAAAGGCGACGGAAGCGGCAAGCAGGGCTCCCGCGAAAATCTTCTTCTTCATGGTCATTCTCCTGAACTGGGGCCCGGAAAGGCCCGGTCGCAAACTGCCGCATGCCCCGTCGGCATGGACCGACCGCTGCCGGCAGGGCGGGTTTTTCACGGTCCGGAACAATCGTGCGCAAAAGCCCGGCGTGCTGCGGATTGATTAGGCCGGAAGGGCAAAAAGCGCAACAAAATAATGCATTTGCATATTTGATAGGCCGATCATCGCCATGAATGGGAAGGGGTAATTCGCAATTGAATCAAAACGGATTGTTAAGATTTACCATTCATAAATATCCGGAAATCTCGAGGAACTGCGATGCGTTGCGTATTGATCGTCGTCCTCCTGCTGCTTGCCGGCTGCGCGTCGGTGCCGAGGCACACGCAGAACGCCTGTGCCATCTTCGAGCAGCGCGACGGCTTTTTCGACAACTGGCGGCGAGCCGCCTATGGCGCCCAGCGGGAATACGGCGTGCCCGTGCCCGTTCTCATGGCGACGATCTATGCCGAATCCGGCTTCCGGCATAATGCGCGCCCGCCGCGCACCAAGCTGTTCGGCTTCATTCCGTGGAAGCGCCAGTCGAGCGCGCTCGGCTTTTCGCAGGCGCTCGACGGCACCTGGACGCGCTACAAGCGCGAGACGGGCCGCTGGTCGGCGAGCCGCACGGATTTCGGCGATGCGATCCGCTTCATCGCCTGGTATCACAGCCAGAGCAACCGGCAGAACGGCATCGCGCTCAACGATACCTACCGGCTCTACATCGCCTACTACCACGGCCATTCCGGCTATGCGCGCGGTAACTGGAGCGCGACGGCCAAGGCCGGCGCGAAGCGCGCCTCGGGCATGGCGATGGCCTATGCGCGCCAGCTCAGGAGCTGCGGCGGCTGGTGAGGGCCGGCCGCGCCTTAAAAAAAATCGGCGCCCCTTGTCGGATCGCCGCCGCGTCCCACGTCCTTGGCATGATCCAACCGAAGGAGGAGCGATCATGACCTATGTGGACGGGTTCCTGCTGGCAGTGCGCAAGGCGAAGCTGGATACCTACAGGCAGATGGCCGCCATGGGCGGGCAGGTCTGGAAGGAGTACGGCGCGATCGACTATGTCGAATGCGTCGGCGACGACGTGCCCTATGGCGAGCTGACCTCGTTTCCCCGCGCGGTGATGGCGAAGGAGGACGAGGTGGTGATCTTCTCGTGGATTACCTACGAATCGCGGGCCAGGCGCGACGAGATCGTCGCCAAGGTGATGGCCGACGAGCGCCTGCAGGGCGACGAGTGGAAGGATGTCTTCGACGGCAAGCGCATGATCTACGGCGGCTTTGAGACCCTGTTCGAGTTGAGCGCCGCCGGCCGTTAGGCTATGACCGGCCCCGGACAAGCGGGAAAGGATGCGCCATGCAGAACCTCTATTACGCGATCGTCGGCACCACGACCGATACCAATGCGGGCCTTGCCCGCTTCATGGGGGCGATCCTCGCCTTCATCGTGATCGTCGGCACCCTGTTCTGGGCGCTCGGCGGCTGAGGCGGCGGCCATGCCGCAGACGATCCTGACGGTTTCGACCCGCGGGCAGGGGCTTTACGAGTTCACCCGCGAGGCCGGGGCCTTCGTGCGCGAGGCGGATCGGGCAGAAGGGCTGCTGACGGTCTTCGTGCGCCATACGTCCTGCTCCCTCATCGTGCAGGAAAACGCCGATCCGGACGTGCGGCGCGATCTCGACCAGTTCTTCCGCCGCCTCGTGCCGCCGTCGGACGATCCGTCCATGCGCTGGGTTTCCCATACGCTGGAAGGGCCCGACGACATGCCGGCCCATATCAAGGCCGCGCTCACGCAGGTCTCCATCGGCATTCCGGTCATGGACGGGCGGCTTGCGCTCGGCACCTGGCAGGGCCTCTATCTCTTCGAGCATCGCGACCGGCCGCACCGGCGCGAGATCGTGCTGCATCTCGGCTCTTGACGGAACCGTTTCGTCCGGTGGAACGTTCCTGCGCGACCTATCCGCAGGAGATGTCCATGGCTGAAATCGAAAGCATCGCACGCGCGCTCGTCGAAGCGCTGAACGCCCGCGATTTTACCGCGCTTGCCGCGAAGGTTCACGAGGACGTCGCCGTTTCCGGCTTCGGCGGCGGCAGCGACAACGGCCGGGAGGCACTGCGCGAGCGGCTGGCCCGCCATTTCGCGGCCTCCGACGAAAGCTACGGCGACGTGCTGGCCATGGGCGATGCCGCCGGCAACACCGTCGCGATCCGCCTGACCGCCCGCGGCCACGCACAAGCGGGCGGCGCCTATTCCAGGGAGGAGATCCTTCTTCTCGAACTGGAGGAGGGGCTGATCACCCGCATCGCGGTCTTTTCCCCGGCGTGAAGTTGAACGCAGCCTGAACGGCGGATTCGGCCTGCGTTCAGGCAGGCCGCCCTAAGGTTTCCTCAATCGCCGGACACAAGCGTCCCGGTCGGAACGAACAGGAGATCCTTCCATGACCACCCTTGTCAAAAAGACCATTCTCGCCGCGGTCCTCGGCCTCGGCGCGCTCACCGCCTCCGTTCCGGCCGCCAACGCCGCGAGCCTCAGCGTGACGGTCAACAATGTCGGCTACCGCAACGGCTTCCTGCAGGTGCAGGATTACGACGGCGGCTGGGATCGCCGCGACCGTCGCGACGGTGGCTGGGATCGCCGCCATGATCGCCGCCACGGCGACTGGGGCCGCGGCGGCCGCTGCTCGCCGGACCTTGCCGTCGCCAAGGCGCGCGATTTCGGCATGCGCCGCGCCCGCATCGCGGACATCTCGCCGCGCCGGGTCGTCGTCGAAGGTTTCCGCCATGGCGACTACCGGCGCATGATCTTCATCAACGACCGCGGTTGCCCGATCTGGCGCTAGGAAGAGGCCGGTTCCGGGCTTCCAACGGACGCCGTCCGTCTTCTGCCCCCCGGCCGATGGACGGCTGCCCTTCCGGTTCGCGCCGGGAGGGTTTTTGCGTTTAGGGCATGGCGCCGCCGCAAAGGCGGCAACGAAAAAGGGCCGGTCTCCCGGCCCTTTCCCTTTGGTACCTTGGGTCGCTTCTGCCCGCGCTCAGTTCTTCAGCGCGAAGGTGACGTTGACGGTGACGGAGTAGCTGTTCTCGCCCGCCGCGATCGGCACGGCGCCGGCGGCGGCATAGTCCTTGGCGACGGCGCGCATCATCGGCATCGGCTCGGCGCGGTAGCTCGTCTCGGAGATTTCCAGCACGCGGCCGAGGCCGACGCCGGCGGCGTCCGTCAGTTCCTTGGCCTTCGCCATGGCGTTCTCGACGGCCTTCTTGCGCGCCGCGCTGACGGCGGCATCCGGCTTGTCGTTGAGGAAGCGGATGGCGTTGCCCTGGTTGGCGCCGAGCGTCACGGCCTTGTCGAGGATCTCGCCGAGCTTGGAAAGATCGCGCACGCGCAGCGTCACGGTGTTGGTGACCTGGAAGCCGGTGAGGACGGGCGGCGGGTTCTCGCCGGTCGAGCTCTGCGGGTACTGGTACTGCGGGTTGATCATGAAGCCCGAGGTCTGCAGGTCCTTGTCGGCGATGCCGTCGCCCTTGAGTGCGGCGAGGATGTCGGCCATCGCCTTGTTGTTGGCGTCGAGCGCCTCGCGGGCCGTCTTGGCGTCCTTGACGACGCCGAGGTCGATGAGCGCCATGTCGGGCGCGACCTCGGCCGAGCCTTCGCCGGTGACGACGATGGTCGCCTCGCGCTGCCTGGCGGCGTCCTCGGCCCGCGCTGCGAGCGGAGCGGCGGCGGCGAGCGCGAGCGAGAAGGCAAAGAGGCCGGCGCCGCTGCGGCGGCCCAGAGTTCCATGGAACATTAAGAACGTCTCCTGATGGTTGTGTCCCTTCGCGCGTTCTTCGCGCGTTATTGTGTAGAGAATGCGGCAGCGCTTGTGAGGAAAGGCGATTTCGTCTAGACGGTCTCTGCCCGTCGGCCGCCATTGACCGACGGCCCCGGCCACGCGCCGGGACGGGCCTGTAGCTCAATGGTCAGAGCCGGCGGCTCATAACCGCTTGGTTGGGGGTTCGAGTCCCTCCGGGCCCACCATTTCGTTTAAAATCAATAGCTTAGATGCAGGATTTTCTTGGGGAGACATCCAAGGGGAACATTGGTTTGTTCAATCCGGCCTATCTCGTGAAGTCGCGATGCGGTGTTTTCTATCTGCGTTGGCCTCTACCGAAGCAGCTACATCCACAGAAAAGAGCATCAACGCTCAAGGTTTCGCTACGAACCAGAGAACCACGAAAAGCATTGCGCTTGTCCCGTTCCCTGAGCCAGATAGGCGAACGGTTGAATGAGCATGGAATTGCATACGGGATGCGGCACGAGGAACTGAGAAGCGTACTGACTGAGCATTTTCGCCAGTTATTGGCCGAAGCGAAGACCGAGATGAACGATACCGGCCCGTTGAGCGAGTTGGATAGGCAGACTTACGAAACCAGCAAGCGTGTCGCAAAGCAGGCAAGAAAAACAGATACTCCGCTCTCGCTCGTCAAATCCGACGACGATCTTCTTGACCGTTTTATCGAGAAGTACGGGCTGAGTATCAGCAAGGGCAGTGCTGAATACGTTTGGCTTGAACGGGAAATGAAACTGTCCTTCCATGGTTTTGTGAAGGCAGTCCTTGCCTACGACAAGTCGTTGCAGCGTTATGATTTTGAAAGCGGCCCAATCTCACCTGCTGGTGACATGACCCAGACCGCCAGAGTGGCGGGAATGAGCATCAGCGATGTTGCCGCCACCTACAGCAAGGAAAGACAGCGCGGGAACGCATGGGCGGCAAAAACCGTCATCGAGAAGGCAGACCATATCAAACTACTAGAGGAAATCCTTGGTGGCGATACGGATGTACGGTCGCTAACGGCCATGGAAGCAAAACGGGTTAAGGACATTCTGCTTGTCTATCCGCGCAATCGAGCCAAGAACCCGCTGACACGAGGCAAGCCACTGGCCGATGTCCTCAGTCTTCCGAACATCGAGACCATACAGGTTCCGACGATCAACAAGTACCTGCAAACCTACAGTGAGCTATTCGAGTGGGCGAAGCAGAACCACCATATCAGCGAAAACTTCTTCTCCGGTCTCGCCGTCAAACAGGCCAAGAAGAACAGAGAAGGCGACCGGGAGGCGTATACGGATGAACAAATCCGGCTGATTTTGCGGGCGGTTCTACACAATGAGCACGGTCTGGTTACGAAACCATATCAGAAATGGGCCACGCTCATAGGCATCTATACAGGTGCCAGACTTGGCGAAATCGCACAATTGCACCTCAAGGACATTCGGGAACAGGACGGTGTACGGGTGTTCGATATGAACGAAGAAGGCGACCGCAAGAGCTTGAAGACGTCCGCCGCTCGTCGTCTGGTGCCGATACACAGCAAGCTTATTGAGGCCGGGCTTCTCGACTATGTACAGGCCATGACCGACAAGGGGGCAACCAAGCTGTTCCCCGACTTCACCTACGATCCGAAGAACGGATGGGGACGGCAGCAAAGCCGCTGGTTCAATGACAGGCTCCTTGTCCAGCTTGGGTTGAAATCCAAGACGCGCGTTTTCCACAGCCTGCGGCACACAGTTAACACGCGACTATTGCAAGCTGGCGTGGCTGACCCATTGGTGAAATCAATCATCGGCCACGAGCAGGATGGCATGACGCACAAGCAGTATTTCAAGGAAGGCTTTACATTGCAGCAGCGCAATGAGGCTATGCAGAAGCTGGATTACAGCTTCGCAGCGCAGAAACCTGAGTCTGCCGTTCAGGATTGACAACGAACCACGAACACGAGAAACAAGCCTTGGTGCCGTACGTGCGGCCCACGGGGGTAGTAGCCCGTCACAACTAGGATCGGCGTCCTGAAAGACGCCACTCTTCAACCTATGGTCGGGGAGCCTGCGGCGTATGCAACAGGTTCTCGGACTAAAGGCCGTAGGGCCGTGTTGTGCGGTTTACTACCTCCCCGATCACCAGAGGATCGAAGGGCAATTCGCGGGGACGCACCGCGCCTACCGCCCTTCCGTACGGGGGCTGTACCTTGGAAATCATCATCATCATTGGGCTGCTGGCATTTGCTGGCTACAGGTTCTTTCGTCTCAGCACTGGCGCAGGCAAGGAAGCCGTGCGGGCCTACGTCTATCTGGAAACGCTGAACAAGGGCGTTTCTCCGTACGAGGCCAACGCTGTGACCGACGCCATGCTGAGCGACATCGGTTCCGACATGGCGGGCCGCGCCATGGATATGGCCAAGCAGCAGTATGCCACGATCCACGAAGGCAAGCAGCTTTCCGTTATCGGTTATGCCTACAGGCAGGGCATGCGTCCAACCATGCCGCTTTGGTACACGGTTATCCCTCGCCTCGTGCCACCAACGCCGCAAGTCGAAGTCTTGTACGGCCGACTCAGAGACACGGTGCAGATGATGGACGAAGACCCGCAAGCCGACGAGGATATGCGTAAGGACGAGCGGTACGTCGCATTCTACGAGGCTTATGCGAACGAGGTCCATCGCCTTTCCGGCAAGTCTGCCGATGACCTGCGCGTATCCGACTTCATGGAACATGAGCCGCTGCACCGTGCATATAGGGATGGCATAGACCCGCTCTATCTTGCCGCCGCCTTCTGCGACGACCATAAGCAGACGAAAGAGACGTTCGGCACCTTCGAGAGCTATTACGAGGCATTTCTACGGGAACTGGCCCGATACCTTCCTGACAGCAAACAGACGGATGAATGGGCAGCGGCCTTGAACGAGAAGCCGCTACGGGATGCGTTTGCATCGTCCATGCACCCGCGCCGTACGGCCTACGGCTACTATCGTTCCCGTGCTCGGCGGCAAGCAGCGGCGGCAGCGGCATCGTGAATACCAGTATAGCATTCAGCATGGTCGGCATTGCGGCCTGCCTTGTCATGGATGCTGTCAGCCTTGCGGTACGAGCCGAAGCGGCAGCGGTCCCCTACGAGCGATGCGGGGCCGGATTACGGATCAACTGCATTGTCGATGGTGACACGCTTTGGAACGATGGCGTAAAGATCCGCATTGCCGACATCGACACACCGGAAATTAGTCAGCCCCGTTGTGCAGCCGAAAAGGCGCTAGGCGAACGGGCGACGATACGGCTCATGGAACTGGTCAATGCTGGCCCATTTCAGATGCAGGCATGGCCGAGGCATGACGAAGACAGGTACGGGCGCAAGCTCCGCGTGCTGGTACGGGATGGCCGATCCCTTGGCGACATGCTTGTATCGGAAGGCTTGGCCCGGACATGGAGCGGCAGAAGGCAGCCATGGTGCTGACAGGATTTCCATACGGCCAGGACGAACGGATGCCAAAACAGGGGTGTGACTACAATCCGATGTACGAGAACATTAAACCATATCAAATGCTTGACTGTATTTTAGTCAATTTCGAAATTCCCGTATTTGCCCGCTGGCGAGCGTCTTGCGTCTCGACGCCTCATTGCCTATCCCGAACCTCGTATACGTCCTGACGGGCCTCCCTGCCCGAAAGAGAAGCCATCGGAAAGCAAAACGTGCCGAGAGAGCCGAATACTAAGAACATCTCCGGATGGGTCGGACTTAAATACTGAAATTCAATCGTATTTCTGGCCCGTACGGCGATCCTGTAGCAGCAACACGCTTCATGTTCTTGCGCATTGCCGGGACATAATGCGGCTGTAATTGCTGCTGAGCAAATCTCTATTGCATAAGTTCCGTACATGAACGGAAATCATACCTTCAAGGGAAAGCTGGTATATCATAGCCGCAGAGATTTCGGCTTGGAACCGGGTAGAAGGCTGGTTGGTTCTGCCGGTGCATCTGCCATCGTGTCGCATGCTGGCATATGAAGCTCTGTAGCCTCTGCTTCATTAACGTATGCATTATCAAGCCGTATTTAAATACATACATAAATACTGTTTATAATTCAGTATCATTATCCTGTTTATTAGTATGGATATTACATATGTTATTGTAACTGGTATATAATATATATTATAATTATATATAATAACTGTATATATATCTATATATTAAACTGGTTCATATACTGGTACATATTTCCATCTACGATGGCCGACAGATACCGGACACCGGAAATCCGGCATTCTCATCTGCATGAACCATTCGGCAAACAAGCCTTCGGTTCTCCTATTACAGTCCGGAAGCGGACCAGCACCGGAACCTGTTATTCCTTATACGGTCCACAATCAAAGGACGTATCCATACGAAGCACGCAATCCGGATCATGAAGAGTTCGCAACCGGCTTTAAACCAGCAGCTTCGGCTGACGCACCACCGGCACCACCAGCTTATTCCTAGTAGGGGCAGGAAGCTGAATTTGCCCCCGGCTCCATCCTCACAACCCCCATTTCGCCAAGGCCGTTTCCGCCCCGGCCTGATCGCCCTTGATCCTGAGTACGGTCTGTCTGGTCAATCCGGTGGCCTTGGAAATCTCCGAAGCACCATTGCCGATTGCCAGCATATCCACGACCTGCCGGAACGTCTTGCGGTCATAGCTCGGCTTCTTTCCACGGTAGCGCTCGGCATCACCCTTGCTTGCCTCGATACCGGCCCGCTGAGCGGCTTTCGTCGCCTCGGCTTGAGCTTGCGCTGTCGCGGCCATGAATGCAATCAGCGCGTCCCTGACTGCCTGCTGTATCGGGTCCGCTGTCGCACCGTCGAACGTCATGCCGTTGATGACGGTTTTGACGATCACCCCTTGCCGCATGAAGTGCCGTATGGCGTCGGTCACGTCCTCGTAGTCACGGCCAAGCCTATCGACCCACCGGACAACCAGTACATCACCGTAGCGCAGCTTATCGTACAGTCTCTTGCCTTCCGGCCTGTCCGCAAGTCTCGTACTAACGCCTGACACGCCATGGTCGGCAATTACCTCGTCAATGACAAAGCCTGCCTGCTCGGCCTGTGTCCGTTGGTGGTCAAGCGTCTGGTCGATGGTCGATACGCGGGCATAGAGTACGGTCTTGGACATGGCCCATTCCTTTGTCCGTTAAGGTCATGTCCGTTAAAATGCATGTACGATGATCGAAGTCAACCCTTACGTACATTTTTTCGTGCACCATTCCAGATGTACGTTACGGTATACCTCTGCGGACAACGCCCCGTACCCCCGGCTTATGTCCTTTCGATCATGACGACCGCTGACAAAGGAAACTCGCATGCCTCGCCGGGAGCATTTTGTATGCCGCCCAACCAGTAGCGCCCCATGGGGGGAATTGGCCGCACGAAGCAGCTTGAATACCCCCTCGTAAAAATTTCTGGTTTCCGGCATTGCATAAATGCAGACACAGGCTGGGGTCGGGTTTATTCCTTCTTGGTAGGCACCAACCGTAAGGCTTGCTCTAGCCGCTCCTCAATATTGGAGGCCTTGCCCTTACCAGAAAGCCGCATTTCATGCTTGCTGAATACCGCCGCTATGTCGTCCTTGACGGGCTTCACGAATGGCACGGCTTCCTCGTTCGACATCCTGCCGAATGGAAACAGTCGATCTATCTGAAATTCCAACCTTGCCAAATCGACGGCTGCTTGTCCCGGATGAAAGTGCGAGCGCCGCTTCCTCTCAAGGTGGCGGCTCTCGAATACCTGTAGCGCACTCACAAGTTCGCGAACCGTTTGATAGCTGGTATCGTCAATAGCCTCCGCTACTGACATTAGCGTCTCTACAGGCCGTACAGGAAGCTTGATGGAATTCAGCGTACCCCCGCCCCATGCTATAAATCCGTTCTCAACGAACTCCATCAGCTCGGCAAGCGCGTGCGGTATGCGGATACGTGCCGCCCGCTCTTGCCGCTTCGATAATTCCAGTTGCTTCCGACGCTCTTCGACCAGTTGCTTCCGTTGGACAACCAATTGCGCATAGACAACTGCACCTGCGAGAAGCGCGACCGCGCCCGAGATTAGGGTCTGCCAGTCATACACATAGCCCCAAAAGCCATCGTACTTCGGCTGGGTGGACCACATGCCAATCGTCTTTAGTCCTTCCGTATAGATTTCCCATTCGTCCAAATCCGCCTCCTGTGTGCTGCTCGACGGACCATGCTGTCGCATCCGTTATCACATCCCCGCAAGGCATCGCCGCAGTCTGAAAGCGCATCAATCACGCCATCAAAGGCCCGCTTTCAATCAGCGCCCACGGGAGCCCGCACCTTCACATTAATGGAAATGGACTAGTTTTCCATATTGAAATGAAAATTAGTCCACTGTATATTGATGAAAAGCCATTGATAGACAGGCATAAAATGACAAAAACTGACGAATCAGACATCAAGGGCGAGTTTATAGTCCACTTGGCCAGACTTGGGATGGCCGGGAAATCCGGCGATGTGCAGGCTTATGTTCGGCGCATCGCGAAAAAGCTTAGCAAGGCTGATACGGCGCTTACCGATAGCCTAACGGACTTGCTTTCAAATCAGCCCTTCACGCCAAATGCAATGCGAGAGGCGGGAGCTGGCTTCGTTCCAGTTGATTCCGATTCGCGTCTGGCTTTGCTGCGGCAGGAGTTTCCCGTATCTCTGGAAGTTGACCCTATTCTCGATACGGACATAGCCGAGCAGCTTGAGCAGATAATAGCAGAACGCCAAAATCTTTCGTCGCTGGAGAAGGCTGGACTACCCCCAACCAGAACAGTCTTGTTTTCTGGCCCTCCTGGCGTTGGCAAAACAATGTCTGCACGGTGGATAGCCAAGCGGTTGAGAAGGCCCTTGCTCACGCTGGACTTGGCAACCGTCATGAGTAGTTTTTTAGGGAAGACCGGAGCAAACATTCGGCTAGTTCTGGACTATGCCAAAAGCATAGACTGCGTACTTCTGCTAGATGAACTTGATGCGATAGCCAAAAAACGTGACGACGACGGGGATGTCGGTGAGTTAAAGCGCCTTGTAACTGTACTTCTACAGGAAATCGATGAGTGGCCGCCTCGTAGCCTTCTCGTAGCCGCCACAAACCATGCCGAATTACTTGATCCGGCGGTTTGGAGGCGTTTTGATGACGTAGTTGTATTTCCGCTTCCGGACAACAAGACAAGAACTCAGGTTATCAACGTCGCATTTGACCGGGATGCCGACGCTATACAACCACTGCTGAACACGCTTGCCGACCTGTGGGAGGGTAAATCAAGCAGCGACATTACCCGCCTAGCCAGATGGATTAGACGAAGAACTGTTATCGGGAAAGTGCCTATGGAAGAAGCCTTGCTGGAGACAATCGGACGCGACATGAAATTAGCACCAGCGTCTGATCGTAAGAAGCTTTTACCTCTTCTCGCAGGCCTCGATATCGCTGATCGCCGTATCAGCGCAGCCACAGGAATATCAAGAGACACGTTGAGAAAGTACCGCACAGGTAATGCGCGAAAAATTTCTAGCAATATGGAGGATGATGATTGATGGCCACCACTCCAAGATACCTGATTGGCGGAGGCGAGAAGCTTAGCGTCGAGGTTGCACGTCCGCCTCGGGGCTTTGGAGACAAAGCACATCCGTACACCTTTTCTGAGGCGGTCGAGCGGCTATCACCACAGCTAGAAAGTGTAAAAAGTGAGCTGAGAAGCTTACCGAGCTTGGCTTGCCCGAACGGTGAGACCGTTGTTGGTATAACGCTCCATCCTACATATCTTGCTAAAAGCTATTATCCGGCAAACCTGATAACTGAGCTTAAGCTTAAGCACTTAGGCAGCCGGGCGGTGCATATCACACCGGACAAAGTCACATCAGAGAAAGTAGCCGATGACGATAGGCCGCAACCCGCCCCTCTGCTGTATCTTGCGGGTCGTCGCGAACGGCTGATGAAATTTGCTGAGGCGCTGCCTGATTGGCGTCCAGTAGAGCAGGCTGTTCGAAGCGAATTCAGAGAAATTGAAAAGGTGTCGCTGCCAGACTCTAGTCGTGCCAAGCGCCTACCTGATACCCCGTCTGACAAGGCTATACCACTTGAGATTGTTCTGCATGCTGATGCGGACGACGGTGGTTACATACTAGAGGGATTTGCAAGCTTCGCGAAATCCATAGGCCTCGATGTAGATTTGTCGCGTGGACGGCAGAATGGTGGGCTGTGCTTCCTGCCTATGTACGCACCAAAGCAGTTAGTACCTAGGCTTCTTCAGTTCTCTTTTCTTCGTGCACTGCGGAGCATGCCTAGAATTGTGCCACTTGATCCCGTAGTCCGTAGTCTGGTTCCAGGTTTTGCAGTTGACCTGCCAACTGATCCTGCAACGGCGCAGGAGATTAAAGTTGCAATTTTTGATGGCGGCTTGCCGAGTAACCACGGCCTTGACTCATGGGTTAGCCGTAAGAAGGCACCCGGCGTAGGCAACGCAATTCCGTCTGCCCAAGCGCACGGCCTTATGGTCACTTCTGCATTCCTGTTTGGATCACTGGACCCAAGCCGCACGCAGGCTGTACCGCCCGCAAACGTTGATCATTGGCGCGTATTAGGCGACGATACGACAAACGATGACTTTGAACTTTATTCTGTGCTCGAACGCATAGAGACCGTCTTGGACAGCAGGCCGTACGATTTCGTGAACATCAGCCTTGGTCCAGACTGTGCCATTGAGGATGATGACGTCAACGCATGGACATCAACCCTAGACACGCTGCTTGCCGACGGCGAAACCGTCGCTACCGTGGCATGCGGGAACAACGGAGAAAGCGACAAGGATTTAGGCCTTCATCGTATTCAGCCGCCATCTGATGGTGTGAACATGATTGCCGTGGGCGCTGCAAATAACTCGGGCGCTACTTGGCAGCGCGCTCCTTATAGTGCTTGCGGTCCCGGTCGTAGTCCCGGCTATGTCAAACCCGACATAGTTAGCTTCGGTGGAACACCTACCACTCCTTTCTTGGTATTGGGCGCTGCCGCACAAGGAACTGGTACACAAGGGACTAGCTTCGCTGCACCCTTAGCTATGCGAAGTGGCGTTGCAATCCGAGCGCAGTTTAACGACCCACTATGGGCACCCACGGTCAAAGGGCTGCTTATCCACCACGCCAATGCAGGAAGCAACGATCGTACAGAAGTCGGCTGGGGAAGGGTCTCGCATGAGATATCTGATCTAGTGACCTGTGCTGACGGTGAGGCACACATTGTATATCAGCGTCAAATGCCAACTAGTGGCGCTGTGCGACTATTCTTGCCCGTACCAGCTGGGCTCAGCGGTAACGTCGATATCAAGGCAACCTTCTGCTTCTTCTGTGAGGTCGACCCAGAGGATTCAATCAACTACACGCGTGGCGGTCTCGAAATCCAGTTCCGCCCGGATACACACAAATTGGGTAAGCCGTACTTTAAGGATGGCAAACTTATCACGCCAAAGCTCCCTCCTACGGACAGGTTTTTTCAGGCTGATGATTTCTATACCCCAGAATTCATGCGCAGAGATGATGCACAGAAATGGGAAACGACAATCACCAGAACTAAAACAAAACGGGCAACATCACTCAATGACCCGGCATTTGATGTCAGCCATATCACGAGGCTACACGGGCACAACGGTGGCCGCCGTCCACTTATCAAATTTGCACTGATACTGACTTTAAAAAACAAAGCAGTCGATTTGTACGATCAGGTTGTGACAGCTTCACGCAACCGCTTGCAGCCCATGGTTCCACGGACAGATATCCGTGTTATAACCCGTAGCTAACATGACCATAAAAGGGGGACATCGTGTCCCCCTAGCCATCCCTGAAAGCCCGGTTTCTAAGGCTTTTAAGCGATGGTGGGCGCTCCCTCCGGGCCCACCATTTCCCTTCTTCCTCCATTCACTCCGCCCCGCCGCTTGCGCGGGCGTGCTTGAAGTTTTCGCGGTAGCGGGTCGGGGGGAGGCCCTTGGCGGCTCGGAACTGGCGGGCGAGGTGGGCGGGGTCGGAAAAGCCGCTTTCGGCGGCGATGTGGCTCATCGGAAGGTCGGTCTGGACGAGGAGCTGGCAGGCCTTGCCGATCCTCAATTGCGTGACGTACTGGCTGATCGACATGCGCGTGCTGCGCTTGAAGACGCGCTGGAGCTGGCTGTCCGTCAGGTGGGCGATGGCCGAGAGCGGGGCGAGGCGCAGGGGGCGGTCGTAGTTGGCGTGGAGGAAGGTGAGGACGCGCTGCATTCTTTCGCGATCGCGCGGGTTTTCGCTGAGGGGGATTTCGCCGGAGGCAAGCGGGCGGCGGGCGCAGCCGGCAAGGTCGATGAGGATCGCCTGCAGTTCCAGCACCTGCCGCGCCGGGGGAAGGGCGCCGAGCGCCAGCAGGCGCGGGCGCAGCCGCCCGGCGGCGCCGTCGGTGAATTCGAGGCCGCGGCCGGCCTCCGCCGCAAGCCTCGCAAGAGGCACATATTCCGGCATCAGCGCCATCAGGCCTTCGATCCATGCCGGCGTGAACCAGCAGACGATGGCGCGGTGCAGCCTGTTCTCGCCGATAAGCGCCTCGGACTGCCAGGCATGGGGCAGGTTCGGGCCGAGCAGCACGAGGTCGCCGTCGCCGTAGCGCTCGACATGATCGCCGACGAAGCGCACGCCGCGGCTGCCCACCGTCAGCGTCAGCTCGAATTGCGGGTGATAGTGCCAGTTGAAGGGAAAGGCCGGCAATTGCCGGTCGAACAGCAGCCAGGATCGGTCCGGCGGGATGGTGACGGTTTCAAACCAGGGCTGCATTGGTGCATTGATCCTTGCCGGGCATGAAAGAATGCGGTGATCGTACAAGAAATTGCGGCAGGAAAGAATGGCGCGGGAAGGCGCGCTCCGCAATTCTCATGCCGTAGGGCAAGGGAGGGCTTTCATGGACGCGACGATCAGGCCGGACGTGGTGATCATCGGCTCGGGCGTGGGCGGCGGCTCGGTGGCGCGTCAGCTTGCCGGCTCGGGCGCGAAGGTGCTGATCCTCGAACGCGGCGATTTCCTGCCGAACGAGCCGGAGAATTCCGATGCCGAGGCGGTCTTCGTCGAGGCGCGCTACCGCACGCGCGAGGAATACCAGGACGAGAGCGGCCGGCGCTACCGGCCGGGCCAGTATTACTATGTCGGCGGGCATACGAAATTCTACGGCACGGCGATGTTCCGCTTCCGCGAGAGCGATTTCCGCGCGGTCGGGCATGAGGATGGCCGCTCGCCGGCCTGGCCGTTTTCCTACGACGATCTCGAACCCTGGTATGGCGAGGCGGAGCGGCTGTTCGGCGTGCGAGGGGAGGCAGGGCACGATCCGACGGAGCCGCCGCGGGCCGGCCCCTATGCCCATTCCGCCATTCCGCACGAGCCCGTCATCGCCCGCATGGCGGCAGAGCTGGAGCGGCAGGGGCTTCGCCCTTTCCACATGCCGTCGGCGGTGGACTTCGGGCCGGGCGGACGCTGTCGGCGCTGCGGCACCTGCGATGCCTTCGCCTGTCGCTACGGCGCCAAGGGCGACGGGGAGATGCGGCTCATCCGGCCGGCCCTCAAGCATCCCGACGTCACGCTCTGGACGAAAGCGCAGGTGATGCGGCTGGTCGCCGCGCCGGACGGGCGCATTGCGGCGGCGGAGGTGATGCGCGACGGCGAGGCGGTCCGGGTTGAAGCATCGCTCTTCGTGCTGAGTGCAGGGGCAATCAACTCGGCGCTGGTCCTGCTGCGCTCGGCGAGCGAGGCTTATCCCGAAGGATTGGCCAATCGGTCCGGCGTCGTCGGCCGCTATCTCATGAACCATCACCTGACGGGGTTGATGGGCCTCCTGCCGTTCCGCGTGAACGACACGAAGTTCCCGAAGACCCTGTCGGTCAACGATTTCTACCACGGCCTGCCGGAGGATGCCGCCGCGCGCGGCAACCTCCAGATGCTCGGCAACATCCAGGGGCCGATGATCCGCGCGGCCTATGGCTGGATGCCGCGCCCGCTGGCAAATCTCCTCGCGCGCCACAGCGTCGACTGGCTCTGCATGTCCGAGGACCTGCCGCGCGCGGAAAGCCGGGTGCGGCTTTTGCCCGGCGACCGGGTGGAGGTCGCCTACCATCCCGGCGATCGGGCGGCGCACGACCGCTTCGTGCGGCATGTGCGGCGGCACCTGCGGAAGATCTTCCCGGCGGTGCTGCGCCATTCCTTCGGCATCGAGGGCCCGTCGCATCAATGCGGCACGGTGCGGATGGGGGAGGATCCGGCGCGCTCGGCGCTCGATGCGCTGTGCCGCGCGCACGATCACCGCAATCTCTATGTCGTCGATGCCGCCTTCTTCCCGTCGTCGGCGGCGCTCAACCCGGCGCTGACGGTCTGCGCGCAGGCCTTGCGCGTCGGCGCCCACCTGCGCGACGCCTGGCGCGCCGGCGCGTTCGCCGCCTGATCCGAAAGGAACGTCTCATGG
The DNA here is from genome assembly GCF_055392685.1 of Shinella sp. Sh6. Taxonomy (NCBI): domain Bacteria; kingdom Pseudomonadati; phylum Pseudomonadota; class Alphaproteobacteria; order Hyphomicrobiales; family Rhizobiaceae; genus Shinella; species Shinella sp. Sh6. The sequence continues at coordinate 2,239,716 of NZ_AP044005.1, read as the reverse complement.
CCCGCAACTTCCTCTCGCCGCTTACCGGCTCCTTCGCCATGCCTGCGGCGGAAAACCCGACCGTCGCGATGGTCGAGGCGGCCTATCGCCACCATGGGCTCGACTGGCGCTACCTCAATTGCGAGGTCGCGCCGGACGCGCTCGGCGATGCCGTGCGCGGCGCCCGCGCCATGGGGTGGGCCGGGTTCAACTGCTCGATCCCGCACAAGGTCGCGGTGATCGGTCATCTCGACGGGCTCGGCGAATCCGCCCGCATCATCGGCGCGGTCAACACGGTCGTGCGCCGGGGCGAGCGGTTGATCGGCGAGAATACGGACGGCAAGGGTTTTGTGGCGGCGCTGAAGGCGATCACGGATCCGGCGGGCAAGCGCGTCGTGCTGCTCGGCGCGGGCGGCGCGGCGCGGGCCGTCGGGGTGGAGATGGCGCTTGCCGGTGCGTCGCAGGTCACGGTCGTCAACCGCGATCCGGGGCGAGGGGCCGAGCTCGCCGGCATCATCGACCGGCAGACGCCGGCCGATGGGCGCTACGCGCCCTGGGCGCCGCGCTACAAGCTGCCGCCGGGGACCGACATCGTCATCAACGCCACCTCGATCGGGCTTTTCCCGGATGTCGAGGCGATGCCGGACATCGACATGGACAGCCTGCAGCCGGAGACGGTCGTCGCCGACGGGATTCCCAATCCGCCGCTGACGGCGTTCCTGCGGGGGGCAGAGGCGCGCGGCTGCCGCACCGCCGACGGGCTCGGCATGCTGGTCAACCAGGGCATCGTCGCCATCCGCTACTGGACGGGCATCGATGCGGATGCCGCCGTCATGCGCAAGGCGCTCGCCGACCTCGGGCTTTGAGGTTCAGGCGGGGAAGGAGAGTTCGACCGTCGTGCCCTCTCCGGGCACGGAGAGGATGCGGGCATCGCCGCCGCTCTGGCGCATGAAGCCGTAGACGACGGCAAGGCCGAGGCCCGCTCCGCCTTCGCCGTCGCGGGTGGTGAAATAGGGCTCGAAGGCCTTGTCCACGGCGTCCGGCGACATGCCGATGCCGTCATCGGTGACGGAGACCACGACGCCGCCTTCGGCCTTCACGCAGCGGATGAGGATCGTCCCGCCTCCCGGCATGGCCGCGGCGGCGTTGAGGCAGAGATTGAGCACGGACTGCTCGAAGAGCGCGGCGTCGAGCTGCACGGTCGGCAGGTCGACGGCGATATCGAAGACGAGGCGGCACTTCTCGCCGACGGCGATTTCGAGAACATCCGCCATGCCGCGCAGCACGGTGCCGATCTCCACCGCACCGGGGCGGATGGGCTGCTGGCTGCCGATGGACAGCATGCTGCCGGCAAGCGAGCGGCCGCGGTCGGCGGCCTTGCGGATGCGGGCGAGGTGCCGCTTCTGCCGGTCGTTGAAGCCCGCCTCGCGCTCCAGAAGGCCGAGGCTGCCGGTGATGATGCCGATCATGTTGCCGACTTCGTGGCTGACCTGGTGGGTCATGCGCATGATGCCGTCGAGGCGCTGGGCCTTTGCCGCCTCCGCCTCCTGCCGGTCGATGTCGGTGACGTCGCGCGCCAGAAGCACGATGCCGCCGTCCGGCTGGCGCGACAGCGAGATTTCCGTCACGCGGTTTTCCGGCGAGCGATGGCGCAGCACGCTGCGGCTGCCGAGCGTCCCGCCGTCCCCGTCGGCGGGCAGGAGGGCGGGGTCGATCTCGGGAATGGGTCCGACGAACCTGCGCAGCGGGAGCTTGCGCGCCGAGCCGGACCAGCCGACGAGCTCCATGACGCGGCGGTTCATGGTGATGGGCGCGCCGCGCGGGTCGAAGAGCGCGATGCCCTCGTTCATCGTGCGGAAGGTCGAGCGGATGGTGCGGGCGGCCGCTTCCGCCGTGCGCCGCAGCCGCGAGACGCGCTCGACGCTCTCGCGGAAGGCGCGGAAGGCTTCGAGAAGCCGCACCAGCTCGGTCTCCGAGCCGGCATAGCTCGGCGTCTCGACGTCCCGCCGCCCTTCGGCCAGCGCGTTCATGCCGTTCGACAGCGAGACGATGCCGCGCGAGACGCGCATGACGGAGCGGATGGAGAAGATCGACATCGCCAGCACCAGGAGCGCGGCGAAGGCGACGATGACGAGAAGGCGGCTCAAGGCGTCGGAGGTGGAGACGAGGTCCTCGTTGAGGCCGCGGGCGACCGCCTCGCTCTGGGTTTCCGTCGCATGGGAAAGATCGCGCGAGACGACGTGCAGGCGGGCGACGGCGGCGCGGATCGAGAACATTTCGAGGAGGTAGCGCGTCTGCGCCTCGAAGACCCGCTCGTAGGGCGCAAGCTCGGCGGCGGCGATCCGCGTGTCCGGCGAGGCGCGTTCCAGCCGCGGCGTGGTCTCGGTGACGTAGCGGCGGCGCAGCTCGCCGAGCTGGAACAGGCTGTCGGAATTGGAGGCGGACTGCACGATGGCGTTCAGCCGGTGGCGCAGGTCCGCATCGGCGATGCCGCTGCCGGTGGCGATCTCGCCGAGCGCGGCGGCGGCCTCGGCCTTGTGCTGCTGGGCGGAATCGGCGTCGCCTGCCAGCGTCATCGTCTGGTTGCGGATGGTCTCCAGCAACTCGACGATGCGGGCGCTGGCAAAGCCCCTCACGGTCTTGTCGCCGTCTTCCGGCTGCATGGTGCGAAGGAGCGTATCGACCTGCGCGACGACGGAGCGGCTTTCGCTGGAGACGCGGTAGGGCGAGGTGGCGTTCATCAGGAAGGGCGCGCTGGAGACGAGGTCGGAGACCTGCCGCGAGACCAGCGAGGCCTTGGCGAGGCTGGAGAAGGCCTGTAGCCCGTAGGCCGCCATTTCCTCCCGCGCCCGCTGGAGCCCGTAGACGGCGATGGCCGCCAGGCTGAAGACGAGGACGCAGATGAGGGCGATGGCGAAGGGCAGGCGGAAGGCGATGGAGGAAAGATACGGCCGGTTGATCACGGAGCGAGCCCGCCCTCGTCGGTGTCGAGCACGTAGCCCTTGCCCCGGCGCGTCTTGATATGGCGGGGCAGGTCCGGGTTGCGCTCGATCTTGCGGCGCAGGCGCAGCACCAGCACGTCGACATTGCGGTCGATGTAGCGGTCGCTCTCCGATCCCAGCCGCTCGAGGATCTGCGCGCGGCTGACGGGGGCGTTCGGCGTCTCGGCGAGGATCTCGAGCAGGGCGAATTCGGCGCTGGTCAGCGACTTGCCCGGATCGGAAAGGCAGGTGGCGCGGCGGTTCTTCAGGTCCACCGACCAGTCGCCGAGCTGGAGCGCGGCGGATTCCCCCTCGCGCTCGGCCTCCCGCTCGGGTTTCAGCGAGGGGATCGTGCGGCGCAGCACGGCCTTGATGCGGGCCGTCAGCTCGATGGGCTCGAAGGGCTTGACGACATAGTCGTCCGCCGCCGTCTCCAGCCCCAGCACGCGGTCGGCCGCGCTGCCGGCGGCCGTCACCATGACGATGCCGATGTTCGTCTGGGCGCGCAGGCGCTGGGCGAAGGTGCGCCCGGACGTGCCCGGCAGGTTGTGGTCGACCAGCACCATGTGCACGCTCTCGCGCGCCAGCACGCAGGCCGCCTCCTCGGCGGAGGACGCGGTCACGGGCACCCAGCCTTCCGCCTCCACGAGGTCGGAGATGAGTTCGGCCATGTCCGGATCGTCCTCGACGATGAGAATCCGAATCCTCTCGTTCAGCATGAAAGTCCTCCCGCGCCCATCATAGGCGGGGCCGGCGCATTGTTCAAAGCGGCTCGCATTATGCCGCTTGTCACATTTGTAACCTTTGTAATCTTTGTCGGGCCCTGCGCGGCCCTGCCTGTAAGAACGGTAACCATTCTTCGATTGCGGCGGGCGGCAGATGTGCCATCCTGAGGGTGGAGAACGGGACCGCAAGCGTCCCGATGGGAGGAACAGCGTGAGACGCATCACCGCACTTTGCGCGGGCGTGGCCCTTTGGCTATGCGGCGCGGCGGCCGGAACGGCGGCCCCGGCGCTGACCGTGCTGTGCGGCGTCGACGAGACATGGTGCGCGGCGATGAAGCGCGCCTATGAAGCCAAGTCCGGCCTCGAAATCTCCATGACGCGCCGGAGCACCGGCGACATCCTCAACCAGATCCGCGCCGAGAAGGCCGCGCCCACGGTCGACGTCTGGTGGGGCGGCACCGGCGATACGCACCTGCAGGCCGGCTCCGAGAACCTGCTTGAGCCCTACCAGCCGGCGCACGAGCGCGACATGCTGCCCTGGGCGCAGAACTTCTTCGCCATGTCCGGCGGGCGCTCGGCGGGCATCTATGCCGGCGCGCTCGGCTTTGCCTACAATGCCGATCTGCTGCGCCAGTTGAAGCTGCCGGCGCCGGCCTGCTGGAAGGACCTTGCGGACATCGCCTATCGCGGCCGCATCGAGAGCGGCAACCCGAATTCCTCGGGCACCGCCTTCACGACGCTGGCAACGCTCGTCCAGCTCTTCGGCGAGGACGAGGCCTTCCGCTTCCTTTCGGCGCTCAACCGCAACATCGCCCGCTATACCAGCGCCGGCGCGGCGCCCGTCAAGGCGGCCGCGCGCGGCGAGACGCTGATCGGCATCTCCTTCATGCACGATGCCGTCACGCAGAAGCAGGCGGGCTATCCGCTCGTCATCGTCGCGCCCTGCGAGGGCACCGGCTACGAGATCGGCGCCGTCAGCATCGTCAAGGGCGCGCGGCATCTGGAGGCGGCCAAGCGCTTCGTCGACTTCGCCCTCAGCCCGGAAGGGCAGGGCACGGGCGCGGCCTCCGGCCAGAACCAGGTGCCGTCCAACGCGAAATCGACGCTGCCGCTCGCAGCGCCCGATATCTCGATGATCAAGATGGTGGACTACGACTTCGCCACCTTCGGCTCGCCGGAGGAGCGAAGTCGGCTGCTCGAACGGTTCGACGCGGAAATCACCGCGACGAACTGATCGGGCCCCACGGAATACCGCAATCCGAAATCGTGAACGGGCCGCCCGGCGGCAGCCCGAAGGCTTCGCCGCGTCCCGTTCATGCGCATGACCACAACCAGGCAACAGGAGGATGCCCCTATGAAAATGAAGACCCTTTCCCTCATGCTCTTCGCCGGAACGGCGCTGGCCGCCATGCCGGCAAAGGCGGCGGGCGAGCTCAACCTCATCTGCTCGGCGGACGTCGTCATCTGCGAGCAGATGAAGGGCGATTTCGAAAAGGCGCACAGCGACATCAAGGTGAACATGGTGCGCCTGTCGGCCGGCGAGACCTATGCGAAGGTGCGCGCCGAGGCCCGCAACCCGAAGACCGACCTGTGGTGGGCCGGCACCGGCGACCCGCATCTGCAGGCCGCCGCGGAAGGCCTGACGCTGGAATACAAGTCCCCCATGCTCGACCAGTTGACCGACTGGGCCAAGAGCCAGGCGGAGAGCTCCGGCTACCGCACGGTCGGCGTCTATGCCGGCGCGCTCGGCTGGGGCTACAACACGGAGATCTTCAAGGCCAAGGGCTTCAAGGAGCCGAAGTGCTGGGCCGATCTTCTCGCGCCCGAGCTGAAGGGCGAGATCCAGATCGCCAACCCGAATTCCTCGGGCACGGCCTATACCGCGCTCGCCTCCCTCGTGCAGATCATGGGCGAGGAGCAGGCCTTCGACTATCTCAAGAAGCTCAACGACAACGTCTCGCAGTACACCAAGTCCGGCTCCGCGCCGGTCAAGGCCGCAGCGCGCGGCGAGACGGCGCTCGGCATCGTCTTCGTGCATGATGCCGTGGCGCAGGCGGTCGAAGGCTTCCCCATCCAGTCGGTCACGCCTTGCGAAGGCACCGGCTACGAGATCGGCTCCATGTCGATCATCAAGGGCGCGCGCAACCTCGACAACGCGAAGATCTGGTACGACTGGGTGCTGACCCCGGAAGTCCAGTCGCGCATGAAGGACGCCAAGTCCTTCCAGCTCCCGTCCAACAAGAATGCGGAAATCCCGAAGGAAGCCCCGCGTTTCGAGGACATCAAGCTGATCGACTACGACTTCAAGGCCTATGGCGACCCGGCAAAGCGCAAGGAGCTGCTGGAGCGCTGGGACCGCGAAATCGGCGCGGTCGCCAACTGATGTCCTGACCGGCGGCGCCCGTCTCCCCGGGCGCCGCCCCTTTCACACGAACGTACAGCGAGGTCGGCCATGACGCATGGCAATCGCAGGCTGGACATCGTGCTGATCCTCGGCGCGGTCGCCCTGACCCTTCTGCCCTGGTATCGCATCGATGGCGGCTTCTTCGGATTCGGTTGGCTGGCCGGTTTCCCCCTTTCCGCGGAGGCCGCGCCCGGCCTCGTGCAGATCGCCCTGCACGGCCGGCTCTGGCTTGCCGTCGCGGTACTTCTCCTTCTCGTTGCCGGCGCGGCCCGCGGCATGGCGGACCCGATGCGCCGCGGCGCCGTGCTGGCATGGGCGGGCGCCATAGGCGTCGTCTTCCTGTCGCTGCAGGGCCTTGCCGTCGGCTTCACCGGCTGGACCTGGACGATCAGCGAAACCCTGTTCGGCCCGCTTGCCGACGGCCAGCCCTCGATGGGCGCGGGCGCCGTGCTCTCGGCCGTCACCTTCGTGCTTTTCTTCGCCTTCGGCCTTGCCGAGCGCGGCGTCATGAAGGGCGACGCCTTCGTCGTCAGCGCGATCTCGCTGCTCGTCTTCCTCGTCGCCGTCTTCGTCTTCTATCCCATCGGCAGCATGTTCATCGGCTCGGTGCAGGATTTCGACGGTTCGTTCAAGCCGGACGGCTTCGTGCGCAACATGCAGGATGCGAGTCTGTGGAGCCTCAACTGCGTCGTCGGCGCGGGACGCTGCGGCGTCGCCTGGCGCACGCTCTGGCTTGCCATCATGACCGGCCTCGGCTCGACCCTGCTCGGCCTCGCCTTCGCGCTCGTCGCCACGCGCACGCGCTTTCCCTTCAAGAAGGGCCTTCGCCTTCTCACCATCCTGCCGATCATCACGCCGCCCTTCGTCATCGGCCTTGCGCTCACGCTGCTCTTCGGCCGCTCCGGCGTCGTCACGCAGGGGCTCTCCAGTCTCTTCGGCGTTGAGCCGGGCCGCTGGCTCTACGGCCTCACCGGCATCTGGATCGCGCAGGTCCTCTCCTTCACGCCCATTTCCTTCCTCGTGCTGATCGGCGTCGTCGAGGGCGTCAGCCCGTCTATGGAGGAAGCCTCCACGACGCTGCGCGCCGACCGCTGGCGCACCTTCCGCCGCGTCTCGCTGCCGTTGATGAAGCCCGGCCTTGCCAACGCCTTCCTCATCGGCTTCATCGAGAGCATGGCCGACTTCGGCAACCCGCTGGTGCTCGGCGGCAGCAACGGCGTGCTGTCGACGGAAATCTTCTTTGCCGTCGTCGGCTCGCAGAACGACCCCTCGCGCGCCGCCGTGCTCGCCATGGTGCTGCTCTTCTTCACCCTCTCGGCCTTCCTCGCCCAGCGTCTCTGGCTTTCGGGCAAGAATTTCGCCACCGTCACCGGCAAGGGCGACAGCGGGGCGCATATCGCCCTGCCGCGCGGCCTCTCCATCGCCGTCCACGCCGTCGTCCTGCCGTGGATCGCCTTCACGCTCGTCGTCTACGGCATGATCCTCGTCGGCGGCTTCGTGAAGACCTGGGGCCTCGACAATTCGCTGACCCTCGAACACTACGCGAAGGCCTTCTCCATCGGCTTCGACGGCGGCATCAACTGGACGGGCGTTGCCTGGAACTCCTTCTGGACGACCATGAAGATCGCGCTCATCTCCGCGCCGCTGACGGCTGCCGTCGGCCTTTTGACGGCCTATATCATCGTGCGGCAGAAATTCACCGGCAAGAACGCCTTCGAATTCGCGCTGATGATGAGCTTCGCCATTCCCGGCACTGTCATCGGCGTCAGCTACATCATGGCCTTCAACCTGCCGCCGCTGGAAATGACCGGCTCGGCGCTGATCCTCATCGCCTGCTTCGTCTTCCGCAACATGCCGGTCGGCGTGCGCGGGGGCATCGCGGCGATGAGCCAGCTCGACAAGAGCCTGGACGAGGCCTCGCTGACGCTGCGCGCCGGCAGCTTCCGCACGATCCGCAAGGTCATCCTGCCGCTCCTGCGCCCCGCCATCACCGCCGCGCTCGTCTATTCCTTCGTGCGCGCCATCACCTCCATCAGCGCCGTCATCTTCCTCGTCAGCGCCGAATACAACATGGCGACCTCCTATATCGTCGGCCTCGTCGAGAACGGCGAATACGGCGTGGCCATCGCCTATTCCTCCATGCTGATCGTCGTGATGCTCGTCGTCATCACCGGCTTCCAGCTTCTCGTGGGCGAACGGCGCCTGCGACGTGAAAACCGCGTCGCCGGCCTTGCCCAGTCCGCCTCTTCTCAGGAGAAAACCGCATGATCGCCAAGAAAGCCGGCTCCGTCGTCTTCGAGAACGTGAAGAAGACCTTCGGCGCCTTCACCGCCATTCCCGACCTTTCGCTCACCATCGAGCCCGGCACGCTCGTCACGCTCCTCGGCCCTTCCGGCTGCGGCAAGACGACGACGCTGCGCATGCTCGCCGGTCTCGAGCACCCGACGGCGGGGCGCATCCTCATCGGCGGCAAGGACGTCACCATGCTGCCGGCCAACGAGCGCGACGTCTCGATGGTCTTCCAGTCCTACGCGCTCTTCCCGCATATGAGCTCGCTCGACAACGTCGCCTATGGCCTGGAATCCTCCGGCCTCTCGCGCAAGGAGGCGCGGGAGAAGGCGGAGGAGGGGCTGGCGCTGGTCGGTCTTGCCGGCATGGGCGGGCGGCTTCCGGCCGAGCTTTCCGGCGGCCAGCAGCAGCGCGTCGCCGTCGCCCGCGCCCTCGTGCTGGAGCCGCAGGTGCTGCTGCTCGACGAGCCGCTCTCCAACCTCGACGCGCGCCTGCGCCGCAAGGTGCGCACCGATATCCGCGAGCTCCAGCAGCGCCTCGGCTTCACCGCCGTCTACGTCACGCACGACCAGGACGAGGCGCTTGCCGTCTCCGACCGCATCATCGTCATGAAGGAGGGCGTGATCGCCCAGGCGGCCGCCCCGCGCGAACTTTACGAGGCGCCGGCCTCCTCCTTCATCGCCGATTTCATGGGCGAGGCGAATGTCGTCGCCTGCGAGGTGCTCGGCGTCGAGAACGGCAAGGCGCGAGTGCGCATCGCCGGCGTCGAGCACAGCGTTCCCGCCGGCAACAGGGAAAAGCTCGGCGTGGCGAGCCTTGCGGTGCGCCCCGGCGCGGTGACGCTTTCCGAAGGGCGCGGCGAGGGGCTTTCCGGCCGCGTCCTCCATTCGGCCTATCTCGGCGACCATGTCGAATACGAGGTGGAAACCGATGTCGGCACGCTCTTCATCGTCGACCATGCCGTCGACCGCATCCTGCCCGCCGCCTCCGACGCCACGCTCGGCTTCAAGACGCGCGGCATCGCCATCATCGACAGTTGAAGGAAGACCAGCATGACGTCGCAAGACACGGGCCTCGATACGCGCTTTACCCTCGCAAGGGCCATCGCCCGCGAGGCCGGCGCCATGGCGCTCGACTATTTCAACCGGCGCGATTCCCTCGTCATCGAGACCAAGCGCGACCTGCAGGACGTCGTCTCCATCGCCGACCGCAACGTGGAAACGCTCATCCGCGAGAAGGTCGAGGCGGCGCTGCCCGGCGACGGGTTCCTCGGCGAGGAATTTGGCCATACCGCCGGCACGTCCGGCTATACCTGGGTCGTCGATCCCATCGACGGGACGGCGCCCTTCGTCAACGGCATGCCGAACTGGTGCGTCTCCATCGCCGTGCTGCACGACGGCGTTCCCGTCATCGGCGTCATCGATGCGCCGTGCCATGGCGAGGTCTATGCGGCCGCGGCGGGCAGGGGGGCGGAGCTCAACGGCAGGCGGCTTTCGCTCGACCCGTCCCGCACCATCCGCAACGGCATGACCGGGCTTGGCGCCAACAGCTACGTGACGCCGGAAGCGGTGGCGGACATCGTCAGCCAGCTCCTGCACGAGGGCGGCACTTTCATGCGCAACGGCTCGGGCGCGCTGATGCTCGCCTATGTCGCCGCCGGCCGGCTCGTCGGCTACTACGAGCCCTACATGCACGCCTGGGACTGCCTTGCCGGCTATTGCCTCGTGACGGAGGCCGGCGGCTGGCACCTGCCCTTCCCGACGGAGGGCGAGAAGCTGACCAGGGGCTCGCCCGTCGTCGCGGCCGGGCCGGGCGCGCGCGCCGACCTCGAAAAGCTGGCCGGGCTCGCCTGAGCATGGTCCAGCGCATCGCCGTCATCGCCGATCCGCATGTGCACGATTGCGGCTGGATCCCGGAGGGTTTTGGCCTTCCGGGCGCTATCCGCAGCTTTGCCGAGACGGCCGCCTCCACCCGCGTCTTCAACGAGAGCGTGCCCGCCTTCCGCGCGGCGCTCGACCGTGTGGCGGACGCGGGGGCGAAGATCGTCCTCCTCGTCGGGGACCTCACGGACGACGGCCAGCGGCCGAACATCGAGGCCGCGTTGGCGATCCTTGCCGAGTACCGCGAGCGCCACGGCCTGCGCATCCTGATGACGCCGGGCAACCACGACCTCTACGCCCTTGCCGGCCGGCCGCAGGACAAGGCGTTCCTGATGCCGGACGGCACGTCGGTGACGGTGCGCAGCGCCGAATGCCCCGAGGCCGCGACGCTCGGCACGGCGGAGGCGCTTCACCTTCTCTCCGGCCTCGGCTTCCAGCCGGAAGCCTCCGACCTTCACTGGGAAACGCCCTTCGGCACGGACCCCGACTGGTCCGCCCGCAGCTACGAGGTCGCAAGCCCGGATGGCAGGACGACCTGCCGGATGATCGACTCCTCCTATCTTGTCGAGCCGGTGGAAGGGCTCTGGGTGCTCGCCATCGACGCCAATGTCTGCGCGCCGCGCAACGGCGCGACGGACCTGGCCGATCCCGCCGCCTTCCACGATCCGACGGACGGCGGCTGGCCCGCCGTCCTCAGCCACCGCGCACACCTTCTCGGCTGGATGGCCGATGTTGCCGCGCGGGCGAAGGCGAAAGGCAAGCGGCTCGTCGCCTTCTCGCATTATCCGGCGCTCGATCCGCTCGGCGGGGTTTCGCACGAAGAGGTCGCGCTTTTCGGCGGCGGAGGCCTTGCCGGCCGTGCGCCGACGCCGGAGGCGGTGGCCGCCTTCGCGGCGACCGGCATTCCCCTGCATTTCTCAGGGCACCTCCATGTCAACGACACGGCCCGCCATGCCGGGCGCTTCGTCAATGTCGCGGTGCCTTCTCCGGTCGGCTACGGGCCGGGCCTCAAGATCGTCGATCTTCACGACGACCGCTTCGAGATCCGCACCGTGCCGCTGCGGCGGGTGCCGGGCCACGATCTCGCCTTTCAGGCCTACCGGGCCGAGGCGGCGCAGGCGGGGTTGCCGGTGCCGCCGGCGAGCGTTGCCGCCGATCACGGCGAATTCGTCAGCCGCCATCTCGTGGAGCTGGTGCATCGCCGCTACATGCCCCGCGAATGGCCGCGCGACATGGTGGATTTCGTGGAGGGCGCAAGCGTCGCGGACCTTCTTGCCCGCCTCGGCCTTCCGGCCGACGACGCGGCCGGCTTTCCGCTGCACGAATTCGTCGAGGACTGGTATCGGTTGCGCAAGGCGGGCGAGCTTGCCGCGGCGGATATCGCGCCGGAACGGCTCGCCTTCTACCGCCGCCTTGCCGCCGCCGCGCCCGAGACGGGAGAGGACGGACTTGCAAAGCGCTTTGCGACCCTCCTGCGCATGATGCGCGCCTATCTCGGCCGCCTGCCGAACCGGGATTTCACCGTGCACCTGCCGGACCTTGCCGTCACGCCGCTTTGATCTTCAGGACGCGGCGCGGATGCGGGGCAGGGTCGCGCCGGCGAGGTCGGTGAGGAAGCCGTCGCACCAGACGAAGACGTCGTTCTTCCGCAGCGTCGCCATCAGGCCCTTCCAGCGCTCGCGCCGTTCCTCGACGGGCATGGCGAGGCTGCGGGCCATGGCGTCCGCCGTGCCCTCGACGTCGTAGGGATTGACCAGCACCGCCTCCTTCAGCTCCGCCGCCGCGCCGGCAAAGCGCGAGAGGAGGAGGACGCCGGGGTCTTCCTCGTTCTGCGCCGCGACATATTCCTTGGCGACGAGGTTCATGCCGTCGCGAAGCGGCGTGACGAGGGCGAGCTTGGCCATGCGGTAGAGGCCGGCGAGCGCCGGGCGGCGGAGCGAGCGGTTGACATAGCGGATCGGCACCCAGTCCACCGTGCCGAGCGCGCCGTTGACGCGCCCGGCCTGCTCGGCGACGGCGCGTTGCATCGCCTCGTATTCCGGCACTTCCGAGCGGGATTTCGGGGTGATCTGCAAAAGCGTCACCTGTCGCTGGTTGTCCGGATGGCGCGTCAGGAAGGTCTCGAAGGCGTCGATGCGCTGGGTGAGGCCCTTGGAATAGTCGAGCCGGTCGACGCCGATGATCAGCGACTTGCCGTCGAGGCTCTGCAACATGCGTCTGTGCAGCGTCGTCTCGCCCGCCCGGCGGGCCAGCGCGGCGAAGGCTTCCGTCTCGATGCCGATCGGGTAGGGCTTTGCGGTGAAAGTCCGTTCCCCGACGCTGAAGCGCGATTCCCCGAGCCGCCGGCTGAGACCCTGCCTTGCGAGGCAATCGGCGAAATTCTCGCGGTCGTGCACCGTCTGGAAGCCGATGACGTCATAGGCGGTGAGGCTCGTCAGCAGTTCCTCGTGCACGGGCATGGTGAGGAAGACGTCTGGCGCCGGCCAGGGGATGTGCAGGAAGAAGCCGATCCGGTTCTTCACGCCCTGCCGGCGCAATTCGGCGGCGAGCGGGATGAGGTGGTAGTCGTGAATCCAGATGAGGTCGTCTTCCTCGATCAGCGGCAGCAGGCGGCTTGCGAAGAAGCGGTTGACGCGGAAATAGCCGGCCATCTCCCGCCTTCCGTATTCGGCAAGGTCGAGCCGGTAGTGGCAGATCGGCCAGAGCACGCGGTTGGCGAAGCCGTGGTAATATTCCTCGACGTCCTTCTCGGTGAGGTCCGTCAGGGCATAGTCGATATTGCCGTCCTTCAGCGTCTTCAGCGGCCCGATGGCATCCTCGCCGCAGGATTGCCCCGACCAGCCGAGCCACAGGCCGCCGCGCGCCTCCAGCGCCGATTGCAGCGCGACGGCAAGGCCGCCCGCAGGCGCGGTGCCCTTCTTGTCGGGAACGGGAACGCGGTTTGAAACGACGACGAGACGGCCCATGGTGTGACGATACCCCTTTCGAGCGACGGCGTTCCGGTCCGTCCACGAGGGCGGAAGCCTGCGTCGGGGCGGCATGGAAAGCCGGCGGAGCGAAGCGGCGGGCGAGCGGGGCGGACAGGAGCCGTCGGATTTTGCGACGCAAAAGAAACGGCGCACCCCCGCAAAGGTTCCCTGTAAATTTGATGGTTCTCGTTCGCCTTTACAGGTGTCGGCCCGCGTCCAGCATCTCTTCGGCCTCGTCGAGCGGCATTGCCAGCGCCTTGCGGGCGATGTCGAAGGAGAAGCCGGCGCGGGCGAAGGCGGAAAATTCCTTCGCCTTGCGCTTGTCATCAAGTTCGGCCTTGCGGAAGGGGCCGAAGGCGCGCTTGCGGGCGAGGACGACGGCGGCGAAAAGATCGTCCATCTGCTCCACCGCCTCGGCTGCCGTGTCGCGGGCGATGCCCTTGCGCGTCAGCCTTTGCGTCACGGCGCGCTTCGACCTTCCGCTGCGCATGCCCGAGCGGCTGCTGATCTCGGCAAAGGCCCTGTCGTCGAGCGCGTGGTTGTCATAGGCGAATTTCACGGCGAAATCGGCCAGCGCCTTGACCTGCGCGTCGGTGATATCCTCGAATTTCTCGCGGGCCTTGCGGGCGATGGCATCGAAGAGCTGGCGTTCGGTGTGCATGCGCCGCTCGATGCGGTAGACCGTCGAGTTGCGCGCCCAGGACAGCATGCGAGGGGTGGGCGTGTCGCCTGTCGTCGTCTCGTCCTGCACGCTTGCCCTTTCCTCAAGTTTCCCCTTGCAAATAAACGCAAAATTTCTGCGGATAAATAGCAATACAATTCGTTTGCCAGAGGACGGCAGGCCGACCATTCTCCACGCTGCACAACAAGGAACACGCCTTCATGCCCGAAAGAAAGTCATTGGACGTCCAGCCGGAAACCGTTGCCGCAGCCTATGGCGTGGCGAGCGATACCGCCTACGGCGCCGTCGCGCCGCCGCTCTATCTCTCCAGCACCTATGAGTTTCCGGGCTTCGATACGCCGGGCGCCTATGACTACGGCCGTGTCGGCAATCCCACCCGCGACCTTCTGGGGGAGGCGATTGCCCGGCTGGAGGGCGGCGCGGGCGCGGTGCTGACGCCAAGCGGCATGGCCGCGGTCGATCTTCTGGCGGGAAGCCTCGGCAACGGCAGCCTCGTGCTCGCGCCGCACGATTGCTACGGCGGCACGATGCGCCTGCTCGCCGCCCGCGCGAAGCTGGGGCAGGTCACGCTGAAGCTGGTCGACCAGACGGACCTTGCGGCCTTCGAGGCGGCGCTTGCCGAAAGGCCCGCCCTCGTTTTGATCGAAAGCCCGAGCAATCCGCTGATGCGCATCGTCGACATCGCGGCGCTGTCCGGCCTTGCCAGGGCTGCCGGCGCGAAGGTCGTCGTCGACAACACCTTCCTGTCGCCGGCCATCCAGCAACCGCTGTCGCTCGGCGCGGATTACGTGCTGCATTCGACGACCAAGTTCATCAACGGCCATTCCGACGTCATCGCCGGGGCGGTGGTGGCGGCCGATGCGGACGAGGTGAAGCGCCTCAGGCACTGGGCCAACGTGACCGGCGCGATCTGCAGCCCCTTCGATGCCTGGCTGACGCTGCGCGGTGTGCGCACGCTCTTTGCCCGCATGGCCGGGCAGGAGCGCAACGCCATGGCGATCGCCACGCGCCTTGAGGCGCATCCGGCGGTCTCGCATGTGCATTACCCCGGCCTTGCCTCCCACCCCCACCATGCGCTCGCCCGCAGGCAGCAGAAGGGTTTCGGGGCGATGATGAGCTTCGAGCTTGCCGGCGGCGTGCCGGCCGTCCAGCGCTTCCTCAAGGCGATGCGCGTCTTCACGCTCGCCGAATCCCTCGGCGGCGTCGAAAGTCTCGTCGCCCATCCCGCCACCATGACCCATGTGGACATGGGGCCGGAAGGGCGCGCCAAGGCGGGCATTACCGACGGGCTGCTCCGGCTTTCCGTCGGGCTGGAGCATGTCGACGACCTCCTTGCGGGGCTCGATGCCGGCCTTGCGGCCTGCTGAACGCTCCGCATTCCGACCGGCCATGTCGCAGCCCGGATTGCATTCTGTTGAACAATAATAGTATTGTCACTCAACAAGAATGGATCCGGGTGGCCGTGCCGCCTGTCCGCGCCCGCAAGGAGGATGCGATGAAGCCCGAGCCGATCACCACCGCGCCCGCGGATGCCGCCGCCCGCAAGGCCATCAAGCCCGTCGTCTGCTATCCGGTGGAGACCCTGCCGCGGCCGGACCTTTCGGCTTACCGCGCGCTGCGGGATGGCCTGGAGCTTGTCGAGACGGTGATCGTGCCGCCGCGCGAGGCGGAGACGTGGCTGGTGCCGGCCGGGCATTTCTGCCGCATCCTGTGCAGCGAGGGCCCGCAGGTCGGCGACCTCAACCTCTTCAACGCCCATGACCTGAAGGAACGGCTCTATACCGGCAAGACGCGGGCGCTGAACGGCACCCATGTCGGCCTCGGCGACCAGCTCTTCTCGAATTTCCCGTATCTGCGCCCCATTGCCACCATCACCCACGACACGCTCGACTGGTACGGCTTCGACGAATTCGGCGGGGCGGTGCATGACGTGATCGGCACGCGCTGCGATCCCTATACGCACAATCTCCTCAGCCATGGCGGGCAGTATCACCATTGCTGCCATTCCAATCTCACGCGGGCGCTTGCGAAGAAGACCGGCATGGCGCCGCGGGAGGCGGAGGCCCATGTGCACGACGTGCTGAACGTCTTCATGTGCACCGGCTTCACGCGCGACACGGGACAATATTTCATGAAGGCGAGCCCGGTGCGGCCGGGCGACTATCTGGAATTCTTCGCCGAGATCGATCTTCTCGGCTGCATGTCGGCCTGCCCCGGCGGCGATTGCTCGGCCGAGCACTCCTCCGATACGGCGGCCTGCCATCCGATGGTCGTGGAGATCCTGCGGGCCAAGGGCCTGCCGGAAGGCTGGGCGCCGCCGCCGGTCAACGGCTACGACGGCACCCACGGGCTTTGAACCTTAGCGCGGCCGGCTGACGGCGCGGATCGTGCCGCTGCGCCCGCCGCCGCAGAAGAAGCGGCCGGCGCCGTCGGATTCGAGCCCCGACACGCCGGTTCCTTCCGGCATGGCGATGGTTTCGAGGACGGCGCCGGTTTCGGGATCGAGGCGGCGCAGGTCGCTGTCCTCGCCCTCCCAGGTGCCGTGCCAGAACTCGCCGTCCACCCAGGTCACGCCCGTCACCATGCGATTGCTCTCGATGGTGCGCAGCACCTTGCCGGTCTCGGGATCGACCTGGTGGATCTGCCGGCTGCGGTAGTGGCCCACCCAGAGCGAGCCTTCGGCCCAGGTGAGGCCGGAATCGCCGCCGTTGCCGGGGGCGGGGATGCTGGCGAGGATTTTTCCGGAAGACGGCTCGATCCGCAGGATGCGGTCCTCGGCGATCTGGTAGAGGTGACGCCCGTCGAAGGCGGTGCCGGCATGGGAGGCGACGTCGATCGACCGCACCAGTGCGCCGCTCTCGGGATCGACGGCATTGATCGTGTCTCCGGCGGCGAACCAGAGGTTTTCGCCGTCATAGGTGACGCCGTGGACTTGCTCCACACCGGGGAAGGGGCCGTATTCGCGAAGGATATGGGCTTGTGCCTTGCGCATGGGAAGTCTCCTCGAAATTGTAGTGCCCCTATCCTAGTCGCCCGGCAGGGGACCGGGGAGTAACAAGAATGTCGAGAATGCGCCGGGCGTCGGCGTCAGCCAGCGCCGGGCCCGCCCGCGGCCGACCGGCTGCACCTTGCCGGCCGCATGAAGCGTCTCGAGCGCGCGCTGCACGGTGCGGGCGCTGGTGCCGAGCGCGATCGCCAGCGCCGAGCTCGACCAGGCCTCGCCATCGGCAAAGAGCGCGAGGGCGTCGGCATGCGGCTCGTCGTTCGGCGGCTCCAGCACGGCGACCGCCTGCCCCTTTCGCGGCATCAGCACGAAACCGTCCTTCGTCGCCTCGATTGCGGCAAGCGGCTTCAGCGCGGCGCGCAGGCGCCCCATCTCGACGCGCAGGCGCGCGCGGTGCGATTCGTCCGCATGGCGGGCGCGAAAAGCGTAAAGGAGCAGGCTTTCCCGGCTCGCCCCGGCAGGACCGCCTTCCGCCAGCCGGCGCAGGAGCGCGAAGAGGACCGGGCGCGTGGCGAGCGGAACGACACTCTCGCCGCCGCGCAGGACATGGCGGCAGGCATCGACGACGAGCCGGTCGCCGGCAAGCAGCGCCTCGACATCGGCCGGCAGCAGCAGGCGTTGCGCGCCGCCTTCGCGCAGGCGCGCGGCGGGCTGGTCGAGGATCGCGGCGGCCATCTCCGCCTCGCGCATCAGCGCGGGAATGCCGGCCTGCCGCGCGGCTTCCATGGCGCGGACGAAGGCCGCCCGCGCTTCGCCGATCCGCAGCCGGCGGGCGGCGATGCCGGCGCTCGCCAGCGCATGGGCTGCCCGCAGCGGCGGGGGAAGGGATGCGGGATCGGTTTCGGCAAGATGCTCCCCGGCCTCCTCCAGCCGGCCGATCAGCAGCAGGCGGCGGACGGCGATGAGGCCGGCATGGGCGGCATTCGCCCGGTCGCCATGGGCGGCGAGCACCGCACCGGCCTCGGCCAGCGTCTTCGGCGGGAAGGCGAGGTCGCGGGTGGCCAGGGCGATCTCGCCGAGGGCGACACGGCAGCGCGCCCGCGCCACCGCCTCGCGCGGGCCGAAGGTGCGGGCGGCCCCCTTGAGGAGCGCTTTCGCGCGTTCGAGGTCGCCGAGCTGCGCCATGGCGATGCCGCGCAGCGCAAGCGCCGGGGCATCCTCGCGCAGCGCCACGCGGTCGAGTGCGCCGAGCGGATTGCCGGCGGCGAGCGCCCGCGCCGCGGCGGTAATCATCGAATCCATGCAAATCCCGTCATGCTTGTCACTCCCGCCCGCCGCCGGCCTGCGCCTAAGGTCGACTTCGTCCGATCCGCAGCAAAGGCGTTTTGCGCGCCGCGTTCAAGCCCCCGACTGGGGGATGCTTGCGGGCCGCCCCGTTCCGCGTCATCGTGAAATTCTTCATGCGTGATGTCGGAAGGGGCCGCCTGCCAGCGTCTTTCATGCGGGGATCGGGCCTTGTCGGCCGGCCACGAAGGAGATGACAATGTTCCAGACACAGTATCGCTGGGTGATCGTCGCGGCGGGGGGCCTCCTCGGCTGCATCGCCATCGGCGCCATGTTTTCGCTGCCGGTCTTCCTGCTGCCGATTTCGAAGGATACCGGCTGGTCGGTGACCGGCGTTTCCACCGCCATGACCATCGGCTTCCTCGCCATGGCCTTCGCCAGCATGGTCTGGGGCGGCCTGTCGGACCGCTGGGGGCCGCGGCCCATCGTGCTGACGGGCTCGGTGCTGCTTGCCGCAAGCCTTGCGCTGACCAGCAGCGCGCCGTCGCTGCTCATTTTCCAACTCGCTTTCGGCCTTCTGGTGGGCGTGGCGGCGGCGGCCGTCTTCGCGCCCATGATGGCGTGCGTCACCGGCTGGTTCGATACCCATCGCAGCCTTGCCGTCTCGCTCGTCTCGGCCGGCATGGGCATGGCGCCGATGACCATGGCGCCCTTCGCCGCCTGGCTCGTCTCCGGCCATGACTGGCGCACCTCCATGCAGGTCATCGCGCTTGTCGTCGCCGTGGTGATGATCCCCGTCTCGCTTCTCGTCCGCCGCCCGCCGGCGCTTGAGGCCGCCGGGCAGGGCGGCGCCGTCGCGACCGATGCGCCCGAGGACATGTCGACGCGCGAGGTGCTGCGCTCGCCGCAGTTCATCGTCCTCTGCCTGACGAACTTCTTCTGCTGCGCGACCCATTCCGGGCCGATCTTCCATACGGTGAGCTATGCCATCACCTGCGGCATCCCGATGATCGCCGCCGTCTCGATCTACAGCGTCGAGGGGCTGGCCGGCATGGGCGGGCGCGTCGTCTTCGGCATCCTCGGTGACCGGTTCGGCGCGCGGCAGGTGCTCGTGCTGGGGCTGCTGGCGCAGGCCTTCGGGGCTCTCGCCTATGTCTTTGCCGGCGGGCTTGCCTCGTTCTATGCGGTCGCCGGGCTTTTCGGCTTCATCTATGCTGGGGTGATGCCGCTCTATGCGGTGATCGCAAGGGAAAACTTCCCGCTGCGGCTGATGGGAACCGTCATCGGCGGCACGGCCATGGCCGGCAGCCTCGGCATGGCGACCGGGCCGCTCACCGGCGGGCTGATCTACGATACGTTCGCGACCTATACCTGGCTCTACGTCGGCTCCTGGGGCATCGGCATCGGTGCCTTCCTCATCGCCATGACCTTCCGTCCCGCTGACCGCGCGCGCGAAGCCGTGGCGGCATGAGGCGTCAGGCCGCGCCCGCCGGATCGCCGATGGGCATCAGCGCGGGGTCGGTCGCCTGCTTGCGCTTGAGGTCCCGCTCGGTCTTTTCCCGGGCGGCCTCCTCGTTTGCGGCTTCCTTGCGGTCGTCGTCTTGGGGTAGGGGCTTCTTTTCGCTCATGGATGGTCTCCTCAGAAAGTCAGGAATTGCCGAGGGTCCTTGCGGGCGCGCATGAGAAGGTCCAGCTCCCTCTTGGAGGGGCCGAACTTGTCGAACAGGCGCTTGGCCTCCTCATGCGACAGGCCGTAGGCCGCGCGGAAGGTTTCAACCGTGTAGCGTTCCCCCGACAGCCTGCGGTGGTCGGGAAAGAGCTTGGATTGGTCCGGCATCTGCATTCACGTCCGATCGTCGTTGACGGGGGCCTAACCGGCAGGCCGGGCAATTGTTCCGGCCGGGCTTGGAAAGTTAGGGGTGGAAGGCGCGCCGCGCGCATCCGTGAGGCTGCGGATCGCCAAGGGGCGGAAGACGCCCTATGATCGCCGTTCCATCCTTCGAACCGGCTTCACCCCGCATGCCCCGACGCCTTGCCTTCCTCCGCTCTTCCGCCGCCCTTGCCGGCGGCTGGCTGCTGCTCGTCGCCGCCTTCGGCCTCTATTCGGCCGAGACCCACCGGCGCGCGCTGGAGCAGGAGGTATCGGAAAGCGGTCGGGCGCTGCAACGGGCGATCTCGCAGCGCGTCGCCCAGCATGACGCGCACCTGACGAGCCTCAGCGCGCTCGGCCTCGCGCAGGCCCAGCCGTCTGCGGATTTCGACCTCGTCGCCCGCTCGATCCTGCGCTTCTATCCGCGCATCGTCGCCATCGATCTCGTCCGCCTCGGGCCGGGCGGCGGCGTGGTGAGCTCGGCGCGCGCCGCAGGCGGCACGACGGCCGATCCGGCGGCGGTGTCCGCAGCGGTGAAGAACCTTGCCGCCGGCAGGGCCGTCTACGGCGCCGACGCCCGGCCCGGCCATTACCGGCTGATGAAGCGCATGAACGGCACGATGGCCGTCAGCCTTGATATCGACGGCAGGGGGCTGGTGGAGGAGGACGAGCTGCCGGGCTGGGCGCGGCTGGACCTTTCGAGCGCCGAAGGCCCGCTGCTGGAAATCGGCGCGCGGCAGGCCGTGCCCGCGTTCGCGGCGCGCACCGTCGAATTCGCCGCGCCCATCGCCAGCGAGACGCAGCCGCTGCGGCTTTCGCTGCACCGGACCGTCACGCTGTCGCAGCTCGTGCCGCCGCTGCCGCTTGCGCTCTTTGCAGCCTTGTCGCTGGCCGCGCTCGTCCTGGTGCGCTCGCTGCTTGCCCACCGGCGCGAGGCGGCGCTGGCGCGGGCGGCGGCGGAGGCCGCCTCGCGCCGCGAGGCGCTGCGCCAGCACGAAACGAAGCTTGCCCATGCGCTGCGCGTCAACAGCATGGGCGAGATGGCCTCCGGCATCGCGCACGAGCTGACCCAGCCGCTGACCGCGCTGCTCAGCCAGAGCCAGGCCGGCCGGCGCATCGCGGCGACAGGCGGCCTTGCCGGCTCTCCCGTCGACGAGGTGCTCGCCGCCAATGTGCTGCAGGCCAAGCGCGCGGCCGATATCCTCGTGCGGCTGCGCGCCTATGTCGGCAAGAGCGCGGGCGAGGCGGGCGTGCATGACCTTCGCACCTCCGTCTCGGACATCGCGGCGCTCTCGCGCATCGACCTCGGCCGGCGCGGCATCGTCCTCGATCTCGACCTGCCGGAGGCGCCGGTTGCGGCGCGGGTCGATCCCGTGGAGATCGAGCAGGTCATCCACAACCTCATCCGCAATGCCGCCGACGCCGTGGAGGAGACGGGCAGGGGAGACGGCCGGGTGGTCGTGACCCTGACGCGGGCGGCGGAAGGCGCCGTGATCACGGTCGGCGACAACGGCGCCGGCATTCCACCCGATATCCTGCCGCGCCTGTTCGAGCCGTTCTTCTCCGGAAAGCCGGAAGGCATGGGGCTCGGCCTCAGCCTGTGCGAAAGCATCGTCGAGCGCTTCGACGGCAGTATCTCTGCGGAAAACGGCGTAGCGGGCGGGGCGGTCTTCACCGTGCGCCTGCCGGCGACCGACGGAATCAGCGAAGGGAAGGAGGCTGCCCAATGACGAGCGCGCCGGTCTATCTGGTGGACGACGACGAGGCCGTGCGCAGCGCGCTTTCGCTGCTGCTCGGCACCTACGGCATTTCCATCGAGACCTTCGGCGATCCCGCCGCCTTCCTCGCCCGCGCGCCAAAGCTCAAGCCGGGCGTGCTGGTGCTCGACCTGCGCATGCCGGCGATCACCGGGCTGCAACTGCATGAAAGGCTTGCCGCGATCGGCTGCGACTGGCCGACGATCATCTGCACCGGGCATGGCGACGTGCATGCCTGCCGCCGCGCCTTCAAGGCCGGCGTCGTCGATTTCCTGACGAAGCCCATCGACGAGCAGGTGCTGGTCGAGGCGCTGCAACAGGCCTCCGCCGCCCTCGACATGCGGGCCGAGCGGGCGGAGGCGGCTCATCTCGTCGCCCAGCTCACCGAGCGCGAGCGGGAGGTGCTGGACATGGTGGGGCGCGGCTGGTCGACGCGCGAGATCGCCGAGAGCCTGCGCCTTTCGCCCCGCACGGTCGATACGCACCGGGCCAACATCGCGCAGAAGCTCGGCACGACCTCGGTGGCGGAGTTCGCGCGCCTTTCCCTGATCGGCCGGGCTCCGTAGGCCTACGGAGTCCGCTCCGTCCGGCCACCGATACCGCGAAAGGCGGAAATCTCCGAAAAGAGGGCCGTCGCCGCCGACAGACCCGCGCGGCCCAGATGGAGATAGACATGAACACCTTCGTTGCCACCGCCTTCGTCGCTCTCGTCCTTGCCGGCGCCGCCAATGCCGAAATCCTGACCGAGCGCAACATGCCGCTCGACATTGCCGTCGAAGCCGCCGACGCTGCCGTCAAGGCCTGCGCGGCCAAGAAGTTCAACGTCTCGGTCGCCGTCGTCGACCGCGCCGGCGTCACCCGCGCCGTCCTTCGCGCCGACCGGGCCGGCCCGCACACGCTCGACAGCGCCATCCGCAAGGCCTACACCGCCGCCTCCATGCGCACGCCGACCCAGAAGATCGCCGAGAACGTCGCCAAGAACCCGACGGCCGCCGAGCTCGTCTCGATCGAAGGCCTTCTGGTGCTTGCCGGCGGCGTTCCGGTGAAGGCCGGTGACGAAACGATCGGCGCCATCGGCGTCGGCGGCGCACCGAGCGGCGACATCGACGACGAATGCGCCCGCGCCGGCATCGACGCCGTCAGCGCCAAGCTGAAGTAAGCGCTTCTCAATTCCCCACTGTCATCCTTTCAATCCCACCGCCGTCATCCTCGGCCTTGAGCCGAGGATCCACCGATGCATCCGGAGCGTGGATGGCCGGGTCAGGTCCGGCCATGACGGGGAGATGGATTGATCGGAAGCCCCGGCCTTGCGCCGGGGCTTTTCGCATCCGGCAAAGCCGCCTAGACTGGCGCGGCGATCCCGCGACCTCCGGAAGGATGCCGATGCGCCCGACGCTCTGCCTTGCCGCTGTCTTCTTCTTCGGCGCCACGCTGGCGCAGGCGGGGGAGCGCGCCTATGTCGCCTGCGACAACGGCCTTCGCTGCGTGACGGCGCCGTGCCCCTCGACCACCGTGCATGCGCTTGCCACCGGCCGGCAATGGAAGGGCGTTTCCCCGGATATCGGCAGGCTTTCCGAAGCCGACCAGCGGCGCATCCGCGATACGGATGCGCTCTATTTCGGCCGGCTGGTGCTGCGCGGCCATGTCGAGCAGCGCGCGCAAAAGATCGCCGGCCGCCGGCAGGAGCTGCCGGTGCTGGTCGTCACCGGCATCCTGCGCGAGGCGAGGCCCGCCGAGCGGCGGCAGTGCCACGCCCGCTAGTCGCGGTCGGGCGCGCCGAGCGGAAAGAACTTGCGGAAGGGCCGGCCCTCGTCGACGGCGCGGGCGAAGGCGGGGCGGGCGAGCAGGCGTTCGCGATAGGCGCGCACGTTGCGGAAGGCCGGGTCGATGGCATGGGTCCAGTCCGCATAGAAGAGGAAGGGGCCGGCGCCGCAATCGGCAAGCGAGAAGGCTTCGCCCGCCGCCCATTGCCGGCCCTCCATGTGACGGTCGAGCCAGGCATAGGCGCGCTCCAGCATGGCGCGGGCTTCCTTGTCGCCATGGGGGTCGCGGTCCTCTTCCTTGCGGATGGCGTTGAAGACGATCCTCTGCTGCGGCGTCGAGATGTAGTTGTCGAAGAAACGGTCGAGCATGCGCACCTCGATGGCCGCATCCGGATCGTCCGGGATCAGCTTCACCGGCCCCGGATAGTGGAGGGCGAGATATTCGATGACGATCGTCGCTTCCACGATGGTGCGCTCGCCGTCGAGAAGGATCGGGAAGCGCTTGATCGGCCAGCGCGCCTCGAATTCGGCCATGACGTCGGGCCTGGTGTGGTCGAGCACGCGGTATTCGAAATCGGTGCCGTTTTCGTAGAGCGCCGTCAGCGCCTTCTGGCAGTAGCTCGAAAAGGGATGGGCATAGAGAACGGGTTTCATGGCAACCTCCCGGCTTGGAGGCCTGTTGTGGCAAATCTGCTTGCAAAATGCAATCGGATTTTCATGCGGCGGAGACAGCGCCCGGCCCATTTTCGCGCGAACGAATATGCTCTCGTTCCTGCCGTCATCCCCCGGTTCCGTTTCGCCGCGGCCCGGTTCGGCGATGCGCCTTTTGCCGGTTTGCGGCCGAAAGAGAACCTGTTTTGCGAACTTCCGAGCTATTGTTGACTAAGTCTACTTATTCTCTAGGTTTTCTTCGAGACAGAAATCAGGAGGGTTTGGTGATGTCTATTCTGGCAAGACGGTTCGGGGCTCTGGTGCTTGGATTGGGGATGGCGATAGGGGGCGTTTCCGCGGCGTTTGCCGAGACGACGCTGCTCAACGTGTCCTACGATCCGACGCGCGAACTCTACAAGGATTTCAACGCGGCCTTTTCCAAGCACTGGAAGGCCGAGACCGGCGAGGACGTGACGGTGCAGCAGTCGCACAGCGGTTCCGGTGCGCAGGCCCGCGCGGTGATCGACGGGCTGGAGGCCGACGTCGTGACGCTGGCGCTCGAAAGCGACATCAACGCCATCGTGGAGAAGACCGGCAAGATCGCCAAGGACTGGCGCACGCGCCTTCCCAACAATTCCGCGCCCTATACGTCGACCATCGTGTTCCTCGTGCGCAAGGGCAATCCCAAGGGCATCCATAACTGGGGCGACCTCGTGAAGGGCGACGTGCAGATCGTCACGCCCAACCCGAAGACCTCGGGCGGCGCGCGCTGGAACTACCTGGCCGCCTGGGCGTGGGCCAACGAGGAATTCGGCGGCGACCAGGACAAGATCAGGGCCTATATCGCCGAACTCTACAAGCGGGCGCCGGTGCTCGACACGGGTGCGCGCGGCGCGCTGACGACCTTCGCCCAGCGCCAGATCGGCGACGTGCTGCTCGCCTGGGAGAACGAGGCCTATCTGGCCGGTGCGGAATTCGGCGCGGATTCCTTCGACATCGTCGCCCCGCCGATCTCGATCCTCGCCGAGCCGCCGGTCGCCGTGGTCGACGCCAATGTCGATGCCAAGGGCACGCGCAAGCAGGCCGAGGCCTATCTCCAGTATCTCTACTCGGACGAGGGCCAGAACATCGCGGCCAAGCACTTCTACCGCCCGTCCAAGCGCGACGTCGTCAAGCCGGAATTGCTGAAGCAGCTTCCCGATATTAAGCTGGTGACGATCGACGACCCGATCTTCGGCGGCTGGGCCAAGGTACAGCCCGAGCACTTCGGCGACGGCGGCGTCTTCGACCAGATCTACAAGCCGGGGAACTGAGAGCCTTGACGACATCTGCCGCCGTTTCCGTGCGGTGGCGACTGAGGCAGCCGAGCGTCATTCCGGGTTTCGGATTGACGCTCGGCTTTTCGCTCGCCTACCTCACGCTGATCATCCTCATCCCGCTCGCGGGCCTCGTCTGGCGCTCCGCCTCGCTGTCGGGCGCCGAGTTCCTCGCCATCCTTGCCGATGCGCGCACGCTCCACGCGCTCAAGGTCTCCTTCGGCACGGCCTTCGCCGCCGCGCTGATCAACGTCGTCTTCGGCGTCGTCGTCGCCTGGGTCATCGTGCGCTACAGGTTCCCCGGCCGGCGTATCGTCGATGCGATCGTCGACCTGCCCTTCGCCCTGCCGACGGCGGTGGCCGGCATCGCGCTGGCCGCCCTCTATGCGCCGAACGGCTGGATCGGCCGGCTGCTCGGGTTCGTCGGCATCAAGGCGGCGTTCAACCCGACCGGCATCGTCATCGCGCTCGTCTTCATCGGCCTGCCCTTCGTGGTGCGCACCGTGCAGCCGGTGATGGAGGAGATCGACCGGGAGGTGGAGGAGGCCGCCGCCACGCTCGGGGCGAACCGCTTCCAGACCGTCTTCCGCGTGCTGCTGCCCGGCCTTGCCCCGGCGATCCTGACGGGCTTCGCGCTCGCCTTCGCCCGCGGCGTCGGGGAATACGGCTCGGTGATCTTCATCGCCGGCAACATTCCCTATGTCTCGGAGATCGCGCCGCTCCTCATCGTCGTGCGGCTGGAGGAATTCAACTACGCGGCGGCGACCGCCATCGCCTCCATCATGCTGGCGCTCGCCTTCGTCATGCTGCTCGTCATCAACCTCATACAGGCCTGGAGCCGCAGGAGGTATGGTCATGGCGCATGAAACCCGACGCTTCAGATCGCCGACGACGGAGGCGCCGCTTGCGCGCTACGGGCTGATGGCGCTCGCCTTCCTCTTCCTGGCGCTCTTCCTCATCCTGCCGCTGGCGGCCGTCTTCATCGAGGCCTTCCGCAAGGGCGTCGGCGAATTCCTGGCCGCCTTCGGCGATCCCGATACGCTGGCCGCCATCCGCCTGACCCTGCTCGTCGCCGTGATCGCCGTGCCGCTCAACCTCGTCTTCGGCGTGGCGGCCGCATGGGCCATCGCCAAGTTCGAGTTCAAGGGCAAGGCGTTCCTGACGACGCTGATCGACCTGCCGTTCTCGGTCTCGCCGGTCATTTCCGGCCTCGTCTACGTGCTGCTCTTCGGCTCGGCAAGCATGCTCGGGCCGTGGCTCAAGAGCCACGGCATCGAGATCCTCTTCGCGGTGCCGGGCATCGTGCTCGCCACGATCTTCGTCACCTTTCCCTTCGTCGCGCGCGAGCTGATCCCGCTGATGCAGGACCAGGGGACGGGCGACGAGGAGGCGGCGCTGTCGCTCGGCGCATCCGGCTGGCAGACCTTCCGTTATGTCACGCTGCCCAACATCCGCTGGGGGCTGCTCTACGGGGTGCTGCTCTGCAACGCGCGCGCCATGGGCGAGTTCGGCGCGGTCTCGGTGGTCTCCGGCCGCATAAGGGGCCTCACCAACACCATGCCGCTGCATGTCGAGATCCTCTACAACGAATACAATTTCGTCGCCGCCTTCGCCGTGGCCTCGCTGCTGGCCGGGCTCGCGCTCGTCACGCTCGTGGTCAAGACGCTTCTGGAACTTCGCTACGGCGCCGAGATCGCCGCCGGCCGCAAGCATTGAATGAAAGGCACGCCCGCAATGGACGTCAGTGTCAGGAACATCCGCAAGGAATTCGACCGTTACCCCGCCCTCAACGACGTGTCGCTCGACATCCGCTCGGGCGAGCTGATCGCGCTGCTCGGCCCCTCGGGCTCGGGCAAGACCACGCTCCTGCGCCTCATCGCCGGGCTGGAGCAGCCGACGCTCGGCAGCATCTTCTTCGGTGAGGAGGACGCCTCGCACAAGAGCGTGCAGGAGCGCCATGTCGGCTTCGTCTTCCAGCATTACGCGCTCTTCCGCCACATGACGGTGGCCGACAACATCGCCTTCGGCCTGACGGTGCGAACGCGCAGCGAGCGCCCGCCGAAGGCCGAGATCCGCCGGCGGGTCGAGGAGCTTCTCGACATGGTGCATCTTTCCGGCCTCGGAAAGCGCTATCCGAACCAGCTTTCCGGCGGCCAGCGCCAGCGCGTGGCGCTCGCCCGCGCCATGGCGATCGAGCCGCGCGTGCTGCTGCTCGACGAGCCGTTCGGCGCGCTGGATGCAAAGGTGCGCAAGGAGCTGCGCCGCTGGCTGCGCGAGTTCCACGACCGCACCGGCCACACGACCGTCTTCGTGACGCACGACCAGGAGGAGGCGCTGGAGCTTGCCGACCGCGTCGTCGTGATGAGCCAGGGCAAGATCGAGCAGGTCGGCTCCTCCGACGACGTTTACGACCGGCCGAACTCGCCTTTCGTCTTCTCCTTCATCGGCGACAGCGCCAGCCTGCCGGTGACGGTGGAGGAGGGGAGCATCCGCTTCGAGGGAAAGGAAACCGGCATCGCGCCGGGGGCGGGGGACATTGCGGCCGGCGAAGGCACGCTCTTCTTCCGCCCGCAGGATGTCGCACTCGTTACCGATCCGGCGACGCCCGCGCTCGAAGGGCGCGTTGCCACCTCCCGCCGCCTTGCCGGCACGCGCATTGCCGATATCGACGTCGGAACGCCCGAGCGGCCGCACCATGTCGAGATCGAAATCCCGCTGGATGCCAATGCGGCCGGCGGTGCATCGATCCGCTTCCGCCCGACGCGCTGGAAGCTCTTCGGCGCGTGAGGGTCAGCCCCTCCGTCCGGTGAAGGCCTTGGAAAGGCCCTCGTCGTGCGGCCGGGACGAGGGCGCCCGGGCGAAGGGGATCGCAAGGATCACGACGACCAGCGCCGTGACGAACAGCAATCCCGGGGGCAGCAGCCTCGATTTCACGCATTCACCTCATGTCCGAACGCCGCTCCATCGGTTTTCAACCTGACACCAGGCTGAACGGGGCGTTCAGCGCGCTGTCAGTTTGCGCGCGCAGAGAGGGCGGGCTTCCGGCCGGCGCAGGCGCGCGGCCGGGCGACACGACGTGGAGACCCTTATGCGTGAAGGAACCGGCCGCCCCGCTTTCCGGCGGCCCGAAATCGGCAGCGTCACGGCCGGCATCCTGACGGCGTTCTACCTGCTTGCCCTGACCAACTGGAGCTTCTGGTCGAAGGGCTGGGCCTATCTGGAGGGCCGGCCGACGACCTTCGCCTCCATCGCGCTCGGCATATCCTGCCTCTATGTCGCGCTCTGCGTCGCCGTCTCGGTGAAGTACCTGATGAAGCCCATCTTCATCCTGCTGATCGTCGCCAGCGCCGCCGGCGCCTGGTTCATGGATCGGTTCGGCGTCGTCATCGATATCGAGATGATCCGCAACGCCGCCGAGACGAACAGCGCGGAGGCGGGCGGGCTCATCACCACGGGCTTCATCCTGCATATGCTCGCCTTCGGCCTGCTGCCCTCGCTGCTGCTCGTCTGGGTGAAGGTGCGGCACAGGGCCTTTCCCGCGAAGCTGCGGGGCAACCTTGCCGTCATCGTGCCGGCGCTCGTGCTCGCGCTCGTCGCCGGGCTTTCCCATGCCCGCGTCTACGCCGCCGCCGTCAGGGCGCATCACGACTGGTTCGAGACGCTCAATCCCTTCGTGCCGCTGGTGACCGCCGTGCAATATGCCGTCGGCCAATCCGGCGAGGTCGACGTCGTCGCCGCGCCGCTCGGCGAGGATGCGCGTGTCGCCGATGCGCCCGTGGGCGAGCGCAAGCCGCGGCTGATGATCGTGGTCGCCGGCGAGACGGCGCGCGCCGACAATTTCTCCCTCGGCGGCTACGGGCGCGACACCAACCCGGAACTTTCCAAGAAGGATATCCTCTACTTCCCCGACACGACGAGCTGCGGCACGGCGACGGCGGTTTCGCTGCCCTGCATGTTCTCCGTCTATCCGCGCTCCGACTATTCGCACCACAAGGCGCTTGCCACCGAGAACCTGCTGGACGTGCTCTCCCATGCCGGCGTCCATGTCGAATGGTGGGACAACAACACCGGCAGCAAGGAGATCGCCAAGCGTACCGGCGAGCGCTCCCTGATTGCGGGCGGCAATCCGCGCGACTGCAAGAACGGGGAATGCCGCGACCAGGTGCTGCTCGACAATCTCGACGCCTGGATCGGCTCCGTCGACAGGGACACCGTGCTGGTGCTGCACCAGATCGGCAGCCACGGCCCGGCCTATTACGAGCGCTACCCGGAGGAATTCCGGAAGTTCCGGCCGGAATGCCGCAGCGCGGATTTCTCCAATTGCTCCGGCGAGGAGATCGTCAACGCCTACGACAACACGATCCTCTATACGGACCACATCCTCGCCTCCGTCATCGACCGGCTGGAAAAGCAGGAAAACCGCCTTGACGTCTCCATGCTCTACATGTCCGACCATGGCGAGTCGCTCGGCGAGCTCGGCCTCTACCTGCACGGCGCGCCCTACATGATCGCGCCCAGCCACCAAACGCATGTTCCCTTCATGCTCTGGCTCGGCAGGGACGAGAAGGCCGCCTATTCCGCCGAATGCCTCGCCGGGGAGGCGGGCAAAGCGCAGTCGCACGACAACCTCTTCCACACCGTGCTCGGCATGATGCGGATCGACACGAAGGTGCGCGATCCCGCGCTGGACCTGATGTCGCCCTGCCGGCTCGGCGCCGTCTCCTGACGACGGGGCGATGACAAGACGGGCCGGCCGCATGTATGGTCCGGATCGTGGATGGAGAACCGGGCGCTTGAGAATCCTGCTGATCGAGGACGATGCCGTTCTGGGCGAGGCCGTGCGCGACTATGTCGCCGGCCTCGGCCATGCCGTCGACTGGATGCAGGCGCTCGAAGACGCCCGCACGGCGGTCTCGACCGTCGCCTACGACCTCATCCTCCTCGACCTGCGCCTGCCGGACGGCAGCGGCCTGTCGCTGCTCTCCGACCTTCGCCGCTCGGGCGCCGCAACGCCGGTGATCATCCTGACGGCGCACGACCAGATCTCCGACCGGATCGAGGGGCTGAACAGCGGGGCGGACGATTATCTCGTCAAGCCGTTCAACCTCGGCGAGCTCGGCGCGCGCATGCTGGCCGTCTCGCGCCGCTATGCCGGTGCGGCCGTGCCCGTGCTGGAGGCCGGGCCGCTCACCATCCAGCTTGCCGACCGCCGCGTGCTGCGCGAAGGCGAGCCGGTCGACCTTTCGAGCCGCGAATGGGCCGTGCTGGCGCGCCTTGCCGCCCGGCCGGACGCCATCGTCTCCAAGGGGCAGATCGAGGAGGCGCTTTACGCCTTCGGCTCGGAGATCGAGAGCAACACCGTGGAGGTCTATGTCAGCCGGTTGCGCAAGAAGCTCGGCAAGGGCTGCGTGGAGACCTTGCGCGGCATCGGCTACAGGCTCGGCCGATGAGGGGACCGCGCAGCCTTTCCGGCCAGTTGATGCTGTGGATCACGGCGACGATCACCCTCGTCTGGCTCGTCGCGGTGGGGTTCGGCGCGCTCGTCATGCGCGACGAGTTCGGCGAAATCTACGATTCGGCCCTGCAGGAGACGGCCGAGCGGCTGGTGCCGCTCGTCGTCGACGACCTGCACCACCGCGGCGACATCGACGATCCGCAACGCATCGAGGTGACGCGCTCGGCCCCGGAGGAGACCTACCTGACCTACCAGGTGCGCGATCCGGCCGGCCGGGTTCTCCTGCATTCGCACATGGCGGCGGCGGCGCCCTTCG
The DNA here is from genome assembly GCF_055392685.1 of Shinella sp. Sh6. Lineage (NCBI taxonomy): Bacteria > Pseudomonadati > Pseudomonadota > Alphaproteobacteria > Hyphomicrobiales > Rhizobiaceae > Shinella > Shinella sp. Sh6. The sequence continues at coordinate 2,208,451 of NZ_AP044005.1, read as the reverse complement.
ACGCGCCGGTCAAGGTGGGCTTCTGGCAGAGCCGGACGGGCCGCATCTACACGGCCGCGACCGCCGACGAGAGCATTTTCGTGCAGGTAAAGGATTCGTCCGACGAGCGGCGGGAGGCGATGACGGAGGGCGCGCTTGCGCTCCTCCTGCCGGTTCTGCTGATCGTCCCGGTTTCCATCGCCGCCGTCTGGTTCGTCGTGCGCCGCGTGCTCGCGCCCGTCGAGACGCTGCGCGCGGCGATCGGCGGCAAGGACGGCGGGAACCTTGCGGCCATCGAGACGGCGGGGCTGCCGCAGGAATTGCGCCCCATCCTGCGCTCGGTCAACCTGCTGCTCGCGCGCTTGCGCGCCGTGCTCGCCGCCGAGCGGGAGTTCACCTCCAACAGTGCGCACGAGCTGCGCACGCCCATTGCCGGCGCGTTGGCGCAGACCCAGCTTCTTCTCGCCGAACTGAAGGACGCGCCGACGAAGGCGCGCGCGCAGCAGATCGAGGCCTCGCTGCAGAAGCTCGCCAAGCTCACCGAGAAGCTCCTGCAGCTAGCGCGCGCGGAAGCGGGCATCGGCGTCGCCGAGACCACCTTCGACGTCGCAGACGTGGTGGCGGTCGTGGTGACCGACTTCCAGCGCGCCGCGGCCGATGGCGGACGCATCCGCTTTTCGAGCCGCCTCGACGGCCCGGCCCCGCGGGAGGGAGCTGCCGACGCCTTCGCCATCGTCCTGCGCAACCTCATCGAGAACGCCCTGTTGCACGGGCGGGTCGGCGAGCCGGTCGAAATCGAGGTGAGCGCCGAGGGCAATGTGCGCATTTCCAACGGTGCGCCGCGCATGAGCGATGAGGAGCTTGCGGCGGTGCGCAAACGCTTCTCGCGTGGCAAGACCGCGGCCGCCGGCTCCGGGCTCGGCCTTTCCATCGCCGCGCGCCTGCTCGCCCAGATGGGTGCGAGCCTCGTCCTCACCTCGCCCATCCCCGGCCGTGTTGACGGTTTCCAGGCGGACATCGTGTTTTCCGCGATCGCCTGATCCATTCCTGCCCGTTTCTGCCTCATTTGTAGACAGCCTCGTTTTCCGGCCTTTCCGCTCGCGGCAGGGCGGAGAAAAGCCCCGTATTTTTCCATTAGCGTGTGATAAATCTGTGGCTTTTTGAGATTTTATGTGGTTTTATGTTGGTCTAATCAAAAAAGGTGGGGAACATGGGTCGCAAACCGGAAGACTATGCGCGGCTGTTGGCCAGCGCACTTTGCAAACTGCATGCCGCGGAATGCCGCGGCGCGTCGCCGCTGATGTCGGAAGACAGCGTCCGCGTGATCCGCGAGACGATCGCCGCAGCGATGGACGATGCCTGCAAGATCCATATCGAGCGGGAGGTCGCCGCGATGCGCGAGCGCCGCGACCGCATACGCCTCCATTCCTGATGCCGTAACGGCCGCCTGCGGGTGACTTTCCCGGCTCGCCGCGCTACGTCCTATGGGCGCCTGGCGCGTGACGATTCTGAGGAGGGAACCTGACATGACGGAATGGGGCCGGACCGGCAAGGGCAAGATCGCACTGGTGACGGGAGGCGGCACGGGCATCGGCCTTGCCATCGCGCGCGGCCTCAGCGCCGAGGGCTATGGCGTCGTCATCACCGGGCGGCGGCTTGCCGTGCTGGAAGAGGCGGCGGCGGGGATTTCCGCCGAGACGGGCAATACCGTGCGCGCCGTCGCCTGCGACGTGGGCGATCCGGTCCAGGTGGCGTCGGCCTTCGATGCGGTGCGGCGCGAATTCGGCCGTCTCGACGTGCTCGTCAACAATGCCGGCTCGAACGTCCACGGCGCGCTTCTCGAAGACATTTCCTTCGAACAGTGGAGCGGCGTCCTTGCCGCCAACCTCACGGGCGCGTTCCTGTGCACCCAGCAGGCCTTCAGGATCATGAAGGAGCAGAGCCCGCGGGGCGGGCGCATCATCAACAACGGCTCGATCTCGGCGACCGCGCCGCGCCCCAATTCCGCGCCCTATACCGCCACCAAGCACGCCATCACGGGCCTCACCAAGTCCACCGCGCTCGACGGGCGCAAGTATGACATCGCCTGCGGCCAGATCGACATCGGCAATGCGGCGACGGACATGACGGCGCGCATGAGCGCCGGCGTGCTGCAGGCGAACGGCGAGACCGTCCCCGAGCCGACGATGTCGGTGAAACACGTCGCCGATGCCGTCGTCTACATGGCAAGCCTGCCGCTCGACGCCAACGTGCTGACGATGACCGTCATGGCGACGACCATGCCGCTGGTCGGGCGGGGGTAGGCCCGCGGGAGCAGGATCGGAGAACAGAGCCGGCGGAATCAGCCTCGGGCGGGAAAACCGTACTCTTCTCCTCCGTCATCCTCGGGCTTGACCCGAGGATCCACACCCCAAGGACGGCCTGAACGTGTGGCGTGGATGCTCGGGGCAAGCCCGAGCATGACGGCGGCGGGAGGAAGATAAGGGCGAGCGCTGTCGCCTACCGCCGCGGCTCGCCGCCCTCGGCGTAGATCGTCTTCTGCTGGAACTTGAAGACGTGGCCGCAGCGGCAGCGGATCATGTGCTTGTCGGGATATTTCGACGGCCGCTCGGTGAGGAAGCCGCGCGGCAGCGAATCGACGGTGAAGTCGGGATGCGGCCGGCTCGGCATGTCGTCCTCGGAAACCTCGGCATAGCCGGCATTGCCGCACATGGCGCATTCGAGCTTGCGCGAATAGCGGTCACGGGCGGCCATGGGGAACTCCTTCGTCGGATGCGGTTTGCCGTTAATAGGCGTCGCGTCCGTCCGTTTCAATGCCTCATTCGGAAAGCAGCGCCTGAAGGATCGCGATGATGCGCCGGTGCTGGTGGGCGTGGCGGGTGCGCACGTTGACGGCGGCATAGACGGCCTGGGCGATCGGCTCGGCGTCCGCCACTCGGTTCGCAAGGCCGGCGGCGGCGAGCCGTTCGGCATCCGAAGCGGTCACGAAGGCCGTGCCGCCGAGCGTCTGCATCAGCGCGACGATGGCGGTGGTCTCGCCGCTCGCGATGGGGGCGGTGGAGAGCGCCGGATAGGCCTGCTGGTGCAACCGGTCGAAGGCCGGCGAATAGACGGCCTGGATATAATCCTCCGCCTTCACCTCCTCGATCCGGCGGACCCTGTTGCTCACCATCTCGTAGCGCACCTCGCCGATGCGCTCGTAGTGAAGATCCGGCAGGTAGTGCGGGGTGAAGAGGATGGCAAGGTCCAGGTCGCCCGCGCCGAGGTCGCGGTTCATCTGGTTGGAATAGTCGACTTCCAGGTAGATGGAGGTGCCGGGCAGGTCGCGCCGCACGGCGGCCAGCCAGTCGCCGGCATAGCGGGCGGCAAGGTCGTGCTGGAGGCCGATGCGCATGGAGCGCTCGTAGGCGCCGGCCGTCTCCACCGCGCGGGCCGCCTCGTGCCACTGGTGCTGGAGGGCTTTCGCATGGTCGAGGAAGCGAAGGCCCGCGGCCGTCGGCTGCGTGCCGCCCTTGTTGCGTGCGAAGAGCTTTCGCGCGAACATTCCCTCCAGCGCATTGATGCGGTGGGTGACCGTCGATTGCGTGACGTTCAGCCGCTCCGCCGTGCGGTTGAAATTGCGCGTTTCCATCAGGTCGAGGAATGTCTCGATCAGGACAATTTGCATGAAGGCGCCGTATTTCTCCAATGTTTGGCGGAAGTGTAATCGGCTTCTTCGATTAATAAAGCGAATTCCTCCGCTTGCTGGCCGATGCTTTGGTTGACAAAAATCAGGCGCGAAGAAGGGGAGCCAGAATGTCCGGACTGCCAAGCCATGCCCGTGTCGTCATCATCGGCGGAGGCGCCGTCGGCGCGTCCGCGCTCTACCATCTGGCCAAGGCCGGATCGACGGATTGCGTGCTGCTCGAAAAGAACGAGCTGACCGCCGGCTCCACCTGGCATGCCGCCGGCAACGTGCCGACCTTCTCCTCCTCCTGGTCGATCATGAACATGCAGCGCTATTCCGCCTCGCTCTACCGGGAGCTCGGCGCGCTGGTCGATTATCCGATGAACTACCACGTCACCGGCTCGATCCGCCTCGGCCATTCGAAGGAGCGCCTGCAGGAGTTCAAGCGGGTCGTCGGCATGGGCCGCTACCAGGGCATGGACCTCGATATCCTCTCGCCGGGCGAGATGGCCGGAAAATATCCCTTCCTCGAAACGCACGACCTCACCGGCGCGCTCTACGACCCTTACGACGGCGACATCGACCCGGCGCAGCTCACGCAGGCGCTGGCCAAGGGCGCGCGCGACATGGGTGCGAAGATCTTTCGCTTCTGTCCCGCCACGGGCGCGCGGCGCGAGGGGGATGAGTGGGTCATTTCCACGCCGCAGGGGGAGATCCGCTGCGAGAAGGTGGTGAACGCCGCCGGCTATTATGCCCGCGAAGTGGGCAAATGGTTCGGCCGCGACGTGCCGATGATGGTGATGAGCCATCAATACATCCTCTTCGAGGAAATCCCCGAGCTTGCCGCCTGGTCGAAGGAGGTCGGCCACAAGCTGCCGCTGCTGCGCGACGTCGACAGCTCCTATTATCTCCGGCAGGAGAAGACGGGCATGAATCTCGGCCCCTACGAGCGCAATTGCAAGGCGCATTGGGTGACGCCGGACGATCCGATGCCGGACGATTTCTCCTTCCAGCTTTTCCCGGACGATCTCGACCGGCTCGAATGGTATCTCAACGACGCCGTCGAGCGCGTGCCGATCCTCGGCACGGCGGGCCTGTCGCGCATGATCAACGGGCCGATCCCCTATGCCCCGGACGGCAATCCGCTGCTCGGCCCGATGCCGGGCGTGCCAAACGCCTACGAGGCCTGCGTCTTCACCTTCGGCATCTGCCAGGCGGGCGGCGCGGGCAAGGTGCTGGCCGAATGGGTGACGGAGGGCGAGACGGAATGGGACATGTGGTCCTGCGACCCGCGCCGCTTCACCGCGTTTGCCTCGGATCAGGATTATTGCGTGGAAAAGGGCATGGAGGTCTACGGCCACGAATATGCCATGCACTTCCCCAAGCACGCCTGGCCGGCCGGCCGCGACAAAAAGCTCTCGCCGATCCACGACCGCATCAAGGCGCTCGGCGGCCAGTTCAAGCCCTATAACGGCTGGGAGCGCGCCATGTGGTACGCAAAGCCCGGCGACGACCTTTCGGAAGAAGCGACGCAGACCTGGAACCGCGAGGGACCATGGCGGCCGCGCATCGAGGAGGAGTGCCGCGCCGTCACCGAGGCCGCCGGCATCCTCGACCTTCCCGGCTTCTCGCGCTTCCGTGTGAAGGGGGAGGGCGCGACGGCGTGGCTCTCCTCGCTGATCACCGGCAAGGTGCCGAAGCCCGGCCGCATCGGCCTTGCCTATTTCGCCGACGACAAGGGGCGCATCGTCACGGAAATGTCGGTGATGATGCTGGACGAGGATTTCTTCTTCCTCATCACCGCCGCCACCGCCCAATGGCACGATTTGGAATGGCTGACGAAGCACATGCCGAAGGATGCCGCCTTCACCGTCGACGACGCGACGGAGAATTTCTCCTGCCAGATCCTCTCCGGCCCGAAGGCCCGCGCCATCCTCGCCGAGGTGACGGACGGCGACCTTGCCAAGGGCTGGCTGACGCATCAGGCTGCGCAGATCGCCGGCCGCTGGTGCCAGCTCGTGCGCGTCTCCTTTGCCGGCGAGCTCGGCTGGGAAATCCACACCAAGGTGGAGGACACGGCCGCCATCTTCGACGCCGTCTGGGCGGCCGGGCAGAAGCATGGCCTCAAACCCTTCGGCATGGAGGCGCTGGACTCGCTGCGCATCGAGAAGGGCTACCGCGCCTGGAAGGGTGACCTTTCGACCGACTACACGATCCTGCAAGGCGGCCTTGACCGTTTCGTCGACTGGACGAAGCCCGACTTCAAGGGCAAGGCGGCGCTGGAGCGGGAGAGGCAGCAGGGCGTTTCCAAGCGCTTCGTGCTCTTGACCGTGGAGGCCGGCGACTGCGACGCGCCCTACATGTCGACGCTCTGGCATGACGGCAAGGTGGTCGGCGAGACGACCTCCGGCAACTGGGGCTATCGCGTGGGAAAATCCATCGCGCTCGGCATGCTGAGCGCCGACCTCGCCGTGCCCGGCACCGAGATCGAGGTGGAAATCTACGGCGACCGCTTCAAGGCGACCGTCCAGCCCGACGGGCCGCTCTTCGACCCCAACAATGAAAGACTGCGCGCATGACGAAGCCCATTCCCTCCAAGGCGCGAGCCGTCATCGTCGGCGGCGGCGTTTCCGGCTGCTCGGTCGCCTATCATCTGGCAAAACTCGGCTGGACGGATGTGGTGCTTCTGGAGCGCAAGCAGCTCACCTGCGGCACCACCTGGCACGCCGCCGGCCTCATCGGCCAGCTGCGCGCCTCGCAGAACATGACGCGCCTCGCCAAATATTCCGCCGACCTCTACGTCAAGCTGGAGGCCGAGACCGGCATCGGCACCGGCATGCGGCAGAACGGTTCCATGACGGTGGCGCTCACCGACGAGCGCAGGCAAGAAATCTACCGCCAGGCCTCGCTCGCCCGCGCCTTCGATGTCGACGTGCGCGAGATCACCGTCGACGAGGTGAAGGCGATGTATCCGCACCTCAACACGGCGGATATCAAGGCCGCCGTGCACCTGCCGCTCGACGGCCAGTGCGACCCGGCCAATATCGCGATGGCCTTGGCGAAGGGCGCGCGGCAGAACGGCGCGACGGTCATCGAAGGCGTCAAGGTGACGTCGGTGCTGACGAAGGACGGCCGCGTGACGGGCGTTGCCTGCGAGCAGAACGGCGAGACCTTCACCATCGAGACGGAGAACGTCGTCAACGCCGCCGGCATGTGGGGGCGCACGCTCGCCGACATGTCGGGCGTGACGCTGCCGCTGCATGCCTGCGAGCATTTCTACATCGTCACCGAGCCGATCCCGAACCTTACGCGCCTGCCGGTGCTGCGCGTGCCGGACGAATGCACCTATTACAAGGAAGATGCCGGCAAGATGCTGATCGGCGCCTTCGAATTGAAGGCCAAGCCCTGGGGCATGGACGGTATTTCGGAGGATTTCTGCTTCGACCAGTTGCCGGAGGATTTCGACCACTTCCAGCCGATCCTCGAAAACGCCATCAACCGCATGCCGATGCTGGAGACGGCCGGCATCCACACCTTCTTCAACGGCCCGGAGAGCTTTACGCCGGACGACCGCTACTATCTCGGCGAGGCGCCGGAGCTGAAAGGCTACTGGGTCGCGGCCGGCTACAATTCCATCGGCATCGTCTCCTCCGGCGGGGCGGGCATGGCGCTCGCCCAGTGGATGAACGACGGCGAGCCGCCCTTCGACCTCTGGGAGGTCGATATCCGCCGTGCCCAGCCGTTCCAGCGGAACCGCGCCTATCTGAAGGATCGCGTCTCCGAAACGCTCGGCCTGCTCTATGCCGACCATTTCCCCTATCGCCAGATGGCGACGGCCCGCGGCGTGCGCCGCTCGCCGCTGCACGAGCACCTGAAGGCGCGCGGGGCGGTCTTCGGCGAGGTGGCGGGCTGGGAGCGTGCCAACTGGTTCGCGAGGGAGGGGCAGGAGCGGGAATACCGCTATTCGTGGAAGCGGCAGAACTGGTTCGAGAACCAGAAAGAGGAGCACCTTGCCGTCCGCAACGGCGTCGGCCTCTTCGACATGACCTCCTTCGGCAAGATCCGCGTGGAGGGCCGCGATGCGCTCGCCTTCCTGCAAAAGCTCTGCGCCAACCAGATGGACGTCGCGCCGGGCAGGATCGTCTATACGCAGATGCTCAATGCGCGCGGCGGCATCGAGAGCGACCTGACGGTGACGCGCCTTTCGCAAACCGCCTTCCTGCTCGTCGTGCCCGGCGCGACGCTCCAGCGCGACCTTGCCTGGCTGCGCAAGCATCTGAGCGACGAGTTCGTGGTCATCACTGATATCACGGCGGCCGAAAGCGTGCTCTGCGTCATGGGGCCGAAGGCGCGCGAGCTGATGCGGAAAGTCAGCCCCAACGACTTTTCCAATGCCCACCACCCGTTCGCCACGGCGCGGGAGATCGAGATCGGCATGGGCCTCGCCCGCGCCCACCGTGTCACCTATGTCGGCGAGCTCGGCTGGGAGCTCTATGTCTCCACCGATCAGGCCGCCCATGTCTTCGAGGCGCTGGAAGCAGCGGGCGCCGATGTCGGCCTGAAGCTCTGCGGCCTGCACACGCTCGATAGCTGCCGCATCGAGAAGGCCTTCCGCCATTTCGGCCACGACATCACCGACGAGGACCATGTGCTGGAAGCCGGCCTCGGCTTTGCCGTGCGCACGAAGAAGGGCGAGTTCATCGGCCGCGATGCGGTGCTGCGGAAGGAGGAGGAAGGTTTGAAGCGCCGCATGGTGCAGTTCCGGCTCGCCGATCCCGAACCGCTCCTCTTCCACAACGAGGCGCTGGTGCGTGACGGGAAGATCGTCTCCACCATCACCTCGGGCAACTACGGCCATTTCCTTGGCGGCGCCATCGGCATGGGCTATGTTCCCTGCACGGGGGAGAGCGAGGCGGACGTGCTCGCCTCCCGCTACGAGATCGAGATCGCCGGCGTGCGGGTGAAGGCGGAAGCCTCGCTCGCGCCGATGTACGATCCGAAAGCCGAAAGGGTACGCGCGTAATGAGCCTTGCCGAACGCCATCAGCGCTTCCACGACCTGCATCAGTCGGGCTGCTTCGTCATCCCGAACCCGTGGGACATGGGCTCGGCCCGCCTGATGGCGGCATCCGGCGCGGTGGCGCTCGCCACCACCTCGGCCGGCTTCGCCTTCACGCTCGGCCGGCCCGACATGGGCCGGGTGAGCCGCGAGGAGGCGTTGAAGCATGCCGAGGATATCGTGCGGGCGACGCCGCTGCCGGTCTCGGGTGATTTCGAGAACGGTTTTGCCGATGCGCCGGACGACGTCGCCGAGACGATCCGCCTTGCCGCCGAAGTCGGCCTTTCCGGCTGCTCGATCGAGGACACGCGGATGGTCGAGGGCAACCCGGCCTACGACTTCGGCCTCGCCGTCGAGCGCATCCGCGCCGCCGCCGACGCCGCCCGTTCGCTCGGCCGGCCCTTCGTTCTTTGCGCGCGGGCCGACGGCGTGATGAACGGCGTCTACGATCTCGACGAGGCCATCCGCCGCATCCAGGCCTTCGAGAAAGCCGGCGCGGACCTGCTCTACGTTCCGGTGCCGCCCGGCGAGGCGGAACTGCGCCGCGTCGTTGCGTCGGTTTCAAGGCCGGTCAATGCGCTCGCCGCCGGGCCGCTCCGCCAGCTTACCGTGCCGCAGTTCGCCGCTATCGGCGTGCGGCGCATCTCGCTCGGCTCGATGATCGCCCGCGTCACGCATGCGGCCATTGCCGAGCAGATGGAGGCCATCGTCAAGGACGGCAGCTTCGCCAGGCTCTCCGCCGCCGCGTCCGGCGACCGCATCAATGCGATGCTCGAGGCTGGCGCGCATGGCAAAATTATCTAGGGCGCGCGAACCGCGCGGACGTCGCGCACGCCAAAATCCCATTCGGGCGCGGTGACGGGGTCGAGATCGATCCCCGGGAAGACGGCGAAGGTGGAGAAGGTCTGGCTCCGGCCCGGCAGCACACGCAGCACGATCAGCGCGCTGTCGCGGCCGACCTCGCGGCAGGCGCCTTTCGGACAATCGGACAGCACGACATCGAGGCGGAAGGACTGCAGGGGCACGGCGCCGTTGTTGGCGGCGCGGCCCGTCACGCGGTAGCTCGTCGCCGTCTGGCCGGCGCTCGCCTGCATGTCGGTAAGCTTGATGCTGTCGGCGGTCAGCGCCGGCGTTGCCGGCGTGACGGGGCCGGAGGGCGCCTGTTCGTCGACGAACCAGATGAGGAGGGCGCTCGCAAGGCCGATGGCGACGACGACGGTGAGGGCGGGTTCGACCCAGCTGCGGAAACGCCGGAAGCGTAGCGCGAGATAGAGTATGGCCGCCGCCGCGACTGCGAATGCCCAGATCATTCAGGTCCTCCTGGGCATGATATAGCGTGCGCGGCATGCGGCCGGAAGGGCGTTTACGCCCCAAATCGTCGCGGGTCTTCCTAGAAGGCGAGGTTACCGGCCATGAGCGCCAGGATGAGGAAGATCAGGAAGATGGCGAGCGCGATCGCGAAGAGCACCTTGGCGATGGTGGCCGTCGCGGCCGAGACCCCGGAAAAGCCGAGGAAGCCGGTGATCAGCGATATGACGAGGAAAATCAGAGCCCATTTCAGCATGGCGGTGTCTCCCGGTGGGTTTTGGGGAAGACGCGCGGCGGGCGGGAAAGTTCCCGTAGGCCTCGCATGCCGCCCCTCATCCGCCTGCCGGCACCTTTGTAACTTCCCTTTGCCCGGGATTGGCGTTGTACTGCCGATTGCGGTGGCGGATGAGAGACCGCAGCACCTTTGGGACACCAAGCCCGTGGGAGAGCCTGGGTCTTCATCCGCCGTTCCATCGAACCCGAACAGTCGCCAGGGCCGCTCGCGCATGCGAAGCCCGCTTAGGCAAGGATGGGACAGGATGGACGTGATCGTTGGCATTGATGTTTCGAAGGACCGGCTGGATGTGCATGTTCTTCCGGCCGGTGACAGTTTCCTTGTCGGCAACGACCATGCCGGCGTGGATGGACTGATCACCCGGCTGCGAGAGGCAAAGGCCGATGTCGTGGCGCTGGAAGCGACCGGCGGTTACGAGATGCTTGCGGCTGCGGGCCTGTCATCGGCCGGCCTTGCCGTTGTCGTGGTCAATCCGGCGCAGGTTCGTTCCTATGCCAATGCGCTGGGCAAACGTGCCAAGACCGACCCGATCGACGCGGCGGTGATCGCAGCCTTCGTGGCGGCGACGAAACCGGATATCCGGCCGTTGCGCGATGAGGAGAGTGAAGCCTTCTCGGCCATCGTGTCGCGCCGCCGCCAGATCGTGCAGATGATCACGGCGGAAGAGAACCGGGCACGGATGGCGCAGACGAAGGAGACACAGAAGAGCATCAAGCGCCTGCTTGCCGCGCTCCGGCACGAACTTGCAAGCCTGGACGACGAGCTCGACGGCCGTATTCGCAAGTCGCCCTTGTGGCGGGTGCGCGAGGCGCTTCTGACGTCTGTGCCGGGTGTCGGGCCGACCACCGCCCGCACGCTGATTGCCGAGATGCCCGAACTCGGCACGCTCGATCGGCGCCAGATCGCCTCACTGGCGGGGATCGCGCCGTTCACGCGGCAATCGGGCAAATGGCGAGGCAGGAGCTTCATCGGCGGCGGTCGCGGCAAGGTGCGCGCCGTGCTCTTCATGGCCGCCCTCGTGGCGTCCCGTCACAACCCGGTCCTCAAGGCTTTCCGCGACAGGCTCGTGGCTGCCGGCAAGCCGAAGATCGTCGCCATCGTCGCGACAATGCGAAAACTCCTCACCATCCTCAACGCAATCATCCGCGACGGTAAACCATGGAAAAACGCTTGACCACAAAGACAGTCGCTCTCCCCGCAAGCGGGGCGAAGGGGGATGTCGCACCCTATTCCATCATCACGACACGCTTCGTGAGGCACGTCCCCTCTCCCCGCTTGCGGGGAGAGGGTTAGGGTGAGGGGCAAAGTTGCCGATTGCCGTACCCTGGTGGTCGCCGCCTCCCAGTTCACCCGTGGCTGATCATCACATGCCGCACGGCGGTGTAGTCCTCCAGGGCGTAGATCGACATGTCCTTGCCGTAGCCCGACTGCTTGACGCCGCCGTGCGGCATTTCGTTGGTCAGCATGAAGTGGGTGTTGATCCAGGTGCAGCCGTATTGCAGGCGCGAGGCGGCCTTCATGGCTTTGCCGATGTCCTTCGTCCAGACGGAGGAGGCAAGGCCGTAGTCGCTGTCGTTGGCCCAGGCGACGGCCTGGTCGGCATCCTTGAAGCGGGTGACGGAGACGACGGGGCCGAAGACTTCGCGGCGCACGATCTCGTCGTCCTGCGTGGCGCCGGCCACCACGGTCGGCTGGAAGAAGTAGCCTTCCTCGCTGCCGACGCGCCCGCCTGTGGTGATCTCGATATGCTTCACGTCCGCCGCGCGCTCGACGAAGCTCGCCACGCGGTCGCGCTGGCGCCTGGAGATCAGCGGGCCGATCTCGTTTTGCGTGTCGTCCGGGTCGTTGTAGCGGATGGTCGAGACGGCGGCGGAAAGGTCGGCGACGAATTTTTCGTAGATGCCCTCCTGCGCGTAGATGCGGCAGGCGGCGGTGCAGTCCTGGCCGGCATTGTAGTAGCCGAAGGTGCGGATGCCCTCGACGACGGCCGCAAGGTCCGCATCGTCGAAGACGAGGACGGGGGCCTTGCCGCCGAGTTCCAGATGCGTGCGCTTGACGGTCTTGGCCGCGGCGGCGAGCACCTTCTTGCCGGTCGCCACGTCGCCGGTGATCGAGACCATGTTGATTTTCGGGTGGTTGATCAGCGTGTTGCCGACCGTCTCGCCGCGGCCGAGGATGACGTTGACGACGCCCTCCGGCAGGATGTCGGCGAGGAGTTTCGCCATCTTCAGCGCCGTCAGCGGCGTCTGCTCGGAGGGCTTGAAGACGACGGTGTTGCCGCCGGCAATGGCCGGCGCCAGCTTCCAGGCCATCATCATCAGCGGGTAGTTCCACGGCGCGATGGAGCCGACGATGCCGACCGGATCGCGCCGCACCATGGAGGTGAAGCCCGGCAGGTATTCGGCCGCGACCGGCGCATGCAGTGAGCGGATGGCGCCGGCGAAGAAGCGCCAGCAGTCGACGATGGCCGGCAGCTCGTCATTGCGCACGGCGTTGATCGGCTTGCCGCAGTTGAGCGATTCCAGCGCGGCGAAGGCGTCGGCGTCCTTCTCGATGGCGTCGGCGATCTTCAGGAGATAGCCGGAGCGCTCGGCGGGCGTGGTCGCCGCCCAGCCGGTGAAGGCCTTTTCGGCGGCGTCCACCGCGGCGTCGATCTGCGTGTGCGAGGCTTCCGGCAGGTCGACGATCCGGGCGCCCGTCCTGGGGTTGAGGACGTGTTCCTCCACCTCCGTGCCGGCTTCCAGGCGCGCGCCGATCAGCATCTGGGTATCCATGGATGTTCTCCCTTGTGTCAGGTTATTTGCCGCTGCCGGCGACCTGGTCGCCGTCGCGGGTGAGGTAATAGGCGGCAAGGATCGGCAGGAAGGTGACGAGCACCACGACCATGGCGACGACGTTCGTCACCGGCCGCTGGCGGGGGCGCACCAGTTCCTCCAGCATCCAGATCGGCAGCGTCGACTGCTGGCCCGCCGTGAAGGTCGTCACGATCACCTCGTCGAAGGAGAGCGCGAAGGCGAGCATGCCGCCTGCCAATAGCGCCGTGCCGATGTTAGGCAGGATGACATAGCGGAAGGTCTGGAAGCCGTCGGCGCCGAGGTCCATAGAGGCCTCCACCAGCGAGCCGGAAATGCGGCGGAAACGGGCGACGGCGTTGTTGTAGACGACCACGATGCAGAAGGTCGCGTGGCCGAGCACGATGGTCCAGAACGAGAAGGGGATGTCGACGAAGGAGAAGGCCGAGCGCAGCGCGATGCCGGTGATGATGCCGGGCAGCGCGATGGGCAGGATCACCAGCAGCGACACCGCCTCCCGGCCGAAGAACCGCGTGCGCGAGACGGCGGCGGCGCAGAGCGTGCCGAGCACGAGGGCGACGGCCGTGGAGATCGAGGCGACGCGGACGGAAAGCCCGAGCGCATCCCAGACGTCCGGCCGGTTCCAGGCGGCCGCGAACCATTTCAGCGTATAGCCCGGCGGCGGGAACTGGTAGCTCTTCTCCTCCGTGGTGAAGGCATAGAGGAAGATCAGCAGGATCGGCAGGTGCAGGAAGAGGAGGCCGGCGCCTGCGGCGACCTTCAGGCCGAGGGGGGCGGAGGTATTCTTGTCAGAGCGCATCGAAGGCTCCCTGTCGCTTGGCCATCCAGAGATAGAGGCCCATGATGACGATCGGCACGACGGAGAAGGCGGCGGCAAGCGGGATGTTGCCGGCCGTGCCCTGCTGGGCATAGACGGCCTGCCCGATGAAGAGCCGCGACGAGCCGATGATCTGCGGAATGATGTAGTCGCCGAGCGTCAGCGAGAAGGTGAAGATGGAGCCGGCGATGATGCCGGGCAGCGCCAGCGGAAAGAGCACATGGCGGAAGGTCTGCGCCGGATTGCCGCCGAGGTCCGCGGAGGCCTCGATCAGGTTGCCCGGCACGCGCTCCAGCGCGGCCTGGATCGGCAGGATCATGAAGGGCATCCACACGTAGATGAAGACGATGAAGGTGCCGGTATAGCTGATCGACAGCGAAGAGCCGCCGATGACCGGCAGGGAAAGCCACGCGTCGAGCAGCCAGGTGAGGTGCAGCTTGGCGAAGATCCAGGTGAGGATGCCTTCCTTGGCGAGGATCAGCTTCCAGGCATAGACCTTCACGAGATAGCTCGACCAGAGCGGCAGCATGACGCCGAGATAGAAGATCACCTTCCATTTTCCCCGGGCATAGCGCGCCGCGTAATAGGCGATGGGAAAGGCGATGGCGGCGGAGGCGAGCGTCACCAGCGCGGCCATGACGACGGTTCTAAGGATGATGTCGAAGTTCGACGGGATGAGGAGCTGCCGGTAGGTATCGAGCGTGAAGTCGTAGTTGATCAGCCCGGAAAAGTCGTCGATCGAAAAGAAGCTCTGGAGGAGCAGCGCAAAGAGCGAGCCGAGATAGATGACGCCGAGCCAGAGGAGCGGCGGCGTCAGCATCAGGAAGAGGAGGACCTTCGGCTTGCGCCAGAAGGTATCCGAAAGCTGCCCGAGGGCGCCCGTGCGGCGGAAAAGGATGGAGGTGTCGGTGCTCATTGCGCGCCGTCCATCGTGTGCAGGTCCTCCGGCAGGAAGGAGAGGGTGACCGTCGCGCCTTCGGCGGGCACGGGCGTCGATGCCGGCACCATGGCGGCGATGCGCGCGCCGTTCGCCTCCACCGTCACGCGGTTCGCAGCGCCGAGGAAGCTTGACGCCGTCACGCGGCCGGAGAACTGCTTGCGGCCGGGCCCGTCGCCGAGCGTGATCGCCTCGGGGCGTAGGCTCGCATGGTGCCGGCCGAAGCCGAGGCTTTCGACGAAATCGGGCGGCAGCACGTTGGAGGAGCCGACGAAATCGGCGACGAAGCGGGTCTTCGGCCGCTTGTAGACCTCCTCCGGCGTGCCGAGCTGCTGGATCTTCCCCTCGCTGAAGACGGCGATGCGGTCGGCCATCGACAGGGCCTCGCCCTGGTCGTGGGTGACGAAGACGAAGGTGATGCCGAGCGACTTCTGCAGGGACTTCAATTCTTCCTGCATCTGCTCGCGCAGCTTCAGGTCGAGCGCGCCGAGCGGTTCGTCGAGGAGGAGAACGCGGGGGCGGTTGACGAGGGCTCTTGCGAGCGCCACGCGCTGGCGCTGGCCGCCGGAAAGCTGGCCGGGCCGGCGCGTGCCGTAGCCGGGGAGCTTCACCATGGAAAGCGCCTCTTCCGCCGCCTTCAGGCGCTCTGCCTTGCCGATGCCCTTGACCATCAGCCCGTAGGCGACGTTCTCCAGGATCGAGAGATGCGGGAAGAGGGCATAGTCCTGGAAGACCGTGTTGACGTTGCGCCGGTAGGGCGGCACGCCCTCGGCCGTCTCGCCGAATATCTCGATATGGCCGCCGGTCGGCTGCTCGAAGCCCGCCATCAGGCGCAGGCACGTCGTCTTGCCGGAGCCGGAGGGCCCGAGCATGGCGAAGAACTCGCCTTCGGCGACGGCCAGGTCCACATTGTCGACGGCGCGCACGGCGCCGAAATGGCGGGAGACTTGCTGGAACAGAACGGCGGTCATGGGGGCTCCCGGGTGTGTTGGGCGATGGGCGAGGCGTCCGTCCATCGCGATACGTTTCATGCGCGGGAAGAGGGTGCAGCTAGCCGATCTCCCCCCTTGAGGGGGAGATGCCCGGCAGGGCAGAGGGGGGTATTCCCACCCCGCTCAGCCAGATTTAGCCGCTTCGCGGCCACCCCCCTCTGTCACCTCTCGGTGACATCTCCCCCTCAAGGGGGGAGATCAGGAGGAGGTTGCCGCGCTGTTTTCCTCAACGCCCGCCGATCACGCCGATATAGTCGGAGACCCAGCGGTGGTAGGGCACGCATTCGCCCTGGCTTTCGCACTTGCTGACGGGCGTGCGCCAGAAGGCGATCTTGTCGAAGTTGTCGTAGCCGTTGGTCGAGCAACCCTCGTCGGTCAAAAGCGCATTGCCCTTGCAGGCGGCCGGAACCGAGGGAACGGCGCCGAACCAGGCGGCCGCATCCCCCTGCACCTTGGCGGACAGCGAATGCTCCATCCACATATAGGCGCAGTTCGGATGCTGGCTTTCGGCGTGCAGCATGGTCGTGTCGGCCCAGCCCGTCACGCCTTCTTCCGGGAAGGTCGAGGCGATCGGCTGCTTTTCCGACTGCATGAGATTGACCTGGAACGGCCAGGAGCCGGAGGCGACGACGCCCTCGTTCTTGAAGTCGTCGATCTGGATCATGGCGTCGTGCCAGTAGCGGCCGACGAGGGTGCGCTGGACGCGCAGCAGGTCGAGCGCGGCCTTGTACTGGTCCTCGTTGAGCTCGTAGGGGTTCTTGATGCCGAGCTCCGGCTTGT
Organism: Shinella sp. Sh6; assembly: GCF_055392685.1. NCBI lineage: Bacteria > Pseudomonadati > Pseudomonadota > Alphaproteobacteria > Hyphomicrobiales > Rhizobiaceae > Shinella > Shinella sp. Sh6. The sequence continues at coordinate 2,191,805 of NZ_AP044005.1, read as the reverse complement.
GCGCCATCAGGTACTGTGCGGCGTCGGCGATGTGGATCGGGCCGTCATAGGCCTGCACGCGGCCCTTGTTCGACTTGCCGTCCGGCAGCGTCATCTCCTCGAAGACGACGTTCCAGCTCTTCGGCGCCTCGCCCTTGAAGGCTTCGGTGTTGTACATCAGCACGTTCGGGCCCCAGAGGTAGGGTGTGCCGTAATGGACGCCGTTCACCGTGTGCCAGGGGGCGTTCTGCAGGCGCTCGTCGATGGTCTTCCAGCTCGGGATGAGGTCGGTGTTGATCGGCTGGACGCGCTTGCCGGCGACGAGGCGGAGAGACGCGTCGCCCGAGGCGGTGACGAGGTCGAAGCCGCCTTCGTTCATCAGCGCGACCATCTCGTCCGACGTGGCGGCGGTCTTCACCGTCACCTTGCAGCCCGTCTGCTTTTCGAAATCGCTGACCCAGTCATAGGCCTTATCCGTCTCGCCGCGCTCGATATAGCCGGCCCAGGCGACGATGGAGACCTCTCCCTCGCCGGGGCCGAGTTCCTTCAGCGGCTCCTGGGCGATGGCGGCGGTGGCGAAAGCGAGCGAAAGGGTAAGCGCGGTGCAGGAATGCAGAAGTCGCTTCATGACAGTCTCCCGGTTTGATCCGCTTTTCGAGCGGTATTGTTCCCGGAAGGAAAGGTGCCGTGGTTTTGCCGCTTTCGCAAATTCATTAATCAGATAGGCGGTATCGGAAATTCCGAAAGGTCGTGCGGCGGGTGTGGATCCTCGGGTCAAGCCCGAGGATGACGGCGGGGAGGAGAGTTACCCCATCCATCAAACGATGCGGCATGCGGAATCGCCGCTTTTGCCGCTATACTTCCCTTCTGTCGTCATCCTCGGGCTTGACCCGAGGATCCTGTGTGTTTTGGTTGGTGTAGGATGGTTGCGGGAAGGAGACCGAGAGGATCCCGGCCGTCGTTTGTAACGGCAGGCCGCCGCATGGCCTGGTCCCTTCCCGCTTCGCCCATCAACCTGAACAGTTGCATGAGGCTGTTGGCGCAGACCTCGCACACAGGAGCAGGCTCCATGACGATACACCACAATTTCATCGGCTGCGACATCGGCAAGGAAGCGGTCGATATCTTCGACCCGCGAACGGCCAGGTTCTGCCGCATCCCCAACACCGAGGCGCAACTGTCCGCCTTCGCAAAGCGCCTCGACCCGGCCGGCGACCTCGTCGTCCTGGAGGCGACGGGCCATTGCGACCGGCTGGTGCGCCTGTGCCTTGCACAGGCCGGCATCGCCTTTGCCCGCGTCAATCCGAAGACGGCGCGGCGCTTTGCCGAGGCGCGCGGGCGGCTGGCCAAGACCGACCGCATCGATGCCCGCTCGCTTTCGCACATGGGGGCCATGTTCGGCCTTTCGGCCGATGCGCCGCCTTGCCCGGTACACGAGCGGCTGGCGGCCCTTGCCCGGCGCCGCGACCAGCTCGTCGACGCCCGTGCGGGCGAGCGCAGACATCTTGGCGAGGCCTTCGATCCGGCCGTGCGCGCCGACATCGAGGCCATGATCGCCATCCTCGGCGAGAGGATCGCTGCAATCGAGAGCGCGATCGACGAGCAGATGCAGAGCGGCAACCTTGCCGAAGGGGCCAGGCGCCTCGCATCGGCTCCCGGCGTCGGCAAGGTGACGGCCCTGGCCCTGCTTGCCCATATGCCCGAACTCGGCACGCTCTCGCCCAAGGCGGCGGCAAGCCTTGCCGGCCTTGCGCCCTTCAACGACGATTCCGGCAAGAGAGCAGGCCGCCGCCGCATCAAGGGGGGAAGACCAAGGGTGCGAAAGGCCCTCTATATGGCCGCCCTCGGCGCCATCAGGGCCTCATCGCGCCTGCGCACCTTCTACCTCGCCGTCAAGGCCAGAACGGGCGCCGCTAAGGCCGCCATCATCGCCGTCGCGCGAAAGCTCATCACCATCCTCAATGCCATGCAGCGCGACAAAACCCATTTCCGATGAAACACAGTTGCCACCCGCACGGCACGCCCTCGCTACCGCCCCCGCCCGCTCCTCAGCGCCTCGGCCAGCCCGACGAAATCGCGGGCAGCCTGCGGCAGGCCGGAGCCCTTGCGCCAGACCATGCCGATCTGCACCACGGGCAGGGCGCCGGAGACGTCGCGGCTTTCGATGCGGTCGCCTTCCAGCGACCAGGGGCGGTAGACGAGGTCGGGCAGAAGCGCGATGCCCGCGCCGGTGGCGACGAGGCTGCGCACCGCCTCCACCGAGCGCGTGCGGAAGGCGACATGCGGGCGGGCGCCGAGCGCCGTCAGCAGTTTTCCGGTGTTCTCCTCGATTTCGTCGACCGTCAGCATGATCAGCGGTTCCTTCGCGATATCGCTGACGGAGATGATGTCGGCCGAGACGAGGGGATGGCCGATCGGCAGCCAGAGCCTGTAGGGCGAGGTCTCGATGATCTCGGCCTGCAGGGCCATGCGGTCGCGCAGGTTCGAGATGACCATGACGGCGACGTCGAGCTCGCCGCCGACGAGGAGATGTTCCAGATAGGAGCCGTTGTCCTCGATGGCGCTCACCTCGATGCCGGGAAAGGCCCGGCGATAGCGCGAGAGGAGGTCGGAGAGGACATAGCCGGCGACGAGCGAGGTGACGCCGAGATTGAGCTGGCCCCTCTCGGGCGTGCGATTGTCGGAGAAGGAGCTGCGCGCATCGGAGACATTGGCGAGGATTTTCGTCGCATGGCGCAGGAACTGGTGGCCGTTATGCGTCGTCGTCAGGCCGCGCGGATGACGCTCGAAGAGGGAGACGCCCAGATCCGATTCGAGCTCCTTGATCGCCTCGGTGATCGAGGATTGCGAAATGGAGAGGTTCTGCGCGGCGCGCGTGACGGAACCCTGCTCCGCGACGGCGACGAAATACTGCAACTGGCGGAAGGTGAAGGCCATGGCGGCAGTTAATATGCGGGCGGCAAGCGAGGCAAGCACCGAAAATTGATGGGAAAGACGCGCATGGGGCGGCCGCTGCGGCCGCGGGCTGCTATCATCGCGCCGACCCGTGAAGGAGCCGCCATGACCGACCGTCCCATGCCGAGCGAGGAAGGCATCCTGGCCTTCCACAAGCGCTGCGAGGATTTCTATCCCGCCGATGCCGTGGAGGCCGATATCGGCCAGCAGCGTATCTGGTACGACGCGCTCTGCGCCGCCTTCGATGCCCCGCCGCCCGCCGGCATGGTGAAGGAGGACGGGCTTGTGGCGGGACGCATCCCCATCCGCCGCTACCGCCCGGCGCGGGTGACGAGCGAGACGCGGCTGTTCTATATCCACGGCGGCGGCTTCGTCGTCGGCTCGCTGGAAAGCCACGATGCGATCTGCGCCGAGATTGCCGAGGCGGCGGGCGCCGAGCTCGTCTCCGTCGACTACCGGCTTTCGCCGGAGCATGTCTGGCCCGATGCCTTCGACGATTGCTGGGCCGTGCTGGTGGAACTGCTCCTCGAAGGTCACCCGATCGTGTTGATCGGCGACAGCGCGGGCGGCAATCTGGCGGCCGGCATCGCGATGAAGGCGCGCGACGAGGGGCTGAAGGGGATCGCCGGGCAGGCGCTCGTCTATCCCGGCCTCGGCGGCGACCTTAATTCCGGCTCCTATGTCGAGATGGCCGGGGCGCCGGGGCTTTCGACCGCCGACGTCGTCTATTACCGCGAGGTCTACAAGGCGCCGGGCGATGCCGTCCATGCCTTTCCGCTCCGGGCGGAAAACCTTGCGGACCTGCCGCCCGCCTTCATCACCGCCGCCCGTTTCGATCCGCTGCGCGACGATGCGCGGGTCTATGCGGCGCGGCTCATCCTCGCCGGCATTCCGGTGGAATTCCGCGAGGAAGGTCAGATGATCCATGCCTGGCTGCGCGCCCGCTTCATGAGCGAGGGAGCGAAGGCGGGCTTTGCGGCGCTCTGCGATGCCGTGCGGCGGATGGCCAATTCATGAGTGGCGTCACCGACCTTGCCGAACTGCTGGAGACCATGGAGCCGGCGCTGGCGGAGGGCCGCTTCGTCTATGCCAGCGTGCCGGAAGGCACGTTGACGGCTGCGCTTCTTCGCGCCGCCGTCTGCCTCTTCCGGGAGGCGGAGGGCGTGACGCTGATCCTGCCGGCCGGCGCGGCAGCCGGCCTTTCCGCCAGTCCGCCGATGCGGATGATAACCCTCACCGTCCATTCCTCGCTGGAGGCGGTGGGGCTGACGGCGGCCTTCGCGGCGGCGCTGACGCGGGAGAGCATCAGCGCCAATGTGGTGGCCGCCTTCCACCACGACCATATATTCGTGCCGGAGCGCGACGCCGGCCGGGCCATGGAGGCGCTCAGGGCCCTGTCCCGCACGGCGCGCCAGCGGAGGAAAGCATGATGAAGGCCTTGCAGCTTGCCGGCTTCGCCCTGTCGCTCATCCTTGCCGCGGCTCTGCCCGCCAGGGCCGAGGACGCCGCCGCACCCATTCCGGCCTGCGCGCTTTCCGGCGCGCAAAGCGTCTTCATCGGCGGTGCGCCGGCGCTCAGGCTTTCCGACGTGGTGAACTGCCCGCCGGAGCTTTACGAGATCGTGCCCAGCATCATGATCGAGGGCCAGCCGATGGTGAAGTTCCGCACGGGCGTCGGTGAGAAGGGCAGGTGCACGGCGCGCGGCGAGGAGACGGTGATGGCGGAAGGGGAGCCGGCAAGCCGCGTCGGGGATGTGGATTGCGTGCGGGATTGAAGGTGTAAGTGCGGCGCTGCTTGTCGAGAGGCGCTGCTCTCGCCCACCTCCCTCTCCATCGTCATCCTCGGGCTTGACCCGAGGATCCATTCACAAATGCAAGGCGTGCCGTGAAGCGTGGATCCTCGGGTCAAGCCCGAGGATGACGATGGAGAGGGGGGAGCTGACCCGAAGATAAGCGAAGGGCCCGCGAGGGGCGCCGGTGGTTACCGTAAGGCGGCCGGAGGGGGCTTGTGCGGAACATCGAGACGGGCGGCCGAAGCCGCCCGTTCTGGTCAATTCCCCGCGCTTTCCATGCGCCGTGTCGCCAGCACCCGTTCCAGCCAGCCGATCTCCATTTCGGGAACCGACTTCAGCAGCAGGTCCGTGTAGTCGTCGAAGGGCGGGGAGAGGACCTTCGACTTCGGGCCGAAGCGCACGAGCTTGCCGCGGTGCATCACCGCCACCGAATCGGCGATGGCGCGGACGATGGCGATGTCGTGGGTGATGAACATGTAGGAGACCTGCGTTTCCTCCTGGAGTTTCAGGAGGAGCTTCAGGATGCCTTCGGCCACCAGCGGGTCGAGCGCGGAGGTCGGCTCGTCGCAGAGGATGAGCTCCGGCTGGGCGGCGAGCGCCCTTGCGATGGCGACGCGCTGCTTCTGGCCGCCGGAGAGCTCGGCCGGATAGCGGTCGGCAAAGCGGCCGCCCATCTCGATCTGGTCCAGGAGTTCCTTCACCCGCTCGGTCTTCCTGGCGCCGCGCATGCCGTAATAGAAGGTGAGGGGGCGGCCGATGATGTCGCGCACCGTCTGGCGCGGGTTCATCGCGGTATCGGCCATCTGGTAGATCATCTGGATGCGGCGCAGCTCGTCGTTCGACCGGCCTTTCAGCGCCTTCGGCAAGGGCTTGCCGTCGAAGCTGATCGTGCCGTCCTGCGGCGGCAGGAGGCCGGTGATGACGCGGGCGAGGGTGGACTTGCCCGAGCCGGATTCGCCCACCACCGCCAGCGTCTGGCCCTTCGGCAGGTGCAGCGAGACGTCCTGCAGCACCTTGAAGCCGTTGGAATAGCCGGCGGTGATATTGTCGACCTTCAGGAGCGTGTCCGACTGGTCGGGGGCCTCGTCGCGCCGTGTGCCGCGCACGTTGACGAGCGCGCGGGTATAATCCTGCTTCGGCTCCTCGATGATCTCCCGCACCGTGCCGTATTCCACCATCTTGCCGTGGCGGAGCACGAGGATGTCGTCCGTGATCTGCGCCACGACGGCAAGGTCGTGGGTGATGTAGAGCGCGGCGGTGTGCGTCTCCTCGATGGCGTGCTTGATGGCGGCAAGTACGTCGATCTGCGTCGTCACGTCGAGCGCCGTCGTCGGCTCGTCGAAGACGATGAGCTCGGGATTGGGGCAGAGCGCCATGGCGGTCATGGCGCGCTGGAGCTGGCCGCCCGAGACCTGGTGCGGGTAGCGCTGGCCGAAGGTCTCCGGGTTCGGCAGGCCGAGCACCCTGAAGAGATAGAGCGCGCGCTTTTCCGCCTCCGCCCGGCTCATGATGCCGTGCTTCAGGGACGCCTCGATCACCTGCTCGCCGAGCCGGTGGGCGGGGTTGAAGGCGGCGGCCGCCGACTGCGCGACGTAGCAGACCTTGCAGCCGCGCACCTTGCGGATGCCGGCCGGCGAGAGCTTCAGGAGGTCCTCGCCGTTGAGCTTCACCTCGCCGCCGGTAATCCGCACCCCGCCGCGCCCGTAGGCGAGCGCGGTGAGGCCGATGGTCGACTTGCCGGCGCCCGATTCGCCGATGAGGCCGAGCACCTTGCCCTTCTCGACGTCGAAGGAGACGCCCTCGACGAGCGTGACGGTCTTCGGCGGTTCGCCCGGCGGGTAGCTCGTCGCCTCGATCTTGAGATTCTTGACGGAAAGAAGATCAGGCATCGCCGCGTCCCCCCTTGAGGCTCGAGGTGCGTTTCATCAGCCAGTCGACGACGAGGTTGACGCAGATCGCCAGCCCCGCGATGGCCCCGCCCGGAATGAGCGCGGCCGAGATGCCGAAGATGATGCCGTCCTTGTTGTCCTTGACCATGCCGCCCCAGTCGGCGGCCGGCGGCTGGATGCCGAGGCCGAGGAAGGAGAGGGTGGAGAGGAACAGGATCGAGAAGGCGAAGCGCAGGCCGAATTCGGCGAGCAGCGGCGAGAGCGTGTTGGGCAGGATCTCGCGGAAGATGATCCAGCCCGTGCCTTCGCCGCGCAGCCGCGCGGCCTCCACGAACTCCATGACCGCGACGTCGAGCGCGACGGCCCGGCCGATGCGGTAGACGCGGGTACTGTCGAGGATCGCCATGACGAGGATGAGGATCCAGAGCTGCTGCGGCAGCACCGCGAGCACGACGAGGGCGAAGATCAGCGTGGGGATCGCCATCATCAGGTCGTTGAAGCGCGAGAAGGCCTGGTCGATGAAGCCGCCCGTCACCGCCGCGGTGAAGGAGAGCAGCATGCCGAGCGAGAAGGAGAGGACGGTCGCCGCCAGCGCCACGAAGATCGTGGTGCGGGCGCCGAAGATCAGCCGCGAGAAGAGGTCGCGGCCGAGATTGTCCGTGCCGAGCAGGTAGTCGCCGCCCATCGGCTGCCAGATGGCACCGACGATCTCGCTTTCGCCGTGCGGGGCGATGAAGGGCGCGAAGACGGCGCAGAAGAGGGCAAGCGCGATGCCGAGGATGCCGATCCAGGCGCTGAGGGGGATGGTGGAAAGTCTCATCGCGGATGCCTCAATCTGGGGTTCGCGACGATCGCGAGGATGTCGGCGAACATGTTGAGGAAGATGTAGAAGGCGGCGAAGATCAGGCCGCAGGCCTGCACCACCGGCATGTCGCGCACCGTCACGGCGTCGACCATGTACTGGCCCATGCCGGGATAGACGAACACCACCTCCACCACGACGACGCCCACCACGAGATAGGCAAGGTTCAGCGCGATGACGTTGATGACCGGGGCGACTGCGTTCGGCGCGGCGTGTCTGGCGATGATGCGAAGCCCCGAAAGGCCCTTGAGCTCCGCCGTTTCTACATAGGCCGACGACATGACGTTGAGGATCGCCGCCCGCGTCATGCGCATCATGTGGGCGAGTACGACGAGGACGAGGGTCGCCGTCGGCAGGGCGATGGCCGAAAGGCGCTGGCCGAGCGTCATGGAATCGTAGACCGTCGCCGGGAAGGTGGCGATGCCCATCTTGACCGCGAAGAACAGGATCAGCAGGTAGCCGACGAAGAATTCCGGCAGCGAGATCGCCGCCAGCGAGATGACGTTGATGATCTTGTCCGGCAGGCGGTTGCGGTATTGCACCGCCAGCATGCCGAGCCCGACGGCGAGCGGCACGGAGATGATCGCGGCGAAGAAGGCGAGGAACAGCGAATTGCCGAGGCGCTTGCCGATCTGCTCGCTGACCGAGTTCCGCGAGGCCCAGGACTTGCCGAAGTCGCCCTTGATCGCCCCGCCGAGCCACTGGACGTAGCGGGTCGTGGCCGGCTGGTCGAGGCCGAGGTCCTTGCGGATGTTCTCGATGGCCTGCGGCGTCGCGGACTGGCCGAGATAGGTGGTGGCGAAGTCGCCGGGCAGGGCTTCCACGCCCCCGAAGATCATCAGGGACACGGCAAAGAGCAGCCCGATGCTGAGCGCGAAGCGCTGCACAATGAGCGCCACCAGGGGGCTGCTCTTGCTGAATTTCGCCCAGAACGAAGGCGCAGCTTCGATCGCGGGAGTTCCAGTGGACGCAACCGACCCGGCAACGCCGGCAGACTGCGGACTATCGCCCGCAGCCGCCGTTGCTGTCAGCTCCGGACCGTGCGCCGGTCCGCCGCCGGTCATCAGGCGTCGAGCCACACGCGGGTTGCGACATAGCCGTTCGACATGTCGTTGCCGATATCGTGGACGTAGCCCTTCACGTTCTTGCCGCAGGCGTTCACGAAGTCGTTGAACATCGGCAGGATCAGGCCACCCTCGTCACGCACCATCATGGCCATGGTGCGGTACATGTCCTTGCGCTTGGCCTCGTCGAGTTCCGAGCGGGCTTCGAGCAGGATCTTGTCGAAGTCCGGGCGCAGGAAGCGGGTGTCGTTCCAGTCGGCCGTCGAGAGATAGGCGGTGGAATACATCTGGTCCTGCGTCGGCCGGCCGCCCCAGTAGGAGGTGGAGAAGGGCTGCACGTTCCACACGTTCGACCAGTAGCCGTCGCCCGGCTCGCGCTTGACCTCGATCTCGATGCCGGCCTTCTTGGCGCTTTCCTGATAGAGGACGGCGGCGTCGACGGCGCCCGGGAAGGCAACGTCGGAGGTGCGCAGCAGCACCGAGCCGCTATGGCCCGACTTCTTGTAGTGGAAGGCGGCCTTGTCCGGGTCGTAGGCGCGCTGCTCGATGCCTTCGGGGAAGAGGGCATAGGTCTCGTTGATCGGGAAGTCGTTGCCGATCTTGCCGTAGCCGCCGAGCACCTTTTCCAGCATCGTCTCGCGGTCCATGGCGTATTTCAGCGCCATGCGCAGGTCGTTGTTGTCGAACGGCGCCGTGTTGCAATGCATGATGAAGACGTAGTGGCCGCGGCCGGAGGTGGAGAGGATTTCCACGGTCGGCGCGCGCTTTAGGAGGTCGACTGTCTTCGGGTCGACGCGGTTGATGTAGTGCACCTGGCCGGAGGATAGCGCCGCGATGCGGGCCGTCGCGTCGTTCATCGCGATCATCTCGATCGTGTCGACAAAGCCGCGGTCCTGGCGCCAGTCGTCCTTGTTGCGCTCGAAGGTGGCGCGGACGCCGGCCTCGAAGCTGGTGACCTTGTAGGGGCCGGTGCCGATCTGGGCATTCGGATCGTCGAGGCCGCCGTTCGGCTGGATGATCAGGTGGTAGTCGGTGAGCAGCAGCGGCAGGTCGGCATTGCCTTCCGTCAGCGTGAGGACCAGCTTGTCGCCGTCCGCCTTGATCTCCTTGATCGACTTCATGACGCCGAGCGCGCCGGATTCCGACTTCTCGTCGGTGTGGCGCTGCAGGGTCTTGATGACGTCGTCGACGGTCAGTTCCTTGCCGTTGTGGAACTTCACGCCCTTGCGGATGGTGAAGGTCCAGGTCGAGGCGTCGGCGGAGGGCTCCCACGATTCGGCGAGCGCCGGCACGGGCTGGCCGGTCAGCGGCTCGGATTCGACGAGCATGTCGCCCCAGTTGCGGCCGACGACGAACATGAACTGCGAGAGGGCCTTTGCCGGGTCCTTCGAATCGGTCGCCGCAGCGCCTTCGAGGCCGAGCTTGAGGTTGCCGCCGCGCTTGGGCTCCTGGGCCTTGGCGGCGGTGTCGAACATCGTGCCGGCGACGGCGAGCGTGACGCCGAAGGCGGCAGCGCGGCCCATGAACTCGCGGCGGTTCATCTTGCCGAGCGCGACCTGGCTGGTGAGATATCTGGTGTAGTCAGTCATTCCCCTGTTCCCTTTGCTGGCCCTGTTTTGGGCATTTGTCGTTATGATTGGCAGAATTTCTGTTTTTCGCCTCTAAGGCAACCTTGCCGCCGCTTTTTATGCCGCCGCAGGTGTGTTTGCGTCTCCCGAAGGCCTCCTCTTTCCGCCGCGCCGCGGCTTGCTCCCTATAAAGCTACCTATCTATAGGGCACATGTAACGCCCTAATTTTTCTATTTTTTCCACAAGCCAGGCTTATGGCATGTCGCGGATTGCGCCCGATGCAGGAGCGCTTTCCTCATCGTCCCTTCCAGACGGGATCGCGCTTTTCGGCGAAGGCGCGGGCGCCCTCCAGCTGGTCCTCGCTGGAATAGAGGATGTCGACCGAGCGGAACTGCCGCTTGGTGATCCGGTTCATGGTCGCCTGGAAGGTCTCGCCCTCGGCGGCGCGCACGACCTCCTTGATGGCGGCATAGACGAGCGGCGGGCCGCTTTCGAGGAGGCGCGCCAGCTCCCAGGCGCGGTCCATCAGCCTGTCGGCGGGCAGGATCTCGTTGACGAAGCCCCAGCGGTGCGCCTCCGCCGCATCCAGCCAGCGGCCGGTCAGCAGCATGTCCATGGCGATGTGGTAGGGGATGCGCTTCGGCAGCTTGATCGAGGCGGCATCCGCCACCGTGCCGGAGCGGATTTCCGGCAGGGCGAAGGTGGCGTGCCCGGCGGCGAGGATGAGGTCGGTGGAAAGCGCGATCTCCAGCCCCCCGCCGCAACAGATGCCGTTGACGGCGCAGATGATCGGCTTGTTGAGGTCGCGCAGTTCCTGCATGCCGCCGAAGCCGCCGACGCCGTAGTCGCCGTCCACCGCATCGCCCGCGGCGGCGGCCTTCAGGTCCCATCCCGGGCAGAAGAATTTCTCGCCCGCGCCGGTGACGATGGCGACGCGCAAGGTCTCGTCGTCGCGGAAATCCCGGAAGATCTCGCCCATGATGCGGCTGGTCACGAGGTCGATGGCGTTCGCCTTGGGGCGATCGATCGTGACTTCCAGGATGCCGCCTTCGCGGCGCTGTCTTATCGGTCCGGTCATGGGTTTTTCCTCAGACGGATCAGTGCGTCGGCCGCGACGACACCGTCGCCTTCCGGCAGCACCATTACGGGATTAACGTCCAGTTCTTCGATTATTGAAGCGTTTGAAACGACATAGGATGCCGCTGATGCGACGGCGGCGACAAGGGCGTCGACATCGCCCTTCGGGCCGCCGCGATAGCCGCCGAGCAGTTTTGCAACCTTGAGGTTTCCTATCGCCGCGCGGATCGCCGTTTCGTCCGTCGGCAGCGTCAGGATCGCCGAATCCTCCAGCAATTCGACGAGGATGCCGCCGGCGCCGACGGTGAGCACGGGGCCGGCGACCGGGTCGCGCATGGCGCCGACGATGAGCTCGGCGACGGGCCTTGCCACCATCTTTTCCACGAGGAAGCCCGAGGCGACGCCGGCCATGGCATGCGCTGCCTCCAGCACCGCCTCGCGGCCGGCAAGGTTCAGCTTCACCGCGCCCGCTTCGGTCTTGTGCGCGATGCCAAGGCCCTTGAGCACGACCGGGAAGCCGAGCGTTTCGGCGGCCTGCGCGGCGTCCTCGGCCGTTCCGGCCGTCAGGCCCTTCGGCACCGGCACGCCATGGGCGGCGAGCGCCTGCTTGGCCTCGTGCTCGGTGAGGGTGACCGCCTCGCCCTCGCTTGCCGTCGTCTTGAGGAGCGGGGCGGGCTGCGGCTTTGCCCAGGCCTCGCCGATGCCGGCGGCGGCCTCGGCGGCGGCCAGCGCCTCCTCGATGCCGTAGAAGGGCACGACGCCGTTCCGCATCAGCATCTCGGCGGTTGCCTCCGGCATGTTTTCGCCCATGCTGGCGACGATGCCGGCATGCGCGCCCGCGGCTTTCGAAGCGTCGATGACGGCGTGGCAGGTCGTCGTCCAGTCGGCCGCATCGCAGCGGTCGAGGCGGGGGAAATCGAGCACGACGAGATTCAGCGCGTAGCCGCCCTTCATCATCGTCGTGAAGGCCTCGGTCTGCTTCTCGCGGTTGCCCCAGACGAAGGTGTGGTAGTCGAGCGGGTTGGAGATCGTCACCATCTGGCCGAGCGTCTCGCGCAGCGGTTGGCGCTGGAAATCCTTCAGCGCGCGGTAGCTGACCTTCCGTTTCACGCCGGCATCCGCCATCAGCGAGGCTTCGCCCCCCGAGCAGGACATGGAGGAGATGTCGTAGCTCGGCAGGGGGCCGGCGACATGCAGCAGCTTCAGCGTCTCCAGAAGCTCCGGCAGCGTTTCCACCCGACCGATGCCGAGGCGGGCGAGGAGGGCGGAGGAGACGGCGTCGTTGCCGGCAAGCGAGGCGGTGTGCGAGACGGTCGCAAGCTGCGCCTGCTCGGATTTGCCGACCTTGAGCGTGACGACCGGCTTCTTCAGTTCCCGGGCGCGCAGGCCGAGGCGCTCCAGCGCTTCGAGGCTGTCGAAACCCTCGATGTGCAGGCCGACGGCGGTGACGCGCGGGTCTTCGAGGACCGCGAGGGCAAGATCGGCAAGGCCGGTCTGCGCCTGGTTGCCGGCCGTCAGGATATAGGCGAGCGGCAGGCCGCGCTGCTGCATGGAGATGTTGCAGGCGATGTTGGAGGACTGGGTGAGGACGGCGACGCCCCTTTCGATGCGCAGCATGCCGTGCTGGTCGGGCCAGAGCAGGGCGCCGTCCAGCATGTTGATGAAGCCGTAGCAGTTCGGCCCGAGGATCGGCATGTCGCCCGCCGCTTCCACCAGCGCCCTTTGCAGGTCATCGCCGTCGGCAAGCTCGCTGACGGCCTCGCGGAAGCCGGAGGCGTAGCAGACCGCCCCGCCCGCGCCGCGTGCCGCAAGGTCGCGGATGATGCCGATGGTCAGCTCGCGGTTGACGCCGACGAAGGAGGCATCCGGCGCGCCGGGCAGCTCGGCGACGGAGCGGTAGCACTTGCGGCCGAGGATCTCGTCCTCGCGCGGGTGCACCGGCCAGATCTCGCCGGAAAAGCCCATCTTGTCGCACTGGAAGATGACCCGCCGCGCCTCCTTGCCGCCGAAGACGGCGATGGAGCGCGGGCGGATGAGGCGGTCGAGGGGGCGGACGATCATAATGTTTCTCATGACCTTAGATCTGACTGCGAGGCGCCCACGCATAACGGCTCTAACTCCGTGCGAGGATCGCCTAATATATTTTTGTCAGTTCGCCATTTTTCGACGGCTATTCTCAAGCGTCGCTTTTGCTCTTGCCGTGACTGCCCTTCAATGTTTGGAAAAACTGACTGCCAAGGCGTAGGATCTATATCTGGGTTCATGCTCTCGGGATTAGTCGCATACCACCAGACCTGAAAAACCTGCGCCTCGATCGGCAAGCGCTTCTTCAATAGCAAATAATCTAGCCAGCCCATGAAGAGAACGGCGTCGTTCGCCTTGTCGGTGAAATCCGCCATTAGGTCATCGTCGTTGCGAGCGGTCTTGCCATCCTGTTGATAGAAGTGTTTGATAGCGTTCCAGTATTGGTTCCGCAGTTTTTTGATTTTTCCAAATTCTATTTCGGGAAAATTTTTTAGTATGTGCGTAGAGAGCGTGGGATTGTCTGCTTGTTGATTTAATCCTTCGATAATTTCACTGCCGCCACACGCAAGAGTTTGAACAGATATTGGGTCCTTATCTCTAATGAAAAGTTCAAGCGCTGTTCCAAGTTGCGCTCGCGCAATGCGAATTTTGGTGCTCATGCCTGTTCCGATCTCACCATAATTTACGGCGGAAAAATTCTCTCACGCTCCCAGGGGCCGCAGCAGGTCGCGGCTGATGATGTGGCGCTGGATTTCCGATGTGCCGTCCCAGATGCGTTCCACGCGGGCATCGCGCCAGAAGCGGGCGAGCGGCAGGTCGTCCATCAGGCCCATGCCGCCGAAGATCTGGATCGCCTCGTCGGTGACGCGGGCGAGCATTTCCGTGGCATAGACCTTGGCCGAGGCGATCTCGCGGTTCGAGGGCAGGCCCTGGTCGAGCCGCCAGGCGGCGCTGAGCGTCAGCAGGTCGGCGGCGTCGATTTCGGTGATCATGTCGGCGAGCTTGAAGGACACGCCCTGGTTCGCGCCGATCGGCTTGCCGAACTGCTTGCGCTCGGCGGCATAGTTGAGCGCGTAGTCGAAGGCGCGGCGGGCACGGCCGACGGATGTCGCGGCGACCGTCAGGCGCGTCGCATAGAGCCAGTCGTTGGCGATGTCGAAGCCCTTGTGCACCTCGCCGAGGATCTGGGAGGAGGGCAGGCGGCATTCATCGAAATTCAGGATGCAGTTCTTGTAGCCGCGGTGCGAGACCGAATTGTAGCCGTCGCGGATTTCGAAGCCCGGCGTGCCGCGGTCGACAAGGAAGCAGGTGATCAGTTTCTTCTTGCCGCGCGGCGTCTCCTCCTCGCCCGTCGCGATGAAGACGATGATGAAATCGGCGATGTTGGCGTGGCTGATGAAGTGCTTGGTGCCGTTCACCACCCAGTCGTCGCCGTCCTTTCGGGCGAAGCACTTCATGCCGCGCACATCCGAGCCGGCGTCCGGCTCGGTCATGGCGAGCGCGTCGAACTTCTCGCCGCTGACGGCCGGCAGCAGGTATTTCTCGCGCTGCTCGTCGTTGCAGGCCATCAGGATGCCGGAGGGGCGGCCGAAGAAGACGGTGAGCGCCATGGAGCCGCGGCCAAGCTCGCGCTCGACCAGCGTGAAGGACGTATGATCGAGGCCCGCGCCGCCGACCTCTTCGGGCATGTTGCAGCCGAAAAAGCCGATCTCCTTGCATTTGCGGGCGATTTCCCGGCCAAGCTCCGGCGGTACATGGCCGGTGCGCTCGACCTCGTTTTCATGCGGATAGATCTCCGTCTCGACGAAGGCGCGGACCGTGTCCACGATCATCTGCTGCTCGTCGGTCAATGCGAAATTCATGGCACTCCCCTCGTTTGGTTTGCCCCTCATCCGGCTGCCGCCACCTTCTCCCCGTGAACGGGGAGAAGGGATATGCCGCGCCGTTTCCTCCATTCCCGAGCCCTGCGTTCGGCAGGTCCCCTCTCCCCGCTTGCGGGGAGAGGGCTAGGGTGAGGGGCGATTCTTACTGCGCTTTCTTCTGCCCGACGCTCCGCCCCGCGCCTTCCGGCAGCGCCAGCTTCGCATGGGCCTCGGCGATCGGTGCGATCTTCGCCAGCACGTCGGCGGGCGCATCGACGCTCTTGCCGGCCTTCGAGTCGACATGGACCATCATTTGCTCGGCCGTCGCGATGACGTCGCCGGTCGCGGCGTCGTGGATGCGGGTGAAGAAGTGCAGGCGCTTCCTGTCGGAGGAAAGAAGCTGGAGCGTCGTGTAGAGTGCCTGGCCGAGCTTGGCTTCGCCGAGATGGCGGATGTGGGTTTCCACCGTGTAGTAGCTGTGGCCGGCCTCGACATAGTCGAAATCGACGCCGATGAGGCGCAGCAGCGCATCGGACGTGTCGCCGAAGAGCTGGAGATAGCGGTGCTCCGTCATGTGGCCGTTGTAGTCGACCCAGGCGGCATTGACCTTGGTGTCGAGGAGACGCAGCGGTTCGCTTGCGGAGACCTCGACCTTCGCCTTGCCGGCTTTCGCCCACAGATGCGCCTCGAAATCGGCGAGCAGCTTGCCCGAGCCCCAGCCGCGGCCCTCGTCGCCGGCCTTCAGCGCATGCATGATGCCGACGAGGTTCTGGTCGCGGATGCGCTCCAGTTCGCGGATGCCGCGCGCGCCGGACTGGGCGTCGGACTGGTTCGCGATCTTCTCCACGAGTTCGTCATTGAGGTCGACGACGTCGGTGAGCTTCGTCCAGGGCCAGGAGAGGCAGGGGCCGAACTGGGCGAGGAAGTGGCGCATGCCCGCTTCGCCGCCGGCGATGCGGTAGGTCTCGAACATGCCCATCTGCGCCCAGCGCATGCCGAAGGAATAGCGGATCACGTCGTCGAGCGTCTCGGTGTCGCAGATGTCGTCCTTGATGAGCCAGAGGCCCTCGCGCCAGACGGCCTCCAGCAGGCGGTCGCCGACGAAGGCCTCGATCTCCTTGTTGATGATCACGCCCTTCATGCCGATGGGCGCGAGCTTGGCCTTCGCGTCCTCCAGCACGGCGCGCGAGGTCTTCTCGCCGCCGACGAGCTCGGCGAGCGGCAGGAGATAGACGGGGTTGTAGGGGTGGGCGACGAACAGGCGCTCGGGGTGCTTCATGTCGCGCTGGAGATCGGTCGGCATCAGGCCGGAGGTGGAGGAGCCGATGAGCGCGTCGGGCCTTGCGGCCGCGTCGATCTTCGTCAGCACGCCGCGCTTCAGCTCCAGCCGCTCGGGCACGCTTTCCTGAATCCAGTCAGCGTCTTCGACGGCGTCTTCAAGGCTCTTGCAGAAGGTGACCTTTCCCTTCGGCGGCAGGGGCGCCATGGTGAGCATGCCGTAGGCGCGCTCGGCATTGGCCATGACCTCGCCGATGATGCGCTCGGCCTCGGGATGCGGATCGAAGACCTTCACGTCGATGCCGGCCAGCGCGAAGCGCGCGACCCAAGCCCCGCCGATGACGCCGCCGCCGACACAGGCTGCCTTGTGGATGGTGGTCATGCTGTGCGTTCCCTTGTTGTGTTCTTGTTTGTTCGGCGATTTGCCCCTCATCCGGCTGCCGCCACCTTCTCCCCGCAAGCGGGGAGAAGGGATATGCCGCGCCGCTTTCCTCCGCCCCTGATGCCCGGTTGGGCAGGTCCCCTCTCCCCGCTTGCGGGGAGAGGGTTAGGGTGAGGGGCAATCGGCTTACCCGCGCGGCGCGCGCTTCGTCAGCTTCAGCTTCTCGCGCACCTCGGCCGGGCCGATGATGCGGGCGCCCATGCTTTCGACGATGGTGACGGCCTTTTCCACGAGTTGCGCGTTGGTGGCGAGCTGGCCCTTGGCGACGTAGAGGTTGTCTTCGAGGCCGACGCGGACGTTGCCGCCGGCAAGCACGGCCGCGGCCGGGTAGGCCATGGCGTTGCGGCCGATGGAGAAGGCGGAGAAGGTCCAGGAGGGCGGCACGTTGTTGACCATCGCCATGAAGGTGTTGAGGTCGTCCGGCGCGCCCCACGGAATGCCCATGCAGAGCTGGATGAGCACCGGATCCTCGATCACGCCTTCCTCGACGAGCTGCTTGGCGAACCAGAGATGGCCGGTGTCGAAGGCCTCGATCTCCGGGCGCACGCCGAGGTCCGTCATCATCCTGCCCATGGCGCGCAGCATGGAGGGCGTGTTGGTCATCACGTAGTCGCCGAGCGAGAAGTTCATCGTGCCGCAATCGAGCGTGCAGATTTCCGGCAGGCATTCGGCGACGTGGGAAACGCGCTCGGTGGCGCCGGCCATGTCGGTGCCGACGGGGTTGAGCGGAAGGGGCTGCTCGGTGTTGCCGAAGATCATGTCGCCGCCCATGCCGGCGGTGAGGTTCAGCACCACGTCCACTTCCGAGTCGCGGATGCGCTCCGTCACCTCGCGGTAGAGGTCGTTGCGCCGGCTCGGCGCGCCGGTCTCCGGATCGCGGACGTGGCAGTGGACGACGGCGGCGCCGGCCCTGGCGGCGTCGATGGCCGATTCGGCGATCTCTTTGGGCGAGCGCGGAACATGAGGGGATTTGCCGGCGGTATCGCCGGAGCCGGTGACGGCGCAGGTGATGAAGACGTCGCGATTCATCGCAAGAGGCATTGTCGTTCTCCCAGTATTCCCGTTGAGGCCATTACGAGCCAAGAGACGGCGCAATGCTTTCACTTTTCGGATCCATTCTTGACAATTCGAGAAGCAGGCAGGCAGGATCGCGCCATGCTCGATCCCTCTTCGGACACGCTCGACATCGACATCCTCATCCTGCCCGAGACGAACCTGATCCTCGTCGCCTCGGTCATCGAGCCCCTGCGCGCGGCGAACCGGATTTCCGGGCAGGACCTCTACCGCTGGCGGATGTTCTCGCCGGACGGCCAGCCGGTCGAGACGCGCAGCCGCATCCCGGTTCCCGTCGACGGCCCGTTCCGGCCCGAGAGGGAGGCGCATCCGCTGTTCGTGCTCTCCTCCTATCAATGGCAGATGAGTGCGACATCCCTGTTGCGCCGCCAGCTTTCGCAGACGGCGCGTTACCGCAGCATGATGGCGGGCATCGAATCGGGAAGCTGGCTGCTTGCCGAGGCGAGCCTTCTCGACGGCCATTCGGTGACGATCCACTGGGAGGACATGGAGGAATTCGCCTCGCGCTACCCGCAGATCGCCGTGATGCGCGAGCGCTACGTCATCGACGGCAAGCGCATCACCACGGGCGGCTCGCTGCCGACGCTCGACCTGATGCTGGAGATCATCCGCCGCCGGCAGGGCTATTCGCTGGCGCTGGAGGTCTCGCGGCTCTTCATCTACGAGCACGAGCGCACCGGCGGCCTCCTGCAGGTGCCGGCGCTCGGCAACATGCGCGTCGCCGACCAGCGCGTCAGCCAGGCGGTGCGGCTGATGGAGGAGACGGTGGACGCGCCGCTGACGCTCGCCCGGCTGGCACGGCGCGTCGGCATCAGCGCACGGCATTTGCAGGATCTCTTCCAGGAGGCGATGGGCGTCGCCCCGCACCAGCACTACCTGGCGCTCCGGCTCAACGCCGCCCGCCGCAAGGTCATCGAGACCCGGGCCGAATTCGCCGACATCGCCGCGCTCACCGGCTTCAACTCCTCCTCCGCCTTCTCGCGCAGCTATCGCGCCCACTACCACGAAAGCCCGACGGAGACCCGGCGGCGGCTGCGGGCAGGGACGAAGGCCTAACGCTTTTCGAGGAAGGCCGCCATCGTCTCCGCCGCCTGCCGGGAAAGCGCGTCACGCGGCCAGACGAGGCTGAGGGATTGCTGGTAGGCGGCATCGAGCGGCAGGAGCGCGAGCGGCGGGGCGACGTTGGCGACGGACTGCTCCGGCAGCACCGAGAGATGGCCGTGGCGCAGCACGAGATTGATGATGACCGGAATGGAATCGACCTCGACCAGCGTCAGCCGCGCCCGTTCCGCCGGGGAAAGCGTGGCTTCGAGGAAGCGGTCCGTCATCTGGCGCAGGCCGCTGCGGGGGCTCGGCACGGCGACGGGATGGGCGCGGATGAGGGCGGCAAGGTCCTGCCGGTCCTCCCCGCCCAGCGAGCGCGGGCCGGCGAGGGCGAGCCGCGAGCGGGCGATCAGCCGGCCCTCGAATTCGGCGGGATAGCGGTCCGTATCGAGAAGGATGAGGTCGAAGCGCCGGTTCTTGAGGCCCGCCACCAGCTCGTCCGCGGTCGTCGAGGAGAGGAAGAGCGGCTGGCGCGGCCGCGCCGCCCGCCATCCGACGGCGAGGCGGGCGAGCATGGCGGCGATCTCGCTCTCGTGGCCGAAGGGAATGACGGTGCCGAGCCGCCAGGTGGCGGCGCTGCGGCGGAAGCGCTCGGCCGAGGCGGCGAAAAGCGATTCCCACGCCGCGGCGATGCGCTCGGCAAGCGCAAGGGCTTCGAGGCCCGCGGGCGTGCAGCCGATGCCGGTCGCCGAACGGTCGAGGAGCTTGCAGCCGACGGCCTTTTCCAGATGCGTGAGCTGGCGCGTGAGCTGCGGCTGGCCGAGGCCGAGTTCCCTTGCCGCCGCATTGATGCTGCCGGCGCGCACGGCGGCGGTAAAGCGGGCGAGGGCGCCCAGCGAGACGGCGGGCGCCTTTGCCCGGCCGCCGAGGGCTGCAAGTGACAGGGCGGCGCGGGCGATCTCGGCAAAGCGCGGCAGGCGGGCCTCGGCCTCCAGTGTCGGCACGAGCGCCTGCCCGTCGCGCCGCACCAGCGGCACGGACAGGACCGCCTCGACCCGGCGCAGCGCCGCACTGGCGCTGGAGGCGGGACGGCCGGCGGCGGCCGCCGCCCTGCGGATGCCGCGTTCATCGAGAATGCCATGCACAAGGCAGAGCGTGGATAGATCCATCGGCGGGCTTTTCCTTTCCGTTCGGCTTATAGCATGAGCCGTGCGGGTTTTGGGATATGGGCTGTGCCGGCATTCCGCATAACATCCCTTCAGAACACAGGTTTTCCGACGATGCTCGCTTCCGCCGACATGCTCTATCTCACCGGCCAACCGCTCGGCTTTGCTGCGCTGGAGGCGATCGGCGCTGGAACGCGCCGCCCGGTGGCCTGCGAGATCGGCATGGGGCGCATCGGCACGGCGCGGCATGTGGTGACCGAGCGCCTTGCTTCCGGCTTGCCGATCTACGGCGCCAATACCGGCGTCGGCTCGATGAAGGACAAGCTCTGGACAGCGGACGACCTCGTCGAATTCAACAACAGCCTCGTCAAGGCGCATCACTTCGGCACGGGCGAGCCCTTCTCGCTTCCCATCGTGCGCAAGGCGATGGCGATCCGCGTCAACACGGCGCTCGGCGGCTATTCCGGCTGCAGCCCGGAGCTGATCGACGCCTTCCTCGGGCTTCTCGACAAGGACGTGGTGCCCGTCGTGCGCCGGCACGGCTCGATGGGCTGCGCCGATATCGGCCTGATGGGGCAGGTGGCGGCGGTGCTGACGGGCGAGGGCGAGGCCTGGTACGGCGGCGAGCGCCTGCCGGCGGCCGAGGCGCTGCGCCGTGCGGGCCTCAAACCCTACCGCATGCAGCCGCGCGATGCGCTGGCCGCCCTCAGCGTCAACGCCATCTCGCATGCCGCCGCGGCCAATGTCGTGCGCGAGGCGGCAAAGGCCATCCGCAACCTCATGGTGACGGGCGTGCTCTCCTCGCTGGCGCTCGGCGCCTCGGCCGATCCGTGGCGGGTGGCAGCAAGGCTTTCCGCCCATGGCGAGGCGATGGCCGGCCGCTGGTTCGAGGAACAGGCGGCCTCCGGCAACTGGCCGACGCCCTCGGCGATCCACGATCCGCTGAGCCTTCGCATGACGGCGCAGGTCTTCGGCGCCTGCCTCGATACGTTGAAGAACGCGGCCGAGCGCATCGTCGAGGCGACCGCGCAGTCGGACGACAACCCCGTCGTGCTGGACGACCACGTGATGGCCTCCGGCGGTTCGCTGCCGCTCTCCACGACGCTCTATGTCGAGGCGGCGCAGACGGGTTTCGCCCATCTTGCCCGCAACGTGCTGAACCGCTGCGTGCTGCTTTCCAACGGGGTCAGGCGCAACCTGCCGGTCAACCTCGTGGCGCCCGGCGAGGCGGCGACGGGCTTCGGGCCGCTGCTCAAGCTCGCCGTCGAACTCTACATGCGCATCCAGTCGCTGGCGGTGCCGATCTCGGCGCAGTCCATCGTCGTCGCCGGCGGGCTGGAGGAGGAGGCGACCTTCCTGCCGCTCATCGTCGAGCGCATGGAAAGCCAGGTGCGGGACCTTCGCCAGCTCGCCGCGCTCGAGGCCATGCTGTCCGCGCAGGCGGTGGACCTTGCCGGCGACAGGGTGGAGGGCGTGGCGGCCATCGCCTACGAGCGCACGCGGGCGATCAGCGCCTTCTACCGCAAGGACCGGCCGCTTTCCGCCGAGATCGAGGCGCTCGACCGCGACCTTGCCAGCCTTGAAGCGCTCTCCGCCTTCCTCGCGGCCGCGCCGATGGCGGATTTCGACGTCTTCTTCGCCCTGAAACCCTGAGGATACCGCGATGGCCGATTTCGATCTCGTTCTGAAAGGCACCGTGGTCCTGCCGGACCGCATCGTCGAGGGCGGCCATGTCGCGGTCCGCGACGGCAAGGTGGCGCATGTGGGTGAGGGCGCGATGCCGGCGGCCAAGGAACGGCACGACCTTTCCGGCGCGCTGATCCTGCCGGGCGCCATCGACGCGCAGGTCCATTCGCTCTCGCAGAAGGACCAGGAGGATTTCATCTGGTCGACGCGCTCGGCGGCGGCCGGCGGCGTCACCACCATCGTCGACATGCCCTATGACGAGGGCAACCTCGTCTGCTCGGCCGAAGCGGTGAAGCGCAAGGTGGACCATGCTTCGCCGCAGGCGCGGGTCGATTTCGCGCTCTACGGCACGGTCGATCCGGAAGAGGGGCCGGCGCGCATCGGCGAGATGGTCGAGGCGGGCGTTGCGGCCTTCAAGTTCTCGACCTTCGGCACGGACCCGAAGCGTTTTCCGCGCATTCCCGCCGCGCTGCTCGAAGACTGCTTCCGCGCCATCGCGCCGACGGGGCTGACGGCCGGCGTCCACAACGAGGACGACGAGGCGGTGCGCGCGGCCATCGCGAAGGTGAAGGCGGCCGGCATCACCGATTACCGCGCGCACGGCCTGTCGCGCCCGCCGCTGACGGAGCTGCTCGCCTCCAACCAGATCTACGAGACGGGCGCGGCGACCGGCTGCCCGGCCCATGTCGTGCATTGCTCGCTCGGCCGCGGCTACGAGATCGCGGCCGCCTACCGCGCGCAGGGTTTTCGCGCGACCATCGAGTGCTGCATCCACTACCTGACGCTCGACGAGGAGAACGACGTCGCCCGGCTCGGCGGCAAGGCGAAGATCAACCCGCCGATCCGCCCGCGCGCCGAGGTGGAAAAGCTCTGGCGGCATGTCGCGGCGGGTAATGTCACGCTCGTTTCCACCGACCATGTGAGCTGGTCGGAGGACCGCAAGACGAACCCGGACATGCTAGTGAACGCCTCCGGCGTGCCGGGGCTGGAGGTCATGGTGCCGCTCTTCGTCAAGGGTGCGCTGGAGCGCGGCATTCCGCTGACCCGCGCGGCCGAACTGATGGCGCTCAACCCGGCACGGCACTTCCGGCTCGACCATGTGAAAGGCGCGCTGGAGCCCGGCAAGGATGCCGACATTACCGTGCTGACGCCCGAGCCCCATGTCTATGACGCGGCGGCGAGCGGCCACAACGTCGTCGGCTGGTCGCCTTATAACGGCATCCGCCTGCCGTGGCGGGTTTCCGCGACCTATCTGCGCGGCAGGCTCGCCTTCGACCGCACGAAGGTGCTGGCCGGACCAGGCACCGGCGCCTTCGTGCGGCCGCTGCCGACGCTCGTCTTAAGGAGCGCCTGAGAATGGCCCGCCCGACCAACCTGCCCGTCGATCCCGCGCGCATTGCGGAGGTGATCGATGGCCTTGCCCGGCTCACCGATCCGGGACGGCCCTATACGCGGCGTGCCTTTACCGCCCTGTTCCCGGCAGGGCGGGATTTCCTTCTGGAAAAATTCCGGGCCACTGGGCTTGAAACGCGCATCGATGCGGCGGGCAACCTGATCGGCCGGCGTGCGGGCCGAAAGCCCGGCAGCGGCACGATCATGCTCGGTTCCCATTCCGACACGGTGCCGGATGGCGGGCGCTACGACGGTATCGCGGGCGTCGCGGTGGCGCTGGAGGTGGCCCGCGCGCTCGCCGACAAGGGCATTGCGCTCGACCACGACCTGGAGATCGTCGATTTCCTTGCCGAGGAGGTGTCGATCTTCGGCGTCTCCTGCATCGGCAGCCGCGGCATGGCCGGCGTGCTGCCTGAGGACTGGCTTTCCCGCGAGAGCAACGGGCTGACGCTGGAAGAGGGCATCCGCGAGGCTGGCGGCGACCCGGCGCGCATCGCCGCCGAGGCCCGCAGGGACATCGCCGCCTTTCTGGAACTGCATATCGAGCAGGGGCCGGTGCTGGAGAGCGAGAAGCTCGACATCGGCGTCGTGACGGCGATTGCCGGCATTACGCGCATCGAGATCGTCGTCGAGGGCCGGGCGGACCATGCCGGCACGACGCCGATGGGGCGACGCGCCGACGCGCTCGCCGCTGCCGCACGGCTGGTGACGGGCATCGAGGCGCTGGCGAAGTCGCTGTCGGAGGGGCCGGGGCATTTCACGGCGACGGTGGGGGAGTTCTCCATCGAGCCGAATGCGGCCAATGTCGTGCCGTCCCGTGCGCGCCTCCTCATCGATGCCCGGGCGGAGGAGCGCGCGGCGATGGACCTCTTTTCGGCCTCCGTCGACCGGCTGGCCGAACAGGTCGCGCGCGAGACGGGCACCGCCATCGCCCCGCCGCGGCGCATCTCCGACAACATGCCGACGCCGGGCGATCCGCTGGTGCTCGACGTGCTGGACGCGGCCTGCGAGGCCGTCGGCGCGCGCCACCGGCGCATGGCCTCCGGCGCGGGGCACGACACGGCCTTCATGGCGAAGGTGACGCGGGCGGCGATGATCTTCGTGCCGTGCCTCGGTGGGCGCAGCCATGCGCCGGAGGAATTTGCCGAGACCGACGACATCGCACTCGGCGCGGCGGTGCTGTTTAACGCAGTGATTCAGCTTGATGAGACATTGATTCAGGAGGGTGCCTGATGGGCCGGATTCTAAAGGAAAAAGACGTCGAGGCGGCGGTCAAGGGCGGCTCGGTCTATGCCGCCGGCGGCGGCGGCTGGGCGGACCACGGCCGCATGCTCGGCTATGCCGCGGTCTCCATCGGCAAGCCGGAGCTCGTCTCCATCGACGAGCTCGACGACCACGACTGGGTGGCGACGGCGGCGGCCATCGGCGCGCCGGCCTCCACCACGCCCTGGGAGATGCGCGGCGTCGACTATGTGAAGGCCGTGGAGCTCTTGCAGGAGGCGCTGGGCGAGAAGGTCTCTGCGCTGATGGTGGGGCAGAACGGAAAATCCTCGACGCTGAACGGCTGGCTGCCCTCGGCGATCCTCGGCACGAAGGTGCTGGATGCCGTCGGGGACATGCGCGCGCACCCGACCGGCGACATGGGCTCCATCGGCATGGCGGGCTCGCCGGAGCAGATGATCCAGACGGCCGTCGGCGGCAACCGCGAGGAGAACCGCTATATCGAGCTCGTCGTGCGCGGCGCGACGGCGAAGGTCTCGCCGATCCTGCGCACGGCCGCCGACCAGTCCGGCGGCTTCATCGCCTCGGCCCGCAATCCGCTGCGGGCCTCCTATGTGCGCCGGAATGCGGCGCTCGGGGGCATTTCGCTGGCGCTCACGCTCGGCGAGGCGATCCTCGCGGCGGAGGGCAAGGGCGGCCCGGCGGTGATCGACGCCATCGTGAAGACGACGGGCGGGGCGATCCTCGCCGAGGGCACGATTACCGGCAAGGCCGTCGCCTATACCAACGAGGCCTTCGACATCGGCACGGTGACGCTCGGCACGGGCGGCAAGGCGACGGTGCTGCATGTGATGAACGAATACATGGCGGTGGAAAGCGGCGAGGGCCGGCGCCTCGCGACCTTCCCGGACGTCATCACCACGCTTTCGCCGGAGGGCGAGCCGCTCAGCGTCGGGCAACTGGAGGTCGGCATGAGGGTCTTCGTGCTGCATGTGCCGAAGACGGTCATCCCGCTGGCTTCGAGCGTGCTCGATCCCTCGGTCTATCCTTCGGTGGAGAAGGCGATGGGGATCGAGCTGGCGCGGTATGCGCTGGAGACGGTGGCTTAGAGAAGCATTTGCGGCCGCACCCCCCTCTGCCCTGCCGGGCATCTCCCCCACAGGGGGGAGATCGGCTTGGGGCGAAGCGGGGCCACGATTCGATCTCCCCACCTGTGGGGGAGATGCCCGGCAGGGCAGAGGGGGGTGAGCCTCCCGGCACAACCGATCTGAGGAGATACCCATGCCCAAACCGAACCCCCGGCATCCGAACTATCCCATTCCCGGCGGCCCGGTGCTGCGGGCGAAGGGCTGGCGGCAGGAGGGGCTTTTGCGACTCCTCGAGAACGTGCTGTCGGTCGGCGAAGACCCGGACAACCTCGTCGTCTATGCCGCGCTCGGCAAGGCGGCGCGCAACTGGGCTTCGCACCGGGCCATCGTCAAGGCGCTCACCGGGATGGACGAGGACCAGACGCTGCTCATCCAGTCGGGCAAGCCGGTCGGTCTCCTCAAGACCCATGCGAAGGCCCCGCTCGTCATCATGGCGAACTGCAACATCGTCGGGCAATGGGCGAAGGCGGAGGTGTTCTACGAGCTCCAGCGCAAGGGCCTGATCTGCTGGGGCGGGCTGACGGCCGGCGCCTGGCAGTATATCGGCAGCCAGGGCGTCATCCAGGGCACCTACGAGATCTTCATGCGCATCGCGGAAAAACGCTTCGGCGGCAGCCTTGCCGGGCGCTTCATCCTGACGGCCGGCCTCGGCGGCATGGGCGGGGCGCAGCCGCTTGCCGGGCGCATGGCGGGCGCGGCGATCCTCTGCGTCGACATCGACCCCGAGCGCGCCGCCAAGCGCAAGGCCGCCGGCTATCTGGAGCATGTGGCGCCCGACCTCGATACCGCGCTTTCGATGGTCGAGGCGGCGGTGAAGGAAAAGCGCGCCACCTCCATCGGCCTCGTCGGCAATGCGGCCGAGGTCTATCCGGAGATCGTGCGGCGCGGCATCGTGCCGGACATCGTCACCGACCAGACCTCGGCGCACGACCTCGTCTACGGCTACGTGCCGAAGGGCATGAGCCTCGATCAGGTGAAGGGCCTTCGCGACGACGGGCAGGGGCAGCTCATGGCGGCAAGCCGCGCCTCGATCGTCGAGCATGTCTCGGCCATGCTGGAATTCCAGAGGAGGGGCGCCGAGGTCTTCGACAACGGCAACCTCATCCGCACGCAGGCGCGGGAAGGGGGCGTCGCCAACGCCTTCGACATCCCGATCTTCACCGAAGCCTATCTGCGCCCGCTCTTCGCGCGGGCCATCGGCCCGTTCCGCTGGATGGCCCTTTCCGGCGAGGAGAGCGACATCGCCCGCATCGACGACCTCGTGCTGGAGATGTTCCCGGACAACCGGATCGTCACCAACTGGATCCGCCTCGCGCGCGAAAACATCCCCTTCGAGGGATTGCCGGCGCGCATCGCCTGGCTGGGCCACGGCGAGCGCACGGCGCTGGCGCTGGCCGTGAACCGGCTCGTGGCGGACGGCGAGCTGAGGGGGCCGGTCGCCTTCTCGCGCGACCATCTCGACGCCGGCGCCATGGCCCATCCCAACATCATGACGGAGCGCATGAAGGACGGCTCGGACGCCATCGCCGACTGGCCGCTGCTCGACGCCATGCTGCTCTCCTCCTCCATGGCCGACCTCGTCGTCGTCCATTCCGGCGGCGGCGGCTATGCCGGCTACATGACGAGCTGCGGCGTGACGCTCATCGCCGACGGCACGCCGGCGGCCGCCGAGCGGCTGGAGCATGCGCTGACCAACGATACCGCCCTCGGCGTCATCCGCTATGCGGATGCGGGCTATGAGGAGTCCTTCGAGGAGATCGAGGCGAAGGGCATCGGTTACGTGCCGGTGTGAGCCGGCAAGGCTAAGTGTTTGAAAGGACACACCCGGCCGTAAACGTTGCATTTAACATTTCGCGGTAATCTTCCGTTAGTAATTCCGTCCCGGCATCGAGCGGGCGGGCTTCGGTTTGTATTGCGTGCGAGTGCCCATGCGTCTTTCAGTCCTTACGGCGGCCCTTTCCGGCTGTGTCTTCCTTGCAGGCTGCGCGTCGAGCACGAGCCCGGAGACGGCGCTTGCGATCAAGCCGTCCGTCGAGACCACGGGCTCCGTCAGCAAGGGCGGCGGGCCGGTGCCGGAAGTGGCGGTGGGCGAAAGCCCGGTAAAGGCGGACGACGCGCAGGAAATCCTCGCCTGGGCCGGCCCGGTGCCGGAAACCCGCGTCTTCGAGACCATGACGCAGCAGACGGCGATCCCGCTGGAGCGGCCGGCCGGCGAACAATCCTCCGAAGGCCGTTCGCGCAAGCGCTCGCGCATCTACAGCCAGCAGTTCCGCGACGCCCATCCCATCAATTTCGGCAAGCGCGCGCCGCGGCACTACCAGGTGCACGGCGTCGACGTCTCGCGCTGGCAGGGCGATATCGACTGGATGCGGCTGCGCACGCAGGGCGCCAATTTCGCCTTCATCAAGGCGACGGACGGCGGTGATCATCTCGACCCGATGTTCCAGACCAACTGGCGGCGCACGAAGGAGGCGGGCATCCGCCGCGGCGCCTATCACTTCTTCTACTGGTGCCGCACCGCCGGCGAGCAGGCCGACTGGTTCATCCGCAACGTGCCGCGCGATCCCGATGCGCTGCCGCCGGTCATCGACGTGGAATGGAACGGCGATTCGGCCTGCAAGAAGCGGCCCTCGCGCGCCCGCGTGCTGGAGAAGATGCAGGTCTTCCTCGACAAGCTGGAGCGGCACTACGGCAAGCGCCCGATCATCTACACCGCGCCTGATTTCTACGAGGACAACCTGCAAGGCGAGCTGAAGGGCTATCCGTTCTGGCTGCGCTCGGTCGCCGCGCATCCCTCCAAGCGCTACCCGGACCGCCGCTGGATGTTCTGGCAATATTCGGGCTCGGGCCTGTCGCACGGCGTTTCCGGCCGCATCGACCTCAACGTCTTCTCGGGCAGCGAGGGCGACTGGCACAACTGGCTGGCCGGCCAGTCGAGCTAGGATGATTTGGGCTTCTGCGGATAGATCGTCTCGCCGCGCCTGAGCATGTCCACGAAGGCTTCGATCTTCCGCTTGCGCGCGGCCTCGGTCTTGAGGTTGTGGACGCGGAAGGCGAGCGCGAAGCGGTTCTGCTCGGTGAGCTTTCCGAGCATCTCCCTTGCCACCGGCTCCGCGTCGATGGCGGCCTGCAGGTCCGGCGGGATCTTCAGCCCCTTGCCGCTGCCATAGGCCCTGTCCCAGCGCCCGTCCGCCCTGGCGGCCTTCACCTGCTTCATCCCGTGCTCGGTCATGCGGCCGCTCTCGATCAGCCGGCCGACGGTCTCGACGTTCTTCCTGCTCCACACGCCGCGCTTGGCACGCGGGCTGTAGCGCTGGAGGAAGCTCGTCTCGTCGAGCCCCTTGCGCAGGCCGTCGATCCAGCCCCAGCACAGCACGGCCTCGATCGCCTCCTCGGGCGTGATCGACGCGAGGCCCGAGCCGCGCTTGTGGATTTTGATCCAGACCTCGGGCGCGCTTTGGTGGTTTTCGGCGAGCCAGATGTAGAAGCTGTCGGGGTCGGGAAACTCCCGGATGCGGGCGGGGTCGATTTCCACAGGTACCATGGCGTTTTCCTCCTTCCGCTGCTGCGGGCGTGGCCGCTTTGCATCTATCGCCGGAAAGGGGCGGCCGATGCCGAAGATGTGAACCGCCCGCTTCTTGCCAGTCCAGCTGCGCTTTGGCTAGCCATCGGCCTCAATCCTCTATCCGAGTGGAGTCCATCGAGAATGTCTACCGTGTGCACCCTGTCGCGCAGAACCTTCCTCCTCGGCGCGACCGCCGCGCTCGCAGGATGCACGACCGCACAGACGGCCGCGCTGAAGGCGCCGGTCCCCCAGAAGGTCAGCTATCCGATCGTGCCGGCGAGCGATGAGGAACTGGCGGCGCGCTATGCGGCGGTCGAGGACGGCGGGCATCTCATCCCGGCCATTCCCTACAGGCAGATCGACCCGAAATACTACCGCCAGCGCGTGAAGGACCCGACCGGCGAGCCGGCGGGCACGGTCGTCGTCGATACCGCCTCGCGCTTCCTCTATGTGGTTGAGCCCGGCGGCACGGCGATGCGCTACGGCGTCGGCATCGGCCGCGACGGCTTTGCCTGGGAGGGCGAGGGCGTCATCCAGTGGCGCCAGCCCTGGCCGCGCTGGAAGGTGCCGGACGACATGATCAAGCGCCAGCCGCATCTTGCCAGATATTCCGTCGAGAACGGCGGCATGGACCCGGGCATCAAGAACCCGCTCGGCGCGCGCGCCCTCTACATCTTCCAGAACGGCAAGGATACGCTCTACCGGCTGCACGGTTCGCCGGAATGGAAATCCATCGGCAAGGCGACCTCGTCCGGCTGCGTGCGGCTCGTCAACCAGGATGTGCTCGACCTCTACAAGCGCGTGCCCTATCACGCGCGCATCGTCGTGCATCAGGCGGCGATCGCCTGAGACGGCGGTTCCCTCAGGCAGACTTGAAGCGCGCCATCAGCTCGGCCCGCGCCGGATCGGTGAGCGTCACGGCGGCGCCGAATTCCAGCGGGGTAAGGGCCGCCTCGTCCGGGTAGACGATCCTGTTGCCGGTGATCTCGGACGGCAGCAGCGCGATGACGCGGCTGTCCGTGGTCGGCGCGCCGTTGGCGATGTGCTCGCGCACCGCGTTCTGCGGGTCCATCAGGAAGTTCAGCAGCGCATAGCCGGCGGGCCGGTTGGCCGCGCTCGTCGGGACGGCGTAGAAATCCGACCAGATCTCGCCGCCGTCGGTGCCGAGCGTGAAGCGGATTTCCGGGATATCGCGGTTGAGCTGCGCGCCGTCGTTCGTCCAGCACATGGTCATCCAGGCCTCGTTGGCGCGCATGGCGGGCTGGTAGTCGGAGTTGACGGCATAAAGGTGGGGCTTCACCCGCATCAGCAGCTCCTCGGCCTTGGCCAGTTCCTCCGGCTTGACGGAATTGAAGGAGTAGCCGAGCGAGACGAGGGCGTTGCCGATGGTGGTGAGCTGGTAGTCGTGCACCATGGCGCGGCCGTCCGCCTCGGTCATGGCGACCTCGAAGAACTGCTTCCAGCTCGTCACGTCCGCCTTCACCTTGTAGGAATTGACGGCGATGCCGGTGGTGCCCCAGTTCTTCGGCAGGGCATAAAGCTTGCCGTCGATGATGCCCTCGTTGGTAAAGCGCGGATTTTCCGATTTCTGGTCGAAGTTCGGCACCTTCGAAAGGTCGATCGGCTCGATGAGGCCGAGGCCGGCATAGGTGGAGATCGTGTAGTTGGTCGGCACGAACAGGTCCCAGCCCATGCCGCCGGCCTTGAGTTTTTCCAGCATCTCCTCGTTCGAGCCGAAGACGTTCACCTCCACCGCCACGCCGGTGGCGGCGGTGAAGGCCTCGAAGGTGGCGGGGTCGTGGTAATTCGGCCAGGTGGCGAGCGACATGGTCGAGCCGAGGTCTTCCTGCGCATAGGCCGTGGAATTGAAAAGGCCCGGCTGGCGGGCAAGGACGGCCGCCGCAAGGCCGAGGCCGGTGACGCCGAGGAAATGGCGGCGCGTGACGGAGCCGCGCTTCAGCCGCATGAATTCGTCCGTCAGCGCAGCCGGGCCGACGGGGGCATTCTCTCTGAACCATTTCGACATCACGCTGTTCCCCTTATCGTTGTGCGGCCCGTTTCCCCTCAGGCCGGAAAGACATGCGTTCGACCGGGATCGACGGTATCACGACCCGCACGCCCGGCGCGATGCGGTCTTCCGGAGGGAGCGTCCAGTGTGCGGCTTGATGCCTATCTCTTTGAATCTGCTCGGCTCCAGCCGGTATCCTATCCCGGCAGAGGTGTTTTATCCGTAAACCGGCAGGCAAAGGGCAGACGGCAAGAAAAAGCCCGGCATCGCTGCCGGGCTTCATCAGTCTTTTCAACGGCTTGCCGTATCGTCCTGACGGATCGATTCCGGCCGTTCAGGTATCGATTCAACCGACCGCGGCGAGGGCCGCCTGTGCGCGGGCGTCGAGGATCTGGCGGGCGGCGTTTGCTGCTTCCTTGCCCTTGACGACGAAGTGGTCGCGGAAGAAGGCGATGTGCGCTTCCGATTCCTGGAAGTTGTGCGGCGTCAGGACGGCGGAGAGCACCGGCACGTCGGTGTCGAGGCCGACGCGCACGATGGCGTCGACCACTGAGCCGGCCACGAAGTCGTGGCGGTAGATGCCGCCGTCGACGACCAGCGCGACGCCGAGGATGGCCGCATAGCGGCCGGTGCGGGCGAGGAACTGGGCGTGCAGCGGGATTTCGAGGGCGCCGGGCACGTCGACCACGTCGACATCCTCGGCCCTGCCGCCGAGCGCCTGCCATTCGGAAATGAAGGAGGTGACCGCCTGGTCGACGATGCCGGCGTGCCAGCGGGCACGGATGACGGCGATACGGGCGGAGGGGGTGGCATTCGCATTCATAGTCCAGGCCTTTCAAGGGTTGAGCCATCTTGCAACGGGTCCCTTGGGCGAACATGCAAAAGACGGATTCCGCCCGTCAGGCGGAGGCCTCCTGCTTGCTCTCTTCCATCCGGACTGTGACCGTCGGCTCCGGCATCGCACCGGATCTGCTGACCCTTCCATGGGAAGGCGCTCGCGGGCTCCCGGATTGCTCCGGATACCGCCGGTGGGGAATTCCGCCCCGCCCTGAGAACGCTTGGAGACTAGCGGGCGAGCGCCCGCCGATCAAATCCGCGGGCGACGGAAAGAGCCGGATTCACGACAGATTTTTCCAAATTCCGGCCGGTATCGCGAACGGACGGCTAGTCGGAGATGACGAGGAGGTCGCCGGCGGTGAAGCGCAGCGTCACGGTCTCGCCGACGGCCGGCGGCACGAGGCCGGGGCTGTTGAACATGTCGAAGGAGATGATGCTGTCGCCCACCTTCATGCGCGTGCGGATGACCGAACCGAGGAAATTGGTGGAGACGACCGCGCCGGAAAGCGCCGTATCCCCCTTGGCGTCGGGGGCGATGGAGCCGGCTTCCGGGCGCAGCGCCAGCGAGACGGTGTCGCCCGCCTTCACGGTGCCGAGCGGTTCGCGCAGCGTCACGCCCTGGTCGCCGATGGAGACGCGGTTGGCGGCAGGATCGACCACCTTCGCCTCGATGAGGTTCAGCGTGCCGACGAAGCCCGCGACGAAGCGGGTGGCGGGGCGGTTGTAGATTTCCGCGGGCGTGCCGATCTGGTCGGCCTTGCCGGCGTTCATGACGACGATGCGGTCGGAGATCGACAGCGCCTCTTCCTGGTCGTGCGTGACGAAGACCGTGGTGATGCCGAGCTGCTGCTGGATCATGCGGATTTCCTCGCGCAGCGACACGCGGATCTTGGCGTCGAGCGCCGAGAGCGGTTCGTCGAGGAGGAGGACCTGCGGCTTCGGCGCAAGCGCCCGGGCGAGCGCCACGCGCTGCTGCTGGCCGCCGGACATCTGGTAGGGGTAGCGGTCGGCGAGGTGATCGAGCTTGATGAGGCCGAGCATTTCCTTGACGCGCGCGTCGATCTCGGCTTTCGGTCGGCCGGCGACCTTGAGGCCGAAGGCGACGTTTTCCGCGACGTTCATGTTCGGGAAGAGCGCATAGGCCTGGAAGACCATACCGATGTTGCGCTGGTTGGGGCGAAGGTTCATCTGGCTCTTGCCGTCGATGGCGATGGCGCCGCCCGACGGGGTCTCGAAGCCGGCGATCATGCGCAGCACCGTCGTCTTGCCGCAGCCCGACGGGCCGAGGAAGGAGACGAACTCGCCCTTCTCGATGGACATGTTGAAATCCTTGACCACCTGGACGGGGCCGAAGGACTTCTGGATGCTGGAGAGTGTCAGGAAGCTCATGGATGGTCCTTAGACGGGGCTTTGCGTGCCCTTCTGGAAGCGGGAGACAAGCTGGATCAGGCCGAGGCAGCCCCAGGTGATGGCGAAGGCGATCACCGCGAGCGCCGCCGGCTCGTAGGCGCGGTTGGCGCCGAGGAGCTGCATGTAGGGGCCGAAGGCCGGGCGGTTGAGGAGGGCGGCCATGGTGAATTCGCCGATGACGATGGCGAAGGTGAGGAACGCACCGGAGAGCACCGCCACCAGCACGTTCGGCAGGATGATGCGGAAGAGGATCGTCGTCCAGCCGGCGCCGAGGCTCTGGGCCGCCTCCGTCAGCGTCGCGATGTCGATGGAGCGCAGGCCCGTGTCGACGGCGCGGTACATGTAGGGCAGGGCGAGCGTCGCATAGCCGAACATCAGAAGGATGTTCGTGCCGGTGATCGAGCCCGTCAGCGGCAGCCAGCTCGACGTGTTGTAGAGCCGGATATAGCCGAAGACGATGACGATGGCCGGGATGACCAGCGGCAGCAGCGTGACGAACTCGATATAGGGGCGAAGGGCCGGCAGCTTCAGGCGCACCCAATAGGCCGTCGGCACGACGAGCAGCACGCCGAAGAGGATCGTGAACAGCGCCATGACGACGGAATAGGTGAAGGTCTCCTGGAAGCGCGGATCGCCGAGGACGACCGCATAGGCATCCAGCGAATAGACGCCGCGGCGCATCTTCAGCGAGAAGTTGGTCATGCCCATCAGGGGCAGGATGAAATAGAGCAGCCCGATGGCGAGGGCGCCCCAGGCCCAGAACTTCTTCATTTGAGCCACCTTTCGCTGCGCGCGCGCAGCCAGATGTAGATCGTGTTGGCGATGCCCGTCACGACGATCATGCCGAAGGCGAGCGCATAGCCGAGATGGGGATTGCCGAGCACGTCGCCGCGGATCTGCGCGAAGAGCAGGATCGGCACGATGGAGAGCGAGGAGCCGGTGAGCGCGATGGCGGTGGCCACGGCCCCGAAGGCATTGGCGAAGAGCAGCGCCAGCGTGCCGAGGAAGGAAGGCAGCAGGATCGGGAAGGCGACCATGCGCCAGTATTGCGCGTTGGTCGCGCCGAGGATCTGCGCGGCCTCGCGCCATTCGCGCTTCAGGCCGTCGAGCGCCGGCGTGATGATGAGGATCATCAGCGGGATCTGGAAGAAGAGGTAGGTGACCGTCAGCCCCCAGAAGGACAGGATGTTGAAGCCGAGGGCGCGAAGGTCGATGCCGAGCTGGCTCTTGAGGAACATGGTGACGAGGCCGACCGGGCCGAGCGTTGCCAGGAACGCGAAGGCGAGCGGCACGCCGGCGAAGTTGGAGGCGACGCCGGAGAAGGTCAGCAGGGGGCCGCGGATCCATTTCGGCAGGCCGCCGAGCACGACGGCGGCGGCGACCGCAAAGCCGATCAGGCAGCCGAGAAGCGCCGAGGCGATGCTGATCTTGATGGAAATCCAGTAGGCCGAGAGGATCGACCTGGTGAAGAGGCCGTGGATGTTCTCCAGCGTGAAGCCGCCATCGGGCGTCTGGAAGGCGCCGATGACGATGCGCATCGTCGGCATGATGAGGAACAGGAGGACGAAGATCGCGAACGGCGCCGCGCCGAGCCAGTGCAGCGGGAGGCGGAAGGGCGCCCGCGCCGGCGGTTTGGCGGCAGAACTGTCTGAAGACATTACATTAGCCTCATGGGGGTGCCTCACGGCAGGCCGCAATCGCCGCCCCGGCCCGAAAGCCGGAGCGGCGGGAGATGATGTTTACTGCACGTTCGCGCCGACGACGCTGTCCCATGCGCCGGTGACGGCTTCCTGGTTGGCGTTCACTTCGTCGAGCGTCGGGAAGTAAGCCTTCTCATAGGATGCTGCCGGCGGCAGGGCGTCGATCAGGTCCTGCGGAACCTTGCCCGCCTTGACCATGGCGTTGAAACGCACCGGATGGCAATAGCCCTTCAGCCAGCCGAGCTGGCCGTCGTCCGAATAGAGGTGTTCCATCCAGAGCTTGGCGGCGTTCGGGTGCGGCGCGTAGGCCGAGATCGCCTGGACGTAGACGCCCGCAAGGACGCCCTTCTCCGGAACGATGACCTCGGTCGGCGGGTTGCCGTTGAGGGTCTTGGCCCAGCTCAGCGCGTTGTAGTCCCAGGCGATCACGATCGGGGTCGAGCCCTGGGCGAGCGTGCCGGACTTGCCGATGACCGGGACGAAGTTGCCGGCCTTGTTCATCTCGGCGAAGTAGGCAAGGCCCGCTTCACCGGCTTCCTTGCCGGCCTTCGCATCCTTGCCGAGGCCGGCGGCCAGAACGCCGAGGATCGCCTGGTTGGAGGCGCGCGGGTCGCCTGCGAGCGCGACCTGGCCGGAATATTCCGGCTTCAGGAGATCGGCCCAGTCCTTCGGCGAATTGGCGACGAGGTCCTTGTTCACGAAGAAGGACATGACGCCGTAATAGTCGCCGTACCAGTAGCCTTCGGCATCCTTGACGGCATCCGGGATCTCGTCCCAGGTCGAGACCTTGTAGGGCTGGATGAGCCCTTCGGCCTTTGCCTGCGGGCCGAAGGCGAGGCCGACGTCGATCACGTCGGGCGACTGCGGGCCCTTGTTGTCCTTGTTGGCCTTGATGGCCTCGATCTCGTCGGCCGAGCCCGCGTCGGGGTTCAGTTCGTTGACCTGGATTTCCGGGTACTTGGCCTTGAAGGCGGCGATGACGTCGCCGTAGCCGCACCAGTCATGCGGCAGGGCGACGGTCGTCAGCATGCCTTCCTTCTTGGCAGCGTCGACGAGCTCGGCGCTCGGGTCGGCAAAGGCGAGCGAGGAGGACGCGACCACCATGGCGGTGGAGAGCGTAAGCAGACGTTTCGTATATGACATCACGGGTGTTCTCCTTTTGTGTGTCAGTCAACTTCGGCGAAGCTGATACTGGTGGTGCATGAAGGTTATGTGACAGTTTTATTTTGGTTTTTCCGGTGTGCCTCACGCCTTCCCGGGCACCTCCTGGCGCGGTTTGCGAAAGAGCCGGCTGGTCTCGAAAAGACCCTCCAGCGTCTTCATTCGGCCGCTGGTCTCCTCCCAGCCCGAACTTTGCACCGCCTCGATCAGCGCTTCCAGGATGAAGAGCGTCACGACCGAGGAATCCCAGGCGGACGGCGCCTCGATATGCACGCGGAAGACTTTTGCCGCGACCTTCGCCACGGGCGAGGCCCACTGGTCGGTGAAGAGCACGATCTCCACGCCCCGCTCGCGGGCGACCCGGCCCAGCGTTTCCACGTCCTGCTCGTAGCGGCGGATGTCGAAGATGACGAGCACGTCGCCCGCCTTCATGTTCAGCACGTAATGCGGCCAGGAGCTCGGGTTCGAGGCGATCTGCGTGACGTTGGGGCGGATGACCTGGAGATGGGTGAAGAGATAGTCGGCCAGCGCCTTCGTGATGCGCCCGCCGATGATGTAGATGCTGCGCTGGCGGTCGGCGAGGAGGGCGGCCGCGCCGTCGAACTCGGCGGTCTCGACCTGTGCGAGCGTCTGGCGCAGGTTCGTCATGATCGCGTCGGCGAAGCGGTTGAGGATATGCGTGCCCGGCGCGTTCGCCGCCCAGCGGTCATGCTTGGTGATGGGGCTCGAAAGGGTGGCCTCCAGCTCGTGGTGGAGGCGCGCCTGGAAATCCGGAAAGCCGCGGAAGCCCAGCTTCTGCACCATGCGCGCGACCGTCGGCGTCGACACGCCGGCATTCTCCGCCACCGTGGTGATGGAGCCGAGGCCGGAGACGGGATAGTTGTCGAGCAGCGATGTGGCCAATTGCTTTTCGGCGCGCGTCAGCGCTTCGAAATGAGCATGGATCACATCCGACACCGTCATGGATGCTTGGTTCAGCGTCAAATTGTTCCCCTGCGCCCCGGTCTTTGCCGAAGTTTTGAAAATTAAACATCGCTGTCACAATTCGAGTCAAATGATTTTTTGAAGAGATTTTTTCAAAACCCCGTTGACAGCGGCAAAACCGTGAAGAATTCTTTTCATCAACGATAAAAGCCGGTCGAGGGGATCAGGCTGATGGGAATTCTGACTGGAGAGGAGGGCGACCCCGTCGCCCTGGAGAACGTTTCCGCACGCGGCAGGGTGATCCTGGTGTGCGAACACGCCTCCCGCCTTCTGCCGAAGGCGCTCGGCACGCTCGGCCTTTCCGACGAGGCGCTGGCAAGCCACATCGCCTGGGATCCGGGTGCGCTCGCCGTCTCGCGGCTGCTTGCCGAAAAGCTCGACGCCACGCTGGTCTTCCAGCGTTTCTCCCGCCTCGTCTACGATTGCAACCGCCCGCCCGAATCGCCGGCCGCCATGCCGGAAAAGAGCGAGGTGTTCGAGGTTCCGGGCAATGCGGCGCTCGACGAGGCGGCGCGCAATGCCCGCACCGATGCGCTCTACCGGCCGTTCCGCGACCGGCTCGGCGCGCTGGTGAAAGACCGCATCCGCGAGGGCAGGGCGCCGGTCATCGTCACCGTGCACAGCTTCACGCCCGTCTATTTCGGCAAGCCCCGCGCGGTCGAGATCGGCATCCTGCACGACGCGGACGCGCGGCTTGCCGATGCCATGCTGGCCGCCGCGGGCCCCGCCTACAGGACGCTGCGCAACGAGCCCTACGGGCCCGAGGACGGCGTGACGCATACGCTGAAGGAGCACGGCCTTTCCAACGGCGTGCCCAACGTGATGATCGAGGTCCGCAACGACCTCATCCAGGATGAAGCCGGCCAAAGGGTCGTGGCCGACTATCTGGCGGGACTGCTCATCGAGAGCCTGCCCGCCGTTCAATAAAAAGAAGACCCGGGGAGCGGCACGCCCGCGGCGCATATCCCACGCATTTCGTGGGCCTCAGACACAGGCGGCCCTCGGCAATTCCGCCAGGGCCAGTCGAACAGGGGAAAAACATGTCAAATTATTCAGATTCGGATAAGCATGAGGACATGCAGGTCCTGCATTCCATGGGATACGCGCAGGAACTCGAGCGGCGCATGAGCCAGTTCTCGAATTTCGCCGTATCCTTCTCCATCATCTGCATTCTTTCCGGCGGCATCAATTCGCTCGCGCAGGCGACATCCGGCGCGGGCGGCGCGGCCATCGGCATCGGCTGGCCGGTCGGCTGCTTCGTCTCGGCCGTCTTCGCCGTCGCCATGGCGCAGATCAGCTCGGCCTATCCGACGGCCGGCGGCCTCTATCACTGGGGCTCGATCCTCGGCAACCGCTTCACCGGCTGGCTGACCGCCTGGTTCAACCTGCTCGGCCTCGTCACCGTGCTCGGCGCCATCAACGTCGGCACCTACTACTTCTTCATGGGTGCCTTCGGCACGCCCTATCTCGGCCTCGAGGACACGACGATCACCCGCATCGTCTTCCTCTCCATCATCACCGGCGCGCAGGCGCTCGTGAACCACATGGGCATCGGGCTGACGGCGAAGCTGACGGACTTTTCCGGCTATCTCATCTTCGCCACCTCCATCGTGCTCGCCATCGTCTGCCTTGCGGCCGCCGACAGCTACGACATCGCCCGCCTCTTCACCTTCTCGAATTTCTCCGGCGAGGCCGGCGGCAATGTCTGGCCGGAGACGTCCGGCACCTGGGTCTTCCTGCTCGGCCTTCTCCTGCCGATCTACACGATCACCGGCTACGACGCCTCGGCGCATACCTCGGAAGAGACCGTCAAGGCGGCCCATTCGGTGCCGCGCGGCATGATCTCCTCCGTGCTGTGGTCGGCGCTCTTCGGCTACATCATGCTGTGCTCCTTCGTGCTGATGATCCCGTCCTCCGTGGCGAATGCCGACGGCACGACGACGGACGGCATGATCGCCGCCGCCGCGCAGGGCTGGAACGTCTTCTTCTGGGCGATGGAAAGCCAGGTCAATCCGCTGGTGAAGGACATCGTCTTCCTCGCCATCCTCGTCTCGCAATGGCTGTGCGGCCTTGCCACCGTCACCTCGGTCTCCCGCATGATCTTCGCCTTCTCGCGTGACGGCGGCCTGCCGTTCTCGCGCGGCCTGTCGAAGGTCAGCCCGAGCTACCGCACGCCGGTCGCCGCCATCTGGACGGGCTCGATCCTCGCCGTCCTCTTCGTCTGGGGCTCCTCGCTCGTCTCGATCGGCGATACGCCGGTCTATACGATCGTCGTGTCGTGCACGGTCATCTTCCTCTTCTTCTCCTTCGCGATCCCGATCGCGCTCGGCTTCTTCGCCTGGGGCACGTCGAAGTGGGACAAGATGGGGCCGTGGAACCTCGGCGAGGGCGTCTTCAAGCTCTTCGCCCTCCTGTCGATCGCGGCCATCGTGCTGATCTTCGTCCTCGGCATCCAGCCGCCGAACGACTGGGCGCTCTACATCACCGTCGGCTTCCTCGTGCTCACCGCCATCATCTGGTTCGGGCTCGAAAGCCGCCGCTTCAAGGGCCCGCCGATCGGCGACGAGGTCGCCCGCCGCCAGGCGGAGATCGCGGCCGCCGAAAAGGCCGTCGGCGAAGTCTGATCCTTCCTCCTGCGGGGCCGCGCCGCGGCCCCGCCTTCCTCCGACCAATTCCGGGACCGAACCGCCATGAGCATGACTTACACATTCGATGATCTGAAGAAGGATGTCGCCGAAGGCCGCATCGACACCGTCCTTGCCTGCCAGGTCGACATGCAGGGCCGTCTCATGGGCAAGCGGTTCCACGCGCAGTATTTCGTGGACAGCGCCTACGAGGAGACCCATAGCTGCAACTACCTGCTGGCCACCGACATGGAGATGGACACCGTCTCCGGCTACAAGTCGACGAGCTGGGCGGCCGGCTACGGCGACTACACGATGAAGCCGGACCTTGCGACGCTCCGCAAGCTGCCGTGGCTGGAAGGCACCGCGCTGGTGCTCTGCGACGTGCTGGACCACCACACCCATGAAGAGGTGCCGCACTCGCCGCGCGCCATCCTCAAGAAGCAGGTCAAGCGCCTGGAGGCCATGGGCCTCAAGGCCTATATGGCGAGCGAGCTGGAATTCTTCCTGTTCGACCAGACCTTCGACGACGCCCGAGAGAGCGGCTACCGGGACCTGCGCCTCGCCTCCGGCTACAACGAGGATTACCATATCTTCCAGACCACCAAGGAAGAGGACGTGATGCGGGCGCTGCGCAACGGCCTGCAGGGTGCCGGCATCCCCGTCGAGAACTCCAAGGGCGAGGCCTCGGCCGGCCAGGAGGAGATCAACGTGCGCTATGCCGATGCGCTCGCCATGGCCGACCGGCACGCGATCATCAAGAACGCCACCAAGGAGATCGCCTGGCAGCGCGGCAAGGCCGTGACTTTCCTCGCCAAGTGGAACTACACCGCCGCCGGCTCCTCCTCGCACATCCACCAGTCGCTCTGGAGCGTCGACGGCAAGGAGCCGAAATTCTTCGACAAGGATGCCAAGTACGGCATGTCGGAGATGATGCGGCGCTACGTCGCCGGCCTCCTTGCCCATGCGAGCGAGATCACCTATTTCCTCGCGCCCTACATCAATTCCTACAAGCGCTTCGTCGCCGGCACCTTCGCGCCGACCAAGGCCGTCTGGAGCAAGGACAACCGCACGGCGGGCTATCGCCTGTGCGGGGAGGGCAGCAAGGCCATCCGCATCGAATGCCGCGTCGGCGGCTCGGACCTCAACCCCTATCTCGCCATGGCCGCGCTGATCGCCGCGGGCATTGCCGGCATCGAGGGCAAGTTCGAGCTGGAGGCGCCCTTCGAGGGCGACGCCTATGGCGGCAAGGACATCCGCGAGATCCCGAAGACGCTGCGCGGCGC
This sequence comes from Shinella sp. Sh6, assembly GCF_055392685.1. Classification (NCBI taxonomy): domain Bacteria; kingdom Pseudomonadati; phylum Pseudomonadota; class Alphaproteobacteria; order Hyphomicrobiales; family Rhizobiaceae; genus Shinella; species Shinella sp. Sh6. The sequence continues at coordinate 2,150,705 of NZ_AP044005.1, read as the reverse complement.
GGCCGCGGCGCTGAAGGATTCGGCCATGCTGCGCGACGCCTTCGGCGACGACGTCATCGACCACTATGTCCGCGCCGCCGAGTGGGAACAGGAAGAATACGACCGCCGCATCACCGACTGGGAGGTGGCGCGCGGCTTCGAGAGAGCGTAGAAGCGTTTCGGGATTTGCCCCTCACCTGCCTGCCGGCATCCTCTCCCCGCAAGCGGGGCGAGGAACGATGGGCGCGCCGTTTTCCTCCTTCTTCCCGCTTGCGGAGAGAAGGTCCCGGCAGGGGGATGAGGGGCAATCGAAGCGCCGAAACTGAAATTCCGACAGAACCAACAGGAAGTCGATCATGACTGTGATCAAATGCATATCCCCCGTGGACGGCTCGGTCTATGCCGAGCGCGAGGCGATGCCGCTGGCCGCCGCCGAGGCCGTCGTCGCGCGCGCGAAGAAGGCGCAGAAGGCCTGGGCGAAGCGCCCGCTGGAAGAGCGCGTCCAGCTCGTCCTCAAGGGCGTCGCGCGGCTCAACGAGATGGCCGACGAGATCGTGCCGGAGATCGCCTGGCAGATGGGCCGCCCGGTCCGCTACGGCGGCGAGTTCAAGGGCTTCAACGAGCGCTCCAACTATGTGGCCGAGATCGCCGGCTCCTCGCTCGCGCCCATCGTCATCGAGAATTCCGAGCGCTTCGAGCGCCGCATCGAGCGTGAGCCGCACGGCGTCGTCTTCGTCATCGCGCCGTGGAACTACCCTTACATGACCGCGATCAACACGGTCGCCCCGGCGCTGATGGCCGGCAACACGGTCATCATCAAGCATGCCGCCCAGACGCTGCTCGTCGGCGAGCGCATGGTGCGCGCCTTCAACGAGGCGGGCGTGCCGGAGGACGTGTTCCAGAACATCTTCCTCGACCATGACACGACCTCGGCGCTGATCGCCGCCAATTCGTTCGACTTCATCAACTTCACCGGCTCCGTCGAGGGCGGCCGGGCGATCGAGCGGGCCGCCGCCGGCACCTTCACGCCCATCGGCCTCGAGCTCGGCGGCAAGGACCCGGGCTACGTGATGGAGGACGCCGACCTCGACGCGGCCGTCGATACGCTGATGGACGGCGCCACCTACAATTCCGGCCAGTGCTGCTGCGGCATCGAGCGCATCTACGTCAACGAGAAGCTCTACGACGCCTTCGTGGAAAAGTCCGTCGCCTGGGTCTCCAACTACAAGCTCGGCAACCCGCTCGATCCCGAAACGACGCTCGGCCCGATGGCGCACAAGCGCTTCGCCGCCACCGTCCGCTCGCAGATCGCCGACGCCGTGTCGAAGGGCGCGAGAGCGCTGGTCGACCCGAAACTCTTCCCGGCCGACGACGGCGGCGCCTATGTCGCCCCGCAGGTGCTCGTCGACGTCGACCATTCGATGGAGTTCATGACCGAGGAGACCTTCGGCCCGGCGGTCGGCATCATGAAGGTGAAGAACGACGCGGAAGCGCTCGCCCTGATGAACGACTGCAAATACGGCCTCACCGTCTCGCTGTGGACGAAGGATGCCGAGCGCGCCGCGCGCCTTGCAGGGGACCTCGAGACCGGCACCGTCTTCATGAACCGCGCCGATTATCTCGACCCGGCGCTGTGCTGGACGGGCGTGAAGGAAACGGGCCGCGGCGGCTCGCTCTCCGTCATCGGCTTCCACAATCTCACGAGACCGAAATCCTACCACTTCAGGAAAGCACTCGCATGACCATCACCGCCAACTGGAGCTACCCGACCGCGATCAAGTTCGGGGCAGGGCGCATCAAGGAACTGGCCGACCATTGCAAGGCCGTCGGCATGAGGAAGCCGCTGCTGGTCACCGACCGCGGCCTCTCGACCATGGCGATCACGCAGGGCGCGCTCGACATTCTCGACGCCGCCGGCCTCGGCCGGGCAATGTTCTCGGAGGTCGACCCGAACCCGAACGACAGGAACCTCGAAGCGGGCGTCAAGGCCTTCAGGGACGGCGGCCATGACGGCGTCGTCGCCTTCGGCGGCGGCTCCGGCCTCGACCTCGGCAAGGCGGTCGCCTTCATGTCCGGCCAGACGCGGCCGGTCTGGGATTTCGAGGATATCGGCGACTGGTGGACCCGCGCCAATTCCGACGGCATCGCGCCCATCGTCGCCGTGCCGACGACGGCCGGCACCGGCTCGGAAGTCGGCCGCGCCTCGGTCATCACCAATTCCGAGACGCACACCAAGAAGGTGATCTTCCACCCGAAGTTCCTGCCTTCGGTCACGATCTGCGACCCGGAACTGACGGTCGGCATGCCGAAGGTCATCACCGTCGGCACCGGCATGGACGCCTTCGCCCATTGCCTCGAGGCCTATTCCTCGCCCTTCTACCATCCGATGAGCCAGGGCATCGCGCTCGAAGGCATGCGGCTCGTCAAGGAATACCTGCCGCGCGCCTACAAGGACGGCACGGATATCGAGGCGCGCGCCAACATGATGTCGGCCGCCGCCATGGGCGCCGTCGCCTTCCAGAAGGGGCTGGGCGCGATCCACTCGCTGTCGCATCCGGTCGGCGCGATCTACAACACGCATCACGGCATGACGAATGCCGTCGTGATGCCGCCGGTGCTGACCTTCAACCGCCCGGCCATCGAGGCGAAGATCGCCAGCGCCGCCGCCTATCTCGGCATTTCCGGCGGCTTCGACGGTTTCTTCGACTATGTCCTGCGCCTTCGCGAGGAGCTCGGCGTGCCGGACAAGCTGTCGGCGCTCGGCGTCGGCACCGACCGCATCGACGAGATGGCGGAAATGGCCATCGTCGATCCGACGGCCGGCGGCAATCCGGTGGAGCTGACGCTCGACGCGGCCAGGCGCCTCTTCGTGGAATGCATCTGATTTCTTATCGTTAACAATTGACAGGGGCCCGGAAAACATTGGTTTTCCGGGCCTTTTTCTTGCAAAGCGCAAATCCGGCGCCCCGCCTCATTAATCTTCGGGATGCGGAAATTTCCGATTTGTTAACCCTGTTTTGAAAGATTTCATTAGCGGGCGCCATTCCAACCGGGTCGTCTGACGAGAGCGATGAGGAAGCTCGCAGCATTGTCCAAGAGGAAGCCATGCCAGTCATCACATTTGCCAATGCCAAGGGCGGCGCCGGCAAGACCACCGCTGCCCTGATTCTCGCCACCGAGCTTGCAAGCCAGGGCCACCGCGTCACCATCCTCGATGCCGATCCGCAGCGCTGGATCAGCCACTGGCACGAGATCTCCGGCCGCCAGCGCAACATCGCGGTGATCTCGGAAGTCTCCATGGCCTCCATCCAGTGCCATATCCGCGAGAACCGCGCGGCGACCGACTATTTCATCATCGACCTTGCCGGCGCGCGCGATGCGCTGGTCGCCACCGCCATCGGCCTTTCCGACCATGTGATGATTCCCGTGCAGGGCTGTGCGATGGATGCGCGGGGCGCTGCGCAGATCCTCGAGCTCCTGCGGCAGCTCGACGAGAAGGCCGGCATCCGCATTGCCCATTCGGTGGTGCTGACGCGCATGAACTCCATGGTGACGACGCGCGCCATGACGGCCATCAAGGCGCTGCTTTCGTCCCGCGGCGTCACCGTGCTCGATACGCCCATCGGCGAGCGCACCGCCTTCCGCGATATCTTCGATTGCGGCGGCACGCTCTATTCGATGGATCCGGCCAAGGTCAGCAATCTCGACAAGGCGCGCGAGAACGCCCGCCTCTTTGCCGGCGAGGTGCTGCGCCTGCTGCCGGCCCGCACGCGCATGACGGGCGAGCGCGGCCTCTTCCGCACGATCCGGCAGGCCGCCTGATCTCTCGAAATTGACGATCGTCAGGAACGGCTGCGACGAAGGACGCGGCCGTTTCCTTTTGCCGGCCGACGCCTTGGTAATGAACAATTTACCACGGCTAACCTAATGATATTCCCACAAAAAGCCGAGCCAGAAGACCCGTGACGTCTTCGGCGGGACCCATGAAGGGTCACGGGGTGGAGCGTGCCGCAGGGCATGCCGCCCCGATGATGCATGTCCTCCTTGTCTGTTCCCGCGTTTCCAGGATGCCTCCAGAATGACTCATGCCTTGCAGACCGCCAGCCCGAACCACGACATTGCCCGCCGGCTCGATTATCTCGGCCTCGACGAGGCCGCGCTGAAGCGCCTGCGCAGCCTGAAGCCCTTCATCGAGAAGGAGCTGGGCCCCGCCCTCGACAAGTTCTACGCCATCGTGCGCAAGAGCCCGGAGGTGAGCCATCTCTTTTCCGGCGACGCGCATATCGAGCGGGCGAAGGCCGCGCAGCTCGGCCATTGGGCGAACATCGCCGACGGCGACTTCACGCACGACTATGCCGAGAAGGTGCAGACGATCGGCCGCGTGCATGCCCGCATCGGCCTGGAGCCGCGCTGGTACATCGGCGGCTATGCGCTGGTCGTCGAGCATCTTTTGATGGAGGCCGTGCGGGCGCACTGGCCGAAGCGGGGGCTGTTCGCCCGGCAGGAGACCGGGCCGGAGGAATTCGCCGCGACGCTCACGAGCCTCCTCAAGGCCATGTTCCTCGACATGGACCTTTCCATCTCCGTCTACATGGACATGTCGGACATCGCCAAGCAGCAGGCGGTGCAGGCGCAGGTGGTTGCCGAGGAGCGCAAGATCGTCAGCGACAGCTTCGGCGCCGCGCTGAAGCGCATTTCGGCCGGCGACCTGACGGCGCGCATCATCGGCCCGCTGCCGGAGGCCTACGAGGCGCTGCGCGACGACTTCAACCATGCCATCTCCACGCTCTCGCAGGCCATCGGCAATATCGGCGTAGGCGCAGGCTCCATCCATCTGAGCGCGCAAGAGATCGCGGCCGCTTCCGACGACCTTGCCAGGCGCACCGAGCGGCAGGCGGCGAACCTCGAGGAGACGGCGGCCGCCGTCGAGGAGGTGACGACCACCGTGCGCCAGACGGCGCAGAGCGCCAACGAGGCGAACGCCCTCGTCATGGCCGCGCGCGACAATGCCGAGCGCAGCGGCGTGGTGGTCGAGGAGGCGATCACCGCCATGGGCGAGATCCAGGCCTCGTCCGCCGCCATCGCCAGCATCATCGAGGTCATCGACGAGATCGCCTTCCAGACGAACCTGCTGGCGCTCAATGCCGGCATCGAGGCCGCACGCGCCGGCGAGGCGGGCCGCGGCTTTGCCGTCGTCGCCTCGGAGGTGCGGGCGCTCGCCCAGCGCTGCGCGGATGCGGCCAAGGACATCCAGAACCTCATCGCCAAGTCGCACGGGCAGGTCGAGGACGGCGTTCGCTCGGTGGGCGAGGTCGCCCAGTCGCTGCGCCAGATCGTCTCGCAGGTCGTCGAGGTGAGCTCGGTGTTCAACACCATCCGCGCCAGCACGGCCGAACAGGCGACGGGTCTTCAGGCCGTCAACCAGGCGATCAACGCCATGGACCAGATCACCCAGCAGAACGCCGCCATGGTGGAAGAGGCCAATGCCGCAAGTCAGGCCCTGACGCAGGAGGCCGCCTCCATCGCCGCCCAGCTCAGCGCCTTCCGCACCAGCGGCACGGCGCAGGTCGCCGAGGGCGCGGGGTATGTGCGGGCGGCCTGAGCCGGCCGAACGAAACGGGGACGGGCCGTCCGGCCCGTCTATTTCCGCATCCGGGCTTTCAGCAGGTCCATCAGCTTGCCGTCGCGCGGCAGCGCGTCCGCCTTGCCCTGCTCGCTCATCCAGTAGAACCGGCCGGGCTTCAGCCTTTCGGGAAGCTCATAGTCCATGCCGTCCCATTCGTCCTCGCGGAAGGAGTAGAAGGCCCAGTGGCCGCCTCTCTCCTCCACCGCATCCATGACGTCGGTGAGATAGGTGCCGCAATCGGCCCACAGGCGCATGCAGCCGAATTCGGCCGCGACGACGCGTGTCGGCGGCAGGCCCTCGGCCTTCGCCCAGTCGAAGGCGGCGCCGATATGGCCGGCGACGGCCTTGCGGTCCCAGGTCATCCTGCCGCCGTCGTAGTCGGTCGTGACGCCCGGATAGCGCAGCGGCGTCTTGCGCTTCATGTTCGGCGCGCTCGTCGCATCATAGGGCTCGTACATGTGGAAGGCGTAGAGCACCCGGTCGTCGGCGAGGCGATGCGGCCAGGCGGCGAGCGCGCGCGGATTGGCGTAGTAGCCGCCGTCGACCATGACCGGCGTGACGGGATCGACGGTCCTGATCGCCGCGATGATCTGCGTGTAGAGGCGGGGCAGGTCGCGCGGGCCGCCGGCATGTTCGGCCTGCCAGGCGAGGCGGCCGGCCGTCGTGCCGTTCTCGGCAAGGCCCGTCGTCTTTTCCGGCGCCGGCTCGTTGAGGAGGTTGTAGGCGGCGATGGACGGATGGTCCTTCAGCGCGGCTGCGAGATCGCGCCAGAAGGCGACGGCCTCTTTCGCGAAGGCGGGATCGGACCAGAGCCGGTCGTCGAAGGCGCCGCCGTTCTGCTGCTTCCAGCGGGCGCCGGGCAGGCTGAGCGGCGTCAACACCACCTTCAGCCCGGCGGCGTTCGCCGCGTCGAGCGTCGCGCGCAGCCTTGCAAGGTCGCCGGCCGGAAGGCCGCGGTATCCGTCGGCATCGCCGAGCAGGAAATCCCGGCCCTCGCCCTTCCACTTGGAGAAGGTGAGGCGCACCCAGGTCGCTCCGGTCTTGGCCAGCGCGTCGAAATAGGCCTTGTCCGGGGCGGCCGCGTTGAAGCTGTTGCCGCCCTTTTGCGGCGTGTCCCAGAAGCGCATGAGATCGGCGGCGGAGGCGGCGGACGGCAGCAGGAGCGCGAGGCAGAGGAGGGCGGGGCGCAACGTTTCGAGCATGGGATTCCGGATTGCTGGTTTGGCGGGAGACGGTTCCTTCACCGGCAAAAGCGGCAATTTGCGGGTTCTCGGCGAGACGAAAAGAGGCTCTCCAAAACAAAAGGCCGGCCCCGGGGCCGGCCTCGAATGCCGTTTCGGCAGGCGTCAGTCGACGAATTCCACCGTCACGCCGGGGCTCGTCATCTTGGCGAGCTCGGTGGCGTCCCAGTTGGTGAGGCGGATGCAGCCGTGGCTCTGGGTCTTGCCGATCTTCGAGGGATCGGGCGTGCCGTGGATGCCGTAGGTGGGCTTGGAAAGCGCGATCCAGACGGTGCCGACCGGGCCGTTGGGGCCCGGCTGCAGCGTCAGTATCTTGTCGTTGGCGCCCTGCTTGAAGTTGATCTTCGGATTGTAGGTATAGCCCGGATTGAGCGCGACGCGCTCGACCGTGACGATGCCGGACGGGGACGGCGTATCGGCCGAGCCGATGCTTGCCGGATAGGCGGCGATCAGCGTGCCTTCCGCGTCATAGGCGAGCACCTGCCTGCGTCCCTTGTCGGCAAGGATCTTCGCGACCTTGCCGGTCTTCTTCTCGCCGATATCGACCACCTTGATGATGGTGCCGGGAATGGTGAAGTCGACGCCCGGGTTGATCTCCTTCAGGTACGCCTCGTCCATGTGGAACTTCTCGGCGAGCATCTCGGTCGTCGAGGTGAAGGACATGTGCGGCAGGGCGGCCTTCTGGGCGTAATCGGCGGGGATTTCCGCGACATAGGGGCCGGCCGCGTCGGCGGCGCTGATCTCGTAGGTGGTGAACGCCATGCCGCCGGAAAGGCGCAGGCGCTCCAGGATGTCCTCGGCATTGTTCGGGTTGAGCGTCTCGCCCGTCGCGTTCTGCCACGCCTCGATGGCCTTGGCGACGTTGGAGCCCTTGCGTCCGTCGATCACGCCCGGCGAAAACCCCTCGCGGTCGAGGAAGACCTGGAGCGCGGTGATCTCGTTTGAGCTCATCTTGCCGATGGCGATGGCCGGGGCGAATTTCGGGCCGGGCACGAATTCGGCATTCGGGTCGGTGGCGCCGTCCTGCGGCAGGGACGCCATCTCCTCGCTGCCGCCGGAAACACCGGGCAGGGGCTGCGAGCCGCCGAACTCGGCATCCGGCAGGGACTGGCGCTCGATATCGCCGGGCAGCGCCTCGCGCATTTCCGGCACGGAGCCCGTCGTCACGTCGTCGCCATAGTCGGAGCCGGGCGCCGGCGGGAAATAATCCGGGTTCGTCTCGGGGTAGCCGCGCACCTGGCGATAGCGGTCGCGGCGCGGGCGATAGTCGTCGCCGCGGGCGAAGTAGCGGTCGGCCGGCATGGCGGTGGCGACGATGTCGCCCCAGCTATCGACCAGCACCGCGCGGCCGCGCCCGTCGCGCATCCAGCGCACGCTGCCGTCGTCGGGAACGTAGTCGAGGATATCGCCGTGCGGGGTGACGAGGACCGTGTCGCGGGCGAGCTGATGCTGCTGCGCGCCGGCAGGGGCGGCCGCGAATGCGAGCGCCGAGGCCGCGAAAAGTATCGAAACGCTTGTTTTGAATATCGAATTCACGATTCTTGACCTGCCGGATTGCACATATCGCGCGGACGGAACACTTCAATTCGGACCTTAATATGGAAAAACTGAATCGATGGTGAACGCAACGTCAACGCTTCCTGCAAAAACTTGCAGTCCGGCGTGATGGTTCCCGCACGAAGGGGGCGCCCGGTAGGGCATTTCCGCTTTTCTCCCATGCGCAAAAATGCTTCTGTCTGAGCCTGATCGCCCCCCTCTGGAGCCCCGGATGACCTTCGCCCTTGCCGCCGATACGCCCACCCAGTCCTTCCGCCTGGACCTGACGCCGCAATCGGCGCTCGACGTGGCAAGCGCCGTCTTTTCCGGTATCGATCTTGCGCCGGGCTCGGCCATCCCCTCGGACGGCGATCCGCGCATCGACAGGGCGCTGCCGGGCTTCCTCTTCACCTGCGGGCCGGACCATATCCGCCATCCCGTGCCGGTGGAGGGGGCGGCGGACGGGCGGCTCTATCCGCTGCACGGCTCGCTGTCCTCCCATCCCGCCCGCGACATCCTCTTCGAGGAGGACGAGGGGGAGGCGGTCTGCGAGGGGCGCGTCGCGGCGGCGCTCGCCCATGGCGGGTCGGCCGACCTTGCCCGCCGCTGGCGGGCCGACAGACGTACGGGGCACATCACGCTCGACGACCTCGTCACCAATACCGGCGATGGCGCATGGCCGCCCTTTGCCATGTACCACATCAATTTCGGCACCGGCCTTTTCGACGACGAGACGCGGCTGACGGGTGCGATGCTGCCGGGCGGCAGCCTTCCCTGGCGCTTCGACGAGGGCGACATGAAGATCTTCTGCGTGCCGGCGGCCGGGACGGGCGAGCACGGCTGGGCGGAGATCGCGGTGGGGCCGATCGCGGCGCTCGGCGGGCGCTCCATGCATATCCGCTTCCGCACCGATACGCTGCCCTATCTCCAGGTCTGGCGGAACCAGTCGCCGGGCTGCGCCGTGCTCGGCATCGAGCCCGTCTCGCACCGGCTTGCCGCGCGGGCGGAGCTGATTTCGGCCGGCGAGGCGCCGGACTTCTCGCCCGGCGAAAGCGTCGGCTATGCGCTCGCCTTCGAGGTCCGCTGACGATTGACGCTTTCGCGGCCCCGGCTTAAACGGTGAGCGCCCCTCATTTCGAAAGGACACGCCCATGGATATCCGCGAGATCAACGACGAATATTCCGTCTCCGGCCAGATTACGGTCGAGGACCTCGACGCGATTGCCGCCATGGGCTTCAAGTCCATCGTCTGCCACCGCCCGGACCACGAAGAGGCCGGCCAGCCGGAATTCGCGTCCATCGCCGCCCGCGCCAAGGAACTCGGCATCGAGACGGCCCATGTGCCCGTCGGCCCGATGGGCGTGACGGCCGAAGCGGTGAACGGCATGGTCGACGCCCTCGACGAACTGCCGCGCCCCATGCTCGGCTACTGCCGCTCCGGCATGCGCTCGACGAAGACCTACGAGCAGACGCGGCACATTCGCGGGTGATGCGGGAGGGGCAAGCCGCCCCTCATCCCGCTGCCGCGACCTTCTCCCCGCAAGCGGGGAGAAGGGGCAGGAGGCGATGCCTCGCTTTCTCTCGACGGGCGTAATTTCACGAAGGCGGTTCCGCATGCCCCTTCGCCCCGCTTGCGGGGAGAAGGTGCCGGCAGGCGGATGAGGGGCCTTTCAGCCCCAACCTCACTTCCCCTCACGGATATCCGAAAGCGTGCGCGTCGGCGTGATCGCTTCGGGATCGAGCTTCACCTCGATGATCGCCGGCTTGCCGCTGGCGCGGGCGCGCAGGAAGGCGGCGGCGAAGTCTTCCGTCTTCTCCACCGTCTCGCCATGGCCGCCATAGGCGCGGGCGAGCGCGGCGAAATCCGGGTTGGTGAGGTCCGTCGCGCTGACGCGGCCGGGATATTCGCGCTCCTGGTGCATGCGGATCGTGCCGTAGATGCCGTTGTTGATGACGAGCGTGATGATCGGCAGCCCGTAGCGCACGGCGGTCGCGAATTCCTGCCCGTGCATCATGAAACAGCCGTCGCCGGCAAAGCAGACGACCTCGCGCTCCGGATGGAGCTGCTTGGCGGCGACCGCCGCCGGCAGGCCGTAGCCCATGGAACCGGAGGTGGGGGCGGCCTGCGTGCCGTAGCGGCGGAAGCGGTGGAAGCGGTGCAGCCAGGTGGCGTAGTTGCCCGCGCCGTTGGTGAAGATCGTGTCTTCGGCCGTGTTCTCCTCGAGCCATGCCATGATCGGGCCCATCTGCACGGCGCCCGGGCCGGTCATCGGCGGCGTCGACCATTTCAGGTAGCTCTCGTGCATGGCCTTCGTGCGCTCGGCCCAGCGCGGCGTGGCCTTGGGCGACAGGCCCCCCAGCGCGGCGACGAAATCGTCCGGCGCGGCGGCGATGGCAAGGTCCGGCCGGTAGACGCGGCCGAGCTCCGACGGGTCGGGATAGACATGCACCAGCGTCTGCTGCGGATAGGGGCTCTGGAGCAGGCTGTAGGTGGCGGACGGCATTTCCGAATAGCGCCCGCCGATGAGGAGGACGAGGTCCGCCTCGCGAATCTCCTTGCCGAGCGCCGGATTGATGCCGATGCCGCTGTCGCCGGCATAGTTGGGATGCGTGTGATCGAACAGCATCTGCCGGCGGAAGGAACAGGAGACCGGCAGCGACCAGCGCTCGGCGAAGGCGGCAAAGCCCTTGACGCTCTCGGCCGACCAGCGCGTGCCGCCGAGGATGGCGATCGGCCGCTCGGCCTTTTCCAGAAGGGCGGCGAGCGTTTCGACCTGCCTGCGGCCGGGATGGGCCTCGACCGGCATATGGGCCTTCGCCTCCACCGTCTCGACCGCATCCGTCAGCATGTCCTCCGGCAGGGCGAGCACGACGGGGCCGGGCCGGCCGGAGGTGGCGACCGCGAAGGCGCGGGTGACGAATTCGGGAATGCGGCGGGCGTCGTCGATCTCGGCCACCCACTTGGCGACCTCGGTGAAGGCGCGGCGGTATTCCACTTCCTGGAAGGCCTCGCGCTCGCGCGCATCGCGCTGCACCTGGCCGATGAAGAGGATCATCGGGATCGAATCCTGCCGGGCGATGTGCAGGCCCGCCGAGGCGTTGGTGGCGCCGGGGCCGCGCGTGACCATGCAGATGCCGGGCTGGCCGGTAAGCCGCCCCCAGCAGTCGGCCATCATCGCCGCGCCGCCTTCCTGCCGGCAGACGACGACGTCGATATCCGTGTCGTGCAGCGCATCGAGCACCGCGAGGTAGCTTTCGCCCGGCACGCAGGCGACACGCTGGACGCCGTTTGCAACGAGGGCGTCGACGATCAACTGTCCACCGGTCTTCATGCGCTTTTCTTTCCTGCTTCGAGGGTTGCAAGCTCCGCCAGCACGGCGGCGGTGTGTTCGCCGAGCCGGGGGCTCGGTCGGTCGTAGGCAAGCGGCGTGTCGGAGAAGACGATGGGCGTGCGCACGCCCGGAATGCGGTTTCCGTCCGCATCCGGCAGGTCTATGCGAAGGCCGCGGGCCTTCACCTGCGGATCGTCGAAGGTCTCGGCGATGGAGTTGATGGGGCCGGCGGGAACGCCGTCGCGCTCGCAGGCGGCCAGAAGGTCCGCCTTGGCGAGCTTTACCGTCGCGCCCGTCACGAGGCGGCGCACCTCGTCGCGATGGGCGACGCGCGCGCGGTTCGTCGCGAAGCGCTCGTCGTCCGCCACGCCGTCGAGCTTCAGGATCGCACAGAGTTTCCGGAACTGCCCGTCATTGCCGACGGCGAGGATGATATGGCCGTCGGCCGCCGGCACCACCTCGTAGGGCGAGATGTTGGGATGGGCGTTGCCGAGCCGGGCCGGGGCCTTGCCGGAGGCGAGGAAATTCATGTTCTGGTTCGCCATGACGGCCGACTGCACGTCGAGCAGCGCCATGTCGATATGCTGGCCCCTGCCGGTCTTCATGACATGGATGAGGGCTGCCTGGATGGCCGCGACGGCATAGATGCCGGTGAAGATGTCGGCGATGGCGACGCCCGCCTTCATCGGCTCGCCGTCCGGCGCGCCCGTCACCGACATGAAGCCGGACATGCCCTGCACGATATAGTCGTAGCCCGCGCGGGCGGCATAGGGCCCGTCCTGTCCGAAGCCGGTGATGGAGCAGTAGACGAGCTTTTGATGCGTCTTCGCGAGGCTCTGGTAGTCGAGCCCGTACTTGACGAGGCCCCCCACCTTGAAGTTCTCGATCACCACGTCGGCGGTGTCGATCAGCCGATGGACGATGTCACGGCCTTCCTCCGTCTTGAGGTCGACGGCGATGGAGCGTTTTCCGCGGTTGGTGGAATGGTAATAGGCGGCGGAAAGATTCTCGCCGTCCGCGCCCGTCACGAAGGGAGGCCCCCAGGCGCGCGTGTCGTCGCCGCCCTCGGGATTTTCGATCTTGATGACGTCCGCGCCGAGGTCGGCGAGCATCTGCCCCGCCCAGGGGCCGGCCAGCACCCGCGCCAGCTCGATGACCCTGATGCCGGCAAGCGGCAGGTTCGATTTGTCCATCGCTCTTTCCTCCTCGCCGGGCGCCCCGCAAGGGCGCGCCGCCGGGTCCTTTGCCCCTTGCCTCTGGATAACAAAAAGCCGGAAGGCACGATAGGCGAAGTGCGGCGCAAGGTCATGACGGGTTGTCCTGACATGATGCCTGCCGCGCGCCGGCCGCCCTTTCCTTCCCTCAGACCGGGGCGGAGACGGGCGGGGTCGTCGCCGTCTTGTTGAGCTTGCGCTCGCGCCAGATGACGTAGAGCCCGGAGCCGATGATGATGGCGATGCCGAGCCATTTCACCGCATCGGGCAGGTGGCCGAAGACGAACCAGCCGAGAATGGTGGCAGAGACGATCTCCAGGTATTGCAGCGGTGCGAGCGTGGAAGCGGGGGCCGAGCGATAGGCATAGACGCCGAGGACGCCGGCGATCACCGCCGCGACGGCCGCGCCCGCGATATAGAGCGTGGTCTTCATGTCCGGCATGACGGGCGTGAGGAAGGAAATGCCCGCCTTGCCGCCGATGACGAGCAGCAGGCCGGAAAACAGCCCGCCCCACAGGCCCGCATAGAACTGCATGGACCAGGGATCCTCCTTCTGCGCCACGAGCCGCGTCAGAAGATAGAAGAGGGCGAGCGAGAAGGCGGCGACGACCGGCAGGAGCGCGATGGGCCCCACTTCCTCCAGGCTCGGCTGGATGACCAGCAGCGAGCCGAAGAAGCCGACGCCGCAGGCCGTGTAGCGCCGCCAGCCGATGGTCTCCTTCAGGAAGATCGAGCCGAGGATGGTGAGGATGATCGGCTCGACGAAGAAGATGGCGATGGCGTCCGCCACCTCCATCACGGCGAGCGGCGTGACGAAGCTGATCATGGTGATTGCCATCAGCAGGCCGCGGGCGGCGTGCAGGCCCATCTTGCGCCAGGTCACGGCGAAGAGCGTGCCGCGCATCAGGCAGATCGGCGCCAGCACCCCCATCTGGAAGACGAGGCGCACGAAGGTGATCTCCGTCGCCGGCACGGCGGCGACCGCGAGCTTGGCGAAAATGTCGATGACCGGCGAGACGAGCACCGAGAACACCATGAGGAAGAGGCCGAGGCTCACCTCGTTGCGAAGCGGCGTTGCGGTTGTCGTGCTCATGGGGTTTCCGCGGGCCGGCGCCCTTTGTCCACCGCCCGTCGACACCAGCCGGCAAAGGCGTCGATGGCCGGATCGCGCAGCGCCGGAACCTCGTTCAGCGTCTCGTGACGCATGCCGGGATAGACGACCGCGGTCACGTCCTCAAGCCGCGATTTCTTCAGTCGGGCGGCAAGCGCGCGCGTCGCCCGGCCGAAATCCGTCGCCGGGTCCTCCTCGCCGCCGACGAGATGGATGGGCAGGCCTTTCGGAAGGCGCGCCAGCCCTTCGGCCGAGACATCGGCGAAGGTGACGGCGAAGATGTCGATCCACATCGAGACGTTCACGTCGAAGCCGCAGAGCGGGTCGGCGATATAGGCGTCCACCTCCGCCGCATCGTGCGACAGCCAGTCGAAGGGCGTACGATGACCGGCGATGGCCTTGCCCCAGGCGGCGAAGGTGAGGCGGGGCAGGAGCGCGCTCGGCACGTCCGAGCCCTTGAACATGCGCTCGGCGGCAAGCAGCGCCTGCGCCGCCCGCCCGGCAAGACCCGGCGCGAGGTTGGAATTCCAGACGGCGAGCGCATCGATCTCCGCCGGATGCGCCTCCGCGAAGGCGAGCGCGAGGAGCCCGCCCATCGAATGGCCGAACTGCACGACCGGCAGGCCGGGATGCCGGCCGGCGGCGTGGGCGCGCACGGTGCGCATGTCCTCAACCACACGGGCGATGCCGCCGCGCGGGGCGAACTGGCCGAGGGGGGCATCGGGCGCGGTGGTGAAGCCGTGGCCGCGGTGGTCGTGGGCGTAGACGTGGAAGCCTTCGCCGGCCATGCGTTCGGCAAGGCGGGCATAGCGGGCGCTGTGCTCGGCAAGGCCGTGGCTGACAAGGAGGATGCCGCGCGCGGCCCCGCGCGCCGGCTCGTGCCGGAGCGCCAGCGTCGCGCCGCTCGCGCTGGCAAGGGCCTGTCTTTCTGAGAACACCGCATTCCTCCCGTTTGCGCCAGCACAACGCGATTTGCGGTGGAAAGACAACGGGATGCCGCGTGCATTTCGAAGCCTCGTCCCGTTTTTCGGGATTTTTCCGATTATGGGTTGCAATTTTCTGATCTTTGGTTGTAAATGATCCTGTTTTGTTCTTATCGGGCGCTGGTCATGAAGACGAAAGCTGCAATGCCCGTATTGTCTTTTCTCGTTGTCTCCATCGCTCTCTTCCTCGGCGGCGGCATCGCCGCGGCGCAGTCGGCGCCGGAGGGCAAGGCGCGGGAAGTGTTGTCCGTCGGCTGGCAGGCCGGCTATTGCGCCGCACGGCCCAAGAGCCGAGGCTGCACGGGCTTTTCCGCCGAGGCGCCTGCGGCCGGGCGGTTCTCGCTGGTGAATCGCTTCGCGGCCCGCAAGAGCTATTGCGGCATCGAGGCCGCGCTCCAGGAGAAGGCGCGCAAGGGCAAATGGACCGACCTTCCGGACGTCCCCCTCGCCACGGCGACGAAGACGCGCCTTGCCGCCGCCATGCCCGCCGTCCGCGTCGGCCTCGACCGGCGGCAATGGCTGAAGAGCGGAAGCTGCCTCGCCGCCTCGGCCGAGGCCTACTATGCCCGCTCGCTCGATCTTCTCGACGAGCTCAACGCCTCGCCGGTGCGCGCGCTCTTTACGGACCGCAAGGGCGCCGCGATCACGCTCGCCGAGGTCCGCGCCGCCTTCGACGCCGCTTTCGGCAAGGGCGCGGGCGAGCGCGTGCGCCTTGCCTGCCGCAAGGCCGGCGACCGCGTGATCGTGACCGGCCTCACCATCGGGCTTGCTTCCGGCGACGGCCCGCTCAAGGCGCTGATCGCCGGCGCATCCCCGACGAAATCCCGCTGCACCGGCGGCGTGACGGGCGCGGGCGAGGCGGGTTAGCGGCGGCCGCCGCGTTTTCGCGGCCGCGATTGCCGCGGGCACGGAATTCGCCTACATAGCGGGCAAATTTGTCCGATCCGGAGCGCGTTTTCATGGCACGTCAGTTCATCTACCACATGTCGGGGCTCAACAAGGCCTATGGCAACAAGAAGATCCTCGAGAATATCCACCTGTCCTTCTACCCGGATGCCAAGATCGGTATCCTCGGCCCGAACGGGGCGGGCAAGTCGACCGTGCTGCGCATCATGGCCGGCCTCGACAAGGAGTTCACGGGCGAGGCCTGGCTTGCCGAAGGCGCGACGCTCGGCTACCTGCCGCAGGAACCGCAGCTCGATGCGTCCAAGACGGTGCTCGAAAACGTCATGGAGGGCGTTGCCGCCAAGAAGGCGATCCTCGATCGCTACAACGAGCTGATGATGAACTATTCCGACGAGACGGCGGAAGAGGGCGCGAAACTTCAGGACATCATCGACAGCCAGAACCTCTGGGACCTCGAAAGCCAGGTCGAGATGGCGATGGACGCGCTGCGCTGCCCGCCGGGCGATTCGGGCGTGGAAAGCCTTTCGGGCGGTGAAAAGCGCCGCGTGGCGCTCTGCAAGCTGCTGCTCGCCCAGCCGGACCTGCTGCTTCTCGACGAACCGACCAACCATCTCGACGCCGAGACGATCGCCTGGCTCGAAAAGCACCTGCGCGAATATCCGGGCTCCGTGCTGATGATCACCCACGACCGCTACTTCCTCGACAACGTCACGGGCTGGATCCTCGAGCTCGACCGCGGCCGCGGCATTCCCTACGAGGGCAACTATTCCGCCTACCTCCAGTCCAAGGCCAAGCGCATGGCGCAGGAGGAGCGCGAGGAGGGCGCCCGCCAGAAGGCGCTCTCGCGCGAGCAGGAATGGATCGCCTCTTCGCCCAAGGCCCGCCAGGCCAAGTCCAAGGCCCGCATCAAGGCCTATGACGAATTGGTGAAGGCGGCGGCGGACCGCCGGCCCGGCGACGCGCAGATCGTCATCCCGGTCGGCGAGCGCCTCGGCAATACGGTCATCGAGGCGGAAAACCTCACCAAGGCCTATGGCGACCGCGTCCTCATCGAGAACCTCACCTTCAAGCTGCCGCCGGGCGGCATCGTCGGCGTCATCGGCCCGAACGGCGCCGGCAAGACGACGCTCTTCCGCATGATCACCGGTCAGGAAAAGCCGGATTCCGGCTCGATCACCGTCGGCGAGACGGTCGATCTCGGCTATGTCGACCAGAGCCGCGACGCGCTGGGCGGCGACAAGACCGTCTGGGAGGAGATTTCCGGCGGCAACGACGTCCTGAAGCTCGGCAAGCACGAGATGAACAGCCGCGCCTATTGCGGCGCCTTCAACTTCAAGGGCGGCGATCAGCAGCAGAAGGTCGGCACGCTCTCGGGCGGCCAGCGCAACCGCGTCCACCTCGCCAAGATGCTGAAGGGCGGCTACAACGTCATCCTGCTCGACGAACCGACCAACGACCTCGACACGGAAACGCTGGCCGCGCTGGAAGACGCGCTGGAAAACTTCGCCGGCTGCGCCGTCATCATCTCGCACGACCGCATGTTCCTCGACCGCCTCGCCACCCATATCCTCGCCTTCGAGGGCGACAGCCATGTCGAATGGTTCGAGGGCAACTTCGAGGACTACGAGCAGGACAAGATCCGCCGCCTCGGCGCTGACGCGGTGAACCCCAAGCGGGTGACCTACAAGCGGCTGACGCGCTGACGCGAAGACCCCTCCCTAAATCCCTCCCCACAAGGGGGAGGGACTTAACGTGCCGCCCCCATTTCGGAAAAATGGAAGGGAAGGGCAAGCCTCCTGCTTTCTCCCCCCTTGTGGGGGAGATGCCCGGCAGGGCAGAGAGGGCCTTTGGCTACGATACGCAAGGGTATCCTGCAGCGGGATGAGGGGCAGGCCCGGCAACCGGCACCGACCATCCGTTTCAAACCCCGGCTCGCCGGGGTTTTTCTTTGCCGCGGTTGATGGGAAGATCGGTGAAGCGGATTGGCTCTTGCGCAAGGCAAGTTAATCACATAAACATATCTTTATGTCTTGATTGGAACGATCATGGGCGACACGCAGAAACTCGGACTGGACGACATCGTGGAGATCCTGAAGGCGGCGGGCGAGCCGACGCGCCTTCGCCTTCTCGCGCTGCTTTCGCACGGCGACCTCACGGTGACGGACCTGACCGACATTCTCGGCCAGTCCCAGCCGCGCATCTCGCGCCACCTGAAGCTCCTGGCGGAGGCGGCGCTGATCGATCGCTACCAGGAGGGCGCCTGGGCGTTCTTCCGCCTCAGCCAGGGCGGGGCGGCCGTGGCGCTCGCCCGCGGGCTGCTCGATGCCATCGACCCGGCCGATGCCGTCTTCGCCCGCGATGACGAGCGGTTGCGGGCGCTCAAGAAGGTACGCGCCGACAAGGCGCAGGCCTATTTCAGCCGCAACGCGGCCGAATGGGACGTGGTGCGGCGCCTGCATGTCAGCGAGGCGGAGGTGGAGGCCAAGCTCGCCGAGCTGATCGGCACGGCGCCGGTCGATGCCTTCCTCGATCTCGGCACGGGCACGGGCCGCATCCTCCAGCTTTTCGAAGGGCTTTACCGGCGCGGCGTCGGGGTCGATGCCAGCCGCGACATGCTGGCGGTGGCGCGCGCCAATCTCGACCGCGCGGGCATCACCAAGGCCTCGATCCGCCACGGCGACATCTTCAACCTGCCGCTGGAGCGCGACGAGTTCGACGTCGTGACGATCCATCAGGTGCTGCATTTCCTCGACGAGCCGGAAGCGGCGATAAGCGAGGCGGCGCGCATGCTGGCGCCCGGCGGGCGCCTCGCCATCATCGACCTTGCGCCGCACGCGCTGGAGCGCCTGCGCGACGAGCACGCCCATATCCGCCTCGGCTTCTCGCACCAGACCATGTCCGAATGGCTGGAAAAGGCGGGGCTTGCCGTGGAGGAGGTCGTCGACCTGAAGCCGGCACATTCTGAAGAGGATGCGCTGACCGTGACCATCTGGCTTGCCCGCGACCAGCGCGCGGAAGCAGCCGACGCCATTGCCATACGCAGGAGGAGTTGACATGAAGCAGGCGACCGCCAGCCCAGCCCGCAAGGACATCCGCCTGTCCTTCGAGTTCTTTCCGCCGAAGACGGCGGAAGCCGAAGGCCAGCTCTGGGAGACGGCCGCCGCGCTTTCGGCCTATGCGCCGGGCTTCATGTCGGTCACCTACGGGGCCGGCGGCTCCACCAAGGCGCCGACGCTTTCCACCGTGCGCCACCTTCTCGCCATGGGCCTTCCGGCCGCCTCGCACCTGACCTGCGTCGCCGCGACGAAGGCGGAGGTCGATGCCGTCGTCGCGGATTTCCGCGCCGCCGGGGTTCGCCATTTCGTCGCGCTGCGCGGCGATCCGCCGGAGGGCGTCGGCACGGCTTACAGGCCCTTCCCGGGCGGCTATGCCAATGCCGCCGAACTTGTCGCGGGCCTGCGCGGCATTGCCGATTTCGAGGTCTCCGTTTCCGCCTATCCGGAAAAGCATCCGCAGAGCCCGGACGTGGCGGCCGATATCGACATGCTGAAGCGCAAGGTGGATGCGGGCGCCACGCGCGCGCTCACCCAGTTCTTCTTCGAGAACGACGATTTCGAGCGCTACCTGGAGCGGGTGCGCAAGGCGGGCATCGCCATTCCCGTCGTGCCGGGCATCCTGCCGGTGCACAACCTCGCGCAGGTGCAGAAATTCGCCGGCATGTGCGGCGCTTCCGTGCCGGGCTGGCTGGCCGAGCGGCTGGCTCCGGTCGATGACCGGCCGCAGGAGCGCGCCGCCGTGGCGGTGGAGCTGGCGATCCGCCAGGTGGAAGACCTTGTCGCCCGCGGCGTCAGCGAGTTCCACTTCTATACGATGAACCGCGCGGCGCTGGTGTCGGCGGTGTGCGACGGCGCCGGCTTTGCCCGGATCGACCGTGCCGCTGCGGCGGGCGCCGCGGCCTGAAGGCTTTCCCCGAAATGAAAATGCATGGCGCCGTTTCCGGGGCCATGCATTCCTGAATGGGTTTCGGCAGGGTTTGTGCTTCTCCCTGACCTTTCTTTTCGCTTGATCGCCTCAGATGAAGATCATCGTTGCGATGAAGAGGAACGCTGCACTGATCATCAGAACATTCAAGGAATGTGTGAGTCCCATGGCTTACCTCCTTGCGTTTACGATCCGATATTACGACCGAAAAAAGCGTGTTGGAAAGGCGTTTTGTTGCTGCGTTGCAACATCCGGCCGCGGCCGGACGGTTATTTACAATGCTAACCTGCTGAATTTCCTCCTTTATTTTGCGCGCCACAAAAAATTCACAATCCCTAACGGATGACGAGTGCAGACATTGTTCATTTACCATGCTGCTCAAAGGCGGCCTTGCAATCCGGGGCATTGCCATGAAACGGCGGGAAGGCCGCTTTGTTCCCGGCGCTCTCAGCGCTTGCGCAAGCGGGAAAAAACGCGCCCGTCGAGCACGACGAGGCCGAAAAGCACCAGCGCCATGCCGAGGAGGCCGAGCGGCGTCAGCCGTTCGCCGAGGAAGAGCATGCCGGCGAGAATCGCGCTCGGCGGCACGAGCAGGGTGACGAGCGAGGTATTGGTGGCGCCGGCGACCGCCATGATCCGGAAGAAGAGGATATAGCCGTAGGCGGTGGAGAGGAGGGCCAGCGCCAGCACGGCGAGGACCGCCGAGAGCGGCGGCAGGGGGATCTGCCAGGGCGAATCGAGCGTAAGCGAGACGGGCAGCATCAGGAGCGTGGAGGCCGTGAGCTGGCCGCTAGCGATGACGGGCGGCGTCACGCCGCGGAAGCGCTTGCCGTAGGTCGCGGCGAAACCGTAGGAGACGGCGGCGAGCACCGGCAGGACGACGGCCCAGAGCGGCGGCCCTCCCGCGCCGGTGAAGGGGGCGAGCGCCCGGGGGCCGATCAGCACGGCGGTGCCGAGAAGGCCGATGAGGCAGCCGGCGATCTTCTGCGGCGAGAGCTTTTCGTCCACCGTCATGCGGTTGGCGATGAGGACGGTGAAGATCGGCGTCGTCGCGTTGAGGATGGAGGCAAGGCCCGCGCCGATCTGCGTCTGGCCGAGGAAGATCAGCATGTGCGGCACGGCGTTGTTGAGGAGGCCGAGCAGCAGGAATTCGCGCCAGCGGCCCCGCAGCGTCGCATAGATGCCGAAGCGGCCGGCGATATAGGCGTGAAGGGCGAGCGCGGCGATGCCGACGCGCAGCAGCACCAGCGTCGCCGGCGGCACATGGCCGACCGCGACGCGCGCGAAGAAGAACGAGCCGCCCCAGATCATGCCGAGGAGCGCGAGCAGGCCCCAGGTTGCCGCGCTCATGCGCGTCGATGCTGCCGGCTGTTCCATGTGTTTCCTCAAGGCATGGGAAAAGCGGCCGGCCCGGCATTCGGGATGCGCCGCTTCAAGGTCGGGGCATTCCTAGCGCAACGGGCAGCGGGCGGCCACCCGATTTCGATGGGATTGAAGTCCCCTCCCTAAATCCCTCCCCACAAGGGGGAGGGACTTAACCCGCCGTCCCGTTACGGAAAAATGGGAAGGAAGAGCAAGCCTCCAGCGTTCTCCCCCCTTGTGGGGGAGATGCCGGCACGCAGAGAGGGTCTTGAAGCCCGATCGTCCGCGCCCGATCAGAGCGCGGCGAGCAGGGCCTGCGTGGCCCAGCCGTCGGCGGGCATGCCGAGGCGGAGCTGTTCCTTCTGGATCGCCGCGCGGGTGCCGGAACCGAGGATGCCGTCGATCTTGCCGATGTCGTGGCCGCGCGCCTGCAGCTTGGTCTGGAGCTGCTTCATGGCCTCGTCGGAAAGGCCTTCCTCCGGGTTGCCGCGCTCATAGGGCGGGGCGCCGGCAAGGCGGGTGGCGAAATAGGCGGCCGAGGTCGTGTAGATGAACGACTGGTTCCATTCGAGATAGACGTTGAAGTTCGGATAGGTGATGAAGGCCGGGCCCTTGCGGCCCTGCGGCAGCACCAGCGAGGCTTCGAGATTGCCGAAGGAGGTGTCGCCGTCGCGCGGCTTGACGCCGAGGGCGAACCAGTCGGCGGCCTTCATGCCTGGCTGCAGGCCGGTCTTCTCGAAGGGCATGACGTCCGGCACGGAGACTTCCTGGATCCACGGCTGGCCCTTCACGAAGCCGAGATGCTGGATGAACTTGGCGGCGGTCAGGATGGCGTCGGGCGAACTCTTCTTCACGTCGATATGGCCGTCGCCGTCGCCGTCGACGCCGTAGGCGATGATGTCGCGCGGCAGCATCTGCACCTGGCCGATCTCGCCGGCCCAGGCGCCCGTCGTGCCGTTCGGGTCGAGGTCGCCATGGCCGACCATCTCGATGGCGGCGAGAAGCTGCGGGCGGAAGATTTCCGGCCGGCGGCAATCGTGCGAGAGCGTGACGAGGGCGTTGCGGGTGTTGAAATCGCCCTGCACGGCGCCGAAGTCGGTTTCCATCGCCCAGAAGGCGGCGATCACCTGGCCGGGCACGCCGAATTCCTGCTCGGCGCGGGCGAAGACCGGCGCGAGGTCCTTCAGCTTCTTGCGGCCGATGTCGAGGCGGGCCTGGCTGACGGTGCGCTTGGAGAATTCGAGGAAGGTCTGGCGGAAGACGCCCTGGGCGCGGTCACGCGAGAGCACCTTCTGGTCGATCGCCGCACCGGCGAGCGCCCGGTCGGCCACCTCGGCGGAAACGCCGAGCGTCTGCACCTCGGCCTTCACGCCTTCGAGGAAGGTGGCAAGGTCGCCGCCGCAGGCGGGGGCCGTCTGGGCCTGCGCGCCGCCGGCGAGAAGGAAAGCCGCAAGGCCCGCTGCCAGTGTCGTCGTAAGGTTCTGCCGCATCTCGTTCTCCTGGATCCGTTGTCCGCCCGGCTGTCTCAGATGAATGTGACGGAAGCAAGAAGAAAAAGGCAAGCCTGGCGTGCAAGCCGGCCCTGCATCGCAAAAAGTTCGGCCCTCAGCGGGAAACGGAGGCGACCCAGGCGTTCCAGTTCTTCGCTGAGCCGGCGAAGACGTTGATGTCCGTGTGTTCGCCGGCAACGCCGGGCACCGCGCCCGTCGAGGTATATTGCCAGAACGCCCATTTGCGCGCCGGATAGATGTTCTCCGGATGGTTGGCGACCGAGCGCAGCCAGAAATGGTAATCGTCGAAATAGCCGACGAGGTTGTCGCGGTGGAAGTCGACCGTCGTATAGATGATCGGCCGTTTGCCGTAATGGGCTTCGAGGCGGTCCATGAAGCGCTTGAGCGCGGTGCGCACCTCGTCTGCCGGCGGGCGCAGCTTGCAGGTCGGCGAGGCGGGGTTCCATTCGGCGTCCAGCACGGGGGGAAGCTGCACGGCCTCCTTCGGCACGTTGGCGATGAACCAGTCGGCCTGCGCATCCGCCGTCGAGCAGAAGTAGTAGAAGTGATAGGGCGCGTGGGCGAGGCCGGCGGCGCGCGCGCCGCGCCAGTAGTCGGCAAAGCGGCTGTCGAGGCGGTCCGTGCCTTCCGTCGCCTTCAGGAAGGCGAAGGTGACGCCGCTCTTCTTCACCGTCTGCCAGTCGATGTCGCCGTTCCACTTGGACACGTCGATGCCGTGGACCTGGTGGCGGTGCGGGCTGCGGGCGCCGAAATCCTGCGGATCCTTGTCCTCGAAACGCGGCAGCGAAGCCGTCGACACCAGATCGTAGTCGGTTGTCGAGCAGGAGGTCGCAAGGAGCGCGAGAGGCAGGAGAGCCGGAATGAGCCGACGCATGAGTGTCCCGTTGTTGCGTGTTGACCGAGCCTGCCTCGAAAGGGGCGGGCCGTAAAGAGGGACACGCGTGACGGGGCCTTCGATCTATCGCGCCTTTTCGTAAAATTACGGTTAGCGGGACGTTAAGCGTGCAGAAGGACGGGCGGCGCGTCGGCGCCGCCCGTTGCGTTCGGTCCGCCGCAGCGTCAGAACTTCATGCTGACGCCGACCATGATGGCGTGCGAATCGATGTCGCCATCGAGCCCGGCGGCGCCGAAGACGTCCGATTTGCTGTAGTCGGAATAGCGGTACTCGACGCGCCCCGCCACATTGTCGGTGAAGGCATGCTCGACGCCGGCGCCGATCGTCCAGCCGTGCAGGGTTTCGCCCTCGCTCGCGCCGGTCGTGACGTTGTTCAGCTTCGCATGGGTGAAGGCGTAGCCGCCGGTGCCGTAGATGAGGGTACGGTCGATGGCATAGCCGATGCGCGCGCGCACCGAGCCGCCCCAGGTCGTTTCCGTCTCCAGCGTCGTGCCGGCGCCGGCATCGAAGCGCTCGTCGTTGAAGTCGCGCTTGATGTCGGCTTCAACGCCGTAGACCCAGCCGTCGTTGAAGAAATTGTAGCCTGCATAACCGCCAAGGGCGAAGCCGTTCAGGTCACGGTCGACAAGGGAGGCGCCGCCCGCGGAATAGTCCACGCCCGTCCAGGCGTAGCCCGTGTTCACGCCGACATAGAAGCCGCCCCAGTCGTAAACGCCCGCCACCTCGGTGATCGGGGTTTCCACCGGCGGTTCGGCTACGGCCATGTCGGCCGAAAATGCCGGAATTGCACTGGCGCTCAAGAGGATGCCGGCGGCACCGAAGATCATGGATTTCATGGAATGGTCCTTCCCGCTCGATACTCGCGCGAAGCCCCGCGCGCGAATGACAACAATGGCTCCAACGCACCAGGCGGGCCGCGGTTCCCGAAAAAGAAGCCTCCCCTTATTTCTTGGGGTGCGGATGCCAAGGGACGCTTAACACTCTGTCATCCTTTGTCCGCTAGAACACCCTCAGGCCGTGGTGGCCGAAGCACCCTGTTGTCATGATAACAACGGTTTAGGGTTACATGATGTTGAAAACCTCGTTGCCGGGGACCGGCCGGCATCCTGCGCTCGCGGGAGCGGTCTTCGGAGCCTTCCTGCCCGCCGCCTGCCTTGCCGCCCATCACATTCTCAGCACCTATGCCGGGGCAGACACCCTCGGTTTTTCCGCCTCCGCCGCAACGGCGCTTGCGCTCGCGCCGGTCTTCGGCATGGGCTTCTACCGGCTGGGACGGCAAAGGGCGCTCCTCCTCGCCGAACTGCGCCGGCGGCGCAAGCGCGAGGAGCGGCTGGTGCGGGGGCTTTACCACGACCGGCTGACCGGGCTTGCCAATCGCTTCTGCCTGGAGCGGGATATCCGCGATCTCCTGCGGGCGGGCGCCGCCGAAAGCCGCCCGGCGCTGCTGCTTCTCGATCTCGACCGCTTCAAGGCCGTCAACGACAGCCTCGGGCACGATGCCGGCGACCAGCTTCTGGCGGCGCTCGCCGCGCGCCTCACGCAGGCGCTGCGCACGACGGGCAAGGTCTACCGCCTCGGCGGCGACGAATTCGTGGTGACGATCCCGGGCGCGCCGTCGACGGGCAAGGTGGAGGATGCCTGCCGCGCCATCCGCGCGCTCCTTGCCGAACCGTTCGAGCTGAGGCAGGCGCGCATTGCGAGCGGCTGCAGCATCGGCGTCACCTTCCTGGAGGCGGGCGACACCACGATGTCCGAGCTCGTCAAGCGCGCGGACATCGCGCTTTATGCCGCCAAGGGCGCGCCGGGCGGCATCCGCTTCTTCGACGCGGCGCTCGCGGCGGAGAATGCCGCCCGCATGGCGCTTGCCGGGGATATCGCCCGGGGGCTTCCGGCCGGCGAATTCTTCCTCGAATACCAGCCGATCGTCGGCATCGAGAGCCGCGCGGTGCGCGCCTTCGAGGCGTTGCTGCGCTGGCGCCACCCGGAGCGGGGCGTGCTGCTGCCGGGCGCCTTCCTGCCGATTGCGGAGAAGGCCGGCCTCATCCGGCCGCTCGGCAACTGGGCGCTGCGGGAGTCCTGCCGGGTCGCGGCGGGCTGGCCGGCGCCGACCGGCATCGCCGTCAACGTCGCAGGCGACCAGCTCCGGGACCGCGCCTTCGTCGACCACGTCGCCGAATGCCTTGGCGAGAGCGGCCTTGCGCCGGGGCGGTTGACGGTGGAGGTGCGCGAGGCGGTCTTCCTTGCCGATGCGGTCGTCCGCGAAACGCTCGGGGCGCTCGGCGCCCGCGGCGTGCGGATCGTGCTCGAGGGGTTCGGTGCCGGCCCGTCCGCCATCGAGAGCCTGCGGACCTTGCCCGTCGACGGGCTGAAGATCGACCGCGCGCTTGCCCGGACGATGGCGGAGAACGCCCGCGACGGCGATCTTACGGGCATCCTCCTGCGGCTTGCCCGGGCATTTCAGATAACGGCGACGGTGGTGGGCATCGAGACGGAAGGCCAGCTCGATTTCCTGCGGCAGCACGGGACATGCGAGGTGCAGGGCGACCTGATCTGCCCGCCGGCCTGTGCCACGGACGCGTCTGCCCTGCTGGCGCAGGCCGAAAACCGGCTTTCCGCCTGAGGCTTTGCACGGATGCGAAAGGCCTTTTCATCGCGGCGGATTCCTGATTGTCTCCGGGACTCGAAGGAGAGGCTGCAATGAGACGATTCTACAGGCTGGCCGCTTGGGCGCTTTCCGTCCTCGCCCTTGTCCTGGTCGTCGGGGCAAGCTGGCTCATCGTATCGCCGCCCGCGCTCTTCAGCGTCGGTTCGGCCTATGCGGCCAAGATCGTCTGCTCCAGCGTTTTCGTTTCCGGCCGCAATGCCGACAGGGTGCTGGCCGAGGACGTGCAGGCGCCCGGTCATCCGCTTCTCCGGTTCATGGGGCAAACGGTCGACTATACGGAAAAGACCGTCACGACCCATCTCTTCGGCATCTTCGCGCCCGGCTATGCCGTGTGGCACGAGGGTTTCGGCTGCTCCGGCGTGCCGGACGGCGATTTCCGCGCCGCGCGGCAGGCCGTGTCGGACGTTCCCCTGCCGAAAATCCCGGCGGGCGATCCCGCCGTCCTCTGGCCGGACGGGGAGGCGGTGACGCCGGACGCGCGGCTTGCCGCGGTGCTCGCCGATCCCACGCTCGCCGGCCCCGGCATGCGGGCAGTCGTCGTGGTCAAGGACGGCCGCATCGTCGCGGAGCGCTACGGCGAGGACTTTTCGGCGCAAACGCCGCTCCTCGGCTGGTCGATGACGAAGTCGGTCAATGCGGCGCTCATCGGCAGGCTGCTTGCGGCCGGCGCGCTTTCGCCGGACATGGCCGCGCTCTTTCCCGAATGGAGCGGGGACGCGCGTTCGCGCATCACGCTGGCGCAGCTTCTGGCGATGGAGAGCGGGCTTGCCTTCAACGAGGACTACGGCACCGTCACCGACGTTACGCGCATGCTCTTCCTCGAGCCGGACATGACGCGCTTCGTCCTCTCGCTGCCGCTCGAGACCAATCCGGGCGAAACGTTCAACTATTCCAGCGGCACGGCCGTGCTGCTGTCGCGCCTGTGGATGGGCGCGCTCGGCGGGCGCGTGCAGGCGCTCTCCTTCCCGGCGCGCGGGCTCTTCGCGCCGCTCGGCATGGCGAGCGCGGTCATGGAGCCGGACGAGACCGGCATCTTCGTCGGTTCCTCCTACATGTATGCGAGCGCACGCGACTGGGCGCGCTTCGCGCTGCTCCTGCTTCAGGACGGCGTGTGGAAGGGAAGCCGGCTGCTGCCGGAGGGGTTCGTCGGGGCGATGGCGGCGCCCACCGAGGCTTCCGGCGGCGTCTACAGCCATATGCAGACCTGGACGCAGGGGCCGGGCGAAAAGAGCGATGCCGATTACGGCCTGCCGGAGGATGCCTTCTGGCTGCTCGGGCATGACGGCCAGTCGGTCGCCGTCGTTCCCTCGCAAGGGCTGGCGGTGATCCGGCTGGGGCTGACGCCGTCGAAACTCGGCTACAGGCCCCAACCGCTGGTGAAGCGCATCCTCGATGCGATGGACGCCTCGAAGGCGACGGCCGGTCAGGCGCCGACCTGAGCGATCCAGTCGTTGAGATTGTAGGTGTTGGAGATACGCGCGACCTTGCCGTCTCGGATCTCGAAGAAGGCGCCGGCGGGCAGCACATAGGTCTGGCCGTTCGCTTCCGGCAGGCCCTCGTCGGTGGCGAGGTACTGGCCGTTGACGATAAATTCGGCCGCCCCGCGCGTGCCGTCGTCGTTCGCCATGATGACGATGTCGGTCAGCGTCTCGCGATAGGAGCGGTTCATGTGTTCCATGAAGGTGCGGAAGGCGTCCTTGCCGACCTGGCGGCCGCCCTGGTTGATGTCGTGGACGACGTCGTCGTGCAAGAGATCGAAGAAGGCCTCCATGTCCTGCCTGTTGAAAGCATCGTAATAGGCGCGGATCGTCTCTTTTGCCGGCATCTCATCCCTCATATCGTTGTCCTACGGGCGCAGCCCTTATAGCATTGTTCAAGCCTTTGGGAACATTCACGGATATGCAGATCAAGACCGTCCATGGACAAGCCGTGACGCCCTATGTCGCGGACCTCGCGCGCCTGCGCACCGAGGTCTTCCGCGCCTTCCCCTATCTCTACGAGGGCAGCGAGGACTACGAGGTCTCCTACCTTCGCACCTACGCGCGGTCGCCGGAAAGCCTCTTCGTGCTGGCGCTCGACGGGGCGCGCATCGTCGGCGCCTCGACGGGGGTGCCGATGGCGGACGCGCCGGACGTCTTCAGGGCGCCTTTCGTCGCGGCCGGGATCGACCCTGCGGGCGTGTTCTATTTCGGCGAATCCGTGCTGCTGGCGCAATATCGGGGCAGGGGGCTCGGCGTGCGCTTCTTCGAGGAGCGCGAAGCCTATGCGCGCCGCCTCGGCCGCTTCGACTGGTGCGCCTTCTGCGCGGTGGAGCGCCCGAAGGACCATCCGTTCCGGCCCGCCGGTTACGTGCCGCTCGACGATTTTTGGGGCAAGCGCGGATACGAGCACCGCGCGGCCCTGCGCACGGTGCTGGAATGGCAGGATATCGGAGAGGCGGGCGAGAGCGGAAAGCCCATGTCGTTCTGGCTGAAACGCGTGCCGGCAGGCGGATGACGGGTGGCGCGAAGAGCGCTTACCGCAGCCCCGTCTCGTCGAGCAGGCCCTTGCGCTTGGCGTGGTAGTAATAGCCGGCGGCGTAGAGGCGGACGGCGCCGTCGTTCTTGTCGTCGGCCACCAGCCAGGCGCCGCGCAGGTACTTGCCGGCATACTTGATGTTCGTCTCGGCGTCGAACAGGCCTTCGGCCGGGCCGTCGAAGCCCATGCTCTTGGCCGTCGCGTACTTGATCTGCATCAGGCCGTAATGGCCGTTGTTGTAAGCCTTGGGATTGTAGCGGCTCTCGCGCTTGACGACCCGGTGCAGGAGCGATTCGGGAATGCCGTAGATCGCGGCGTATTTGGTGATGAGACCGTCGATCGGCGTGCCCGACCTGGTAAAGGCCTGCTGCGGGAGGAGGCCCGCGCGGGTGGTCAGCACCGCATTGCTGAGAAGCGCCGGCTTGGCGATCGGCACGATCTTGTGGGTGGCGACGAGCTGTTCGAGGCCTTCCGGCTCGCCGGTGTCGAAGCCGGGCTCCATGTAGGAGACGCCGCTCACCGTGTCGTAGGACTGCGCCACCGCGGCGACCGGGCTTGCCGCATCGCCCGAATTGCCGGCGAGCGCCGCCGTGGCGGCGGCCGCGTCCGAGACGGGCCTGGCTTCGGCAAGGGCGGAGACCGGAACGGCGGCGTCGTCCAGCGAGGCGACCGCCATCGGCAGGGCGTCGGGCGTGTTTTCCGTGCCCGGCTTGGCGACGGGCAGCACGGCGTAGGCGACTTCCGTCACGGTGCCGTCGGCGGCCGCGAGGTCCGTGGAGGCGGGAGTTTGCGCCGTGGCGGGCGTCACCGTCGTCCTTGCCGTCGCCGTGTCCTCGGCGACGCTCGCGCAGCCGGCGACGGAGGCCAGAAGGCCTGCGCAGGCCAGCGCGGCAAGACGGTGAACGGGGGAATATGCCATGGTCGTCGCTCTCGGTTTGCCGGGATGCGGGGGCGCCGAAACGCCCCGGCTTTGCAAATCAATCGGCCGTGGCCGTGCCCCGCTCATAGCCGATCGGGCGCCGGGCGGCAACCCGCAGGCTTCGCCATGCCTCAGGCGGCGGCCCGCTTGAGGCCGATCGTCAGCAGCCCGGCGCCGATCAGCAGCGTGCCGCCGGTGCGGTTGACCACCTTCTGGACGGAGGGCTTGCGGATGGTCTTGCGCGCCGCGGAGGCGAGGAGCGCATAGAAGAGCGCGTTCAGCGAGCCGAGCGCGAGGAAGGTGGCCTCGAAGATCGCCATCTGCGGCAGGACGGGCTGCGACACGTCGAGGAACTGCGGCAGGAAGGCGACGAAGAAGACGATGCTCTTGGGGTTGAGCGCCGTCACCACATAGGCGTGGGCGAAGATGCGGAAGGGCTTTCCCTCCGTCGGTGCCTCACCCTCGGCGCCGAGCGAGACGGGCGCACGCCACAGCTTGATGCCGAGCCAGACAAGATAGGCCGCGCCCGCCCATTTCAGCACGGTGAAGATCGCGGCGGAGGTGGCGAGCAGCGCGCCGAGGCCGAGCATGGAGGCGGTCATGGCGGTGAAGTCGCCGAGCGCGACGCCGGCGACCGTGGCGCCCGCCGCCTTGCGGCCGTGGCCGAGCGCATAGGAGATGACGAGGAGGATCGTCGGGCCGGGAATGGCCAGCATGACGGCGGAGGCGGCGGCGAAGGCAAGCCAATGGTCGAGCGACATGAAAACTCCCCGGATCGAGTGCGGTCCGGGGAGCAAGCCATTGCGATTTCACGCCGTCAAGCGGGATATTTCAGCCGGCCGGCTTCCATTTCTGGCCGATGGCGTCCATCACCTCGCCGAACCATTTCGCCGAGGTGTCGAAGTGCTTGCCGCCCTTGATGCGCGGGAACTCGATGGTGCGCAGCTTGCCGCCCTGCGCCTCGTCGTGGCCGGTGACGCCGGAGACCTTGTTCAGCGCGCTTTCGACGGCAAGGTCGGTCATGCTCTGGATGAGGCGGAGGTCGTCGCGGTTGGCCGGGGCCGAGCGGGCGTAGTAGCCCGATTTCTGCACCATGGAGCGCTCGGCGCCGAGAAGGGCCGCGAACTGCTTGGAGAACCAGTTGCCGACATTGATCGTGTCGATCTTCACATGGCCGAAGGCGTCGCGCTTGACGGTCTCGCCGGCCGCTTCCCGTTCCGCCACGATGGCGTCGAGGCAGGCGCCTTCCGAGACGAACAGCGTGACGAAGCCGGTGCGGTCCATGACGGCCTTCAGGCGCTCGGCCTCGCCTTCGAGGTTGAAGTCCATCTCCGGCAGGTAGAGGCCGTCGATGTTCTTCAATTGCTTGTTCATCATGAAGCCGTCGACATATTCGTTGCCGCTGGTCTTCTGGATATAGGCCCGTGCGGTGGCGGCGGTGAGCCAGCCGCAATGGCGGCCCATGACCTCGTGCACGACGAGGGTTTTGGGCGCCGCGCTCTGCTCGTTGCTGACATGGTCGAAGAAGCCGGCGCCGACTTCGGCCGCCGTCCAGGCGCCGAGCGACTGGCGGATCGGCACGACGTCGTTGTCGACGGTCTTCGGCAGGCCGACGACGGTGAGGTTGTAGCCGTTCGCGCCGAGATAGGCGGCAAGGTCGGCGGCCGTCGTGTTGGTGTCGTCGCCGCCGATCGTGTGGAGGATGGTGATGCCGTCCTTGGCAAGGCGCTCGGCCGCCACGCGCAGCGGGTTCTCGCCTTCCTTGACGAGGCCGCGCTTCACGCAGTCCGCCGCGTTCGTCAGCTTCACGCGGCTGTTGCCGATGGGCGAGCCGCCGTAGCGATGGAGGAGGGGGGCCTTCTCGCGCATCTCCTTGGTGATGTCGATGCGGTCGGCAAGCAGCAGGCCCTGGTAGCCCGAGCGATAGGCGACGAGCTCGATCTCCGGCGCGACGTCGCTATAGCGTTCGATGAGGCCTCCGACTGCGGACGACAGGCAGGGGGCGAGCCCGCCGGCGGTCAGCATTGCGACTTTCTGCTTGGCCATAATTCCTCCTCGGCTTCAGCACGTCTCGATGGGTGCCGTTGCGGTCTTTGTCTGCGCAGCTCCGCACGCAAAACCGCTCCACACTTTTGCTGGAGTTGCTCCTAGCGCAGAATCCCTTTGAGGGGAACGGCGCGGCGAACTTATCCGCACTCCGTGACGTTTTGACTTCTATGCCTTTCCTGCGAGAATCCGGTATCTCCGCTTCGAATGCATCCACTTATTGAGGGGCATCAAAATTTTGTCATGGCATGTTTCCTGCCTTGCTTTCCCTGCAATTGTCTGATCAAGATCACCTTATGTTCCAGAATTCGAGAACCTGTTTCATCGGTGCCGTGTGGGATCGCCTCGTCGGCATGGTCACTGAGGCCGCCAGCAATGTGCTGTCCGGCGTGGTGGAGGCCGTGCGCACCCTTTTCGAGGGCGACGCGGAGACGCGCCGGCAGGTGGCCTTTTCCGTCGCCATGATCGCGCTTTCGGCCAAGATGGCGAAGGCCGACGGCGTGGTGACGGCCGCCGAGGTCGATGCCTTCAAGGACATCTTCAAGTATCCTGACGACCAGGCGGCCAATGTCGCCCGGCTCTACAACCTCGCCCGGCAGGACGTCGCCGGCTTCGAGGCCTATGCGGAGAAGATGCGGGCGCTGTGCGTCTCCTGCGAGAAGAACTGCCCGATCCTGGAAGACATCGTCGACGGCCTGTTCCACATCGCCAAGGCGGACGGCGTCATCCACGAGAACGAGATGGCCTTCCTTTCCCGCGTGGCGGAGATCTTCGGCATGGCCGAGGAGCGCTTCGAGCAGATCACCGCGCGGCACGTCCATCTCAGCGGGCGCGACCCCTACAAGGTGCTGGGCGTCAAGCCGAGCGACGATTTTTCCGAGATCCGCAAGCGCTACCGCGTGCTTGCCTCGGAGAACCATCCCGACAGGCTGGTGGCGCGCGGCGTGCCGGCCGAGTTCCACCGGATCGCGAACGACCGCATGGCCGCGCTCAACGCCGCCTTCGAGGCGATCGAGAAGGAACGCTGCGCCGCATGAGCGCATTTGTCTGCGACTATTCCGGTGCGACCGCCGCGCCGTCGCCGAATTTCGGCGAGCGGGCGGGAGGGCGGTCCCCGGACATCATCCTCCTGCATTATACCGGCATGGAAACGGCCGACGGCGCGCTGAAATGGCTCCGCGCGCCGGAAAGCCAGGTCTCCTGCCATTACTTCGTGCATGAGGACGGGCGTATCGAGCAGCTCGTCCGCGAGACGGATCGCGCCTGGCACGCCGGAAAGAGCTTCTGGAAGGGCGAGACGGACATCAACTCCGCCTCCATCGGCATCGAGATCGCCAATGCCGGCCATCCCGGCGGGCTGCCGGATTTCCCCGACGCGCAGATCGCGGCGGTCGTCGAACTTTGTCTCGATTGTGGCGGAAGGTGGGGCATTGCCCCCGAACGGGTGCTTGCGCACTCCGACGTGGCCCCCGTCCGCAAGGTCGATCCGGGCGAAAAGTTCCCTTGGGGCCGGCTCCATGAAAAGGGCGTCGGGCACTGGGTCGCGCCGTCGCCGGTCATGGGCGGGCGCTTCTTCCAGCGGGGGGATGCGGGCCAGCCCGTCGAAGCGCTCCAGACCATGCTGTCGCTCTATGGTTACGGCGTTGAAATCGATGGGAATTATTCGGAAAAGACGGAAGGGGCGGTCGCCGCCTTCCAGCGGCATTTCCGGCCCGAGCGGGTGGACGGCATCGCCGATTTCTCCACCATCGACACGCTGCACCGGCTGCTTTCCGCCCTGCCACGGCTGGCCGCCTGACGGGGCCGGTTTCCGGTAATTGTTACCGGCTGTAACGGAAGTTTACCGCTCCGCCACACCCTGACCCGAATGGGCATGTTCTTTCCCTCTGCGTTCGTTGCAGCGCAGCATGCGGTCAGGGCCTGATCGCACTCAACGAGGATCACGACTTTTGCGCAAGGTGCGCGGCGGAGGACGCTGCGCGCCAGGGCTTAGCCTTTGCGCCCATTGGAGACTGGAACTACATGAGAAGACTTCTTGCCGCCCTCGGCGCGGCCTGCCTTTGCGCGTCCGTTTTTTCCGCCGGCATGGCGCATGCGGCGTCCGGCCACAAGACCCAAACGGAGAAGACCCGCCCCCTGTTCCAGGCCAAGGCGAAGGGCAAGGCGAAACCCCACAAGACGGCGGCCAAGCGCCACAAGCGCAAGACGGTGATCGACAAGGACGGCATCATCACCGGCTCGCTGCAGACGTTCAGGAGCACCACCGGCTATCCGAAGGCCGAAAACCCGCTGAAGGAGGGCGTGAAGGTCGCCGGCTATTCGGGCCTCATCCAGTCCTATGCCAAGGCCTACGGCGTGCCGGTCGACCTTGCCCATGCGGTCGTTCGCGTCGAGAGCAATTTCAATCCGCGGGCGCGCGGCAGCGCCGGCGAGATCGGCCTCATGCAGATCAAGCCGGCAACGGCGCGCATGATGGGCTATCGCGGCAGCGCCAAGGGGCTCTACGACCCGGAGACCAACATCAAGTTCGGCATGAAGTACCTTGCCATGGCGCAGGACCTCGGCGACGGCACGACCTGCAGCACCATCC
This sequence comes from Shinella sp. Sh6, assembly GCF_055392685.1. Classification (NCBI taxonomy): domain Bacteria; kingdom Pseudomonadati; phylum Pseudomonadota; class Alphaproteobacteria; order Hyphomicrobiales; family Rhizobiaceae; genus Shinella; species Shinella sp. Sh6. The sequence goes on along the minus strand of NZ_AP044005.1, from coordinate 2,116,291 downwards.
TCAAGTACAATGCCGGCCACGGCGCGCGGCGCATGAACCCGGTCTCCAAGCGCTATTGCGGCAAGGTGCAGGCCCTCATCGACTAGGACCGATCGCCATTCAGCCCAATCCGGCCTGAACTGAATGTCGATCGGTCCTGAGGCGACTTTTCGCAGGCTGGAATCTGCATCCCGCCATGCTATTGGCAGGGATGACAGGTGAGGAGGGCAGGATGCGGCATTTCGATTTCGTCGTCGTCGGCAGGGGCATGATGGGGGCCGCGGCGGCGCGGCATCTTTCGCGCACGGGCGCCTCGGTGGCGCTCGTCGGGCGCGGGGAGCCGGCCGACTGGCAGGCGCATGACGGCGTCTTCGCCAGCCATTACGACAGCGGCCGCATCACCCGCACGATCGACAACGATCCCGACTGGGCGCTGCTCGCCAACCGCTCCATCGCCCGCTATCGCGAAATCGAGGCCGAGAGCGGCATTGCCTTCTACGGCGAGACCGGGTGCCTGATCAGCGGGGCGTCCGGCGGCGCCTTCATCGGCTCGGTGGAGGCCGTCGCAAAGCGCTACGGGCTCGATGCGCCCCTGCTCGGCCGGGCGGAGCTTGGTCGCCGCTTTCCCTGGTTCGCGCTGCCGGAAACCTCCTCCGGCGTCTTCGAGGCGAAGGGGGCGGGCTATGTCGATCCGCGCAAGCTGGTCGCCGCGCAGGTCGCCTGCCTGGAAAAGGCCGGCGGCGTGCCGATCCTCGACGAGGCCCTTTCCGTGACGGAAACCGGCGACCGCGCGACCGTGGCGCTGAAATCCGGCGGTTCGGTCACGGGCGGGCGCGTGCTCGTTGCGACCGGCGGCTTCTCGCGGGCGCCGGGGCTTTTGCCGAAGGTGCCGGCGCTGGTCGTCAAGGCGCGGACGGTCGTGCTGGCGCAGTTGACGCCCGGGCAGGCGGAGGCCTTTTCCGGCATGCCCTCGTGGATCGACGAGAGCGGCGATCCATCCGACCACTTCTACTTCCTGCCGCCCATCGTCTATCCCGACGGCAATCCCTACCTCAAGATCGGCGGCGACCCGACGGAGATCGAGCTCGGCGAGGAGCAGGCAATCCGCGACTGGTTCCGTGGGCAAGGCGATCCCGGGGCGGTCGCCCATCTGAAGCGACTTCTCGCCCGCTCCATTCCGGGCCTCGATCCGGTGCGCCTCGTCTCCGTTCCGTGCGTGACGACCTATACGGTGCACGGCTATCCCTATGCCGGCTTCGTGGAGGGCGAGCGCATCGCGCTCATGACCGGCGGCAACGGGGCGGCGGCGAAGAGTTCTGACGAGATCGGTCGCGTCGGCGCGGACCTTCTCCTTCGCGGCCGGCCCGACGAGCCGGATTATGCGACGGATTTCGCCGTTCATTTTCGCTGAGGCTCTGGTCTTTCCTGTCGGTATCGGCTAGGCAGCGCCTGCCAGTTGGCCGGGCAGCCGCGCCTTGCAAGGGTCGAAAGGCCGCAGGGTGAGGAAAGTCCGGGCTCCACGGAAACACGGTGCCGGATAACGTCCGGCGGGGGCGACCCCAGGGAAAGTGCCACAGAAAGCAAACCGCCTTCCTTGGAAGGTAAGGGTGAAAGGGTGGGGTAAGAGCCCACCGCGGTCCTGGCGACAGGGCCGGCACGGTAAACCCCACCGGGAGCAAAACCGAATAGGGATGACGCGGGCCGCGCAAGCGGTCCAGCCTGTTTCCGGGCCGGTCATCCGGGTGGGTTGCAAGAGGCCGGGCGCAAGTCCGGTCCCAGATGAATGGCTGCCACGTTCCGGCGAAAGCCGGAGCCATACAGAACCCGGCTTACAGGCCAACTGGCAAAAATCTCCTTCCCTTGCGAAGTTTTTTCGCGGCGCGCCAAGGCGCTGAATTCCTTGGGGTTCGCGCGCGCCTTGCAGCGCGGCGAATTGCGCGCGGGCGCTGTCCCGCCTCGTGCAAATCCAAGGCGTTGAACGGCGTTTCCTAACCTTTTGTTAAACTTAACGGCTTATAAACGATTGGAGGTCCGAAGACGGGAGACGAGGTCTCTTCCCATTGACGCCCATATGGTCCCATGGTATCCCAAAATCGCACTGCACGAGGACGCATGAGCGTCCGATCATCGCAAACCTTTGAGGTCGACCGGCTGGGGACGGTGAGGCGCTTTTGCGCCGCGCCGAGGCTGGATTGCGGGCGCAGTGTTGTGTCGGTTATGTCGGGGCGGATGCACAGCGTCCCGGCGGGGGAAGCGGCTGTATCGCGTCATGACCCGGTTCCTGTCCAATGCGACGAACAGGATAGATGCCAAGGGGAGGGTTTCCGTTCCCTCGGCATTCCGTTCCGTCCTGTCGCAACGGGACATCCGGGAACTTTATTGCTTCCAGGATTTCATGTTTCCGGCCATCAGCGTCGGCGGCCCGGATCTGCTCGATCGTCTCGAGCGCCAGATCGCCAGCGAGGACGCTTTTGCGCCGAGGGCCAACCGGATGTCGCTCCTCATTCACGGGGGCGGCGTCTTCATGAAGCTCGATTCGGAGGGGCGCCTGCCGGTCACGGATTTCATCCGGGACTATACGGGCATCACGACGGACGTGACCTTTGTCGGTCGGGCGGATCATTTTCAGCTCTGGGCACCGCAGACATTCCTAGCCACGCAGGCGGCTGCCCGGGAAGAGTTCAGGACGCGAGGTCTGGGCTCGGAGTAAGACGGAGAATCGGAATGGCGGCGGATCTTGGCGGAGGTTCTACTGATGCCGATGGCGGACCGGTCCGTCACATTCCGGTTCTTCTCTCCGAGGTCATCGAGGCGCTCGCGCCGAGGCCCGGCGCCGTCATCCTCGACGGCACGTTCGGGGCCGGCGGCTATACGTCGGCGATCCTGACTGCCGGCGCCAACGTCATCGCGCTCGACCGCGACCCGACGGCCATCGAGGGCGGGCAGGGGCTGGTAAAGGCCTCCGGCGGCCGACTTTCGCTCATCCATTCGCGCTTTTCCGATCTTGCCGACCACGCGCCCGCAGGCGGGCTCGACGGCGTCGTGCTGGATATCGGCGTCTCCTCCATGCAGATCGACGAGGCCGAGCGCGGCTTCTCCTTCCAGAAGAACGGCCCGCTCGACATGCGCATGTCCGCCTCCGGTGTCTCGGCCGCCGACGTGGTGAACCGCGCGAAGGTCTCCGACCTCGCCCGCATCTTCGGCTTCCTCGGCGAGGAGAAGCAGGCCGGCCGCATCGCCCGCGCCATCGAGAAGGCGCGCGAGAAGGAGCCCTTCGCCACGACGCGGCAGCTCGCCAACCTCATCGAGCTCACGACCCCGCGCAAGGCCAAGGACAAGATCCATCCGGCAACGCGCGTCTTCCAGGCGCTGCGCGTCTTCGTCAACGACGAGCTCGGCGAGCTCGCCCGCGCGCTGATCGCCGCCGAGCGCGCGCTGAAGCCCGGCGGGCGGCTCGTCGTCGTCTCCTTCCATTCGCTGGAGGACCGCATCGTCAAGAAGTTCTTCCAGGATCGCTCCGGCAAGGCCGCGGGCTCCCGGCACCTGCCGGAGGTTCACGACCGCGCCGCAACCTTCGCACCAGTCGGGCGCCCTATGGTGGCGGCCGGCGACGAGGAGAGCGCGGTCAACCCGCGCGCACGATCCGCGAAGCTGAGAGCAGGCGAGCGCACCAGCGCCCCCGCCGGGACGGATGATCTGTCCATTTTCAACCTGCCCAACCTTGCCGGCCTCGAGAAGATGGGAAGCTGAGTGATGTTCCGTACCCTTGATGTCGTGATGATCGCCGTCATGACCGCAGCAGCAACCGTCACCTATTCGATCAAGCACCAGGCCGACAACAAGCTCGAAGAGGTGCGCAAGCTCGATGCCGAGATCAAGCTGGAGGAGGACACGATCGACCTCCTGAAGGCCGACTGGGCGCTGGCGACCCAGCCGAACCGGCTCGAGCGCCTCGTGCAGATATTCGAGGGCGACCTGAAGCTCGTTCCGACCGAATCGACCCAGCTCGCCCAGCCGAACGAGCTGCCGATGCCCGTCGCCGAGCTGCCGGCGCTTCCCGCGGAGAAGGACGACGAGGTCGCCAAGGCCAAGACGCCCGCCTCGGGCACGGATGCAATCCAGACCGGATCGGTGGCGCGCTGATGTCCTTCCTTTCCCGCATCATGGTCGTCAAGAGCAAGGCGCACTTCAACGCCGGCGGCAACAACAACCGTTCGGCCGGCGCCGGCGGCCAGTCCTTCGAGGGCACGCGCAAGCGCTCCGGCTCGCAGGCCCGCAGCCGCGTCGCCGTCATGATCTGCTGCTTCGGCGTCGCCTATGCCGTCATCGGCGGCCGCCTCGTGCAGTACGGCATGGCCTCGCCCGAGACCGTTTCCTCGATCAGCCCGGCCGACCGCCTGATGGCCTCGCGCCCGGACATCGTCGACCGCAACGGCGAGATCCTCGCCACCGACATCCGCACCGTCTCGCTCTATGCCGAGCCGAACAGGATCGTCGACGCCGACGAGGCCGTCGAGATGCTCGCCACCGTGCTGCCGGACCTCGACCGGCGCGACATCTACCGCAAGCTCACCTCCAAGAGCCGCTTCCAGTGGTTGAAGCGCCAGTTGACGCCCAAGCAGCAGAGCCGCATCCTGGCGCTCGGCATTCCCGGCGTCGGCTTCCGGCCGGAAAAGCGCCGCTTCTATCCGGGCGGCCCCACGGCCTCGCACATCGTCGGCTACGTCAATATCGACAACCGCGGCATCTCCGGCATGGAGCGCTACATCGACAACCAGGGCCTTGCCGACCTTGCCGCCATCGGCATGACGAGCGACGCCAAGCTGGAGCCGGTGCGCCTTTCCATCGACCTTCGCGTGCAGGCGATCGTGCGCGACGTCGTCAAGGACGGCATGGAGAAGTACAAGGCCATCTCGGCCGGCGCCGTGGTGCTGAACGTGCATACCGGCGAAGTCCTCGGCATGGCCTCCTATCCCGACTTCGACCCGAACAACCCGGCCGAAGGCGCCGAGGAGGGCTGGCTGAACCGCATGTCGAACGGCACGTTCGAGATGGGCTCGACCTTCAAGAGCTTCACGCTCGCCATGGCGCTCGATTCGGGCAAGGTAAAGCTCACCGACAGCTTCGACGCCAGCAAGCCCATCCGCATCGGCGGCTTCACCATCCACGACTTCCACGGCAAGCACCGCGTCCTGACGGTGCCGGAGATCTTCCAGTATTCCTCCAATATCGGCACGGCCAAGATGGCCGACGTCATCGGCATCGAGGGGCACAAGGAATTCCTCACCCGCATGGGCCTGCTGACGCGGCTCGAAACCGAGCTTCCCGAGGTCAAGACGCCGAGCCAGCCGGCCGTCTGGAAGAAGATCAACTCGATCACCATCTCCTACGGCCACGGTGTCTCGACGACGCCGCTGCAGACGGCCGTCGCCGCCGCCGCGCTCCTCAACGGCGGCAAGCTCATCAACCCGACCTTCCTGCCGCGCAGCCGCGAGGAGGCCGACGAGATCGCCAAGATGGTCGTCAAGCCGTCGACGGTGGACGCGATGCGCTACCTCTACAAGCTGAACGGCAACGACGGCTCCGGCCGCAACGCGCTCGTTCCCGGCTTCAATGTCGGCGGCAAGACGGGCACGGCCAACAAGGTGGTGAACGGGCGTTATTCCAACACGCTCAACTTCAACGCCTTCGTTTCGGGCTTCCCCATCGACAACCCGGATTACGTGGTCCTGACCTTCATCGACGCCCCGCAGACGGGCAAGGGCGGCGGGCGCACCGCCGGCAGCAACGCCGCCCCGATGGTGGGCGAGATCATCCGCCGTTCCGCCGCGCTTCTCGGTGTAAAGCCGAAATTCGGTGACGACGGCTCTGCCTTGCTTGTGTCTTATTGAACGGAGAAGACGGGACGCCGATTCGGAGGCGAAACGGCTGCCAACAGAAAGACAGAGCGGACAATGAAGATCAGTGACCTTGCCGGACCCGAAATCGCACTTCCCGATGCCGTCGCCGCGACGGACGTGACGGGCATTGCCAGCGATAGCCGCAAGGTGAAACCGGGCGATCTCTTCGTCGCCCTCTCCGGCACCAAGGCCGACGGCAGCGCGTTCGTCGCCGATGCCGTTTCGCGCGGGGCCGCCGCCGTCGTCGTTGCGGCCGGAACGTCGGTCGATGCGTCCGTGCCGGTCGTCGCGGTCAGGGAGCCCCGCCGCTTCCTCGCCCTTGCCGCCGCCCGCTTCTACGGCCGCCAGCCGGAAACCATGGTCGCCGTCACCGGCACGGCGGGCAAGACCTCCGTCGCCGCCTTCACGCGGCAGATCTGGGCGCATGCCGGCCATGCCGCGGCGATGATCGGCACGACGGGCGTCGTCGCGCCCGGCCGCAACGACTACGGCTCGCTGACGACGCCGGACCCCGTCTCGCTGCATGCGCTGCTCGCCGAGCTGGCCGATGCCGGCGTCACCCATGCCGCGATGGAGGCCTCCAGCCACGGCCTCGACCAGTCGCGCCTCGACGGCGTGAAGCTTTCCGCCGGCGCCTTCACCAATCTCGGCCGCGACCACATGGACTACCATCCGACGGTCGAGCACTACATGGCCTCCAAGATGCGGCTCTTCGATACGCTGCTGCCGAAGGGCGCGCCCGCCGTCGTCTATGCCGACGACGAATGGTCGGGCACGGCGATCGACACGGCCCGCAAGGCGGGCTGCGACGTGCGCACGGTCGGCCGCAAGGGCGACTATCTGGCGCTGAAGCGCGTCGAGCACTTCCGCCACAAGCAGACCGCCGAGATCCATGTCGGCGGCGACATCTTCGAAGTGCACATTCCGCTCGCCGGCGATTTCCAGGTGGCCAACGCGCTCGTCGCGGCCGGCCTTGCCATGTCGACCGGCGTTCCCGCCGCAACCGCGATGGCCGCGCTCGAAAAGCTGGTCGGCGCTTCCGGCCGGCTCGAACTGGTGGGACACGCGAAGAACGGCGCGCTCGCCTATGTCGACTATGCGCACAAGCCGGATGCGCTGGAGAACGTGCTGACCTCCGTGCGCCCCTTCACGACGGGCCGCGTCATCGTGGTCTTCGGCTGCGGCGGCGACCGCGACAAGGGCAAGCGGCCGATCATGGGCGAGATCGCCACGCGCCTTGCCGACGTGGTGATCGTCACCGACGACAATCCGCGCTCGGAAGTGCCGGCCGTCATCCGCTCCGAGATCATGGCTGCCGCGAAGGGCGCGACCGAGATCGGCGACCGCGCGGAGGCGATCCGCAGCGCCGTCGGCATGCTGCAGGCGGGTGACACGCTGATCGTCGCCGGCAAGGGACACGAGGAGGGCCAGACCGTCGGCTCCGTGACGCTGCCCTTTTCCGACCATGCCGAGCTCGGCAAGGCACTGGAGGAGAGCGCACGGTGACATGGCTCTGGACAAGCGCTGATCTCGTCGCGGCCATGAACGGCCGCCCCATCGGCAACCTGCCGCAGGGCGTGACCGGCATTTCCATCGACAGCCGCGGCATCACGCCGGGCGAGGCCTTCTTCGCCATCAAGGGCGACCGGGTCGACGGCCACGATTTCGCAAGCCTTGCCGTTGCCAACGGCGCGGCGCTGCTCGTCGTCAGCGAGGCGAAGCTCCCCGCGCTCGGCCGCCTCGTCTCGCCGATGATCGTCGTGCCGGACGTGCTGCAGGCGCTGGTGGACCTCGGCTGCGCGGCGCGCGACCGCACGGCCGCCCGCATCATCGCCGTCACCGGCTCGGTCGGCAAGACGACGACCAAGGAGATGCTGCGCCAGGCGCTTGCGCCATCCGGCAGCGTGCACGCCTCGGTCGCCTCCTTCAATAACCATTGGGGCGTGCCGCTGACGCTTGCCCGCATGCCCGAAACAACGGATTTTGGCATCTTCGAGATCGGCATGAACCATGCCGGCGAAATCCGCCCGCTCGTTTCCATGGTGCGCCCGCATATCGCGATGGTGACGACCATCGCCCCGGCCCATCTCGGCAATTTCCGTGACCTCGAGGAGATCGCCGCCGCCAAGGCCGAGATTTTCGAGGGCGTGGTGCCGGGCGGCCATGCGCTCATCAACCGCGACAACGAGCAATATGCCTTCCTCGAAAAGGCCGCGCGCGCGGCGGGCGTCTCGCATATCCATGGCTTCGGCGCGGACCCGAAGGCCGAGTTCCGCCTGCTCGATTTCGTGAGCGGGCCAGAAGGCAGCCTGCTGCGCGCCGCCATCGGCAACCAGACGCTGGAAGTGCCGATGGGCGCACCCGGCCGGCATATCGCGGAAAATGCCGTCGCCGTGCTCGGCGCGGTGCATCTTGCCCATGGCGATATCGAGAAGGCGATGGCCGGCCTTGCCACCATGCAGGCGGAAAAGGGCCGCGGCCGGCGCTACCGGCTGGCAAAGGACGGCGGCTGGTTCACGCTGATCGACGAGAGCTACAACGCCAACCCCACCTCGATGCGCGCGGCCATCGCGCTCCTGCGCGACGCCGATCCGCACGGACAGGGCCGGCGCATCGCCGTGCTCGGCGACATGCTGGAGATGGGCGAGCATTCGCCCGCCGTCCATGCCGGCCTTGCCGAGCCGCTCGCCGAGGCGGGCATTGCCACCGTCTGGCTCGGCGGCCCGGACATGGCGGCGCTGCGCGACGCGCTGGCGGAGCCTATCGAGACGACCTACCGCGAAACGGCCGACGAGCTCGCCGCCCATGCGCTGGAAAGCGTGCGGCCGGGCGACGTCCTCGTCGTCAAATCGTCGAAGGGCACGGGCTTCAGCCGCATCGTTGCGGCCCTGCTTGACAAATACCAGCCGTTCCCGGAGAGGGAAGGCCGGAGTTGAGGAGGTTCGGCCGGGCAGACGCCCGCCGGACCTTCTTTTTATGTGATCTGCTTCCCATCCCGGCCCGTCACGCCGCGGATGCTTCAAGGAACCTTTTGGGGAAAGGGTGACAATGCTGCTTTGGCTCGTCGAGCTGGCGAACACCATCCAGGTGTTCAACCTGTTCCGCTACATTACCTTCCGGACAGGCGCCGCGCTGTTCACCTCGGCCACCATCGTCTTCCTGTTCGGGCCGATGATCATCTCCTCCCTGCGCATCCGCCAGGGCAAGGGCCAGCCGATCCGCGCCGACGGGCCGCAGACGCATTTCAAGAAGGCCGGCACGCCCACCATGGGCGGCCTGATGATCCTTGCCGGCATCGTCGGCAGCGCGCTGCTGTGGGCGGACCTTTCCAACGTCTATGTCGTCGCCACGCTCCTCGTCACGCTCGGCTTCGGCGCCATCGGCTTCTACGACGACTATCTCAAGGTCACCAAGCAGACGGAGAAGGGCTTTTCGGGCAAGGCGCGCCTCGGCCTCGAATTCCTGATCGCCGGCATCGCCACCTATTTCATGATGCGCGCCTCGATGTCTGCCGGGGCTTCCGGCTCGACCTTCGCCTCGTCCATCGCCTTTCCCTTCGCCAAGGACCTCCTCGTCAACCTCGGCATCTTCTTCGTGCTGTTCGGCGGCTTCGTCATCGTGGCGGCCGGCAATGCGGTGAACCTGACGGACGGGCTCGACGGGCTCGCCACCGTTCCCGTGATGATCTCGGCGGCGGCCTTCGGCCTCATCGCCTATCTCGCCGGCAACGCGGTCTTCGCCAACTACCTGCAGATCCATTTCGTGCCCGGCACGGGCGAGCTTGCCGTGGTGCTCGGCGCGGTCATCGGCGCCGGTCTCGGCTTCCTGTGGTTCAACGCGCCGCCGGCCGCCATCTTCATGGGCGATACGGGCTCGCTCGCCCTCGGCGGGCTCATCGGCTCGGTCGCCGTCGCCACCAAGCACGAGATCGTCATGGCCATCATCGGCGGCCTCTTCGTCATGGAGACCCTGTCGGTCATCATCCAGGTCGGCTCGTTCAAGCTCACGGGCAAGCGCGTCTTCCTCATGGCGCCGATCCACCATCACTTCGAGAAGAAGGGATGGACGGAGAGCCAGGTCGTCGTGCGCTTCTGGATCATCTCGGTCGTGCTGGCGCTGGTCGGCCTTTCCACGCTCAAGCTGCGGTAAGGTGCCATGATCCCCGTCACCACCTACAAGGGGAAGTCGGTCGCGCTCTTCGGGCTCGGCGGCTCGGGCCTTGCGACGGCGCTGGCGCTCGCCGCGGGCGGGGCGGACGTCACCGCCTGGGACGACAATCCGGCAAGCGTCGAAAACGCCTCGGCCGCGGGCGTGAAGACCGGCGACCTCCGGGCGCTGGACTGGAGCGCGCTCGACGCACTGGTGCTCTCGCCCGGCGTGCCGCTGACCCATCCCAAGCCCCACTGGAGCGCGGACCTTGCGCGCGCGGCGGGCGTCGAGATCGTCGGCGACGTCGAGCTCTTCGTGCGCGAGCGGCGCGCCCATGCGCCGGACTGCCCCTTCGTCGCCATCACCGGCACCAACGGCAAGTCGACCACCACGGCGCTGATCGCCCATATCCTCAAGGCGAGCGGGCGGGACACGCAGCTCGGCGGCAATATCGGCACGGCCGTGCTGACGCTCGATCCACCCAAGGCGGGCCGCTTCTACGTGGTCGAGTGCTCGTCCTACCAGATCGACCTCGCGCCGACGCTGAACCCTTCCGCCGGCATTCTCCTCAACCTCACACCCGACCATCTCGACCGGCACGGCTCCATGCAGCACTATGCCGACGTCAAGGAACAGCTGGTCGCGGCGAGCGACACCGCCATCGTCGGCGTTGACGATACCTTTTGCACGAGGATCGCCGACCGCGTGGAGCGGACCGGCACGAAGGTCGTGCGCATCTCGAAGCGCAACGTAGTGGCCGACGGTATCTTTGCCGACGGCGCGCGCCTTCTTCTGGCGCAAGGCGGAACGACGCGCGAGATCGCGGACCTTTCCGCCATCCAGACGCTGCGCGGCAGCCACAATGCGCAGAACGCGGCGGCGGCCGTCGCGGCCTGCCTTGCGGTCGGCGTCAGTGAGGACGAGATCCGCGCCGGTCTTGCCTCCTTCCCGGGGCTGAAGCACCGCATGCAGCCGGTCGGCCGGCGGGGCGGCACGCTCTTCGTCAACGATTCCAAGGCGACGAACGCGGATGCGGCCGCGCCCGCCCTTTCGAGCTTCGAGCGCATCTACTGGATCGCCGGCGGCGTTGCGAAGGAGGGCGGCATTGCGTCGCTCGGCGGCTTCTTCCCGAAGATCGCGAAAGCCTATCTCATCGGCGAGGCGGCGCCGGCCTTCGCCGCGACCTTGGGCGAGGCCGTGCCCTTCGAGATTGCCGGCACGCTGGAGCGCGCGGTGGCCGATGCGGCGGCGGATGCGGAAAAAGACGGAAGCGGCGGCATCGCCGTGCTGCTTTCCCCGGCTTGCGCAAGCTTCGACCAGTACAAGAACTTCGAAGTCAGAGGCGATGCCTTCGTGAAGCATGTCGCGGCGCTGCCGGGCGTTACCATGCTGATCGAGGTTTAGGATGGTGCCGGGGTTCGTTTCGCTCCCTGCCTCTCCTTCGTCATCCTCGGGCTTGACCCGAGGATCCATTCACGCCGCGGGTGCCGCGTGGATCCTCGGGTCAAGCCCGAGGATGACGGAGGGAGGGGGAGGAGAGACGAAAGCCCGATACCGCTCAACGAAGGGATTTGATCATGGTTAGCCGAGCCGAACGCGGTGCACTTGCGGACTGGTTCTGGACGATAGACCGCTTCTTCCTGGCGGCCTTCATCCTCCTGATGGGGGTGGGCTTCATGCTGTCCTTCGCGGCGAGCCCGGCGGTTGCCGAGCGCATCGGCCTCGACAGCTTCCACTTCGTCAAGCGCCATGCGCTCTTCCTCCTGCCGGCCATCGCCGTCATGCTCGGCATCTCCTTCCTTACGCCCCGCCAGGTGCGGCGGGCGGCGATGATCCTGCTCATCCTCTCGCTCGGGGCCATGGTGCTGGCGCTGTTCTTCGGCGTCGAGGTCAAGGGCTCGCGGCGCTGGATCTCCATCGGCAGCTTCTCCGTCCAGCCGTCGGAATTCATGAAGCCGGCCTTCGTCATCGTCTGCGCCTGGCTCTTCGCCGAACACGCCCGCCAGCCGGAAATCCCCGGCAACCTCTTCGCCATCATCCTCTTCGGCATCGTCGCTGCGCTCCTCATCGCCCAGCCCGACCTCGGCCAGACGATCCTGACCGCCGCCGTCTGGGGCGGCATGTTCTTCATGGCCGGCATGCCGTGGCTGTGGATCATCGTGCTCGGCGGCGCGGGGGCCGGCGGCCTGCTGACGGCCTATACGCTCCTGCCGCACGTCGCCGCGCGTATCGACAAGTTCATGACGGGCGAGGGCGACACGTTCCAGATGGACACGGCCCGCGAGGCGTTGATCCGCGGCGACTGGTTCGGCCAGGGGCCGGGCGAGGGCATCATCAAGCGCATCATCCCCGACAGCCATACCGACTTCATCTTCTCCGTCGCGGCGGAGGAGTTCGGCATCGTCTTCTGCATGGTCATCGTGGCGATCTTCGCCTTCGTGGTGATGCGCGGCCTCAATCATGCCTTCAAGGAGCGCAACGATTTCACCCGTTTCGCCGTCGCGGGCCTCGTCCTGCAGATCGGCATCCAGTCGATGATCAATATCGGCGTGAACCTCGAACTGCTGCCGGCCAAGGGCATGACGCTGCCGCTCATTTCCTACGGCGGCTCCTCGATGATCGCCATCTGCGTGACCGCCGGCTTCATCCTGGCGCTGACCCGCCACCGGCCGGAAAAGCGCGCCTCCGAGCGCAGCCTCTTCCGCAGCGGTATCGTGGCGCCGGCCGAATAAGGGTTTGAAATGGACAAGGGCATCGTTCTTCTTGCCGCCGGGGGCACCGGCGGCCATCTTTTTCCGGCGGAGGCGCTGGCGCATGAGCTGAAGGCCGGCGGCTGGGCGGTGCATCTCGTCACCGACAGCCGCGCCGAGCGTTTTGCCGGCAAGTTCCCCGCCGACGAGATCCATGTCGTTCCCTCCGCGACCATCGGCTCGAAGAATCCGGTCAGCGTGGCCAAATCCCTCTTCACGCTGTGGCGGGGCATGCGGGCGGCGCGCCGGCTGCTGGCGCGGCTGAAGCCGAAGGTCGTCGTCGGCTTCGGCGGCTATCCGACCCTGCCGCCGCTGCTGGCAGCCACCGGCATGGGCATTCCCTCGATAATCCACGAGCAGAATGCCGTCATGGGCCGCGCCAACAAGGCGCTCGCCGCGCGCGTGAAGGCGATCGCCGGCGGCTTCCTGCCCGAGACGGGCGGCCAATACGCCGACAAGACCGTGACGACGGGCAATCCCGTGCGCCCCGCCGTGCTGGAGGCCGCGGGCATTCCCTACGAAGCCTCGGCGGAGGGGGCGTTCCGCCTCGTCGTCTTCGGCGGAAGCCAGGGCGCGCAGTTCTTCTCCAAGGCCATTCCCTCCGCCATTGCCGCGTTGGAGCCGCAGGACCGGGCGCGGCTCGTCATCACCCAGCAGGCGCGGCCGGAAGACCGCGACGAGGTGGTGCGCAGCTATGCCGATCTCGCCATCCCGGCGGAGGTCTCGCCCTTCTTCACCGACATGGCAGCGCGCATCGGCCATGCCCATCTCGTCATCAGTCGCTCCGGCGCCTCGACCGTTTCCGAGGTCTCGGTGATCGGCCGGCCGTCGATCCTCGTGCCCTATCCGCACGCGCTCGACCATGACCAGGCGGCCAATGCCGCAGCCCTTGCCGCCGGCGGCGGGGCGAAGGTGATCCAGCAGTCCGAGCTTTCGACGGAGCGCCTTGCCGGCATCGTCTCCAGGGCGATGCACGATCCTTCGGGCATGGCGGCGATGGCCGCGAATGCCAGAAAGGCGGGCAAACCGGACGCCGCGCGCTTGCTCGCCTCGATGGTTGAGGCTATTGCGGGCGGAAAGACGATCGCAGAATTCAAGGGAGAACGGCCATGAAGATGCCGCAGAGCATAGGGCTCGTTCATTTCATCGGCATCGGCGGCATCGGCATGAGCGGCATTGCCGAAGTGCTGCACAATCTCGGCCATCGCGTGCAGGGCTCCGACCAGGCGGACAGCGCCAACGTGCAGCGCCTGCGCGACAAGGGCATCGAGGTCTTCGTCGGCCACAAGGCGGAAAATCTCGGCGATGCGGAAGTCGTCGTCGTCTCCACCGCCATCAGGAAGAACAATCCGGAACTGATCGCGGCGCGCGAAAAGCTGCTGCCGGTTGTGCGCCGTGCGGAAATGCTCGCCGAGCTGATGCGCTTCCGCAATGCCATCGCCATCGGCGGCACGCACGGCAAGACGACGACGACCTCGATGGTCGCGACGCTCCTGGAAGCCGGCGGGCTCGACCCGACCGTCATCAACGGCGGCATCATCAACGCCTACGGCACCAATGCCCGCATGGGCGAGGGCGAGTGGATGGTGGTGGAGGCCGACGAATCGGACGGCACCTTCCTGAAGCTGCCGGCCGACATCGCCGTCGTCACCAATATCGACCCCGAGCATCTCGACCACTACGGCAATTTCGATGCCGTGCGCGCGGCCTTCCGCCAGTTCGTCGAGAACGTGCCCTTCTACGGCTTCGGCGTCATGTGCCTCGACCATCCGGAGGTGCAGGCGATGGTCAGCCGCATCGAGGACCGCAAGGTCATCACCTACGGCGAGAACCCGCAGGCCGACGTGCGCTTCTCCAACATCCGCATGGACGGCGCGACGTCGGTCTTCGACGTGGAGATTCGCCGCCGCCGCACCGGCCAGGTGATCTCGCTGAAGGACCTGCGCCTGCCGATGCCCGGCCGCCACAACGTCTCCAACGCCACGGCCGCCATCGCCGTCGCCCAGCGCCTCGGCATCGCGCCGGAAGCAATCGCCAGGGGGCTTGCGAGCTTCGGCGGAGTGAAGCGCCGCTTCACGCTCACCGGAAGCTGGAGCGGCGTCAGTGTTTATGACGACTACGGCCACCACCCGGTCGAGATCAAGGCAGTGCTGCGCGCGGCGCGCGAAGCCTGCTCCGGCCGGATCATCGCGGTCCACCAGCCGCACCGCTACAGCCGCGTCGCGAGCCTCTTCGAGGAATTCGCCGGCTGCTTCAACGATGCCGACACGATCATGATCGCGCCGATCTACGCGGCGGGCGAGGACCCCGTCGAGGGCGTCAGCGCGGAAGAGCTGGTTTCCCGCATCAAGTCCGCCGGCCACCGCGATGCACGCTTCCTTTCCGGGCCGGAGGCGTTGGCCTCCACCGTCGCCGGCATTGCAAAGCCCAGCGATTTCGTGGTTCTCTTGGGCGCTGGCAGCATCACCTATTGGGCACAGGCGCTGCCGAAGGAACTGGCAGGCATTTCGGGTGAGGTGGCATGAAGACGGTTGACGGGGCAAAACTTCTGGCGTCGCTGGGCGAGGGCATCAAGGAGGTCCGCGGACGCCTGACGCCGGATGCCCCGATGGACCGCGTGACGTGGTTCCGCGCCGGCGGCCTTGCCGAGCTGATGTTCCACCCGCACGACGTCGACGACCTCGTGACCTTCCTCAAGCTGCTGCCGGAAGAGGTGCCGCTGACGGTGACGGGCGTCGGCTCGAACCTCCTCGTGCGCGACGGCGGCATTCCGGGCGTCGTCATCCGCCTTTCGGCCAAGGGCTTCGGCGATGTCGAGCTTGCCGGCGAGAACCGCATCAAGGCGGGCGCGATCTGCCCGGACAAGAACATCGCCGCCATGGCGCTCGACCACGGCATTGCCGGCTTCGAGTTCTATTACGGCATTCCCGGCTCCATCGGCGGGGCGCTGCGCATGAATGCCGGCGCCAATGGCGGGGAGACCAAGGACCTCGTGGTGGAAGTCCACGCCGTCGACCGCAAGGGCGAGCGGCATGTGCTTTCCAATGCGGACATGGGCTATACCTACCGCCATTCCGCAGCGCCCGCCGATCTCATCTTCACCCATGCCGTCTTCGAGGGGCAGGCGGGTGAGAAGAACGAGATCCGCGCCAAGATGGACGCCGTGCGCCAGCACCGCGAGACCGTCCAGCCGATCCGCGAGAAGACGGGCGGCTCGACCTTCAAGAACCCGGAAGGCCATTCGGCCTGGAAGCTCATCGACGAGGCGGGCTGCCGCGGGCTGATGATCGGCGGCGCGCAGATGTCGCCGATGCACTGCAACTTCATGATCAACACGGGGCAGGCGACCGGCTACGAGCTGGAATATCTCGGCGAAACCGTGCGCAGCCGCGTGCTGGAGCATTCCGGCATCGTGCTGCAATGGGAAATCAAGCGTCTCGGCAATTTCATGCCGGGCTATGAGGTAAAGGAATTCCTCGGCCGCGCAACGGCCTGATTCTCTCTCCTTGCTGGGGAGTTCGGCGCCGCCGGAGGGCGCCCGCACTCCCTCTCCCCCAACAGGCAAGTCCATCGAAAACCGTTTGGAGCCGCGCCAGCCGCGCGGCCGGGCCCTGCCGTGCGGGGCTCCAGTTGGGGGCATTCATGTTCAGGAAACTCTCCGCCGAGTTCATCGGCACGTTCTGGCTCATCTTCATCGGCAGCGGCAGCGGCATACTGGCCGCGACCTTCGCCGGGATCGGCATCGGCATCGTCGGCATCTCGCTTTCCGCCGGCATCGCGCTGATGGCGATGATCTATGCGATCGGCGGCGTCTCCGGCGGCCACATGAACCCTGCCGTCTCCGTGGGGCTGGCCGTCGCGGGAAAATTCCCCGCCGGCCATGTGCTGCCCTATGCGCTGGCGCAGGTGGCGGGCGCGACCGCGGCGGCGGCGATGCTGTACCTCGTCGCCTCCGGCAGGGCCGGCTTCGTGGCGGGCGGCTTCGGCGCGAACGGCTATGGCGAGCTCTCGCCGGGCGGCTATTCGCTGACGGCGGGCTTCGTGGCCGAGGTGGTGCTGATGGTCCTCTTCGTCTTCATCATCCTCGGCTCGATCCACGACCGCGCGCCTGCGGGCTTCGCGCCGATCTCCATCGGCCTCAGCCTGACGGCGATCAACCTCGTCTCCATCCCGGTCACCAACACCTCGCTGAACCCGGCGCGCTCGACCGGCCTTGCGCTCTTCGCCGAGACGGGCGCGCTCTCGCAGCTCTGGCTGTTCTGGGTGGCGCCGATGGCGGGCGCGGTGATCGGCGCGCTCGTCTGGAAGGCGGTCGGCGAGGCGCGCTGAACCGGGCTCATCCGTGCGTTTGAACGGGGCTCCGCCGTGGCTGGGCCTTTTCGCGTCTTGCGGCGGCACAGGCGCCTTTCGGCGACGCTTCCCCTTGCGTCAGGCTCAACTCTCTGATTCCAGAAGGAGAATCGAAGCGTTCCTTGATTCGGCGCCCGGAAAATTCGTTCCGCGCCGGGCCGGGTTAACGAAAGTAAACGCTTCATTAACCTTAATCAGGCTCTAGTGGTCCCACCTCGCTCGCCGAGTCGGATCCGGAACCGATCAGGTCCGCGCAAGCGACGGGGAACAGAGTGCGGAATTCAGTCGAGGGTTCTATGAGCGTAAAGCATGTCGCGGTGCTGATGGGTGGTTTTTCGTCGGAACGGCCGGTGAGCCTTTCCTCGGGGAACGCCTGCGCCGACACGCTGGAGGCCGTCGGCTACAGGGTCACGCGGGTCGATGTCGGCCATGACGTCGCCAGCGTCCTTGCCGAGCTGAAGCCCGACGTCGCCTTCAATGCGCTGCACGGTCCCTTCGGCGAGGACGGCACCATCCAGGGCATCCTCGAATATCTCGAAATCCCCTATACCCATTCCGGCGTGCTTGCGTCCGCACTTGCGATGGACAAGGCGCAGGCGAAGATCGTCGCCAGGGCCGCCGGCATTCCCATCGCCGAGCAGCGGCTGATGAACCGCTTCGATTTCACCTCGGCCCATCCGATGAAGCCGCCCTATGTGGTCAAGCCGGTGCGCGAGGGCTCGTCCTTCGGCGTCGTCATGGTCAAGGAAGACCAGTCGCATCCGCCGCAGATCATCACCTCCTCGGAGTGGCGCTACGGCGATGCCGTCATGGTGGAGCGCTACGTCTACGGCCGGGAACTCACCTGCGGCGTCATGGGCGACGTCGCCCTCGGCGTCACCGAGGTGATCCCGCAGGGGCACGCCTTCTACGACTACGATTCCAAATATGTGAAGGGCGGCTCGAAACACGTCATCCCGGCGCAGATTTCACCGAATATTTACCAAAAAGTACAAACACTCGCGCTCAAGGCGCATCAAGCGATCGGGTGCCGTGGCGTCAGCCGTTCCGACTTCCGCTACGACGACCGCTTCTCCGAGAATGGCGAGCTTATCTGGCTGGAGGTCAACACCCAGCCCGGCATGACCCCGACCTCGCTGGTGCCCGAAATGGCCGTCCATGCCGGCCATTCCTTTGGTGAATTCTTGAGCTGGATGGTGGAGGACGCGTCGTGCTTGCGTTGAGCGTCAGAAAGACGAGGGTGCGTCCCGCCGGGCTTGCCGAGGCGGAAGCCGGCCGCGTGCTGCCGCGCCCGCTGCGCCGCATCGTCCGCTTCCTCGTCAGCCTTGCGGCCGGCCGCATCCATATCCCGCGCCACACCGGCAGCGTCGCGACCGCGCTGTTCCTCGGCGCGACGGGTCTTTACGGCATGTCCCTCGGCGGCCATTCGCAGGATTTTGCCGAAGCCTCGACGACCGCGATGGGCTTTGCCATCGAGGACGTGAAGGTTTCGGGCAACCGCGAGACCTCGGAGATCGACATTCTCGAGCGCCTCGACCTCGACGGCACGACCTCGCTGGTCGCGCTCGACGTCAACGAGGCCCGCCGCAAGCTTGCCGAGCTGCCCTGGGTCGAGGACGTCTCGGTGCGCAAGGTCTATCCCGGCACGATCGAGATCGCGCTGAAGGAGCGCGAGGCCTTCGCGATCTGGCAGCACGGCGAAGATCTTTCCCTGATCGAGAAGAACGGCAGCGTGATCGCGCCGCTGCGCGACAACAAGTTCTCCACGCTGCCGCTCTTCGTCGGCCGCGACGCGGAAACGGCCGCCGCCGGCTTTGCCGCCGAATTCGACAGCTGGCCGGACATCAAGTCGCGGGTGAAGGCCTATATCCGGGTCGCCGGGCGGCGCTGGGACCTCCAGCTCCACAACGGCATCGTCGTGAAGCTGCCGGAGCACAACGTGCCGCGCGCCATGGATGAGCTCGCGACGCTGGAAAGCGAGCAGGGGCTCCTGGAGCGCGATATCGCCGCCGTGGACCTGCGCCTCGACGACCGCACGACCATCCGCCTGACGGAAGGGGCGCTGGAACGCCGCAACGTGGCGGTCGAGCAGAGGGCCAAGGAGCTGAAGAAGGCAGCGAAGCGCACATGAGCATTTTCGGTTCCTCCCATTTCGGCCTGCCGCGCTTGAAGCCGCTTTCCTCCAAGCGCGCCCATGTCGTTTCCGTGCTCGACATCGGCTCCACCAAGGTCGTCTGCATGATCGGCCGGCTGACGCCGCGCGCCGAGAGCGAGATCCTTCCGGGCCGCACGCACAATGTCGAGATCATCGGCATCGGCCACCAGAAATCCCGCGGCGTGAAGAACGGCGTGATCACCGACCTCGACGCGGCCGAAAGCGTCGTGCGCCTTGCCGTCGATGCGGCCGAGCGCATGGCGGGCCTCACCATCGAAAGCCTGATCGTCAACGTCTCGGCCGGGCGCCTGCAGAGCGACGTCTATACCGCGACCATCGACCTCGGCGGGCAGGAGGTCGACGCCAACGACCTTCGCAAGGTGCTCGCCGTCGCCGGCCAGCAGTCGCTGCGCCAGGACCGCGCCATCCTCCATTCGCTGCCGACGGGCTTTTCGCTCGACGGCGAGCGCGGCATCCGCGATCCGCTCTCCATGTTCGGCGACGTGCTCGGCGTCGACATGCATGTGCTGACGGCAGAACGCACCTCGCTGAAGAACCTGGAGCTCTGCATCAACCGCGCGCACCTTTCCGTCGAAGGCATGGTGGCGACACCCTATGCGAGCGGCCTCTCGGCCCTCGTCGACGACGAAGTCGAGCTCGGCTGTGCCTGCATCGACATGGGCGGCGGCACGACGACCATCTCCGTCTTCGCCGAAGGCAAGCTGGTGCATTCCGACGCGGTCTCGCTCGGCGGCCACCACGTCACGACGGACCTTGCGCGCGGCCTTTCGACCCGCATCGAGGATGCCGAACGCCTCAAGGTCGTCCACGGCTCGGCCCTGCCGAATGCCGGCGACGAACGCGACATCATCACCGTGCCGCCGATCGGCGAGGACGACCGCGACCAGCCGACCCATGTGCCGCGCTCGCTCATCTCGCGCATCGTTCGTGCGCGCATCGAGGAGACGCTGGAGCTCATCCGCGACCGCATCCAGCGCTCCGGTTTCTCGCCGATCGTCGGGAAACGGATCGTGCTGACGGGCGGCGCGAGCCAGCTCACGGGCCTGCCGGAAGCGGCCCGCCGCATCCTTGCCCGCAACGTGCGCATCGGCCGTCCGCTCGGCGTCTCCGGCCTGCCGACGGCGGCCAAGGGACCGGCGTTTTCGACGGCGGTCGGCCTCATGATCTATCCGCAGGTCGCGGAACTGGAAGAACACGCTGTGCAGGGCGGCATGCTCTCGCAGCTCACGGGTGGCAACGGCCGCATCGCCCGCATGGGCCAGTGGCTGAAGGAAAGTTTCTGACGGGTTTTCCGGCGGCGCGCCGGCGGGAAAGACCGACAACGAGTTTTGGGAATAGACCGGCTGGGCGAAGCGGCCGGAAACGAAAGGAACACTGAAATGACTATCAAGCTCCAGAAGCCGGACATCACCGAGCTGAAGCCGCGCATCACCGTCTTCGGTGTCGGCGGCGGCGGCGGCAACGCCGTCAACAACATGATCACCGCGGGCCTGGAAGGCGTCGATTTCGTCGTCGCCAACACCGACGCCCAGGCGCTGACCATGACCAAGGCTTCGCGGATCATCCAGATGGGCGTGCAGGTCACCGAAGGCCTCGGCGCCGGCTCGCAGCCGGAAGTTGGCCGCGCGGCCGCCGAAGAGTGCATCGACGAGATCATCGATCACCTCAACGGCACCCATATGTGCTTCGTCACCGCCGGCATGGGCGGCGGCACTGGCACGGGCGCGGCCCCGATCGTCGCGCAGGCCGCCCGCAACAAGGGCATCCTGACCGTCGGCGTCGTCACCAAGCCGTTCCACTTCGAAGGCGGCCGCCGCATGCGCCTTGCCGAAGAGGGCATCCAGGAACTGCAGAAGTCGGTCGACACGCTGATCGTCATCCCGAACCAGAACCTCTTCCGCATCGCCAACGACAAGACCACCTTCGCCGACGCCTTCGCGATGGCCGACCAGGTGCTCTATTCGGGCGTCGCCTGCATCACCGACCTCATGGTCAAGGAAGGCCTCATCAACCTCGACTTCGCCGACGTCCGCTCGGTGATGCGCGAGATGGGCCGCGCCATGATGGGCACGGGCGAAGCCTCGGGCGAAGGCCGCGCCATGGCCGCCGCCGAAGCCGCCATCGCCAACCCGCTGCTCGACGAAACCTCGATGAAGGGCGCGCAGGGCCTCCTGATCTCCATCACCGGCGGCCGCGACCTCACCCTCTTCGAGGTCGACGAAGCAGCAACCCGTATCCGCGAAGAAGTCGATCCGGACGCAAACATCATCCTCGGCGCAACCTTCGACGAAGAGCTCGAAGGCCTGATCCGTGTTTCCGTCGTTGCAACGGGTATCGACCGCGCGGCCTCGGAGGT
The DNA here is from genome assembly GCF_055392685.1 of Shinella sp. Sh6. Lineage (NCBI taxonomy): Bacteria > Pseudomonadati > Pseudomonadota > Alphaproteobacteria > Hyphomicrobiales > Rhizobiaceae > Shinella > Shinella sp. Sh6. Next base: position 2,094,631 of record NZ_AP044005.1, on the reverse strand, counting down.
GGCTGCCCGCAATGCTGACTTTCGCAACCTCAGCAAGCCGGTAGTCCGCCCGTCCGCCGCCGTTCCGGTCCAGCCGCAGGCCCAGCCGGTCGCCGCTGCCCCGCAGCCGCAGCCCGTCGCCCAGCCGCAGCCGGTCCTGCAGCAGCCGGTCGTCCAGCAGCCGGTGGCCGATCCGATCGCCGACGCCATCCGCGCCTCGGAGGAAAGCCTCGAGCGGGAGCTCGCCATCCCGGCAAGCCGTCCGGCTCCGGTCCAGCCGGTCGCCACGCACCACGAGGAACCGCGCCTGCAGAACCGCATCTTCGCCGCTCCGGCGGAAACGCCGGTCATGCAGCGTCCGGCCCCGGTCCAGCAGCCGGTTCCGCAGGCCCCGGTCATGCAGCAGCGCGTCGAGCCGGCCGCTCCGGTCATCCGCCAGGAGCCGCAGACCATGCGCATGCCGAAGATCGAGGACTTCCCGCCGGTCGTGCAGGCCGAGATCGATCACCGCGCAGCCCAGCAGCCGGCCCTCGGGCACGGCGAGGAGCGCGGCCCGATGGGTCTCCTGCGTCGCCTGACCTCCTCGCTCGGCCGTCATGAGGAAGCCCATGGCGAAGAGCAGGCGGCGGCACCCCAGCAGCAGCGCCGCGCGCTCTCGCCGGAAGCCAGCCTCTATGCGCCGCGCCGCGGCCAGCTCGACGATCACGGCCGCGCAAACCCGCAGCCGCGCTCGCTCGGCGAGGACGATCAGCTCGAGATTCCGGCCTTCCTGCGCCGCCAGTCGAACTGACGCCTCACGCACTTTGTCACAGAATGCCCGGATCCCGATCCGGGCATTTTTATTTCGCCTTTTGTTTCAGGTGCTTGCAGGCCGAAAACTGCGTAACAAAGCGAAAGAAACAGTGATTTGTCTGACAGTGAGGGTCCTACTACATTCAGCCTGGGCAAAGGGGCAGTCAGGATTCGCCGCGCCGGCATCGCCGGAGAGCAGTAAACCATTCCAGACGTTCCGGCAGGACAGTCGGCGGGCGCTTGCGTCCGGCGCGGGACTTCCTGAGCCATAAAAAGAAAATGCCGGCGGAATGTGCCGGCAACAAGACGAAGGCGAATACAGATGACGATGCTCGGTTTCCAGACGACGATCATGAACCCGGTGACGATTGCCGGGACGGGCGTCCATTCCGGTGCGGCGGTTTCCATCACGTTCAACCCCGCCGAGGCCGACAGCGGCATCGTCTTCCAGCGCCAACACGACAACGGCACCGTCAGCGAATACCGCGCGGTCTCCTCGCAGGTCGGCAACACGGACCTTTGCACCGTCCTCGGCTTTTCCCCGGCGACCGCCATCGCGACGGTCGAGCACGTCATGGCCGCGCTCTATGCGCTCGGCCTCGACAACGTGCTGATCGAGGTGCACGGCGCCGAGATGCCCATCATGGACGGCAGCTCCGCCCCCTTCATCGACGCCATCGACCAGGTCGGCATCGTCCCGCTTGCCGTCAAGCGCCGCTATATCCGCGTGATCAAGCCGGTCCGCATCGAATCGGGCGCCTCCTGGGCCGAGTTCACGCCCTATGACGGCACGCGCTTCGAGGTCGAGATCGATTTCGACTGCCCGCTGATCGGCCGCCAGTCCTGGAAGGGCGACCTGACGCCCGCGACCTTCCGCAACGAGCTTTCGCGCGCCCGCACCTTCGGCTTCATGCGCGATGTCGAGCGGCTGTGGGCCTCCGGCCATGCGCTCGGCTCCTCGCTCGAAAACTCCGTCGTCATCTCCGACGACAACACCGTGATCAATGTCGAGGGCCTGCGCTACGCCAAGGACGAGTTCGTCCGCCACAAGACGCTCGACGCCGTGGGTGACCTTGCGCTTGCCGGCGCGCCCTTCATCGGCTGCTACCGCTCCTATCGCGGCGGCCACAAGATGAACGCCTATGCGCTGAAGGCGCTTTTGAGCGACCCCGCCGCCTACGAGGTGGTGGAAGCCGCCCGCTCGCGTCCCGGCCAGCGCGAGCTGATCGCCGTCAACGCGCCGGAATTCGCGCCCTGGGCTCTTTGAGGCCGGGGCCGGCCGGCCCTGCCGTCTTCCCGACATGGTTGCCATAAAAATGCGTTAATGCGCCGCCATGGCGTTGCGGTCTTCACGTATTTGGAGATACAACGCGGGGCGCGTGCGCGGCCCGTCCGCATTGGGCGCCGTTGAACTGGGCCGTTGAACTGGGATTGTCACATGGTTGTTGCAGGGTCTGTTGGTGTGAAGAAGACGGCGCGCGTTGTCTCTCTTGCGCTTTTCGCTTCGATCGGTCTTTCGGCGTGCCAGTCGGATCCGGACATCGACATCACGAAGCTGACCGGCGAGACCGAGTCTTCCAGCACGCTCTACAATCAGGGCCTGGCGAACCTCAATGCCGGCAAGGTCGGCGAGGCGGGACGCAAGTTCGAGGCCGTCGACCGGCAGAACCCGTTCTCCGACGAGGCGCGCAAGGCGCTCGTCATGCTGGCCTTCACGAATTACCGCCAGGGCCGCAACGAAGAGGCCATCAGCGCGGCCAAGCGCTACCTCTCGCTCTATCCGGGCTCGGAAGACGCGGCCTATGCGCAGTACATCATCGGCCTTGCCTACTGGAAGCAGATCCCGAGCGTGACGCAGGACCAGCGCGCCTCGCAGCAGACCATCGAGGCGATGCAGGCCGTCGTCGATAACTATCCCGAATCGGAATATGTCGAGGACGCGCAGACGAAGATCCGCTTTGCCCGCGACCAGCTCGCCGGCAAGGAAATGCAGATCGGCCGCTACTACCTCGAGCGCAAGGAATTCATCGCGGCGGCCACCCGCTTCCGCGTCGTCGTCGAGAAATACCCGATGACCAACCAGATCGAGGAAGCGCTGGCCCGCCTCGTCGAGACCTATTACGCGATGGGCATCGACAGCGAGGCGCAGACGGCCGCTGCCGTCCTCGGCCACAACTACCCGGACAGCAAGTGGTATGCCGACAGCTACAAGCTGCTCCAGACGAAGGGCCTGGAACCGCGCGAGAATTCCGGCTCGTGGATTTCGCGCGCCGGCAAGAAGCTGATCGGCGTCTGACGCAAGAGATATGACGCGATATGCTGGCGCAGCTATCGATCCGCGATATCGTCCTGATCGAACGGCTCGACCTTGTTTTCGAGCCGGGCCTCTCCGTGCTGACGGGCGAGACGGGCGCCGGTAAATCCATCCTCCTCGACAGCCTTTCGCTGGCGCTCGGCGGGCGCGGCGACGGCTCGCTGGTGCGCCACGGCATCGAGCGCGGGCAGGTGACGGCCGTCTTCGACGTGCCGCAGGGCCATGCCGCCCGTCTTCTGCTGCGCGACAACGGCATCGACGACGACGGCGACCTCATCTTCCGCCGCCAGCAGTCTGCCGACGGGCGCACGAAAGCCTATGTCAACGACCAGCCGGTTTCCGTGCAGCTCATGCGGCAGGCCGGGCAATTGCTCGTCGAGATCCACGGCCAGCACGACGACCGTGCGCTCGTCGATACCGACGCGCACCGCCTGCTGCTTGATGCCTTCGGCGGGCTCGGCGAGGCGGCGGGCGACGTCGGCACGCTCTACCATCAGTGGAAGGATGCCGAGCGCACGCTGCGCCGCCACCGCGAGAAGGTGGAGGCGGCCGCGCGCGAGGCCGACTATCTCCGTTCCTCCGTCGAGGAGCTGGAAGTCCTCTCACCGCAGGACGGCGAGGAGGATGCGCTTGCCGAAACCCGCGCGCGCATGATGAAGGCCGAGCGGATTGCCGGCGACATCAACGAGGCGAGCGAGTTCCTCAACGGCAATGCCTCGCCCGTGCCGCTGATCGCCGCGCTGGTGCGCCGGCTGGAGCGCAAGAGCCACGAGGCGCCGGGGCTGCTCGAAGAGACGGTGGAGTTGCTCGACCAGGCGCTGAACCAGCTTTCCGACGCGCAGATGGCCGTCGAGGCGGCGCTGCGCAAGACGGAATACGACCCCAAGGAGCTGGAGCGCACGGAAGAACGGCTCTTTGCGCTGCGCGCGGCCGCCCGCAAATATTCCGTGCCCGTCACCGGCCTTCCGGCGCTTGCCGCCAGGATGATCGCCGACCTTGCCGACCTCGACGCCGGCGAGGAGAAGCTGGTGCAGCTTCAGGCCCGCCTTACCGAGGCGCGCGCCGCCTACGAGATCGCCGCCCGCTCGCTTTCCGAAAGGCGCCACCACGCCGCCGAGGCGCTGGCCGCCGCCGTCATGGCCGAGCTTCCGGCGCTGAAGCTGGAGCGCGCGCGCTTTACCGTCGAGATCGCCACCGATCCGGAGGGCGGCGCGGAGGAGGGGATCGACACCGTCGAGTTCCACGTCCAGACGAACCCCGGCACGCGGCCCGGCCCGATCATGAAGGTCGCCTCGGGCGGCGAGCTCTCGCGCTTCCTGCTCGCGCTGAAGGTGGCGCTCGCCGACCGCGGCTCGGCGCCCACGCTCGTCTTCGACGAGATCGACACCGGCGTCGGCGGCGCGGTGGCCGATGCCATCGGCCAGCGGCTGAAGCGGCTCTCCTCCACCGTGCAGGTGCTCTCCGTCACCCACGCCCCGCAGGTCGCCGCGCGGGCCGCGACGCACCTTCTCATCTCCAAGGGGCCCGTCGAGGGCAGCGAGACCGTCGCCACCCGCGTCGCCCGCATGGACGACGACGCCCGCACCGAGGAGATCGCCCGCATGCTCGCCGGGGCTTCGGTGACGGACGAGGCAAGGGCCGCTGCGGCACGGCTGCTTTCGGGCGGGGGGTAGGAACAGGCTAGCCCCTCATCCCGCTGCCGCGACCTTCTCCCCCGCAAGCGGGGCGAAGGCTTATGCCGCTCTGGTTTCCCGAACATTCCTGAATGGCAATACGGCGCCGCATCGTCCTTCGCCCCGCTTGCGGGGAGAAGGTGCCGGCAGGCGGATGAGGGGCAATCCCACCGCCATCCATCTTTCCTTTCGCCAGCTTTGCTCTAAAACGACTCCGAAATCCGGAGCATGCCATGGCGAACGCGAAGTCCCCCGTCGAGACCCTGACCGAAGAAGAGGCCGCGGCCGAGCTTGCCTTTCTGGCGGCCGAGATCGCGCGGCACGACGAGCTTTACCACGGGCAGGACGCGCCGGAGATCTCGGATGCGGACTACGACGCGCTGAAGCGGCGCAACGAGGAAATCGAGGCGCGGTTTCCCGCGCTCGTGCGCGACGACAGCCCCTCGCGCCGCGTCGGCTCGGCGCCGCTTGCGACCTTCGCGCCGATCACCCATGCGCGGCCCATGCTCTCGCTCGACAACACGTTCTCCGACGAGGACGTGCGGGACTTCGTCGCCTCGGTCTACCGCTTCCTCGGCCGCCTGCCGGACGATTCGATCGCCTTTACCGCCGAGCCGAAGATCGACGGGCTTTCCATGTCGATCCGCTACGAGAACGGCCGGCTGGTGACGGCAGCGACGCGCGGCGACGGCACGACGGGCGAGAACGTGACGGCCAACGTGCTGACCATCGCGGAAATCCCGAACCGCCTGCCGGCCGGCGTGCCGGCGGTGGTGGAGGTGCGCGGCGAGGTCTACATGGCCAAGAGCGACTTCCTCGCCCTCAACGAGAAGATGGCCGCCGAGGGCAGGCAGACCTACGTCAACCCGCGCAACACCGCCGCGGGCTCGCTGCGCCAGCTCGACGCCGCCGTGACGGCGAGCCGGAGGCTGCGCTTCTTCGCCTATGCCTGGGGCGAGATGTCGGCCATGCCGGCCGATACGCAGTACGGCATGATCGAAGTGTTGAAATCGTGGGGTTTCCCCGTCAATCCGATGACGCAGCGGCTGTTCCGCGTCGACGATATCATCAACCACTACCGGGAGATCGGCCTTGCCCGGCCGGACCTCGACTACGATATCGACGGCGTCGTCTACAAGGTGGACGAGCTGGCGCTGCAGGAACGCCTCGGCTTCCGCTCCCGTTCGCCTCGCTGGGCGACGGCGCACAAGTTCCCGGCCGAGCAGGCCTTCACCACGGTGGAGCGGATCGACATCCAGGTCGGCCGCACCGGCGCGCTGACGCCGGTCGCGCGGCTGACGCCCGTCACCGTCGGCGGCGTGGTCGTGACGAATGCCACCCTGCACAATGCCGATTACATCGAGGGCATCGGCAACAGCGGCGAGCGCATCCGCGAGGAGGATCACGACATCCGCGTCGGCGATACCGTCATCGTGCAGCGGGCGGGGGACGTGATCCCGCAGGTGCTGGACGTGGTGATGGAGAAGCGGCCGGCGCATGCGCACCCATACGAATTCCCGAAGACCTGCCCGGTCTGCGGCAGCCATGCGGTGCGCGAGCGCCACGAGAAGACGGGCCGGCTCGATTCGGTCACGCGCTGCACCGGCGGCTTCGTCTGCCGCGCGCAGGCGGTGGAGCACCTGAAGCACTTCGTCTCGCGCAATGCCTTCGATATCGAAGGGCTCGGCGCCAAGCAGGTCGACTTCTTCTTCGAGGCCGAGGACCCGTCGCTGACGATCCGCACCGCGCCGGACATTTTCACGCTGGAAAAGCGCCAGGCCTCGTCGCTGACGAAGCTGGAGAACATCGACGGCTTCGGCAAGGTGAGCGTGCGCAAGCTCTATGATGCGATCAACGCCCGCCGCTCCATCGCGCTCAACCGCTTCATCTATGCGCTCGGCATCCGCCATGTCGGCGAGACGAACGCCAAGCTGCTCGCCCGCGCCTACGGCACCTACGAGGCCTTCGCGACGGCGATGAAGGAGGCCGAGGGGCTTTCCGGCGAGGCGTGGAACGACCTCAACAATATCGAGGGCATCGGCGAGGTCGTCGCCCGCGCCATCGTCGAATTCTACAAGGAGCCGCGCAATCTCGACGTGCTCGGACGGCTGCTCGAGGAAGTGACGCCCGAGGCGGCCGAGGCCGTGGTCGTCAGCTCCAGCCCCGTCGCCGGCAAGACGGTGGTGTTCACCGGCTCGCTGGAGAAGATGACGCGCGACGAGGCGAAGGCCATGGCCGAGCGGCTCGGCGCCAAGGTAGCCGGCTCCGTGTCGAAGAAGACGGACCTCGTCGTCGCTGGCCCCGGCGCCGGCTCCAAGCTCGACAAGGCGAAGGAATTCGACGTCGAGGTGATCGACGAGGACGGCTGGTTCGAGCTGATCAAGGGGTAGGCTGCGGAACCGTGACCGTCGAGCCGCGCACGAGGAAGCGCCCGTCGAACGTCATCGGCACGCCGACGCCGTCGTCGTAGTCGCGCGTGCCGCCGACATAGGCGTGGATATGCAGGTGCGGCTCGGAGGAATTGCCGGAATTGCCGACGCGGCCGAGCGTCTGGCCGAGCGAGACGATCTCGCCGCCCGCAACTAAGATGGAGCCCTTTTCCATATGGGCGAGCAGGATGCGCGCCGTGCCGCAGGCGAGGATGACGTGGTTGCCGGCCGGCTCCTCGATGTTGGTTTGTGAGATGCGGTTGTCGGCGATGCCGTCATGGATCGAGATGGCAAGGCCGGTGCAGGGGCTTTTCACCTCGCGGCCGAAAATGGCGTAGTCGGCAAGCGCCGTCGGCATCAGGCCCTTCGCGCGCGCGCCGAAGGCATCGAGCGCCACGATGTCGAGGGCGTAGCGCTGGCTCTCGTTGCCATGGTGATTGTTGATCAGCGAGGCGCTGCCGCCCTGGCCGACATAATAGGTGCCGGCGCCGAGGGGGAAGGCGAGGTCCACCGAGGTTTCCCGATAGCCGTAGCCGGAAAGCGCCCGGGCGGTGAGCGCGAGGAAGAAGATCGCCATCGCCGCCGTGAAACCGTGCGTGCGCAGGATCGAGCGGGCCCTGTTCCACGGCCGGGCGCGCAGGCGCGCATAGGAGAGGACTGCGCAGGCGATGAAGACGAGCGGCAGCACCACCTCCAGCGCCGAACTCAGGAAATCCCAGCGGCCGATGACGGCGATGAAGGCGATATAGCAGGCGCCGTAGAGCACCCGCATGGCCCAGCCGAGCCTGTCGGCCGGCCGGGGCAACCAGAGCCACAGGAGAAAGAAGAGCGGCAGAAGAACCTGGGTTGTCAGCAGGATGAGAAGGGATGTGTCCATGGATCGGGCCTTGCAGGTGAGCCATGTCCTTCCTCATCGCCGGACACGGACGCATTCATTCCTGCTCAATCCCCGTCGGCGATATTGGTTCCGTTTTCGCGAATCTCTTCCGCGTCTTGGCGTTGTTTGCTCACGGTTCGGTATAGCCTGCCGGGCGGATGTCGAGGGTGCGGCCCGCGGGATCGTTCTCAAAGAGCAGCGCGCCCGCCGATTTCGATTCGGCGGCGACGTAGTCGAAGATCACATGGTTCTCCTCGATCACCCGTCCGCCGTCGGCAAGCCGCCCGACGACGGTGACGGCGGCGGCGGTCGTGGTGGCGGTATTGTAGATGTCGAAGGCGACGCGGTAGCCGGCCGTCGTCCTTTCCGTCGTCAGCACCCGGACGGTCAGGTCCGGCGGGGTCGCCTCCCGCGTGACGGTCTCCCAGCCGATCCAGCCGAGCATGCCGATGACGAGGATGGCGGAGAGGATGCCCGTCAGCCATTCCACCCAGTGCGGATCGTGACGTTCGTGATGGCGGCCTTTTTCGGAGCGGGTCATTGCGGCCTCACAGGATCAGGCGCGCGGCGGAGGCGCCGAGCGAGGCGGGAAAGCCGAGCACGATGACGGAATGCAGCATCTCGACCGCGGAACTGTTGCCGAAGCTCTCGAACACCCACAGCGTGAAGACGCTGACCGCAAGGGCGACGACATAGCCGGGCAGGGTGAAGCGCACGAAGGCGTGCCACCAGGGTGTCTCCGGCTGCAGTTCGTGGCCGCCGATGAAGGAGACCGCGTAGACGAAGCCGTGCATGACGAGGATCGACAGCACGATGACGGCAAGCGCGTGCCAGGCCGTCATCTTGTAGGCGAGCACCATCGTCTCCTCGGTCGGCGCGATGTTGAGGGAGACGAAGAGGGCGCCCGTCGCCATCAGCAGCAATTCGCTGTGATAGGGCGTTTCCGTGCCGTCGTCGTCCTCGCTCATGCCCCGGCCGAGCTGGCTGCGGCCGAGCATGGCGCCGATGCTGGCAGGGACGGATTGCAGGGCGACCTTGCCGAGAAGCTCGCTTGCCGGCATGTCGCCCCTCAGAAGCCCGAGCGCCGCCAGAACGAGCAAGCTGGTCAGAATGCCGATGCCGTAGGCGATGGTGGCGTCGCGCACCGATTCGCGCCAGGTGAAGGTCTCCTCGAAGCCGATGCGGTGGGAAAGGAGGATCAGGAGGGGAATGTTGACGACGAGCAGAAGCAGCAGGCGCTCGCGCGTGATGTAAAAGCCGAGATACCACATTTCCATGGTCATCAGCATGGGTAGCGCCAGGAAGAGTGCGCCGGCGACGCCCCGGCCGAGCCCCGTCAGGAAGCGGCCGACATGGTTCTCCGCATCCGCCGCCCTGTCCGTCATCGGATCACCCCTCGTAAAAGCGAGGGATGTAATGCGGCGCGGCGGAAAAAGTTCCGCGCCGCCAGCAGGTTAGAAGCGATCCGGCTTCCTGGTCTTCGGCTTGCGCGGGCCGCCCTCGGGCTTTGCAGCCTTGTCGTCGCGCTTGCCCTTGAAGGGCTTTGCGCCGGCAAAGGGCTTGGCCGGCTTCTTGCCGCCGTCCTCGCGGTCCTTCCAGTGCGGCTTGGCCGCGCCTTCCGGCTTGTCGAAGTCGCGCTTCTTCTCGAAACGGGCCTTCTTGTCGTAGCCGCCCTTCTTCTCGAATTCGCCGCGCGGCTTCCAGTCGGCGCGGCGTTCCTCGTTGCGCACGGGCTTGTCGTAGCGCTGGGTCTTTTCGCCGGGCGCGCGGGTGTAGGGCTGCGGCGTCAGGTCCGGCTGGCCCTCGAGCACCGTCACGCGGATGCCGCGCTCCAGCATGTTGCCGGGACCGAGCCTGTCGAGGAAGCCGTTGGCGGCATCGGCGGCAAGCTCGATATAGGTCTCCTCCGGCTGCATCTTGATCGCGCCGATCTCGTTCTTGGTGATGTTGCCGTTGCGGCAGAGCATCGGGATCAGCCAGCGCGGCTCGGCGCGCTGCTTGCGGCCGACGGAGACGGAGATCCACAGGCTCGCCCCGAAACCTTCGCGCGGGCGCTTCGGCTCGGTCGGGAAGGGGCCTTCGGTGCGCTCGCGCGGCTTGCGCTGTTCGAGCGAGACCTCGATCAGGTCTTCCGGGGCCGAACGGCCGGCCGTGAAGAAGCGGGTGACGGCGGCGGCAAGCTGGCGGGCATCGAACTTGGCGATAAGGGCATCGACCGTCGCGGCCTCGTCTTCCGTCACCGCGTCGGTCAGGAGCGGATCGGCGAGCAGGCGCTCGTCGTCGCGGCGCAGGATTTCTTCGGCCGAGGGGGGCGTTGCCCAGTTCGCCTTGAGGTTGGCGGCCTGCAGCAGGCGCTCGGCCTTGCGGCGGGCGCTCACCGGCACGATGAGGGCGCTGACGCCCTTGCGGCCGGCGCGGCCGGTGCGGCCCGAACGGTGCAGCAGCGTTTCCGGATTGGTCGGCAGGTCCGCATGGACGACCAGTTCGAGGTTCGGCAGGTCGATGCCGCGGGCGGCGACGTCGGTGGCGATGCAGACGCGCGCGCGCCCGTCGCGCATGGCCTGCAGCGCATGGGTGCGCTCGTTCTGGCTGAGCTCGCCGGAGAGCGCCACGACCGAGAAGCCGCGATTGTTGAAGCGGGCCGTCAGGTGGTTGACCGCCGCGCGCGTCGAACAGAAGACGATGGCGTTCTGCGCGTCATAGTAGCGCAACACGTTGATGATGGCGTTCTCGCGGTCGGCCGGCACGACGAGGAGGGCGCGGTAGTCGATGTCGACGTGCTGCTCCTTCTCCGAGGCGGTCGAGATGCGCAGGGCGTCCCGCTGGTAGTTCTTGGCAAGCGCCGCGATCTCCTTCGGCACGGTCGCCGAGAACATCAGCGTGCGGCGGTCTTCCGGCGCCGATTCGAGGATGAATTCGAGGTCTTCGCGGAAGCCGAGGTCGAGCATCTCGTCGGCCTCGTCGAGCACCACGGCGCGGATGTCGGACAGGTCGAGGTTGCCGCGGGTGATGTGGTCGCGCAGGCGGCCGGGCGTGCCGACGACGATATGCGCGCCGCGTTCGAGGCCGCGCCGCTCGGTGCGCATGTCCATGCCGCCGACGCAGGAGGCCATGACGGCGCCGGTCATCTCGTAGAGCCATTCCAGCTCGCGCTTGACCTGCATGGCCAGTTCGCGCGTCGGGGCGATGACGAGGGCGAGCGGGCCTGCCGCGCGCCCGAAGCGCTCCTCGCTGCCGAGCAGCGTCGAGGCAAGCGCGAGGCCGAAGGCGACGGTCTTGCCGGAGCCGGTCTGCGCGGACACCAGCGCGTCGGCCTCGCCGATCGCCGGATCGGAGACGGCGACCTGAACCGGCGTCAAGGTGGTATAGCCGCGTTTTTCCAACGCCTTTGCCATCGCCGGAGCGAGGCCATCAAAACTCGTCATGTAGGGTCTTTCGGAATTCGGGTTCCGCGGCGATCTTGCGCCGCACTCGTGCCCGATAATGTCGGGCGTGCTGGCGCGCTCTCTACTGGGCGCAGAGCGAAATGTACAGTGCGCAAAACGCAAAGCTGCCCGGCGGCGTGAGCGATGGAGGGCAAAAGTCTTTCCCGATTGTCTTTTTGCGCTGCACAAGATAGAAAACGGCGCCCCCTGAAGCAGCCCGCAGAGGCCACACGGGCGGCATCGCCCGCGAAAGAGGGCGAAGGCAAGGAGGAACCGGCGATGCAGACCTTCACGACCATCGCGGATTTGCGCGCGGCCCTTGCGCCGCACCGGCTCGATGGCCGCACCGTCGGCCTCGTTCCCACGATGGGCTACCTCCATGTCGGCCATATGGCGCTCGCCCGCCGGGCGCTCGCCGAAAACGACATCGTCGTCGCCACCATCTTCGTCAACCCCCTCCAGTTCGGCGCGAACGAGGACCTTTCGCGCTATCCGCGCGACCTTGCCCGCGACCAGGCAATGCTGGAGGCCGAGGGCGTGCACTATCTCTTCGCCCCCGGCGTTGCGGACATGTATCCGCGACCGATGGAAACCGTCGTCGACGTGCCGACGCTCGGCGCGGAGCTGGAAGGCGCCGTGCGGCCCGGCCATTTCGCGGGCGTCGCCACGGTCGTCACGAAGCTCTTCAACATTGCAGGTCCCGACCGGGCCTATTTCGGCGAGAAGGATTTCCAGCAGCTCGCCATCATCCGCCGCATGGCGGAGGACCTTGCCCAGCCCGTTGAGGTGGTCGGTGTTGCGACGGTGCGCGAGGCGGACGGCCTCGCCTGTTCCTCGCGCAACGTCTACCTTTCCGCCGAGGAGCGCGCCGCCGCGGCCATCGTGCCGCGCGCGCTGGAGGAGGCCGAACGGCTGGTCGCGACGGGCGAGACCGATGCCCGGCGGCTGGAGGAGAAGATCGTTGCCTTCCTCCGCTCCGAGCCGCTGGCAAATCCCGAGGTGGTCGCCGTGCGCGATCCGCAAACGCTGGCGGAAATCGCCGGCATCGGCGAAAAGCCGGTTCTTTTGTTGCTATTCGTGCGCTTTGGAGGCACGAAACTCCTCGACAACCGGGTCATCGACCCGAAAAACGTGAAAGGTAGCGCGACATGAGCGTACACACCGCCAAACGCCGTCTGGCCCCTGCCGACATCAAGGCCCTCAAGGGCCAGCGCCCCATCGTCAGCCTCACCGCCTATACGACGCCCGTGGCCAAGCTCATGGACCCGCATGTCGATTTCATGCTGGTCGGCGACAGCCTCGGCATGGTGCTCTACGGTCTCGATTCGACGGTCGGCGTGACGGTCGAGATGATGATCGCCCACGGCCAGGCCGTTATGCGCGGCTCGTCGAATGCCTGCGTCGTCGTCGACCTGCCGTTCGGCTCCTACCAGCAGTCGAAGGAGCAGGCCTTCGCCACGGCCGCACGGGTGCTGAAGGAAACCGGCTGTTCGGCGATCAAGCTGGAGGGCGGGGCGGAAATGGCCGAGACGGTGCATTTCCTCACGCAGCGCGGCATTCCCGTGCTCGGCCATGTCGGCCTGATGCCGCAGCTCATCAACACGACGGGCGGCTACCGCACGCTCGGCCGCAACGACAAGGAAGTCGACAAGATCCGCAAGGACGCCGCGGCCATCGACGATGCCGGCGCCTTCGCCATCGTCGTGGAGGGCACGGTCGAGCCGGTGGCGCGCGAGCTGACCGGCGAGGTCAAGGCGCCGACCATCGGCATCGGCGCATCGCCCGCCTGCGACGGGCAGGTGCTGGTGGTGGACGACGTGCTCGGCATCTTCACGGATTTCAAGCCGCGCTTCGTCAAGCATTTCGCCAACCTCGCGCCGGTGATGAGCGAAGCCTTCGCCACCTACGCCGAAGAGGTGAAGGCACGCAGCTTCCCGGGGCCGGAGCACACGTTCCAGCTCAAGAAGGTTTGAGGCGGCTCCGCGCATTGAAGCGGGTGGGGTGTGGATCCTCGGGTCAAGCCCGGGGATGACGGCTGTGGGTGTGTAAGACACTCCAAAACCTCTCCTTCGTCATGCTCGGGCTTGACCCGGGCATCCATGCCGCGGGTGGGACGCTACCCGGCACCCACGCGGAATGATCAACGCCGCTGAACGGTCCATCAGCCATATTGGTTTGCCGGTGGCGCGCGCCTGCTTTATGGCTGCCCGGTCGCAAGCAGAGCCGAGCCATGACCCCCGACAGAAAAGATGAAATCCGCGACGCCGTCCAGCGTGGGCTCGCCATCGCGATCGCCGCCGCGCCGTTCGGCGTCCTCTTCGGCGCCATTGCCGTCGACAACGGCCTGACGATCGCCGAGGCCGCGCTGATGAGCGCCACGCTCTATGCCGGCGCCAGCCAGCTCGTCGGCGTCGAGCTGTTCAACCACCATGTCGCGCCGTGGCTGGTGGTGCTGTCGATCTTCGCCGTCAATTTCCGCCATGTGCTCTATTCGGCGGCCATGGCGCCGCATGTCCGCCATCTCACCTTCTGGCAGAAGGCGACCTCGTTCTTCCTGCTCATCGACCCGCAGTTCGCCGAGGCGGAGCGGCGGGCCGATGCCGGCCGCAAGGTCACCTATCTCTGGCTGATGGTGCTCGGCGCCAGCGTCTATTTCCCCTGGCTCGCGCTTACCATCGTCGGCGGCTTTCTCGGCAACCTGATCGGCGATCCGCGGGCCATCGGCATCGACGTGCTGCTGCCGATCTATTTCATGGGTCTCGTGCTCGGCTTCCGCAGCCGGGCGAACTGGCTGCCGGTCGTCATCGCCTCGGCGGCGGGCTCGATCCTCGCGCTGCATTTCGTCGGCTCGCCCTGGCATGTCAGCCTCGGGGCGCTCGCCGGCATCGCGGTCGCCGCCGTCCTGCCGCTGGAGAGCAAGGCGGCCGAAGAGCCGGCCGGCGAGCCCGTGGAAGAGGGGACGTGAGCATGGAAAACTGGTTCCACACGCAGACGCTGCTGATCATCGCGGCCGGCGCCATCGCCACCTATCTCACGCGCATCGGCGGCTATGTCTTCATCATGCGCATGAAGTCGATTCCGCCCCGCGCCGAGGCGGCGCTGAACGCGGTGCCCGCGGCCGTGCTGACGACGCTGGTCGCGCCCGCCGCCGTTACCGGCGGGTTCGACGTCAGCCTCACCCTCGCGGTCGCCTTCCTCCTCGGCCTGCGCATCTCCTTGCTGCCGATGCTGGGCGCGAGCTGGGTCTTCGTGATGATCCTGCGTCACTTCACCGGCTGATCGGGGCCGTCGCCTTCTCGAGCCACGCCTTGGCCGCGTCGTCCGAAAGGAGCGGCGCGATCTTCTCGCGCGTTTCGGCATGATAGGCGTTGAGCCAGGCAAGCTCCTCGTCCGTCAGCAGCGCGGGCACGACGAGGCGGCGGTCGATCGGGCAGAAGGTCAGCGTCGCAAAGCCGAGCATGTCCATGTCGCCGCCCTCGATGGCCCCTGCCGGCAGGACGTGGACGAGGTTCTCGATGCGGATGCCGAAACTGCCGGGCCGGTAGTAGCCGGGCTCGTTCGAGAGGATCATGCCGGGCAGCAGCTCCTGCGTGGAGAGCCGCGAGATGCGCTGCGGCCCCTCATGCACCGAAAGATAGGAGCCGACGCCGTGGCCCGTGCCGTGGGCGAAGTCCGCCCCGGCCTTCCACAGCGCGATGCGGGCGAGGGGATCGAGGTCGCAGCCGCGCGTGCCCTTCGGGAAACGCGCCGTGCTGATGGCGATCATGCCCTTCAGCACCAGCGTGAAGAAGCGCTTCTGCTCCTCGGGCACCGCGCCGATGGCGACCGTGCGGGTGATGTCCGTCGTGCCGTTGACATATTGCGCGCCGGAATCGACGAGGAACATCGTGCCGGGCTCGATCCGCGCATCGGTGTCGGTCGTCACGCGGTAATGCATGATGGCGGCGTGGGCGCCGGCGCCGGCGATGGTGTCGAAGGAGACGTCCTTCAGCGGGTTCTGCTGGCGCTCGCCGACGCGGCGGCGCACCTCTTCCAGTTTGGTCGTGACGGCGATCTCCGTCTGCGTGCCCGGCTCGGTGCCGTCGAGCCAGGCGAGGAATTCCACCATGGCCGCCCCGTCCTGGAGGTGGGCGTTCGCCGAGCCCTGCAGCTCGACGGCGTTCTTCACGGCGCGGGGCAGGCGGGCGGGATCGGCGGCCTCGACGAGCGTGCCGCCCTTCGTGCGCACGATCTCCGCGATGGCAAAGGCCGCCTGGTCGGGATCGATGAGGATGCGCTTGCCCTCGGCCGCGAGCGCGGCGAGCTGTTCGTCGAAGGTCGCGGGCGGCAGGAGGTCGGCGAGCTGGGTGAGATAGGCTTCCTGCTCGATGCCGGTCTTGCGCTTGTCGAGGAAGAGGAGCGGGCGGCCGCTCGCCGGGACGATGGCACGGGCAAGCGGATGGGGCGTGTGCGGCACGTCGCTGCCGCGGATGTTGAAGATCCAGGCGATGGACGAGGGATCGGTGACGGCGAGCACGTCCGCGCCGGCCTTCCGCGTCGCTTCCGCCATCCGTGCAAGCTTGTCCTTCGCCAGTTCCCCGGCATTGTCGACGGTCTGGATCGTCACGCGGCCGAGCGGTTCGGCGGGGCGGTCCGTCCATGCCTTGTCGAGCGGGTTGTGCGGCAGGAAGACGAGCGAGCCCCCGAGGCCGGCGAGCGCCTTTTCCAGCCGGCGCACTTCCGCGCCCGTGTGCAGCCACGGGTCGATGCCGAGGCGAAAGCCCTTGGGCCCATGGTTCTGCAGCCACAGATGCGGCGGCTCGCCAACGAGGTCGCCACCGGTGAAGACCTCCGGGTCGACCTGCTCGGCAAGCTGCGTGACATAGCGGCCGTCGACGAAGACGACCGCCTGCCCCCGCATGACGAGCGCGACGCCGGCCGAGCCGGTGAAGCCTGTCAGCCAGGACAGGCGCTCGGCCGAGGCCGGCACGTATTCGCCCTGGAACTCGTCGGCGCGCGGTACGAGGAAGCCGTCGATGCCGAGCGCGTCGAAGGTGGCGCGCAGGGCCTCCGTCCGTTCGCGGCCGTATTGCGGCGTGGAGGTGACGTCGAAACTCTGGAACATGGGGAGGCTTCCGCTAAGGCGATGAATCGTGGGGGCAATCTAGCCCATCGGTCCCTCGCGTCAAAGGTGGGAAAGCGGCGCACGGCACCCCGAAGTGGTCTTGGATTGGACTTATGCATTTCGCGCATGGCACCCATGTCGCAAAGGGTCTGTCCCGATTTTCGGAATCGATTATAAGCGGCGCCAACGAAGCGAACTTGAAACGCGCTTCAAACGAAACGAAGTGAAAGTTCCTCCAGTCCTTCGTCTCGGGAATGATCGCCGAAAGGCGAAAAGCTAGGTGTTCCGATCAGGCGTCTTGCCGGTCACTCCTCCTCCCTCCTCCGGGAAGGCGCTCGGAACACATAGGCCCGCTTGAGCGCTCCTCCTCCTCAAGCTCGCGGGCATGGCCGGCTTGCCGGTCCATAGGCGGTGCCTCCGGCACCGCCTTTTTCTTTGCCCGCTTCCCTCTCAGCGCCGGTTGTCGAGGTGGATCGTCACCCAGCCCTCGCGCCAGATGGTGTGCACATGGCGAAGGCCCGCGCCGTTATAGGCGGCCAGCACCTTCCAGCGCTGCGAGGCGAGGATGCCCGACAGGATGACGTCGCCGCCCGGCGCAAGCTGCGCGGCAAGCTGCGGGGCCATGCGCATCAGCGGACGGGCGAGGATATTGGCGATGATGAGGTCGAAGGGGCCGTGCCGGCGGAAGGCGGTGGAGTGGAAGCCCGGCGCCGTTTCCAGCGCGATGCCCTCGGCAATGCCGTTGAGGCGCACGTTCTCGCGCGCGACGCGCGTGGCGATCGGGTCGATATCCGTCGCCAGCACCCTGACCGGGGCGAGCTTGCGGGCGGCGATGGCAAGCACGCCGCTGCCGGTGCCGAGGTCGAGGACGCGCCTGACGGTGCGCGCGCGCATGACGGAGAAGATCGTTTCGAGGCAGCCGGCCGTCGTGCCGTGATGGCCGGTGCCGAAGGCCTGGCCGGCATCGATCTCGATGACGATCTCGCCGGCCCGCTCGGTGCCGCGGTCGTGCGAGCCGTGCACGACGAAGCGGCCGGCGCGCACCGGCTTCAGCCCTTCCAGCGACTTGGCGATCCAGTCGATGTCCGGCAGTTCCTCGCGCTGGATTTCGGCATCGGGAAATTCATCTGCGAGCAGGGCGGCGAAGCGGCCGTGGACCTCTTCCTCGTCCACGCGGAACATGTAGACGGAGGCTTCCCAGATATCCTTCTTCTCGTCGATCTCCATCGTCGCGATGGCGTAGCCGTCTTCCTCGAAGGCGTCGGTCATCAGCGAGAGCGCGGTTTCGGCGCGCTTCTCGGTCGTGGTGATGTAGAGGCGGATTTCGCTCACGGCTCGGGTCCCTGTTGTTTCGGGACCGCCTAGCATGTCCGCCGGCCAAGGGCAAAGGCCGATAGCCGTCGCGTCATCGCTTGATCAGGTTGGCGAGCTTCTGTTCCGCGGTGTCCGGGTTCTCGCCATAGGCGATGGTGCCGACGAAGCGGCCCGTTCCATCCAGCAGGAAGACGGAGGCCGTGTGGTCCATCGTATAGTCGCCGTCGGGCTTGGCCTCGTCGAGCGGCACCTTGCGGTAGTAGACGCGGAAGCCCTTCACCATCTCCAGCACCTTGTCCACCGGGCCGGAAATGCCGGTGATGCGCTTGGAGACGTTGCCGACATACTGGCCGATGATCTCCGGCGTGTCGCGCTCGGGGTCGACGGTCACGAAATAGGCCTGCAGCTTCGAGCCGCCGGGGTCGACCTTGTTCAGCCAGCCGTCGAGCTCGAACAGCGTCGTCGGGCAGACTTCCGGGCAATGGGTGAAGCCGAAGAAGAGGGCGGTCGGCTTGCCGGTGAAGGCCTTCTCGGTGATCGGCTTGCCGTCCTGCGCGACGAGCTCGAAGGGAACGCCGAAGGGGCCGCCCGCGACCTCGTCCTTGGTCCGGGTCATTTCCAGCGTCAGCCAGCCGAGCAGGGCGGCGACGACGGCGACGGCAATCCACAATACGATGCGCAGGGTCTTCATGGCGGTCCTTCGGAGGCTGACGATCAGCGTTGACCGGCTTCATAGTCCCTCACGGGAGGGTGCGCAAACGGGCCAATTGCCGCAACGGGAAGGCTCGCGCAATCGTGATCAGAAGCACCAGGACAGGCCGGATTCGGCCATGGCGAGGAAGATCGCGCTGCCGTGCTCCAGCCAGCCGGCAAAGGCGGCGGTCGCGGCCATGACGCCGAGCCCTACCGCGATCAGCGCGGCCGGCAGAAGGGTATAGCGGCGGGCGGTCTTGTCCATGGCGGCAGTATAGCGGGAAACGCCGGGCCTGTGAACCGCGGCGGAATTCGTCAGATTCTCCTAAAATACCGTTTTCCGCAGCTTTTCCTTAGCTATTGTTTAAGGGTTCCTTGCCATCTTGGGCTACGCGCCAAGGGCCGGTCGGCCCGCTGGACATGACGTCCGCCGCAGGCCGGAAACGGCGGGCAGCGCATTCCAATCCGTTCCGTCGTCGATCGGGAAGAGGTTTTCCCCATGTCCAACGCCATCAAGCAGTCCGGCGCGTATCTCGAAATCGTCTCCTTCCATCTGGGAGAGCAGGAATTCTGCATCGATATCATGGCCATCCGCGAAATCCGCGGCTGGGCGCCCGTGACGCCGATGCCCCATACGCCGCCCTACGTGCTCGGCCTCATCAACCTGCGCGGCGCGGTGATCCCGGTCATCGACATGGCCTGCCGCCTCGGCATGAAGATGACGGAGCCTTCCGAGCGCTCGGCGATCATCGTCACGGACATCGCCGGCAAGCTGGTCGGCCTCCTCGTCGAGCAGGTCTCCGACATGATGACCATCAAGAGCGAGGCGCTCCAGCCGGCGCCGGAGATCATCCCGGAAGCCCAGCGCGCCTTCTGCCGCGGCATCGTGGCGCTGGAAAAGTCGATGGTCTGCTTCCTCAACCTCGACACCGTCATCGCCGACGAGCTGGCCCAGGCCGCCTGAGGCGAAACGCACCCATTTTCAAGACACCCGGCCGCAATCCGGCCGGGTGTTTTCGCTCGTCCGGCGCCTTCTTCGGGCAATCCTGGCAAAAAAGCCTTGGAATTGCCGCAAAAAGCCAGGAACCAAGCGCGCCTCCTTCCGTTTTCTTCCTGCTTCTTGCAAACGAAACAGTGGAGAATTCCAATGAAGAAGACAGTTACGATCGCCCTTGCCTCGCTTCTCGCCGCTTCGCCGGTCGCAGGCATCGCCTATGCCCAGAGCGCCGCTGAGCCCATGGCCTCCGATTCGATGTCGACGGGTTCCATCTCCGCCGACCAGGTCAACGTGGTGACGCTCTCCTCGCTGGAGGCCGACAAGAGCAAGACCTCCGAATTCGACCGCGTGAAGATGCTGTCGAACGATCCGGCAGCCATGGAGAAGGCACAGAGCGAACTCCAGTCCGACCCGACGCTGGCACAGGTTCTCGCTTCCAAGAACGTCCAGCTTCAGAACGTCGTGGAAGTGAAGACGGCGGCCGATGGCGGCAAGATCGTCTACGTCAAGTAAGCGGGACATTTCCCGAAAAGCGCCCCGGCCATGCCGGGGCGTTTTTACGGCTTGTCCTTCGTCCAGGTGACGTTCTCGCCGTAGAGCGGCACGGTGGAGATCGACATCTTGGCAGAGCCGTCCG
The DNA here is from genome assembly GCF_055392685.1 of Shinella sp. Sh6. Taxonomy (NCBI): domain Bacteria; kingdom Pseudomonadati; phylum Pseudomonadota; class Alphaproteobacteria; order Hyphomicrobiales; family Rhizobiaceae; genus Shinella; species Shinella sp. Sh6. Next base: position 2,074,397 of record NZ_AP044005.1, on the reverse strand, counting down.
TCACCTCGCGCGAATGGGCGAGGTAGATCAGCGTGTCGTTCGCCTTGTCGTAGACGCGCGTGACGACCAGCGATTTCCAGATCAGCGAAAGCCCGGACTTGAAGACCTCCTCGCCGCCGCGGGAAAGATCGATGTCGCCGATGGCGATCGGCCCGGTCTGGCGGCAGGCGATGGCGTTGTTCGAGGGATCCTCGAACCAGTTGCCGTTCTTCAGCCGGTCGATGACGCTGCGGTCGAAATAGGTGACATGGCAGGTGATGCCGGAAATCTTCGGGTCGCTCACAGCGTCGATATAGATGTCGTTGCCGATCCAGTCGACGCCGACCTTGCCGACGGTCTCCGCCGCGGCAGGCAGGGCGGCGAGCGCCAGGAAGCCGGCGGCGATGGCGGTGCTGAGGCGAGGCATGGTCGGCATGGCGGGTCTCCTTGTTCGGCTAACACGTAAGGATGACGGCCCGCCCCTTGCAAGGTGCCCCGTCAGGATTTTGCGGCGGCGATGGTCGCGCGCACGGCGTCCTTGTCCGTCAGGGTCAACTCGTATTCGCGGTCCTTCTCCGTGCCGCCCATGCCGACATGCGGATTGCGGAAGGCCATGCCGCTCGGCACGGTTTTCAGCGCGGCGAAATGCATTTCCGTAAGGCCCGCCCCGTCGCGCACCGTGCGGATGTTCCCGGCATCGAGCGCGCCACAGCCCATGACGACGATGCGGCCCGCCGCCTGCTCGACGGCGCTTTTCAGGATCGCGATGCCTTCCACGGCCGTGTCGCGCTGGCCGGAGGTCAGCACGCGGTCGACGCCGCAGCGGACCAGCGCTTCCAGCGCCTCACGGGCGTCGGCGGTCATGTCGAAGGCGCGGTGGCAGGTGACGGACATGGGCCGCGCCGCCTCGACCAGCGCCTTCGTGCGGGCCTCGTCGATCTTCCCGTCCGGCGTCAGGCAGCCGATGACGACGCCCGCAACACCCTCCTCGCGCAGCGCCTTGACGTCCTCGACCATGCTGGCGAACTCGGCTTGCGAATAGAGGAAATCGCCGCCGCGCGGGCGGATGATGACGTGGACCGGGATTTTCGCCGCCTTCACCGCGGCGCGGATTGTCGCGAGGCTCGGCGTCAGGCCGCCTTCCATCAGGCTGGCGCAGAGCTCCACGCGGTCGGCGCCGGCTTCCTGCGCGGCGAGGAAGCCGTCGATGCCTTCCACGCACAGTTCGATGAGGGGCTTTGCCATAGTGGCCTCCGCCGGTTGGTCAGGCTTCGCGCCAGACGGTTTTCAGGAGCCGCAGCCAGTTCTCGCGGCAGAGTTTTGCAAGGTCGTCCTCGCCGTAGCCTGCCGCGCGCAGCGCCTCGACCAGCGCCTGGCTGCCGGCCGCATCGCCGACGGCGGCGGGGATCGTCGCGCCGTCGAAATCCGAGCCGAGCGCCACGCAGTCGATTCCCATGCGCTCGACCATGTGGTCGATATGGCGCACCATGTCGGAAAGCGGGGTGTCGGTGTTTTCGAGGCCATCGGCGCGCAGCATGGTGGTGGCGTAGTTGAGGCCGGCAATGCCCTTGCGCTCGCGGATGGCGTCGAGCTGGCGGTCGGTGAGGTTGCGCGAGATCGGCGTCAGGGCATGCGCGTTGGAATGGGTGGCGACGAGCGGCTGCGTGCTTTCGCGCGCCACGTCCCAGAAGCCCTGCTCGGTGATATGGGCAAGGTCGATCATGATGCCGAGCCGGTCGCATTCCTTCACCAGCGCGACGCCCGCGGCGGTGAGGCCGGGGCCGGTATCGGGCGAGGAGGGGAAGGCGAAGGGCACGCCATGGCCGAAGCGGTTGTGCCGGCTCCAGACGGGGCCGAGCGAGCGCAGGCCCGCGGCATAGAGCGTTTCGAGCGTCGCAAGGTCGCCGGCAACGGGCTCGCAGCCTTCGATATGGAGGACGGCGGCGAAGCGGCCCTTGTCCATCGCGGCGCGGATATCGGCGGTGGAGCGGCAGATGGCGAGCGCGCCCGCGCGCTCCAGCCGGAAGGCGATGGCGGCCATCTCCAGGGCGGTGTTGAGCGCCGCGGGCTGCTCCAGCGGGCCGACCATCGGGATGTTGTAGTGGCCGTTCGCGTCGAGCTCGCGCGCCGGATAGTCGCCGTTCGGCGGAATGAACATGGCGCAGAAGCCGCCGGCAAGCCCGCCCTTCTTCGCGCGCGGCGCGTCGATATGGCCCTCGTTCGTGCCGTCGACGAATTCGGCGACCGGGTCGGCCCCGAGTTTGGCGTGCTCCCAAAGGCGCAGGAGAACGTCGTTGTGGCCGTCGAAGATCAGTTGCATGGTGCCGCTCCTATCCTTGTCCGGCCCGGTAGAGCCGATTCCGCCGCCATCCGCAAGGACGGCGGCGATGTCTCAGGCGGCGAAGACCGGCGTGCCGGCGATCCAGGTGGAGACGACCGCGACATTGCCGTCGATGACGGCGAAGTCCGCGTCGTGGCCATGCGTCAGGCGGCCCTTGCGGCCGGTCATGCCGATCGCCTCGGCGGGATAGAGCGAGGCCATGCGCAGCGCTTCCTCCAGCTCGATGCCGACCGTGTCGCGCATGTAGCGCACGCAGGAGGCCATATCGATGTCGGCGCCGGCGAGCGTGCCGTCGGCGAGCGTCAGGCGGCCACCCTCGCGAAAGATCTCGCGGCCGTTGAGGAAGAAGCTCGTCATGTCCGTTCCCATCGGCGACATGGCGTCGGTGACGAGGAAGATACGGCCGGGGCCGCGCTTGGCCCGCAGCGCCGTGCGGATGGCGGCGGGGTGGACATGGAAGCCGTCGGCGATGAGCCCGGCGCTGACATGGCCGAGGTCGAGCGTGGCGCCGACCATGCCGGGCTCCCGGTTGCCGAGCTGGCTCATGGCGTTGAAGAGGTGGGTCACCACTTGGGCGCCCGCCTCGACGGCGGCGGCGGCGGTCGCATAGCCGCTGTCGGAATGGCCGAGGCTGACGGTGACGCCCGCCGCGGCAAGGCGCGCGATCTGTGCGTTGCTGGCATTTTCCGGGGCGAGCGTCGTCAGCAGCGCTTCCAGGCCCTTGCGGGCGGCGACGGTGCGTTCGAGGTCCGCTTCCTCCATCGGGCGGATGAGGGCCGGGTCGTGCGCGCCCTTGCGGGCGATGGAAAGGTGCGGGCCTTCCAGATGCAGGCCGAGGAAGCCGGGCACCGCCGCAGCGCGCGCGGCAAGGCCGGCGGCGATGGCCTCTTCCGTCACTTCGGGCGTGTCGGTGATCAGCGTCGGCAGGAGGGCGGTCGTGCCGAAGCGGGCATGGGCCGCGCAGATGGTGCGGATGCCCTCGACGTCGCGGCGCTCGTTGAGCAGCACGCCGCCGCCGCCGTTGACCTGGAGGTCGACGAAGCCGGGAACCAGCGAGAGGCCGTCCATCGGCACGATATGGGCCTCGGCCGGCACGTCGCGCAGCAGCGCGATGGCGGCGACCTTGCCGTCCTCGATGACGAGCGCATGATGCTCGTGCCAGAGGTCCCCGTCGAAAATGCGGGCGCCGGTAATTGCGGTGAGCGCTGTCATCGGGTTTCCGTCACTTTCTTGAGGTTGACCGGCTTGTCCGGATCGAGGCCGCGCCCACGCGACCAGGCCTCCACGAAGCCGTAGAAGGGCACGATGAGCGCGAGCGCGTCGGTGATCGGGTGGCCGGTGGCGACGAAGGGCAGTTTTCGCGCGCTTTTGGCGCCGGCGGCGGTGATGCCGACATAGGCGCCGCGCTCGGCTAGGCTGTCGGCCATGCCGGTGACGGAGGCTTCCGCCGCGTCCCGCGCGGCAAGTGCGATGACCGGGAAGGCGGGGCCGACGAGGGCGACCGGGCCGTGCAGCACCTCGGCCGACGAATAGGCCTCGGCATGCATGCCGGAGGTCTCCTTGAACTTCAGCGCCGCCTCGCTGGCGATGGCAAGGCCGGGGCCGCGGCCGAGCACGTAGAGCGACTGGGCATCGCGCAGGTCGCCGGCAAGCTCGGACCAGTCGAGCGCCACAGCCTTGGCGAACTGCTCGGGAAGGTCCTTCACGGCGCGGTCGAGCGCGGCATCGCCGATCCATTCGGCGAGCACGGCAAGGCCGGCGACGATGGAGTTGACGTAGGATTTCGTCGCCGCGACGGAAAGCTCCGGCCCTGCGCAAAGGTCGAGCGAATGGGCGCAGGCCTCGGCGAGCGGTGAGGGCAGCGTGTTGGTGAGCGCGATGGAGACCGCGCCGCCCTTCGTCGCGCCCTCGGCCATGGCGACGATGTCCGGGCTCTTGCCGGACTGCGAGATGGCGATGGCGGCGGCCCCGCCGAGCTTCAGCTTCGCGCCGTAGATCGAGGCGAGCGAGGGGCCGAGGGAGGCGACCGGCCGGCCGGCCGTCAGCTCGATGGCGTATTTCAGGAAGAGGGCGGCATGGTCGGAAGAGCCGCGGGCGACCGTCACGAAGAACTGCGGGTCGCGCTCGCGCAGCGCCTTGCCGGCGGCGGCGATGGCGCTTGCCGAATTTGCCAGGAGGCGTGCCGCCGCTTCGGGGATTTCGTTGATCTCTTTCAGCATGTTGGTCTGCATGGAAGTCCCTTTGCGATTGGTCACGACTCGGAGAGCGTGAGTTCGGCGACGAAGTCGTAGGCGTCGCCCCGGTAGATGGAGCGGGTGAACTCGACCACCCGGCCGCTGCGAAGATAGGAGACCCGCTCGATGGACAGCCCCGCCGAGCCGGGCGGCACGCCGAGGATCGAGGCGTCGGGATCCTTCATGTTGTAGGCGGAGATGCGCTGGACGGCGCGCACCGGCCGGCAGCCGCGCTTTTCCAGCGCGGAATAGAGCGAATCGCCGACCTGCAGCGGATCGGGCAGGAACTCGGCGGAGATGCAGGCGCGCTCGATGGCGAGCGGCATGCTGTCGGCGATGCGCAGGCGCCCGAGCCGCGCCACCAGCGCATCGGCCGGCAGGCCGAGCATCATCATTTCGTCCGGCGAGGGGTGGAAGAGGCCGCGGTCGAGCCATTCGGCGCGGGTGGTGAGGCCGCGGCGCGCCATGTCCTCGGTAAACGAGGTGAGGCGGGAGAGCGACTGCTGCACCTTGGAAACGGGCTTGGCGACGAAGGTGCCGGAGCCGTGGCGGCGCACGAGAAGGCCGTCCTTGACGAGGTCGTCGACGGCCTTGCGCACGGTGACGCGGCTGACATTGGCGTGGTCGGCAAGGTCGCGCTCGGCCGGCAGCGCATCGCCGTAGTTCAGCTTGCCGGAGGTGATGGCATCCTCCAGCGTCTGGCGCAGCTTGACGTAGAGCGGGCCGGGTACGCCCGATTGCAGGCTTTCCGGCGGCAGGATGGCGGAAAGGGGCGTCGTCATGCGGCGGCTCCCCGGCGATCGGCATGGCCCTTGGCGGCGAGCGCCACGGCGCCGGTCAGCGCGTCGGCCTCCGCTTCCACCAGGTTCGCGCGGTGCTGCTCGGAAAGCCAGGGCGGATAGATCGCCGCAAGGCCGCCGAGCAGGCACAGGCGCGGTGCGCCCGCGAAAGCCATGATGGCGTCGAGAGATTCGTTCACTGCCGCCGCGCCCGCCCTGACGAGGGCGATGGCCTGCGGATCGCCGCGGCCGGCATGGTCGAAGAGGAGGGGCGCGAAGCGGCCGAAATCGCCGGGCTTGGAGAGGCGGGCGAATTCGACGATGCCGCGCGGGTCGCCCTTGAATTCCTCCAGCACGGCATCGGTCACGCCGGAGCGCGGATGCACGCCGTCATGGGCGAGCAGCGCTTCCTGGAGGAGGGCGTGGCCGAGGCGGGCGCCGCCGCCGAGGTCGCTGACCGTGAAGCCCCAGCCGCCGATATAGCGGATCGCACCGGCCTTGCGTGCCATGTAGATGGCGCCGGTACCGAGGATCGCCACGGCCCCTTCGCCGTCGCCGATCGCGCCCTGCAGGGCGATCAGGCCGTCGGAATCGATGTCGGTATGGCGGAAGGGCAGGCGGTCGCGCACGTAGCGGGTCAGGTCGCCGACATTGGTGCCGGCAAGGCCGAGGAAGGCGGAGGCGCTGTTGACGCCGGCTTCGTCGAGCCCCGCGTCGCGGAAGGCGGCCTTCGCCGCTTCCGTGATGGAGATGATGGCGTTGTTGGGGTCGGTCAGGATATTGGCCGCGCCGCTCTTGCCGCGCCCGAGAATGATGCCGTCCGGACGCGCGACCGCCGCGCGGCAGCTCGTTCCCCCACCGTCGATACCGAGAATATGGTCAGTCATGGGCACCTCCATGAGCAACGATACCAAAAAAATACCAATAACCAAGGGGTATGGTGGTATCGAAAAGGTGCTTTGGCATAAAATATTGATTTTAATGGAATAAAATATTCTGAGGCAAAAAAGTGGTCTCAAAAATTAATTTCCTATGGACAATTGGTATTTTTTTGGCATTAATTTCGGCCAGAGGAGAAACGAAATGGCCGCAGGCAGGACCGAAGGCAGGCATGATCACGCGACCGGGCTGGACGAACGTCAGCCCGTGGATGCGTTGAAAGTGCTCGCGGATGGCCAGAAGGCCGCCGCCGCCGTAGTGGACGCCGCGCTCGGCGATATCGCCGCCGCGTCCCGCCTTGCCGCCGACGCGCTCTCCTCGGGTGGCCGCCTTGTTTACGCCGGCGCCGGCAGTTCCGGCCTGATGGCCATGGCCGACGCGCTCGAGCTTCCCGGCACCTACGGCATTTCCCGCGACCGCATCGTCATCCTGCTTGCCGGCGGCGCCGCGAGCCTCGAAGACCTTGCGGGCGGCTATGAGGACGACGGTGCCCTTGCCCTGACGGATGCCTCGGCAACCGATATCGGTCCCGGCGACTGCGTCATCGCGGTTTCGGCGAGCGGCAGCACGCCCTATGTGCTGGAAATCGCGGCATATGCGAAGGGGAAGAGCGCCCGCCTCGTTGCGATGGCGAACAATCCCGGCGCGGCGCTCTTTGCCGGCGCGGACGCCGCGATCCTGTTGCAGACGCCGCCGGAAGTCATTTCCGGCTCCACGCGCATGGGCGCGGGCACGGCGCAGAAGATCGCCTTCAACCTGTTTTCCACGCTCGTCGGCATCCATCTCGGCCACGTCCACGACGGCCACATGGTCAATCTCAAGGCCGACAACATCAAACTGAAGGGGCGGGCCTGCCGCATCGTCTCCGACATCTCCGGTGTCGGGCTCGATGAGGCCGAACGCCTTCTCACGCGCTCCGAAGGCTCGGTCAAGACGGCCGTGCTGCTGGCCGCGGGGGCGAAGGATGCCGGTGCCGCGCAGGCGGTGCTGGACCGGTCGGGGCAAAGCCTCCGGCGCGCCCTCAAGGCTCTCGGATAACCAAGATCTCAAAACGCGCTGCGGCGCATAAAAAGGGGAGAATGCAATGACACGCAACGCAATCAAGGGTCTGCTCCTTGCCACGAGCATCCTCGGCACGGCCGGGATCGCCCAGGCGGCGGACACCACGCTGACCGTCGAAAGCTGGCGCAACGACGACCTGTCGATCTGGCAGGAAAAGATCATCCCGGCCTTCGAAGCCAAGAACCCGGGCATCAAGGTCGTCTTCGCGCCGACCGCGCCGACCGAGTACAACGCAGCCCTCAACGCCAAGCTCGACGCGGGCTCGGCCGGCGACCTCATCACCTGCCGTCCGTTCGACGCCTCGCTCGAGCTCTTCAACAAGGGTCACCTTGCCGGCCTCAACGACCTGCCGGGCATGGAGAACTTCTCCGACGTCGCCAAGTCCGCATGGACGACGGACGACGGCGCGACGACCTTCTGCGTGCCGATGGCCTCGGTCATCCACGGCTTCATCTACAACAAGGACGCCTTCGACCAGCTCGGCCTGAAGGTTCCGGCGACGGAAGCCGAATTCTTCGACGTCCTCGAGAAGATCAAGGCCGAAGGCAGCTACATCCCGATGGCGATGGGCACGAAGGACCTCTGGGAAGCCGCCACCATGGGCTACCAGAACATCGGCCCGACCTACTGGAAGGGCGAGGAAGGCCGCAAGGCGCTCATCAAGGGCGAGCAGAAGCTGACCGACGAGGGCTGGGTCGAGCCGTTCCGCGTTCTGGCCAAGTGGAAGGACTACCTCGGCGACGGCTTCGAGGCGCAGACCTATCCGGACAGCCAGAACCTCTTCACGCTTGGCCGCGCGGCCATCTACCCGGCCGGCTCGTGGGAAATCGGCCTGTTCAACACGCAGGCCCAGTTCAAGATGGGCGCCTTCCCGCCGCCGGTGAAGAATGCCGGCGACACCTGCTACATCTCGGACCACAACGACATCGGCATCGGCCTCAACGCCAAGAGCGCCAATGCGGACGCCGCCAAGAAGTTCCTGAGCTTCGTCGCCTCGCCGGAATTCGCCGACATCTACGCCAACTCGCTGCCGGGCTTCTTCAGCCTGAACTCGACGGCCGTGAAGATGAACGACCCGCTGGCGCAGGAATTCGTCTCCTGGCGTGAGAAGTGCAAGCCGACGATCCGCTCGACCTACCAGATCCTGTCGCGCGGCACGCCGAACCTCGAAAACGAGACCTGGACGGAATCGGCCAACGTCATCAACGGCACCGACACGCCGGAACAGGCCGCCGAAAAGCTCCAGAAGGGCCTCGACAGCTGGTACAAGCCGGCCAAGTAAGCCTTCCGTCGGCTGCTGAACTCTGCTTGAGGGGCAGGCGCTTGCCTGTCCCGGTCCTCTCCCCGCCAATCCGGGGAGAGGGACTTCCGGCGGCGCGGCTCGAAACGACGGGCGCCAGGCCGTTTCCTCCGTCCCGGTGGACAGAGGATGCCGAAAGGCAAATTCGGGGCGCGGCCCCGCTACTAATGTGTATGCTGAAATCGTCATGTGCGGCAGGCCTGCCGCGCACGGCATCCGCGCATGCGGATTTCCTGGAACAACAACCGGAGGGGCAGGCTGGGCCATGAGCGACATACCTTCTACCCATGATGAAATGCAGCCGATCAGACGGCCGGTGCGCTGGCATGTCGGCGTCTTCCTGCTGCCGGCCCTCATCGTCTACACGGCGGTCATGATCCTGCCGCTCATCGAGACGCTGCGCCTTTCGCTGTTCAACACGGTGGACGGCCAGTCGACCTTCGTGGGCCTCGGCAACTTCAAGGTGCTGTTCGGCGACGAGCGCTGGGCGCACGACTTCTGGAACGCGCTGAAGAACAACTTCGTCTTCTTCACGATCCACATGCTCGTGCAGAACCCGATCGGCGTGGCGCTCGCGGCCATGCTGTCGCTGCCGAAGCTGCGCTTTGCCGCCTTCTACCGCACGGCGATCTTCCTGCCGACGCTGCTCTCCTTCGTCATCGTCGGCTTCATCTGGAAGCTGATCCTCTCGCCGATCTGGGGCGTCTCGCCCTTCCTGCTGGATGTCGTCGGCCTGAAGTCGCTGTTCTCGCCCTGGCTCGGCAAGCCGAATTCGGCGCTCATCGCCGTCTCGCTCATTTCGGTCTGGCAATATGTCGGCATCCCGATGATGCTGATCTATGCCGCGCTCCTCAACATCCCGGACGAGGTGATCGAGGCGGCCGAATGCGACGGTGTGACCGGCTGGAGCCAGTTCTTCAAGATCAAGCTGCCGCTGATCCTGCCCGCCATCGGCATCATCTCGATCCTCACCTTCGTCGGCAACTTCAACGCCTTCGACCTCATCTACACCGTGCAGGGCGCGCTTGCCGGGCCGGACGGCTCGACGGATATCCTCGGCACGCTGCTCTACCGCACCTTCTTCGGTTTCCAGCTCCAGCTCGGCGACCGCTCGATGGGCGCGACGATCGCGACGGTCATGTTCCTCATCATCCTCGCCGGCGTCTCGCTCTATCTCTTCGTCATCCAGCGGCGCATGCGTCGCTACCAGTTCTGACCGGGGGGGCTGACATGTCCAAGGCACGCAATTCGCTCACCCGCACGTCGCTCGTCCACCTCGCGCTGATCGGCTATGCGATCATCTCGGTCTTCCCGGTGTTCCTGACGATCATCAACTCGATGAAGGCGCGCAACGCGATCTTCCGCAACCCGATGCAGCTTCCGACGCCCGAGACCTTCGACCTCGTCGGCTACACCACGGTTCTGGGGCAGGGGGATTTCGTCAACTACTTCCAGAACAGCTTTATCGTCACGGTGGTCTCCATCGCGCTCGTGCTGCTCTTCGGCGCCATGGCCGCCTTCGCGCTCTCCGAATACCGCTTCCGCGGCAACACGCTGATGGGTCTCTATCTCGCCATCGGCATCATGATCCCGATCCGCCTCGGCACCGTCGCGATCCTCCAGGGCATGGTGGCGACGGGGCTCGTCAACACGCTGACGGCGCTGATCCTCGTCTACACCGCGCAGGGCATTCCGCTCGCCGTCTTCATCCTCTCGGAATTCATGCGGACCGTCTCCGACGACCTCAAGAATGCCGGGCGCATCGACGGGCTTTCGGAATATTCGATCTTCTTCCGCCTCGTGCTGCCGCTCGTCCGGCCGGCCATGGCGACGGTCGCGGTCTTCACGATGATCCCGATCTGGAACGACCTGTGGTTCCCGCTGATCCTCGCCCCGAGCGAGGCGACCAAGACGGTGACGCTGGGCTCGCAGATCTTCATCGGCCAGTTCGTCACCAACTGGAACGCGGTGCTCGCGGCGCTGTCGCTGGCGATCTTCCCGGTCCTCGTCCTCTACCTCGTCTTCTCGCGGCAACTGATCCGCGGCATCACCTCGGGAGCTGTAAAGTGAGTTCTGCCATGACCCCCGTTCGCGTTCTTTCGGCCGGTCTCGGCAACATGGGCAGGAGCCACGCGCTCGCCTATCACGAAAACCCGGGTTTTGAGATTATCGGCCTCGTCAACCGCTCGAAGGTGCCGGTGCCGGAAGGGCTCGAAGGCTACGAGATCCTGCCGTCCTTTCACGAGGCGCTCAAGGAGCTGAAGCCGGAGCTCTGCTCGATCAACACCTATTCGGACAGCCATGCCGAATATGCCATCGCGGCGATGGAGGCGGGCGCCCATGTCTTCGTGGAAAAGCCGCTGGCGACCACGGTGGCCGATGCCGAGCGCGTCGTCGCCTGTGCGCGGGCCAACGGCCGCAAGCTGATCGTCGGCTATATCCTGCGCCACCATCCTTCCTGGATGCGGCTCATCGCGGAGGCCCGCAAGCTCGGCGGTCCCTACGTCTTCCGCATGAACCTGAACCAGCAGTCGAGCGGACCGACCTGGGCGACGCACAAGGCGCTGCTCCAGACGACGCCTCCCATCGTCGACTGCGGCGTGCACTATGTCGACGTGATGTGCCAGATCACCGATGCGAAGCCCGTCGAGGTGCGCGGCATGGGCCTTCGCCTCTCCGACGAGATCCGGCCGGACATGTACAACTACGGCCATCTCCAGGTGCTCTTCGACGACGGCTCGCTCGGCTGGTACGAGGCGGCCTGGGGGCCGATGATCTCGGAAACGGCCTTCTTCGTGAAGGACGTCATGTCGCCGAACGGCTCGGTCTCCATCGTCATGGACCCGAACGCCAAGTCGGACGACATCGACACCCACACCAAGACGGCGGTGATCCGCCTGCACAATGCGGCGACCGGACCGGACGGGAAATTCCTGTCGCCGGACGAGGACCTGAGGATGGCGGGCGAACCCGGCCACCAGGAACTGTGCGACCGCGAGCAGGCCTTCGTGCTGAAGGCGATCCGCGAGGATGTCGATCTCTCGCGCCACATGGACGACGCGGTGCAGTCGCTGAGGATCTGCCTGGCGGCCGACGAAAGTGTCAGAACCGGCCAGCCGGTCAAGCTCTAAGGGGATATCGATGGGCTCTCTTCAACTGAAATCCGTACGCAAGTCCTTCGGCTCCGTCGACGTGCTCAAGGGCATCGACCTCGACGTGAAGGACGGCGAGTTCGTCATCTTCGTCGGCCCGTCCGGCTGCGGCAAGTCCACGCTGCTGCGCATCATCGCCGGGCTCGACGACGCCACCTCCGGCTCGATCACCATCGACGGCGCGGAAGTCGTCAGCGTACCGCCCGCCAAGCGCGGCATCGCCATGGTGTTCCAGTCCTACGCGCTCTATCCGCACCTGTCGGTGAAGGACAATATGGGCCTCGGCCTCAAGCAGGCCGGCACGCCGAAGGCCGAGATCGACAAGCGGATCGACAGGGCCTCGGCCATGCTGTCGCTCGAAAAGTATCTCGCCCGCCGCCCGGCCGAGCTTTCCGGCGGCCAGCGCCAGCGCGTCGCCATCGGCCGCGCCATCGTGCGCGAGCCCAAGCTCTTCCTCTTCGACGAGCCGCTCTCCAACCTCGACGCGGCGCTGCGCGTCAACACGCGCCTGGAGATCGCCCGGCTGCACCGGGAGCTGAAGGCCACCATGATCTACGTCACGCACGACCAGGTCGAGGCGATGACGCTGGCGGACAAGATCGTGGTGCTCGATGCCGGCGTCGTTCAGCAGGTCGGCTCGCCGATGGAGCTCTACAACCGCCCGGCAAACCTCTTCGTCGCCGGCTTCATCGGCTCGCCGGGCATGAACTTCATCGACGCGGCCCGCCTCGGCGTTGCGGATGCGCGCACCGTCGGCGTGCGCCCGGAGCATCTTTCGCTCTCGCGCGAGGCCGGCGAATGGCAGGGCAAGGTGGTGCATGTCGAGCATCTCGGCGCCGACACGATCGTCTACCTGGAATCGGACAAGGTCGGCACCATCACGGCCCGCCTCTTCGGCGAGCATCACTACGAGCCCGGCGAGACGATCTTCGCAACGCCGGCCCAGGGCCAGACGCATCGTTTCGACGAGAACGGCCGCGCTATACGTTGAGGACCCTCATCACAATTTCGTGATCGGGGCGGATTGCGGCGTGCCGGCCGTAATCGGCGATTGTCAAATGGCAAACTTTAACATACAGCCTTGTCGGTATGTTGCGATGCGGTGATCTTCCGGTCACCGCATCGACTCGTTTTCAGCACCCAGCCGGTGTTTGGCCGGCATCGCCTATGGAAGATCCCATGCGTTTCATGAGACCGATTTCGATTGCGACCCTTGGCGCCCTGCTCATTCTTGCCGGCTGCAACGACGAGCAGCAGCAGGGCGGCGGCTTTGCCTTTCCGCCGCCGCAGGTGGCCGTCATCACCGTGAAGGCCGAGGACGTGCCGATCACCAACGACCTGCCGGGCCGCATCGCCGCCACGCGCGTTGCGGAAGTGCGACCGCGCGTTTCCGGCATCGTCGTCGAGCGCGTCTTCGAGCAGGGCTCGCAGGTCAAGGAAGGCGACGTGCTCTACCGCATCGATCCCGCCCCGTTCCAGGTGCAGGTCGACAGCGCCGAGGCGACGCTGCGCCGGGCCAAGGCCGTGCAGACGCAGGCGCGGGTGGATTCCGAACGCCAGGAGCAGCTCAAGAAGTCGAACGTCGCCTCCGCCCAGGCCTATGACGACGCCATCGCCAAGCTCGCCCAGGCCGATGCCGACGTGGCCATCGCCCAGGCCGGCCTCGAAACTGCCAGGCTCAATCTCCAGTATGCCGACGTGAAGGCGCCGATCAGCGGCCGCATCGGCCGCGCGCTCATCACGGAAGGCGCGCTGGTCTCGGCGGGCGGCACGGAAAACCTCGCCACGATCCAGCAGCTCGATCCGGTCTATGCCGACTTCACCCAGTCGGCGACGGATCTCATCCGCCTGCGCAAGGCCCTGCAGGACGGCGCACTGATGGCCGACAACAATTCCGCCGACGTCAAGCTGATGCTCGACGACGGCACGGAATATCCGCATCCGGGCAAGCTCCTGTTCTCCGAAGCCGCCGTCGACGAGACGACCGGCCAGGTGACGCTGCGCGGCGAATTCCCGAACCCGGACGGCGACCTCTTGCCGGGCATGTATGTGCGCGTGCTGATCGAGCAGGGCATCGAGAAGGGCGCCGTGCTCGTGCCGCAGCAGGCCGTGCAGCGCGACTCCTCGGGCGGCGCGCTCGTCTACGTCGTTTCCGCCGACAACAAGGCCGGCATCCGCAACGTGCGCGTCGGCCGTGCCTCCGGCACGCGCTGGGTCATCACGGACGGCCTGAAGGGCGGCGAGAAGATCATCGTCGAAGGCTTCCAGAAGGTGCAGCCCGGCGCGGAAGTCGTTCCGTCCGAATGGGACCCCAATGCGGCGGCCGAGGCCCAGAAGGCGCAGGCCGAGGGCGCGAAGGCCGACGGTGCGAAGGCCGACGACGCGAAGGCTGGCGAAGCCGGCAAGGCCGAAGACGGCGATGCCGCCAAGACCGAGCAGGCCAAGTAAGGATCCGACGATGCCCAGTTTCTTCATCGACAGGCCGATCTTCGCCTGGGTCGTCGCGATCTTCATCATGATCGCCGGCGCCATCGCCATCCCGCTCCTGCCGGTCGCGCAGTATCCGGACGTCGCTCCGCCGCAGATTTCGGTGCGCACGACCTATTCCGGCGCGTCCTCGCAGGACACCTACCAGAGCGTCACCAAGCTCATCGAGGATGAGCTGAACGGCGTCGAGGGCCTGCTCTATTTCGAGTCCTCCTCGAGCGCCGCCGGCTCCGCCGAGATCAACATCACCTTCGCGCCGGGCACCGACCCGTCCCAGGCTTCCGTCGACGTGCAGAACCGCGTCAGCCGCGTCGAGCCGCGCCTGCCCGATTCCGTGCGCCGCCAGGGCGTGCAGGTCGAGGAGGCCGGCTCCGGCTTCCTTTTGATCGTCGCGCTCACCTCCACCGACGGCTCGATGGACGCCATCAGCCTCGGCGACTACCTGAACCGCAACGTTCTGTCGGAAATCCAGCGCGTGCCCGGCGTCGGCCGCGCGCAGCTCTTCGCCACGCAGCGCTCCATGCGCATCTGGCTCGATCCGGCCAAGATGCTCGGCCTGAACCTCACCGCCGCGGACGTCACCGCCGCCGTGCAGGCGCAGAACGCGCAGATCGCCGCCGGCTCCATCGGCGCCCAGCCGAACCCGATCACCCAGCAGATCGCCGCGCCCGTCAACATCAAGGGCCAGCTCACGACGCCGGAGGAGTTCGGCGCCATCGTGCTGCGCGCCAATGCGGACGGCTCTGCCGTGCGCCTGCGCGACGTCGCGCGCGTCGAGGTGGGCGGCGAGAACTATTCGTTCTCCACGCGCCTCAACGGCCAGCCTTCCGCCGCCATCGGCGTGCAGCTCTCGCCGACCGGCAACGCCATGGAGACCTCCGCGGCGATCAAGGCGCGCATGGACGAACTGGCGCAGTTCTTCCCGCCGGGCCTCGAATACTCGATCCCCTACGACACCTCGCCGTTCGTGAAGGTGTCGATCGAGAAGGTCGTGCACACGCTGCTCGAAGCCGTCGGCCTCGTGTTCCTCGTGATGTTCCTGTTCCTGCAGAACATCCGCTACACGATCATCCCGACGCTCGTCGTTCCCGTCGCGCTGCTCGGCACCTGCGCCGTCATGCTCGCCATGGGCTTCTCGATCAACGTGCTCACCATGTTCGCCATGGTGCTCGCCATCGGCATCCTCGTCGACGATGCGATCATCGTCGTGGAGAACGTCGAGCGCATCATGTCGGAAGAGGGCCTGCCGCCGAAGGAGGCGACCCGCAAGGCGATGAAGCAGATCACCGGCGCCGTCATCGGCATCACGCTGGTGCTCGCCTCGGTGTTCATCCCGATGGGCTTCTTCCCGGGCGCGGTCGGCGTCATCTACCAGCAGTTCTCGCTGACCATGGTGGTCTCGATCCTCTTCTCGGCCTTCCTCGCCCTGTCGCTGACCCCGGCGCTCGCCGGCAGCTTCCTCAAGCAGGTTCCCAAGGGCCACCATCACGAGAAGCGCGGCTTCTTCGGCTGGTTCAACCGCGGCTTTGCCCGGACCTCGAAGAGCTATAGCGGCGGCATCGGCTGGCTCGTGCGCCGCACCGGCCGCTTCATGGTCATCTATCTCGCGATCCTGGCGGGCCTCGGCTACATGTTCGTGAAGCTGCCGTCCTCGTTCCTGCCGGACGAGGACCAGGGCTTCGTCATCGTCATGATGCAGCTTCCCTCGGAAGCGACCGGCCACCGCACGGACGACGTGCTGGCCAAGACCGAGAAGATCTTCGGCCAGGAGCCCGCGGTCGACACCATCGTCGGCATCAACGGCTTCTCGTTCTTCGGCGCGGGCCAGAATGCCGGCCTTGCCTTCGTGACGCTGAAGGACTGGTCCGAACGCGGGCCGGACAATTCGGCCCAGTCGATTGCCGGCCGCGCGACCATGGCGATGAGCCAGATCAAGGATGCGATCAGCTTCGCGCTGTCGCCGCCGCCGATCCAGGGCCTCGGCACGACGGGGGGCTTCTCCTTCCGCCTGCAGGACCGCGCCGGCCTCGGCGCCGAGGCGCTTGCCGCCGCGCGCGACCAGCTTCTCGGCCTTGCCGCCCAGAGCAACGTCGTTCAGGGCGTGCGCTTCGACGGCATGCCGGATGCGGCCCAGGTCAACATCGTCATCGACCGCGAAAAGGCCAACACCTTCGGCGTGACCTTCGCGGACATCAACACGACGATCTCGACCAATCTCGGCTCCACCTACGTCAACGACTTCCCGAATGCCGGGCGCATGCAGCGCGTGACGGTGCAGGCGGACCAGAACGAGCGCATGCAGGTCGCCGACCTCCTCAACCTCAACGTCCGCAATTCCAAGGGCGGCATGGTGCCGATCTCCTCCTTCGCGACGGCGGAATGGGTGAAGGCGCCGACGCAGACCGTGGGCTACAACGGCTATCCGTCGATCCGCATCAGCGGCGACACCAAGCCGGGCTTCTCCTCGGGCGATGCGATCGCGGAAATGGAGCGGCTCGCCGGCCAGCTTCCGCCGGGCTTCGGCTACGAGTGGACGGGCCAGTCGCTGCAGGAAATCCAGTCGGGCTCGCAGGCGCCGATCCTCATCGGCCTCTCGTGCCTCCTGGTGTTCCTCTGCCTTGCCGCGCTCTACGAGAGCTGGTCGATCCCGCTCGCGGTCATCCTCGTCGTGCCGCTCGGCGTCATCGGCGCGGTCATCGCCGTCACGCTGCGCGACATGTCGAACGACGTCTACTTCAAGGTGGGCCTCATCGCGATCATCGGCCTTTCGGCGAAGAACGCGATCCTGATCATCGAGTTCGCCAAGGAGCTGATGGCGGATGGGCGCTCGCTGGTCGAGGCGACCATCGAGGCCTGCCACCTGCGCTTCCGCCCGATCCTGATGACCTCGCTCGCCTTCACGCTCGGCGTGCTGCCGCTCGCCATCGCCACGGGCGCAAGCTCGGGCAGCCAGCGCGCCATCGGCACCGGCGTCATGGGCGGCATGATCACCGCGACGGTGCTCGCCATCTTCTTCGTGCCGGTCTTCTTCGTCTTCGTGATGAAGCTGTTCGGCTACGGCAAAAAGAAGGAGGAGCCGGCTCCGGCGGCAGGTCCCGCGGAGTAGGCTGCCATGCGCCGGACCAAGGCCGCGGCCAAGGAAACCCGCCAGCAGATCCTGCTGGCGGCCGAGCGGGTCTTCTATGAAAAGGGCGTCGCCCATGCCTCCATGGAGGATGTGGCGCGCGCCGCGGGGGTCACCCGCGGCGCGATCTACTGGCATTTCGCCAACCGGGCGGACCTCGTGCTGGAACTCTACAGTTCCCTGCCGCTGCCGCAGGAAGAGCTGATCGCCCGCGAGCTGGAGGCGGACAATGCCGACGTGCTCGGCGTGCTGGAGCGGGTGGGCCGCGAATGGCTCGACGTGCTGGCCGCCGACGAGCACCGCCAGCGCATCCTCTCGATCCTCCTGCGCTGCGACACCGGCGGCGAATTCGCCGCGATCTCCGAGCGGCAGAACGACATCGACGACGAGCACATGCAGGCGCTGGAGGCGGCCTTCGCCAAGGCCCAGCGGCAGGGCAAGCTCTGCGCCTCATGGACGCCGCGCGCGGCGGCCGCACAATTGCGCTGGGTCATCAAGGGGCTTTGCTCGGAATGGCTGCTGTTCGGCCGGCGGTTCGATATCGCCGGGGAGGGCAAGGAGGCGCTCAGCCGGCTTTTCGGCAGCTATGCGCCGCGCCAGCCCTCAGCCTGAACGCCACGTTTCGAGCTTCTTTATCCAGTCCGCGCCGAGCTTCCAGCGCCGGAGCACCGAGACGGGGTCTTCCGCATCGAGCCGCGAACAGATGCGGTAGATTTCCAGCACCTCCGGCGACATCTCGCCGCGCTGGCAGAAATACATGGCCGCCGCATAGCGGGCGCGCCCGGACCATTCGGCGCCGGGCGGCGTCGTGACGATCTGCCAGTTGCGGCGGGTCTCCTCGTCCATTTCTATTTCAGGCCCGGCGGCGTTGCCGTGCGGCGGGCGAGCTTGACGAAGGGGCGCGGCACGATCTTCGCGCGCTTCATCAGCTTCTGGTACTGCAATTCCCGCATGGCGTAGATCTCCACCCACAGGTCCTCGGTGAACTTCGACCCGTAGGGCCGTTCGAGGCTGGCGATGGCGATGTTGCGCTTGGCCGTCGGCGACCAGATGCCGGCGGTGACGATGCCCGCCTCGTGCTTTTTCCGATGATAGACGATGGCGTGCTCGGCGGGAATATTCCCTTCGATTTCAAGGCCGACGAGGATGTGCTTGAGAGTTTGATTCCGCCGCGCGTCGAGGATGGCCTTGCGGCCGTTGAAGTTGGGCTTGTCCGGATCGACCAGCCAGTCGAGGCCGATCTCGTCCGGCATGCGCTCCCGGTCGGCGCGCAGCGCTCCCTCGGCGGTGACGAAATCCGTGTTGGCGACGATGAAGCCCGCCTCGATGCGCGCCTGGTTCAGCGCGCCGTAGCCGATGGCGCGGATGGCGTGCAGTTCGCCCGCGCTCCACAGGCGATCCCACAGCGACAGGGCCTTGGCGCGCGGCACGAAGAGCTCGTAGCCGAGGTCGCCGGTAAAGCCGGTGCGCGAGATGGTGACCTCTCCGCCCTCGTGCGGGAAGCTGGCGACGGCGAAGGGTTTCAGCGCCTCCACGCCGGCAAAGCCGGCATCGCGCAGCACGGCGTAGCTGGTCGGGCCCTGCAAAGCGAGGCCGGCGATTTCTTCCGTCTCTTCGCGGATATCGACGGAAAAGCCGAAAGCGCTGTCGAGGAGCCAGGGCAGGTGCCGCTCCTGGCAGCAGAGGCGGAAATCCGCTTCGCCGAGGCGGAACAGCGTGCCGTCGTCGAGCACATGGCCGTGGTCGTCGCACCAGGCCGTGTACTGCACGCGGCCGACGGCGAGCTTGCGCACGTCGCGCAGCGTCAGGCGGTTGAGGTAGCGTTCCGCATCCGGGCCGGTGATGCGGTATTTCACCATGGGCGAGATGTCGAAGAGGGCGGCGGTGGAGCGGATGGCGAAATATTCGAGCTCGCCGTCGAAGAGCGAATGCGGCGCCTTGTAGCCGGCCCAGCTATACCAGTCGTTGACCTCGCTGAGGGTCGCGAGGCGCTCGTGGAACGGCGTTTCGAGGCGCGGGGTGCGGATATGGTCGCGGGCGGCGCGGCGAAGGCCCGCGGCGGATGTCGTCAGGGCATTCATGGCTTGCCTCCCGAAAGGATGTGGCGGGCGGCGTTCCAGCCGGGCAGGCCGGAAATGCCGCCGCCCGGATGCGCCCCGGCGCTGGCGAGGTAGAGCCCCTCGATGGGCGTCGCATAGCCGGAGGCGGCGCCCGTCGGCCGGTTGACGAGCAACTGGTCGGCCTGCAATTCGCCGTGATGCCAATGGCCGCCGGGCAGGTTGTATTCCGCCTCGATGTCCACCGGCGTCATCAGGTCTGCCGCGACGACGGTCCGGCCGATGCCGGGCGCATGGCGCTCCAGCGTCTCCAGCACGATCTTCAGGAAGGCCGGCTTGCCCGCCTCCCAGCCCGTCTTGAGGCGATAGGGGGCATATTGCACGAGGGCCGAGAGCGTGCAGCCGCCGGATGGGGCGAGCGACGGGTCGGCAAGGCTCGGCAGGGTGATCTCCATCACCGGATCGGTGGAGAATTCGCCGTATTTCGCCGGGTTGAAGGCCGTCTCCACCTGTTCCATCGAGCGCGCCAGCACGATGCGGCCGTTCCGCGCTTCCGGGGAAAGGCCTGAGAAATCGGGAACGCGGTCCAGCGCAAGGTCGAGTTTGGCGACATTGCCGTGGCTGCGCACGTTCTTCACCGAGCGCACGAAGCCGGTGCCGCTTTCGGCCGGGTCGACGAGGTGAAGGAAGGTCGTCTGCGGATGGATGGCCGAGACGACGACGGGGGCCGTAATCTCGGTGCCGTCGCGCATGACGACGCCGCTCGCCCTGCCGCGGTCGGCGAGGATGCGGCCGACGGGCGCGCTGCAGCGGATGGTGACGCCTGCCTTCTCCGCCGCGCGCACGAAGGCCGGGGCGATGGCGGCCATGCCGCCGGCCGGCACGACCTGTCCGCCCGACTTGCCTGCCGCCTCGCCGGTGAGGCGGTAGTAGAGACCGAGCAGCGAGGTCGGCGAGCGGGGACCGAGATGGATGCCGAGCGTGGCGTCGAAGGCAAGCAGCCCCTTGAGGCGGTCGTCCGCCAGGTATTCGTCGGCGACGTCGGCGACGTTCATCAGCAGCATGCGCAGGAAATCGCGGCCCTCGCCACGGCCCTTGCGAAGGAGCCCGAGCCCGGCGCCGGCGAGGGTGGAGAGGTCGCCGAGCGAGATGGCGCCGATCTGCGGCGGCGGGCGGCGCAGGAAGCGTTTCAGGATACCGGCCTGGAAGATGAGCTTCTTGCGCAGCGCGGCGAAGGCGGCGGCCTCGTCGGCGGAGACGCCGTCGATGCTTTCGCCATAGGCGCCGCGGAGCGTCACGGCCTTGCCGGAGCCGTCGAGCACCGTCGTCGGCAGCAGCGTTTCGCCGGCAAGATCGAGGCCGATGTCGCGGGCGACGTCGGCATCCAGCCGGTTGACGATATGGGCAAGGCCGGCCGAGCGGAAGCCGGGGGCAAACTCCCGGCCGCGCGCCGCCCCGCCCGGCGCGTTCGCGGCTTCCAGCACCAGCACCTTGCGGCCGCCCTTGGCAAGGCGGGTTGCGGCGGCAAGGCCGTTGTGGCCGGCGCCGATCACGATGGCATCAAACGACGTCATGGGCCTTGCTCATCTCTCCGGAGGAACGCTTGAGGTCGCGCAGGATCTCGGCGGCGGCGTTGCGGCCGGGCGCGCCCATCACCCCGCCGCCGGGATGCGTGGAGGAGCCGCACATGTAGAGCCCGTGGATGGGGCTGCGATACTGGGCATAGCCGGGCACCGGCCGGTTGAAGAGAAGCTGGTCGAAGGTGAGCTCGCCCTGGAAGATGTTGCCTTCCGTCAGGCCCACCTCCGCCTCGATCTCGCGCGGCGTTCGCACCTCCATATGGACGATACGGTCGCGGAAGCCGGGGGAATAGTCGGATATCTGGCCGATGACGGTCTCGGCGAAGGCGTCTCGGTCGGCATCCGTCCAGTCGCGGCCCTCTACCTTCGGCGGGCAATATTGCACGAAGCAGCTCATGAAGTGCTTGCCCGGCGAGGTCATGGTCGGATCGAGCAGGGTCGGGATCATCATGTCGAGGAACGGGTCTTGCGACCAGCGCCCCGCCTTCCAGTCGTCATAGGCCCGCTCCATGCGCTCGACGCTGTCGGTGAAATGCATGTCGCCGCGCATGCAGGTGGAGTTTTCGCCGAGGGCCGGAAATTCCGGCAGGCTGTCGAGCGCGATGTTCACCTTGCCGGAGGAGCCGCGCATCTTGAAATGCTTCACGCGATGGACGAAGTCGCCGGGAAGCGCATCCTCGTCGACGAGCTTCAGGAAGGTGCGCTTGACGTCGGCATTGGAGACGACGAGGCCGGCGCGCAGCTCGTCGCCGTTCGCCAGCACGACGCCGGTGGCACGCCCGCCGCGCGTCAGGACCTTCGCGACTTCCGCATCGGTGCGGATCGTGCCGCCGGAGGCAAGGAACGAGCGGGAAAGGGCCTGCGTCACCGCGCCCATGCCGCCGCGCGCATAGCCCCAGGCGCCGACCGAGCCGTCTACCTCGCCCATATAGTGATGGAGGAGCACATAGGCCGTGCCGGGCGACATGGGGCCGAGCGCGGTGCCGATGATGCCCGAGAGCGCCAGATAGGCCTTGATGACGTCCGTCTCGAAATACTCGTCGAGGAAATCGGAAATCGACATGGTCCAGAAGCGCAGCGTCTCGGCCATCTCGTGCGGGCTGAATTCGCCGAATTTCTTCGCGAGGTACAGGAGTTCGGAAATGTCGCGCGGGCGGAAGCCGAACGGGTCCGGCGCGGTGCGCATCAGAAGCGGCTGGATGAAGCGGCACTGGCGCGTCACGTCGCGGGCATAGCGCTCGTAGGCCTCCGCGTCGCGCTTCGAATAGCGGGCGAATTCGCGGCGATGGCTGTCATGGTCGCGGTAGGAGGCGAGATAATCGCCGTCGCGGGTGAACACCGCGCCGCCCTCGTAGGAGATGACCTGGAGGCCGTGCCTTGGCAGTTCGAGATCGCGCATGATCTCCGGGCGGAAGAGGGAGCAGACATAGGAGCAGTTGGAATAGAGGAAGCCGGGCGTCAGCTCGCGGCTCGTCGCCGCGCCGCCGACCCAGCCGTTCTTTTCCACGACGAGGACGTTGAGGCCGGCGCGCTGGAGATAGCAGGCCGTGACCAGCCCGTTATGGCCGCCGCCGACAATCAGGGCATCGTACTTCTGCATTTTGATGTCTCCCTTGTTTCTAAAAGCTGCATCAAAAGCAAAATGTTGTCCAGATATTCTGAATGATCATTCAGCAAGTATCTTGCAATCGCCTGATTATGCGCTAGAATTTCGGCCGATGAAAACGCGCCGGCCGGGCGCGTCGTGAACGCGGGAAGGCCATGGCGGCATCGGGCGGGGACAGGGCGGCTGCGGAGCCGGAATACGACGAGGCGGCGATCCGCTTCCTCGGCGTGCTCTGGGGCGAGGGCTATCTTTCGCCGGGCGGGCCGCAGGAGGTCGACCGGGTGCTTTCCGGCGTCGATCTTGCCGGCCGGCACGTCCTCGATTTCGGCTGCGGGGCCGGCGGCATCACGCTGCATATCGCCCGCGCCCATGCACCGGCCGAGATCGTCGGCTACGACGTGGAGCAGCCGGTGATCGACAGGGCGAGGGCGGCCGCCGCGGCCGCGGGGCTTTCCTCCGTCGCCCGCTTCGTTTCGAGCCCGCCGGGGCGCCTGCCGTTCGACGACGGCGAGTTCGACGTTATCTTCTCCAAGGATGCGATGATCCATGTGCCGGACAAGGAGGCGCTTTTCGCCGAGTTCTACCGCGTGCTGAAGCCGGGCGGCGTCCTTGCCGCCTCCGACTGGCTGATCGGCCATGACGGCGAGCCGAGCGCGGACATGAAGGACTATGTCGCCGCAGAGGGCCTCAGCTTCGGCATGGCCTCGCCCGCCCGCTATCTTGCGGCCATGGCCGCGGCGGGCTTTGCCGGCGGGCGCGTGGAAAGCCGCAACGCCTGGTACCGCGATGTGGCGCGGGGCGAGCTGGAGCGCCTCGAGGGGCCGCTTCGGGCCGAGGCCGTGGCGGCCGTCGGCGCGGCCTATGTCGAGAAGAACATTCGCACCTGGACCGCCATGCAGAAGGTCCTTGACAGTGGAGAGCATTGTCCGGCTCATCTGCGCGCCAGCAAGCCGGCTGAGGGAATGCGCCCATGACCGTGCTTTTGAAGAACCCCAGGGGCAAGGTGACGGTGAAGATGCGGGCAGGCACGGCGGAACAGGGCTCGGGCGACGGCGAGAAGCGGGGGCGCAAGGCCTCCAAGGAAACGCGGCGGCAGCAGCTCATCGAGGCGACCATCGATTCCCTCGCCAAGCGCGGCTATTCCGACACCACCCTCGCCGATGTCGCGGACGGGGCCGGGCTCTCCCGCGGCATCGTCAACTTCCATTTCGAGAGCAAGGAAAACCTGCTCATCGCCACGCTGCAGTTCATGGCCGAGGAATATGCGGACCACTGGAACGCGGCGCTGGAGAAGGCTGGGCCGGAGGCGGCAGGCCGCCTGTGGGCGCTCGTCCATGCCGATTTCGACCGCAAGATCTGCACCAAGCGCAAGCTTGCCGCCTGGTGCGCCTTCTGGGGCGAGGCGAAGTCGCGGCCGACCTACCAGGCGCTCTGCGGCGCGCGGGACGTCAAGTACCAGGAGACCGTGATCTCGCTCTGCGCGGCGCTCAAGGCGGAGGGCGGCTATGCCTTCGAGCCGGAGCCGACGGCGCTTTCGCTCTGCGCCATGCTGGAAGGCCTGTGGCTGCGCCTGATGATGGGCGACGGCACGACGCGGGAAAAGGCGCTGGAGGCGGCGATCGCCCATGTCGCCACGGTCTTCCCGAAGCATCTCACATTGCAGGGACCACGATCACAATAGGGAACCCGAAACGGGGAAGGAGAATGGCATGAAGAACGCAGACACGGCCAGACATACCATCACGGCGGTTTTCGCCGCCGCCCTTGCCCTCGGAACCGCGCTTCCCGCCTTCGCCGCCGATACGCTGACGGTGTTCGACTGGTCGGGCTACGAGGACCCCGCCTTCCACCCCGCCTATACGGAAAAGCACGGCGGCTCGCCGGACTTCTCCTTCTTCGGCGACGAGGAGGAGGCCTTCCAGAAGCTGCGCTCCGGCTTCAAGGCGGACGTCGCCCATCCCTGTTCGCAGAGCGTCGTGAAGTGGCGGGAGGCGGGTCTTCTGGAACCGCTCGACACGGCCAAGCTCGCCAACTGGAACGACGTCTTGCCGAACTTCAAGGAGATGAAGAACCTGATGACCTCGGCGGACGGCACCGCCTGGTTCATTCCCTTCGAGTGGGGCAACACGGTGCTGACCTACCGCACGGACACGGTCAAGCCCGAGGAGATCGCCTCGCTGAAGGCCTTCGCCGATCCGAAGTTCAAGGACCGCGTGTCGATCGGCGACAATGTCGACGACGCCTATGCGCTGGCGAGCCTTGCCATCGGCGTCAAGGACTGGACGACGCTGACGGACGCGCAGTTCAAGGAGGCCTCCGATTTCCTGCGCCAGGTGCACAAGAACGTGCGGCTCTACTGGACCGACAACACCGATCTCAGCCAGGCGATGGCGAGCGGCGAGGTCGACCTCGCCTGGGCCTGGAACGAGACGGCGACGACCCTTCAGGCAGAAGGCCAGCCGGTCGCCATCAAGAAGGATACCAGGGAGGGGCTTTCCACCTGGGTCTGCGGCTACGTGCGGCTGAAGGGCGGGGAGGGCAGCGAGGGCCTTGCCTATGACTACCTCAACGCCGTCACCGATCCCGCGGTCGCCGCCTACATGGTCGAGAACTGGGGCTACGGCCATTCCAACGCCAAGGGCATGGCGGCGGTCGACCCGAAGATCCTCAAGGACAAGGGTTATGCCGACGTCGACGCCTTCGTCGCCAACACGCTCTTCCAGTCGCCGATGCCGACGGAACTGAGGCAGAAGATGATCGCCGAGTTCGAGAAGATCAAGTCGGGGTATTGAGGGGGGCGAAAAGACCCCTCCCTAAATCCCTCCCCACAAGGGGGAGGGACTTACGTTGCGGCACTCTCAGCGGAAAATTTGAAAGAAAAGCAGGCTACTGGTCTTTCTCCCCCCTTGTGGGGGAGATGCCCGGCAGGGCAGAGAGGGTCTTTACACCCGCGACACCGGCGGATCCTCCGCCAGCAGCACGAAGGCATCCGGGTCGAATGCCAGCCGGATCTCCGCGCCGATCGGCAGGTCGTCGGCGCCGTAGTTGTTCGTCTCGACCATGGAGAGCGGTTCTTCCAGCCCGTCGATGCCGACCGTAAGATGCGTGACCTCGCCGAAATAGGCGCGGTTCTCGATGCGGCCGGCAAGCTCGTGCGGGGCGCGGTCGTCGTCCCACAGGAGCCGCAGCCGCTCCGGGCGGATGCCGACCGTGACATGGCCGTCGCTGGCGGAAAAGCCGTGCGGCTTGGCAAGGCTCACCGCGCCGAAGCGGGCAGCGTCGACCGAGACGGCGCCGGCCTGTTCGCCGAGCACGCGGGCCTTGAGGAAGTTCATGCCGCCGAGGAAGTCGGCGACCTTGCGGGTGCGCGGGTGCTGGTAGATTTCCTTCGGGGTGGCGACCTGCGCGATGCGCCCGCCGAACATCACCGCGATGCGGTCGGAGAGCGCCAGCGCCTCGTACTGGTCGTGCGTGACGAGGATGAAGGTGATGCCGACGGCCTTCTGCAGCGTGCGCAGCTCCACCTGCATCTCCTCGCGCAGCTTCTTGTCGAGCGCCGAAAGCGGTTCGTCGAGCAGCAGCACCTTGGGGCGCATGACGAGGGCGCGGGCGAGCGCCACGCGCTGGCGCTGGCCGCCGGAAAGCTCGTGCGCCTTGCGCTGGCCGAGGCCGGAAAGGCGCACCTGGTCGAGCGCGTCGCCGACACGCTTCTTCTCTTCCGCGGGCGTCAGCTTCAGGCGCTTGAGGCCGTAGGCGACGTTTTCCGCGACGTCGAGATGCGGGAAGATGGCGTAGCTCTGGAAGACCATGTTGGTCGGGCGCCGGTTCGGCGGCAGGGCGAGGGAGGGCGCGCCGTCGATATAGATCTCGCCGTGCGTCGGCGTCTCGAAGCCGGCGATGGAGCGCAAAAGCGTGGTCTTGCCGCAGCCGGAGGGGCCGAGCAGCGAGAAGAACTCGCCCTCGGCGATGGAGAGCGACACGTCGTCCAGCGCCTTGTAGATGCCGTAGAACTTCGACACGTTCTCAATCTCGATCATCGGGCGTTCGGGCATGTCGGCTCCTAGGG
This sequence comes from Shinella sp. Sh6, assembly GCF_055392685.1. Lineage (NCBI taxonomy): Bacteria > Pseudomonadati > Pseudomonadota > Alphaproteobacteria > Hyphomicrobiales > Rhizobiaceae > Shinella > Shinella sp. Sh6. The sequence continues at coordinate 2,047,691 of NZ_AP044005.1, read as the reverse complement.
CAGCATGAGCGCCATCTGCGTGCGGCGTTCGGCCCGGCGGCGCAGGATTTCGGCGAAGGTGAGCATGAGGATGGAGGCGGCGAGCATGATGGTGCCGAGCGCCAGCACGCCCGGCAGCTTGGCGGCAAAGCGCAACTGCCCCCAGATATAGACCGGCAGCGTCGGCTCTGTGCCGGAGAGGAAGAAGGCGAGGATGAACTCGTCGAGCGAAATGGTGAAGGAGACGAGGAGGCTGGAGACGATGGCCGGGGCGACGACCGGCAGCGTCACGCGCCGGAAGGTGCCCAAGGCGGTCTCGCCGAGGTCGTAGGAGGCTTCCTCCAGGCTCCGGTCGAAGCCCTCGAAGCCGGAAACCAGCACCGACATGGCATAGGGCACGCAGAACACCGTCTGCCCGAGGATGACGGTGAGAAGCGAGAGCTCGAGGCCCATCGCCAGCACGATCATCAGGAGCGAGACGGCGACGATGATCTCCGGCAGGAAGAGCGGGGCCATGATGAGGCCGGCGGCCGCCTTCTGGCCGCGGAAGCGGTAGCGCGTGATGGCGCGCGCCGCGCAGATGCCGAGGAGCGTGGAGAGCAGCGATACCGTGACGCCGACGACGAGGCTGTTGCGCGCGGCCTCCAGCATGACGGTGTTGCCGATGAGCGAGGCGTACCACTTCGTCGTGAAGCCGGCGAGCGGGAAGGTGGTCGTCGCCGCGTTGTTGAAGGAGAAGACCGGCAGCAGCAGGATCGGCAGGTAGAGGAAGAGGAAATAGACCGCGACATAGGCCGGCAGGAGCGGGATGAGGCGCAGGCGCTGCGTGAGGGCGTTCATCTGATCCTCCGCACCGCGAACTTGAGGGCGAAGACGACGACGGCGGCGGCCAGCGAGACGAGCACCATGGTCGTGACGGAAAGGGCCGCGCCCAGCGGCCAGTTGGCGCCCTTGCCGAACTGCGTCTGGATGGCGGTCGCGATCATCACGCCGTCCTTGCCGCCGACGAGGCGGGGCGTGACGTAGTCACCGACCGTCGGGATCATCACGATGAGGAAGGCCGAGACGACGCCGGGCAGCGAGAGCGGCAGCGTGACGCGGAAGAAGGCGCGCATGCGGCTGTCGCCGAGGTCGCGCGCCGCCTCGATCAGCGTGCGGTCGATCTTCTGCAGCGAGACGTAGATCGGCAGGATGGCGAAGGCCGCCCAGCTATGCACCAGCGTGATGACGACGGCGTTGGAATTGTAGAGGAGCGAGGTCACCGGCTTGTCGATGAGGCCGAGCGAGATGAGGCCGGTGTTCAGCACGCCGCCATAGCCGAGGATGACCTTCCACGACATGACGCGGAGCAGGTAGCTCGTCCAGCAGGGCACGGTGACGAGGAAGAGCCAGAGGTTGCGGTGCACGCCCCCGTGGAACGAGATGAACCAGGCGATGGGATAGGAGAAGACGACGGTGGCGACGCTGACGACGAGCGATATCCAGAGCGAGCGGACGAAGAGGTCGCGGTAGATCGGCTCGGTGAGGGCCTGCCGGTAGTTTTCCAGCGTGAAGGTGCGGTCGATGTCGAGATAGTCCTGGGTCCAGAAGCTGTAGGCGAGGACGGTGAGGACCGGGAGGAGGAGCAGCGCAAGCGCGTAGAGGAAGGTCGGCGAGATCATGGCGAGGCCGCGGGCCTCTTCGCTGCGGACCCACCGGCCTTGCCGCGCCGGTGGGAGCGTGTCGGCCGCCGCGCCGAGCGCCGCCGCCGTCAACGGACGGGTCTCCGGCCGCAACAACTTTCATAGAGCGTGAGATGTCCCGTTTCCATGCGGCGCGCCTTTTCGGCTTCAAGTGTTCCCGACGCCAACATGCGCTCAAATGCCCGTTGAAATCAAGCCCCGATTCTGCGATATTGATTGAACGAACATTCAGTATGAATTGGAAAAATGAAATTTTTCATGCTGTTGGTCGAGAATATTTCTCGTGAAATTCGATGGAGGGAAGCATGGCGGCAATTCCGAAGACGGCAAACGGGCCCGCCGACGAGGCGGCCGACGACCTGACCCTGCTTGCCGAGCGTCATCTGGTGCAGCCCTGGCCCGTTTCCGGCTCCATCGGCGCGGAGGCACGCGGGCGGCTCGATGCGGGCGAGGGCATCTATGTGACGGATGCGAGCGGCCGCCGGCTGATCGACGGGCCTGCCGGCATGTGGTGCGTCAATGCCGGCCACCGCAACCGGGAGCTGGCCGAGGTCATGGCCTCGCAGGCCATGGAGCTTTCCTACAATTCGCCATGGTACACGACGAACGCGCCCTCGGCGATCCTCTCGGCACGGCTCGCCGAGCATGCGCCGGAGGGTGTCGACCATGTCTTCTACACGACGGGCGGGTCCTCGGCCGTCGAGACGGCGCTGCGCTTCATGCAGTTCGCCAACAATGTGAAGGGGCGGCCGGAAAAGAAGCTCATCGTCTCGCGGCAGGGCGGCTATCACGGCTCGACCTATCTTTCGGCCTCGCTCAACGGCCGGCCGCGCGACCACGACTGGATGGACAGTGCGTCCGATCTCGTCGTCAAGCTCTCCTGCCCGGATCCGTTCCGCCGGCCGGACGGCATGAGTGTCGAGGCCTTCTGCGACTTCCTGGTCGAGGAGTTCCGCCAGGTCATCGAGGAGAAGGGGGCCGATCGCATCGGCGCCTTCATCGCCGAGCCCGTCATGGCCTCCGGCGGCGTCATCGTGCCGCCGCCCGGCTACCTCAGGCGCATGCAGGACCTCTGCCGGCGAAACGATATCCTCTTCATCGCCGACGAGGTGGTGACGGCCTTCGGCCGGCTCGGCCATGTCTTCGCCTCGAAGGAGGTCTTCGGCATCGAGCCGGACATGATCACCTTCGCCAAGGGGGTCACATCCGGCTATTTCCCGCTCGGCGGGGTGATGATCGCCGGCCGGCTCTTCGAGGAGCTGCGCCGCTCGAACCACTCCGAGGCGATGTTCGCGCACGGCCTCACCTATTCCAGCCATCCGGTGGGCTGTGCGGTTGCGCTGAAGAACCTCGACATCCTCGAAGGCGGGCTGCTTGCCCATGCGCGCGCCGTGTCGGATCATTTCCAGCAAAGCCTCAAGGCGCTGGAGGAGTTGCCGCTGGTCGGCGAGGTGCGCGGCCTCGGGCTGATGGCCTGCGTCGAATGCGTCGCCGACCGCGTCTCGAAGAACCCGCTCACGCTCGACCTCGAGGTCGGCAAGCGCATCGATAGGCATTGCCAGGACCTCGGCCTGCTCGTGCGCCCGCTCATCCACATGTGCGTGATGTCGCCGCCGCTGACCATCTCGCTCGACCAGATCGACGACATGGCCTCGATCCTGCGCCGCGGCATCGAGCTGACGATGGACGACCTGACGCGGGAAGGGCTGTGGAAGGGCTGAGGCCTTGCGTGTTCGGCCTGCTGTGCGATGTGGATCCTCGGGTCAAGCCCGAGGATGACGGCGGGGAGGAGAGTTACCCCATCCATCAAACGATGCGGCATGCGGAATCGCCGCTTTTGCCGCTATACTTCCCTTCTGTCGTCATCCTCGGGCTTGACCCGAGGATCCTGTGTGTTTTGGTTGGTGTAGGATGGTTGCGGGAAGGAGACCGAGAGGATCCCGGCCGTCGTTTGTAACGGCAGGCCGCCGCATGGCCTGGTCCCTTCCCGCTTCGCCCATCAACCTGAACAGTTGCATGAGGCTGTTGGCGCAGACCTCGCACACAGGAGCAGGCTCCATGACGATACACCACAATTTCATCGGCTGCGACATCGGCAAGGAAGCGGTCGATATCTTCGACCCGCGAACGGCCAGGTTCTGCCGCATCCCCAACACCGAGGCGCAACTGTCCGCCTTCGCAAAGCGCCTCGACCCGGCCGGCGACCTCGTCGTCCTGGAGGCGACGGGCCATTGCGACCGGCTGGTGCGCCTGTGCCTTGCACAGGCCGGCATCGCCTTTGCCCGCGTCAATCCGAAGACGGCGCGGCGCTTTGCCGAGGCGCGCGGGCGGCTGGCCAAGACCGACCGCATCGATGCCCGCTCGCTTTCGCACATGGGGGCCATGTTCGGCCTTTCGGCCGATGCGCCGCCTTGCCCGGTACACGAGCGGCTGGCGGCCCTTGCCCGGCGCCGCGACCAGCTCGTCGACGCCCGTGCGGGCGAGCGCAGACATCTTGGCGAGGCCTTCGATCCGGCCGTGCGCGCCGACATCGAGGCCATGATCGCCATCCTCGGCGAGAGGATCGCTGCAATCGAGAGCGCGATCGACGAGCAGATGCAGAGCGGCAACCTTGCCGAAGGGGCCAGGCGCCTCGCATCGGCTCCCGGCGTCGGCAAGGTGACGGCCCTGGCCCTGCTTGCCCATATGCCCGAACTCGGCACGCTCTCGCCCAAGGCGGCGGCAAGCCTTGCCGGCCTTGCGCCCTTCAACGACGATTCCGGCAAGAGAGCAGGCCGCCGCCGCATCAAGGGGGGAAGACCAAGGGTGCGAAAGGCCCTCTATATGGCCGCCCTCGGCGCCATCAGGGCCTCATCGCGCCTGCGCACCTTCTACCTCGCCGTCAAGGCCAGAACGGGCGCCGCTAAGGCCGCCATCATCGCCGTCGCGCGAAAGCTCATCACCATCCTCAATGCCATGCAGCGCGACAAAACCCATTTCCGATGAAACACAGTTGCCACCCGGCGAGTGCGGCTCTGGCGGAGGCGCCTAGCCCTGCCGCAGCCCGGCATTGACGCCCGCCATCTCCTTTTCCTCCGGCGCATCTTTCAGCGTCATCACCGGCAGCACGCGGCGCAGGTGGTCGTGGTGGGTGCGCACGCCGTATTCGAGGTCGGAGAGGTAGAATCCGGCGAAGGCGTTGGAGGTCATGGCCTCGTTGGACCAGACGGTGAGCTGCACGTCCTCGGCCTGCGTGTCGCGGTCGATGCGGTAGGCGAGGTAGCGGGCGAGGCGGCGCGCGCGGTCTTCCTCGCGGTAGCGATAGATGCCGCCCCGCAAAAGCGTCTTGCCGACGGCGACCGGGAACTCCTGGTAGAATTGCACGGTCTCGGGCGTCACGGCGATGACGCAATTGGGGAAGAGGCCGAAATAGATCCACGCCTTGCGCAGGTGCTCCGGCAGGCGCGCGTTCTCCGGCGATATCCTGACGTAGTTGCGCACGCTCCAGCGCCGGCCGGCATGGGGATTGTAGGTGGCGAAGGAGCGGCAGAGGCCGTCGACGAAGGGCTCGTCGTAATAGGTGGAGCCGTAGAGGTCCTGCAGGGCCGGATGGGCCATGGCGACGTGGTAGCCTTCGTTGTCGACATCGCGCACCGATTTCCAGTTGACCGGGCTTTCCTGCGTCCAGATATCGCCGGCCGGCACCATCTCCTCCGAGCGGTAATGCGACAGCTCGGCCTCGAAGGGCTTCATCACCTCGGCGACGGAAGGTTGCGGGCCGGGGGCGAAGCGGATGAAGACGAAGCCTTGCCAGACCTCGCATTCCAGCGGCTTCAGGGCGAATTCGTCCTTGTCGAGCGGGGGAAAGCTCTTCGGGCGCGCGGCGCCGCGCAGCGTGCCGTCGAGATTGTAGACCCAGCCGTGGAAGGGACAGACGAGGGCGTTGCGGCAGGCGCCCTTCTCGTCGGCGACGAGGCGCGAGCCGCGGTGGCGGCAGATGTTGTGGAAGGCGCGCACCGCGCCGTCCTGCCCGCGCAGGATGAGCGCGCGCTCGCCGACGACGTCCATGGCGAGGTAGTTTCCGGGCTCGGGAATGTCGGAGACATGGCAGGAGATCTGCCAGTGCTCGCGGAAGACATGCTGCTTTTCCAGCTCCAGGAGGGCGGGGCTATGGTAGCACCAGCCCGGAAGCCCGCTGCGGTCCCAGTCGTTCGGAACGCTGATATCGCGGATCATCTCGTTCATGTCGCTCCCCATATCTTGCTGAACGTTCATTCAATATAAGCATAATTCCCGTTCAAAAGGAATAGGTTGCGAAGCCGGTGGTTTTTGCGGATGCGAAAGGCCCCGGCCGAGAGGCGGCCGGGGCTGCGGGGCGCTCGTCTCCAGGCGATGCCGTGATGCCGGAAAGGCTTCAGCGGCAGACCCTTACGGTCCTGAAGACGACGTGGCCCCATTTGTTGTAGCGCTTGACCTTCTTCCAGAAGCAGTGGCGGTGATGGCCGTGATAGTGCGAATAGCCGTGGTGGTGGCCCCAGCCGTGGCCGCCGACGCCGAAGTAGAAGCCGCCGGCCTGCGAGGGGGCGGCGAAGGACACCGCTGCGACGGTCGCGATGACGGCGGACATAAGGAACTTGCGCATTTCTCTCTCCTCTCTGGCCTTCAAGGATGAAACGCTCATCCTCTGGCTCCAACTTTCGCAGAGGGAAGGGGGCCGCGCTGTTCCGCATGGAACAGGCGGGCTCGCGGGCTGGCGCTTCGTCCCGGCGCCTGCTAGCTCTTCTTCGAACGACCGCGGGAGCCGAGCTTGCAGGACATCACCGACCTTTCCGCCCTTGCGCTATCCTCCGCCATCGCCGAACGCCGGCTCGACTGCCGCGCCGTGATGGCCGCCTATATCGAGCGCATCGCCGCGATCAATCCGCGCCTCAACGCCATCGTCAGCCTGCGGCCGGCGGACGAGCTGATGGCCGAGGCGGAGGCGGCGGACCGGGCGCTGGCGGCGGGAACGCATCGCGGCTGGCTGCACGGCATTCCCTTCGCGGTGAAGGACCTTTCCGAGGCGAAGGGCATCCTCTGCTCCTTCGGCTCGGCGAACTATGCCGATTTCGTGCCGGACTATGACGATATCCATGTCGAGCGCATCCGCGCGGCCGGCGCCATCGTCATCGGCAAGACCAATGCGCCGGAAATGGGCCTCGGCTCGCATACCTACAATCCGGTCTTCGGCGTCACCCGCAATCCCTATGACGTGACGAAGAGCGCGGGCGGTTCTTCCGGCGGGGCGGCGGCCGGGCTTGCCGCGCGCATCCTGCCGGTCGCCGACGGCAGCGACATGATGGGCTCGCTGCGCAATCCCGCCGCCTTCAACAATGTCGTCGGCTTCCGGCCTTCCTTCGGCCGCGTGCCTTCGCTCGGCAACGAACTCTTCCTCGGCCAGCTTGCCGTCAACGGGCCGATGGGGCGCAGCGTCGCCGATGTCGCCGCCTTGCTTGCGACGCAGGCCGGGCACGACCCGCGCGACCCGCTGTCGCTCTCGGACGAGGACCTTTCGGTCGACCTTCACCGGGATATCGCCGGTGCCCGCATCGGCTGGCTCGGCGATTTCGGCGGCCATCTTCCCTTCGAGCCGGGCGTGCTGGAGCTTTGCCACGACGCGCTCGGCGTCTTCCGCAGGCTCGGGTGCCATGTCGAGGAGGTCGCGCCGGGTTTCGACATGGACAGATTGTGGCAAACGTGGCGGGCGCTGCGCCATTTCCTCATTGCCGGCGGGCAGGCGGCTGACTACGGCGACCCGGCCCGGCGGGCGCGCATGAAGCCGGAACTTCTCTGGGAGATCGAGCACGGCCAGCGGCTGACGGCGGCGGAGGTCCATGCCGCCTCGCTCGGGCGCAGCGACTGGTACCGCTACATGCTGGACCTGTTCGCGGCTTACGATTTCCTCGTCCTGCCCTCCGCGCAGGTCTTCCCCTTTTCGGCGGAGCTGGACTGGCCGAAGGCCGTGAACGGCCGGGAAATGGACACCTACCATCGCTGGATGGAGGTGGTGATCGGCCCGACTCTCGCCGGGCTTCCCGTCGCCGCCATGCCGGCCGGCTTCAGCGCGGAAGGGCTGCCGGCGGGCATCCAGATCATCGGCCGGCCGCGCGGCGACCGGCAGGTGCTGTCGGCGGCGGCGGCCTATGAACGCGCCACCGACTGGCTCGGCCGGCATCCCCAGATATAGCCATAGCCGGGCTTTGGACACGCCAGCGCCGCATTTTCGTGAAAGGCACGCTTGCCGGGTGTCGAGGACCGCCCGGCAGACTCCTTCAAAAACATGAGGCGCCGTTTAGGAATTGCTTACCATATTTCGTCATTCTTTGCTCGTTCGGCAAGGCTCCGGGACGCGTGGTTCCGCCTGCCGCCAGCGTAAAGGCCTTCGGAGCGTCATTTCCGCGGCCGCGTCGAGTAACGAGTATCGGGTAACGAGTATCATGGCGTCTGTGTACGAGTCCGCGCGCTCCGCGTCCAAGTCCCGGCAGGGCCGTTCCGGGAGCATCCTTCTCAGCGCCGCGCTTGCCTGCGGCGTGCTTGCCGGCTCCGCCTGGGCCGTCGTCTCCACGCTTCATGCCATGCAGGATGCAGCCTCCTCGCTTGCCGAGGGGCGCAGGTCCATCGCCGCATCGCTCTCCGTCGCATCGGCCGGCATTAGCGACGCCCAGCCCGAGCGCCTGGTGAAGGTCGCCAAGTTCTCGCGCCTTTCCCCGCCGTCCGAAAGCGAGATCCGCCAGAAGCAATTGACCGCCGAGGCGATCCAGGCCTCGCGCCAGCGCAAGATTTCCATCGAGCTCGCCTCCGCCGTCAAGCGCGAGAAGGCCAAGGCCCTGATGATCGAGACGGCCGTCGCCCGCGCCGAGCGCTCCGTGGAGCAGGAAAAGGCGATCACCGGCGAACGCGCGCTCGTCACCGCCATGCTTCCCGACGACGTTTCCGGCCGCAAGAGCATCCAGCCCTTCGGCCTCGTCATGAAGAAGGCCGAAGCCGAGGAAGAGGACAGCGAAGACGATATCCTCAGCGATATCCCGCTGCCGGAAACCCGCCCGGCACTCGAGACCGTCACGATCGAGCGCAAGCCGGCGGAGGAAAAGCCCGCCACGCGCACGGCCACCCGGCAGGCGAAGGAGGACGACGACGACGACAAGGACGTCGCCATCGTCAAGCCGGAGCGCTCGCTGTTCGGCGATCTCTTCAAGAGCCGCGGCAACGGCACCGGCTGGGTGGGTAAGGGCACGAAGGTGGCGATCTACGACGTCTCCAACGCGACCGTCTACATGCCCGACGGCACGAAGCTGCGCGCTCATTCCGGCATCGGCAAGATGCGCGACAACCCGCGCTTCGAGCATGTCAAGATGACCGGCCCGACGCCGGCCGGCATCTATCGCCTGCGCATGCGCGAACGGCGCTTCCACGGCGTCGAGGCGATCCGCATGCTGTCCGTCGACGGCCGCGATCCCAAGAACCGCACGGGCCTGCTGACGCACACCAATCTCCTGCGCGGCCAGAAGGGCTCGCACGGCTGCGTCGCCTTCCAGAACTACGAACCGTTCCTCAATGCCTTCAAGCGCGGCCATGTCAACATGCTGGTCGTCGTGCCGGAACTGCCGTCGTCCCGCACGCAGCTTGCCGCGCTCTACAGGAAGGCCGGGGCGTAAAGACCCCTCCCTAAATCCCTCCCCGCAAGGGGGGAGGGACTTGCCCTGCGGCACCCTCAGAGAGAAAATTTCAAGGCTAGCGGGCAGAGAGGGCCTTTGCTCACACCGGCTGGACGAACCCGTCCAGCACGCGTTTCTGGCCGGCGCGGTCGAAGTCGATCGTCAGCTTGTTGCCCTCGATCGCCGCAATGTTGCCGTTGCCGAACTTCATGTGGAAGACCCGGTCGCCGATGGAGAATTTCGAGGGCTCCGTCACGGTCGACTTGGCCACCAGCTCGCCTTCGATGGTGCGGGCGCGCGGGCCGCTTTCGCCATAGCCGATGCGCTCGACGGCGTGGCCGGAGCGCGAGCCCCAGTTGTCGCGCGTCGCCTCCGTGCGGTTCGCCTGGGCGCGCCGCCAGCCGGGCGTCGAATAGGTGTTCTGGAACGGCTCCTGCTTGTCGAAGCGCGACTGGCCGTATCCGCCGCGCCCGTAGCCGCCGTAGGACTGCTCCACCTCGGCGACTTCCACATGGGTTTCCGGCAGTTCGTCGAGGAAGCGGGAGGGTAGCGTCGTCTGCCAGAGGCCGTGGATGCGGCGGTTCGAGACGAACCAGATGTGGCAGCGGCGCTTGGCGCGCGTGATGCCGACATAGGCAAGGCGCCGCTCCTCCTCCAGCCCCGCGCGGCCGCCCTCGTCGAGCGAGCGCTGGTGCGGGAAAAGGCCTTCCTCCCAGCCGGGCAGGAAGACGGTCTCGAATTCGAGGCCCTTGGCCGAGTGCAGCGTCATGATCGAGACGGCGTCAAGGTTCTCGTTCTGCTCGGCATCCATGACCAGCGAGACGTGCTCCAGGAAGCCGCGCATGGATTCGAAGGCCTCCATGGAGCGGATGAGTTCCTTCAGGTTTTCCAGCCGCCCCGGCGCCTCGGCCGACTTGTCGGCCTGCCACATCGCCGTATAGCCGCTCTCGTCGAGGATCTGCTCGGCAAGCTCGGTATGCGGCATCGTCTCCAGCAGCGACTGCCAGCGGCGGAAATCGGTGACGACGTCGAAGAGCGCCTTGCGCGCCTTCGGCTTCAGTTCGTCCGTCTCGACGATGTCGGCGGCGGCGGCGAGCATGGGGATGTCGCGGGCGCGGGCATAGTCGTGCAGGTTGCGGATCGTCGTGTCGCCGAGGCCGCGCTTCGGCGTATTGACGATGCGCTCGAAGGCGAGGTCGTCGGCCGGCTGGCTGACGAGGCGGAAATAGGCGAGCGCGTCGCGGATCTCCAGCCGCTCGTAGAAGCGCGGGCCGCCGATGACGCGGTAATTGAGGCCGAGCGTGACGAAACGGTCTTCGAATTCGCGCATCTGGAAGGAGGCGCGCACGAGGATCGCCATGTCGTTCAGCTTGTGGCCCTTGCGCTGGAGCTGCTCGATCTCCTCGCCGATGGCGCGGGCCTCTTCTTCCGAATCCCAAGCCGCATGGACGACGACCTTGTCGTCGTCCGGGTCGCGCCGGTCGGTGAAGAGCGTCTTGCCCAGCCGGTCCTCGTTGTGCGCGATCAGATGGCCGGCCGCGCCGAGGATATGGGCGGTGGAGCGGTAGTTGCGCTCCAGCTTGACGACCTTGGCGCCGGGAAAATCCTTCTCGAAGCGCAGGATATTGTCCACCTCCGCCCCGCGCCAGCCGTAGATCGACTGGTCGTCGTCGCCCACGCAGCAGAGGTTGACGAGGCTCGCGGCCGCACCGCGCCTGTCGGCGCTGGCTTCCGGCGTGCCCTTCGGTCGCTGCGCCAGAAGCCGCAGCCACATATATTGGGCAGTATTGGTATCCTGATACTCGTCGACGAGGATGTAGCGGAAGCGCTGGTGGTATTCGGCGAGCACGTCCGGATTGGCGCGGAACATGCGGATCGGGTGCAGCAGGAGGTCGCCGAAGTCGCAGGCGTTCAGCGTCTTCAGGCGGTTCTGGTAGGCGATGTAGAGCTCTCGCCCCTTGCCGTTGGCGAAGGCCCGCGCGTCGCCTTCGGGGATCTGCGCCGGGTCGAGGCCCTTGTTCTTCCAGCCGTCGATCATGCCGGCGAACTGCTTTGCCGGCCAGCGCTTGTCGTCGATGCCTTCCGCCTGGAGGATCTGCTTGATGAGGCGCACGACGTCGTCGGTGTCGAGGATCGAGAAATCCGAGCGGAGGCCGACGAGCTCGGCATGGCGGCGCAACAGCTTGACGCCGATGGAGTGGAACGTGCCGAGCCAGGGCATGCCCTCGACGGCGCCGCCGACGAGGAGGCCGATGCGCTCCTTCATCTCGCGGGCGGCCTTGTTGGTGAAGGTCACGGCGAGGATCTGGCTCGGGAAGGCCCGGCCGGTCGCAAGGATATGGGCGATGCGCGTCGTCAGCACGCGCGTCTTGCCGGTGCCGGCGCCGGCGAGCACCAGCACGGGGCCGTCGAGCGTTTCCACCGCCTCGCGCTGCTCGGGATTGAGACCGGCAAGATAGTCCGGCGCCCGGTGTGCGTCTCGCGCCGCCATGGCGCGCGCGGCGATGCCGCCGGCGGGCTTTGCTGGCCTTGCGGAAAGCTGCGGGTCCTCGTCGAAGAAGGGAATGTCGTCGTAACCGCTGATCATGCGGCTCAATGTAGTGATTCGGGACCGAAAGGCCAGTTTTCCGTTCTGCTTTTATTCCCGGGGTGCTAGATTATGAGGACGGCGGCCGGCGGCGCGACGGCGGGCTGCCGGAAGAGGGCGGCCTTTTCTTACGGTTCGGTAAGGCAGGGGGCCGCCAATCTTACAATTCCGTAATGATCGCATTCTTTCATTGTCCGTTCATTCTCAAAGCGGGATAGTTGGTCTATGTCGCGGTGCAGTACGTGACGGTTCGCTTCCATCGGAGAAAGATTGCATGCGGGTTTGGAAACAGCTCCTCATCGGCACCGGCGTCATCGCGGCCGGGGTTCTGCTTTGGGGTCGCTTCGTGCCCGGGGCGAACGACATGCTGGAGGCTGCCGGCCTTCCCGGCAAGCTCGTCGCCGCGATCGCGCCGGCCGGTGAGGACAAGGCGGACGGCGGCCAGAAGGCGGGCGGGCGCCGCGGCTTCGGCAACGGGCCGACGCTCGTGGCCACCAAGCCCGTCGCCATGGCCGTCGTCAACGACCGGCTGAATGCCATCGGCGACGGCGAGGCGATCCGCACCGTGACCGTGACGCCCTATGCGACCGGCAACCTCACGGACGTGCTCGTCCAGTCGGGCGAGCGCGTGGAACAGGGGCAGGTCATCGCCCGGCTCGACAGCGAGGAGCAGAAGATCGCCGCCGACCAGGCGCGCGTGGCCCGCGACAGCGCCGAGCAGAAGCTGAAGCGCGTCCAGAACCTGCGCTCCTCCACCAGCCTCGCCGAACTGCAGGATGCGGAAACCGCGGTGAAGGCGTCGGAACTTGCCCTGCGCAATGCCGAGCTTGCCCTCAGCCGCCGCGACATCACCGCGCCCTATGGCGGCGTGGTCGGCATCATCTCGGTCAATCCGGGCGACTACGTCACGACCTCGACGGCGATCGCCCGCATCGACGACCGTTCGGAAATCCTCGTCGACTTCTGGGTGCCGGAGCGCTTCGCCACCTCCGTGCGCGTCGGCGGCGAGGTCTCGGCGACGGCCGTGGCGCGGCCGGGCGAGACCTTCTCCGGCACGGTGCAGGCCATCGACAACCGCATCGAGCAGGAAAGCCGCACCCTGCGCGTGCGCGCCCGCATAGCCAATCCCGAGGACGTGCTGCGCGCCGGCATGTCCTTCCAGGTGACGATGCGCTTTGCCGGCGACCTTTATCCGAGCGTCGATCCGCTCTCCGTGCAGTGGAGCGCGGACGGCTCCTACATCTGGCGCGTCAAGGGCGACAAGGTCGAGCGCGTGCCGGTCCATATCGTCCAGCGCAATCCCGACATGGTGCTCGTGAAGGCGGAACTTGCGGAAGGCGACCAGGTCGTCACGGAAGGCGTGCAGACCCTGCGGCCCGGCGGGGCCGTGCGCAAGGTGGCCGAAGGCGAACAGGCGCCCGCGGCCACGGAGGGCTCGTGATGTCGGGGGAAGCCACCGGCCACAACGATACCGGCAAGGCGGGCTTCACCGCGCTTTTCATCCGCCGGCCGATCTTCGCCCTCGTGCTCAATACGCTGATCGTCGTCGCGGGCCTTGCCGCCTTCAAGGGCGTCGAGATCCGCGAGCTTCCCTCGGTCGACCAGCCCGTCATCAGCGTCACCACCAATTTCGACGGCGCCTCGCCGGAAACGGTCGACCGCGAGCTGACCGACGTGATCGAGGGCGCGGTCTCGCGCGTCCAGGGCATCAAGGACATCTCCTCCGTCTCCTCCTTCGGCCGCAGCCGCGTCACGCTGCAGTTCTCCGACACGACGGACGTGAACCAGGCCGCGAACGACGTGCGCGACGCGCTCGGCCGCGTGACGAACCAGATCCCCGACGGCGCCGACGATCCGCGCGTCGTCAAGGCCGATGCGGACAGCCAGCCGATCATGCGCCTTGCGCTGACCTCCGACACGCAGTCGCTGGAAGACCTGACGCTGCTCGCCGAAAACGAGATCACCGACAGGCTCGCCTCCGTTGAAGGCGTTGCCGACGTCGTGGTCTACGGCGACCAGGAGAAGATCTTCCGCGTCGACGTCGACCAGTCGAAGCTCGCCGCACGGGGCCTCACGGTCGCGGACCTGCGCAATGCGCTCGCCACCGCCGCCTTCGACGTTCCGGCAGGTTCCCTGAAGAGCCAGAGCCAGGACATCACCGTGCGCGCGACGGCGGATCTCGTCAAACCCGCCGATTTCGAGAACCTGATCCTGAAGAACCGCGTGCGCCTCGGCGACGTCGCCATGGTGACGCTCGGGCCGGACGAGGGCTCGACGGCGCTGCGCTCCAACGGGCGGCAGGGCATCGGTCTCGGCATCATCCGCCAGGCCCAGTCCAACACGCTCGACATTTCCGCCGGCGTGAAGCAGATGGTCGGCCAGCTCGGCAACGTTCTGCCGGAAGGCACCCAGCTCAAGATCACCAGCGACGATGCCGTCTTCATCGACGGCGCCATCCACGAGGTGGAGATCGCGCTCGTCGTCGCGGTGCTGATCGTCACGCTCGTCATCTACCTCTTCCTGCTCGACTGGCGCGCGACGCTGATCCCGACGATCAGCATGCCGATCGCGCTCGTCGGCACCATCGCGGCCATCTACATGGCGGGCTTTTCCGTCAACATCCTGACGCTGCTCGCCATCGTATTGGCGACCGGCCTCGTGGTGGACGACGCCATCGTGGTGCTGGAGAACATCGTGCGCCGGCGCGCCGAAGGCCTCAAGCCGCGGGCGGCCGCCATCCTCGGCACGCTGGAGGTGTTCTTCGCGGTGGTCGCGACCACCGCGACGCTCGCCGCCGTCTTCGTGCCGCTCTCCTTCCTGCCGGGGCAGGCGGGCCGGCTCTTCCGCGAGTTCGGCTTCGTGCTCGCCTTCGCGGTGCTGCTCTCCTCCTTCGTGGCGCTGACGCTCTGCCCGATGCTCGCCTCGCGCATGCTGACGAAGGACGTCAAGCACGGGCATACCGGCGTTCTGGCGCGCATCGGCGCGGCGGCATCCGGCTTCTACCGGCGCACGCTGCGGGCCTGTCTCGGCGCGCCGCTCATCGTCTTCGTCGTGGCGCTGCTCTTCACGGCGGCGGGCGCGACCTCGTTCTTCACCATCAAGTCGGAGCTGACGCCGAGCGAGGATCGCTCGATGGTCATGCTGCGGGTCAACGCGCCGCAGGGCGTGTCGCTGGAATATGCGCAGGACCAGATGAAGCTGATCGAGAACAAGCTGCGCCCGCTCTACGACAGCGGCGAGATCGTCAACATCTTCTCGATCTCCGGGCAGGGCGGCTCGACCAACAGCGGCTTCATGGTGCTGACGCTCGCGCCCTGGAAGGAGCGCGCCCGCACGCAGCAGCAGATCGTGCAGGACATCAACAAGGCGGTCGCGACCGTTCCCTCCGTGCGAACCTTCGTCATGCAGCCGAACAGCCTCGGCATCCGCGGCGCCGGCAACGGCCTCCAGGTCGCACTGGTCGGCAACGACTACACCAAGCTCGGCAATGCGGCGGCCGAGCTCGTGCGCAAGATCGAGGACAGCGGGCGCTTCCAGAACGTGCGCCTCAACTACGAGGCCAACCAGGCGCAGCTTTCCGTGACGATCGACCGCGAGCGCGCGGCCGATCTCGGCATCGACATCACCGGGCTTTCGGCGGCCCTGCAGGCGATGCTGGAGGGCACCAGCGTCGTCGACGTCTATGTCGAGGGGCAGGCCTATCCGGTCAAGCTCTCCTCCACGACGACGCCGATCAACGACCCGATGGATCTCGAAAACATCTTCCTGAAGACCGGCGACGGCAAGATCGTGCCCATGTCCTCCATCGCCTCGCTGGAAGAGAAGGCCGTCGCCCCGCAGCTTTCGCGCGAGCAGCAGCTTCGCGCCGTCTCGCTCTCGGCCGGCCTCAAGGACGGGCTTGCGCTCGGCGATGCGCTGTCGATGGTCCAGGAGATGGCGCAGCCGCTCCTGCCGGACGGCGCCCGGCTGATGCCGATGGCCGAGGCCGCGACGCTGCAGGAGAATTCGAGCGGCCTTGCCGTCACCTTCGGCTTTGCCATCGTCATCATCTTCCTCGTGCTTTCGGCGCAGTTCGAGAGCTTCGTCAGCTCGATCATCATCATGGTGACGGTGCCGCTCGGCCTTGCCTGCGCCGTCTTCGCAATGGTGGCGACGGGGACGACGCTCAACATCTACAGCCAGATCGGGCTGGTGCTGCTCGTCGGCATCATGGCGAAGAACGGCATCCTCATCGTCGAATTCGCCAACCAGCTTCGCGACCGCGGGCAGGATATCCGCAGCGCCATCGAGGATGCCGCCAACATCCGCCTGCGTCCCGTGCTGATGACGATGATCGCCACCGTCGTCGGTGCGGTGCCGCTGGTGCTGGCGAGCGGGGCGGGCGCCGAGGCGCGCATCTCGCTCGGCTGGGTGCTGGTCGGCGGCCTCGGCCTCGCCACGGTCGTCACGCTCTATTTGACGCCCGTCGCCTATCTGGTGATCGCCCGCTTCACGAGCCCCCATGCCGACGAGGAGAAACGCCTTGCCGCCGAGCTGGAGCATGCCGAGGCGCTGGCGCGCGGCGGCGCGCGCGACCTGCCGCTCGCGGCGGAGTGATTTGCGGCGGTGAGCCGATATTGCGGCTGGACAGCCGGGCGCCAATTTGCTGAGTAAACCTCATAGAAGTGAGGACCTTACCATGGCATTGGCGGATATCAGGAGCGGCGTACGCAACGAGAAGGGCATTGCCGGGGTGTTGCCGCTGCTTGCGGCGCGCTTCGGCGAGCGGTTCCAGACGGGCGAGGCGATCCGCAGCCAGCACGCGCACACCACCACCTACATTCCCGCCCAGCTTCCCGACGGCGTCGTCTTCGTCGGGAGCGCCGAGGACGTGCAGGCGGTCGTGGCGCTTTGCGCGGACCATGCCGTGCCGGTCATTCCCTTCGGCACGGGCTCTTCGCTGGAAGGGCAGGTGAACGCGCCGAACGGCGGCATCTCCATCGATTTCTCCAACATGAAGCGCGTTCTCGAGGTGAATGCCGAGGATCTCGACTGCACCGTCGAGCCCGGCATCACGCGCGAGGAGCTGAACACCTATCTGCGCGATACGGGCCTCTTCTTCCCCATCGATCCGGGCGCCAACGCCTCCATCGGCGGCATGGCCTCCACGCGCGCTTCGGGCACGAACGCCGTGCGCTACGGCACGATGAAGGACAACGTGCTGGCGGTGACGGCCGTGACCGCCACCGGCGAGGAGATCCGCACCGCCCACCGCGCGCGAAAATCCTCGGCGGGCTACGACCTGACACGGCTTTTCGTCGGGGCGGAAGGAACGCTCGGCGTCCTCACCTCGGTGACGCTGCGCCTGCAGGGCATTCCCGCCGTCATCGCCGGCGGCATCTGCGGCTTCCCGACGCTGAAGGATGCCTGCAACGCCGTGATCATGACGATCCAGCTCGGCATTCCCGTCGCCCGCATCGAACTGCTCAACGCCCTGCAGGTCCAGGCCTGCAACGCCTATTCGGGCCTCACCCTTCCCGAGCAGCCGACGCTCTTCGTGGAATTCCACGGCAACGAGGAGAGCGTGCGCCTGCAATCGGAGGAGTTCGGCGCGATCGCCGCCGAATGCGGCGGCGGGGCCTTCGTGTGGAGCGCCGACGCGGCGGAGCGGGGCAGGCTCTGGAAGGCGCGGCACAATGTCTACTGGTCCTGCAAGGCGCTTCGGCCGGGCCATGAGGCGCTGTCGACCGACGTCTGCGTGCCGATCTCGCGGCTGGCCGATTGCGTGGCCGAGACGGAGCGCGACATCGAGGAGCACGGTCTTCTCGCGCCCATCGTCGGCCATGCCGGCGACGGCAATTTCCACACCTGCGTCGTCTTCGACGACAAGGACCCGGCGGAAGTGGCGAAGGTCGAGGCCTTCGTCGGCCGGCTCAACGCCCGGGCGCTCGCCATGGACGGCACCTGCACGGGCGAGCACGGCATCGGCCAGGGCAAGCAGGCCTTCCTGCCGAAGGAGCTCGGCGGATCGCTGACCCTGATGCGGCAGATCAAGCAGGCGCTCGATCCGCACAACATTATGAACCCCGGCAAGATTTTTTCGACTCCGTAGCCGGCGTTCGCGCTATCGTGCGGCGATTGAAGGGAATTCGAGGCATGCGGCGTGCTTTCTAGGATCATGCTTTTCGTCGGCGGCCTGGTGGTGGTGGCGCTGTTTGCGGCGCTGCTCGCCCCGCTTTTCGTCGACTGGACGAGCTTCCGGCAGGATTTCGAGCGCGAGGCGAGCCGCATCATGGGCCGGCCCGTCACCGTGCACGGCAGCGTCGATGCCCGCCTCATCCCCTTTCCATCGGTGACGCTCAATGACGTTCGCGTCGGCTCGCCCGAGGACGGCAAGCCGCTGGTGGAGGTCGCGCGCTTCTCGATGGACGCGGAGCTCGCGCCCTTCCTTTCCGGCGAGGCGCTGATCTTCGACATGCGCATCGAGGAGCCGAAGGCCCGCATCAAGCTTTTCGAGGACGGCACGCTCGACTGGGCGCGCGGCCGCCAGTCCGCCATCCCGGCCCGCACCGTCGTGCTGGAGAACGTGTCGATCACCGGCGGCGAGATCGAGTTCGTCGACGAGCAGACCGGCCGCACCCGCCACGTCACGGGTCTCGACGCGCAGGTCTCGGCAAAATCGCTTGCCGGCCCGTGGCGCATCGACGGCCGCGCGGCGCTCGACGGCGAGAGCGGCGCCTTCCAGCTTGCGAGCGGCCAGGTGGAGAACGGGGCGCTTTCGCTGCGCACGCATATCGTGCCGGACCGCCTGGCCTTTGCCGCCGATCTCGACGGTGCCGTCAAGCTCGTGGATTTCCGCCCGCAATACCAGGGGGGCTTCACCCTTTCGGAAAAGCCGCGGCCGAAGGGCGAGGGGGCGCAGGACCCGATCCGCGTTGCCGGCAAGTTCGAGCTTTCCAACGAGCGCATCCGCGTGCCGGAATACCGGCTGGAGGCCGGCCCGCGCGACGATCCCTACGTCGTGACGGGCGAGGCGACGCTCGATACCGGCCGCGCGCCGGAATTCCTGCTGCTCGCCGACGGCCAGCAGATCGACGTCAACCGCATCGGCAACAGCGGGACGAACGGCAAGACGGGGCGCAACTCGCAGATTTCCGCCCGCCAGCGGCTGCAGGCGCTGCTCGCCATCGCCGCCGATATCCCGATCCCGCAGGTGCCGGGGCGGGCGAGCCTCTTCCTGCCCGCCGTCGTGGTGGGCGATACGACCGTGCGGGAAATCCGCCTCGACGTGAAGCCGGACGGCGACGGCTGGCAGGTCGAGCGGGCCGATGCGCTGCTGCCCGGCCGCACGGCGCTGGAGGCCAAGGGGCGGCTGCAGCTCGGCGAGAACCGCGGTTTCGTCGGCGACCTGCTGATGGCCTCCAACCAGCCCTCCGGCCTCGCGACATGGCTTGCCGGCTCGGTGGACCCGGAAATCCGCAAGCTGAAGACCGCCGGCTTCTCCGCCAAGGTCGACCTTAC
The DNA here is from genome assembly GCF_055392685.1 of Shinella sp. Sh6. NCBI lineage: Bacteria > Pseudomonadati > Pseudomonadota > Alphaproteobacteria > Hyphomicrobiales > Rhizobiaceae > Shinella > Shinella sp. Sh6. Next base: position 2,028,270 of record NZ_AP044005.1, on the reverse strand, counting down.
GGACGAGTTGCAGCGCTTTGAGAACCTGGAGGTCGCCGTGGGGCCGGCCTCGCTGACGGGACGGCTGGAGCGCGAATCCCGCTCGGGCACGGCGCCCACGCTCTCCATCGAGCTGCGCGGCAACGAGGTGGAGCTGGAATCGCTGAAGGCGCTTGTCGGGCTGGTGGCGGGCGACGCGTCGCTGTCCGCCGTGCTCGACCATTCCATCGCGCTCGATATCAAGGCGGATCGGTTCCGCGCCTTCGGCGAGACCGCCTCCGGCGTCGATGCGGTGATGACGGCGAAGGACGGCCTCCTCACCCTCAGCCGCCTCGATGTCGATGCGCTGGCGGGCGCCTCGCTCTCGGCGAGCGGCACGCTCGGCGGCTCGCTCCTTGCGCCGAGCGCCGGCCTCGACATCCGCGTGAAGGTGGCCGCCATGCAGCCGGTCGCGGACCTTCTCGCCCGCCACCTGCCGGCCCACCCGCTGCTGTCGCGCTTCGTCGCCGGCGCGGGCTACTATGACAATGCCGACCTTTCCGCCCATCTTAGTCTTTCCGACGAGGCGGAGAGCCCGCTGACGGTCACGCTCTCCGGGCCCGTCAACGACGGGCGGGTCGACCTGAAACTTTCGGCCGGCTCCCTCGACGATCTTCTCGAGGCGCGCGGCTTCGATCTGGACGGTAGCCTTTCCAATCCGCAATCGGTCGTGCTGGCGGGGCAGATGGGGCTCGATCCGCTGCCCTTCGACGCGGATTCCGACGGCCGCATCGCTCTCGCCGTGAAGCAGCCGGAGGAGGGATCGGCGGATGTCTCCGTGACCTTCGATGCCGGCAGCACGGCGCTGTCCGCCAAGGGCACCGCGGATCTTTCGGCCGGGGATTTCCTCGCCGGCACGCTCGCCCTTTCGGTGAAGAGCGACGATATCGAGCCCTACCTGATGATGAACGGCATCGCGATGCCGCAGGGCGGCGCGGGCCTTCCCGTCACGCTGGACGCCGATGTGGCGACGAGCGCGGCGGCGGTGGCGATCACCGGCATTGCCGGCAAGGCCGACCGCAACGCGTTCTCCGGCGCGCTGACGTTCGACCGCACGGCGCCGATCCTCAAGGGCACCGGCGGGCTGCGCTTCGATACGGTCGACCTCGCCTATCTGGCCGAGGCCGTCGCCGGGCCGGTGAGCGACGTTTCGGACGGCTCGCTGAACGGCGCGCCCCTGGTGCAGCCGTTGCAGGATGCCGCGGACGTCTCCGTGGCGCTGGAGGCGGGGACCTTCTGGCCGGGGCTCTACGGTGCGGTGGAAGGCTTCCGCGGCGACCTTGCCTGGAAGGGCGGGGAACTGACGCTGACGGACATGGCGGGCGACTGGCTGGGCGGAAAGCTCGCCGGCCGCCTGAAGATCGCCAATGCCGACGAGAACGGCCTGTTCGAGGCGCGCGCCACGCTGTCGGGCGTCGACCTGTCGAAGATCGTCTGGTCCGGCCCGGACGGTGCGGTCGCGGCAGGCAGGGCCGACGTGACGCTGGCGGTCGATGCCTCCGGCAAGAGCGTGCGCGCCATGGCGGAAGGGGCGAGCGGTTCGGGCGAGGCGCAGGTGTCCGGCCTCGTCGTCAAGGGGATCGATACCGGCGCGCTGCCGTTGCTGCTCTCGGCGGCGGACGGCATCGAGGGCGATATCACGCCGGAGAAGGTGGCGGGCTTTGCCGCCGATGCGATCCTCAAGGACGAAGCGGCGCTGGGCGCGGTGCGCATTCCCTTCGCGCTTGCCGGCGGGAGCCTGCGCTTCCAGAGCGTGGCGGCGGAGGATGCCGGGGCGGCGCTGACGGGCGATGCCGATATCGGGCTTGCCGACGGATCGATGACGGCGCGGCTTTCCGTGGCCTACAAGGCGGGCGAGGACGCGCTTGCCGGCGCCGAGCCCGAGGTGACGCTCAGCTATCGCGGCCTTGTCGATGCGCCGGGCTTCTCGCTCGACGTGCAGCCGCTCGCCAACTACCTCTCGCTGCGCCGCTTCGAGACCGAGCGCCGGCGGGTGGAGACGTTGCAGGCCAATGTGCTGGAAAAGCAGCGCCTGCGCCGCGAAGCCGCGCTCTACCGCGCGCGGAGCGAAGCGCGTGCGGCCGCCGCCGAGGCGGCGCGCCTGCAGGCGGCGGAAGAGGAGCGCCGGCGCGCGGAAGCCCGCAAGCGTTCCGACGAGGCGCATGCGGCGCAAGAGGCCGAGAGCCTGCGCCGCAAGGAGGCGGACGACGCCCGGCGCCTTGCGGAGGCGCAGGAGGAGGCACGCCGCCTCGCCGCGCAGAAGGCGGCCGAAGAGGCGCGGAAAGCGGAGGAAGAGGCAAAGCGCCGCCGCCTGCCGGTCACGCCCGAGGAGGGCGTCGAGCGCGGCGGCGAACTGCCGCCCGTCGGCGGAAGCGGCGGGGCCTTGAACTTCGAAGGCCTGCCCGGCCTCAACTGAGGCCACCGCCCCGGGCCTTCAGCCGTTCCAGCACATGAAGGCGCAGCGCCGAGGAAAGATTGCCCTCGACGCCGCGCGCATCGTCGATCTCGCGAATGAGGGCGGCGAGCGGCATGGCGCGCTCGGCGGCAATCGCCTTCAATTCATCATGGAAGGCCGGTTCGAGGGAGAAGCTCGTGCGGTGGCCGTGCAGGGTGGCGGAATATTTCCGGATCACATCCGACCTCACGCGATGATTCAGATGCCTTGCAAACCGAATCCGGCATTGCCGCCAAGGGATTGAAATTTCAGCTCTTCGTCTCTTCGGGCCGCTCGATGCGGCCCTGGTCGTGCGCGTTCTTCGCCTTCTCGTTGAGGGCGCGGGTCAGCGACTTCTCCGCTTTCGTGCGGCCGAAGGCGACGCGGTTCTGCTCGGCCTGCCTTTCCTTTTCGGAACGGGCCTTCTGCTTGCGGACCTGGCGGAGATTGACGACGTCGCCGCTCATCGGCCGGAACTCAGTTCTTCTTGCGGAAGGAATCGAGCGAGACGACCGAGCCGCCGCCCTTGCCGTTGTCGTCGCCTGTCGGCGGCGTCGGTTCCTGGGCGGTCTCCTCGGCCTTTTCCGCGGGCGCGGGATAGGCGGTGACCTCGGCCGAATGCTCGTCCTCTTCCTCCATCGCCGGCACGTCGAATTCCAGCTCGAAGCTCACCGACGGGTCGTAGAAGCCGCGGATGGCGTTGAAGGGGATGACGAGTTTTTCAGGCGTGTCGGAGAAGGAAAGGCCGATCTCGAACTGGCTCTCGGTGACCTTGAGGTCCCAGAACTGGTGCTGGACGACGATGGTCATCTGCTCGGCATATTTCGCCTTGAGGTGCTGCGAGATGCGCACGCCCGGGGCATTGGTGAGGAAGGTGATGAAGAAATGATGCTCGCCGGGAAGATGCCCCGTGACCGCGACTTCGGACAAAACCTTGCGAATGACGCTGCGTAGCGCGTCCTGGGCGAGAATGTCGTAGCGAATGTGGTCTTGCGCCATCCGTTCCTGTCTTTCTTCCAGCCTTTGTTTTCAGGCATTGCATGTCTACCCATGCCTTCCCGGCACGAGTCATCTGGCACAGCTATAGACCATTTCAAGGCATTGGAGAAGGTGAAGGCTTCTGTTGCCAGGTGCCTTCGGACCCCGCCTGCCGGTGCGACCCGTCAGGACTTTGAGTGAAGTGTCACACCGCCATTAGGCAGCGAGACGAGCTTCCGCATAGTTGTCGTTTGCAACTACAAGTTTAGCCCGATAACGGTGGTACAATGCCGAGCAAAAAGTCGATCTTTACGCCCTTGTCGATCCTATTTCGCCCCCATCAAAAGCCGATCCTTCCGGTCGATCGGTTTTTGGTGGAGGCGCCGGGTACCGCCCCCGGGTCCAATGGGTTTATTACACCGCCCGTTTATTGCCATAGCTGCCGAGGCAGCACTTCACATATAGGCGCTCTCTTCGCCCAAGAAAAGACCCCCGCGCAGGTCATTTTCGGCCATCCACCCGGATATGTTCATTAACGCTTGACTTGCCGATCCTGCTTGAAAAACATGGGCCCGCGGCAGCGCGCCATGACGGCGGCAGCAACGTGACCCGCGAAGGAGACACCATGACCGACTATCTCGCAGATGTCCGCAAGTACGACAGCGGTGCCGACGAGGCCATCGTCAAGAAGATCGTGAGCCATCTCGGCATCGCGCTGCGCAACCGCGACTCCTCGCTCGTCTCCTGCTCCGACCCGGACGAACTTGCCCGCGTCAGGGAAAAGTGGTGCGGCAAGAAGCGCGGCATCACCGGGGATGCCGCCGACAAGGCCGTCGAGGCCGTCTGCAAGGCCATGTCCGACGACCGCACCAAGTCGCGCGTCACCTTCTACTATCTCACCGCCAAGGAACTCGGAAAACTCGGCGCGCTCGCCTGAGGAAAGCCGGGAAAATCCCATTTCACCCTTTGGCCGCCGCCGCGATCGCTCTAGTATCGAATGCTGGACAACGAATCGGCGGCGACCATGCAGCAATATCTCGACCTTCTCTCCCATGTGATGGAGAACGGCACCGACCGGGGCGACCGCACGGGCACCGGCACGCGCGGCGTCTTCGGCTACCAGATGCGCTTCGACCTTTCCGAAGGCTTTCCGGTGCTGACCACGAAGAAGCTGCACCTGCGCTCCATCATCCATGAACTGCTGTGGTTCCTGAAGGGCGACACCAACGTCGCCTACCTGCGCGACAACGGCGTCACCATCTGGGACGAATGGGCCGATGCGGACGGCGAGCTCGGCCCGGTCTACGGCTACCAGTGGCGCTCCTGGCCGACCCATGACGGACGCCATCTCGACCAGATCGTCGCCGTCGTCGACAGCATCCGGCGCAATCCGAATTCCCGCCGCCACATCGTCTCGGCCTGGAACCCGGCGCTCGTCGACGAGATGGCGCTGCCGCCGTGCCATTGCCTGTTCCAGTTCTACGTGGCGGACGGCAAGCTCTCCTGCCAGCTCTACCAGCGCTCCGCCGACATCTTTCTCGGCGTGCCGTTCTTTTCCGACATCAAGTCTGTATCTTCGGTGCTAACTAATTGGTTCCGAAAGATTATCCCGTCTTCCTCTCCGGTATCGGTACTCTCTCCAATTTGATCGCGTCAAGGCCAAGATGCATTTGATGACTTGCGCGCTTTTCCGGCCGTCGTCAGACTGTTTCTAACGCTATAGGAATTGCAGAACATGCCTCGCCATCCCGAGTATCAATATCTGGACCTTATAGAGCATCTCCTTGAAAAAGGTGATCGCCGGATCGACCGAACAGGCGTCGGAACCCTCTCCACTTTTGGAGCGATGATGCGGTTTGATCTGTCTGACGGGACCTTCCCGGTCTACACGACGAAGCGCGTATATTGGAAAACAGCTGTGAAGGAGATGCTCTGGTTCCTGACGGGGCAAACCAACATCCAGTCTTTGCTTCGTGAGAACGTGAATATTTGGACGGATTGGCCGCTAGACAAATATCGAAAGGCGACGGGCGAGGACATTTCGCAGAAAGACTTCGAAGCGAAGATTCTCGATGACGATGACTTTGCCGCCAAATGGGGTGACCTGGGTCCGGTCTATGGCAAGCAATGGCGACGTTGGCTTGCCAACGGGGTCGAATATGATCAGGTCGCGACCTTAATTGAGACACTGCGGACGAACCCGGCCAGCCGCAGGATGTTGTTCCACGCGTGGAACGTCGCCGAACTCGATCAGATGGCGTTGGCACCCTGTCATATGACCTACCAATTTTACGTCAGTGAGATGGGGGAAGGGGCAAATGGCAATACGGACCCGAGCGCGATGACCGATGCGAACGCTGGGAAGCGCGGCAAGCTGAGCCTTCTCGTTGGGCAGAGATCTTGCGACCTTGGCTTGGGGAATCCATTCAACGTGACTCAGGAAGCGGCCCTTCTGCATATGATTGCGCAGCAGGTCGACATGGTCCCCGGCGAGCTGATTTGGGTCGGTGGCGATGTCCATCTGTATCTGAACCACCTTGACTTGGCACGGACAATCTTAAGCCGCGGACCCAGACCGTTCCCGAAGCTTCGTCTCAAGAGACGACCAGCATCGATCGACGACTACACAATCGATGACTTCGAGGTCACGGGTTATGATCCACATCCGGCAATCGAGGCACCGGTGGCCGTTTGATACAGCACCGTCTCCGACGAGGGTGCCATACATCAAAAGGCGATCCAGGTTCTGGTGAGCTGAAACGGTGACTTCGTTAGGAGTCTGGAAAGTATACCGAAAAATTAGCAAAAGCTAATCGACCCGTCCTGGTACCGGTCGCTTGCTTGCGCGCGGAATGCAACCGGCAATTTGATACCAATTGTAAACAACTGAAACTTAGGCCTGGATGTGTCGATCTGGGACAGGGCGAACGTATGCGCAAAAAAGGTCAGGATATCAAAGGAAGAAGCCGCCCCGCGGACAACGCGCAGCTGGAGTTCTCGGACGTTGTCAACGCACAGATGTCATCGGAAGTTCTCGTAGAAGATGCACCGATTTTTGGGAGGCAGGTTCAGTCTGTTCCCTCTGATCGGAACGACATTGGTTCAGCCGACCTCGCTCCGACGCGAACACTCACCCGGGCTTCGCTCGATCTTCAGTCTGGGCTTCCCAGCCTCGTGCCGGAGACGGGCGACATGCATGAACTCTTCGCCGGAGAAGCGTCACAATGCGACATCACTGCCTCTCTGGACAATGAAGAACGAGCTTCATCGGGGCACGGCGTGGAACCGTATGGCGACCTGATCGCACGTTTTCCTTCACTTGCCGCTCATCAGAACTATCGGCCAACAACGACGAAAGGTAAGTTAGTTGCTTGCCTCAACGAGTGTCTGCATGCGGGACGGATTCCTCGCTCCAAACGCGACCCGACGCAAATCAGTCGCGTCTTCTTCGCTCAGAAGGTGGATGTAACCCACGGAATGCTCGGGCATTTGAAATACATCCTCGAAACCTACGAGGCTGTATTGGAGCTTATCGAGCCGCTGTCGTCATTGCCGGACGCGCCAAAGTTCGGAGCGGACCCCGAGCACGGCGAGCCGATGGACGACGCCGCACTCTATGTCGTTTCCCTGTACCCTGAGCTTCTGAAGCACCAGCATTACGCAGTCGACAGTACGGCGAGAGCAATCGTTCGGATCCTGAACCTGCAGCTTGTGAGCGGTGGGCTGGAGCGGAGCAGGGGCGGAAAAATTAGTCGTCGGGCAATTACAAGTCAACTTGGGCTGAGCAGCACAGCAACTGCGCCTTATGTGCCTATTCTGGTTGACTACGAAGATGCCGTTGGCGGCAAAGAGTCTGTTCACGAAGCCAATATTCCCGCCATGCGCTCTTGGCTGGAAGAGCAGTTCAATGCTGGAACACTCGATACACGAGATGGCAAAGTCAGCCGCAAGCAATTTACCGATCACTTTGGTCTGCCGCAAAACACGTTGATCTTTCTCCGGTACCCGAGAATTGGGGCCGTTATGGAGGAGATGGACGACCGCATTAAGTCCACGGGATACGTTCCCGGCCCGACACGAGAGAGGCTTGAGGCTCTCGAAGCGATACTTGCTGACGATCCTCCGCTCAGCAAAGATGGTCGTTCGATACACCGAAAAGGAGTCGCGACACTCATTGGAATTCCCAAAGGAAACCTCAGACGTTCCCCTTTTGCGGAGCGCCTGCGTGACGCTGACCTTGATATGGTCAAGAGCCTGGAAGAGGATCCACTAACTGCCTTCGCGGGCGGCCGGATATTCAAGTTCCGATGCCTCGTCGAGCAAGGTTGGCCGGAAACGTATGCTGTCCGGGCCAAAATCTGCTTCGAACGCTTGTACCGGACGAAGAAGAAGGACGAGGCCAAAACCTATTTTGCGGGCTTGATCGAACTGTTTGCGTTCTTGGCAGGCAATGGCTCGCAATACTGCCGGTCTCTGTTCCACGGTCTGGGGAATGGAGTTCGTCCAAATTCCCTGCGCCGCGAGTTCACGATGGCCGCGCAGGAGTACCGAGAGCACCTCAGAGCAGCGAACGAAAACACGGACACGTGTAATGCCAAGATCAGCGTCACGAACGGCATTATCCGTAAGCTGAGCGCCGACGCCATTCTCCCATCGCTTACACTGTACCTGATTCAATATAGAAGCGATAAAAAAAACCACGGCAAGACTGTTGCCGAAGCAGTCGAAAGCCAAGACGGAAAGCGCTCGAAGCCTCACGTCGACGACTATCTGATGTTTGCGACTTCAATGCTCAAGCAGGCGGCCGAGCTTCGACAAATCGAATTGAGTAGCCTTGACCAAAGTGATTTCAACAAGGTTCTTCGCGAGGAGCTTGAGAGGGAGCAATTTACGGCGGCTGATAATCCGGCCACGTTGATCCTGCGTATATTGGATCGCCGTCTTACCCTTATCAGGAACGCCGCATGGGCAATGGTGAAGGAGGGCCAGCGGCTTCTGGAGCACGGGCAGGAATTGCTCGAGCGGGGGAAAGACCCTGGGGAATTGTTCGATGTCATCGTTCGAAAGGGAAAGATTAGCGAACCCGTTCGGGTGAGGCTGTTGCATGAGCATTTCCCCGACGTGAATGACTGTGACCAAGGCATTGCAAACCTCTTGAGGGTCGTGGCCGACCGGTACAACTGGATTTATCCGTCCAACAAGGATGGACGTTCCGAGGGTCAATTTTTCCAGAAGCGGGCTCTGAAGTATGGCGGAGCGAGGACGTTACAGGCCTACCTGATCCCTTCGCAGGATACGATGGCCGCGGTTCTCACACTGTACCTCCTGGAATCCGGCAGCAACGTCTCCGTCGGTCGCACGCTTTATTTCGATTGCATTGAAACGACTGAGGAGCCGCATCATTCCAAAGTGACGGGCTACAAGGCTCGTGCAGGCGGCAAGCCGATTTTCGCTGTCATGGAGGATCGGTGCGAGGCGGTGAAGGCCATGAAGTGGCTCCAAGAGGCCGTGGGCCGAATTCCCGAATTGCATCCAGAGACCAGAAAGCAGCTTTTCATCTCCCGTGGCTTTGGTGAAGAGATCAAGCTCATCGAGGAGTTTACGTATCGCGCGGCGTTCAAGCGGCTGATCGAGACGATCCCGGAGCTGGCAAACCTAACGCTTACCCCGAACATGATCAGACCGTCCGTCCTGCTGAAGGCGGCCTTGGAGGCTGGGGGGCTTACGAGGCTATCGAGGGCGATGGGACAGCAGAGCCCGCAGGTGCACGAGGGCTACGTCAACAAGTATCCGATGAGGTTTTTGCGCGATACCGAGATCTACCACTTCCAGCATGCGCTTGAGACCGCCGTCGTCAGCGGTATTGAGAACGCCCACGAGATACTAGGTGTTGACGTCGATGGCATGGCTCGCCGTATCGAGTCCGTCATGAAGACGGGCCTAGGCACGCTCTGCAAGAACCAGAAAGGTCGCCCTGGCAACGATGGCGCAGTGTGCACTTCGATTGACTGCTGGAATGATTGTCCGCAGTTGATTGTCATCGCCAAGAAGGAAGAGATCGCAATTCTGCAAATCTGGCAGCATTCCCTGCGATTGGTCGAAGGGGATTGGATCCGTGATCAACCGGAGCGGTGGGAGAGTGTGTGGCTTCCATGGTTGTGCTTCGTGGATGCCGTTGAGGTGAAGATGCGTAGCACGTTTGGCCCGGTATGGAAGGCGGCTACGGCTATCTCCGAGAAAATTATTGCGAACCCGAATTTCCAACCGATGAGGCTTTTCTGATGCCGGTACAATTGATAGCGAGGCCTCTTGGTAAATGTCACCAGGCAGTGGACCCGAAAGACCGCCGACGCGCCTGGCTGAGCGCTTACGAGGACACAAAGTGGGTGCTGAGCGACTCACCGGGTTGTGGAAGCGACGAAAAAACAGTCGATTTCGACGTCCGGATGGCAGATGGACGGTCCCTCATCTATCACACTGAACTCTACAATAGTACGAAAGAGCTGCTCTTCTGGATTCGCGCTGGAAATTACACGCGCTTCGACGATGCTTCCAGGCATAAGCAATACGCTGAAACGATGCTGAGGCTTTGCTACGGTCTCACGTCGAGGGGCTTCTATTCCTTCGCGGGCCTGACCTCTATCGACATCGATATCATTTGTGAAGAAGCCGCATTTGGCGTCGATGGGCTCACCGGCGCATCGGCATTGGTGAGGAAGATGTTGGGGCAGTATCACAGCTGGGAAGACGTGCCTCCCGAGCTGCGAATGCGGGACGCTTTTCACGAGGCGGATGTCATTTTCAATCTCAACCTGCCCCCGAAATGGGCTCTGCCGGAGGTCCGTTCCGAAATCGAAGCAGCAACCGCGCGTATCAACGGAAAGACCATCGTTTCGCTCGCTGCGCTTAAAGACGAGCCGATCACAAACCAGAACGTTCAGCTTGTCACAATGCTGTTCGAGGGTCTCTTCGCTTTGCGCGATTTCATCGAAGCGACGTCAATTTCGTTTCGGCCGTTTCCAGAAGGAGCGGCGCAGCGTGCATTCAACTTGGGCCGGGGCACCACCAGAACGCCTGTTCCGCCCCCGGAACTTGCCATGCGCCTCCTGGAAAACACTACACGCTACCTGGTGGACCATGTTGACCACGTCGTTAAGTCCTATCATGACGCTCTCAGTTCGCGCGGTAGTGAGGGATGGTATGCGCGAGCGTTGGAGGTCGGCACACAGGTGCGAAGTATCGTCACCGCAGCCTACATCCTGATCGCAGCCTTCACCGCTCGCCGCGCAGAAGAGATAAAAATGCTTCGACGCGATTGCACTGCTGGCAATGACAGCGACGGCTGGTGGATGAAGGTCTACATCGAAAAGACCGAACGCCAGTGGACGTGGATCCCGGTGCCAGGCCTCGTGGCTCGCGCGTTCAATGCGGTGCGTTCTCTCACTCCTGATAGTGAGGTCGATCCGGATGCTGACTTGTTTCAGTTCCACGACATCGCGCAAAACAAGGTTGTCAATCTGTATCCCGAGAACCTTTTGGATACTTTCGCGGAATCGATTGGTGCGCGCGAGTATGCGAACGACAACACGAAGAAAACCCAGACGTGGACTTGGGTCACCAGACAATTCCGTCGCTTGTTCGCTGTCATCTTCTTCTATCGCTACAGGGGCAAGATCAAGACGCTCGCCCATCAACTTCGCCATTTCGATTCTAGGATGACGAACGACTACGTCACGTTGGATCCCGACATTCACAAGCTCTGGGACCAGGAGGTCTGGCACCATCAGATCGAGATCGCCAGGGAAATTGTTGATGGCCGCGTCACTTACAAGGGGCCAATGGGCAAGCGTCTGACCACGTTGGTCAAGCGTCTGCGTGAAAAGTTCTCTTCTCAGATCAAGGTTGTCAGCGAGGCTGCGGGGGCAGCCTTAGTGCGCCATCTTCAGATATCTGAAGGGGCTGTGGTCCGGCAGATCAGAAAAAACCAGCTCGTTTTGACCCCAAAGCTCTGGGTGACTTGCTCGTGCCCACGTAACCGTAAGGGCTGCGAAAAGGCGGCCTGTCGGAAGGCGGCCGGGTACAATGACAATGATGTCGGACCGGACTTCGCTGCGGCCGGGCCGACCGTTTGCCCAGAATGCCCGTTCGCCCTTATCGGCCCCGAGAACATTGCCTATATCGAGGAACAAGCGCAGGCGATGTCTGCCAGTGCCCAGGTATCCGCAGAGTATGGCAACTCAATCTTCGCGTCGCTGCAGGCCGCGAATGTCGTCAAAATCACGGGGTTCTTGGAGGACCTCAAGGCCGCGTGACAGGCGCGGCCTGCCAGGGCCTGGAGGGCAGGGAGCAAAATAGATGTCCAAGATGCCGGAATTTGAGAAGATCAAGGCTCTTTTCACGACCTGGGTCGAGACGGGTGTACCGAACGGAATTGAGTACCCGAAGACGCAGAGTGCTGCCGTTGGATGGAAGTGCGAGCAGTTCGGCATCAGTGGTGTCGGGACGAAGACGTATTTCAACACGCGAAGCCCTGAATACGGGAAAATTGTTCAGGAGATCAAAGCTCTGATCGCCCAGCTCAAACCCCAGGCGGAGGTCCGGAAGCTTTCCCGAAAGCAAGCGAATGTTCCCGCACCAGTCCCGGCCCCTGAAAACAAGCGTGTATATGTTCCTCAGGCGACCCGGACCTACAGAGCGCAAAGCCAAGCCAAGGAATTTGAAGCCGAACTGATAGCTACCGTCACCCAGCTTCAACAAACCAGAGAAGCGCTTGTGTCCTCGGAGCTGAGTTTGAAAATAGAGCGGCAGACTACTGAAAGGCTGAGAGCCGAGAAGGCGAAGCTTGAGCAGGATAACGCGCAGCTCACCCGCTTACTCGCGGCGAAAACCGGCGTCCTTCACGTGGTCGAATGATCGATGGATATCGAGTTGAACCCATTCGACATCGCTCGCGACGAGCCCACACCTGCCAAGGATACAGGGTTCGACGAGAAGCTCCCTGCGTCCAATCAGGCGCGGAGTAAGGCCCTGCTCGGCCGTCTGAATGAGCTCCTCCGCACGTGCGATCCGGCCAATGTTCCCTCCTATAAAGGCCGGTTTTCACGCGTTTGGTTCGCGGAAAGGATCCATTGCTCCGTCTCGACACTAACGACCAGTGTTCGGCTCCGAAAGGCCCTGAATGTCTGGGAAGAGAAGCATCGTAAGAAGATGGTTCCGACGGAACGTCGGACGTACGATGATACGAACGTCGTCCTCCTCCGCCGAAAGTCAACAGGGCGTATCGTGCGCGTTCCCGTGACGATTTCCCAAGCCATCAGCGCACAGACGAAAATTGTTCCGACGCTCGTTTGGGAAGACGGGATGGATGAGTGGGCTGCGGATTACGCACGACATCTCACCTTTCGCGTAAAGAATGGCCCTTCGAGCGTCGAAGAAACGGTCAAAAAGCTCCGGCAATTCCGCCGGTTTCAACGTACTCACGGCGTTCAATACCATCAAGTCGACGATGACTTTCTGCTTACCTTTCAGGGTGCAATGGAGAGCGACGGTCGATCCACGAGGAAGCGCCGTGACGAAGTTCTCTCAGCGGTCCACGACTTCTTCAAGTGGGCCGATGGCAGGGGGCTGCTGACAAATCATGTCCAGACAGCGCCCAAGGGCGAATATAGTGATCTGCCGGATGACTATGTGTTCCCTATATCCAGTGAGCAGGTGTCGGTATCCGGGCGGCATGGTCAAGCGTACCTGAAGTGGGTGTCGACGCTCACGGGGGGAGCCGAGCACAGTACCTATGGTGCTCGACATACGCCGACTTCCTCCGAAGTTCTTGAGCTGGGGGAGATTGTCGAAACCCAGGGGCGTCACAGGGTCCGCAACAGGCTGATCATGGACTGGGCGCTACTCACTGGCGCTCGCGTGAGCGAAATCGTCCAGGTCCGCGAGAGCGATCTGCCGCCGTTCGATGATATCAGCGCATTCTTCTCTGATGACGGCAGTCCAAAGATGTTCGAAGTCTGGGTCGAGCGTAAGAACCGTGGCCGAAGCATGTTGCGTGTTCCCGACGATCTCGCGCTCCGTACGGCAGAATACATCGCTTGTGATCCGGAACGGCTCGATATCGTCAACAGCGGTCTGGGTGGGACCCGTCGCAACGACAACTTCGTGTTTCTGTCCGAACGGACAGGCGAAGCGTTGGTTACGGATAGCATTACCCGCATTTTTAGGGCATTTTTCAAGCAGGCTGGCATCAAGAAGGCCAATATCCATCGCTTGCGGGCAAAATTCATCACCGAGAAGATCGAGATGCAACTGGATAGGTTGCAGGAAGGTGGAGTCTACGTCGATCCCACTTCGAACTGGGAAGAAACTGTGCTTGTGATGGCTGCGAAGGATATGGGCCACTTACATCCGGTCTCGCTCATGCCCTATCTGCACGACATTCTACAAAAGCGCCAAACCAAGGACGGGGAGCTCGAAGTCCGCTCGGCCGAGTCTCGGGCCCAATCGCTTAAAAGCTTCGTCAATCAGATGCAGTCTCGCCTTGAGACCCATGCGGGGTTGGCCGAGGTCGCCAGGTTGCTGGAAGGGGAAAAAGTCTCAGAGGCCATAGACCTATTGGGAGATGTGCAGGACCAACTGCGTGAACTCATTGGTATTCGAACGTAGTTTCAGCCGGTTGCAGTTGATGGTGTCTGGCCATGTGCCTGCTGTGAATACGATGGTCCTAATACCCTGGTTCTCGCTGGCCACCGTCTGGCATTACGGGTGGTGACGGGGCCGTGGAGGGCGGAGGCGATTCATAAATGTATTAGGCAACGTCTTTTTTGGCTTGCCAAGGCCGCGTATTCACCTGAGCATCATACCCAGTGAAGTCCATATGAACCGTTCCTCATGCCGCGTAAGGTTTTCGAAGCCAGCCTATTTCATCTTTCACCCTTTGCCGTCGAGTGGTTATTCCGGAGCGATAGGTTCAAAATGGACTATGCGTGTGCTCCATTCGAGGGCGGCCTGTTAATCCAGTGCGAGACACGATCATCTTCGAAAGTGCCTGATCACGGAACGCCCGAAATCGACCTCGTTCTTGGTCAATCGTTTTCTGGAGCAACACACTTATTTTTCCATGAGGGCGGTGCCGTGCTTCCCTTACCTACGCACGACAAGGCAACCGTGCTTTCAACCTATAAGACTCCACCATTTTCGAAGAATTGCGATGACAGCGACTTCGCAAGAAGTGGGTACGAGGCCCTTTTGGACGAGCCTGAGTTCACTGCGGCGACACCAGAAAAATTCACGACAATGATCATGGATTGCGATCAGCGGCTCCGCCAGCGATCCCTATACAGCGCAGACCTCGAAATCGAGGATGATATCGAGTTCGCGTACAATCTCGCGTGTGGCGTGGAGTACGTGAAGCTGGAGTCAAACCAGAACTGGGTCCCATGCGACATTGCGATCAAAGAGCTCGCCCAGGCGGTTGATGTCTACATTCGGGCGTTTGACCGGCTATACAGCCAAGAAAATAGGTACCTGGACGGTCTAATACTTGCTGCGAAGTCAAGGATTTTCCGTAGCTTGAGAGTTGAGGACGATTGGCGAAGGAGGCCTGTGATGTGACGGGCAAACCGGCGTTCTCGCGGACTTGCACGCCGCGATCTCGACGCTCCTGGTGGACTGTGATCACCTGCGGCAGCAACTGCAAATCGCAACAGCGTACGTGAGCGGAGGCTTCACGTGGGGCTGGAGGCCGGACGTCGAATGGCAAGATTTGACGTCAGCGCAGACCGTCCGTGGAGGGACGCACCCGCGATATCCAATGTGCCGATTAATCTGGCTAGTGGAACAGCAAATTTACCGCATACTCTTTAAAGCATTGTTCCTGCGATCGGTGGATGCCCCGTTTGGTACGGCGTCGCAGTTTTCTGCGCATAGACAGCTAAGGGCATGGTTTGGGTCAGAGCTATGGTGGCGACAGTAGCGGATGCTATCGATTAGCTTCGGCCCGGCCCGAGGCGGTTGGGAGTCTGTGAGTCTTGTAGAGGTGTACTCTTGGCGCTCGCCACGGCTGGTGCAGTTGGCACTGCTCAAAGGTGCCGGGCTCGCTGGAGCGAACGGAATTTGACCCTGCCAAAACGCGCTGATAGGTTGAGCCGAAAAACGGAGCTAGGGCTGGATGCATGCCGACTTGTAGTATTTTGCAGATTGGCGATATCCATTACCCCGTCTACAAAAATGAAGCCGATGTCGACAACAAGCTCGACACTGGATCGATGGTCCTGAACGGGGTCGGTGTAAATCGCATTGCGAGCGTAATCAAATATATCGGCAACCTCTCGAAGTCAGTACATATCGATTTTGCGGCATTTGTCGGCGATTTCACGGACGCGGGCAATCAAGAGGAATTCATCAACTCACTTGAATATTTCTCGACGGCGTTCAAGTCGCTGGGGATACCGGCATATGGCGTGCCAGGTAATCACGACCTAGAATGGCCACAGATCCTCAACAAGGAGCATAACAAGTTCGCCGCTTTCCAGGCGATAGCTGGCAAATACACGGGATCGATCGAGCTCTCTTTTGACAATCATAAGGCTTACGAATGCTCGGCAGGGGCTGGAGCGGTCGCTCTCTATGCTTTCAATTCCTGTCTTGGCTGCTCTGACATTTGGAAGATGAGCCGTATCTACGAGGTGGATCTAGAAAGCCACCTCAACTCCCTAAGCGGGCCGGACCTGTTTTCCCGGTTTGACGCCCCTTACATCGATCAGGACTCTATTTCGTCGGTGTGTCACGACATCAGGTCCAATCCGCATGTGACACCGATTGTTCTTGCCCATCACAACATATTTCCGCAGCGGACACCCCGAATAGCCATCTTTCCGGAAATGCTCAACGCCGGATACGTCAGGAACGAGCTGAAGCAGCTCGGGCGGCCGATCGTCTATCTTCATGGACATATCCACGACTCTCTCGTGGAATCGCTTCTCGCGGACGATGGTGACGATGGGCAGATCAGCATTGTTGCGATTTCTGCCCCGCTTCTCCGCGATGGCTTCAACCACGTCCAGCTGTTCACGTCCGATGATAATGTCCCGTTGGGCGTCCAGATCGACGAATACAGGTTTCAAACCGTGGGAATTACCGGGCCGAAGCGTCGGAAGATTCGCTTTTACGGTCCGGAAAAGCGCGACCGCCTCATCGATGAGACTGGGAAAGACATTATCTCTCTGGTCAAATCTCAGAGCAGTAGTCGGTTCTCAGAACTTTCAGATAAATTCTCCGCTCACAAGATCTTGGAGCTGGAATTCGCCGGGCATCTGATGATTGATCGGACGCTGGAGTTCAACGACAAAACCTGGCGGGTAAGTTGCCGATGATTTCCAATTTCCTAAATCCCTTTCGACCCGTCAAGTTCGAGGATGAAGGCTCGCCCCTCATATACGTCTCTGATCAGGCGATGCAGCAATTTACTGCGGGTAATTACTTTTTCACGGGCAAAAGGGGCTGCGGGAAGACCTCAATCCTAAAAATTTCGGATACACTCTTTCAGAACGAGAATAGACATCTTCGCCAGTCATCGGACATCGCTCGGTATAAAACGACGTTCGGCGTATATATAAATTTGAATAATCGTTCAAAGCCCAATTTCTTTACGATGAGGGATAATAAAGCTAACAGAAAATACCTTGTCACCAAAGAATCCAAACAAGAGCTTACGACATATTACCTTGAGCTGATCATTCTCCATAAGGTTGTCGAACATTGCGTGGCATTAAGAGACGCAGCGGTTTTCAAGGTCGATGACGACTGTGAGCGGGGCATCGCACACAGCGTGTGCCGGGAATATGGGGTAGGGAAGGCCAAAAACCTCGATCATCTCGTGTACGAGATTGAGCACGTTCTGGTCGAGATGCTGGAATTCGCAAGATGCATCCGCGACGACTTGCCGTCGTTCAAGACGCGGCATGAGAATAAATTCCATTCAATCATGGGTCAGGTTCTCCGCGCGCTAAAGGGCCTCAATGAACACTTGAACCAAATCCGCATCTTGATTGATGACTGTGAAACCTTTTCGCCGGAGTTCCAGGCCGCTCTTAACACTCTGATCCGCACACCACGTGGAGAGCCCGTGGCCTGGTCAATTGCCTATGTTGATGGTCGTTACCGGGCAGCTGAAACTACAATCGACGGTCAGGCGCTAGCCCGAGAGGAGCGGACGATCGTTTATCTCGACGGCCTTGATGCCGTGGATTATGAGAAGTTTTGCACTGAGGTCACGCGACTGCGCGTAAAGCGCGCGTTTCCTGATGTCGGCGATTTCAGCATCAAAGACAAGCTCGCGGCTTTTGAGATTGATGAGCTCTGTGCCGAGAGCTTTGCGGATACCACCAACAAGCGCGCTGTCACCTTCCTCAAGGATTTTCAGAACCGTCAGAACCCTTCGCGTAAAATGTGGGAATTTTTCCTTGAACGGTCCGGCATTGATGACGTTCGCTCCAACGATGCGCTCCGCAAGAAGGCCTTGGCCTCCTATATTTGCATCTGCGCGAAGTACCGAGTTCCCATGTACTACGCAGGCTTCAAAACCGTCGTCGGTCTTAGTGATGGATGCATCCGAGATTTCCTGGAGGTATTGGGGTCGCTGTACGAGCAGGTAACGCACAGCTATTCCGATCCAAAACGCTTTCTTCAGCGGGAGGTCTATGACATCCGCGAGCAAGATCGCGGCTGCCGGGAGGCTGCGACCAGGAAGCTTCTATCGATCAGCGACTATGCCGAAAAGAACGGGTACTATCTGGCTAAGCTAATTCCGTTTCTAGGTCACTTGGTTAAAGAGTTTCAGCACGATTACAAATACCAGTCCGCCCTCAAGAGTCCGGATCGTGCGGTTTTCAGCATCGAGATGGGACGAAACGAACGGTACATTGAACTCATCAGGGATGCTGAAGTAGACGGATACGTGCGAAGAGTCGATCTCGTCGCGAAGCAGGGGGTCTACTGTTTTCGTCTGCACAGGCAGTTTGCCCCAAACTTCGATATTGCTTATCGCGAGCCGTCAGATGGCTTGATCCCGATCCCTACTTTTTTCCTTCATCAGATTAATGATCGTGAGGTGGACAATCCCTCTGTGTGGGCCAGGCACGTCTTCGAGGGCTGGCTTCGCAAGCGCCAGAACCCTGCGCAGGCAGACCTGCTCGAAGATGAGGAGGACGAGCGTTGAAATATCGTTTTGAGACCTTCAGCGATAAGTCCCCATCGGAGTTGGCACAACTCGTCACGGCGGATGTTGCGATCGTAGCAGCCAGTTGGGAGAACCGCAGTAAGACGGCACTGTCTGTGCTCGAAAACGTCGATCTTAAGCGTCTCATCGTGGTGCGATTCAGTAATACGGGAAAGACAGGCGTTTCTGGCAATATCCGGCACCAGTACAAAGCGTTCTGCAAAGAGCGAAAAATCGAACACAGAGAAATCGTCTTCAACTCGGTCACGGATGACTACGGCTCTCTAGTCGAGGTGTCGAAAGAGATCGATTCAGCCATAGGAAATGCCAAACGCCTGATTTTTGACATTACATCAGCGCCCCGTCTCCTGTGGTGCTCCCTGGTCGCCCTGTGGGATAAAAAGAACTTCGTCAGGAAAATAACATTTCTGTACGCGAGGCCGAACTATGCCTTCAAGGAGACACCCGACCGCAAGCTCGTCTTTGATTACACGGATGGCGACTGGCAGCTAACCGAGCCCGCTTTCCTTCCGCCCGTGTTTAAGGGCGGATTGGCGAAGACGAACTTCATATCGATCGGGTATGAATATGATCAAATCAAAAAGCTCCTGTACAGATTCGAAGCGGACAACAACGTGTTTGTCTACTCAAGCCCAGGTTTTCGGGAAAAATACACCGAACTCGCGTTGGAGACGGTGGGCAAGATCAAGAACGTATTTGAGGTCCCAGAATCCAAGTTCATGCCCTATCCGGTGCAAGACTTTGTCGGCTTGCAGAGCGCACTTAGTTCGCGGATCTCCGAGGTGAGCGATCTGCCCGGGGCGAGCGTGCTGCTGGTCTGCGCGGGCAGCAAAATCCATAGTCTCGCGTTCCTGTTTTGCGCCTTGGAGAACCCTGCAGTTGGTCTGAGAGTCCGTGTGCCTCAGCGCTACAACGAAGTGTCCACTGAATGGACGGCAGGGATCGAGGCTATCACCGCCGAGAACATTTTCTCTCCCCTTTGAGGGTGGGCGTCCCTTTCTGTTTGGCTAGATATTGGCGACAAAACCCGCCTGGAAACCATTTTTCTCTCGCTCGTATGGATATCCGCGCGGGTTGCAGACGATCCTGGTACTGCCCCTCGTAATAGTCGACGAAGCGGTGGATATGACCATGGACCCATAGGTCGGGCTTTCCATTCTAGATTGTCGGTGTGAGGTCCGACGCGAATGCCGCGTTGGTTTCTTGCCCATGAAACTTCGGATCCAGAGATCTTGGCGATGGCGCATGGTGCGTGAGCACGACTGTCGTGCCGTGAAACGGCTTCGCAAGTTGCGCCTCGATGAATGCTCGGCTGGCAACGTGGCGTGTGATCAGCTCTCGGGCCATCAGCAATCCCGGCATACCGGTTCGTGCCAGCCGGAACGGAATATCTCGCGGAAGTCGACCATGTATCGTTTGCAGACATCAATCGCTATCTCTCGACGATCCGGCAACGA
The DNA here is from genome assembly GCF_055392685.1 of Shinella sp. Sh6. Classification (NCBI taxonomy): domain Bacteria; kingdom Pseudomonadati; phylum Pseudomonadota; class Alphaproteobacteria; order Hyphomicrobiales; family Rhizobiaceae; genus Shinella; species Shinella sp. Sh6. The sequence goes on along the minus strand of NZ_AP044005.1, from coordinate 2,008,145 downwards.
AACCTCCTCTTTGATCCCCCATTCGATCTAGAAATCTGTCCATAGCGTCGCTCCGACAACGCGCACGTCTCCAAAGACTTTCGTTTCGTTTTCCAGGACCGAAATCCGTGTTCCTTCGGTAAGCTTCCTCGCAGTCGCAAGGGTGTTGTCGATCGTGTTGCCGTAGCACTCATGATTGCCCAATACCATGACCACGGGCATGATCGGCTCGACCCGCGTCACGAGGAAGTCGAGTGACATCTGGATGAAACCAGCGACGTCGCCAGCACATAGGCAAATATCGGCATCTGGGATTTCAATCGAGTTCGCAGGCAAACGCTCCGCGTGGGCAACGTGCAGGTCACTGACGATCCAAGCTTTCAAAAAGCACCTATTGTCATGGGATAGGAAGCAGAGAGAGAGTTCGGAACGAAACACAGCATGGCGACCGCTTCACGCCGTGCTCCCCATCGTCGGAGACGCCGCAGACGGACCTCATCGGAATACATCTCGCCAATGCTAAATGTAGCACAGTGCGATGTCGCAGATGAGAACCTCAGCGAGGATGGTCCGGCGGTCAGGCAGCCACGGTCTCTTCAACCGGCTCGAAAGCCCACAGCGTGGACTCGTAGAAAATGAAATCGTTTGGATACCGGATCGATTTGTGCCCCTTACGCCGGATCTCGATGTTGACGCCTTCACCATCCGGCCTGATCTCCACGCTGACCTGATCCTCCTCCTCAACTTGATTGTCTCTAACGAACTCGTGGATCCGTCCGAAAAACTGCAGCGCGCTGCCCTGGTCACCATCGAAATGCTTCACCAGCGTTGCAGCCATCCATGCGAGGCTCCATCCTTCTTCGACACGACCCTCAGCGTAGGTGCAATAGTGATGCACGTCTTCGAACAGACGTACCGATTGAATGTTCACCGTCGACCGAACTAACTCGCTCATTCTTTCTTTTCCTCAATTCTGGCATGCAAGTGTTTGATAGATATTCAAAAAGAAAACACTGCGTGGTCGGCGCTCGCCGTAGAAGCACCGAGCCGTCAGGCCCAGGCCAACTTAGTGAGCGGCGTCTGACGCTTCACGTCGGGCCCCGGTCACAGCCTGCGGTATCGGGAGCCCGCAAAGTACCGCTCAAGGTGATATCGCCTCATCATGATCGGTGTGAACAGGCCGCGATCGGGCGAATGTACGCCACGATCGAGCCAAGCATACTGTCGTTCAATGAATGATTCTGAACGACTGCCGCTCTTGTGCGCGACCTGCATCGCGTGTGATTTCGTGCATTCGAACGAGTTCGGCGACGGAGCGGGCTTTCATCTTCCGGACCATTTTGCCGCGGTGCACCTTCACCATAATCTCGCTGACTCCGAGATTGTAGGCGATCTGCTTATTCATCAGCCCGCTGGTCACGGCTTCAAAAACCTCCGTTTCCCTTGGTGTGAGGGTCGCGAGCCTCGTAAGAATTGCCCGGCGCGCCGACACGGCCGCAAACCGCTCCGCGTCTTTCTTAAGTGCGTAATTCACTGCGTTGAGAATTTCGCCGCGATCGAGTGGTTGGAGGAGGAAGTCAACTGCGCCAGCCTTCATAGCTCTAACGCTTTTCTGAACATCGTGGTCCTGGCTGATGAAAATCACTGGCAGATTGATGTCCAGCTGGCAGAGTCTATCATGGAAGTCGAGGCCACACCCGGTAGGAAGGCTGCTTCCAAGGACGATGCATCCGCGAGCGTCGTCGGCGACCGACGCCAGGAAATCATGGGGATCGGCAAAAGCCTGAGCCTCCAGTCCGTAGTCGGTAAAGAGGCGCAAAAGTGAGAGCCGGGTTTGTGGGTCGCCGTCGATGATGAACGCGGTCGCCTCGCGGAAGATGTCGAACCCTTCGGTTGTCGTCGCGGTTTGCAGTTCCATGGCGTTATTCTCCGAGTTATGAATGTGTTTCGGTAGCCCCTAAACTTGGTAGACATCGGCGCGCCGAGCGAGTTCAGATGTGTTTTGATTTGCGAAATAATGTTGGTATTCGGTTGTGCTGGAAGTGCCGATGGTTGACCTGTGCCTCGCTAAAAGTTGCCGATTGTTGGCGGTGCGGAATCGAGAGGAGGCCGGGGGTGACAGAGCGCTACTGACGCGATGGCGTCCCAGACGCAGGGATCGCGCGGCTGATATGAGAAGGCGGTAACGGCGCGTCTTTGTATGTTTCCGAGCCGACGCCCCTTAGGTGTGACCGCATCGGCCTTGAATTTACCCGGAAACGCCAAGCAGCGAGCAGGGGGTGTCCCTGCTGGTAGCGTCCGCGCAGATGGTGTAATTTCGGAGGCGCATTGAGGTGGAAACGGCGGTGGAGAATGGGCTGCCGTATTCGTTGAGCGCAAGGTGGGCACCGGGCCTGTCGGAGAAGGTGGAGTTGCAAAGCTTCAACCAGACCGAAAGGAACCCCGATGACCGACGATAGATTACCCCTTGCCGAGCTTGCCGCGAAGAGCGGCGACAGTGATTTTCTGCGAGCGATTGCCGAAAGCGTGCTGCAACTGATCATGGAAGCCGACGTTGACGGTCTGATCGGCGCTGGCCGCTATGAACGTGGTGACGGCCGCCAGACATGGCGCAACGGCTACCGCGACCGCTCGCTCGACACCCGGCTCGGCACGCTGAACCTGAAGATACCGAAGATGCGGCAGGGAGCCTACTTTCCCGGCTTCCTGGAGCCGAGGAAGATGGTGGAGAAGGCGCTGGTCGCCGTGATCCAGGAGGCGTGGATCAACGGTGTCTCGACGCGCAAGGTCGATGAACTGGTGCAGGCGATGGGCATGACGGGCATCTCCAAATCCTCCGTTTCCAAGCTCTGCAAGGACATCGACGAGCGGGTGAACGCCTTCCTCAAGCGCCCCCTTTCCGGCGACTGGCCATATCTATGGCTCGACGCCACCTATCTGAAGGTGCGCGAGGGCGGGCGCATTGTATCGGTGGCGGCGATAATCGCGGTGGCAGTCAACACGGACGGGAAAAGGGAAATCGTCGGCCTGCATATCGGCCCCTCCGAAGCCGAGCCGTTCTGGACGAGCTTCCTGCGCGATCTGGTGCGCCGGGGCCTCACCGGCGTCAAACTGGTGATCTCCGATGCTCATGAAGGGCTGAAGGCCGCCATCACCCGCATCCTCAGCGCGACATGGCAAAGGTGCCGCGTTCATGCAATGCGCAACGCGCTGGCCTACGTTCCCAAGGGCCAGCACACCATGGTCGCCGCCGCGATCCGCCAGGCCTTCATCCAGCCCGACCATGACAATGCCGTCCAGACCTGGCGGCATGTCGCCGACCAGCTCCGCGTCAGATGGCCCAGGCTCGGCACCTTCATGGACAACGCCGAGGCCGACGTGCTGGCCTACATGGCCTTCCCCGCGCAGCACCGCACGAAATTACATTCGACGAATCCGCTGGAGCGGCTGAACAAGGAGGTGAAGCGCCGCGCCGATGTCGTCGGCATCTTTCCCAACGAGGACAGCATCGTCCGGCTCATCGGCGCGGTCCTGCTCGAAGCCAACGACGAATGGCAGCTGCTCAGCCGATACATGCAGGTCGAGGCGATGGCCGAGCTGAATCCATCGACAGTCGAGGAGGAAACCACACTTCAAATTACACCCAGAGCCGCCTGATCATGACGGCCCGGAACCACACCCGAAATTACACCAACTTGACGGACGCGGCCGTCCCTGCTCGCTGCTCAGGTACTCACGAGAGTGGTTAAGCCTTACGCTTACATCATCGTAGGCTTACAATCACTTGCGGATGACGACTCTCACAGAGCCTTGCGCAATATAATCAACTGGTCGATCTGCTCGTTGTGAAGGGTAACATAGAACAGCAGGACGAGTGGGTCGGGAAGGCCGAATCCTTCGAAACTTCCCTTAACCTCGGCTGTGAGGATTACACCAGCGGGCCGTTGCCGGACATCTGACACCGAGATGTTCATGTTCATTCCGATGACGTCTCGCCTGCTCCAGTCCTCGATGGAACATTTTCCTTGAAACTCTTCGAATTGGTCGTTCACGACCGCGCTTTCGGCGAATTGCTCCAACATTTGGACGACGTCATTGTTGTTCACAGCCTGAAGGAAAGCTATGACCGCCGGGGGCAGTGCCCAAGAAGTGGCTGGTTCACACCGCGCTTCGGAAAGTTGCGACTTCATTAATCGTGGCTCCTCGGAAACAATTTGCCTCGATCATACCCGCGGAAGAGGCGGTTGGCATGTTAAGAACCGTTGGTTTCCGTTAAGAGCTGAGTGAACCGAACGCCATGATCACGTCTGTACACGCTTCTTTCCATCCGTGACAGAAGATAGCGATGGCGTCGGCACAAGCTGCCGCCATACGGGTATTTATGGAGACGCGAAAACACCGAAAGATCCGCTGAACCCTTTATTTCTCTGGGGTTTCGTCCGGAAGGACATTATTCACAATGGCTTTGATCCATTCTGCGTCGATCGGAGCATACGGTATCAACATCCTGTAGTAGAACGCGCCGAACAGCAAATCGAGGATGACTTCCCCCCTTTCGCGGCCCAGACCCGCCGTCATTATTGCTTTCAAACCCTCTTCCCGACGCGGGTGTATCCAGCTCTCCCAGAAAGCTAGACGTAGCTCGGTATTGGACTGAGCCGCTCCAATCAGATGGCACAGGAGCTCCCTACGCTTGCTATCGAGAGCAGCGGCAAGGTCCATCAGCGCGTAGATCAAGGTCTGGCGCAGCGTTTCGCCGTGGCGGTAGGCGATCAGAGGATGGAGATCCGCAAGAAAAGCATCCATGACGAGATGTGGCGCGCTGGGCCAGCGCCGATACAGCGTTGTTTTTGCGATTCCTGACTGTGAAGCGACGCCTTCCATCGTGACTTTTTCCGCGCCCAGTTCCCGCGCCAGGCGTAATGCCGTGCCGCGAGCTTCTTCGCTGATTTCCTCCCTGCGCGGTCGGCCTGATTGTTTAGTCTCTCCCACAGTTACCCTCGTCAAATCCATCTGAACCCACTTTATCGGTAATCGACGGTTTCGCAACGGCACGTATCGATTTTATATTGCTTCGATACGTATCGTATTGTATCTTCCGATGATGCTGGAGACCATGAGTATGATCGGACAATCCGTCGTCAAATGGGATGCCTATGACAAAGCGCGTGGCACATTTTGCTATCCATCAGATTTGTCTCTGCCAGGCATGCTTCACGTCAAGGTTCTACGAAGTCCTCGCCCGCACGCGCGGCTGGCTGCAATCGAAGTGAAGGATGCGCTTTCTTCGGCGGGAGTGGTTTGTGTCCTTACCGCTCGCGACATTCCGGGCATCAACAGGTTTGGTCTCGTAACCCCTGATCAGCCGGTGCTGTGTGAAGAAATTGTTCGTTTCTGTGGAGACGCAGTTGCGATCGTAGCGGCCGAAACTGAAGCGCAGGCGCGGACAGCGCTGGCTAAAATTGACGTCAAATATGTCGATCTCCCACCACTTTTCGATCCGCGAAAAGCGCTCAATGCTGATGCGCCTCATATTCATGAAGGCGGAAATCTCTGTTCGGAACTGCGCCTTGGATTCGGGGATGTTCCAGCAATACTGGCCGCTTCGGCGTATGTGGTGAAAATTGCCTACGCTACTGGCCGCCAAGAACATGCCTATCTGGAAACAGAGGCAGGCATCGCATTCTACGACGAACAGGGCAGGGTCTGTATCACATGCGGAGGACAGAACCCCTTTGCAGACAGGTTACAGCTGGCGATGATCCTAGATCTGCCGGAGGATCGGATTTGGGTGAAGCACCCGCCCATGGGCGGCGCGTTCGGAGGGAAGGAGGATCTCAATGTCCAGGCAGTTCTCGCGCTTGTCTTGAGGCACACAGGTCGTCCGGCCAGCATGATGTACGATAGGAGTGAAAGCATCGCGTTTTCGGTGAAGCGCCATCGATTTGAAGTTGAAGTGGAGGTTGGGGCCGACGCTGCAGGCAATCTCACCGCGTTCCGAGCTGATATCCTGGTGGACACCGGAGCATACCGTACTCTCGGACCCAGCGTTCTGACACTTGCTGCGGAACATGCGCCGGGACCGTATAGGTTCGCTGCCTCGGAGGTAAGCGGACGGGTCGTGCATACGAATAATGGGAACGCATCCGCTTTTCGCGGTTTCGGCAATCCGCAGGTCATCCTCGGCATAGAACAGGCGATGGACGAGTTGGCCGGAAAACTGGGGTGGGACCCGCTTGAGTTTCGTTGCCACAACCTCTTGAAGAAGGGTGATCGTGCAGGCGCAGGCCATATCGTCACCTCGGACGTGAGCCTACATGCTTTGGCCAAACGAGCACGCGAAAGCGTTCTTCGTACCCCGCCAGAGACCAACGGAAGCGTCCGGCGCGCAACCGGGTTTGCATTTGTATGGCAGGGTTTTGGGCTTGGGCCGGGCGTCGAGCAAGGTTCCACGGTGTCCATCCGGCGGGACAAGGACGGCGGCTTTATTCTCGACTGCTCCGCCCCCGATCTGGGAGAAGGCAATTTAACGGCGTTCATACAGATTGCGGCCGACACGCTCGGGTGCCAGCTCAATGCGGTTCGGTTGAAAAACGGTTCGACCGACGAAATGAATGCGTGGTCTACCAACGCCTCGAGATCCGTTGCGGTGACCGGGAGTGCGGTCTTATTGGCTGCGCGTGCCGTTCGGACACGGATCGACGCGGGCGAGAACGGAGAGGTAGAAGAAACGGCCCATTACTCGCCTGATCTGCGTCAGAGCCTTGTTATCGGAGCGCCGCACATCGACTACGCCTATGGCATCCAGTTGGTTCGCATTGCACTCGATACGGTCACAGGAGCAGTAACAGTTGAGGAGGCGGAGACCTATCTCGATCCCGGCCAGGTGATCAATCCCGATGGTGTCAGTGGGCAGGTCGAGGGTGGCTTCGCACAAGGTCTGGGCTTCGCGCTATTCGAAGAACTTGCGCTTCAGGGCGGAATGGTGCTGAACGACCGCCTTTCAAGTTATATCATTCCAACGATCCGGGACGTGCCCTCGAAATTGCGCACGTTTCTGCACAGTACGCCGAGCCACTCTAATCCGCTTGGAGTACGCGGTATCGCCGAGGTTGGTTTGACGCCCGTAGCTGCGGCCACTGCGAACGCTTTGGCCTCTCTAACCGGTCGGCGTTTCGAAGTGTTTCCTGTCCGTCCCGAAGCCCTCCTTCCTTTCGCGAGAGGAGAGAGGCCATGACAATGTTTACGGTCAATGGCGTCGTTCATGAAACGCACGAAGGCAATCAAACTCTATTGGAGGTGCTGCGAAACGAGCTTGGTCTTAGCGGTGCCAAACTTGGCTGTGGCGAAGGAGAATGCGGGGCTTGCACGGTACTACTGGATGGCAAGCCTATATGCGCCTGTCTTCAGTTGGCATCGTCGACTCAAGGACACGATGTCCGAACAGTGGAGTTTGTGGCTGAAACCGAAATTGGCCGAGATGTGGTGCATGCGATGGTCACAGCTGGCGCAGTCCAGTGCGGATTTTGCACGCCCGGAATCGTTGTCGCTGCGGCAGGGCAGTTGGCACTCGGTCTGCCTGACAGTTTGGATGCCGCTCTTGAAGGTAATCTCTGTCGCTGCACCGGCTATGCCAAGATTCGCCAAGCACTTGAGACGATCCCGGCCGAACGGAAGACGCCCCAGGTGATCACGACCAGGCGGGACATGCAGCTTACTTACGCGCTTTCCCGATTGGCCGCCGACTCCGGCACTATACCGATTGCCGGTGGAACCGACCTCTTGGTTAGGCACGAGCATGATCTTGTCGATAAAAGGTTTCTCGACCTTACTAGACTTGATGAACCCGGTTTGGCCGTCATTCGGTGTTCCGATCAGGGATTGGTGATCGGTCCGCTCGTCACGTGGACCGATATCCTGTGCAACGGAGACGTGATGCGGGAAGCGCCGTTGCTCGTCGAAGCCGCACGCACTGTCGCCAGCGCCCAAGTTCGCAATGTGGGTACATTAGCTGGGAACATCGCGACGGCCTCGCCCGCAGGTGATGGTCTGGTCGCGCTGAGTGCGCTGGGCGCAGAATTGGAAATTTGCCATCAAGCGTATCAGCGCCGCGAGTCCCTCGCTGATTTTGTCACCGGGCCGGGCCGCACGTCGCTCCGCCCAGGGGAGTTGATCACGGGAATCATGATTTCGCGTCAGCCTCGTGGTGCGGACGTTCGCCAGTTCTTCCGGAAGGTTGGACCCAGACGTGCTCAGGCCATCTCTAAAGTCTCTTTGGGAATGGTGGTGAAAATAGAGAATGGCATCATCCAGTACCTGCGACTGTCCTTTGGTGCTGTGGGACCGAGACCGATGACGTGCCCGACAACCACGAGCTTTCTCGTGGGCAAGGCCATCAACCAACCCAACCTAGAACGCGCGAGCGAATTTCTCGTCAAGGAGATTTCTCCGATCAACGATCACCGCTCGACTGAAATCTATAGACGCGAAGTTGCAGTCCGACTGCTTTCGGACGCTCTGCTGCAATTTGCCTGAAGGAACTTCTCATGCGTATCTGCGTGTTCACCGGATCAAGTTTTGGTCGATCGGAGGCTTACCGGAACTCTGCCGTGAGCTTGGGCCGGACAATTGCGCGAAAAAGTCTCGGGTTAGTTTACGGCGGTGCTTCTGTCGGCTTGATGGGGGCCGTCGCCGACGCTGCGCTCAACGAAGGCGGTGAGGTCATTGGCGTCTTGCCCCGAAAGCTTGCAAATCAGGAAGTGGGACATCGCGGATTGACCAGGCTGCATTTGGTTGACTCAATGCACGAGAGGAAGGCGATGATAGCCGACCTGTCAGATGGTTTCGCAGTCTTGCCCGGTGGGATAGGTACGCTGGAGGAAGCCTTTGAAGTGTGGACATGGTCACAGCTGGGCTTCCACAGCAAATCGGTCGGCCTGCTAAACGTAGACGGGTTCTTCGATGGATTGAACGGTTTTCTGGACAATCTTGTAACCGAGCATTTTCTAAAGTCTGTTCACCGAGGAATCCTACTCTGCGAATCTTCTCCGGAAATGTTGATCGATAAGCTCACGACTACGCGCGTCCCAGTCGCTCCCAAATGGATTGAAATGTCGGAAGTGCGGTAGTCCTATGCGGGGCTATTTCCCTCCACGCGGGCTCACGAAGCATCCGCTGCTGGACGTGATCCTGCTGATACTCGGCATTTAAGGCTTGCGTCGCTGAGTATAGCGAGCGGGTCGCTCCCCACACATGATTGCCGACCAGGGAGCTGGTCTTGCGGCCGAGATACTCCTCGCCTGAGGCGGTCTCTCCCCGGGAAGCGAGTTCTGCCTCGATTGCGAGGGTGTCAGTATGACGACCGTGTTCGCGAGTTCGCTCCAAAGCTGGGGGAGTCGACAGCCCCGAGCGATCTTTGAAGGCCATCGGCTGTGCTACTTGCGCCGAGGCGGGCGAAGGCGTGCTAGTTGTGCAGTAAGACAGGAGGAGGCAGACAAGTCCCGTCAGTGCGCCAGATGGTTTGAGACTCACGTTTCTTCCACGTTGTTCCCCGACCGTACCCTGACATTCTGTTGTTTTGAGTCACGCGGGGCGTAGTGGATTAAGCGGTTGTCGTCCACGACATGAATTGTAGGCGATCGGTTGGAAAAGGCCGCCCCTCCGAAAGGGGCGGCCTGCGGAGCTTCTCCGCTGCTTCGGATTGGGAGGGGCATGACCGAAGCGTGTCGCCTTGCAGGTTTGGGAGGAGGGGAGGCGACGATTGAAAACTACCGCAGGTAGGATCTTCAGGGCAGCTATACTTGAGTTTGCTAAGGCGTGCTGGACTAATGAGGTAGACTGAAGCACCACGAAAGTTTTCACTATGATAGTGCCATAGGGGAGGCCGTGTGCGGGCAAAAGAGGGATTGCCCTCGAATGGCGCGAGCACAGCCACGCAGCCGCCCGGTCACTCTTCGAAAGGAGCTTCGAGCACCATGTCCACTGCAGACGGCGCTGAATACTCTGCGACGTAACGGTGACCGAAGTCTGCTAGAAAGCTACCGTAACTGGCTCCTGGAGCGCTCTCGACTATGTGGCAGAAGCAGCGGATCATCTTTTGCTTCATTTTAAGGCGCGGAAAGAACTTTATGATCGATTGTATCTCAGCCGCAGGAATGACTTCATACTGGAAGCCCACCACGTCCAGTCCTATTCCCGCCGTGCAAAGGGCCACCTCAGATTCCTTAAACAAGCCAATCGAAGGCGTCGAGTTCAGGGCTACGCTGTCCCAGATCAGCTGGGCGCGGCGGGTGTCTAGTCCATTGTCGATCGCAAACGCGCGAGCCAGATCAGCCGCTTCTACCTCAAACCTCCGCGGTCCCACGAAACTCTCGTTCAATGTTATGTCGTGCAAAAGGGAGCCCAACGCCACGACCTCCCTGTCATGCTCAATGCCTTGAATGTCAGCTATCCTGACAGCGAACAGCCACGAGCGCACAACGTGGTTGAACAGGTAAGGTTCATATCGTCTGCGCGCGTATTCGAACGCCATTTGAACGATGTCGGTCGCCGGAACGGTGACACCGGCAATGGTTTGAAAACTGGATGAATTCACGGTCTTGCCTTTGATCTTATGGTCGCGTTGAAGTGGTGTGAGCAGGAACGGAGGCGCGATGACCATCCCGATGCCAATGCTTGTCGCGGAGTGGCCATATGTCCGGCAGATCCTCGACAGCCACTTTGATCATAGGTCGAGAAAGAAGGGGCTATAACTATACGTAAGGCTGGTATCGAGCGGACTGATCTATCAAGTCATCCATGTCCCGTCTGAGTGGCAAGTTTTGCCGGATCCACTGTTCCGGCAATGCGCGAACAGAGTGTTACTATACGTATATCTATCGGAGCCCTCCAGTAGCGCTTACCTTCGCCGACGGGTTGGATGGCCTTGGTACGCATCAGCATTGATAGGCGTTTCCAACTCTTGACCAACCAACAGCAAAGGATACGGTCATGTTTTGGATTGAATGGGCTCTGATCGCCGCGCTGATGACAACGGCTATACTGGCTGGCGTGGAGGCGTATATGAATCGGCTTCATGTCCCAGTGCCGGTAAAGGCAAAGAAGGACTCCTTGCCTAAAAATTGAAGCCAATGCCGATGCTAGAGCACGTCCGGGGATCGATGAATCGATTGTGATGTGACGTACTGGCTGGTTTCTGCTTCAACATGCGTTTTGGCGGAGGTTGATGATGGCCAGAGCGCTCAGCAAGGAGTTGCGGTTACGTGTCTTGAAGGCTGCTGACGAAGGGGCATCGGCCCGTCAGGCGGCAGCACGTTTTGGGGTTGGAATATCGAGCGCCATCCGCTGGATCGCGCGGGCGAGAACCGGGGAACGGATGCCGCGCCCCCAAGGCCGTCGTCGTGGTTCGAGCCTCGACGGATATGCAGACTTCATCGTCGGGATGATCGAGGAACGCAAGGACATTACATTGAACGAGATGGTCGAGCGTCTCGATACGGAGCGCTCGATGCACATCGGTCGAAGCGCCTTGAGTGACTGGCTGCGCGGGCGCGGCTGGACATTCAAAAAAAGTCCGCACATGCACTGGAGCAGGACCGCCCCGACATCGTGAAGCGCCGACGCGCCTGGTTCGACGGCCAGCCCGATCTCGATCCGGCGAAACTGGTCTTCATCGACGAGACCGGCCTGTCGACCAAGATGGCGCGCCTGCGCGGCCGTGCGCCCTGCGGTGAGCGCTGTCGGGCCGGTGTGCCGCACGGCCATTGGAAAACCACCACCTTCACGGGCGCACTCAGACTGTCCGGCATGACCGCGCCGTTCGTCTACGACGGTGCGATGAACGGCAACGTGTTCCGCGCCTATGTCGAGCAGGTGTTGGCTCCGTCCCTTGCGCATGGCGACGTCGTCATCATGGATAATCTACCCGCCCATAAGGCCGCCGGTGCGCGCGACGCCATCGAAGCGGCAGGCGCGAGCCTGCTCTACCTGCCGCCTTACAGTCCCGACTTCAACCCCATCGAGAACGCATTCGCAAAGCTCAAGGCGTTGATGCGGGCAAGGGCCGAACGAACCATCTCCGCTCTCTGGAACGCCGCCAGTTCCATCGTCGAGCTCTTCACCCCCGCCGAATGCGCAAACTACTTCAGGGCCGCTGGATATGAACCGGATTAAACCGGACGTGCTCTAGACGCAAATCGTCCAGCCTCACACAAGATGTCTGTCGCACTGGAACAATGCCAACAAAAAAGGGAGATTCCATGCGCGTCGGATCAGCTTCCGAAATTCACCAGCTTTTTATGCCTCGGACCAAATCGAAAGATGCTCCGGTACCCCCCGAAGAGCAGGCGAGTTCGATACCACGGGTCAGTGGGGGAACTCCCGTCAACGATGAGGTAGTAGCCGCTTTCCTCGCCAAGTTGGCGGAGAGCAACTTCAACCGCGACGACACCAACGGTGATGGAATTGTCTCGCGGCAGGAGTACATCGACAACAAGATGGAGCGCCGACCGAACGGCTACCAGCCGCAGATCGAAGATGTCCAAAAGACGTGGAACGAGCTCGACAAGGACGGGAAGGGCCAACTGAACGAGCAGGAGTACACTCAAGCCTTTGCCTCGGTCTTCCGCGTGACCCGTGGAACGATCGAGAAGCCGATTGGCTGAACAAACCAGCGCCAGCGTCAGCCGTCGAGTGATGCGACGCTGGACTGCACTGTTATTCCGCTTCGGAGGGCAGCCGGTTTTACCTGGGGTCTCGTCGACAAAGATGATGTCCGCCGTTCTGATGAATGCGACTTCAATCAAGAACCCCATTCACTCATCTGAGTTCTAGCTTTTGAAGCCAGAGGGCCCTATCTGATTTAGTTGAACGCGCCCGCCAAGGACCCTAGCGGCGCTTTGCATCAGCTGGGCGTACGACCGCCAGTTGACGCCGTCTGCCCTATTTACCATTGCGATGAGTGGGTCTTTCAGGAGTTCGTCAACTGTGAGTTCAAGGGACGGGAGCACTTTATTGCGACATGCGGATGGTTCCTTTCTTGTCCTGGCTGGGCGGGGAAGAGCATCTGACGCTTTTTCGATGTGACCTTCTTCGCCGAGGCGGTCGATGCTTGAGGCCCGGCTAAGACTGGTAACGTTCAACTGTTCAAGACCGTTCGATTTCGCGAAGGAAGTCGCCATTCCTGACAGATCGTATCTTCTTTTCTTGTGAGCCTCGGCATGCATCGGAGAGATTTTAGTGGCCTGTTCGTGTGTGGCGGGCGCAGACATAGGCATCCTCTTGCAGAAGAAATGAAGGTTGGAGGCGGGGCGCTAGCCCTGCGGTCTGTCAGCCATAATGTTTAACACCGAGACAAAAGCGCACCAGCATACTTGCGTACACCTATGAAGGTTCTGAGCCTCTCTCGGATCAGGCAATCTGCTTGGCGTGCAAGTATCGCTGCGGCGTCATCAGATTGGGCGGTGGTGAAGTTGAGGCAGAGTTCTAGAAACCGCATCAATCGCAATCGCCTCTTGGACGGCCTCTAAAGCGGGGAGTTCTCCTGTCTGTGCATACGAGGCGAGTGGCCGTAATGCTGCCTGAACCTCGCGCTGAACGCGCTCTCGGAACTGAACCCGAGGCCGTTTGCGATGTTGCCGATCGCTTGGCTGCCTCGTCGCAGAGCGCGGCTCGCAAGCTGCATCCTCAGCTCCGAGAGGTACTCGATCGGAGATGTGCCGATGAGGGTCTTGAATCGCAGGGCGAAGTTAGCTCGCGACATGCCCGCAATGTTGGCAAGCTGAACAAGCGTCCATTGCTTGCCTGGTTCAGAATGAAGCGCGGTCAGGGCCCTGTCGATTCGAGGATCGCGAAGCGCCGCGGGCCAGCCGGATCCGATGCGCTGGTTAGCAGTCAAAAATGCTCGAAAGCCTTCCACTATAAGCACGTGCAACAAATGGGAGCGAATAGAAGTCGACCCAGCCAAGGGGTGTTCAATCTCTCCGGCGAGCTTATCGATCAACCACGCGATAGAATTGGAGCCAGGTGTGTCGGCCGGAATGTGAATGAGCGTAGGAAGATCCTGCAAAAGTGGCCGCGCTAAGCTCTCGTCTATGGTCATTTTGCCTCCGATGACGAGTAACTCCTCAGATAGTCCGTACTTGGCGACTCCCTGTGACACGTTCGCAAAAACTGCAGAAGCAAGGTCGGGCTCGCGATCCAAGTCACTGGCCATAACAAAAGAAACGGATCGGGTAAGGATAAAGCAGTCACCCTGCTGCAGCAGGAGCCCTTCCTGCATATCGGCAGTCTTGAGCCATGCCACGCCTTTAACAATCGCGTTGAACTTGAGACCTTCAAATGATGGGGTCAGAACCGACCAGTTCCCGCCTGCGCTCAGTCCGACAGAAACATAGGACTTCGCTTCAAGCAAATCCAGGATGTTGGAAAGGGAGTCGTTCATCAGACGATTACGATAATTTTTAAGACTGAACCGCGTTGATCGTCTCACATGCCCGATCTAATGTCCAGTCGAGAGTATAGATAGAGCGAGGACAGCAATGGTGAACTTGAAACAGGCACCAATACACAGTGGTTTTGGAGCTGCGACGACTGCCAGAGAGGTAGCCAAAGGTATCGATCTTTCCGGTAAGACGGCAATCGTGACCGGTGGGTACTCCGGGTTGGGCCTGGAAACGGCCCGGGTACTGTCAGAAGCGGGGGCCACCGTCGTCATTCCCGCACGAGACACCGCGAGAGCGCTAGCTTCGGTGGCAAACATCGAAAACACCGAAGTAGATGAGCTCGATCTGATGAACGCGGCCTCGATCGAGACCTTTGCTGAGCGGTTTTTGGCATCGGGAAGGCCGCTCGATATCCTCATCAACAGTGCAGGGATCATGGCAACTCCGCTGATGCGCGATAGTCGCGCGTACGAAGCGCAGTTCTCCACCAATCACCTTGGTCATTTCCATCTGACCAAGAAACTATGGCCAGCCCTAGCAGATGCCCATGGCTCCAGGGTCGTAAGTGTTTCGTCCGGGGGGCACCAAATTGCTCCAGTCAGTTTCGACGACATCAACTTTGAACGGCGGCCCTACGATAAGTGGATAGCCTATGGCCAATCGAAGACCGCGAACGTGCTTTTTGCCGTCGCTCTAGACAAACGAGGCGAAGCACAAGGAATAAGAGCTTTCGCCCTTCATCCCGGCACGGTCCTTGGCCCCTTGGCTCGTCATCTCACTGAAGACGAGATCGAGGCGTTCAATGTCTACGATGACCAGGGCAAGGTGATCGTTGCGCCGGAGCGGGATCTCAAGAACGTAGAGCAAGGAGCCGCCACCGCCGTTTGGTGCGCGACAAGTCCACTCCTTGCTGGTCTCGGAGGTGTTTATTGCGAGAATTGCGATGTCGCATCGGTGACGCCCGAGGACGGCTCGTCACGCTTTGGCGTTAATAAATGGGCCATCGACGACACCGTTGCAGAAAGACTTTGGACTGTCAGCGAAAGGATGATCGGTACAAATCGTTAAATGAGAATGTGACTGCCGATACGTCAGACCCTAAGCGAACCTTGTGGTCGTGGCTGTACCGAGTAGATCGCGAGGCCGATTTTATCTTGTCACTCCGCCTCAACGAAGGCGGATGTGACGACGGGCAACATTCATCTGCAATTCGTGGCGTGACGCATATCGACCGAGTAGTCGTATCAACCGCTTTTCCTGGGTTTCGTCAATTCCTACCCGAATGCAATATTCGGCGACGTCCCACATATCCTGCACTTGTGATTTTTCGGATTCTTTATCTGACATTGAAAGCATCAGCCGACTTAAGTGGCCCCTGTGGCGTTCGGTTCGCAGCGCTCACGGTCGCATCCATTCACGATCTTTGTCTTCTTTTAGGATGGACCGCCGCAAATTGCGATCTTGCTAGCGGGCCATAGTTCATTGTCTTGAAGTGTCGTTCAGTAGGGCCGCTCGGGTGACCTAGTCACGAGAGCGGCCAACCACCATCGGCGACTAGCTTCTTCTTTAGCGATCGCTCAAGTGCGATCGATGGCTGAGTTTCAGCGAACGATCGGGCTGAATGAGGTAGGTCTCGCGGTAGCGGTTACCTCCGCTGATGAACTCGTGGTTAACGATGCTTCCAACCGGTGCTTTCTGAAGTCTCGAATGCGGTTGACCATTATAGGTGATGCTGCCGGGGATAGGCTCGAGTGCCGAAGCAGAAGTTGCCGACAACCCGACGAAGGCGAGTATGCTGATGAGGTTTTTCATTTTCCGTGTCTCCTGAATGGCTGGAGGTATTTCCTGCCTTGACGAGAAGACTATCGTACGGAGAGAGGCTGTTTCCGAGTTATACAAGGGCTTAGCTATACCAAAGCACTGCCTGATGTGAGTGCCACCTTCTCGAGAAAAAGCTGAACAAAGTCCGTGAAGCAGTGGTGACCCTCGTTTTTAGCCGCTGACCTGAGCCCCTGAACTTCCTCCAAATTTTGGTAGAGTCCGTCGCAACAGGAGACGGACGGAATGAAGCGTGCACGGTTTCAGCTTGGCATTCTCATCTTCAAGAGCCTTCAGGCGTTTGGCCTTCGGCACGTCCATGCCGCCATACTTCGAGCGTCACTTGTAGACGGTCGCGTCGCTGACGCCGTGTTTGCGGCACAGCTCAACGGCCGACAAACCGGCTTGGTGCTCCTTCAAAATGCCAATGATCTGCTCGTCGCTGAAACGGGATCGCTTCATTCTCTATCTCCATCTCCGCAGAACAGAATAACCTCAAACCGAGGACATTCCAGGGGAGCATGTCACTGGCTTCGATATGCGTCTCCCGTCGGAGGCTTGCGCCATTTGCTACACGATGTCGATTTTCATCAGCACCAACGTATAGTTTACCTTACCACACAGAGTGAACTAGCTTTTCGAAAATGGTCAGACTGGCTCTCAGTTCTCCTTTGATGCGATGCCCGGTTGGAAGAGCCAAGGAGGGCTTCTAGCCGCAAATTGCTGACGAGACGGCGAAATGCCTCATAGGAAAGGGAAGGGCATGCGCATCATAATTGTGGTGATGGTCGCCTCTGTCCTCAGCATTCTGGTGTTCAAGTATGTCGATCACTCAATAGGCGCAGACCTACTTTTTCATGAGATACGGTACCCGGAAACGACCATCGATGGGTGACGACGCTCAAGTTCCGAAGGACTCGCGATGTACCGGATAATCAAGGCGGAAACACCAACTATCCCGCGAATCTGCCTCTCAGAGCTCTTCGCTTATGGGGGGAAACCTACTCTAGATGCCTGGAGCTACAACCGCGCGGGCGGTAACGCCATGATGGCTTCAAATAACTCATTCAAGCCCTTAAGCCCGGCTTTGAAGTCCGTTGAGAAATATACTCACTATCGACTGCGCCATTCTCTCGGTCTCGCTGGGACTCAGAGGTGGACGCAAGCCGAGAACAACTTGCAAGTGGATATTGTCGCGCAACATTCCCGCAAATTGATCGGCGACCATCTTGCAATCGTCAACGTCAATTTCACCACGCTTCTTTGCCTCCTCCAGAACCTCGGCGAGGCGGAAGGCGGCGCGACCCGGACCACGATCATAGAAGGCTTTCGCCAACTCCGGGAACCGCAAGGCCTCGGCCATGATCGCACGATATACGCCGATCATCGGCGGCGACATATAGACCTCAACAAGCCTTCGTGCGAATTCCAGCATAGTCTCCCGCAAATTACGGCCACCGATTTCTTCGACAGCCAGCGCGGCGAGTGCTTTATCTGCTCCCTCAGAAACAAGAGCGGTGAACAGCCCCTCCTTATTTCCAAACTCACTATAGATGGTTCGTTTCGAGCCCCCAACTCGTTCGATAATGGCGTCCATGCTCGTAGCTGCATAGCCTTGCTCGAAGAAGACTGTGGCAGCGGCTTGCAGGATTGCCGTCCTCCGTTCTGCGGCAGACAATCTCTTGCCCCTGTATGCATCCATTCTGTTCATCCTTCTGAGAGCCTCTTGACTGGTACGGTACGTTACCGTATTTGTCAACGGTAACAACCAGTACCAAGCGGAATCGTCACAATGCGAAGCGTTATAAGAGTTGGAATTCTAGGGGCTTTGGCTGTCCTCGTCGTGGCGCTTGCGTGGTCATGGGGGTGGCATTGGCTGACGACGGGCCGCTTTGAAGAGACAACTGACAATGCCTACGTACGTACCGAGATAACTTCGGTGGCACCCAAGGTTACAGGTTACGTTCTCAAGGTGAGTGTGGCGGATAACGCGACGGTCCAGGCAGGGGACGTTCTTTTTCAGATTGATGACAAGGATTACAAGGCTCGGCTCGCGCAAGCAGAGGCCAATATCGCATCTGCCCGTGCCGCCCTGCTGAACCTTGAAGCCGAGGCACGCCTTCAGAAAGCAGTTATCGCGCAAGGTGAAGCTCAACTCAGGTCTGCGCTCGCCACCCAGACACTGGCAATGCAAAACTTTGACCGCAACCAGTCGCTAGTACGCACCAGCACCGTCAGCCAGGCGAAATTCGAGGAGAGCGAAGCTGGAATTGCACAGGCTGAAGCTTCCGTCAGCGCAGCGAAAGCCGCCATTCAGGCTCAGCAGAGGAAACTAGAGGTTCTGGCTGCTCAAGGAGACGTTGCCCGAGCAGCGCTGTCTCAAGCTGAGGCTGCACGTACTTTGGCGCAGATTGATCTAGACAACACCACCGTGCGCGCGCCAATCAATGGTGTCGTTGGCAACCGTCAAATTCGGGTCGGTCGACTAGTGAACACGGGTGCTCCCGTGCTCGATATTGTCCCTGTCCACAACGTCTGGATTGTCGCCAATTACAAAGAAACCCAGCTGGAAGATATTCGCGTTGGGCAACCGGTTCGTGTTTCTGTTGACGGTTATCCCCATGTAGAAGTGCTTGGCGTCGTTGATAGTCTTGCACCGGGCAGCGGAGCGGCGTTCAGCCTGATCCCCGCTGACAATGCGACAGGCAATTTCGTTCGTGTCGTACAGCGACTGCCTGTAAAGATCACACTCACTGATATCCCTTCTCAGGTTCATCTCGTCCCTGGTTTGTCCGCTCGCGTAGCGATCAAAACCTCCGGAGGGGAGGGCGCATTGTGACCATGCAGGTAATCGATCCGCGCCATGTCGCTACCCTACCAGACGCCCGCAACAGTGCGCCAGCCATACTCTTTGTTACAGGTGTCGTGCTTGCCGCGCTAATGGAAGCGGTTGCTGGTACGGTTTTGTCTACTGCCCGCCTCGATATTATTGGCGACACGTATGCGACATCCGATGAGTTGGCGCGTTTGGACGTTGGATACACGGCAGCCAAGCTTCTGGCCTATATCCTCGCGCCGTGGTTCATGGCACGGCTTTCGCCACTAAGCTGCCTTCGCGCCGCGACAGGTACCATGACCGTCGTCTGTGGTGCGGCTGCCATAACTTCGGATCTGGACGCGCTCACTGTGCTGCGCCTGCTTCAAGGCGCAGCGGGAGGGATCTTGCTAGTGAGCGGACAGACAATGCTATTCCTGATGTTCCCCCGTTCACATCAACCTCTTGTACAGTGCATTTTTGCTATCGGCGCAGTTGTCGCGCCTGCTACCCTTACTCCGTACATGCAAGGATGGTTTGTCGACAGCTTGTCCTGGTCGTGGATCTTCTTAAGCATCGTGCCGATCGGCATTGGAGCGCTGACCCTTCTTGCCTTGTCCAAGGAAAGCCTGGATGGGCGGACTGGCGTAGGGAAGTTTGACTGGCTTGGAGCGGCCTCGTTTGCCGGAGCTGCATTCTGCCTCACGTACGCTTTAAATCAGGGAAGTCGATGGGATTGGTTTGAAGAACCGATGATCGCACATCTGCTGACTGTTGGTGGCCTCGCGTTGCTCCTATTCCTCGCCTACCAGTTCAATACGAAGAAGCCTGACACGGTTCTTGATCTCACAATTTTTCGGAATAGCGGATTTGCGTTCGGGTTTATCGCAAGCTTCGCAGCAGGGTTCGCGCTCTTTGGCAGCGCCTATCTTATACCGACCTTCGCCGTCTCGATCATCGGGATGACGCCTACGGAAGCGGGAATGCTTCTGCTCCCAAGCACACTAATGTTTATTGCAACGCTGCTTTTGACCACGTTTCTGGTGCAGCGGCGTGGGCTTCCTCCAATCGTAACCGTACCGTTCGGCATTCTTTGCTTCATCGCAGCTATGTGGATGCTTTCTGGGGCTAACGGTGACAGCGGCTTTCCCGACTTGATGCCAGCTATCCTCCTTCGGGGCCTTGCACTTGGTTTCCTGTTCTTGTCAATCACGCTGATCACGCTGCCTGATCTTGAGGAGCAGCAAATGGCGTACGGCGTGGGTCTCTTCAATGTCGGTCGCCAAACTGGTGGACTCCTGGGCGTCGCTGCCCTGCAGACTCTGCTTGATCATCAAACGGCATTAAATAAGAGCGTGCTCGTAACCTACATCGTCCCAGGCCGCGTTGCCGTCTCAGATCGTATCGCGCTTTTGACGAACAGCCTCATTTCGCGCGGATTGGACGCGAGTGCAGCCGCTGAAGCTGCCGTTCAAACTCTCGGGAGAGAGGTTACAAAACAGGCGAGCATAGTCGCCTTCGACACCGCGTTCCTTGCAGTGGCTCTGTTCTTCGTTGTTGCAGCTCCAGTTCTGATCGTGTCCAAGGTCATTATTGGCAAAGTTCTCAATCCTGGTTCGCGCAACGTTTCCGATCATCTCGAAGAAGGCAGCGGCCTGAATCTCGAAAAACTACAGACACGATCCGCGTCCAGGGAATCCCCCGTTTCAGAGCAAAGTCTCTTTGAAATGTTGCCGGATCATTCCGTACGAGACCTTAGCACCGCCAGCCGAACTGGCGCTCGCCAGCGGCGAATTATGAAAGGAATCTAACATGACTAGAGTAACTGCAGCTGTCATCGCCACCGTCGTTGCAATGCCGCTATTCTCCGGCGTGTCGTTTGCAGAAGGCGACTACTACGAGGGTGCAAGCCGTCCGAACTGAGAGCAGTTTATTCAAGACATCGAACTTCGTCCGCGGCTCAAGTTCGCAAATCAGAGTCGCGGACTTGCTGATGAGCCTCGACGCGTTGCCGAAGGCCACAGCAGATCGCCCCGAGGCCGTTAAGCACTCGAGCTATCATAAACGCTACTTGTGGACTCAGGGGCAGCATGACGGGTCTATGATTTCGCCAATCTGATATCGTAGCTGTCTTCGTCGGATGCGAAACGCGCCAAAATCTGTTCGACATTGAGGATGCTGTCGCCCAAGAGTTGCGGGTAGTGTCGCGCCGTAAGAGCAACCCTCAGCTGGAACGCCAGGGCTCCGTGTTCGCACGCGAGATCCCATGCCCTGTCCAAATGCCTCCGAGCTTCTTCAACTGGCTGGCCCTCACTTTGGAGAGCTAGCACTGCCTGTAGCCGATACATCTCTGCGAGCTGGAATTTTTCGCCGCTAGCCTCCGCCACGCGAAATGCCTTCATAAGCGTGGCTCTGCCCCGATCACATCGACCCGTTCGCGCCAAACCTTCAGCGAGCGCGGCAAGGAAGCTGACGATCATGTGGTGGTGGTTTTCGGACGCCATGATTTCGAGCGCTTCTTCAAGCAACGGAACACCGACGTCGGAGAGCCCCTTTCGAACGGCCAGCTCTCCCTCCAGTCCTTTGCTAACAGCGCTGAAGGCCGCTAAGGAATTTTCTCCAGCGATGGTGCGTAATCTCATCACCAAGTCCGCCGCATCATTCCAGTCCCCAAGCCAGATGAGGGTAGAGGCAGCGTATGCAAGGGCAATGCAATGAGGAATGGGGTGGCCGTACGCCGACGCATCTTCAACCGCCTTCAAAGCGTAGCGTCTAGCCGCTCTTCCCTGGCCCTGCAGGCAAAGCACGCGGCCGAACTGGACGTAAGCCCGAATACGCTGGGTGAAGACGCAGAGATTGAATCTCACTGGCTCAGACCGCAAGTCGGAACAACTCGCGTCGAGATGCTCTGAGGCCCGTTGCAGCTGACCGGAATAGGAGAAAGCTACCCCAAGCATCCATTGGACAAGATCACGGGCCTCCGGGTCCTTGACGCTCGCGATCCGCTGGCTCTCTAGCGCGATATCAAGGCCTTTGTAGCAATTCCCGGCGCGCATCTCGTAGATGTTGAGACCAGCAAGGATGTCAAGCTGCATCCGTTCGTTGGCTATCCGCTCCGCTATAGCAAGGGCCTTGGAGAATGCTTCGGAAACGTTGCTATTACCGTTCCGGACGATGATGCCGGAGACGGCAAGCGCTTGCTGGAGGCGGGCCTCTTCAACGGACCCCGCCATTTCTCCCGGGAGACGGTCCAGTGCGAGTGCGGTCCATCTATGACACTCATCGAGAAGGGAGAGCTCCAGGAGAACAGGTGCACTCGCTGCGGCGAGGCGAGCTCCAGTCTGGACGCTCGCCTCGTCGTCGTAGCACCAACGCAGCGCGAGTCTTATGTTGGGAAGAGCTTTCCGATGTGAAGCCGGGGTTCCGGTTAGACGAAACGTATCGGCGTTGCCGATGGCATCCTCCAACAGGCGCAAGTAATACCTCGCGTGCCCGAGAGCTGTTTCTCGCAATTCATTTGCCTGTGACCGCTGCAGCTTCTCTAGGGCATATGCCCTGGCGGTTTCCGACATCCTGTAAGTACGGGCCCCATCTTGGCTAAGGAACCGTGAGAGTAGGAACCTATCGGCGAGTCCTTCGATCACAAGAGAGGCTTCCGCGATATCATCGAAGCCGCAGATGGCCATGGCAGCGTCAATACTGAACTCGCCGACTATCCAGCCAAGTCTTCTGAAACCCAGCTTTTCCCGGTCGCTTAAAAGGTTGTAACTCCAGTCGTGCAGAGCCGCCATAGTCTGATGACGAGGTAACGCCGTGCGACGGCCTTGCCAGTAGAGTCCGAATCGATAGTCAAGCAGGTCCGGCATTTGTAGCAGGCCGTGGACGCCTGCGCGTCCCGCGACAAGCTCGATGGCTAAAGCAACTCCTTCTAGGCGACGGCAGATACTGGCCGCCACAGAAATTTCCTCTGCGGTCAGTTCGAGGCTCCCGCCGCTGGCGTAAGTTCGGTCTACGAACAGCCGAACGGCTGGAAAGGCGAGCATTTCTTCCGGCCCTAGAGGATGTCCTTCGGGCGGTGCTTCGAGCGGCGGAACGACGAGCACATGCTCCCCCTCGACTCTCAGAGTCTCCCGGCTAGTCGTGAGGAGATAGACCTCGGGGCATTCGAGGAAAACGTGTTCGGCAAAACGGGCGACTGCATCAATGATATGCTCGCAGTTGTCGAGGACCAACAGAAGACGTTTCTGCCGAACGACAGAGGTGATATCTGCGGTTGGGTCACGGGAAGCTACGGGTACCCCCAGAAGGTTAGCGATAGCGGATGCGACCAACTCACCATCCACGATCGTAGTAAGATCCGCAAAGACCACACCGTGGGAGAATTCGGCTTGGGCCGCGTGAGCTGTCGCCACCGCAACGGTCGTCTTTCCGATGCCGCCCGGTCCAATGAGGCTTAAGAAGCGGCACTGTAGCAGCCGCTCCGCGATGTCCTGTACTAGATGCTCGCGTCCCACCATACGCGAAAGGAGAGGAGGAAGAACGGATGTCGCGCCGTCGGGTGAGATACCTGGCGGAATTGCATCACTAGCTGCTCGACGGACGGGAACTGAGAAAGCATAGCCCCGTCCGGAAACATTCGTAATGTACTGCTTTCCGCCACTCGCTTCTCCAAGCAGTTTCCGTAGACCGGATACGTGGACGCGCAGACTGACCTCGTCCACAACCATGTCCGGCCATACGCGCGCGTGCAGGTCCTTTTTGCTGACAACGGCACCGCCGTTCTCGACAAGAGCAGTGAGCAAATCGAACGCTCTGCTACCGATAGCTACGGAGCAACCGTCTCTCTCCAGGGTTCGCTCGGCGGGTACCAAACGGAAGGGTCCGAACTCGTAAGACATCGCATCTCCGAAACGATTTCGGCCTCTCACGACGCGAGGAGTATCGGTACAAGCTGTGATCAGGCCACTGGTGCCGCCGCCATCCGTCGGGTAGGCAACATGCCGCAAGTTAGCCCTTCGATGCGGAAGGGACGATGCAAACTTTGGTTTTAGTGGACTGCGGAAGTTCTATGCGTTTCGCCTCGGTGCATCGTCGAAGACGAAACAGTAGTTCTGAATTCGAAGATTTCGTATGCCACCACAAGGTGAGCGACAGAGCGGGTTTTCATTTTCCCGACATAATCCTCCATGGATTCGGAACATAAACTCGCTGTTTTCCAACTGAAATGGGTTTCGGCTGAGTGTCATCCGCCCCCATCTGCGTTCGTGACGGGAGATCCGGCCATCCCCTGCTACCACTTTCTCAATCAGGTCCTTGTTCGCACAATGACATAGAAACCCAAAGGGGTCCTAAACCATCGTTTGGGAGGTGTCGCTTGAACCTCGGTGTTACGTTTCCGATCATTCCAACGGCAGGAGATAGATATGAGAGCGGTGAAAATCAGCGTGTACGCCATGGTATGGTTCAACATCCTTTTGGCAGGATGGCTCTCCATTCACATGCTTTACGATCCGGAGAGCTGGTACTACTTCGTACCGGGGGTAACCGATACCGGGATGTTTAACCAGCATTTCATCCGGGACATTGGCATCATCCAGGGTTTCGTCACGGCGGCCTTCGCCGTGGGATTGTTCAAGGCCAACCGGCGCACAGAGCTCTGGGCCGCCGCCACGCTCTGGCTCATTGCGCATGGATGTTTCCATCTGTGGGAAGTGGCAGTCGGCATTTGCTCGTCGTCCGTCATCATACGCGACTTTCCGGCAGTCAGCTTGCCTGCGTTGTTCGGAATTGCAGCAACGTGGTGGGCGTTCGCTCAGGCTAAACGCTCGAGCCCCAATGCGGACATGGCGATAGCAGGCGCTTGATAAGGCAGCAGAGGGGGAGGGCGTCTCCTTCTGTCGTCTAGTCGACACTCAGTACCGATGATCGCGTCGAGCACTCGCTCGCCTGGATCATCGGCCATGCGACTACTAAGCGACCTACCCACCAATTATTCCATCGGCAGCCAAACACTACGTCGTTGTTGGTCAGGATGTTTGGCGGGCAATCGCCCGGTCCTAGCCAGAAGAAAGCAAAGTCATTTTGAAGACATCGCCATCCCTTGTGATCACGATGCCGATCGCGGCTGTTATCGTTTTGCTCCCGAGTTCGGTCTCCGCTCATGTGAAATGGTTCGCCCCCTTCATTGTGGGGGCTCCGCCCGAACCCGTTACGCGCACCCTGCATGACCTTTGGTTTTGGGTTGGCATCGGCCTTGTGTTGTTATTCTTCATACTGGCGCGAGTGATCGAACGCAGTTCATACGGAGCCAGCATTATTCAGGGGCTCAACTATGCCACCGGCCCGCTCTGGAGGCGGCAAGACGACTACATCAGGTCGATCATTGCTGCATTCTTTGTTGCAATCTTCGCCGTCGGCGGCGTCTATCTCACACCCGATCTGAAGACTCCCGCGGAATGGGTTTCCTGGTTGCAGCTTGTGATCGCGTGCTGCATCTTCTTTCGCCCAACCATGCCGATAGCTGGGGCGGGTATTGTTGCCCTCTGGATCTTCGCGCTACGTGATTACGAACTCTTTCACTTGTTTGACTACCTTGCGCTAGGGCTTGGCGTAGCCGGATACCTGATCCTCGAGCCAATGAGCAATGAAAAGCTTCGGTCGCGCCGCTTTGAAGCGCTTCGTTGGCGGCTGGCAATAGCTTTGATGTGGTCCAGTCTGGAGAAGTTTGCCTTCCCTAGCTGGTTCTATCCGCTTGTTGTCGAGAAGCCATTCCTCACTTTCGGGATGCCGCGTGATGTGTTCATCCCAATGGCAGGAGTGACGGAGTTCACACTGGGATTTGGTCTGCTTTGGACACCATTGATCCGCAGACTTTCTGCTATCGCGCTCCTCGTAATCTTTACAGCCGCGGTCTGGCCATTCGGCCGGGTGGACCTCATCGGTCACGGGCTCATCATGACAATCTTAATTGCAGTGTCGGCTGATCAGCGTTCAGGGTATCCATCCGGCGAAGGCCGCGGGGTTTATGATTTCGGCTCGTCTGCCATGATGCGTTCGATCCTTGTGGGATCGCATTGCTCGTCCACAAGGAACTGTCGGACACCGCCATCCCAGGTGCGGATATCGGCGAGGAATTCCTTTAGGCTTTCGATGCCCCGGTCGGTGAAGGTCGTGATGCCCTCTTCGCTGCCGTCATAGGCATGGATCATCTCGCCGTAGTCGATGTTGTCTGAGTTGCTGGCAATTTCCTGGACGGGTTCGAGGTTCTCGCCGATCAGCGTGGCGACGTATTCGATCGTGTAGACATGGGTCGGTCGCGCCATCAGGCCGCCCTCTGCCGTGCGCTGCCGGCGGCGGTCCAGTTCCACGGCAACAGTTCCGGCAGGCGTGATACGGACATGTTGGGCATGCGGGCGAGGACATCCGCCAACCAGGCCTGCGGATCGATATCGTTCATCTTTGCGGTGACAATCAGGGAATACATGAATGCGGCACGTTCGCCGCCGCGCTGGGAACCGGCGAATAGCCACGCCTTTCTTCCCAGAGCTATCCCGCGCAGGGCCCGCTCGGCTGCATTGTTCGAAAGGCAAAGCCTGCCGTCGTCAAGGAACCGGGTGAAGGCATCCCAGCGCCCGTCCTTCTCGAACATGTAGTTGATCGCCTTGGCGACGGGATTGTGCTTGGACATCTGGGTGCGCTGCGCCATCAGCCAGTCGTGCAGTTCCTCCACAAGCGGGCGAGCATGTTGTTGGCGTGCTGCGAGCCGGTCCTCGACAGGCAATCCGTTTATGTCGCGTTCGATATCGAAGAGCGCGTCGATGCGGGCCACGGCCTCGAGTGCGACCGGCGATATCTCATGAGCGGGTTTGCCCTTGCGCACGTTGCCGGCGATGTCGGCCAGTTCGAAGAACTTGCGCCGCGCATGACTCCAGCAGAGCGCGCTGATTACCGGTGCAGGGCCGCGGTCCGCACGATAAAGGTCGTTGTAGCCACCATAGGCATCGGCTTGCAGTGTGCCATGCCACCCAGCGAGATGCGTGTTGGGATGGATTTTCTCGCGATCGGGAGAGAAGTGGAAGAGCGCCGCGGGAGGGGCACCGCCGGCGAAGGGGCGGTCATCGCGCACATAAGTCCATAATCGTGCCTGCCGCGTTGCACCTCTGGCCAGCAGCGGCACGGTTGTGTCGTCGCCATGCAGCCGGCTGGCGGCCAGCACATGGGCGCGGATCAGATCATGAATCGGCTGCAGCACCGTCGCGCAGGCTCCGACCTGATCGGCCAGCGTGGAGAGGCTGAGATCGACGCCTTCCCTGGCGTAGCGCTCAGCCTGGCGGTTCAATGGCTGATGTTGGCCGAACTTCTCGAACAGGATCGTCGCCAGCAAGTTCGGTCCCGCCCATCCACGCGGGGTCGCATGGAAAGGTGCCGGTGGCTGGCTGATCTTCTCGCAGTCCCGGCAGGTGAACTTCTCGCGCACCGTCTGGATCACCTTCCACTGGCGCGGAATCGCCTCCAACGTCTCGGTGATGTCTTCGCCCATCTTCACGATCCGGACCGAGCCGCAACAGGCGCAGTGCGCGGGAGCCTCGATGATCACGCGTTCGCGCGGCAAGTGCTCGGGAAACGGCTTACGGGCTGGCCGGCGGCGTTCGAAGGCGGAGACATTTGTGATCTTCGCTGCCACGCGTTCCGCGGCGATCTCGTCCTCGGTGGCGTCGGCCTCGAGTTCTTCGAGCTGCAATTCCATCTGGTCGATCAGCCGGGCGCGCCGTTCCGAACTCTGGCCGTACTGCTCGCGGCGCATTTTGGCGATCTCAAGCTTGAGGTGCCGGATCATCGCTTCGGAGGTCGTCACAACGGCGCGCACCTGCGCGAGATCGGCCTCGGCGGAGGCGGCACGCGCTTCCGATGCTGCAAGCGCGGCGCGTAATCTGGCTATCTCCGAAGCAGCATCATCCATGGCCGAAAGCTACCATGTCACATGCTGAAAGCCCAACAAAAACAGAGGAATGATAGAGATCAGCCTGCCGCTGCAGGCCGTTGCGTCCAGCGGGGATTGCGCCAATCGATCCCTTCCAGGAGATATCCCAACTGCGCCGCCGAGACCGGCACGGCGGAGCCATTCTCGCTGACCGGCCAGATGAACTTGCCCGCCTCAAGGCGCTTTATGTAGAGCGACATGCCGACGCCGTCATGCCACAGGACCTTGATCAGGTCACCCTTGCGGCCTCGGAAGCAGAAGACTTCGCCGCCATGAGGATCGCGGCCAAGACCTTGCTGAACCTTCAGCGCCAGGCTGTTCATACCGCAACGCATATCCGTCACGCCGCCCGCGATCCATACTTTCACCCCGGCCGGAAAGGCGATCATGGCGCGTCCAGAACCGGCAGCAGGCGCGCGAGGATCGTCGGATCAAGCGAGGCCGGAATCGTCAGCCGCCGCCCGTTCGGCAGCCCGATCTCGATCGTCTTGGCGTCTTCAGGCGGTGGCGGTGAGGCCACCTCGCATGATGCGGCCATCGGTGTCGAAATCGTAACTGGCACGAAGCCCGTTGGAGCGGAACCGCTCAGAAGGCCACTACGATATTCCCGACGCCAGCGGGTCAACAATGACCGCGACAGTCCATATCGCCGCGCCGTCACTGAGCCCTGCCGAAAGCCTTGAAGGCTCTCCTCGACGATCCGGACCTTCTCTTCGTCCGACCAATCCCGCCGGCGACCAAGATCATCGGCGGACAAAACCTCAATCGGGGAAATGATTGTAGCGCATGACATAAGCCATGGACTTAACGCCAATCAGCAAGTCAGGGCAGACGGCCTTCGGCGGAGGGATACCGTTCAGGCGTGGATCTCATGAGATCCTTCAAGCGCAGGCTGGTGAACATTCCGATCGGTCTCACCACTGCGCTGGTTGTTTTCTGCGCTTCATACTGGGGCCTGCATTTCGCGTTTTATGGAATGGACGGAGACCAGGCCATCGGTGACATTCAAAAAACAACGCACTCGTACAGTTCGGAACATCCGCACGGACCCGGTGGTCCGAATAGCGCGTTGGAAGATCAGATGCACCCGTGAACGGCAAGTGCCGAGCTGCTGTCCGGGCAGCGAGCTAGCAGTGAGCCAATCCTCAATCGCCTCAAGTTTTCGGGGGGCGCATTAGCGAACGCTAGGAACCTAAACCAAGGTTTGGTCCCATATGGCTTGAATTTGTGATATAGAACGCTGGTCATGAGAAGATCCGTGATGTGAAGCGGACGCGGCTGGATAGAGATATGAACGTGGGAAAGGGACCCGAAAACGTGAGCTCTTTTTCAGATATTGAGGCGACACGATGCAAAGCGCTCAGGCCGGAATAGAAATGTCCGCCGAACCTATCGTATACGTTGTTGACGACGACCTGGAAATGCGGGAGGCGTTGCTTGATCTGTTCATGGTGACGAAAAAACGTGCATCTGGGTTCGCGAGCGGGACTGAATTCATCAAGCTAGCCGACACAAAAGCACCAGGCTGCGTGGTAGTTGATCTGCGAATGCCGGGCGGTAGTGGCCTGGATCTTCAAAGTCAGCTCATCTCCATGGGCAGCAGGCTCCCAGTTATTTTCCTCACCGCCTATGCGGATGTACCCACGAGCGTCAAGGCGATGAAGGCGGGGGCTAGTGACTTCATCACCAAACCATTCGCCAACCAAGAGCTTCTGAAAGCAGTCGAGCATGCCATTCAGCTGGACTTAGAGCGGCGCAAAGCAGATGAAGAACTCGATAAGATCCGGCTCTTGGCTGACACGCTGACACCGAGAGAAAAAGAAGTTATGCACGCTGTCGTAAGCGGCTTAATGAACAAGCAGGTCGCATTCGAGCTCGGTATCAGCGAAATGACGGTCAAGTTGCATCGGATGAGCGTAATGAGGAAGATGCAATGCCGCTCTCTGGCCGCACTGGTACGGTGTGTCGAGCAGTTGCAGCGGGTCGCGGGGGAGCCTCCCCGCATTCGGGCGGCGTAGCTCCAACTAAGGCTTTGTGGCGCGAGCCAACGCAAATTAGCCCCTATGTCAGCCACCTTGAACGAGTACAGAGCGGGTGAGCTGTGCTACGGCTTCTGGACGGCTCAGGTTCAGTGTGCCAGTTAGGACTCATCCACCGAAATTAAAAATGAGATTACTAATAATCAAAAACCACAGCGCGGCTGATTAAGAGCAATTAATGTTAAAGACAAGTATAGAAGAATTGCCAGATCATTTGCGTGAGCCATTGATGAAAACTCTGATGTTCAATGGCATGACGCTCGACAAATCAGTTTTGATCTTGCACCGCAAACGAGCTCTTCTCGTTAACGAAGACGCTCAAGTCAGGACGAGATTTACATCGGATGGTTATACCACAACTTTTCCTTACGCCTGAAGACGTGAGGAGTCGGCATCAGCTCTTGCGCGTTTCGCGCTCGCTTTGTTGTTCGCCAAGCCAGCAAACGCGTGTTCATCGCGTTTGAAGCCAAGTGTTCGATTGGTGGCAGGCAATAGGGCTAGGGGCGATCGATCTCGTCGAGTGCGTGACCCTTGTCCCCGCTAGTATGCGGGCGAACGCATGTGCGCCGTCACCATTGAACAGGATTCCCGGATTACCGCACGCCATTCCACCTGCGATCGTAGCTGTCGCCCACCCTGAACACTTAAACCTACGTTTATCTATCGCCCAATGGGTGATCGCTTAGAGTTGCTCAAGGTAGCCCGATGCAGGCGACCGGTTCTTCACTTCCAACTCAGGAATAACGCCAATGACACAGCGCATCAACTTCGCGAAGGAATCTCCGGATATCATGAAGAAATTCATGGAATTCGTGACTGCCACAAAGGACAACGTCGTTGAGGAATCCATTCGGCATCTGGTGAACGTACGCGTCGCGCAGCTTAACAACTGCACCTTTTGCCTGGATATGCATATCAAGCAGGCCAAGCTCAACGGCGAGCGGGAGCTCCGGCTCTACCACCTGGCATCGTGGCGCGAGTCGATGCTCTTCTCTCCGCGCGAGCGCGCTTCGTTGGCCTGGGCAGAAATCCTCACGAAGCTTCCTGACCTTGGGGTGCCGGACGACATCTACGACCGCGTTCGCTCCCAGCTTAGTGAAAAGGAGCTGTCTGACCTGACCTTCGTCGTCATGTCTGCCAACGCCTGGACCCGCGTCAACGCTGGCTTCATGACCGTACCAGGATCATTCGACACAGCCCTCGGGCTCGACAAGGCTGAGTTGAACTAAGGAATGTGCTGCATCGGCGTCGGTGCGGCACCCGTCATAATCATCTAAAGGAGAGCAAAAATGAAGATTGTCGTCATTGGTGGTACGGGCCTAATCGGGTCAAAGCTTGTCCAGCGCCTGCAGGCAAAGGGGCATGATGTCATCGCCGCTTCGCCTGCATCCGGCGTCAATACTGTCACAGGTGAGGGGCTGGCAGAGGTTCTTGCTGGCACTCAGATTGTGGTGGACGTGGCCAATTCTCCATCCTTCGAAGACAAGGCGGTCATGGAGTTTTTCCAGTCTTCCGGTAGTAATCTTCTGGCGGCAGAGGCTGCCGCTGGCGTCACGCACCACGTAGCACTTTCCGTTGTCGGAACTGATCGCTTGCAGGGTAGCGGATATTTTCGCGCGAAGCTCGCCCAGGAAAAGCTCATCAAGGAAGCTAGCATTCCTTACACTATTGTCCATTCCACGCAGTTTTTTGAGTTCATGTTCGGCATCGCTCAATCTGGTGCTCAGGGCGATAAAGTGCATCTCTCCCCTGCTATGATGCAGCCGATCTACTCGGATGACGTCGCCGACGCGCTTGTTGACTTCGTTCTCGGTAAGCCTCTCGATGGGATGGCCGAAATAGCTGGTCCTGAGCCGATCCGTATCTCCGATGCGGTTGAAAAGTACATGCGTCAGATCGGCGACAACCGCGAGATCGTTGTCGACAGCCAAACTCCCTATTTCGGCGTCCGTCTTGACGACAAGACTCTCATGCCATCGGAAGGTGCACGGCTCGGGAAGACGTTGTTCTCCGAATGGGTTAAAACGGCAACGCCACCCCCGGCGCGCTAAGTCAAACTTCTATATAACGCCCTGCTTCGGCAGCACGTGGACTCGGATAGGCGGCAGCCCGAATACAGGGTTGCCGCTTTCGATTCACAGTGCGCTGAAGCAGCGTAGCCCTATTGCTTGCTGGACGCGGAGCCTCGTATGGGTTGTCGTCTGCCGAGCATCAAAGATCGCCACCACCACAAGCTCGCCAGGTTTCAAAGAGCCCCTGTATCCCTACTGGGATGCCTCTCGAGCGGTCACGGATTTAGACTCGGGACCAGCGCGGACATCACGGTACGCAGCAGGGAGGTGACCATCGAGGGTTCGTTCCGAAACCTTGCGAACCGGCCGAGATCGTAGGCCACGTCTCGCAAACCCTCGAGCATTCTTTGCCGCTGGGCCGCGCTCAGATTGTTGAGGCTTTCATAGTAGTCCTCGCCCTGTCCGAGAGAGAAATAAGTTTCGGGAAGCTCGTTGAACTCAGGCAGGAATTCGGGAGCACGAAAGCCTGGGAGCAGGTTTCGGGAGGGTTGCAGTCCGATCCGGCCGATCTTCACAGACCCTATCTGATGTCTGACACCCAGCTCATCTATGACCAGGACTGTGAACATCGTTCTAAACAAGAACCAACCGTCCCAACCGTCCACGATGAGGTAAGCGCAATCGGTTGCGTTGTCGGGAATAGGACCTTGAAGAATTCTGAAAAACATCTCGGATGAAGTATTCTCGGGGTGTGCGTGCCGCTAAGCTATTGAGAACCACTAAAGGCTGCAACTGTTCGTTTTTTTGGCATTACGCCAGCGCTGGGCGATGCACTTTAAAGCCCGTGTTAGTGGCCTGTAAAACTTGTGGAGGAAAAGCGAATTGTTGTCGGTATGATTGCATTGTCATTCGATATCCGTTGGCAGGTTGGGAGCTGCATCGTACTCATAGGCGATGGCCAAGACTATTACGCAGAATCAGATCAGCGGTGAGATCGGGGAGACAGCCACAAGGTTGTGCTTCCTCAAAATGGGCTTCCAGTTTGATGGCCGCTCCCGCTTGGAAGCAGGCATAGACGGGATCGCCGAAGTAATGCTCGAAGGCAGGCCGACTGCTGGAATGATTGCTGTCCAGGTAAAGACGACCGAGTCCGGAATGTACTCCGGTGAGGACGACCATGGCATTAGTTATCTTCTGCGGGCCGAAGACCTCGAGTACTGGCGTCCCAGCAATCTGCCGGTCATCATCGTCCTGCATCGAATTTCCGACGGCAGCCTCTACTGGAAGGAAGTACCGACGGGTGATGCCTTCCAGGACAGGCGTTTGAAATTCAACAAGGCGGAGGACAGGCTCGGACCCTCCGCAGTGGATCGACTGGCGTCATTGACGGTTCCGAAGACCGGTTTCGGCTATTACATACCCCCGCTGGGCGGCGGCGAAGAGGCTTTGGTCAATATCCTTCCGGTCACGCTGCCCCGAGAGATCTACGTTGCCACTACCAAGTATGATCGAAAGCAGGCGAGCGCCATCATCCTCGGCGACGACGAACCGGCGCGGTTCGACTGGGCTACCAAGGGAGGCGGGTTCTGGTCGTTCCACGATCCACGGATGAGCGTCTGCCGGAAGTTCGTCGACCTTGATCAGGTCGAAGCCATTGAGGTCGAGCATCTGGCCTTTCACGAAGACGAAAACGAACGGAACAACTTCGCGTTCCTATTGCGTCAGACCCTTAGTCATCAGGTGCGCGGCAACCTCTCTTGGAGCAAGGAGAAGGGACTTCACTATTTTACAGCACGAGCCAAGAACACCGGTCGCGTATTCAAGTATCGGGCCTCGAAGAAGAATACCGAGGCGGAGGTTGTCAACGTCGTCATGGATAGAGACAAGCCGGAGCGGGTATCGTTTGTCCGTCACCACGCGTTCATTCCTCGGTTTGAGAGTCTTTTCGACGAGTGGTATCTTGTGATCGAGCCAACGTACTTCTTTACCTATGACGGCGTAACCCCCCACACCGCGCCCGATGCCTTGCTGTCTGGAAAGAAGCGCATGGACAATAGCAGCGCCATCCGCGGCCAGGTCATCATGTGGCACCGCTTCCTGCAGAGTATCGAATCCAAAGCTACAGACCTCTTTGCCGCTCCATCCGGCGAACCGTGGTTGACCTTCGGAGAGCCCCCAATGGTTCAGCTCCCGACACGTGTCCCCGAAGATGTATGGCGTACTAAAGCCAAATCGACCGGAGAGGAGGGGCCGCAAGGTGTCTTCGAAATTTAGAACCACGATATTTCAAGAGCCGCACCTCGAGTTTGGCGATAACCACCACAACACCGATCCGAGGCGCGGTCTCGTCGTTGGCGGACCGTTGCAGACCCCTGTCGGAGACACCATCAAGATCGCCGTGGTCGGCAGCGCCAAGACCGTCGAAGACGCCAAACGCTTCATGGGCACTGTCGCCGGGGGCGTCGCTGGAAACGGTGAGAAGCATCCGAATATGCACCCTGATTTCCCCGGCTTGGGCAATCAGAATCCTTATAGATGCAAGTTCGAAGTGGATGAGCGCGCGACCGCTGCCATCCCTCAGTCGAAAATCAACAAAATCAAGAAGGAGCCATACACCGATAAGGCCATCGAAATGGCCGTCGACGAGATATTCAAGGAGCTCCAAGCAGTCGACGAGAGTGGAAATCGCCCGGACGTTGCTGTCATAGCCCTCCCTGTTTCCCTGATCGAAAGGGTGTGGAACGCCCGGCCCGACGCAAGCGATGGCAGTGAAACAGATGCCGTCGAGCGGGCAGACGTCCTGAATTTCCGCGGGCTCCTCAAGGCAAAGTCGATGCATCTGAGCTTTCCGACCCAGATCGTGTGGGAGGATGTCTTTGACGGGAAGGCCTCAATCCCGAAAAAGATCAAGGAAGACAGCGAACGTAACACTCAAGACGACGCCGATGTCATCTGGAACCTGATGACATCGCTGTACTACAAGGGAACTGGGCGCATACCGTGGCGGCGGATGCCTCATCTAGGTGAGTTCACCGCCTGCTACATCGGCGTGAGCTTCTATCGGGAGGCTGGCGGGAAGGACCTGTTCACGAGCGCGGCGCAGATGTTCGACGAGCGTGGCCGCGGCTTTATCCTGAAGGGTAAGCGCGCAGAAACTGAGAGTAGGGGGCGGCATCCCTACATGACCAGGGATGATGCCCGTGATTTGATCCTAGAAGTGCTTGCTGCCTATAAGGCCCACCACCGGAACTACCCCGCCCGTGTCGCTGTCTACAAGACGTCGCGCTTCCGTGAGGAGGAGGCGGAAGGGATCACCGAGGCGCTTGCCGAATCCGCGATCGAGATGAAGGACCTAGTCTGGATTCAGGAGCGGACGGCTATGAAGGTGCTCCGCGACGGCAACTATCCTGTAATGCGCGGCACATTCGTCGAGCTCGACGGAAAGGGTCTGCTGTATACGAACGGTAGCATTCCGTACTACGGTACCTATCCGGGCACCTACGATCCCCGACCGCTACTCATTTGCCCCCATGAATCCAGTGACAACACGGTCGAACAGATTGCTAAGGAAGTCCTCTCCTTAACCAAGATCAACTGGAACTCGACCCAGATGAACCAAAAGCTGCCGGTGCCGATCAGGGCAGCCAGGAAGGTCGGCGAGGTGTTGAAATACGTAGGTGACGACAAGGTGAGCTCGGACTACTCGCGCTATATGTAACCGCGAGTAGTCCGGCGAAGCGGCTGATCTCAATTTGCTCCTATCGACGCCCATGCGAGCTCTAGTCGAGGGCCATCGGCAGATGAAATCCTGCGGGCACCGTACCATCGCTTTCGTACTTCGCTTGAAGGCGGTGGCGGGACTGCGCCGCCTGCTGCTCGCTGCGGCTGCCACCGCCTTCAGCCCAGGCGGTCCATGGTTTTCGACTAGCCGGATTGTTTGTGGTTTGCCATCGCGCTTCATCCGGCCGATCCGCTGAAGCGAGGAGCAAGAGGTCCGATATTAGTTCAGCCACGGTGATCTCTATAGTACGCGCGCAGGGAGGTGAGCGTCAGGCGGGAAGCTTAGGCCGTTAATCGGCGATTATGTTCCCAGTGCGTGTGGTCGCTCGTGCGAAGCCGCTCGCGCCCGCCACCTGAATAGACGATGGATGCTCCGAATATAAGACTTTCGGCAGGTAAATCACATTTCTAGGCCGCTATCGACAGTGGGGGTGCTCGTACAAGCACCCCCACTAGCCTTCTTATGCCTCCAGAAAATCCATGATGTCGGCATTGATGATATCGGCATGAGTTGTAGCCATTCCGTGCGGCAAGCCCTTGTAGATCTTGAGCGTAGCCTTTTTGAGGAGCTTCGCAGACAATTCAGCTGAGTCAGCCACAGGTACAACCTGATCGTCGTCACCATGCAACACGAGCGTCGGAACCGAGATGACCTTGAGGTCTTCCGTAAAATCAGTTTCGGAGAAAGCTTTGATGCCGAGATAATGGGCATTAGCCGCTCCAGTCATGCCCTGTCTCCACCAGTTTTGGATCATGGCGTCAGATGCGGTCACGCCTTCGCGATTGAAACCGTAGAAGGGACCGCTCGCGACATCAAAGTAGAACTGCGACCGATTGGCGGCGAGCGCCTGACGGAAGCCGTCAAATACCGAGATTGGAAGACCGCCAGGATTGGCGGTAGTCTTCACCATAAGCGGGGGGACTGCACCAATGAGTACGAGTTTGGCAACGCGGTTTTTGCCGTGCTTGGCGGTGTAACGAGTGGCTTCGCCGCCGCCGGTCGAATGGCCGACATGAACGGTTTGCCGGAGATCGAGATGTTCGACAACGGCCGCTACGTCCGCGGCATAATGGTCCATGTCGTGCCCGTCCCTGACTTGGCTCGATCTGCCATGCCCTCTGCGGTCGTGCGCGACTACCCGATAGCCCTTGTTCATGAAGAAGAGCATCTGGTTGTCCCAATCATCGCTGCTTAGAGGCCACCCGTGATGGAAAACGATTGGCTGACCGTCCCGCGGTCCCCAATCCTTGTAGAAAATATGCACGCCATCCTTGGTGGTAACATAGCCAGTCTCGCCCACTACGCTTTGCGATCCTTTTCCCGGTTCAGCGGCTGCAGCCTTTGATCCGACCGCCGCGGCGGCGGCGAGCGAAACGCTTCCCGTCATAACCCTGCGGCGGCTGGTAATCAGTTCTTCCTTCGTCATTTCAGCTTCTCCGTTCGATAGCCAATACGCCACGATCATGCCCAGGGGTCAGGGGCATAGTGACGGCTTAGGCTAGCGGCTGGGGTTAGCTCGAGGAACTATACGTGCGTTTGGTGGATACCCAAGTTTATAGGACATAGAATAAGTTCAGTTGAACTACAGGTTTGCAGATCTTCTTGAAGGGTTATTAAGCGGCTAAGGGCTGGGGCTGCGTAATTGATTGGCAAAGGAGGGATTGGACTCATTTCTCCAGTCAATGCCCAAGAGGCTTTCGACAGCGCCGCGTCCAACGCCAATTTCACGGCCTCCAGTACAATCAACGCCTAGCCGTCGGCAGAGGCGGAGGGCAGGGTACGCCCGGTAGGCACAAGTCTTGTGTCCGTGTTCCGTCTAATGATTTCGCTCCGACGTGACTAAATTCCAGCTGCTGAGAGGATACGTTGCCAGGGTCGATAAACGAGACCGCCCGTCGTGCCCCATTTCAGCATCTGTCATATCTCGGAGATTAAATTCGATGCACCATCAGCTCGTTACCGATCGGAATGCCTTGAACTCACAGAGCCGAAGGAGGTTTCTCGGCGGCATCGCAGCTGTAGGCGCGACGTTAACAGCGCCCAATACGATGTTAGCGAGCTCCGGCGGTCTCACTCTGCCGAAAGCCTCACCCCAAATCACGCCCTTCACCGTTGAGATTCCGCAGGCGGCTATTGATGATCTAAAGAGCAGGTTGGCTGGCACCCGGTGGCCCGACCAGGAGACGGTTGATGATCGAAGCCAAGGTGCCACGCTTCATGATGCCAAAACACTGGTGGATTACTGGGCTAAACATTACGACTGGCGAAAATTCGAATCCCGCATCAACAAGTATCCGCAATTCCGTACTGAAATAGATGGCTTGGGCATTCACTTCATCCACGTGAAGTCCAAACATCAGGACGCCCTCCCAATCATTATGACGCACGGGTGGCCCGGATCGGTGGTTGAATTTCTTGACACGATCGAAATTCTCACGGATCCGACGTCACATAGTGGCCGGGCGGAAGATGCCTTTCATGTTGTAATACCGTCAATTCCCGGTTTTGGATTCTCAGACAGACCTTCCGGCTCCGGCTGGAACGCCGAGCGCACTGCTGACGCCTGGGGCTTATTGATGCAACGGCTTGGTTATACCCGTTGGGTCGCCCAGGGCGGAGATTGGGGTTCGCTGATTACGCATCGTCTGGCGCAGCGCAAACCGAGCGGGCTTATCGCCGCGCATGTGAACCTCCCCCTCGTGTTCCCCATGGAACCGCCAGTCGAACCAAGTGCGGAAGAGCGAAAAGCGCTGGAGGACATGTCAATTCTCAGCAGTGAAGGTTCTGCGTACGCGTTCCAGCAGGGAACCCGACCCCAAACCCTTTCGTACGGATTGGCTGACTCACCTGTAGCCCAAGCCATGTGGATCTATGAGAAATTGCAATCCTGGTCCGACAACAATGGAAACATCCAGGACGCGCTGTCGATCGATGCAGTGCTCGACGATATTTCCCTTTACTGGTTCACCAACACGGCTGGTTCATCAGCGCGGTTTTATTGGGAAGTCTTCAGAACCGGCTTTTCCAACTACTCGGCGGGTCAAATTGATCTCCCTATGGCAGCGACGATCTTTCCCCGAGAGTTCTATCGCACGCCGCGTTCATGGGCTGAAGCGGCCTGGCCAAATCTCTATTACTGGAGCACCGCACTGCGCGGTGGCCACTTTGCTGCGTGGGAACAGCCGGAGATCTTCGCCACTGAACTCAGAAAGGCATTCTCAGGCATGAGATGACGAATAGGTACACGTACGGCTCGGAGCTTGATGCCTCCAACGCATCGATCGCTGACCAAGGTCTGAGACAGTCGCTGAGTGGAGTTAGCGTTTAGCGGTTTAGGGATTAAGAAAGGAGAGGTTAGGAGTTTTTTTTAAACCAGGAATTCCTCTAGTTCGTCGAAGTTGCGAAGCCATTGCATCATCAAAGGCGACCCTGAAATACTGGATCAAGAACCCGATTCGTGAGAGCGATAATGTCTGATCCGAGTGCTATTCCGGATATCTTCGACCCCGAAGTCTTCAAAATTTCCGAACCACCGCCGCCAATTCTTTATAAGTATATGGTGGCGGATCGTATCGGTGGGGTTCTCGAACAGGAAATGGTCCGATTTACGCATCTCCTCGACACGAATGACAGCTTTGAGGTCCGGAAAACGTTTCGGCGCTTTGCAGGTCCGAAGCTCATCAAGATCATGCAGGGCGCAATCAGGGCCATGTTCACGCCCGAATACATAGAGAAGAAGTTGCAATCAAAACTCGCCGAACGCGGCATTCAGGTGCCGTACTCTCAGGTGAAGGAGATGTTTCGGCAACAATTCGGTATGTCTCTCGAAGATGTCATGCGCAGCCAGATGAGTGAGTTTGTCGACAAGTTCCTGGGTGGTATTGATACGATCAAGACACCAGAAGAGTTCCTGACCGAAGTTGGCTCGATCCTTATGTGCTTCTCACTATCCGAACGCTGCGACATCGCTACCATGTGGGCTCACTACGGCGGAAATCACACTGGCGTGGTCGTTGCCTTCGACACTGCCCACCCTTGGTTTATGGACGACAAGGGGAAGTCGAAGCTGCAGAAGATCAAGTATCTGGATGAGCAGAACGAAGAGCTTTTTGATGATCTGCAAGCGGCGTTGTCATCAAAAGGAACGGACTGGGCGTACGAACGGGAATGGCGCATCAACTGCGCGATGAAACAGATCGAGAAGACCATCGACATTGGGCAAGATAAGATTCATCTACGGTCGTTTCCGACTGAAGCTGTTACCTCGGTAATAGTTGGTGCGAAGGCTTCGAGCGCTACTATCGAACATACTCGCCACATCCTGACGCGAAAGTACCCGCATGCTAGGCTGCAGCGTGTGATCCCTCAAAGAATGGCCTCAACCTTCGAGATACACGACATTTGAGGCCGCCAGCTCGCGCCCAGCTTGCGGCGGACCCGTCTCCTACTGACCTCCGGACGATGAAATCAACGCAAGAAGGGCTGCTGGGCTGATCGGCTTTTCGAGAAAACCAATGGCACCGCCCCTCTCTGCCGCTCGTTTGGTCCGATCATCCGCAAACGAGGTCATCAAACAGACCGGAGGCCCATTCTGCTTCACAAGTTGTTCCAGTAGCTCAAGCCCGCTGGTGCCCGGCATCTTTACGTCAGCGAGCACACAGTGGACGCGCGGAATATCACCAGATTTCAGAAATTCATCCGCGGAATTGTAGGTCCAGCTTTCGATTCCCATCGCATCGAAGAAGTCGTGTAGTGATTCCAGCAGGAACTGGTCGTCATCCACGATAGCCACCGTTTTGCTTGTTGTGTGCTGCATTAAACTAAAATCCCAGTGTAGACCATGAGGCCCTGTCCCCGCGGTGATCTGTTTATGGAGGAGCGACGTTATTCAGTCGAATCCAGAAGAATGACTGAGTGCCGAACGAGTTCGGCGAGGGAGGTTACCTGCATTTTCCGCATCATGCTGCCGCGATGCAGTTTGACCATGATCTCACTGATCCCAAGTTCAAAGGCTATTTGCTTGTTCATCAGCCCCGACACTACAAGGCGCATTACCTGGTCCTCCCGCCGCGTGAGGTTCGCAGCGCGCGCCCTGACCGTTTGGCGAAACAGACGTTTTGGGTGATTTTCCAGGTCGATGGCGAAGGCAGCACTTACTGCACCAAGAAGTTCGCGGGTCAGGAGGGGCTTCTGGAGGAAATCGACAGCGCCCGTTTTCATCGCGACGACGCTGGTGGCCACGTCGCCGTAAGCTGTCATGAATACCACGGGGAGATCGTAACCTGATGTTTTGAGCTGCTTTCGGAAGTCGATTCCGCCGACACCTGGCAAGCGGATGTCGACCAGAAGACAACCGTTTGTGGAGCGAGATACTCGGGAATAGAACGCTGCCGCGTCTTCGAAGGCCTCTGCCTCTATCCCATTAGCTTGGAAAAGGTCCAAGAGGGACAATCGAAGCAACTCGTCGTCTTCGACGATGTGTACGACCTGATGGGGCGAACAAGCAGCGTTAGGGTCGCGGGCAGCAGCGTGTGCCATAGGCGGTCCTCCAAGCGAGATGGACTTCAGGTCCAGGCTTCATTTTATCGTCACCGCTTCCTTGGGCAAGTAAACGAACGTTTGCTGTGTGGCCCGAGTTCCGTTCGCTAATCCGGCTCGCTTTCCAATTGTGCGGGCAGGGGCAGAGCTACAGTAAACTGCGCGCCCGTGTCGTTGTTTCGAGCAGTGATCGTGCCTCCGTGATTTGCTATGATAGAGCGGCATATTGCCAGACCCATTCCCATTCCTTCGGCTTTGCGAGAGAAGAATCCGTCGAAGATCCGCTCGATGTCGTCGGGCGCGATGCCGCCACCCGTATCCCCTACGGATATCACGAGCATTCCATCGAGATCTGCTGAGGTCGCGATCATAATATCTCGCGACGGACCGTCGTGGGTGGTAATCGCGTGAATGCCATTGATGAGGAGATTTACTATAACTTGTTGTATTTGCACCCGGTCGCCAAGAACCTGCGGAAGTTCGGCATGCAGCCGCATGGCGATGGTGATACGGTGCGCGATGCTCTCGGGCTGCACGAGAAGCACCCCTTCCCGAATGATATCATTCACATTCACAAGGGCGCGTGAGGGTTCTGTTTTGACCGCCATGTCCTTTATTCGGCTGATAACTTGGTTCGCGCGGTGCGCATTTTTCTGGATACGCCCAATGATTGCCCGCAGCTTCGGAAGGTTTGAGTCATCTCTCATCAACCATTGAAGTGCCGTCTCGGCATCCGTAGCTACAACAGAAAGCGGTTGCCTGACTTCATGTGCAATGGATGTTACGAGCTCGCCGAGAGCGGAGATGCGCGCAGCGTGGGCGAGGTCCGCCTCGATTTTTCGAAATTGCCGTTCGAGCCGACGTTGCTCCGTCACATCGATCATTATGATCAGCGTCTTGTCGAGCTTCTCCGGAAACTGTGGAAAGGTGACGTAAAACAGGACGTCTCTGAGTTCTCCATCGAATGTGCGGATTTTCATTTCCTCGCTGTAGTTGCGGCCGCCTTCGAAATGGGCCATGACGACCCTCGCTCCGGCTTCTGGAGTGCCAGCGAAAAGATATCTCACGTCGCTTATAAAGTCCTCTCTACGAGAACCCTTAAAGAGTTTGATCGCACTCTCGTTCACGTCCGTGACAACGACCGCCTCGCTCGCGAATGCAACCAGATTGGGGTGGTCTCGGACGTGGACGCTTATATCGGTCACACCTGAAGCCTTCAGCCGCTCAATGACGCCAGTCATTACTCGGGCGTCTACCTGCCAAACCGGAAGTGGCACATTGTCTATTAGATTCCGATACCGCTGCTCACTGGCAGCCAAGTCCCAGTAGGGTTCTAAATCGCGTAAGGAGCCTTGAACGCATGCCAAGATGGTATTTGAATACCTCGAGCCGTCACGCCAAACTGCGAGAACGTCTTTATCTACCGCTTCCCTAATGATCATCTGATCAGCACCTTGGCCCGAAAGCATCTTGATTGTCATCTGAAGCAATCTATCCCGATGCTTCTTCGGCCACGAGGTATACGCACTTCCGCCTACGGTCGCTTTGGCCATCTCGTCTCCGGCGAACAATTTCGCGGCGGTCGCGTTCAGATCAATGACCTGGAGATGCTCGGCGATGAGTGCGATATCC
Source organism: Shinella sp. Sh6 (assembly GCF_055392685.1). NCBI lineage: Bacteria > Pseudomonadati > Pseudomonadota > Alphaproteobacteria > Hyphomicrobiales > Rhizobiaceae > Shinella > Shinella sp. Sh6. Next base: position 1,965,110 of record NZ_AP044005.1, on the reverse strand, counting down.
CCGTCTGTTAGTTCAGTAAGCTCTGGTCCCAGTCGTCTTGCAATCTGATCAAGCGCTGTCGCAGCGAACGAGGCATCGATGCGCCAAACGGCGAGCCAATCCTTTTGAAGACCAACGGGTTGCCGTTCGACATTGTTGGTGTCGGCAATCGAACCGCACTCAATATATCTATCGGTGTTGCCGTTGCGATCCCGACCCGTCCGCACCCTAATGTGCACAAGGACTGGCATTCCATCATGGTCGGTACGGTGGACAATCCCTTCCCAAAAGCCAACCCTCTTCAGTTCCGTCCAATTAAGATTAGCACCTGTGTCTATGAAGACATCTTGGATGTTCTTGCCAATCACCTCGGGCTGAGACCGCCCGTAAAGCAGATGAGCCGCCCGGTTCCAGTAGACGATATGTCCAAATTGATCATAGACAACTACGCACTCGCTGACCGCCTCCGCGATCTGCGAGTCAAGAAGGTCGTTTTGTTGGATTGCCGATAACATAAAATTTCTGACCAACCTCAACGATAAACTTCGACGAAACAACTCGCCTTTCCGGAACCTGCGGTGTCTTTTGCGCCCCCGAGCATGGCGTCCGCTAGAACGGCCGCAAAGTATTTTCCGAGTGAGGGTCACCAGCAGATTTTGAAGCTTGTGCTCTCTTTTCTCCTTCAGCGGATTGGCGACGGCTTTGTTAGCGTCAGCTTCGCATTGAGCGCTTTTCGCGGATCGAAAAGTGGTGGGAGATCGACATATTTGACGTCAATTTTAGCCAGCGCTGTCCGCGCCTGCGCTTCAGTTTCGGCCGCTACGATCGCAACTGCGTCTCCACAGAAACGAACAATTTCTTCACACAGCACCGGCTGATCAGGGGTTACGAGACCAAACCTGTTGATGCCCGGAATGTCGCGAGCGGTAAGGACACAAACCACTCCTGCCGAAGAAAGCGCATCCTTCACTTCGATTGCAGCCAGCCGCGCGTGCGGGCGAGGACTTCGTAGAACCTTGACGTGAAGCATGCCTGGCAGAGACAAATCTGATGGATAGCAAAATGTGCCACGCGCTTTGTCATAGGCATCCCATTTGACGACGGATTGTCCGAACATACTCATGGTCTCCAGCATCATCGGAAGATACAATACGGTACGTATCGAAGCAATATAAAATCGATACGTGCCGTTGCGAAACCGTCGATTACCGATAAAGTGGGTTCAGATGGATTTGACGAGGGTAACTGTGGGAGAGACTAAACAATCAGGCCGACCGCGCAGGGAGGAAATCAGCGAAGAAGCTCGCGGCACGGCATTACGCCTGGCGCGGGAACTGGGCGCGGAAAAAGTCACGATGGAAGGCATCGCTTCGTCAGCGGGTTTGATCCGGGTTTTTGACCGCAGCACCTACCAAATGGATAGGTGCCCCCGCTAAAATTTTCGCTGTAGCCTCCTCGCAAACTCTTCGCGACACGTCAGGGTAGGTAAATTTGCCTGCCAAGTGGCGCGATTATCTGACAGGTGCCGCCGCAATGCCGCAACATGCGTACCTCTTAGTCATAACTACTGTTGTCCTTGGTGCAGCGGGAATAATCGTATGGCACCTCCAAGGCCGAAATCGGCCGACGGAGCGGCTGATAGTGCAGATAATATGCTTTCTCGGCATGTCGCTGACAATTCATCTTGCTGATGTGTTTCCCTTCCGGTTCGAAGCGCCTCATTTTGACGAAAGCAGCGCGCTGGTGGTGTCCGCGAAGATCTTGTGGTGGACACACCTTTCTTGGGCCACGATCGGTTTTGTCCGGATCTATATCGTGCTTGAACGCAGACCACGGGAAGCGAGACTTGTACAAGATCTCCTGGTCGCCATAGTCTACCTCGGTGTCTTCCTTTCGATACTGGCATTTGTGTTCGGGGTGCCGATCGCGACGCTGCTCGCGACTTCGGGTGTGGTGGCGATCATCCTCGGTTTAGCGCTGCAAAATACGCTAGGGGACGTGTTTTCGGGCGTTGCGCTTACGCTGGGTCGGACGTACGCCATCGGCGACTGGATTTTGCTCGGAGACGGAAGCGAAGGAAGGGTTATCGCAAGCAACTGGCGATCAACCTATCTATTGACGAGCGCAAATAACGTCGTGGTTCTCCCGAACAGCGTACTCGCCAAGCAGAGCCTGACCAATGTCAGCAAGCCCGACGAAACCCATCAGATTGTACTGCCCATCAACATCGTGCCAAACCGATTACCGCACCTAGTCCTTGCGGTCATGCAAGAGGTAGTAAAAGGCAGCAATACCATCGTGCAAAATCCCCCGCCGATTGTCTCGCTTGTTGGCATCAATGGTGCCGCAATCGAAATTCAACTTTTGTTTCAAGTAAGGAGTCCGTCCCAGCGGGTTTCGGCGCGTAACGAAGTTGTCGATCTTGTCTACCGACATTGTATCGCGAACAATATCTCCCTCTCGCTTCCCCCCGCGACGCAGGCCGTGCAAGTCGTACCGCCAAAGAAAGATGTACGCCCCGTTGGCTCATTGCTCGGAGCGACCACCGAACTTTCCCACTTGAAGCCGGAAGAGCGGGACAGGTTGCTTGCTTCGGCTGTGTGGAAATCATATGGGGCCGGTGAAAAGCTAGCCAACCGCTTTGCTTTAATTAGGACGGGAGTCGTTGAGGTTCGCGGATCTGACGATGAGATCATTCGGCTTGCGCCAGGTGATGCTATTGGCACTTTGGAGCTGCAAGATCAGCTCGCGTGGAACACCGAAGCCCGGGCGATCACGCGGGTTACGGTATACGAAATCGACCGAACTTCGATTTTCGCCGAGTCCTCCACAGATTCAGGCTTCTCTGCGGCCTCTTAAAGGCTCCACGATCTTTTTCCGTTCCAGACTAGCCGGTGGAGAGGCAGCGTGCGCAAACCTCGGTATCGCTCCGCTTCCAGGCTACATTTGCCGAGAGGAGAACAGGGCGGGGAGACTTCGCCAGACTCTGCCCGGCTGGATCGCCGCCGATGCTCGGATGAGCGCGCTCATTCCTTACAGAAATGGCCTGCTGCCAGCGGTTCGTTCACTTGTCGATTTTCTGGCAGCCGAACTACCAGGCGTGACCGCCTTCGAGCCTCTTGGTGTGTCACCCCACAATTGACCATAAAATGACATACTCGGTGAAGTGACAGCGGCCGTAGCGCTTGCGGTCGCGGCTATGACAGTTTTAGGTAGTCTTCAAGCAAAGATACGCTTCAAGCGCCCGGTTGGCTTGTGATGCGCGCCATAGAGGCTGGGATGATTATTCGAAAGGCACAGTACACCTTCCTTCTCATAGTGGCCCTGGCGATCGGGATCATTACGTTATGGTTTGGTTCCACGATCCTGGGTTTCCTGCCGCTTTTCACGATTGTCCTACTTTTTGCTCGCCGGAGTGACCTGAAGGTTGCGAACGTCCTGCTTCTCGCTGGCTTGATCGTGTTTGCTGCGACGGCAGTCCTGTTTCAGGGAGTAGTAAGACAGCAGGCAATATCGTTCACGATACTTTGCGCGGCCGCCCTCTGCATCGCTAGGGCGATCACTCTCTCGGCGGCAGATACGGTCACACCGCAGTCGAGCCGCCCTCTATCCGCACCGGGGAAGTCGAGACAAGATGCGAGCGAGGCTGATATCGGCGTCATGATCCATGAAGCCGATCGGGAGGCTGCTGCGTTCGCCTCCTCGCGCGCGTTCTGGACCGATGTTACACAGGTCATGAGCCTGCGCGTGCGCCAACCTGACGGCAGTGTGCAGTGGAACAAAGTCAGGTCAGAACCAGGAGGCAAGTTAGCGGTCGAGGTTGATGAACTTGATACCTCGGCAAATCGGATTGCGTGGACAGACACCGCGCCTCGTGACCCCTCCGAACCCGTCGCTGCAGCGAAAAACATCGAGAACCTTTTCGGGAACGGCTGGGCCTTCGACGCCGAAGGAAGGTGGATATACCTGCCCATCTTCGCGCAGACGACCCTCGGCTTCACGCCGGATCAGCTAAATGAATCCATTGCGGACGGCGTATCTGCCTGGGCAAAGCTCCTCCATCCGGATGAACGTGACGAAGTGACTGAGAGCTGGCTGCGATCTCTGCGCACTGGAGACCCTTTCAACGCTGAGTTCCGTATTCGCCGAAAGACCGGGTATGCCTGGGCCCGTAGCGCGGCTCGTTGTGTACGCGACAGAAGCGGCGACATTGTCGGTTGGTATGGGACATCGATAGACATCGACGTACAGCGTAGAACCATGGAGGCACTCCACGAGCGTGAGCGAGAACTCCTGCAACTGGTCAACATGGTGCCGAGCAACATCTGGCGGCTCGGACCGAATGGCGAACCAAACTTCTTCAACACGCGAATGGTTGAGTATCTCGGGATTGACGTTCCGCAAATCGAGATGCCGGGCCTAAGTCGTCTGGACGCTATGATAAACCTGGCCATCCACCCCGATGATCACACCGTTTTCGGGCAGGCGTTGAAGCAGTCACTACTCACAGGCGATAGTTTCGAATCGAGGTACAGACTGCGGCGTTCAGACGGAACGTTTCGATGGATGTCGAGTCGAGCCGTGGCGATGCGTGACCGCGAGGGGCGGATCACACAATGGTACGGGTTATGTCACGACATTGACGATCAGGTGCACGCGGAGGAGGCACTGCAGCGTAGCGAATGGCACCTCCAGCGGCTGATCGGCGCGTTCCCGGTGCACGTGTGCAGCTGGACACCAGATGGCAGGCTCTCCTACATCAATCAGCGGTATCTCGAAGACCTGGGCGGTCCGATCACGACCCGCGAAGAATTGGCCGCGGCCGTATTGTCGCGCGTTCATCCCGATGAAGTCGCTCAAGTCGCAGAACAGGTGCGACGGGGCACAGGGGGCGGTGAGGCCTTCTCCGTACGCTACCGTAGACTGGATAAGGACGGATCCTATCGTTGGACCGATGGTCGGTTTGAGCCCCTTCATGCCCGAGACGGTGAGATTTCCGAATGGTTCGGCATGACGATCGACGTGGACGACGAGATGAAGGTGCAGCAGGCTCTGCGAGAAAGAGAGAGATCGCTTCAACGGCTCGTCGAGACCCTTCCTGCTTTGATTTATTGCAGCACTCCAGAAGGAAAGCCAATCTACCGAAGCCAGAGGCTTCGTGAGTTCCTCGGTTTCAATATTGAGGACAAGGACAACATCGGCCCTACGAGACTGGAGGGCACGCTCGCGGCCATCATTCATCCTGACGATCTTCCGGCTGTGAGGGAGCGCTATGTTCGGTCGCTTTCCACGGGCATTCCTTACGTAATGAAACACCGCCTCAGACGTTTTGACGGCACCTACCGCTGGGTTGAAACTCGATCGGCGGCGATGCTCGACGAGGAGGGCAAAATCGTACAATGGAATGGTGTCTGCTTGGATATCGACGATTTGATCCGTGCCCAGGAGGAACTGGGCCTCGCACAAAGAAATCTTGCTCGTGCGAGCCAGGCTGCCAGCATGGCGGAACTCACGGCTTCGATCGCGCACGAAGTGGGGCAACCGCTCGCGGCTCTGCTATCGAGTTCTGATGCTTGCCAGCAATGGTTGTCCGCGGAGCCGCCGAACCTGGAGCGCGCCCAGAGGGCACTAGACCGAGTTATCAGAAGTGCTAACACCGCAACTGCTGTCGTGACTAGAATACGTGCTCTGTTCAGGCACTCTAACGAGGCCAAATCGACAACGTCACTCGCCGCGGTCGTCGCGGATGCAAGGGAACTTATGGCCGAGGAGGCGGCACGGCGAAGCGTCCGGGTGCAAGCGTCCGTTAGCGAGCGTCTTCCCGAGGCGGTACTCGACAGGATCCAAATCCAGCAGGTATTGGTGAATCTTGTTCGGAACGCAATGGAGGCAATGGACCCCCGCCAGGACAATCGCTCGATCGAGGTCACGGCCGAAGAGGTGGCAGGATGGCTACAGGTTGCGATCAAAGACAGCGGACCGGGTATCCAGAATCCTGATCGAATTTTCGAACCCTTTTTCACGACCAAAGGGGAGGGAATGGGCATGGGTCTGGCGATTTGCCGGTCCATAGTCGAGGCACACGGAGGACGTTTGTGGGCTGAAAACAATCCGGAGCGAGGGGCCACTTTCTTCTTCACATTGCCGACGGTCGAGGTCGCAGATGCCGCCTGAGACGTTCCGTTAGGAGTTGACCGCAGTTTCTAAGGCCGAACGAAGGTCGTTGCTGTTGAATGGCTTGAACAAGCATGTGCCAGCGCGTTTTGCTTCATTTATAACCGCGTGCTGCGCATGTCCGGTCATGAACACGACGGGTATTTGATTCTTCCGCCGTCTCAATTCGTTGTAGAGCTCGACGCCGTTCATTTCCGGCATTGAAATATCAAGGAGGAGGCAGTCGGCGTCGGCAAGGCGCGGCGACTCAAGAAATTCGCGGGCCGACGCGAAAGTGACTGCCGAGTAGCGGAATACTTCCAGTAGATCGAGGAGGGACTCCCTAACGGATTCGTCGTCGTCGATAACTGCGATCAATGGCGGGTGCTGCATGTTAGGGCGTTCCCGCGAAATATTCGGTGTCGGTCGGGGCAGTCGAGGCATGCTAGGTTCTGAAGGTGGTGCAGGCGGAAGGGTGAAAGCGAGCGTCGCCAACATGGGCCCCTTGGAAGGAGCCCCTTGTTGTGATGGAAGCGTCTGGAGCTCTCGGCGGCATATACTCAAATCCGATCCAAGTTGTCGATGCGTGAGGTGACATACACGTCGTATGATCGCAGATTGTCGGCCATATGGCCGCACCGCTTGTCGCTGCTTCTCGGCCGTGGTCGATCTTCCAAACCTCAATGGCGACCCGTCCAGGTGGCCAGAAGCTGTTTCGGTGATCCACTGGCCTCTTAGCTTCTCCGATATCTTTCGTATCATGGCGTCAGCACTTCGGTTCGCCCATCGTTGTTGCTGGGTCCGGAACTTGCTTCTTAGCGCGTGGAAATTCGGACTGCGGCAACCGGAACTCCCTTCGCCGTCGCGCCTCCCCAACAGACGTATAGCTACAATAGGGTTTTAATGTGCACCATCATCCTTACGCCTAAACGCATACGATGTTGGGCTCCCCTGCAAACAAATATTTTGAGATGGACGACAGAACATGACACAGCGGCTTAACTACGCTCAACTTTCACCTGAGCACTTCAAGGGTCTGATGGCGTTCAGCAACGAAATCAAAAAGGGCTCTATCGAGCAGTCAATCCTGGACCTAGTCGACATCAGGGCGTCGCAAATCAACGGGTGCACCTTCTGCCTGGACATGCATTCTAAAGAAGCGCGGATGCACGAGGAACGGCCGCTACGCCTGCACCACGTCGCCGCTTGGCGGGGTTCGACGTTGTTTAACCCTCGCGAGCGCGCAGCTCTCGCCTGGACTGAAGCGCTTACGAAGCTACCAGAAGGAGGCGTTCCGGATGACCTCTATGAGAAGGTTCGCGGGCAGTTCTCGGAGAAGGAACTCTCCGACCTGACGTTCCAGGTTATGGCGATTAATGCGTGGAACCGCGTTAGCATCGCGGTCAAAGCCGTACCTGGGTCTGCCGACAAGGCATTTGGTCTCGACAAGGCCGGGCTGAAGTAGCGCGTTCCCGGCTACAGACAGCCGCTCTCCAGCGGTTGTCTGTTCGCGTTTATGTAGTTGCCCGCCTTTTGGTGCCAAAGATGCCGCGTGTGACTGGCCTCGAGATCGACGGCTATTCCATGCTGCTATGCGGTCACCAGAAGGCCTTTTACTTGGCACGGCTCCTGAAGGAAAAGTTCGGTCCTGACACGGCTGATCAGAGAGGCCATTGGGCGGCGAGTGCCGATCAGCGGCGTATGATCCAAACAAGGCCTGTGGCGTCGACCCGAAGATTGGCTAGTGCTGGCACCTCTCTTGCTCAATCCAATATAGCGGACGACTGGTATCGCTAATGAGGCGCTTTAGCCAGCAGGCAATCCGATGACCTATTCAATGGGAGCCAAGGTGCGCGCAACTGGATACATCGTCAGTCAGGCGGGGAGGGGGTATTGCTGGAGATCCGCTCGAAAAGAAGGCCGCCCCGGTTTAAGGGGCGGCCTGAGCGGAGAGAGATCCGCTACTCCGGTCGGGGAGGCGGCGGGACCGGAGCTTGCCGCCGATAGTGAGGGGGATCAGAGCGGCGACGTTCACAACATAAGGCCGCGCCTGCCTCGGCAATAGTTATACGTTGGTTTGTCGTTTTGGGTCTGCATAGCTCTGCGCAACTGAGTAGAAGCGCTTCGACGCAACTGAGCTTAGCCGTGTTTGGAAGAGCGTGACTTCATCCTTCCCTTAAACGGCGTCCGGCCTGCTTGAGGAATGGCAAAGGTGTTGTGCGGTTAGACGCCACTCCTAAACCTAAGTTTGGATTATCGGCGCTTGAGGGCGAACATAAATTGACGACAGCCGTCACCGAGAAGCGCTTGGACGGCGATGATCAGATTAAGTTCGAGCGCGGAAATACCTCACGTATGCAATGTCAGCGTTCTACCGGATGGAAGGTGGCAGGCTAGTGTCCACACAAAAGGAGTGCGTCATGTCGCAGTCAGAAGCAAAAGCCCTTACCTCGCAATCAAATATTCCCTCGGACAACACATTTCATCCTGGCAAACCGGGTACTGGGGAGCTCGTTCCGTCGCGCTATGCGCTGCGGATTGGCGAAATTGACGTTATGGTAGTCAGCGATGGAGTGCTACCGCTCCCAACTAAGATGTTGGGGCACAACGCCGATCCCGCTGTGCGGGCGACATGGATGGAGAACATGTTTCTTCCGCCAGATGCATTTGACTGGCCGCTGAATGCGGTGGTGGTGCGTAGCGGCGAGCAGACTATTCTCGTCGATGCAGGACTTGGGCTGGACCCGGACTTGCACTTGCCGAGGGCTGGGCAATTGGTAAAGCGGCTGGAAGCCGCGGATATCGATCTTGGATCCGTAACCGACGTGGTGCTTACCCACTTGCACATGGACCACATCGGCGGGCTTCTCGTCGAAGGCGTTAAGGAACGGCTACGCCCCGACCTGAAGATCCATGTAGCGGCCTCCGAGGTCAAGTTCTGGGAATCACCCGATTTCTCCCAAACGAACATGCCGCAGGGTTTTCCGGACGCGCTTAAGGCGACCTCCAAGCGTTTTCTGAACGAGTACCACAACCAGCTTCGGATGTTCGATGACGAGTACGAGGTAGCACCTGGAGTAGTGGCCCGTCGCACTGGCGGACACACACCAGGACACTGTGTGATCCGTTTGGCGTCTGGTGGCGAAGCGTTAACTTTCGCCGGAGACGCTGTGTTTCCGGTCGGATTCGATCAGCCAGAGTGGCACAACGGTTTCGAGCACGACCCTGAAGAGGCAGCCCGCGTCCGCGTTGATCTTTTGCGGGAACTAGCGGCGACCGGCGAACTGCTGGTGGCAACCCATCTGCCGTTCCCCTCTATCGGCCGAGTGGCGGTCTCCGGCGAAGCTTTTCGTTGGGTACCGGTCTTCTGGGACTATTAACCGCTAGCGGTCGACGCCAAAAACGCGTCCGCCTGCATTAAATGGCTGACGGTAACCGATGATGCACGCACCGTCCTGCCCATGCATCCGACTGATCCAGCGAGGTTCGGGGAAACCCGGACCTCGCATCATGTTGGTGGCTGTTCGTCACCACGTGTCGGGGAATTTGAGCAAACGGATGTATAGCTTGGACGTGCATGCCGTCCGATTATGATCGTGATGACCCCGACGGGAGCGGCGGAACCTGTCCATCGCACTAGGGCCGTCGGTCCCTAACATCACGTAGCGAAGGGCAGCACCATGACCACTACTTCTTACCGCGAGTACGCCATGGATCTGCGAGAGCGGATGCAGAAACTTCGTCGTTCGGACAACGTAAGGGGTACCATGGAGGTCGTTATATTCCGCAATGCCTTTTGCTACAGAAGCTTTGAGGTGGTTGGGAAGGCGTATCGTCGCGACTATCACAGCGGTTCCATCAACACCGAAAGTGAACTGGTGCGGGAGGATGGCCAGGATACCTGCCGGGAAATCGACAGCTTCTTTCTTCTGCCTGAGGTGTACGCCTATTCGGACCGAGCACTTCAGGCGGATAGAAATCCTCTGAAGCACTCACATTGGGATGGCACCCTGGCGCTTATTGAAGTCAAGTACAGCACCGCTGTCACGACCTGGCATCAACGGATGCTTTTTATAGGCTTCTGCGATCCGATCCATGCAGACTTCGCCATAGCCCTTGACAAGGATATATTCAAAGACGGTAGCTCAGGTGGGACGCGCCTTTTTGAGTGGCGACCTGTAGACATCCCGCAGATAAACAGCTTCGCGGATGCTCAACCAGCTCAACCGAAATGCCCCGCTTCTGGATTCTCTACACAAGCCCTTCCGCCGGGGTGCCGGGAATGCTTGAGCTCGTCCGGTGGATCGCGTTCTCAGGCCACGTGCGCGGGTAGGTTCGCAGTCGACGTTGGCGCAGGCGTGATGGATCTCCCGCTCTCGTCGTAGTCGAGTAAACTCTTCAATAGGCAAGGAGTGTCAATCAGTAACATTGACACTCCTTGCCTATTTTGCTGCCACGCTTCCCTCACGCTTCAACGGGCTGCCTCCTTCCTGAGAAAAATCGCCGGGTGTCGGTGATTCGAACCACATGAGGTTTGCTGCGTTTACAATGCCTTTTTCGCATTCTTCTGTCGCGGGATCGTTCAATTGGTTGGACGGTGGGTCTTGCAGGACGGGCTTCCGCCTTACTTCCATTCGCGTAAACTCGGCGACATGCAGGCCCTGGTGGCCGCGTCAACCTAGAACCGAAACGGGCAACCGACGGCAGCATCGCGCTGCCGATCGTACCCGCATGCTTAGTCAGGAGTGAAGATGCCCAAGGTGTTGATCGTATTCCATTCACGCAATGGATCAACGGAAAGCCTCGCCAATGCGATAGCGGAAGGTGCGCGTTCAAATGGTGCAGAAGTCAGGCTGAGGCGCGCCCGGGAGCTGGTGTCGCGGGAGGTCATGGAGTCCGTGCCGGGGTGGGGTGTGGCCGCTGATGCGATGAACGAGAAGTACGAAGCTCCTACGGAGCAGGATGCCGACTGGGCGGACGCGATCGTTTTCGGGACGCCCACCCGGTTCGGATCCGTCTCGTCGGAACTGAAAGCTTACATCGACGGGCTAGGGGGCCTCTGGATGCAGGGCAAGCTTAATGGAAAGGCTGGATCGGTGTTCGGGTCTACTTCCTCCAAGCATGGAGGAAACGAAGCGACGCTGCTGTCGCTGTATGGACCGATGGCCCATCTCGGCCTGATCATCGTCCCTCTCGGCTACTCTGATCCATCCATGTTCGCGGCCGGTACTCCTTACGGCGCGACGCACGTTTCGGCTCGGGACACGGTGGCTCCAGGCGAGGCTGACCTCGCGGTAGCTCGCTACCAAGGCCACCGTGTCGCCCACGTGGCCAGCGCGCTGCTCGAGGCCAGAGCTTCGGCGGAAGATGAGCGGCTTTCGGCCTAAACCAGACAACTAAAAAGAGGTGGAACAATGAATGAGATGATCATCAAAGGCGTTAACAGCCAGACCTTCGTGTCCGCGAATATCCGCCGTACCGAGCACTTCTTTTCCCAATTGCTCGGTCTGCCAGTCGTCAAGAGAACGGTCCACAATCTTGACAGCCGCTTGCCCGTTATCACGTTCGGCTTCGCTGAACATCCTGGCGAAAAAAAGCGGCACGAGACGATCACCTACATTGAATGGAACCCCATCTTCTACATGATGCCTGAAGCCGGTTTCGTCGATCCTCAGCAAGCTGCTGATGGCGTGTCCTCTCCCCGGGCCGGGGATCCGAGGGGTCGCTGGGGCGCTGGTACCAACCACCATCTAGCGCTGCATGTCCCCGACCGAAACGGACTTCTCAAGTGGAAGCGCCGCCTCACTGATCACGGGGTTCACGTAACTGGACCCTACAACCGCCACTATTTCCACGCCATCTACCTCCGCGACCCGGACGGAGCGATCATCGAAATCGCTACCAGCGAGCCCGGCTTTGGCCACGACGAGGCCGTTTTGGGCTCGGGATTTCGCCCGCAACCGAAGGAGAACCTCATCGGGGGACGCGACGAACTCTCGGTGGCGTCAGAAACCTGGCCCGAGCCTGTGGAGACGATCACTCCGCACTTCGCGCTCCGCGGCTTCCATCACATCACCTCAGTTTCCAGCAACGCTGAGCGGACCGAGAAGTTCTTCGTTGAGACGGTCGGGCTGCACTTGATCAAGAAGACAGATTATCTCGATGAGAAGGGCGGCACTCACTTCTACTATGGCTGCGACGACGACCTCTCGCCGGGCTCAGTGCTGACTTTCTTTGGCCTACCGGGCTATAAGCCGGGGAGGCTGGGTACCGGATTGGCTCACCACTTCTCGCTAAATGTCGAAAATGACGCTGCACTTGCGGACCAGCACGAAAGACTGTCCCGTCTCGGCGTAAACGTCTCCCAAATTCAGGCAACTCCCTACGCGCAGCAATTTTACTTCCGTGATCCGGATGGCCACATTTGCGCGCTGTCGACCCCGAGCGAGTTTGCCATTGATGAGGAGCCGGGCCAGTTGGGCAGGAAATTGTGCCTGCCTGAAGACCGGGAGGCCGATCGCACCGCTATTGAACGCCATATAGCGTTCCGCCCAGCTCCAGTGCCAGTCCAAGCCTAAGCCAAGCGATTTGGTTCACTAAGCAGGGGAGAGCCCAGATGAGCGAGATCCGTTTCCTTCCCCAGTCATCGGTGATCTGGGGAAAGGATGTAGTTGCGCCCGCGTTGCGCCAGGTCAGAGAACAATTCACGCAGAAACCGATACTATTCAGCATCCCGGAATTAGTAGACGTACTGGAGGAAACTGTCGCGCCTGGCCTTGGGCAGACATTTTCAAGGTATCTGGATTTCCCTCCGCATGTTCCCGATTTCGCCGTTGAGGCTGCGCTGGGAGCTGCAAAATCTGCAGGAGCGGGTCTGATAGTCGCTTGCGGCGGAGGATCCGTGCTAGACGCCGCCAAGGCCGTCTCGCACGCGCACCACCTGGAAACGGGAAGCTTTCTCCCTATCGTTGCTCTTCCCACCACCCTATCAGGATCGGAATTCTCTCACTACTTCGGGATAACTGAGACGAGTGGAGGGACTAGGTTCAAGCGCAGTTACGCTGTGCGGGACACGACGCCTCGACACGTCATCATTGACCCCGACCTGATGCGGAGAACGCCCAGACCACTCCTTCTCTCGTCCGCCATCAAAGGGATGGACCACGCACTTGAGGGAATGAGGAAAGTGGGAACGGAGCATCCGCATGCGATCCTGGCGGCTCAAGGGGTTCGCAGGTTCCTGTCTGTTCTGGGGAATTGGCCGGAGCAGCTGGAAACGGAAGACGCGTTAGCGAAGGGACTGGTGACGCTAGAAGATATTCTCGCGCTCCAGCTCAGCGCGTGGCACTGCTATTTCTACCCCGCGTCGGTTGTCTACGGCCTTAGCCATCGCATCGGCCACATACTTGGCGGGACTTTCGAGTTGCCCCATAGCATGACCTCCTGTGTCACCCTTGCGCCGGTCATGTCCGCTACGTCAGCGTTCTATGGAAGCAAACTGCGCCCATTCGCGCCGGAAGAGAACGCAGCTGCCCCGGCAGAGTATTTGGCCCGGGTTATAGCCCAGACGGTGAAACATTTAGGCCTGCCTTCCACCCTCAGCGACCTTAGGCTAGCGAGAGAGGCACTGCCCGATGTCGCGTCTCTTCTGCAGGAAAACTACCCTGACGAGGTCCGTGACCTCGGTCCCGGGGCAGAGGAGAAGCTGCTGCCGCTCTTGGAGGCGATGTGGTGAGCGCTGTCGAAAACAACGGTTCGGATGGCCTTCTTCCTGCGGATCGATCCGTTAGTGAACTGCTGCTTTCGCTACGGGAAGGAATGCTCACCGCACGTTGCGCCGCAGAAATGGCGTTCGAGCGCATTCGATCATGCAACGGGAAGATCAATGCCTTCTCGACCCTCTCCAACACCGCACTCGATGAGGCCGACGCCTCGGACGCGCGGCTCCGCTCCGGACGGCAGAGACCCTTGGAGGGACTTCCTATAGCCGTGAAGGATATGATCGACACGCGAGGAATGGAAACGGGGTACGGCTCGGCTGCCTATCTTGGTTACGTCCCGTCTCGTGATGCGGCTGTCGTTGAGCGCCTCCGGCGCGAAGGCGCAGTCGTGGTCGGAAAGACGACAACACATGAATTCGCGTGGGGCGTGACGACGGAGAGCGCGGCGCTGGGCGACACCCTTAATCCTTTCGACGGGTCTCGTACACCTGGCGGCTCAAGCGGAGGCGCGGCCGCGGCTATCGCAGCCGGAGCGGTTCGGGTAGGACTTGGAACGGATACGGGAGGCTCTGTTCGGATTCCAGCTTCGCTCTGCGGCACCGTCGGCTACAAGCCCAGTTACGGAGCCGTCCCCGTGGAAGGTGTCTTTCCGCTTTCCCCATCACTTGACCACGTCGGCATCCTTGGTGTTACGGTTGAGGACGTGAGCATCATCGCGGAGGCATGCGGTATTGACCTCTCCGGGCTTCTCGCAGATGCCAGCCCTTCCTTCGCTTCGGCTCACGAGGACGCGGCCGTGCCAGCGGAGCGTGCAGTTGTATTGGCCTTTCAGGCAGCCTTGGACAAGGTGAGTAGCCGCTACGAACTGCTTCCCGCTCGCGGCGGAGCTGTCACTTCTGAAGCCTATGAAATTTTTGCGTCAACGGTGCGGTTCGAAGCTTCAGCAGTACATCTAATGCGACACGGGGTGGATTTCCTGCGGCGTTACTGCTCGAAGGAGACGGCTGACAGAGTAGCGGCCGCAGAAGGCTTAACACTCTCCTCGTATGCGGCGGTACAGGAGCGCCGGAGGAAACTTAACGCTCGCTTGTTCGGTCTCTTTCAGGACGCAGAATTCCTTTTGCTTCCAACCACCCCATGCATTGCTCCCAAAAGAGGCACAGCTGGCGTGTCCATCGAATGGTGGAATGGTTCTGTGCGGGAAGCGCTTATGGCATACACCTGCGCTTTCAATCTCTCCGGGTGTCCGGCCGTCAGCATCCCGATGCCGCATCCCGCGCTATCCATGCCCGCAGGTCTGCAGATTGTGGGGCGTCCGGGCTCCGATGGCCGCCTTTTGCGGGTCGCGGCCGCAGTGGAAAAGTTACTCTGCCAGGCAAGAACATCAGACCACTAGGAGGACCAATGATGATCAATCACCTCGAGAGCAGGAACTGGCCCGAAGGCACACCTGAAGGGCATACCCCCTATAGCGCATGGCTAAAGGTGGACGAGTTGCATTCCCTTCAGCAGACGGTGGGTGATCATCCGGGGGAATACGGGTTTATCGTCACCGTCCACATCTCCGAGCTGTGTTGGATGTTGATCATTAGGGAGATGGAGATAGCGCAGCAGCAGCTTCGCCAGAACAACGTCCGTGAAGCTGTCCGCACCCTACGGCGGGTCGTGGGGCATCATGCCCCGCTCAATGCGACTTGGAAGTCAATTGCCTGGATGACTCCAGCCGACCTCCTGTCAATGCTTTCAAAGGTTGTGCAGAAACACGGTCAAGACACGGCTCTTCAAGGTTGGACCTACCGGCATATGGTTTACCTGATGGGCATCAAGCAACCGGAGCATCTGAGACATTTCGAGCCGCAGCCTCATCGCATGAGGCAGCTTGAGAAGGTTCTGGCGGAGCCCAGCCTCTACGATGACGTCATCGCCTACCTCGCACGGCGTGGCTTCGCTATTCCCGCCGAAGTCCTCACCAGGAACCCTGCTTCGCCTTCGACCTGTTCCCCCGAAGTGGAGGAGGCATGGAAAGCAGTATATGCTTCGTGCGACCAGGACCTGAAGGATCTCGGTGAGATCCTCGCGGATGTCGCCGAAGAGTTCACCAACTGGAAATACCATCACCTGATGGCTACGCGTCGGACATTCGGCAAGCGAATGGCGTATTTCGGAAGCGAAGGCATCGCGTGGCTGACACCAACGCTGGAAGAACTGCCGTTCCCCGAGCTTTGGAGCGCAAGAACCTCGATTGGTGATCCTCAGTCCGGACAGACTCCGTTGGCATGTCCTCATCATAGATGATTGCAACAAGCGGCTTGGGGCCGCCGGTCTTCAGCCCTTGCGAAGTGATAGCCAAGGGCCGGGGAAGACGTTATCAATGGATCTTCATGTGACGGATCCATTCGATGCTACGACTATATGACAGCCGCCTGTCTGGTAATTCATGGAAGGTCAGGCTTCTTTTAAGCTACCTGGGGACGCCGTTCCAACGGGTGACGCTCGATCTCGAACGCGGCGATACCAGGGAGCCTTCATTCGTCCAGAAGAGCCGATTCTCACGAATTCCGGTGCTGGAACTCGATGATGGGACCACCATCGTCGAGTCTGCAGCAATCTTGCTCTACCTAGCGGAAGGGTCTCCGTTGCTTCCCGACGATCGTCTGCAGCGGGCTGACGTTCATAGCTGGATGTTTTTCGAGCAGGCCGATCTCCAGAAACCCCTTGCCCTTTCGCGGATGTACCGCATCAGGGGACTGGCCGAAGCAAAAGTCGATGACATGGCGCGGATGCTGACGGAGGGCACCGCGGCTCTGGAAAAACTCGACCGCTGTCTAGAGGGTCGCCACTGGCTCGTCGGAGAAAACTACTCCTTAGCCGATTTGGCGGTTTTTCCCTATGTGTCGCTGGCCCACGAAGGTGGATTTGATATGCGGCCATTCCAGAACATTGCCCGTTGGCTCAGCTCCGTGAGGAACCAACCAGGATGGATCGACCTGCTGCAGGATGTGCAGACGTAGAGCCGACCTCCGATAATGTCGGCGTTCGCGATATTGGACGATGCGTGCAATCGTTGCGCCTTTTCATCGAGGCTGGTTCTCGTACTCTCGTGGTGCCGTAAGAGCACAAGAAGGGGAATGAGAATGAACGCAACGATCCAGCATACAGAAACCGATCAGGCCTCCGCTGCGTACTTCGTGGACCGGGTAATGAAAGACCGCACGGCTAAACGAGGTTTCCTCGACAGGGCCGTATCGGTGGACGTCGTTCGGGAGATACTATCGATCGCTCGGTACGCACCCAGCTCCAGCAACACGCAGCCTTGGCGCTGCTATGTTCTCATGGGCCCATCAAGGGATAGGATAACGGAGAAAGCGGTAGAGATATTTCGTGCTGGACCGGAGAAATTAGCGCCGGAGTACCCGTTTTTCCCCCAGCCGCTACACGAACCATACTTGAGCAGGTTCAACACGTTCCGTGGGCAGCTGGGCGACGCCGTGGGGGTACCCCGTAGCGATCGGTATGGGCGCGCAAAGGACGTCGAGCGCCAGTTTCGCTTCTTTAACGCTCCCGTCGGCCTAATCTTCACCATGGACCGTCGGCTGGAGTGGGCAAGCTTTATCTGCTATGGCTGTTTCCTGCAGAACATCATGCTGGCCGCCAAGGCACGAGGTCTCGACACGTGCGCGCAGCAGATCTGGTCTCTCCAGCATCCTTTGCTGAAGGAAGAACTTAGGATTCCCGACACTGACATGGTGGTCGCAGGCATGTCTCTCGGGTACGCCGACAATAGCCGGGCCGAGAACAATATGGCCATAGAAAAGCTTCCGCTGGAAGAAGTCGCAGACTTCGTTCAATAAGGGCGCGGTCAATCGCACCGTCCTGCAGGCTGCCGCAAGGATTGCGAACGATCGCGAGACCTGCAAGATTGGCGTCTGGCAGGAGTCTTGATGCTCGACTTACGTGACATCTACTATTTTGTTCAAATCGTGGATCGAGGCGGGTTCACGGCGGCCGGAAATTTTCTCCGGTTGCCGAAGTCCACACTAAGCCATCGCATGCGTGAACTCGAAGTGAATCTTGGCGTTCGTCTCCTTAACCGGACGTCGCGACAGTTCGGCATGACTGAAGTCGGCACCGAGTTTTACCGTTACGCAACGCAGGTCCTCCGTGAAGCCGATCTGGCGGAACAGGCCGTGCGCCAGCGGGTGTCTGAACCCAGCGGGACAATTCGCATAACTACTGCGGTCGAGATCGCGCAGTTTGCCCTAAAGCACCTCCTTCCAACCTTCCTCAACAAGTATCCTAAGGTGCGGATTGTAGAGATCACGACCGATCGGTTGATAGATATTGTCGGTGAAGGTTTCGATCTCGCCCTACGAGGGCATGTGACGCCACTACAGGATTCCGGATTGGTACAGCGCGCGATCGCGAAAGTGCCATGGTGTCTCTTCGCCAGTCCCGGGTATCTGAAAGACAAGGGTACCCCGATCGCGCCCGAGGATCTGGTCCGACATGAGACGATCTCGATGGTCGGCCGAACCACTGGTGTTTGGAAATTGCAGAACGGTGACGGCACCATGCTCGAGATCGCCGTTGATCCGAGATTTCTCAGCAACAACATGGTGGCGCTGAAGGAAGCGGCCTGTGCCGATCTCGGGATCGCGGCGCTACCGGGCTATATATGTAAGGACGAACTGGCCGACCGCAGGCTAGTTCAGCTCTTGCCGGGCTGGATCACGGCGGACGCCCGAATGTCCGCGGTGATGCCGCACAGAGAAGGACTTCCGCCTGCCGTGCGCGCTCTGGTGGACTTCCTGGCGGCCGAGATACCGAAGATCACGGAGTTCTCGGAAGACGCCGTCCGATGGTAGCAAGCTAGCGTCCCTGCGCGCTGAGCCGTTGTTGCGAAGTCTCTTGACGGCATTCAGGCAATCCAGGTTGGCAATTTATTGTTGTCGAAGCAGGGCCGCGGAGGTGTCGATACGGACGCTCCGATCCATTGGAAACGTTCGGGACGGCCGGACGGTGACGCCTCTCTCCACCTTTGCTGGCAAGTCTGACAGAGGCTGTGACCGGGAACCCTTAGCATCACGCTCAACATTTTCGCATGCCTGCAACTAGCACGGACCAAACCACCGTATAGCTGCCCCGGCAGCAGCAGATGCTTAAATTGCAAGGCGTTACCAGACGAATTGTCCGTGATCACAGAAGCTGGCACGAGCAGCAGCATGCTCAAATCCTGCCGCGCACGAAAGATCACACTGATGACCGCAAGGTTGCCCAGGCGTCGGCTGGAAAGTTGATAGCGCCTGAAAATGGAAGGATGCGAAAATGATGAAGGTAATTAAGGCGAGTCTCTTTGCCGCGTTCCTTAGCGCAACGGCAGGTTCTGTCCTCGCTGCTGACGCAAAGCCCACTGTCGTGCTTGTGCACGGGGCCTTCGCTGACGCTTCGAGCTGGAATGGTGTCATCAGCGAGCTAGAGAAGGACGGCTTTCCCGTGGTGGCCGTGGCAAACCCTCTCCGTAGCGTCAAATTCGACGCCGACTATGTCCGGCGGGTCGTCGCCGGGATTGAAGGTCCGGTTGTTCTGGTCGGGCACTCGTATGGCGGCTCCGTCATCAATGACGCGGCGGTTCCCAAGAGCAATGTCAAAGCTTTGGTTTTCGTGGCGGCTTTCGCTCCGGAACGCGGTGAAACGGCGGCTGAGCTGTCGGGCAAGTTTCCCGGCAGTACCTTAGGCTCGGCGTTGGCCAAGCCAGTCGTTCTGGAAGGAGGCCAAAAAGACCTATACATTGAACAGTCTAGGTTCCACGAGCAGTTCGCCGCTGATGTATCCAATGCCCAGGCCGACCTGATGGCTGCAGCCCAGCGCCCTATAACTGAGGCGGCCCTTTCTGAACCGTCGGTGAGCGCGGCGTGGAAATCAATTCCTTCCTGGTTCGTGTACGGCGACGCCGACAAGAACATTCCCCCAAAGGCGTTAGGTTGGATGGCGGAACGAGCAGGTTCCAAGGGCACCGTCGTGGTGAAAGGCGGCTCGCATGTCGTAATGGTCTCCAACCCCACCACGGTTACCCGTCTGATCGAGGACGCGGCTCGCCGAGATTGAGTTCGCCGGTGCGTGGGCTCATGAGCTTAGCGTCGCACCTGAATGGCAATGTAAGGAGCAGAAGAATGTTCAACGACAGCACGATAAGCCGCCGAAGCTTGGTGCTTGCTGGCGTGGCTGGTGCCGCAGCCGCCTCTCTGCCACTCCCCTTATCGAGAGCCGCTGTAGCGGCCGAAGGTAACGACATGAAGACAAACACCCTCGGGGCCTCGAAACAGGTGAAAGCAGGTGTCCTGGAAGTGGGATACTATGAAATCGGTCCTTCAGACGGACCAACAGCCATCCTCCTGCATGGCTTCCCATACGACATCCAGAGCTATCGCGAGGTTGCGCCACTTTTGGCATCCAAAGGCCTCCGCGTTATCGTACCGCACCTGAGGGGGCATGGTAACACCAGGTTCCTTGACGCAGATATTCCGCGCGCGGGGCAACAAGCCGCTATAGGACGAGACCTCTTGGACTTGGTAGATGCCCTGAAGATCAAGAAGGCGGTATTCGCCGGGTACGACTGGGGCGGAAGGGCAGCGTGCGTTGCCGCGGCTCTATGGCCTGACCGATGCTCAGGCCTCGTTTCCGTCAACGGCTATTTGATCCAGGACATCGCGAAGTCGGCGCAGCCCGCTCCTGCCGGGGTGGAGCGCGGATTCTGGTATCAGTTCTACTTCCAGACTGAGCGGGGCAGGGCGGGGCTGGAGGCGCATAGAAAAGAAATTGCCGAGATCATGTGGCATGACAATTCCCCTACCTGGCGCTTCGACAAGCCAACCTTTGAGCGAAGTGCGGCGTCCTTCGAGAACCCGGACTACGTTGATGTGGTGATCCATTCCTACCGTCATCGTCTGGGTGGCGCTTCGGGCTACCCAGAGTATGCGGAACTGGAACGGCGACTTGCCCAACAACCTGTCATCACCGTGCCGACTGTTACCCTCGACGGTGATTCCGACGGGGTCGTGGCCGCTACCGACGGAACCGCCTCCGCGAACAAGTTCTCTGCTAAAAGAGTTCATCGGGTCGTGAAAGGCGTTGGGCATAACCTGCCCCAGGAAGCGCCACTGGCCTTCGCAGACGCCGTGCTGGAAGTCGCCTCACTAACCTGACGCTGTGTGGATCCCTGGTTTTAGCTGCGGCTTCGGAATGGAGGTGCGCGTTCCGCAGGGGCGACGCAACAGCGGGCCCAGGGTGACCCTGCTGTCGCGCGACCTTGCACCGATCAACGTTGTGGTTGCGCTCTAGGCGGAAGGAAGCCTTTTGCTGAAGAAAGGTCGGGCCACGGGAGAACCGTTTCTCCCGCGACTTTCCATCCGTTGTCCTTCTTCACGAGACGCAATTCATAGAGGGCAGCATCTGCATGTTGGCTCATTCTCCTGTAGAGAAGCGCAGTTGCTTGGTTACCTTGCTCCTCAATGTGGAGGATACGCTTTTCTGTCGACAGTGGTTCCTCTCCAGCGTCTCGGCGGGAACGGAATTCGGCGAACATCTCGGACTTCGAGAAGCGCACCACCTCACCCTCAGCGGTCAGAACGAGAAAGCCGAGATCATCGGTGTAAAGATCGTCCATCTCGTCCATTCGATAGTGGCTGCCCGTGTCCGCGAGCCGATGAATGAACTCTACTATTTCCTGGTTCAATTTGCTCATCTTCTCATCCTTTCACGTGATAGACATGCCGCCGTCGACGTTCAGCTCAATTCCGTTGACGAAACTTCCCGCGTCAGAAGCAAGGAAGAAGGCGGCGTTTGCTAGTTCTTCGGGCGTCCCGAGCCGACCTGCAGGAATGGTGCGTGCTAGCTCCGCCTCAAGGGAGGGCCGGTCTGCGTCGGAGATACCCAACTTGCTGAGGATTGCTGTGTCTGTTGGTCCCGGGCTCAGAATGTTCACACGGATCTTCCGGTCTCTCAGCTCCAATGCCCAGTTGCGGGCGAACGCAGCTATCGCGGCTTTTGTCCCGGCATACAGAGTGTGATTGGGCAGAATTTTCGAGGCGGCAAGCGAACTCGTAATCACAATACTGCCGCCGTCCCTCATAACGGGAAGGATTTCTTGGACCCCGAAAAACACTCCGCGGGTATTCACCGCGAAATGATTGTCGTATTCATCCGGTGTTACTTTATCGGACGTCGTAAGGTTGATGATCCCCGCGTTCGCGATGTAGATGTCAACCGCTCCGAAAAGCTCTCGAACTTTCGACGCCACCGCCGCATGATGTTCCAGATCAGCCACGTCACCTTGAATGCCAAGCGCGCCATGTCCAATCTCCTGAACCGCATTTTCCAGGACATCCTGCCTTCGTGCCGTGATGACAACCTGGGCTCCTTCTCTGGCGAACATGGCGGCGGTAGCTTTGCCTATGCCGCTGTTCCCGCCCGTGATGACCGCAACCTTGTTTTTCAGCTTCTGCATTGCCTTCTTACTCCGTTGTAATGCACGGTAAGTAAGCTGCATGCCCGACCCTCATTAGAACTCCAATTGGCACAGGATCTCGTCCTCCCAGGCTCAAATGACTAACTTACTCACCGAAGCAGCCAACCTGATTGCCTTCGTCAGGACAGTGGAAACTGGGTCTTTCAGCGCCGCGGCAAGACATATGGCGACGACACCCTCGGCAATTTCGAAGAGCGTCGCTCGCATTGAAAGGGTCCTCGGCGTGCGTCTATTCTTGCGTTCGACGCGTGCTCTCGTGCTTACCTCCGACGGGCAGCTGTTTTTCGATCGCGTGGCACCGCTGCTGAGGGAGCTGCAAGCCGCGGGTGATATTGTTGGGGGACAAACCGGGCTTTCCGGTAGACTCAAAATCAGTCTTCCAAGCGAGGTTGCACGCGTCGTGATGGACGCCTTGCTGAAAGACTTCGCCGCGAGTCATCCCGACCTGAGCATCGTCGTCGGAGTAACAGATAGGTTCGTGGACGTTATCCGCGAAGACTACGATGTCGTATTTCGCGTCGGCCGTGTCGCCGAGAGCGAACTGATCGCAAGAAAGTTATCCAAGATGGAGATGGTGCTCGTCGCGGCTCCATCGCTTTTGGAGCGTTATGGCAATCCGGTGAACATCGAAGACCTAGCTAAGTTGCCCTTTGCAAAATACTACGTCCCGGGCCGACCATTCGAAGTCCTGTTCTCGAACGGTAGCAGGATTGCACCGGGCGGTCCGATTGAGTGTGATTCCGGATTTGGCCTGCAGGCTGCCGCCTTGCATGGTATAGGCGTCGCACATCTCATGAAGTTCGTGGTGGCGAACGATATTGAAGCTGGCCGTCTGGTGCAGCTGCTTCCCGAGCTGGAGCTGCCCTCCCTTCCGCTCAACGCGTTGCACGGGTTTCGTCGTTCCGTACCGCTAAGGGTGCGGGCAATGTGCGATTTCATTGCCAACGAAATCAATAACATCTCCCCTCAATGATGCGTACGTTACGGGTGATCTCGGAGACGGTCCTCTCCTCCTTGGGAAGCTGAGAACCAACAATCCGCCATTCACGTGGCACAGGTATACCTAGGTTTCCCTCGACAGCCCCGGGCCAATGGATTGTTCTTCACCGCGTCTTGTCGGCGAAAGGAGAGAACATGTCAGTCCAGGCAAAATATAAGACCAGAGCGACAGCAACCGGAGGAGGGCGCGACGGTAAAACCGCGCTCGCCGACGGTACGCTCGAACTGCAGCTTGTCGTTCCGAGAGAGCTTGGCGGATCGGGCGGAGACGGCGCGAACCCAGAAAAGCTCTTCGCACTCGGTTACTCCGCCTGCTTCCTTGGCGCATTGCGGGTTGGCGCATCGCAGCTGAAGTCAAAGGTTCCCGAGGGCTCGACGGTCTCCGCCACCATTGGAATTGGTCCACGCTCTGAAGGAGGTTTCGGTATCACGGCAGCGCTTGACGTTTATCTCCCCGGTATGAGCGAACCAGACGCCAAGCATCTTGTCGAGGTCACGCATGGGATCTGCCCTTATTCGAACGCTATCAAAGCAAGCGTTGATGTCGACTTCACCATCCGGACCTGATCGTGTCCAGCAACGCTCCATTTTGGAGTCGCGGCCGTCCTCGTGACGGCCGTTTGGTTTAGGGCTGTCAGCGCAAAGAATTTGGAGGGATACGGAATTCGGCAAGTTCGCCAAATCAACCTAAACGAGGGTTTACCTTGAGAAATCGCCAGGAATTCTGTTCATCGAGTCTACGAGAGCGGAGGCGGCGATGTCTGCGACAGAACCTAACAAACACAGTTCAGCCATTTCTTTCCGAGGGGCAGTGGCAGCCATTGTTTGCAGTGGCATCGAATTCTACGATGTAACGCTATTTGGGATTTACGCATTCGCGATCGGTCGTACGTTTTTCCCGAACTCTAATCCCCAGCTCGAAGTGCTTGCCGCTGTTGCGGTTTTTGGTGCCGGGTTCATTACCAGACCCTTCGGAAGTGTGATAATTGGTGCCTATGCCGACAGAAGGGGAAGGCGCTCGGCTCTCGTACTGACCGCGACCTTGATGGCCGCCGCCACCCTGATCATAGCCTTGATGCCGAGCTACGGACAGATCGGCATTTTCGCTTCGGTCGCAGTGGTGATCGCCCGTCTGACACAGGGCTTTGCCTTTGGCGGGGAAGTCGGTCCTTCGACCGCGCTCGTCTACGAGCTCGCTCCCTTGAACCGGCGCGGCGTCTACGCTAGCTGGCAACCGGCCATTCAAGGATTGGCGACGATGTTTGCGGGGGCATTCGGCTTAGCACTCAGCGCTTTTATGCCCCCGGGATCTCTTGTCGATTGGGGCTGGCGGCTTCCCTTTCTAATAGGTTCCGCTGTGTTGCTGATCGCTCTGGTCCTCCGCCGGAGGATGCCCGAAACACTGTCTGCTGCTGACCGTCACGATAAACGGAAGATCGCCCAAGAGATGATTGGTTTGGTGGCGGGGTATCCGAAGGTCCTGGTAGCTATAGTAACCCAGATCGCTTTCGGTACGATTGCCGTCTACGTATGCGCCTACATGAACACATACATTCTCACCGCCCTCAAAATGCCCGCGCAGATGTCCTTTCTGGCAACATGCCTAGTCGGCGTCTTCATCTGCATCGGCTCGGTGGCGGGTGGAGTCCTCGCTGATGTTCATGGTTCGCGCTCTGTCATCTACATATCTCGCGCCATCCTATTGATAACGGTCTATCCGCTTTTCTGGGCCGCAGAGGGGTCTCTTTATGGTGTCATCCTCCTAAGCACCGCCCTCCCGTTCCTGTCGATGTTAAGTGGGGGAGCTAGCTTCGGTGCGATGATGGCTGCGTTGCCCGTTGCCGTGAGAAGTACCGGGCTGTCGATAAGCTATGCGGTGGTTGTCTGCGTATTCGGAGCGTCGCTGCAGTTCGTCCTGACAATGCTGATTTCGAAGACTGGGGATGCTCTCGTTCCTGCGTACATCATGATGCTGACAACGGTTGTGGGAATGCTAGGGGTACCGTGGCTGGAGGCCAACAACACATCGCGCGGTGGAGCGATATCTCCGGCTTGAACCGAGATTTTCGCTATCGCTGGAACCTTGCGATCCGCACTCTCAGCTGTTTGCGCCAGGACCTGGGCAAGAGGCTAGCATTTTGTGTGACGCCACTCTCTTAGAGCTCGGACGGCTTCCTGAATGATACCCCGGTTCTCGGTGGAGCGATGAGTCGGAAAAACCACTCGCCGAGCCTCTCCTGGTTCGAGCTTGAGCATTCTCCTCCGCCAAGTGGATGGCCTTCCAGCTCGCAGCTCAGCTTTACGAAATCCGATCCCCAACTTGGCAACCTTAACGTCGCGGAAGCCGGATTGATGATTTTCACCGCGAGAATGCTGTTCGTACATACTGCCCCGGCCTCATTGCGCGCGAGGCGGACCTCTGCACCCGACATATACTGTAGGAAATAATCCGGCCGAATGACGCCTGGGACAGAATACCAAGCTGCGCGGGTCCGGCACTTATACCGAGCTCGAGCGATAAGACCGCGGTCACTGTCCAGATATTTCACAACGGAGTCCGGCACGGGGCCCGCTGAGAGACTAAGCAGGAGGCATTGCTCGTCGTTAATCATCCATTCGTTGATGGTGCCATCTTTTACTACGTCCGTCTGGAGATATTCGCCTCTCCGTACGGTCGGAAGCAGATACTCGCTGGGAATGCCAAACGAACGCGCGGAGGTTGGGGACAGGTGAAAGAAGTCGTTGTCTCCGCTGATATAACCAATGCCGATCTTCGCGAAGTCCCCGAAACGCTCCGTGCCTGAACGCAGGCTATATTCCTGGTAGAGCGCCCGGCAGTGACGCGATATTAGAAAGGGCCGCAAGCGACCCTGCCAATTGATTTCAAGGTCACGCCAACTTACCCTCTCGTCGGAAGGTGGCGGACGATCGCATTGCTCAAAGCTGCTGAGTTTGGCGAACTCGATGTGGGTTGTCCGCTCGCCAAAGCCGTCGCAGTAGAGAAGCCAGCAATCCTCGGACAATTTAGGGAAAAGCTTTCTTTGTACGGCGACAACGTTAACGGTCCGGAAGTGCTCGACAAGATACTGCAAAATTGGCTTAGCGTAGGGGGCGTGACCTATTTCGGCGGGAACGACGAAAGCCATTCGCCCTCCGACCTCAAGGAGACTGGCTGTTACAACCAGGAAGGCAGCCCAGGCCGAACTTAGACCGCCAAGCTTCACGCCTTGCGCCGCGCAAATGTTCTCGGCGGCAATTTTTGTTTTTCCCTTGAACTTTTGGAAGCGAATACAAGGCGGGTTCCCCGCTGCGCAAGGAAACCGTTCCTTGGTGTCCAGAGCCCACTGGAAAAAATCGGTGTTGTCGATTGTGGCGGTTGGTGCTCGCTCCCGAGCAAGCAATGCCGCGAACGGGTCGTGTTCAATGCCCCTCGAATTCGGATGATGTCGGACTATTGCACCGTCACCACAAGACGGATCGAGCAGACGATCGCCGGGGTCGTAGACAACCCAGCGGACGAGGGATTGGGCTACATGCTCCGGGGTAAAGAATTGACCTAAAGGTTCGGCTTGAACGCCGTCCAGAGAGACAAATTTCATGGGGAATTAGGGCAGCCCGACGAGCTTGTCGTAGCTGAAGTTGCCGATAGTCAATTGTGGGCTGAAATGTTGGAGCGCGACAAGAGCCAACGAACGTCTGAAGGAAAATTTTCCTTTTGCTCGTCCAAGACCTGCTTATAGAGGACCCGTTCCGAACGCATCTACCTCAACATGACGTTCGCAAATCTACAGACTGGCAGTCACACGCGGCCAATGTTGGCGGCCCCGATGATCTAAAAGCGTCGGGCTCGTCGTAAGCGATGGACTGGTTTATATGGAATTCTATTGCTGCTCCTATGAAAACGTTCTTGGGAAAAATTCCATCGTCGCAATAAATTATGAGTGGAAATACTGGGGTCCAATAATGAAGATTATTGGACGTTAGGCGGTGTAGATGGGGCTATATGTAACTTTTGAACTTAGTCGCATCTAGCTTCCATTGCCAATGTGCTCGTCCAGGATTAGAGCCGTGCTGGGATAGCCCGGGTCCGCGTGACAATCGCAAGCCCGCGGTGCAGGCGAGAGACATCTATATCCCAGACCTCCACATTGATACTCAGCAGGTGAAACTATGGAACTTCCATTGAGAAGGGCGACGATGTCGCGCTTGTTCGCAGCTACAGAGTCTCTTGCGAAGATTGTAAGTTATTTCGGCATCGACGTGCGGCGGACGGCGTATATAGAGCCTTCTGGATTCAATAGATTCCCAAATTTCGAACCCCCGTTAACTGTATGATGTTATGGCGAAAACGCCGTGGCCGAATCCGGAAGTCCACTAACTTTTGAAAGAAGTCCACTAACTTTTCACGGCGCGTGGCATCGAAAACAGTGTATCCCTCCGCCGAAGGCCGTCTGCCCTGACTTGCTGATTGGCGTTAAGTCCATGGCTTATGTCATGCGCTACAATCATTTCCCCGATTGAGGTTTTGTCCGCCGATGATCTTGGTCGCCGGCGGGATTGGTCGGACGAAGAGAAGGTCCGGATCGTCGAGGAGAGCCTTCAAGGCTTTCGGCAGGGCTCAGTGACGGCGCGGCGATATGGACTGTCGCGGTCATTGTTGACCCGCTGGCGTCGGGAATATCGTAGTGGCCTTCTGAGCGGTTCCGCTCCAACGGGCTTCGTGCCAGTTACGATTTCGACACCGATGGCCGCATCATGCGAGGTGGCCTCACCGCCACCGCCTGAAGACGCCAAGACGATCGAGATCGGGCTGCCGAACGGGCGGCGGCTGACGATTCCGGCCTCGCTTGATCCGACGATCCTCGCGCGCCTGCTGCCGGTTCTGGACGCGCCATGATCGCCTTTCCGGCCGGGGTGAAAGTATGGATCGCGGGCGGCGTGACGGATATGCGTTGCGGTATGAACAGCCTGGCGCTGAAGGTTCAGCAAGGTCTTGGCCGCGATCCTCATGGCGGCGAAGTCTTCTGCTTCCGAGGCCGCAAGGGTGACCTGATCAAGGTCCTGTGGCATGACGGCGTCGGCATGTCGCTCTACATAAAGCGCCTTGAGGCGGGCAAGTTCATCTGGCCGGTCAGCGAGAATGGCTCCGCCGTGCCGGTCTCGGCGGCGCAGTTGGGATATCTCCTGGAAGGGATCGATTGGCGCAATCCCCGCTGGACGCAACGGCCTGCAGCGGCAGGCTGATCTCTATCATTCCTCTGTTTTTGTTGGGCTTTCAGCATGTGACATGGTAGCTTTCGGCCATGGATGATGCTGCTTCGGAGATAGCCAGATTACGCGCCGCGCTTGCAGCATCGGAAGCGCGTGCCGCCTCCGCCGAGGCCGATCTCGCGCAGGTGCGCGCCGTTGTGACGACCTCCGAAGCGATGATCCGGCACCTCAAGCTTGAGATCGCCAAAATGCGCCGCGAGCAGTACGGCCAGAGTTCGGAACGGCGCGCCCGGCTGATCGACCAGATGGAATTGCAGCTCGAAGAACTCGAGGCCGACGCCACCGAGGACGAGATCGCCGCGGAACGCGTGGCAGCGAAGATCACAAATGTCTCCGCCTTCGAACGCCGCCGGCCAGCCCGTAAGCCGTTTCCCGAGCACTTGCCGCGCGAACGCGTGATCATCGAGGCTCCCGCGCACTGCGCCTGTTGCGGCTCGGTCCGGATCGTGAAGATGGGCGAAGACATCACCGAGACGTTGGAGGCGATTCCGCGCCAGTGGAAGGTGATCCAGACGGTGCGCGAGAAGTTCACCTGCCGGGACTGCGAGAAGATCAGCCAGCCACCGGCACCTTTCCATGCGACCCCGCGTGGATGGGCGGGACCGAACTTGCTGGCGACGATCCTGTTCGAGAAGTTCGGCCAACATCAGCCATTGAACCGCCAGGCTGAGCGCTACGCCAGGGAAGGCGTCGATCTCAGCCTCTCCACGCTGGCCGATCAGGTCGGAGCCTGCGCGACGGTGCTGCAGCCGATTCATGATCTGATCCGCGCCCATGTGCTGGCCGCCAGCCGGCTGCATGGCGACGACACAACCGTGCCGCTGCTGGCCAGAGGTGCAACGCGGCAGGCACGATTATGGACTTATGTGCGCGATGACCGCCCCTTCGCCGGCGGTGCCCCTCCCGCGGCGCTCTTCCACTTCTCTCCCGATCGCGAGAAAATCCATCCCAACACGCATCTCGCTGGGTGGCATGGCACACTGCAAGCCGATGCCTATGGTGGCTACAACGACCTTTATCGTGCGGACCGCGGCCCTGCACCGGTAATCAGCGCGCTCTGCTGGAGTCATGCGCGGCGCAAGTTCTTCGAACTGGCCGACATCGCCGGCAACGTGCGCAAGGGCAAACCCGCTCATGAGATATCGCCGGTCGCACTCGAGGCCGTGGCCCGCATCGACGCGCTCTTCGATATCGAACGCGACATAAACGGATTGCCTGTCGAGGACCGGCTCGCAGCACGCCAACAACATGCTCGCCCGCTTGTGGAGGAACTGCACGACTGGCTGATGGCGCAGCGCACCCAGATGTCCAAGCACAATCCCGTCGCCAAGGCGATCAACTACATGTTCGAGAAGGACGGGCGCTGGGATGCCTTCACCCGGTTCCTTGACGACGGCAGGCTTTGCCTTTCGAACAATGCAGCCGAGCGGGCCCTGCGCGGGATAGCTCTGGGAAGAAAGGCGTGGCTATTCGCCGGTTCCCAGCGCGGCGGCGAACGTGCCGCATTCATGTATTCCCTGATTGTCACCGCAAAGATGAACGATATCGATCCGCAGGCCTGGTTGGCGGATGTCCTCGCCCGCATGCCCAACATGTCCGTATCACGCCTGCCGGAACTGTTGCCGTGGAACTGGACCGCCGCCGGCAGCGCACGGCAGAGGGCGGCCTGATGGCGCGACCGACCCATGTCTACACGATCGAATACGTCGCCACGCTGATCGGCGAGAACCTCGAACCCGTCCAGGAAATTGCCAGCAACTCAGACAACATCGACTACGGCGAGATGATCCATGCCTATGACGGCAGCGAAGAGGGCATCACGACCTTCACCGACCGGGGCATCGAAAGCCTAAAGGAATTCCTCGCCGATATCCGCACCTGGGATGGCGGTGTCCGACAGTTCCTTGTGGACGAG
The DNA here is from genome assembly GCF_055392685.1 of Shinella sp. Sh6. NCBI lineage: Bacteria > Pseudomonadati > Pseudomonadota > Alphaproteobacteria > Hyphomicrobiales > Rhizobiaceae > Shinella > Shinella sp. Sh6. Next base: position 1,934,548 of record NZ_AP044005.1, on the reverse strand, counting down.
CAATGCGATCCCACAAGGATCGAACGCATCATGGCAGACGAGCCGAAATCATAAACCCCGCGGCCTTCGCCGGATGGATACAAAACAGTTCGAAATTCGAACTATTTAGAGACGAAGAATGCTTCGAATCTCGAAGTAATTTTATATCGTCATGGCGTCTGCGCGTCTCCTTTTCTGCATTGGCAAGTAGGTAGCCCGCCTTTGCATGAGACAACTATATATTGTTTTAAATTACTGGTGATTCCTGGAGTGATGGCAAAGTACGCCGTGCGTCCACCACGACACGCAATGCTAGCGCCGAAGAGATTTCTTGTTACCTTTGAGGTAGCACATCTGGTTAACGATTATATGGTAGAGGCACCGAAAACATCCCCAAGAGCCTTGAAGTCTGTTGAAATGGCGAGACTCGTTCCGGACGGCCATTTTGACGACTGGACCCCGAAGAGCACGCCTGGTTCATACCTCGCTTGGCACGAGAGCGATGGCTCCCACACGCGAATGGAAAAACTTGGCGATGGCGGCGTGTTATTTTGCAGCTACTATGCCGAGATGCGGCAGGAGTGCGAAATCTGGCTTCTTGGGTCAGTCCAGTCGCCTGGCCTACATCCGCTAGTCCTCAGGTCGAGCCGCGGCGACGGGCTTGCTCCTTTCACGCTCGATTGGAACTCGGGGAGCGGGACCAATCTTGGATATCTGAACAAAGAGTTCGTGGAAAATGCGTCAAATCTCGGTCACGTCCGCATCCGATGGCGGACCGTGGTTTCGCAACAAGATTTCGAGCATACGTTCACTATACCTCTCATGATTGTCGCTGGGTAACGCAGCGTTAACTCGGGTTGCCCTACGCCCCTCCACCAAATCGGAGACAACGTTGTGGCCCTTCGCCTTTTTCAAGCTAGTCGTGGATCAGGTCCAGTTTTTGCGGCGGATTGCTCAACCGACGACGGTCCGTTTTGGTGCGGGACATGCAATGCCCCGGTGATCAGGATTTCGGCTCATACAGTCCGTGGCGATGATCTCAGACTTCGACGAGACGTCCCGGCATTTTTCAGACTTGCAAAACATCAACAGCACGGGCGAGGGTGTCCAAACTCGGTTCAGGGTGCAGTTGAAATAATCATGCGGGAGGCGGATGCGGTAGAAGATCGCGCCGAGCCAGAGTTCCAGGTCGTGGATGGCAATGTGAGGTTTCGCATTAATATCCCGACGGTCCTCGCAGCGAGGAGAGAACATGTGCGCCCAGACGAGACGCTCGGTCCAAGGCTTGGACGGATTATGAGAGAAGGGCATCTCGACAGCTATCTTAGGTCTGCGGTGGGATTGGCAAAGATCTGGAACGCGATCGATAGAGCGGAAAACAGAAACGAGCTCAGGGAGCTGGTGCATCTAGCGGACAAAGATAACACGATCTCATGGTCGAATTTCTCGTTCTCGCCGCCTCGATATTCCGAGCTACTCCGTGAAGTTGAAAAAACGAACCGTCATTCCATGGCAGTTCTCGTCACCGTGCAGAAACTGCGTGCGTTGAACGTTAATTGGATTAAGGTCGAGTGTGCCGTCGCGCGGACAACCGACAAAAAACGAGATACCAGAGTCTCCCCGATATTATTCGTGAGACCGCAAGTAGCCCGGAGATTGGCTCAAGATAAGCAATACATCGCATTTGGGAACTGGCGACTTGGTACGGAAAACCCTTGGAAGTCACCATCTGGTTACGAAATCGTCTATCAGGACGTGACTCTAAACGTGGAACGCCTGGCACAGATTGCTCCTATCGCCGTTCCTGGCGAATCGGAAAACGTGTGAGACGCCGACGCGGGACAGTGATTATCCTACCCCGTCATTCGTTCGACGATTGTCGCAAGGCCTTGCGTCGTCGTGCCCTCTGACGACCAGCCTTTTGCAAACGAGATGTCGTTCGAGTCCGGCAGTTGATCTTTGGTCAATGTACGTAGCTTAATACGCGCGGGAATGGCGGCAGCTTCACCGACAAACAGTGCCTCTTGTCGTGGCAACGACGAAAGAACCTTCGTCATGCCAGCAAGGCTATCGGGTAGGATGCGTGAAACGTGTTCTTGGTCGCTGCTATTAGCCAAGCGCAGGACAATCCAGGAATTGCATTGAGAAATCACCGTGTCCTCGATATCGGACGGTCTTTGAGAGACGAGCATCAGGCCGAGACCGTACTTGCGGCCCTCACGGGCCAAGCGACGGACTGCTGACTGAGCAACCTCGTACTGGGCGTCGCCCCTGTTTGGCACATATCGATGCGCCTCTTCGCAAACGAAGAGCATGGGATCCTTCTCTCTATCCTCACGCGTCTGATGCAGCTTGTATTGGAAAAGGAGGCGTGCAATCGCACCGGCAAGGGGACCAGCCACTTCATTCGGAAGGCCAGAGATGTCGACGATCTTCAGGCAAGCGTCGGTGGCACCATCGATATTCAAAAATTGCCCGAGAATATTGGCCAAGGCAGGAGAGTCGGCACTGTGCTCTTCCATCAAAAACCGGACGCGTGGGTCAGTGGTAAGCACGCGAAACTTATTCAGGATTGAAACATAATCCTTTTGGAAGTCGGACGGTGTCACGTCGGCCCATGCACCATTGTTCCACCGCTTCGCTTGTCTGCCCTTTATGTGAGCCAGAAATTCTTCCAGCCGGAATGGCCTCGGCTTATCGCGGTCGAATGCCAGCAGTTGTTCTTCTGTGACGCCTGGCATTGGCATCGGCTGCTCCGGATGCTGGCCTGCTGGTAGGTCGTTTGGGATGTCACCGATAGCACTTCGGGCGAGCCCTGCCGCGACCATACGGGCGTGGGCAAGCGCCTTGTAAACGGTATTGGCCTGGGACGTCGCTTCGAACTCCGTTTTTCCGATCACTAGGGATCGGAACTCATCGCTCGACATCAGCCAGTAGGGCAGCTTCAGTGTCGCTATGCCCTCCGGGTTCTGGCCCAACGCGTTATAAGCTCTGAATACCTGAGACTTGCCATTGAATGCTGCAGCATATTCGCCGTGAGGGTCAATGAGGACTATGCACGGACGAGTTGGATGATCAGGTTGGCCTTGATGCTCCAGAACGGAATGAAGTACAGCTGCGACCGCGCTGGACTTCCCCGAGCCGGTCGATCCGAGTATTGCGCAGTGATGACCGAAAAGTTTATCTACATTTGCCCGGCATGACACCCTCGTTGTGCCGACGTAACTTCCTATTGGAACAAGCCGGTCGACACCGTCCTCTGAAGACTTTTCCGCACTCGCGAAAAGTCTATCGGTCTCTTCCTTGGTGATCAGGTGGACCGCCTGAAGAGGGAGAGGGTAGGTCGACACGCCTCGCTTGAAGGACAGCTTGTCTTCGGCGGCATTGAACCATGCTTCTCCTAAAAGGTCTGCCTCGATCACTCTGCGGTCCTGATCGACGGCTTTCCTTTGTGGAGCCGAAAGGGCTGCGGCCTCTTCATCAGACTGGAGGCGCAGCAACCGCACGGTTGCGAAGAGTATCCGCCGTCCCGCGTGCATCTTTATGATGCTGCCGATCTGGCCAACGTCATAGACGCGACCACTGTGGCTCCTGGTCAGTTCTGTTATGTCGCGCTTCAGCGCGATCTTCATGGCGCTTCCGGCTACCTCAAAAACGATTCCGATTTCCAGATCCGGGTCTAGGGCAAACGCGCTCATGCCATCGCCTCCAGGATGTCCTTCGGTAATCCGCTTGAAAGAAGCTTGGAGGCCCCCTCGAAAGTCCACCAGCTTCTCGTTCCGTTTGGGGCAGGGAAGAATGGCCCTTTCTGACCTTGGTAAAGGCCCTTAGGACTGGCGATGAAAAGCCGTTGTCCCCACGGTTCCGATTGCCATTTGCGCAACGTCGGAGGAAGTTCGTTATTCGGTTCATCGCTGAAAGCGACGACGGTAAGCTGGTTTTTGGCGGAAGCCATCGCGATCTCGAACTCGGCATTTATGTGGTCGTCGCCGAACGAATAGCCACAGGCAAGCACCACATGATCATTGCCTTGAGACAGGCGCTGCCGAAACCGCTGAAAGATCTCCGCAAACGGGTCGCGTTGGGTGTTCACGTACTTTGTTGCCTGCGGGTAGATCATCACCGACCCACCTTCACCAGGATACGTGTCGCCGTTGCGCACTCGCAGCATGTTCGGACTACCTGAACTCGGCTGATACCAGTCGATTGATCCATGTAGCTTCGAGACGATAGCTCTGGTCCCGGGGGTCACGCTATAGTTTCGGATATTCCAGAAGCCAACCCCACCTCCCACGAAGCCGTCTTGAAACTCCACTCCGGCCAGGGCAAGAGCGTCTTCGATCAGTGTGTCGTAGTTCGTTGTAAAGAACTCGACCGGGGTTCGAGCAAAATCCAGCCCGGCACGGTTCGATCCGAAGACCGCCGAGATGAATTGCTTATGGCCGACGATGTCGACAATCGACTTGCCGTTGGTGCCGACCATTTCTGGATCGGTAACGGCTCCGTGCTCGTCCTTGCGGGCGGCCCTGAAGCCCCACCGGACAGCGGCGGCGATTTCACCGATCAGCCCGCGGTGGACTTCGATCAACTTATCCTTCGAAACTTGCTCGCCACCGATCATGATGCCACCGGTCCGCGACCTAGCCGCAATCGAGATCAGATCGCCCAGGTGAGTTAGATGGTGCTCAATGTGGGAATTCGCACCGCAATCGTCCTGAATAAACGCGAGGATCCGCAAGGCGGCAGGATCCTCGTGAAACAGCTCGCTTCGGGCAACTGCGAGCACCCGTGCCGTCAGAGCGTACATGAGGGGAATATTAGCCGGGAAGCTAACGCCTGCACCCAGAAGCCATGTCTGCTTAGGACTGCTTAGATGCTTTTCGAATTGTTCAGCCACGTCGACGTCGATCGTCATTGCAGCGTTCCCCCAGTTTTGCTCCCCATTCGCGGCGCAACCATCGGTACTGCTGAGGGATTCGTCAAGAATGGATGTGTGGCCAAGGCAATCAAGCGTGCTGAGGCGTTTCGCCTCCGGTCGGTCTCAGCGGCTATGGATTGCCACGTCCTCTGCGCCGGGTGTCGCGTGAGGGGATGATAAACATCCAATAGGCGAAACCGTGCGCCGAGGGCTAGGATTAAACGCGACCGGCGGCTGTTGCGGCACACAACAACAGTCTCCAGCGATCTACGCTTGACGGCGGTGAGTGGTGACGCCAGCATTTTTGTATCGCGTCAGGAATGTCCGTAATGAGTAACCCCACCATGCTGGTCGTCAGCACAACCCACCTTTGCAACGAAACAAATGCCTTTCTGTCCTCCACCGACTGCATGGACTGGCCAATCCTGGGCGGACCATATCGGGATATTGGCTGGTTTTTTCCATGTAGATGAGGATGTTTACGCCGATACCGAGCGGCCGTTCTTCGACTTGTATTCTGTCATCCAGCACGCGGCCGATCACGGATACGGTATCGTCCTGTTTTATGATTTGGGCGATGTGATCGACTGCTTACCAGTCTATCGGGAGCCGGATTGCGTGGACACGGACGCGTATTTGTACGAGGGCTCCATCAGCAGGCAAGCTACTCGGGACTCGATCAGTAAAACAAGTTCCGGAGAGAACACACCTGCAGCAGTCTCGTCTCGATCTCTCCTCCTTGACCTGAATATGTCCATCGTCAAGGCTCACGACTACCTACTCGCTAGGCGGTCAGAAATTTACGCAGCCTCTAAAACCCCGAGCCACCGGACGTTATTTCTGGAGAGCTCCAGACTGGTGAAAAAAACATCCTCGCTTTTCAAACCCTTTTGGCCGATCTCGATGCAGAACTCTACCCCTAGCCGACGTTGGCAGAGAACTTCCGAGTTACGTTAACCGCACCATTGTCACCTGCTCGCCTCAACTGGGCGGGCTAGCTCATATCCAAACAATTAGGAGCGTCCTGGCTGAGGCGAGCATATCGCAATGCTCTTCAAACTTGATGGAGCATTGTTTTCAAGGTTTCAATTGACGGGCGGGAAAATCCGACTGAGCATTATAATGGTTCCATTTGGAAATTAAGCATGACAATTTTTGAGGCGAAGTTAAATCTAACAACAAAAGCATATATCCCCGCAGATAACGAAGAAAGCGCCAAGCGAATGTGGAAATATTTCGTGGGATCGTCTTTTGATTTGGCTGATGTCCGGTGGACTTCCCCTTGCGGCACCTCGCCGTTCACAATATTTCCAGATTTGAACATCGAGCCCATTCGGCGAAGGACGCAACTGCGACCAATCCTTTATGAAAATGTCCGTGTTGCTGTGGAGCAGGAACCAATCGTAGATCAGGACTTCCTCCGCCCGAGTGGCGCGTACCCTGAGGTCGCCCTGAAGATATTTCCCTTGGATGTCGCTCTCCAGGTGACAGGCTACATAACGAAGGGCGGGCGTTCGTCCGTAGCGGAAGTTGTCGAATACCTCGATCTAAGCGTCGTCAACCTCTCAGATGCCGCGAAGTTTTGGCTTTCGATGGAAGGCCTGGAGTCCGAGGTTTTGCCGATAGTGATCTCACGAACAGCAGTAATTTCTGGTTTCAGTGGCACTGGTCGGAAGCCGACCCTGAGGGCTAAGCCATCGCGGTTATCTGGTGCATCGGGCAGTTCAGCGGGTGCGCGACGCCTGCTGTAGGTCTAGCAACACGTGAGAGACGGAGCGCTACGTCCCAGCGCTTGCCTGGCTCCTAGCGTCGCAATGTCCTGTCACTAAGGCACGGAATTTGAGGGATTATGGAGCGTCTTTTTCTTTCCAGAGGCCGTTATGGTGGCTCTGTTCAAGCGTGTCTGGTCTAGCGTTGCCATGAGTAACTTATTTCCTCAGACTGTTGTTGCGCCTAGGGTAGGTCACCTCGAAGGTGATGGTGCCGTTGTTCCAGATGGGTTTAAGCCAAAGGATGTTTTCGTCCGCCACAATACGCTCCGCTTTCAGATGTCGATGACTAAGCCCTCGATGAATCCGGTCTCAGACTTTTCCCGTTGATAACCGAGTGGATTGCAAATCACGCGCGTATGACCTTCCCGGTAATCCAGCGCATGGTGGACATGGCCATGTATCCAGATGTCTGGCTTTCCTTTGTGAATAAGGTCGGAAAGATCCGAAGCGAAAGCGGCATTGCTCGGGTGACCACGGAACCGCGGATGAAGGGATTTTGTTAGTGGTGCGTGATGTGTAAGAACGATGGTCGTTCCGGCAAATGGTTTCGCAAGTTCTTCCGTGATGAACGCACGGCTTTCGACGTGGCGTTCGATCAGTTCCCGCGTCGTGAGCAGACCCGGCATGCCATCCTCGAACCATTCTGACCGGAAGATCGCGTGGAAATCCATCATGTATTTGCGGCAGATCGTCAGCGCCAGCGACTTTCTCTCGTGGAGAGGTAATTCCTCACCATCAACCCCGTGTTCGCATTCGAAATCAGTCCACAGCGTCGCGCCTACAATTCTGACTTGATCGAAACAGCGTCTTTCGTTCTCCAGGATATGGACGCCGCGAACGGCTCGTTGCTTTGCCGTCACCAGCGCCTGATTGATTGTCGCTCCATAATAGTCGTGGTTCCCCAGCGTCGCTACCACGGGCATGCGGGGTGCGATGTGACGAGCTAGGAAATCCATCGACATGTCGACGTTTCCTGAGATGTCGCCCGCGCAAATACAGATATCCGCATCCGGGATAGTTATCCGATCCGGCCGGATGAGTTCCGCGTGAGTCAAATGCGTGTCGCTGGTCAGCCATGCTCTCACGACAGTATTCCTTTCATGGTGAACTTTTCTCAAAGGGCGGTTCAAGCGTGGTCATGGCCTTCGGCGAATGCCCGGTTATGTGCGAACTGATGCTCGTGACGGGAGGATGACGGTTCCTTTAGAACCGTCATCGCTTGCCGAAGTCGACGGCCGTAGCGGCGCGAGCAACTCCGTAAGCCTAGGACCCGACAATCGGCGCTCGGTTTTCAGCGCTTGGGCTATCGCGAAGACGACAGCCTGATGAGATTGCAGGAGGTCAGTTGTGCGTTCATGCTCGGTCTTGAGGAGGAAATCGACCTCGTTATGAAGCCAAGGATCCCTTTCGATCAGCTGAGGAGCCAAGTGGTCGAGATGGCGGCCTGGAAGGACGTTGAACCACCAGCCCATTCCGTAAGCACCGATCATCTTGATCGCCAATTGTTTAGACCGCTTGCTGACTATCGGCATCCTCCCAATCTTCGGAGCGACCTAATGGGCTTCTGTCGAGCGGGCGAAGAAGCTCATCCAGTTTCGGACCATTCAGTTTTCCCTCCGTTTTCAATGCCTGGGCGAGCTGCATAAGAATGGGTTTGTGAGCGTTCAGGGCCTCTTTGGCTTTGCGATATTCAGCCCTGAGAATAGTGCCGATCTCCCTGCGTAGATCCGGCCGTCGTTCCAGAAAGCCCGGATCAGACGAGTCCACGAGGTGGATGGGCATGAAGCTTATTACTGTGCCCATGCCGAAAGTCGCTACCATGCGGGCAGCTATCTCCGTTGCCGAGGCGAGATCGCTCTCAATCGAGCCACCGGCAGAAGTTGAGCGGTCCCCGCAGATGATCTCCTCCGCAGCAAGGCCAGCCAAGCCGACTGCTATTTCCGCCCGAAAGGCGGTCGCGGTCTTCAGCATCGAAGTGGGCTGGTGGACCTTCGTATTTCCATGAGAATAGCGGTTGTCATTCGCGATGTAGTCGAATGCGTAAACTTCAACCGAAACTATCTCACCAACGTTCAACAGTTTCGCGATAACCGCATGGCCCGCTTCGTGGACACAAACCCGCCAAATCTCTTGCTCGGTAAGGCGAGGGCGCTTCGGCAACGCCCGCTCCAAGTCGGCGGGTTCAACCTGACGATTGTCTATGCGTGCGAATTGGCGCACTTGCCTGGTTAGGTACTCAAGATCGGCACCCGTATATCCAGGTAGTTTTTCCGCTGCGTCTAGAACCGACAGATCGCCGGATAGCTCGGGCAAATAGAATTCAAGGATGGCGATCCTGTCGTCGATGGAGGGCGCACGGATTTCTACATGCCGTTCTAGTCGACCGGCGCGAGTGAGGGCGGGGTCCAGTCGATCCGGTAAGTTGGTTGCGGCCACGATAATCACACCCTCGCGGCTAATAGATCCATCAATCGCTTCGAGCAGGGCCGTCACGACCTCCGTGCAGTATTGAGAGTTATCGCCTGAGAACCTGCGCCGGTCGCCGACCGCGTCGACTTCATCGATGAAAAGGATAGCGGGAGCCATCTCTCGGGCTTCGTTGAAGTCAGCATTCATGGCCTTTAGGAGATCTCCCAAATGTCCGCGGGACTGCCATTTGGCCAATGAGCAGGGCACAAAATGGGCGTTGCATTCAACGGCGAGCGACGAGGCGAATGTTGTTTTGCCTACTCCTGGAGGACCGTACAGGAGGATGCCCCGGTCTACGTTTGCCCAGGAGAGCTTGCCTTGACGCCAAGCAGAGAGGTCGTATTTCAGCTGTGTGCCCCAACGACCGGTCTCTCCGAACGCCTGCATCGGGAGGATGTTTTTGGCTGACGCCACCTGAACTCGCTGACGCCGCAGGCGTTCGATAGAACGCGAGGCACGCCGCCCGCTTCTGAAAATACCGTCAAGCAAGGCGGGCTCTTGCTGGCGCAAAAATTCTTTCTGATCGGCTGTCAGTATTCCAGCATTCATCAGACGCGCCAAGCCATCAAGATGAGCATCCTGCATCGGTTCCAGGTCCATGACCGCGTCCGCCATGGCCTCGATCACTGGGTGGAGATCCGAACCAATATTCGCAAAGATGATAATCTTGCTTGCTCTCAACATGTCCTTAGGAACAGTTTCCCATTTGCCCTTCTTGTTTCTTTCGGGATGGGTGAATGCAGCAAACTGGAAAGACCGGTTTTCTGTCGATCCGAGGCACAGGGCTGAAACGGCCTCGAGATCTTCCAAAGTCCAGTTTCGCGGCACCCTTACGATTAGGACGAACGTGCGCGCGCTCAAGAAGGCTGGAACTCGCTTCAACAGTTGGATGAACGCGCAGCACTCCAGGAAGAGGCGGGGACCCTTATCAAGAGCCTGGAAGGCAGCATTTCGCCGAAAGCTTAGTGGCATTTTGGAGCGCACCTCATCGACTCTCTTCGCAGCTTGCATCATTGCGGCGATGGCTGCGTCGAGCAGCTCGCTGTCATATTTTTCGGTCACGACTGGAGCTCCTGTTGCACCAGGAGCGAGCCAAGGCTGTACCAGCGATTGGTCGTGCGGGCGATGCCGAGAGACTGATCAATATAGATCAGCTCCGATGTAACGCCGCCTTTGCCATCGCGGATTGATGGGTGAGAGTTCATCGTACCAAGCAGACAAGGAACCGCACGCTTCACGATGATCCAGTCGTCAATAGTAACCGCTGGATAGGGAAGGTGCCCATCGGCCAAAGAAGTGAGATCTGCCGCTAGCCTTCTATACGTTGCGGCCATCTCCCGAAGACCGTCGGAGTTGAACGTTGATGTGAAATCCATTTGCTGATTCTCCGTCGATTTCGAAAACAGAAAGAATTTCACACAGAAAGGCACGATTCGTTTCAGAAATGCAAATAGATTATTGCTTTATAGGAGTTCTGGTTTTGAAAATGCAAGCTATGTTGACATTTTTCCTGACGCGGATGTTTGTGGACAGATGGCATTGTCATTTGACCCCTCAACGCTCCGAGCTGCGCGCGTTCTTGCTGGCTTAACGCAGGAGGATTTGGCTCGTCTTTTGAAGATCTCGGTGCCGTTTTTGCGCAAGGCGGAAACAACACCTGAAAAGATGACTATTGAGACGCTTGAGAAGATAAAGGTTGCGTTGGAAAAGCAGGGAATTGTCTTTATCCACGAAAGCGCCGGGGAAGGCCCAGGCATTCGGCGTCGCAAACCAAACGAGAAGAAGCCGGACACTCGCTCTAAGGATGGATAAGAGCTGCTCGGCGGTTTAGCTTACAAGAGAGACCAGTTCCTAATTTTCAAGGTGTTCGCTAAAGCTGGCCAACGTTCGTTGAGGAGGGGGTAGGGTTACATTGTTCATCGATATTCCGACGACAAGATATCTTGAAGAATTTCCTCGGCGATCCTTATACGCTCGACTTTCCCGCATCGATTTCCTCAGTGATCGGCCACATCGTCGCGCGTCGTTCGAGTTCGACGGCATCGATGCGCGTTCGGTTGACTTGGCGACCGACGTCAAAAAGGAACTTTTCGATGGCCGGGAGTTCCGGTCGTTCGGCCTGGTGCGGATTGTAACGACGCTTCATCGTTTCTCCGAAGTGCTTGGATCACCCCCGGTCATTGGCGGATGGTATCACCTGGAACTTGAGCCGGGCGTCCTCCATAAAGGGTTGATGTCCTGGCATGCTCAGCTTGGGCCGACCGGCTACTATGATCAGTCACGAGGCTCGACGATATCCGGATCACCACTGGAGGATCCGCTAGACCCGTCCGACCGGCCAAGACCTCGCAGCCTCGGTGCGGCGGCAAGCAGGCAAAAGCTTCCCCAGAGCATCGCAGAGCTTTCCAAGGTCGCGACGGTATCATCTGACATTACCGTCCTTGATGGGATTTTGGCGCAGATTCAAGCGCCGGAAGCCATCGTCGTTCGTGATGTGGGCCAAGCGTGCTTCACATCCTTCTTAACCAAGGACGGTGAAGCCTACCTCCACTTTGACACCGGTCTCCCGATCTCCTTCAACGGACATACGGCACCGAAATCGATCATTGTCCAACCGGCTAAACAGCAAGCCGTTATTCTGTCGCACTTCGACTGGGACCACTTGCATGCTCCGTATTCGATCCCGGCGTTGCTTGACGCGAAGTGGATTGTTCCGTCTCAGAAGCTGGGGCCGGGGGCCGCGCGGCTGGCCCTTATTATAGCGAGAAGGGGTGGTCTTCATGTTTGGCCAGCCGGGCACGCCTACAACTCCGCGGCAGTTTCGGTAGCTGAATGCTCCGGCACCGCAGGAAATGTGAATGACACTGGGCTGACAATTGTAGCAAAGCTGGCAAGTGGTAAGCGTGCGCTACTCACCGGAGACGCTGCATATTCGACGCTGCCAGCTGGCTTCAACAAACCGGTCGAGTATCTCGTCGTAAGTCATCACGGCGCGAAATGTTCAGGTGGCTTAAAAGGACTTCCTACACCTTCAGGAAAGTTCGAGAAGTCGGTTGTCTCATTCGGCTCGCGCAACGTTTACCGCCATCCGGACCTAGCAACCAAAGCGTCACACGTATCTGCGGGCCTACGTCCTTGGATTTCTACGGCGGCTGATTACCCCCATTATGGCCGGGGTGATAGATATCTGAAATAAAGGCGAACCCGCGTGGGGCAACCTTCGCTCATCGGAGCCCCCGGCATTATGGAGAGCAAGTGCCAAGAGATACCGATGAGGGCTGATGCTATCTCCTCGTGCGTCAGGAGTAATGCGTATGGTGGAAATCGTACACGAATTGAAAGCGCAACTGGGTGAGACGGGTGCCACGTTCGAGGCGCTGCGACCCGAGATCGTCGCCCTCGGCGACCAGAAGTCGGCATTCGAGAAGGTGATAGAGGTCTACGATCCTGGCTTTGAACTCGCTGCGCCTGCGAAGGCTCGCTGTGCTTCACGAGTGACAGAAAGCCGGAGCGGCACCGAGCTTCTCAAGGGCAGGCCTGTGGCAGCTGCTAAGCATATACTGACAAACATCAGCGTATGATGTAGGGTACTTCAATGGCAAAAGCAGTGATGAGTTGGGGAATCGACTGCTGAAGCTCAGGAAACCATCCTGACCCGCATCCTCGGAAACAATGACCTGGCGCGATACTGCGGGCGCTCCATGCTGCTTTCGGATGCGGAAGCTCTTCTGGAGCAACTCAAAGAGTATGGACAGTGGGTCGAGAGCGAAAAATCCCGGGGTTCTGGGCTTTTCTAAACATCAGGGGCAAAGTTAAGGAGCCGTACCAGCACACGCCAACCGCGGCCCTGGATCCGCAATGTCGAGCCCACCGGAAATCGACAGAAGCGTGCTTGCAATTACATTGATGGCGCTCCGGCTCGCGATCACCGATGTTTCGCAGCCTTGTTTAAGATGATCTGCCTCTGAAAGTTGCTGTAATGTGTCCCGCGCGAGGGCGAGCGCTGCAAGCCAGGCTGACCGATCCCACCGCCGTGCGATGGTACCGGCGGCTCGGCTATGGTCGTGATGAAGAACCGGCCCCGTGCGTACAAGTTCGTCCAAAGCGTTCAACAGCGCTTTTCGAACAACGTTGCCGCGAGGACGAAGTAACGTACCGTTGGGATCGATGCCGGTCTCAAAAGCGTGGATAAATTCGCACAACGTATGTCTATAGGAGGTGGCATACGCTGGCCGTTCGAGGACATCTTTCGAGACGACGGGTCCGGCTGCTAATTCTCTAAGCTCTTCTATGATACGCATATGACTACTCCCCGTTCTTCATGAATAGGGTTTTCTGCGGCGGCGAATGGTGCAAGCGGAAAATTGCGCGCTCAAATTTTAGGCCGCCATCGCCATCGGCGAACGAAACGCGTCGCCGGTAGCGCCGGTCGGACTCAACAGATCCCGGGACGACCGCACCTCTCCTTCGCCTCGCTGTTATGTCTGCAGGCCTCGTGAAAGCCAGTCGTGAAAGGTCTCGGTGCCTGACGCGAACGGTCTCGCTGGCAAAAGGGCTTTGCCCCTCAGTGCAACCCCGAAATACATAGCTGTTGGGCTGGAAACAATGGCACGGCTATCTTGATGTGCGCTTAGGAGCTCTCGGGCTAGATCGCAAAGTTGGCTGGCTTCTGGGCCTCCGAGATCAACAGTGCGATATTTTGCTTTCTGTTGGACCACCCGCGCGATGATCGCTGCCGCTTCGTCGGCGGCGATCGGCTGGAGGTCGACTACGGGCAATGCCAACGCTCCATCAACTTCGGAAGCGTCTACTATGCCTCCAAGTGTTTCAAAAAATTGGGTGGATCGAACAATTGTATATGGTACGCCGGACGACCGAACGAGGTTTTCTTGGACCAGCTTTGCTCGGAAGTAGTCGTTCTCCACCAACTGATCGGCTCCGACAACCGATAGGACGATATAGTGCCGGATTTCGGCATTTCGCGCGGCGGTGAGCAGGTTGGATCCGGCTTGCTTGAAGGATTGAAGGGCATCGTTGCCGCCGAAGGAGCCAAAATTGGTTACATCGATAAGGGTGTCGGCAAACGCGAGAGCCTGGCTAAGTCCTTCGCCTGTGATCGCATCCACGCCCGTACTTTTGGACGCTTCTACTACTTCGACCCCGCTGCGCCTCAGAGCCCCTACTATCCTGCTGCCCATCAATCCGCTCGAGCCCAAAACTACGGTTCTCATCGCGCTATCCTTTCAATGTACGCAGAGGGCGATAGTAAGGGTTCCGACAGCATGATCGATTAAACGATGTTTTGGGTTGACCAAGTGAAAGTTGACCATCCGCAAGTTCTCTGACGATCTCAACGAAAACTCACGAGTTGTGACCTGAGACCCTGAACTTTCTCCAAATCTGATAGACTCCGTCGTATCAAGGGGACGGAGGGAGTGAAGCGTGCGCGGTTACCGCTGCAACAGCTGCCGAAGCATTGGACGCGCATGTGGTCGAATGCCGCCGCGCGCTTTTCTGACCGCGCCCGAACGATGACCTCGTGACGCTGCTTGATGAAAGTCGAGCTGCCGCAAGCCCGAGGCCATCAGTAGATCCGATCATAAAAACCCGACTCATGAGCCATCCCCTTCGTAGGTTGATCGCCGCGGCATTTTTGTGGGTTGCGGCCGACAGATTCATGATTGACGCTATCATCAGTGCAATGCGGAATCTGACCATGTGGTTCAACCTGACTGATACGGAAGTAAGAGAAATACTGGCTCTCATGCCGGAGGGAACTGTCGCCGAAAAGCTGCGAGAACCTGCTGATCCGGACGCCCAAGCATTTAAAGACGCCGTCGCAACGAGTGACGATCTGGAAGTCGATCCGGACGCAGTCGTGTCCCGGGGCGACGATGGAGCTTTCGTCATGAGTTGGACCTGGGTCCCGAATGAGAAAGCGGGCATTGAGCCAGCCTCCGACGAGGAGGACCATGACAGCATCGATTCGACCAGGGGCATACTGATCTGATGGCGTATTGGGATCAGCGGGTTCTTCAGCCAGGCATAGAAGCCACTGGGCCGGATACGCAGGCAGCGGCACATCGCCCGCACCGTGAACTGCTGGCGATGCTTGGCAACAAACGCGTATCTCACTTTGCATCCTTGGCGAAATACGCGGTGGCTTTTTTTAAGATGTCGCGTTCCTCGGTGACGCGCGCCAGCTCCGTCTTCAGACGACGTATCTCTGCCGCCTGATCCCCATCGCTTCCTGATGGCTTCGAGAACTTCTTCTTCCACGCGTAGAGCGAGTGTTGGCTCACGCCCAGCCGCTGCGACACCTCCGCAACCGGATAGCCCCGCTCGGTAATCTGCGCGATAGCATCGCGCTTGAACTCGTCACTGAAATTGCCAGATCCCATCATGGCCTCCTTGCCTCAAAAATAGGGAAGAAGGCGTCCACAAATCTAGGGGCTATTCAGTCCGCTCCTCTGCGCCGGTCCTCCAGTGTCTTCCGCTTTTCGTCACAATAGCCCAGGAGCATATCAGCAACCCGCTCGCGCAGCACATAAACTGTCGGCATCAAAGTCCTCACGCATCACTCAATCGAAGCCTTCATGACGCATGCTAATTGCTAGAACCTTTACGTTCTGTCGCAACGTTAACGCCGGTAAGCGTCGTGAAGAGTGTTGCCGGAGCTTTCGTCAGGCAGCCACTAGCTTCTGAGATGTTGGACTGTTGGACCGACCCCGCGCAAAGCCTGACATGACAGAGAAGCTAGTCAACGCAAGCATGCTTGCGTCCTCCACTTCGTTCCGGCCCTGGCGGGTGACAAGCTCCTCCTTACATGTCGTGCGAGAGCTATCGGGACGGGGAACATCAAAAAGCGCCCTTCGGGCGGTTCGCTCCCCTCTGGGGGATCGAACAGGGAACAGGCTCAGTGTAGGACTCAACTCTCAAGCGCCGAATTTGGATTGAACGAATTGACTATCGCCAGCCGAAGCCGACAATAGGAAATGACTCGTTTTTCGGTACCAAGTTATGAAAAAAAATGATGATGTCGGAAAACCGTTCAACATCGCCTCCTATGCGCTGCTGACGATGATGGTGGCGCAGGTGACGGGCCTCAGGCCCGGCGATTTCGTCCATACGCTCGGCGACGCGCATATCTACGCCAACCATTTCGAGCAGGTGCGCACGCAGTTGACGCGCCGGCCGAAGCCGTTGCCCTTCATGAAGATCAATCCGGACGTGAAGGACCTTTTCTCCTTCAAGTTCGAGGACTTCGACCTGATCGGCTACGAGGCCGATTCAAACATCAGGGCGCCGATCGCCGTCTGATTTTTCGGGAAGCCGACCAGCATGAGCCAAGCCAAGATCGTCCTCGTCGTGGCCGTTGCGCAAAACGGCGTCATAGGTCGGGACGGCGACCTGCCGTGGCGCCTGCCGTCGGACCTCAAGCGCTTCAAGCAGCTTACGCTCGGCAAGCCGGTGGTGATGGGCCGCAAGACCTGGGATTCGATCGGAAGGCCGCTGCCCGGCCGGCCGAACATCGTCGTCACGCGCGATGCTTCCTTCGCCGCTCCCGGCGCCACGGTCGTCTCCTCGCTCGACGAGGGGCTTGCCGTCGCGCAGCGCGAGGCGGAGGCGCTCGGCGTCGACGAGGTCTGCGTCATCGGCGGCGGGCAGATCTATGCCCAGGTCTTCGACCGGGCCGATATCCTGCATGTCACCCGCGTGGAGGCGGACGTTGCGGGCGACACGCGCTTTCCGGCAATCGATCCGGCCGTCTTCGAGAAGGTCGCTGACGAGCCCATCCCGCAGGGCGAGAAGGACAGCCACGCCATGCATTTTGCGACGTGGCGCCGGCGGAAAGCCGCCTGATCCCCCGCGAAAATCACCGATAACGAACTATTTTGCCGCACGGGCGCCCAAGAGCCAGCGGATTTGTTGAAAGGCGCCCGAGGGATACCTATAACGGGTTCACCTAGCGTTGCGCGGCGAAACAATCCGCGAAGCGCTCGACAGACGGAACTGGCGCGTTTTGCATTTCGAAGAAGCGCAAGAAGGCGCCAAGGGGATTTAACGAAAGAGGTATTGATGCCCTGGAGCAATCAGAACGGCGGCGGCGGCCCTTGGGGCGGCGGCGGCGGAAACAATCAGGGGCCCTGGGGGCAAGGACCGAACCGCCCGCGCGGCGGAGGAGGCGGCAATAGCGGCCCGCCGGATATCGAGGATATCATCCGGCGCGGCCAGGACCGGCTGAAGAACGTCATGCCCGGCGGCTTCAACGGCGGCGTGGTCGTCATCGCGCTCCTGCTTCTCGGCATCTTCTGGCTGATGAACGCCATCTACACCGTCCAGCCGGACGAGCGCGGCGTCGAGCTGCGCTTCGGCAAGCCGAAGCAGGAAGTCTCCATGCCCGGCCTGCACTTCCACTTCTGGCCGTTCGAGACCGTCGAGCTCGTCAAGATCACCGAGCAGCAGCAGAATGTCGGCGGCCGTGCGGCCTCTTCCGGCTCCGACAAGTCCGGCCTGATGCTGACGGGCGACCAGAACATCGTCAACGTCCAGTTCTCGGTGCTCTTCTCGGTCACCGACCCGCAGGCCTATCTCTTCAACCTCGAACATCCGGCCGAGACGCTGCAGCAGGTCGCCGAAAGCGCCATGCGCGAAGTGGTCGGCCGCCGTCCCGCGCAGGATATCTTCCGCGACAACCGCCAGGCGATCGCCGAGGGCGTGAAGGCGACGATCCAGTCGACCATGGACGCCTACGGCGCCGGCATCTCGATCAACACCGTCGCCATCGAGGATGCGGCCCCGCCGCGCGAAGTCGCCGACGCCTTCGACGAGGTGCAGCGCGCCGAGCAGGACGAGGACCGTTTCGTCGAGGAAGCCAACCAGTACGCCAACCAGAAGCTCGGTCTTGCCCGCGGCCAGTCCGCGCAGATCCGCGAAGAGGCGGCCGCCTACAAGGACCGCGTCGTCAAGGAAGCGGAAGGCGAGGCGGCACGCTTCCTCTCCGTCTACGAGCAGTACAAGGCGGCGCCCGACGTCACGCGCAAGCGTCTCTTCCTCGAAACCATGGAAGAGGTGATGAAGAGCTCCAAGAAGGTCATCATCGACGACAAGCAGAACGGGCAGGGCGTGGTTCCCTTCCTTCCCCTCAATGAACTCGGCCGGGCGACCGGCCAGCAGCAGCAGGCGGGAGGCACGCAGTGATGGGCAACCGTTTTCCAGCAATCCTGATCGCCATCGGCGTTCTTCTCTTCATCGCCTATTCGTCGGTGTTCGTCGTCAACGAACGCCAGCAGGCGATCGTCCTGCGCTTCGGCCAGATCAAGGACGTCAAGACGGAGCCGGGCCTCTACTTCAAGCTGCCCTTCGGCTTCATGGACGCCGACAGCGTCCAGTATGTCCAGGACCAGGCGCTGCGCTTCGACCTCGACGACATCCGCGTCCAGGTCTCGGGCGGCAAGTTCTACGAGGTCGACGCCTTCGTGGTCTACAAGATCACGGATGCCCGCCGCTTCCGCCAGGTCGTCTCGGGCGACCGCGAATCGGCCGAATCCCGCCTTCGCACCCGTCTCGACGCGGCGCTTCGCCGGGTCTACGGTCTGCGCGGCTTCGAAGCGGCCCTTTCGGAAGAGCGCGCCTCGATGATGCGCGAAGTGCGCGGCGAGCTGACGGGCGACGCCCAGAACCTCGGCCTCACCATCGAGGACGTGCGCATCCGCCGCACCGACCTCACGCAGGAAGTCTCCCAGCAGACCTACGACCGCATGAAGGCCGAGCGTCTGGCGGAAGCCGAGCTCATCCGCGCCCGCGGTAACGAGCAGGGCCAGCGCCGCCGGGCCGTCGCCGACCGCCAGGTCGTCGAGCTCGTGGCGGCCGCCCAGCGCGACTCGGAAATCCTGCGCGGTGAGGGCGAAGGCGAGCGCAACCGCGTCTTCGGCGAGGCCTTCTCGAAGGATCCGGCCTTCTTCGACTTCTACCGGTCGATGAGCGCCTACCGTGCGGCGATGACGTCGTCGACGGACACGACGCTGGTCCTCTCGCCGGAATCGGAGTTCTTCCGCTACTTCGAGGATGCTGCCGGCGCCAAGCCGGGCGCCTCGGGTGCGGCGGCGACGACGCCGTCGAACGCGAACTGAGAACGCCTCCATGTCCGATTTCCTGACGGGGATCGCGTTCTTCCTGATCATCGAGGGGCTGGTGTACGCACTGGCCCCTTCGGCTTTGAAGCGCATGGCCGCCTATCTGCCGGCCGTGCCGGAAGGCCAGCTCCGCGCCGCCGGGCTCGGCGCGATGGTTCTCGGCGTCGCGATGGTCTGGTTCATCCGCGGCGCCTGAAACGAACCCTTGCGGCGGGCCGGCAAGACGGGCAAGAGTTCGTGCCGGAGAGCGTGACTGACTGATTTTTGCCGTATCCGGCGCGAACACTCGCTGCGACGTGCCAGACCGAAGAGGATGCCGAACATGGCTTTGAACAAGACGTCCAGCGCCGCCCGTGCGGCGCTCACGCTGGCGATGGGCTTCTCGCTGATCGCCGGCGGGCCGCTCGCCCTTCCGGCGCGCGCCGAGGTGAAGCCGGCCGGTCCCGAATCGGTCGCCGACCTTGCCGAAAGCCTGCTCGACGCGGTGGTGAACATCTCCACCTCGCAGAACGTGAAGAGCGACGACAAGGCCCCCGTTCCGCAGGTGCCGGAAGGCTCGCCCTTCCAGGATTTCTTCGACGAGTTCTTCAAGGGCGAGGGGGGCGACGGCTCCAACCAGCCGCAGACCGTCAATTCGCTCGGCTCGGGCTTCGTCATCGATCCCAAGGGCTTCATCGCCACGAACAACCACGTCATCGAGGGCGCGGACGATATCGAGGTGAACTTCGCCAACGGCTCCAAGCTGAAGGCCAAGCTCGTCGGCACAGACCCGAAGACGGACCTCGCGCTCCTGAAGGTCGAGCCGAAGGCGCCGCTGAAAGCCGTTCCCTTCGGCGATTCCCGCACCATGCGCATCGGCGACTGGGTGATGGCGATCGGCAATCCGTTCGGGCTCGGCGGCTCGGTGACGGTCGGCATCATTTCCGCGCGCGGGCGCAACATCAATGCCGGCCCCTACGACAACTTCATCCAGACGGACGCCGCCATCAACCGCGGCAATTCCGGCGGCCCGCTCTTCAACATGAAGGGCGAGGTCATCGGCATCAACACGGCGATCATCTCGCCCTCGGGCGGCTCGATCGGCATCGGCTTCTCCGTGCCGACGGAGCTGGCGCAGAACATCTTCCTGCAATTGCGCGATTTCGGCGAGACGCGGCGCGGCTGGCTCGGCGTGCGCATCCAGCCCGTCACCGACGACATTGCCGAAAGCCTCGGCATGAGCGGAGGAGCCAAGGGCGCGCTCGTTGCGGGCGTCATCAAGGGCGGGCCGGTCGACAACGGCTCGATCCGCACGGGCGACGTCATCACGCGCTTCGACGGCAAGGACGTGCGCGAGATGCGCGACCTGCCGCGCGTCGTCGCCGAAAGCCCGGTCGGCAAGGCGGTGGACGTGGTGCTGCTGCGCGACGGCAAGGAGATGACCGTCAAGGTCACGCTCGGCCGTCTCGAGGACGACGAGAAGCAGGCGGAGAACGAGGACGCGGCGACCGGCGACGAGGAGACGACCGAGGAGGAGGACCTTGCGCCCGAGACGGGCGAGCAGGCCCAGCCGAAGGCATCCGAGACGGTTCTCGGCATGGGGATCGGCGACCTCGACGAGGAGGCCCGCAAGACCTTCTCCATCGTGGAAAGCGTCAAGGGCGCCGTGATCACCGAGGTCGCCCCGGATTCGGCCGCCGCCGAGCGCGGCATCGTGCCGGGCGACGTGATCGTCGAGATCGGCCAGGAGGCCGTGGCGAGCGCCGACGAGGTGAAGACCCGCATCGCCAAGCTGAAATCGGAAGACCGCCGCAACGTCCTTATGATGGTCGCCAACCACAGCGGCGCGCTGCGGTATATCACCGTGCGGATCGATTGACGTAGAGGCGGCGTCCGCCCCCTCATCCGGCCTGCCGGCCACCTTCTCCCCGCAAGCGGGGAGAAGGAGACAAGGGGCAAGGTCGCGCCCCGATCTTTCGGGAAAACGGCGCAGCGTTCCCCTTCTCCCCGCTCGCGGGGAGAAGGTCGCGGCAGCGGGATGAGGGGCTTTGCCCTCAAGCCGCCCCGACGAAATCCGATTTCCGATAGCCCTGCAGGTAGAGCAGCGCCGTAAGATCACCGTGGTCGATGCGGATTTTTGCCTCCGCCGCGACGGCGGGCTTGGCGTGGAGGGCGACGCCGGCGCCGGAGAGGTGCAGCATGCCGAGGTCGTTGGCGCCGTCACCGACGGCCATGGCCTCTTCCGGCGAGATGCCGAGGCGTTCGGAAATGTCGGTGAGCGCGTCCACCTTGGCCTGCTTGCCGAGAATGGGTTCGGCGACCTCGCCGGTCAGACTGCCGTCTTCGGCAAGCAGGATGTTGGCGCGGTTCTCGTCGAAGCCGAGCGTGGCGGCGATGCGGCTCGTGAAGACCGTGAAGCCGCCCGAGACGAGGGCGGTGTAATAGCCCTTCGCCTTCATCGTGGCGATCAGCTCGCGCCCGCCGGGCGTCAGCGTGATGCGCTTTTCGATCACCTCGTCGACGACGGAGACCGGCAGGCCCTTGAGCAGCGCGACGCGCTCGCGAAGGGCGGGCTCGAAAGCGATCTCGCCGTTCATGGCGCGGGCCGTGATGGCGGCGACCTTCTCCTTGAGGCCGACTTCGGCGGCAAGCTCGTCGATGCATTCCTGGCCGATCATGGTCGAATCCATGTCGGCGATCAGCAGCTTCTTGCGCCGCGTCTCAGTCTCCTGCACGGCAAGGTCGACCGGCGTGCCGGCGATGACGGCGAGGATCGTGTCGCGGGCGGCGGCAATGTCGCTGTCGTCGCGCAGCGCGATATCGCAGGCGATGCCGTCGGCAAGCCAGTAGAGGCCCGAGGCCTTGACCCGGTCGGCCGCCTGTTCGGCAATGGCTGGTGTCAGGACGGGATTTGACGGATTGGCGACAAGCGTGGCAACGAAAGCCATGATGAGAAACCTTGATCGAAAGCGGGACGCGATCCTGATAACGGGCCCGACGGCGAGCGGCAAGTCCGCGCTTGCCGTACGCCTTGCAGGCGAGCACGGCGGCGTCGTGGTCAATGCCGACAGCATGCAGGTCTACGACACGCTGAACGTGCTGACCGCCCGTCCGCAGCCGGCGGACATGGGCGGCATCGAGCACCGCCTTTACGGCCATGTGCCGGCCGGCAGCGCCTATTCCACCGGCGACTGGCTGCGCGAGGCGCAGGCCGTCATTGCCGAACTGCGCGCGCGGGACAGGCTGCCCGTCTTCGTCGGCGGCACGGGGCTTTATTTCCGGGCGCTCACTGGGGGACTTTCGGACATGCCGGCGATTCCGGGCGAGGTACGCGAAAGGCTGCGCGGCCGGCTGGAAGAAGAAGGGGCGGAGGCGCTGCACCGGCTGCTTTCCGCCCGCGACCCGGAGACGGCGGCGCGCCTCATGCCGGGCGACGGCCAGCGTATCGTGCGCGCGCTGGAGGTGCTGGAGGCGACGGGAAAATCCATCCTGGCCTTCCAGTCGGCATCGGGGCCGGCGGCGGTCGATCCCGCCCGTGCGGAGAAGATCGTCGTCCTGCCGGACCGCGCAGTGCTGGCGAACCGGATCGACCGGCGTTTTGCGGCGATGCTGGAGATGGGGGCGGTGGAGGAGGTGAAGGCGCTGCTTTCGCAGAACCTCTCGCCCGCCATGCCTGCGATGAAGGCCATCGGCGTGCCGCAGATCGCGGCGATGCTGGCGGGAGAGATGAGCGAGGCGGAGGTCGTCGCGCGCGGCGCGGCGGCGACCCGGCAATATGCCAAGCGCCAGATGACCTGGTTGCGCAACCAGCTCGACGAGAGCTGGCGGCGGATCGATCCCATGGCGCCTAACGGCGAATCAGGCTGCTGAGCGGCTTCTTGAGGAGTTGTTCGCGGATGGAGCCCTCGCGGCGCGGTTCTTCCGTGCCGCCGAAGGCGGGCGTCGGGCGTGCCGGCTGGCGATAGGGATCGGCGGCCGGGCGCTGCGGCTCGGCAAGCTCGCGGCGGCTGGCGTCGAAACGCTCCTGCGTCGAGGGCTGGTAGGCACCGGCCGCGCCCGGCAGCATGTCGGGCCGGTAGGGTTCGTGCACGACGGGCTGCGGCGTTGCCGCGGCCTCCAGCGTATCGATGTAATCCTCCTCGTCCTCGTAGGGCGCATCCTCGTAGCCGGTCGGGAGCGACGCGTTGGACGCATTCGAGGAGAGATAGGAATTCTGGAAGCCGGAAATGTCGGGCCCGGAAATGGCACGCATGCGGGCGACGATGGAGCGCAGGTCGACGCTTTGTGAGGTGTCCTCGCTCGCCCGGATGCCGGTGCCGTTCGCCTTCGGCAGGCGGTCCGCCTCCACGCGCGAGAAGCGCATGCGCATCGGCACCGCGACGGCCTCGCCGAACGCGATGGCCTCGCCGTTGCCGATCGAGGAGATGAAGCTGGTCGTCGAAGACGAGGAGTTGGGGATCGCCGAGCGGATGATCTCCTGGTCGTGCTCGTTGGCAAGGCGCATGGCGAAGACCGTCGAGCACTGGGAGAGGATCGTCGGGTCGAGCTCGCCGGGCCGCTGGGTGACGATGCCGAGCGAAACGCCGTATTTGCGGCCTTCCTTGGCGATGCGAGCGATGGCCTGGCGGGTCGGCGTGAAGCCCAGCTTGGGATCGGCCGGCACGTAGCGGTGCGCTTCCTCGCAGACCACCAGCATGTGTACGCCGCCATTGCTCCACAGGCCGATCTCGAAGGCCATGCGGCAGAGCACGGAGGCGACCGAGTTGACGACCTCCGAGGGGATGCCGGCGAGCTGGAAGGTCGTCACCGGCTTGCCTTCGCCGGGAATGCGGAAGATGCGGGCGATGGTGTCGAGGATCGTGTCGGTGATCGTGTTCGAGGAGAACATGAAATGGTAGCGCGGGTCGTTGATCGCCGACATGATCTTGACCTTGAGCGAGCGCAGGTGCGGCTTCTCCGCCCGGCCTTCGAGCCGGCCGATGCGCTCGTCGACGAGCGCCAGCAGGTCGGCGATGCGGAAGGGCACCGGTGTGTCGGCCGTCATCGAGCTCTTCTCGCTCGATCGGCGCATCAGCCCGCTCTCGCTGGAGCCGCGAAAGGCGCGCTTGGCCTCGGGAATGAGGTCGCGCAGGATGTCCATCTCCTCCGGCACCGGCGGACGGCCGCGGAAGACGACCTCGGCGAATTCCTCCAGCCGGAACAGCCAGAAGGGCAGGTCCAGCGTATCCGTGTCGATGACGACGGCAAGGTCGCCGAAGGCGGAGGCGAATTCGTTGTGCGGGTCGAGGATGAGGACGCGCAGTTGCGGATCGGCCTGGATCGCCTTGTGCAAGAGCAGCGTGACGGAGGTGGACTTGCCGACGCCGGTCGTGCCGACGATGGCGAAGTGCTTCTCCAGCATGGAGGGGACGTGGATCGTCGCGTCGAGGCTCTCGTCCTGCGTCAGCTTGCCGATGGTGCACACGTCGCTCTTGCCGGTGTCGTAGACGCGGGCAAGGTCGGCGGCGCGGATGCGGTGGGCGATGGCGCCGAGATAGGGATAGTCGGTGATGCCGGCGGAAAATTCCTCGCGCCCATCGGGGCTCACATGCACCTCGCCGAGAAGCTCCACCTCGATGCGGAAGACCGTGTCGTTGTTTTCCACCCAGCTCTGCTGGTCGGTGGACATGGAATAGACGAGGGCGACGACGCGGTTGCGGCCGACGGAAATGGAAATGAGCCGGCCGACGGACCACAGTTCCGTAAGCGCGGTCTGGCCGCCGTCGGCGAGGGCGCTGATGGTCGCGCGCGAGCCGTTGCAGGCCACGACCCGGCCGAGCAGGCGATTGCCTGTCTGTCCGTCCCGGCGGTCCTGTTCGCCCGCCGTCATGGAGGTCTGGAATTCATTGTTGAGCAACGCGGCACTCCTTGCCATCAACCGCCACGTTACCGTTGCGCACTTAATAAGACGTTTCGGGTTGAACGGCTTCGCAGCCGCCTTTTGCCCGCCATTTCCAAAACCGTGCCGTTTCGAAACATCCCGAAAGGCGTTGACGCGGATGGCCTTTGTGGCTAACAATCCGCGCCATGAATAATCTGACGGCTATCATTCTTGTGGTGGGATCGCGCATGGGCAGGGTGGTGTAACCACCCGGCGAAAGCTCCCATGCGCGGTAAGCAGGCTCCTTCCGGGGCCTTTTTTTATGCCCGGAAATTCGATAATCACCCTGAAATACGAAAGAGACGGACGGAAATCCGATGAGCGGAACAGAAAACCAGATGACGGGCGCCGAAATTGTCTTGCAGGCCCTGAAGGACAACGGCGTTGAACATATCTTCGGCTATCCGGGCGGCGCCGTCCTGCCGATCTATGACGAGATCTTCCAGCAGGACGACATCGAGCACATCCTCGTGCGCCACGAGCAGGGCGCCGGCCACATGGCCGAAGGCTATGCCCGCTCCACCGGCAAGGTCGGCGTCATGCTCGTCACCTCCGGCCCGGGCGCGACCAATGCCGTCACGCCCCTCCAGGACGCCCTGATGGATTCCATCCCGCTCGTCTGCCTCACCGGCCAGGTTCCGACCACGCTCATCGGGTCGGATGCCTTCCAGGAGTGCGACACGGTCGGCATCACGCGGCCCTGCACCAAGCACAACTGGCTGGTCAAGGACGTCAACGACCTCGCCCGCACCATCCACGAGGCCTTCCGCGTCGCCCAGTCCGGCCGTCCGGGCCCGGTCGTCGTCGATATTCCGAAGGACGTCCAGTTCGCGACCGGCACCTATACGCCGCCGTCGGACGCGCCCGTCCAGAAGAGCTACCAGCCGAAGACGCAGGGCGACGCCAGCCAGATCGCGGCGGCCGTCAGCCTGATGAAGTCGGCCCGCCGGCCGATCATCTATTCCGGCGGCGGCGTCGTGAATTCCGGCCCGGAAGCCTCGCGCCTCCTGCGCGAACTGGTCGAGATCACCGGCTTTCCGATCACCTCGACGCTGATGGGCCTCGGCGCCTATCCGGCCTCCGGCAAGAACTGGCTGGGCATGCTGGGCATGCACGGCTCCTACGAGGCGAACATGGCGATGCACGATTGCGACGTCATGGTCTGCATCGGCGCGCGCTTCGACGACCGCATCACCGGCCGCCTCAACGCCTTCTCGCCGAACTCGAAGAAGATCCACATCGACATCGACCCGTCCTCGATCAACAAGAACGTCCGCGTCGACGTTCCGATCCTCGGCGATGTCGGCACCGTCCTCGAAGACATGGTCCGTCAGTGGCGGGCGGGCGCGAAGGATTACGACAAGTCTCTGCAGGCCGACTGGTGGACCTCCATCGCCAAGTGGCGGGCGCGCAACTCGTTCGCCTATACGCACAGCAACGACGTCATCATGCCGCAGTACGCGATCCAGCGGCTCTACGAGCTGACCAAGGACCGCGACACCTACATCACCACGGAAGTCGGCCAGCATCAGATGTGGGCGGCGCAGTTCTACGGCTTCGAGCAGCCGAACCGCTGGATGACCTCGGGCGGCCTCGGCACGATGGGCTACGGCTTCCCGGCGGCGATCGGCGTGCAGGTCGCCCACCGCGACAGCCTCGTCATCGACATCGCGGGCGACGCCTCGATCCAGATGTGCATCCAGGAGATGAGCTGTGCCGTCCAGTATAACCTGCCGGTCAAGATCTTCATCCTGAACAACCAGTACATGGGCATGGTGCGCCAGTGGCAGCAGCTCCTGCACGGCAACCGGCTGTCGAACTCCTACACGGAGGCGATGCCGGACTTCGTGAAGCTGGCGGAAGCCTATGGCGGCGTCGGCATCGCCTGCGACAAGCCGGCCGACCTCGACGGCGCCATCCAGGAGATGATCGACGTCAAGCGCCCGGTCATCTTCGACTGCCGCGTCGCGAACCTGACCAACTGCTTCCCGATGATCCCCTCGGGCAAGGCGCATAACGAAATGCTGCTGCCCGACGAGGCCACGGACGAAGCGGTCGCCAACGCGATCGACGCCAAGGGCCGCCAGCTCGTTTGATGAAAAGGAGAGCAATTCCAGCAAAAGTGTGAAGCGGTTTTGCGTCCGGAATTGCGTGAGGAAAGAAAACGATCATGAACGCACATCTTCAGCCCACGGGCTCCGCCTATTTCATCGCCAAGGAAACGCAGGTCGCCGAGAGCCATACGCTCTCCGTCCTCGTCGACAACGAGCCGGGCGTCCTTGCCCGCGTCATCGGCCTCTTCTCCGGCCGCGGCTACAACATCGAAAGCCTCACCGTCTCGGAGACGGAGCATGAGGCGCACCTGTCGCGCATCACCATCGTGACGCGCGGCACGCCGGGCGTCCTCGAGCAGATCAAGTCGCAGCTCGAGCGTATCGTCCCCGTCCACCGCGTCGTCGACCTCACCGTGCGCGCCCGCGCGCTCGGTCAGGAACGCCCGATCGAGCGCGAGGTCGCGCTGGTGAAGGTCATCGGTTCGGGCGAGATGCGGCAGGAGACGCTGCGCCTTGCCGACGCCTTCCACGCCAAGGTGGTGGACGCGACGACCGATCACTTCATCCTGGAGATCACCGGCAAGTCGTCGAAGATCGACCAGTTCGTCGCGATCATGAAGCCCCTCGGCCTCGTCGAAGTATGCCGCACCGGCATCGCCGCAATGAACCGCGGCCCGCAGGGGATGTGAGGGGCAGCCGCCCCTCATCCGCCTGCCGGCACCTTCTCCCCGCAGGCGGGGAGAAGGGGGTGTTGCTCCGTTTTCCCGAAGACTGGGCTGGAGCAAGGCCCCGCTTCGCCTTACCTCTCCGCTGTTTGCCTCTCGTCAGCTACCTCTCCGTCGTCATCCTCGGGCTTGACCCGAGGATCCATGCCACAAATTCAGGGCATGCGGTGGAGTGTGGATCCCCGGGTCAAGCCCGAGGATGACGACGGTGGGGGGAGCCGGGTTGGTCTTCCCTCCGTTTTCAAATCATCTCCAGCGGCCGCTTGCGGGTCGGGGGCGGGAAGGCCTGGTCGAGGAGGCGCAGGTCCTCCGAGGACAGGCGGATCTCGGCGGCGCGGAAGTTCTCGCGCACGCGCTCCGGCGAGCCGGATTTCGGGATGGCGATGACGCCGGCCTTCGTGAGCAGGAAGGCGAGGGCGACCTGGGCGGAGCTGGCATCGTGGATGCGGCCGATCTCCTCCAGTGCCGGATGGCCGACAAGCCGGCCCTCGTCGAGCGGCGAATAGGCCATGAGCGGAATGCCCTGCACCTGGCTCCAGCGCAAAAGATCGTACTCGATGCCGCGGCGGGCGAGGTTGTAGAGCACCTGGTTGGCCGCAGGGCGCGCCGGCTCGGCGGCGGCGAGCAGTTCCTGCATGTCGCTTTCGTCGAAATTGGAAACGCCCCAGGCGCCGATCTTGCCGTCCGCCTTCAGCCTCTCGAAGGCCTCGACGGTCTCGGAAAGGGGATGGCGGCCGCGCCAGTGCAAGAGGTAGAGGTCGATATGGTCGGTGCCGAGGCGCTTCAGGCTCGCCTCGCAGGCGGCGATTGTGCCGGCGCGGCTGGCATTATAGGGCAGCACCTTGCTGACGAGGTAGACCTCCTCGCGCCGGCCGGCGATCGCTTCGCCGACGACGTCTTCCGCCCCGCCGTCTGCATACATCTCGGCCGTGTCGATCACCGTCATGCCGAGGTCGAGGCCGGCGCGAAGGCTGGCGACTTCGTCGGCGACGGGCGCGCCGTCCTCGCCCATGTGCCAGGTGCCGAGGCCGAGCGCCGGCACCTGCCGTCCGCCGGGAAGGGTGACTGCCGGTAGTTCCGCTTTCATGCTGCGCTTCCTCCGAGGCCGAATTGTCTGCATGACAAGAATTGGCTGGTCGTTGCAAAGAGATGGGCTATCAATCCGAAAAAACAATCCGGATAACAAGAGTCCGCCATGCCGATCGAAATCTTTCTGGCGCTGATGGTCTTCGCCTTCACCACCTCCATAACCCCCGGCCCGAACAACATGATGCTCTTCGCCTCGGGGGTGAACTTCGGCTTTGTGCGCACGATCCCGCATATGTGCGGCATCGGCGTCGGCTTCCTCGTGCTGCTGCTGGCCGTCGGCTTCGGGCTCGGCGCGCTGCTGGAGACGTTTCCCGCCGTCTATACGGTGATGAAGTTCGCGGGCGGGGCCTATCTCCTCTGGATCGCCTGGAAGATCGCCATGTCGCGCAGCATCGCCGAGGGCAAGGCCGGGACGCAGCCGATGAGCTTCCTCGAGGCGGCCGCCTTCCAGTGGGTCAATCCGAAGGCGTGGGTCATGGCCGTCTCCGCCATGGCGACCTATACCGATGCGCGCAACTATACGGTCAGCGTGCTGATCGTCGGCCTTGCCTTCGCCATCGTCAACTTCCCGAGCGTTTCCACCTGGGCGGGCTTCGGCTCGGCGCTGCGCCAGTGGCTGTCCGATCCGGTGCGGCTGAAATGGTTCAACATTTCCATGGCGCTGCTGCTCGTCGCCTCCCTCTGGCCGATGCTGCGCTAGCGGGGTATGAAAGGGCGAAGCGGGAGGAACGACCGTGTCGCACGATCACGACCACGACGACCATCACCACCACGACAACCATTTCTCGCCGATGGAAGCGCGCGTGCGCGCGCTCGAGACCATCCTGACGGAAAAGGGACTGATCGATCCGAAGGCCATCGATGTCATCGTCGAGACCTACGAGACGAAGGTCGGCCCGCGCAACGGTGCGCGCGTCGTCGCCAAGGCCTGGGCGGAGCCTGATTTCGCAGACTGGCTGAAGCGCGATGCGACGGCGGCCATTGCCAGCCTCGGCTATACCGGCCGGCAGGGCGAGCATATGCGGGCGGTCTTCAACGACGGCGAGACGCATAACCTCGTCGTCTGCACGCTCTGCTCCTGCTATCCCTGGTCCGTGCTCGGCCTGCCGCCCGTCTGGTACAAGGCGCCGGCCTATCGCTCGCGCGCGGTCATGGATCCGCGCGGCGTGCTGGCGGAATTCGGCGTGATCCTGCCGGAGGCGCGGAAAATCCGCGTGTGGGATTCGACGGCGGAGCTGCGCTATCTCGTCGTGCCGGAGCGCCCGGCCGGTACGGACGGGCTGGAGCAGGACGCGCTCGCCGACCTCGTGACGCGCGATTCGATGATCGGCACCGGGCTGGCGCTTATCCCGGAGGCGCGACCATGAACGGGCCGCACGACCTCGGCGGCCAGCACGGTTTCGGCCCGGTCGCGCCCGAGCGGGATGAGCCCGTCTTCCACGGCGACTGGGAAAAGCGGGCGCTCGGCGTGACGCTCGCCTGCGGCGCCTTCGGCGCGTGGAATATCGACGAAAGCCGCCATGCGCGGGAAAATATCCCGCCTGCCACCTATCTTTCGGCGAGCTA
Organism: Shinella sp. Sh6; assembly: GCF_055392685.1. NCBI lineage: Bacteria > Pseudomonadati > Pseudomonadota > Alphaproteobacteria > Hyphomicrobiales > Rhizobiaceae > Shinella > Shinella sp. Sh6. Next base: position 1,903,941 of record NZ_AP044005.1, on the reverse strand, counting down.
TTATGAAATCTGGATCCGCGCGCTGGAAACGCTGCTGCAGCGTCACGGCTTCGTCAGCGCCGCGGAGCTGGCCGAGGGGCATAGGCTGGACAAGGGCGCGGCGCCGAAGCGTATCCTCACGGCGGACATGGTGCCGGCGGTGCTCGCCAAAGGCGGGCCCTGCGACCGGCCGGTGGCGGCCGCGCCGCGCTTTGCCGCCGGCGCACGCGTGCGCACCCGCAATTTCAATCCGGCAACGCATACGCGCCTGCCGCGCTATGCGCGGGACAAGGCCGGCATGGTGGAGGCCGTGCAGGGCTCCTTCGTCTTCGCCGACGACAACGCCCATGGCCGGGGCGAGAACCCGCAATGGCTCTATACCGTCGTCTTCGACGGCGCCGAGATCTGGGGCGAGGGCGCCGCGCCCGGCCTCACGGTCTCGATAGACGCATGGGAGAGCTATCTTGAGCCGGTGTGAGACGCTTGCCGATTCGCCGCATCTGCCGAAATCGGCCGAGGGCGATCCGGTCTTCGCCGAGCCCTGGCAGGCGCAGGCCTTCGCCATGACGGTGCGTCTTTACGAGCAGGGCGTTTTCTCCTGGGAGGACTGGGCGAAGGCGCTGTCGCGCGAGGTGCATCGGCCCGGCCGGGCAATCGACGGCGCGGATTATTTCGACTGCTGGGTGGCGGCGCTTTCCGGGCTCCTGAGTGAGCGGGGCGTTGCGAGCGAGGCGGAGCAGGCGGCCCTTTCCGACCGCTGGGCGCGCGCGGCGGAAGCCACGCCGCATGGCAGTCCCATCCTTCTCGAAAACGCCGGCTAGGCGCGGTTCGCCACGAGGCGGGCGAGCCAGGGGCCGATGAAGGTGACGAGGATCAGCCGCGCCGTCTGGAGCGTCATGACGAAGGCGATGTCGACATTGCTGGAGGCGGCGATGACGGCGACCGAATCGAGGCTGCCGGGGCTTGTCGCGAGATAGGCCGTCAGCGGATCGATGCCGAGGACGAAGACGAGCAGCGCGGCGAGAAGTCCTGAAAAACAGAGCAGCGCGAGGATGGAGAGCACCGTCGGCAGCAGCGCCCGGCGCGCATGCATGAGGATGGCGCGCGTGAAGCCGAGGCCGATATTCCAGCCGAGGAGCGCGAAGGCGATGACCAGCAGCCATTGCGGCAGCACGATCGTCACCGTGCCGGACGTGTTCAGAACCGAGGCGATGGCGAAGGGGAAGAGGAAGGCGCCGGCGGGGATGCGCAGCTTCTGCCCGGCGAGGCCGGCAAGGATGCCGATGGCCAGGAGGGCGGCAAGCGGAAGGAGCGGCACCGGCTCGAACCAGGCATGCGCCGCCACGGTGCCCTGATGGCCGCTGAAATGGGCAACGAGCGTTGCAAGGCTCGCCACGAACAGGACGCGCAGATACTGCATGAAGGCGACGAGGCGCACATCCGCGCCGTAGGCTTCCGCCATCATCAGCATGGAGGAGGCCGCACCCGCCGACGAGCCCCAGATCGCCGTGGTGCCGGGCAGGACGCCGCTGCGGGCGATCGTCCAGCCGCTGAACGTGCTGACGGCGATGACGGAGAAGATGACGAGCAGGATCAGCGGCCAGTCGCGGAGGAAGGTGCCGACGAAATCCTGCGAGACCGTGGCGGCGATCATCAGCGCGAGGACGACCTGCACGGCGAAGAAGCACAGTTTCGGCACGCGGATCGTGCCGCCGGAAAGCGCCACGGCGATGCCGGCGAGCATCGGTCCGATCATCAGCGCGGCCGGAAAGCCCGTCATGTAGAGCGGTGTCGTCGTTGCGAGCGAGAGACAGGCGACGATGGCCCATTGCAACGCCGTCGGCAGCCGGCCGAGGCCGGCGGGCAGGTGGGCGGTCGCGTTCGGGGTCTCGGCGGCGGGGGACAAATCATCGCTCCATGGGATCGCGCCTTCCATACAGCGGGGCAGCGACGGGGAACAGGGCCAAAAGAGGGGGTAGGCGACCCCTTCCGCCTGTGAACCCGGCGGACCGGCCCTTGCCTTGGGCGTGCGAATCCTGCCAAGTCCGGGCATGGAATTCGCACCCCAACAGGACGAGGCGCTGAAAGCCGTCGCGCGGTGGCTGAAGGACGGACGGGACCCTCTCTTCCGGCTGTTCGGCTATGCCGGCACCGGCAAGACGACGCTTGCACGCCATTTTGCCGAGCATGTCGACGGCGAGGTGCTGTTCGCCGCCTTCACCGGCAAGGCGGCGCAGGTGCTGCGCTCCAAGGGGGCGACCAACGCCAAGACGATCCATTCGCTGATCTACCGCCCGCGCGGCGAGGAAGAGGTCTCGGACGAGGAGACCGGCAAGACGTCGATCTCGCCGATGTTCTCCATCAATCGCCAGAGCCCGGTGGCCAAGGCCGCGCTCGTCGTCGTCGACGAATGCTCGATGGTGGACGAGGCGCTCGGCAAGGACCTGATGAGCTTCGGCACGCCCATCCTCGTCCTCGGCGATCCCGGCCAGTTGCCGCCCGTTTCCGGCGGCGGCTATTTCACCAACCAGGAGCCGGATTACCTGCTGACGGATATCCACCGGCAGGCGCGGGACAATCCGATCATCCAGCTTGCCATGCAGGTGCGCGAGGGCCGCGACATCGCCCATGGCGACTACGGCGCGGCGCGCGTCATCGGGCGGGGCGAGGTGGACCAGTCGCTGGTGCTCGATGCCGACCAGGTGCTGGTCGGCACGAACCGCACGCGGCGGCGCTATAACCAGCGCCTGCGGGAGCTGAAGGGCTTCACCACCGACTATCCGCAATCCGGCGACAAGCTGGTGTGCCTGCGCAACGATCCGGCCAAGGGCCTGCTCAACGGCTCGCTCTGGCAGGTGATGAGTTCGTCCAAGGAGACGGTGAAGCCCGGCATCAACCTGATGATCCGGCCGGAAGACGACGACATGGATCGCGGCGCGGCCAAGATCAAGCTGCTGAAGGCCGCCTTCGAGAACCTCGAGGAGGAAATCCCCTGGTCGACGCGCAAGCGCTACGACGAGTTCGATTTCGGCTATGCGCTCACCGTGCACAAGGCGCAGGGCTCCCAGTGGAACAATGTCGTGCTGTTCGATGAAAGTTTTGCCTTCCGCGACACGCGCGAACGCTGGCTCTACACTGCCATCACGCGCGCCGCGGAAACGCTCACCGTCGTGCGATAGTAGGGACCCGCACGACGGACCGCTCACCAGGAAGCGGATGAAAGAGGCCGGTCATCATGTCCGGCCGCTTGACGCCGGCCTTAATGGCCGACGATCCCGAGCATGACCGCCTTGGCGACGGCCTGGAAACGGTTGTTGCTGTTGAACTTGGCGATGATGTTCTTCTCCATCACCTGCACCTCGCCGGGCTCGACCTCCAGCGCGCGGGCGATGCGGCTCGTCGGATAGCCTTCGGCCATCAGCGAGAGGCAGCGCAGCTCGGCGGGCGTAAGGTGCGCGCGCGGCGTGTTGTCGTTCGTCTCGGCCTCGTGGCCGGTGCTGAAATCGAGGAGCTCGTTGATCTGCTGCATCTGGCGGCGGATCGTCGATTGCTGGGCGGCGAGCTCGCGCTTGCGCGCGATCATCGCCGTGCGGAAGACGACGTCCGCCTGCTCCTGCGTCTCGGCGGCGGAAAGCTGCTCCAGCAGTTCCTGGATGACGGCGACGGGCATGCCCGTCTCGCGGCAGGTGTTGACCACCGCCATCTGCTGGATTTCCTCCGGCCCGTAGACCCGCATCGGCCCGACGCGGGCAGCCGTCAGCAGACCCTTCTCCTCGTAGAAGTGGAGGGTGCGGTGGGTCACGCCGAAGGCGTTCGCCATGTCGGCGATGGCAAGGCGGCCTTCCGGCAGGTTTTCCGGCAGCGGCGCCACGGGCAGGAAGCGGATGGCTTTGCGCCCGCCGACCCGTGCTGCGGCTTTCTTCGACTCATTGGTCATCATGAAAGCGGCCCGCGATAAAAGATGCAGTCATCAATTGCCCCCGGTCGCCGGCGTGAGGGCATCTGCTCGAAGGAGAGATGCCGGGACGGCGGATAGTACCTTTCACCACGGTTTCCGGCGCACATGTGCAGCGCTGCCGGTCGCGGTCTCTTCGGAATTGCCGATCCCTGCCGCAAAACGACTGTGCCGGATCGGGACTCCCGGGCGGTAAATCTTACCGAACCGCCCACGCTGCCAAAATAAGCGCAAGATGAAAGTGTGCCTATCGTTATATCTAGGGATGTATTTTCTGTGCCGGCGCGGTTCGGTCCCTATTGCATGAGGGAGGCCTGGTTCACCGCCGCGGCCTCTGCGACCGCCGGCTTGCGGGCCGGGCAGGCCGCTTCGCCGGGGTGGAAGGCGCCCTGCTCCGAGCGCGCGAGGCACTCCATGGCGCTGCTCGCCATGCCGTTGCGGAGCGCATGGCGGTAGAGCGGGCCCTGGGCCGAAAGCGCGCGGGCGGCAAAGGCGACCGCCTCGAAGGCGATGCCCGATTCGCTGGCAAGCTGCGCGGCCGAGAAGTGGCGGGCATAGATCGTCGCCCCGGTCTGCTCGTGGATCAGCCTTGCATAGACGCCGTTGCCGTCCGGCCTGTTCTCGACGCGGATCGCATAGGCGAGCTGGGGCGCCTCGCCGGTCTGCGGCGTTTCCGAGAGGCGCACGGTCCTGTGATATCCGGCCGAGCGGGCGATTTCCTGGGCGAACGCCGCGCAGGCGCCGCCGGCCGGCCAGCATTGGAGGATATGGAGCCGCGGCAGCGCTTCGGCATGGCTCGTCGAGCGCGCCTGCATGACGAGGGCGAGCTGCGCCCGGTCGATTGCCGCATCGAGCGGGCCCGGATAGAGCGAGGGCACGAGGAAGAACAGCGGCAGGAGCGAGAAGAGCGCCAAGGGCGAGGAGACCGGCGCGGGAAGCCAGGAGCGCCGCCGGCGCGGCTTGTGGCGGGCCGGGCGGGCCTGCGCAGGCGAGGCGGCATCCTCCGGCGCCGCGTCGAGGAGGCTGTATTCGGGAACATAGCTGCCGAGCGGCACGCGGATGCGCAGCCGGTCGCCGGCGCCTTCGCTTTCGTAATACTGGTCGAGGAGCTTGCGCAGCTTGCCGGCCTGCACGCGCACAAGGGGGTCGTTGCCGGCATCGAAGCCGGGCGCCCGGCCGAATACGTCGATGCCGATGCTGTAGCCCTTCAACTGGGTCGCCTTGCCGGAGAGCTCGTTCTCGACGATGTAGGACAGGAACGAGCGCAGCCGCTCCGAGCGGGCAAAGGTCTCGCTGGCCACGACCGAGCCGAGGGCGCGCCGCACGAGATCGCACGCCGGCCTTTGGATCCCGCTCATGGTGCCGTCGCCGAGGAGACCATCGTCGCTGTCCGATTTCCTTCCCGTTCCCCCGAGAGGGCGCCCATCGGCACCCCCAAAAATCAAGGGGAGTTTATCGGTGATTCCCGACCGGCGGCAAGAGGCGCGGGCGGCTCACGTCGACAATTCGTCGGCAAGGCCCGAACCGCCGCGAGTTCCGGTGATTGCCCTTGTGGAAACAACGCGCTAGACCACGTTTCATAACAGGAGCCAGCCCCGCCATGCCCGCAAAACTGTCGGTCAACCTGAATGCCGTCGCCATGCTGCGCAACCGCCGGGACCTGCCCTGGCCGAGCGTCACCGGCCTCGGCCGGATCGCGCTTCGGGCGGGCGCCAGCGGGCTCACCGTCCACCCGCGTCCGGACCAGCGCCATATCCGCTTCAGCGACCTTGCGCCGATCCGCTCGCTGATCGACGGCGAGTTCCCCGAGTCGGAATTCAACATGGAGGGTTTTCCCGAGGAGAACTTCCTGCGGCTGGTCGAGGAGCATCGTCCCGAGCAGGTGACGCTGGTGCCGGACGACCCGCGGCAGGCGACCTCCGACCATGGCTGGGATTTTCGCGCGAGCGAGGCGCTGCTGCGCACCATCGTCGGCCGCCTGAAGGGGCTTGGCCTGCGCGTCTCGCTCTTTGCCGACGGAGAGCCGGACCGCGAGGCGCTGGCGATCGCAAGGGACGTCGGCGCGGACCGGATCGAGCTTTATACCGGCCCCTATGGTGGCTGCCATGATGACCCGGCGGAGGCCGCGCGCCTTGCCGGACGGCTCGGCGAGACGGCGGATATCGCCTTCGGGCTCGGCCTCGGCGTCAATGCCGGCCACGACCTCACCGTCGCCAACCTGCCGATGCTCGCCGCGCGCATTCCGCACCTTGCCGAAGTCTCCATCGGCCATGGCCTCACCGCCGACGCGCTGGAATACGGCATGGCGGAGACGGTGCGCCGCTTCTGCCGCGCCTGCGGCCAGGACGTCTGAGAGGCGGCACCCGCAAAGGCGCCGCCCTTCTGCCTCAGCCGAGGAAGGCCGCCTTGTTGGCGGCGACGAAATCCTCGAAGGACGTCGGCTTGCGGCCGGAGAGCTTTTCGGCGTCGTCGGTGACCATCGCGATCTTGCCTTCGCGCGTGTTGGTGTCGAAGGAGACGACGGTGGGAATGAACCCTTCCGGCAGGCCGGCGGCCTTGAGGCCTTCGGCAAGCTGGGCATCCGTCACATGCACCACGTTCAGCGGCTTGCCGGTGGCGGCCGAGACGATGGCGGCGATCTCGTCGGCCGTGTGGCTCTTCGTGCCCGTCAGCGTGTAGGTGCGGCTCTCGTCGCCAGCCGAAAGCAGCGCGCCGGCGATGGCGGCGGCGGTGTCGGCGCGGGTGATGTGGGCCAGTTTGCCGTTGCCCGAGGCCGTGTACCAGCTTCCCGTCTGCAGGGCGTGCGGCAGCGACATGAAGAGGTTTTCCGCATACCAGCCGTCGCGCAGGATCGTATAGGGGATGCCGGTCGCCTTGATGGCCTCCTCGGTGCCGAGATGGTCGGGGGCGAAGGTGACGCGCGAATCGTCCGGCTGCGGCATGGACGTGTAGAGGATGTGCTTTGCGCCGGCCTTCCTGGCGGCGGCGACGGCGGCCTTGTGCTGGGCGAGGCGCCGGCCGGGCCTGTCGAGCGCGTCGGTGGAGAGGATCAGCACCTTGCCGGCGCCCGCGAAGGCGGCATCGAGCGAGGCCGGATCGTCGAAATCGGCCGCGCGGACGGTGACGCCCTTTTTCGCATAGGCGTCGAGCTTGGCGGTGTCGCGCGTGGTGGCGATGATGTTTGCGGGCGCGACCTTGCCGGAGGCGAGCAGCGCATCGAGGACGAGGCGGCCGAGATGGCCGGACGCGCCGGTGACGAGGAGGGTGTCGGTCATGTCTTTACCTTTCGTGGCGGGCAGGCGGGACGGAGACCTCCGGTCCTGCGGCGAGTTGGTCTCTTATTGAGACTTGCTCTTATCTGGTAATCTGCTAGAGCGTGTAAAGAAGGCAGTTTTTTCTGCGGTGGTTACTTCAAGGGAACCGGGTCATGAACAGGGTCGTCGATCGCGCCGAGGGCGAACGTGTCATTCTCATCGACGGCGTCGCCATGTCGATGGACGATTGCCCGGTGCGCGACGTGCTGGACAGCGTCGGCGGCAAGTGGACCTCGCTGATGATCCTCGGCCTTGCGGACGGGCCGCGCCGTTTCTCGCAACTGCGCCGCTTCATCCCGGATATCTCCCAGCGCATGCTGACCCAGACGCTGCGCGACCTCCAGCGCGACGGCTACCTCACCCGCACCGTCTATCCCACCCAGCCGCCGAGCGTCGAATACGCGCTGACGCCGCTCGGGCGATCCTTCCTTGCGCTCCTGCGCTCCCTCGTGCAGTGGTCTACGGAGAACCACAGGGCGATCCGGGCCGCGCGAACGGCCTATGACGCCGGGCAGCAATAGGCACGACCGGGGACGGGCATGGAACGACTGGATATCGGCATTGCCGGCGCGGGGCCCGCGGGGCTTGCGGCCGCGCTGTTCCTCGCGCGCGCCGGCCACAAGGTCGAGCTCATCGAACGCTTCGCGCAGCCCTCGCCCGTCGGCTCCGGCCTGCTGATGCAGCCGACGGGCCTGACGGTGCTCGACGCCCTCGGCCTTTCACCGGCAATCCACGCCCTCGGCAACCGCATCGACCGGCTGCACGGTGCGGATGCGTCGAGTGGCCGCACGGTGCTGGACGTGCGCTACGACGCGCTTGCCGGCGGGCGCTACGGGCTTGCCGTGCACCGTGCCGCGCTGTTCTCGACCCTCAACGACGCCGTCGTGGCCGAAGGCATTCCGGTCCGCACCGGCATCACGCTCGCCAAGGCCGAGACGCGGCAATCGCGCACGGCGCTGCACGATCCGGACGGCGAGATCGTCGGCGACTACGACCTGGTGATCGATGCGACCGGCGCGCGCTCGCAGCTTGCCGCCGCCTCGGTCGTCGCGCCCATGGTGAAGGAACTGCCGTGGGGCGCCTTCTGGGCGACGCTCGATTGCGACGGCATCGCGCATGACGCGCGGGCGCTGACTCAACGGTATGACGCAGCGAAAGTCATGATCGGCGTGCTGCCGGTCGGCCGGGCGCGGGCGGGGGAAGGGCGCAAGGTCGCCTTCTTCTGGAGCCTCAAGACGGCGGACGCGGATGCGGTGAGAAAGGCCGGGCTCGACCGCTGGAAGGCGGGCATTGCCGGCTACTGGCCCGAGGCGGTGCCCTTCCTCGACCAGATCGCCGACTGGGACCGGTTGACGCTCGCGCGCTATGCCCACCGCACGACGCTGCCGCCCCATGCGGACGGCATCGCCTTCATCGGCGACAGCGCCCATTCGACCAGCCCGCAGCTCGGGCAGGGGGCGAACATGGCGTTGCTCGATGCGGCCGCGCTCGCCCATGCGCTTCGGACATCGGGCTCGCTGGAGGAGGCGCTTGCGGCCTATGCGGCCGCCCGGCGCAGCCATGTTCGGCTGTTCCAGCTTCTCTCCTATGTCTTCACGCCGTTCTACCAGTCCGATTCGCGGTCCATCGCCTGGCTGCGCGACCGGCTGGTGGCGACCATCGCGAAAATTCCGCCGGCGCCGCAGATCCTTGCCGCCATCGTCTCCGGAACGCTCGCCGATCCGTTCAGCCGGGCGGGCCTGACGGAATGCCGCTGGCCGGACGGCGTGCTCCGGGAAGCCTGAAACGCAAAAAGCCCGCCGGAGGCGGGCTTTTCGTTCGCTATCGCGAAAGGATCAGGCTGCGGTCAGCTGATCGGCAGACATCTTGCCGGACTTGCGGTCGCGGACCAGCTCGAAGCTGACCTTCTGACCTTCGTTGAGGCCGGCGAGGCCTGCGCGCTGTACGGCGGAGATGTGGACAAAAACGTCCGGTTCACCGCTGTCCTGCTGAATGAAGCCGTAGCCCTTGGTGGTGTTGAACCATTTTACGATGCCAGTTGCCATGACGAAACCTTTCCTGAGCCGTCAAATCAATCTTCGGCCGCCGCAGCGGCCACGGGAGGTCGAATTTGAAGGGGAAGTCGTGAAGGTGACGGTTTTGGGCCGGCAAATACGGAAGTCAACGTTCAAATCGATGCGCGAGAAATAGTGGTTTCAATCTGACTGGTCAAGAGTCGGGCGCATGCGTGCGTGCGGGGAAAACGGAACGGGGGCGACGGCACGCGGATGATTGCCCACAGGAAAAAGGCCCCGTTTCCGGGGCCTTGCGGTTTTCAAAGCCTCAGGCAGGGCGCCGCTTGTCGACGCGGTGCTGGTCGAGGAAGGCGGCGATGGCCGCTTCGCCGCACAGGCGGCGCTGTTCCACGAGCGCGGCGGCAAGGCGTGCGGCCTCGCCGAAGGTGGTGATCGGCGCTTCGGCCGCCGCGGGATTGCGCGCAAGCGTGCCGGCGACGATATCCGCCAGCACATGCGGAAGGAGATCGGTGCACTCCTTCATGCTTTCGAAGACGATACCGATCGGAACGAGCCTGTCTTCGTAGATGACGGCGGGTTCGGCGCGTTCGTCTTCCCAGGTTTCGAGAGCTTCAAGGGCATCGCCGAACAGTTGCTGCAGGGTGATGGGAGCATGTCCTTCGTGAAGGTCCGGCAGGAAATTCAACATTTTCTGTCTCCTTGGCGTAAGGGCGTCGGGCTTCGTACTCCTGACTGGGACCGGCGGTTCGGCCTTTCCGGCAGGCGCCGGCGGCGGCCTGTTGCACCGCGAGCCTCACAAATCTTAACAACGGGAAATGGATTGGGAAGCGAAAAATTTTATCCAAGCGGCATGGAGATTGTCGCGTTCGTGGACTTCTGTTTCAAATCAGCGAGATAGCGGAAAGAAAATTTCTGGGCCGTTGTGCGTTGCAGCGATGCCCGCAGTCGGGATCTGCATCCCCACGGGAGCAACGCGGGCTGCAAATCACCCATCGAGTCACGATACCAACAAGCCTGTTGACCGCGGCGCGGGAGGGCGCTAGAAGATGGCGAACCGTACGGTACGGTACGCAAAATTCACGGATGGGTATCTTGCAGGACGCAGGGCAGGGAAAGACGGGCGCGGCTGCCGCGGGCCTGACGGAACGTCAGGGCGCGGTGCTGGAGCGTGCGCTCGGCCTGCTCGTGGAAGGCGGGGAGCGGGCCTTGACGACGGCCGGCGTCGCCCGCGCCGCCAACTGCTCGAAGGAAAGCCTCTACAAGTGGTTCGGCGACCGCGACGGGCTGATCGCGGCGATGATCGCCTACCAGGCCGGCAAGGTGCGCACGGTCGAGGTGAGCGCGGGCGCGCTGACGGCCGAGACGCTGCGCCGGCATCTTCTCGCCTTTGCGCGCGACCTCATCGACGTGCTCTCCGGCGACGTGTCGCTGGCGCTCAACCGTCTTGCCATCGGCCAGGCGAGCCGCGAGGGCGGCGGTCTCGGCCGCCTCCTGCAGGAGCGCGGCCGCCGGCAGATCGGCCGGCGCGCGGCGGCGTTGCTCGAAGCCGGCCGCAAGGCGAAGCTGCTTGCCTTTTCCAGTGCGGAAGAGGCATACGGCACACTCTACGGGCTGATCGTCTCGGACATGCATCTGCGCATGCTCCTGGGCGAGGACGCCGGTGCACTCAAGAAGGAATTCTCGCCGCGCGCGGAGAAGGCGATCGACGCCTTCCTGACGCTCCACGGCGTGAAAGGATAAGCCGGCGGACAGCCGCCGGTTCGGATCAAACAGACGTCAAGGGAAGGAACCATCGATGCGCGTCTATTACGATCGTGATGCCGATCTCAACCTCATCAAGGCGAAGAACGTCGCCATCGTCGGCTACGGTTCGCAGGGCCGTGCCCACGCCCTCAACCTCAAGGATTCCGGCGCCAAGAACGTCGTGATCGCGCTGAAGGCCGGTTCGCCGACCGTCAAGAAGGCGGAAGCCGACGGCTTCAAGGTCATGACCGTGGCGGAAGCCGCCAAGTGGGCCGACCTCCTGATGATGGCGACGCCGGACGAGCTCCAGGCCGACATCTACAAGAACGAGATCGCGCCGAACATCCGCGACGGCGCGGCCATCGCCTTCGCCCACGGCCTCAACGTCCACTTCGGCCTCATCGAGCCGAAGGCTTCCGTCGACGTCGTCATGATCGCGCCGAAGGGCCCGGGCCACACGGTTCGCGGCGAATACCAGAAGGGCGGCGGCGTTCCCTGCCTCGTCGCCGTTCACCAGAACGCCTCGGGCAACGCTCTCGACCTCGCGCTCTCCTACGCCTGCGGCGTCGGCGGCGGCCGTTCGGGCATCATCGAGACCAACTTCAAGGAAGAGTGCGAAACCGACCTCTTCGGCGAGCAGGTCGTTCTGTGCGGCGGTCTCGTCGAGCTGATCCGCGCCGGTTTCGAAACGCTGGTCGAAGCCGGCTACGCGCCGGAAATGGCCTATTTCGAGTGCCTGCACGAAGTGAAGCTGATCGTCGACCTGATCTATGAAGGCGGCATCGCCAACATGAACTACTCGATCTCCAACACGGCCGAGTGGGGCGAATACGTCTCGGGCCCGCGCATCATCACCGCCGAGACCAAGGCCGAGATGAAGCGCGTCCTCACCGACATCCAGACCGGCAAGTTCACCTCCGAGTGGATGCAGGAATGGAAGGCCGGCGGCGCCCGCTTCAAGGGCATCCGCCGCAACAACGACGCTCACCAGATCGAGGAAGTCGGCGCCAAGCTCCGCGGCATGATGCCCTGGATCGGCAAGAACAAGCTGGTCGACAAGGCCGTCAACTAAGCTTTCCTGCCTCTTTGCAGGAAATCGGGCCGGGCGGTTCTCCGCCCGGCTCTTCTTTCAGTTCATCTGAAATAGTGCAGTGCATCCTCTCCGCTATTGCGGTGCGGCAAGTAATAATCTTGCCGGAAAGGCCGAACGGGCGCAGAATACGGGCGTGTTTCGTTCCGCTGTCAGGAGGATAGTGCGATGACCACGATTACCCAATACTTCGCCTGGTTCGATCTCTTCATTCTGGCCAGTATAGCAACGCTCGTGCTGCTCAGCCTTTACGGCGACCGCACGACCTGAGCACGGCCGCGCAAGACGCCCTCGCGAAGACGAGTGCAGTGCAGGAAATGGATGGCACGCAAGACCTTGGGGCGTGCGCCTCTATTCTTGGTGCGATTATTTAGGTCAGTATTATTGACATAAATACGGTGCCATGATGAGGTGCGGGCAGACAACAAGCCCGAGGAAACCTCCTATGTTCAAGTGGGAACAGGCCTTCGCGACCCGTGCGTCGCGCATGAAGGCGTCCGAAATCCGTGAATTGCTGAAACTCCTGGAGCGGCCGGACATCATCTCCTTCGCCGGCGGCATTCCCGATCCCGCGCTGTTCCCGCGCGAAGCCTTCTCTGCCGCCTATACGGATGTGCTGGCGGGCGAGGGTGCCGCGGCCGGCCTGCAATATTCCGTCAGCGAGGGCTACAGGCCGCTGCGCGACTGGCTTGCCGGCGAGATGGGCAAGCTCGGCGTTCCCTGCAAGGCGGAGAACGTCTTCATCGTCTCGGGCTCGCAGCAGGGCCTCGATTATCTCGGCAAGCTCTTCCTGTCGCCGAAGGACACCGCGCTCGTCACCTGGCCGACCTATCTCGGCGCCCTGCAGGCCTTCAATGCCTATGAGCCGACCTACGACCGGCTGAACCTTGCCGGCAACCGCACGCCGGACGCCTACCGCGCCACCGCGGCGGAAGCGGGCGGGCGCGTGAAATTCGCCTATCTCTCCGCCGATTTCTGCAACCCGACGGGCGAGACCGTCGACCGGGCGGGCCGTGAGAAGCTGCTGGACCTTGCCGAGGAGCTGGACATCCCGGTCATCGAGGACGCCGCCTACCAGTCGCTGCGCTATGACGGGGAGGCGATCCCGCCGATCCTCGCGCTCGAAATCGCCCGCAAGGGCGACATCGAGGCGGCGCGCACGCTCTATTGCGGCTCGTTCTCCAAGACGCTCGCGCCGGGCCTTCGCGTCGGCTACATCGTCGCGGCCTCGCCCGTCATCCGCAAGCTCGTGCTGATGAAGCAGGCCGCGGACCTGCATTCTTCGACCATCAACCAGATGGCCATCGCCCATGTCGCCGAGCGCGGCTTCGACGCACAGGTCGCCAAGGTCCGCGCCGCCTACAGCCACCGCCGCGACGTCATGCTGGCGGCGCTCGATAAATACATGCCGGACGGCGTCCACTGGACAAAGCCGGAAGGCGGCATGTTCATCTGGGTGACTCTGCCGGCGGGCATGGACGGTGCCGCGCTGCTCGCCCGCTCCATCGAGACCGAGAAGGTCGCCTTCGTGCCGGGCCAGGCCTTCCACGCCGACCGCAGCGGCGCCAATACCCTGCGCCTCAGCTTCTCCTGCGCCGACGACGCGACCATCGAGGAAGGCATCTCCCGCCTCGGCCGGCTGCTGAAGACGGAGCGGCTTGCCGCCTGATCGGCGTGCAATTGCCCCTCACCCTAACCCTCTCCCCGCAAGCGGGGCGAGGGGACGTGCCCCACAAACCGGTATTGCTTGGGGAAGCCGGTGCGGCCTATCCCTTCGCCCCGCTTGCGGGGAGAAGGTGCCGGCAGGCGGATGAGGGGCATTCTGTCTATTCCTTGAGACACGCCAGTGCCGCCTCGAACACCAGGTCCGGCAACACCCCGAACGTATAGGGCGCGTGCACGCGCTCCCATTTCTGGTGATAGTCGCGCCCCCAGGGCCCGATATTGACCGTGGGGAAGGAGAGCAGCCCTTCCGGCGCATCGTCGGTGAAGGCGGCGGACGGCGTGTTGGCGGCGATGAGGCCGGTTTCGCCGGCATCCGGCCGGTGGCCGAAGAAGCTCATGTCGGAAATGCCGGCGAAGATCTGCTTGAACTTGATCGACGTGCCGTGCCGCTCCGCGGCCGCGTCCATGACGCGCCGGAGCCGGGCCTTCATGTCGCCGGTATCCGAGCGCTCCAGATGCACCAGCGGGTAATGCAGGCTGCCGAAGCCGACGATCACCGCAGGTCCCTCGATGCCCGCCTCCGTCGCCGCCGCCGAGACGATCTCGCGGCTGACCTTCAGGGGATCGGTGCTGCCCGAAAGCGAGCGGTCGAGCGCGTCGAGACGGGCGAGCGCCGCCGCGCCTCCCCGCGCCTTCAGCCGCGCGATGAGCTCGGCATAGGTGAGCACCAGTCCCTCCGTCGTCGCCCCGGCGTGGTTCCGATAGCGGGCCCGATGCGCATCCTGCGTTTCGAGCGCGGCTTGCAGCGCGCCGGCGACGATGGCGCGGAATTCTGCGAGCATGTCGCGCGCGCTGCGGCGGTGCGTCAGCCAGTTGAAGGAGAGCCAGACGCGGTCCGGCGTCGTCACGTCGTAGCCGTCGCGGATATCGCGCGCCTCCAGGCAGACGGGCGGCGGGGAGCGCTCGCCGAAGGCCTCGTCGGAAAGCTCCGGCACGGTATCCATCGCCCGGACGATCTCGGCGCCGATGCGGTGGGCGCTCGTGCCGTTGAAGGGATAGCCGGCATGGGTCGGCCGGCCGATGACGAAGGCGAAGGGCGCGAACTTGCCGATGGAGCCGAGATAGACCGCACGGCCTTCCTCGCCGTCGCGCTCGCAGCTCGACGCGTCGAGGTTGATGCCGGCGACGATATCGAGGTCGAAGCGCCGGGCGATCCCCGGCAGGGCGTTGCGCAGGCTGCGCATGCCGCGCGAACGGTTTTCCTCGTCGGGCGTCGCGACGAAGAGGATGTTGCCGTCCGGCGCGTCGAGCCCGGCAAAGCGCTCCATCGCGGCGATTCCCGCCGCAAGGCCGCTCTTCATGTCGAGAAGGCCGCGGCCGGCGATGAAGTCGCCGCTCTCGAAATCCCGGAGCGCCTTTTCCTCTGCGCCGTTTCGCGGGCGGCCGCGAAGCTCTTCGACAAGCGCTCGCGTCAACGGTTCCGGATCGCAGGCGAGCGGGGCGAGCGTGCCGTAGTTGGCGATCGAGACCGTGTCGAAATGGCCGGCCAGCACCACCGTCTTCCGCCCCGTGCCGCGCACCAGCGCGACGACGTTCCGCGTCAGCGGCTCGCCGTGGCTGTCGACGGTGAAGAGCTGGTCGGGATGGCGTTGGAAATACGGCGTTTCGGCCAGAAGCGCGTGCAGCCGCCCGGAAAAATCCGCCTCGTCGGGCGAGCCCGTCACGCTCGGCCAGCACGTCATTGTGAGGGAGAGGTCCTTCGTGCGCGCGGCGGAGATGCGGATTGCGGTATCGTCTGTCATGGAAGGCCTGCCGGAACTGTTGCGCCAATGGGCCGAGGCTAGCCAAGGATGGCGGCGGGCGAAACGGCAATCTTGCGGAAAACCGCGCCTGTCCCAAGCCAAGCATCGCCACGCTACGGCATGACGATGTCGATCTCCTCGCCGCTGGAGGAATAGGTGATCCGCCCGCCCTTCCAGCCGTCCGGGCTTTCGAGGCGGATTTCCAGCGTCACCTTGCCGTCGGGCGAGGGCACCATGAAGCTGCCGTCCGGCGACATGATCTGGCCGATGGAGAAGGTATAGCGGCTGACCGCCATCTCGGAACCGACCTTGAGGCGGGTGAAGGTGCGGGCGGTCAGTTCGTTCAGCTTTTCCGCCGAGAAGAAGGCAAGGTCGTCCATCCGGTAGAGCCGTTCCGGCCGGAACTCGGCGTCCCACGGCATCATCATGCCGGAGGCGGTAACGCCGCGGTCGCTGGCGGTGTAGTCGCGCATCGTGCCGGGCTTGTCCGGCACTTCGGCGAGGATGCGCATCGAATCGCCGCTGACCGTGATCTCGGCAAAGCGCGCATTCGTGCCGAACTGCTCGCCGATGGCGGCGAGCACGTCGCCGGTCGTTGCCGGATCGAGCCAGTTGCGCTTCGGCCGGCGGGCGGGCGGCAGGTCGGCGAGGCGCACGGTGCCGTCGGCGGTCAGCTCCACCGAGCCGCCGTTGGAAAAGAGCGCCAGTTCCCCCGGCTGGCCCCAGTCGGTGAAGTGCACGGACCAGCGCTGTTCCGGCTTGCCGGGCCCGTCGGAGAAGAGCCGCAGCATCATGTAGTTGAGCGTCGATTTCTCGTTGCCCCAGGCCTTGACCGCATTCTCGCGGACTGCCGCCAGCGGGCCGAAATCGACGTCGGCAAGCGACAGGGCGGGCTCCTCAGCCGTGCCGGGAAAGAGCGGCGAGGTGACGGGCGAGCGCGTGACGCCGGCAAGGTCCCAGGAATAGCCGACGGCATTGTCGGGCAGGCTTGGATGGTCGGCCTTCACCTGAACGGATTTCGGATAGATCGTCACGTCGTGCACCACCGGCTTGCTGCCGATGGCGCCGAGCAGGCTCGCCAGCGCCGCTTCCTTCGGCCAGTCGTCGTCCTTGAGGAAATCCATCGTGCGGGCGCGCACCGTGTTGGAAAGGTCGCCGCCGATGATGTTTCCGCCGGCATCCGCGTAGACCGTCGCGCTTTCGCGCGGCGAGGCGACATAGATCGACCAGCGGATATCGCCATAGGCGGGCGAGGGGAGCAGGCCGACGCGCCGGGCGATCTCGATGGAGCGCACCGCCGCCTCGTCCTGCAGTTTCGCATAGGCAATGGCGTGGGCGGCGACCGTGCTCACCTCGTCGAGGGCGAAGGCCTCGAGCGGGAAGAAGCCGGAGGCCGGATCGGCGACGATGGCGGGCGCCGGCTTTGCCGAAGGGCCGCTCACGACCTCCGCGGCAAAGAACAGGAGCCGCGTCGCCTGCCGCACGCTCCATTCGTCGACGTCGCCCGGCCGGCTGCTGCCGGCAAGCACCGTCACGTCCCTGTCGGTGATCCGGATCGTGTGCACCTGTAGCTTGCCGCCGAGCGCCTCGGTGACGCGCGCGACGGCGCGGGCGGCTTCCCCGGCCGTCGTCAGGTAGCTTTCGGCGGCGCGGGCGGGCGGGGCGGCAAGCACCGCCCAGGCCAGCCACGCCGCAAGGACCATGCGTGCCATGCCGGATGCCTTGCCCATGACCGATCCTCCATGGGCGGATAACGGCGGGATCGGGCGGTTTATTCCGTGAACGGCGCCGGGCGGGGAGAAAAGACGCTTTCCATTGCCGGTCAGCCGGTTACACTTTACCGGCACTCCCGGAAGGACCCCATGTCGCTGCGCCTTGCCACGTTCAATATCGAAAACCTCATGACCCGTTTCGATTTCACGGGTTTCCGCAACCAGCTTCGCCAGGATCGCGTCCTGCGCCTCTTCGACATCCGCAACGAGGCGGAATACCAGCGGCTGGAGGAGGCGCGCACCATTGCTCATACCGACGATGCCCGCCAGCATTCCGCGCTCGCCATCGCCGACGCAGATGCCGATATCCTCTGCCTGCAGGAGACCGACAACATGGCGGCGCTGCAGGCCTTCGAATACGGCTACCTCTTCCGCATGGTCGGCAACGGCTACCGGCAGAAGTATCTCATCGAGGGGAACGACAGCCGCGGCATCGACGTCTCGGTGCTGATGCGCGAGGAGACGCGCGACGGCCAGCGCATCGAATGCATCGACATCCGCAGCCATGCCGGCGTCACCTATCGCGATTTCGACCTCTTCACGCCGGACCTCGGGCCGGGCATCCATCCGCAGGACAAGATCTTCAAGCGCGACTGCCTGGAGATGGACCTGCGCATCGGCGGGCGGCCGCTGACGCTCTATGTCGTGCATTTCAAGTCGATGGGGCCGGGGCGCGACGGCATGGACGGGCGGCAGTCCACCATGCCGGTGCGCATGGCCGAGGCGCGCGCCGTGCGCCGTATCGTCGAGGACCGCTTCGGCGCCGGCCGCACGGCGAGCAAGGCCTTCGCCATCTGCGGCGACATGAACGACTACCAGGAGAAGCTGCGCATCGAGGGCGACCGGCGCAACGGCTACCGCTTCGTTCCCGAAAAGGAGCCGGTGAGCGCGCTCGACGCCTTCACGGCGGACGGCTTTGCCGTCAATCCCATGCTGCGCCGGCCGGTGGAGGACCGCTGGACGCTCTATCACAGCCGCGGGCCGGAAGAACGGCACCTGTGCCAACTCGATTATATCTGGCTCTCGCCGTCGCTGGCCGAGCGCAACGCGCAGCATGTGCCGGAGATCGTGCGCGCCGGCCAGCCCTTCCGCACGCTCTTTCCGCCGGGGCAGGACGTGGAGCGCTATCCGCGCATCGGCTGGGACAGGCCAAAGGCCTCCGACCATTGCCCTGTGGTCATGACGCTGGATTTGTGAGCCGCGGGCCTATGCATTTCCGCTTGCCCGTGGCGGATGCCTCGGGCAGGCTGGGGAAAACCGAACAGGGAGAATGCCTTGCCTCGCCGCTATGCCATCTACGACGTCTTCACCGATACGCGGCTTTCCGGCAATCCGCTGGCCGTCGTCTTCGATGCCGACGATCTCGACGGCGTCGTCATGCAGCGCATCGCCGGCGAGTTCAACCTGTCGGAGACCGTCTTCGTGCAGCGGCCGGAGAACCCGGCGCACACCGCGCGCCTGCGCATCTTCACGCCCGGCCGGGAACTGCCTTTCGCCGGCCACCCGACGGTGGGCGCGGCGGTCGCCATCGCCGAGGCGGACGGGGAGAGCGCGAGCCCGCGCGACCAGGTGAGCGTGCTGGAGGAGAATGTCGGCCCCGTCCGCTGCGCGGTGCAGCTCGGCGGCCGCAGGGCGACCTTCGCCGAATTCGACCTGCCGTGCATGTCCGTGCGGCTCGATGCCGCCTTCGAGCGGCAGGCGCTCGCCGATGCCCTCAGCCTGAAGCCGGGGCAGATCGGCTTCGAGAACCATGTGCCCTCGCTGTGGAGCGCCGGGGTCGCCTTCGTGATGATCCCCGTGCACGACCTTGCCGCCGCCGCCGCCGTGGATTTCGACCCGGCGCTCTGGGAGCGCTGCGCGCCCTTCGCCGAAGGGCATCTTGCCGCCGCCTACCTCTATTGCCGCGGCGGGGTGAACCATACCGCCAGGTTCCACGCCCGCATGTTCGCGCCCGACATGGGCATTGCCGAGGACCCGGCGACGGGGGCGGCGGTCGCGGCCCTGTCCGGCGCGATCCAGTTCTTCGACAAGCTGGTCGACGGCCATCACCCGATCCTCATCGAGCAGGGCGTGGAGATGGGGCGGCCCTCGCTGATCCATCTCCATCTCGACGTTTCCGGCGGCACGATCGCCCGCGGGCGCATCGGCGGGCAGGCGGTGCGGATCGCCTCCGGCCTGCTGGATTTGTGACGGCCGTTTTTGCGCTGCGGAAGAAAATTCGCCCCCGACGCATTTTTTTCGGACGGCGGTATAGACAAGCCCGGCGAAGGCATTTATACGCCCCTCCAGACCGCTGGAGCGGTCAAGTGGGTGATTAGCTCAGTTGGTAGAGCAGCTGACTCTTAATCAGCGGGTCCACGGTTCGAGCCCGTGATCACCCACCAAAATCAAATACTTAGCGGTTTTCTATCAACCCGCATTTTACAGCAGAACGGAAGTTTTACACTTTTATATCGCGTCTGATGGCGTCAATGATTTCTTCTCGGGCGAGAGTGGTTTGCGGCTGACTAGATCAGCATCGCCCGCCGCGCGGATGATATCTCCGATGTCAGTTTGCTCTTCTCTTCATGTGGCTTTGCCAGGTGCGCATACGCGAAGGTGATCGCCGTTCCTCGCAGATCGTGGAGGGTAACGCCCTTGATGCCCAACCTGGTCATTTCCTTGCGCCACAAGGCCCAGAAGCCACTGGATGTCCAGTTATCGCCAAATGAGTTGACGAGCATTTGGTGCTGACCGTTCTCTTGACCTTCGCAGGATCGGCAGAATATCGGGCGCAGCGGTGATGCGCACCTTTGCCCCCGTTTTCCATTGCTTGATTGATATCCTACGAGCGCTTTCCCGGCGCTCGTACAAGATGCGCGAACTGGTGGCCTCTCTGATCTGCGGTGCTCTGGTGCCGGCTGCCTGACTTCGCCCGCCATTCATTGCCTAAATGTGATCAACTGGCCACGGCCTCCCGACAGGGTTGCAGCCCAGCGCGCGGCGGCGTTCCTGATCGGTGTGTTAGCGATGTGGATTTCAGACGCGGTATTTAAGTTTGCCGTGAGGAGATTTAGACCCACAGGTGCCGCCGAGTAATTCGGGACTGCGCATCGGATGGCTTGCGGGCATCATTTAACGGGAGGTATTACGTATAATTTTACAATTTCCCCGCGAAAATTGCGTTGACAGTTTGCCATATGTTCGCAACATTTGAGTTGTGATGCTTGCAACTGGGGAGGCTGGCATGAGTAAGTCTTGCATCGTCGGGATTTCACGCAGCCTGATCGCTTTGGTGGTTTTATTCGCATCGTTTGTCCAAACAAGTTCTGCGCAGCAATTCGATCCTCGTCAGGTACTTGCGTTATTAATTCACCAGCTTCAAACCGGCACACCAAATCCTGGGCTGATTGGCCCGCAGCTTTGGCAAACGATTGCCATGCAAACAGGTAATTCTGGCGTGTATGTGCCGCTACAACAACTGGGCCAAGTCACTGGAATAAATGTCGTGCAGCAAATCCCGTTGCCGTTTGGAGTGGGGTTTGTGATGACTGCGCAGCATCAGAACGGCCAATCGAACTGGCAATTCGCAATAAGCCAGATGAGCGGAAAAATTGAGTATGCTGGCTTCAACGTGCAGCAGGTTGGTTCTGGCGGAGATCGTGGCACTAGTGGTGGTAGCGGGGGGACTAGCGACGGTGGTTCAGATCCGATTCCGCCGTCTCAGGCATGCGATCAATTCCCTGATCTGTGCTAGGGAGGCATGCGATGTTGTCTCGACGAAGCTTCGTGGTCGGAAGTATTGCTGTGCCCTTCATTCGTGCATGCCCTTGCCATGCTCAGCAATTCACAGCAAGTGATCGGACACCCAACACCTATGGGTGCTGGCTTGACGATGAAGATGTTGATTCAGTCTATCCGGTAGGTACAGACACGCGTCTATTTGTTTCAGGCGATGAGCCGATGATTCCGAAATCTGGTGATCGGAACTTCGACTATGCCTTGGCTCAAACGCTTTCTAAAATAAGTTCTGTCTTTGATGTCCTCCCCGGCTTCGCGTACTATGACGACTATGATGGAAAGAACGCATACGCTACTACGGCCGTTCGGCTGAACAGAGCTGACGGGACTGTCTTGTTCGGACAGGGGCTGCTTGCTGATCTTCGGGCCTCTCCTGACCATCCTGAAATTGCGGTGACCGCTGTATGTGCACATGAGTTTGCTCATGTCTTTCAATATAAGCATAATTTGATGGATGGGCTTCTGGCGGGCCAGTCGACCGTCAAACGAGTTGAGTTGCAGGCAGATTTTCTTGCCGGGTATTTTGCAGGGATCAGAAAGAAGGAAAGGCCCGCGTATGCTGCGGCAGTGGTGGCTGCGACCCAGTCGAAATTCGGTGACGATGCAATCGACAACCGTGGGCATCATGGCACGAATCAGGAGAGGGGAGTTGCGGTTGTCGCGGGTTTCAAGTTCGGAACTGGCGTTTCTCGCAGTATCTCTGAAGTGATCCAGGTAGCGAATAATTACGCGCTTAGTCTCTGACCACGCATGAGGCATCTCTATCCGAAGGGTCGCCTCCTTCGTCCCTCCATGTGTTCACGCTTCCCTGTAGGGGAAGTCCTCCTGGGGAGGGGAAGAAACAAGTGGGCACATGCGTCAAAAGTGGTGGATCTTGTTTTACAATCGGCTTTGAGAATTACTGTAGTCATTGAGTGATCTTTGGCGATATTCTACACCCGCCAAATTTTCTCAAATTCCGCTGATTAAACAAGCCTTTGGCAAAGCGAAGGCGCCTGCCTTCCGCTTGTCTCTGCCCGCCCCCTTGCAAGCCGTCCTCCCTCCGCCATATTGCCTTGGCGAGGAATGGAGACCTGTCATGAATGAGAACGGGATTGCGCGGCCGGATGCGGTTGTGGGCTTCTGGTGCGAGACGCTGACGGCGAAGGACTGGTGGCAGTCGACGCCGGAGCTCGATGCGCGCGTGCGCGAAAAGTTTGCCGCAACGCACCTTGCGCTTTCGCGCACGGTGCCGGACGAATGGCGGGCAAGCCCCGAGGCGCGGCTTGCAGCGATCATCGTGCTCGACCAGTTTCCCCGCAACATGTACCGGGCCTCGCCCCTTGCCTTCGCCACCGACTGGATCGCCCGGCGCGAGGCGCTGCTGGCGCTGGACGCGGGGGCGGACAAGGCGGTCGACTACGGCCGCCGGCATTTCTTCTACATGCCCTTCGAGCATTCCGAGCTGCTGGCCGACCAGGACCTCAGCGTCTCGCTCTTCGAGGCGCACGGCGACGAGACGTATCTCGATTATGCCGTCCGCCATCGCGACGTCATCGCCCGGTACGGCCGCTTTCCGCATCGCAACGGCTTTCTCGGCCGCGTTTCGACGCCGGCCGAGGAGGCCTATCTCGCCGAGCCGGGGGCGGGATTCTAGCGCCGGGAGGAAGGCCGTTTAAAATGGCCGCATTCACGGCTAGAAGTGAACGGAATCGCCCGGGTGCGATGCATCGTCTGCCTTTGCTTACCGAGGATGGCCTGTTGCCGCTCTTTCGCCTTCTCTCCATCCTTTTCATGCTCGTCCTTTTCGCGGCCGCGCCTGCCGCCGCGCAGACGGCAGCCGCGTCCACGGACGACATCGCAACGCAGCTCGAGCAGGCGAGCAACGACCTCCGGAAGGCGGGCGATCAGCTCAACGCCATCCGCGAGCGCGTCGAGCGCTACGAGGACGACGACGCCCGCCTCGTCGACCTGAAGGTGGAGACGGAGACGCTCAACCGCTCGATCCTGGCGACCTCCGTCGCCATGCGGCCGCGGCTCGACGCAATCAAGGCGCGGCAGGCCGAACTCGGCGATCCGCCACCCGAGGGCGCGCCCGCCGAGGCCGACGTCGTGGTTGAGGAGCGCAAGAAACTGGCCGCAGAGCGCAACCAGATCAACGCGCTGACCGGCGAGGCCGAGAACCTCTCGATCGAGGCGACCAGGCTTGCCAACCGGGTCACCGAGATCCGCCGGCGGCTTTTCACCGACGCCATCCTGAAGCGCACGGAGATCAACGCCGACCTCTTCGCCAATGCCTCCGGCGCAATGGTGAACGAGACGCAGACCTTCGGCCGCACCGTGACGGCCTGGCTGCAGTTCGTCTGGAATTTCAAGCGGATGCCGCTGCTCGCCGCGCTGCTTCTGTCGCTCCTTGCCGCGCTGGTGCTGCTTTCGGGCAGCTACCGGCTCTTCTCGCCCTACATCAGCGCAGCGCGGCAGGATAAGCCGAACTACATCACGCGCCTTTCCGTCGCCTTCTGGTCGACGGTGCTGCCGACGATCGCGGCGGCGGCTTTCGCCGGGGCGAGCTATTTCTTCCTCGACGCGTTCAAGGTGCTGCGCACCGATATCGCGCCGCTCGTCGCCATCACGCTCGGCATGGTGGTGGCGATCTATTTCGTCGGGCAGCTTGCCAATGCGGTGCTGTCGCCGGGGGACGGGCACTGGCGGCTGGTGCGCGTTTCCGACCGGGGTGCCCGGCGCCTGTGGCTCCTGATCGTCGGCATGGCGCTCGTCAACGGCGCCGACTACTTCCTCGGCACGATCAGCGAGGTGCTGGGCTCGCCCGTGGTGCTGACGGTGGTCAAGAGCTTCTTCGCCTCGATCATCATCGGCCTGCTCCTGCTCGTCACCGCCTTCGTCAAGCCGGTGCTGCGGCAGGGCGAGACGCCGGATTCGCCGGGCCGTCCCTGGCCGCGCTCGGTCTTCGTGCTGCTGGTCCTCATCGGCCTCGGGCTCATCCTGTCGGCGCTGCTCGGCTATGTCGGCATGGCGCGCTTCGTCGCAACGCAGATCGTCGTGACGGGCGCGGCGGTGGTGACGATGTATATCGGCTTCCTGTCCGGCCGCGCCGTCTCCGCGACGAACGCCTTTGCCGATACCGCCATCGGCAAGCGGCTGGAGGAGCGCTTCGGCCTCAGCCCGGTCGCGCTCGACCAGATCGGCCTTGCCGCGGGCCTTGCGATCTATCTCCTGATCATCGTCTGCTTCGTGCCGCTGATCCTCCTGCAATGGGGTTTCCAGGTCGCCGACATCGAATCGTGGACCTATCGCATCTTCACCGAGATCCGCGTCGGCAGCATCAGCATCTCGCTCGTCGGCATCCTCGTCGGCATCCTGCTCTTCGTCTTCGGCCTCGTCGTCACGCGCTGGTTCCAGAAGTGGCTCGACGGCAACGTGCTGGCGCGCAGCCAGGTCGATACCGGCGTGCGCAACTCCGTGCGCACCGCGGTCGGCTATGCCGGCGTCGCGCTTGCCGGCCTCGTCGGCATATCGGCGGCGGGCATCAACCTTGCCAGCCTCGCGCTCGTTGCCGGCGCCCTCTCGCTCGGTATCGGTTTCGGCCTGCAGAACATCGTCTCGAACTTCGTTTCCGGCCTCATCCTGCTCGCCGAGCGGCCGTTCAAGGTGGGCGACTGGGTGGTGGCGGGCACCACGGAGGGCTTCGTGCGCCGCATCTCCGTGCGCGCCACGGAGATCGAGACCTTCCAGCGCCAGACGGTCATCGTGCCCAATTCGCTGCTCATCAACGGGCAGGTCGGCAACTGGACGCACCGCAACAAGCTCGGCCGCATCGAGGTGCCGATCAGCGTGCACGGCGGCAACGACCCGCGCCGGGTGCAGGCGGTCCTCGCCGCGGTGGTCGGCGCGCAGCAGGGCCTCCTGCGCAATCCGGAGCCGACGGTGGTGTTCCTTGCCTTCTCCGCCGCCACGCTGGATTTCGAGATCAGGGCATTCCTCGCCGATATCCTCAACGGCGGCAGCGTCAGGTCGGAGCTGCGCACGGCGATTCTCGAAAAGCTGCGTGAGGAGGGGATCGCCATCGGCGGGCCGGCCGCGCCCGAAGTGCCGGTGAAGATTTCCCCGGACGGCGCCCGGCTCATCACCGCGCTCCTCGACGAGGCGGTGGAGAAGGTAAAGCCCGCCCCCCGGCGCCGCGGCAAGCCGGCGCAGGATGTGCCGGACGGGGAGGGCGCGTGACGCCCTGCCCGATTTGCGGCGCATGAACGCCGCATTCACGCTGCATTCAGCCGCCCCCGCATAAAACACATGCAAATCCGCCCGATGGGCGATAGTGTTGCCTTGGGCTTTTGAACAGGGGCGGCGGTTGCGCCGGGCAAAGATGAAGCGAACGATCGTGATGCTGCTCGTGTCGGCAGGGATGGCCGCTCCGGCCATGGCCGCCTCGGTGACCAACAAGGACGCCGACACGCAGGTCCTCGTCATCGTCGAGGGCGGCAGCCGCATGGAGATCGCCGTCGAACCGGGCGCCACGCAGACGATCTGCCCCGCCGGTTGCTTCGTCACGCTTCCCAACGGCGACCGCATCGCGCTCAACGGCGGCGAGGAGGTCGAAATCGAAGGCGGGGCGGCCTCCGTCAAGTAAAGTCCAAGGTCAGGCGGGAGATATCCTGCCTACCGCGTTTTCATGCTCTCTAAATTTAACGCTTTCGCAAAGGGTTGCAGCTACCCCTTAGACGGGGAACATCCATTTACGAAGGCATGTCATGGCGTTTATCGGCATTTCCGGGATGCAGTATTCCGGCGCGTCTCTTTCGCAGCACCGTATTCTTCTTGCCGAGGACTCCAACGTCTTCACATCCATGATCTCGAAACGGCTGAAGGAACTCTTCGGCATCGAGGTGGATATCTGCCGCAGCTTCGAGGAGCTGGAACTGGCCTATGACAAGTCCACCGAGAAGATCACGCTCGCCATCTCCAACATCAACCTGCCGGGAGCGGAGAACGGCGAGGCGCTGAACTATCTCGTCGACCTTTCCATTCCCACCATCGTCTTCACCGGCACCTTCCAGCAGAAGACGCGCGACCAGCTCCTGTCGAAGGAGATCGTCGACTATATCCTCAAGGACAATATCTTCGCCGTCGACATGCTGGCCGAGTCGGTCTGCCGCTTCCTGACCAACCACCAGCATCATGTTCTCATCGTCGACGACAGCGCGACTGCGCGGGCGCTGCTTTCCACGCGCCTGAAACGTTACAATTTCCGCGTGAGCACGGCGGAGAACGGAACGAGCGCGCTGGCGCTCCTCAAGGCGAACCCGGACATCGCCCTGATGATCACCGACTACAACATGCCGGACATCGACGGCTTCGAGCTGACGCGCCGCATCCGCGGCACGACCGGCTCGCACCAGCTGCGCATCATCGGCATCTCCTCGTCGACCGACCGGCTGCTCTCCGCCCGGTTCCTCAAGGCCGGCGGCAACGACTTCATCATGCGGCCCTTCATCGACGAGGAATTCTATTGCCGCGTGAACCAGAATCTCGACACGCTCACCCAGATCAGGACCGCGCAACTGCGTCTTGCGGGCTGAAAAAGCGATCCACCCTGTTCTGTCCTTCACGTAACGTAAGATATTCGCGCGCAGATTAACCACTTGGTAAAACCAGTGGTTTGTAATGCTGCAAACGGGAACTTCATCAAGGCACTGGACGGACGTGGGAGTGGATTCAAATCCGCAGCGAGGAACAGCATTTCTGCGCCACTCGGGCCAGCAGGTGCTGCTCGTGGAAGACTCGCGCATGTTTTCCACGGCCGTGAAATATCGCCTCGAGCAGGAGCTCGGCCTTTCCGTCACCCATTGTTCCAGCATGGCGGCGCTGCGCGCGACGCTCGAAGGCGACATGCCGGACTTCGTACTAGCCGTTCTCGACCTCAACCTGCCGGATGCGCCCAATTGCGAGGCGCTCGACTATGTGATCGCCCATCAGATCGCGCCGCTCGTCTTCACCGGCTCGTTCAGCGACGCCACGCGCGACCAGATCCTCGCCAAGAACGTGCTCGACTATGTCGTGAAGGACAATCCGGCAGCCATCCAGCAGCTCGTGCTTGCGGTGGACCGGATCCTCACCAGCGGCAAGACGAAGGTGCTCGTGGTCGATTCCGACGCGGAATGCCGGCGGATGCAGGTCGATCTCATCACCCGGCAGCACTTCCAGGTGATCGACGTCGACAGCGGCGCGGCCGCGCTCGATATCCTCGATACCCATGGCGGGATCGACCTCATCGTCTGCGACCTCGACCTTTCCGACATGGACGGCCTCGATCTCCTGAGCGAGATCCGCCAGCGGCACGGCGAGGACGCCGTGCGCGTCATCGGGCTTTCCACCGACGAGGACCGGGCAAGGGCCGCGCCCTTCCTGCGCGCCGGCGGCGACGACTACCTGCGCAAGCCGTTCATCCAGGAAGAGTTCAACAGCCGCATCTTCCGCGTCGCCGCGATCCAGAAGCGGGTGCAGTCGCTGAGCCGCATCGCCGCGCGCGACTACCTGACGGACATCTACAACCGGCGCTATTTCTTCGAGACCGGCCCGCGCATCGTCGAGCAGGCGCTGCGGCGCGGCGGGCTTGCCTCCATCGCCATCCTCGACATCGACCATTTCAAGCGCCTCAACGACACCTACGGCCACGAGGTCGGCGACGTGGTGCTGAAGGCCGTCTCGCGGCGGCTGCGGCACCGGGTCGGCGACCGGCATCTCCTCGCGCGCCTCGGCGGCGAGGAGTTCGGCGTCATCTTCAACGGGCTGGGGCTGGACGAGGCATCCGACTATTGCGACCGGCTGAGGGCGGAACTGGCCGCCCAGCCGATCGACGCGGACGGCGAGCCGTTGACGATCACCGTCTCGGTGGGCCTTGCCGCCATTTCCGGGCGCGAGACCTTCGACAACTACCTCAACGCCGCCGACCAGTTCCTCTACATGGCCAAGCATGCCGGCCGGAACCGCGTCTTCTCCGAACTTTCGCTGATGAACGCGCTGGCAAGCTGATCCCCCGCCGAAGCGGGGGAGGTTCTCGGCCGGTTTTCAGGATGGTTCAGCGCGCGATGGCCGACAGGGTCAGCTTGCGCTCGGCGCGTTCCTGCTGAGGCGAGCGGTTGTAGAGCTCGCGGTAGCATTTTGAGAAGTGCGAGGCGGAGACGAAGCCGCAGGCGACCGCCACCTCCACCACCGGCATGGAGGACTGCACGAGAAGGTGACGGGCGCGGTCGAGCCGGATTTCCAGATAGTAGCGGGCGGGCGAGCGGCCCATCTCCTGGCGGAACAGGCGCTCGATCTGGCGGCGCGAAAGGTCGGCGCTGTCGGCGATCTCCAGCAGCGACAGCGGCTCGGCGAGGTTCTTCTCCATCAGTTCGATGATCGACAGCACCTTGGCGTTCTGCACGCCGAGGCGGGCGCGCAGCGGCAGGCGCTGGCGGTCGTGCGGTCCGCGGACACGGTCCGTCAGCGCCTGCTCGCAGACCCGATTGACGAGGTTTTCGCCGAAATCCTGGTCGATCAGGTTCAGCATCATGTCGAGCGAGGCGGTGCCGCCGGCGCAGGTATAGATGTTGCTGTCGATCTCGTAGAGGTCGGCATAGACGTCGACCTGCGGGAAGGCCTCGGCAAAGCCCGGCAGGTTCTCCCAGTGGATGGCGCAGCGCTTGCCCGAGAGCAGGCCCGCCTGGGCGAGCACATGGGCGCCCGTACAGAGCGAGCCGACGGCGATGCCGCGGTTATAGACCTCGCGCAGCCAGGCGTTGACCGACTTGTTGGAGAAGTCCTCCACATAGATGCCGGAACAGACCAGCACCATGGAGGGGCGGTTCTCGCCGCCCAGATGCTTGCGCTCGTCGGCGAGCGAGGAATTCACCTCGATGCCGATGCCGCTGGAGGAGAGCACCTGCTGGCCGTCGGTGGAGGCGAGGCGCCAGGTGTAGGCCTCGTAGCCGAGCATGCGGTTGGCGATGCGCAGCGTCTCGATCGCCGCCGAAAAGGGCAGCATGGAGAAGTTGGGCACCAGGAAGAAAACCAGAGAGCGCTTCTTGACGTCTTGCTTGTTCATCGGACTATCCATGCTGGGGAGGCGATGTCGCAATCGTCGCAGGCGTGGTGGCGGCCGCGCTAGCATTTTTGCGACGTCCACAAGGATGGATACGACTGAGACATACCCTCTATCGCCGGAATGCCAGTAAGTTGCGGCGGAATTGCGGTGGCGGCCTCCGGCTTGTAGATTTGCGACCTTGCCGCCCGCATCGCCCGATTGCGACAGGTGGGCGGCATCCATTCCCGGAGTTTGACAAAGGCTCCGCGCCCGGCGACAAGGCGGCAGGGTTTCAAAGAGGGATTGGACGATGTTGTCGGATGGATATACGGACGTGCCGGCGGGCAAGCTCGCGGCGGTGGTGACCTGCCTCGAAATGCGGGCGCCGCCGGAACGGCGCGCCGATCCCGGGCAGCCCGGCGTCACGCTGGAGCGCGCGGTAAAGCCCGACGTCGCGTGGTATCGCGACCTCTACCGGCGCATCGGCGCGGACTGGCTGTGGGCCTCGCGGCTCGCCATGGAGGAAAGCGCGCTTGCCGGTATCCTCGAACATCCGCAGATCGAAGTCCATGCCGTGATGAAGGCGGGGCAGGCGGAAGGATTGCTGGAGCTCGATTTCCGCGAGGAGGGGGCCTGCGAACTCGCCTTCTTCGGCCTGACGCAGGCGATGATCGGCGGGGGCACGGGGCGCTGGCTGATGAACCGGGCGTTCGACCGCGTCTGGTCGCAGAAGGAGCACGCGCCGGTCGGGCGCTTCTGGGTGCATACCTGCACGCTGGATTCGCCGCAGGCGCTCGGCTTCTACATCCGTTCGGGCTTCGTGCCGGTCAAGCGGCAGGTCGAGGTCTTCGACGATCCGCGGCTCCTCGGCGTGCTGCCGGAGACGGCGGCGCCGCAGGTGCCGATCCTGCGCCCCTGAAAACGAAACCGCCGGAGTGACGTTAGTCAGGTCCGGCGGTATCTGGCGTCGTCTTCGTTCGGCGTTGTGCCGGGGTCGTCGTCCATCATCGTGCCGACTTTTCCCGCGAGCGGAAGCCGATGTCCTTGCGCAGATCGAAGGGCATGCCTTCAAGTTCGCGCTCGGCGCGCCGGCGCTGCCATGCCGAGACGATCCGCGCGACGGTTTCCCGCACGAGGGTGGTAAGGCCGGCGGAGCGCCGGACCGGGCTGTGGTGCAATGCAATTGCCATTTGAGGGTCCTTTCGAGCTTGGGAGGTATCGAAAGGTCGCGACCTTGAGCGTGACTGTGCCGCAACCTAATGCATCAATCAAACGAATATATTTGATTGGAATGATCAGCGTTCTTCATGTCTTCCGATGGCAGGCCAGTCGATGTCCTGCTTGAGGTAGTCCGGCAGGCGGGAAAGCTCTTCCGCCGTATGCCGGGCGACATTGCGCCGGTGGCGGGCTTCGAGCGCCTCGCCCACGAAGCGCCGTATTGCGTAGTAGAATCCGTTTCCGCGGGCCAGAACGGCGAGATCCACGTCGCCCGGCAACGATTTTTGCGTTTTCATGGCGTTTTTCCTCACGTTCGTCTGTTTTGCAGGTTGACTATCCTCCCATCGCAGTTTTCAATCAAACGAAATGAAGTGACAGTTTGCTTCAGATTTTCTGATCCATGGAGGCAGCCATGAACCTGCTGATGCGCCAGACGCTCCCCCTGCTGGAGCTCGATATCCTCAAAACCTTCGTGGCGATTGCCGAGACCGGCAATTTCACGACGGCCGCCGAGACCGTGCACCGCACGCCCTCGGCCGTCTCCATGCAGATCAAGAAGCTGGAGGAGCTGCTGAGCTGTTCGCTCTTCCGCCGGGATGCCCGCTCGGTGGTGCTGACCCATCACGGCGAGGTGCTGCTTTCCTATGCGCGCCGGCTGATCGCGCTCAGCAACGAGGCGGTGTCGCGCTTCATGACGCCGGAAATGAACGGCGTGGTGCGGCTCGGCGCGCCGGACGACGTCGGCGAGCTCATCCTGCCGGAAGTGCTCAAGCGTTTTGCCGAGACCTATCCGTCGATCGCGGTCAACGTCTCCATCGAGAGCAGCGCGAACCTGCGCCGCGCCGTCGCCGAACGGCGGCTCGACCTCGCGATCTTCAACGCCACCGACGGCACGATCCCCGTTCCGGGCGAAATCCTGCTCAAGGAACAACTCGTCTGGGCCGGCAAGAAATGCGGCACGGCGCACCTGAAGAACCCGCTGCCGGTCTCGGTCTGGGAGGAGGGCTGCATCTGGCGTGCCCGGGCGCTGGAGGAACTCAGCCGCTCGCGGCGCGAATTCCGCGTCGCCTATTTCTGCGCCCATCACATGGGCCAGCGCGCCGCCATCCGCGCCGACCTCGCCGTCGCCCCGCTCGCCCGCTTCCTCGTCGGCGACGACATGGTGGCGCTGGGCGAGAAGGACGGCCTGCCGGCGCTCGGCCACTATCTCATCGGCCTCGTCGTCAACGAGGAAGCCGAAGCGCCGGCCCTCGCCGTCGCCGAGGAGATCCGCACCGCCTTCGCCCGCATGGAGCGGCATCCGATGGACATGCTGCAGGTGGCTTGCTGAGGGGCGGGCTCGCCGCTTGCGTCCGTAAAAGCCCCTCATCCGGCCTGCCGGCCACCTTCTCCCCGCAAGCGGGGCGAAGGGGATACGCCGCACCGTTTTCCGAATTGCGACATTGCGTAGGGCACGTTCCCTCTCCCCGCTTGCGGGGAGAGGGTTAGGGTGAGGGGCAAATCCCGCGCGCCCTTCGAGGCAGTCCTACTCCCGGCTCCTCCGCCGCCTTCGCCCGCCGCCTTCGCCGCCGCCGTCATCCGAGAGCACCTTGCGCTCGGGCAACGCCACCACCTTGGCGAGCTCGGGGAAGGCGTCAACCTTGTTCGGCATTGCCATGGCGTTGACGAAGAGCTGCTGGAAATGCGGCTCCAGCGCGGTCTCGATCTTCTCGATGCGGGCGACGGTGCTTTCGATCTCGCGGCGGTGGTCGCGGTTGAGGAGCGCCATCAGCGCGCCCGTGCCGGCGGCGTTGCCCACCGCCTTCACCTCATCGAGGTTGCAATCCGGGATGAGGCCGAGGACCATGGCGTATTTCGGATCGATGAAGGAGCCGAAGGCGCCGGCGAAGCGGATCGTGTCGACATGCTCGACGCCCTGCTTTTCCATCAGCAGCTTGATGCCGGCATAGAGCGCGGATTTCGCAAGCTGGATGGCGCGGATGTCGTTCTGCGTCACCGTGATGCGCGGCTCGCCGTCGTGCAGCAGGTAGGAATAGGTGCGGCCGGTCTGGAGGATGCGCGGGCTCCTCTCGGCCATGGAGCCGTCGACCACGCCGTCCTCGGAGATGATGCCCGCAAGGTACATTTCCGCGACGACCTCGATGATCGCCGAGCCGCAGATGCCGGTGACGCCGACGCTCGCCGCCTGTTCGGCAAAGCCCTCTTCGTCCGACCATTTCTCCACGCCGATGACGCGGAAGCGCGGCTCCAGCGTGACAGGGTCGATGCGCACGCGCTCGATGGCGCCGGGGGCCGCGCGCTGGCCGGAGGAG
This sequence comes from Shinella sp. Sh6, assembly GCF_055392685.1. Taxonomy (NCBI): domain Bacteria; kingdom Pseudomonadati; phylum Pseudomonadota; class Alphaproteobacteria; order Hyphomicrobiales; family Rhizobiaceae; genus Shinella; species Shinella sp. Sh6. The sequence goes on along the minus strand of NZ_AP044005.1, from coordinate 1,871,234 downwards.
ATTTCCGCGCCCTCGAAGGCGGGGCCCGTCGGCGAGGAAGCGGCGACGATGCGGTTCCTGTTGCCCAGCACGATCTCCGCGTTGGTGCCGACGTCGACCAGCAGCATCATGCGGTCCTGCCGGTAGGGGCCTTCGGCGAGCGTCGCGCCCGCCGCGTCCGCGCCGACATGGCCGGCGATGCAGGGCAGCGTGTAGAGCCGCGCGCCGCGGTTCACCTCGATGTCGAGCTCGTGCGCCCAGTATTGCAGCGCGCCGGAGACGGCGAGCGCGAAGGGCGCCTGGCCGAGTTCCGTCGGGTCGATGCCGAGGAAGAGGTGGTGCATGATGGGGTTGGCGACGAACACCATGTCGAGGATGTCGTGCCGGTCGACCTCGCCCTCCTCGCAGACCTTCCCGATGAGGCCGTTGACGGCCTCCCGCACGGCCTTGGTCATGGCTTCCCTTCCGTCCGGGTTCATCATGACGTAGGAGACGCGGCTCATCAGGTCCTCGCCGAAGCGGATCTGCGGGTTGGACGTGCCGGAGGAGCCGACGATGCGGCCCGAAAGCAGCGAGACGAGGTGCATGGCGATGGTCGTCGAGCCGATGTCGCAGGCGATGCCGTAGGCCTCGTTCTTGAGGCCCGGCCAGAGGCCGACGATGAAGGGGCGGGAGGAATCCATGTCGCGGTGGATGGCGGCGGTGACGCCCCAGTTGCCCTTGCGCAGGATCGACTGCACCTGCGGGATGAGGTGCGGGGCGATGAGCAGGTCCTTCCAGCCCCAGTCCTTCTCCAGCATGGCTTTCAGCCGGTCGAGGTCGCCGAGCGGCTTGTGCATGTCGGGCTCGTCCACCTCGACGTAGCAGAGCTGGACGGCGGCGTTGCGCTCGATGACGCGGTCGGTCGCGGCCTTGCGCACGACCTGCGCATTGATGACGGTGTCCTGCGGCACGTCGACGACGAGGTCGCCGAGGATGAGGGCGGAGCAGGAGAGGCGCCGGCCTTCCGGCAGGCCGCGGACCTTCTCGTAGCGCTCCTCCTTCGGGCCCTTCTCCGAGATGTGGTCGAGCGAGGAGACGATCTTGTGCTTGGCGAAGTTGCCTTCCTGCACCTCGATCTGACAGCGCCCGCAGGTGGCGCGCCCGCCGCACACGCTCTCGACATAGACGCCGAGCTTTCGCGCGGCTTCGAGGACGGGCGTGCCGATGGGGAAGCGGCCGCGCTTGCCGGAGGGCATGAAGAGGACGAGGGGATCCTTGCTCGCGGTTTCGCTCATAGTGTTCTCAGTCCCTGCTGTGCCGTCGAAACGCATTGTGCCTACTCCGCCATGATGACGCTGCCGCCATACTGCGCCGGAAACCGGCCCCGGACTGGCCAATTCCCGACATGAAAAGATCACCTTGCGGGGCGGGCGCAAGGTGATCGGTGGTTTGTCGGCTGCCGGCATCATCCTGCCGCCAGCATTTGTCTTTCCGGCTCACCCCCCTCTGCCCTGCCGGGCATCTCCCCCTCAAGGGGGGATGCCCGGCAGGGCAGAGGGGGGTGAGCCGCTGGTGTATCCTTACTCCGCCCGCGCACCCCCGCCGGCGCGCGCGGCGCGGCCGCCGCGGCGGCCGCCGCCGGCGGCCGGGGCTGCGGCGGCGGAGGCCGTCGCGCCGGCTTCGGCGGGCTTGTGGTCGCGGTAGGTCATGATCCAGTTGGTGCAGTTCGGGTCCGTGCCGTTGAGGACGTTGGCGGCGCGCACGGCTTCCATTTCCTGCGGGCGGCAGGGGTTCATGATGGCGCTCGTCATGCCGGCGCCGATGACCATCGGGATGAAGCCGGCATTGATGCCGTGGCGGTGCGGCAGGCCGAAGGAGATGTTGGAGAGACCGCAGGTCGTGTTGACCTTCAGCTCGTTGCGCAGGCGATAGAGAAGCTGGAAGACCTGGCGGCCGGCATCGCCCAGCGCGCCGATCGGCATGACGAGCGGATCGACGACGATGTCGTGCGGCTTGATGCCGTGGTCCATGGCGCGCTCGACGATCTTCTTGGCGACGGCGAAGCGCACGTCGGGATCCATGGAGATGCCCGATTCGTCGTTGGAGATGGCGACGACCGGGACGTCGTATTTCTTGACGAGCGGCAGGATTGCTTCGAGCTTTTCTTCCTCGCCCGTGACCGAGTTCAGCAGCGGGCGGCCCTTGGCGACCTTGAGGCCGGCCTCGATGGCGGCGGTGACGGATGAGTCGATGGCGAGCGGGATGTCGACGAGGCCCTGGACGATCTCCAGCGTCTGGACGAGCAGGCCCGGTTCCGTCTCGTTCGGGTTGACGGAGGTGACGCCCGCATTGATGTCGAGCATCGTGGCGCCGGCGGCGACCTGCTCCAGCGCATCCTTGATGACGGTCTCGAAATTGCCGGCCTGCATCTCGGCGGCCAGCTTCTTGCGGCCGGTCGGGTTGATGCGTTCGCCGATGACGCAGAAGGGCTGGTCGAAACCGATGATGATTTCGCGGGTGGCCGAGGCGACGATGGTGCGTGTCATATAGGGTCCTCTGGGGCGGGGCGCTCTGTCTGGTCTAGCGCGCGATTTTCCGTGTTACAAGCTTGCGAGACCGGCTGCTGCCCGGCCCGCGGTCAATGGGGCTGGCTGGCGGCTTTCTCCGCCATCTGCTGCTGGTCCTGTTCCTGGCCGCTGCGCGCGGCCTCGATGCGTTCGGCGACCATCTGGTCGACCGGGTTCGGCTCGCGCGTCCAGGGCCGGCGGCCCTTCAGCACGCCGGAATCGTGGACGATCTCGGCGACATATTCCTCCTGCCGGTAGGCCATGACGTGGATGCCCGAAACGCCCTCGATCTCCTTCACCTCGTTGATGATGTCGATGCAGAGCTGTTTGCCTTCCTTCTTCTGGTCCTCGGCGCCCTCAAGGCGCTTGATGACCGCATCCGGGATATGGATGCCCGGCACGTTGGAACGGATCCACTTGGCGGTCTTGGCCGAGGCCATCGGGCCGACGCCGACGAGGATGTAGCATTTCTCGTGCAGGCCGAGGTCGCGCACCTTCTTCATGTATTCGCGGAACATCGGCACGTCGAAGCAGTACTGGCTCTGCACGAACTGCGCGCCGGCCTCGATCTTCTTGGCGAGGCGGAAGGGGCGGAAGTCGTAGGGCGGGGCGAAGGGGTTGATCGCCGCGCCGAGAAAAACCTTCGGCGGCGTCGTCAGCTTGCGGCCGGAGAGGAATTTTCCGTTGTCGCGCATGATGCGCACGGTTTCCAGCAGCGACATGCAGTCGAGGTCGAAGACCGGCTTTGCGCCCGGCTGGTCGCCGGCCTGCACGCCGTCGCCGGTCAGGCACATGATGTTGCAGACGCCCATGGCCGCCCCGCCCAGCACGTCGCCCTGGATGGCGATGCGGTTCTTGTCGCGGCAGGCGATCTGCATGATCGGTGCGTAGCCCATGCGGGTGAGCAGCGCGCAGATGCCGACGGAGGACATGTGGCAGTTGGCGCCCGAGGCGTCGACAGCGTTGATGCCGTCCACCCAGCCGTCGAAGATCGCGGCGCGCTCGTAGACGTCTTCCGGGTTTGCGCTGTCGGGCGGGTTGAGCTCGGTCGTCACGGCGAATTCGCCGCGGCGCAGCACGCGTTCAAGGCGGCCCAGCGAGGAATGGCCGGGCAGGGGATCGAGCGGCAGGTGGGCGCCGAGCGGGTTTTCGTCGATATGCGCCATGGATCAGGCGTCCTTTCCGGCAGCGGCGGCAGCTTCGCGGGCCGCGGCGGCTTCCGCCGTCACGCGCAGCCAGGAGGAGGTTTCGCGCAGCGACTGGTTCACCGGCTTCTGCACGTTCATGATGGCATTTCCCCTCACCATGTTCTGCGAGCCCTTCCAGGCCTGCACCCACACGCAGGGCATGTCCGGCTCCACCTCGCAATTGCCGTTGGCGCGCACGCCGCCGCACGGGCCGTTGCGCAACTGCTTGGGACAGTTCATCGGGCAGGACATGCCCGTGGACGACAGCGCGCACTGGCCGCACATGCGACAGTCGAAGAGAAAGCCCTTCACATGCCGCTCGACGAAGGTGATGGGCCGCTCCACACGCTGGTAGCCGAAGAGCTTCCAGACGGGATGCAGCAGCAGGAAGACCTGCGCGAAGCGGTGGTAGAACCACTCGAAGAAGCGCGAATGGCGCACGGCCCACAGGCGCACCGTGTATTTGTGGCGCGAGCGGCGGTTCGGCGACACGCCCGCCGGCGTGAAGGCGCCGGTGGCGGCCTTCTTGGCGGGGGCGGCATTGCCCGGTTTCTGGACGGCGTCAGCCATTGTCGCGGCCTCCGGCCTTGACGAGGGCGACGAGGCGTTCGCGGTCGTAGGCCGCTTCCAGTTCGGCGGCGGCCGTGTCGGCTTCCGCCTCCAGGTCGTCGGAAACCGGCACCGGATCGGCCTTGCGCCATTCGGCGAGGTAATCGTCCGTCTCCGCCGCGCCGGTGCGCATGGCGCACATGTCGATCGCCTCGGTGAAGCGCAGCGACAGTTCCCGCTTGGCGCTCGTGCGGCCCTTCTTGATGATGACCTGGGCGGGGATGTCGCGCCAGTAGACGATGATGCGGTCTGCCATGTCGAAAATTCTCCGGGAGCGTTTCGCTGGAACGCTCTTCCTCTCTTCGCAATTCCGGGCGGAAACCGTGGAGCACTTTTCCGGGAATTGCTTTAGCGCTGACAATGCTGTGTGGCCGCGTTCCGGGCTTCACTCGCCACGACTGCCCCATGCTCAAAAACGACGCGGGATTTTCCGGCCTTGCGATTTACCAGATGCCGCGGGTCACGCCGTTCCAGAGCCAGGTCCAGATCGGCGGATGATACCATTGCCGCGAGGGTCCGGCTATTTTCAACGGCTTGAGGTCGCCCGCGACGGCATCGCGCAGGGCCTCGACGACGATGCCGGTGGCCGCGGCGGTCTGGAGCAGCGGATAGGTGTGCATCGTGTCGCGTTTGGAAGGCTTGAGCCGCACCTGCCGGAGGATGCCGCCGGTATCGACGCCCGCGTCGACGAGGTGCACGGTCGTGCCGAAATTCTCCTCGTCGCCCATGGCGCGCGACCAGTATCCGCCTTGCAGGCCGCGATATTGCGGATTGATGCCCGCATGGAGGTTGAGGACGGGGCAGGGGATGGTGCTCAGCGTTCCGGCCGTCAGCATGCGCGTGCTGACGAGGAGCAGCGCCGCCGGGCGGATCTCGGCGATTGCCGCGAGGAAATCCGGACTGTTGGCGGAGGGGACGGCGATGCGGCGGATTGCCGGGTCCCTGTCGGGACGTGCGCCGAATTCCTCAAGGATCTCGCCGGCACGCTTCGTCGTGAAGCGCTTGCCGTATTTCGAGGCGACCATGGTGGCAAGCTGGCCGAGCGCCTGCACCCAGCCGAGTTTTCTCGCCCGCCTGCGGATGAAGCGTTTTTTCGATTCGGCCTGCTCCTCGATGACCACGAGGTTCGCGAACGCGGCCTTGACGGCATTGACGACGATTTCGGGATTGGGGCCGGGCTGGATGAGGATGGCCACCGTTTCCGTCCGTGCTTCGATATCCGTCATATGTGCGCCCCGCCAAACCTTGGCGCGCATCATCGCGACGAGGGCTTAGGAAGCCGTAACCGGGATGGCGGATTTCTCGGGCAACGCTAACGATTGGTTAGTTCTGGGCGTCAACGTGCCTTCAGCAATTCGCCCGTCAGGTCGCCGTAGCCGGTGAAGCGGTATTCGTAGGTGAGGCCGAGATAGTCGGCGGCTTCCTTCGCCTTCTGCTGCAAGGCCTCGTCCTCGACCTGCGAGAGGTAGACGAGCTTTTCGTAGTTGCCGAAATACATCTCCTTCAGTTGCGGGTAGCGGTCGAGGCCGAGCGGCTCGATGACGAAGCCGCGGAACTGGCGGGCGAGGAAATCCGTGAGGAAGAAGGAGGTCACGTCGTCGTCCTTCGCCGCGAACGCATCGTTGCCGACGAAGAAGGAATAACAGTGCGGCCCGGCGATGCGCTCGACGCCTTCGCGCTCGCAGACCTTGTCGAGGAGGCCCCCGGTGCCGCAATCGGCATAGCCGACGAAGATGTGCGAAAAGCCTTCCGCGCGCGCCTCGGCGATCGCCTGCTCGACGCCGGGCGCGATCTTCTGCGGGTGGGCGTGCCAGATGGCGGGAAGACAGACGAGGTCGATATGGTCGAGCCCGTTGGCCTGGCGGATGGCGAGCACCTCCCGGGCAATCGCCCCGCAGGCGATGATTCGAACTTTTTCCGCTTTCGTGCGTTCTTCGCTCGGACTTCCGAGCCGAAGTTCTGCGTCAACCACATCCATCAAGAGGGACTCCGACCATGACTGGGACAAACCTGACCAGGATCAGCATCGTTCTCGCGGCGCTTCTGGCGCTCAGCGCCTGCGGAAACACCATTCGCGGAATCGGTCGGGATACGGCCAATGCCGTCGATGCGACGCAGGACGCGGGCCGCAGTGTCGAACGTGCCGCAAACTAAAGGTCGTGAACGGACGGCGCCGGTTCAAGACCGGCGCCGTCGAATTTCCTGTCAGCCGGCAAGCATGTTGTGCTTGCGCTTCATGAATTCCTTGGCGGTTTCGACGGCCACGGCCGCGTCGCGGCAGTAGGCGTCGGCGCCGACGGCCTTGCCGAATTCCTCGTTCAGCGGCGCGCCGCCGACGAGAACGACGTAGTCGTCGCGCAGGCCCTTTTCCTTCATCGTGTCGATGACGACCTTCATGTAGGGCATGGTGGTCGTCAGCAGGGCGGACATGCCGAGGATGTCGGGCTGCTCGCGCTCGATGGCTTCGAGGTAGTTCTCGACCGGGTTGTTGATGCCGAGGTCGATGACGTCGAAGCCGGCGCCTTCCATCATCATGCCGACGAGGTTCTTGCCGATGTCGTGGATGTCGCCCTTGACGGTGCCGATGACCATCTTGCCCTGCTTCGGCGCGCCGGTGGCGGCGAGCAGCGGACGCAGGATATGCATGCCGGCCTTCATCGCGTTGGCCGAGAGCAGCACTTCCGGAACGAAGAGGATGCCGTCGCGGAAGTCGATGCCGACGATGCGCATGCCTTCGACGAGGGCTTCGGTAAGGATGTTGTAGGGGGCCCAGCCGCGCTCGAGCAGGATATTGGTGCCCTCTTCGATCTCTTCCTTGAGGCCGTCGTAGAGGTCGTCGTGCATCTGCTGCACGAGTTCTTCGTCGGAGAGATCGGCGAGAATGATTTCGTCGTCAGACATGGTGGGGTTTCCTCGTCTCCATTGCGCGTGCCATTGGCAAGCTCCGTCAACAGGAATAGCTTTCCTGCGGTGCGAACCCGGTGTTGAAAACGACGTCGCATACAGCAAAAAGCGACCAGCCCGGCGCTTGTTTCATCCATAACGCCGAAAGCCGTGAATTGACAGTCCAAACAAAGCAATGGCGCTACATTTGCATGGGCCGGCCCGCTATGGTTTTGCGGCCGGGAAGGTATCCAGCGTGCGCCACCGCTTGGCGCATTGAGAACCGCCCCGCCCCGACGGCTTGCTAGCATAGGACGAGTGGCGCGTTCCGGCGCACGAACGACAAGGAAGACGGATCATGACCGAGGACATTCAGCAGGTGGCAAGCGAGGGCGGCGGACGCCGTTCGCGTGAGGGGCGGGGTGCGGCTGCGCGCCGCGCATCGCGTACGGGGGGCGGTCCCGGCCCGTCGCTGCCCTACATCACCCGCAAGATCAGGGAATACGAGGTTCTCGACGAGGAAGGCCTGACGCTGATCGAGCGCAATGCCGACCGGGTGCTGGAAGAGATCGGCATCGAATTCCGCGACGATCCGGAAGCGCTGCAGCTCTGGAAGGAGGCCGGCGCCGACGTCAAGGGCGAGCGCGTGCACTTCCCCAAGGGCCTCTGCCGCGAGCTCCTGAAGACCGCGCCGTCCGACTTCACCTGGCATGCCCGCAACGCCGAGCGCAACGCCCATATCGGCGGCAAGGCCACCGTCTTCGCGCCCGTCTACGGCCCGCCCTTCGTGCGCGACCTCGAGGGCAACCGCCGCTATGCGACCATCGAGGACTTCCGCAACTTCGTGAAGCTCGCCTACATGGCGCCGTCCATGCATTCCTCGGGCGGCACGGTCTGCGAGCCGGTGGACGTTCCGGTGAACAAGCGTCACCTGGACATGGTCTACACGCACATCAAATATTCCGACAAGCCGTTCATGGGCTCGGTCACCGCGCCGGAGCGCGCCGAAGACACGATCGCCATGGCCAAGCTCGTCTTCGGCGAGGATTTCGTCGAGAAGAACACGGTCACGCTCAACCTCATCAACGCCAACTCGCCGATGGTCTTCGACGAGACCATGGTGGGCGCGCTCAAGGTCTATGCCCGCCACAACCAGGCCTGCGTCGTCTCGCCGTTCATCCTCTCGGGCGCCATGAGCCCGGTCACGGTCGCCGGCACGCTGACGCAGATCCTCGCCGAGGTTCTCGCCGGCGCCTCCTTCACCCAGCTCATCCGCAAGGGTGCGCCGGTGCTGTTCGGCACCTTCGCCGCCTCGATCTCCATGCAGTCCGGCGCGCCGACCTTCGGCTCGCCCGAACCCTCGCTCGTCTCCTACGGCGCGGCGCAGCTCGCCCGCCGTCTCGGCCTGCCGTTCCGTACCGGCGGCTCGCTGTGCGGCTCGAAGGTTCCGGATGCGCAGGCCGCCCATGAATCGGCCAACACGCTGAACATGACGCTGCTCGCCGGCACGAATTTCGTGCTGCACGCGGCCGGCTGGCTCGAAGGCGGCCTCGTCGCCTCCTACGAGAAGTTCATGATCGACCAGGACCAGCTCGGCATGCAGCAGAAGTTCGCCGAGGGCATCGACCTTTCGGAGACCGCGCAGGCGCTCGACGCCATCCGCGAGGTCGGCCCGGGCAGCCACTATCTCGGCTGCGCCCATACCCAGGCCAACTTCCAGACGGCGTTCTACCGCTCGCCGCTCGCCGACAACAACTCGTTCGAGCAGTGGGAGATCGAAGGCCAGAAGCGCATCGAGGAACGCGCCAACGCGCTCTGCCGCACCTGGCTGGAGAGCTACGAGGCGCCCTATCTCGACCCGGCCATCGACGACGCGCTCAAGGACTATGTCGCCAAGCGCAAGGAATCGATGCCCGACGCGTTCACCTGAAAGGGTCCCGACCGCGCCAGGGAGCAAGGCGGAGCGGTGCGGGTGGCGGACATGATCCAGAAGGAAGTCTGGCGCCCCCACTACGAACTCAAGGGAGACGTGACCCGGTGAGGCCGTCTCGCCCCGATATTGAAACCATCCGTGCGGCGCTCGCGCCGCACGGTCTTTTTTTGCGCGGCACCGTCGATTTCGAGGACGGCGAGGCCGCCCCGGCGCTTGCCGACGGTCGCCCCGCCGCCGGCATCGCGCTTGTCGGCAATATCGGCAGTTCCCTGTGGCCGGCCTTTTCCCGCTGGCGCGAGGGCCTGCCCGACCGGGGCGGCAGCGACCCGCTCGACGCCTGGTCGAAGGCGGTGCTTCGCCCCGTGGCGGCAGCGGCGGGCGCGACCGTCTGGTTCCCCTCGGACCCGCCATGGCAACCCTTCCAGCGCTGGGCTATGCGCGCGGAAAGCCTGAAGGCCTCGCCGCTCGGCATCCTCATCCACCCCGTCTACGGCCTCTGGCACGGCTATCGCGGCGCCCTGGGCTTTGCCGAGCCCATCGGGGCGGAGCCGGCACCGCACGCGCCGCATCCTTGCGACATCTGTCCGGACAAGCCCTGCCTTACCGCCTGTCCCGTCGGCGCCGTTCGGCCGGACGCCTTCGACGTATCCGCCTGCCGCGCCCATCTGCGCACGCCGGAAGGGAATGCCGGCTGCATGGCCGCCGGCTGCCTCGCCCGCGCCGCCTGTCCCGTCGGAGCCGGCTATCGCTATGAGGCGGCGCAACTGCGGTTCCACATGGCCGCGCTGTCGCTTTGACCTTTTCCGGGCTTCCACTAGTTTTGCCGCATTGGCTTATGATCCTGTGCGATATGCGCTTCTTTCCGGTCTTCACCCTTCTCATTGCCGCTTTTGCCTTCCGGGAGCCAGCCATGGCCGAACCGCCGAAATGCGCCGAGGCGATGCACCAGTCCGCCCGCTACACCGTCTGCACCTTCGATCCGGCGACGGATACGATCCGGCTCTTCGGGGCGGCGGCGCTGGGCGCGGGCGGGGCGACGTATGACCGGCTCAACACGCATCTGCTGCGTAACCGGGAGTATATGAGCTTCGCCATGAACGGCGGCATGTACCATCCGGACTACGGGCCGGTGGGTTTGCTGGTGGAGCAGGGCCATGAGACCGGGGCGCTCAATCGAGGCGATGCCTTCGGCAATTTCTTCCTGAAGCCGAACGGCGTCTTCTGGGTGGACGGCGGCAAGGCGGGCGTGATGGAGACGGAGGCCTTTGCGAGCGCGGGGATCGCGCCGCGCGAGGCGACGCAGTCGGGGCCGATGCTGGTGATCGACGGGAATATCCATCCGCGCTTCCTGCCGGACGGCACGAGCCTCCAGATCCGCAACGGCGTCGGCATCCTGCCGGACGGGCGCGTCGCTTTCGTCCTGTCGAACGATCCGGTGCGCTTTTTCGATTTCGCCACGCTCTTCCGCGACCGGCTCGGCTGCCGCAACGCGCTCTTCCTCGACGGCAGCATTTCCAGCCTCTATTCCCCGGAAATCCGGCGGCATGACCGCAATGCCGTGATGGGCACGATCATCGCCGTCGTGAAAAACCTGCCGCCGTGACAAAATAATCGGGTGCATGCCCAAGGATTGCCCTGCGGCGCACGTCTGAAGGAAGTGTGCACCAACCGGGATGGACCCGTGGAAACAGAACTCGTCGAGAAGGCGGCTTCGGGAGACAGGCAGGCCTTCGCCGCGCTGGTCGAGAGCCGCTATGATTTCATCCATGCCGTCGCCTGGCGATGGTGCGGCGACCGGCAGGATGCCGAGGACGTGGCGCAGGAGGTGTGCATACGCCTTGCCGGCGCCATCCGCGGCTTCAAGGGGGCGAGCCGCTTCGGCACCTGGCTCTATACGGTGACGCTGAATGCGGCGCGCGACCAGATGCGCAAGCGCCGCCGCGCCGAATGGCGCGAGGCCGCCTATTCGCGCGAGAAAGTCGTTCTGGAGAGCGGACCAGACGAGGATGCCGGCGAGGCGCTGTGGCAGGCCGTGCGCCAGCTTCCCGAAAAGCAGCGCGACGCCGTGCTGCTCATCTACGGCGAGGGGCTCAGCCACGCGGCGGCGGCCGATGTGCTCGGCTGCGCCGAAACGACGATTTCCTGGCATGTGCACGAGGCCCGCAAGCGCCTGAAGGTGCTTTTGCGCGATGCGGCCGCGTGACGGAAGGACGGACGATGACCGAATTCGACCTTAACAGACTTTCCCGCCGCACCCCGCCGGCCGCCGACCCCTCGGCCCGGGCCGCGGCGCTCGCCGCCGCCATGCAGGCTTTCGACGGGGCGGAAAAAACATCGGATGCCCCCCAAGGTTCGGCTGCCGGCGGGCGTCGAAGCTCCATCTTCAACCGGATATGGAGCCCCATCATGAACCGCAGATTTCTGGCCGGCTCGGCCCTTGCCACTCTCCTTGTCGTGCCCGCCGCGGGCCTTGTCACCTACGAGCTGGTGAAGAGCGGCACGGTCACGCTCGACGCGCAGACGACGATTGCGGCAAAGCCGACGGACGAGGACCAGCGCGCCCGCAGGCAGGTCGCGGAAAAGGCGAAGGCGGAGATGAAGGTCGCGGCCGATAGCGCCGAGCCCGCGCCGCTTGCCGAAAGCCGCGAGGAGGAGGCCGTTGCGGCCATGCCGGAACCGCTGGCGGTCGGCGGGGCCGCCACCGTGCAGAGCCTGAGCCGGATGGCGATGCAGCCTTCCGATGCCATGCCGCTGCCGGCGGAAAACCGCGAGCGCTTCGCCTCGGCCGATCCGAACCCGGTGAAGAGCGTCGCGACCGATCCGGTCTCCACCTTCTCGGCGGATGTCGATACGGCCTCCTATTCCTATGTCCGCCGTTCGCTGCTTTCCGGCAGCCTGCCGGACCCCGATTCCGTGCGCGTCGAGGAGCTGGTCAATTATTTCCCCTACGACTGGAAAGGACCCGAGACGGCGGAAAAGCCGTTCAAGGCGACCGTTACCGTCCTGCCGACGCCGTGGAACAGGAACACGGAGCTTTTGCATATCGGCATCAAGGGCTTCGACATGGTGCCGGCGGATGAGCCGGCCGCCAATCTCGTCTTCCTCATCGACGTCTCGGGCTCCATGGACGCGCCGGACAAGCTGCCGCTCCTGAAGAGCGCCTTCCGCCTGCTCGTCGGCAAGCTGAAGGATACGGACACGGTGTCGATCGTCACCTATGCCGGCAATGCCGGCGTGGTGCTGGAGCCGACCAAGGCGAAGGAGCGGGAAAAGATCCTCGATGCCATCGACAATCTCCAGCCGGGCGGCTCGACGGCCGGCGCGGAGGGCATCGAGACGGCCTACAGGCTGGCGGAGAAGGCGTTCCGGAAGGACGGCGTCAACCGCGTCATGCTGGCGACGGACGGCGATTTCAATGTCGGCCCTTCGAGCGACGAGGACCTGAAGCGCTTCATCGAGGCGCGCCGCAAGAGCGGCATCTTCCTCTCCGTGCTCGGCTTCGGCCGCGGCAACTACAATGACGGCCTGATGCAGGCGCTGGCGCAGAACGGCAACGGCACGGCCGCCTATATCGACACGCTCGCCGAGGCGCAGAAGACGCTGGTGGAGGAGGCGGGCGCATCGCTCTTCCCCATCGCCAGGGACGTGAAGTTCCAGGTCGAGTTCAATCCGGCGCGGATATCCGAATATCGCCTGATCGGCTACGAGACGCGGGCGCTGAACCGCGAGGACTTCAACGACGACAAGGTGGACGCCGGCGACATCGGCTCCGGCCATCGGGTGACGGCGATCTACGAGGTGACGCCGAAGGGCAGCCCCGCCGTGCTGAACGATCCGCTGCGCTATGGAAAAGAGGTTGCTGCGCCGGCTGAGGACGGCGGCGAGCTCGCGTTCCTCAAGATGCGCTGGAAGAAGCCGGACGGCGATACGAGCGAGCTGGTCACCATGCCGGTGACGGATGCCGATGCGGTCGCCGGTGTGGATGCCGCCTCCGCCGACGTCCGCTTCTCCGTTGCCGTCGCCGCCTTCGGGCAGAAGCTCAAGGGCGTGCCGGCCTTGCGGGATTATGCCTACGGCTCGATCCTCGGGCTGGCGGAAGCGGCGCGGGGAAGCGATCCGTTCGGCTACCGGGCGGAGTTCCTGAAGCTCGTGCGGCTGGCCGGCGGGCTTGCGGGGGAGAAGTAGAGAAAGACCCCTCCCTAAATCCCTCCCCACAAGGGGGAGGGATTTAATGGGCGGCACCCTCGGTATGAAAAAGGGAGGGAGGAGCAAGCCTCTGGCGTTCTCCCCCCTTGTGGGGGAGATGCCGGCAGGCAGAGAGGGTCTTTACGCGGCAGGCCTGTCACTTGAGGGCGTCGTGACCCTATCCCCTTCGCCCCGCTTGCGGGGAGAAGGTGGCGGCAGCCGGATGAGGGGCGCGGTCCAGCGCCTCTCTTTCGCTCGCGGCAGGGGCTCGCAGCGGTCTCCATCTGTCAGCATCAGCCCGGCATCGCGCAGCAGGCGCCTGTCCCCGCGCACGACGAGCAGCCGCAGCGCCGCCCGTTCCGCCCCTTCCCGGCGATAGCGCTCCCATATTTCCCGCAACATCCTCAGAATCGTCATGCCATGCGCCTTTCCTTCTGCGCAGAGCCAAGCAAAGCCATAGACATTTCACAAACGAATAGCGATGATGGCAGGTATCAGGAAAAGCGATGGCGCCATGTATCCTCCTCTCGAAAGCGATCTCCTGCGCATCTTCGTTGCCGTCGCGCAGGCGGGAAACGTCACGCATGCGGCCGAAAGGCTCGGGCGGACGCAATCGGCCGTCAGCATGCAGGTGCGCAAGCTGGAGGATTTCGTGGGCTCCGTGCTCTTCGAGCGCGGCCCGCGCGGCGTGGGGCTGACGGCTGACGGCGAGCGGCTCCTGCCCTATGCGCGGCGCATCGTCGGCCTCGTCGACGAGACGACGGCGGCCATGCGCACGGCCCCGCTCGACGGGCCGGTACGTGTCGGCATTCCCGAGGAATACAACCAGACTGTCCTGCCGGCCGCGCTCGCGGCCTTCGCCGGCAGCCATCCGGGAACGGAGGTGACGGTGCTGTGCGGCTATACCGCCCAGCAGCTTGCCGCGCTCGAGGGGGACAAGCTCGACCTTGCCGTGATCTTCGACTGGTGCGACGGCATTTCGGGCGAGGTGCTGGCGGTCGATCCGACCGTCTGGGTCACATCCGTTGCCCATAGCCGGCATCTGGAGCGGCCGATGCCGGTCGCGGTCTACTGGCGGTCGAACTGGTGCCGGGAGTTTGCGCTGCGCTCGCTGGAGCGGCACGCGATCCCCTACCGCATCGCCTATACCTGCGATACGAGCGGCGGGCTGCGCTCGGCGGTGACGAGCGGGCTTGCCGTCGCGCCGCTCTCGCGTAGCACCCTGCCGCCGGGCACACGGGAGCTGACGGCGGGGGACGGCTTTCCGCCGATCGATTCCTCGCGCGTCGTGCTCAAGCGCAATCCGCGCCGCAGCGGGGCGGCGATCGACGGCATGGCCGACATGATCCGCACGTCCTTCGGGCCGCTGGCCGCCGCCGGTCAGGCCTTCGGATAGGCGCGTTCGAGACCGCCGGAACGGGCGAGGCCGGCGCGGAAGGCGGCGAAGGCGGCATGCTGGCTGGAGCGGGCGATTTCCATGAGGCGGATCTGCAGGCGGGCGGGCGCGGCATCGCCCAGCCATTCGCCGAGCCTTTCCAGCTTCAGCGAATTGAGGAAGCGGGCCGTGGCGGCCCTGTCGAGATGGAGGGCAAGGCCTTCCAGCAGGTTCTCGTCCTGCTGCGGATTTTCCATCAGAAGGCGCAGATAGGCCTCGTCGCCTTCGCCGAGCGCGCCGAGCTTGTCGGCGACGGTCGCCCGGTCCGGAAAGGCTGCAAGATCGGCACTCATGGCATTCCCCCAGAATCGTCTCCGTTCTGGATAGGACGCGGCGGAAAGCGCCGCAAGCGTGGCTTGGCATTTTGGATTTAAAATCCAATATTGACAAAATATCTACGATAGGTTTGTTTGCCGCCATGCAAACCCGAACGAATGCCGAAACGCTGCTCCGCCAGCACACTGCCACGGCCGCGGCCATCTCGACCCTCCTTCACCCTCATGCCGAGGTCGTGCTGCACGATCTCGAAACGGGGCGGATCGCCGGCATCTGGAACGCCTTTTCCGGGCGCAGGCCCGGCATGGAATCGCTCGTGGAGGACGAGCCGGAGGCAGCCGGGGACGACGGCGTCTACGGCCCCTACGAGAAGACCGGCGCGGACGGCCGCCGCCTGAAATCGGTGACGGCCGTGCTGCGGGACGGGGAGGGGCGCGCCACCGGCCTCCTATGCATCAACATGGATGTCTCGCATTTCGATGCGGCGGCGAAGATGCTTTCCGCCTTTGCCGGCACCCCGGCGCCGCGGCCGCCCTCGCTCTTTGCCGGCGACTGGCGGGAGGAGATCAATACGGCGCTGCACGAGTGGCTGCGCGGGCAGGGGCTTTCCCTTTCGGCGCTACGCAAGGCCGAGCGCGTGGCGCTGGTAGCCGTGCTCGATGCGCGGGGCCTCTTTGCCACCCGCAATGCCGTCGATCATCTCGCCGGCCTCATCGGCGCCTCGCGCGCCTCCATCTACAATTACCTCGCCGAAGCCCGGCGGCCGAACGACAAGGACGAGACCCCGTGACCACGCTGCCGGATTTCCGCCTCGAAACCCATTTCTCGCGCTGGGAGTTTTCCGCGCGCCACCACATGACCGCGAGCGACGCCGAGACGATGACCATGGCGGCGCTTCTGGCACTCGCCGGCCCTGAGGACCTGGAGGCGTGGGAGCGTGTCTCGCTCGGCTATACCGAGACCTGGGGCGCGCCGGCGTTGCGCGAGACCATCGCCTCGACCTACGACACGCTGTCCGGCGCCGATATCCTCACCTTCGCCGGGGCGGAAGAGGGGCTTTACTGCGCCATGCTGGCGCTGCTTGCGCCGGGCGACCATGCCATCGTCACCGTGCCGAACTACCAGTCGATGGAGACGATGCCGGTCACCATCGCCGGCAATGTGACGGGCGTGGCGCTGCGGCCGGAAAACCGCTGGCAGCTTGATCTCGATGATGTACGCGCCGCGCTCCGTCCGGAAACCAAGCTCATTGCCGTCAACTTCCCGAACAACCCGACCGGCGCCATCGCCGATCGGGAGATTTTCCGCGACCTCGGCGCGCTTTGCGCCGAGCGCGGCATCCATCTCTTTTCCGACGAGGTCTATCGCGGGCTGGAGGTCGACGCGGAAAAGCGCCTGCCGCAGGCGGCGGACCTCTTCGACAGGGGCATCTCGCTCAACGTCATGTCCAAGGCCTACGGCCTGCCGGGCCTGCGCATCGGCTGGATCGCCAGCCGCGACCACGCGCTGCTCCAACGCATGGAGAAGATGAAGCACTACCTCTCCATCTGCAACGCGCGCCCCTCGGAGGTGCTGGCCGGCATCGCGCTCAAGGCGCGCGAGGCGATCTTCGCCCGCAACCGCGCGCTCTGCGCGGAAAACATCGGCAAGCTGGACAGCTTCTTCGCCGAATACCCGCATCTCTACGAATGGACCGCCCCGGACGGCGGCTGCGTGGCCTTCGCGCGCTATCGCGGGTCGGATGGCGTGGAGGAGCATTGCCGGCGGCTGGTGGAAGAAAAGGGCGTGCTGCTGCTACCCTCCAGCCTCTACGCCTCGGACCTCTTGCCGGTGCCGGCGGACCGCTTTCGCGTGGGCATCGGCCGGAAGAACATCGACGCGGGGCTTGCGGCCTGGCGGGAATTTCTGGAGGAGGCGTAAAAGACCCTCTCTGCCTGCCGGCATCTCCCCCACAAGGGGAGAACGGCTAACAGCCGGCTTCTCCCTAAAAATTTTCCGCTGCGATTGCCGCAAGGTACGTCCCTCTCCCTTGTGGGGAGGGATTTAGGGAGGGGCCTTCGGTCAGCTCCGGCGCCGGCCGCGTTCGCGGGCGGGGGCGGTGCCGCCCTGGTTGGCGGTCTTGTTGCGCAGCGGGCCGATCGTCTCGATGATGGTTTCCAGCGTCGGGCGCTCGCGTACCTCGTGGGCGTCGAGCGCGACGCGCATGGCGGCGAGATGCTCGCAGGAGGTGCCGCAGCAGCCGCCGATGATGCGCGCGCCGGCATCGCGGGCAAGGCGCGCATATTCGGCCATCAGCGGCGGGGTGCCGGAATAGTAGATCTCGGCGCCGCGATATTCCGGGATGCCGCAATTGCCCTTCACCACCACCGTGGCGGAGGGGTCTGCGCCCGTCATGTCGAGGAGCGAGGAGAGGATGTCGGAAGCGCCGACGCCGCAATTGGCGCCGACGGCGAGCGGCCCCGTGCCGATATCGCCGGCAACGCCGTGGATATCCTTGGGATGCAGGCCCATCATGGTCTTGCCGGCCGTGTCGAACGAGCCGGTATAGACGAAGGGCAGGCCGACCTTGGTGGCCGCTTCCGCCGCCGCGCGGATTTCCTCCGGCGAAGACATGGTCTCGATCCAGGCGACGTCCGCGCCGCCGGCCTTGAGGCCCTCGATCTGCTCGGCGAAGGCGGCGACGGCATCGTCATGGGTAAGGGCGCCGAGCGGCTCGAACAGCTCGCCTGTGGGGCCGACGGAGCCGGCGACGATGACCTTGCGCGGCGCCTTGTCGGCGACGGCGCGGGCGATCCCGGCGGCCTTCCTGTTGAGTTCGAAGACGCGGTCGTCCGCGTGGTGCAGCTTCAGGCGGTGGCGCGTGCCGCCGAAGGTGTTGGTGAGGATGATGTCCGCGCCCGCATCGACGAAGTCCTGGTGCAGCTTCGTGATGTTCTCGGGCTTCGCCTCGTTCCACAGTTCCGGCGCCTCGCCGGCCTCCAGGCCCATCGCGAAGAGCGAGGTCCCGGTCGCCCCGTCGGCAAGCAGGAAGGGCTTTTCGGCAAGAAGCGCGGCAAGCGGGTTCGTGGCGGTCATCGGCGTATCCTTCTGTTTGTCGCATCATATAAAGATTTCTTTATGTGATTGCAACGGCCGTTTCCCGTTCCGTCGTCATGCTCGGGCTTGTTTGCAGGAGACGATAGTGCACGAGAGACAGCAAGCGCCGGCACCCCAAAACGATGAGGGCGCCGTCACGGCGCCCTCTCGCGTGCGGTCAGGCGGCCTGCGCCTCGTCGGTCGCCTGGGTCACCATGGCGGCGATGACGGCGCTGAGGGTGAGGGCGCCGAGGGGCTTGCCGGCCTCGTCGACGACATGGGCCAGGGTCTGGTTGGCGGAAGTCATGGCGCGGGCGGCGCTTTCCAGCACCGTGCCCTTGGCGATCGGCATGCCTTCCGGATTGCCGGAGAGCGGGGCCATGATCGTCTCGACATTGACGACGCGGCCGCGGTTCACTTCCTTGACGAAGGCGGTGATGTAGTCGTCGGCCGGGTTCAGCACGATCTCCTGGCCGGTGCCCTGCTGGACGACCATGCCGTCGCGCAGGATCGCGATCTTGTCGCCGAGGCGAAGCGCCTCGTCGAGGTCGTGGGTGATGAAGACGACCGTCTTCTTCAGTTCCTTCTGCAGTTCGAGGAGAACGGTCTGCATGTCGACGCGGATCAGGGGGTCGAGCGCCGAATAGGCTTCGTCCATGAGCAGGATGTCGGCGTCGTTGGTCAGCGCGCGGGCAAGGCCGACGCGCTGCTGCATGCCGCCCGAAAGCTGGTTCGGATAGTGGTTCTCGAAGCCGGCAAGGCCGACGCGGGCGATCCACTCCTTGGCGCGCTTTTCCCGCTCGCCGGACGACACGCCCTGGATCTCGAGGCCGTAGACGGTGTTCTCCAGCACCGTGCGGTGCGGCAGCAGCGCGAATTTCTGGAAGACCATCGCCGTCTTGTGGCGGCGGAATTCGCGCAGGTCCTTCTCGTTCATCCGACACACGTCGACGCCGTCGTAGAGCACCTCGCCGGCGGTCGGGTCGATCAGCCGGTTGATGTGGCGGATGAGGGTCGACTTGCCCGAGCCCGAAAGGCCCATCACCACCATGATGCCGCCGGCCGGCATGGAGATGTTGATGTCGCGAAGCCCGAGCACATGGCCGTATTTCTGGTTCAGCTCGGCCTTGCCCAGGCCGTTCTTGACGGCATCGACATAGTCCCCGCCCCGGGGCCCGAAAATCTTGTAGAGGTTGCGGACCTCGATTGCATGACTAACCATGAATTACCTCCGAGTGCTTTTGCAGGCGCCGGCCATAGGCCTGGCTCGTGCGGTCGAAAATGATGGCGATGGCCACGAGCGCGAACCCGTTGAGGAACCCGACCGTGAAGAACTGGTTGTTGATGGCCTGGAGCACGTTCTTGCCGAGCCCCCCGACGCCGACCATCGAGGCGACGACGACCATGGCGAGCGACATCATGATCGTCTGGTTGATGCCGGCCATGATGGTGGGAAGGGCGAGCGGCATCTGCACATTCCTGAGCTTCTGCCAGCCGGAGGAACCGAACGCGTCGGCGGCCTCCAGCACTTCCTTGTCGACGAGGCGGATGCCGAGGTTGGTGAGGCGGATCATCGGCGGAATGGCGTAGATGACGACCGCGATCAGCCCCGGCACCTTGCCGATGCCGAAGATCATGACGACGGGGATGAGGTAGACGAAGCTCGGCATCGTCTGCATCACGTCGAGGATGGGGTTGACGAAGGCCTGCACCCGGTCCGACCGCGCCATGAGGATGCCGATCGGAATGCCGATCAGCACGGCGATCAGCGTGCAGACCGTCACCATGGCGAGCGTCACCATCGTGTCGTTCCAAAGGCCCATGAGGCCGATGGCGAACATGGAGACGGCCGTCCCGATGGTGATCTTGATGTTGCGGCTGCCGAAATAGACGACGCCCAGCATGACGATCAGCACGAACGGCCAGGGCGAGTTGACGAACAGCCGTTCGAGATCGTTCAGGAACCATTGCAACGGCTGGACCAGCGCGTCGATGGCGTTGATGTAGCTTCTGACCAGGCTTTTGAAGCCGTCGTCGATGACCTTTCTCGCCGCGCGGACGCTGGCGTCACTGAAGGCTGGAAATTTGCAAAGAAAGCCTGGCACTGATTCGCATAGGCCTGCCATCCTGTTCCCCTCTTTGTCTCCGGAAGTTGCCGTCCTGCCGGGCAACGGATCGTTGCCTGCCGAACGGATGCACAGGGATATTGTTGTTCTGGTTCCCGGCTTGCCGTCCGTCATCGCACGAAACGGCCGTTCGATACTGTGCTGTTAGCGACCCCGGTTTTCCCGATGTGCGCGGACGTTGCCCGTCCGTCGTGCGTCGCGAGGAGGGCCGGCAACCCGCGGATTGCCGGCCGATGCGCGTCAAAGAGCGGCTTTCACCTTCTCCGCGACCTGCGGCGAGACCCATTTGGTCCACATGTCCGGATAGTTTTCGAGGAAGTGCCTTGCCGCATCCTCGTTGGTGCCCTGGTTCTCGCCCATCCAGGCAAGCACCTTGCCGACCGTGCCGTTGTCCCACTGGCGCGTCTTCATGTAGTCCATGGCCACGCCCGCCTTTTCCGCGAAGGCCTTGGTCACGATGGTGAAGACGTCCGACGTCGGATAGGAGTTGACCTTCGGCTCGGGGCAGTCCGGCACGGCGGTGCAGGCGTCCCAGTCGGCCTTGTCGTGCTCGACGCCGAAGGACAGGCGCGTCATGTCGTACTTGCCGAGGATGGCGGTGGGCGCCCAGTAGTAGCCGAGCCAGCCCGTCTTCTTCTCGAAGGCATTGGCGATCGAGCCGTCGAGGCCGGCGGCCGAGCCCGTGTCGACCAGCACGAAGCCGTCGTCGTCGGCCTTCAGCGCGCGGTAGAGGTTGGAGGTCGAGACCTGGCAGTTCCAGCCCGACGGGCAATTGTGCACGGCGCCCTTGGACGGGTCTTCCGGCGCGGGGAAGAGCTCGGGATACTTCAGCGCGTCCTGCACCGTCTTGATGTCGGGATGCTCGTCGGCGAGGAATTTCGGGATCCACCAGCCTTCGACGCCGCCTTCGGAAAGCAGCGGGGCGAGCTGGATGAGGCGGCCTTCGGCGATTGCCGCGTCGAGCGGCGTGCGCACGGCGTTCACCCACATTTCGGGCGCGACGTCCGGCTCGCCCTTCTCGTTCATGGAGGTGAAGGTCGGCATGGTGTCGCCGGTCACCAGCGTGACCGTGCAGCCGTAGCCGCTTTCGAGGATGATCTTGTCGACCTGCGCGGCGACGCCGGCCGAGGCCCAGTTCATTTCGGCGATCGAGACCTCGCCGCATTCCGCCGCCTGGGCAGAACCGGCGAGGCCGTAGAGGCCGGCGGCGAGGAGAGTGGAAGCAAGGAGCTTCTTCATGAATTAAGACCTCCCAGTCTTTGAGATGCAGCGATCAACCCGGAGGGCAGCGCAGGGTACTGCGTTATCCCGACTACCCGAACGTTTTGCGACAGCCACGGGATATCGATGCCAGACGAGGCGAGCCAATCCCCCTGCTATCGTGACGCCGAGCCCCTTATTGTTGTCTGCCGGCGGAACCCTGTCGCCGGCAACGTGTCCTCGTGCGTCTGACAGGCAGCCTACGGGTTCTCATTGAGAAATCAACCTCCTGCCGGGAATGCCGCCTTGCGGGCGCGCCTTCCGGGAGGCTTCGAGGCCGGAAAACCGGCGCCCTTTCGGCGGAAATTCTGGGCTTTTGCCCGCATGAGGGCAAATGTCCGCAAGGCGGATCGCCGGTATGGAAAAGATGGTCGCCGGATGCGGACAAATCCTGTCCCGTATGCGCCGCCGGGCGGGCGCGAAACTTTTTTCGCATTCTTTCAAAAAAAATCGCGATTCATCTTTGCTTAAGGTCCCGATAACGGTCCGGTAACGATGTGCCGCTATTGGTTTTGACACGGCGGGGGACACCGCCGCCCGCTCCGGATAAGGTATTGCGTTCCGGGGTGCCTCAGCGTCCGATGCGTATCTGTCGGAAGCCGCCATGCGTATTTTGGCAAGCCGTGCATCGCCGGAAGGCGTGCACGGCTTTCGCCGTTCTGAGGGCAAGAAAAAACGCCGCCTCCCGGAGAGAGACGGCGTCGTATGCGAGCGGACCTGACGTCGCGCCCGAAGGATCAGCCGACGTTGCGCGTGCGGATGAAGCCGAGCGGGCCAAGCGGCGTATCCATGACGAGGTTGCGCACGCGGGACTGGCTCTTGGGGGCTTCGCCGTTCCAGGCGATCTGAACGAAATTCGGCTTGCTGAAGATGTACAGCATGGTCTTGGTCCTTGAAACCCGAAGCCACTTGCCTCGGCTGGTGATGAGATGGATATAGGCTTGCCGGCCGCAAAAATCATGGTCGATCACGGCGCTCCATGTCGCAAATCGGATATCATGACAGCCATGCTGCGGATGTATGGCGCAGTGTTGCCGAAAAGCCTCTGCGCGGTGCCCGAAATTGCGGCGGGAATGCGGTGAATCAGGGCTTTTCGGCGGCAGGCGGGAGTGCTAGGGAGGGCGCCATGACCAGAACGATCATGCTTCAGGGCACCGGCTCGGATGTCGGAAAAACGGTATTGGTGGCCGGGCTCTGCCGCATCGCCGCCAATCGCGGGCTGAAGGTGCGCCCCTTCAAGCCGCAGAACATGTCCAACAACGCCGCCGTCTCCGCCGACGGGGGCGAGATCGGCCGGGCGCAATGGCTGCAGTCGCTCGCCGCCCGCGTGCCGTCCTCCGTGCACATGAACCCCGTGCTCCTGAAGCCGCAATCGGATGTCGGCAGCCAGATCGTCGTGCAGGGCAGGGTGTTCGGGCAGGCGAAGGGGCGGGACTACCAGGCGCTGAAGCCGAAGCTGATGGGCGCGGTGATGGAGAGCTTCGAGGCGGTCTCCTCCGGCGCCGACCTCGTCGTGGTCGAGGGCGCGGGCTCGCCGGCGGAAATCAACCTTCGGGCCGGCGACATCGCGAACATGGGCTTTGCGACGCGCGCGGGCGTGCCGGTCGTGCTCGTCGGCGACATCGACCGCGGCGGCGTCATCGCCTCGCTCGTCGGCACCCATGCCATCCTGCCGGAGGAGGACCGGCGCATGGTGACGGGCTACCTCATCAACAAGTTCCGCGGCGACGTGAGCCTCTTCGACAGCGGCGTTGCGGCGATCGGCGGCTTTACCGGCTGGCCCTGCTTCGGCGTCGTGCCGTGGCTGAAGGAGGCCGCGCGCCTGCCGGCGGAGGATTCCGTCGTGCTGGAGCGGCTCGCCAAGGGCGGCGAGGGGGCCTTGAAGGTCGCCGTGCCCGTCCTGTCGCGCATCGCCAATTTCGACGACCTCGATCCGCTGAAGGCCGAGCCGCAGGTGGACCTCGTCTTCGTGCGGCCGGGCGAACCCATTCCGGCCGATGCCGGCCTCGTCGTCCTGCCGGGTTCGAAATCGACGATCTCGGACCTCCAGGACCTGCGCGCCGCCGGCTGGGACAAGGATATCGCCCAGCACATGCGCCGCGGCGGGCGCGTCATCGGCATCTGCGGCGGTTACCAGATGCTCGGCCGCCGCGTCACCGATCCGCTCGGCATCGAGGGCGGCGAGCGCGAGGTGGCGGGCCTTTGCCTTCTCGACGTCGAGACGGAGATGGCGCCGGAAAAGACCGTGCGCAACAGCACCGCCCGGTCCCTGCAATACGACGTGCCGCTCGAAGGCTACGAGATCCATCTCGGCCGCACGACGGGGCCGGATACGCAGCGGCCCTCCGTCAGCATAGATGGGCGGCCGGACGGCGCGGTCTCGCCGGACGGGCGCGTCATGGGCACCTATCTCCACGGGCTTCTTGCGAGCGACGCCTACCGGGCGAAGCTCCTTGCCGATTTCGGCATCGCGGGCGGCGGCTTCGACTATCGCGCGAGCGTCGATGCGGCGCTCGACGGCGTGGCGGCGGAGCTGGAAGCGGTTCTCGACCGGCGCTGGCTCGACGGCCTTCTGGGCACGGCTGATTAAATCGCGCTGCTGAAACGTACAGCCATCGGGCTTCCTCGCCCCGGTTCTCGCACCAAAGTTGCGCCAGAATTGGGTGTAAGGAGTGGCCTGGAACCGCCCGGGCCGCCGGGCGTTGACGCTGCGCGCGATCCGAAAGGGTGAAATACATGGGTTCTGGACCTCTCGCACGATCCGTTCTGGCCAGCCTCGTCGGGCTGTCGCTCGCTGGCCTTCCGGCCGCAGCCTTCGCCCAGTCGGGCAAGGAAACATCAAGCGCGGGAAAACGCTGGGAGGAGGAATTCTCCCTCTGGCAGAAGGTCTCATCCGGCAGCGACATCGCGCAGTACGAAGGCTACCTGAAGCAATATCCGAACGGCACCTTCGCCTCCATGGCGCGCCTGCGCATCGCCGAACTCCAGGCCGCCGCCAAGGCCAGGCCGGCGGCGGAAGCCGATGCGAAGGCGACCGCTGACGCCGAAAAGGCCAAGGCGGACGAGGCGGCCGCTGCCGAGAAGGCAAAGGCCGAAGAGGCTGCTGCCGCTCGCAAGCTTGCGGAGGAAAAGGCCGCTGCCGCCGAGAAGGAAAAGGCGGAGGCCGAGCGGCTGAAGGCCGAAGCCGACGCGAAGAAGGCGCAAGAGGAAGCTGCGGCCCGCAAGCTGGCCGACGAGAAGGCCGCTGCCGAAGCAAAGGCGAAGGCCGAAGCCGAGGCGAAGAAGGCCGAGGACGAAGCCGCCGCGCGCAAGCTGGCCGCGGAAAAGACCGCTGCGGAGGAGGAAGCCAAGGCCGAAGCCGCCGCGGCGGAAAAGGCCCGCGCCGACGAAGCTGCCCGCCTGAAGGCGGAAGCCGACAAGGCGAAGGCTGAGGAGGCTGCCCGTCTGAAGGCGGAAGAGGCTGCCGCTGCGCAAAAGGCCCGCGCCGAGCAGGAGGCCACGGCCCGCCGCGAGGCGGAGGCAAAGCGCGTGGAGGCGGAAAAGGCCGCCGCGGCCGAGAAGGCGCGGATCGAGCAGGAAGCCGCCGCCCGCAAGCTCGCCGAGGAGAAGCAGGCCGAGGTGGAACGGCTGAAGGCCGAGGCCGCCAGGGCCGCCGCCGAAGCAGAGGCCAAGGCGGCGGAAGCCGCGCGCCTCACCCGCGAAGCCGAAAAGCGCGCCGGGGAAGCCGCCGCGGCCCGCACCACCGAGGATGCCGGCAAGGCCGATACGGCAAAGCGCGAGGAAGAGGCCTTCCAGAAGGCGGTGGTCGCCGGCACGCAGCAGGCCTTCCGCAGCTATCTCGACACCTATCCCGACGGCCGCTTCGCCGCTGACGCGCGCGAGCGCCTTGCGGCCCTTGCCGATACGGGGCAGCAGAAGGCCGAGCCGAAGCGCGAGAGCGCGACGGCAAAGCTCGACAGCGAGCGCCGCGAGCCCGTGGTCGACCCGCGCGAAGCCTATCTCGGCCGCGGCGGGCGGGCGCAGGCGCAGCGCTGGCTGAGCCTGCTCGGCTTCAACACCCACGGCGCCGACGGCGTCTTCGGCCCGCGCTCCCGCTCGGCGATCGCCGCCTGGCAGGGCGCCTCCGGCTACCGCCCGGACGGCTATCTCACGCGCCAGCAATACCGCGCGCTGCAGCGGGCCGCCGATTACGCGGAAGTCCGCCAGAACCGCCAGCGCCGCTACCAGCGCGACTACGACGTGCTGGAAGGCCCCGTCGACGGCTATTACGACGGCCCCTACTACCGCGACGACGGCTATTACCGCGGCGGCGGCGGCATGGTGATCATCCCCGGCTACTAAAGGCCTCCCTGTAAGGGAGGCCTCGCAGATGGCAGACGGTCGCCTCTTTCCCCTTCTCCCCGCAAGCGGGGAGAGCGACTGTCTTTGTGGTCAAGCGTTTTTCCATGGTTTACCGTCGCGGATGATTGCGTTGAGGATGGTGAGGAGTTTTCGCATTGTCGCGACGATGGCGACGATCTTCGGCTTGCCGGCAGCCACGAGCCTGTCGCGGAAAGCCTTGAGGACCGGGTTGTGACGGGACGCCACGAGGGCGGCCATGAAGAGCACGGCGCGCACCTTGCCGCGACCGCCGCCGATGAAGCTCCTGCCTCGCCATTTGCCCGATTGCCGCGTGAACGGCGCGATCCCCGCCAGTGAGGCGATCTGGCGCCGATCGAGCGTGCCGAGCTCGGGCATCTCGGCAATCAGCGTGCGGGCGGTGGTCGGCCCGACACCCGGCACAGACGTCAGAAGCGCCTCGCGCACCCGCCACAAGGGCGACTTGCGAATACGGCCGTCGAGCTCGTCGTCCAGGCTTGCAAGTTCGTGCCGGAGCGCGGCAAGCAGGCGCTTGATGCTCTTCTGTGTCTCCTTCGTCTGCGCCATCCGCGCCCGGTTCTCTTCCGCCGTGATCATCTGCACGATCTGGCGGCGGCGCGACACGATGGCCGAGAAGGCTTCACTCTCCTCATCGCGCAACGGCCGGATATCCGGTTTCGTCGCCGCCACGAAGGCTGCGATCACCGCCGCGTCGATCGGGTCGGTCTTGGCACGTTTGCCCAGCGCATTGGCATAGGAACGAACCTGCGCCGGATTGACCACGACAACGGCAAGGCCGGCCGATGACAGGCCCGCAGCCGCAAGCATCTCGTAACCGCCGGTCGCTTCCAGCGCCACGACATCGGCCTTTGCCTCTCGCAGCCGGGTGATCAGTCCATCCACGCCGGCATGGTCGTTGCCGACAAGGAAACTGTCACCGGCCGGAAGAACATGCACATCCAGCCGGTCCTTCGAAACATCAATGCCAACGATCACGTCCATCCTGTCCCATCCTTGCCTAAGCGGGCTTCGCATGCGCGAGCGGCCCTGGCGACTGTTCGGGTTCGATGGAACGGCGGATGAAGACCCAGGCTCTCCCACGGGCTTGGTGTCCCAAAGGTGCTGCGGTCTCTCATCCGCCACCGCAATCGGCAATACAGCGCCAATCCCGGGCAAAGGGAAGTTACAAAGGTGCCGGCAGGCCGGATGAGGGGCTGCGCCGTCCTTCACCCCTTGGAGCCCGCTTCCGCCTGTGCTAGCAATCGCCCATGGCATCGTTCTTTTCAAAACTTTTCGGTCGCGGCGGCGAACCGGCTTCTCCGGCGAAGATCGCCGAGGAAACCGAGGCCTATAACGACCTTCTCCTCGTCGCCGCGCCCATTCCGGAGGGCGGGCAGTATCGTCTGGCCGGCCGCATCGAGAAGCGGGACGGCGAGCGCGTGCTGGTGCGCAGCTTCATCCGGGCGGACCTCTTTTCCTCGCGCGACGACACCGTGGGCGCGACCTTCCGCAAGGCGCGGCAGATCGCCGACCAGCACGGTTCCTCGCTCTTCAGCGACGGCACGGAGAGCCGGCAGGTCTGACGCAGAACGCGGCAAATCTGCCGCGCCGCAACGAAAAGTCGTGCTTTTTCCATGAAGACGCTGGAGAACCGGCGCGATTGGCTGTATCCGCAGAAGAAGATGGGATGCGACTCTCCCGGCGGCGGCCGCCGGGCATCGCAAGATCTGCGGACTGCGCATGGGCACTGAAAACCTGATCCTGCTCCTGATCGAGGCGGGGTTCTATTTCGTCTTCATGGTGGGTCTGCTGCACCTGCGCCACCAGCTTGGCATCGGCGTCTTCGTCGCCGCGCTCGGCGTCATGCATTTCCTCGAGACGTATCTTGCCGCCGTCTTCTATATCGAATTGCCCTTCGGCGTCATTTCGCCCGGCTCGTCCGTGCTCTTCTCCGGCAAGCTGATGATGATCCTCCTGCTCTATGTGAAGGAGGACGCCGCGGTCGTGCGCGCGCCGATCTACGGCCTGCTCGCCGGCAACTTCCTGACGGTCGGCCTTAGCTTCTTCCTGCGCCACCACCAGACGGTGGGCGCGGTGCCGGGCCGCATCGCCGATCTCGCCTTCATCGACGAGATGGGCTGGCTGATGCTCTGGGGCACGATGATGCTCTATGTCGATTCGCTCGCCATCATCCTGCTCTACGAGCGGCTGGGCCGCGTCTTCAGGCACCGAACCGCGATGCGCTTCTTCGTCGTCGGCGTCGTCGTCCTGACCTTCGACCAGATCGGCTTCTTCTCGGCGCTGCATTTCCTCAATGGCGCGCCGATCGAGGTTTTCTGGGGCGGCTGGATCGCCAAGATGATGGCGGCCTGCGCCTATGCCGTGCTGATCACCGTCTACCTCTCCTATTCACGCCTCTCCGCCATTCCCGTCTCGCCGCGGCCGATCTCGGATATCTTCGCCGACCTCACCTTCCGCGAACGCTACGAGGACCTGCTCGACCGCTCCGGCCGCGACGCGCTGACCGGCGTCTACGACCGCAGCCGGCTGGAATTCGAAGCGCCGCGCCTGCTGTCGGCCATGCTGGTCGAGGGCAAGCCGCTGGGGCTGATGATCATCGACGCCGACCATTTTAAAGACGTCAACGACCGTTTCGGCCATCTTGCCGGCGACGGCGTGCTCAAGGAGACGGCCGCCTGCCTCAAGCGGGTGCTGCGCAGCGGCGACCATCTCTTCCGCTTCGGCGGCGAGGAGTTCGTGGTGATCAGCGAGGATATCCTGCCGGATGCCGGCGCCGACCATGCCGAAATGCTGCGGCGGGCCGTCGCGGCGGATATCCGCCGGCCGGACGGCGCGCCGGTGACCGTCAGCATCGGCGTCGCCAACAGCTATCACGACGGCACGACGCTGAATGCCCTGCTTTCCACCGCCGATGCCCGGCTCTACGCGGCCAAGAATGCCGGCCGTAACCGCGTGGTCTCCCGCTAGACGCCGACATTCGGCCGGTCGATGATCTCGCGCAGCGCGAAGCTCGAATTGATCTTCACCACATGGGGAAGCGCCGAAAGCCAGTCGCGGTGGATGCGCTCGTAGTCGGCAAGGTCCTTGGCGGCGACCCGCAGGATATAGTCGTATTCGCCGGACATGAGGTAGCAGACCAAAACGTTGGGGCAGAGCTTCACCGCGGCCTCGAATTCGGCGAGCGTCTTGGCGAACTGGCCGGACAGCGAGATGTGCACGATGGCGATCATCTTGTAGTCGAGCGCCTTCGGCGAGACGCGGGCGTAATAGCCGTTGATGACGCCGGATTTCTCCAGGATATCGAGGCGGCGCGAACAGGCCGAGGGCGACAGGCCGACCCGCTCGGCAAGCTCCGCGTTGGAAATGCGGCCGTTCTGCTGAACGGTTCTCAGAATCGCAGCATCGATTGCATCCATTTGCGCCATTCGAATTTCCTACGAAATTTCCGCTGATATTCGAAGAATATTCGACAAGCCGCCCTTTCGCAAACTGGCTTTGCAAGGACATTGCGCGTTTCCTCTGCTTCCATGATCACCCGCCGATGCGGCGGCAATCAATCGGGAACTTGAAGACAGGGAAGGAACGCGCATGCGTGTCGGTTGTCCGAAGGAAATCAAGAATCACGAGTACCGGGTCGGTCTGACGCCCGGAGCCGTGCGGGAATATGTCGCCCACGGCCACGAGGTCCTCGTCGAGACCAAGGCCGGCGCCGGCATCGGCGCAGACGACGACGCCTACCGCGCCGCCGGCGCGAAGATCGTTCCCACCGCTGCCGATATCTTCGGCAGGTCCGACATGGTGGTGAAGGTCAAGGAGCCGCAGCCCGCCGAATGGGCGCAACTGCGCGACGGACAGATTCTCTACACTTACCTGCATCTTGCGCCCGATCCGGAGCAGACCAAGGGCCTGCTCGCCTCCGGCGTCACCGCCATCGCCTACGAGACGGTGACGGACGAGCGCGGCGGCCTGCCGCTCCTCGCTCCCATGTCCGAGGTTGCCGGGCGGCTTTCCATCCAGGCGGGCGCCACCGCGCTCCAGAAGGCGAACGGCGGGCGCGGCATCCTGCTCGGCGGCGTGCCGGGCGTGCCGCCGGCCAAGGTCGCCGTCATCGGCGGCGGCGTCGTCGGCCTTCACGCCGCGCGCATGGCCGCCGGCCTCGGCGCGGACGTTTCGATCCTCGACCGCTCGATCCCGCGGCTGCGCCAGCTCGACGATCTTTTCGGCGGCCGCGTCCACACGCGCTATTCGACGATCGACGCGCTGGAGGAGGAAGTGTTCTCGGCCGACCTCGTCATCGGCGCCGTGCTGATCCCCGGTGCCGCCGCGCCGAAGCTCGTCACCCGCGAAATGCTCTCGGGCATGAAGAAGGGGGCGGTCATCGTCGACGTTGCCATCGACCAGGGCGGCTGCTTCGAGACCTCGCATGCGACCACCCATTCCGACCCGACCTTCGAGATCGACGGCGTGGTGCACTATTGCGTCGCCAACATGCCGGGCGCCGTGCCGGTGACCTCCGCGCACGCGCTCAACAACGCGACGCTGCACTACGGCCTCCAGCTCGCCGACAAGGGCCTCAAGGCCAGCGCCGAGGACCGGCACCTGCGCGCCGGCCTCAACGTGCACAAGGGCCGCGTGACGAACCACGCGGTCGCCGAAGCGCTCGGCTACGAGTCCTACGCGCCCGAGGCTGTGCTGAACGTCGCTTGATGGCGGCGGGATGAAAGAAGGGCCCGGAGCGATCCGGGCCTTTTTGGAATACCGGCCATCGCCCACTCCTCCGTCGTCATCCTTATCTGTGTATTGCGCGAGAATATTGTATGTTCGCGTTGCGGCAGCGTACCTCGTCATCCCAGGTCGCCAGAGACCGTGTCCGAGCACGGTACGCTGCCGTTTTGCATGCTTCACCCGAACAGTTGACCGGGAGGCCGTAGACGCGGCGATCCCGCAGGATAAGGCCGGGCATCATGACGATAGCATCTTGTTTCATCGGGATCGACGTTTCCAAGGGCTGGCTGGATTGCTACATCCATCCGCAGGCACGACGGTACCGCCTTGCCAATGACGCCAAGGGGCATGCGGCGCTTGTCGAGTTGCTGGAGCGACAGGGCGGCTTGTGCGTGCTTGAGGCGACGGGCCCTTATGACCGGGCGCTGCGGCTTCACCTGCATGGTGCGGGCCAGCGGTTCCACCGTGCCAACCCGCGCAAGGCCCGCCAGTTCGCAAGGTCTGCCGGCTTCCTGGCCAAGACGGACCGGGTCGATGCGATGATGCTGGCTCGCGACGGTGCGGCGATGCCCTTGCCGGACGAGGAACCGTGCGAACCGGAACGGCAGGAACTGCGTGTGCTCATGGACCGGCGTGACCAGCTGGTGGAGATGCGCAAGAGCGAGCGCATCCGTCTGGCCGAGCCCCATGCCGATTGGATGAAGGCAAGCCTCCTGCAGGTGATCGACATGCTCGACCGCCAGATCGCTGCCCTGCAGGCGCGCATGGACGCGCTCCTGGCATCGGCGCACACCCTTTTGCAGGAGGAGGCCATCCTACGCTCGGCACCGGGCATCGGGCCTGTCACGGCAAGGGTCCTGCTTGCCCACATGCCGGAACTGGGCAAGCGGAACCGGCGGGCCATCAGCGCCCTTGCCGGGCTGGCGCCGATCGCCTGCGATTCAGGCAACCTGCGGGGCAGGCGCTGTATCTGGGGCGGGCGGAAGCGGGTTCGCGACGCTCTCTACATGGCAGCCCTGGCTGCTTGCCGCCGGATCCCTTCCAGGCGATCGCCAAGGCCATGCGCGAAAAGGGAAAGCCCGCCAAACTCGTCCTCATCGCAATAGCAAGGCGCCTGCTCGTCACACTCAATGCCGCTATCAGGGACAACAAACCAGTGCGTACTTGACACAACAAACACAGTTGCTCGGGCTTGACCCGAGGGTCCACGCGGCGGGTGCCCTACGCGAAGCTCTTGCGGCGCGGGGCGACGGCCTGCGTCTCGGTCACGGCGGGCAGGCTTTGCAGGACGCGCTTGGCCGGCAGGATGGCGATGGCCTCGGTGCCCTCGCGCAGCTTGGATTTCAGGATGAACTCGCCGTTGTGCTTGGCAAGGATCGCCTGCACGATCGGAAGGCCGAGGCCGGTGCCCTGCTCGGCGCTCTTGATGGCGATGGAGCCCTGGCCGAAGGCCGAGAGCACGACCGGGATCTCGTCTTCCGGAATGCCGGGGCCGTTGTCGCGGATGGAGACGTACTGGCCGCCGCCCGCCGTCCAGCCGGCCTTGACGACGACCTCGCCGCCCTGGGGCGTGAACTTCACGGCGTTGGACAGAAGGTTGAGGATGACCTGGCGCAGCGCCTTCTCGTCCGCCCAGACGGCCGGCATGCCGCTTTCCACCTGCTCGGAAATCGTGATGTTCTTGGCGCGGGCGCGCAGTTGCACCATGCCGATGCAATCCTCGGCGATATCGACGAGATGGACGGAATCCTCGGAAAGATCGTACTTGCCCGCCTCGATGCGCGAGAGGTCGAGGATCTCGTTGATGAGGTTGAGGAGGTGCTGGCCGGAGCGGTGGATGTCGGAGGTGTATTCCTTGTAGACCGGGTTGTTGAGCGGACCCAGCACTTCCGTCGACATCACCTCCGAAAAGCCGAGGATGGCGTTGAGCGGCGTGCGCAGCTCGTGCGACATGGAGGCGAGGAAGCGGGATTTGGCAAGGTTCGCCTCTTCCGCGCGCCGGCGCGCCTCGTCCGACATGGATTTGGCCACTTCCAGCTCGGCGATGAGGTCGTCCTTCTCCGATTGCGAGGAGAGGAGCTGGGCGCTGGTGTAGCGCAGGCGATGCGTCATGAAGACGAGGAAGGCGAGGGCGGCGGCGATGATCGCCGCCATGCCGACGGTCGCCGGATCGGGCGTGCGCACGGCGGAAACGGCGAGCGCGGCGATGGTCGGCAGGAAGGCGCACAGGATGGCATTGCGCAGCATCAGCGTGCTGACGGCGGTGACGGCGAGCGCCACGAGAAGCGAGGAGCCCTTGTAAAATTCGAAGGTGACGCCGGTGCAGCGGCCGCAGTCCTGCAGGGCAAAGGTGGCCCAGGCAAGACCCATCAGCACCTGCGCCATGAGGAACCGGCGATACCAGCGGCGCACGTCCTCGGCGGCGATCTCGCGCTTGCGCGCGCGCCGCGCGACCAGCATGCCGATGGCATGGACGGAAAGGGCGAGCACCGCCCAGGCGAGAAGGCCGATCTCCTCGGTAAGATAGATGCCGCCGGCGGCGATGAGCGCCACGACCATCGGCACGGCAAGCGCGCTCTGCGCGGCCGATGCGATGTGGAGCTGCAGCATTTCCCGCTCGAAGCCCGGCGAGATGCCCGTTGCCGTCTGCAGCCGTTCCCTGGTCGAGCGGACAGCCCGCGAGACAGCCTTGTTTCTGTGGCTGCGCGACTTGTCGACGATGATCTTGTCGGTCGATGTACTGACGCCGGTACTCATCATGGGTTGCACTGTTGCGGACAGCGTTGAATTCTAGGGAGGAATCCTTAAGAAGATGCTGCCGCGCATAAACCATTTGCGAACCATTCCGGCATTTTCCGCCCACCGGAATCGGATGCGTCCGGCATAGGACGCGACGGCATCATATTGAGGAACCTGTTCATGGGACTTTCCAGGAAGGCGCGCGACATCGGCGTTGCGGCCGCGATCCTCGCGCTGACGGCGCTCATCGTGGCGCGCGTCGACGGCGGCGGCGGCGAGACGGTGACCGGCAGCGCGCGGGCGGCGGACGGCGACACGCTGACGCTCGACGGCCATCGCATCCGCCTGATGGGCATGGATTCGCCGGAGATGATGCAGGCCTGCCGGCGGGACGGGGTGGAATGGCGCTGCGGCGTCGCCGCCCGCTCGCGGCTTGCGGAACTCCTGCGCGCCGGGCCCATTACCTGCAAGGCCGAAGGCCGCGACAAGTACGACCGCTGGCTGGCGCGCTGCGAGGCGAACGGCGAAGACCTCGGCGCGCGCATGGTGCGCGAGGGGCTTGCCGTCGCCTATGGCGGCTATGAGAATGAGGAACGACTCGCGAAGGCCGAGCGGAAGGGCCTGTGGAGCAGCACGTTCGACATGCCGCAGGACTGGCGCCGCATGAACGGCCGGCCGCAGGAAGACACGCATGAAGGAGAAGGCGGCCTGATCGGCGGCCTCCTCAGGGCAATGGGATTGACGTGACCGACAGGAATGACGCAGAACCCGCCAAGGACCTTGCCGCGCTTTCCGCGGCGATCGCGGCCTGCCGCCTCTGTCGCGACGCGCCGGCCCGGGGCCCAGCGAACCGCCTGCCGCACGAGCCGCGGCCCGTGGCGGTGATTTCCGATACCGCGCGCATCCTCATCGCCGGGCAGGCGCCGGGGCTTCGGGTGCATGAAAGCGGCCTGCCGTTCAACGATGCCTCCGGCGACCGGCTGCGCACCTGGCTCGGCGTGACGCGCGAGGAATTCTACGATCCGAAGAAATTCGCCATCGTGCCGATGGGCTTCTGCTTTCCCGGCTACGACGCGCATGGCAGCGACCTGCCGCCGCGGCGCGAATGCGCGCCGCTCTGGCGCGCCCGCATCATGGCGGCCATGCCGCAGGTCGAGCTGGTGCTGGCGATCGGCCAATATGCGCAGGCCTGGCATCTCGGCCGGGCGAAGGCGCCGAGCATGACCGAGACGGTGCGCGACTGGCGCCGTCATCTCGGCCGCAACGAGGGGCCGGCCGTGCTGGCGATGCCGCATCCCTCCTGGCGCAACACGGCCTGGCTGAAGCGCAATCCGTGGTTCGAGGAAGAGGTGCTGCCAGAACTGCGAAAGCGGGTGAAAACCCTGACGGCGTGAAACACAATTCTTTCAATTTGCAGCGAAACCGCTATATGGGGGAATTAAATTTCTTTTGTTTCACGCAGCCCCGCATGCAAACGCGTCGCGGACCTGCCCCGAGGGAGCCCGATGGATCGTCTGGACCGTAAAATCCTGCGCCTTTTGCAGGAAGATTCCACGCTGGCGGTGGCGGACCTCGCCAAGAAGGTGGGGCTTTCGACCACGCCCTGCTGGCGGCGCATCCAGAAGATGGAAGAGGACGGCGTGATCCGCAAGCGCGTGGCGCTGCTCGATCCGGCGAAGATCAACACGAAGGTCACGGTCTTCGTCTCGATCCGCACCAATTCCCATTCGACCGAATGGCTGAAGCGCTTTTCCGAGGTGATCGTCGAGTTTCCGGAAGTGGTGGAGTTCTACCGCATGAGCGGCGAGGTGGACTATCTCCTGCGCGTCGTCGTGCCGGACATCGCCGCCTACGACGCCTTCTACAAGCGCATGATCGCCCGCATCGAGATCCGCGACGTCTCCTCCGCCTTCGCGATGGAGCAGATCAAGTACACGACCGAGATGCCGCTCGACTACATGATGGTCGACAACCAGAAGAGCGGCGAGGAATAGGTTAAAACCCCTCCCCAACCCCTCCCCACAAGGGGGAGGGACTTACCGTGCGGCACTCTCAGCGGAAAATTTGGAGGGAAAAGCGTGCTGCCAGCCTTTCTCCCCCCTTGTGGGGGAGATGCCGGCAGGCAGAGAGGGTATTCTACTTCCGTTCCAGCCGCGCCAGCAGCGAGGACGTGTCCCAGCGGTTGCCGCCCATGTCCTGCACATCGGCGTAGAACTGGTCGATGAGCGCGGTGACGGGCAGTTTCGCGCCGTTGCGGCGGGCTTCCGACAGGATGATGTCGAGGTCCTTGCGCATCCAGTCGATGGCGAAGCCGAAGTCGTATTTGCCGGCGATCATCGTCTTGTGGCGGTTGTCCATCTGCCAGGAGCCGGCCGCGCCCTTGGAGATGACCTCGACGACGGCTTCCATGTCGAGCCCGGCCTGCTTGCCGAAATGGATGGCCTCGGCAAGGCCCTGCACGACGCCGGCCACGCAGATCTGGTTGACCATCTTGGCAAGCTGCCCGCTGCCGGCCGGGCCCATCAGGCCGACCATGCGGGCATAGGCGTCGATGACGGGCCGCGCCTTCTCGAAGACGGCCTCGTCGCCGCCGCACATGACGGTGAGAACGCCGTTCTCCGCGCCGGCCTGGCCGCCGGAGACCGGGGCGTCGATGAAGTGGAGGCCCTTTTCCTTCGTCGCCGCGTCGAGCTCGCGGGCGACCTCGGCGGAGGCGGTGGTGTTGTCGATGAGGGTCGCGCCCTTCTTCATGCCATCCAGCACGCCGTCCTTGCCGACGGTGACGGCGCGCAGGTCGTCGTCGTTGCCGACGCAGGTGAAGACGAAGTCGGCGTCCTTTGCCGCTTCCGCCGGCGTGCGGAAAGCCTTGCCGCCGAATTCGGCCGCCCATTTCTCCGCCTTGGCGAAGGTGCGGTTGTAGACCGCCACCTCATGGCCGCCCTTGACCTTCAGGTGCCCCGCCATGGGATAGCCCATGACGCCGAGACCGATGAACGCAACCTTTGCCATGCCGTAACCTCCTGCAATCGTTTGCGGATGGTGTAGCGGATGATCGTTTCGGGCGAAAGGGCTTCTCGCAGGGGGGCGGCGATGGATCCTCGGGTCGAGCCCGAGGATGACGGAGGAGGGAAGGTTGGCGCTAGAAGGGGCGCTCACGCATGCCGCGCCGCTCGATGGATAGGAAACCCTTTCCTCCCCGCCGTCATCCTCGGGCTTGACCCGAGAATCCACCTTCCGCGCGAGCCTGCCCGTCAGCCGCGGTACTTTGCCAGCACCAGGTGGCCGGCGATGGGCTCGCCTTCCTCCATGCGCACGGTGATGTCCGTGATCTCGACCACGTCGAAGCCGGTCTCGTCGAGGCGCTGGCGGACATAGGCGGGGGCGTGGGCGAAGCGCTGGTGCGGGCCGACCATGAAGGGACGGCCGGCGAAGGTCTCGTCCGGCAGCGTCTCGGAGGAGAAGACGAAATGGCCGCCGGCAACGAGATTGTCGGCGACGCCGAAGAGGAGCGGTTCGAGCGCGCCGAGATAGGGCAGCACGTCCGTCGCCGTGATGAGGTCGAAGGGCTCGTCGTCGTTGTCGTCGAGGAAGTCGACGGCCTCGGCGACATAGAGCGTCTCGTAGAGGTCCTTGTCGTGCGCGACCTCGACCATGTTCTCCGAAAGGTCGACGCCGGTGATGTCGTCCGCCATGTCGCGCAGCGCCCCGCCGGTCAGCCCCGTGCCGCAGCCGAGGTCGAGCACGCGCTTGAACGGGCCAAGCCCGAGCGCCTGGAAGCGCTGGCGCACGAGAAGCGGCACGCAATAGCCGAGCTGGTCGACGAGAACGTTCTCGAAGACCTCGGCATGCTGGTCGAAAAGGGTGGCGACATAGGCGTCGGGGGCCTTTTCCGGCGTCTCGCCGTGGCCCATCGAGGCAAGGCGCACGGCCGCCCCGCCGTGATCGTCCGGATCGAGCGCCAGTACCTCGGCATAAGCCCGGGCGGCGGCATCGAAATCGCCGGATTTCTCCAGCGAGAGGGCGCGGTTGTAGGCTTCCGCGAGCGCATCTTCGTCGATCTTCTTCATGGGCCGTCTCTTAGGCTTCGCTCACGGCTTTGGCAATGGAGGGCCAGGCTGCAATTAGGCGTTTATCAAATACGCAAAGAGGCGCATGATCCTTTCAAGACCAAAAAGACCAATGGGAGGAACACCATGCCCGCCGATATGCCCACGTTGTCCTTCGCTGCCGAGGCTGCCCGCTCCGCAAGTCCGGGCTTACCCTCGACGCCGGGGGAGAAGATCAACATGATGGCGCATTACTATCGCGGCGAGCTCGGCCGCATGGCCGGCTGGCGCGACCGGATCGACCGCACGTCGAACTGGGCGATCACCGTGGTTGCGGCGCTGCTCTCCGTGTCGCTGTCGACGCCCAACGCGCATCACGGCGTCCTGCTCTTCGCCATGCTGCTGGTGACGCTGCTGCTCCTGATCGAGGCGCGGCGCTACCGCTTCTTCGACGTCTACCGGGCGCGGGTGCGCCAGCTCGAGCGGTTCTACTTCGCCGAACTCCTGGGTCCGAACGACCAGCTCGCCCTCGACTGGGCGGCGCCCATCGCCAAGAGCCTGCGCAAGCCGGAATTCCTGATCAGCTACCGCGATGCCGCCTGCCGGCGGCTGCGGCGCAACTATTGCTGGATGTATCTCATCCTGCTTCTCGCCTGGGCGCTGAAGATCTCGTCCTCGGCCCTGCAGCGGCCGGCGACGGCGGGCCGGGACATGACGCTCGCCGTCGAACATGTGGTGGGCAATGCGGCGCTCGGGCCGGTGCCCGGCGGCGTGGTGATCTGCCTCGTGCTCGTCTTCTACCTCACCATCGCCTATTTCTCGCTCAAGGTGGACATGTCCGACAGCGAGCTGTCGCACGGCTCGGTGCATGTGTGAGCGGCGGGCGGGCTCTCAGTTGATGATGAACTCGCCCTTGAGCGCGCGCCACTCCGTCGCCGAGATCAGGCGGCGGTGGACGTAGCGGACCGAATGCAGCGGCCCGTCCAGCTTCTCCTGCCAGAATTTCAGGAAGCGCTTCATCTCCGGGAAATCGGGAGCCAGATCGTAGTGCTGCCAGACAAAACTTTGCAGGAGCTGCCGGTGATCCGGCATGCGGTAGAGGATCTGGGCCGTGGTCACGCCGTAGCCCTTGAGCTGCATTGCCATGTCGTTCGTCATAGCGGACCTCATCGCGTGATGAATGATGGTCCCTATGATTGAGCGCTCGCAAGGTTAATGAAAGGTTTCCCTTTCGCTTGCTCTAGAAATATTTGTTTTGAATCAGGGGTTTGGCAGCACCTCATGCGAAGTGCTGCCAAGGTGTCAGCGCTTCAGGTGGCGCGTCAGGCGGTTTTCGAGCCAGTTCCACAGGTTGCGCAGCAGCTCCACGATCACGAGGTAGAGCAGGGCAGCCCACAGATAGGTCTGGTAGTCGAAGGTGCGCGAGAAGGCGCGGCGCGTCTCGCCCATCAGGTCGAAGACCGTGACGATGGCGACGATGGCCGAGCCCTTGATCATCAGGATGATCTCGTTGCCGTAGGGGCGCAGCGCAACGATGAGCGCCTGCGGCAGGATGATCTTGAAGAAGGCGACCTTCTTCGGCAGGCCGAGGGCGGCCGCGCCCTCGTGCTGGCCGCGCGGCACGCTCTCGATGGCTCCGCGCAGGATCTCGGCCTGATAGGCGGCGGTGTTGAGCGTGAAGGTCAAAAGCGCGCAGTTCCACGCATCGCGGAAGAACCACCAGAGGTCCAGTTCCTTCAGCTCGGCCGAGAAGCTGCCGAGGCCGTAATAGACGAGGAAGAGCTGCATGAGCAGCGGCGTGCCGCGGAAGAAGTAGACATAGGCGTAGGCGATCCACGACAGGACCGGGTTCTTCGACATGCGCGCGAAGGCGAGCGGCAGCGAGATGAGGCCGCCGAGCACGATGGAGAGCGCGACGAGCGTCAGCGTGACGCCGAGGCCGGACAGGTAGCTCGGCCCGTATTTGGTGAATTTCGCCGGGTCCCAGCCGTCCACGATCATCATGAAGATGCCGACCGAGAGCGCCAGCCAGACGCCGAGGAAGACGTTGCCGAAGAAGCGGGCCGCCGTGAAGGGTTTCGGCGGCGCCGGCGGCGGGGCCTGCGGGGCGATGAGGGCGGTGACGAAGCTCATCGTGCGGCCTCCGAGCGCTTGGTCCAGCTCTCGATGCCGGAAAAGACCAGCGAGGAGAGGAAGGCGAGGACGAGGAAGAGAAGGCAGGCGACCGCGTAGAACTCGAAGGCCTCCTTGGTCACGCGGGCGGCGACGCTCGTCTGGCGCAGGATATCCGGCAGGCCGATGACGGAGACGAGGGCGGTGTCCTTCAACAGCGCCATCCAGAGATTGCCGAGGCCTGGCAGGGCAATGCGCACAAGCTGCGGCAGCACGATGAGCTGCATGGTGCGGCCATGGTGGAGGCCGAGTGCATAGCCCGCCTCGTACTGGCCGCGCGGAATGGCCTTGAAGGCCGATTGCAGCACTTCCGAGCAATAGGCCGAGAAGACGACGCCGAGCGCGATCATGCCGGCGAAGAAGGCGTTGATCTCGACCGTACCCTGGTAGCCGACCGCCGCCGCAAAGTTCTGCACGAGGATCTGCAGGCCGTAATAGACGATGAAGAGCGTCAGCAGCTCTGGCAGGCCGCGGAAGAGCGTCGTATAGATATTGGCCGCGAGCCGGAGCGATTTCTCCTCCGACTGCTTGGCAAGCGCGATGAAGAAGCCGAACACGAGGCCGACCGGCAGGGTCGCGATCGCAAGGGTGCCCGTGACGAGGAAGCCGAAGGCGATCTCGTCGCCCCAGCCCGCGTCGCCGCAGGCCAGAAGCGTCTTGCCCAGAAACAGATTGAAGATGCCGACCGGACCGCACAGGGGGTCGATAACCCCGAGAAATGCGGATACCGCCCCGACGATGGCGGTGAAGAACCCGCTCATGCCAAAAGAACCCCCGTGCGCTTTGCGCTTCTTGTCCGGGCGTTGTGGCGCCCGTTTTTCTATGTGCAAGTTCTCAAACAAAAGGAGCGGGAGAGCAAGCCCTCCCGCCCGTGCATTCTGGTGATAGGGTCAGAAAAAACCCTCATGAGCCATGGGCCCGGTCTCAGTCGCCGTAGACGTCGAAGGGGAAGTACTTGGCGTTGATTTCCTGGTACTTGCCGCTCTTGCGGATGGCGGCGATCGCCTGGGTGAACTTGTCGGCGAGCGGGTCGCCCTTGCGCACGGCGATGCCGGCGCCTTCGCCGTTGATGACCGGGTCGATCGGCAGCGTGCCGAGCAGCTTGCAGCAGGCGCCGTCTTCCGTCTTCAGCCATTCCGACAGAACCACGACGTCGTCGATGGCGGCGTCGATGCGGCCGTTGCCGAGGTCGAGCTTGTATTCGTCAGCGGTCGGATAGAGCTTGACCTCGGAATCCTTCATATGCGCTTCGGCATAGTTGGAGTGGGTCGTGGAGCCCTGCGCGCCGAGCGTCTTGCCGGCCAGCGCCTCAGGCGTGGCGTCCTTGATGTCGGAATCCTTCGGCACGACGATGGCCGGCGGCGTGTTGTAGTACTTCTTGGAGAAGTCGACCTGCTGCTTGCGCTCTTCGGTGATCGACATGGAGGCGACGATGGCATCGAACTTCTTGGCGATCAGCGCCGGGATGATGCCGTCCCAGTCCTGCGTGACGAAGGTGCATTCGGCCTTCATCTCCTCGCAGAGCGCCTTGGCGATATCGATGTCGAAGCCCGTCAGCGAGCCGTCCGATTCCAGGTTGTTGAAGGGCGGGTAGGCGCCTTCCGTGCCGATCACGATCTTTTCGCCGTCCGCCATCGCATTCGTGGAAAACAGGGCGATGACCGCTGCCGAGGCAGCGAGCGCGAAACGTTTGGAAATACGCATGTTGGTCCTCTCAGTTGAAGGCTCTCCGGCTTCTTCTTTTTGTCCGGGCCTTGAAGCAAAGCGGGCAGGGCTGCCCGCTTGGCGGCGATAATCGACCGTTTTCTGCCAAAAAATCAACTGCTTTTACGCCGTCTTTCCGCCCCGTTTCCCCGACAATTTGCCGCGCCGCCTCTGGTCCGGGCCGCCGCGCGTCCTATCTGGCCGTTCGACCGAGGCTCGTTCAGGCGTGGTTCAGGCGCCTGTCGCTAGGCCTTTGAAGGAAAATGAATGATCCGCCGGCCCTTTCGGCGCCGGCGGAATGCAACGACGGAACACCGTGAGGATATGACGATGACTTTCCGCTCAAGACTTTTCGCAACCGTGGCGCTTCCGGTGCTCTCGGCCTCGATGATCGCGACGCCGAGCCTTGCCGACGCGCTGGTCAAGCCTTTCGAGGTCGCGCAGGACAGCGGCGACCAGGGCCAGCCGACCGACGAGGAACTGCTGCTGAAGAAACAGCAGGAAGAACAGCGCCGCGTGGCCGAGGAGGAAGCCAAGCGCCAGGCCGAGGAACAGCAGCGCGCCGCCGACGAGGAGGCGCAGCGCCAGGCCGAGGAGCAGAAGGCCGCCGAAGAGCAGCAGCGCAAGGCCGACGAAGAGGCCCAGCGCCAGGCGGAAGAACAGAAGGCTGCGCAAGAGCAGCAGAAGGCCGCCGAGGAAGAAGCCCAGCGGCAGGTCGAGGAACAGAAGGCCGCCGAGCAGCAGAAGGCGGCCGAAGAAGAGGCGCAGCGCCAGGCTGAAGAGCAGAAGGCCGCCGAGGAAGCCCAGCGTCAGGCTGAGGAACAGAAGGCTGCCGAAGAACAGCAGAAGGCGGCTGAGGAAGAACAGCAGCGCCAGGCGGACGAACAGAAAGCCGCGGAGGAGCAGCAGAAGGCTGCCGAGGAAGAGCAGCAGCGTCAGGCGGACGAGCAGAAGGCCGCCGAGGAACAGCAGAAGCAGGCCGAGCAGCCGGCGCAGGACGATGCCGGGCAGCCCGCCGTGACCGGGGAGGCTCCGGCCGAGACGGGCACCGACCAGCCGGCTACCGCCGAGGAAGGCACGGACCAGCCCGCCACCGCCGAGACAGGCGGCGAACAGCCGCCTGCGGAAGCGCAGACGGGCGAAGGCCAGGCTGGCGAGACCGAGGCCAAGGAGGCGGTTCCGCCCGTCACCGAGACGCTGAGCGAAGACGAGAAGCAGGAGATCGCCAAGGACCCGGGCCAGACCGACGAGACGGTCGTGCTGCCGGTGGAGAACGGCGCCGCGGTTCTCGACAGCGACAAGGACGCCGACAACAGCGGCGGCCAGGCGAGCCGCGAGGAACGCCGC
The DNA here is from genome assembly GCF_055392685.1 of Shinella sp. Sh6. NCBI lineage: Bacteria > Pseudomonadati > Pseudomonadota > Alphaproteobacteria > Hyphomicrobiales > Rhizobiaceae > Shinella > Shinella sp. Sh6. The sequence continues at coordinate 1,828,624 of NZ_AP044005.1, read as the reverse complement.
AAGCGGCGCGAGGAACAGCGCGCGCAGGAGGAGGTCCCGCTTCCCGAATCGGACGATTCGGCCCAGGCGGCGATCCCCGAGGACGTGCGCGAGGCCGTGCCGCAGAAAATCGAGGCCGCGATCAAGGAAGAGGGCCAGCGCGTCGACAAGGCGCCCGCCTTCGAGGTGCCGGCGACGACCAACATCGTCAACAACACCGTGATCAACAACACGATCGTCAACAACAACACGACCGTGAACAATGTCGACAACAGCAGCAACGTCACGAAGGTGAACGTCGTGGAGAAGGTCGACAACCGCACCGTCCTTTCGGTCGGTGACCGGCTGATCGTGCGCAGCGACGACCGGCCGCGCCTTCGCCGCGATTCCGAGGACGTCTATTACGACAAGCTCGCCCGCGGGCGGGTGCGCGAGACGATCGTCCGGCCGGGCGGCGTCAAGCTGGTGACGATCTACAACCGCTACGGCGACGTCATCCAGCGCTCGCGCGTCGGCCGCGACGGGCGGGAATACATCCTCGTCTACGCGCCGGAACTGGAGGACGACGCACCGCGTCCCGACCTGATCGACGTCGGCTACGAGCTGCCGCCGATGCGCCTGCGCATCCCCGTCAGCGACTATATCATCGATACGTCGAGCGAGCCCGATAGGGATTACTACGACTTCCTCGCCGAGCCGCCGGTCGAGCGCGTCGAGCGCGTCTACACGATCGACGAGGTGAAGCACTCCGCACGCCTGCGCGACAAGGTGCGCCGCATCGACCTCGACACGATCACCTTCGCCACCGGCAGCGCCGAGGTGCCGATGTCGCAGGCCCGCACGCTGCGCAAGGTGGCTGAGGCCATGCTGAAGATCCTCGACAAGGATCCGGGCGAGACCTTCCTCATCGAAGGCCATACGGACGCCGTCGGCTCCGACAAGTCGAACCTCGTGCTCTCCGACGAGCGCTCCGATTCGGTCGCCAACCTGCTTACCGAGGTCTACGGCATCCCGCCGGAAAACCTCCAGACGCAAGGCTATGGTGAGCGCTTCCTCAAGGTGCGCACGCAGGCCGCCGAACAGCAGAACCGCCGCGTCACCATCCGCCGCGTGACGACGCTGGTACGCCCCGTCGCCCGCGCGGACTGAGCGGGTCTGCCAAAGCGATGAGGCCGCGGGAGCGATCCCGCGGCCTTTTCACGCCGGTTCGGCAAGCCCCGTGATACGCACCACGAAATCGGCGATGGCGGTGGTGTCGTCGAGGTCGAAGACGGGAAGCGCCGTGTCGGTCACCCTGTGGTCGGCGGCGATGGCGGCGATATGCGGGTCCTCGGGGGCGAGCGGCGTGCGGTTGGCGGCGGCCAGCCGGCGGGCCTCGATCTTGGGGATGGGCTCGCGCTTGTAGCCCTCGATCAGCACGAGGTCGCACGGGGCAAGGCGCGCGAGGATTTCCGCGAAGGACGGTTCCGGCGCGCCGCGCAGCTCGTGCATGATGGCATAGCGCGTGCCGGAAACGATGGTGACCTCGTGGGCGCCCGCCTGCCGGTGGCGGTAGCTGTCGGCGCCGACCTTGTCGATGTCGAAATCGTGGTGGGCGTGCTTGACGGTCGACACGCGATAGCCGCGCGCGACCAGTTCGCTGACGAGGCGGACGGCAAGGCCCGTCTTGCCGGAATTCTTCCAGCCGGCGATGCCGAAGACCTTCGGTTGTGTCATCGTTCCAGTATCCAGAGCCAGTTTTCCGCCGCCGCGAGGTCGCCGGGCGTATTGATGTTGAAGAAGGGGTCGAGCGGGCCGCGCGGCGTCTCGACGGGAGGGAAGGCGACCTCGCGGGCCTGATGGCGCTCGAGATAGCTGCGCACGCGCAGCGCCCCGCCGCCGGCAAGCCAGGCGGCAAGGTCGCCAGCAAGGGCGACCGGCCAGAGCGCGAAGACCGGATGGAGCCCGCCGGCCGAGCGGGCCGCGACGATCCGCTCGGGGCCGTCGGCGGCGCGGGCGAGCCGCGCGACGAGATCGGCGGGGAAGAACGGGCTGTCGATCGGCACGGTCGCCACATGGCTGGCGCCGGGATGGTGCTTTCCGGCGTGGTCGAGGGCGGCGAGGATACCGCCGAGCGGGCCGGCGCGGGCCGTGTCGAGATCGGCGAAGACCGGCAGTTCCTCGCCCTCGGCAAAGAGCACCGGGCCGTTGGCGTTGACGGCAAGGGCGCTGACCTGCGGGCCGAGCCGCCGGGCGGCGCGGTCGAGAAGGCAGACGCCGCCAAGCCGGATGCGGGCCTTGTCCTCGCCCATGCGCGAGGAGAGCCCGCCGGCCAGGATCACGCCCGGTATGTCTTCTGTCGTCGCCATCGCCGCTTTCCTCCTGCCTCCGTCTAGTCCGCGCGGCGCCCGCCGGCAAGCCGTCAGGGCGCTTCGGGCACGCAGCTTCCCGCGACCGCCTGCGTGCGGCGCAGGTTCTCGCGGTAGAAGGTGTAGAGGCCGGAGGCGACGATGATCGCGACGCCCGTCGCCATCCAGAAATCCGGCAATTCGCTGAAGAACAGGAAGCCGATGCCCATCGCCCAGATGAGGCTCGTATAGCGGAAGGGCGCGATGAAGGAGATCTCGCCGGTGCGCATGGCGCTGACGATCGTCTGGTAGCCGATGAGGAGCAGCACGCTCGCAAGCGCCAGCCTTGCGAGCACGTCGGGCGCCATCGGCTGCCAGCCGCCCATCGGCGCGACGAGCAGGCCGCCGACCGTGCTGATGGCGATGGCGGTGATGACGCTGACGAAGATGGAGGGCACGTCGCTGCTGATCCTGCGCGTGGCAAGGTCGCGCGTCGCCGCGCCGATGACCGAGGCGATGACGTAGATCGCGGCGGTGGAGAACCCGTCCGGCCCCGGGCGGATGATGATGAGCACGCCGACGAAGCCGGCCGCGATCGCCAGCCACCGCCGCCAGCCGACCTTCTCGCCGAGGAAAAGCGCCGCTCCCAGCGTGACGGCGAGCGGCAGCGACTGGAGGATGGCCGCGGTATTGGCGAGCGGCATGGCGCCGAGCGCGGAAATATAGGTGATCGAGGCGAGGATCTCCGCGGCAAGGCGCAGGAGGAGGGCCGGCTGCAGCATGACCCGCCAGGCGCGCAGCGCGCCCATCCACCAGGCGATGGCGACGACCAGCACGCTCGTCATCGCGCCGCGCACGAAGAGGATCTGCCCGGTGTTCATGGCGCCGGTGGTGGATTTGACGAGGGCATCGTTGCAGGTGAAGGCCGCCATGGCGATGACCATGAGAAGCGCGCCGGTGGCGTTGCGGGAGGGGTTCATCGATGGCTCCGTGCGTCTGTCCCACTCTCATAGGACGAATGCGGGGGCCATGTCATCGCCGAACGCGCGGGAACGGTCGGGGTGGATGCCGGAACGTGCGGCGCCTTGCCGCAACCGCAGTTCCTCACAAGCGCCCCGAAGGGTTTCATTAAGTTTCGGCGCCTATCGTTGCGTTACCCCAATGAGCGTTCGCATGATGCGACGGGTGAGGGCGCGCCGCCTGGTGGAAGGCCGGCAGGCCCCGACAACGACAGGACGGCCGCGCTCGCAGGGCGAGCATTCGCGGCCACGTCCGCTTTGACCGGCACCCACGGGGATTTGGCCGCCATAAATGCCGGGGAAACCATGTCCTTCATCGACCGCCTGCTCCAGCAGCGCCGCATCGTCACCAAGGTGCTGCTCTTCGTCATCCCTCTCGTCGCGCTGATCGCGGGCATCGGCCTCGTCGGCTATTTCACGGCCAGCACGCTGAACGGCCACATGACGGTGACGCGAGAGACGATCAACAGCCTGTCGCATTTCCAGAACCTGCGCACCGGGCTGCAGGACTTCGCGGACCGGCCGGGCGAGGAGACCCGCAACGCGCTGCAGGCGCGCATCGACGAGCAGGAAGCGGGCATCCGCGCCCTCGACGCCCTCCTGCCCGACGCGGCGGAGAAGGCCAAGATCGCCTCGGTCGTCTCGCTCGCCGCCACGATGCGCGGCGAGACCGACACGCTCTGGGCCATCGACCAGGAACGCAACAGCGTCACCGCCGAGCTCGAAGGGGCGCTGGCGGCCATGGCGAAGGACGGTGAGTTCGCCGAAAAGCAGATCGGCGTCATCCGCGCCGAATCGGGCGAGAAGGAAGCCTTCGCCAAGGCGCTGCTCTTCGATGCCGCCGCCTACCAGGGGCTCGCCGAGCGCATCGGCAAGTTCCGCAAGCCCGTCGCGCTCGCGATGAAGCCGGAAGACAAGGTGAAGGCGGCCGAGACCTACCTGCCGCAGCTCCTCAAGCAGCTCGACGAGTCCAGGGCCATCGCCTCGCCCAAGGCGCTGGAGAAGATCAAGCCGCTCGAAACGGAAATCGCCACGGTGAAGGAAATCCTTGCCGGCACCGACGACGCCGATTCCAAGAAGGCGAAGTTCGTGCCGGTGCTGACGAGCCTTTCCAAGTTCGATGCCGATTTCGTCAAGGAAGCCGGCAAGAATTCCGACACCGCCGCCAAGCGCTTCGTCGGCATGGATGCGGAGATCGCGCTCCTCAAGACGCTGATCACGCTCATGGGCGACACGTTCAAGGGCATCGACGAAACGCGCCTGCATATCAGCGAGCTGCACCGCAAGCTCGACGAGGCGAGCCGCGACGCCATCCTCGCCGACATCAAGGCCGTGAGCGCGAGCGCGGCGGAGCTCGCCAAGCTCGGCGGCAAGAATGCGGCGCTGCGCGATCTTGCGCAGAAGCTCGCGCCGTCGCTCGCCCGCATCGAGAAGGGCAGCGGCGACCTCATCGCCGTCGGCGAGAAGTGGCAGGCCGCGCGCGCAACCGCCTATGCCTCGGTCGCAAGCGCCAGCCAGACGCTCGAACAGTTTGTCTCCAGCGCCCAGGAGGCCGGCAAGAAGGACAGCCAGCGTTCCGCCAACGTCTCCATCATCGCGATGGTCGCCGGCACGCTGCTGGCCATCATCGGCGGCCTGATGCTGGTCGAGACCCTGCGCGGGCCGCTGAAGCGCGTCACCGAGGCCATGTCGCGCCTTGCCAGCGGCGACCTCGACATCTCCATCGACGGGCGCAACCGCGGCGACGAGATCGGCGACATGGTGCGCTCGGTCGCCGTCTTCCGCGATGCCGCGCTCGAAAACATCCGCCTGGAGCAGGAGGCCGAGGCCCAGCGCCAGCTGACGGCCGAGGAGCAGGCCCGCCGCGCCAGCGAGCGCGCCCGCATCGAAGCCGAGCAGACCGAGGCGCTGACGGCGCTTTCCGAAGTGCTCGGCCAGCTTGCCGCCGGCAATCTGGAGGAAAGCATGACGGAGGCGCTGGCCGCCGAATATGTCGCGATGGCCCGCACCTACAACAACGCCGTCGAGGCGCTGCGTGTGACGCTTTCCGACGTGCGCGCCACGACGCTGGAGATCAACAGCGGCACGGGCAACCTTGCCGTTTCCGCCGACGATCTTGCCCGGCGCACGGAGCAGCAGGCCGCCGCGCTGGAGGAAAGCTCGCGCGCCCTTCGCCAGCTCACCGAGATCGTCCGCTCGACGGCCGAAAGCGCACAGAAGACCGCCGTTTCGGTCGACGAGACGCACAACTATGCCCGCCGCTCCGGCGAGGTGGTGGCCAAGGCGGTCGACGCGATGGACCAGATCAACAAGTCCTCGGAGAAGATCAGCACGATCATCTCGGTGATCGACGAGATCGCCTTCCAGACGAACCTGCTCGCGCTCAATGCCGGCGTCGAGGCGGCGCGTGCGGGCGAGGCGGGGCGCGGCTTTGCGGTGGTCGCGCAGGAAGTGCGCGAGCTTGCCCAGCGCTGCGCGGGGGCTGCCCGCGAGATCAAGGGCCTCATCTCCGACAGCTCGGCGCAGGTGCGCAACGGCGTCTCGCTCGTCACCGAGACCGGCGAGGCGCTGACGGTGATCAACGAACATATCTCCTCGATCCACACGCTCGTCAGCAAGATCGAGGCTGCCGCCGCCGCGCAGTACGACGGCATCAACGAGGTGAACCAGGCGGTGCACCAGGTCGAGCTCATCACGCAGCAGAACGCGGCGATGGTGGAGGAGAACACCGCCGAGATCCACGGCCTGCGCCGCCGCGTGCAGACGCTCAACGAGAAGATCGACCACTTCAAGACCCGCGATCTCGAAGCGCGGCCGGGCGACGCCTACGGGGAGCACTACGCCGCATAGGCGGTGCGGGTTTGCGAAAACGAAAACGGCCGGGCGAAAGCCCGGCCGTTTTCGTTCGGGGAACTGAAAAGGAAAGGTCAGCCGCCGGTGACGCTCATGTGGCGGGCGACGGCGGGGCGGTTGCGGCGGTCGATGATAAAGTCGTGGCCCTTGGGCTTGCGGGCGATGGCTTCGTCGATTGCCTGCGAGAGGAGCGCGTCGTCCTCGGAGGCGCGCAGCGGCAGGCGCAGGTCCGCCGCGTCGTTCTGGCCGAGGCACATGTAGAGCGTGCCGGTGCAGGTGAGGCGGACGCGGTTGCAGCTTTCGCAGAAATTATGCGTCATCGGCGTGATGAAGCCGAGGCGCCCGCCGGTCTCTTCCACCGTCACATAGCGCGCCGGTCCGCCGGTGCGGTAGGCGTTCTCCGTCAGCGTGAAGTCCCCGGCAAGGCGCGCGCGCATTTCCGACAGCGGCATGTAGCGGTCGGTGCGGTCCTCCTCGATCTCACCCATGGGCATGGTCTCGATGAGGGTGAGGTCCATGCCGCGCCCGTGCGCCCAGCGCATCAGCTCGGGGATCTCGCGGTCGTTGAAGTCCTTGAGGGCGACGGCGTTGATCTTGATCTTGAGGCCGGCGGCCTGCGCGGCGTCGATGCCTTCCATGACCTTGGAAAGCTCGCCCCAGCGGGTGATGGCCTTGAATTTCTGCGTGTCGAGCGTGTCGAGCGAGACGTTGATGCGGCGCACGCCGCAGTCCGCCAGTTCGGCTGCGTGTCTTGCAAGCTGCGAGCCGTTCGTCGTCAGCGTCAGTTCGTCGAGGCGGCCGTCATGCACCTGCCGGCCGAGCTCGCGCACGAGATGCATGATGTTCTTGCGCACCAAGGGCTCGCCGCCGGTCAGCCGAAGCTTGCGCACGCCCTTGGCGACGAAGGCGGAACAGAGCCGGTTCAGCTCTTCCAGCGTCAGGAGGTCCTTCTTCGGCAGGAACGTCATGTTCTCCGCCATGCAATAGGTACAGCGGAAATCGCAGCGGTCCGTCACCGAAACGCGCAGATACGTGATCGCGCGCCCGAAGGGATCGATCATCGGCGTGTCGGATTGCGCGACGCGGTCCGCGCCGTTCCATTGTCCCGTAAACGAATTCAATGCACGTCCTCCATTCCCGACATGTCGTGCGCGCGGGGCGCTCCGTCAAGCCGGTGCGGCAATTATGACAGCATTTTCAGCCTTGCACATCCCCGGCTTGCGGCATAGTCCTTCGCGAAATCGTGAAGAAAGGAACCGGCATGAGCGACCTTTGGCCGACCGAACTGCGCGTCTCGAAGGACCGCCAGCGCCTCGTCGTGACCTTCAACGACGGCGCGGCCTTCGATCTTTCCGCCGAGCTGCTGCGCGTCCTCTCGCCCTCCGCCGAGGTGCAGGGGCACGGGCCGGGGCAGAAGGTGACGGTGCCGGGCAAGCGCAACGTCGCCATCCTCTCCATGACGCCCACCGGCAACTATGCCGTCCGCATCGGTTTCGACGACATGCACGATACCGGCATCTATACCTGGTCCTATCTGCGCGAACTCGGGGAAAAGGGCGCCGAGCTCTTCGCCGGCTATGAGCGCGAGCTTGCGGAGAAGGGCATGAGCCGCGATATATCCGAAAAGCCGCGATAACCGCGGGGCCGCCGCCGAAGGCTGCGTCCACCGGCAAGCAACGGAGACGGACCTTTGGCAGTCGAAGCGAACGCGAACGATCTCACCCAGGTGGTGGTGCTTCTGGCGGCGGGCGTTGCCGCGGCGCCCGTCTTCAAGAAGATCGGGCTCGGCTCCGTGCTCGGCTATCTCGCCGCCGGGCTGGCGATCGGCCCCTTCGGCCTCGGCTTCTTTGCCGATCCGCAGGCCATCATCCATGTCGCCGAGCTCGGCGTCGTGATGTTCCTCTTCGTCATCGGCCTCGAAATGCAGCCTTCGCGCCTGTGGGGAATGCGCAAGGACATTTTCGGGCTCGGCGCGATCCAGGTCGGCGGGCCATGGCGGCGCTGACGGGCATCGGCCTCGCCTTCGGCTTTCCGCTCGTTCCCTCCTTCGTCGCCGGCACCGGCTTCGTGCTGACCTCCACCGCCATCGTCATGCAGATGCTGCAGGAAAAGGGCACGCTTTCCACGCTCAAGGGCCAGCGCATCGTGGCGATCCTGCTCTTCGAGGACCTCGCCATCGTGCCGCTGCTCGCCGTCGTCACGCTGCTCGGCACGGGCGCGGCGGCGACGGATGCCTCCGGCCGCTGGCTTTCCATCGGCATTGCAGTCGGTGCCGTCGTGGCGCTGGTGCTGGCGGGGCGTTACCTCCTCAATCCGCTCTTCCGCATTCTCGCGGCCTCCGGCGCGCGCGAGGTGATGACGGCGGCGGCGCTTCTCGTGGTGCTCGGCTCGGCGCTCGCCATGCAGGTCTCGGGCCTTTCCATGGCGATGGGCGCCTTCCTTGCCGGCGTGCTCCTTTCCGAATCGGCCTTCCGCCACCAGCTCGAGGCCGATATCGAGCCGTTCCGCGGCATCCTGCTCGGTCTCTTCTTCCTCGGCGTCGGCATGGCGATCGACCTTTCGGTGATCGCCGCGGACTGGAAGCTCGTCGTGGCGGGCGTCATCGGCTACATGCTGGCGAAATCGCTCCTCATCTACATCGTCGCGCGCCTCGTCAGCACCTGCCACAGCGAGAGCCTGGAGCGCGCGGTGCTGATGGCGCAGGGCGGCGAATTCGCCTTCGTGCTCTACGCCGCCGCCGTTTCCGCCGGCATCCTCGACGGGCGGGAGAATGCCATCCTCACGGCGACGATCATCATCTCCATGGTGCTGACGCCGCTCTTCGTCATCCTGCACGACCGGCTCGTGCCGAAGCAGCCGCCGTCCACCGAGGGGCTGACGCTGCCGGAGAACGTCGAGGGCACGGTGCTGATGATCGGCTTCGGGCGCTTCGGCCAGATCGTCAGCCAGCCGCTCCTGGCGCGGGGCTACACGCTCTCGCTGATCGACAAGGACGCCGAGTTCGTGCGCGATGCCGCCGATTTCGGCTTCAAGGTCTATTACGGCGACGGCTCGCGCATCGACATCCTGCATGCCGCGGGCGCGGCGACCGCAAGGGCGATCCTCATCTGCCTCGACGACAGGCAGGCCGCGGTGAAGACCGCCGAGGTGGTGCGCGAGGAGTTCCCGCTCGTGCCGCTGCTGGCGCGCGCCTACGACCGCGGCCACGCCCTCGACCTCATCCATGCCGGCGTCGACTTCCAGATCCGCGAGACCTTCGAATCGGCGCTGGTCTTCAGCCGCGAGACGCTGAAGGCGCTCGGCGAGGACGAGGACCTTGCGGCCGACGTGGTGGAGGAGTTCCGCGATGTCGACCGGCGGCGGCTGGAGCTGGAAACGGTCGGCGGCATCTATGCCGGCCGGCAGCTCGTGCGCGGCAATGCCCAGCCCGCCGACATCGTCGCCGCCCGCACCGGCCGCCAGCGCGCGGCGGCCGAGGAGGAGCGCCAGCGCCAGGCGCATGAACAGGCGAATTGACGATCGGCAAGCGCCTGTGGCACCTCTGTCGATAGAGGCTATCGGGCAAGGGCGGGGCGCGCATGAACAAGGGACGGCTGGAAGCCTTCAGCGATGGCGTGATCGCCATCATCATCACCATCATGGTGCTGCAACTGACCGTGCCGAAGGAGCCCACCTTCGCGGCCCTTGTGCCGCTGGCGCCCGTCCTTCTCGGCTATCTCCTCAGCTTCGTCTACGTCGCGATCTACTGGAACAACCACCATCACCTCCTGACGGTGTGCGACAATGCCAGCGGCGGGGTGATGTGGGCGAACATGCACCTCCTGTTCTGGATGTCGCTCATTCCCTTCGTCACCGCCTGGATGGGCAACAATCCGGGCACGGCGATCCCCGCCGCGCTCTACGGCGTGGTGCTGCTTCTCTCGGCCATCGCCTACAAGATCCTCCAGGTCCTCGTCGTCGCCGCGCATCCCGACGGCGCGCGGCTGCGCGCGGCATTCGGCAGCGACCTGAAGGGCCGGCTGTCGCCGGTCCTCTACCTTGCCGCCATCGGCCTTGCCTTCGTCTCGCCGACGATCTCCTATGTCGTCTATGCCGCCGTCGCGCTCGTCTGGATCGTTCCGGACCGGCGGCTCGAGCGCCTCTAAGCGAAAGGACCCGCCATGACGGCGACGGACGACGACCGTTTCTCCACTTCCGCCTATCTGAGGGCGCGCGGCACGGCCAGCGAAGACAAGGTGGGCTTTGCCGAGCTCTTCTTCGACCTCGTCTTCGTGCTGACGATCGTCCAGCTCTCCCATACGCTGGCGGCGCATTATTCGCTGCTCGGCCTCGTCGAGGCCGCGCTGCTGATGCTGGCCGTCTGGTGGGTGTGGATCTACACGACCTGGGTGACGAACTGGCTGGACCCGGAAAAGGCGCCGGTGCGGCTGCTGCTCTTCGTGCTGATGTTCCTCGGCCTGATGCTCTCCATCGCCATTCCCACGGCCTTCGGCGCCGGTGGCCTCCTCTTCGCGCTCGCCTATGCCGCCATGCAGGTCGGCCGCTCGGCCTTCACCGCCTTCGCCATGCGGCGCGACTGGCCAGACAACAGCCGCAACTTCGTGCGGATCACCGCTTGGACGCTGCTGTCCGCCGCCTTCTGGCTGGCCGGCGCGTTCACCGGGCACGAGGCGCGGCTGGCGCTGTGGCTCGTCGCGCTCGGCATCGAATACGTTTCGCCGGCGCTCGGCTTCGTCGTGCCGGGGCTCGGCCGCTCGACGGTCAGCGACTGGGAGGTGTCGGGCGAGCACATGGCGGAGCGCTGCGCGCTGTTCGTCATCATCTGCCTCGGCGAGACGATCCTCGTCACCGGCCGCACCGTCGCGGCGATGGAACTGCTCGACGGCTTCACCGTCGTTCTCCTCGCGGTCGCCTTCGCGTCGACGGCGACCATGTGGTGGATCTATTTCCGCTTCGGTCACGGAGAAGCGGCGCACCTCATCGAGCATACGGCGACGCCGGGCCGCGTCGCGCGGCTCGCCTTCACCTATGCCCATATCCCCATCGTCGCCGGCATCGTGCTTTCGGCGGTCGCGGAGGAATTCACGCTCGCCCATCCGCACGGCCATGTCGATTTCAGGACGGCGAGCGCCATCCTCGGCGGGCCGGCCGTCTTCCTCCTCGGCAATATCTGGTTCAAGGCGGCGATCCGCGGGCGCGCGCCGCTCTCGCACCTCGTCGGCATCGGCGCGCTTGTCGCCCTGTCGGCGCTCGCTCCCGCGGTCGAGCCCTACCAGCTCTTCATGGCGGCCTCGGCGGTGCTCTTCGCGGTGGCGGTCTGGGAATTCCTGTCGCTGCGGTCGACGCGGGCCGATGCCGTGGCGAAGGCCTAGCCTTCGTCGTCTTCCATCGTCTGGAGGATGCCGATGATGTCCTCCATCGCTTCGGCGACCTGAAGGCAGCGATCCGCGGGGGTCTTCGACAGGGTGCGCTCGATGAGGCCGGTCTGGATGGCCATGGCCTTGGCGGTGAGCTCGCGGCCTGCCTCGGTGAGCGAGAGGCGCAGCACGCGCTTGTCCTTCGCGTCCGGCCTGCGCGCGATGAGGCCGCGCTTTTCCAGTTGCGGCAGCAGCATGCTCATGTTGGAGCGGCCGACGAGCAGCTTGCGGGCCAGCTCCTGCTGCGAGATGCCGTCGAAGCGGTAGAGGTTGATCAGGATGTCGAGATGCGGGGTCTTGATATCGAGGTCGGCAATCGCCCGCGTCATCGCCTGCTGCATGAGCTGGCAGGCCCGCGCCACGCCGATCCAGCTACGAAAGCGCGGATGATCCCACGGGAAGGCTTGATTTTCGTTCATCGTTGTACTTTATTGTTCAGCATTGAACATTTTTCCGGATTCCCACTATGGCACCCTTTGGCTTGAAGGTCATCCGGCTCGCGCTTGCCGGCCTGTCGACGATTTCCCCCTATGCGGCCGGGCGCGCCGCCTTCCGCCTCTTCGCGACGACGCCGCGCCGCCGGCCGGCCAGTGTGAAGGAGAGGGAGCTGCTTGCCCGCTCCGAAGGCTGGATGCATCAGGCCGAGCGCGTGCCGCTTTCCTTTGACGGCGGCACGGCCGTGGCGCACCGTTTTGCCGCGCGGCCCTGCGCGCCCTTCGCCGGCCGTGTGCTGGTGGTGCACGGCTGGGGCTCGCGGGCAGCCTATCTTTCGGCATTGACGGAAGAGCTGGTCGCCGCCGGCCATGAGGTCGTCGCGCTCGACCTGCCGGGCCACGGTGCCTCGCGCGGGCGCACCCTGACGCTGCCGATGGCGGTGAGGGCGATCGACGCGGCCTGGCAGCGCTTCGGCGGCTTCGACCATTTCTGCGGCCATTCCTTCGGCGGGGCCTCGCTCGCCTGCGCGGCGCTCGGGCTGGTGCCGGGCGTGCCGGCGCACCGGCCGCGCCGGCTCGTCACCATCGGCTCGCCGAGCGAGATGACCTGGCTCTTCCGGGACCTCGGGCGCCTGCTGCGCCTCGGGCCGAAGGCGCAAGGGGCGCTGGAAAACCATGTGGAGCGGATCGCCGGCGCGCCGCTTTCGGCCTTCGACGCGGCGAACGGGGCGGGGCAGCTCGCCATCCCCATGCTCGTCGTCCATGCGGAGGACGACAAGGAGGTGCCGGCCCTGCACGCGCGCCGCTATGCCGCTGCCGGGCCGAACGTGACGCTCGAATGGGCGAACGGCTTCGGCCATCGCCGCATCGTCTCCGCCGAGCCGGTGATCGACCGCATCGTCGCCTTCCTCGCCGAGGACGGCCGGCGCATCGCCGCCTGAGGAAAGGCGGCCAGTCCCGGCAGGCGGATTTCCTGTTGGCGCGCTAGAAGGGCTGGATCCAGACGAGGCTGCTCAGCATCAGGGCGGTGATGATCGTGAGTTCGAAAAATCCGGTTTGCATGGCACGTACCTCCGTGCCGCAAGAACGCGCGAGCCCTGCCACGGTTCCGCCCGATTGCACACTTTGCCGCCCCAAACGTAAACGGCGCCTCGCGGCGCCGTTCGAGGGGGCGGAGAAAGCCGGCCTATTTCCGGTAGATCAGCCAGCTCTTGGCGAAGTCCTTCTTCATGCCGTCCTCGAAGGCCATGGTGCGGTTGCGCCCGGCGTTCTTGGCGCAGTAGAGCGCGATGTCGGCCTTGGAGTAGAGTTCGCCCGGCCCTTCCGCCCAGGAGGCCATGCACAGGCCGAGCGAGATGGTGATCGGGCCGTAGTTCACGCCGGTCTTGGAATTCTTGAAGGGCGTGTGCTCCAGCGCGGTGCGGATGCGCTCGGCGAGCGCCATCGCCTCTTCCTCGGTATTGCCCTCCACGATCATCGCGAATTCCTCCCCGCCGGTGCGGGCGACGAGGATGTCCTTGCGCACGCTGGTGCGGATGAGGCTGCCGAGCGAGGCGAGGATCTTGTCGCCGACGGGATGGCCGTAGGTGTCGTTGATCTTCTTGAAATGGTCGATGTCGGCGAGGATCAGCGCCGTGACGCTACGCGAGAGCGTGGAATTGTAGATCGCCGAGAGCTTGTCGTCGAAGGCCCGCCGGTTGGAGAGCTGCGTCAGCGAATCGGTGTTGGCGATGCGCTTGTATTCGTCGAGCTCCTTGCGGACATTCTCCATCTCGATCGATTTCTGCGCGACGTTCTCCACCATCTCCTTGCCCTGGCTGATGGTGTCGCCCGTCGCTTCCGTCAGCACGCCGATGGCGCTCTTGATGATGTCGACGCTGTTGGCGCTCTTGCCGCTGATGCGCACGAAGGTCTCGTCGAGCAGCCTGTTGTAGCTTTCGAGCGAGGTCTGCTCCTGCTTTAAGAGGCGCAGCAGGCCTTCCAGCTCGCCGGCGATCTTGGTGTGCGCGCCGTCGATGGCGTTCGCCCCGTGATGATGGCCGAAATAGCGTGCGCCGATCTCGTCCAGCTCCTCCTGCGAGGCCTTGCTGCCAAGGGCGGCGAGGTCCCGCGTCAGCTTCGGGTTCGAGCCGATATAGGCCTCGTAGAACAGCTCGTAGTTCCGCGGAATGGGGGAAACGCCCATTATGCGCATGGCATAGGTCACCTGTGCCGCGATGTCCGGCACCTGAACCTTTTGCGCAACTGCCGTGTTCATGTCGGCTGCTCCTGATCTCGCGTATTCGCTCCCGACCCGTAAAATACGATGTAAATGCTTTGGGAATGATTAACGATTGCGGATGACGCAGCGGCAAGGCGAGAACAAAAAAGGCCGCAGATTCAATGATCTGCGGCCTTTCATCAGGAATGTCTGAAGAAAATCCCTCAACCCGGCATAATCATTTTTTCCGGGCGTACAACCGCGTCGAATTCCTCGTTGGTGACGTAGCCGCCGCCGACGGCCTCCTCACGCAGCGTCGTGCCGTTCTTGTGGGCGGTCTTGGCGATCTTGGCGGCGTTGTCGTAGCCGATCTTCGGGGCGAGCGCCGTCACCAGCATCAGCGAACGGTCGAGCGCCGCCTTGATGTTGTCCTCGCGGGCCTCGATGCCGGTGACGCAATTGTCGGTGAAGGAGATCGCGGCGTCCGAGAGGAGCTGGACGGACTGCAGGAAGTTGTAGGCCATCAGCGGGTTGAAGACGTTGAGCTCGAAATGGCCCTGGCTGCCGGCGAAGGTCAGCGAGGCATGGTTGCCGAAGACCTGGGCGCAGACCTGGGTGAGGGCTTCGCACTGGGTGGGGTTGACCTTGCCCGGCATGATCGAGGAGCCCGGCTCGTTTTCCGGCAGGGCGAGCTCGCCGAGGCCCGAGCGCGGGCCGGAGCCCAGGAAGCGGATGTCGTTGGCGATCTTGAAGAGCGCGGCGGCGGCCGCATTGATCGCGCCGTGCGAGAAGACCATGGAATCGTGCGCGGCAAGCGCCTCGAACTTGTTCGGCGCGGACTTGAAGGCGATGCCGGTGATCTTGGCGATCTGGTCGGCGACCTTTTCGGCAAAGCCGACCGGGGCGTTGAGGCCCGTGCCGACGGCGGTGCCGCCCTGGGCGAGCTCGCAAAGGCCCGGCAGCGTCAGTTCGATGCGCTTGATGGAGGAGGCGACCTGCGCGGCGTAGCCGGAAAATTCCTGGCCGAGCGTGAGCGGGGTGGCGTCCTGCGTGTGCGTGCGGCCGATCTTGATGATGTGGTCGAAGGCCTTGACCTTGGCTTCCAGCGCGGCGTGCAGGTGCTTGAGGGCCGGCAGGAGGTCATGGACGATCCGCTCGGCGCAGGCGATGTGCATGGCCGTCGGATAGGTGTCGTTCGACGACTGGCTCATGTTGACGTGGTCGTTCGGATGCACCGGCTTCTTGGAGCCCATGACGCCGCCGAGCATCTCGATCGCCCGGTTGGAGATGACCTCGTTGGCGTTCATGTTGGACTGGGTGCCCGAGCCCGTCTGCCAGACGACGAGGGGGAAGTGGTCGTTCAGCTTGCCGTCGATGACTTCCTGCGCGGCGGCGACGATCGCCTCGCCGAGCTTCGGGTCGAGGCGGCCGAGTTCCATGTTGGCGCGGGCGGCGGCCTGCTTGACGATGCCGAGGGCGCGCACGACGGCGAGCGGCTGCTTTTCCCAGCCGATCTTGAAATTGCCGAGCGAACGCTGCGCCTGCGCGCCCCAATAGCGGCTGTTGTCCACCTCGATGGGGCCGAATGTATCCGTTTCCGTGCGCGTCGATGTCATTGTGCTTCCCGCTTAAAGCCCATGCGCTTCGTCCTGACGCCGGCGATGCCGCCGCATGGGGCGCGGCAGGCCGGGCGGACGCGAAGCCTTCGGCCGCGCCCGCGCGAAATCGCGCAATTCTCTGGCCCATCTGCGCCGCCGTTGCAAGGGGCGGATGGCGCCTCGGCAACGAGACTTTCGGTTAAAATCGATTAGCCGGCGGATGACGGAAAAGAGCGGGCCCGGCGCCGCGCGCAGGCTGTGCTTTTTCCAACACAACCGGCGGCTCATTTTTTCCACCTTGCAAGGAGGAGGGCGGCGGGAAAAGCCTGTCCAATGTCAAAAATCCGTGACGGTTCAAATTTTTATCCCCTCCCGCCCGTCCTTTCCGGCAAGGCCCGCAATGACGGTTTCGTGAGCGCTGGGAGGGGATGCGGGAAGGGGCGTTTCCTTTTCATTCACCATCCTTTCCTATAACTTACCGGCCTGCTGGTTCGGGCGTCGCCAGAAGCCGCTTAGGGCGGTTTATTCGGGGAATGGATTACTGATGAGACTTACCAAGACTGCCGTGCTGGCCGCCGCGCTGGCTCTTTCCTGCGCTACGATCACGCTTGATGCCGCACCCGCAAACGCCCTGACCCTGATGGACATCATCCGCGGCGGCAAGAAGAAGGAGCCGAAGCGCGAGGCGCTTCCCGGCGTGGAAACCGGCACCGCGCTGCCCGGCGCGGAAGCCCGCCAGGAGGCCAAGCCCCTGCCGCGCGTCACCGGCCCGCGCTACTACACCTACAAGGCCGACGCGCTGAAGCGCATCGCCACCGACAAGCTGGCCGACCCGGTCGTGACCAGCTCGATCTCCGCCGACGTCGCGCCGGCCGGCGATGCGGGCATCCGCGCCGCCTTCGGCAATGTCAGTGCGCGGGCCACCCCGGACGCCGCCAAGGCCGTCGAGGCGTTCTACAGCGCCAATCGGAAGTTCCTCTGGGTCGAGGGCACGGGCATCAGCGAGAAGGCGAAGGCGGCGATGGCCGTGCTCGCCGACGCAGCCGCCGTCGGCCTCGATCCCGCCGACTACGCCGTGGCGCCGCCGGCCGAGACGTTCGACAGCGCCGACATGGCGAAGCGCTATGGCGAGCTTGCAAGCTTCGAGATTTCGCTTTCGGCTGCCGTCGCGACCTATATCGAGGACGCCGTGCGCGGGCGCGTCGACCCCAACCGCATCTCCGGCTACCACGATTTCAAGCGCAAGGACGTCAACCTCCTTGCCGCGCTGAAGAACGTCGCGCTCAGCGGCAACGTGAAGGCCTATCTGGAAAGCCGCTCGCCGGCCAATGCCGATTTCGAAGCGCTGAAGGCCGAGCTTGCGAAACTGAGGGCCGAGACGGCGGCGGAAGACCGGGTGGTCATCGCCGAGGGCACGCTGCTAAAACCCGGCCAGAGCAATCCGGAACTGGCGAATGTCGTCAAGGGCATCGTCAAGCACGGCTCGGATGCGCTGAAGAGCGAGCATGCGGCAACGCTTGCCGCCTATCAGGGTACGCCCGAATATACGCCCGAGCTCGTCACCCTCGTCGAGGCGTTCCAGAAGGAGAAGGGGCTGAAGCCCGACGGCATCGTCGGCAATGCCTCGATCCGCAAGCTGACGGGCGGCGATTCGGTCGAGGACAGGATCGCCAAGCTCGACGTGGCGCTGGAGCAGGCGCGCTGGCTGCCGGCCGATCTCGGCCAGCGCCACGTCTTCATCAACCAGCCGGCCTTCATGGTCTATTACTACGAGGACGGCGCGGAAAAGTTCTCGATGCGCACGGTAGTCGGCTCCAAGGCGCACCAGACCTATTTCTTCGAGGACAAGATCCAGACCGTCGAGGTCAATCCCTATTGGGGCGTGCCGCAGTCGATCATCATCAACGAGATGCTGCCGAAGCTTAGGAGCGATCCGTCCTATCTCGACCGGATGGGCTATGAAGTGGCCGTCGGCGGCCGCGCCGTGCCCTCGTCCTCGGTCAACTGGTACGGCTCGACGGCGGGCGTTTCCGTACGCCAGCCGCCGAGCGGCGACAATGCGCTCGGCGAATTGAAGATCCTCTTCCCGAACAGCCATGCCATCTACATGCACGACACGCCCTCGAAGAGCTTCTTCAAGCGGGACATGCGCGCGCTCAGCCACGGCTGCGTGCGCCTTGCCGAGCCGCGCAAGATGGCGGCCGCCGTCCTTGGCGTCAGCGAGGCGGACGTCGGCAAGGAGATCGCCTCCGGCCGCAACAAGGCCATCGGCGTCAAGGCCGATATCCCGATCTACGTCACCTATTTCACGGCCTGGCCGGACAAGGACGGCAAGGTCCAGTATTTCGACGACGTCTATGGCCGCGACGACTACACGCGCAAGGCCTTCGCCGCGACCAGCGCGGCGCGTGGGGTCGAGGGCTGATCGGGCGCCGGCAGGCGGGTGAGGGGCTTTCGCCCCGCCGTCACCGGGCGAGCAATTCTTCCACCAGGGCCGGCGTCAACTCGTCGAAATGGGCGATGACGTGGCTCGGGTCGAGGTCGGCGACCGGGACGTCCGAATAGCCGAAGGGCACGCCGATGGAGGGCACGCCTGCGTTGCGGGCGACGAGCATGTCGTTGAGGCTGTCGCCGATCATCACGGTGCGCTTCGGGTCGGCTCCGGCAAGGCGCACCGTGCCGAGGAGGTGTTCGGCGTCGGGCTTGCGCACGGCGAAGGTGTCGCCGCCGGTGATCGCGGCAAAGCGCGGCGTAAGCGCGAGGCCTTCGAGGAGCCGCCGGGCGAGGCCTTCCGTCTTGTTGGTGCAGACGGCAAGCCGGTGACCGGCGCCGGCAAGCCGGTCCATGGCTTCGGCAAGGCCGGGGAAGGGCGTCGAGACGCCCGGCATCGCCTCGGCATAGTGGTCGACGAAGGCGGTGAGCATTTCTGCCAGTTCGCCGTCGGAAATCTCGCGTCCGCGCATCGCAAAGGCGCGCTTGATCATCACCTGGCCGCCATGGCCGACGAGATAGGTGAGGTCGCCGTAGGTCACCGGCTCGAGGCCGGCGAGGCCGATCGTGTGGTTGAGGCTCGCCACGAGATCGTGCGCCGTGTCGATGAGCGTACCGTCGAGATCGAAGACAACGAGGGGGGAATTCATGGGCAGTACCTTGCGGGAAGGAGGAGGGAGGCTTCCGGCCTAAGCGATGGCGCGGGCTTTTGCAATCGGCTTCGGCCCGCTGGGGACGCGCCGATTTTGGCTTTCGTTTGCCATTCAGGGCGTGTAAGTGTCTCACCGGAATTTCGGCGGCCCATGTGCGCCGGCTGGCACCGTTGGGGGAGTTTGGGCATGGACGCCCGGGAAATGAAGATCAAGGCGGCCGAAGCCGCGCTTGCCCATGTGGAAGACGGCATGCGCCTCGGCATCGGCACCGGCTCGACGGCGGAAGAGTTCGTGCGCCTGCTTGCCGAGAAGGTCGCCGGCGGCCTTCGGGTCGAAGGCGTGCCGACTTCCGAGCGCACGGCGCGGCTGTGCCTCGAACTCGGCGTGCCGCTGAAATCGCTCGACGAGCTGCCCGAGCTCGACCTTGCCATCGACGGCGCCGACGAGGTGGACGGCCGCCTCAACCTCATCAAGGGCGGTGGCGGCGCGCTCCTGCGCGAGAAGATCGTCGCGGCCGCCTCGCAGCGCATGATCGTGATTGCCGACGAGAGCAAGGTGGTGGAAACGCTCGGCGCCTTCAAGCTGCCGATCGAGGTCAATCCCTTCGGCCTTGTCTCCACCCGCATCGCCATCGAGAAGACGGCCGACCGGCTCGGCCTTTCGGGACCGATTTCGCTGCGCGCCTCCGGCGACGGTACCTTCACCACGGATGGCGGGCACTACATTCTCGACGCATCTTTTGGCCGCATTCCTGATGCAGATGCGCTCGCAAGCCGCCTCAATGACATACCGGGCGTCGTCGAACACGGCCTCTTCATCAACATGGCGTCGCTGGCCATCATCGCGGGACCCGCGGGTGCGCGCACGCTGACGGCAAAAGACTAGACAGGAGCACAGACCGACATGATCAAATTTGCTGGTTTCGGCCGGACCCTCGCGGCGACCCTCATCGTTTCGGCAAGCCTCGCCGGCGCCGTCAGGGCGCAGGACGTGACGGACGAGCAGATCAAGGCCGCGCGCACGGCCATCGACGCCATCGGCGCGACGAGCCGCTTCGACAATATCCTGCCCGGCCTTGCCGCCCGCGTGAAGTCGACGCTCATCCAGGCTTCGCCGAACCACGAATCGGAGATCAACGCTGTCGTCGACGAGCAGGCGCTCGCGCTTGCCTCGCGCCGCGCCGACCTCGAGAAGGAAGCCGCGACCATCTACGCCAAGACCTTCACGCAGGACGAGCTGAAGGCCATCGCCGACTTCTACAATTCGCCTGTCGGCAAGAAGCTCCTGTCGGACGGCCCGATCGCCACGCGCGAAGTCATGAAGGCCGCCGAGATCTGGGCGAACGGCGTCGACCGGGACCTTCGTGCCGAGAGCGGCAAGAAGCTCGATGCGATGATCGGCACGACGACCCCGGCCGAAGGCGGCGAAGCGCAGACGCAGCAGCAGTAATCACCGGAAAGGCGGCCTCAAGGCCGCCTTTTTCCTTTCGGGCCGTTCCTTTCGGGAGCGGCCTTTTCCTTTTCAGTCCGCACTCCCTATATTCGGCGGGCCCCAAGGCGGATTCGCCCGCGGGCGTTTCGTCCAGGCCCGCCCGCAGGAGATCATCACATGACGGCATTCGACTACGACCTCTTCGTCATCGGCGGGGGCTCGGGCGGCGTGCGCAGCGCGCGTCTTGCGGCCGGCATGGGCAAGAAGGTGGGTATTGCCGAGGAATTCCGCTTCGGCGGCACCTGCGTCATCCGCGGCTGCGTGCCGAAGAAGCTCTATGTCTACGCCTCCCAGTTCCACGAGCATTTCGAGGATGCGGCGGGCTTCGGCTGGACGGTCGGCGAGACGCGCTTCGACTGGAAGGCGCTGGTCGCCGCCAAGGAGGCCGAGATCACGCGGCTCGAGGGCCTTTACCGCAAGGGCCTCGACAATGCCGGCGCGACGATCCTCCAGACCCGCGCCGTGCTGGTCGGGCCGAACACGGTGCGCCTGACGGCGACCGACGAACTGGTGACGGCCGAGCGCATCGTGATCGCCGTCGGCGGCCATCCTACGCCGCATTTCGACCTGCCCGGCCACGATCTCTGCATCACCTCCAACGAGGCCTTCGACCTTGCCGAACTGCCGAAGTCCATCCTGATCTCCGGCGGCGGTTATATCGCCGTCGAATTCGCCAACATCTTCCACGGGCTCGGCGTCGAGACGACGCTGATCTACCGCGGCAAGCAGATCCTCTCGCGCTTCGACCAGGACATGCGCGCAGGCCTGCAGGCGGCGATGATCGCCAAGGGCATCCGCATCGTCTGCGAGGACATCATCACCCATGTCGCCGAAGGCGAGGGCGGCCGGCGCACCGTGACGACCAAGGCGGGTGAAATGCTCGTCGTCGACCAGGTGATGCTGGCGCTCGGCCGCGTACCGAACACGGGGTACCTCGGGCTGGAGACGGCGGGCGTCAGGACGAACGAGAAGGGCGCCATCGTCGTGGACGACTATTCGCGCACCAACGTTCCGGGCATCTTCGCGCTCGGCGACGTGACCGACCGCGTGCAGCTCACCCCCGTCGCGATCCACGAGGCCATGTGCTTCATCGAGACGGAGTTCCGCGGCAATCCCGTCTCGCCGGACCTCGACCTCATTGCCACCGCCGTCTTCTCCCAGCCGGAGATCGGCACGGTCGGGCTCAGCGAGGAGGAGGCCGCGAAGAAGTTCGACGACCTTGAGGTCTACCGCGCCGAATTCCGCCCGATGAAGGCGACGCTCTCCGGCCGGCAGGAGAAGACGATCATGAAGCTCATCGTCAATGCCGGCGACCGCAAGGTCGTCGGCGCGCATATCCTCGGCCACGAGGCGGGCGAGATGGCGCAGCTCCTCGGCATCTCGCTGAAGGCCGGCGTCACCAAGGACGATTTCGACCGCACCATGGCCGTGCACCCGACGGCGACGGAGGAACTGGTGACGATGTACCAGCCGAGCTATCGCGTGCGGAGCGGCCAGCGGGTCTGAGACGAAGGCGTATCGCGACGGCCACAGGACGCAAACGGAGCGATGCCGGCTGGAAAGCCGGCTATGCAAGAACCATCTAACGGTCTATAAGCCCGCATCTTCTAAATGAGTGGCGTCTTCCGGCTCCGGCAGGCGCTTAGGACAGGTGAGTATCATGGCACAGAATTGGACGCCGAGCAGCTGGCGGGACAAGCCCATCAGCCAAGTTCCGGAATATCCCGATCTCGCCGCATTGGCGGCGACCGAAGAGCGCCTCGCGAAGTTTCCGCCGCTCGTCTTCGCCGGCGAAGCGCGCCGCCTCAAGGCTTCGCTCGCCAACGTCGCCGAAGGCAAGGGCTTCCTGCTTCAGGGCGGCGACTGCGCCGAGAGCTTCGCCGAGCACGGCGCCGATACGATCCGCGACTTCTTCCGTGCCTTCCTGCAGATGGCCGTGGTGCTGACCTTCGGCGCCCAGCAGCCCGTCGTGAAGGTCGGCCGCATCGCCGGCCAGTTCGCCAAGCCGCGCTCCTCGGGCTTCGAGAAGCAGGGCGACGTGACGCTGCCCTCCTACCGCGGCGACATCATCAACGGCATCGAGTTCACGGAAGAGGCCCGCGTGCCGAATCCGGAGCGCCAGATCATGGCCTACCGCCAGTCGGCCGCGACGCTCAACTTGCTCCGCGCCTTCGCCATGGGCGGCTATGCCAACCTGGAAAACGTCAACCAGTGGATGCTCGGCTTCGTCAAGGATTCGCCGCAGGCCGAGCGCTACCGCAAGCTCGCCGACCGGATCTCCGAGACGATGGACTTCATGAAGGCTATCGGCATCACCTCGGAGAACCACGCGAACCTGCGCGAGACGGATTTCTTCACCAGCCATGAAGCGCTGCTGCTCGGCTACGAGCAGGCGCTGACGCGCGTGGATTCGACCTCGGGCGACTGGTATGCGACCTCCGGCCACATGATCTGGATCGGCGACCGCACGCGCCAGCTCGACCATGCCCATGTCGAATACTGCCGCGGTATCAAGAACCCGCTCGGCCTCAAATGCGGCCCGTCGCTCCAGCCCGACAACCTGATCGAGCTGATCGATGCACTGAACCCGGCCAACGAGGCCGGCCGCCTGACGCTGATCTGCCGCTTCGGCCACGACAAGGTCGCGGAAAACCTGCCGCGCCTCATCCGCGCCGTGGAGCGGGAAGGCAAGAAGGTCATCTGGTCGTGCGATCCGATGCATGGCAACACGATCACGCTCAATAACTACAAGACCCGCCCGTTCGAGCGGATCCTGTCGGAGGTCGAGAGCTTCTTCCAGATCCATCGGTCGGAAGGCACGCATCCGGGCGGCATCCATATCGAGATGACCGGCAACGACGTCACGGAATGCACGGGCGGCGCCCGCGCGCTTTCCGGCGACGACCTTGCCGACCGCTACCACACCCATTGCGACCCGCGCCTCAACGCCGACCAGGCGCTGGAACTCGCCTTCCTCCTTGCCGAGCGCATGAAGGGCGGCCGCGACGAAAAGCGCATGGTGGTGAACGGCTGATCGCGTTTCGTTCACGCTTCGGTTCCGTAAATTAGCGGAGCTGATGCAAGCATTCAGGAATGTGAAATTGACAGGACCGGGCCGGCTGGCAAAGCTGGCCCGGTTTTCGTTTGGGAGGAAGAATGAGCGAGGAACATACCGGCCATTGCCTGTGCGGGGCGGTGCGCTTTCGCACCGTCGGCCCGTTGCGCGACGTTATCGCCTGCCATTGCAGCCAGTGCCGGCGGCAGACCGGCCATCACTACGCCGCCACCAATGTCGGGGACGACCGGCTGACGGTGGAGGGCGGCGAGAACGTCACCTGGTACAGGGCGAGCGACACGGCCAGCCGCGGCTTCTGCCGCACCTGCGGCTCGGCGCTGTTCTGGAAGGGCGACGGCTCGGACTATACCTCGATCATGGCCGGCGCCTTCGACCGGCCGACGGGGTTGAAGATCGGCGTCCATATCTTCTGCGCGGACAAGGGCGACTATTACGAGATCGACGACGGCGTGCCGCAATTCCCGCAGGCCCGCTAGGCTCATTGCACGAGGGCGGGCCGCTGGCAGCGCACGCCCGTCACCGTGACGTCGGCCTCGCCGATCCTGACCCCGGCCACCAGCAGCAGGTTGTAGAGAAGCTCGTCGATGGCGGGCGTCACGGCCGTCAGCGTCGAGGCGAGCGCCTTGGTGACCAGCGAGGTGTTGAGCGCAAGGTTCAGGAGCTTGATGTCGACTTCCACGTCCATGTCGCCGATCAGGGTCTTGACGGCGGAGGTGAGCGTGTCGCGCGTCGATACGGTCTTCGTCGTCTTCGCGGCGATCTCGGTCGGTGAATAGGTGAGGCGGGTCTTGCCGAGGTTCTTCACCTCGCCATGCGCCAGCGCATTGATGGCAAGCAGCGCGGAATCGACGATGCGGGCCTTTTCGACGCGCGGCTCGTCGGAAAAATCCGAAAGGACGGAAGGATCGACCTTGCCGATCGCGATCTCCGCGACGCCCGGCACGGTATCCACCGCCACCTCGGCATTTTCCGGCGTACCGCCGAGGCAGCGGATGTCGGCGAGCTTCGCCTCCGACGCGGCGACCTCCACGTAGAGCGGCAGTTTCACGCGCAGGCCCGCAAGGGCGGCAAGGCCGTCGACGCTCACCTCGACGGCAAGCCGGGTCTGGGCGCTGCGCACGGCGCTGCCGGGTGCGCCGAGCCGGTGGGCGGGCGTTTCGACCGGCGGTTCGCCGATGGCGAGCTTCACGCTGACGCCGGCAAGGCCGGGAAGGGCGGCGCCGGCGTCGAGCGCCACCTGCTTGCCGCCATTGGCGAGCCCCGCGGCGGCGGATATCATCTGCAGCGCATTGACGGACATCGCCCAGTCGCCGCCGGTCGCGACGGCAAGGCCCTTCTTCGGATCGAGGTTGAGGATGCGCGAGAGCGGCAGCTTGACCTTGCTGCCGGCCGTCGCCTGCTCGATGAGGCGCAGCGCCGAACGCACGGGGCCGGAAAGCCCGTCCACGGCGCCCATCGCGGCGAGAAGCTCGGGCATGGTGAGGCCGGCATTCAGCACGTCCTCGTAGGTCGCCGCCGTCAGGTCGAGGCGGGTCGCGACGGCCTTGAGGAAGGGCTGGACGGAAATATCGGCATCGACGAGCGCCCGGTAATCCATCGCCTTCAGGGAGAGGGTCGTGCCGAGAAGCTGGCCGAGCAGGGCATTGAGGATGCCGTCGTTGAGGCTGGCAAGGCGTGTGCCGAGCGAGAAGGCCGCGATCTTCGAGCGCGAGGCCGTGCCCGTCGCGGAAAGGAGCGGCGGCTTTGGCAGGAACATCGCCGACACGAAGAGATCGGCGGGCCGGCTGAGGGTGACGCGCGCGGCGTCGGCATCCGCGCCGGCAGGCTTGAAGCGCGCCTCGGGTGCGATATCGGGATCGGCGACATAGCGGCCGCGCTCGACATGGGCGGCCGCAAGGGGCATGCCGTCCCTTGCGAGCGCGATTGCCGGGGGAATGGTGAGTCCGTCCCTGCCCGTGACGGTGACGGGCAGCTTGTTGAGCGCGAAATAGGCCGCGGCCGACTTCTCCGCCTCACCGACGCTCGAAGCGGCGGCGATGGCGGCAAGGTCCACTGAAGCCTGCAACTGGCGCCGCTGCACGGTGAAATAGCCGTAGTCGACGCCGAGGGCGAGCGAGAAGATCATCAGCGGCAGGCTGAGGGCGGCGAGCGTGCCGATATTGCCGGAGCGGTCGGCAAGGAGGCGGGACGGCTGCATCCTACAGCCCTCCCACGCGCACCGTGGCATAACGCTCGATCTTCTCCTGCGGCAGGGCGAAGGTGAAGAGCTTCCAGATCGGCAGGTCGCTGGAATCGTAGGTGATCGTCACGGTGAACTGGTCGGCATTGCCGGGATCGTCGCTGACCTCGACATGCATCTTCGCCCGGTTGATGAAGGAATAGTCGAGGCGCGAGGCGTCGAGATAGCGGTTGACCAGCGTGACGCGCTCGGCCGGGTTGAGGCCGGCCACCGCCGTGCGTGCCGCATCCGCCGCGATCTGCTGCACGGAATGGGTGACGGAAAGGTAGATGCCGTAGGCGATCAGCGTGAAGAGCGTGAGAAAGAAAAGCGGCGCGATGATCGCGAATTCCAGCGCCGAGGTGCCGGCGCGATCCTTCGACAGGCGGGTAAGGGCGTGCATGACATCTCCTCCTTGGGATTGTCTGGCGACGTGGCATTCCCGCATCCGGAAGGCGGATGCACGCATATCGTGCTCCGCGAATCTTAATTTCTCCTATAGATTGATTTTGTGAGATTTATGGGTATTTCAGGTTGTGGGGACGTGTCATTCCTGCTGCCGCAACGCCTCGCGCAGGCGCAGGATTTCCAGCTTGAGGGCGGCGATCTCGTCGAGAAGATAGGTGTCGATCTTGTGATGCAGCGCGATCAGCTCGATTTCGGCCTTCAGGTTGACCTCGTAGTCCTTGGAGGCCTCGAAGCGGTCGCGGGCGGCCTGCCGGTTCTGCGACATCATGATGATCGGCGCCTGCAGCGCCGCGAGCATGGAAAGCACGAGGTTGAGGAAGATGAAGGGATAGGGGTCGAAGGCATCCCGCGACAGCAGGACGGTGTTGGCGAGCGTCCAGACGACGAGGAAGAGGAGGAAGCCGATGATGAAGGTCCACGATCCGCCGACCCGGGCGATGGCGTCGGCCACCCGATCGCCGAGCGATTGCCGCGCCTCATAGGCGACGTTGCGGTCTTCCGAGAGGATGCGCCCCTCGCGGGAATGCAGCAATACCTCCCGCTCCGTCTCGTCGAGCTGGTCGGCGGACTTGCCGAAGAGGATTTGTGCGGCGTCGTCGAAAGGTCTCATAGCGAGGCTCCGGAGGGAATCAGAACCGTTAGCCTAGAGTTTGTCAGGGAAAAGTGGAAACCGGTTTTCCCGAAAAGACAAACGAAAACAAACAATCCCGGAGTCTGTCCGGTTCAGAATGAGTCGGACAGACTCTGGCGCCGTTCCGATGAAAATCAGTAGCCCGCCGACATCAGTTCCGCATGGGAATCGAAGAAGCGTTCAAGGCCGTACTGCTTGCCGAACATGATGTCGTGCTGGAGGAAGCGGTAGTCGCGCACCAGCGGGTCGACGGTCTTCTGGCGGGCCCAGTCGGGCGTCGCGTTGCCCTTGGCGTCGATCAGCATGTAGCGGTCGATGACGCGAAGCCTGTCGTGTACGGCGCCGAGGAAGCCGGTGTAGTAAGGATGCTCGAAGCCCGCCTCCTTGAGGAGGTAATAGGAGAGGAAGGCCGGGCTGACCGTGCCGATCTCCTTGTCGACGCCGGTCTTGTTCGACCAGATGACGAGCGGGGTCTCGTGCTCCTTCTTCATCTGCTCGGGCGTGCCCTTGCGCGAGGCGGTGATGCCCTGCATGTAGCCGGAGTTCTTGTAGACCGTGTTGAGCGGCGGCAGGTGGTCGCCGAAGATGACGATGATCGTCTCGCGGTCGCGTTCCTTCGCCCAGTCCATCAGCATCTTCAGGCTGCCGTCGGCCTCCTTCACGCCCTGCGCGTAGCTTGCGAGCATGCGCGTGTCGCGGGCGTCGAGCCGGCCGTCGACCTTGATGTCGGTCCTGGCGTAGCGGCCGTCGTCATAGGGGCCATGGCCCTGCAGCGTGACGGCGAAGAAGAAGAACGGATCCTCCTGGCTGTCCGCCTGGCGGATGATCTCCTTGGTCAGCGCCTCGTCCGAGGTGAAGTTGCCGCGCTTTGCCAGCGGCGGCATCTTGTCGACATCCTTGAAGGTCTCGAAGCCGAAGGCCTTGTAGACGCTCGTGCGGTTCCAGAACCAGCCGGAGAACGGGTGGATGGCGCGCGCCGTATAGCCTTCCGCGCGGAAGAACGTGGCGAGCGAGGGGATCGGCTTGCGCACATACTGCTGGTAGGGAATGCTGCCCGTCGGCAGGAACGCGTTGGAGAAGCCCGTCAGCGCCTCGAATTCGATATTGGCGGTGAGGCCGCCGAATTCCGGCGAGAAGACGGAGCCGCTGCGGTTCTTGCGGATCACCGGCATCGGGTCTTCCGAGAGCTTGACCGTGTCGAGACGCGTCGGATCCCACAGGGACTCGCTCATCAGCACGATGACGTCCGGCTTGGAGCGGTGCGTCGTGCCGGCGGGCATGGGCTTCGACGGGATCTTGTCGATGGCGTCGATCATGTAGCCGGCCGGCGCCTTGACGTTGGCCATCGGCAGGTTGATCGCGAACGCCATGACGAAGCCGTTATGGCGATAGTTCTCCGCCTGGTCCCACATGATCGGGAAGACCTTCAGCCGGTCGCGGACCCAGGAGAAGTCGTTGTAGTCCATGATCGAGACGAAGCCGGCGAGAAGCGGCAGCGCAAGCGCGAGGCGCGTCAGGCGCTCCTTGCCCGTCAGCGGCCGGAAGCGGCGCCAGGCGAAGACAAGAAGGCTGACGAGGCCGACGACGGCAACGACGAGCGCGACCGCAAGGCCGGCGGCCGTCCACGGCCGGTCCTTCACGAGGACCGGCATCAGTTCGAGGATCTGGCGGCCGAAGAGCAGGTCCGTCGGATAGAGCGGGTCGGTCAGGAAGACCTGCTTCTGCTGCGAGATGAAGCCCATCAGCACGGCGAGCGGGAAGACGATCAGCACGGCCTTGTGCTGGCGGCCGATCAGCGCGTCGACGGTGAGGAAGAGCAGGAAGAAGACGCCGACCGTCGTCCAGCCCGGCTGCTGCGGATTGGTCAGGAACGTCCAAGTCTGGGCGAGCGAGCCGCGCGTGATGAGCTCGATGGCGGCGACGGTGAGAAGGGCGAGAAGCGCGGAGACGGCAAGCGAGCGCAGCACGGCGAGCGCCCTGGCATGGCGCGTGAGGAAGCCTGCCTTGCCGGCACGCTCTTCGGTGGTTTCGATCGCCACGGCTGCGGATGTAAAGATAGCCAAGGCCGTCTCCAGATTTCATAAAAGTTTCGCGTATCTGTCATACGGATGTCATCTTGAACAGGGGATGAACGGTTTCTGCAACGTTCTCGCGGTGGATTGGTTCCCCCTGTTGCGGGGCCGCCATGAGCGCCGGAAGCATTGAAAAACGAGGACTTGCAGGCGAAGGATGCGTAATCGGCGCCGCGCTTCATTCCCAAAACGCCCCCGATGCTCTAAAGAGCTTGTCGACCGTTCGAGATGCGACAACCGCGTGCGGCCGCAGGATCGGACACCATGAGGAGACGGGTCCGCAGACATGACTTCCGAGACTGAAAAGACGACCCTGCGCATCGCCGTCGCGCAGCTCAACCCGACCGTCGGCGACGTCGCCGGCAACCTTGCCAGGGCGCGCGCCGCCCGCGAGGATGCCGCCCGGCAGGGCGCCGACCTCCTGCTCCTGACGGAACTCTTCATTTCCGGCTATCCGCCGGAGGACCTCGTGCTGAAGCCGGCCTTCCTGAAGGCCTGCCGCCGGGCGATCGACGATTTTGCCGCCGACACGGCGGATGGCGGGCCGGGCGTCGTCATCGGCTTTCCCCGGCAGGACGAGACGGGGCGCTACAACGCCGTCGCCGTGCTCGACGGCGGCAAGGTGATCGCCGTCCGCGACAAGGTGGACCTGCCGAACTACGGTGAGTTCGACGAGAAGCGCGTCTTCGACCAGGGCGCCATGCCCGGGCCGGTGAACTTCCGCGGCGTGCGCCTCGGCATCCCGATCTGCGAGGACATCTGGGGCGAGCTCGGCGTGTGCGAGACGCTGGCCGAGAGCGGCGCGGAAATCCTCCTGTCGCCGAACGGCTCGCCCTATTATCGCGGTAAGGTGGACGTGCGCCACCAGGTCGCCCTCAGGCAGGTCATCGAGACCGGCCTGCCGCTCGTCTATGCCAACCAGCTCGGCGGACAGGACGAACTGGTCTTCGACGGTGCGAGCTTCGCCTTCAACGCCGACAAGATGCTCGCCTTCCAGATGAGCGAGTTCGAGGAGGCGATCGCGCTCACCACCTGGAAGCGGCAGGGCGGCGGCTGGGTGTGCGACGCCGGCCCGATGTCGCGCATTCCCGAAAGCGAGGAGGCGGACTACCGCGCCTGCCTGCTGGGCTTCCGCGACTACGTCAACAAGAACGGCTTCAAGAATGTGGTGCTCGGCCTTTCGGGCGGCATCGACTCGGCCATCTGCGCGGCCATCGCCGTCGATGCGCTCGGCGAGGAGCGCGTGCGCTGCGTGATGCTGCCCTACCGCTACACCTCGAAGGATTCGCTGAAGGACGCGGCCGATTGCGCCAAGGCCCTCGGCTGCCGCTACGACATCGTGCCCATCGAGGCGCCGGTGACGGGCTTCCTCTCCTCGCTCGCCGAGCTCTTCGAGGGTACGGAAGAGGGGATCACGGAAGAAAACCTGCAGAGCCGCGCGCGCGGCACCATCCTCATGGCGATCTCCAACAAGTTCGGCTCGATGGTCGTCACCACCGGCAACAAGTCGGAAATGTCGGTCGGCTACGCCACGCTCTACGGCGACATGAACGGGGGCTTCAACCCGATCAAGGACCTCTACAAGATGCAGGTCTACGCCCTGTCGCGCTGGCGCAACGCCCATGTGCCGCCGGGCGCGCTCGGGCCTTCCGGCGAGGTCATCCCGGCCAACATCATCGACAAGGCGCCCTCGGCGGAGCTGCGCCCCAACCAGACCGACCAGGATTCGCTGCCGCCCTATCCGGTGCTCGACGATATCCTCGAATGCCTCGTCGAGAAGGAGATGGGCACCGACGAGATCGTCGCGCGCGGCCACGACGAGGCGACGGTTCACCGCATCGAGCACCTGCTCTACATCGCCGAATACAAGCGCCGCCAGTCCGCCCCCGGCGTCAAGATCACCAAGAAGAACTTCGGCCGCGACCGCCGCTATCCCATTACCAACCGCTTCCGCGACCGGGGGTAGGATGTATTAACCCTGGCTGAAGAAGGGCGGCACGGCAGGATTGTGGCCAAGCCGGCGTTTGTTACTCTCCCCGTCTGCCTGGGAGGATGATGGCCAATGTCTGAGCGGAATGTCGCGCTGTTCATCGACGCGGAGAATATGCCGCCATCGCTTGCGGATGCCATCCTCGTCGAGGCGGAACGGCATGGAACGTTGTCCCACCGCCGCGTGTACGGCGATTTTTCCCAAGGTCTGGCCTCGTGGCTGGACGTGGTGCCACGTCATGCATTGACGGCCTGCCAGACGGTTGCCGGCGCAGCGGGAAAGAATGGCGCCGACATCGCCCTTGTCATCGATGCCCTCGACCTGTTCCATACGACCGACGCGGATGTGTTCTGCCTTGCCACCTGCGACGGCGACTTTACGCAACTGGCGATGCGGATACGGCAAGGCGGGCAAACATTTGTCGGCATGGGGATGCCGCATGCCTCTGCTCGCTTTCGTGCGGCCTGCGATGTCTTCAAGATGTTCGATACTCCGAAAGCGCAGGCGATGTCGGCAACCGCGGTCGACAAGCAGGTAGGCGCTCCCGCTCCGTGCCGTGCATTGAAGGCGGATATTCTGAAAAGAGCCTTCCTTGCTGCACCACCGCTCGATGGCGGATGGATCGGGCTGCATGACGTCATGAAGGCACTTAAAACCTTTCAGCCGGATTTCGAGGTGAAGGCTTATGGACACAGCCAGCTCAGCAAGTTGCTGGCTTTCTCCGGTGTCGAACTGGCAGACAACAACAGGAAGGCGCGGTTGAAAGCACCGGTTTTGAAGAAGGTGGTCGATAACGGCTAGACGATCCTCATCGCCATGGGTGAAGACATAGATGCGAAGCTCCGTCGAAATCCACAATATCGTGACCGGCGAGACCCGTGTCGTCTGGCAGACGGAGCGGCTGGTGGAGGCGCCGAATTTTTCGCGCGACGGGTCGTTCCTCATCGTCAATGGCGACGGGCTGCTCTATCGCCTGCCGCTCGATGGCGGCAGGCCCGTGAAAATCGATACGGGCTTTGCCACCCGCTGCAACAACGACCACGGGATTTCGCCGGACGGTGCGCTGATCGCGATCAGCGACAAGGTGGAGTTCGGCAAGTCGGCGATCTACCTGCTGCCGTCGGAAGGCGGCACGCCGCGGCTTGCCACGCCCAACCTGCCGTCCTACTGGCACGGCTGGTCGCCGGACGGCGGGACGCTCGTCTATTGCGGCATTCGCGGCGACCTCTTCGACATCTACACGATCCCGGTCACGGGCGGCGAGGAGCGGCGGCTTACCTTCGGGGAAGGGCGCAACGACGGGCCGGATTATTCCGCCGACGGCGAATGGATCTACTTCAACTCCAGCCGCACCGGACGCATGCAGATCTGGCGGGTGCGGCCGGACGGCGGCGAGGTGACACGCATTACCGACAGCCCCTACGGCGACTGGTTCCCGCATCCTTCGCCGGACGGCCGGCACCTGCTGGTGCTTTCCTATGACGGCGACGTGTTCGACCATCCGCGCGACCTCACAGTCCGGCTGCGGCTGATGGATGTCGACGGCGGCAATGCGCGCGTGCTCTTCGAGCTTTTCGGCGGGCAGGGCACGATGAACGTGCCGAACTGGTCGCCGGACGGCACGGAATTCGCCTTCGTGCGCTATGCGCCGGCGCGTTAAGCTTTCGCTCACCAGCCCGCTTAAACGAATCTTGCCGTCTGCCGGCTAGTCTTGCCGCAACGATGTCCGGGAAATCCGGCGGGGGACAGGCAGGGAAAGATGGCGGGCAGCATGGGCGATGGGCGTGGGATACGCCGGCGCAGATTGGGGATGGCGATCCGGGCGGCGGCGGTGATGATCGTCGGCCTGTTCGTGGCCGCCAACTATTTCGTGCTGGAATATTCGATCGAACGGGCCGACAGCTTCGTCGCCGAGACCGAGCGCACGCTGGTGCGCAACGAGTTCAGCCACCAGATCGACCAGGTCGTCCAGTACCAGAGCCAGATTTCCTTCTGGGACAAGACCTTCCAGGAGCTGCAAGACGGCATGCCGGGCCACGCCTTCATCCGCGACCAGATCCGCGACTGGATGTGGGCCGACTTCGGCTTTTCCTGGATGATCTTCACCTCGCCGGACGGCGAGAAGATCCTCGGCGTGCACAATGGAAAGGCGGTTTCCGAGCGCAAGGCGCGCGAGAAGCTTTACTGGGTGAGCGACCTGACGCGCCGGGCCGAACAGGCCTACCGCGCCGCGCTTTCGCCCGACCGCGGCGGCTGGCAGGTCGCCCGCGCCAGGCGCGACCCCGATCTCCTGACACCGGCGCTGCCGAATATCCATGTCACCGGCATGCGCCTCATCGACCGCGTCATGAGCATCGTCGTGGTGCAGGCGGTCATTCCCAAGACCCTCTACATTCCCGCGAGCCGCCGCGAGCCGATCCTGCTCGTCACCGTCAAGCCGGTCTCCGGCAAGATGCTGGCGAACACGGCAAGCCGCCTCGGCGTGCACGATCTCGGCTTCACGCCCATCGTGACGGAGGAGCCGGGCCTGCTGATGACGCCGGTCGGCGGCGACGGCTACAATCCCATGGTCGCCTCCTGGCGCCCGAACATGCCGGGCTCCTTCGTCTGGCAGTCGGCGGTGCCGCAGATCGCGATCTTCGTTGTCGCCTTCGCGGCGGTCATGCTCTTCGTCGCCGTGCGCTTCTCCTCCCTCGTCAAGGCGCTCCAGCGCAGCGAGGCGAAGAACGCCTTCCTCGCGCGGCACGACCCGCTGACGGGCCTCAAGAACCGTAGCGGCTTCGACGAGGAGGTCTCGCGGGCCGTGCGCAAGGGAGAGGACAAGCCCTTCGCGATCCTCGCGCTCGACCTCGACAAGTTCAAGGCCGTCAACGACCGGCACGGCCATGCGGCCGGCGACACGGTGCTGCAGGCCGTCGCCCGGCGCTTTTCCGACAGGATCGGCCCGCGCGGCACGGTCGCCCGGCTCGGCGGCGACGAGTTCTGCGTGCTGCTTGCGGGCGAATACGCCCGCGCCGACCTTGTGGCGCTCGCGGAGGATCTGGTGCGCGACACGCAGGTGCCCGTCGCCTATGACGGCCAGTTGCTCCTCATCGGCGGCAGCGCCGGCATCGCCCAGTTCCCCGAGCACGGCGGCTCGGTCCACGACGTCATGGTGATGGCCGACGCCGCGCTCTACGCGGCCAAGAACGGCGGGCGCAACCGCGCCGTCCATGCCGGCGATATCGGCAGCGAGGCGGTCGCCGAGGCTGCCGCGGCGCGCGCCGCCTGACGCGGGGGCTTGATCGGGCGCGGGAGGCGTGCGCATATCCTTCCCGTCAGGTGCCCGCTTCGGCGGGAGAATCGGGAATCCGGTGCGGAAGCGCTCCAAGACCGGAACGTGCCCAACGCTGTGACGGGGATGGCTGGACCTTGAAAGCCTGAGTCGATTCAGGCTTTTGCCACTGGTTTTTCAACCGGGAAGGCAGGTGCGGCCAGGCGAACCGGAGTCAGAAGACCGGCCTGGCAAGATAGACCGCACCCGCGCGGACGGCGGAAGGTTGCACGCATTGTTGGGGAGATGACGATGCGAACCGAACCCCTGGATCCTCTGGTCCGGGCGGGCGCCTTTTCTTGCGAGGAGAGGCAGGCCGTCTACCGTGCCATCGAAACGCGCCGCGACGTGCGCGACCAGTTCCTGCCCGAGCCCCTGCCGGACGATCTCGTCGGCCGCCTGCTGCAGGCGGCCCACAGCGCGCCGTCGGTCGGCTTCATGCAGCCGTGGAACTTCCTTCTGGTGCGCAGCGAGGCGACGCGGCGGGCGGTGCATGCCGCCTTCCTGAAGGCCAATGCCGAGGCGGCCGAAATGTTTGCCGGCGAGCGGCAGGCCGCGTACCGCGCGCTGAAGCTCGAAGGCATCCTGAAGGCGCCGCTCTCCATCTGCGTGACCTGCGATCCGACGCGGGGCGGCACCGTGGTGCTCGGGCGCACGCACAATCCGCGCATGGACGTCTATTCCACCGTCTGCGCGGTGCAGAACCTGTGGCTCGCCGCGCGGGCGGAGGGCGTCGGTGTCGGCTGGGTCAGCATCTTCCACGACAGCGATATCCGGCAGGCGCTCGCCATTCCCGAGCATGTCGAGATTGTCGCCTGGCTCTGCGTCGGCTATATCGACCAGCTCTATGGCGAGCCGGAGCTTGCGGTGAAAGGCTGGCGCCAGCGCCTGCCGCTGGAAGATCTGGTGTTCGAGGAGCGGTGGCCGGAGGGGGCGGGCGTCAGTTGACGCCGGCATCGGCCGGGCGACCGAGGTCTATGGCGGATTCGCTCGACGGCAGGAAGACCGGCCCGACCGTGCGGACCTTGTGCTTTGCCGGATCGTAGTCGCGCTCCTCGACCGTCACGGGCTTTTTCGCCACGGTGGCCTTGGGCAGGGTGCGGATATCGGTGACGGAGCCTTCCGCCGGCTCGTCCGTCTCGCCCCTGGCGACCTTCTCGCGCTTGATCATGTCCTGGTAGTAGGCCGAGAGGTTGCAGCCGCAGCTTCCCGGCTTGGAGAGATCGCGCGTGCGGTAGGAGAAGGCGTTCTGCAGCTCGACATAGGGCCGGCCGGTGACGGTGGACGTCATCTGCTCCGTCTCCTGCCCCTCGGCCATCGACTGGTAGAAGAGCTCGGTTTCCGTCTGCGGGCACATCATCGCGCAGACCTGCTGGTCGCGGCGGAAATCCATCGGCGAGGCGTTGGAGGAGATCGGGAAGAAGCCGCCGTCGCAGGTGCGCACGCAGACCGTGCGCAGGTTGCCGTGGCCCGAGCCGCCGAGCCGGCGCAGTTGCAGCCGCTCGCTGCCCTCCGGCGCCGTGCCGAGCGGCAAGGTGCGCGTCTCGTCGAGCGTACGCAGCGTTTCCCTCGCGGCGATGGGCATGACCTCGGCATTGTCGTTGCAGCCGTTCTTCTCCAGCGCCGCGAGAAGGCGCCCGCGCTCGCCCCTCGATGAGGTGCCGCCGGCAAATTCGCGGCGCTTCTTGTCGAGGATATCGAGGTTGCGCTCCATCCTGTCGATGACGGTGGAGAGCGTCGCGCAGGCGTCGGCGTTCGCCCCGCCGATCACGATGATGCTGCCGCTGGAGCAGCCGAGGCGGCGCTGGTCGCTTTTCGCCTTGCGGAGCTGGATGTTCTGCCGGGTGATGGCGCCGGCATATTTGCGCACGCTGGCGGTATCGACGATCACCGTCGGCAGGTTGGCGATGTCCCTCTGGATGCGCTCGCACACGCCCGCTATCGCGCCGCCGGAAAGGAAAAGCGGCACGCCGGCGGCGATGACGGACAGGAGGCGGATGCAGCCCCTCATGTTCTCTACCCCTCGGCAAGCGTGGCAAGACAGGGCCTTATCATAGGCGAGAGCGGGGCTCATGCAACGCACTCCCGCATTTGTGATTAACGGCACGGCGCCCCTCAGCCTTGCAAGAGGGGCCTTCGGACCCTAGATTGGCGCCATCGCAGCACCGACCGGATGGTACGTCATGGATTTCAACCCGACCGCAAACCGACTTCGTTTTGTCATCGGGGAAAACCGTATCCATGCCGCACTCCATCACGCTTTCCAAAATCACCTGGTCGACGCCTGAGGGGCGCACGCTCCTTTCCGATCTCGACCTGACCTTCGGCGCCGAACGCGCCGGCCTTGTCGGCCGCAACGGCGTCGGCAAGACGACGCTGCTGAAGCTTGCCGCGGGCGAACTCTTGCCGCAGGCGGGCTCTGTCGCGGTGGACGGTACGCTCGGCGTCCTGCGCCAGAGCGTGCAGGTGGCCCCGCGGGAAACCATTGCCAGCCTCTTCGGCATTGCCGATGCGCTCTCCCTTCTCGCCCGCGCCGAGCGGGGCGAGGCGGATGCCGCCGCGCTTGCCGAAGCCGATTGGACGCTGGAGGCGCGCCTTGCCGCGGCGCTCGCCCGCGTCGGGCTGGAGGCCGAGCCCGAAACGCCGCTCGCCGCGCTTTCCGGCGGGCAGCGCACCCGGGCGGGGCTTGCCGCACTCCTCTTCGGCGAGCCGGATTTCCTGCTGCTCGACGAGCCCACCAACAATCTCGACCGGGAGGGGCGGCGCGCCGTCATCGACATGCTGGCCGGCTGGCGGGCCGGCGCCGTCGTCGTCAGCCACGACCGCGAGCTTCTGGAAACCATGGACGCCATCGTCGAGCTGACGAGCCTCGGCGCCACGCGCTACGGCGGCAACTGGAGCGCCTACCGGGCGCGCAAGGCGCTGGAGCTCGCCGCCGCCCACCGCGACCTCGCCGACGCGGAGAAGGAGGCCGCCGATATCGCCCACACCATGCAGGCGCTTGCCGAGCGCAAGGCGCGCAAGGACAGCGCCGGCCGGCGCAAGAAGGCGCGCGGCGACCTTCCGCGCATCGTGCTCGGCGGGATGAAGGAGCGTGCGGAGCTGACGGGCGGAGCCAATGCGCGCCTTGCCGAAAGCCGGCAGGGGCAGGCGGCGGAGGCCGTGGCCTCGGCGCGCGAGCGCATCGAAATCCTCCAGCCGCTGACCGTCACCGTGCCGTCGACGCAGCTTCCGGCCAGCAGGACGGTTCTGCGCATGGAGGGGGTGACGGCGGGCTATGCGCCGGAGCGGCCGGTGATCCGCGACCTCTCCTTCGCCATGACGGGGCCGGAGCGGGTGGCGGTGACGGGGCCGAACGGGGCGGGCAAGACGACGCTGCTTTCGCTGGTCACGGGCCGGCTCGCGCCCTTTGCCGGCAGCGTGCGGCTCTTCACCGAGGCCGCCATGCTCGACCAGCGCGTCAGCCTGCTCGATCCGGCGCTGTCGATCCGCGACAATTTCCTGAGGATCAACCCGGATGCGGACGAGAATGCCTGCCGGGCGGCGCTGGCGCGCTTCATGTTCCGGGCGGATGCCGCCCTGCAGGTCGCCGGCAGCCTCAGCGGCGGCCAGCTCCTGCGCGCCGGCCTTGCCGCGGTGCTCGGCGGCGGACGGCCGCCGGCGCTGCTCATCCTCGACGAGCCGACGAACCATCTCGACATCGAGGCCATCGAGGCGGTGGAAGCGGGCCTGCGGGCCTATGACGGCGCACTCCTCGTCGTCAGCCACGACGAGGCGTTCCTGGAGGCGATCGGCATCACGCGGCGGCTGGAGCTTGCGGGGGCGTGAGTGGACAAGCGTCTTCCACCCTGCTTTCCGTCATGCTCGGGCTTGTCCCGGGCATCCATGCCACAAGCGGCGGCGTGCCGTGGGACGTGGATCCTCGGGTCAAGCCCGAGGATGACGGAGGGGAGGAGAAGACCCACAAGTTGCTCGGCGGCCGTCGGGCTACCGGGCGGTGATTCCCCCGCTCGTCACGACGACGGGTTGGAGGCTTCCACCACGGCAAGGGCGGCCATGTTGACGACGCCGCGGGAGGTGACCGACGGCGAGAGGATGTGGGCGGGCATGGCGGCGCCGAGGAGGATGGGGCCGACATGCAGGCTGTCCGTCGTCATCTTCACCACGCCGAGCGTGATGTGGGCGGCGTCGAGGTTCGGGAAGACGAGGAGGTTGGCTTCGCCCGTCAGCGCCGAATCCGGCATGACGCGCTGGCGCAGCGCCTCGGAGATGGCGGCATCGCCATGCATTTCGCCGTCCGCCTCCAGCGTCGGGTCCATCTTGCGCACGAGCTCCATGGCCCGGCGCATCTTGAAGGCGCTCTCCGAATCGCGCGAGCCGAAGTTGGAGTGCGAGACGAGGGCGGCGCGCGGCGTGATGCCGAAGCGGCGGATTTCGTGCGCGGCCATCACCGTCATCTGCGCGACGGCCTCGGCCGTCGGCTCGCAGGTCACGTAGGTGTCGGTGAGGAACATGGCGCCGCGCTGGGAGATCAGCAGGCTGAGCGCCGAGAAATCGAGCGCGCCGTCCTTCTTGCCGATGATCTGGCTGACGTCGCGCAGGTGCCGGGCATAGCGGCCCTCGACGCCGCAGATCAGCGCATCGGCCTCGCCGCGCTTGACGGCGAGCGCGCCGATGACCGTCTGGTTCGTGCGCACGATGGTGCGCGCGGCTTCCGGGGTGATGCCCTTGCGGCCGACGATGCGGAAATAGTCGTCGACATAATCGCGGTAGCGCGGATCGTCCTCGGGGTTCACCACCTCGAAGTCGGTGTGCGGGCGGATGCGCAGGCCGTAGCGCTTGAGGCGCGTCTCGATGATATGCGGGCGGCCGATGAGGATGGGCCGGGCGATCTCCTCCTCCAGCAGCACCTGGGCGGCGCGCAGCACGCGCTCGTCCTCGCCCTCGGCGAAGATCACGCGCTTCTTCTCGGCCTTCTTCGCCGCGGCGAAGATCGGTTTCATGATGAAGCCGGAGCGCCAGACGAAGCGGTTGAGCTGGTCGAGATAGGCGTCGAAATCGCTGATCGGGCGGGAGGCGACGCCGGTCTCGGCGGCCGCGCGCGCCACGGCCGGCGCGATGCGCAGGATGAGCCGCGGGTCGAAGGGCGAGGGGATGAGGTAGTTCGGGCCGAAGCTCGGCGTATCGCCGGAATAGGCGCGGGCGGCGACGTCCGACACTTCCTCGCGGGCGAGCGCGGCGATGGCGCGCACCGCCGCCATCTTCATCTCCTCGTTGATCGTGCGCGCGCCGCAATCGAGCGCGCCGCGGAAGATGTAGGGGAAGCAGATGACGTTGTTGACCTGGTTGGGGAAGTCCGAGCGGCCGGTGCAGATCATCGCGTCGGGGCGGGCGGCGCGCGCCTCTTCCGGCATGATTTCCGGCGTTGGATTGGCGAGCGCCATGATGAGCGGCTTTTCGGCCATGCGCTGGAGGAGTTCCTGCTTCAGCACGCCGGCGGCCGAAAGGCCGAGGAAGACGTCCGCCCCGTCGATGCTCTCGGAAAGGGCGCGCTTGTCGGTCTCCTGCGCGTAGACGGCCTTCCACTGGTCCATCAGCGCCTCGCGGCCCTTGTAGACGAGGCCCTCGATGTCGTGGACCCAGATGTTCTCCACCTTCGCGCCGAGGGCGACGAGCTGGTTGAGGCAGGCGAGCGCCGCCGCGCCGGCGCCGGAGGCGACGATCTTGGCCTCGTGCAGCGACTTTCCGGCGAGCTCCAGCCCGTTCAGCACCGCGGCGGCGACGATGATGGCGGTGCCGTGCTGGTCGTCGTGGAAGACGGGAATGTCCATCTTCTCGCGAAGCTGGCGCTCCACCTCGAAGCATTCCGGCGCCTTGATATCCTCGAGGTTGATACCGCCGAAGGTCGGCTCCAGCGCGGAGATGACCTCGACCATCTTGTCGACGGTCGGCGCGTCGATCTCGATGTCGAAGACGTCGACGCCGGCGAATTTCTTGAAGAGGACGGCCTTGCCCTCCATCACGGGCTTGGAGGCGAGCGGGCCGATATTGCCGAGGCCGAGCACGGCCGTGCCGTTGGAGACGACGGCGACGAGGTTGGAGCGGGCCGTGTAGTCGGCGGCGGTATCCGGATCGTCGCGGATGGCAAGGCAGGGCGCAGCGACGCCC
The DNA here is from genome assembly GCF_055392685.1 of Shinella sp. Sh6. Classification (NCBI taxonomy): domain Bacteria; kingdom Pseudomonadati; phylum Pseudomonadota; class Alphaproteobacteria; order Hyphomicrobiales; family Rhizobiaceae; genus Shinella; species Shinella sp. Sh6. Next base: position 1,788,227 of record NZ_AP044005.1, on the reverse strand, counting down.
GGCGAATAGGCGAGCGCCAGGTCCCGCTGGTTGCCGAGCGGCTTGGTGGGCGTGATCTCCAGCTTGCCCGGGCGGGGGTGACGGTGGAAGAAGAGGGCCTGCTGGTCGATGTCGCCGCTCGCTGGGCCGTTCTGCGTCCTCGATTTGTCACCCGTGCTCATGTCGTCCTGCCCTGTATCGTTTTTCCTGCGACCTTTCCGGACATGGAAACGCCGCGACGTGAAGTTTTACGAGTCTTCCATAAAGCCGCAATCGGCGCCCCGTGCAATGGCTATTTGTCGATCGAAATTGCATAGGTGTGTCATCAATCTGAAACAGGAGTCTGGTTTTCAACGGGATGAAAGCCGCCCCCTCGGACGACGATCGCGGCGGCCGGCCACCCGGAGACACAAGCATGACCGTGACCCCCGCCAATCCCGACGTCCGCCACTTCCGCACGCTCTTCATCTCGGACGTGCATCTCGGCTCAAAAGCGGCCAAGGCGGATTTCCTGATCGATTTCCTGCGCCACCACGAGGCCGAGACCATCGTGCTCGTCGGCGATATCGTCGACGGCTGGCGGCTGAAGCGCAACTGGTACTGGCCGCAGGCCTTCAACGACGTGACGCAGAAGTTCCTGCGCAAGGCCCGCAAGGGCACCCGCATCATCTACATTCCCGGCAACCACGACGAGTTCCTGCGCGAATTCCCCGGCACGCATTTCGGCGGGGTGGAGGTTGCCGACCGCATCATCCACGAGGCGGCCGACGGGCGGCGCTATCTCGTGCTGCACGGCGACGAGTTCGACGTGGTGGTGCGCCATGCCCGCGTCGTCGCCTATCTCGGCGACTGGGCCTATGACGCGGCGATCGCGATCAACGTCGTCTTCGCCGCCGTCCGCCGCCGGCTCGGCCTGCCGTACTGGTCCTTCTCCTCCTGGGCCAAGCAGCAGGTGAAGACGGCGGTGAACTTCATCGGCGAGTTCCAGAAGGTGGTGGTCGAGGAGGCGCGGCGCGCCGATGCCGACGGCGTCATCTGCGGCCATATCCACCATGCCGTCATCACCGAGATCGACGGCATCCGCTACATCAACAGCGGCGACTGGGTGGAAAGCTGCACGGCCATCGCCGAGCACCATGACGGCGGGATGGAGCTGATCACCTGGCAGAAGGTGGCAAGCCGTCCCGCCGAGGTGGTGCCGGTCTCGCGCGACATGCCGGCGCTGGCCGCGCCCGAGGCCGCCTAGCGCCGGGCGGGCTTGGTAGAAATAGCGGATTGGCGGGCATGGGCCGGCGTGCTAGAGCCGGCAGCGTTCCAACGCAGGTTCCCCGCCAATGACGTCCCCTTCCGGGTTTTCCCCGACCGCCGGCGCGCCGCCGTTCTTCGCCGTGCGCATCGCGCTCGTCTTCTGCGCGCCGATGATGGTCAACGGCATCGCGCTGCCGTATTTTCCGGTCTGGCTCGAAACGCTCTCGATGAACGATTTCGAGATCGGCATCGTGCTGGCGGTGCCGCTCTTCATCCGTGTCTTCACCGCGCCGGTCGCCGGCGTCATCGCCGACCGGCTGGGCGAGCGCTCCATCGTGCTGTTGTGGTCGGGCGTGCTGTCGCTCTCCACCGCGCTTGCGCTGTTTGCGGCGGGCGGCTTCTGGCCGGTCCTTCTCCTCTACACCCTGCAGGGCGCGGTCTATTCGCCCTATGTGCCGATCACCGACGCCATCGCGCTTTCCGGCGTCAGACGCTGGAATTTCGACTATGCGCGGATGCGGCTGTGGGGCTCGCTCGCCTTCATCTTCGCCACCATGGCCGGCGGCTGGCTCGCCGGGCTCTACGGCGGGGGAATGGTGCTTCCGGCCATGGCCGCCGCGTTCGTGCTGACGGTCTTCGGCGCGCTGATCGTGCCGAAGATCGGCAAGCCGCGCCGGCCGTCGCCGATTGCCGCCATCGCCTCGGTGCCGGCGGGCGGCACGCTCCGCCAGCGCGACGTGCAGCTGATGCTGATCGGCGTCTCGCTGGTCAATGCCAGCCATGCCATGCTCTACGCCTTCTCGGTGATCTACTGGCGCAAGCTCGGCTTCAGCGGCACGGATATCGGCATCCTGTGGAGCGTCGGGGTCCTGGCCGAGGTGATCCTCTTCCTCTTCGCGGTGCGCCTGCGTCGCCGTTTCAGCCTGTGGTCGATGATGATCTTCGGCGCGATGATGGCGGTGGGCCGCTGGCTCGTCTTCCCGCTCGACATGGGCTTTGCCGGTTATTTCGCGCTGCAATGCGCGCACGCTTTCACCTTCGCGATCCTGCATGCGAGCGTGCAGAGCCGTCTCGTGGAGCGGGTGGCGGAAGAGCAGGAGGCGGCCGCGCAGGGCCTCTATTTCTTCTACACAGGCATCTTCATGGCGCTCGCCACCTTCGTCTCGGGCTATGCCTACAACTGGTACGGCGTGCACGGCTTCTACCTGATGTCGGCGATTGCCGCGGTGGGGCTCGCCTTCGTCGTCGCCGGGCGCGTTGCCGCGCTTGCGGCCGGCGATCAGCCCCAGAGGGCGGCTTCCGGCGGATAGACGTCGGAGCCGTCATAGTGGAGGCCCGGCACCCTGTCCTCCGCGAGCAGCAGCGGGCCGTCGAGGTCGACGAAATCGGCGTCCTGCGCCAAAAGCACGGCCGGCGCCATGCCGAGCGAGGTGCCGACCATGCAGCCGACCATCACCTTGAGGCCGTGCGCGCGCGCCGCCGCGCGCAGCGCCAGCGCTTCCGTCAGCCCGCCGGCCTTGTCGAGCTTGATGTTGATCGCGTCGTAGCGGTCGGCAAGGCCCGCCACGTCCTGCGTGCGGTGCACGCTCTCGTCGGCACAGACCGGGACCGGGCGCGCATGCCCGCGCAGCGCCGCGTCGTCGCCGGCCGGAAGCGGCTGCTCGACGAGGGCGACGCGCGTCTCCGCGCACAGCGCGAAATGATGGGCGAGGTTTTCCGGCCGCCAGCCCTCGTTGGCATCGACGATGATCGCGCTTTGCGGCGCCCCGGCGCGCACGGCCCTGAGGCGCGCAGCATCGTCCGGCGTGCCGACCTTGATCTTCAGGAGCGGCCGCCATGCCTCCGTGGCGGCCTGCCGCTCCATCGCCTCCGGCTCGCCGAGCGAGAGCGTGTAGGCGGTGACGAGCTTGTGCGGCGCCGCGGAGCCGAGCACCTGCCATGTCGGCACGCCCGATAGCTTGGCCTCGAGGTCCCAGAGCGCGCAATCGACGGCGTTGCGTGCGGCGCCCGCCGGCATGAGGTCGAGAAGGTCCTCCCGGCCGATACCGTCCTCGATCGCGCCGCGCATCGCCTCGATGAAGGCGAGCACGCCCTCGACCGATTCGCCGTAGCGGGCATAGGGCACGCATTCGCCGCGGCCGACGACGCCGGAGGCGCCGATGGTGCAGGTCACCACCTCGGCCTTCGTCTTGGCCCCGCGCGAAATGGTGAAGGTCCCGGCGATCGGGAAGGTTTCCGGGATGGCGAGAAGGCTTCGGCGCATGGGATCATCCTGACAGACCTCAAAAAAATCGAGGCGGGAAGGGAGCTTTTGCCGGTTCGTTCGGTGACAGACGGCCGGCGAGCCGGTAAGACAGGCGCATGTTGTCCCAAGCACGGGAAGATGCAAGAGACTTGACCGCCGCCGCCTCACCCGAGATCACGAGCGAGAGCCTGCCGGACAGGGACGGGGAGATCTGGCGTCTCTCCGGCCCCTGGATCAACACGACCGCCGTCGCCGCCGCCAAGCGCCTCGCGGACATGACGAAGGGCAACAAGGGCAAGGGCCCGCTCGAGATCGATCTTGCCGGCGTCAGCGAGATGGACACGTCCGGCGCCTGGCTCCTGCGCCGCGCCATCACCGAGCGGCAGGCCGGCGGGGCCGAGGTGAACGTCACCGACCGCCAGGGCGCACGCTATGCCGACCTCGTCGGCGCGCTGCCGGCCGAGCTTGCCGAACCGAACAGGGACAAGGCGAAGCGCGGCACGCTCTTCGAACGCCTCTTCACGCCGGTCGGCCGCATCATGGTCGACGTGTGGAACGACGCGGTCGCGGCCATGTTCATCCTCGGCTCGGCGGTGCGCGGGGCGCAGCTGAAGCTCGGCCGCAGGAGCGGCGTTTCTCCTGCCGCCATCGTGCACCAGATCGACCATATGGGCGTGCGCGCCGTGCCGATCATCCTGCTGATGTCCTTCCTCATCGGCGCGATCATCGCCCAGCAGGGCGCCTTCCAGCTCCGCTATTTCGGGGCGGAGGTCTTCGTCGTCGACCTCGTCGGCATCCTCCAGCTTCGCGAGGTGGGCGTGCTGCTCACCGCCATCATGATCGCCGGCCGCTCGGGCAGCGCGATCACCGCCGAGATCGGCTCGATGAAGATGCGTGAGGAGATCGACGCGCTGAAGGTGATGGGCCTCAGCCCCATCGGCGTCCTCGTCTTCCCGCGCCTCGTGGCGCTGACGGTGGCCCTGCCGCTCCTGACGATCCTCGCCAATTTCGCCGCGCTCGGCGGCGCGGCCTTCGTCGCCTGGTCCTATTCCGGCATCACCTTCGACACGTTCCAGTCGCGCCTTCGCGAGGCCATCGACCTTTCGACCGTGGTCTCGGGCATGATCAAGGCGCCCTTCATGGCGCTGATCATCGGCATCGTCGCCTCCGTGGAGGGCCTGAAGGTGGGCGGCAGCGCCGAATCGCTCGGCCGCCACGTCACGGCCGCCGTGGTGAAGGCGATCTTCGTCGTCATCCTCGTCGACGGCCTCTTCGCCATGTTCTACGCCGCCATCGATTTCTAGGGACGCATATGGATCCGGCTTTGGCAAAACAGGACGAGGTGGTGCTGTCGGTCAAGGACCTGACGGTGGGCTTCGGCAGCCATATCGTCCTCGACAGGCTCAACCTCGACATCTACCGCGGCGAGATCCTCGGCTTTGTCGGCGCCTCGGGCACGGGCAAGTCCGTGCTGATGCGCACGGTGCTGCGCCTCCTGCCGCGCCGCTCCGGCACGATCCGCATCTTCGGCACGGATTTCGACAAGGCGAGCGATGCCGAGCGCATGGCGCTGGACATGAAGCTCGGTGTCCTCTTCCAGCAGGGCGCGCTCTTCTCCTCGCTGACGGTGAAGGAGAATATCCAGGTGCCGATGCGCGAATATCTCGACCTGCCGCAGGCGATGATGGATGACCTCGCGCGGCTGAAGATCGAGCTGGTGGGCCTTGCGCCGGAGGCCGCGGACAAGTTCCCCTCCGAGCTTTCCGGCGGCATGATCAAGCGCGCGGCGCTTGCCCGGGCGCTGGCGCTCGACCCGGCGCTGGTCTTCCTCGACGAGCCGACCTCCGGCCTCGACCCGATCGGCGCTGCCGAATTCGACGAGCTGATCGCCAAACTGCGCGACACCCTCGGCCTCACCGTGTATATGGTGACTCACGATCTCGACAGCCTGTTTTCGGTGTGCGACCGCATCGCCGTGCTCGGGCAGAAGAAGGTTCTGGTCGAAGGCACGATCGAGGACATGCTGGCCTTCGACGATCCGTGGGTGCAGTCCTATTTCCAGGGCAAGCGCGCGCGATCGATCGTGCGAAAGACGTGAAGGACGAGCCGGGACCCGTTCGGCCCCGGCGAATGGAGCTGCGAGTACCGATATGGAAACGAAAGCCAACTACGCCCTCGTCGGCTTCTTCACCGTGCTGGTCATCGCGGCCGCCTTCTTCTTCGTCTACTGGATGTCGCAGTATGGGCGGGGCGGGGAGATGGCGCAGCTCGCCATCCGCATCCCGGGCTCGGCCAACGGCCTTTCCGTCGGCTCGCCGGTGCGCTTCAACGGCATCCCGGTCGGCTCCGTGCGCAGCCTTGCCATCGACAAGGACGACCCGCGCTTCTCCATCGCCATGACGGAGGTCTCCACCAGCGCGCCGGTCAAGAAATCCACCTCCGCCGTGCTGGAAGTGCAGGGGCTCACGGGCGCGGCCTATGTCGAGCTTTCCGGCGGAAAGGCGGACGATCCGAACATCCTGCGCCAGGCCTTCGACACCGACACGGCGGCCGTGCTGGACGCCGAGCAGTCGAGCGTGACGAACATCCTGTCCACCGCCGACAAGATCCTCAAGCGCGCCGATGCGGCGATCACCGATATCCAGGGCTTCGTCGCCGATGCGCGCGGGCCGCTGACCACGACGATCAGGAACGCCGAGCAGTTCTCCGGCTCGCTCGCCCGCAACGGCGAGAATATCGACCAGTTCCTGCAGAGTGTCGGCGGGCTTTCCGACACGTTCAAGAACCTTTCCGGCCGGCTCGACACGGTGCTCGCCTCGGTCGATTCGCTCGTCAAGGCGGTCGATCCGGAGAAGGTCGAGGATTTCGTCGGCAATGTCGACAAGGTCAGCAAGGACATCGCCGCCGCGTCCGGCGACGTGAAGACCACCATGGAGGGCTTCCGCAAGACCGCCGAGACCTTCAAGGCCTTCGGCGAGCGTGCGACGGCGACGCTTGACAAGGTGGACGGCCTCGTGGCCGCCGTCGACCAGCAGAAGGTCAGCGGCGCCATCGACAACATCTCCGTCGCCACCGCCGATGCGCGCAAGGCCATCGCCTCCGTCACGGGCGTTGCCAACAGCATCGGCGAGCGCCGGGAGGATATCGACCAGATCATCACCGACGCCAAGCAGATGGCCAACAAGCTGAACGCGGCCTCCTCGCGCGTCGACGGCGTGCTCGCCAAGCTCGACGGCTTCCTGGGCGAGGGCGATTCCGAAACGCTCTTCGCCGAGGCCAAGGCGACGCTGCAGTCCATCAAGCAGGCGGCCGACACGCTGAACGGGCGGATCGGCCCCATTGCCGACGGCCTGCAGCGCTTCTCGGGCTCGGGCCTTCGCGACGTCGAGGCGCTGGTGCTTGACACGCGCCGCACCATCCAGAACCTCGACAGCGCCATTTCCGGCTTCGAGCGCAACCCGCAGCGCCTGCTCTTCGGCGGCGAGACGGTCAAGCAGTACGACGGGCGCACCCGGCGCTGAGCCGCAAAGTGTGGCGCTATCCCCACAACGGGAAAGAGGCCGCCGACGCACGCGCATTTGTCCGCCCGGTGAGCGGTGACAGGCTGGCGTGCCGCTGCTACACAAGTGGCCTCAGGGTTCGAGGGATGACATGACGGTAACGGGTTTGGAGTTGTTGCGGAACGGGACGGCGGCGCGTGCCGCCCTCATCGCCGTTCTGGCGGCGACCCTTGCGGCCTGCGGCAGCGCGCCGGCGAAGAACGACACGTTCAATCTCTCCGCTGTTCCCGCCGTCGAGGGACCTTCGGCGAAGAACCGGCAGATCCTCGTGCCCCAGCCCTCGGCGCTCAAGGCGCTCGACGGCGACCAGATCGTCATCCGCCCGTCGCCCTCGGAAATCCAGTATCTCGCCAAGTCGCAGTGGAGCGACAGCCTCTCCAAGATGGTGCAGGCCAAGCTGGTGCAGGCCTTCGAGAATACCGGCCGCGTCGGCGGCGTCGGCATGCCGGGCCAGGGACTGGCGATCGACTACCAGATCGTGACGGATATCCGCGCCTTCGAGGTGCAGACCTCGGGCGCCGACACGGCCGTGGTGGAGATTTCCGCCAAGCTGCTCAACGACCGCAACGGCACCGTGCGGGCGCAAAAGGTCTTCCGCGCCGCCGTGCCGGTCCACGGCACCGGCAGCGTCGCCTTCGTGAAGGGGCTGGATGCGGCCTTCGCGACCGTCACCGCCGATATCGTCGGTTGGACGCTGAAGTCGATCTGACGGGTTCGAAGACTGCCCCTCATCCCGCTGCCGCGACCTTCTCCCCGCAAGCGGGGCGAAGGGAGTATGCCGTAATGGTTTCCCCAAAAATCGATGTCGATTTAGAGCAGGGCTTTGCATCTTGCCTCCTTCTCCCCGCTTGCGGGGAGAAGGTGCCGGCAGGCGGATGAGGGGCTATTCTCCGCGCACGCCCTGAATGGCCGAGACCTTCCAGTCGCCGCCGCCCTGGCGCACGAAGGTCCAGATTTCGACCGCTTCCGTGAGCCTGTCCGGATCGCCCGAGACGACGCGGCCGCTGTCACGCTCGCGCATCACGTCGATGCTCTCGTAGCGCATGGCGACGGTGGCGTAGTCGTCCGCGCCCTCCCGCCAGGCTTCCGCGACGTCACCCTGTACGAGATGGATGTCACGCACCTCGTTGCGCAGGCCCCTGGTGGCGTTGTCGCCGATCTCCTCGGCAAGGTAGGACATCGCCTCCGGCGTGGTGATCTGGCGCAGCGTGCGGAAATCCTCCGCCGCATAGGCTGCCTGCAATTCCTTCAGCAGGCTCTCGAACCGGTCGAGGTCGGCCTGCTTGATGCCGATCTCGTCGCCCGACTGCGGCTGCGATGCCGCCTGCCGCTGGCCGTCGCCGATGCGCGGGATCTCGAAATCGGAGCTGCCGTTCTGGTAGGGGCTGCGGGCGTTGCTTCGGGCATAGGCCGGCGCGCTCCGCTGGGCGAAGAGACGGCGCAGGAAGACGAAGAGGCCGGCGATGATCGCCACCTGCAGGATGAGCCCGAGGAAGCCGGCGCCGCCGCCGAAGCCATGGCCGAGCAGCATGCCGAAGAGGCCGCCGAACATCAGCCCGCCGAGGAGCGAGCCGCCGAAGCCGCCGAAAAGGCCCGGCCGCCCGCTGCCGAAGGGCGTGTTGCGGCCGGCCGAAGGCTGCGCGGACTGCTGGCGCGTCATCGTGCGGTCGATGGGCAAGGCCTCCGTCGGCGCCGTGCGCGTCGTGGACGGCATGGAGAAGGTGCGGCTGCCGCGGCTGCCGAAACCGCCGCCGGCGCGGCGGGCATCGGCGACATCCACCGTCGTCGCCACCGTCATCAGCGCTATCGCGAGCACCGCCATCACGCGCCCGAAACCATGTCTTCCCATCATGCCTGTCTCTCTTTCTCTGCCGCCCCGCGGGCGTGTCGAAAGGCATATAGAGGGCGGGGATGGGAATTTTAAGGTTTCGCATACGCGAAAGACGGCAGAGAGGGCGGTGGTAGAGATGCGGAGAGGGCGAAAAACAGAACGGCCGCCTCGAGGGGCGGCCGTCTTTGCCTCGGGGGCGGGCCTGCTCAGTTGAAGCGGCCGGCGGCGTGGGCGAGCATGGTGTAGACCTTGCCCGTGTCGGAGGTGAGGTAGGTCTGCGTCATCACCTTGTCGCGGTCGTTGCGGGCGACGTCGGCGAGCAGCTTCTCGAAGTCCGAGATGTAGCGGTCGACCGCGGTGCGGAACTCCGGCTCGCGCTCGTACTTGCGCTTGATCTCGTCGAAGGTCTGCTGGCCCTTCAGCGTGTAGAGGCGGCGCGTGAAGACGTCGCGCTCGCCGCGCTGGTAGCGGCGCCACAGGTCGACCGAAGCGTCGTGGTCGATGGCGCGGGCGATGTCGACCGACAGCGAGTTCAGCGATTCGACGACATGGCGCGGGTTGCGGGCGTCCGTTTGGCGGGCCGCCTGGGCTTCGCCGCGCGGCTGGCCGAAGTGGGCTTCCTCGCGCGAGACGGCGCCGCGCAGGAGATCGCGCATCCAGCCGCCTTCGCCGGCCGCCTTGGCGTCGGCCTCGGCGGGCAGGGGCTGCGCGCGCTGCGGCACGGTGGCCGTCGCCGCGCGCTCGATGCCGAGGCTGCCGCGCAGGGCCGGCTGCTCCTCGCGGCGCTGCTCGACGCGGGGCTGCTGCTGCACCGGCTGCTGGACGGCGGCAGCCGCGTGAGCGGCCGGCCGCGAGACTTCCAGCGCCGAGGACGACTTGCCGATGATGCCGGAAAGGTCCTGCAGGGCCTTGATCTGCTCGGAGACGGCGCGGCGCATCTGGGCCGCGTTCTCCTTGGCTTCCTCCGGCAGGTCGAAGGCGCCGCGCTTGAGTTCGCCGCGGGTCTGGTCGAGTTCCTTGCGGATCTCGCTCGCCGCGCGGCGGATTTCCTCGGTGGCGCCGGAGAACTTGCCGATGGCTTCTTCCACGGCCTCGCGCATCGCATCGCGCATGACGGCCGTGGCGGTCTCGGCCTTCTTGCCGGATTCGCCGAGCAGGCGGTCGACATCCGACAGCGAGGCGCCGACGCTGCCGCGCAGGCGGTTCGCCACTTCCTTCGTCCGCTCCTCGGCGCGCACGAAGGCGCCCTCGACGGACTGGCCCGCTTCCTCGCCGGCCTTGACCAGCGAATCCCGCAGCGTGCTGGCGGCGGCCTCGGCGCGCTTCTCGGTCTCGCCGAGGATGCGGCCGACTTCGGCGAACGAGCTCTGGATGCCGCCGCGCAGGTTGCCGGCGATCTGGTTCGAGCGTTCCTCGGCGCGGCTGAAGGCGCCTTCCACCATGCCTTCGAGCGACTGCATCGTCTTCTCGATCTCTTCCGAACGCTGGACGAGGCCGATGGAGAGCGAGCGCAGTGCGTCCTGGCGCTCCTCGAGCGTCGAGACGAGGTTGGACTGGGCGGCCGCGAGCAAGTCGGAGGCCTGCGACAGGATCTTCGAGTGATCCTCGAAGCGCCCGACGATGCCGCCGATCTGCGAGAGCGTGCCGGCGGAGATGTCGGAGAGGCGGTCGACCTTGCCTTCGAGCAGGCGCGAGGTGGTTGCGACCATGTCGGAGGCGCGCTCGGCCGAGTTGGTGAAGCGCTCGGCGGTGTTGGTCAGGCGGCCGTCGATGGCGCCGAGCGTCTGGCTGGCGGCGTCGACGATGCCGGCGATGGCGCCGTTGCTTTCCGAAAGGCGCTCGATCAGGCTTTCGACATTCGCCTGGAGGCCGCTTTCGATGGCGCGCATGGCGCCGGCGGCTTCTTCCGTGCGGCTGGTGATGGCGGCGAGCGTGTCGGCCGTGCGGGCGGAGATCGCGTTGATGAGCGCGGCGTTCTCGTTTCGCAGCCGGTCCGCGCTCTCGCGGGCGACACCGCTGATGCGCTCGGCGGCTTCGCGGCCGACGGCGGCATAGTCGTCGATGACCGGGCGGGCTTCCTCGTTGATGAGGCGCGAGAGTTCTTCCGTGCGGCTTGCCAGCATGGAGTTGAGCTCGCGCGTGCGCTCGTCGAGCGTCGAGCGGATCGAGGCGCCGCGCGTTTCCAGCGCCTTCTCGACATCGCCGAGGCCGGAGCGCAGCGACTGGGCGTGGTTTGCCAGCCGGCCTTCCGTTTCCGCAAAGCGGGCGACGGCGGAGGTGGTGGTTTCCTCGATGGCGCGGGTGAAGGCCTCGTTGCGGGACGAAAGGTTCTCGGCGAACTCTTCGCCGGTCTTGGCGATGGTCTCCGCGACGCGCTGGGCTTCCACGCCCATGTCCTGCGCCGCGCGCGAGACCGCGCCACGCAGCGAGGAGGAGAGGCTGGCGAATTCCTCGCCGGTCTTGGCGAGCGACTGGGCCGAACGGATCGCTTCGGCATCCATGTCCTGCGCGGCCTGCGAAACGGCTTCGCGCAGGGTCAGGGCGAGGCCGGCGGCCTTGCCGTCGATGGTGCGGTTGACGCTGTCGAGGCCGATGGTGAGGGCCTTGTCCATCGTGCCGAGGCGTTCCTCGATACGGCCGGTCTTCTCGTCGATGGTGGCGGCGATGCGCTCGGCGGCTTCGCCGGAGACGCGCTCGATGTCGCCGACGCGGCTGGCGAGCGTGCCGTCGATGCGGGCCGCAGCCGCGCCGGCGATGCGTTCGATCTCGCCGGCGCGCTCGGTGAGCGTGCCTTCGATGCGTTCCGCGGCTTCCCCCGTCACGCGCTGGATTTCGCCGAGGCGGCCGGAAAGCGCGCCTTCGATGCGGCTTGCGGCATCCGTGCTGACGCGCTCGATGTCGCCCACGCGGCCGGCAAGCGCGGCGGCGATGCGCGCCGTCGTCTCGTCGCCGATGCGGTCGACTTCGGCAATCGGGCGGGAGAGGGCGTCGGAGACGCGCAGCGACACGTCGCCGCCGACCCGGTCGAGATCGGCGAGACGCTCGGCGAGCGTATCGGAAATGCGCGAGGCGGCGGTGTCGACGATGCCGGAGACATTCTCGACGCTGTGCTCGATGCGGGCTTCCAGCTTGCCGAGGTTTTCCTCGAGCCGGCTGCCGGTCGTGTCGAAGCGGTTCGCCACGCTGTCGACCGTCTGCTCCATGCGGGCGCTGAAGGCGTCGGCGGCCTCGGCGATCTTGGTGGAGGTCTCGCCGAGGCGTTCGGCAACGGCGCCGGCGCTTTCGCGCACGCGCTGGTCGAGCAGGGCGGCGCTGCCGTCGATGGTGCGGCGCAGGTTCTCCTCGTGCTGCTCCAGCGACATTTCCAGCATGCCGGCGCTGGTGGCGATCGACGTGCCGATGGAGGTCGCCTGGTCGTTCAGCGTCTCGGTGATCTGGCTGCGGCCTTCGGCAATCGCCACGTTGATGGCGTTGATGCGGTCGTCGAGCGTGGCGCGGATCTGCTCGTGGGTCGAGACGAGCGAGCCGGCAAGCTCGGATGCGCGGCCCGAAAGGGCTTCCGCGATCTCGGCGGCGCGGCCGGAGAAGGCGTCGGCGAATTCGGCGGCCTGGCCGTGCAGGACGCCGCCGAGCTCGCGGCTGCCTTCGGTGAGCACGCTTTCCACGCGGTCGGCGGCCGTGTCGATGGCCGACTGCATGGCGCCGGCGCTGTTGGAGAGCACGGAGGCAAGGTTCGCCGTGCGGCCGGTGATGACCTCGTCGATCTGGCGGGCGGCGCCCGTCAGCGCGGTCTCGACGCGGCTTGCGGCCGAGCCGACCGACTGTTCGAGCTGGCTGCCGGTGTCGTTCAGCATGGACGAGAGGGCGGCGGTGCGCTCGGTGAGCGCGCTGTCGAGGCGGTTGTGGCTGGCGGCGATGGTCGAGGTGATCTCGTCGGCGCGGGCGCCGAGCGCTTCTTCCATGCGGGCCTGGGCGGCCTGGATGTCGGTGGCGATCGCCGTGCCGCGGCTGTCGAGCGCATCCACCAGGCGGCGCTCGCTGCCGGAAATGCTTTCGGCGAGCGCATCCGCGCGGGCGCCGAAGCCGTTCTCGATGCGGTCCTGCACCTCGGCAAGGCCCCCGAGCAGGGCGGCGGATTTTTCCGAAAGGACCGCGCCCATGCGCTCATGCGCGCCGCCGACGGCGTTGGTGATGGCGTCGGCATGGCCGGATACCGCGCTTTCCAGCACTTCCTGGCTGGTGGCGAGCGTCGTCGCCAGCGCGAAGGACTGGTCGGTCAGCGTGCTGCCGAGGCGGTCGATGCTAGTGGTGAGGATGCCGTCGATCGCCTCGCGGCCGCTGGCGACCGTCTCGTTGATGCGGGCAAGGCTTTCCATCAGCTTGGAATCGAGCGAGCCGGCGCGCTGGTCGAAGGCGTTGGCGAATTCCTCGACGCGCTGGTCGAAGGCGCCGGCGATCTGGCCGATGGTCGTCTGCAGGCGTTCGTCGAAGAAGCCGGAGCGCAGGTCGAGGTCCATGACCGTGTCGTCGGCGGCGTTCTTGAGGCTCTGGCGGAACTGCGCGCCCTTTTCGTCGAGGGCGGCGTTCATCGACTGGAGCACATGGTCGAGGCCGCTGGTGACGGCGTGCTGGCCGATGGACAGGCTCTCGCTGATCTCGCGGGTACGGGCGATCAGCGTCTCGTTGAGCTGCTTTGCGCGCTCGTTGAGGGCGGCGTTCAGCTTTTCGGTGTTGATGTCGAGCGAGGTGGCGCGCGTCTCGAACTGCTGGAGCAGGTCGCGGCCGCGCGAATCGAGGCTCTGCGTCAGATGTTCGAGCCGGGTGTCGAACTCGTTGGCGAGCGCCACGCCCGAGGAGCTGAGGGTCGACAGCAGGCTGTCGGTGCGGGCCGAAAGCATGGCGCCGATGGTCTGCGTCGCGCTGTCGGACTTTTCCATCAGCATGGCGGCGCGGGTGTCGAGCATGGAGGCGAAGGCCTCGCCCGAGGTCGCAAGGCGCGCCGTGATGCTCTCGCCGGCGCTCGCCAGCTCGTCCTTGAGCTGCTCGTGGGCGCCGGAAATGGAGGAGCGGATGCGCTCGGCATGGCTGACGATGGCCTCGCGCTCGGTGCCCAGTTCCTGCACCAGCGTGCGCACGCGCATTTCATTGTCGGAATAGCTGCGCTCGAGCGCGTTGACTTCCGAATGGACGAGGGTTTCGAGCTCCGTCGCGCGGGCGATGGTGCGCTCGATGCCTTCGTTCATGGCGGAAACTTCGCGGCGCACGGCCTGGCCGACGGACATGATGCGGTCGGTGGCGACGGTCTCCGGCTCGGAGAGGCGAAGGGCGACTTCCGCCATGGAGCGGGCGGCGCTGCGCAGTTCGTGCGCACGGGCGATCATGATCGCGAAGGCGAAGAACAGCATGATCGGCATGACGATGGCGACGACCATGCCGATGGCGCCGGGAAGGGCGAGAAGATCGGCGACCGAGCGGATCTGCCAGATCTGCGGGGCATAGAGCAGGTTGGCGACGCCGAGGCCGCCGACGATCCACAGGACCGAGGCGAGGATCGCCATGCGGACGGGGCCGCGCGAGGAGCGCATGTCGAGCGACTTGAGGATTGCCGCCGGCGCCTTTCGCGAGCCGTCGTTGGCCGGCGTGAAGGCGGGCGCCTTCGGGGCCGGTTCGGGGGCGAGGGTGCGCGGGGTCTCGCCGGAGGCCGGCTTTTCCTGCGTCTTGTTGGAACGGCTTGCAGGTTCAGACACGCGGGCCTCCGAAGCGCTGTTCTTCGCGGGCGTGTCCTTGACGGGTGTGTCGGGCGCCAGATCGTCGAAATCGATCTTCAATGCTTCTTCAAGGGCCTGGAAGGCCTTGTCGTCGATCGACTCGGTGGGCTTGTTCGTCGCCATGCGGATACGCCTCGTTACCATGTCCGGGAACGGTCTTCCTGCGCGCCGCCGCTGCTCAGCCGCATTGGAACCGTCCGGTTGGCGGCCGGTCTTGCTGCAAACCCTCATGGCAAGCAGCGTCCGGACCGCCGTTCATTCCAAATTCGCTCGATAAACCGAAACGGTGAAACGGTGTATCTCCGCGCACGGTTTATCCACCGGGACTACCCGGTCGTATCGTAGTGACACATTAGCCTGTATCACACAATTCATTGCCATCTCCCTTCGCCCGAAACTTAACAGGAAGTTAAAATCCGGCGATTCCGTATCGCGATGGAATGCTTGCGAAAATGGCAATTTTTCAGCCGTTAACCATAGTTTGCGATTCATGCCCATTTTGCGCCGTCTTTTAAGCGGATAGGCGCGCCGGCCACGCACAATGGCCCACCCCGCAACCGAAGGCACGGCACGCCCGCCGCATGCCCCGCGCGGGGCCGGCCTGCGTCACAACGAAACAAGCGGTCTTCGCAACGACAAGGATTATTGGCAAATGGCAGCGCTCAACATCGCCTTCGAGGCGCCGGACAATGCAAGCGGGGCCGGTCTTTCCGCCGGCCGGCCGATCGATTTCGACCATCTTGCCCGCCAGACGATGGGCGACAAGGCGCTGGAGCTGGAGGTGCTGCAGATGTTCGCGCGCCAGGCCCGCGAGAGCATGAAGGAACTGGCGGGTACGGAAGGCGCGGCCCGCGCGGCCGTCGCGCACCGTCTCAAGGGCTCGGCCCGGGCGGTCGGCGCCGATGCCATCGCCGCGGCCGCCGGGAGGCTGGAAGACAAGCCCGCGGACGCCGCCGCGCTTGCGGGCGTCGCGGCCAGCGTGGTCGAGGCGGAAAACTTCATCCTCAAGCTCTGCCGCTGACCGTCGCGCCGGGAAAAGCCGGCGGCGCGCCCGGGCCTGCAAGGGCCGGGCGGGCGCGCGATGTTGACTGGGGAGGGGTTTTGTTGGAAACAACCGCCGGAAAACCGGCGGCCGGCCACGCCCCCGCCGGTCAGTCTACGCCCGCACGGGCAGCCTCTAGGATCCGGAAGCCATCATGAGCAAACTCACCATCGTCGCCTTCGACGGCACGCGCCACGACCTCGATGTGGCAAACGGCACCACGGTCATGGAAAACGCCGTGCGCAACTCGGTGCCCGGCATCGAGGCCGAATGCGGCGGGGCCTGTGCCTGCGCGACCTGTCACGTCTATGTCGACGACGCCTGGAGCGCGGTCGTCGGCCCGCCGGAGGCGATGGAGGAGGACATGCTGGACTTCGCCTACGACGTGCGCCCCACCTCGCGGCTCTCCTGTCAGATCAAGATGTCGGATGCGCTGGACGGCCTCGTCGTGCATGTGCCGGAACGCCAGGCCTGACATCGTCCAGCCTTTCGTGACGTGACCGGCCGTCGCCGCCAAGGCGGCGGGCCCGTCCGTGCGCCGGAAGAACAGAACGGCGCGCTGGAAGTCTTTCCCGAAGAATAGATGGACAAAAAAAGAGCCTCGCCGGTCGGTCAGGACGAGCGAGGCCAGGAGGGCGCATCGCGGCAGGAGAGGGAGGAGACACCTGCTGCTTCTATTGGGACGCGCCAGGAGAACCTGTTGCAAACCATTACTGCGACTTCGGGAAGGAACGAACATCTTCCCGTTCAGTGTTGAAATGAAAATACGGTGATTTGCGGAATTGCGCTATCGCTAGAATTCACCAGTCATTTCACGCATGCGCTCCCGCATCGCGCCCGATCCGGTCCATCTGCATTAAGGGGATTTCAAGAAATACATGCGCGGCCGCGCGGCCTTACTGCGGCTTGCTCTTGAGGCGGTGGGTGAGGAGCCGCATCATGCGGTCGTTGAAGTTCTTCGATTCCACCTTGTCGAAGCGGGCCTGGTCGGCGTCGTGCTTCGATACGGCGTCGGCGGTCGCGCGGTCGACGCGGGCCTGCATGCGCTCGCAGTCGGCCTCCGGCGGCAGGCGCTTCAAGGTGCGCTCCAGCTCGCGGGCGTGGTTGCGCGCGATTTCGGCGTGGCGTTCCTCGTGGCGCTTGATATCGGCGGAAAGCGTGTCCCAGATGAGGGCGAGCGAGGGCGTTGCGCGCTTGCGGTTCTTCCAGCGCGGCAGGATGATCTTCGTCGAGAGCGTGACCTTCGCGTCGCCCACGGCGCAGCGGTTGCCGCGCTTCACATAGGTGACCGAGCCGCCCCACTTGATCTTGGTGGCGCCGGGATGGCGCGAGCCGTTGTGCATCATCACCGGGCCGCGCTTGCCCAGTTCCTCGTCGAGCTCGGCGGCCGTGTGCCCGCCGACGGAGAAATAGGCGAAGGACTTGGAGGTGATCGTCTCCGCGCGGGCGGACTGGAAAGCGAGGCAGGCGAGGGCACCCAGGGCACCAAGCGCCATCAGGCGGGCGACGGTCTTCATACGGGTCTGCATTCCTTTTGCCGCCGGGTCCTTGCGGCGGTGGGCCGGCGAGGAGGCCGGTTGAACTTCCGCCAACCTTGGGGCATAGGCTCGGCGAGCGCAACACCCTTTGCCGGGTGCTGGTTAACCGCCGAAGGAAACCGCCATGTTCTCGCCGTTCGATCCCTTTGACTGGAGGCTCGCCCATGGCCGGCATCTGGAGCTCGGCCCGCGCGGCCTCCTGATGGCCATCGTCAACGTCACGCCCGATTCCTTTTCCGACGGCGGACGGTTCGACAGTGCCGACCGGGCGGTCGCGCAGGCGATCCTCTGTCTGGAAGAGGGCGCCGCCATCGTCGATATCGGCGGGGAATCGACCCGGCCGGACGCCGCGCCCGTGACAGCCGCGGAGGAGCAGGACCGCATCCTTCCCGTCATCGAGGCGCTGGCCGGCACGACGGACGCCATCATCTCCGTCGACACCTACCGCGCCGAGACCGCGCGGCTTGCCGTTGCCGCCGGCGCGCACATCGTCAACGACGTGCACGGTCTCCAGCGCGAGCCCGGCATTGCGCGCGTCGCCGCCGAGACCGGCGCGGGGCTCTGCGTCATGCATACCGGCCGCGACCGCCGGAAGCTGCCCGACGTGGTGGAGGACCAGTATCTCTTCCTCGGCCGCTCGCTGGAGATCGCCCGCGAGGCGGGCGTTTCGCGAGAAGCCATGGTGCTCGATCCCGGCTTCGGCTTCGCCAAGGATACGGACGAGAATCTGGAGCTGATGGCGCGTTTCGGCGAGCTCTTCGGCTTCGGGCTGCCGCTTCTCGCCGGTACCTCGCGCAAGCGCTTCGTCGGGGCCGTCACCGGGCGCGATGCGGATGCGCGCGACGTGGGCACGGCCGCGACGACGGCGCTGCTTCGCGTTGCCGGCGCGGCGGTGTTCAGGGTGCACGATGTCGCAATCAACAGGGATGCGCTTGCCATGGCGGATGCTATGCTGGCGTCCGGGCGCAAGGTGAAGGCGCGCGAGACGCACGCCTGACGGCCAGCCAGACAGGACGAACCATGACCAACACCTATACGATCACGCTCAAGAACTGCGCCTTCTTCGCCCGCCACGGGCTGCACGACGCCGAGGAATTCCTCGGCCAGCGCTTCTTCGTCGATGCGGAACTCGACGTGCGCCCGGAGCGCCCGCTTTCCGACGACGATATCGAATCGACCGTCGACTACGGCGTCGCCTTCAAGGAGATCGAGAAGATCGTGCTCGGCCGGCGCCGCTACCTCATCGAGGCGGTGGCGCAGGAGATCGCCGTCGCGCTCTGCGCCCGCTTCCCGCAGATTTTTCGCGCACGGATTACGGTTCGCAAGCCGAGCGCGCCGGTTCCGGGCGTGCTCGACTATGTGCAGGTGACGGTCGACCATGCCGTCTGAGGTGTTTCGCCGGGCCGCGCTCGGCCTCGGCGGCAATATCGGCGATCCCGTCCGCGCCATGGCCGATGCCCTGCAGGCGCTCGACGGCCGGGCGGATTGCCGCGTCGCCGCCGTCTCGCGGCTCTATCGCACGCCGCCCTGGGGCAAGACGGACCAGGACTGGTTTTTCAACGCCTGCGCGCTGGTGGAGACGACACTTTCCCCCGAGGCGCTTCTGGATACCTGCCTCGGCATCGAGCGCGACATGAAGCGCGAGCGCAAGGAGCGCTGGGGACCGCGCACCATCGATATCGACGTCCTGACCTATGAGGGCGTGGCGCAGGCCGGCGGCCGGCTGGAGCTGCCGCATCCGCGCATGACCGGCCGCGGCTTCGTGCTGATGCCGCTCGCCGACATCGCGCCCCCGATGGAGGTCGAGGGACGCGCGGTGGCGGACTGGCTGAAGGAGGCGGATGTGGCGGGAATCGAGCCGGCGAGCGCCGGCCCGGAATGGTGGCGGGTTACTTGATCGAGCCGACCGCGATGTCGTCGAGATTGCGGTCGAGCGACAGGCCGATGACGGGAATCATCCGGCTTTCGACCTTCACCGAGATGGTGATGTTCATCTTGTTCTCGCTTTCGAGGCGAGCGATCATCGCGCCGTTGAGCTTCTGGCGGTTGATGCCGACGACGACCTTGTTGCCGGCGACCTGGCCGGAGGTGATGTCGAGGCCCTTGCCGGCCGCCCCGTCGAGGAACTTGCCCTTGTAGGTGCCGCCCGAGCGGGTGATCAGCGCGGACATCGGCTGCTTGAAGACGCCGACGCGGCAGAAGCCGTCGAGCTGGATGCCGGCATCCCTGGCGGCTGCCGGATCGCCCGTCAGGTTGCAGTTGAACTTGGTGCCCTTGTACTTGCCGGCGACGATCTCGCCGCTGCCCTGCCAGTTGCCGGCGACCTGATCGAAGAAGGCCTTGTCGCGCGAGCCCGCGGCGGCCGGAAGGGCGAAGGTAGTGGCTGCGAGGATGGCCGCTGCGGAAGCGCGGGCGATCAAAGAAGTGCGCGAATACATGAACGATCCTTGACGGGCGATGGCCATCTGGCCTGCTTTTCTGGCGAGAAGGTTTGCGCGAAAATGGTTAATGGACGGTTTCCCGCCGTGCCCGACCCGCAGGATTTGATATCGGCTCACGCCCGGAAAACCGGGGTGTTGCTGTGAGGTCACGCTTCGTCGCGCCGGCCGGCCGCCGAACCCGGCGCAAGGTCGCCGATGAAATCGCCGATGCCCGGCCGTTTCAGCGCGCGGAAGGGCATCGGCCGGCAGAGGTCCATGGCGGCGATGCCGATCCGCGCCGTCATCAGCCCGTTGATGACGCCTTCGCCGAGCCGCGCGGAGAGCTTTGAGGCAAGCCCGTGGCCGAGCACCTGCTGGACGAGGCTGTCGCCCATGGCGATCGACCCGGTGACGGCGAGATGGGCGATGACGTCGCGCATCAGCCGCAGCATGCCGATCTTGCCCGGATGTCCGCCGTAAAGCTCGGCCATGGCGCGCACCAGCCGGCTGCTTTCGAAGATCACGTAGCCGAGGTCGACGAGCGCGCGCGGGCTGACGGCGGTGACGATGGAGACGCGCTTGGCCGCGCCGAGGATGAGGGCGCGGGCCTCACGGTCGAGCGGGGCCATGAGCTCGCGTTCGGCGAGGTCGACGAGCTGGGCGGCGTCGATGATCTCGCCCTCCGTCTCGGCGAGCCGCGCCCGGCCGCGCGCCGTCTGCGGGCGGGCGGCGAGGAGGTGGACGAGGCGGGCGACGATGGCGCGGCCGACGGCCGGCGAGGGCGAGGCCGCCGCGTCCGCGATATCGCGCTTGAGGTCCTGCACGGCGGCAAGGCCGCGAAGGCCGGAAAGTTCGCGCACGACGAGGCCGAGGAGCGCCAGCACCGCGACGGCCGCGGCCGCCAGCGCCAGATAGCCGAGCCAGTCGTTGCGGCTGAAGAGGTCGCGGATCAGCGCATCCACCCACAGGCCGACGGCGAGCGAGACGAGGAGGCCGAGCGCGCCTGTCGCGATTCGCCCGAGCGTCAGGCGGCGCGGGCGGGGCGTCGCCACCGGCGGCACGAGGTCCGGCAGGCCGGCGGTCGTCGCGATGAACGGATCCTCCGCATCCGGCGTCAGCGTCACCGCGTCCTCGAAGGCGGCGGGGCGGCGGGGCTCTTTTTCAGGTGCGTCGGGGGAGAGCGAGAAGGCGGCGGGCCTGCGCGGACGGTCGGTCATGCGAGCCGGTCTCCGATGAGATATTGCAGCGCGCGGTCGAGGCGGATGTGCGGCACCGACAGCTTCAGGCCGCCGCCGGTCTCCTCGATATGCGGCGGGCGGAAGCGCACGAAGTTGAGGAGCGGCGGATCGCCTTCGGAATGCGATTCAAGTTCCTGAAAAAGCGAGTCCGGATTCTTCGGCAAGTCACCGGGAAATATGGCGGTTTTCCTCTCGCCGTCGAAGGTCTCGCCGTCGATCGTCTCGCCCGCCATCGGCGTTCCGACGATGACCGGCAGGTCCTCGCCGTCGTGCTTGACGGTCGCCTCGCGGGTGGCGCGCACGGAGGCGAGCGCCATCACCTCGATGCCCGCCCCGCTCATGCCGATGCGCTCGATGGCCCGCTCGACGAGCCGGCGCGTGACGGCCTCCAGCCGCGGATGGCTCTCGTGGTGCAGGTGGTCCGCCTTGGTGGCGGCGATCACGATGCGGTCGATGCGCCTGGTGACGAGTGAGGAGAGGAAGCCGTTGGTGCCGGCGCGGAAACAGTCGAGCACGTCGCCGAGCGCGCGTTCGAGGTCGTGCACGGCCTCCGCGCCGCGGTTGATCGCCTGGAGCGCGTCGATCAGCACGATCTGCCGGTCGAGGCGGGCGAAATGCTCGCGGAAGAAGGGGCGCACGACATGGGTCTTGTAGGCCTCGTAGCGGCGCTCCATCATCGCGTGCAGCGAGCCCCGGGCCGGTTTTCCCTCCGGCAGGCCCGGCAGCGGCGCGAAGGTGAGGGCGGGCGAGCCTTCGAGGTCGCCTGGCATCAGGAAGCGGCCGGGTGGCAGGGTGGAGAGCGAGCGTTCGTCGGACTTGCAGGCCTTGAGGTAGGCGGTGAAGCTCTCCGCAAGGGAACGCGCCGTCGCCTCCTCGGCCGCGGCGGCGGGATCGACGGTGGCGGAAAGGGCGAGCCAGTCGCGGGCAAGCTCGGCGCGGATGCCGGAGCCGGCGAGCGACACGGTGTTTTCGCTGAACGTGCGGAAATCCTGCCCGAGCAGCGGCAGGTCGAGCAGCCATTCGCCGGGATAGTCGACGATATCGATGGAAAGGCGCCCCGGCGAGAACATCCGGTTCCAGCCGGAGGCGCTTTCGTAGTCGAGCGTGATGCGCAACTGCGAGATGGCGCGGGTCGAATCCGGCCAGAGCCGGTCGGCGACGAGGGCGCGGATATGATCCTCGTACTGGAAGCGCGGCACGGCATCGTCCGGCTGCGGCTCCAGCCTGATCTTCGAGACGCGGCCCGAGCGCACCGCTTCGAGCAGCGGCAGGCGCCCGCCGTTGAGGAGATTGTGCACGAGGGAGGAGATGAAGACCGTCTTGCCGGCGCGCGAAAGGCCCGTCACGCCGAGGCGGATCGACGGGTTGACGAGGCCGGCGGCGCGCCCGGCGAGCGTATCGAGCGCCAGCAGGGCGTCGTCTGTGAGAGTGGTCAGGCTAGGCGGCACGGTCTCTTTCCAGCATCGAAGGCGATATAGGAAGCGCGGTCCGGCGAAAAAAGAGGCGCCGCCGTTTCGTTCAGGTGACCCGGTTCGGCGCCATGAAGCCGGCAAGGCAGGCGCCGCTGTAGTCCGCCTCCGTCGGGCGTTTGTCGAAATCGACGATGGCAAGGCCCGCGGTCGGATAGCCGAAGGGGGCGGCCGTCTCGGCCATCGCCTTGCCGACGAGGCGGAAGAAGAACTCCTCGATCATCGGATTGTGCCCGACGATCATCACGGCCTTTTCCTGCCGCTCGGCGAAGGCGAGCTCGGCATAGGTGTCGACCGTGCCGGAATAGAGCGAATCCACATAGGCGATGGGGAGCTCCTCGCTCATCGTGCGGTGGAAGGGTTCTGCCGTCTGGTGGCAGCGCACGGCGGTTGAGGAAAAGATGACGTCCGGGCGGTAGCCCTGGTCCGCCGCCTCCTCGGCGATCACCTCGGCCTCCGCGAAGCCCTCGTCGTCGAGCGCGCGGTCGAAATCGGACTGGCCGGGCTGCGTCCAGGCGGCGCGGGCGTGGCGGAGGATATAGAGCCGGAAAGCCGGCGTGCCGAGAGATGCCAAGTCGTGTCCTCCATCCGCCCGCGGCCGGTGATCGGCGGCGCTTTCCGATTTCATGTCTTCCCGCGCCGGAAAGATCAACCGCTTTTGAACGGACGACAGCTTCGCGAAAGCAAAACGCGCACTATCTATAGGAAGGATGCGCGTTCCTGCCCGTATGGCGGCGGGACGGGGCCGGAAAGGCAGTCCGGTCGCGGCCTCCGTCTTGCGGGAAAGGGCAAATGGTTTCGCCCTTCCATCGGCGGGTTTTGCCATCCCGTTGTAATCTTGATGAAATATTCGTCGGGCATGGACCGCATATCAAGGCAGGCGCGAAAACCGTGGGTAATTCCCGGCAGGCTTGAATCAGGAAACCCGTAGGGATATACAGCGCGCCTTGAGATGTTCTTCAGGAGAATCGCGTTGAGTGAGAAGATCGATCTTAGCAATTTCGTCCTCGACGAGGACGAGGAATTCATGAACGCAAACCAGCGGGCTTACTTTCGAGCGAAGCTGAACGCCTGGAAAAACGATATTCTGCGCGAAGCGCGCGAAACCCTCGATCATCTGGCGGAAGAAAGCGCCAACCACCCGGACCTCGCGGACCGGGCATCCTCGGAAACCGACCGGGCCATCGAACTTCGGGCACGCGATCGCCAGCGCAAGTTGATCTCCAAGATCGATGCGGCACTGCAGCGTCTCGACGAAGGCACCTACGGCTATTGCGAGGAAACGGGCGAACCGATCGGCCTCAAGCGTCTCGACGCCCGCCCGATCGCCACGCTCTCGATCGAGGCGCAGGAGCGCCATGAACGCAGGGAGAAGGTGTATCGCGACGAATAGGCGCGTCCCGCGGGCCCGAGGAGGCCCGCAGGCACCGCCTTGAAGGAACGACACCGGAATATCCGGTGCAGGCCGGCTTCGGGCTGTACCACCAATTGAAAGCCGCCGGAAACGCCCGTTTCCAGCGGCTTTTTCTTTGGGATGCCGTGGCTTCAGGATTTGCGGTTGGCCGCGATCTCGCCGAGCAGGCGCGCCATTTCCGCTTCGGTCTCTTCCCGGCTCTTGGCGGGCGGCTGCTGGCCCTGGCCGGTTGCGCCGAAGCCCTGCCCGGATGCGGCGACCGGCTGCACGGCGGCGCGCGCGGGCGCGGCGAGGGCCGCGTTGCTCGTCATTTCCGCTTCGAGGATCTTTTCGAATTCGCTGATCAGCGCCGGATTGTCGGCGGTTTTTTCCGCCGGCTTCGCATTCGCCGCCGTCACCGGGCGCTGCACGGCCTGGCCCTGGGCCGCGGTGGTGGTTGCCGCGACCTGCGGCGTCAGCACGCGCTGGCGGTTCTGTTCCAGAAGGTCTTCCACGCGCCGCTCCGGCGTGCGCTGCTGGGCCGCGGCCTGCACCTGATGGGCGGTTGCCGGCTGGGAAACCGGGCGGACCGGCACGGGGCGGGCGGCGGTCTCCTCGTCGGCGGCGTAGAGCACCTTGCCCATGGCGGAAACGCCGTCGGGCTGGTTGGCCGGGCGGCGCTCGGCGGCGCTTGCCGTCGCGACGGCGGCGGAACGGGCGGCGACCGGCGTTTCGACCGGCCTGGTGAGAGGTTCCTGCGCCGGCTGCTGCACGGGCTCGGCCTTGTGCGCCTTCTGCTCCACCGGCTGCGCGGTGCTTTCGGCCGGCGTGGACACGATGCGCGATTCGATCACCACGTCCGTCGGTCCGCCGATCATGATGAGATGTTCCACGTCGTCGCGGCGCACCAGCACGAGCCGGCGGCGTGTATCGATCGCCGCGGCGTCGAGCACGGCAAGGCGCGGCAGCCGGTTGCGCCCGCCGCGGATGAACGGCGAGGAGGGGCGTCCGCGGACGATCCACAGCACGAGCGCGAGGCAGAGAAGGCCGAGCAGCACCACCACGGCGGCGACGATGAACTTCGTGCCGTTCTCGGTGAGAATCTCCTGGAACATGGGCGGTTACTCCTTTTCGGCACGGTGGCTGCATTTGAAGGCTTTTTTCGGGCTCCTACAAGCCGCCTTCGCCGGTTGTCCAGCGCCGATTGCCGGCCTGGGCGGCCCTGCGGCCGGCAATCGGCTGAATCAGTGGGAATATTCCCTGTGAATTGGCGGCCTTGCTTCCCCTCGACGGCTTTTTGCGCTTCCCTCGGGCGGATAAACATGATTCCCGCATCGCATGCGGATGGCAGACAGTGCCGCGCGCCGGTGCAGACGAGGGATTGATGACGACGATGAAGCGGCCGGGCGAGGACACTATGCCGATCGTGGACCGCGGCATGCGGCCGGCGGTCGCGTTGCGGATCGTGCTGCTCGCCCTCGTGCTGGCGGCCTCCGCCGGCGCGTTCATCGTCTTCAAGAACCAGCTCGACAACGAACTGGTGCTCGGCGTTCTCGGCGTTCTCGCCATGGCCGGCATCTTCTTCGTCGTTTCCGCGCTCATCGGCTTCATCGAGGTGATGCCGGAGGCGAAGGATTCCGGCGAGCTTGCCCAGTCCTTCCTCGATTCCCATCCCGACGGCACCGTCGTCACCGACCGCAAGGGCCGCATCGTCTATGCCAACGCCGCCTACGGCGCGCTGACCGGGGCGAAGGGCGGCGCGGAAATCCAGACGCTCGAAACCTTGCTGTCGCGCAACCGCGAGGCGACGGAGGCCGTCTACCGCCTGACCAACGGCCTGCACGAGGGCAAGGAAGGCGCGGAGGAGTTCCGCGTCCAGAAGACGCTCAACGCCGCCTCCTCCAGCGGCTCCGGCGCGCACTGGTATCGCCTCAAGGCGCGCGTGCTGCCGAGCCGCAAGGGCGGCCAGCCGCTCTATATCTGGCAGATTTCCGACATCACCTCCGAGCGGGACGACCAGGAGCGCTTCTTCAAGGAATTGCAGAACGCCATCGATTATCTCGACCATGCGCCGGCCGGCTTCTTCTCCGCCGGGCGCAAGGGCGAGATCGTCTATCTCAATGCGACGCTCGCCGAATGGCTCGGCATCGACCTGACGAAATTCCAGCCCGGTTCGCTCGCCATTGCCGACGTCGTGGCGGGCGAGGGGCTTGCGCTCATCCAGTCCGTGCAGGCCGAGCCCGGCCTCAAGCGCACCGAGACGCTGGACCTCGATCTCCGGAAGACCAACGGCCAGAGCCTTCCGGTGCGCATCGTGCACCGCGTCTCCTCCATGCGCGACGGCGCGCCGGGCGAAAGCCGCACCATCGTGCTGGCGCGCGAGGAGGGCGGGCAGAACGACCAGTCCGCCTCCATCGCCTCGATGCGCTTCACGCGCTTCTTCAACAATACGCCGATGGCGATCGCCTCCGTCGACGGGGACGGGCGCATCCTGCGCACCAACGCGCCCTTCCTGAAGCTCTTTTCCGGCGTCGTCTCGCGGGACGACATCGACCGCGGCGTCAAGCTCGAGACCATCGTGCACGAGACCGATCGCGTGCGCCTCGAGGCCGCCGTGGAGGCCGCCAAGGACCGGCAGGGCGATATTCCGCCCATCGATTCCCTGCATCCGGCCGATGACGGCCGGCATTTCCGCTTCTACGTGAACGCCGTCATCGATCAGAGCGACGAGGCGCCGGAAGAGGCGGCCATCGTCTATGCCGTCGAGATCACCGAGCAGAAGGCGCTCGAAACGCAGATGGCGCAGACGCAGAAGATGAACGCGGTCGGCACGCTCGCCGGCGGCATCGCGCACGACTTCAACAACGTGCTGACGGCGATCCTGCTCTCCTCCGACCACCTGCTGCTCTCCGCGCGTCCCTCCGATGCGAGCTTCGCCGATCTCATGGAGATCAAGCGCAACGCCAACCGCGCCGCCGTGCTGGTGCGCCAGCTTCTCGCCTTCTCGCGCAAGCAGACGATGCGCCCGACCGTCCTCAACCTCACCGACGTCATCGGCGACCTGCGCATGCTCGTCGACCGCATGACCGGCACCAACGTCAAGATCGACGTGGAATACGGCCGCGACCTCTGGGCCGTGAAGACGGACCTCGGCCAGTTCGAGCAGGTGCTGATCAACCTTGCCGTCAATGCGCGCGACGCCATGCCGGAGGGCGGCACCATCACCTTCCGCACGCGCAACGTGCCCGCCGAGGAAGCGGCCGCGCGCAACCTGCGCGACCTGCCGCCGGGCGACTATGTGGAAGTGGAGGTCGCCGACCAGGGCACCGGCATTCCGCAGGAGATCATCGACAAGATCTTCGAGCCCTTCTTCACCACCAAGGAAGTGGGCAAGGGCACGGGCCTCGGCCTTTCCATGGTCTACGGCATCGTCAAGCAGTCCGGCGGCTACATCTACCTCGATTCCGAGGTCGGCAAGGGTACCACCTTCCGCATCCTCATGCCGCGCCATATCGAGGAGATCGTGCCGGAAGCCGAGGCGGTGCCGCAGGCCGGTGGCGGGCAGGCCGCTGCCGCCCTCCCGGCGCCGGAAAAGGAGCCGCGCGACCTGACCGGCGGTTCCGCCGTCGTCCTTCTCGTCGAGGACGAGGAGGCGGTGCGCCGCGGCGGCAAGCGCATGCTGGAGACCCGCGGCTACACGGTGCACGAGGCCGGCTCCGGCGTGGAAGCGCTCGAGATCATGGAAGAGCTGGACGGCGCGGTCGACATCGTCGTCTCGGACGTCGTCATGCCGGAAATGGACGGGCCGTCGCTGCTGCGCGAATTGCGCAAGACCTATCCGGACATGAAGTTCATCTTCGTCTCCGGCTACGCCGAAGACGCCTTCGCCCGCAACCTGCCCGCCGACGCCAAATTCGGCTTCCTGCCGAAGCCCTTCTCGCTGAAGCAGCTTGCCGAGGCGGTGCGGGAGATGCTGGACGCGTGAGGCTGCGGGGCGGCGTTTGCGCTGTGCGGCTTCGATGGATGGGGGGAGGCGGCTGCTTACTCTATCCCCCACCATCCGGGCCGCACCCTCTCCTCCGTCATGCTCGGGCTTGACCCGAGCATCCACAGCCGCAGGTGCCGTGTGGATCCTCGGGTCAAGCCCGAGCATGACGACCTTGGAGGGTGGTGCTGCACGGTGGCGGGGCGACAGGAAAGAGACGGCGAAGCACGAGAAAAGCGGTCGGCGTGAACCGGCCGCCCGCGAATATCAATCCACCAGTGCCACGGCGATTTCCGCCGCAAGCCGCGCGTTGTTCTCCACCAGTGCGATGTTCGTCTTGAGGCTGCGCCCGTCCGTCAGGTGGAAGAGGTTGTCGAGCAGGTAGGGGGTGACGGCCTTGCCGGCGATCTCGTCGCGCTCGGCGTTGTCGATCGCGCGGGCGATGTAGATCTCCATTTCCTCGCGCGGGATCTCGTCGGCCTCCGGCACGGGATTGGCGATCAGCATGCCGCCTGTAATGCCGAGCGCTTCGCGCACCGCCTGGAAATTGGCGATGGCGGCCGGGCTGTTGAGCATCAGCGGGCTCTTGAGCCCCGAATCGCGCGACCAGAAGGCCGGGAAGACCGGGCTGTCATAGGTGACGACCGGCACGCCGCGGGTCTCCAGCACTTCCAGCGTCTTCGGAATGTCGAGGATCGCCTTGGCGCCGGCGCAGACGACGATGACACCGGTGCGCGCCAGCTCCTCGAGGTCGGCCGAGATGTCGAAGGTCTCTTCCGCGCCGCGATGTACGCCGCCGATGCCGCCGGTGGCGAAGACCTTGATGCCGGCAAGCGCCGCGCCGATCATCGTCGCCGCGACCGTGGTGGCGCCCGTGCGGCGCTCGGCGATGGCGAAGGCGAGGTCGGCGCGCGAGACCTTCATGGCGCCCTCGCTCTGCGAGAGCGCTTCGAGCTGCGCATCCTCAAGGCCGATATGCAGCACGCCGTCGATCACCACGATGGTGGCCGGCACGGCGCCTTCCTCGCGGATGATGCGCTCGACGCTGCGCGCCATGTCGAGATTGCCGGGATAGGGCATGCCGTGGGTGATGATGGTCGATTCGAGGGCGACGATCGGCGCGCCGCGCGCCTTTGCGGCGGCGACTTCGGCGGAATATTGCAGCGGCAGGCTGGGGGTGAGGGGGCTGGTCATGACGTGTCCTTACGCGATCCTGGGAGGAATCCTGGGCAAAAAAGTCTCATGACAGGATTTCGGCCTTCGGCACAAGAAAAAGTGCGTCGGCAAGCGCCTCTTCCGACATTTCCTCGGCGACGGCGAGGGGCGAGCGCACGGTGATGGCCGCCGCCGCCACGCCATGGCGCAGCGCCTCGCCGATCCCCGCGCCGCGGGCCCAGGCGCTGAGGAAACCGGAGGCGAGCGAATCGCCCGCCCCGGTGACGTCGCCGAGCGCGGGGATATCCGGCGGCACGACGAGGGCGGCGCCCGTCTCGTCGAAGGCGACGACGCCCCGGCCGCCGCGTGTCACCACGCCTGCGGAAAGTCCCGCTTCGCGCAGCGCCTTCGGCCAGTCGGCCGGGTCCTCCGGCGAAGCGCCTGTCAGCGTGCGGGCCTCCGCCTCGTTCATGAAGAGGAAGGCGAGGGCGGAAAGGTTTTCCCTGAACCGCACGACCTTCGCCGGCGAGATGGCGATGCCGGCGAGCGGCAGCCGCAAGGACGTCGCAGCCCGGGCGATCGCGGCAAGCGTTTCGGCCGGCAGGTTGGCGTCGGTGAGGATGACATCGGCCTCCGCCATCGCCTCGCGCATCGCCCGCTGCTGCAGGCGGCGCGGCGAGAACAGCCGGTAGAGCTCCATGTCGGCGAGCGCGATGACGAGGTTGCCGTCCCGCTCGATGATCGCGGTATAGCTCGGCGTTGCGCGGTCGAGGAAGACGAAGGGCGTGTCCTCGACGCCCGCCGCTTCCGCCGCCGCCGTCACGATATCGCCGTCCGCATCCCCGCCGCGCGGCGAGACGAGCCGCACGCGGTGGCCGAGCCGGGCGAGGTTGCGCGCCGCGTTGAACGCGCCGCCGCCCGCCTCCACGAACCACGTTCCCGGATTGCTCGCCCCCGGCGCCGTCTCGCCGGCGATGCGCCCGCGCCTGTCCACATGGGCGCCGCCCAGCACCAGTATCCTGCTACCCGTCATCGTCATCCTCTATGCGCCGATTCGGCCCCGAACGCCCGCCGCGGCAGGGGTTCCGGACCTGTTCGCCCGCCTGTTTCATCCACCGGAAACGAAAATAGAACACGCACTCGATTCACAAATCCATTCAAATGGATGATGGTACCTTGCAAAACGAGAACAAAATGTGTACATAGCTTTCATCGGCGGCTTCGTTGCCTGTCTTGCTTCAATAACCTAAAGGTGGACCAAATGGCACAGAACACTTTGCGGCTCGTAGAGGATAAAACAGTGGATAAAAGCAAGGCACTCGAAGCGGCTCTCTCCCAGATCGAGCGCTCGTTCGGCAAGGGCTCCATCATGAAGCTCGGCGGCAAGGACAGCGTGATCGAGGTCGAGACGGTCTCGACGGGTTCGCTCAGCCTCGACGTCGCGCTCGGCATCGGCGGCCTGCCGAAGGGCCGCATCATCGAGATCTACGGGCCGGAAAGCTCGGGCAAGACGACGCTGGCGCTGCAGACCATCGCCGAATCCCAGAAGAAGGGCGGCATCTGCGCCTTCGTCGATGCCGAACACGCGCTCGATCCGGTCTATGCCCGCAAGCTCGGCGTCGACCTTGAAAACCTGCTGATCTCGCAGCCGGACACCGGCGAGCAGGCGCTCGAGATCACCGATACGCTGGTGCGCTCCGGCGCCATCGACGTGCTGGTCGTCGACTCGGTCGCAGCGCTTACGCCGCGCGCCGAAATCGAGGGCGAGATGGGCGAGAGCCTGCCCGGCCTCCAGGCCCGCCTGATGAGCCAGGCGCTGCGCAAGCTGACGGCGTCCATCTCCAAGTCCAACACGATGGTCATCTTCATCAACCAGATCCGCATGAAGATCGGCGTCGTCTACGGTTCGCCGGAGGTGACGACCGGCGGCAACGCGCTGAAGTTCTACGCCTCCGTCCGCCTCGACATCCGCCGCATCGGCGCCGTCAAGGAGCGCGACGAGGTGATCGGCAACCAGACCCGCGTCAAGGTCGTCAAGAACAAGATGGCCCCGCCCTTCAAGCAGGTCGAGTTCGATATCATGTACGGAGAGGGCGTGTCCAAGACGGGCGAGCTCATCGACCTCGGCGTCAAGGCCGGCATCGTCGAGAAATCGGGCGCCTGGTTCTCCTACAACAGCCAGCGCCTCGGCCAGGGCCGCGAGAACGCCAAGACGTTCCTGCGCGACAACCCGGATCTCGCCCGCGAGATCGAGACGGCGCTGCGCCAGAATGCCGGCCTCATCGCCGACCGCTTCCTGGAAAACGGCGGGCCGGATCCGAACGACGGCAGCGACGGCGAAGTGTAATCGCCGCGCAACGGTGGTGAAAAACTCGAAAGACCGGCCTCTTCTTCGCGAAAGGCCGGTTTTTTGGTGTCTGGACAGGTGCCGAGGCGGGCGATAAAAGCCTTGGGTTCGCGCGCGCGCCCGGGGTTTCCGGCCTTTTTGGGAAGGCTGTCGGCAGGCGCGCGCAACTTCGACGGAATTCGCGGATGGATGGCCCCGAGCGGCCTCCGGCGGGCACTCCGGCCGGCGGGGCGATTTCGCATCTGCTGAACGTGACATTGGGTGGATGACGCGCCGGCCACCGGCGTGCGCAGGGCAAGATGAAGGACGCGATATGAGCGGCGTGAATGAGATCCGGTCGACTTTTCTCGACTATTTCCGAAAGAACGGACACGAGGTCGTGCCGTCCAGTCCGCTCGTGCCGCGCAACGACCCGACCCTAATGTTCACCAATGCCGGCATGGTGCAGTTCAAGAACGTCTTCACCGGCCTGGAGACGCGTCCCTATTCCACGGCGGTCACCGCGCAGAAATGCGTGCGCGCCGGCGGCAAGCACAACGACCTCGACAATGTCGGCTATACCGCGCGCCACCACACCTTCTTCGAGATGCTCGGCAACTTCTCCTTCGGCGACTACTTCAAGGAGCGCGCGATCGAGCTTGCCTGGAATCTGATCACGAAGGAATTCGGCATCGACAGGACGCGGCTGCTCGTCACCGTCTACCACACGGACGACCAGGCTTTCGACCTCTGGAAGAAGATCGCCGGCCTTTCCGACGACCGCATCATCCGCATCCCGACCAGCGACAATTTCTGGGCGATGGGCGATACCGGCCCGTGCGGCCCCTGTTCGGAAATCTTCTACGACCACGGCGACCACATCTGGGGCGGCCCGCCCGGCTCGCCGGAAGAGGACGGCGACCGCTTCATCGAGATCTGGAACCTCGTCTTCATGCAGTTCGAGCAGTTGACGAAGGAAGAGCGCGTCGACCTGCCGCGTCCGTCCATCGACACCGGCATGGGCCTCGAGCGTATCGCCGCGCTCCTCCAGGGCAAGCACGACAACTATGACATCGACCTCTTCCGCGCGCTGATCGAGGCCTCGGTCGAGGCGACCGGCGTTCCGGCCGAGGGCGAGGCGCGCGCCAGCCACCGCGTCATCGCCGACCACCTGCGTTCCTCCGCCTTCCTGATTGCCGACGGCGTGCTGCCGGCCAAGGACGGCCGCGGCTATGTGCTGCGCCGCATCATGCGCCGCGCCATGCGCCACGCCCAGCTGCTCGGCGCCAAGGAGCCGCTGATGTGGAAGTTGCTGCCGACGCTGGTCGGCGAGATGGGCCGCGCCTATCCCGAGCTCCAGCGCGCCGAAGCGCTCATCTCCGAGACGCTGAAGCTGGAGGAAACCCGCTTCCGCACCACGCTGGAGCGCGGCCTCAATCTCCTCTCCGACGCGACCGGCACGCTTCACAAGGGCGACATGCTGGACGGCGAGACCGCCTTCAAGCTCTACGACACCTACGGCTTCCCGCTGGACCTGACGCAGGACGCGCTGCGCGCCCGCGAGATCGGCGTCGACCTTGCCGGCTTCACCGATGCCATGGAGCGCCAGAAGGCCGAGGCGCGCTCGCACTGGGCGGGCTCGGGCGACAAGGCGACCGAGACGATCTGGTTCGAGCTGAAGGAGAAGTTCGGCGCGAGCGAATTCCTCGGCTACGACACCGAGACGGCCGAGGGCGTCGTCCAGGCGATCGTCCGCGACGGCAAGGCGGTCGATTCCGCCTCGGCCGGCGATGAGGTGCAGATCGTCTTCAACCAGACGCCGTTCTATGGCGAATCCGGCGGCCAGATGGGCGATACGGGCACGATTGCGGGCGACAATGCGAAGCTTTCCGTTTCCGATACGCATAAGAAGGGCGAGGGCCTTTTCGTGCATGTGGCGACCGTCGCGGAAGGCACGCTCAAGGTGGGCGATGCCGTGGCGCTGACGGTCGACCATGCTCGCCGCTCGCGCCTTCGCGCCAACCATTCGGCGACCCACCTCCTGCACGAGGCGCTGCGCGAGGTGCTCGGCACCCATGTCGCGCAGAAGGGCTCGCTCGTCGCGCCCGAGCGCCTGCGCTTCGACGTGTCGCATCCCAAGCCCATGTCGGCCGAGGAACTGCGCGTCATCGAGGACATGGCGAACGAGATCATCGTGCAGAACGCGCCCGTCACCACGCGCCTGATGACCGTGGACGACGCGATTGCCGAGGGCGCCATGGCGCTCTTCGGCGAGAAGTACGGCGATGAGGTCCGCGTCGTCTCCATGGGCACGGGCGTTCGCGGCGCCAAGGCGAACCGGCCCTATTCGGTCGAGCTTTGCGGCGGCACGCATGTTTCCGCCACGGGCGAGATCGGCCTCGTGCGCATCGTTTCGGAAAGCGCCGTCGGCTCGGGCGTGCGCCGTCTGGAAGCGCTGACGGGCGAGGCGGCCCGCGCCTATCTCGCCGAGCAGGACGAGCGCGTGAAGGCGCTCGCCACGGCGCTGAAGGCCCAGCCGAACGAAGTGCTCGCCCGCGTCGAGGCGCTGGTCGACGAGCGCCGCAAGCTGGAGCGCGAACTGACCGAGGCGAAGAAGAAGCTGGCGCTGTCCGGCGGCGGTTCGGCCGGCGGGGACGAGGGCGTGCGCGAGGTTGCCGGCCTCAAATATCTCGGCAAGGTCGTCACCGGCGTCGAGCCGAAGGACCTGAAGAGCCTTGCCGACGAAGGCAAGAAGAGCCTCGGTTCCGGCGTCGTCGCCTTCGTCGGCGTTTCGCCGGACGGCAAGGCGAGCGCGGTGGTCGCCGTGACGGAAGACCTGACGGGCCGCTTCAGCGCGGTTGACCTCGTGCGCCGCGCCTCCGAGGCGCTCGGCGGCAAGGGCGGCGGCGGGCGTCCCGACATGGCGCAGGCCGGCGGGCCGGACGGCGGCAAGGCGGCCGATGCCATCGAGGCGGTCGCTTCGGCACTCGCCGGCTGACCTTCCTTCGGGATACGGAATCGAGACGACGGCGGGCCTCGGCCCGCCGTTTTCGTTTGCGAAGTCTTCAAGGTTTGCGCCTAGTCTCGCCGCGTGCGGAGTGCGTGCCTTGATTGAAGATATCATCAGCATATCGACCTTGATGATCTGTACCTTCCTGTCGACCATGGTCGTCGGGATTTTCATGCTCCAGGTCTGGCTGACCGACCGGCGCCATGCGGCGGCCGGCTACTGGTGCGTTTCCATGTGGGTCGGCTCGCTGTGCACGCTGCTCTATGCGCTTCGCCCGGTCGGCTTTCCCCTGTTGACCGTCGGGCTCAGCAATGCGCTCGCCGCCTTCGCCTATGCCCTCATGTGGGCGGGCTTCCGGGTGTTCGACCGCCGGCGGGTCCATCTGCCGGTCGTGCTCACCGGGCCGGCGCTTTGGGGGCTCGCCTATCTCTTCCTGCCGCAGGTTTCGGGCGATGTGAACAACCGCATCATCCTCTCCTCGGTGATCATCACCACCTATTCGCTCTGGATGGGCGTCGACATCTGGCGCGGACGCGGCGGCGAAAGGCTGCCGACCCGCACCATGTCCGCCGTCTTCTTCCTCACCCACGGCGTCATCTATTCGCTGCGCATTCCCATGGCGATCCTCACGCCGGCGCAGCTTGCCCACGGCACGGCCTATTCCGCCTGGTTCGCCGTGTTCTCGCTGGAGCTGTTCGCCCACACGATCCTTGCCGCCGTCGCCATGCTGGTGCTCATCAAGGAGCGCGGCGAGGCGCTTTACCGGCAGGCTTCGCGCACAGACGCGCTGACCGGGATACCCAACCGCGGCTCCTTCCTCGAAGACATCCAGACGCGGCTCTCCGGCAAGGGGCAGGGCACGCTGATGATCTTCGACCTCGACCGCTTCAAGGCCATCAACGATACCCACGGCCATGTCGCGGGCGACACGGTGCTGAAGCGTTTTTCCGCCCGCGTCAGCGCCCTGCTGGAGGATGGCATGCTGTTCTGCCGCTTCGGCGGCGAGGAATTCGCGCTTTTCGCGCCGGTGCACGATATCGCCCGGGCCGAAGCCTTCGCGGAAATGCTGCGCCGGGAGACGGCGGGTATCGCCATCGCCTCGGGCGCGGGCGATATCCGCATGTCCGTCAGCATCGGCCTTGCCGATGTCGCGACCTTCGGGGCGGATTTCGACCGGCTGCATTCCGCCGCCGACAGTGCGCTCTATGCCGCCAAGGAGGCCGGGCGCGACCGCGTGATGCGGGCGACGCCCTCCGCCGGCCTTCCGGATATGGCCGGCCGCATGCGGGCCGCCGATGCGCCACCGGCAAGCACCGCGCTGACGGCTTGATCAGCCGGCGTTGGCCGCCTGAAGCTGGCGGTGCATCTCCTCGTCGTCGAGGGCCTTGGCTTTCAGGTGGGCGGGGCGATCCTTCAGGCGATCCCAATAGGCCTGGAATTCCGGCCGCGGCTCGATCGTGTTGAACTGCAGGCCCCAGTTGACGTGCGCGCCCACATAGACGTCGGCGGCCGTGAAGGTATCGCCGGCAATATAGGGCGTGCGGCCGACGGCGAGTGACAGTGCGTCCATCACCGCTTCGAAGCTGCCGCAACCGATGCTGCGCTGGCGTTCCTTCGGGATCTCGATGCCGAAGGCCTTGAGGGAGACGGCCGT
Organism: Shinella sp. Sh6; assembly: GCF_055392685.1. Classification (NCBI taxonomy): domain Bacteria; kingdom Pseudomonadati; phylum Pseudomonadota; class Alphaproteobacteria; order Hyphomicrobiales; family Rhizobiaceae; genus Shinella; species Shinella sp. Sh6. Next base: position 1,752,366 of record NZ_AP044005.1, on the reverse strand, counting down.
TTCCAGCGGGCCGGCGGCGAAGAAGAGCCAGCGGTAGTAGTCGGCGCGGGCATCGTTGGCCGGTGCGAGGCCGGCTTCGGGGAAGGCGTCGGCGAGATAGGCGCAGATCGCCGCGCCCTCGGTAACGACCGCCTTGCCGTGGCGGATGGCGGGCACCTTGCCCATCGGGTTGAGCGCGAGATAGTCCGGCGCCTTCATCGAGCCGTCATAGGTCAGCCATTGTATGCGGTAGGGCGCGCCCACCTCTTCCAGCATCCAGCGAGCGATGCGCCCGCGCGACATGGGGTTGCTGTAGAAAACCAGTTCGTCTGCCATGGGCCTCTCCTGTGCTGGCGGGAGAATAGGGCAAGGTACGGACGCTGCAAGGGGCAGAAAAAAGCCCGTCGGCGGGACCGTCGGGCTTTTCGTTTCAGACCGGCTTGTTGTGCGGCTGGAAAAGTTTCCCGCGCTCGGCGAGGAGCACGAAGACGAGGCCGACGATCGACACGGAGAAGAAGCCGGTGACGAGCGGCAGCGCCGTGCCGTTGAAGGACTGGCCGATGACCGCGCCGATGATCGTGCCGCCGGCCGTGCCCATGAAGCCGAGCACGGAGGAGGCCGTGCCGGCGACGTGGCCGAGCGGCTCCATGGCGAGCGAGTTGAAGTTCGAGCCGATCCAGCCGAACTGGAACATCGCCAGCGCGAAGAGCACGATGAAGATCGGGAAGGGCACATGCGGCGTCCACAGCAGCGTCAGCACCAGCCAGAGCGTGTTGATGCCGAGGAAGCCCAAAAGCGCGCCATGCGACAGGCGCCGCATGCCGAACCGGCCGACGAGGCGCGAATTGACGAAGGACGACAGCGCCATGAAGGTGGCGACGCCCGCAAAGGCGAGCGGGAACCACACGCCGAGCTCGTAGATGCCGACATAGATCTGCTGGGCCGAGTTGATGAAGCCGAACAGCGCGCCGAAGATGAAGGTGCTCGCCAGCGTATAACAGAGTGCCACGCGATCCGTCAGCACGATGCGGAAGCCGCCGAGCACCGAGCGCACCGTGAAGGGGCGCACGTCGTCGGCATGCAGCGTCTCGGGCAGGCGCAGGTACATCCAGGTGCCGATGACGGCGGCCATCACCGCCATGAAGACGAAGATCAGGTGCCATTCGCCGAACAGCATGACGATCTGCCCCGTGCCCGGCGCCATGACCGGCACGACCATGAACACCATCATGATCAGCGACATGACCTCGGCCATCGCGCGCCCGCCGAAGACGTCGCGGACGATGGAGACCGTGATGACGCGCATGGCGGCCGAGCCGATGCCCTGGATGAAGCGCAGCGCAAGGAGCGCGGCAAAGCTCGGCACGAGGATCGCCGCAAGCGAGGAGACGACGTAGATGGCAAGGCCGAAGAACATGGGGCTGCGCCGGCCGAAACGGTCGGAGACCGGGCCGTAGAGAAGCTGCGCGAAGGCAAAGCCGATCAGGTAGGCCGAAATGACATATTGCCGATGGTTCTCGTTTTCCACGCCGAGGCTGGCGCCGATCTGCTGGAGGCCGGGCAGCATGATGTCGATGGCAAGCGCGTTGAGCGCCATGAGGAGCGCCATGAGCGCGATGAATTCTATCTTGCCCATGCCTTTCAGGCGCTGGGCCGCTTCGGGGGAAAGTCCAGTCATATCAATTTAATCCATGAAAGAGATAAGGCGCCGCTTTATGCGGCGCCTTTGAAAAGCTCTGGGCCGGAATGGACCGTTAAGCGTCAGGCGGCGCCCTTGACGGCGATACCCTGTCCCTGAAGGTGGGACTGCAACTCGCCCGACTGGAACATCTCGCGCACGATGTCGCAACCGCCGACGAACTCACCCTTCACGTAAAGCTGCGGGATGGTCGGCCAGTTGGAATAGTCCTTGATGCCCTGGCGGATGTCGGCGTCGGCGAGGACGTTGATGCCCTTGTAGTCCACACCCACGTAGTCGAGGATCTGCACGACCTGGCCGGAGAACCCGCACTGGGGGAATTCCGGCGTGCCCTTCATGAACAGGACGACGTCGTTGCTCTTCACTTCGTTTTCGATGAAATCGTGGATGCCGCTCATTGTCGTATTCCCTAGCAAATCGGTTTCAAGGACCGATGCGATGAACCATTCGCCCTAGATAACAACCTCGGGTGACAAATGCCATAAGGCCCTCGCAAATTTTGCAAGGGCCGTTCCCGCTCCCGTTCAAGGTGTTGCGCGTTGGCCGCGGTTCTACCGGCTGCGCTGGCGGCTGCGGCTTGCCGCCGTCTTGCGGCGGCTCACCTGCTTGCGCGGGCGCTTGGCCGCCTTCTTCTCCGGCTTCAGCGCCGCCTCGAGGATATCGCCGAGGAGGCCGCCGGAGGCTTTCTTGCGCGTCGTCGTCTTGCGGCGCGTGCGCCTGGTCGTCGCCTTGCGCACGCCGGTCTTCTTCAGCACCTCTTTCAGGGCTGCATCGACCACGCCGGAAACGAGCTCGTCGAGAAGGCCGGCCATGGCGGTCAGTCCGGGATGGAGGTCTGGAGGGCGAGGGCGTGCAGGACGCCGCCCATGTTGCCCTTCAGGGCGTCGTAGACCATCTGGTGCTGCTGCACGCGGGTCTTGCCGCGGAAGGCTTCCGCGATGACCTCGGCGGCATAGTGGTCCCCATCGCCGGCAAGATCGCGGATGACCACCTTCGCTCCGGGAATGCCGGTCTTGATGAGGTCTTCGATATCGCCGGGTGACATGGCCATGGAATTCTCCCTTATCGTTATTCTGCGGCGGCAGCGGCGTTGCCGTTGCCATCCATGAAGTCAGGGAACCATGATTCATGGGTGTCGCGCAATTGTGCAATCGGCAGCGAGAAGAGGCCTTCCACGGTCAGCGCATCGCCGCCGACCTTGCCGAGGCGGCGGAAGGGCACGCCGGCGCCTTCCGCATTGGCGGAGATGAAGTTGGCGAGATCGGCCGGGACGGCGATCACGTAGCGGGCCTGGTCCTCGCCGAAGAGGAGGGCATGGGCCGGGCCGTTCGCCTCGGAAAGGTCGACCGTGGCGCCCTTGCCGGAGGCCATCGCCATTTCGGCGAGCGCGACGGCAAGGCCGCCGGAGGAAATGTCGTGGCAGGCCGTGACCTGGCCGTTGCGGATGGCCGAGCGGACGAAATCGCCGTTGCGGCGTTCGGCGTGGAGGTCGACTTCCGGGGCGGGGCCGTCGATCCTGCCGACGACGTCGCGCAGATAGACGGACTGGCCGAGATGGCTGCCGTCGACGCCGATGAGCAGGAGGTGGTCGCCGTCCTTCGCGCCGCCGATCTTCGCCATGACGGACCAGTCGGGCAGGAGGCCGACGCCGGCGATGGTCGGGGTCGGCAGGATCGCGACGCCGTTCGTCTCGTTGTAGAGCGAGACGTTGCCGGAGACGATCGGGAAATCGAGCGCGCGGCAGGCTTCGCGGATGCCTTCGATGGCCTTGACGAACTGGCCCATGATCTCCGGCTTTTCCGGATTGCCGAAATTGAGGTTGTCGGTGGAGGCGAGCGGCTCGGCGCCCGTCGCCGTGATGTTGCGCCAGCATTCGGCGACGGCCTGCTTGCCGCCCTCGAACGGATCGGCCTCGACATAGCGGGGCGTGACGTCCGAGGAGAAGGCGAGCGCCTTGCTTGCATGGCCCTCGACGCGCACGACGCCGGCATCGCCGCCGGGGATCTGCAGCGAATTGCCCTGGATGAGCGTGTCGTACTGCTCGTAGACCCAGCGGCGGCTCGACTGGTTCGGCGAGCCGACGAGCTTCAGCAGCGCATCGCCGTAGTCGGCGGGCTCTGCGACGAGGTTTGCCGGCAGCGGGGCAGGCTTGCCCGGCTCGCGCCAGGGGCGGTCGTATTCCGGGGCCTGGTCGCCGAGGTCCTTGATCGGCAGGTTGGCGACTTCCTCGCCCTGGTGCAGGACGCGGAAGCGCAGGTCGTCTGTCGTGCGGCCGACGATGGCGAAGGCGAGGCCCCACTTGATGAAGATCGCCTTGGCGACCTCTTCCTTCGCGGGCTCCAGGACCATGAGCATGCGCTCCTGGCTTTCCGACAGCATCATCTCGTAGGCGGTCATCTGGTCTTCGCGGACGGGCACGAGATCGAGGTTCAGTTCGATACCGAGGTCGCCCTTGGCGCCCATCTCGACGGCCGAGCAGGTGAGGCCGGCCGCGCCCATGTCCTGGATGGCGATGACGGCGCCGGTCTGCATCAGCTCCAGGCAGGCTTCCAGCAGGCACTTTTCGGTGAAGGGGTCGCCGACCTGCACGGTCGGGCGCTTCTCCTCGATGCTCTCGTCGAACTCCGCCGAGGCCATGGTCGCGCCGCCGACGCCGTCGCGGCCGGTCTTGGCACCGAGATAGACGACGGGCAGGCCGACGCCCTTGGCTTCCGAAAGGAAGATCGCGTTGGATTTGGCAAGGCCGGCGGCAAAGGCGTTGACGAGGATGTTGCCGTTGTAGCGGGCGTCGAACTCCACTTCGCCGCCGACGGTCGGCACGCCGAAGGAATTGCCGTAGCCGCCGACGCCGGCGACGACGCCGGAGACGAGGTGGCGGGTCTTCGGGTGATCCGGCTCGCCGAAGCGCAGCGCGTTCATCGCCGCGACCGGGCGCGCGCCCATGGTGAAGACGTCGCGCAGGATGCCGCCGACGCCCGTCGCCGCGCCCTGGTAGGGCTCGATATAGGAGGGGTGGTTGTGGCTCTCCATCTTGAAGACGACGCAGTCGCCGTCGTCGATGTCCACCACGCCCGCGTTCTCGCCCGGGCCCTGGAGGACGCGCGGCCCCTTGGTCGGGAGCGTGCGCAGCCAGCGCTTGGAGGACTTGTACGAGCAATGCTCGTTCCACATGGCCGAGAAGATGCCCAGTTCCGTGAAGGTCGGCTCGCGGCCGATCAGCGAGAGGATGCGGTCGTATTCATCCGGCTTCAGCCCGTGGGCGGCAATCAGCTCCGGGGTGATCGGGCGGGTGTTCGAAATGGTCATCGTCGCTCGTCTTGTCGTGGAGGGCAGGATTGCGGTCTCTTTAACCCAAGCCGCCTTGCAGCGCGACAGGAAAATGACCGCAGGCCACAGGCTGGGCGGCGGTCACGCGGGGCTGTCGTAACCCGTCGGGCCATGGGTCAGGAGATTGCGCAGCCGCCGGAAGCCGGCCGCGACCTCCGCGCGGCTTTCCGGCGACGAAAAGCCGACCCGCACGCGGTAGAAGGTCTTCTCCGAGCGGCCGGCCTTGAACTCGTCCTCGTCGTCGATGAGGATATCTTCGGCAAAGGCCGCCTGGCGAAACGTGCCGGCGAGCCACGGGTCCGGCAGCTTCAGCCAGAGGAAGGGCACGCGCGGGTGCGAATTGAAGTCGAGGCCGGCGAGGATCGCGCGTGCCTCCGCCTCGCGGGCGCCGACCTCTTCCGAGACCTTCGTGCGGATCGTGTCGGCCGTGCCGGAAAGCACCAGCCGCGAGGCCAGCTCCGCCAGCAGGAAGGGCAGGCCGCCGCTCACCATCTTGTGGGCGATGCGCACGCGCTGGGCAAGGTGCGGCGGGCAGGCGATCCAGCCGCCGCGCACGCCCGCCGCGACGCTCTTCGAAAGGCCGCCGACGAGGAAGGTCCGGTCCGGCGCGATCTCCGCGATCAGCGGCACGTCGCCGCCCGTCGTCGCGCCGTAGAGATTGTCCTCCACGAGAAAGACATTGTGCCTCTTGGCGATGGCGGCAATCGCCCGGCGCCGGTCTTCCGGCAGGGTGGCGAGCGTTGGGTTCTGCGCCGAGGACATGAGGAAAGCGAGTTTCGGATGCTGCTGCAGGCAGACCCGCTCGAAATCCTCGGGAATGACGCCGTGCTCGTCCGACTCGACGAGGGCGGTCTGGCGGCCGAGCAGTGCGATGCCGCGGCTGATCTGCGAATAGGTGACGTGCTCGAAGACGATGCGGTCTCCCGGTGCGGTGATGACCGAGACGGCGGCGATGACGGCGGCATGGGCGCCGAGCGTCGGCACGATGCTGTCGATGCCCGGCTGCCAGTCGCCGTGCCTCAGCCAGCGCCGGCCGGCCTCCATCCAGTGTGCCGGGAAATTGCGGGTGTAGCTGGCGATCTCGTTCGGCATGTCGCGGCAGATGCCGGAGAGAATATCGGTGATCGCGGCGGATTGCCCGACATCGGTGGCGGCCGTCGTGTCGAAGCGCAGCTTGCCGGGCGGGGCGTGCGCCGCGCGCGTGCCGGAAAGCCGGGCGCTGACCGGGTCGACGGCGGCGGGCGCTTCCTCTTCCTCGGTGGTTCCGAGCACATAGGTGCCGCGCCCGACCTCGCCGCTGACGAGGCCGCGTTCGCGCACCATGCTGTAGGCCCGGCTGATCGTGCCGATCGTCACGCCGATATCATAGGCGAGATTGCGCTGCGGCGGCAGCTTGCTGCCGGCGGCAAGCGAACCGGCGTGGATCGCCTGCTCGATCTGGTCGGCGATGCGGACATAGAGAGGCCCGTCGGAGGCCTGCAGATCGGGAAGCCAATTTGTCATGGTGTCAATTCTTATATTGCACCGTTTCGGGAGTCAATTCATTCCTGAATGCACCGATTTTGGCAAAGCTGGGTGCTTTGGAGACATGACAATGGCAATCGATACAATCTTCGCCGGCACGGATGCCGAGGATAGCTCGATCTGGCGCGCCGCGGGCCGTCGCCTCTGGCTGGCCTTCCGTGCGTGGTACGTGAAGCGGCAGACGCGCCATGCGCTGCTCGGCATGACCGACGATCAACTGGCGGATATCGGCATCAGCCGCCGCGAGGCGGAGCGGGAAGCCGCGAAATCGTTCTATTGGGATTGAGGCGCGTCAGCAGCCCTTGCCGCCGGCGGCCCAGCGCCTGACGTCGGTGGCGACGCGCGTGCCGACGGCTTCGCTCATCAGCGGGCCGAAGGCATCGAGCCGCGCAGGATTGCCCTCGGCCTGGACGACCAGCAACGGGCGCGCTTCCGGCGAATGGCCGTGAACGAGGAGGATGCGCGGCCGGCCGGAGAAGGAATTGAGCTCGGGTGCAAGGCGGTAGGCCTTGAAGGCCGGATCGCCAGACTTGAACCAGCAGCTATTCGCCCCCAGTGCAACGCGCTCCATGGTCGGCAGGGCCGCATTGTCCGCCTTCGGCGCCGGTGGTTTTGTCTGGCAACCGGCCAGCGCCGCGGCGAGGGCGAGCGACAGAAGGAGCGTCGCGTGGGAAAGAGGGCGCATGGAAAGCCTTTCGGGGATGAGCATGCGCCCTTGATAGCAAAGGCCGGTTAAGCGGCGATTACGTCGAGCACCGAGGCGAAGAGGCCGCGGCCGTCCGAACCGCCATGGGCGGCTTCGATCAGGTTTTCCGGGTGCGGCATCAGGCCGAGCACATTGCCCTTCGCGTTCATCACGCCGGCGATGTCGTTGACCGAACCGTTCGGGTTGGTGCCTTCGGCATAGCGGAAGACGACCTGCCCGTTGCCTTCGACGGAGGCGAGCGTCTCGGCGTCGGCGAAATAGTTGCCGTCGTGATGGGCGACCGGGCAGCGGATGATCTGGCCCTTCCCGTAGGCGCGGGTGAAGTCCGTCTCGGCGTTCACGACTTCCAGCTTCACTTCACGGCAGACGAACTTCAGCGAGGCATTGCGCATCAGCGCGCCCGGCAGGAGACCCGCTTCGAGCAGGATCTGGAAGCCGTTGCACACGCCCAGCACCTTCACGCCCGCCTCGGCCTTCGCCTTGATCGCCTGCATGACCGGCATGCGGGCGGCAATCGCGCCGCAGCGCAGGTAGTCGCCGTAGGAGAAGCCGCCGGGGATGACGATGAGATCGACGTCCGGCAGCTCGGTTTCCGTCTGCCAGACGGTGACCGGCGCCTTGCCGGAAATCTTGGTCAGCGCCGCGATCATGTCGCGGTCGCGGTTGAGGCCGGGAAGTTGGACGACGGCGGATTTCATGGGTGCGGTTCAAACCTTGCCTGGGCCTCGGCGAGTTCACGCAGTTCGAGGCGGTTTTCGATACGGTCGAGGCGCTGGTCCATCTGGGCGAAGGACCCACGAAGACTGTTGATGTCGCCCTGCATGGCATGAATCTGGTTGCGTATGGCGAGGTTGTCCTGGCGAAGGTCACGTTGGCCTTCCTTCAGCAGGGCAATGTCCGTCTGGATACGCTTCAGGATTTCATAGACGAGATCAGCATCCACCGTGGCCATCATCCACCTCAACCATTAAGAGAGGGCGATAGTATAGTTCTCGATTACCGTGTTGGCCAGAAGCTTCTCGCACATGGCCTTGAGGTCGGCTTCGGCCTTGGCGCGGTCGGCGGTCGCAAGCTCGAGGTCGAAGACCTTGCCCTGGCGGATTCCGCCGACGCCGTCGAAGCCGAGGCTGGAAAGCGCGCCTTCGATCGCCTTGCCCTGCGGGTCGAGGACGCCGTTCTTGAGCGTAACCGTTACGCGTGCCTTGATCATGTCTTTCCGTTCCATCCTTGGGGAGCGCGTTACTTCACCAGTACCGGGCCGGTGCCGCGGACGGGTTCGTTCTCGTTGATGATGCCGAGGCGGCGGGCCACTTCCTGATAGGCTTCCACGAGGCCGCCCATGTCGCGGCGGAAGCGGTCCTTGTCCATCTTCTCCTGCGTGGCGATATCCCACAGGCGGCAGCTATCGGGCGAGATCTCGTCGGCGATGATGATGCGCATCATGTCGCCCTCGTAGAGGCGGCCGCATTCGATCTTGAAATCGACGAGCTGGATGCCGACGCCGAGGAAGAGGCCGGAGAGGAAGTCGTTGACGCGGATGGCGAGCGCCATGATGTCGTCGAGTTCCTGCGGGCTCGCCCAGCCGAAGGCGGTGATGTGCTCCTCGGAGACCATCGGGTCCTCGAGCGCATCGGCCTTGAAGTAGAATTCGATGATCGAGCGCGGCAGCACGGTGCCTTCCTCGATGCCGAGGCGCTTGGAGAGCGAGCCGGCGGCAACGTTGCGCACGACCACTTCGAGCGGGATGATCTCCACTTCCTTGATCAGCTGCTCGCGCATGTTGAGGCGGCGGATGAAATGGGTCGGAATGCCCATTTTGTTCAGCTGCGTGAAGATGTACTCGGAAATGCGATTGTTGAGCACGCCCTTGCCGTCGATGACGTCATGCTTCTTCTTGTTGAAGGCGGTGGCGTCGTCCTTGAAGAACTGGATCAGCGTGCCCGGCTCGGGACCCTCATAGAGAATCTTGGCCTTGCCCTCGTAGATACGGCGGCGACGGTTCATGGATTTTATCTCTGTTGTTGGCGCGCTTGGGGCCGCGCAGGTGTCGTTCGTTTGCGCTCCCTTAAACGAAATGCCGCCCTTTAACAATCGCCGTGACGTCCGATCCCCCGATTTCCGGCCTTCGCGCCAAGTTCCGCAGGGACGAAAGTTCGCATTGCACTTTTGCCTTCGTTTTGATTTATGGGCGGGGAAAGCCTATCGGGTCACAGAATCTACGGGAGCCATGGATGACCAGCATACAGGATCGGGAAAAGGCCTTCGAAGCCAAGTTCGCGCTGGACGAAGAGCTGCGCTTCAAGGCCGAGGCACGCCGCAACAAGCTGGTCGGCTTGTGGGCTGCCGGCCTGCTCGGCAAGACGGACGGTGATGCCGAGGCCTATGCCAGGGACGTCGTCGCCGCCGATTTCGAGGAAGTCGGCCATGAGGATGTCGTGCGCAAGATCAAGGCCGATTTCGACGCTGCCGGCGTCGTGCGCAGCGAGGACGACATCCGCGTGCAGATGATCGAGCTCCTGGCTGTCGCCATTGCGCAGGTCGAAGCCGGCTGAGGCCAGACTTTGCTATGTCTTTGGAAAGCCGTCCGGCGCTGCCGGGCGGCTTTTTCGTTGGCTAGCGGGTGGCGGTGCGGCGGAGGTCGCCGTGAGGGGCCGGCGCCGCCCCGGCATGATCGCGCCACTCCTGCGCCTCTACGAAGCCGGGAACGGCGGATGCCGGCATGGGGCGGGCGAGGGCGTAGCCCTGGAGGATATCGCAGCCGAGATCGCGCATGATGGAAACATGGGCGGGCGTTTCCACGCCCTCGGCGACGACCTCGATGTTCAGCGAGCGGCCGATCTCCACGATGGTGCCGACCAGCTTGCGCTGGCCCGGCGAGCGGCTGACCGGCTTGATGAGCTGGCGGTCGATCTTGAGGCGCCGCGGGCTCAGCTTCATCAGGCTGACGATGGAGGCATGGCCGGTGCCGAAGTCGTCGATCTCGATATCGATGCCGAGCCTGCGCATCTCGGCGAGGTTTTCCAGGACCGTACGGTCGCAATCGTCGAGGAAGATCGATTCCAGCAGCTCGAAGGAAAGCGATTTCGGCGCGATCTCCAGCGTGCGCAGCGAACGGCCGAGCTCCGGGTCGTGCAGGCGCTTGGAGGAGACGTTGGCCGAGATCTTGCCGATGCCGAGCCCGAGCCTCTGCCATTCGGCGAAATCGGCCAGCGACCGTTCGAGCACGATCCTGTCGATCATCGCCACGCAGTCGAGGTCCTCGGCGATCTTCAGGAAGGTGTCGGGCGTGAGGATGCCGCGCGTCGGGTGATCCCAGCGCGCCAGCGTCTCGACGCCGATGAGGTCGAGCGTGCGCGCGCAGAACTGCGGCTGGTACCAGGGCAGGAAACGGCGCTGCTCGATGCCGGAGAGAATGTCGTCGGCGGTCTGCTTGCTGACGATGATCTGCGCCTGGAAATCGCTGGTGAAGAATTCGTGCCGGCTGCGGCCGCGATTCTTGGCGCGGTAGAGCGCAAGGTCCGCATTGACGAGGAGCTGCTTGGCGTCGATGGCCGTGCCGGACTGGCTGGCGATGCCGACGCTGGCCCCGAAACGGCAGACATGGCCGTTGAAGGTGACGGGCTTGCGCATGGCCTCGACGATCGCCTCGGCGAGCGTTGCAAGGTTGCGCCCGGCCGAGACCGAGGAGACGAAGACGAATTCGTCGCCGCCGATGCGCGCGACGAAATCGCCGGGGCCCTTCAGCTCGTTCAGAACGCCGGCGGCATGCACCAGCATCCGGTCGCCCGCGACGTGGCCGAGCGTATCGTTGATCTCCTTGAAGCGGTCGAGGTCGATATGCAGCACGGCAAGGCGGCTGCCGGCCTGGCGCGCCTCCTCGGCGGTCGCCTCGATGGCGGCGTCGAGATAGCGCCGGTTTGGCAGGCCCGTCAGGTGGTCGTGCAGGGCCGTGTATTCGATGCGGGCCCTTGCGGCCTCCAGTTCGGCGGCGCGGGCTTCGGCGAGGTCCTTCGCGCGCTTCAGCTCCTCCTGCAGCAGCACGTCCTCCGTCACGTCCCAGTTCGCCCCGATGAGGCGGGGAACGCCCGTCAGGTCGACATAGGGCGCGGAACGGCCGCGCAGGTGGCGGACCTCGCCGTCGCCGCGCACGATGCGGAATTCGTTGGCGAAATCCTGGCCGCTGGAGATGCCGTCGCTGACCCTGGCGGAAGCCTTGCGGCGATCCTCCGGGTGCAGCGAGCGCTCCCAGGTCTCGCCGTCGGGCGTGCCGGCAAAGCCGTACATCTCGAGCATGCGGTCGTCCCAGCGCACTTCGCCGGTGCGCAGGTTGACCTCGAAGACGCCGATGCGCGAGACGCCGAGCGCCAGCTCCAGGCGGCGGGACATCTGTGCGAGGCGCTCTTCGGCCTCCTTGCGATCGGTGATGTCGGTATCGGTGCCGGCGATGCGGACCGGCTTGCCGGCCGCATCGTATTCCACCACCGCCCCGCGGCTCTCGATCCAGATCCAGCGCCCGTCCTTATGCCGTTCGCGGTAGCTGAAGACGTTGAACGCCGCTTCGCCGGTTTCCTGCTTGGCGATCTGCGCGAGCACATGCGCGCGGTCGTCCGGATGGACGGACTGGATCCACGCCTCCAGGGAAGCCTCGATCGGCTCGTCCGACCTCAGGCCGCGGATGGCGCGCCACTGGCGGGAATAGAAGAGGTCGCCGCGGGCGAAATCGTGGTCCCAGACACCCTGGCCGGCGGATTCGAGCGCATGGTTCCAGCGGCTTTCCCGCTCGGCCAGCTCCAGCGCGTTGCGCTTGCGCTCGTCGATGTCGAGGGTCTGGACGAGGAGGGCGGGCGCGCCTTCGCCGGGAAGGGCAGGCGGCATGACGAAGGAGGCAAGCACCCAGAATTCCGTGCCGTCGGCCCGTCGCAGGCGAAGTTCCCACGGGGCCTGCTCGGCGAGGCTCGCCCGCATGGCGAAGGAAAGGACGCTCCGGTCCTTCGGTGAGACGCAGTCTTCGAAGGCGGGAAGGCCGGTGACGGAAGCAACGCCGAAAGGCGCGAGGAAGGCGGCATTCGCATCGACGATGCGGCCCCTGCCGTCCAGCGCGGCAAAGCCGAATCCGGAGCGCGCGAAAAGGCCGCGATAGAACGGCTCCTCGTCCGCTTCCCGCATGGCAATGGAGGTCGAACCGGACGGTTTGGCCATAAACGCGGCGCCTGCAATGAACTCAACAGCCGCAGCGTGCAACAGTTCTATGAAATTCCTCTTAATGACGAGGAAGGGCGCCGGTCAGGCCGGCGCCTTCAGCTTGCCGAGGAACTGGGCGAAGACCATCGTGCCCTCCGGCCAGGGGCCGTGCCCGGACTCGGCATTGATATGGCCGGCCTCGCCCGCATCGAGCAGCAGCGAGCCCCAGGCGGCGGCGATGTCGTCGGCATGCTCGTAGCTGCCGAACGGATCGTTGCGGCTGGCGACGAGAAGCGAGGGGAAGGGAAGCGGGTCGCGCGGATAGGGGCCGAAGGTCATGAAGTGCTTCGGCCGTATATCCGGGTTGGCGACGTCCGGCGGCGCGACGAAGAAGGCGCCGGCGACCTTGCCGCCGATCTGCGGGACGGCGTGGATGGCGGCCGCGACGCCCAGCGAATGGGCGACGATGACGACCGGTTTCGTCGCGGCCGAGACCTCCTCGGCCACGCGCTGCACCCAGTCCTCGCGCACGGGCTTTGCCCATTCGGCCTGTTCCACGCGGCGCGCGGTGGACAGTTTCGACTGCCAGCGGCTCTGCCAGTGGTCGGGGCCGGAATTGGTGTAGCCGGGGATGATGAGGATATCTGCTTCGGAGGCTTTCATGCCCCGGCATGTGCGTTCACGAAGTGCTGAAGTCAAGGGGACGGGACAAATCCGCGCACGGGGTGTATAATTCGCGCTCTGCAAAGCCAGTCACGGTGCACCATGGTGGCCGATGGTCGCCTTCTGCGCCTCATGCCGTGACGGTTTGGAACCGGCAAGGAGGAAGCCTATGACGACGTTTCATGTCATGGCCGGCCCTGACGCGATGGTTGCCCATCCGGCTGTCCGGCGGATCGCACTCACGGATGTCCGCGATGCGCTCGTGCAAGGGTTCGACGATTTCCGCGCAAAGCCCTCCCACTACGTTTTCCTGAGCCTCATCTACCCGATCTGCGGGGTCGTGCTCGTCACCTGGAGTTCCGGGGCGAACATGCTGCCGCTGATCTTTCCGCTGGTCGCGGGTTTTGCGCTGCTCGGGCCGTTCTTCGCCATCGGCCTCTACGAGATCAGCCGGCGGCGCGAACTGGGCATGGATACGTCCTGGCGCCATGCGCTGGACGTGCGCCGTTCGCCGGCGCTGCCGTCGATCCTCGCCCTCGGGGCCATGCTGATGGTGCTCTTCGTCGCCTGGCTGGTCTTCGCGCAGATGCTCTATACGAGCCTCTTCGGGCCTGAGCCGCCGCGCTCGCTGTCGCTGTTCCTCGCCTCGATCTTCGGATCGGAGAACGGGCTGCTGCTGATGCTGGCGGGCAATGCCATCGGCTTCTGCTTCGCCCTCGTCGTGCTGGCGACGACGGTGATCGCCTTTCCGCTGCTGCTCGACCGCGACGTCGGGGCGGTTGCCGCCATCGAGACGTCGCTGCGCGCGACGCTCGCCAATCCGATGCCGATCGCCTGCTGGGGCCTGATCGTCGCGGCGCTGCTCATCGTCGGGACGATCCCGATCTTCGTGGGCCTTGCCGTGATCATGCCGATCCTCGGCCATGCGACCTGGCACCTCTACCGCAAGATCGTCGTCGACGGGCGGTAACGTCTTTCGCGGGCGGTACGCGCCGGAGGAGTGCGCAAGGCCGCCCGCCAGAGGGGAGCGATGGCGCCACTGGCGCCATCGCCGTTTTTCAGGCGATCAGACCGTGCCGAAGACACGGCGGAAGATCGTGTCGACGTGCTTGGTGTGGTAGCCGAGGTCGAATTTCTCGCGGATCTGCTCTTCCGAGAGCGCGGCACGCACCTCCGCGTCGGCCAGAAGCTCCTCGAGGAAGTCCTTGCCCTGTTCCCAGACCTTCATGGCGTTGCGCTGCACGAGGCGGTAGGCGTCCTCGCGCGAAACGCCGGCTTGCGTAAGGGCAAGCAGCACGCGCTGCGAGTGAACGAGCCCGCGGAACTTGTTGAGGTTCTTCAGCATGTTCTCCGGGTAGATCACCAGCTTCTCGATGACGCCGGCAAGCCGGTTGAGCGCGAAGTCGAGGGTGATCGTCGTATCCGGGCCGATGCCGCGCTCGACGCTGGAATGGGAGATGTCGCGCTCGTGCCAGAGCGCCACGTTCTCCATGGCGGGCGTCACGGCCATGCGCACGAGGCGGGCAAGGCCCGTCAGGTTCTCCGTCAGCACGGGGTTGCGCTTGTGCGGCATGGCGGAGGAGCCCTTCTGGCCGGGCGAGAAGAATTCTTCCGCTTCCAGCACTTCCGTGCGCTGCATGTGGCGGATCTCGATGGCGATGTTCTCCATCGAAGAGGCGATGACGCCGAGCGTGGCGAAGAACATGGCGTGGCGGTCGCGCGGGATGACCTGCGTGGAGACCGGCTCGGGCACGAGGCCGAGCTTGGCGCAGACATGCTCTTCCACGCGCGGGTCGATATTGGCGAAGGTGCCGACGGCGCCCGAGATCGCGCCGGTCGCGATTTCCGCGCGGGCGGCGACAAGGCGGGCGCGGTTGCGGTCCATCTCGGCATAGAAGCGGGCGAGCGTCAGGCCCATCGTCGTCGGCTCGGCATGGATGCCGTGGCTGCGGCCGATGCGGATCGTGTCCTTGTGCTCGAAGGCGCGGGCCTTGAGGGCCGCGAGCACGCGGTCCATGTCGGCGAGCAGGATATCGGCGGCGCGCACGAGCTGGATGTTGAAGGTGGTGTCGAGCACGTCGGAGGAGGTCATGCCCTGGTGGACGAAGCGGCTGTCCGGGCCGACGAATTCGGCAAGGTGCGTGAGGAAGGCGATCACGTCGTGCTTGGTGACGGCCTCGATCTCGTCGATGCGGGCGACGTCGAATTCGGCCTTGCCGCCCTTTTCCCAGATCGTCTCGGCGGCGGATTTCGGGATGACGCCGAGATCGGCAAGCGCGTCGCAGGCATGGGCCTCGATCTCGAACCAGATGCGGAACTTCGTTTCGGGCGACCAGATGGCGACCATGTCCGGTCGGGAATAACGAGGGATCATCGGCTGAGGCTTTCCTTGGGACGGGTGGGAATTGCCGCCGCTTTAGCAAAGATGGCCGGCAAGCTCAACGCATGGTTCTGGACATCCGGCCCGCAAGCCACAGGCTGACGCCCGCAAGAAGCGGCAGGCCGGCGGGAAGATAGAGCCTGAGCCCCATGACGAGGAACTGGTAGGCGGCGCCGGCGATGGTGAACGCGAACTGGTACGCCCAGATGCGCGTGCCGAAGGGCTGGTGCCAGCGGGCGTAGAAAACCCGGTAATCCAGGGCGAAGACGAAGGCCGTCACGGCGACCGTGCCGAGGCCGAGCAGCGCGAAATGGCCGGCAAAGCGCGTTTCGACGCCGTGCCGGCGCGTGAGGAGCCGCGCCATCGGCAAGGCAAGGAGCCAGGCGCCGAAGCCGCCGGAGAAATAGACGAGCATCAATTCGCCGAGATGGAAGGTCTGCCAGCGGCCTTCGAGGACGAGCGAGGCGAAGGCGCAGCCCGTCATGGCAAGGCCCCAGCAGACGGCGCCGGCGACGTGGCGGGTGAGGGGCGGAAAGGCCGGCATCGGGCCGCCGGCCGGAACGCTGGAAAACTCGCCTGTTCCCTCGCTCATGTCAGGGCCGGAAGGGAACGGCGAGCCAGCGCCCGTCCGCACCCTCGAAGCCGACGCTGCGCAGGAGGACGAGCGCGACATGGACGGGGTCGCCCTCGGCCGGATGGAAGGTCACAGCGCCCGAGACCTGGTAGGAGAGCGGGCAGTTGCGGCTGTCGGGAATGCGCGCGTCTTCGTGGATCACGCGGTCGGCCGCCGCACCGTCGCGCGCGACGAGCTTCAGGCGGAAACCCTTGCCGCCGGGCGTGATGTCCTTGCAGCGCTCGGGAAGCGCAAGCGGGATCTCCTCCAGCGCGAGCGCATAGGCGCCGCCGGGGGCGGGCTCGACGGCATGCTCGATATAGTCGATGCGCTTGCGGTCGACGCCGGCCTCGCCCATCGGGTTGAAGGCGGCAAGGACACCGGGATTGGAGAGGACGGCGTGCTGCTCGATCAGCGGCCTGGCGAGGGCGAGGCTTTCGGCGCGCGCCTTGCCGATGTCGGCCGCCTCGTCCTCTATGCGCACGCGCACCGGCGTGCCGGCGAGGAAGGCGTCCTTCTCCGTATCGATGAAATAGAGCGTGGAATAGGCAAAGCCCGAGCCGTCCTGCACGCCGAATTCCTCGAAGGCGTAGACCTTTCCGTCCGGCGAGAAGCCGAGCGACTGGAAGGTGGCGAAATCGCCGGCGGCAGCGCCCGGCGCCGTGACGAGGCCAATGAGGAGGCCGGCCGCCGCTTTCGCCAGGATTTTCACGCGCGCGCCCCCTCCGCATTGCCGCGAAGGGTCTCGACGGTCTTGCGGTAGGCGTCGACATGGCCGCCGCCGAAGATGGCCGAGCCCGCGACGAAGACATTGGCGCCGGCCGAGGCGGGCAGCGCGATCGTCTCCGTCGCAATGCCGCCGTCCACCTGGAGATCGATAGGGCGCTCGCCGATCATCGCGCGCACGCGGCGGATTTTTTCCTCCATCGCCGGAATGAACTTCTGGCCGCCGAAGCCGGGGTTCACCGTCATGACGAGGATGAGGTCGAGCTTGTCGAGAAGGTATTCCAGCACGCTTTCGGGCGTCGCCGGGTTGATCGCCACGCCGGCGCGCTTGCCGAGCGCCTTGATCGCCTGCACCGAGCGGTCGAGATGGTGGCCGGCCTCGGCATGGACGGTGATGCTGTCGCAGCCCGCCTTGGCGAAGGCTTCCAGATAGGGATCGGCCGGGGCGATCATCAGGTGGCAGTCGAAGAAGGCGTCGGTATGCGGGCGCAGCGCCTTGATGACATCCGGCCCGAAGGAGATGTTCGGCACGAAATGCCCGTCCATGATGTCGAGATGGATCCAGTCCGCGCCGGCCGCAACGACATCGCGCACCTCCTCGCCCAGCCGGGCATAGTCGGCGGCGAGGATGGAGGGCGCGATCCGGATGGGAAGGGTCATGTCAGGCTCCGTGGGGCAGAAGGGTCTTGCGGCCCGCAATACCATTCGCCGCGGGGGCGAACAACGGGAATTACCGCCCCGACCAGCCCGGCAGGAGATCGCCGGGCATCGGCCGGGCATCGTGCACGCCCCTTGCGATGGCGCGGGCCATGGCGGAGGCTGCGGCCGCGCAAAGGCCGATGAACTCTTCCGGTGCCGGCGCGCGGCCGCTGCGGCCGGTCGAAAGCGCGAAGACGAGGTCGCCGTCCATCGGCGTGTGCGCGGGCCAGAGGGCGCGGGCGAAGCCGTCATGGGCGGCAATCGCCAGCCGCCTGGCCTCGGCCTTGGTGAGGATCGCATCGGTGGCGATGACGCCAATCGTCGTGTTCTCGACGCCGGTGGGCCTTGCGGAAAGCTTCGTGCGCGGCAGGCGGGCGTTTTCCGGGAAGGGTGCGGGCAGGCCGAGCCCGCCGAATTCCGTGCCTTCCTCGAAGGGGGCGGCCCAGAAATGCCGCGTCTCGCCGACCGTCGCCGAGCCGAGCGCGTTGACGGCGACGAGGGCGCCGACCGTGAAGCCTTCCTCCGTGATGGCGGAGGCCGAGCCGAGGCCGCCCTTGAAGGTGGCGGTGAGGGCGCCGGTGCCGGCTCCCGCGCTGCCGGTTTCAAAGGTTGTCGAAGCAGCGGCGAACGCCGCATGGCCGAGCTCGCGATAGGGCGGGTAGCGGCCCCAGTCCTTCTCGCCGCCATTCATCAGGTCGAAGAGGATGGCGGCCGGGACGATGGGCACGCGATAGGGACCGACGGCAAAGCCTCGGCCCGCCTCGCGCAGGCCCGCCTGCACGCCGGAGGCCGCATCGAGCCCGAAGGCCGAGCCGCCGGAGAGCACGACGGCATCGACCGTCTGCACGGTGTTGTGCGGGGCGAGAAGGTCCGTCTCGCGCGTGCCCGGCGCGCCGCCGAGCACCTGAACGGCCGCCACCGCCGGTTCCTCGCAGAGGACCACCGTGACACCGGAACGCAGGGCATGATCCTCGGCATTGCCGACGCGAAGGCCGGCGACATCCGTGATGAGGTTTTTCGGCCCCGGCCTCATTCCGCGCGATCCTCCGCAGGCACGAACGCCCCGGCACGCCAGACGAGGAGGCGATAGGGATTGTCGCGCAGCTCATGGTCTGCGCCGAAGGAAAGCGGGCCGATGGCCGTCGTGAAGCTGCCGGCGGCAAGCCGGTCCGCAAGGTCGCCGCCTTCCGTGGCTGCGGCGGCCGCAAGGGCGGTCATCGCCGCATGGGCGGGCAGAACGTAGCCTTCCGCGACGATGCCCTTTTCCTTCATGGCGTCCGCGACCGGACGGCCCTCGGGCGTGAGCGCATAGTCGGGCAGGGCGATGGCTTCCACGCCGTCCGTCATCGGCACGGCGGGGTCGGCGCCGACGAGCGCCTCGCCGCCGAGCAGGCGGAAGGGTGCCTTCTCCGCCTTCGCATCGCGGGCGATGACGGCGGCATCCGTCCGGTCGCCGCCGATGAAGACGCGGGTGACGCCGGTTTTCGCAAGGCGCCGCACGAGGGCGATCTGCTGTTCCTGCGCGGGGCGGAACGTGTCGACGAAGGCGGCCTTCATGCCGACGTCCTCCAGATGCAGGCGAACGGTCTCCACCAGTTCGCGCGCATGGATCGTGCCGTCGTCGATGAGGGCGAAGGGCTCGGATTTCCAGTCGCGGGTAATGGTCTCGACGGCCTTTTCCGCCTCGGCCTTCGGGCCGGGCGCGAGGCGGAAGAGCGGCCATTTCTTCTTCAGCGCATCCTCCATGAGGATGCCGGAGCGCACGGAAAGGGTGATGGCGGGCACCTTCGCCTCGGCGAGCGCCGGCAGGGAGGCGGAAAGCCCCTCCGTGCAGAGGAAGCCGATGGCGGCGGCGGCGTCCGCAGCGAGAACCGCCTTGGCGATACCCGCTCCGTCGCTCTCGTCGCAGGCTTCGGCGATCTCCACCACCGTGTCGCCGTCCGCTTGCGCCGCAAAGCGCGCGCCGTCGCGGACCTGCTGGCCGAGAATGGCAAGGGGGCCCTCCTTCGGCGCGACGACGGCGACGGTAAGGCCCCGGGCGGCGGCCGGGGGAGCGGCAAGCGCCAGAGCGCCGATGAGGCTGGCGAGAAGGGCGGTCTTCATGCTCGATCCATGGCTTGCGATCCCGCCCTTTGTAAGGATCAGGCCCGGGGCGTCAAAGGAAATATCGCGGCTTTCCCTTTGCCCGCCCCGCGCCGTGCGGGAAAATTCCGCCGCAGGGGTTACATTTTTCTTCATTTTCGCCATGTATCTCTTTTGTCGAAGGAGAACAGCGTGTTGGATAGATTGGTGGTGGATCCGTCGCTCTACCGGGACGCCATGAGCCGCTATGCAGGCCATGTGCAGATCGTGACGACGGCGCACGAGGGCGAAAAGCGCGGGGTGACGATCACCGCCGCCTGCTCGGTGTCGGACAATCCCGCCATGGTCCTTGCCTGCGTCAACGCCTCCAACCCCAAGAACGCGATCTTCGAGAGAAGCGGGCGCTTTGCGCTGAACACGCTTTCGGCCGACCAGATCGACCTTGCCAACGCCTTTTCCGGCCGCGATCCCTCGCTCACTTCCGAGCAGCGTTTTGCCATCGGCAACTGGCAGGAGCTCGTCACGGGCGCGCCCGTCCTTTCGGATGCGCTCGCCGCCTTCGATTGCCGCCTCGTCGAGCTCAAGGTCATGGCGACGCACATGATTTTGATCGGCGAGGTGATGGGCGTCACCTTCGGCGAGACGAAGCCGGCGCTTCTTTATATGGACCGTAGCTACCGGGCGCTATAAGTTCTCTTCCGGACCCGGAGGAACGACGTGCCCCATCATCGCGGACAAATCCCGCAATCCATCGACGAAACCGTGGACATGCTCTCGGCCGGCAATTACCTCGCCGGGCGGTCGCTGGCGACGGTGCTCTTCCTCGCCCTGCGCATGAAGCGGCCGCTGTTCCTCGAAGGCGAGGCCGGCGTCGGCAAGACGGAGATCGCCAAGGTTCTCGCCGCCGCGCTCGACCGGCCGCTGATTCGCCTGCAATGCTACGAGGGGCTGGATGTCTCCTCGGCGGTCTACGAGTGGAACTACCCCGCGCAGATGCTGGAAATCCGCCTTGCCGAAGCCGCCGGCACCACGGACCGCGGCCGCATCGAGGCCGACATCTTCTCCGAGCGCTACCTGATCCGCCGGCCGGTGCTGCAGGCGCTCTCCTCGCCGGACGGCCGTGCGCCGGTCTTCCTCATCGACGAGCTCGACCGCACGGACGAGGCCTTCGAGGCCTTCCTTCTGGAAGTGCTTTCCGATTTCCAGGTGACGGTGCCGGAACTCGGCACCATCCGAGCCGCCGAGCCGCCCATCGTCATCATCACGACGAACCGCACGCGCGAGGTGCACGACGCCCTGAAGCGCCGCTGCCTCTACCATTGGGTGGATTATCCCGAGGCCGCGCAGGAGCTGGAGATCATCCGCCGCAAGGTGCCGGGCTGCAACGCGGCGCTGTCGCGGCAGGTCGTCGTCTATGTGCAGAAGCTGCGCACACTCGACCTCTTCAAGAACCCCGGCGTCGCCGAGACCATCGACTGGGCGAGCGCGCTCACCGAGCTCGACCGCGTGGCGCTCGATCCCGAGACGGTGTCGGACACGCTGGGAACGCTCCTCAAGTATCAGGACGACATCGCCCGCATCGAGGGCGCGGAGGGCCGCCGGCTGCTCGACGACGTGAAGGCCGAGCTGGCGGCGACGGGGTGACCATGACCGGCGCGGCGCACATCGCGGCCTTGGATGCGGACGGGCGGCTTGCCGACAACATCGTGCATTTCGCCCGCGTGCTGCGCAAGGCCGGTCTGCGCCTCGGCCCGGCGGCGGTGACCGACGCCATCGAGGCGGTGCAGGCGATCGGCATCGGCGACCGCGAGGAATTCTACACGGCCCTCCATGCCACGCTCGTCAAGCGGCACGAGGACGAGGCCATCTTCGACGAGGCGTTCCGCCTGTTCTGGCGGGCGCGCGACCTCGTGGGAAAGATGATCGCGCTGATGTCGCCGGTCGTTACCCGGAACGAGGAGCGCGAGAAGCGCAAGGCGGCGGAGACGCGCGTTTCCGATGCGCTCTTCGGCGGACGGCAGGACGAGAAGCGCCTGCGCGACGAGCCGGAGATCGAGATCGACGCACGCTTCACGGCCTCCGGCAGCGAGGTGCTGCGCCGGACCGACTTCGCGCAGATGAGCGCTGCGGAGCTCGCCGAGGCCCGGCGCGCCATCGCCCGCCTCGTGCTGCCGCTGGACGAGGTGCGCACGCGGCGCTTCCGCCGCAGCACGAGGCCCGTCGCCATCGATGCGCGCGCCACCATGCGCCAGGCCATGCGCACCGGCGGCACGCTGATCCTGCCGCGTCACCGCGCGCCGAAGACCGTGCATCCGCCGCTCGTCGTGCTCGCCGACATTTCCGGCTCCATGAGCCAGTACACCCGCATCTTCCTGCATTTCCTGCATGCGCTCGGCGAGCATCGCCGCCGCGGCCACGCCTTTCTCTTCGGCACGCGCCTCACCAATGTCACGCGCCAGATGCGCAACCGCGACCCGGACGTCGCGGTCGAGGCGTGCAGCCGGGCGGTGAGCGACTGGTCGGGCGGCACGCGCATCGGCGAGACGCTGAAGGAATTCAACCGGCTCTGGTCGCGCCGCGTGCTCGGGCAGGGAGCCGTGGTGCTCCTCATCACCGATGGGTTGGAGCGCGAGGGGATCGAGTTGCTCGAAACGGAGATGGACCGGCTGCACCGCTCCTGCCGGCGGCTCGTCTGGCTCAATCCGCTGCTGCGCTTCGAGGGTTTCGAGGCGCGGGCGCGGGGCGTGCGCGCCATGCTGCCGCATGTCGACGAGTTGCGGCCGGTGCATAATCTGGAAGCCATGGCCGACCTGGTGGCGGCGCTTTCCGGCGCTGCACCCCGCAAAGCCGGCGATCCGCGGCGTTTCCTGCCGGCCGCATGAGGAGGACGAAGACATGAACGAGACCGCAGACGACGTGCTCGACCCGCTCGCCATCGCCGAGCGCTGGATGGACGACGGGCGCATGGTGGCGCTTGCCACGGTGGTCGAGACCTGGGGATCGGCGCCGCGCCCGGTCGGCAGCCATCTGGTGATCGACGGCGAAGGCAATTTCCACGGCTCCGTCTCCGGCGGCTGCGTGGAAGGGGCGGTGATCAGCGAGGCGATGGACGTGATAAGCGACGGGGAGCCGCGCATGCTGGAATTCGGCGTCGCCGACGAGACCGCCTGGCGCGTGGGCCTTTCCTGCGGCGGGCGCATCCGCGTCTATGTGGAAAGGGTCGGCTGATGGATCCCTATCTGCTGCGCAAATTGAACGGCGAGCGCGCCGCGCGCCGCGCCGTCATCCACCTGACGGACCTCGGCGACGGGCGCGACCGCGTCATCTGCGAGGGCGACCCGGTGGCAGGGCCCCTCGGCGAGGCGGTCGCAGGGGCCTTCCGCTCCGGCAAATCGGGCATTGCGGAGGCCGACGGGCGCGCCTTCTTCCTCAACGTCCACCTGCCGCCGGCGCGCATCGTCGTCATCGGCGCGGTGCATATCAGCCAGGCGCTGGCGCAGATGGCGAAGATCGCCGGCTTCGACATCGCCGTCATCGATCCGCGCACGGCCTTCGCCACCGAGGAGCGCTTCGCCGGCATCGACCTCGTCGCGGACTGGCCGGAGGACGTGCTGAAGGATCGCCCGCTCGATGCCTATACGGCGCTCGTCGCCGTGACGCACGATCCGAAGATCGACGATGTCCCGCTCTCGCAGGCGCTGTCCGCCGGCTGCTTCTATATCGGCGCCCTCGGCAGCCGGAAGACCCATGCCAGGCGTGTCGAGCGGCTGACGGCGCTCGGCCATACGGAAGCGGAGATCGGCCGGATTTCCGCGCCGATCGGTCTCGATATCGGCGCGGCGAGCCCGGCGGAGATCGCCGTCGCCATTCTCGGCGACATCATCCAGCACCTGCGCCGCCGGGCGCTGCGCGGGGCCGCGGCGTGAGCGTCGCCGCCCTCGTTCTGGCCGCCGGCAGCGCAAGCCGCATGAACGGCCGCCACAAGCTGCTCGCCGCCTTCGACGGCACGGCGCTGGTGCGCCGTTCGGTGGAGGCGGCGCTTGCCGGCGCGCCGGACCGTGTCGTGGTCGTGACGGGGCATCGGGCGGAGGAAATCGAGGCGGAGCTTGCCGGGCTTGCGGTCGGGATCGTGCGCAATCCGGATTATGCCGAGGGCATGTCGACCTCGCTACGGGCCGGCATCGCGGCGCTCGATCCCGATTGCGGCGGGGCGGTCGTGATGCTGGCGGACATGCCGCATGTCACGGGCGCCGACGTGCGCCGGCTGCTCGACGCCTTTGCCGAAGCCGGCGGCCGCGCCGTCGTGCGGGCGGTCTCCGGCGGCAGGCGCGGCAATCCGGTCGTGCTGCCGCGCGCGACCTTCGCCGCGGTCCTTCGGCTCAAGGGCGATGTCGGCGCGCGGCATGTCATCGAAACCGCCGGGCTCGATGTGGTGGACGTGGAGATCGGCGCGGCGGCGCATGTCGACGTGGATACGCCCGAAGCGGTGGCGGCCGCGGGCGGCGTGCTGAAAGGATAGGAGATGGATCGCGACGGGATCGAGGAAATGTTCCAGGCGCTGGGGCCGGTGACCATCAAGCGCATGTTCGGCGGCAAGGGCATCTATCACCAGGGCATCATCCTGGCGCTGGAATATCGCGGCGATATCCTGCTCAAGGCCGACGGCGAGAGCGCGCCGGACTTCGAGGCGGCCGGAAGCCGGCAATGGACCTATGAGGGAAAGCGCGGCCAGCCGGTGAAGATGCCCTACTGGTCCGTGCCGGATGCGGCTTATGACGATCCGGACGAGATGGCCGTCTGGGTGCGGCGGGCCTACGAGGCGGCGCTGAGGGCGCGGTGACGCGTGCCAAGCGCCGCCACGGCATCGGCCGCGAAGCGCGAGAGCGGCGCGGGCAGCGCGTCGAGCGCGAACCAGCCGAATTCCGGCAGCTTTTCCGGCTCCATGACGCGCGGTTCGCCGGAGAAATCCTCGCTCACATAGATGAGCGAGAGCCAGTGCTGGCGCTCTTCCACGATGATCTGCTCGGAGACACAGAGGAAATCGACCTTGCCGATGACAAGGCCCGACTCCTCCTCCGCCTCGCGGCGGGCCGAGTGGGCGGCGCGCTCCATGTGGTCGACCTTGCCGCCGACGATGTTCCAGGTGCCGGCCTCGGGTGCGCGAAGGCGCCGGTAGAGCAACAGCTTGCCCTCACGCAAAAGCGCCAGGCCGCAACCGAGGCCTGGCACGTCGATACCGGGAACGGGCATGGAGCCGATCAGGCCTTGCCGGCGATCAGCATGAAGGCCGGGACCTCGTCGCCGAAGCCGAGCGGCGTCGGGCCGTCGTCGTCGTCGCGGCGGTAACGGCTGCGGCGATCGCGGCTGTCGTCGTTGGCCGGGCGCGGGGCGGCATGGTTTGCGGCTCGCGGGTTGCGGGCGGGAGCCTGCGGGCGCCCTTCGGTCTTGCGTTCAGCTTTCACGGCTTCCACCTTCTCTTGCGCCTCACTGGTCTCGGTACGGGTTTCCGCACGGGGCTCGCCCCTGGTGTTGCGGCCGCGCGAACGGTCACGGTCGCGACCGCCGCGTTCGCGGCCGCCGCGGGGGCGTTCCTCGCTCTCGGCCTGCGGCGGCAGCGCGTCGATATCGCCGTTCAGCCATTCGATCTTCTGGTCGATCAGCTTTTCGATGGCATCGACGAACTTTCCGTCGCGCTTGGAGACGAGGGTGAAGGCGGCGCCCGAGCGGCCGGCCCGGCCGGTACGGCCGATGCGGTGGACATAGTCCTCGGCATGGATCGGGACGTCGAAGTTGAAGACGTGGCTCACGTCGGGGATATCGAGGCCGCGTGCGGCGACGTCGGACGCCACGAGCAGCGTGAGCTTGTTTTCCTTGAAGTTCGCCAGCATCGTTGTGCGGGCCCGCTGGTCCATGTCGCCGTGCAGCGCGCCGACGGAGAAGCCGTGGCGGTCGAGCGAGCGGAAGAGGTCGGCGACGTCGACCTTGCGGTTGCAGAAGATGATCGCGTTCTTGAGGTCGTCCTGCGCGCGGATGAGGTCGCGCAGCACGGAGCGCTTCTCGTAATCCTTGCTGTGGGTGGCGACGAGCCGCTGCGTCACGGTCTTGGCCGTGGAGGAGGGCGGGGCGACCTCGATGCGTTCCGGGTTCTGCAGGAAGCGGTCGGCCAGCTTCTGGATTTCCGGCGGCATGGTGGCCGAGAAGAACAGGGTCTGGCGGGTGAAGGGGATGAGCTTGGCGATGCGCTCGATATCCGGGATGAAGCCCATGTCGAGCATGCGGTCGGCCTCGTCGATGACGAGGATCTCGACGCCGGTCATCAGCAGCTTGCCGCGCTCGGTGTGGTCGAGGAGGCGTCCGGGGGTGCAGATGAGGACGTCCGCGCCGCGCTCCAGCTTGCGGTCCTGCTCGTCGAAGGAGACGCCGCCGATGAGGAGGGCGACGTTCAGCTTGTGGTTCTTGCCGTATTTCTCGAAGTTTTCCGCGACCTGCGCGGCGAGTTCGCGCGTCGGCTCGAGGATGAGCGTGCGCGGCATGCGGGCGCGGGCCCGGCCCTTTTCGAGAAGCGTCAGCATCGGCAGCACGAAGGAGGCCGTCTTGCCGGTGCCGGTCTGGGCGATGCCGAGGATGTCGCGCCGCGCGAGCGCCGGGGGAATTGCTCCGGCCTGAATCGGGGTCGGGATCGTGTACCCCGCATCGGTGACGGCGGACAGGACTTTCGGGCTTAGGCCAAGATCAGCAAATGTGGTCAAAGGGAAATCAGTTTCCGTTTCGGTTCTTGCGAACGCAATGGGTTCAGCGGCCAGAACGCCGCGAGATGCAGCGCACATAGGCCGAAAGCGCCGGAAAGTCAAGAAAATCAGCGAATTTGGTAAATCAGCAAGTGATTTGAAGGCTATGGCGGCGATTCTGCCACGCTTGTAGCGCCCGGCCTTGCCGTGCGTCAATCCATGTAGGTCGTCAGCTTCATGCCGGCGGTCAGGAAGCCCATCGGGTCGACGGCCCGGCCGTTGCGGCGCACTTCATAGTGGATATGTGGGCCGGTGGAGCGGCCGGTCGTGCCGGAAAGGCCGACCGCATCGCCCGCCTTCAGCCGGTCGCCGACCTTCACGAGCACGCGGGAAAGGTGGGCGTAGCGGGTGGTGAGGCCGTTGCCGTGGTCGACCTCGACCATGTTGCCGTAGCCGCCGTTGCTGCCGGCGAGCGTGACCTTGCCGGCGCCGGTGACGTGGACCTCGGTGCCCGTATGCGCCCGGAAATCGATGCCGGCATGCAGCGCAAGGCGCCCGAGGAACGGGTCGGTCCGGTTGCCGAAGCGGCTCGTCACGGTGCTGCCCGGCGCGGGATTGCCGAAGGGCAGCTTCTTTGCGGTGCGGCGGGCGGCGTCGAGGCGGTCGAGCGCGGTGTCGAGGCCGTTGATGGAATCCTCGAA
Source organism: Shinella sp. Sh6 (assembly GCF_055392685.1). Classification (NCBI taxonomy): domain Bacteria; kingdom Pseudomonadati; phylum Pseudomonadota; class Alphaproteobacteria; order Hyphomicrobiales; family Rhizobiaceae; genus Shinella; species Shinella sp. Sh6. The sequence continues at coordinate 1,725,358 of NZ_AP044005.1, read as the reverse complement.
GGCGTCAGAGACCGTCTCCGGCTCGATGAAGGGGCCGCCGATCCCCGTATCCGAATCGTCGTCCGCCGTCGCCTCCTCGGCGACGTCGAAGCCGCTGCGGCGCAGGATCGTCTGGATCGCGTCCGCACGCTCGGAGGCGCCTTCGGTCAGCGACTGGATGCGGGTAAGCTGCTCGTGCTCGAGATCCTTCAGCGAGAGCGTCACCTTGGAGAAGAGGCGGTCGGTGCGGTCGGCGGCCGATTCGGCCGTTTGCGCATAGGCGAGCTCCGTCGTCTTGCGCGGCTTGATTCCCATCAGCGCCTCGATGGCGTGGGCGGCGCTGGCGCTGCGGCCGTCGTCGTCCTGCGGCTTCTTGTCGGCGGCGTCCTTCGCAAGGCCGCTGTCTTCGGCGCGGCTCAGCAGGGCGTCGAGCTTGCCGTGGCGCTCGGAGAGGACCATCTGCTGCTGCATCAGCTTCTCGACCTTCTCCTCCACGACCTGCTGGTCGAGGAGCTGGCGGCTGGTGACGCGGTCGACCTGGGCGCGGAGGGCGGAGATTCGGTCCTCGTAGTCGTGCTGCATGCGCGCCTGCCGCGCCATGGTGGCGCCGATCAGGTCGTCGCGCAGCACGAGGTAGGAGGTGGCGGCGAGATAGCCGACGGTGAACATGCCGGCGACGCAGAAGGTGACGGCCGCCATCCACGGGCGGATCGTCATGTGGCGGATCTTGTCGCCGCTCGCCAGAATGACGACATGCTGCTTCGCGCGCTTTCCGAAGACGCGGTTTTCAGGACGCTCCGCCACTCTTTTGACTCCCCGACCGATTCTGCTGGTCTTGCCGGGGAATTACACCTTGTTAGGGTTAACAAAGCCTTTCCCGGTGGAATTGCAGGCGGTAAATATCAGCTCTGGCTCACGGAAACGAGGGCGCGGTAGAAGGATGGCGTCAGCCCCGCCTCGGCACGGGCGACATCGTTGAACGGCGGCTTCAGCGGCCCGCGGAAGTTCGTGCGCACCAGCTCCCTGAAAGTCGCGGCCGGGTCTTTCTTCTCGCGGGCGCACAGGAAGCGGAACCATTTCGCCCCGACCGCCACATGGCCCTTCTCGTCGTTGTAGATGATGTCGAGGATATCGGCGCTCTCGTGGTCCCCGGTCTCGCGCATCTTCATCTGCAGGGTCGGCGTCACGTCGAGGCCGCGCGCTTCGAGGATAAGCGGCACGACGGCAAGGCGCGCGGTCAGGTCGTTGCGGGTGTCGTGCGCGGCCTGCCACAGGCCGTCATGGGCCGGCAGGTCGCCGTAGTCCGCGCCGAGGTCGCGCAGCCGGTCGCGCACGAGGCGGAAGTGCTTGGCCTCCTCGAACGCCACCTGCATCCAGCCGTCGAAGAAGGAATGCGGCACGCGCTCGGTGGTGAAGCGCGCGACGATGTCGAGCGCGAGGTCCACCGCGTTGAGCTCGATATGGGCAAGCGCATGGAGGAGGGCGATGCGGCCCTTCTCGGTATGCAGCGAGCGCTTTTCCATGTGCTTGGGTGGAATGAGCTCCGGCTTTTCCGGTCGGCCGGGACGGACGGGCAGGGCCGGATCGCGCGGCGAGCGCATCGAAAGCGTGCGGGCGAACCAGCGCCGGGCGGTCTCCTGCGCCAGCGCGGTCTTCATGTCGAGATCGGCGGCGAGGATTGCGGCCGTCGCGCCGCCGCGGAGGCTTTCGATGTGTGGGAGGGGAATCATTCCAATACCTTGCCGACGTTGCCTAAAGTTTCCTGGCGGCGTCGAGCACCGCCTCGACATGGCCCTTGACCTTCACCTTGCGCCAGATCTCGGCGATCCTGCCGGCGGCATCGACGAGCACGGTCGTGCGCTCGACGCCCATATAGGTGCGGCCGTACATGCTCTTTTCCTTCCACACGCCATAGGCTTCCAGCGTGGAAAGACCCTCGTCGGAGGCGAGCGCAACGCCGAGGCCGTGCTTCCTGATGAACTTGTCGTGCTTTCCAACCGGATCGGGCGAAATGCCGAGGAGCGCCACGCCCGCAGCGTCGAAATCGGCCTTGGCGGCGGTGAAATCCTTCGCCTCCGTGGTGCAGCCTTCCGTATCGTCCTTCGGATAGAAGAAGAGGACGACGGGACGCCCGCGGAACGCGGACAGCGAGACGGTGCTTCCGCCGTCGCGCGGAAGCGTGAAATCCGGGGCTTCGATGCCCGGGGCCAGTTCTGCCATGGGATTTCCTTTCTTTGGCCGGCTTTTTGAGTCAAGGACGCGGCTTCCCGCATATATAGTGACAGGCAGAATCGTCCAGCGGCGAGCGGACGAGGCTTTGCGATTTCGCGGGATAACGCGGACGTCAGGGGCAGAGGAAACAGGCGCGAGATGGGAGAAATCCGCGGCGAGAAAGTCGTCTTCCGCAGGAAGGACATCGTTCCGCTGCACGAGCTGCCGTCCGCGCAGGCGCACGAACCCATCGTCCTGCACGCGGTCGACGCTAGCCGCTTCGGCATTTTCTGGCGCATCGTCGCCGCCACCGTCGCGCTCGTCCTCTTCCTCGGCGCGGGGATCGTCGGGCTGGTCGAGACGGGAATTTTCGACAGCACGCTCAATGCCCGCGCCGTCACCGCGCTCAACCAGGCGCTCGGGCCGCGCTACCGCGCCTCCGTCGACCATACGGTGCTGCGCCTTGCCGGTTTCAGCGGCTTCGCGCTCAAGGCGGAGAACGCCCGCATCATCGAGGTCGCGTCGGAAAAGGAACTGGCGACGACCGCATCCGTCGGCATCGTGCTCGATCCCTTCGCGCTGGTTTCCGGCCGCATCGCCGTCTCCCGGCTCGACGTGGACGGCGTCACCTTCAACGCGGCGCTCCTGCCGAAGAGCAAGCCGCTCGATCTTTCGGCCGTGCGTATTTCCGACGTGCCCGACTATCTTTCCACCGCCTTCGAGCGGCTGGACGGCCTCGACCGCCTCGTCGACGCCAACCGCATGCAGGCGGTGACGCTCTCCGACCTCGGCGCCACCTTCGCGGGGCCGGGCGGCAAGCCGGTGACGCTTGCCATCGCCAACCTGAAATTCTCCCATACCGGCGACGGCGTGATGTCCATCGAGGGCGCCTTCACGCTCGACGGCAACGAGGGCGAGATCGACCTGACGGCGCAGACCGGCGGCGGCATCGCCCATACCATCGACGGGGAAGTGCGCAACATCGCGCTCGGGAACTTCTTCCTCAGCCACACCGCCGAGGGCGAGGTGCATGCCGGCCTCGACACGAGCGCGGACATCGCCGTCCATGCGCGGCGGGAGGCCGACGGCACCGCCCCGCAACTGGCGCTCGACGTGAAGCTTGCCGCCGGGGCGGTCTACGGCGACGGCATCGCCGCGGAGCTGCACCCGTCCTCGCTGAAGGCGACCTACAATTTCGCCAAGGGGACGATCGAGCTCGCCTCGTCGGATGCCAGCGTCGGCCAGTCGCAATTCCCCTTCACAGGCGGCCTCATCGATCTCGACCGCGTGTCGGACAAGCGGGATCCGGGCTTTGCCATCGACCTCGTCTTCCGCGACGCCATCAGCCATCCGGTCGATTCCAGCGAGGCACCGATCCGCTTCGACGCCAAGGTCAGCGGCTATTACCTGCCGAAGGCCAGGCGGCTCGCCTTCGAGGAGATGGCGGTCTCGAGCGAGAAGGGCAATGTCGCGGGCTCGCTCGCCATGCGCTTCGGCGACCGCGAGCCGGAGGTGAGCTTCGTGATGATCGCGAGCGAGCTGCAGTCGGCCGCGGTCAAGCAGTTCTGGCCCTTCTGGATGGGCAGGACGGCGCGCAACTGGGTGATCAAGAACATCTACGGCGGCACGGTCACCAACGGCCGCATCGAATTCTACCTGGCCGAGGGCCGCCCGCGCGAGCCGGGCGTGCCGATGCATCTCAACGCGGACGAGTTGAAGATCGACTTCGACATCGAAGGGGCGCGCATGAACGTGGCCGGCGATATCCCGCCGCTGCGCGACACGTCCGGCAAGTTCCACCTGCGCGGCCCGCGCACGGAGATCGAGATTGCCGGCGGTACGGCCTACTTCCCCTCCGGCCGTTCCGTCGGGCTTACCGGCGGCACCTTCGTCCTGCCCGACAACTATGCCCGGCCGCTGATGGCGGACATGGACATCAATGTCGAAGGCGATGCCGACGCCGTCGCCGAGCTCGTCACCTACAAGCCGATCCGTGCGCTGCCCGCGACCGGCTTCGTCCCGGAGGATTTCAGCGGCCTCGTCAAGGCGAAGGTGAAGGCGCATTTCGGCGTGATCTCCGCGCATAACCCGCCGCCGCCGGAATGGACGGCGGCCCTCACGTTCGACGACGTCGACGTGCACAAGCCGGTCACCGGGCATGCGGTGAGCGGCCTGCACGGCGTCCTCACGATCGATCCGAAGCAGGCCGATCTCGACGCCAGGGCGAATATCGACGGCGTTCCGCTCAATATCGAACTGGTCGAGCCGGTCGACAAGAGCGCGGGCGCCAGGCGCAGGACGATCCTTTCCGGCACGCTCGGCAACAACGACCGCCGCAAGCTGATGCCGGGCCTGGAAGACGTTCTCGAAGGAGAGATCGCCATCAGGCAGGAGCAGGAGGGCGACGGCCCGCGGATCGTCGAGGCCGATCTTTCGGGCGCCGCCGTCTCCATCCCGTGGATCGGCTGGACGAAGGGCGCGGGGATCGGCGGCAAGGTGACGCTGACGGCGGAGACCAAGGACGGCATAACCCGGATTTCCGATTTCCGCTTCACCGGCGACGGGTTCAATGCGGCGGGCGACCTGGTGCTTCGCGGCGCGGCGCTCGATTCGGCGAATTTCTCGACCGTCAAGCTCTCGGCTGACGATCGGTTCCGGCTGAAGGTGGAGCGCAGCAAGTCCGGCTATGCGGTGACGGCGGACGGCGAAGCGGCGGACGTGCGGCAAGTGCTGGCGCGGCTCAAGACCGCCTCCGGAGGCAAGGGCGCCGGCAATGGCGCAAAGCAGGACATCAGCGTCGCCGCCGCCTTCTCGCGCGTGACCGGCTTCAACGGCGAGAACCTTTCCAGCGTGAAGTTCCGCTACGGCACGTCGATGGGGCGCATTTCCGCGCTCGACCTTTCCGCCGTGACGGCAAGCGGCGCGCCGGTGGTCGGCCAGCTCCTCACCGGCGGCCAGTCGGACATCATCCAGTTGACCAGCGGGGACGCGGGTTCCATCGCGCGCTTTGCCGACATCTACCGCCACATGCGCGGGGGCCTTCTCAACGTGCGGCTGCGCGAGGGCGGAAACAACGGCTGGATCGGCTCGGTCGACATCCGCAATTTCGCGCTGGTCGGCGAGGAGCGGCTGCGCTCGCTCGTCTCCACCCCGACCGGCGAGGGCGGCCGCAGCCTCAACGATGCCGTGCGCCGGGAGATCGACGTCAGCGCCGTGAAGTTCTCGCGCGGCTTCGCGCAGGTGCGGGCCGGCGGCGGTTCGCTGCAGGTCGATAACGGCGTGGTGCGCGGCGAGATGGTGGGCGCGACCTTCCAGGGCACGGTGCGCGATGCGAGCGGCCAGACGGACATGACCGGCACCTTCATGCCGGCCTACGGCCTCAACCGGCTCTTCGCCGAACTGCCGCTGATCGGCATCCTCCTCGGCAACGGCAACGACCGCGGCCTGATCGGCATCACCTTCAAGCTCTCCGGCGCCTTCGACAAGCCGAATCTCACGATCAACCCGCTGTCGATCATCGCCCCCGGCGTCTTCCGCAACATCTTCGAGTTCCAGTGACAGGCGGCCACCGCGGTGGATCCTCGGGTCAAGCCCGAGGATGACGAAAGGGGAAAAGTCGGCGGCCAAGGCAGCGGTGCTGCATCCCGAGCCGTTCGATGGGCCGGTTGCGTTTCCTCCCCACCGTCATCCTCGGGCTCGACCCGAGGATCCAACGCCACAGACGCGGCGGTACCACTATGCCTGAAACGGCCTGCCCGCCCGTCAGGCCGGGCGGACCAGGATGTGCTTCTTCTTGCCGAGCGAGAGCTTGATGACGCCGTCGGCGGAGACGTCGGCGGTGCCGATGACGCGGCGCTCGTCGGAGATCGCGGCGTCGTTGATGCGCACCGCGCTGCCCTGGACGTGGCGGCGGGCCTCGCCGTTCGAGGCGGCAAGGCCAGCCTTCACGATGAGGCTGAGGAGGCCGATGCCGGCCTCGAGCTCACCCGCGGCGACGTCGATCGACGGCAGGTTTTCCGAAAGCCCGCCTTCCTCGAAGGTCTTGCGCGCGGTCTCGGCGGCCTGCTCGGCGGCGGCGCGGCCATGCAGCATCGCCGTCACTTCCGTTGCGAGGATCTTCTTCACCTCGTTGATCTCGGCGCCGCCGAGGGCGGAAAGGCGGGCGATCTCGTCCATCGGCAGCGTCGTGTAGAGCTTGAGGAAGCGCGAGACGTCCGCGTCTTCCGTGTTGCGCCAGTACTGCCAGAAATCGTAGGCCGAGAGCATTTCCGGGTTGAGCCAGACGGCGCCGGAGAGCGACTTGCCCATCTTCGCGCCCGAAGCGGTGGTGAGCAGCGGCGAGGTGAGGGCGTAGAGCTGCGGCGTGCCCATGCGGTGGCCGAGGTCGATGCCGTTGATGATGTTGCCCCACTGATCCGAGCCGCCCATCTGCAGGCGGCAGCCATAACGCTTCGACAGTTCGACGAAGTCGTAGGCCTGCAGGATCATGTAGTTGAATTCGAGGAAGGACAGGGAGTGTTCCCGGTCGAGCCGCGTCTTCACGCTGTCGAAGGCGAGCATGCGGTTGACCGAGAAATGCCGGCCGACATCGCGCAGGAATTCGAGGTAGTTGATGGCGAGCAGCCAGTCGGCGTTGTTGATCATCAACGCGTCCTTGGGGCCGTCGCCGTAGGTCAGGTAGTTGGAGAAGACCTTCTTGATACCGGCGATGTTCGCGTTCAGCGTCTCGGGCGTGAGGAGCTGGCGCGCCTCGTCCTTGAAGGACGGATCGCCCACCATGCCCGTGCCGCCGCCCATCAGCGAGATCGGCCGGTGGCCCGTCTGCTGGAACCAGTGCAGCATCATGATCTGGATGAGGCCACCGGCATGCAGGCTCGGCGCCGTCGGGTCGAAGCCGATATAGGCCGTCACGGTTTCCTTGGCGAGAAGATCGTCGAGGCCGGTTTCATCGGATACCTGGTGGATGAAGCCGCGCTCTTTCAGCGTGCGAAGGAAATCGGATTTGAATTCGGACATGGCCTGTCTCTCTGGTGGGATTGTTTCGGCCGGGCGTTTATCACCTTTATGGTGAGTTATCACTTCAAAAGTGAGTCTGGAGCGGACGGCATGATGCGGACGGCAATCGGTTTGATGAGCGGCACCAGTCTCGACGGCATCGACGTGGCGCTGCTGCGCACGGACGGCGAGGCCGTCGTCGAGCGCGGCCCGTCGATGGGGCGGCCCTACGACGCCGCCTTTCGCCGCCGACTGCAGGGCGCGCTGGAAACGGCAAAGGCCATCGGCGAGCGGATGGAGCGGCCGGGCGATCTTGCCGATATCGAGCGGGAACTGACGCTGCGCCACGGCGAGGCCGTGCGTGCCTTCCTTGCGGAAAACGCGCTGAAGCCGGCCGACATCGACGTCGTCGGCTTCCACGGCCAGACGGTACTGCACCGGCCGAATGTCGGCCTGACGGTGCAGCTCGGCGATGGCGCCCTGCTCGCCCGCGAGACGGGCATCGACGTCGTTTACGACATGCGGGCGAACGACATGGTCCATGGCGGGCAGGGGGCGCCGCTCATCCCGGCCTATCATGCCGCGCTTGCCGCCGGCCTTGCCGAGGCTGCCGGCAAGGCCGTGGTCTTCGTCAATATCGGCGGCATCTCCAATCTCACCTTCATTGGCAGCGAGATCGTCGCCTTCGACAGCGGGCCGGGCAACACGCTGATCGACCAGTGGATCGAGGCCCATGCCGGCATTCCCTACGACCAGGGCGGCATGATCGCCTCGGAGGGCAGGGTGGATTGCGGCCTTGCCGAAAGATATCTGGGTCATGCCTTCTTCACCGATCCGGTGCGCCGCTCGCTCGACCGCAACGATTTCCGTCCGCCGGAGGGCGCGGCGGCGACCCTTGAGGACGGCGCGCGCACGCTGGCCCATGTCACGGCCGCCGCGATCCTGCGCTCCGCCCGCCACCTGCCGGAACGTCCGGCGCTCTATGTCGTGTGCGGCGGCGGACGGCTCAACCGGGCGATCATGGGCGATCTTGCGGCCCTCGCCGGGGAAGAGGGCGCGCGTGTCGTTACGGCGGAGGCGGTCGGCCTCGACGGCGACAGCATGGAGGCGGAAGCCTGGGCCTATCTCGCCGTGCGCTCGCTGCGCGCCCTGCCGCTGACCTTCCCGGGAACGACCGGCGTGACGGCGCCCGTTTCGGGCGGGCTGCTCGCACGGGCGGCTTCCGGCGATTAACGTTTTTTTCGCTGCCGCGGCTTAGCCTTGGCGCGGGTCGTGCCGGGGTGTATGCGTCGGCCGACGATGTTTCTTGTCCAGGGTGGCCAATGAGTGGCGCGGGCTTTCTGCTGGCGGTGAATTTCCTCATCGCGCAGTGTTTCTGCATGTTCTTCCTGGCGGTTTCCGCCCGGAGCCGCAACCGCGTTGCCGCCCGCTGGTTCGCCGGCTGCTTTGCCGTCGCCTCCCTTTCGGCCGTCTTCGAATTGCTCGTCGCCTACGTGCCGCCGGCCAGGCCCTGGGCGATCCTCGCCTTCGCCTCGATGCTCTGCGGCATGTTCATGCTGCGCGTCGGCATCGGGCATCTCTACGGGCTGAGGACGAACCGCCTCGTGCTCGCCCTCGTCTTCTTCGCCTTCGTCGGGCTCGATCTCGTGATCTACGACCTGCCGCGCGGCACGTTCCGGCATGCGCTGTCCTACCAGACGCCCTTTGCCGTCGCCCTCGGCATGAGCGCCTGGGCCGCCTACCGTGCGCAGGTGAAAAGCCTCGTCGACCGTGCGCTGGTGGTGCTCCTTGCCGTCACGAGCGGGCATTTCCTCCTGAAAGCCTTCGCGGCCGTGCTTGCCGGCTCGGGCCATACGGCGAGGGACTATATGGCGAGCCAGTTCGCCCTCATCTCCCAGAGCATGGGCGCCGTGCTGATCGTCGCCGTCGGCTTGATGCTCCTCTGCGTGCTCGTGCTGGAGATCGTCGCCGAGGAGAAGGTGAATGCCGAGGTCGATCCGCTGTCGGGCCTGCTGAACCGCCGCGGCTTCGACAATCGGGTCGACGCGCTGATGGCGCAGCCCTGTCCCCACAGCATCGTGCTGTGCGACCTCGACCGCTTCAAGGCGGTGAACGACACTTACGGCCATCAGGGCGGCGATGCCGTCATCCGCTCCTTCGGGGAGATGCTGAAGGCCGCCGTGCCGGTGGGCGCGCTCGCCGCGCGCATCGGCGGGGAGGAGTTCGTGTTGTTCCTGCCGCAGACGGGCAAGGAGGCGGCCCTGCTCTTCGCCCATGCGCTGCGGGCGAACCGGGCCGTCTCGCCGGTGCCGGGCCTTCCGGCCGGCGTGCGGGTGACGGGGAGCTTCGGCGTTGCGGAAATCGGCGGGAACGAGCCGCTGCGCTTTGCCATGCGCCGCGCCGACGACGCGCTCTATGCGGCCAAGAATGCCGGGCGCGACTGCGTGCGCGAGGCCGAGCCGCCGGCCGTCGTGCTGGATGTCGTGCGGCAGGCCAATTAAAAAAAAGCCCGGCGGCGGGGCCGTCGGGCTTTGAGGTCTTCGGTGCTTTCGGCCGATCAGCGGATGCGCTTGGCGGCCGGCTCCGGCGTCAGTTCGCCGGCAAGGCGGCGGTCGAGATAGTCCTCGCATTCGGCCATCAGCGTTTCCGTATGGCCGTTGAAGAAGTGGTTGGCGCCGGGCACCGTGCGGTGGGTGATGAGGATGCCCTTCTGCGTCTTCAGCTTCTCGACGAGGCCGTTGACGTCCTTTTCCGGAGCGACCTTGTCGGAATCGCCGTTGATGATGAGGCCGGAGGACGGGCAGGGCGCCAGGAACGAGAAGTCGTAGATGTTCGGCTGCGGGGCGATCGACATGAAGCCTTCGATCTCCGGGCGGCGCATCAGGAGCTGCATGCCGATCCAGGCGCCGAAAGAATAGCCGGCGACCCAGCAGCTCTTGGAATCGGGATGCAGGCTCTGCACCCAGTCGAGCGCGGAGGCCGCATCCGACAGTTCGCCCGCGCCGTGGTCGAATTCGCCCTGGCTGCGGCCGATGCCGCGGAAATTGAAACGCAGCGTCGTGAACCCGCGCTTCTGGAACATGTAGAAGAGCTGGTAGACGATCTGGTTGTTCATCGTGCCGCCGAACTGCGGGTGCGGGTGCAGCACGATGGCGATGGGGGCGTTCTTCTGCTTGGACGGCTGGTAACGGCCTTCAAGGCGACCGGCGGGTCCGTTGAAGATGATTTCGGGCATTCTTACTCCGGCAAGCTCGCGTTCGAAACGGATTCTTGTCAACTGAAGTCTTGACGAAAGCACTCAGCTTTTCTAGAACCCAGTTTAGAACTATTCGAAACTGATGGGCGCATATCGGGCGCCGTGAGCTTGGTGTCATAAGGCAAGCCCGGCGGAAATTTCAAGAAAAATGCGCCGCCGCGAATTCAGCGCGCGCAGACGGACTGCCAATGACGAAGACGGAGCGCACATATCTGGACTGGAATGCGACGGCGCCGCTCCTGCCGGCGGCGCGGCAGGCCGTCCTCGTTGCGCTCGACATGACGGGCAATCCGTCCTCCGTTCACGGCGAGGGCCGGGCGCTGCGCATGCTGGTGGAAGCCGCCCGCCGGGACGTTGCCGCGCTGGTCGGCGCCGCGCCCGCCCATGTGATCTTCACGAGCGGCGCGACGGAAGCCGCGAACCTCGTCCTGACGCCGGACTACCGGATGGGCCGCACGCCGCTTGCCGTCGGCCACCTCTATGTGTCCGAAATCGAGCATCCGGCCCTTCGCGAGGGCGGGCGCTTTGCGCGGGAAGACGTGACGACCGTTCCCGTTACCCGCGCCGGCATTGTCGATCTCGATGCGCTGGAAACCCTGCTGCGGGGCCACGACAAGGCGAAGGGCCTGCCGATGGTCGCCGTCATGCTGGCCAACAACGAGACGGGCATTCTTCAGCCGGTGAAGGCGGCTGCGGAGATCGCGCATCGTCACGGCGGGCTCCTCGTCGTCGATGCGGTACAGGCCGCCGGCCGCGTGCCGGTCGATATCGAGGCGCTGGAGGCCGATTTCCTCATCCTCTCCTCGCACAAGCTCGGCGGGCCGAAGGGCGCTGGCGCGCTCGTCTCGCGCGGCGAGGTGCTGATGCCGGCGCCGCTCATCCGCGGCGGCGGGCAGGAGAAGGGGCACCGCTCCGGCACGGAAAACCCGGCGGCGATCGCCGGCTTTGCCGCGGCGGCCCGCTTTGCTGCGGCGGACCTTGCCGCGCGCAATGCCCGGATCGCCGCCCTGCGCGATGGTCTTGAAGCCGGCATGCGGATTGCGACCAATGACGTGATCGTCCACGGCGCGGATGCCGAGCGCGTTCCCAACACCTCCTTCTTCAGCCTGCCGGGACTGAAGTCGGAAACGGGGCAGATCGCCTTCGATCTCGAAGGCATCGCGATTTCGGCGGGTTCGGCCTGCTCCTCCGGCAAGGTCGGGCAGAGCCACGTGCTGACGGCGATGGGGTTCGATGCCGCGCTCGGCGGGCTTCGCGTCTCGCTCGGGCCGGGCTCGACGGAGGCCGATGTGGACCGTTTCCTGGCCGCCTTTTCGCGCATCGTGTCGCGGCGGCGGGCGGCCTGACGGGAATCTTGCGGAAACCCAAGTTTTCGCTTGCCAAAGGGTGGGAAAAGCCGCCTTTGGCGCTTACATAACCGGCGGCGAGCCGCCACACGTTGACAAACTGCCGGACCTTGGATCCGGCAAGATTGGAGAACGATATGCCTGCGGTGCAGGAAACGATCGATCAGGTCCGTCAGATAGACGTCGACCAGTACAAGTACGGCTTCGAGACTACGATCGAGATGGACAAGGCCCCGAAGGGCCTTTCCGAGGAGATCATCCGCTTCATCTCGGCCAAGAAAAGCGAACCCGAATGGATGCTCGAATGGCGCCTTGAGGCCTATCGCCGCTGGCTGACCATGGAAGAGCCCACCTGGGCGCGCGTGGATTATCCGAAGATCGACTTCAACGATCTCTATTACTACGCCGCGCCGAAGAACCAGAGCGGCCCGAAGTCGCTCGACGAGGTCGATCCGGAGCTTCTCAAGACCTATGAGAAGCTCGGCATTCCGCTGCGCGAGCAGGAAATCCTCGCCGGCGTGGAAAAGTCCAAGATCGCCGTCGACGCGGTCTTCGATTCGGTCTCCGTCGTCACGACCTTCAAGGAGGAGCTGAAGAAGGCCGGCGTGATCTTCATGTCGATCTCCGAGGCCATCCGCGAGCATCCCGACCTCGTGAAGAAGTATCTCGGTTCCGTCGTGCCGACGACCGACAACTTCTATGCGACGCTCAACTCGGCGGTCTTCACCGACGGCTCCTTCGTCTTCGTGCCGAAGGGCGTTCGCTGCCCGATGGAGCTGTCGACCTACTTCCGCATCAACGAGAAGAACACCGGCCAGTTCGAGCGCACGCTGATCATCGCCGAGGACGGCGCGTATGTCTCCTATCTCGAAGGCTGCACGGCGCCGCAGCGCGACGAGAACCAGCTTCACGCCGCCGTCGTCGAGCTGGTCGCGCTCGACGATGCCGAGATCAAGTATTCCACCGTCCAGAACTGGTATCCGGGCGACAAGGAAGGCAAGGGCGGCATCTACAACTTTGTGACGAAGCGCGGCGATTGCCGCGGCAAGAACGCGAAGATCTCGTGGACGCAGGTCGAGACCGGCTCCGCCATCACCTGGAAATACCCGTCCTGCATCCTGCGCGGCGACGGCTCGCGCGGCGAGTTCTACTCGATCGCCGTGTCGAACGGCCACCAGCAGATCGACAGCGGCACGAAGATGATCCATCTCGGCAAGAACACGTCGAGCCGCATCATCTCCAAGGGCATTTCCGCGGGCTTTTCCAACAACACCTATCGCGGCCAGGTTTCGGCCCACCGCAAGGCGGAGAACGCGCGCAACTTCACCCAGTGCGACTCGCTTTTGATCGGCGACAAGTGCGGCGCGCATACCGTGCCCTATATCGAGGCGAAGAACGCCACCGCTCAGTTCGAGCACGAGGCGACCACCTCGAAGATCTCCGAGGACCAGCTCTTCTACTGCCTCCAGCGCGGCATTCCGGAAGAGGCGGCGATCGCGCTGATCGTCAACGGCTTCGTCAAGGAAGTCATCCAGGAACTGCCGATGGAATTCGCCGTCGAGGCGCAGAAGCTCATCGGCATCTCGCTGGAAGGTTCGGTCGGCTGACCGGGTAGCAATGCCCCGGCGGGTTTTCCGCCGGGTGGCCGGACAGGCCTTTCGATGAAGTTCCCGCGTGATCCGTTATATCAGCGGGTGCGGTTCTCATCGGGAGAGACGACATGGATCCGGTCAATCTGACGTATTACGCCGTGGTTTGCGGTGGACTGGCAGCGTATGCGCCCAACGTTCGGAACGTGGGCCTGCGCACGGTGGTGGGGCTTGGCCTCGGCGGTTTTTCCGCCATGATGCTTCCGGTGGTCCATTTCTTCCTCGGCTTCTGAAACGAAGACGGGAGCGTGAGCGCTCCGAACGCAGGACCGAGACATCATGCTTGAAATCAAGAATCTGCACGCTCGCATCGCCGAAGACGGCACCGAGATCATCCGCGGCCTGAACCTCACGGTGAAGGCCGGCGAAGTCGCCGCCATCATGGGCCCGAACGGTTCCGGCAAGTCGACGCTCTCCTACATCCTGTCGGGCCGCGAGGACTACGAGGTCACCGAGGGCGACATCCTCTACAACGGCGAGAGCATCCTGGAGCTCGACCCGGCCGAGCGCGCCGCCAAGGGCATCTTCCTCGCCTTCCAGTACCCGGTCGAGATCCCGGGCGTCGCCACCATGCAGTTCCTCAAGGTCGCGATGAACGAGCAGCGCAAGGCGCGCGGTGAAGCTGAACTGACGACGCCGGACTTCATGCGCCGCGTCAAGGAAGCCTCGGCCGAGCTGAAGATCGCGCCGGAAATGCTGCGCCGTCCGCTCAATGTCGGCTTCTCCGGCGGCGAGAAGAAGCGCGCGGAAATCCTGCAGATGTCGCTTCTGGAGCCGAAGCTGTGCGTGCTCGACGAGACCGATTCCGGCCTCGACATCGACGCCCTGAAGATCGTCGCCGACGGCGTCAACGCGCTGCGCTCGCCCGACCGCGCGGTCATCGTCATCACCCACTACCAGCGGCTGCTCGACTACATCGTGCCGGACACGGTGCACGTCCTCTACAAGGGCCAGGTCATCAAGTCCGGCGACAAGACGCTGGCGCATGAGCTGGAAGCGAACGGCTACGCCGATATCATCGGCGCCGCTGCCTGAAGGCAGGTGAAGGAGTAATTCCATGAACATGCAGACAGGCAAGACGCTTTCGGCGGCCGAAGCCGCGCTTTGCGAAGCCTACGACCATGCGGTCGGCGAACTGCCGGGCGATGCCGCCGTGCTCGCCGCCCGCGACACGCTGATCAGCGATTTCAAGCAGGCGGGGCTTCCCACGCGCCGCGTCGAGGCCTGGCACTATACCGACCTCAAGGCGATGCTGCGCGCGCTGCCGGCCTTCGATCCGGCCGCCTCAGCCGCCAAGGCTTCTCCGCTGGTGGAAGGCTCGACGGTGCTTTCCATCGTCAACGGCGCTGCCGACGTCCGCGGTGCGGCCAAGGCCGTGACGGTCCGCCGCTTCGCCGACGCGCTCGCCGACGGCACCGCCGCCGAGGGCCTTTCCGCGCGTGACGCCGACGACACGATCGGCCGCATCAACGGCGCCTTCGTGCGCGACGGCTTTGTCATCGACGTGCCGGCCGGCACGGAACTCGACGCTCCGCTCGAAATCCAGGCCGTGCAGAATGCCGGCCAGACGCATACGCGCTTTCCCGTCACCTTCGGCGCCGGCGCGAAGGCGACCGTCGTCGAGCGGCACCTTGCCGCGGGCCAGAACCCTGCCTTCGTGACGTCGGTAAGCGACATTTCGCTGGCCGACGGCGCGGACATCACCTGGATCATCCTCCAGGCGCAGGGCGCGGCGGATACGCATCTCGGCGAGATCCGCATCACGCTCGGCACGGACGCCAAGCTGCGCCTCTACGTGGTCAATGCCGGCGGCAAGGTCGTGCGGCAGGAAATCCACGTCGTCGTGGCGGGCGAGGGCTCCGATCTCAAGCTGCGCGGCATCAACCTGCTGGGCGGCGAGACGCACAACGACGTGACCTTCACGGTCGGCCACAACGTAGCGAACACGACGTCGACGGAAGTCATCCGCAACGTGGTCTTCGACCGCGCCCGCGGCGTCTTCCAGGGCCAGATCCGCGTTGCGCCCGATGCGCAGAAGACCGACGCGAAGATGTCGTGCAACACGCTTCTGCTCTCCGACGAAGCCGATTTCTCGGCCAAGCCCGAGCTGGAAATCTTCGCCGACGACGTCCAGTGCGGCCACGGTGCAACCGTGATCGACATCGACCACACGCAGCTCTTCTACCTGATGGCCCGCGGCATTCCGGAAAACAAGGCGCGCGCCATGCTGGTCAACGCCTTCGTCGCCGAGATCGTCGAGGAACTGGAAGACGAGCCGCTGGTGGAGGCGCTGGAAGGCGTCATCGCCGCCTGGCTGGACAAGCACGCCTGACAGGGCGGATAGGAAGCACGAGATGGAACACGCACCCGCAAAGGCCTATGACGTCGAGGCGATCCGCAGGGATTTCCCGATCCTGTCGAAAACGGTCTATGGCAAGCCGCTGGTCTATCTCGACAACGGCGCCTCGGCGCAGAAGCCGCAGGTGGTGATCGACGCGGTCGCGAACGCCTATTCCAACGAATATGCCAACGTGCACCGCGGCCTTCATTTCCTCTCCAATGCCGCCACCGACGCTTACGAGGCGGCGCGCGAGAAGGTGCGCCGTTTTCTGAACGGCGCCTCGGTCGACGAGATCGTCTTCACGAAATCCTCGACGGAGGCGATCAACACGGTCGCCTACGGTTACGGCATGGCCAAACTCGGCGAGGGCGACGAGATCGTCCTGTCGATCATGGAGCACCATTCCAACATCGTGCCGTGGCATTTCATCCGCGAGCGCAAGGGCGCCAAGCTCGTCTGGGTGCCGGTGGACGAGACGGGTGCGTTCCATATCGAGGACTTCGAGAAGTGCCTCACCGAGCGCACGAAGCTCATCGCCATCACGCATATGTCGAATGCGCTCGGCACCGTCGTGCCGGTCAAGGAGATCTGCCGCATCGCCCGCGAGCGCGGCATCCCGGTGCTGGTCGATGGCTCGCAGGGGGCCGTGCACATGCCGGTGGACGTGCGCGACATCGATTGCGACTGGTATGTGATGACCGGCCACAAGCTCTACGGGCCCTCGGGCATTGGCGTGCTCTACGGCAAGATGGACCGGCTCAAGGAGATGCAGCCTTTCCAGGGCGGCGGCGAGATGATCGTCGACGTGACGGAGGACATCGTCACCTACAACGATCCGCCGCACCGCTTCGAGGCCGGCACGCCGCCGATCGTCCAGGCGATCGGCCTCGGCTATGCGCTGGACTATATGGAAAAGATCGGCCGCGCGGCGATCTCCGCCCATGAGGCGGACCTGCGCGACTACGCCCATGAACGGCTTTCGGCGATCAATTCGCTGCGTATCTTCGGCACGGCCGAGGGCAAGGGCTCGATCTTCTCCTTCGAGCTGGAAGGCATCCATGCCCATGACGTGTCGATGGTCATCGACCGGCAGGGGGTCGCGGTACGCGCCGGCACCCATTGCGCCCAGCCGCTCTTGAAACGCTTCGGCGTTACCTCCACATGCCGGGCATCGTTCGGCATGTACAACACGCGCGCCGAAGTCGATGCCTTGGCCGATGCGCTCGACCACGCGCGAAAATTCTTTGCCTGAGGAGGTGGACCCATGTCCCTCGACGCAACGGAAGACAAGATCGATGTCCGCGACGGCATCGTCCATTCGGCGATCCCGGCCGACGAACTGGCCCGCCTTTCCGACGATATCATCTCCGCGCTGAAGACGGTCTACGACCCGGAAATCCCCGCGGACATCTTCGAGCTCGGCCTGATCTACAAGATCGACATCGAGGATGACCGCATGGTCAAGATCGACATGACGCTGACGGCCCCCGGCTGCCCCGTCGCCGGCGAGATGCC
Organism: Shinella sp. Sh6; assembly: GCF_055392685.1. Taxonomy (NCBI): domain Bacteria; kingdom Pseudomonadati; phylum Pseudomonadota; class Alphaproteobacteria; order Hyphomicrobiales; family Rhizobiaceae; genus Shinella; species Shinella sp. Sh6. The sequence continues at coordinate 1,708,066 of NZ_AP044005.1, read as the reverse complement.
GGGCTGGGTGGAGAACGCGGTCGGTGCTGTCGAGGGCGTCTCAGGCGTCGAGGTCAGCATGACCTTCGACCCGCCGTGGACCCCGGACCGCATGTCGGAAGAGGCGCAGGTCGCCGTCGGCTGGTATTGAGGGCTGGCTGAGCTGCCCCTCATCCGCCTGCCGGCACCTTCTCCCCGCAAGCGGGGCGAAGGGCGACTGGGGTGACGGTTTCCCAGATGAAGATGCTTCTGGGAAAACGGTGCGGCATATCCCTTCTCCCCGCCTGCGGGGAGAAGGTGGCGGCAGCCGGATGAGGGGCGGACTCCGAGTGCCGTTACTTGATCCGTCAGCCCGCCGACACTAGATTCGGATTCGCAGGCCGCCGGGCCTTGAACCCGGCCGGCGAAGGAGAAACGATCCATGGCCTTTGCAGTCATGACACTCACGAATGCCGCGGCGGACCGCGTCAAGGCGATCGTCGACAATGCGGGCGGCGAGGCCAGGGGCATCCGTGTCGGCATCAAGAAGGGCGGTTGCGCGGGAATGGAATATTCCATCGACCTCGTCACCGAGCCCAATGCCAAGGACGACCTGATCGAGCTCAACGGCGCCCGCGTCTGGGTCGCGCCGGAAGCCGTGCTCTATCTCCTCGGCACGCAGATGGATTTCGAGGTGACGACGCTGCGCTCCGGCTTCACCTTCAACAACCCGAACCAGACGTCTGCCTGCGGCTGCGGCGAATCGGTCGAGCTGAAGCCGGCCGACCTCGCGGCCCTTGCCGCCGCCGGCCAGCCGGTGGTGCGCACCTGAGAGGGGCGGAAAGCCCCTCAACTTGCTCTTCCTTTCGCCGCCGCTTTTGCTAGTCTCCCGCTGCCGGCATGGTGCCGGCGTGATCGCCCGGGAGGGGCGCGAGCGATGACCGGCTTTGCCGCATCCCTTTATCGTGATCTGCCGTTCCCCGTCGTCATCGTGGACGACAAGGCGCATGTCGTCTCGCACAATGCCGCCGCCGCGCGCACCTTCGGCTGGAAGCAGGACGGCGGCGATGCCGTCACCGTCCTGCCGGTGCTCGACGGGGCGGAGGCCGCCGACATCCTCAGCCGCCGCGCCGCAACGGGCCGCGAGAACGCCCATCCCTTCGTCTTCCGCCACGACAACGGCTCGCATTTCGAGGCGACCGCCCATGTCATCCCCGTCGAGGGCGATCATCCCGGCGGCCCGCACTATGCGCTGCTGCTGCGCAGTCTTCTCAGCGGCGGCAGCCATGGCGAGGATATCCTGCTCGGCCAGCGCATCGCCGCCGCGCTCGACACCATGACGGAGGGCTTTGCGATCTTCGACCGGGAGGACCGGCTCGTCATGTTCAACCGCTCGTACAAGGATCGGTGCGGAGAGGCGCGCGATGCCGTGCGGGTCGGGGCGACGCTCGAGGCCATCACCCGCGCCTGCATTTCCGCCGGCCGGTTTCCGGGCATCGGCGAGGGAACGCCGCAGGCCGAGGCGCTGGTGCGCGCACGCCTTGAAAGCCACCGCAACACCGACGGCGACGGGACGGTCTTCGAGTTCGGCAAGGGGCGGTGGATTCGCGGCGAGAGCCGTGTCGCCGAGACGGGCGATATCGTCGCCACGCGCGTCGACATTTCCGAGTTGAAGCGCACGGAGGCGGCGCTGGAGGAGAAGCGGCGCGAATATCTTTCGCTGCTGCAGATCCTGCCCGACATGATCCTGCGCTTCGACAGGCATCTCGCCATCCGCTTCGCGAACGACAAATACGCCAATTTCGTCGGCTCGACGACGGATGAGCTGATCGGGAAATACCTGCCGGACATCGCCTGCGCCCCGGAGCAGACGGCCTCCCTGACCGACATCGCCAACTACACGCGCGAAGCGCCGGTGCGCACGCAGGAGATCTGCATCGACGGGCCGGACGGCGAGGAGATGTGGATGCTGTGGACGGCCGTGGCGATCTTCGACGGGAAGGGCGTCAGCGAGGTCGTCAGCGTCGGCCGCGACGTCACCGAGGCCAAGCGCCAGCAGCGCCAGGTGGAGGCCCAGACGAACGAGCTTCGCCGCAAGAACGAGGCGCTCGACCAGTTCACCGCCACCGTCTCGCACGACCTCAAGGCGCCGCTGAGGCATCTTTCCATGTTCGCCGAGATGATCTCGGAGGACGTGCACCGCGGCGCGTTCGACGAACTGCCGCACTATGCCGACCATGTGCGCAAGAGCGCCGCGCGCATGCGGCGCATCATCGACAGCCTGCTCGAATTCTCGCAGATCGCCTACCGCATCGTCGTGCCGAAGCCCGTTGCGCTGTCCGGCGTGATGCGCGAGGCGCTGACGCTGCTGGAGGGCCAGTTGCAGGAATGCGGCGGCACCGTCGAGGTCGCCCCGCTGCCCGAGATCATGGGCGACCAGGAGCTCCTGAAGCGCCTTGCGCAGAACCTCATCGGCAACGCGCTGAAATATTGCCGCCCCGGCGAGGCGCCGAAGGTCCGGATCTACTGCCGGGAGGACGGGGAGAATATCCAGCTTGTCGTGGAAGACGAGGGGATCGGCATCGACCCGCAATATATCGAGCGGATTTTCGAGGTCTTCCAAAGGCTTCACCGGGACGAGTCGGTTTACCAGGGCACCGGCCTCGGCCTTGCGCTGGCGCGCCGGATCGTCGAGAGCCACAACGGCGCGATCGCGCTTGACACGGCCTATGGTCCGGGCGCACGCTTCGTCGTGACGTTTCCGCAACCCGTGAAGCCGAAAGGGGAGCGATCGTGGGAAGTTCGGTCAGAAGACTGATCGTGGTCGACGACGACCCGGTGGACGTCCGCTTCGTGATGCGGGCCTTCAGCGATGCCGGCAACAAGGTCGAGATCACCCATGTCGCCGATGCCGAGGCTGCCAGCGACCGGCTCGATGCGGAAGCCTTCGACTATATCCTCCTCGACATCAACATGCCCGGCACGAGCGGCGTCGACCTCCTGAAGCGCCTGCGCGGGCGCACGCGCACCGCCGTGACGCCGGTGATCATGCTGTCCTCCTCATCGAACGTCGCCGATGTAAACCGCGCCTACGAGAACGGCGCGAACGCCTATGCGGTCAAGCCCTCGACCCTGAGCGGCTACCGCGCCTTCGCCGAAGGCTTCACCCGCTTCTGGGTGGACGTCGCCGTCGCGCCCTGATCCCATCCCTGCCCGCAACGGAAAACCCCGGCCGATGGTATCGGCCGGGGTGGTTCGATGTCCCACCCGCTTCCTTCTCCGCCGTCATCCTCGGGCTTGACCCGAGGATCCACATTCGCGGCGTGCCGGCGGATGGATGGTCGGGTCAAGCCCGACCATGACGAAGGATAGGCGGCGGGCCTTGGACCCGCCCGGAAACGGCTTACTCGGCCGCTTCCGCGTAGTCCTCCAGCGGCGGGCAGGAGCAGACGAGGTTGCGGTCGCCGTAGACGTTGTCGACGCGGTTGACCGGCGACCAGTACTTGTCCACGCGGAAGGCGCCCGGCGGGTAGCAGGCCTGCTCGCGCGAATAGGGACGATCCCATTCGCCGACGAGGTCTTCCACCGTATGCGGGGCGTTCTTGAGCGGGTTGTTCTCCCGGTCCATCCGGCCTTCCTCGATGGCGCGGGCCTCCTCGCGGATCGCCAGCATCGCCTCGCAGAAGCGGTCGATCTCCGCCTTGGTCTCCGATTCGGTCGGCTCGATCATCAGCGTGCCGGCGACCGGCCAGCTCATGGTCGGCGCGTGGAAGCCGCTGTCGATGAGGCGCTTGGCGACGTCGTCGACGGTGACGCCCGCGCTCGCCGCGAGCGGGCGCGTGTCGATGATGCATTCATGCGCCACGCGGCCCTTGGAGGAGGCATAGAGCACGTCATAGGCGCCCTTGAGGCGGGCGGCGATGTAGTTGGCGTTGAGGATCGCCACCTTCGTCGCCTGCGTCAGGCCTTCGCCGCCCATCATCAGGCAGTAGCTCCAGGAGATCGGCAGGATGGAGGCCGAGCCGAACGGCGCGGCCGAGACCGCGCCGGCCTCCCCGGTCGTCGGGCTCGTCGGCAGGTAGGGCGCAAGATGCGCCTTCACGCCGATCGGCCCCATGCCGGGGCCGCCGCCGCCGTGGGGGATGCAGAAGGTCTTGTGCAGGTTGAGGTGCGAGACATCCGAGCCGATGTCGCCCGGGCGGGCAAGGCCGACCATGGCGTTCATGTTCGCGCCGTCCATGTAGACCTGGCCACCGTGGCGATGCACGATCTCGCAGACCTCGCGCACGTTCTCCTCGAAGACGCCGTGCGTGGAGGGATAGGTGATCATGCAGCAGGAGAGGTTTTCCGCGTGTTGCTCTGCCTTCGCGCGGAAATCGTCCATGTCGATGTCGCCGTTCTCCGAGACCTTCACGACGACGACCTTCATGCCGGCCATCTGCGCGGAGGCGGGGTTGGTGCCATGCGCGGAGGTCGGGATGAGGCAGACGTCGCGATGCGTGTCGCCGTTGGCGAGGTGATAGGCGCGGATCGTCAGGAGGCCGGCATATTCCCCCTGCGCGCCGGAATTCGGCTGCATGGAAATGGCGTCGTAGCCGGTGATGTCGCAGAGCTTGTGCGACAGGTCCTCGATGAGATGCCGGTAGCCCTCGGCCTGGTCGGCCGGCACGAAGGGGTGGATCTCGGAAAATTCCGGCCAGGTGATCGGCAGCATTTCCGCGGTCGCGTTCAGCTTCATCGTGCAGGAGCCGAGCGGGATCATCGCCCGGTCGAGCGCAAGGTCCCGGTCCGAGAGGCGGCGGATGTAGCGCACCATCTCGCTTTCCGCGCGGTTCATGTGGAAGATCGGGTGAGTCAGGTATTCGCTGGTGCGCAGCAGGTCTTCCGGCAGGCGGTAGTCCGGCTCGAACTCGGCGACCTCGAAATTGCCGCCGAAGGCGCGCCAGACGGCCTCCAGCGTGACGGGGCGCGAGCGCTCGTCGAGGCTGATGCCGATGCGGTCGTCGCCGATCTTGCGCAGGTTCACCTCTTCCGCCACGGCCGCTTTCAGGATGATGCCCTGCAGCTTGCCGACATGCACGGTGATCGTGTCGAAGAAGACCTCCGGCTCGACGGTATAGCCGAGCTTTTCGAGGCCCTTGGCAAGGAGCACTGTCTTCTGGTGCACGCTCTGGGCAATGGCCTTCAGGCCCTGAGGCCCGTGGAAGACCGCATACATCGAGGCCATGACGGCGAGCAGCACCTGCGCGGTGCAGATGTTCGACGTCGCCTTCTCGCGGCGGATATGCTGCTCGCGCGTCTGGAGCGAGAGACGATAGGCACGGTTGCCGCGCGCATCGATGGACACGCCCACGAGGCGGCCGGGCATGGAGCGCTTGTAGGCGTCCTTGACCGCCATATAGGCCGCATGCGGGCCGCCGTAGCCGACCGGAACGCCGAAGCGCTGGGTGCAGCCGATGGCGATGTCGGCATCCATCTCGCCGGGCGACTTGAGGAGCGCCAGCGCCAGCGGATCGGCCGCCATGACGGCGATGGCGCCGGTCTGGTGCAGGCGGGCGATGAGGCCCGAGAAATCGCGCACATGGCCGTAGGTGCCGGGATACTGGAAGATCGCGCCGAAGACGTCGACGGGGTCGAGATCGGTGAAGGGATCGCCGACGACGATGCTCCAGCCGAGCGGCTCGGAGCGGGTCTTCAGGAGCGCGATGGTCTGCGGGTGGCAGTTCTCGTCGACGAAGAAGGCGGTCGCCTTGGATTTCGCGACGCGCTGCGCCATCGCCATCGCTTCGGCGGCGGCGGTCGCCTCGTCGAGCAGCGAGGCATTGGCGACGTCGAGGCCGGTGAGGTCGCACACCATGGTCTGATAGTTGATGAGCGCTTCCAGGCGCCCCTGGCTGATCTCCGGCTGGTAGGGCGTATAGGCCGTGTACCAGGCGGGGCTCTCCAGGATGTTGCGCTGGATGACCGGCGGCGTGATCGTGCCGTAGTAGCCCTGGCCGATCAGCGAGACGAGCTTCTTGTTGCGGTTGGCGGTCTCGCGCAGCTTGTCGAGTGCCTCGCGCTCGGTCATCGGCGCGCCCCATTCGAGCGGCCTTTGCTGGCGGATCGATTTCGGTACGGTGTCGTCGATCAGCGCGTCGAGGCTGTCATAGCCGATCACCTTCAGCATCGCCTCCATTTCCTTCGGCGAGGGGCCGATATGGCGGCGGTTGGCGAAATCGTAGGGCTGGTAATCGGTAAAGGCGAAGTCCTTGGGCAGGTTCATCAGCCGACAAGCTCCTTGTAGGCGGCTTCGTCCAGCAGGCCGTCTGCGTCGGCCTTGTTGGCGAGCTTCAGCTTGAAGAACCAGCCGGCGCCCTGCGGGTCGGAATTGACGAGGGAGGGATCGGCGGTGATCGCCTCGTTGACCTCGACGATCTCGCCGTCGAGCGGGCAATAGACGTCGGAGGCCGCCTTGACGCTCTCGACGGTGGCCGCATCGCCGCCCTTCTCGAAGGTGGCGCCGACGTCCGGCAGCTCGACGAAGACGAGGTCGCCGAGCTGTTCGGCCGCGTGGGTCGTGATGCCGACGGTCGCGACATCGCCCTCGATCTTCAGCCACTCGTGTTCTTCGGTGAATTTCAGCATGGTTGTTCCTCTCTCGGAATGGAATGGTTCGGGGTTGCCCCTCATCCGCCTGCCGGCACCTTCTCCCCGCAGGCGGGGCGAAGGAGGCTTGCCGCGCCGCTTCCGCTCCCTCGCCCCGCTTGCGGGGAGAGGGCTGGGGTGAGGGGCGATGGCTCGGCCGGGACGGTCATGGGGTCAGCGCTTGAAGGTATTCTTGACGAAGGGCATGGCCGCTACGGTGACGGGCAGGAATTTTCCGCGCACGCCGGCATAGAGCGGCGTGCCGGGCTCGGCCGAGGCGGTCGCGACGTAGCCCATGGCGACGGGGCCGTCGACATTGGGGCCGAAGCCGCCGGAGGTCACCGTGCCGACGACGTCCTCGCCTTCCGCATCGGTGGCGAGCACCGCGCCGGCGCGCACGGGCGCGCGGCCCTCGGCCCTGAAGCCGACGCGGCGGCGCTCCGTGCCGTTTTCGAGCTGGTCGAGGATGACGGATGCGCCGGGGAAGCCGCCCTCACGCGCACCGCCCCTGCGGCGGGCCTTCTGGATCGCCCATTCGAGGCCGGCTTCCACCGGCGTCGTGCCGGTGTCGATGTCGTTGCCGTAGAGGCAGAGGCCGGCCTCGAGGCGCAGCGAATCGCGGGCGCCGAGGCCGATCGGCAGCACGTCCGGATGGTCGAGCAGGCGGCGACAGACCGTTTCGGCAAGCGCTGCCGGAATGGAGATCTCGAAGCCGTCCTCGCCCGTATAGCCGGAGCGCGAGACGATGCATCCGGCATCGTGCAGGTCGCAGGCGCGCACGTCCATGAAGCGCATGGAGGAGATATCGGCCCACAGTTCGGCCAGCACCGCCTCGGCGCGCGGGCCTTGCAGGGCGACGAGGGCGCGGTCGTCGTGCAGCGTCAGCTCGCAGGCCTCGCCGATCTTCGCCTGCATATGGGCGAAATCGGCCTCCTTGCAGGCGGCGTTGACGACCACGTAGAAATGGTCGCCGCGGTTGGCGATCATCAGGTCGTCGAGGATGCCGCCCTCGTCATTGGTGAAGAGGGCATAGCGCTGGCGGCCTTCGGGAAGGCCGACGATGTCCACCGGCACCAGCGTTTCCAGCGCGCGGGCCGCGTCCGCATTGTCGCCGGAGCGGGCGCGCACGGTCACCTGGCCCATGTGCGACACGTCGAAGAGGCCGGCGGCCGCACGGGTGTGCAGGTGTTCCTTCATCACGCCGGCCGCATATTGCACCGGCATTTCATAGCCGGCGAACGGCACCATGCGGGCGCCGAGCGACAGGTTCAGCGCATGAAGCGGGGTTTTCTTGAGATCAGACGATACGTCCAAAAGGCGCCCTCCAAGTCCTTGGCGCCCTTTCTCCTCGGGCGCCGGCTCACACTTTCGGCGCGAACGCGCCGTTTTGCCTGAGCCCCCTCTGTCCCTTCGCCTGAGATTGTTATCCCTTCGGCGAGCGCTTTCGCGCTTCTCTCCAGAGTTCCGACGGCACCTTGCTGGTCCTTTTGCCTGAGAGTTTCCGGGGCGGTTGCTCCTTCGGCACCGGATTTGCCCGGTTTCTCCCAGCGAGGTCGGCTCCAGATAACGGCCTCGCCCATATTTTGGCAAGAGGCGGCGTCGCTCTCGAACAAATTTTTGTCGTTTGAGAAAAGGGACAAAAGAAAGCCCCCGGAAAGGGGGCTTGCAAAGTTGGAGGACGGCTGTTCTTCGGGAGGATCAGGCGGGTTCGGTTACGGCGGTTCCGCCGTTCTCCTCATAGAGGCGCTGCGCCTCGGCGACCGTTACCTGCGGCGTCTCGTTCGGCGCCGTGATCAGCGCGAGCGCGAGGGCCGGCGGATGGATGACGTTGAGCACGGCAACGACATGCGCGTCGCCCCGGGTCCTGGCATCCTCGCTCCAGGCATGGATGCGCTCCTCGAACAGCGTGCCGGTGCGCGTGTTCGACCGCATGCCCTGGGAGGCGTAGGCGGCTGTGGTCGGCGAGACTGTCACGATCTGGGTCATGGCGCTTCAACGGGTTTGTTTGGTTTATCGAATTTAACAGTTGCGGCTTACCTGGAAATGAAACGCAAGGGTTGCATTTTCATCGAATTTTAACGGTTCTCCGGTGGCGCGGCCGGCCTTGCCTTTGCCCCCTCAATTCCGCCATAAGAGGCGAAGAAAGCCGCCGGAGTCGCGGCCGATCATGATGCCGCCGATGGCGCGGGAGGACCGATGAAGCCGATTTTCGTGCAATTGCAATGCGCTCCGGGCAAGACCTACGAGGTGGCCGATGCGCTTTACGCTACGGAACTGATTTCGGAGCTCTACTCCACCAGCGGCGACTACGATCTCCTCCTGAAGATCTATGTCGACAGCGAGGAGGATATCGGCAAGTTCATCAACGACCATGTCGCCTCCATTCCGGGCATCGTGCGCTCGCTGACGACGCTGACCTTCCGCGCCTTCTAATTCCTTCGTTCTTGCGCTAAGAGCGGCGCAACGAAAGAAGGCGAAGATGGCAGGCATCGAACACAAGCAGGTGGAAGGCGACGAGGCGGGCATGCGCCTCGACCGCTGGTTCAAGGTCCATTACCCGGGCCTCGGCTTCGGCCAGCTCCAGAAATTGCTGCGCTCCGGGCAGGTGCGCATCGACGGCGGGCGCGCCAAGAGCGATACCCGCGTGCAGCCCGGCCAGACGATCCGCATTCCCCCGATGGAGGTGGATGCGAAGAAATCCGGCCCCATCGCCGGCCGCGACCTGAAGCATTCCCCGGACGGCGAGCTCCTCTCCCGCATGCTGCTGCACGAGGACGACAAGGTCTTCGTGCTCAACAAGCCGGCCGGCATCGCCGTGCAGGGCGGCTCGGGCGTCACCCGGCACATCGACAAGATGCTGGAGGCCTGGACGAGCCAGAAGGGCGAGAAGCCGCGCCTCGTGCACCGGCTCGACCGCGACACCTCGGGCGTCCTCGTCATCGCCCGCACGCGCGGCGCGGCGCAGAAGCTCACCGCCGCCTTCCGCGAGCGCGACACCAAGAAGACCTACTGGTCGCTGGTCAAGGGCGTGCCGAAGAAGCGCGAGGACAAGATCTCCACCTGGCTCGTCAAGGAGCAGACGCCGGACGGCGACCGCATGCGCATCGCCAAGCACGGCGAGGACGGGGCGGACCATGCCGTCTCCTTCTACCGCGTCGTCGAGCAGGCCGGGCAGAACTTCGCCTGGCTGGAGATGGAGCCCTATACGGGGCGCACGCACCAGCTTCGCGTCCACGCCGCCCATATCGGCCACCCGATCCTCGGCGATCCGAAATATTTCGACGCGGATACCAACTGGGCGTTTCCGGGCGGCGTGCAGAACCGCCTGCATCTCCATGCCCGCCATATCGACATCCCGCACCCCTCCGGCGGGCGCCTGCGCGTGACCGCACCGCTGCCGCCGCACATGGTGCAGACGTGGAACCTCTTCGGCTTCGACCAGAACGCGGCGGACGAGGAAGACTGATGCGCCTCGTCCTCTTCGATTGCGACGGCACGCTGGTCGACAGCGCGAAGCTGATCCACGAGGTCATGGCGCGCACCTTCGTCGATTTCGGCTATACGCGACCGGACGTTTCCGAGACCAAGGCGATCATCGGCCTGACGCTCGACATCGCCATCGCCCGCATGCAGGGCAAGCCGCATGTCGACGAGGAGGCGCTGGCGATGACGGCGCACTACAAGGCGACCTTCTCCGGCGTGCGCGCCGAACCCGGCTTCCAGGAGCCGCTCTTTCCCGGCATCGACGCCATGATGGCGCGGCTGGAGCGCGAGGACGGCCTGATCCTCGGCGCCGTCACCGGCAAATCCCGCCGCGGCCTCGATCTCATCCGCGCTGCGCACGGCTTCGACAAAACATTCTTCGTCTCGCGCACGGCGGACGATTGCCCCTCCAAACCGCATCCGGCCATGGTCATGGAATGCTGCAGCGAGGCGGGCGTCGATGCGGCCCGCACGGTTGTCATCGGCGATGCGATTTACGATATGCAGATGGCGAAGGCGGCCGGCGCTTCGGCGATCGGCGTTTCCTGGGGCTATGCCTCTGTGCCCGAACTCGTCGAGGCCGGCGCGGACCACATCCTTCGCACGCCCGCCGACCTTCTCGAATGGCTGGAGATTTCCGATGCGTGACATTCTGAGCGACCTTTCCGATGCGATGAGCGATCCCGATCCGGTGCGCCGCGCGCAGATCCAGATGAAGCGGCCGCTGCCGAAGCGCTTCTACAAGGAGGTCTCGACCGACCGGACGGACGAGGGCTACCGCATCCTCATCGACGGGCGCCCGGTGCGCACGCCGGTCAAGAAGCTGCTGGCCGTGCCCTCGCAGGCCATCGCCGACCGGCTGAAGGCCGAATGGAACGGGCAGGGCGAGGAGATCGACCCGGCGACGATGCCGGTGACGCGCCTCGTCAACACCGCCATCGACGGCGTCGCCGGCAATTTCGACGCCGTCTTCGACGAGATCGTGCGCTTCGCCGGCACGGACATGCTCTGCTACCGCGCAGATTCGCCGGCTGGCCTCGTCGAGCGCCAGCGCGAGGGCTGGGACCCGATCCTGCGCTGGGCGGCCGAGGCCAAGGGCGCGCGCTTCATCCTCGTCGAGGGCGTCATGCACCAGGAACAGCCGGCGCGGGCCATCGAGGCTTTCGCCTCCGCGCTTTCCGGCTGGCGCGATCCGCTGGCGCTCGCGTGCCTCCACACGGTCACGACGCTGACCGGCTCGGCGCTGCTGGCGCTGGCGCTTGCCGAGGGCGTGATCGATGCCGAGACCGCCTGGACGCTCGCCCATGTCGACGAGGACTGGCAGATCGAGCAGTGGGGCACGGACGAGGAGGCCTTCCGCCGCCGGGAACTGCGCCGCGCGGAAATGGACGTCGCCGCCGCGGTGCTCGCCGAGGTCCCGCGCGCCTGAGACGATCTATCTAGAACGGTCCTCTTCAAGCCCCCCGTTTCGCATGTTAAGTCATTGTCGAAACGGGAGGAACCGAGGGACCATGAAGGAAATTCTCCACGAACTGGAAGCCCGGCGCGAGCGCGCCCGCATGGGCGGCGGCGCCGCCCGTATCGATGCACAGCACAAGCGCGGCAAGCTGACCGCGCGCGAACGCATCGAGGTGTTCCTGGACGAGGGCTCCTTCGAGGAATTCGACATGTTCGTCGAGCACCGCTCGACGGATTTCGGCATGGAGAAGACGAAGATCGCCGGCGACGGCGTCGTCACCGGCTGGGGCACGGTGAACGGGCGCACCGTCTTCGTCTTCGCCAAGGATTTCACCGTCTTCGGCGGCTCGCTTTCCGAGACCCATGCACAGAAGATCATGAAGGTCCAGGACATGGCGCTGAAGAACCGCGCGCCGATCGTCGGCCTTTACGACGCGGGCGGCGCGCGTATCCAGGAGGGCGTCGCCGCGCTCGGCGGCTATGCCGAGGTCTTCCAGCGCAACGTGCTCGCCTCCGGCGTCATCCCGCAGATATCCGTCATCATGGGGCCGTGCGCGGGCGGCGACGTCTATTCGCCGGCCATGACCGATTTCATCTTCATGGTGCGCGACACGTCCTACATGTTCGTGACGGGCCCGGACGTCGTGAAGACCGTCACCAACGAGACGGTCACCGCGGAAGAACTCGGCGGCGCTTCCGTCCACACGACGAAATCCTCCATCGCCGACGGGGCCTATGACAACGATGTCGACGCGCTGCTGCAGGTGCGCCGCCTCATCGACTTCCTGCCGCAGTCCAACACCTCGCCCGTGCCGGAGATCGAGTGCTTCCAGTCGGTGGAGGAGACGGACGCCTCGCTCGACACGCTCGTGCCGGCGAACGCCAACAAGCCCTACGACATCAAGGAACTGATCGCAAAGACCGTCGACGAAGGCGATTTCTTCGAGATCCAGGAGAGCTTTGCGAAGAACATCGTCTGCGGCTTCGGCCGCATCGAGGGGGCGACGGTCGGCTTCGTCGCCAACCAGCCGATGGTGCTGGCGGGCGTGCTCGATTCGGATGCCAGCCGCAAGGCGGCGCGCTTCGTGCGCTTCTGCGACTGCTTCGGCATTCCCGTCGTCACCTTCGTCGACGTGCCGGGCTTCCTGCCGGGAACGGCGCAGGAATATGGCGGCCTCATCAAGCACGGCGCAAAGCTGCTCTTCGCCTTTGCCGAGGCGACCGTGCCGAAGGTGACGCTGATCACGCGCAAAGCCTATGGCGGGGCCTATGACGTGATGGCGTCGAAACACCTGCGCGGCGACATCAATTATGCCTGGCCGACGGCGCAGATCGCGGTGATGGGCGCCAAGGGGGCGGTCGAGATCATCTTCCGCAAGGACATCGCCGATCCGGAAAAGATCGCCGCGCATACCAAGATGTACGAGGATCGCTTCCTCTCGCCGTTCGTGGCGGCCGAGCGCGGCTATATCGACGAGGTGATCATGCCGCATTCCACGCGCAAGCGCATCGCGCGGGCGCTCAGGCTCCTGCGCAACAAGGATCTCGAAAACCCCTGGAAGAAGCACGACAACATTCCGCTTTGAACCGCAAGGAGGATTTCCCGATGTTCGATCGCCTTTCCGCCTACCGTCCGCAGGCGCTCGCCGCGCTCCGCATCGTGGCGGCGCTGCTCTTCATCGAGCACGGCACGCAGAAATTCATCGATTTCCCGCCGGCCGAGCTGCCCTTCGGCGACCTGATGAACATCCTTGGCGTGGCGGGCGTGCTGGAGGTCGTCGGCGGCGTGCTGATCCTCATCGGTCTCTTCACGCGGCCGGTCGCCTTCGTGCTCTGCGGCTTCATGGCGGTCGCCTATTTCATGGCGCATGCGCCGCAGAGCTTCTTTCCGATCAACAACCGCGGCGATGCCGCGGTCCTCTTCTGCTTCGTCTTCCTGTACCTCACGGCAGCGGGGCCAGGCGCCTTCGCGCTCGACAACGGCCGCCGCAGTTAGGCGACGAACTTCAGGCCGAGGATGCCGGTGACGATGAGCGCGATGCAGCCGAGGCGCATCGCCGTCGCCGGCTCGGCGAAGAGGACTATGCCGAGGATGACGGTGCCGACCGTGCCGATGCCGGTCCAGACCGCATAGGCCGTGCCCATGGGCAGCGTCTTCACGGCAAGGCCGAGAAGCACGATGCTGACCAGCATGGAACCGGCGGTGAGCGCCGTCGGAAGGGGCTTGGTGAAGCCGTCGGTGTATTTGAGGCCGATGGCCCAGCCGATTTCAAAGAGGCCGGCGAGGGTGAGAAGGATCCAGGGCATTCTGCCTACTCCGTTTCAAGGAGCGAGGCCGTCCCCGCGATCGTGACCGGATCGTTCCGGCGGTAGCCGTCTACCGGGGCGGACTATCGTTCATCCGCGCTGTGGTCGCAAGGGCAGGGGCGGCATGCCAGCCATGCGCCCCCGCCATATCCGTTCTCACCCAAGGCGCTCGGCGTGCCATTTCAGGTGATCGTCCATGAAGGTCGAGATGAAGTAGTAGGAATGGTCGTAGCGCTCGTGCATGCGCAGCGTCACGTCGATGCCGGTGCCCTTCACCGCCTCCTCGAAGAGCCAGGGGCGAAGGCCGTTTTCGAGGAAGCCGTCCGCCTTGCCCTGGTCGATCAAAAATTCCGGGAAGCGGGCGCCGTCGGCGACGAGCGCGCAGGCATCGTATTCACGCCATTTCGCCCTGTCCGTGCCGAGGTATTTCTCGAAGGCGGGCACGGACCAGTCGGCGGTCGAGGGCTCGACGATGGGGGCGAAGGCCGAGCAGCTCCTGAAGCGGTCCGGGTTCTTCAGCGCGATGGTCATCGCGCCATGGCCGCCCATCGAATGGCCGAAGATGCCCTGCCGGTCCATGTCCATGCGGAAGTGCTGGCTGACGAAATTCGGCAGCTCCTCCGTGACATAGCTGTACATCTGGTAGTTTTCCGCCCAGGGCTCCTCGGTGGCGTCGAGGTAGAAGCCGGCGCCCTTGCCCATCTGCCAGTTGGTCAATTCGTCGGGCACGTCGTTGCCGCGCGGGCTGGTATCCGGGCAGACGACGATGAGGCCGAGTTCGGCGGCCATGCGGCGGTATTCGCCCTTTTCCATCACATTGGCGTGGGTGCAGGTGAGGCCGGAGAGATACCAGAGCACCGGGCGCGGCTCGCGGATCGCCTGCGGCGGCACGAAGACGGCGAAGGTCATCTCGCATTTGCAGGCTTCGGAGTCATGGGCGAAGACGCCCTGCATGCCGCCGAAGGCCGTGTTCTGGGAAAGCACTTTCATGGAAAACTCCGGTTGTTCAGGATGCGAGCGCCACGGCGGCATTGACCGCGGCCGCCACAAGCACCGTGTTGAAGAAGAAGGAGACGACCGCGTGTACGAGATTGATCTTGCGCATGTCGGTGGCGGTGATCGCGACGTCCGAAGTCTGCGCCGTCATGCCGATCACGAAGGCGAAATAGAGGAAATCGTAGGCGTCCGGCGGGGCCTTGCCGGGAAAGTCGAGGCCGCGGCCGGCATCGGTGCTCGCCTCCGTGCTGCCGGGCCGCCAGTAGATATGGGCGTAGTGGATGGCGGCCATCGTGTGGATCGTCAGCCAGCCGAGGGCGACCGAGGAGAAGGCGAGCGTGAATTCCAGGCCCGTCGCGTTCGGCCGGTTCAGCACCACGAAGAGCGAGCCCATGGAAATGGCGACGGCCGCGAAGGTGACAGTGAAGATGATGGCGGCCGGCTCGTCGGTATCCGTCGCGTAATGTTCGAGATAGGCGGCC
Organism: Shinella sp. Sh6; assembly: GCF_055392685.1. Classification (NCBI taxonomy): domain Bacteria; kingdom Pseudomonadati; phylum Pseudomonadota; class Alphaproteobacteria; order Hyphomicrobiales; family Rhizobiaceae; genus Shinella; species Shinella sp. Sh6. Next base: position 1,692,755 of record NZ_AP044005.1, on the reverse strand, counting down.
GTCAGGTGCGGCAGGCGTACCGCCGTCAGCCCGAGATAGCACAGGAAGAAGGTGTTGGCCGCGATGTCGACGGCGAACAGCGGCTTCAGCCAGAGGGCGACGGCAAGCGCGACCGCGGAGGCGGCGAGGCCGACATAGAAGGGCAGGTGCCGGCCGAAGGTCCTGGGTCCGGGATCGGCCTTCATGGCGCCGACCTGCCGGGCGTCGCCTTCGCGCGGCGGCAAAGGCGATCGAGCGTTTCGAGGAAGGCGGAGCGGTCGCGCGGCGAGAAGGCGGCGTTGTAGCCCTTGCTTTCGCCGGTCTCGCGCAGGTGCGCGCCGAGATCGCGCATGGCGCTCGCCATGCCGATGTTCGCCTTGTCGAAGAGCCGTCCGGTCGGGCCGGTGACATGGGCGCCGGCGGCGACCGTGCGCCCGGCAAGCGGCACGTCGGCGGTCACCACGATGTCGCCCTCGCGCACGTTCTCCGCGATCCAGTCGTCCGCCGCGTCGAAGGCGCCGGAAACGATGACGTTGCGCACCATCGGATCGCGCGACGGCCGCAGGCCGGAATTGGCGACGAACGTCACCGGCAGGCCGTGCCGCTCGGCGACCTTCAGGATTTCCGGCTTCACCGGGCAGGCGTCGGCATCGACATAGATGGTTGGAAGGCTTTCGGTCATCCGCTCCGCTCGTTTTCCTTTTCCGCCGTCACCGCCGCGCGGCGCCCTTGCCGTCGGGCGTCGCGGCGCTGGCGGGCACGTTGGCGGTGCTTCCGGCGGTCGTCGCGGACTTTCTGCCGTCGTTCGGGCGCCAGAGTTCCGTGCCAAGCGCCTTTCCCTTCATGCTGGACCAGACTCCCGACCACGACCCGTCGCCCTGGAGCTCGTAAAGCGCGATGCCGTGGCTCTTGCCGGCGTCGTAGCTGACGGCGAAGATGCGGTCCGAGCCGGCCGCCAGCGTGCCGATGCCGTGCGTCTCGTCCTTCCCGAAGCGCCAGGTGACGGCATAGGTCTCGCCGGTCCTGCGCACCTCGACCATGCCCTTGTAGGGGCTGTGGTCGCCGGGATTGGTGCCGGTCATGGCATAGGTGCCCTCCGGTCCCGCGAGCGCCGGCCACGGCAACAGGACGGCGGCCGCGAAAAGGGTGGCGGCGGCGATGCGTCTGCCCTGCATTCCCGGCTTTCTCGCGATGGTCATGGCTGTCCCCCTTGAATGACCGCTCCGTCTCTCCCGTCCTTTTACACCGGATCAGGCGGTTTGCGGATGCCTTTCGGCAGGGCGCAGCATGTCGATATGGGGAATGCCGTCCTCGACATATTCCTCCGACGTCGGCGCAAAGCCGAGGGCGCGGTAGAAGCCTTCGAGATGGCTCTGCGCGGAAAGCGCGATGGGCGCGCCGGGGAAATGCGCCTCGCAGGCGCCGATCGCCTCGCGCATCAGTACCTCGCCGAGGCCTTTTCCCCGGTAACCGGGCGCGACGACGACCCGGCCGATGCGCGGCGGCTCGCCGTTCGGGCGGAAGAGCCGCGCATAACCGGCCGTATCGCCGCCGACCAGCAGGCGAAGGTGCAGCGCCTCTTCATCCCAGCCGTCCAGCTCGGGATAGGCGCAGGCCTGCTCGACGACGAAGACGTCCACGCGAAGCTTGAGGAGCGCGTAGAGCTCGGCGGCGGAGAACGCGTCCATCCTCCGCACGTCGACGCTGTAGGCGGGTGCCGCGGTCAATAGATCACTACGCTGCGGATGGACTTGCCTTCGTGCATCAGGTCGAAGCCCTTGTTGATGTCCTCGAGCGGCATGGTGTGGGTGATCATCGGATCGATCTCGATCTTGCCCTCCATGTACCAGTCGACGATCTTCGGTACGTCCGTGCGCCCGCGCGCGCCGCCGAAGGCCGTGCCCATCCAGGTGCGGCCGGTGACGAGCTGGAACGGGCGGGTGGAGATTTCCTGCCCCGCGCCGGCAACGCCGATGACGACCGACTTGCCCCAGCCGCGGTGGGACGCTTCGAGCGCCTGGCGCATGACCTTCGTGTTGCCGGTGCAGTCGAAGGTGTAGTCGGCCCCGCCGATCTGGTCGGCGCCGCGCTTCGTCATGTTGACGAGATAGGGCACGATGTCGCCGTCGACTTCCTTCGGGTTGACGAAATGGGTCATGCCGAAGCGTGTCCCCCATTCCTTCTTGTCGTTGTTGAGGTCGACGCCGATGATCATGTCGGCACCGGCAAGGCGAAGGCCCTGGATGACGTTGAGGCCGATGCCGCCGAGGCCGAAGACGATGGCCGTGGCGCCGATCTCCACCTTCGCCGTGTTGATGACGGCGCCGATGCCGGTCGTCACCCCGCAGCCGATGTAGCAGATCTTGTCGAAGGGGGCGTCCGGGTTGACCTTGGCGAGCGCGATCTCCGGCAGCACCGTGTAGTTGGCGAAGGTCGAGCAGCCCATGTAGTGGAAGATCTTGTCCTTGCCGATGGAAAAGCGCGAGGTGCCGTCGGGCATCAGGCCCTGGCCCTGCGTGGCGCGGATGGCGGTGCACAGATTCGTCTTGCGCGACAGGCAAGACGGGCAGGAGCGGCATTCCGGCGTATAGAGCGGGATGACGTGGTCGCCCTTCTTCAGGGAGGTGACGCCCGGGCCGACGTCGACGACGACGCCCGCGCCCTCATGGCCGAGGATGGCGGGGAAGATGCCTTCCGGGTCTGCGCCCGACAGGGTGAATTCGTCGGTATGGCAGATGCCCGTCGCCTTCACCTCGACCAGCACTTCGCCGGCGCGCGGGCCTTCGAGCTGTACGGTCATGATCTCCAGCGGCTTTCCGGCCTGCACGGCAACGGCGGCGCGAACGTCCATCTTTGTCTCCCTTCACGGATTCTCTTGTCGGCCGACCATTGCAGAGCCGGCACGGTGCCTCAAGGGCGGTTGGTGGAAAATTCAGCCTCTGTCCCGGGCGATCAGCCGGGCGATCTCGGCTTCGAGCGCGGCGATCGCCCGGCCCGTCTCATCGTGCAGATGGCGGACCTCGCGCAACTGGCGCAGAAGGGGATGCAGATGCTCGTCGCCGGGCGGGTCGGCGGGCGCCTCGCCGATGCCGGCGATCAGCCAGGAGGGGGAAACCGAAAGCACGCCGGCCAGCATGAAGAGCGCCTTGGTGTCCGGTTCCGCATGGTCGCGCTCCCAGCCGCCCACCGTGTCTTCCGGCAGGCCGATGCGGGCGGCAAGGTCCTCCAGCGACAGGTTCAGCGCGTCGCGCGCGCGCCAGATGCGCCCGCCCAGCGTGTCGCCATCGGCGCGGCCCGAGGGGAAGGGGATGGTGTTGCTCTCTCCGGGGAAGGTCATGGCGGCCTCCGTTCTTCGTCGCGCGAGCTTACAGGCAAGGCGGCGGCGCGGGCTACCTCAAATGCGTCGCTTCGCGCCGCGCGCGGGCGGCAGGATTTCCGGCATTGCCAGCCGGCGGAAAAGAGCTATTGGAGGAGCGAGCGAAGGAGTGACCGATGACCGCCAGCACCACCGAGCCGCAGGACGGCGGCATCATGCAGGGCGTGCTGCTGATGGCGATCGCCATGCTGCTTTTGCCCTGCATGGACGCCATCGCCAAGTACATGGCGAACTTCGCCGGCATGTCGCCGGGGCAGGTGACGTTCTACCGCTTCTTCTTCCAGGTGGTGTGCACCGTGCCGCTGATCTTCACGCCCGGCGGCAGCGCCATGCTGCGGCCGAAGCGACCCTGGCTGAACCTCCTGCGCGGCGTGTTCCACGGTGCGGCGAGCCTCATGTTCTTCGCCGCCGTGAAATACATGCCGCTCGCCGACGTCTTCGCGATCTATTTCGTCGAGCCCTTCATCCTCACCGCCATGTCCGCGGCCTTCCTTGGCGACAAGGTCGGCTGGCGGCGGTGGCTCGCCATCGTCGTCGGCTTCGGCGGCGCGCTCATCGTCATCCAGCCGAGCTTCGTGCTGTTCGGCTGGACGGCGCTGCTGCCGGTCGCCTGCGCCTTCCTCTATTCGATCTACCTCTTCATGAACCGCGCCATCGGCAATGCCGATTCGCCGCTGACCATGCAGACCATCGCCGGTTTCGGCGGCACGCTCTTCATGGGGGCGGCGCTGTTCATCGGCGATTCGGCCGGCATCGCCGATTTTACGCCGTCGCTTCCCGGCTCTGTGCTGGCGCTGGTGCTGCTCCTCGTCCTCGGCGCTCTCTCCGGCTATGCGCACATGCTCGTGGTGCGGGCGTTCCGCATGGCGCCGCTCTCGCTGCTCGCGCCCTTCCAGTATTTCGAGATCATCTCGGCGACCGTGCTCGGCTACGCCATCTTCGGCGATTTCCCGACGCCGTCGAAATGGCTCGGCATCGCCATCATCGTCGGCTCCGGCCTCTTCATCATCTGGCGCGAGCACAAGAGCCGGAAGGCGAAGCCCGACATCGCCGCCTTCGAGTAAGACTATCGGCGCCGTTGAACGGGCGCGGCCTTCTGGCTAAGACTTTGCGCCTGAGACTGCCGGGAGGAAAGCATGTTCAAGAAGATCCTGATTGCCAATCGCGGCGAGATCGCCTGCCGCGTGATCAAGACGGCACGCAGGATGGGGATTGCCACCGTCGCGGTCTATTCCGATGCCGACCGCGATGCGCTGCATGTGGAGATGGCCGACGACGCGGTGCATATCGGCCCGGCCGCCGCCGCCGAAAGCTATCTGGTTGCGGAAAAGATCATCGCCGCCTGCAGGGAAACGGGCGCCGAGGCGGTTCACCCCGGCTACGGCTTCCTTTCCGAGCGGGCGTCGTTCTGCGAGGCGCTGGAGGCGGAGGGCATCGTCTTCATCGGCCCGAAGCCGAAGGCGATCCGCGCCATGGGCGACAAGATCGAATCGAAGAAATTCGCCAATGCCGCCAGGGTCTCGACCGTGCCGGGCTTCCTCGGCGTCATCGAGGATGCCGCCCATGCCGAGCGCATCGCCGGCGAGATCGGCTATCCGGTGATGATCAAGGCTTCGGCCGGCGGCGGCGGCAAGGGCATGCGCATCGCCTGGAGCGAGGGGCAAGTGCGCGACGGCTTCGAGCGCGCCCGCTCGGAGGCGAAAAGCTCCTTCGGCGACGACCGTGTCTTCATCGAGAAATACATCGTCGATCCGCGCCATATCGAGATTCAGGTGCTGGCCGACGCGCATGGCACCGCGCTCTATCTCGGCGAGCGCGAATGCTCCATCCAGCGGCGAAACCAGAAGGTCGTGGAGGAGGCGCCGTCGCCCTTCCTCGACGAGGCGACCCGGCGGGCGATGGGCGAGCAGTCCGTGGCGCTGGCGAAGGCCGTGGACTACCAGAGCGCCGGTACGGTGGAGTTCATCGTCGACCGCGACCGCAATTTCTATTTCCTCGAAATGAACACGCGCCTGCAGGTCGAGCATCCGGTGACCGAACTTGTCACCGGCATCGATCTCGTCGAGCAGATGATTCGCGTGGCGGCCGGCGAGAAGCTGGCGCTAACGCAGGCGGACATCAAGCTGAACGGCTGGGCGGTGGAAAGCCGGCTCTATGCCGAGGATCCCTATCGCAACTTCCTGCCCTCCATCGGCCGGCTCACCCGCTACCGTCCTCCGGCGGAGGGGCGGAACGGCGAAGCGGTCGTGCGCAACGATACCGGCGTCTACGAGGGCGCGGAAATCTCGATGTACTACGACCCGATGGTCGCAAAGCTCTGCACCTTCGCGCCGACGCGCCTTGAGGCCATCGACGCGATGAGCGATGCGCTCGACGGCTTCGTCGTCGACGGGATCGAGCACAACGTGCCGTTCCTCGCCGCGCTGATGCGCCATCCGCGCTGGCGGGAGGGGCGGCTTTCGACCGGCTTCATCGCCGAGGAATATCCGGACGGTTTCGCGCCGATGGCGCCGACGGGCGAGGAGGCGGGTATCCTTTCGCGTGTCGCGCTTGCCGCCCATCTCGTCGATGCGGAGCGCCGCGCCGGCCATCTCGACCGGCTGCGGCCGGCCGGTGCCCAGCGCACTGACTGGGTGGTGAAGCTCGACGATGCCTATCACGCGGTGACGGCGGACGAGAGCGTTAAAAGCGACTGGCGTCCGGGCGAGCCGGTCTGGCGCGGCACGGTCGGCGGGCGTAGTGTGACGGCGCAGATCCGCCCGCTTGCGAACGGCATGCGCATCGACTGGCAGGGGCTTTCCGTGCGCAGCCGCGTCTTCACCCCGCGCCTTGCCGAGCTCGACGCCTTGATGCCGGTGAAACTGCCGCCGGACACCTCGAAGATGCTGCTCTGCCCGATGCCCGGCCTCGTCGTCTCCATCGCCGTCGCCGAAGGGCAGGAGATCAAGGCCGGTGAGACGCTGGCCGTCGTCGAGGCGATGAAGATGGAGAACGTGCTGCGCGCCGAGCGGGACCTCACGGTCGGGGCAATCCGCGCGAAAGCCGGCGAAAGCCTCGCGGTGGATGCCGTGATCATGGAATTCGCCTGAGGCGCCTCAGGCGGCGGGCCGACAGTCCGCCTCCGGGACGGTCGGGCCGAACACCCGCTCGAACGAATCGCGGATACGCACGTCAACGTCGCTCATCATGACGGGCAGGCCGAGGTCGACGAGGCTGGTCACGCCGTAGCCGCGGATGCCGCAGGGCACGATGCCGGAGAAATGTTCGAGGTCCGGATCCACGTTGAGCGAGAAGCCGTGGAAGCTCACCCAGCGGCGCAGGCGGATGCCGATGGCGGCGATCTTGTCCTCGGCGGGCGAGCCGTCCGGCAGCGGCGGGCGCTCGGGCCGGCGCACCCAGACGCCGACGCGGTCCTCCCGCCGCTCGCCGCGCACGTTCATCGAATCCAGCGCGTCGATCACCACCGCTTCGAGCGCTGCCACGAAGGCGCGCACGTCCTGCCGGCGGCGCTTCAGGTCGAGCATGACATAGACGACGCGCTGGCCGGGGCCGTGATAGGTGTATTCGCCGCCGCGGCCTGTGGAAAACACCGGGAAGCGATCCGGTGCAACGAGGTCGGCGGCGTTCGCGCTCGTGCCGGCCGTATAGAGCGGCGGATGCTCGACCAGCCAGACGAGCTCGTCCGCCTCGCCGTTTGCGATGGCCGCAGCCTCCTTTTCCATCGTTTCCACGGCCTCGTCATAGCCGACGAGGCCGGGCGCGACGCGCCAGCGCACCGGCGGAGAGCCGGGAATGGCAAGAAGGGATGCGGAAATGTCCTGACGCTGCATCGGTGGGCCGTCCTTTTGTTCCGTTCTGCCAGATATAGGCGCGATCGTGCAAGGATTTCAGGGGTTTCAGGCCATCTGTGAAGGGCCTGTTGAAATTGTTCGCCTTCCCGTCATTTTTCTTATCGGACGGCCTTGTGCACCCCAAATGCTTTTGCTACATGCACCCCCGTCGCCGCAAGACGACGCCTACCACGATGCGGTCGTGGCGGAATTGGTAGACGCGCAGCGTTGAGGTCGCTGTGGGGCAACCCGTGGAAGTTCGAGTCTTCTCGACCGCACCAAGAACCCGGCTTCGGCCGGGTTTTTTGCTTTCTGGGCTCCCTCAAAGCTTCCTGAATTTCTTGACGACGCGCTCGCGCTTCAGCCGCGACAGGCGGTCGATCCAGAAGATGCCGTCGAGCTGGTCGATCTCGTGCTGGAGGCAGACGGCGAGGAGGCCGTCCGCTTCCTCCGTGCGGGCCTGGCCGGAAAGGTCCCGATAGGCAAGGCGGATGCGGGCAGGGCGCTCGACCTCCTCCGTCACGCCGGGCATGGAGACGCTGCCTTCCGTGTGGCGCTGCAGTTCCGGCGAGAACCATTCGATTTCGGGATTCACATAGACGCGCTGCGAGGCGGGGCCGTCGAGCTCGATCACCGTCAGCCGTTCGAGGATGCCGGCATGGGCGGCGGTGATACCGATGCCGGGCGCGGCGCGCATCGTCTCGGCAAGATCGTCCGTCAGTGCCGCAAGGCGCGCATCGAAAACCTCCACCGGCTTGCAGGGCATGCGAAGGCGGGGATCGGGATAGCGCAGAAGGGGAAGGATCGCCATGAAGGGCTCCGGCCGGTTGGTCCTGCCTCTTCCTATCCTGTTTGCGCCGGTGCGAAAACGCCGGCGGTGCGAATCGTGCGATTTGCATGAAATTGCAACAGCTTGCGAAATTTTTTCCAGTGACGCCCATTTGCCGCTTTCGGCGATGGACCGGCCGGGCGCTTTGCGCTAGCACGGGGGCATGCGGCGCGGAACGAGGCGCCGCACCAACCCTGCAGCAATTCCGTCGTCCCAGCCCCCGCTGACGCCCGGGCCGGGCGACCCCGGCAAGAGGAGCGGCCCGATGGAAGACACCGGCGACGATAGCCGCGTTCTCGAAACCGAGGCAGGGCACAGCACCTTCGACGGCGAGGATATCTATGCCGAGGACGGTTCGATCCGCTCGGACTTCCTCATGCATGTCGGCGCGGCCATTGCCGACGGCGACCTCCTGTTCCTGCGCCGCCATGTCGCGCGGCTGCACGAATCGGAAATGGGCGACCTTCTCGAGGCGATCCAGCCGGAACAGCGACGCCAGCTCGTCTCGCTGCTCGGCGCGGACTTCGACCTTGCCGCGCTGACCGAGGTGGACGAGGCGATCCGCCTCGATATCGTCGAGCACCTGCCGAACGAGCAGATCGCCGCCGCCATCGGCGAGATGGATTCGGACGACGCCGTCTACATCCTGGAGGACCTTAACCAGGAGGATCAGGAAGAGATCCTCTCCAAGCTGCCGTTCACCGAACGGATCCGCCTGCGCCGCTCGCTGGATTATCCCGAGAGCACGGCCGGCCGGCGCATGCAGACCGAGTTCGTCGCCGTGCCGCCGTTCTGGACGGTCGGCCAGACGATCGACTACCTGCGCGAGGACGCCGACCTGCCGGAGAGCTTCTCGCAGGTCTTCGTCATCGACCCGACCTTCCGCCTGCTCGGCGCCGTCGACCTCGACCGCATCCTGCGCACGCCGCGCGGCACGAAGATCGAGGCGATGATGCGCGAGACGAACCATCCCATCCCGGCGGAGATGGACCAGGAAGAGGCCGCGCAGCTCTTCGAGCAGTACGACCTGCTCTCCGCCGCGGTCGTCGACGAGAACGGCCGCCTCGTCGGCGTGCTCACCATCGACGACGTGGTGGACGTGATCCAGGAAGAGGCCGAGGAGGACCTGATGCGCCTCGGCGGCGTCGGCGACGAAGAACTGTCGGACAGCACCATCGAGACGGTGCGCTCGCGTGCGCCCTGGCTGCTGGTCAACCTCCTGACGGCCTTCCTCGCGGCCTCCGTCATCTCGCTGTTCGAGGCGACCATCGAGGATATCGTGGCGCTCGCCGTGCTGATGCCGATCGTGGCGGGCATGGGCGGCAATGCCGGCTCGCAGACGATGACCGTGACGGTGCGCGCGCTCGCCACCCGCGACCTCGACATCCACAATGCCTGGCGCGTCGTGCGGCGCGAGGCGGGCGTCGGTTTGCTGCACGGCCTCGCCTTCGGCCTGATGATCGGCCTCGTCGCCGGCTTCTGGTTCCACGACGGCAATATCGGCCTCGTCATCGCGGCCGCCATGATGATCAACATGTGCGCGGCGGCGCTCGCCGGCATCATGATCCCGATGCTGCTCGACAGGGCCGGCGCGGACCCGGCCGTCTCCTCCAGCGTCTTCGTGACGGCGGTGACGGATATCGTCGGATTCTTCGCGTTTCTCGGGCTTGCGACCTGGTGGTTCGCCATCCGCTGAGCGAAAAAATTGACTTATACGTAAAAGTCAATAAAATGCCTGCCCAGAGAAGATCGGAGCAGGCGTGGACAAGTTTTATACCATAACCGAGCTGACGCGCGAATTCGGGGTTTCCACCCGCACCTTGCGCTTCTACGAGGACGAGGGGCTGATCAATCCCGAGCGGCGCGGCCGCACGCGGCTTTTCCGCCCGGCCGACCGCCGGCTGATCCAGGAAATCCTGCGCGGGCGCCGCATCGGCTTCACCATTGCCGAGATCCGCGAGATCATCAAAGTCTACAAGGACCCGCCGGGCGAGGTGGGCCAGCTCGAAATGCTGATGCAGAAGGTCAGCGAAAAGCGCGAGGACCTGCGCCAGAAGCGGCGTGATATCGAGGAAACGCTCGCCGAGCTCGACAATGTCGAGGAAGCCTGCCTCACGCGCCTTGCCGAGATCGGCGTCGGCACCTGAGCTAGATCCAGCGCGCCGTCCCGTTGCAATAGCGTTCGAAATCGATGCCGAAGCGCGAGAGGAGATGCAGTTCCTCGCGCTTGATGGCGACGATGTTCGTAAGCCCGGCCGCTGCCATCGCCGTCACGATGCACCAGGGATTGAGCATGACGAGGCCGAGGCCTGCGGTCGCCAGCGTATAGCCGAGATAGATGGGATTGCGCGTGAGGCGGTAAGGGCCGCGCGTCACCAGATGGGTGGAGCAGCGGTTCGGCATGATCGCCGTCTGGCAGTCGAGCAGGGTGCGCATCGCCCAGACGTCCAGCACCGCCGCCGCCGCGATCAGCACGCCGCCCGCCGCCCGGGCGATCCAGACCTCCGTCTGCGCCGTCTCGAGAGGACACCACGCCTGGAGCAGGAAGGCTGCCGCTACGGCCGCGGCATAGATCAGCGGCGGCCAGGGAAAGGCGAGTGGCTTCACGCGATAGGCGTTCATGATCCTACTCCTTGAGGTCGGGCCTCGTTTCGGCATTTGCCGTGCATTGCGACGAGATCGCCGAGATGCGCTCGTCCGTGGTGACGTCGATTGCGCCGCTGTTGAGGTCGGCGAAGAGGTTTGCCTGCTGCAGCCTGTCGAGCGTGCAGCCGCAGAAGCTCTCGCAGAAGCCTCCGTCGCGTTCGTTGGTGCAGGCGCGGGTGCAGCTCTTCATGTAGCTTTCGACGGGATCCGGCGCGGGGGCGGGAAAGACCAGCGAGAAGCAATAGACCAGCGCGATCAGGATGGGCTGGTGGACAAGGTAGATGGCGAGACTGTGACGGCCGGCCGTCGCCAGAAAGGTTTTCCACCGCGCCTTTGTCGCAGTCCCCACGCCGGCGAGCCGCTCGGGAAGCGGGCTTGCGAGGAAGACGCGGGCGAGTGCGATGCCGAGGAGCACGGGGGCGATCCAGGGCAGCAGCGGCACATAGTCGTTCGAGCGCGGCAGGTCGACGGAAAGGCCGACCCACCAGAGCGCCGGATGGTCGAAGACGGGCGAACGCAGGTAGAGCGGCGCGGCGACGGCCGCCGCCGCGGCGAGCAGCGTCACGACTACCGGCAGGCGGAGGAAAAGGAGGCCGACGAGGCTCGCCGCCGCGATGGCATGCAGAATGCCGAAGAAGATGAAGGTCTGCGGGAAGAGGAACCAGGTGGCGAGCGTGATCAGCGCCGCCGCAAGGCCGATCTTGCCAAGCCGGATGAGGAACGGCCGCGGGCGAAAACCCTGCGCATGGCCGAGCACGAGGCTGAAGCCGGCGAGCGCCAGGAAGCTGCCGGCGATCAGCCGCGCGAAGATGCGCCAGCTGCCGGTCGTCGCGGTCTCCGGCTCGATATAGCCGAAATAGCCGAGGTCCCAGGTGAAGTGATAGACCGCCATGGCGATCAGCGCGACGGCGCGGGCCTGGTCTATGAGCGGAATGCGCGGCAGGCGGCGCGTTCGCGCGCTGCCGTCCTCCACACTGCCGTCAATCACCGTCGTCGTCATGGTTCGCGGTCGCCGCATTGCCTGGGTCCATGGGAATATGCCACGCCAAACTTGCGCCGGGCGGATGGCGGAAAGGTGGCTGGCCGGGGTTGCTGGGGTTCAGTCGAGGCTTTCGAGCACGGCCGCGCGCGCAGCCGAATAGAATTGCCGGCGCACGAGCACGACGGTGATGCCGGCGGTCGTCGCCATGAAGAGATAGGGGCTGGCGAACCAGCCGAGATAGCCGATCGACAGGAAGATGGCGCGAAGGCCCATGTTGAACTGCTTGGCCGCCAGGATGTTCATGTGGATGACCTTGTCGGCCGCAAGCTCGGCCCCGGCCGGGTCCTTGTGGATGTCGCCGCTCATCGGCATCGCACCGAGCAGGATCGTGCAATAGTTGAAGAGCCGGTAGGACCAGCCGAACTTGAAGAAGGCATAGCCGAAGATGATGGCAAGCCCGCCGACCTTCAGCTCGAAGCCGGCGCGGCTGCCGTGGAAGAAATACGGCAGGTCGTTGAAGATGGCGAAGACCTGCTCGGTGGCGCCCAGAAGCGCGAAGCAACTGCCGAGCGCCAGCAGCGAGGTGGAGGCGAAGAAGGCCGTGCCGTTCTGCAGGCCCGCCATGATCTGCGTGTCGATCATGCGCAGGTCCCGGTGGAGCGCGTTGCGGATCCATATGGTGCGCTGCGAGCTCATCGCCCGCGTGAGGCTCACCCGGTCGAGGAATTTCGCCCGGTCGGTGATCCAGGAATACCCGATCCACAGGGTGATGAAGACGACGAGGGCGGCAAGGTCGGGTGTGCTCATGGTCCTGCCTTGTGCCACGGATCGCGCAATTTGCAAGCGGGCCGCGACGGTCCGATCAAAGCTGTTAAAACATGGGGCGGCAAAGAGGCATGGCCCGCCCGCTGCCGCTACCTGTAACTGTCTGATTTTGCGACAGGTCATGCGCCCGGTGCGTGGCTCCTATGCCATTCGTGCCTTGGTTCTGCCATTTTTGGCGATTGCGGTTTCATCAAATCTTCACTAAACAGGGCCCCGAGCAGCGCCGAAGACGGCTGCTGCGACGACATCTTCCATCGGGGAAATCATGGAAAGTACCGTTCAGAAGTCCTGCTGGGGCATCACCGTCCGCGCAGTTCTCGGTTTTGGCGCCGTTCTCGCCATCGCTCATCTCTTCGGCGGCATCTGAAAATCCCGGGCCACCGACCTTACATAAGCAGCGCGCTCCCTCGGACGCGCTGCTTTTGTTTTGGCGGCATGTCGCGTTGGTAAAACCCGATGTCGGGAGATCGCCGTGGGCGCGGCGCGTGATAACGTAGCTTCAACAGACACAGCATAGCCTGCCGCGGCAAGGAGAAGTCCGGAAATGTTTCTTTCGGTGTTTGACGTCTTCAAGATCGGGATCGGGCCGTCCAGCTCCCACACGATGGGGCCGATGTCGGCGGCGAACCGTTTCCTCGATCTCATTCTCTCCGACGACTGGCCGCGCCCCTCCGGCGCCCATGTCGCCGCGGTCCGCATGAGCCTGCACGGCTCGCTCGCCTATACCGGCATCGGCCACGGCTCGGACCGTGCCGTCATCCTCGGCCTGATGGGCGAGCGGCCCGATTCGGTCGACCCGGACCGGATGGACGCCATCGTCGCCGAAGTCGAGCGCACGGGGCGCATCACGCCGCCCGGCCATCCCGGCTATGCCTTCCAGCCGAAGACCGACCTTATCTTCGACAAGAAGAACCCGCTGCCGGGCCATGCCAACGGCATGACCTTCTCCGCCTACGACCGCGACGACCGGCTGCTCCTGAAGCGCATCTACTATTCCGTCGGCGGCGGCTTCGTCGTCACCGATACGGAACTGGAGCAGATGCGCACCAGCAAGGCGCGCGCCAGCGACAAGAAGGTGCCGTTCCCCTTCGCCTCGGCAAAGCAGATGCTGGAGATGGCCGAGCGCTCCGGCATGACGATCGCGCAGATGAAGCGCGCGAACGAGGAAGCCACCATGTCGCGCGACGAGCTGAATGCCGGCCTCGACCGCATCTGGGAGGCGATGAAGACCTGTATCGACCGGGGCCTTCGCAACGAGGGCATCATGCCGGGCGGCCTGAAGGTGCGCCGCCGCGCCCGCTCGATCCACGACAAGCTGCAGGAGGAGTGGCGCTCCAACAAGGCGAACCCGCTGCTCGCCAACGACTGGCTCTCCGTCTATGCGATGGCCGTCAACGAGGAGAACGCCGCCGGCGGGCGCGTCGTCACCTCGCCGACCAATGGGGCGGCGGGCGTCGTGCCCGCCACGATCCGCTACTACCAGCATTTCCATGAGGATGCCGACCAGGACGGCATCCGCGACTATCTGCTGACGGCCGCGGCCGTCGGCGGCATCATCAAGCACAACGCCTCGATCTCGGGCGCGGAAGTCGGCTGTCAGGGGGAGGTGGGCTCCGCCTCGGCGATGGCCGCCGCCGGCCTTGCCGCCGTCATGGGCGGCACGCCGGAACAGGTGGAGAATGCCGCCGAGATCGCGCTGGAACACCATCTCGGCATGACCTGCGACCCCATTGCCGGCCTCGTGCAGGTGCCCTGCATCGAGCGCAACGCGCTCGGCGCGGTGAAGGCCGTGACGGCCGCCTCGCTCGCCATCAAGGGCGACGGCAAGCATTTCGTGCCGCTTGACGCCTGTATCGAGACGATGCGCCAGACGGGCGTCGACATGAACGAGAAGTACAAGGAAACCTCGACAGGCGGCCTTGCCGTCAACGTGGTGGAGTGCTGAGGCTTTATCTCTTCCTTGTGGAGTGCGACACGGCGGCCTCTTGACCCGGCCGCCGGCAAGGCGTTGAAAGGGGCATGGCCCTTCATCTCATCAAACTCTGTGTCGGCGCGGACTCGATCGAGGACCTGCGCGAATGGGTGTCCGAACGCTCGCTGATCGCGATGGCGGCGGGCATGGAGCCGCATTCCAGCCACATCACGCGGATGATCCCGAAGCGGGACCGGGAGCTGCTCGACGGCGGCTCGCTCTACTGGGTGATCAAGGGGCAGGTGCAGGCCCGCCAGCAGCTTCTCGACATCAAGACCTTCACCGATGCGAACGGCATTTCCCGCTGCGAGCTGGTGCTTGGGCCGGAGGTCGTCGAGACGGAATTCCAGCCGCGCCGCGCCTTCCAGGGCTGGCGCTACCTGACGGAAGACGATGCGCCGCGCGACCTGAAGAACATGGGCGAGGGCGCCGCGGACCTGCCGCTGGAGCTTCGGCGGGAACTCGCCGAGCTCGGTCTTCTCTAAAAGTCTGAAAATCAGCGCAGGCGCAGGCGAACCGGATAACGGTGCTCGCTGATGCCGACATGGAGATGGATCCCGGCGGCCGGCTGGCCCGAGCGCCAGGCTCTTGCGCCGTGGGCGAGCAGCATGCCGACGAGATCCTTCGTCCGGTTGCGGGAACGGCCGAGCCCGATATCGGCGATGCGCATCGCCGCCTCGTGCAGCGGATGAAGCGTGCCTTTCAGCGACTTGCGCTTGGCGTCGCGCGCCGCGGGCTCAACATCGAACAGGTTCTCGTTCATCGCCATGATCTGCCTCGTACGCTATACCCAATCGAGGATGGCAGAGCCGCAAGCGGCCTCCGCCGGCCTTCCCCCGCGGCCTCCGGTACGCAATACCTTCCGGCGGCCGTTGCGGGTGCAAGGCGGAAATCAGGGACCGCGCCGGAGCGCGATCCGGTACTGTTACTGCTGGCTGGCCCAGCAGGCGAAGCCCTTGCGCTTCAGCGCCTTGCAGGCGGAGGCTGCGCGGTCCTGGTCGCCGAAGCCGCCGAAGCGGGCGCGGTAGAGCTGGCCATTGTCGCTGGCGACGGCCACGGTGAACGGGGTTGCGCGGGAGAGCGCCTTGCCGCCCTGGTCCTGTGCCTTGGCGAGAAGCTTTTGCGCCTGGTCGCGGTCCGGCGTCGCGCCGATCTGGATCACCCAGCCGGAAGGGGTGGGGTCGGCCTTGACGGCCGAGGTGGTCAGTTCGTCGACGTCGGCATCGCCTTCGCCGGTGACTTCCTCCTGCGGCACGGCGGCTTCGCGCTGCAGCTTCAGCGTGGCGGCGAGTGCGCGCTTGCCGACGATCTCCGCCTTGCTTTCCGTTGCAGCGTAAGCAGTCTCGATGCGGGCTTCATTGTAGCGGTAGGTCGGGATCGGGCCGCTTTCCGGCAGGTCGACGCTGGCGACGGCGGCTGCGCTGTCGGCGCTCAGCGTCGGGGCGTCCCTGGTTTCGGCGATCAGGTCGCCGCTGCCGCGGCGCGAGGCCTTCGGCATATAGGCGGCAAGGAGCTTGCGCATCTGCTGGTCGCGTGCGGCGCCCGAGCGGCCGCCCATGACGACGCCGACCACGCTGCGGCCATCGGCGACGGCGGAGCTGACGAGATTGTAGCCGGAAGCGCGGGTGTAGCCGGTCTTGATGCCGTCCACGCCCCGCACCGAGCCGAGCAGGCGGTTGTGCCCGCGGATGACCTGCTTGCCGAGGCGGAAGCTCGTCACGGAGAAATAGTGGTAATACTGCGGGAAGTGCTGGCGCAGCGCGATGCCGAGGCGGGCCTGGTCACGCGCGGTCGTCACCTGCGCGGTGTTCGGCAGGCCGTTGGCGTTGCGGTAGACGGTGCGCGTCATGCCGAGCGCGCGGGCCTTCTGCGTCATGATGCGGGTGAAGCGCTCTTCCGAACCGCCGAGCAGTTCGCCGAGGGCCGTCGCGGCATCGTTCGCCGAGCGGGTGATGAGGCCGAGGATCGCCTGTTCCACGGTGATCGACTTGCCTGCGCCGACGCCGAGCTTGGTCGGCGGCTCGCTGGCGGCGTTCTTGGAGAAAGGCACGCGCGAATCGAGGCGGATCTTGCCGGCTTCCAGCGCTTCGAAGGTGAGGTAAAGCGTCATCATCTTCGTCAGCGACGCCGGGTAGCGCAACGCGTCCGCGTCCTCGCTGTAGAGCACCTTGCCCGTCTTGGCATCGACGACGATGCCGGCATATTGCGCTGCTGCCGCCGGCGCGGCGAAGGCAAGGGTGGCGACCATTCCGATCATTGCAAGGCTTTTCGCCGCATTGGCGACTGCCCGGCAGGAGCGGGGGAGGAAGTCGAGGAATACGGAACGGGGCACTACGCTACTCTTCATTCTCGGATTGCACATGTTGTCCGGGCGGGATTTCCCGGGGCGACCGTTGGCAGCACAGTAGCGGCACAGCGTTACCAATCGGTTTATGATGAATCATTGGTTTCTGAGATCGGTGGTGTTTTACGGCTTGAGGGCGGTGGAGACGGAGCGGCCGTTTTCGACGAAGGATCGGCCGAGATAGTCGCGCACGCGCGCCTCCATGGCGCGCCACTGCGGCAAAAGTCTGCTCGAAAAGCGATAAAGCACAGAAAGATCGCGGCCGATGTGGATATCGCGCTGGCAATCCGCGCTGGTCGATTGCGATTCGTTTTCCGGCATCATGCAGCGCACGGCATAGTCCGAGCCGTCCGGCAGGATGCCGGTGAAGAAGACCTCGTCGCCGTAGCCGGAATTCTCCCTGAGCCGCTGCAGGGTGAGGCCGTCGGGGCCGGGCTCCGGCCGGTCGTCGAAGAGATGGCTGTAGATCGGCTCCAGCCTTCCGGACATGTCCCGCGACATGGTGCTTTGCGAAAGGTTGAGGAAAATCAAACCTTCCGGACGTGTGGCATCGTTGAAGCGGGTGCGTTCCCCGTTGCTGTAGCCGTTCATCTCCGGCCAGGTGAGGTAGAGGTCCACATGCTCGGCGCGGCCGGTCAGGCGCTGCTCCTCGAAGCGGATCGTGTTGGCCGGCAGGCGGATCTGGTCCTGGCCGATGACGATGTCGACGGGTTCGGTGCTTTCCGTGTGGCCGGCAAGGGCGATGCGCTCGCCCAGCATACGCCCGCCGACGCTGATCGCCACGGTGAGGCCGGCGAGCATCGCGACGCCGATCGTCAGCCGCGTCAGGAAACGGTTGGAGATCAGCGGGGCATGTTCTTCGTTGCCGGTGGTTACCGCAGCCATCTTCCCCTCGCGGATGCTCGTTCGCCGTTGCGGAACGATTGGGCGAAGCGTCTGCGAACAGGGTTAATTTTTGGTTGAAATGGCATTGCGGCGGATGGCTGAAAAAGGAAGCGGCCGGTTCCGGGACAATAGAACCGGCCGCTGGGCCATGGTCGGGGACGGGGATTGGGGGACTGACCGGGCCCTTTCTTTCGCCCGGCATTGCTGCCGGGCAGTCTCTTCATGCGGCGCCGCAGACTACCGGACGCTACCGACGGCGTCGGCACGACCGTCTTGCAGCTTCACCCACTTGCCGGCATTTGCCGAGGACTGGCGCTTGAGGAAGCGGTATTCCGTCTCCGACCAGAGCAGGACCTTGTTGCGCATGTTGTCGAGCACGAAGTCGCCGCGGTCGGTGCGAACCGTCAGCACGGCATGGCCTTCGCCGTTTGGCTGGAGCACGACGGTGATGAGGAGGTTGGCGGGCGAGATGCCGGCCTGGATCAGCTTCTTGCGCTTGAGGAGCACATAGTCCTCGCAGTCGCCGGCAAGATCCGGATAGGCCCATTCCTCCTCGACGCCGTAGATCTCCATGTCGGTCATCGGCTGGATATCGGTGTTGACCGTGTAGTTGACGTTGAGGATCGTCTTCCAGTTTTCCTGCGTCAGCACGAGCGGGCCGGCATCCCTGCCGTTCGGGCCGCACTCGTCGCTGTAGCGCTTGCAGAATTCGTAATGGCCGATCGGCTGGTTGGTCGCGCCCGCCAGCGGAATGTTCGCCGGAAGGGCCATCGCTGCCTGTGCTGCGGCCAGAGAGAAGAGGAATGCAAACGTCCCTGTCTTGATGGCTTTTGTCATTGTGTCGTCCCCGTTTGATGAGGTCACAATGACAGCTATGTTTTGAGCTTGCGCGAAAAGCCGAAGTATAACTTAGTTCAAATCAAGATCACATAAGTATAAAATAAGAAGAAAATTCGAAATACACTTTATCTGTATTTGAGGCGCTTTTGATTAAATTTTGAACGGTTTTCGCGCCGGCGCGAACGCTGGCGAAATCGGCAAGCGTTTGATTCGGAAGTGATAATCCCTGATTTTCAGGAGCGGTGCTTCAGCCCGTGGCCGCGAAACGGCTGCTTCCCCGGATTCTCTGATAGGGTGGCGAGCGGCAGAATTCCGCTTCCGGGTCGCCGATTCTCTCCGTCCCGGCGCGGACGGCCGATTTTGACGAAAAAAAATTTTCGGGATTCTTGCCGGGGCGATGTGCCGGGCTGAAACAGCAGAAAGGGCCGATGGCCCCTTCCGGACAGTGCCGACAATGAGCTGTGCCGATTCGCTACAGGAACGCGGTCAGGGCTTCCTTCGACTGGACGGAGGAGAACTCGATGGCGACGCCCTCCTGGAAGTGGCGCACCACGCGGCCCTTCATGTGGCCGAGCTGGACCGGCGTGCCGAGCGCCGGGCGCACGTCGATGTCGACCGCCGCGCCCGAGAGCGAGAGGTCGATGATGCGGCAGGGGTAGCGCCGGCCGTCGTCGAGCGTCAGGTCGGTGCTGGTGTTGCGCGGCGTCAGGCGGTTGTGCCGGCGGTCTTCCGGCAGGCCGAGCTCGTGCTTGTTGGCGATCCAGGTGAGCTGGGCGGCCAGCTTTTCCCGCTTGCGGTCCGTCGCGTTGAGCAGGATGGCGAAGCCCGTGTCGTTGACGATGGCGACCGTGCCCTCGATGCGGCCGAGATGGTCGACATAGGCGATGATCCGCTCGCCGATGCGCGGGCGGGCAGCGCACTGGAAGGCGGCATCGCCCGGCGACATGTCGAGGACCGTGCAATCGTATTCGTCGTGGCTTGCCACCATCAGGCGGCCGGGCAGATTCACCGAGACGCGCTGGAAGCTGCGCTGCTCGGGCTGCGGCTTCTTGGCGGCAGGCGATGATTGCTGGAATGAATACATGAGCGCGGGGGCCTGATGATCCTATCTATTTCCAACTCTTAACCTTTCGAGGTTAACAGAAGGTTTGCCGGACGGATGGAATGCCATCTGGCGTTGGCGAAACGACAACTTTCAGGCGTTTCGGGTTGTATCGTCAGCGCTCGCGCGGTTCGCCGGCGTTCCTCCCGCCTTCGAATATCCGCAGATGCATGACCCGGCTGAAGGCCTGGCCGAGGGTGGACGGACGCACGGCCATGACGGAAACCGGCATGGGCACGGCCGGCCGGCTGCCGGCAAGGGTGCGCATGCGCGCCGGATCGATGACCGATACGGACCCAAGCGTCGCATAGCGGAAGGCCGAGAGCGGCTGGCGCTGGCCGGGCAGGGGCGCGAATGCCCCGATGATGCGATCCGCGGTCCTGCCCTTGGAGGCGAGCGGCAGCAGGACGATCTCCGCGTCCGTCGTCTCCAGCGCGCCGTCGACGAGCTGGACGGTCATGATCGCCGGCGTCGCATGGGCCATCACGTTCTCCGTGATGCGCGCGACGCGGCTGCGCAGGTCCGGCGAGAACAGCGCGTCGAAATCCGTCTCCTTCAGCTCGCGGCCGAACTGCGCGCAGAAGCGCGTGCCGGCCAGCCGGAAGCGCGGATTGCGCAGGCGGCTCTGCTCGAGGATGAAGACGTCCGGCAGGATGGCGGCGATGTCGGCAGGCTCGATGGCGGCGCGCAGCGGCACGGGCCGCTCGCCGCGCTGGCGTGTCCAGTAATCGTAAAGAGCCGTCGCGGCCTTCGTCTGCATGCGCATCATCCGATCGATTCCGTGCCGTTCCGGCACATGAGGGAGGCCGGATCGGGCATTTTCCGATGGCGTTGCGAGTTTCGTGCCAGCGCGATGTTAAGGTTAATGTTTGGTTTACGTTGCGTCGGGTGCCCATCCCGTGGAACATCCGGCCATCCCTCCACGAGGGAATGGTTTACTGCACATCAGATTATTGTCCCGGGGATTGGGGGCGCCGGCCGTTCAGCGAAAGCTGCACGGCCTTTCTTTTCTCTGTATAAGCGCGATTCTGTTTCGAGAGCGGATGGATTGTCATGAGTAACGACGGGGTCGAAATCGAGGGCGGGGCGGCGGAGACGCGCAAGCGGGAGCCGGCCTTCAACCTGCCGCAGGGCCTCGTGCTGGCGCTCGCGCTTCTGACGCTGGTCCATCTCGTGCGCACCTATCTGCTTTCGCCGGAGGCCGACAGCTTCGTGCTCCTGCACTTCGCCTTCGTGCCGGGCTGCTATGCCGTCGCCTGCCCGGAGCAGGGCATGGGCTGGCTGTGGAGCCCCGCCACCTATTCGCTGCTGCACGGCAGCTGGGAGCACCTGATCTTCAACGCCTTCTGGATGGTCGCCTTCGGCGCGCCGGTGGTGCGGCGCATCGGCCCGGGCCGCTTCTTCCTCTTCTGGTGCCTTTCGTCCGCGGCGGCCGTCGCCTTCCATACCGCGCTGCACTGGGGCGAGATGATCCTCGTCGTCGGCGCCTCCGGCGTCGTTTCCGGCCTCATGGGGGCGGCGGCGCGCTTCGTCTTCTCGCCGAGCGGGCGCATCAGCCGGCAGTTCGCCCATCTCAACCGGCGCCTGACGATCCCCGAGGCGCTTTCCAACCGCTCGGTCCTGGTCTTCTCCGGCATCTGGTTCCTCACCAACTTCCTGATCGGCTTCGGCCAGATCTTCGGGCCGGTCGCCGGCGGCGCCGTCGCCTGGGAGGCGCATATCGGCGGCTTCCTCTTCGGCTTCCTCTTTTTCCCGGTTTTCGACGTCGTCGTCGCCGAGCCCCGGCGGGATTAACGATAGTCCATTAGCGGTCTTGCAATCGCCTTTTTCGTGGCGCACCATGCATGCGTTCCGGTTCGCACATGCCACCGGAACGGCGCGGCATCCGCAAGGAGGAAGGGATGCCGCCCACGTACTGGCAGGGCATTCCTGCACGGGTTGCCCCGCCTCTCTGCGTCATGATGCACACGGGAGGTACGCATGTATGTAAAGGCAATACTGGACGAAAAAGGCCGCAATGTCGTAACCGGCGGTCCGCAGCTCACCGTCAGGCAGGCTGCCGTCTATCTGCATGAAAACCACATCGGCGCCATCGTCATCGTCGACCGCAACGACCGCATCGCGGGCATTGCGACCGAGCGCGACATCGTGGCCGCCGTTGCCCGCAACGGGGCCGAGTGCCTCGACAAGCCCATTTCCTCCATCATGTGGGGCAATGTCTATCGTTGCGGCGAGAACCAGAGCGTCAACGACCTCATGGAAATGATGAGCAAGCTGCGCGCCCGCCATATCCCGGTGGAAAAGGAAGGGCGGCTCGTCGGCATCGTCTCGATCGGCGACGTGGTGAAATCCCACATCCGCGCGATCCAGCACGAGGCCGAGGCGATCAAGGCCTATATCTCAAGCTGATCCCGGCGCCTTATACGGTTTCGGGCGGAACGATCCCATCGCTCCGCCCGCCGTCTCTCTCCATGATATCCGCCTGCGGCGCGCCTCAGCGCATCAGCACGACCTCCTGCATGCGCTTGATTTCGAAGATCCGGGCCTTGGTTTCCAGGTATCCGCGCTCGATGGATTCGCCGGCGCGGTGGAATTCCGACAGGCCGATATCCGACAGTTTGGGATGCAGCGCGAGGTCCGGCGGATCGCCGGCAAGGCGCGCGCGCGAAATGCGGTCCTGGATGATGTTGAAGGACTGCACCATCACGCCCGTCAGGCCGAGCCGGGCGGCGCTGTCTTCCTGGCGCGGCTCCTCGATCTTCTGCTGGCTGGCGCTGTGCTTGATCACCGCCGAGCGGCCGTAGAGGTCGTAATTAAGGTTGACGGCGACGACCAGCGGTTCCTCGTAGGCGCGGCAGACGGAGACCGGTACCGGATTGACCAGTGCGCCGTCGACCAGCGTGCGGTTGTTGCACTTGATCGGCTCGAAGATGCCGGGCAGCGCATAGGAGGCGCGCAGCGCCGTGATGAGGGAGCCGCCGTTGATCCACACCTCATGGCCGCTGTTGACTTCCGTCGCGACGGCGACGAAGGGGCGGTCGAGATCCTCGATCGAGAGGTTTTCGAGATGCTCCTGCATGCGCTTGGTCAGCCGCATGCCGCCGAAGAGGCCGGAGCCGCGAATGGTGAAATCGAGAAGGCTGGCGATGCGGCGCATGGTGAGCGAGCGGGCGAAGGCCTCCAGCTCGTCGAGCTTGCCGGCGAGATAACAGCCGCCGACGAGCGCGCCGATGGAGGTGCCGGCGATCATGCCCACCTCGATGCCTTCCTCCTCCAGCGCCCTCAAGACGCCGATATGGGCCCAGCCGCGGGCGGCGCCGCCGCCGAGTGCGAGTGCGATCTTGGATTTGCGCGGCAGGGCCGGCTGGGGAATATGGGACATGTCGTTCATGGAAGGTCCGCCCGGATCCGATGCATCCGCCGTTACGAGGCTACGATTGAAACTCCAGTTCAGCATTGCGGACCTCCGTTCCCAAGAGGAATTCGCGGCGATGAAAACAGTTCCGGTTTCCCGGTGCTCACGGCAACACGATAGATGACAGGATAGTCGCAGTCTGTGACGCGAGGAACTTCGGGCGCAAAGCGGCGCTCGAAACGTGTTCCCGGTGCATCCGGTCCAGGCTGAAGGAGAAGGAGTGGCCGCAGGATCGTCTTCCCCGAAGGGGTGGCTTTGGAAACCGGCCGTGACGCACGCGAGCGATGGTGTTCCATGTCCTGATCCACATGGCGGGGATAAAGGCCGCCATGGGAGCGATTAGGCGTCCGCACCCGTTGCCAAAGGATGAATCCGTGCCGGAACGGAGCGGAAAACGCCTGGATGCTTAATTTTTCCTGTACACCGCCGCCGGATCGAACTGCGGCGCGCCGCCGGTGATCGAAAGCGTCGCGCCGTCCGGCCCGTTCGAGACGGTGCGGTAGAAGCAGGAGCGCCGGCCGGTGTGGCAGGTGGCGTCGTGGCCGGCGACGGAGACCTTCAGCCAGACGGCATCCTGGTCGCAGTCGGTGCGCATTTCCACGACGGTCTGGAGGTTGCCGGAGGTCTCGCCCTTCTTCCACAGCGCCTTGCGCGAGCGGCTCCAGTAGTGGGCGATGCCTGTCTCGACGGTGAGCGCCAGCGCCTCGGCGTTCATGTGCGCGACCATCAGCAGTTCGCCGTCCTTCGCGTCCGTCACCACCGCCGTCACGAGGCCGTGCTCGTCGAAACGGGGCGTGAAGGCCGAACCCGTTTCGAGCTCGGCCTTGTCCGCGGAGGGGGCTTTGAAGGTGATCGTCATGGCTCTCGGCTTCCTTGGCGAAGCCGGTCCTCGCCTAGCTCCGGATCATCGTCATGAACCGGACCTGTTCGGCCGGCTCGGTCTTGAACGTACCCGTAAATGTGGTGGTGAGGGTTGTCGAGCCCTGTTTCTGGATGCCGCGCATCGCCATGCACATATGCTCGGCCTCGATCATCACGGCGACGCCGCGCGGGTTCAGCGTCTCGTCGATCGCCTTGGCGATCTGCGCCGTCATGGTCTCCTGCGTCTGCAGGCGGCGGCCGTAGATCTCGACGACGCGGGCGATCTTGGAAAGGCCCAGGACACGGCCGTTCGGGAGGTAGGCGACATGCGCCTTGCCGATGATCGGCACCATATGGTGCTCGCAGTGCGAGAAGAACGGGATGTCCTTCACCAGCACCATGTCGTCATAGCCGGCGACTTCCTCGAAGGTGCGGCCGAGCACGTCCTCGGCGGCAAGGTCGTAGCCGGAGAAGAGCTCGCGATAGGCTTTTGCGACGCGGGCCGGCGTATCGAGCAGGCCTTCGCGTTCCGGGTCGTCGCCGGCCCAGCGGAGCAGGACGCGCACGGCGTCCTCGGCTTCCTTCTGCGTGGGGCGGCCCGACTGTTCGTCGATACGCGGAAAATTGGTGACGATGGCGTCCATGGACCCATTGACCTTTCTGCAGGTTACCTGACGTGTTTATCGGACTCGCCACTGGCCATTCGCCTAACCCTGCAGGCTTGGGTTCCGTTGGCGGGCTCCGGGGCTTTCGGGTCTTCGCTCAGCAGTGCGTCGACCGTCCGGCACGGTTTCCCAAACAACAGGTGATGGCCCCGCATCTTGCAAAACCCTCACCCCAATACGAGTTATCATATAGTATCGATGACGGAGTGCGAAAGAGGCCGAGGGCGACACGCCGTGCTTTTTTCCCGACCGCGCCGGAATAATCTCCCCGAATCCTTGAAGATTCGGCAAAAAAGGCGGAAAACGGGGCCATGATGGACGATATCTACAACAGCCGTATCCTGGAGTTCGCCGGCAACATTCCGCGCATCGGCACGCTCCCCGACGCAGACGCAGAAGCGGGTGCCCATTCCAAGCTCTGCGGCTCTCGCGTGAAGGTCTATCTCAAGCTCGACGGCGACCGTGTCAGCGATTTCGCCCATGAGGTGAAGGCCTGCGCGCTCGGCCAGGCGTCCTCCTCCATCATGGCGCGCCATGTCGTCGGCGCGACGGTGGACGAGATCCGCAAGGCGCGCGAGGACATGCTTGCCATGCTGAAGGCGGACGGCGAGGGCCCCTCCGGCCGCTTCGAGGACATGCGGTTCCTCAAGCCCGTGAAGGACTACAAGGCCCGCCACGCCTCCACCATGCTGACCTTCGACGCCGTGGTGGATGCCATCGGCCAGATCGAGGCGAAGCGGCTGGAAACGGCCGGGTGAGGGTGATGCAGGGCAACTGCCCCTCATCCGCCTGCCGGCACCTTCTCCCCGCAAGCGGGGCGAAGGAGGGTGGGGCACTGTTTGGTATTCTGCAGGATGGCTTCTTTCTCGCGAAACCGTTGCGACACACCCCTTCTCCCCGCTTACGGGGAGAAGGTCGCGGCAGCGGGATGAGGGGCGGCCCCGTCCCGGATCGGCCCGTCGATGTGTAACGCCCCCGACTGCAACCACCCTCCAGAACGCCTCCGCTACCGCGGCCGCAACTGGCGCGGCCCGTTTCGCAAGACGCCGGGGCGGCTTTTCGGCATGGGCTTCATCCGCCTCTACCAGCTCACGCTGTCAGGCTTCATCGGCAATTCCTGCCGCCACCTGCCGACCTGCTCCGAATACGGCTACGAGGCCGTTGCGCGCCATGGCCTCTGGCGTGGCGGCTTCATGGCGCTGTTCCGCTTCGCCCGCTGCGGGCCGGGCGGCACGCATGGTTTCGATCCCGTGCCGGAGGCGCTGGAGCCCCGCCTTGCCTGGTGGGCGCCGTGGCGGTTGTGGCGCGTCTCGAAGGCGGAGCGCGGCTGTTGACGACGAAGAAACTCGGCACCGGCACGCTCCGCAATACCAATACCGTCAACGGCCTTGCCGCAATACCTGGATGATGGGGGATCGAAATGGCCGTTCTGCAGACCATGCGACTGACGCTCACCCCGTGCCGCCCCGGCGACTTGGCCGATTTCATTGCCCTCGAACGTGATCCCGAGGTCATGCTCTTTCTCAACGGCGGGCGCGCCGTCGACAGGGAAGAGGCCGATCCGGATGCGACGTATCTCATGCCACGGGGAACGGAGCCCTATGTCTGGACGGCGCGGCGGACGGACGGCAATGCGTTCGTCGGCTGGTTCTGCCTGTGGCCGGAAAAGGAAGGAGAAGCCGAGCTTGGCTATCGCCTGCGCCGGATGGACTGGGGGCGGGGGCTCGCCTCGGAAGGCGCTTCGGCCCTCATCGACTGGGGGTTCGGCAACGAAGGTTATGACCGGATCGTGGCCTGCACCATGGCGGTGAACCGCGCCTCGCGCCGCGTGATGGAAAAGGTCGGCATGACCCATATCCGCACGGACCATGTCGAGTGGTCCGATCCCATTCCGGGCGCGGAGGAGGGCGAAGTATGGTACGCGATGACGCGTTCTGAGTGGCGCGGTGGCTAGCCGCCTCTTCCAATCCCCCGGTTTTCCCCGTATACCGCGCGACGCAACGCGCCGGAATCCCCGGCTTTTCCCTCGCATACCACCCGCATTCGTTGGCGGGACTGGATAGGAGATTTTTGAATGTCTGCACCTGTTTCCCTGACTTTTCCCGACGGTTCCATCCGCGAATATCCCGCGGGCTCGACGGGCCGTGACGTCGCCGAGGCGATTTCCAAGTCGCTCGCCAAGAAGGCGGTCGCGATTGCGCTCGACGGCGAGCTGCGCGATCTCTCCGATCCCGTTTCCAACGGACGGATCGAGATCGTCACCCGCGACGACGACCGCGCGCTGGAGCTTATCCGCCACGACGCCGCCCATGTGATGGCCGAGGCCGTGCAGGAACTCTGGCCGGGAACGCAGGTGACCATCGGCCCGGTCATCGACAACGGCTTCTACTACGACTTCGCCAAGAACGAGCCCTTCACGCCGGACGATCTGCCGAAGATCGAAAAGCGCATGAAGGAGATCATCCAGCGCAACAAGCCCTTCACCAAGGAAGTCTGGCCGCGCGCCAAGGCCAAGGACGTCTTCGCCGCCAAGGGCGAGAACTACAAGGTCGAGCTGGTCGACGCGATCCCCGAGGGGCAGGACCTCAAGATCTATTACCAGGGCGACTGGTTCGACCTCTGCCGCGGGCCGCACATGGCCTCGACCGGCCAGATCGGCACGGCCTTCAAGCTGATGAAGGTGGCGGGCGCCTACTGGCGCGGGGATTCGAACAATCCGATGCTGACGCGCATCTACGGCACCGCCTGGCGCACGCAGGAGGAGCTCGACACCTATCTCAACATCCTCGCCGAGGCCGAAAAGCGCGACCATCGTCGCCTGGGCCGTGAGATGGACCTCTTCCATTTCCAGGAGGAAGGGCCGGGCGTCGTCTTCTGGCACGGCAAGGGCTGGCGCATGTTCCAGACCCTCGTCGCCTACATGCGCCGCCGCCTTGCCGGCACCTATGAGGAGGTGAACGCCCCGCAGGTGCTCGACAAGTCGCTGTGGGAGACCTCCGGCCACTGGACCTGGTATCGCGACAACATGTTCAAGGTGACTGTCGCGGGTGACGAGACCGACGACGAGCGCGTCTTCGCGCTGAAGCCGATGAACTGCCCGGGCCATGTCCAGATCTTCAAGCACGGATTGAAGTCTTACCGGGAACTGCCTGTCCGCCTTGCGGAATTCGGCAACGTTCATCGCTACGAGCCGTCCGGCGCGCTGCACGGACTGATGCGCGTGCGCGGCTTCACGCAAGACGACGCGCATGTCTTCTGCACCGACGAGCAGATGGCGGCGGAATGCCTGCGCATCAACGACCTCATCCTCTCGGTCTACAAGGATTTCGGCTTCGATGAGGTCACGATCAAGCTCTCGACCCGGCCGGAAAAGCGCGTCGGCTCGGATGAGCTCTGGGACCGTGCGGAAAGCGTGATGAAGGGCGTTCTGGAGACGATCCAGCAGCAGTCGAACAACATCAAGACCGGCATCCTGCCGGGCGAGGGCGCGTTCTACGGGCCGAAGTTCGAATATACGCTGAAGGACGCCATCGGCCGCGAATGGCAGTGCGGCACCACGCAGGTCGACTTCAACCTGCCGGAACGCTTCGGTGCCTTCTACATCGACCAGGCCTCGGAAAAGCGCCAGCCGGTGATGATTCACCGCGCCATCTGCGGCTCGATGGAGCGCTTCCTCGGCATCCTCATCGAGAACTTCGCCGGCCACATGCCGCTGTGGATCGCGCCGCTGCAGGTGGTGGTCGCGACGATCACCTCGGAAGCGGATGACTATGCCCGCGAGGTGGCTGAGAAGCTGCGCGATGCGGGCCTCACCGTCGAGACCGATCTTCGCAACGAGAAGATCAACTACAAGGTCCGCGAGCATTCGGTGACCAAGGTCCCCGTCATCATCGTCTGCGGCAAGCGCGAGGCGGAAGAACGCTCCGTCAACGTCCGCCGCCTCGGTTCGCAGAACCAGACGGCCATGCCGCTCTCCGAAGCCATCGAGGCACTCTCCCTCGAAGCCATGCCGCCGGACCTGAAGCGCAAGCTCGGCAAGGCCTGAGGCGAGGGGTAAGCGCCCCTCATCCCGCTGCCGGCACCTTCTCCCCGCTCGCGGGGAGAAGGTGCCGGCAGGCGGATGAGGGGCTCGACAAAGCCGCCGGGCAGGTTAGTCCACCACGTCCTCGGCGGCGGCCTTCTGCTCGTTGGCCTTCTCGTCGAGCAGCACTTCGACATCGGTGTTGACGCCGGCCTGCACGGAGAAATCGCGCTGGTAGATCTTGTTCTTGTTGCGGGCGACGGCGATGTAGCTGCCTTCCGCAAGCACGAGCGTCGGGAAGGCGCCGACGCTTTCGCTGACGGTGTCGCCCGAGGCGGTGAGGATCGACCAGGCCGTATCGGCGATGGCCTCGCCGCCCGGCTCGGAGACGAGCTTCAGCGTGAGCTTCGCCGCGCGGTGCTGGATCGTCGCGCGGGTGAGCTTGCCGGCTTCCACCTGGATATCGGCGCGGATCACCGCGTTCACCGTGCCGTAGTCGGAAACGACATGGTAGGTGCCGGCGTTGAGGCGCACGACGGAATTCGGCTTTACGTCGTCGACGACGAGGTTGCGTTCGCCGTCCTCGCGCACTTCCGCGGCGTAGATGGCAAAGCTCAGTTCCTTCGGCGGGATGCGCACGTCGGCGCCGGAGACGGCGTTCAGCATGATGCCGCCGGCATCGAGCACCATGACCTGCTTGTCGACGCCGCCGGATTCGGGAACCACCAGCTTCTTCGTCGCGCCGGCGCGCCCGAACGCGACGTTGACGAAATATTCCCCCGGCACGAGCTGGAAGGCGGCCGAACCGCCCTCGGAGGTCGCCAGCAGCGGCAGCTTGCCGTCGGCGGCCGGGATGGGCGAGAAGACGCGCCAGGTCAGGCCATGCTGCATCGGCTGGCCGTCCTTGGTCAGGAGCGCCTCGCAGGTGATGTCCTTGAGGTTCTTGGCCGTCGCCTCGCCGGTGACGATGGGGTTGAACGAGGTGAGCTTGCCGCCCTTCAGCGGCGTCTGGATCTGCGAGAAGCTCTCCAGCGGATCCTGCGCGCGCGCCGGCGCGAACGCTAGGGCGAGGCTCGCCACGGCGAAGCTCACGGCAACGGCGGATCGAATCGGCATGCGCATGGGAACGGTTGACTTCCTGACGGTATGGGGCCACTTGAAGACCCGGCTAATGGCATTTTCAAGGCCGCGTTCGCGCGCCACGATATTGGAACTCCCTCCCGATGAAAACCGAAATCAAGCTGATCGATTATCTTTCGACCCGCCGGTCGATCCCCGCCTTCCAGATGAGCGGGCCCGGCCCGTCGAAGGGCGAGGTCGAGGATATCCTGAAACTCGCCTCGCGCGTGCCGGACCACGGCAAGCTCGCCCCCTGGCGCTTCATCGTCTATCGCGGCGCCGAGCGCCAGCGCATCAGCGAGGCGCTGGCGAAGATCGCCATGGCCGACAGGCCGGAGCTTTCGGACGAGATGGTGAAGGTGGAGAACACCCGGCTCACCCGCGCGCCGGTGGTGGTCGCCGTCGTCAGCCGCGCGGCGCCGCATGTGAAAATCCCCGAATGGGAGCAGCTGATGTCGGCAGGCGCCGTCTGCCTCAACCTCGTCATGGCGGCCAACGCCCATGGCTATGCCTCCAACTGGCTGACGGAATGGTACGCCTACGACAAGCGCGCCTATCCCATCCTCGGCGTGAACGAGGGCGAGCGGATCGCCGGTTTCGTCCATATCGGCACGCCGACCGTGCCGCCGACGGAGCGGCCCCGGCCCGAACTCTCGGAGATCGTCGCATGGGTGGGCGATGATGCCTGACGCCCTGTTCTACGGGACGGCGGAAAACGCCCACGGCCTCAGGCACGATCCCTTCAAGGCGATCGTCGCGCCGCGGCCGATCGGCTGGATCGGCACGAAGGCGGCGGACGGGCGGCTGAACCTTTCGCCCTATTCCTTCTTCAACGCCGTCAGCGACACGCCGAAGCTCGTGATGTTCTCCTCCTCGGGGCACAAGGACAGCGTGACGAACATCGAGGAGACCGGCGTCTTCACCTGCTCGCTGGCAAGCCGCGACCTCGCGGAGAAGATGAATGCGAGCTCGATCGCCGTGCCGCGCGGGGTGGACGAGTTCGCCATCGCGGCGCTGACGCCCATGCCCGGCCGCCTCGTCGACGCGCCCTATGTGGGCGAGGCCCATGCGGCGCTTGAATGCCGGATGACGCAGATCCTGCGGCCGCTCGGCCTCGACGGGCGCGAATCGGACAATTGGGTGGTGTTCGGCGAGGTCGTCGGCATCCATATCGGTACGGAAATCCTTAACGACGGCATGATCGACATGGCCGCCGCCCGCCCGCTGGGCCGCATGGGCTACATGGATTATTGCGACGGCGGCAGCGACGTCTTCGCCATGATGCGGCCGAAGGCCGGGTGAGGAGCCATCGTCCGGCCGATGGACGGTTAACGGACATGGTGAACCAATCTTAAACACTTTGCCGCTAGCCTCGCTCCCATAGTCGTCGTGCAGGCGTTTGGGGCTTCCGTTGATCGTTCATGCATTTCTTCGTTGGGTGGAAACCGCCAGGGCAGCGGACAGGGCCAAGGCGGCGAGCGTGCTGGCGCGGGCCTATGCGCGCTCCCGGATCGCGCCCGACGACCGCCGCGCCGCCGAAATGGCGATGATCTTCCTGCTCGACGATCCCACCCCCAAGGTGCGGCTTGCCCTTGCCGAGGCGCTCGCCGACTGCGAGGATGCGCCGCGCGCCGTCATCCTGCCGCTTGCCGAGGACCAGCCGGAAATCGCCGCCCACATCATCCTGCGCTCGCAGCTCCTGACGGACGGCGACCTCGTCGACCTTGCTGCCAAGGGCAGCGATGTGACGCGCATGCTGATCGCCCACCGCGCCACCGTCTCGCGCCCCGTCTCGGCGGCGCTTGTTGAAGTGGGCGACGTGCCGGACGTGCTGGCGCTCCTCGAAAACGAAGGCGCGGCTTTCTCGCGCCGCAGCCTGTCGCGCATCGCCGACCGTCTCGGCCACGATGCGGAAATCCGCGCGCTGCTCCTCGACCGGGAAGACCTGCCGAGCGATGCGCGCCAGGCGCTGGTCGAGAAGATCGGCACGGCGCTTGCCGGCTTCGGGCTCATCCAGGCCGCCGTCGGCACAGGCCGCGTCGAGCGTATCACGCGGGAAGCCTGCGACGTTGCCACGATCGGCATGGCGGGCGATGTCACGGCGGCGGAAATGCCGGCGCTCGTCGAGCACCTGCGCCTTGCCGGGCGGCTGACGCCGGTCTTCCTGCTGCATGCGCTCTGCACCGGCCGCGTGGAATTCTTCGCCGCGGCGATCACCGATCTTTCCGGACAGGCGGAGCGGCGCGTGCGCTCCATCCTCTCGCATGGCCGCGAGGCGGCCGTGCGCGCGCTCTACGAGACCGCCGGCCTCGGCCGCGATATCAGCGCGCTCTTCGCCGAGGCGACGATGCTCTGGCGCAGCGAAGCGAAGGAGGAGGGCGGCATGCTCTCCGTTTCCGAACGCCTCCTGTCACGCGCCCGCGCGGCGGGCAATGCCTCCTGCCAGTCCATGCTGGAACTCGTCGAACGCCTCGTCATCGCCGAGCAGCGCCAGACGGCGCGCAGCTACGCGCTGATCGCCACGCGGGAAGCGGCGTGAGGATTGCTCTCTTCGGCCATGGATGCCTGCCGGCGTCGATGGATGCTCGGGTCAAGCCCGAGCATGACGGAGGGGAGGAGAGGTTGCCCACACATTCAACGGCGCTGAATGTTTGACGGTGCGGCATACGGCACCGCTGCTTTTGTCCGCTTCTTTCCTACTATCGTCATCCTCGTGCTTGACCCGAGGATCCACCCGGCGAGTGCGGATTTTCCCGGTCAATCGGCGAAGCGCTTCACCACCCAGCTATAACCGTCCTCGGCGTAGCGCACCGGCGTGGTGACGGCTTTCTTGAGGGAAGCGCCGTCGGGGATTGCGCGCTTGACGAAGCCGAGCGTGCGGGCGGCGAGGCTCTGCCGGGCTTCGGCGGTTTCCCGCGGAACGGGCACTTCGGCCTCCGCGGCCTTCGTCTCGGGGGCGGGATCGGCCTCTTGCGCCGTCATGCGGTTGCCGGCCGTCTCGCAGACCGCGACGATCACCGGGTAGTTCTTGTCCTGGTTCTTGTTGATCCAGGTCTCTGCCTGCGCGTCGCAGAGCGCCACGGTCTGCCAGCTCCGGTCGACCGTCTCGATATAGTGGCACTGGGTCGCGCTGTCGTCGCAGCCCATGATCGTCATGACGATGAGCGCAGCTTTCATGGCCGTCCTTTCCGCCTTCGTTGGAGCTGGTTACAGGCCGGCATTGCCGCGAAAATAAGGCGCGAAAACCTCAGATGTCGAGGTTCTCGGCGAAGACCGCGCGGTCCTGGATGAAGCGGAAGCGGGCTTCCGGCTTGGTGCCCATCAGGTCGTCGACCGCCGTGCGGGTGCCCTCGAAGTCGATGTCGTCGATCTCCACCTTGAGGAGCGTGCGCTTGGCGGGGTCCATCGTCGTTTCCTTGAGCTGCGCCGGCAGCATCTCGCCGAGGCCCTTGAAGCGGCCGATCTCCACCTTGCCGCGGCCGTTGAACTCGGTGCGCATCAGCTCCTCGCGGTGCAGGTCGTCGCGCGCATAGAGCGTCTTGCCGCCCTGGCTGATGCGGTAGAGCGGCGGCACGGCGAGGTAGAGATGCCCGCCGCGGATGAGGTCCGGCATCTCCTGGTAGAAGAAGGTGATGAGGAGCGAGGCGATATGCGCGCCGTCGACGTCGGCGTCGGTCATGACGATGACGCGCTCGTAGCGAAGGTCCTCTTCGCGGTATTTCGAGCGCGTGCCGCAGCCGAGCGCCTGCACCAGATCGGAAATCTGCTGGTTGGCGCCGAGCTTTTCACGGCCGGCGCTGGCGACGTTCAGGATTTTCCCACGCAACGGGAGAATGGCCTGGTTGGCGCGGTTGCGGGCCTGCTTGGCCGAGCCGCCGGCCGAATCGCCCTCGACGATGAAGAGCTCGGCGCCCTCGGCGGAATTCTGCGAGCAATCGGCGAGCTTGCCGGGCAGGCGGAGCTTGCGCACGGCGGTCTTGCGGGAAACTTCCTTTTCCTTGCGGCGGCGCAGGCGCTCCTCGGCGCGCTCGATCACCCAGTCGAGCAGCTTGGCCGCTTCCGCCGGATTGTCGGCGAGATAGTGGTCGAACGGGTCGCGCAGCGCGTTCTCGACGATGCGTTGTGCTTCGACGGTCGCGAGCTTGTCCTTGGTCTGGCCGACGAATTCCGGCTCGCGGATGAAGACGGAGAGCATGCCGACCGCCGAGATCATCACGTCGTCGGTGGTGATCGCCGCCGCGCGCTTGTTCTGCGTCAGCTCGGCATAGTTCTTGAGGCCCTTGGTGAGGGCGATCCTGAGGCCCGCCTCATGCGTGCCGCCGTCTGCCGTCGGGATGGTGTTGCAATAGGAATGGATCAGCGAATCGCCGCCGTACCAGGTGACGGCCCATTCCAGCGAGCCGTGACCGCCGGATTTCTCGCTCTTGCCGGCGAAGATCTCGCGGGTGACGGTGTATTCCTTGCCGAGCGTCGCCTGCAGATAGTCCTTCAGGCCGCCGGGGAAATGGAAGACGGCCTTTTCCGGCGTATCGGAGCCTTCCGGCAGGAGGGAGGGATCGCAGCTCCAGCGGATTTCCACGCCGCCGAAGAGATAGGCCTTCGAGCGGGCCATGCGGAAGACGCGGCCGGGATCGAAACGGGCATGGGCACCGAAGATCTCCGGGTCCGGATGGAAGCGCACTTTCGTGCCGCGGCGATTGTGCACGTCGCCGAGCTCTTCCAGTGGGGCGACCGGCTTGCCGCGCGAAAAACGCTGGCGGTAGAGCTTGCGGTTGCGGGCGACCTCGACCTCGAGATGGTCGGAGAGGGCGTTGACGACCGAGACGCCGACGCCGTGCAGGCCGCCGGAAGTCTCGTAGGCCTTGCCGTCGAACTTGCCGCCGGCGTGAAGGACCGTGAGGATGACTTCGAGCGTGGACTTGCCCGGCATCTGCGGGTGGTTCTCCACCGGGATGCCGCGGCCGTTGTCGGTGACGGTGAGGAAGCCTTCGGCGTCGAGGTTCACCTCGATGAAGTTCGCATGGCCCGCGACGGCCTCGTCCATCGAGTTGTCGATGACTTCGGCGAAGAGATGGTGCAGCGCCTTCTCGTCCGTGCCGCCGATGTACATGCCGGGGCGCATGCGCACCGGCTCCAGCCCTTCCAGAACGCGGATCGCCGAGGCGTCGTAGCCGCCGGAGCCTTCGCCGGATGCCGCGGGGGGCGCCGCGCGGGCAGGGACCGGCGCTTCGTCCGGCGCCGGGCGTTCGGCCGCGGGCTGGGAGGGGAGGGTGGCGAAGAGGTCGTTGCTGTCGTCTTGCATGGGCCGTTCAGAGTTTGTTCCGTTTGCCACTTCGTTCCTGCCGGCATGGCGGATCGGGGAGCGGCATGAGGGAGGTCGTCAGCGAATCACCGGCGATCCTGCCAGATTCCGCGGATTTTCGCGATGCCGGCATGGCCGGCCGTTGAGCGAGGATTGCTTTGCGCACGGGCGAATGGCAAGTATCGCCAGCCCAAGGGAGCGCCTGTTCATGCCTCAGTCCACAGTTCATTGCCTTTACCGGCTGGTTTTCGCCGTGTTCCTCGCCGCTTTCTCCGTCCATGACGCCGCGGCGCTGACGCTGAAACCCTGGAAGGACGACCTGTTCGGCTATGGCACCGTGGTGGAGACGGCGGACGACGGGACGCTGCGCGTCGTCGATTACCAGGAGATGCGCGACATCAACGGACGCGACCAGATCCCGGAGCGGCGCGTGAAATCCGCCTATGTCTCGACCGCCGTGAAGAAGGCGCAGAAAAACCTGACGCTCGACACGCCGGCCGGTCCCCTCGACGTCGCCATGACCGGCAAGAGCGAGGGTGCGACCTTCACGGTGATCTTCATCCACGGGCGCGGCGGCGACCGGCGGCTCGGCAACAACGACTGGAATTTCGGCGGCAATTTCAACCGCATCAAGAACCTCGCGGTGCAGAACGGCGGCGTCTACTATGCGCCGAGCGTGCCGTCCTTCGACGAGAAGGGGGCCGCGCGCATTTCGGGCCTCGTCCTGCGCGCCAAGGCGCTCTCGCCGGACGCGCCGGTCATCCTCGCCTGCGCCTCGATGGGTAGCTTCATCTGCGCGCGGGTCGTGCGCGACCCGATTGCGGTAAAGAGCCTTTCCGGCATGGTGCTGATGGGCGGGGCGGCGGATGGCGACTATGCGAAGACGCCGGCCTTCAAGGCGAAGCTGCCGGTCTTCTTCACCCATGGCGACAGCGATCCCGTCTATGCCGCCAACGACCAGATCGCCGTCTTCCACAAGCTGCGCAAGGCGGGCATCCCGACGCGCTTCGTGCTGTTCCAGACCGGCGGCCACGGCACGCCCGTGCGCATGACCGACTGGCGCGAGACGCTCAACTGGCTCTTCGCCCAGAAGGGCTGATCAGGCCGAGCGCAGCAGGACCTTGGTGGAGCCGAGGGCGACGGCGATCCGCCGGTAGTGGCTCGCGCGCCTGTCCGAGTTCTCCGTCGCACGCAGAAGCTGGGTCTCGGCTTCGGCGATGACCTTTACCGCTTCGGCCATCGCCCGCTTCAGGTTCTGGCGCTTGACGGCGCCGTAGGCGTGCGCCGTCTTCAGCCGGGAATTGACGCGCGAGCGCTGGCGCTTGGCCGTGCGGTCGGCATTGTTCGCCTGGATGCGGGCAAGGTTGCCGGAGGCACGCCCGAGAATCTCCCGCACCCGGCCATAGGCGGGGCCCGAGGGGATGCGGACGGTGATGTCGTGCAGGCGCTGGCTGAGACAGTCGATGCGATAGACGGGATCGTAGCCCGCGCATTCGGCGCGCATCGCCTGGATGTTCTTGACGATCGAGTTGGTGACGTAGTCGCTCGGGCCGGAAACGTCCGGGTCGAGGCTGCGGGTGCCGTGCGGCGTGCTGCCGCCGGTCGTCGTTCCCCCGCCGCCGGTCGTGCCGCCGCCTGTTGTGCCGCCACCGCCCGCCGGACCGCCCGCGGCCTGGCTGTAGGCGTCCCGGGCGCCGCCGAGCGCAAGGGTTGCGGCGAGGAGCGCGACGCCCAGCGACCGCGCGACTGTGGATATGGGCATCGTCCTCTCCCTTCGTTCCGTCACTCCGCCCGGCCGAAGGCAAGGCGCATGCTACGCTGCGTGCCGGCGCCGATATCCCCGTCGATGGCGCCGGCGTAGAAATCGTTGCGGCGCAATTCGGCCTGCAGCGCGCGGCGGGTTTCCGGCTTGAACATGGCCGGGCGGCTCGTCAGTTGCTCCAGCACGTCGTCGACGCCGGAGCGCAGCGCCTGGTAGAGGTAGGCCGCGGCGTCTTCGGGCGTCTTGCCCGGCACGAGGCCGTCGTCGATGAGGGCGGCGACGTTGAACATGGCCTGCGGATGGCGAAGGTCGGCCGCCCGCACGAAAAGCTCGACCGCCTTCTTCGGATCGCGCGGCAGGCCCTCGGTGCCCTGGTAGTAGAGGAAGCCGAGATCATTGATGGCGTCGGCAAAACCGAGATCGGCGGCCTGCCGGTAGAGTTTCAGTGCTTCGGCCGTGTCCTGCGCGGTGCCGATGCCCTTCTCGTAGAGCTTGCCGAGCTCGAACATCGCCTCGGCATCGCCCGCATCCGCGGCCTTGCGGAAGAGGTCGAAGGCCTTTTCCGGCCGGTATTTCTGCGAATCGGGCGTCAGCGCCATGTAGCCGAGGCCGAGCATGGCGCGCGTATCGCCTTCGCCCGCAAGCGCCGCGAGCTGGACTTCCTGATCGGGTTTCAAGGCCTGCCATTGCGAGGCCTTGTCGGCGTTCCCGGCCACGGCGGCATCCCCGCCGGCGAGGAAATAGGGCGCGCCCGAGAGCGAGCCGTAGAAATGCGGCTGCTGGCGGTTGGCCGTCAGCGCCATGACACGGTCGCGGACCTGGCGGAAGACGAGGCCGATCTCGACATTCGGGCGGGGCAGGTCCTCGAGGATCGCCGTGGCGAAGGGGCTGTGCTCGCCGTCGCCGTCGAGCGCCACCTTGCCGCTCTCGGCGGCGTAGACGACGAGCATGCCCTGGGACGCATCCGGCGCGGCAAGCCCGCCGCCGGCTGCCGCCGCGCCATCGGCGGCGGCCGCGCTCACCAAGGTGGGGAAGGGGTTGTTGCGGCAGGAATCGAGGATGACGACGCGCAGCTTGCGGGCATGCTCCACGCTGGCGAGGACCGCGGAAAGGCTGATCGCCTGCTGCGGGATCCTCGACGGGTCCTTGACGTCGATATCCACCGGCACGAGGTAGTTTTCGCCCGCCGCCTCCACGCCGTGGCCGGCATAGTAGACAAGGGCGATGTCGGCGGTCTCGGTCCGGCGCGAGAAGGCGGCGACCGTCTCCTGCATCTGCGCGAGCGGAATATCGATGGCGAGGTCGACGGCAAAGCCGAGCCTTTGCAGCATGTCGCCGACGGCGCGGGCATCGGAGGCCGTGTTCTTGAGGGGCGGGATGGACGTATAGGCGGACATGCCGATGACAAGCGCCATGCGCTTTGCCGCAGCGGCGGGCGCCGCCGGCGTATCGCCGGAGACGATCGTCTCGACCCGGGTCTTGATGCCCATCAGGCCGCGCGTCTCCTGCGCCGCCGTGCTGCCGGCGGTCAGCAATGTCGTCAAAATCAGGACGATGCCCAGTCGTGAGGCAAGCATGAGCCTGTTCCAGCCGTCCCCCGGCGCCTTTTGCGTCGATCCTAATACGGGCGAGCGCTCCCGCCTATTCGGATTTACCGGACCGAAGACCGCTTTTCTTGAGCGTTCCGATTTGCTACGCCGCATGCGACCGATGCTTCAGGACCTGGGAGGCCCCATGACACCCGACGTTACCCCGCTCGTCGCCGGAAACTGGAAGATGAACGGCACGCGCGCCTCGCTCGGCGAGATCAAGGCGATGGCCGAGGGCGTGAAGGGGCCGCTGTCGCAGAAGGTGGAGACGCTGATCTGCCCGCCGGCGACGCTCCTCTATGTCGCGACCGCGCTCTGCGACGACAGCCCGCTGCAGATCGGCGCGCAGGACTGCCACGAAAAGGCCTCCGGCGCCCATACCGGCGATATCTCCGCCGAGATGATCGCCGACTGCTTCGGCACCCATGTCATCGTCGGCCATTCCGAGCGCCGCACGGACCATGAGGAAAGCGACGCGCTGGTGCGCGCCAAGGCGGAGATCGCCCACCAGAACGACCTTGTCGCCATCGTCTGCATCGGCGAGACGGGCGACGAGCGCAAGGCCGGCAAGACGCTCGACGTCCTGAAGAGCCAGCTTGCCGCGTCCGTGCCGGACGGCGCGACGGCGCAAAACACCGTCATCGCCTACGAGCCCGTCTGGGCGATCGGCACGGGGCTGACGCCGACGGCGGCGGACGTGGAGGAGGCGCATGCCTTCATGCGCGCCGAGCTTGCCGCACGCTTTGCCGGGGAGGGCCCGAAGATGCGCATCCTCTACGGCGGCTCGGTCAAGCCCGGCAATGCGAAGGAGCTGATGGGCGTTGCGAATGTCGACGGCGCGCTGATCGGCGGCGCGAGCTTGAAATCCGACGACTTCCTTGCCATCTACCGCGCATACGAAGCGCTGACGGCCTGAGCCCGCGCTCCTGCCTCGATTGCCTTTGGCAAAAGGCGGGTAAGGGCTTGGAATGGCGCACGGCTTGGTATATTGAGCCGCAAACATAAAATTTGGGCCGTCTGGCCGGGACCTTTGAAAACATGCAGACCATCTTGCTCGTCATCTATCTCATGGTCGTCGTCGCGCTGATCGGCGTCGTGCTGATCCAGCGGTCCGAAGGCGGCGGCCTCGGCATCGGCGGCGGTTCCGGCTTCATGTCGGCCCGCGGCACGGCCAATGCCCTGACGCGCACGACGGCGATCCTCGCCACGCTGTTCTTCGTCCTGGCGCTCGGCATGGGCATCCTCGCCCGCTACCAGACGAGCCCGATCGACATTCTCGACCGCATTCCGGGCACGACCGGCACGGGCGGCGTTCTCGACGCCATCGGCGGCGGCGACCAGAACAAGGGCACCCAGGAAAACCAGGGCACCCAGAACAACACGACCAGCCAGACGCCTGCCACGACCGGCACCGAGGCCGTTCCGACCGAGGGCAGTGCGGCCACCGGCACGGGCAGCGCGACCACGACGACGGAAAGCGGCGCGGGCGCCGCGACGGGCACGGGCGGCAACGCCGGCGTGCCGAGCGGCCAGTAAGCCGCAAAACCCGAAACAAACCGGCCGGTTGGCGCAAACCAACCGGCCTTCTTCTGTGTAAAACGCCGATTGCGACTTCCGAAATCACGCCCAAGGTGATTTTTCGGTGGCGGAATCGATTTTGAAAAGGTATCCGGTGACTCCCATGGCGCGATATGTATTCATCACTGGCGGCGTGGTTTCTTCCCTCGGAAAAGGCATCGCGGCCGCTGCACTCGGAGCGCTTCTTCAGGCCCGCGGCTATCGCGTGCGCCTCCGGAAGCTGGACCCCTATCTCAACGTCGACCCGGGCACGATGAGCCCGACGCAGCACGGCGAGGTGTTCGTCACCGACGACGGCGCGGAAACCGACCTCGACCTCGGCCACTACGAGCGCTTCACCGGCCGCTCTGCCACCAAGACCGACAACATCACCACCGGCCGCATCTACAAGAACATCATCGACAAGGAACGGCGCGGCGACTATCTCGGCGCGACGGTGCAGGTCATCCCGCACGTCACCAACGAGATCAAGAACTTCGTCACCGAGGGCAATGACGACTACGACTTCGTCATCTGCGAGATCGGCGGCACGGTGGGCGACATCGAGGCCATGCCCTTCATGGAGGCGATCCGCCAGCTCGGCAACGACCTGCCGCGCGGCACGGCCGTCTACGTGCACCTGACGCTGATGCCCTATATCCCGGCGGCCGGCGAGCTCAAGACCAAGCCGACGCAGCATTCCGTCAAGGAATTGCAGGCCCTCGGCATCCATCCCGACATCCTTCTCGTGCGTGCCGACCGGGAAATCCCGGAAGCCGAGCGCAAGAAGCTGTCGCTCTTCTGCAACGTGCGGCCCTCCGCCGTCATCCAGGCGCTCGACGTCTCGTCGATCTACGATGTGCCGCTCGCCTATCACAAGGAAGGCCTCGACGACGAGGTTCTGGCTGCCTTCGGCATCGAGCCGGCGCCCAAGCCCCGCCTTGAAGCCTGGCAGGACGTTTCCGAGCGCATCAAGACGCCGGAAGGCGAGGTGACGATCGCCATCGTCGGCAAGTACACCGGTCTCAAGGACGCCTACAAGTCGCTGATCGAGGCGCTTTACCACGGCGGCATCGCCAACCACGTCAAGGTCAAGCTCGAATGGATCGAGTCGGAGGTCTTCGAGAAGGAAGACCCGGCGCCCTACCTGGAGAAGGTGCACGGCATCCTCGTGCCGGGCGGCTTCGGCGAGCGCGGCTCGGAAGGCAAGATCAACGCGGCGCGCTTCGCCCGCGAGCGCAAGGTGCCCTATTTCGGCATCTGCTTCGGCATGCAGATGGCCGTCGTGGAAGCGGCGCGCAACCTCGCCGGCATCGACAAGGCCTCCTCGACGGAGTTCGGCAAGACCGCCGAGCCGGTCGTCGGCCTCATGACCGAATGGGTCAAGGGCAACGAACTGGAGAAGCGCTCCGCCTCGGGCGACCTCGGCGGCACGATGCGCCTCGGCGCCTACCGCGCGGCGCTGAAGGGCGGCACGAAGATCGCCGACATCTACGGCTCGACCGACATTTCCGAGCGTCACCGCCACCGCTACGAGGTGAATGTCGACTACAAGGACAGGCTGGAAAGCTGCGGCCTCGTCTTCTCCGGCATGTCGCCGGACGGCATTCTGCCCGAGACGGTGGAATATGCCGATCACCCGTGGTTCATCGGCGTGCAGTACCACCCGGAACTCAAGAGCCGCCCGCTCGACCCGCACCCGCTCTTCGCGAGCTTCGTGGAAGCGGCGCTGGAGCAGAGCCGGCTTGTCTGAGGCGTGGCCTCGGGATCGTGAAGGGAAGGGCGGCCATCGGCCGCCTTTTTTCTTTCAGGCGGAGAGATAATCGAGGAGCTCGGTCATGGCCGTTGCGGCGGCCGGGCCGTCGCCATTGCGGATGGCGCGGATGACCTTCACATGCCGCTCGACCGAGCCGTCCATATGCCGGTTGTCGGCGCGGGTGAACCAGAGGCGGCGCGAATGGGTCTGGAGCGGCGCCAACGCCGCCGTCAGGAAGCGGTTGGGGCAGGCCTCCTCCATGATCTCGTCGAAATCCTTGTCGGCGGCAAGAAACCCCTCGACATCGGAGCGGATGGAGCAGGCGGTCATCGTCTGCGCGCAGGCGACGAGCCGCTCGCGGTGACTGTCCTGCGCGTGGCGCGCGACGAGGTCGGCCGCCATCGGCTCCAACTGGCGGCGCGTCGCCATCACCTCGGCATGGTCCTGCGGGCGGATGGCCGTGACCTGCAGGCCGGCGCGCGGGCGCACGGCGATGAGGCCCTGCCATTCGAGCTTCTGGATCGCCTCGCGCACCGGCGTGCGGCCGAGGCCCGCCAGATCGATGAGCTGGCGCTCGGTGACGAGCGCGCCCGGCTTCAGCTTCAGCGTGACGATCAGCCCTTCGAGGGCGAGATAGGCGAGGTGGGCCTGCGAGCCCGCGGTTTCCATCATTCCGTCGTCCCGATTGAT
Source organism: Shinella sp. Sh6 (assembly GCF_055392685.1). NCBI lineage: Bacteria > Pseudomonadati > Pseudomonadota > Alphaproteobacteria > Hyphomicrobiales > Rhizobiaceae > Shinella > Shinella sp. Sh6. Next base: position 1,650,408 of record NZ_AP044005.1, on the reverse strand, counting down.
ATATCACATGGTGGCATGTCGCAAATCGGATGGCAAGCTGCGTGATATATCAGAGGCGGCTTGTGGCGCGGCGCCTTGCTGTAAACCAGCCTGCCCGATCGCCCCCCGCAACGGTTTCCGCCCGGCGGAACGCCGGCAGGAAGGCAAAACCGGCGCTCCTCTTATGTGCTTCGTTCCGTTGTCATATTAGGGATTCGCCGGACTTTTCGGGCCCGTTCCCGAATGCACCCGAATAAAGCCGCCGGCCCGCCCGTCGATAGGAGGATTGCGGTTGACGAATGTCATGGGCCTTGCCAGCATGCCCGCATTCCGGACCGTTGGTTGCACTTGTGGGGGGCATACGTTGACTGCGGGTTCCATTGTCGCGACCATCCTGATCGCCCTTGCCGGCCTGCTGGCCGTGCCGGCCGTCAGTCACACCAATGCCGGCACCACCTTTTCCCTGATGGCTTCGTCCATGGCTTTCGTCGCCATGGGGATCGCGCAGTTCATGGCGACGCGCCCGCCCTTCATCGAAAAGCTCTTCGGCGGGCTCGACCGCATCTACCAGTTCCACCGCAAGATCGGCATCGCGGTGCTCTGTCTTATCCTCGTGCACTACTTCGTGACGCCGGATTTCCAGGGCCTGTCGCTGACCAGCGGCTCCAACAGGCTGGCCAAGACGGCCGGCGAATGGGCCTTCTACGGCTTCGTCTTCCTGCTCATCCTCTCCATCGTAAAGGTCATCCCGAAGACGCGCTTCCAGATTCCCTACCAGTACTGGCGCATCACGCACCGCTTCATCGGCCTGCTCTTCGTTCTCGTCGCCTTCCACCAGATGTTCATCAAGCGCCCCTATGACAGCACGGCGCTGCTGGCGACCTATCTCAACCTCTTCGCGCTCCTCGGCGTCGCCAGCTACGCCTACACGCAGCTTCTGCCCTGGCTGCGCACGCGAAAATACGAGGTGGCGGACGTGGTGCGCCACGACGGCGCGACGATCATCACGGCCAAGCCCACCGGCCGCAAGCTGAAGGCGCTGCCCGGGCAGTTCGGTTTCTTCCGCGTCAACAAGTCCGGCCTTCGCGAGCCGCATCCCTTCACCATCGCCGGCATCGAGGACGACGGCACCGTGCGCTTCGCCATCAAGCCGCTCGGCGACTACACGAAGGCGCTGCGCGAGGGCGTGGCGGTCGGTGATCCGCTGACGCTCGAAGGCGGCTACGGCCATTTCAACCACCGGCGCGGCGGCAACAAGCAGATCTGGCTTGCCGGCGGCATCGGCGTCACGCCGTTCCTCGCCATGGCGAGCCGGCTGAACGGCGACGAGGGGCAGGATATCCATATGGTCTATTGCGTGCGCGACGGCGCCGAGGCCATCGGCCTCGACACGTTCCGCACGCAGGCCGAAAAGCTCGGGAATTTCAGCTTCGTGCTGCACAATTCGGCGACGGACGGCCGCTTCGATGCGAGCAAGCTCGTCTCCGGCACGGCGATGAACCCGGCCGAGGCCGACCTCTGGTTCTGCGGGCCCCCGCCGCTGCGGCTCGCCATCGAGAAGGGATTGAAGGACCTCGGCAAGGCGCCGCGCCGCGTCGAGTTCGAGCGTTTCGAATTTCGGTAGGGCAGGTCCGGCGACGCTTTCGGGCCTGCATGAGGACAATCAGGATTTTCGCGCCGGTGCGCCGGCCTCTTGGAGCGAGGAACAAGCCATGCGCATGTTCAAGACAGCATTTCTCCGCCCCGGCGCCCGCCTTGCCGCGCTGGTGGGCCTTGCCGTGGCGGCGACCTGTCCCGCCGGCGCCTTCGCCCTCGACCAGTTCGCGCCGGATGCCTTCGGCACCTACCAGCCGAACGCGGAAAACGGCAAGGTGATGTTCAACGCCGCCGGCTGCGGCGCCTGTCACGGCTCGGGCGACAATACCGAGCTGCTTTCCGGCGGCATGGAGATGGAGACGGCGATCGGGAAATTCTTCGCGCCGAACATTTCCGCCCATCCGAACGGCATCGGCGGCTGGTCGAACGCGGACTTCCTCAACGCCGTGATGGTCGGCCTCGACCGGGAGGGCGACAACCTCTACCCCGTCATGCCCTATACGTCCTACGGCGGCATGAAGCCGGAGGACGTGCTGGACATCAAGGCCTATATCGAGACGCTGCCGCAGTCGGACGCCGCCTCGAAGGAACACGAGATCGCCTTCCCCTTCAGCCGCCAGACGACCATCACGCTCTGGAAGCGCAGCCATTTCACCGTGCAGGCCTACCAGCCGCGCGAGGAAACGCAGATGGAGCGGGGCCGCTACCTCGTGGAGAATGTCGGCGCCTGCGGCGATTGCCACACGCCGCGCACCACGACCTACGGCCTCGACCAGACACGCGCCTATGAGGGCGAGAAGGGGCTGACCGGCGCCGTCGCGCCGGATATCACCAAGGCGCGCATGGGCGGGCTCGCCTCGCACGAGGTCTTCACCAAGGGGCTGATCGAGGACGGCAAGAAACTCTCCGGCTCGCCGCTCTCCGACCCGGTCATGCGCCGCATCGCGCACGGCCTTGCCGCACTGTCCGACGAGGACCGGCAGGCCATGTACGCCTTCCTCGCCGACCGCGAGGTGAAGGTGACGCCGGTGGAAACGAGCGCGACGCCCGTGTGCAGCGAGGCGACGGCGGAAACCGCGCTCGGCGCGGGCGGCGGCAGCGCGGAGGCCGCCTCGGCGGCCGATGCCTTCATCGGCAAATATTGTCGCAATTGCCATGGCCCGGGCGAGAGCTCGCAGGGCTCCTTCCCCTCGGGCGATCTCGCCTCGATCGCCGCCAATCCGGCCTTCGTGACGCCGGGCGATGCCTCCAAGTCGCTGCTCTACACCAGCGTCACCAACGGCCGCATGCCGCTCGGCAAGCGGCCGAGCGACGCGGAAGTGCAGGGTCTTGCCGCCTGGATCAACTCGCTGAACCAGTCGGCCATCCCGACGGCCGTCTCCGCGACGAAGACCGAGCGCGCGCGCCCCATGCTGCAATATCTCGATTTCGTCGAGCTGGCGCTGCGCGACATCTCGAAGGTGGACGAGCACGACCAGCCGTTCATGCGTTATTTCAGCTATCGCGACCAGTATAACGGCATGATGAGCTGCGAGACGCACGAGACCTTCCTGAAGCGCATGAAGGTGCTCGCCGGCGGCTTCAAGAAGCTGCTCAACTCGCTCTCCTATGGGCCGGAACTGGTGATCCCCGAAGAGGTGGAAGGATCCGACGGCCTCCTCGTGCGCGTCGATATCCGCGACCTCGAATGGAGCCAGGACGACTACGACTTCCTGATCAACGAATATTTCTACGGGGTCGATCCGGACAGCGACGCCTCGCTGCATGCGCTCGCCAAGGCGACGCAGACCCAGCTTCCGATCATGCGCATCGACTGGTTCATGAGCAACGGCGCGCGGCCGAAGGTCTATAACCGCCTCATGAAGCTGCCGACCAACATCATCGGGCTGGAGCAGCGCTTCGGCGTCAATGTCGCGCAGAACATCGAGCGCCGCCGCATCGTGCGCGCCGCCTTCGCCGACGGCTCGTCGGGCGTCTCCGACCACAACCGCATGATCGAGCGCCACGACATGCCCTTCGGCGGCTATTACTGGAAGTCCTACGACTTCGGCGGCGATGTCGGCCGCCAGGTGCTGAAGCGCTTCCCCGCAGGCCCCGACGGCGTCCGCCTGAAGGCCGGGCTGCTGCCCTTCGAGCACGACGGCGGCGAAATGATCTTCTCGCTGCCGAACGGCCTGCAGGGCTACTACCTGTCGACCAACAAGGGCGACCAGCTCGAGGTCGGCCCGACGACGATCGTCTCGTTCCGCAAGCGGCCGATCGGCAAGGGCGTCGAGATCATCAATGCGCGCTCCTGCTTCGACTGCCATTTCGACGGCATCCTGTCGAAGCGCGACCAGTTGCGCGAGCATATCGAGACCTCCACGCTGTTCTCCAAGGACCAGCAGGACGAGCTGCTCGCCATCTACGTGCCGCAGGAGGAGCTGAACGAGGTCTACAAGCGCGACACCGACCGCTTCGTCGCCGCGCTCGACCGCCTCGGCATCACCGAGCCGACCTCCGGCGGCGGCAAGACCAGCCTGAAGGCGCCGGGCGGGGCGGAGATCTTCACCTACTTCGCCGACAAGTACGAGGACGAATTGAACTTCGAGCAGCTTGCCGCCGAGTTCGACATGACGCCGGAAGAGTTCGCCTCCGACATCCGCCGCCTCACCGACGTCAATGCGCTGCGCATCGGGCTCGACTGGGTGGCGACGCTGGAGGCGGGCGCGACGATCCCGCGCGTCGAGGTGGAGGAGCAATATGCCTTCATGCTGGAGCCGCTGCGCCAGCTTCGGCCGCTGCATCGCGGCGCCAACCCGGATGCGGTGGCGCACGATGCCGGCTACAGTCAGCCGGCGGCGGACACCGCCAACTACCAGCAGCCGGCCGACGACAACGGCTACCAGCAGCAGCAGACCGGCCAGGCCGCCGGCGGCGACCAGTATGCCGCGCCGGCCGAGACCGCCTATGCCGTTCCCGCCTACAAGCAGGACGACAAGGCGCAGGCCGACAAGGTGAAGCTCGCGCTCCAGGTGCCTTCGACCTCCGCGAAGGTGGGCGATTACCTGAGCTTCGAGCTCAGCACGAACCATGCCTGCGAGCTTCAGGTGGTCTATGTCGAGGATACCGGCAATGTCGAGATCATCCCGGACGTGATGATCGGCAACACGACGCTCAATCCCGGCGAGAAGCGCCTCATCCCGCAGCCGGGCTCGGGCAACCTCACCTTCGATTCGCCCTCCGCCGGCGAGACGATGATCGCCTTCTGCCGCATCGGCGGGCTCGGCGACCAGAAGCTGACGGCGGAAAAGGCCAGGCAACTGGTGGCGAGCTCCAGGCAGCCGCCGACCCGGGGCCTTGCCGTCAACCTTGCCAGACAGGCCGAGCAGGACAACGGTGCAAGCGGCTTGCAGATGGTGACGTTCGAGATCAGATAGGAAAAGGGCAGGGGCCGGAACGCCCCTGCCGTTCGTTTCGGAAGGACAGGGGGCAGGACCGACAATGCTGATGCGATCTCTAGCGGCGACACTCTTCGTACTGGCCGGAGCCGCGCCTGCGGCCGCCGCCTGCGAGGCCTTCACCGGCGTCATAGAAGCGTTCAACGCCGGCGACGAGCAGAAGGCGCGCGCCGTCGCCGAGACGGCCGGCACGGCCAATTGCAGCGCCAACGAGCGCACGCTGGTCGGCCGCGTCGCAGCGCTCGCCGCCTTCAACCGCATCTCCACCGCCGTCGGCAACGGCGGCAGGCTCGCCGATCACCGGCAGGAGCTGGAAGGCCTGCAGAAGCAGTATGGCGGGCCCTGGCAGGTGTTCGACGCGCTCGGCGACCTCGCCCGCGAGCGCAAGGACTACGAGCAGGCCGCGCGTCTCTACCAGCTCGCGCTCGAGGACGGCTCGAACGAGACGCTGACACCCGACTGGATGGCGCCCGACGAGCAATACATCCTGCGCCTCGACAGGCTGGCGAGCGAGATGCGCCTTGCCGCGCCCCGGCCGGTGCAGCTTTCCATGCGCGGCGGCTGCAAGGTCTCCTTCCGCGGCGTGACGATCAAGAAGAAGTCGACGCCGGTGCGCTACGTCTTCGGCACGGCGGATTTCACGCCCGAGGGCGAGGAGGCGGCGAAGGATCTTGCCGGATGCCTCAAGGCCGTCAAGCCGGCCACGATCAAGCTCATCGGCCATACCGATCCGGTCGGCTCGGCGGAGGCGAACTACAAGCTCTCGCTCGCCCGCGCCGAAACGCTGAAGGCCTATCTCTACCAGGCCGGCTTTGCCGGCACGATCACCACCGAGGGCAAGGGCGAGGACGAGCCCTTCAAGCCGGACGACGCCACGGCCTATGACACGGAAACGCTGCACCAGCTCGACCGGCGCGTGGAAGTGGACGTCGACGGATGAAGACGCTGCCCCGGCTTCTCGCTGCCTGCCTTGCCGCTGCGCTTCCCATGCCTGCGCTCGCGGCGCAGACCTATGCCCTCGTCGTCGGCGTCGATCATTATCCCAACGACGTCAGCCTCGACGGCGCGGTGCAGGATGCCGAGGACGTCTACCGCTCGATGAACGAAGCGGGCTTCAAGGCGATCAAGTTCACCAACGAAGAGGCTCGCAAGGACGATATCCGCAAGGCCTGGACGGACATGGTGACTGAAGCCGCGCCCGGTGACACGATCATCTTCACCTATGCCGGCCACGGCGCGCAGATGCCCGAGCTCATCCCCGGCGACGAGGCGGACGGACTGGACGAATTCCTCCAGCTTCCCGGCTTCGACCGCAACCGCTACGAGGAGACCTCGAAGGAGATCATCGTCGACAACGAGATGAACGCCTGGTTCGCCGAGGCCGAGGGCAAGGGCGTGCATGTGCTCTTCGTCTCCGACAGTTGTTTTTCCGGCGGCATGAGCCGGTCGATCAAGGGCAAGACGCGCCTTGCCCCGGCCGTGAAGGTCAAGCTCGCGCCGCCCTCGCAGGAGGCGATTTCCGGCGCGAACCTCAAGGAGGCGGATTTCAAGCAGGTGACGGTGCTTGCCGCCTCGCTGGAGAGCCAGCCGACGCCGGAGGTCATCATCGACGGCCAGCCGCGCGGCGCGCTGAGCTGGAGCTTTGCCCGCGCGGTGGAAGGCAGTGCCGACCGCAACGGCGACGGCCTCATCACGCGCATCGAGCTGGAGGACTACGTCTTCTCCAACGTGAAGAACCGTTCGGAAGCGCTCCAGGTGCCGAATTTCACGCCGCAGGTGGCGCGCTCGGAAAGCGAGGTCGTCGTCACGCTGACCCGCGGCATCCCGGTCAAGGCGGAGGAGGGCGCCGCCGCGAATACCGATACCGGGCGGACGGTGAAGACGGCGAAGGAGCTCGGCTGGACCGGCACCATCGCTCTTCAGATCGACGGAACGGCCGAGCGGCCGCAGCATGCCGACGGCGCCGGCACGCCCTTCCGCTGGGATGTGGCGAGCGGCGTCTTCTATACGCCGAACGGCGACGTCGCCGCCGAGAATGTCGGGCCGGACCGCATCCAGGCCGTGGTGGACAAGTTCGTGCTCCTCGATTTCCTGAAGGCGATGGCGAGCCAGAACCCCGGCTCCGTTTCCCTGACGCCCGCAAAGGACATCTATGCCGCGGGCGACCGCCTTCGCTTCGATGCGCCGCCCGGCCGCTATCCGAACATGCTGGTCTTCAACCTCGCCAATACGGGCGAGGTGCAGTTCCTCGACATGCAGGCCGCCGGCACGAACAGTTCCGAGTTCAAGCTGACGGATGTCGAGGTCGTCAAACCCTTCGGCGCCGATCATCTCATCACCATCTCGACCGCCGAGCCGGTCGATGCCATCGGCTCGGTGCTCGCCGACCGGAACGTCACGGCCGAAACCCTCCTGCAGGCGCTCGCGACCCGGCTCGACGGCAAGGAGGCCAGCGTCGCCATCCAACCCCTCTATACGCGGGAAACGCTCTGATGATCCGGTATGCCGCCGCCCTTGTCGTCTGCCTGCTCCTCGCCCCCGCTGCCTTTGCTGCCGACCGGGCGCTGGTCATCGGCATCGGCAGCTATGCCAACCTGCCGGAGAAGATGTTCCTCGAAGGGCCGAAGAACGACGTGCCGCTGATCGAAAAGCTCTTGAAGGAAAAGCTCGGCTATCCGGCCGATTCGATCCGCGTGCTGCGCGACCAGGATGCCAGCCGCGCGGCGATCCTCGCCAGCATCGACGAATGGCTCGTCAACGGCACCGAGCCGGGCGACCGCGTCTATTTCTACTTCTCCGGCCACGGCCTGCAGGTGAAGGACCAGAACGGCGACGAGGAGGACGGGCTGGACGAGGCGCTGTCGACCTACGACATCGCGCCCGGCGACAGCGACTGGACGAACGTCATCCTCGACGACGAGATCGACGCCATGCTCGCAAGGCTCAAGGACCGTGCGGTCTCCATCGTCATCGATGCCTGCCATTCCGGCACCATCTCGCGCTCGCTGTCGAGCAATGTGGGCGAGGCGATGGAGAGCGCGCGCTTCCTGCCGCGCCCCCACGCCAAGCCGGCGGATGTGGTGAAGATGCGCGGCCTGCGCGTCGACGTCGCCGTGGTGGACAAGCCGGAGGTCGTCACGGAGAACGGCGTGGAGGCCTGGAGCGCGGCATCCTCCTACCAGGTCGCCTGGGACGATACCCGCCTGCCGCCGGAGGAGCGGCACGGCGTCTTCACGCTCTCCTATGTCAACGGCCACGAGATTTCCGCCGCCGACAGCAACGGCAACGGCATCGTCTCGAATGCCGAACTGCTGGAATATGTGAAGAAGCAGTCGCAGACCTATTGCGCCGCGCAGAGCGAGTGCCAGGGTCTCGACCCGCAGCTCGAGGTCAACTACGCGCTGCTCGGCGCAAGCGCCGTGGTCCCGGCCGCTGCGAGCGGCGGGCAGGTCCAGCAATATCAGGAGCAGCAGACGCCCGACTACGGCAAGGTCGAGGAGGTGAAGGTCGAGAACACGCCGCAGACCGCCTATGTCGCGGCCAACCCGGTGGACGCCGTCAGCGATATCCTCGGCAAGCCGCCGGCCGGCGACGTCACGCTCGCCCTATCCTCCTATACCCTGAAGACGGGCGATGCCTTCCGCATCACGGTGACGAGCAGCATCGGCGGCCAGCTCATCCTCTACGACGTCGACAAGGACGGCAAGGCGACGCAGATCTTCCCGAACGAGGCGGCGCAGAAGATCACGCCGCTCACGGCCGGCGTGCCGCTCACCATCCCCGACGATTATTACGGCTTCGATTTCGAGGCCGACGGGCCGAGCGAGAACGTGCTCGTCGCCATCGTCGTCGCCGACGACGTCGACCTCACCAGGGTCGCCCCCAGCGACTATGGCCTCACCAAGGACCTCGACGCCCGCACCACCATCGCCGACATCGCCGGCGCGCTGAAGCAGACATGGACGCGCGACGTGGAGAACCGCAGCATCAACTGGTCGCTGGGACTGCTGAAATACCAGGTCTACTGAGCAAACCGCCGGCTGCACCGAACCAACGGAGAAATAGCGTCGGCAAGCGGCAGCGAAAGCTGTTTTTCGACGCATTTTCCGGGTTGACCCGGCAGAACCTCCTGCATATGTTCCGCGCACTTCCGCGAGGCGCCACGCCCCGCGCGGGAGCGCGTAGCTCAGCCGGTAGAGCAACTGACTTTTAATCAGTAGGTCCAGGGTTCGAATCCCTGCGCGCTCACCACTTTCCTCCCCGCATGACATATCGCCGCGTTCTCCAAAAGGTGATTGGCAGGGCCGGGGTGGGGCTTGTATCAGAGGGTGCGAACATGGTCGGGTCCTCCTGCCGCGTTTCGCCCTCGATCCTCGCGGAGCCGCCTTTGTCTATTGCCGATATTTCCCTGCTGAGCGCGCTTTTCGCCGGGGCGCTGTCGTTTCTTTCGCCCTGCGTGCTGCCGCTGGTGCCGCCTTATCTTTGCTACATGGCCGGCATTTCCGTCGAGCAGTTCCGGGGCGGGGAGGCGGTGGCGGTGCGGCGCGATACGCGCGGGGCGGTGCTGCTGGCGGCGTTCTTCTTCACGCTCGGCTTTGCCACGGTCTTCGTCGCGCTCGGCGCGGGCGCCTCGACCATCGGCATGGCGCTGCGCCGGCACCTCGATCTTCTCGCCCAGGTCGGCGGCGTCATCATCATCCTGATGGGCCTGCATTTCCTCGGGCTTCTGCGCATCGGGCTCTTTGCCCGCGAGGCGCGGTTCCAGGGCGGCGGCAAGCCGGCGACGGCCTCCGGCGCCTACCTGATGGGCCTTGCCTTCGCCTTCGGCTGGACGCCCTGCATCGGGCCGGTGCTCGGCGCGATCCTCGGCGTTGCTGCGGCGCGCGAGACGGTCGGCGACGGGGCCATGCTGCTTGCCGTCTATTCGCTCGGCCTTGCCGTGCCCTTCTGGATCGCCGCGGGCTTTTCCGGCGCCTTCATGCGGTTCCTCGCGCGCTTCCGCCGCCATCTCGGCAAGGTGGAGAAGGTGATGGGCGTGCTGCTCATCCTCACCGGCCTTGCCTTCATCTTCGGCTATATCAGCACCGTTGCCATCTGGTTCCAGCAAACGTTTCCCATTCTCTCGCAAATCGGCTAGTGCCGGAGTCCTCGTTCGCGATCTCAGAGTGGCATTCGGCCCATGGCAGACATTATCGGACTGGTCCTGCCGTTCTTCGGCATGATTTTCCTCGGCTACGTGGTGGCGAAGATCACCCGCCAGCCGGTGGAAGCCCTCGGCTGGCTCAACACGTTCATCATCTACATCGCGCTGCCGGCGCTGTTCTTCAAGCTGGTCGCCAAGACGCCCATCGAGCAGCTGACGCGCGTCGATTTCATCCTGGCCGATATCGGCGCGACCTACTCCGTCTTCGCCCTCATCTTCGCGGCCGGCCTCTGGCTGCGGCGGGCGAGCATCGGCGAGGCGACCATGCAGGGGCTGGCGGCCGCCTACGGCAATATCGGCTATATGGGGCCGGGCCTTGCGCTGCTCGCCTTCGGGGAGCCGGCGGCCGTGCCGGTCGCGCTCGTCTTCTGCTTCGAGAACATGCTGCATTTCACGGTCGCGCCCGCATTGATGGCACTTGGCGGCGGGGAGAAGCAGCCACCGCTGCGCATCGCCGCCGGCGTGCTCTGGAAGATCGTCACGCATCCCTTCATCATCGCGACGGCCGCCGGTTTCGCCGCGGCCTTCGCCGGCTTCGAGCCGCCCTTGGCGCTGCAGCGGCTGATCGACTACCTCGCGCAGGCAGCTGCGCCGTGCGCACTCTTCGCCATGGGCGTCACGCTGGCGCTGCGGCCCATGAAGCGCGTGCCGGTCGAGATCGGCTATATCGTGCCGGCGAAGCTGCTGCTCCTGCCGGCCGTCATGTATCTCGTGCTCGGCCTTGCGGGGAATTTCGATCCGGTCTGGGTGTTCACGGCCATGCTGCTCGCCGCCCTGCCGACGGCGACGAACGTCTTCGTCATCGGCCAGCAATACGGCGTCTGGCAGGAGCGCGCATCGGCGACCATCCTCATCACGACAGTGCTCTCCGTCGCGACGGTGACGATCCTGCTCTATCTCATCAAGTCAGGCGCGCTTGCGGGCGATCCGTTCCCGTAGGCCCTCGCGAAAGGCTTTCAGCGCGCCGAGCGGCTCGATGCCCTCGCGCATGACGACGGTGCGCAACGGCCCGAGCGCCGACAGAAGGTGAAGGCCCGCCGAGCGCAGGAACTGCACGGGCAGGAAATCGGAGAGCAGCGAGCGGTTGAGAAGGTCGACGCTGAGGGTGCGCGAGCGGATATCGGCCTGCCGCCTGCGGTCGAAACGCTCGCCGAGCGCTGCGTCCTGCGCGTGGTCCTTGAGGAGGTCGCGCAGCGTCATGATATCGCGCAGGCTGAGATTGAGGCCCTGCGCGCCGATGGGCGGAAAGGCGTGCGCCGCCTCGCCGATGAGCACGAAGCGCCCCTTGCCGAAGCGGTCCGCCGTCATGCCGGAGAGCGGGAAGCTCTGTGCGCCGCCTTCGACGGATACCTTGCCGAGCATGGACTGCATGCGCTCTTCCACCGCGCGGGCGAGGTCTTCGGCGGGAAGGTCGCGAAGCCGTGCGGCTTCCTTCGGCGGCAGCACCCAGACGAGGCTGGAGCGCCGGCCGCCGGGCAGGGGAACCTGCGTGAAGGGGCCGCTCTCCGTGTGGAATTCGGTCGAGACATTGCCGTGGGGGCGCTCGTGCGAGAAGTTGAGGACGAGGGCGGATTGCGGATAGGACCAGGTGCGCACGCCAATCCCGGCGCTCTCGCGGATGCGGGATTTGCGCCCGTCCGCACCGACGACGATGCCCGCCGTCACGCGCTCGCCGTCGTCGAGGGTCAGTTCCACGCCGGCTTCGAAGGCGGTCGCGGCCGTCACGCCGCCTTCCAGCCGGACGATCCCCTCGCTGGCGGCGATGCGGGCGTCGAGCACGGCGAGGAGGGGCGCGTTGGGGATGTTGTAGCCGAAGGCGGCAAGGCCGACCTCGCCGGCGCGGAAGGCGACCGGCGGCGCGCGCAGCAGCCGCGTGGTGCCGTCGACGATCTGCATCGTCTCGAGCCCGGCGGCGTGGGGCACGATCGCCTCCCAGAGGCCGAGCGTCTTCAGGAAGGCGATGGACTGGTCCATGAGGGCGGTCGTCCGCCCGTCCGCCGCGCGCGCCGGCGGGGCGATCAGCGCGACGCTGCGGCCCGACTCGGCGAGTGCGAGCGCGGCAAGGCTTCCGGCAAGGCCGGCACCGACGACGGCGATATCGAACTGTCTCATCTCGGACCTCCGGAGCAGAGCGCGTTACCCACAGCTTTGCGATGCTTCTATCGGCCAAAACTAGGCCCGCAAAGAGGCAATTTCCATGGGATGAATCCGCGCAGGGCCTGAGGCCGGCGGGGGACGGGGCGGATTTTCACTGGCGATGGCAGGCAATCAATGCATATTACCGGCAGAGACCGCACAAGAGGGCGCCCGGATGGACCGTGGCCAGCAAAAGCCCCAAGGGATGGACAGCAAGAGGCAATGAAGTTCTTCAATTACAGACGCGTACCCTACGCGGAAATCCGTGCCTTTTCCGTGCATATCCTGACGGCCTCGGGGTCGTTCCTCGCCTTCCTCGGGGTCGTGGCCGCTGCCGAGCACCGCTTCGTCGACATGTTCTGGTGGCTCGGCCTCGCGCTTCTCGTCGACGGCATCGACGGGCCGATCGCGCGCAAGGTCCGGGTCAAGGAAGTGCTGCCGAACTGGTCGGGCGATACGCTCGACAACATCATCGACTACGTCACCTATGTGCTCCTGCCGGCCTTCGCGCTCTACCAGAAGGGCATGATCGGCGAACCGTGGTCCTTCGTGGCCGCCGGCGCCATCGTGGTGTCGAGCGCCATCTACTATGCCGACATGGGCATGAAGACGGAGGAGAATTTCTTCTCCGGCTTCCCCGTGGTGTGGAACATGGTGGTCTTCACGCTCTTCGTGATCGACGCCAGCGAACTGACGGCCTCCGTCGTCGTCTTCGTCTCGGTCCTCCTCACCTTCATGCCGATCAATTTCCTGCATCCGGTGCGGGTGGAAAGGCTGAGACCGCTCAATCTTGCGGTCTTCCTGCTCTGGTCGGTGCTGAGCGGCTGCGCGCTGCTCTGGCATTTCGAGGGTACGCCGGACTGGGTGGTCTGGGGCGTGGTAGCGACGGGCCTCTATCTCTATGTCATCGGCGCCGTGCTGCAGGCCTTGCCCAATCTCGGCCGGCGCTAGGAAAAACGGGAGCATGCCATGACCAAGGCCATCGTCGTCCGCAGCCTCGGCGGCGCGGAAGTCCTCAAGCTCGAAGACGTGCCGCTCGGCCCGCCGGGCCCGGACGAGGTGCAGATCCGGCAGGCCGCCGTCGGGCTCAACTTCATCGACGTCTATTTCCGCACCGGCCTCTACAAGACGGAACTGCCGTTCGTTCCGGGCAAGGAAGGCGCGGGCACGGTCACGGCGCTCGGCGAGGGCGTCAAGGATTTCGCCGTCGGCGACCGCGTCGCCTATGCCTCGGCGGACGGCGCCTATGCGGCCGAGCGCAACATCGCCGTCAAGCATCTCGTCAAGGTGCCGGAGGGCATTTCGCTGGAAACGGCAGCGGCCATGATGCTGAAGGGCATGACGGCGCAATACCTGCTGCTCCAGACCTACAAGGTCGGGCCGGGCAGCGTGATCCTCTTCCACGCGGCCGCCGGCGGCGTCGGCCTCATCGCCGGCCAGTGGGCCAAGGCGCTCGGCGCGACGGTGATCGGCACGGCCGGCTCGAAGGCGAAGATCGACCTCGCGCTGGCGAACGGCTACGACCACGTCATCGACTACGGCAAGGAGGATTTCGCCGCACGGGTGCGCGAATTGACGGACGGGGCGGGCGTCGACGTCGTCTACGATTCGGTCGGCAAGGACACGTTCCCCAAATCCCTCGACTGCCTGAAGCCGCGCGGGCTCTTCGTCAGTTTCGGCAATGCCTCCGGTCCCGTCGAGGCCTTCAACCTCGGCCTCCTCTCGCAGAAGGGTTCGCTCTACGCCACGCGGCCGACGCTCTTTGCCTATATCGCCACGCGCGCGGCCCTCGATGCATGTGCAAACTCGCTCTTTGATGTTGTGCAAAGCAACAAAGTGCGTATCAATATTCATCAGACTTATCCGCTGGCCGATGCGGGACGCGCACACACGGATCTGGAAGCAAGAAGAACGAGCGGAACGACATTGCTCATTCCCTGACAACGACCCGAAGGGGCGCGCGGGAACGGGATCGCAGGAAAGAGGGGACAGAGTGTCAGACGTGGGAGCGTCCGGGGGCAGTCCATTATTGGCTGTCCGCAGCCTGACAAAACTATTCGGTTCGTTTGCCGCCTGCAACGGCATCGACCTCGACATCCAGCCCGGTGAAACCCATGCCCTGCTCGGCGAGAACGGCGCCGGCAAGTCCACTCTGGTGAAGATGCTGTTCGGCGTTCTCGCGCCAACGAGCGGCGAGATCCTCTGGAAGGGCGAGCCGGTGCGCATCGCGAGCCCCGGCGCCGCCCGCCGGCTCGGTATCGGCATGGTCTTCCAGCATTTCTCGCTGTTCGAGGCGCTGACGGTGGCGGAGAACATCGCGCTGTCCCTGCCGCCCGGCATTTCGCTTTCCAGGGTGGCGGACGAGGCGGCGACGCTGTCGCGCGCCTACGGCCTGCCGCTCGATCCGAAGGCGCATGTCGCCGACCTTTCCGTCGGCGAGCGCCAGCGCATCGAGATCGTGCGCGCGCTGCTCCAGAACCCCGAGCTCATCATCCTCGACGAGCCGACCTCGGTGCTGACGCCGCAGGAGGCCGACCGCCTGTTCGAGACGCTGGCCAAGCTGAAGGCGGAAGGGCGCTCCGTCCTCTATATCAGCCACCGGCTGGAAGAGGTGCAGCGCATCTGCGACCGCGCGACCGTGCTGCGCCACGGCAAGGTGACGGGCGCCTGCGATCCGCGGCGGGAAACGCCGGCCTCGCTCGCCCGCATGATGGTCGGCAGCGACGTCGCCGCCGTCAGCGCCGCGGGCACGATGGTCAAGGGCGACGTGCTGCTGGAGGCGAACCATTTGAACGCTGCGGCGCGCACGCCGTTCGCCGTGTCGCTCAAGGATATCTGCCTGAAGGTACGGGCCGGCGAGGTGCTGGCGATTGCCGGCGTTGCCGGCAACGGGCAGGGCGAGCTTTTCGACGCGCTTTCCGGCGAGTTTCCCGTCAGCGATGCGAGGGCGGTCTCCATTCGCGGCAAGGCGGCCGGCAATCTCGGCATCACGGCGCGCCGCCTGATGGGCGCGGGCTTCGTGCCGGAGGAGCGCCACGGCCATGCCGCCGTGCCGGCGCTGCCGCTTTCCGACAATCTGGTCCTTGCGCGCAACCAGTCCGACCGCAAGACCTTCCTTGCCGGCGGCATTCTCGGCATCATTCGCAATGCGGTGGTGCGCATCGCGTCGCGCCGTATTTCCGAGACGATGGACGTGCGCAAGAGCGGCGAGGACCCGGCGGCCGGCTCGCTTTCGGGCGGCAACCTGCAGAAATACATCGTCGGGCGCGAGCTCGACCGCCAGCCGGCGGTGCTCATCGTCAACCAGCCGACCTGGGGCGTGGACGCGGGCGCGGCAAGCCGCATCCGCCAGGCGCTGGTCGATCTTGCCAAGGCGGGGTCCGCGGTGCTGGTCATCAGCCAGGACCTCGACGAGATATTCGAGGTCGCCACCGAGATCGCCGTCATCAGCGACGGGCGGCTGTCCAACGCCTATCCGGCGCAGGACATGACGCGCGAGAAGATCGGCCTCCTGATGGGCGGCATGCACGGCAGCGAGACGAGCCCGGAGGCCGCCCATGCGCATTGAACTGGAAAAGCGGGCCAATCCCTCCACGCTCTTCTCCATCCTCTCGCCGTTCCTCGCGCTGGTTCTGACGGTGATCGCCGGCGGCATCATGTTCGCGCTGATCGGCAAGGACCCGGTCTCGGCGCTCTACAGCTTCTTCGTGGAACCCTTGCTCGATGTCTGGTCGCTGCACGAGATCGCCATCAAGGCCGCGCCGCTCATCCTCATCGGCGCCGGCCTTTCGATCTGCTACCGCTCGAACAACTGGAACATCGGCGCCGAGGGCCAGTTCATCGCCGGGGCGATCGCCGGTTCCATCGTGCCGGTCGTCTTCCACGACTGGCATTCGCCGCTCGTCCTGCCGCTGATGTTGATCTTCGGCATGATCGGCGGCGCGCTCTACGCCGCCGTGCCCGCCTTCCTCAAGGCGCACATGAACACCAACGAGATCCTGACGAGCCTGATGCTGGTCTATATCGCCCAGCTCTTCCTCGACTGGCTGGTGCGCGGTCCCTGGCGCAGCCCCGACGCCTACAACTTCCCCGTCACGCGGGATTTCGCGCCGGAGGCGATCCTGCCGGAACTTGTTTCTTCGGGCCGGGCCAATCTCGGCTTCCTGCTGGCCATCGTCGCCGCCGTCGCGCTGTGGATCATGATGCGCTACACGCTGAAGGGCTTCGAGATCACCGTGCTCGGCCAGTCGGAGCGGGCAGGGCGCTTCGCCGGCTTCTCCTCCAAGCGCATGATCTGGTTCTCGCTCCTGCTGTCCGGCGCGCTCGCCGGGCTTGCCGGCATTTCCGAGGTCAGCGGCGTCATCGGCAAGCTGCAGCCGATCATCTCGCCCGGCTACGGCTTCACCGCGATCATCGTCGCCTTCCTAGGCCGCCTCAGCCCGCTCGGCGTCATCGCCGCAGGCCTCTTCCTCGCGCTCACCTATGTGGGCGGGGAGGCCGTGCAGCTCACGCTCAGCGTCTCCGACAAGGTCACGCGCGTCTTCCAGGGGCTGCTGCTCTTCTTCGTGCTCTCCTGCGACACGCTCATCCAGTACAAGATCCGGCTGGTCTTCTCGCGCCTTACCCGGTCCAGCGAAGGGGGCGCGCAATAATGGGCATGCTCGAAGCGATCCTGCTCACCGTCATCACCGCGGCGACGCCGCTCGTGCTCGCCTCCATCGGCGAGCTCGTGACGGAGCGCACCGGCGTCCTCAACCTCGGCGTCGAGGGCATGATGGTGATGGGCGCGGCGCTCGCCTTCTCCGCCACGCAGCTGACCGGCTCGCCCTATCTCGGCATCCTCGCCGGCATTGCCGGCGGTGCGCTGTTCTCGCTGCTCTTCGGCTTCCTGACGCTGACGCTCGTCGCCAACCAGGTGGCGACCGGCCTTGCGCTGACGATCCTCGGCCTCGGCGTCTCCGGCCAGATCGGCGAGCCCTATGCCGGCATGTCCGGCGCGAAACTCCAGCCGATCGAGATCCCGGTCCTTGCCGAAATCCCCTTCATCGGCCCGCTGCTCTTCCGGCAGGACATTATCTTCTACCTGTCGATCGCCATCGTCGCCGGCGTCAACTGGTTCCTGTTCCGCACACGCGCCGGCCTGAAGGTGCGCGCCATCGGCGACAACCATGCCTCCGCTCATGCGCTCGGCATCCACGTTATCCGCACGCGCTACCTCGCCGTGATGTTCGGCGGCGCCTGCGCGGGCCTTGCCGGCGCGCAGCTCTCGCTGGTCTATACGCCGCAATGGGTGGAGAACATGTCGGCCGGGCGCGGCTGGATCGCGCTCGCGCTCGTCGTCTTCGCCTCGTGGCGGCCGTGGCGGGTGCTGCTCGGCGGCTATCTCTTCGGCGCGGTGTCGATCAGCCAGCTGCACGCCCAGGCGTTCGGCATCGGCATTCCGTCCCAGTTCCTGTCGGCTCTTCCCTATGCCGCCACCGTTGTCGTACTAATCCTGATATCGCACAACCGGCGCACGACGCTGATCAACACGCCTGCCTCGCTCGGCAAGCCGTTCGTGCCGGATCGGTGACGAGAACAAGAAGACGGGAAACAACCACTCCAACCTCAGAGGATAAAATGAAGAAAATCATTCTCGCTCTCGCAACGTCGGCCGCCGTGCTCGGCTTCTCCGTTGCCGCCAGCGCCCAGGACAAGACGAAGATCTGCTTCATCTATGTCGGCTCGAAGACGGACGGCGGCTATTCGGAAGGCCACGACCGCGGCCGCCAGGATCTCGAAAAGGCGCTCGGCGACAAGATCGAGACCGCCTATCTCGAAAACGTTCCGGAAGGCCCGGATGCCGAACGCGCCGTCGAGCGCATGGCACGCTCGGGCTGCGCGCTCGTCTTCACCACGTCCTTCGGCTTCATGGACGCGACGATCAAGGTCGCGCAGAAGTTCCCGGACGTGAAGTTCGAGCACGCGACCGGCTTCAAGAGCGCCGAGAACGTCGCCACCTACAACGCGCGCTTCTATGAAGGCCGCTACATCCAGGGCGTGATCGCCGCCAAGATGTCCAAGACGGGCGTCGCCGGCTACATCGCCTCCTTCCCGATCCCGGAAGTGGTGATGGGCATCAACGCCTTCATGCTCGGCGCGCAGTCGGTCAACCCGGACTTCAAGCTCAAGATCGTCTGGGCCAACACCTGGGCCGACCCGGGCAAGGAAGCCGACGCCGCCAAGGCGCTCGCCGACCAGGGCGTCGACATCCTGACGCAGCACACGGACTCGACCGCGCCGATGCAGGTCGCCGCCGAGCGTGGCATCCACGCCTTCGGCCAGGCCTCCGACATGATCGCCGCCGGCCCGAAGACGCAGCTGACGTCCATCGTCGACACCTGGGGCGCCTATTACATCAAGCGCACGCAGGCGGTTCTCGACGGCACCTGGAAGACCGGCCAGATCTGGGACGGCCTCAAGGACGGCATCCTCACGATGGCGCCCTACACCAACATGCCCGATGACGTGAAGAAGCTGGCCGAAGAGACCGAGGCGAAGATCCGCTCCGGCGAACTGCATCCCTTCACCGGCCCGGTGAAGAAGCAGGACGGCTCGGAATGGCTGGCCGACGGCCAGATCTCCGACGACGGCACGCTGCTCGGCATGAATTTCTACGTCGCCGGCATCGACGACAAGCTGCCGCAGTAAGCCGCCGCTTTCCAAAACATGACGAAGGCGCCCCTTTCGGGGCGCCTTTTTCGTTCGCGACGCGTGACCGGCGCGAACGGGCTTTGCGGAATCGGGCGGGCGCTCTATACCTGCCGGATGGTTGCGGAACGATGGGAGCGTCCGGGGCCGGGGAGGACGATTTTTGCGTAAGGGTTTGCTTGAAACGGTCATCAGCGGGATGAACACGCGCACCAGCCATGCGCAGGTGGTCAACGAACTGGGCCGCGCCATCATCGCGGGCGACTATCCCGTCGGGACGACCCTGCCTGGAGACGTGGAGCTTGCGGCCCGCTTCAAGGTGTCGCGCACCGTGCTGCGCGAGGCGATGAAGACATTGGCCGCCAAGGGCCTCGTCGTGCCGCGGGCGCGCATCGGCACGCGCGTGACGCCGAACACGCAATGGAACCTCTTCGACAGCGACATCCTCACCTGGTATTTCGCCGTCGGCGTCAACGAGGAGTTCCTGCTGCATCTTTCCGAAGTCCGCCTCGGCTTCGAGCCGCATGCGGCCGCGCTTGCCGCACGCCACGCGAGCGAGGCGGATATCAGCCAGATGATGCGGCTCGCCGTTGCCATGGGCGATCCGGATCACTCGGCAGAATCGCTTGCCGTCGCCGACCTCAAATTCCATCTCTCGGTGCTGGAAGCCTCGCGCAATCCCTTCCTGCGCACGCTCGGCAGCCTGATCGAGGCGGCGCTCGTGGGCGCCTTCAAGCTGAGTTCGCCCGCCGCCGACCGCGGCAAGATCAGCGATGTCGCGGCAAGCCATATCCGCATCGTCGAGGAGATCGACAGGCGCGACGAGGACGGCGCCCGCCGCGCCATGGAGAACGTCATCCGGGTCGGCCGCGAGCGCGTCGTCCAGTCGTTGCGGGAAGGCAAGTGATCCCGGGTGGAATCAGCCGTCGTTGCTGGCGTTGAGGTCTTCCGGGCGCGTGCCGTCGTCCGTCGCGTGCGGCGCGATCTGTGCCGCGCCCATCGCCTGGTAGAGGTTGAACAGCGCCTCGCTCGCCCGGGCGGCAAGGCGGAACCACTCGCCGTTGCCGGCAATGGCGGGGTGGTGGAGAAGCTGTTCGTCGACGAGATCGAGCACGATGGAGGCGGTGTGCACGGCCTCGTGGAAGCCGAAGGAACCGGCGGCGTACTGCGCCAGCAGTTCGGGCGGCGTCATCTGGCGTTCCTCGGCCAGAAGGTCCAGTTGCGTCAGCCGTTCGTCTTCCAGTTCGATATCGGTGCTTTCCAGCATGGGGCTCTCCATTGTCCCCGTCATAGATAATCGATTCGGGTGACGCGGTTGACGATAACAAGCGAACGATCCGGCTGGATGCGATAGGTTTCGTCGACCTGCCGCCCGCGGGAATCGTAGAACGTGTGCCCGAAGGTGCTGCCGATGGGCGCCTTCGTCAGCTTCGTGCGCGGCTGGCCGCCATAGGTGATGCTGCCGGGAATGGGCTGGAACGACCCGCCGGTGCCTGTCGCGGTCGTGCAGGCCGTAAGGGACAGGGCGGCGATTGCGGCAAGAACGATCCTGGTCATGAGGGGCTCCTCTCCAGCCGATCCTAGCAGATTGTGCGCCATAGGAAACGGGCGGCTGACAAGCCGCCCGTTTCGATGCATCAGCCCTGCGGCGTCAACGTCACCGAGGTGCCGGTGGCCGCGATGTTGAGGCCGATCTGGCCGCTGACGCTTATCGTCTGCAACTGGATCGAGCCCGACGTGCCGCCGACGAGGATGTTGGTGCCGACGCCGACGCCGACCGTCGCTTCCGCCGTCGCACCCTGGTAGAGGCCGCCGAGCGAGCCCTGATGGTAGCCGGCGGTCGGCGCGAACACGGCCCAGACGATGCGGCCCTGCGTCGTGAAGCCGAGATCCACGCCCATCTTGCGGATCACGCCCGAATAGGTGTCGCGCTCGCCGTTCGTCGCGCTGAAGACGCAATCGACGGATTTCGCCGAGCCGAGCACATAACCGACGCCGCCGCCGACATCGCAGGTCAGCAGTCCGATCTTCACGCCATCGCGCGCGCCGCGGTCGACATAGACCGGCGCATCCTCGCGGATCACCATGTCGGCCGCGCCAGCGGTCACCGTGAAAGCCTGCGCGAGGGCGAGGGCGAGAACGGTTCCAAGCTTCTTGTTCATCTGTGCACTCCTTCTAGCTGGCACGATAATGGCGAATCCGGCGATTTGGTTCCGGGCCGCCGGTCATCTCATGACCAGGATCGTGGCGGAGTAGGGGCATCGGGCCGCCCGCCGACAGGAGAGACGGTTCGCCCG
This sequence comes from Shinella sp. Sh6, assembly GCF_055392685.1. Taxonomy (NCBI): domain Bacteria; kingdom Pseudomonadati; phylum Pseudomonadota; class Alphaproteobacteria; order Hyphomicrobiales; family Rhizobiaceae; genus Shinella; species Shinella sp. Sh6. The sequence goes on along the minus strand of NZ_AP044005.1, from coordinate 1,629,067 downwards.
TGGGGCCTTGCCGCTCAATGCTGGTTGATGGTCGGCAGGTGGGAGATGACTTCGTCCAGGCTGCGCTCGTCGAGGGGTGCGATATGCTCGTTCCAGAACGCTTCGGCCGCCGGGGTCTCATGCTCCCATTTGCGCGTGCTGAGCTGGTTATCGTCGATCTTGGCGAGCCGGCCGCCGCCGAGGCGGAGATATTGCGCGGCGAGTCTTGCAGCATGTGTCTGCTCCATGGCGGCCTCCCGTGGTTGACGGGACGGGAACCGGCATGACGGCCCGATTGTTCCGGGCGGGGAAATCCGGGCAATAAAAAAGGCCGGGGCGAAAACGCACCGACCTTCCTCATCATCGCCCTTTTCACCCGTGCCAGTACATCCGTGGTCAAAGGCATCGGGCGATGCGGCCATTGCGAGCGGCAGAAAGGTTCCAGCGCTCATCAGCAAGGCTGATGAGGGGTATATAGGAGGCCATTGTGTTCGAAACAAGGCCCTTGCCGAAGAGATTGGCGACGCCCTGCGTTGACGGCGCGGGCAAAGCTGGTAAAAGCCGCATTGCCCGAAGGATGCATCGACGGCCCGCGCCGGCCGACATCCCGTCTCCAGGAAGAGTGGCCGAGCGGTTTAAGGCACCGGTCTTGAAAACCGGCGTAGGCGAGAGTCTACCGTGGGTTCGAATCCCACCTCTTCCGCCATATCCCGGTCGATTGCGGGCATGGCCGGCAGGCCACGATGAAGCCTAGTTGACCGAGGCGAAGTTGCCGTCCCTGTCGAACCAGCAATTGAAGAAGGATGTCCGGCCGTTTCCGTCCGGATAGTTGCCCTGCACGACATAACCCTTGCCGCTTCGGAACGCCATGTTCGTGGTGATGCGGTTCGGGCGAACGCCGAACCGGGCGGAGGCCTCGCCCCGGCAGAAGGCGGGCATCATGCCGAGGGCAACACCGCTGGAGCGTCGCCGCGGCTGGGGCTCATCGTAGCCGTCGTCGGAGCCGTTATCCTGCATTTCCGCGGCGCGGCCGCCCTTCACCCGGCAGACCCCGTTGGCGCCGCCCGGTCCCGTATAGGAGATATTGGGGTTGCCATCCGGATTGACGCTGATGGAGATCGTCAGCTTGCCGATGCGCGCCTCGTAATAGTTGCGGTTGAAGGTCTTCAGCCGGGCCTGCCTGCCGTTGACGAAGACGGGGCCGCCGGCGTCGGCATGAACGTCCACCCTGCCGGGGCAGGAGGCGTTGAAGAACGGAACCTTCGCCTCCGCACCGCAGACCCAGACGGACGTCACCATGGCGGCCGCCAGTGCGCAGCGCTTGATCATTTCAACATCTCCTTGATCGGATTCATCGGGTTCGGATATTCAAGCGCCAGGCTGCATCGGTGGCAACTATTCAGTTTCGACCACTCGCCCGATATCGGTGCATAGTCAAGTTCGACGGATCATTCGGGAAGGAGTTTCTTCTTGGACTTTATGAAACTGTTGAAGTCTCTCGAAGAGCTCCTGTACGAGCTTGTTTCCTGGTTGATCTTCTATCCCATAACGATGTGGCGCTCCATATCCCGCCCGCTGGAAATGATGCGGTATGCGGACATGGAATTGTCCGACAGGCTGGAAGACCAGTATGACGACACGCTGAGCCCTCCGCTTTTCCTCCTCATCACGCTGCTGATCGCGCAGGGCATCTCGGCCATGTTCCCCTCGATCTACGATCCATCGAAAACGCCCGTTGCGCTGACCTCGACGCCTAACCTGCTGATCGGGCGCGGTGTCGTCTTCAGCGTCTTTCCTCTCATGATGGCCGTCTCGCTGTTGCGTCACCGTGCGATAAAGCTGACACGAAATTCGTTGCGGCCGCCGTTCTTCAGTCAGTGCTACGTGGCCGCGCCATTTGCCCTGATGGTGGGCTTGGCGTTCGACCTCATGCTCATTCCCGGTCGGGGCGAGGTGCTGGCCGGCCTCGCGGTGCTGCTCTTCGCAATTGTCTGGTATGCGGCGATAGAGGTTCGATGGTTTCGCATTGACCTTCAGGTGACGGCAGCAAGAGCGATGCTGTTGTTTGCCAAAGCATTCCTCGCTGCGCTTCTGGTCGTGCTGCTGGTCGCCATTGCGGTCGGTTGGGAATTGGCGCATTGGTCGGTGTAGCCACGGCGCGCCGTCGTTGTTAATCGGGGTCTCGCGTGGCCGGTCGCGCCGGAGATGCAGCGAGCCGGGGAGGTTCTGACGCCATGAGCAAGAGCGAAGCAACGGGAACGTTCGAGGTAAGGCTGACGCCCGTCGAGAGCGGGGACGGCCCCATCGGCACCCTGTCGATAGACAAGACCTTTCACGGCGACCTGCAGGGCACCAGTGTCGGACAGATGCTCGCGTTCCGCACGCCTGTCGAAGGCTCGGCCGGATATGTCGCGATGGAACGGGTGACGGGCACGCTGGCCGGCAGGCACGGGTCCTTCACGCTCCAGCATAATGGCCTGATGGACCGGGGCGCGCCATCGCTTGCGGTGGTCGTCGTGCCCGATTCCGGCACGGACGGCCTGTCGGGCCTGACGGGGACGATGGAGATCATCGTTTCGCCCGGGCGGCACGATTATCGCTTCCATTACGGGCTTCCTGCCTAGCCGGCACTACAATATTTCCCGACTTGTTGCTGACGCATTGTGCTCCTACGATCGCGCCTGCACCCGGAAGCAATATCGCCGGCTGGATGCGAACCAGGGGAGGCCGTAATGGACGTGCTTAAAGACCCCACGCATATCGGCATGTTCGAGCCGCAGGATCTCGATATCCTGCAAGGCGTATTCGCACGATTGTCATCGACCCATACCTTCGGCCTGAACGAGGCCGATGCCCGCTCGCTGGCGCGGTCGATCATCACGCTCTATCGTCACGGGGTGCGCGACCCCGACCAGCTCTTTGGTGCCATGCAGGCGCCGACATCGTAGCATCGCGATCCGACGAAACGCCCGGCGCGCCGTGCAGCGCCCCGGGCGCATTAACCTTGCGGAAACCATAAACCAACGATCCTGGCGTCAGGCTTTCCATTCATTCGCAATTTTGCCACGTTATTGGCATGATTAACGTACTGTTATTTACTGAGTGGCATTGACGGCCGGCTTGCAGGGGCAAGGCAGTTGGCTGGCACCGTCGGGGACAATAGCGGCGTGGGATACAAGAACTTCGACAAGAATGCGGCCCGGTTCGGCACAGGCCTCCGGTTGTTGGTCATTCCACTGGTCTGCGCGGGCCTTGCGGCCTGCGCGACGACGGGCCATGCTCCCAAGAAGAAAGCCCGCAGCAAGGAGTTCTTCTCCGAATCCGAATATGGCGTGAAGGCGAGCCCCCGTGTCGTCGAGGACGGCCAGGCCGTGCCGAAGGGCGGCGGGCGCTACCAGGTGGGCAAGGCCTACCAGGTGCGCGGCAAGTGGTATCAGCCGAAGGAAGAGCCCGGCTACAACAAGACCGGTCTTGCCTCCTGGTACGGTTCCGCCTTCCACGGACGCCGCACGGCGAACGGCGAGGTCTACGACCTCTACCATCTTTCCGCCGCGCATCCGACCTTCCCGCTGCCGAGTTATGCGCGCGTCACCAACCTTGAAAGCGGCACTTCCGTCATCGTGCGCGTCAATGACCGCGGCCCGTTCCACGAGAACCGGCTGATCGACGTTTCCTCCAAGACGGCCGACCTCCTCGACATGAAGCGCACCGGCACGGCCAAGGTGCGCGTGCAGTATGTCGGCAAGGCGCCGCTCGAAGGCAACGACATGCCTTACCTGATGGCCTCCTACATTCCGAAGGGCTCGCGTATCCCGGCGGTCGATCCGGGCGGGCAGATCGCGACCGGCGTGATGGTCGCCTCCGCCGATCACAGCGTCATGCCGGCGCAGGAGGAGAACGTGCTGCGCGTGCCCGAGGAGAGCGCGATGACGGCGCTCGCCAAGACCGCTCCGGCAAGCGAAGCCTTCCAGGCGATGGAAGAGCAGTTCGTGCTGCTTCCGGAGATCGGCCCGCTGCCGCTGGAACGGCCGAATTTCATCCCGCAGCTTCCCTCCGAAAGCTACGCGGCCGCCTATGCGGACGAGCGCGTGCGCGATGCCGCCGGCGCCTTCGACGCCATCCTGACCATCGACGGCACGCTGACGCCGCTTTCCGAACTTGCCGCGAACGCGGGCTGACGGCCCGCGCCCCGCAAAGCCGTTTGCGCAACGCCCGCCGCTGTGGGAGTGTGGCGCAGCCGGAGTCGCCATGCATCGTCACCTCTTCGCCTTCCTTGTCGCTTTCCTCTCCCTCCTGACCCTCGCGCACGCCCAGTCGGCAAGCCCCCAGCCGGCGGGCTTCGACGTGAAGGCGAAGCAGGTCTACATGATCGAAGCGGAGACGGGCACGGTGCTCTTCGCCCGCGCCGAGGACGAGGTGGTGCCCGCTGCCTCGCTCGCCAAGCTGATGACCGTGGCGACGGTCTTCAAGGCGCTCAAGGACGGCACGATCACGCTCGACACGTCATATCCCGTCAGCGAGCATGCCTGGCGCAACGGCGGCGCGCCCTCGCGCACCGCCACCATGTTCGCTGCGCTGAAATCCAGCCCGCGCGTCGAGGACCTGATCCGCGGCGTCACGGTGCAATATGCCAACGATGCCTGCATCGTCCTCGCAGAAGGCATTGCCGGCTCGGAGACCGCCTTCGCGGCCCGCATGACGGAAGAGGCGAGGGCGCTCGGGCTGGAGAAATCCACCTTCGTCAACGCCACCGGCCTGCCCGATCCCGGCAATGTCGTGACGATGCGCGAGATGGTGAAACTCGCCCGCCATGTCGAGACGGCCTATCCGGACCGGATGGGCTATTATCTCGAACCGGAATTCGAGTGGAACAAGATCAAGCAGCGCAACCGCAATCCGCTGCTGGCGCTGAACCTCGGCGTAGTAGGCTTCGTTACCGGCTTTTCGGAGGAGGGCGGTTACTCCATCGTCGCGGCGGTGGAGCGCGACGGCAAGCACCTGCTGCTCGCCATGGGCGGCATGGAGAGCGACAAGGTGCGCATCGAGGAGACACGGCGCATCATCGAATGGGCGCTCTCCTCCTTCGAGCGGCGCACGCTCTTCAAGGAGGGCGAGACAATCGCCGATGCGAGCGTCTATGGGGGCGACGCCTCCCGTGTGCCGCTGGTGGCCGGCGACAAGGTCGATGTCTTCCTGCCGAAGGACAACGCACCGCGCCTCACCGCCCGCGTCGTCTATACCTGGCCGGTGCGCGCGCCGGTAACGCCCGACCAGACGATCGGCACGCTGAGGATATCGAACGACAAGCAGGTCCTGCGCGAGGTGCCGGTGAAGACGGCCGGGACCGTCGGCGTCGGCACATTGCGCTCGCGTGCCCTCGATGCGCTGATCGAGCTGTTCTTCTTCTGGATTTGAAAGGGATGAGCCGGCCGAAAAGCGTTTCGCCGGCCGGAAACATGGGTTAGTAGTGGTCCGACTCGTCCCGGCCCCGCCGGGTATCGCCGCCGCGGCGGCCACGGAAACGGAAGCAGGATTTGTCGGCCGCACCCGGTTTGTTTGTCACGTTCGAAGGCGGCGAGGGCGCCGGGAAGTCGACGCAGATCCGGCTTCTGGCAGCGGCGCTGCGCGAACGCGGCCTGACCGTGCTGATGACGCGCGAGCCCGGCGGCTCGAAGGGCGCCGAAGCCGTGCGCCATGTGCTGCTTTCGGGCGCGGCGGAGGCCTACGGCATCCGCATGGAAGCGATCCTCTTTGCCGCCGCGCGCAGCGACCATGTCGAGCAGGTGATCCGCCCCGCGCTTTCCAAAGGCACCGTGGTGCTCTGCGACCGCTTCATGGATTCCTCCCGCGTCTACCAGGGCATCACCGGCAATCTGGAGCAGTCCTTCATCGAGGCGCTGGAGCGCGTGGCGGTCAACGGCGTCGTGCCGGACTGCACGATCATCTTCGACCTGCCGGCCGCCGTCGGGCTCGAGCGCGCCCGCAAGCGCAGCGCGGGGCCTGAGGAGCAGCCGGACCGTTTCGAGAAGGAAGAGCTGCAGACGCACGAAAAGCGCCGCGAAGCCTTCCTCGACATTGCCGAGCGCGAGCCGCTGCGCTGCCGCGTCGTCGATGCGACGAAGACGCAGGAGGCCATCGCCGCCGAGGTGCTTGCCATCGTCGAGCCGCTGCTGCCGATCAAGACGCATGGCCGTTCGGATGCGGAGCATATCTCGTGAGCGAGGAGCGTCCCGGCATCCTCGACGGCGCGGTCCATCCCGCCGAGCAGACACGGCTCTTCGGCCACGGCGCCGCCGAGGATTTCCTGGCGCGCTCCTACCGCTCCGGCAAGGGGCATCATGCCATCCTCATCGAGGGGCCGGAGGGCATCGGCAAGGCGACGCTCGCCTTCCGCTTCGCCAATCACGTGCTGCACCATCCCGAGCCGGCGGAGGCGCCCGGGACGATCGCCGATCCGTCGCCGGCTTCGTCCATCACCCGCCAGCTTGCCTCCGGCGCCTCGCACAGCCTTCTGCACCTGACGCGGCCCTTCGACGAGAAGACCGGCAAGGCGAAATCGGCGATCACCGTGGACGAGGTGCGCAAGGCCGGAAAGTTCCTCTCGCAGACTTCCGGCACGGGCAACTGGCGCATCGTCATCATCGACCCGGCGGACGACCTCAACCGCAACGCCGCCAACGCCATCCTGAAGATTCTCGAGGAGCCGCCGAAGCGCTCGCTCTTCCTCGTCCTGACCCATGCGCCGGGAAAACTGCTGCCGACCATCCGCTCGCGCTGCCTGCCGCTGCCGCTCTCGCCGCTATTGGAGACGGACCTTGCCGCCGCGCTGGAGAGCCTCGGCGCCGCACCGTCCGGCACACGGGCAGGGGAGGTGCTTTCGGCCGCCCACGGCAGCGTCTCCGAGGCGCTGAAGCTGGTGAATTACGGCGGCTTCGATATCGTGGAGGCCTTCCGCGCCATCGTCTCCGCGTCGGCCGAGCCGCCGCGCCGCGATGTGCACAAGCTTGCCGACGTGCTTTCGGCGCGCGACAGCGACACGGTCTTCTCCTTCTTCTGCCAGCACGCCGGCGATTTCGTGACGGACGCGGCCCGTGCCGCCGCCCTTGCCGGCGACATCGCCCGCGCCGACCGTCTGGCGCACCTCTCCTTTCAGCTCGGCGAGCGCATCGCCATCGCCCAGGGCTACAACCTCGACCGCAAGCAGACGATCATCAGCGTCCTCGACGATATCCGCGCTGCGCTTTAGTCAACTTGCTGTTTCCCTTGCCGCCCGCATGGTCTAATACCTTGCGGCATTGCACAACCGAAGACAGAACGCACCCCGATGACCGACACGTCCCGCTTCTACATCACGACCGCCATTTCCTATCCGAACGGCAAGCCGCACATCGGCCATGCCTACGAACTGATCGCAACGGATGCCATGGCACGCTACCAGCGGCTCGACGGGCGCGACGTGTTCTTCCTGACCGGCACGGACGAGCACGGCCAGAAGATGCAGCAGACCGCGAAGAAGGAAGGCATTTCCCCGCGCGAACTCGCAGACAGGAATTCGGCCGAATTCAAGCAGATGGCCGTTCTTCTTAATGCATCGAACGATGATTTCATACGCACCACCGAGGAGCGCCACTACGAGGCCTGCGCCGAGATCTGGCGTCGCATGGCCGCCAATGGCGACATCTACAAGGACAGCTATGCCGGCTGGTACTCGGTGCGCGACGAGGCCTATTACCAGGAAGGCGAGACGGAAAAGCGCGACGACGGCGTGCGCTACGGCCCGCAGGGCACGCCCGTCGAATGGGTGGAGGAGGAGAGCTACTTCTTCCGCCTTTCCGCCTACCAGGAAAAGCTGCTGAAGCACTACGAGGAGAACCCGGACTTCATCGGCCCGGCCGAACGCCGCAACGAGGTGATCTCCTTCGTCAAGTCGGGCCTCAAGGACCTTTCGGTCTCGCGCACGACCTTCGACTGGGGCATTCCGGTTCCGGGCGACCCCGCGCACGTCATGTATGTCTGGGTCGATGCGCTCACCAACTACATTACCGCGACCGGCTACCTCACCGATCCGGAGGGCCCGCGCGCAAAATACTGGCCGGCGAACATCCATATCATCGGCAAGGACATCATCCGCTTCCACGCCGTCTACTGGCCGGCCTTCCTGATGTCGGCGGGCCTTCCGCTGCCGGAACGCGTCTTCGCCCACGGCTTCCTGCTCAACAAGGGCGAGAAGATGTCGAAGTCGCTCGGCAACGTGGTCGACCCGGTCAACCTCGTCAATCATTTCGGCCTCGACCCGATCCGCTACTTCTTCCTGCGCGAGGTCTCCTTCGGCCAGGACGGCAGCTACAGCGAGGAGGGGATCGCCACGCGCATCAACTCCGACCTTGCCAACGGCATCGGCAACCTTGCCAGCCGCTCGCTGTCGATGATCGTCAAGAACTGCGACGGCAAGGTGCCGGACTGCGGCGAGCTGACGGATGCCGACCGCGCCATGCTCGCCTCCGTCGACGCGCTGCACGCCATCACCCGCGAGGAGATGGGCAAGCAGCAGATCCACAAGGCGCTGGCGGCGATCATCGCCGTCGTCTCGGAGGCCGACCGCTATTTCGCCGGCGAGGCGCCCTGGGCGCTGAAGAAGACCGATCCCGTCCGCATGGGCACCGTGCTCTATGTGACGGCGGAAGTCGTGCGCCAGATCGCGATCCTCCTCCAGCCCTTCATGCCGAAATCCGGCCGCAAGCTGCTCGACCTCGTCGCCGCACCCGTCGAAAAGCGCGACTTCTCGGCGCTGGGCGAGGCGGGCCGCCTCGTCAGCGGCACGCCGCTGGAAGCGCCGACGCCGGTCTTCCCGCGCTACGTCGCCCCCGAAGCGTGATGCCATGCTGATCGACACCCATTGCCATCTGGATTTTCCCGATTTCGCGGCGGAGCGCGACGATATCGTCGCGCGCGCGCATGCGGCCGGGGTGAAGCAGATGATCACCATCTCGACGCGGGTGCGCAAGTTCCCCGAGATCCTGGCCATCGCGGAAAAATACCCGACCGTCTTCTGTTCGGTCGGCACGCATCCGCACAATGCCGACGAGGAGCTGGATATCCCGGTCTCCGAGCTCATCGAGCTGGCGCGGCATCCGCGCGTCGTCGCCATCGGCGAGGCGGGCCTCGATTATTTCTACGACAACGCCCCGCGCGAGGCGCAGGCCATCGGCCTTCGCAACCACATCGCCGCGGCGCGGGAAACCGGGCTGCCGCTCGTCATCCATAGCCGCTCGGCGGACGAGGACATGGCGGCGATCCTGACCGAGGAGACGGGGAAGGGGGCCTTTCCCTTCCTGCTGCATTGCTTCTCCTCCGGCCCGGAGCTTGCCCGGATCGGCGTCGAACTCGGCGGCTATGTCTCCTTCTCCGGCATCCTGACCTTCCCGAAGTCCGAAGAGCTGCGCGAGATCGCAAAAACCGTACCGCTGGAACGCATGCTGGTGGAAACGGACGCGCCCTATCTCGCCCCCAAGCCGTTCCGCGGCAAGCGCAACGAGCCGGCCTATGTGGCGCATACGGCGGCGGTTCTGGCCGAGACGGTCGGCGTCAGCGCGGAAGAGATCGCCCGCATCACCACCGAGAACGCTTTCCGCATCTTCTCCAAGATGCCGCGGGTGTAGCCGTGGCCTATACGCGGCGCTTCACCATTCTCGGCTGCGGCTCCTCGCCCGGCGTGCCGCGCATCACCGGCGACTGGGGCGCCTGCGATCCCGCCAACCCGAAGAACCGCCGCACCCGCGCCGCCTTCCTCGTCGAGCAGTTCGGCCCGGACGGCACGACGACGGTGGTGATCGACACGGGCCCCGATTTCCGCACGCAGATGATCGCCGCCGGTGTCGCCGGCATCGACGCGGTGCTCTATACCCACGCCCATGCCGACCACATCCACGGGATCGACGATATCCGCGGCTTCGTGCTGCAGAACCACAAGCAGGTGCCGATCTGGGCGGATGCCTTCACGATGGAGCGCATCCGCGAGGGCTTCGGCTATTGCCTGAAGACGCCGCCGGGCAGCATGTATCCGCCGATCGTCACGGAAAACCTGATCGAGCCGATGGACCGGCCGGTGACCGTCGAAGGGGCAGGGGGCACCATCACCTTCCAACCCCTTCTCCAAGTGCACGGCTCGATCCATTCGCTGGGCTTCCGCATCGGCGACGTCGCCTATTGCAGCGACATCAGCGATTTTCCGGACGAGACCCTGCCGCGCCTTGCCGGCCTCGACATGCTGGTGATCGACGCGCTGCAATACCGCTACCATTCGAGCCACCTGTCGCTTTCCCAGGCGCTGGAATGGATCGAGCGGCTGAAGCCGGCGCGGGCGATCCTCACGCACATGCATGTGCCGCTCGACTACGAGACCGTGCAAAAGGAAACGCCGGCCCATGTGGAACCGGCGTATGATGGCCTCAGCCTCGAGGTCGCGCTTGGCGACGATCAGGCGAAATAGGGCTTGAGGTTCTTGCGGATCCGATCGAGGACCGTATCGCCGGAAAGGTCGGGAACGAAGGTCTTTCCGGTAATCTGTTCAAAGGCTTGGATGTAAACCTTCGAGGTCTGCTCGATGAGCTCGCGCGGAATTTCCGGGATCGGGTCCTTGTAGGGGTCGCAGCGCTCGGTGACCCAGGCGCGCACGAAATCCTTGTCGAAGCTCGCCGGGCGGCCGCCCTTGGCGAAGCTCTCGGCATAGCTGTCGGCGATCCAGTAGCGGCTCGAATCCGGCGTATGGATCTCGTCGGCGAGTACGATGCGGCCGTCCTTGTCCGTGCCGAATTCGTATTTGGTGTCGACGAGGATGAGCCCGCGTTCGGCGGCACGCGCCTGTCCGCGGGCAAAAAGCGCCAGCGCATAGCGCGACACGGTTTCCCATTGCTCGGCCGTCAGCAGGCCCTGGGCAAGGATCTCGTCGCCGGAGAGCGGTTCGTCATGGCCGCCGTCGAAGGCCTTGCTGGTGGGCGTGATGATCGGCTCGGGCAGCTTCTCGTTGTCCTTCATTCCGTCCGGCAGCGTGATGCCGTACATCTGGCGCTCGCCCTTGCGGTACTTCGTCAGGACGGAGGTGCTGGTGGTGCCGGCGAGATAGCCGCGCACGACGATCTCGACCGGCAGGATATCGAGCCGCGTGCCGATGACGACATTCGGGTCCGGATAGGAAAGGACGTGGTTCGGGCAGATGTCGGCGGTCTCCTCGAACCAATAGCGCGCCGTCTGCGTCAGGACCTGGCCCTTGAAGGGAATGGCGGTCAGGATGACGTCGAAGGCGCTCAGCCGGTCCGTCGCGATGATGATGCGGCTGCCGTCCGGAAGATCGTAGTTCTCGCGGACCTTGCCGTTGTAGCGGTTCGGCAGTTCCGGGATGAAGGCGTCGGAGAGAATGCGCAGATCGCTCATCGGTGCGGGCTTTCGCTGTTGGTTCCGTCTGCGTTCCGCTTAGAACTGCAGGCGGCCAACGGTCAAGGCGCAAACCGGATTTCCAGCACCTTTGGGGCTCATGGCCAGATAGATTGGTTCCATAATCTATCTTATGTGATCTTTGTATGCGCCGCCGGCCGAGCCTCCCTCCCGCCGTATTCCGCTCGTACAACAGGCACGGTGTCGACGTATTCGATCTTTCCGTGTTAGCGTCCCGCTGACGTTCATCCAACCTCCCTGCCAAGAAACCCATGCCGACAGTTCCCGTGCTTGAAACTGACCGCCTCGTCCTGCGCGGCTTTCGTTCCGACGACCTCGACGCCATCACCGAAATGTGGGCCATGCCCGAGATCGTGCGCTATATCGGCGGCGTGCCGATGACGCGCGAACAGTCGTGGACGCGCCTCTTGCGGCAGATCGGCATGTGGAGCGTCATGGGCTTCGGCTTCTGGGTGATCACGGAGAAAGCGACCGGCCGCGTCATCGGCGAAGCCGGCTTCCACGAAATGCGCCGTGCACTCACACCAAGCCTTGAAGGCACGCTGGAAACCGGCTGGGGCCTGCTTCCCGAATTCCAGGGCAAGGGCTATGCCACCGAAGCGTTGAACGCCATGTGGGCGTGGATCGGCGCGAACCGCCCCGACATGCCGATCACCTGCATCATCGATCCGCGCAACGCCGCGTCCATCGGCCTTGCCGAGCGGCACGGCTTCCGGGAATTCGCCCGCTCGCCCTATCAGGGCTCGGAGGTCGTCCTGCTTCGCAGGAATGCGTCGTGACCATCACTATATGGTTTAAGTATAAACGGCAACTCTCTGTTTTATAAAGATATTACAAGGAAGAGAATTCCAAGGGAATCCTGTGCTATCATGGCACCTTCGAAAAGGAGGTGCGCCATGAGGTTGCCTGCCGCCGTTTCCCTTTTTCTGCTTGTCCTCCCGGTTGCCACATGGGCCGGGGAGCCGGTCGACGCCGCGCAGGCCGTCATCCAGGGCCAGATCGCCGCCTTCCTGCATGACGATGCCAAGGCGGCCTATTCCTTCGCCTCGCCCGCCATCCGCGGCAAATTCCCGACGGAGGGCGCCTTCTTCGACATGGTCAGGAAGGGCTATGCGCCGGTCTACCGGCCGGGCAATTTCGCCTTCGGCCGGTCGCGGGTCATCGGCGACACGGTGGTGCAGGAGGTGCTGATCTCCGGGCCGGACGGCAAGGACTGGACGGCGCTCTACCAGCTCGTGAAGCTGCCGGACGGCAGCTACAAGATCAACGGCGTGCACATCGTGCGCGCCGCGCCGGGGCCGGAGATCTGACTTTTGGTTTCAGAGAGGGGCGAGATCGCCCCTCGCCCAGTTTTCCTGCGTTTCCGCCATGAAATCGGCGAAGCGCCCCTCCTCGATCGCCTTGCGGATACCGGCCATCAGGTCCTGATAGTAGGCAAGGTTGTTCCAGGTCAGCAGCATGCCGCCGAGCGACTCGTTGGCGCGGATGAGGTGGTGCAGGTAGGCGCGCGAATAGTCGCGGGCGGCCGGGCAGTTCGACTCCTCGTCCAGCGGGCGCATGTCCTCGGCATGGCGGGCGTTGCGCAGGTTGATGCGGCCGCGCCGCGTGAAGGCAAGGCCGTGGCGGCCGGAGCGGGTCGGCATCACGCAGTCGAACATGTCGATGCCGCGGGCGACGGATTTGAGGATATCGTCCGGCGTGCCGACGCCCATCAGGTAGCGCGGCTTCCCGGCCGGCAGGTGCGGAAGGGTCGTGGAAATCATGTCGAGCATGACCTCCTGCGGCTCACCCACGGCAAGGCCGCCGATGGCATAGCCCTTGAGGTCGAGGCCGGCGAGCGCGGCGGCGGAACGCTCGCGCAGGTGCGGAATGTCGCCGCCCTGCACGATGCCGAACATCGCCTTGCCGGGCTGGTCGCCGAAGGCCGCCTTGCAGCGCTCGGCCCAGCGCAGCGACATTTCCATGGCGCGCTCGATTTCCTTCGGGGATGCCGGCAGCGCCACGCATTCGTCGAGCTGCATCTGGATGTCGCTGTCGAGCAGGCCCTGGATCTCGATGGAGCGCTCCGGCGACATGTGGTGCAGCGCGCCGTCGACATGGCTCTTGAAGGTCACGCCCTTCTCGTCGAGCTTGCGAAGGCCCGAGAGCGACATGACCTGAAAGCCGCCGGAATCGGTGAGGATCGGCCAAGGCCAGCGGATGAGCTCGTGCAGGCCGCCGAGGCGCGCGACGCGCTCCGGGCCGGGCCGCAGCATCAGGTGGTAGGTGTTGCCGAGGATGATGTCGGCGCCGAGTTCGCGCACCTGGTCGAGATACATCGCCTTGACGGTGCCCACCGTGCCGACGGGCATGAAGGCCGGCGTGCGGATGGTGCCGCGCGGCATGGAGACCTCACCGCGGCGGGCCTTGCCGTCGGTGGCGAGGAGCTTGAACTGGAAGGTGTCGGTCATCGGTCGTTCCGGAAAAGCAGGCTGGAGTCGCCGTAGGAATAGAAGCGGTAGCCGGTCGAGACCGCATGGGCATAGGCGCCGCGCATCGTCTCGAGGCCGGAAAAGGCCGAGACGAGCATGAAGAGCGTCGATTTCGGCAGGTGGAAATTGGTCATCAGGATATCGGCGGTGCGGAAGCGGTAGCCGGGCGTGATGAAGATGCCCGTCGCGCCCGACCATGGCCGGATCGTGCCGTCCGCGTCGGCGGCGCTTTCGAGAAGGCGCAGCGACGTCGTGCCGACGGAGACGATGCGCCCGCCCCTCGCCTTCACGGCGTTGAGCGCGGCGGCCGTCGCTTCGGAGACGTAGCCGATCTCCTCGTGCATGACGTGGTCGGTCGTATCATCCGCCTTGACCGGCAGGAAGGTGCCGGCGCCGACATGCAGCGTCACGAAATGCCGTTCGACGCCGAGCGCATCGAGCTTTTCGAAGAGGGCGTCGGTGAAGTGGAGGCCTGCGGTCGGCGCGGCGACGGCACCCTCCTCGCGGGCATAGATCGTCTGGTAGTCGCGCCGGTCCGCCTCGTCCTCGGCACGCTTGGAAGCGATATAGGGCGGTAGCGGGATATGGCCGACGGTGGCGATGGCGCGGTCGAGCTCCGGGCCGGAGGCATCGAAGCGGAGGGTGACTTCGCCGCCCTCGCCCTTCTCCTCGACGGTCGCGGACAGGTCTTCGCCGAAAGCGATGCGATCACCGCGCTTGATGCGTTTTCCCGGCCTGGCGAAGGCCTTCCAGCGGTCGCCGGCAATGCGCATGTGCAGCGTCGCGGAGACCTTCTGGCCGCCCGCGCCTTCGCGGTGGCGGATGCCTTCGAGCTGGGCGGGTATGACGCGCGTGTCGTTGAAGACCAGCGCATCGCCGGGCCTGAGCAGTGACGGCAGGTCGCCGACGGTGCGGTCCTCGTAGGGCGTCTCCGCATCGGCGCGTACGACGAGCAGCTTCGCGGCCTCGCGCGGCGTCACGGGGCGCAGCGCGATGCTTTCTTCCGGCAGGTCGAAATCGAAGAGGTCGACACGCATGGCGGCCTCAGAGGAAGCGGATCATCAGCGCGCCGGCAACGAGCATCACCGCGCCGCCGATACGGCCGACCGTCACCTCGCGCACGGCCATGCCGAGGAAGCCGATGCGGTCGAGCAGGATGCCGGCGAGAAGCTGGCCGGAAACGGCAAACGCCATGAGGGCGGCAGCGCCGATGCGCGGCGTGAGATAGATGGCGGTGGTGACGTAGAAGGCGCCGAGCGCCCCGCCAACCACATAGAGCCATGCGGCCGGCGCGCGCCAGTCCGGCGCCCTGCCCTCGAAGGCCGAGGTGGCCAGGACGACGAGCCCGAGCAGCACGGCGCCCGACAGGAACGACATGCAGGCGGCCGCCACGGGCATGCCGAGCCCGCGTCCGAGCATGGTGTTGATGGGAGCCTGGGTTGCGATGCACGCGCCGGCCGCAATGCCGAGCAGCGCCCAGAGGAATGCAGCCATGGTGCCGGTCCTTGAAAAGCGCACAAAGAAAAACCGCGCCCGCCGTGGCGAGCGCGGTCGAAAACGAACGTTTGTCTATCAGGCCGCCACGTCTGCGGCAACCTTCATCGAGACGATCGAGTCGGGATCGCGCACAGGCTCGCCGCGCTTGATCTTGTCGATGTTCTCCATGCCCTCGATGACCTGGCCCCAGACGGAATACTGCTTGTTGAGCCAGGGCGAATCCGTGAAGCAGATGAAGAACTGCGAGTTGGCCGAGTTCGGCATCTGGCTGCGGGCCATGGAGCAGGTGCCGCGCACATGGCTCATGTTGGAGAATTCGGCCTTGAGGTCCGGCTTGTCGGAGCCGCCCATGCCGGCACGGGCCGGGTTGAACTCGGCGCCGCCCTGCTTGCCGAACTTCACGTCGCCGGTCTGGGCCATGAAGTCCTCGATGACGCGGTGGAAGACGACGCCGTCATAGGCGCCTTCGCGCGCCAGTTCCTTGATGCGCGCCACATGCCCCGGGGCGAGGTCCGGAAGAAGCTGGATGACCACCTTCCCCTTCGTGGTCTCCATGATGATCGTGTTTTCCGGATCCTTGATCTCGGCCATGGTCTTTCTCCTTCTAAAGCCTGCCCGCAAAGGTGTGGTCCAACTTTGCCATTGCAACAGGCGGCAACCAAAAAACGGGATTACTTGCCGACGGTGACCTTGATCATGCGGTCGGGGTCGGTCACGGCGCCGTTGTTCGCATCGTCGCCGCGCTTGATCTTGTCGACGTTCTCCATGCCGGAGACGACCTTGCCGACGACCGTGTACTGGCCGTTCAGGAAGTCGCCGGGGGCGAACATGATGAAGAACTGCGAGTTGGCGGAATTGGGGTCCTGGGCGCGCGCCATGCCGACCGTGCCGCGCTCGAAGGGCACGTCGGAGAACTCGGCCGGAAGGTCCGGCAGGCTGGAGCCGCCCGTGCCGGCCGCCTGCGGCTGGTAGCCGTCTTCCATGTCGCCGTACTGCACGTCGCCGGTCTGCGCCATGAAGCCTTCGATCACGCGGTGGAAGGCGACGTTGTCGTATTCGCCGGCGGCGGCGAGCTGCTTGATGCGCTCGGCGTGTTTGGGCGCCTTGTCGTTCAGCTCGATGACGACCGGGCCGTCCTTGAGCTGGATGGTGATGAAGTCGGCGGCTTTGGCGACGACGGCGCTCGTGGCGGTCGCCAGGAACAGGGTTCCTGCAAAGGCGAGGCGGAGGATGTTCATGATAGCTCCCTAAAGGGGTTCAGGATGATGGGCTCAGCCCTTCTGCCGGGCCTGGAGCGCCTTGAAGACGGGCGCCGGAACGAAGGCACTGACATCGCCGCCCATGGCCGCGATCTGGCGGACCAATGTGGCGGTAATGGGCCGCGAGGCAACGCCTGCAGGCAGGAAGATGGTCTGCACGTCGGGCGCCATCTGGCGGTTCATGCCGGCCATCTGCATTTCGTAGTCGAGGTCCGTGCCGTCGCGCAGGCCGCGGATGAGGAGATGCGCCTTGTGCGCCCGCGCGGCATCGACGACGAGGTTGGAGAAGGAAACGACGCTCACATCCCCTGCCCGCTCCGGCAGCGCCTCGGCGATCGACTGGCGGATGAGCCCGGCGCGCTCCTCGAAGGAGAAGATCGGCGTCTTGCCGGGATGGATGCCGATGGCGACGATGACCTTCGGCGCGACGTTCAGCGCCTGCACGAGCACGTCGATATGGCCGTTGGTGATCGGGTCGAAGGAGCCAGGGTAGAAGGCGACTGTCATCGGCGAGGTTCCGTTTGCCGCCTTGTGTCACGGACCGTCCCTTTCCGCAAGGGTGCGCCCTGCCGCACCCGGAACTGTCCCCCGCGAAGAACATGAACTGCGCATGAATGGACCGTTCAAGACCATTTCAGGTGCCCCATGTCTAGATGGCAGCATCAGGGCCGGGAACAAACATCGATATCGTGCGTTCTACCGGCCGAACACAGTGAAACAAGTATTGCGTTTCCTTAGGCTGGAAGGAACACGAAAATGGCACTCGCTCTTCTCTGCATGACCATGTTCATCGCACTCACCGCCGCAACCATCCATGCGTTGCGCGAAGAAGACCGCCCGGCAGCGACGAAGCTCGCCGGCCGCGGCAAGTGGCTGCGCTGAGGACGGACCATGGCCGCGCTCACCATCTTCTCCATGCTCTTCATCAGCGCCGTCTTCACGGTGGATTTCGCCCGCACGATCATCGAGATCAAGCGTGAGCGCGAAGCCCTGAAGGCGATCCGGCTGAAAACGAAAGCAGGCGGCTTCGGCGTCTAGAACGCCCCTTGCCGCCGTCAACGCGGGTGGCCTTCCCTCCGGGCCGCCCGCGACAAATGAAAAGCCGGACGGTCGTTCCCTGCCCGTCCGGCTTTTTCATGTCTGTGAGAAGCGAGGCTTATGCCTCGCTGCCCGGTGCTTCATCTCCGGCCTCGACGTCACCTTCGGCAACGCCCTCACCATCCGTATCCGCGTCGTCGTCGCCTTCCGGCTCGCTGATGCGCTCGACGGAGACCACCTTCTCGTCCTTGGCGGTGGAGAAGATCGTCACGCCCTTCGTAGCGCGGCTGGCGATGCGGATGCCGTCGACCGGCACGCGGATGAGCTGGCCGCCGTCGGAGACGAGCATGAGCTGATCCTTCTCCTCGACCGGGAAGGCGGCGACCAGTTCGCCGATCTCGCCCGTCTTGGAGGTGTCGGTGGCGCGGATGCCCTTGCCGCCGCGGCCCGAGGTGCGGAAGTCGTAGGAGGACGACCGTTTGCCGTAACCCTTCTGCGAAACCGTCAGCACGAATTGCTCGCGCGCCTTCAGCTCCTGATAGCGCTCTTCGGAAAGATCGCCGACTTCGCCGACCTCCTCGCCGACCAGTGCGATTTCCTCCTCGTCGACGCCGCTGGCGCGGCGCTCGGCGGCGGAGCGTTTCAGATAGGCGGCGCGCTCCCACGGCTCGGCATCGGCATGGTGGACGATCGTCATCGAGATGATGCGGTCGCCGGCGCCCAGCGAGATGCCGCGCACGCCGACCGAGTTGCGGCCGGCGAAGACGCGCACGTCGTCGACCGGGAAGCGGATGCACTGGCCGAGCGCCGTGGTCAGCAGCACGTCGTCGTGCTCCGTGCAGGTCTCGACGTTGAGGATCTCGTCGCCATCCTCCTCGAGCTTCATCGCGATCTTGCCGTTGCGGTTGACCTGGACGAAGTCGGAAAGCTTGTTGCGGCGCACCGTGCCGCGGGTCGTCGAGAACATGACGTCGAGGTTTTCCCACGTCGTCTCGTCCTCGGGCAGCGGCATGATGGTCGTGATGCGCTCGCCAGGTTCCAGCGGCAGCATGTTGATGAGCGCCTTGCCCTTCGACTGCGGCGTGCCGATCGGCAGGCGCCAGACCTTCTCCTTGTAGACGATGCCGCGCGAGGAGAAGAAGAGGACGGGCGTATGCGTGTTGGCGACGAAGAGGCGGGTCGCGAAATCCTCGTCCTTCATGGCCATGCCGGAGCGGCCCTTGCCGCCGCGGCGCTGCGCGCGGTAGGTGGCGAGCGGCACGCGCTTGACGTAGCCGGCATGCGAGACGGTGACGACCATGTCCTCGCGGGCGATGAGGTCCTCGTCGTCCATGTCCGGGCCGCCCTCGGCGATCTCGGTGCGGCGCGGCGTGCCGAATTCGTCGCGGATGGCCCCGAGTTCGTCCTTGACGATGGTCATGATGCGCAGGCGCGAGGAGAGGATGTCGAGGTAGTCCTTGATCTCCTCGCCGATCTTGTTCAGCTCCTCGTCGATCTCGTCGCGGCCGAGGGCCGTCAGGCGGGCGAGGCGCAGTTCGAGGATGGCGCGGGCCTGCTCTTCGGAAAGATTGTAGGTCAGGTCCTCGTTGATGCGGTGGCGCGGGTCGTCGATGAGGCGGATCAGCGCCTCGACGTCCTTGGCCGGCCAGCGGCGCTCCATCAACTGCTCGCGCGCCGTCTGCGGATCGGGCGCGCGGCGGATGAGGTTGATCACCTCGTCGATATTGGCGACGGCGATGGCAAGACCCACCAGGACGTGGGCGCGGTCGCGCGCCTTGCGCAGCAGGTACTTGGTGCGGCGGCTGACGACTTCCTCGCGGAAGGCGACGAAGGCGCGCAGCATGTCGAGCAGCGTCATCTGCTCCGGCTTGCCGCCGTTGAGCGCCACCATGTTGCAGCCGAACGAGGTCTGCAGCGGCGTGTAGCGGTAGAGCTGGTTCAGGATGACGTCGGCGTTCGCGTCGCGCTTCAGCTCGATGACGACGCGGTAGCCGTCGCGGTCGGATTCGTCGCGAAGGTCGGAGATGCCCTCGATGCGCTTGTCGCGCACGAGCTCGGCCATCTTCTCGATCATCGTCGCCTTGTTCACCTGGTAGGGGATCTCGGTGACGATGATCTGCTCGCGGTCGCCGCGCATCGGCTCGATGGTGGCGCGCCCGCGCATGACGACGGAGCCGCGGCCGGTCTCGTAGGCCTGGCGGATGCCGGCGCGGCCGAGGATCAGCGCGCCGGTCGGGAAATCCGGGCCGGGGATGATCTGCATCAGGTCGAGAAGCTCGATCGCCGGATTGTCGATGAGGGCGATACAGCCGTCGATGACTTCGGAAAGGTTGTGCGGCGGGATGTTCGTCGCCATGCCGACGGCGATGCCGCCCGCGCCGTTGACGAGAAGGTTCGGGAATTTCGCGGGGATGACGACCGGCTCGGAGAGCGTGCCGTCATAGTTGTCGCGGAAATTCACCGTTTCCTTGTCGAGGTCGTCGAGCAGCGAATGGGCGGCCTTTTCCAGGCGGCATTCCGTGTAGCGCTGGGCTGCCGGCGGGTCGCCGTCGACGGAGCCGAAATTGCCCTGGCCGTCGATCAGCGGCAGGCGGAGCGACCAGTCCTGCGCCATGCGCGCGAGCGCGTCGTAGATGGCGGCGTCGCCGTGCGGATGGTATTTACCCATCACGTCACCGGTGACGCGGGCCGACTTCACATATTTCTTGTTCCAGTCGACGCCCATCTCGTTCATCGAATAGAGGATGCGCCGGTGCACGGGCTTGAGGCCGTCGCGCACGTCGGGCAGCGCGCGGGACACGATCACGCTCATGGCGTAATCGAGATAGGACCGCTGCATCTCCTCGATGATGGAAATCGGCTCAATGCCGGGAGGGGTCTTGCCGCCGGGTGTCGTTTGTTCTGTCAATTTCGGTCACGATCGTTGTTCAGAATCAGATGCAAATTTATAGCCTACCGCTGCTCCAAGCGCCAATTTCGGCAAGGGGTTTGAGCGGGTTTTCCAAGTAAAATCCGCCAATTTGCGCATTTTCATGGCCGTATCGGCGTGGCGGTCCGGGCGCCCTTCCCTTGGGCGCCGCCCTCGCCTAACAATGGCCGGACAAGGCCGACGAAACGGCCGCTCAACGGCGAGGGGAACGCCCGACATGCTCACCATCGATCCCGTGGTCAATGCGCTCACGACCCTGCTCGTGACGCTCGATCCGCCCGGCCTCGCGCCGATCTTCCTGGGGCTGACCGTCGGCATGACGCGCCCGCAGCGAAAGCAGGTGGCCCTGCGCGGCTCGCTGATCGCCTTCTGCATCCTCGCGGTCTTCGCCCTGACGGGCTCGGGCGTGCTCTCGCTGCTCGGCATCTCCATCGGCGCCTTCCGCATCGCCGGCGGGCTGCTCCTCTTCTGGATCGCCTTCGAGATGATCTTCGAGCGGCGCAACGAGCGCAAGGAAAAGACCAGCGAGGTGGCGATCACCCGCGACCACATCCACAACATCGCCGTCTTCCCGCTTGCCCTGCCGCTGATCGCCGGCCCCGGCGCCATCTCCGCGACGATCCTGTTGTCGGGCGCCTTTCCTTCCGCGCTGGAGCGCAGCGCCCTCATCGGCGTGCTGGCGCTCTGCATCGGCATCCTTTTCCTGTCGCTGGTGATCGCCGAGCGTATCGACCGCTTCCTCGGCAATACCGGCCGGGCGATCCTTACGCGCCTGCTCGGCGTCATCCTCGCCGCGCTCGCGGTGCAGTTCGTGGTGGACGGCGTGAAGTCGGTCTTCCTCGCCTGAGAACGGCCCGCCGCGCTTACCGCGCGGCAAAAGTCTTCTCGAAAAGGCTCGGAATATCGTGCTGCGAGAAGAGCTTGACGCCGGTTACCGCCGCCAGCGCCGTTGCGCTCGGCGTGAAGCTGGCATTGGTGAGGACGCCGACGGCGTCGACCCCGTAATAGACCTTGCCGGCATGGGCCTCCTGCACGGCCTTGTTGCCGACGGGGCCTCCATAGAGCTTGCATTGCAGGCCGACGCGCTTGCCCTTCTTCTCGGCGATCACGTCCAGTCCCTGGTCGCCGGAGCCGCGCGTCACCTCCGCCTTCCAGCCGTACCGCTTGAGGGCATCGGCCACCCAGTGCTCGAATTCGTGCCCGTCAAGCGGGACCGAGCCGGCATCGAAGCCGGCGGCGACCTGCTCGCGCCTGCGGGTGTTCAGCTGCTCGAAAACCAGCGCCTTCGCATCCTCGAAGGAAAACAGCGCCCCGTCCAGCGCGATGCTGGCGAAGAACTCGGCGAGCGCCTCGCCCCTCATGTCCTGCACGACCATGCCGTAATCGTTCGTGCGGACGGCGCGCGCCAGGTTGCGTTCGAGCGCGCCGCGATGCTGGTCCACCGCATCGATCAGCCTTTGCCGCTCGATGAGACGCCGCCGAGGAAGATTTTCCTGATAGTGCTGCTCTTCGGCCATGAGCCGCATCGCCGCCTCTTGCGCCTTCGCCTTCCTGCGCCGGCGCCACAGCCAGGCTGCGGAAAGAAACGGGCTCAGGAAGACGATGACCATGCCAAGAATGCTCCAGGCCGTCAGCCCGGGCGGCTTGCCCGCCAGCGCACCGACGCTGCCGATCATGCCCCCGAGGAGACAAATCGCCAGCGTGAGCAGGACGAAGCGCAATACCCCCTTCAGCAGCGACAAAACGGCGCCCTCCTCTTCCCGAGGGGCGCCGTGAACCGTCAATCAGATTTGCGCCCCTGAAAATCCCCGGGGTCGAGGATAATCCGCTCAGAAGGGGATGTCATCATCCATATCGCGCGAAAGTTGCGAACCGCCCGAACGGCTTGCGCTGCCGCTGCCGCCGCCGGAAGCCGGCCGCGAACCGTAGTCGTCGTAGTTCTGGCCGCCGCCAAAATTGCTGCTGCCGCCGAAATCGCCGCCCCGCCCCGCGCCGCCGCCTTCGCCGCGACCGTCGAGCATGGTCAGCGTCGAGTTGAAGCCCTGCAGCACGACTTCCGTCGAGTAACGGTCGTTGCCGGTCTGGTCCTGCCACTTGCGGGTCTGCAGCGCGCCCTCGATATAGAGCTTGGCGCCTTTCTTGACGTACTGCTCGACGACCTTGCACAGGCCTTCGTTGAAGACGACGACATTGTGCCATTCGGTCTTCTCGCGGCGCTCGCCGCTGTTGCGGTCGCGCCAGGTCTCGGAGGTGGCGATGCGCAGGTTGGCGATCGGCCGACCGTCCTGCGTGCGCCGGATTTCCGGGTCCGCACCGACGTTCCCGATCAAGATCACCTTGTTGACGCTTCCAGCCATACCCGTACTTCCCGTTGTCGCGCCGGACGAAGGGCGCCCGACATCATTTCACTACACGAATGTGGCATCTTATAAGCTGCCGTCGCCGGGCGCCGCCCCGCGCAAGTGGTAATCCACAGATCAATTGCGAAATTTCGTTCTTTTTTTGTTCTAATAATTCCCTACACTCTTGTCAACCGAATCGGAAACGGGCACGGAATCTTCTGACGGCGCATGGACAGGCCTCCATCAATCCCTACATAGGGGCCGATCCCATTTATGCGCAACGACCTTCGACGCTGGACACAATGAGCGAACTCAAGACAATTTCCATTCGCGGCGCGCGCGAGCACAATCTCAAGGGCATCGACCTCGACCTGCCCCGCAACAAGCTGATCGTCATGACCGGGCTTTCGGGCTCCGGAAAATCGTCGCTCGCCTTCGACACGATCTATGCCGAGGGCCAGCGCCGCTATGTCGAGAGCCTCTCGGCCTATGCGCGCCAGTTCCTGGAGATGATGCAGAAGCCGGACGTCGACCAGATCGACGGCCTGTCGCCCGCCATCTCCATCGAGCAGAAGACGACCTCGAAGAACCCGCGCTCGACCGTCGGCACGGTCACCGAGATCTACGACTACATGCGCCTGCTCTTCGCGCGCGTCGGCGTTCCCTATTCGCCGGCGACGGGCCTGCCCATCGAGAGCCAGACGGTCAGCCAGATGGTCGACCGCGTGCTGGATTTCGGCGAAGGCACGCGCCTCTACATTCTTGCACCCGTCGTGCGCGGCCGCAAGGGCGAGTACAAGAAGGAACTCGCCGAGCTGATGAAGAAGGGCTTCCAGCGCGTCAAGGTCGACGGCCAGTTCTACGAGATCGCCGACGTGCCGGCGCTCGACAAGAAGTACAAGCACGACATCGACGTGGTGGTCGACCGCGTCGTCGTGCGTTCGGACCTCGCCTCGCGCCTCGCCGACAGCATCGAGACCTGCCTCAAGCTCGCCGACGGCCTCGCGATTGCGGAATTCGCCGACAAGCCGCTGCCGGTCGAGGAGACGGCGGCCGGCGGCTCGGCCAACAAGTCGCTGAACGAGACGCACGAGCGCGTGATGTTCTCGGAAAAGTTCGCCTGCCCCGTTTCCGGCTTCACCATTCCGGAGATCGAGCCGCGGCTCTTCTCGTTCAACAACCCCTTCGGCGCCTGCCCGACCTGCGACGGCCTCGGCAGCCAGCAGAAGATCGACCCGGACCTGATCGTGCCGGAAAGCGAGCGGACGCTGCGCGACGGGGCCATTGCCCCGTGGGCGAAGTCGTCCTCGCCCTACTATAACCAGACGCTGGAAGCGCTCGGCGCCGCCTACGGCTTCAAGCTCTCCAACCGCTGGTCGGAATTGTCGCAGGAGGCGCAGGACGCCATTCTCCACGGCACCAGGGAGAAGGTGGAGTTCAACTACAAGGACGGCGCGCGCTCCTACAAGACGGTGAAGACCTTCGAGGGCATCGTGCCGAACCTCGAACGCCGCTGGAAGGAGACGGATTCGGCCTGGTCGCGCGAGGAGATCGAGCGCTACATGTCGGCCGCCCCCTGCCCGGCCTGCAACGGTTTTCGCCTCAAGCCCGAGGCGCTGGCGGTCAAGATCAACAGGCTGCATATCGGCGAAGTCACCAATATGTCGATCCGCGTGGCGCGCGACTGGTTCGACGTGCTGCCGGAGAAGCTGAACGCCAAGCAGAACGAGATCGCCGTCCGCATCCTCAAGGAAATCCGCGAGCGCCTGCGCTTCCTCAACGATGTGGGCCTCGAATATCTCTCGCTCTCGCGCAATTCCGGCACGCTGTCGGGCGGCGAGAGCCAGCGCATCCGCCTCGCCTCGCAGATCGGCTCGGGGCTGACGGGCGTGCTCTACGTGCTGGACGAGCCCTCCATCGGCCTTCACCAGCGCGACAATGCGCGCCTCCTCGATACGCTGCGGCACCTGCGCGACATCGGCAACACGGTGATCGTCGTCGAGCATGACGAGGACGCCATCCTGACGGCGGATTACGTGGTCGACATCGGCCCAGCCGCCGGCATCCATGGCGGAGAAGTCATCGCGCAGGGCGCGCCGCAGGAGATCATCGCCAATCCGAAGTCGCTGACCGGCAAGTACCTCTCCGGCGAGCTTGCGGTCGCCGTTCCGGCGGAACGCCGCAAGCCGAAGAAGAAAAAGGAGATCAAGGTCGTCGGCGCGAAGGCCAACAACCTGAAGAACGTCACCGCATCGATCCCGCTCGGCGTCTTCACGGCGGTGACCGGCGTTTCCGGCGGCGGCAAGTCGACCTTCCTCATCGAGACGCTCTACAAGTCCGCCGCCCGCCGCATCATGGGCGCGCGCGAAATCCCGGCCGAGCACGAGCGCATCGACGGCTTCGAATATATCGACAAGGTCATCGACATCGACCAGTCGCCGATCGGCCGCACGCCGCGCTCGAACCCGGCGACCTATACCGGCGCCTTCACGCCGATCCGCGACTGGTTCGCGGGGCTTCCGGAGGCGAAGGCCCGCGGCTACCAGCCCGGCCGCTTCTCCTTCAACGTCAAGGGCGGGCGCTGCGAGGCGTGCCAGGGCGACGGCGTCATCAAGATCGAGATGCACTTCCTGCCGGACGTCTATGTCACCTGCGACGTTTGCCACGGCAAGCGCTACAACCGCGAGACGCTGGACGTCACCTTCAAGGGCAAGTCGATCGCCGACGTGCTCGACATGACGGTGGAGGAAGGCGTCGAGTTCTTCGCGGCCGTCCCCGCCGTGCGCGACAAGCTCACGACGCTGAACCAGGTGGGCCTCGGCTATATCAAGGTCGGCCAGCAGGCCAACACGCTGTCGGGCGGCGAGGCGCAGCGCGTCAAGCTCGCCAAGGAGCTGTCGAAGCGCTCGACCGGCCGCACGCTCTATATCCTCGACGAGCCGACGACGGGCCTCCACTTCCATGACGTGGCGAAGCTCCTCGAAGTGCTGCACGAACTGGTCAACCAGGGCAATTCGGTGGTCGTCATCGAGCACAATCTGGAGGTCATCAAGACCGCCGACTGGATCATCGACTTCGGCCCCGAAGGCGGCGACGGCGGCGGCGAGGTGATCGCGGAAGGCACGCCCGAGGATGTGGTGAAGGTCGAGCGCTCCTATACCGGCCAGTTCCTGAAGGAGCTCCTGGAGCGCCGGCCGATGAAGCGGGTGGCGGCGGAATGACCGTTCATAAGGGAGGACGATGATGAGTGCATCCGGCGCAATCCGTACCGGCATCGGCGGCTGGACCTTCGAGCCCTGGGAAGGCACGTTCTATCCCGAAAAGCTGCCGAAGAAGCGGCAGCTCGAGTTCGCCAGCCGCGAGCTGACGGCCATCGAGGTCAACGGCACCTATTACGGCTCGCAGAAGCCGGAGACCTTCGCCAAATGGGCCTCCGAAGTGCCGGACGGCTTCATCTTCTCGCTGAAGGCGAGCCGCTTCACGACGAACCGCAAGGTTCTGGCCGAAGGCGGCGAGTCCGTCCAGAAATTCCTGACGCAGGGGATTGCCGAGCTTGGCGATCATCTCGGCCCCATCCTCTGGCAGTTCCCGCCGACGAAGAAATTCGAGCCGGAGGATTTCGAGGGATTCCTGAAGCTGCTGCCGGAAAAGCTCGACGGGCTTTCGCTGAAACACGCGCTGGAAGTGCGCAACGAGACCTTCATGACGCCGGAATTCGCGGCGCTCGCCCGCAAGTACAAGGCGGCCGTCGTCTACGCGCAGCACGAGGACTATCCGGAGATCGCCGACGTGACGGCGGATTTCGTCTATGCCCGCCTGCAGAAGGGCTCGGACGACATCAAGACCTGCTATCCGGAAAAGGCCCTCTCCGAATGGGCCGGCCGTTTCAAGGAATGGGCCGGCGGGGGCGAGCCTTCCGACCTGCCGAAGATCGATCCCGAGACGAAGCCGGCGAAGAAGGCCCGCGACGTCTTCGCCTTCTTCATCACCTCCGGCAAGGTGAACGCGCCCAACGGCGCGCGCGAATTGCAGAAGCGCACCCAGCCGCGATAGCCGGGAAGCCAGCCACGGCGAACCGTTATCCGGCTCGGTCGAAACCGCGCAGCGCGCCGACAAGGTCTTCCGCCGTCATCCCCTCGCCGGCCGCCCTGCCCGCTTCGCCATGGCGCCAGACGGCGCTTGCCGCGGCTTCGAAGGCCGGCATGCCCTGTGCGAGATGCGCGCCGGCGATGCCGGCAAGCACATCGCCGGAGCCTGCCGTCGCCAGCCATGGCGGCGCGTTCGCGTTGACGAGGGCGCGGCCGTCCGGTGCGGCGATCACCGTGTCGGCGCCCTTGAGGATCACGGCCGCATGGCTGCGCGCCGCCGCCTTCTGCGCCCGTTCGATCTTGGAAAGGCCGGCATCCTCCGCAAGATCGGGGAAAAGCCGGGCGAATTCCCCGTCATGCGGCGTCAGCACCAGCCGCGGCTCTTTGCCGGCAAAGAGGCGGAAAAGCGCGTCCGGTTCGTCGCGGAAGGCGCTGATGCCGTCCGCGTCGAGGACGAGGCGGCGGCCACGGCCGGCAATCTCGCGCACATAGGCCTTCGCCTTCCCGAAATCTCCGAAGCCGGGGCCGAGGACGAAGGTCTTCAGCCGCTCGTCGTCGAGCAATACGGCGAGATCGTCCGGCCCGCCGACCGGCTTCAGCATGACGGCGGTGAGATGGGCGGCATTGACGGCAAGCGCTTCGGGCGGCGAAAGGACGGTGACGAGGCCGGCGCCGGCACGCAGCCCCGCGCTGGCCGAAAGCCGCGCCGCGCCCGTCGCCGTTGCGGGGCCGGAGAAGACGGCAAGGTGCCCGCGCACATATTTGTGCGTCGCGCCGGTCTCCACCGGCAGCGCGATGCGCCAGACGGCCGGCGTGTTGACCCGCATATGGCCGGCATGGCCGGCGAGGACGCGGGCGGGAATGCCGATGTCGAAGACCTCCACCTCGCCGCAGAGCGTGCGGCCCGGCAGCAGCAGGTGGCCGGGCTTGCGGCACATGAAGGTGACGGTCGCCGCCGCCGCGAAGGCATCCCCCCGCACCGCTCCCGAGCGCCCGTCGATGCCGGAGGGCAGGTCCACCGCCAGAACGGGCAGCACGCTGTCCCGCACCGCCTCGACGATCCGGACCGCCTCCTCCGGCAGATCGCGCGAAAGGCCCGCACCGAACAGGGCATCGATGACGACATCGCCCGGGCGGGGACCATAGGCCGCAAGCGGCGCGACCGTGCCGTCGAACGCCTTGAAGGCCGTCGCGGCATCGCCCTTCAGGCAGCCGGGATCGCCGAGCGCGTGGACTGCGACCGCGGCCCCGGCCTCCCGCAGCGCGCGGGCGGCGACATAGCCGTCGCCGCCATTGTTTCCGGGCCCGCACAGCACGGCAAAGCGCAGCGCGCCGGGAAAGCGGCGGAGCGCGGCGGCGGCGACCGCCTGCCCCGCCCGCTCCATCAGGCCGTAGCCCGACAATCCCGAGGCCGCCGCGGCGCGGTCGATGCGGCCCATCTCCTCGGGCGTGATGATCAGCGTGTCCAGGTCCTTGTGCATGGCCCAGCATGACCGTATCGGCTCGCGGAACACAAGCCCGCCGTTATTCGCCTGTTTTTTATGCACTTGCATATCCTCTATGCTCAAATATGCGGCTCCGCGGCAGGGAAAAGCAACGAGGCTGCGCATGCCGGCGCCGCAGGAGACATTTTTTAGGCAAATACCGCTGGCCCTTTTGCGCGGAAAGCCGCATCATCGCCGGCGTGAGAGACGGGCAGGACCGGCCGGGAAACGGAATTTCCGCGATCTGGCATGCGTCCTGCTTCGACTTGGCATGCTACGTGCATTGAACTGTGCAGCGGGCGTAAACCTCGCGCAAACGGGAGAAGCGGAGAGACATCTTCTCATGAAAAAGATCGAAGCGATCATCAAGCCTTTCAAACTCGATGAGGTGAAGGAGGCTCTTCAGGAAGTCGGCCTGCAGGGCATCACCGTCACCGAAGCGAAGGGTTTCGGCCGCCAGAAGGGCCATACGGAACTTTACCGCGGTGCCGAATACGTCGTCGACTTCCTGCCCAAGGTGAAGGTCGAGGTCGTGCTGGCGGACGAGAACGCGGAGGCCGTTATCGAGGCGATCCGCAATGCCGCCCAGACCGGCCGCATCGGCGACGGCAAGATCTTTGTCTCCAACGTCGAAGAAGTCATCCGCATCCGCACCGGCGAAACCGGCGTCGACGCCATCTGATCCCGCCTGGCCACCGGCCACGGCGTCCACCTCGTCATCTCACACAGGAACATACCATGACGACTGCCAACGATATCCTCAAGCAAATCAAGGAAAACGACGTAAAGTTCGTTGACCTGCGCTTCACCGACCCGAAGGGCAAGATGCACCACCTGACGATGGACGTCGGCTGCGTCGATGAAGACATGTTCGCCGACGGCGTCATGTTCGACGGCTCCTCGATCGGCGGCTGGAAGGCCATCAACGAATCCGACATGGTGCTGATGCCCGACCCGGCGACCGTCCACATGGACCCGTTCTTCGCCCAGTCCACCATGGTCGTCATGTGCGACATCCTCGACCCGGTCTCCGGCGAAGCCTATAACCGCGACCCGCGCGGCACGGCCAAGAAGGCCGAAGCCTACCTCAAGGCCTCGGGCATCGGCGACACCGTCTATGCCGGCCCGGAACCGGAATTCTTCGTCTTCGACGACGTCAAGTACAAGGCTGACCCGTACAACACCGGATTCAAGCTGGATTCCTCGGAGCTTCCCTCCAACGACGACACCGACTACGAGACCGGCAACCTCGGCCATCGCCCGCGCGTCAAGGGCGGCTATTTCCCGGTTCCCCCGGTCGATTCTTGCCAGGACATGCGCTCGGAGATGCTGACGGTCCTCACAGAGATGGGCGTCACGGTCGAAAAGCAGCACCATGAAGTGGCCGCCGCCCAGCACGAACTCGGCGTCAAGTTCGACACGCTGGTGCGCAGCGCCGACAAGGTGCAGATCTACAAGTACGTCGTGCACCAGGTCGCCAACGCCTACGGCAAGACGGCCACCTTCATGCCGAAGCCGATCTTCGGCGACAACGGCTCGGGCATGCACGTCCACCTGTCGATCTGGAAGGATTCCAAGCCCCAGTTCGCCGGCGACGAATATGCCGGCCTTTCGGAAAGCTGCCTCTACTTCATCGGCGGCATCATCAAGCATGCCAAGGCGATCAACGCCTTCACCAACCCGACGACGAACTCCTACAAGCGTCTCGTCCCGGGCTATGAAGCGCCGGTCCTGCTCGCCTATTCGGCCCGCAACCGCTCGGCGTCGTGCCGCATTCCGTTCGGCACGGGTCCGAAGTCCAAGCGCGTCGAGATCCGCTTCCCCGACCCGCTCGGCAACCCCTATCTCGGCTTCGCATCCATGCTGATGGCCGGCCTCGACGGCATCAAGAACAAGATCCATCCCGGCAAGGCCATGGACAAGGACCTCTACGACCTGCCGCCGAAGGAACTGAAGAAGATCCCGACCGTCTGCGGCTCGCTGCGCGAAGCCCTCGAAAGCCTCGACAAGGACCGTAAGTTCCTGACGGCCGGCGGCGTGTTCGACGACGACCAGATCGACAGCTACATCGAGCTGAAGATGGCCGAAGTCATGCGCTTCGAAATGACGCCGCACCCGGTCGAATTCGACATGTACTACTCCGCCTGATCGGCGCAGTGGATTGATGATACGGAAAACCCGGCCATTGGCCGGGTTTTTTGTTGTCGGGATGTCGGTGGCGCGGTGGGTGGCGTGTGGATCCTCGGGTCAAGCCCGAGGATGACGACAGAAGGGAAGCATGACGGCAAAAGCAGCGATGCCGCATGCCACAATGCCTAACGGACAGGCGACTTCTCTTCCTCTCCGTCATCCTCGGGCTTGACCCGAGGATCCACGCGCCACCTTCCACCCGCGCTACTGTTGCAGCCGTTGCTTGAGCAGGTTGAGGTATTCCTCGTTCGAATCGTCCGCGCCGCCGCCGGCCTTTTCGGCGGGCGCCTTGCAGGCGGGCTTGTAGTCGAGGGCCATGCCGGCCTTTACGCAGACGCCGACCTGCCAGCCGGGCGGCAGCGCCGTCAGGTCCACCGTCTTCCATTTCGGATGGCCGGTCGCCTTCAGCTTGTCGAGGCCGGTGAGGATGAGGCTGGAAAAATCCGCGACCGCCTTGCAGCTCTCGCGGTGATAGGCATTGCGCTTGGTGTCGTAGTCGTAGGTCATCATCACGGCCTTGACCGCGATGAGATCGACCGGCTGGTCCTGGAAGGAATAGGTGCCGGCCTCGATGCGTGAGGGCGTATAGGTTGCGAGCAGCGGCGCCTCGGTGATCGGCACCAGATGGAATTTCGTCTTGTCGATGGCATTGCCGGTGAAAAGCGCGGCCGGCGCGCCGGCGACGTAGAAGAAGGCGTCGATCTCGCCGGAAAGCAGCTTCGGCAGCGCCTCGTCCGGGTTGATGTCGATCCGCTCGCCGGCCTTTACCTGCAGGATATCCATGATCAGCGTGGCGGTGAGGAAGGTGCCGCTGTCCTTCTTGCCGACGGCGATCTTCCGGCCGGCAAGGTCCTTCATGCCGGCGATGTCCTTGCGCGCGAGGACATGGATCTCCTCGTTGTAGAGCGGGAACATGATGCGCACGCCCTTCACGGCCTTCTGCACTTCCGGGTCGTTCGCCTCGAAGGTCTTGAGATATTCCAGCACGTCGCTCTGTACGATGCCGAACTGCGTGTTGCGGCGGTTGCGCACGCCGACGAAGTTTTCGAGCGAGCCGGCGCTTTCGACGACGTTGAGCGTCAGGCCGCAATCGGCGCCGAGCGCGGCGATGTCGCGGCCGATCTGGATATAGGTGCCCTGCGGGCCGCCCGTCATGATGTTGCGCTCGAAGCCTTCGGCCGAGGCGCCGCCCACCGAAAGCGCAAGGCCGAGCGCGGCCGCCAGAACAGATCGCTTCATCGTTGTCTCCTTCCCAAATCCGGCGCCGGCGCCGCTGTAGAACGGACCCCTAGCAGTCGCTGTCGAGGTCCCGCATCAGGTTGCGCAGCGCCAGCACGGGCACGCGCTTGAAGACGCCGCCGAGCGCATTGGTCACGCATTCGCCGGAAACCAGCGTCCGCTCCAGCCGGTCGCGCTGCGTGTCGTTCAGCCGGTCGAGCCCGGGTGTATCCTGCATCGCGCGGGCGACCAGGCCCGCATTGCGCGGATTGCGGCCCTCGGACGGCTTTGCCGTGTCGCGCACCGGCTTTTCGGCGCCGTCGACCGGCCGGCTCGGCTGCGCCGCGCGGCTGGCCGCCTCCAGCGCGGCGACCCGCGTTGTCAGCATGCCGTTTTGCGCCTTGAGCGCGGCGATTTCCTTGTCCTTGCGGGCGATTTCGGCGCGAGCGGCCGGCAGGTCGCCGGTCGTCACCTTCTCCGCCGCGGCCTGCGCCTCGGAGAGCTGGCGCCGCAAGGTATCGGCTTCCGCTTCCAGCCGCTCGGTCTCCGCCGTCTGGGCGGCATTCTCGTCGCTGCGGGCGGCATCCAGCGCCTTTTCCAGCCGGGCGATCTGGTCCGCGCCGAGGGAAAGCCGGCGTTCACGATCGCGCACCGCCTCTTCCGCCCGCGCCTTCAGCGCGTCGGCATCGGCGATGCGCTGGCGGGCAAGCTCCAGTTCGTTCTTCAGGCCCGGAATGGTTTCCTGCGTCAGGCGGGCATATTCGGCCTCGGAAACCGCCGCCTGGGGGTTGGACGCCGCGCTGTCGAACGCCTCGACCCGCTGTTTGAGCGCCGCGTTCTCCTTGAGGAGCGCATCGGCCTTCCGCCCGCTTTCGTCGATCTCCTGGACCCGGGCGTCGAGCTCCTTCGCAAGATCGGCGATGCGCCGGTCGCGCTGTTCGATCTCGCCCGAAGGCGCGCTGTCGCCGGTGAAACGGAATGCGGCATAGCCGGCCGCCCCGCCGAGCGCCAGGCAGACGACGGACGCGAACAGGATGCCGCCCGCGCCGCCCCGGCCTGCCGCCGGCCCGCTGCCGTTTCTACCCCATTGGTTGTTCATGCCATCCGATCCGCCCGAGACGTTTCTTTCGAGATACGCCGAAAACGACGGACGGTGCAAGCGCCGCTCCCTTGCAGAATGAACGGGCGATAGGCCGGAACTATTGATGTTTCACGGCAATTACCCAAATATAAGAGGAAAGGTAGGTACGCCCATGAAGATGCGTCATGCAAAATTTGCCATCGGCGACGTGGTCCGCCACCGGATGTTCCCCTTCCGTGGCGTGGTCTTCGACGTCGACCCCGAATTCGCCAACACCGAAGAGTGGTGGAATGCCATTCCGGCAGAAATCCGTCCCTCCAAGGACCAGCCCTTCTACCACCTCTTTGCGGAGAACGAGGAGGCGGAATATGTCGCCTATGTCTCCGAACAGAACCTCGTTGCGGACGAGAGCGGCCAGCCCATCCGCCATCCGCAGGTCCGCGCCCTGATGAACGCCGACCACGGGCATTATCGCTGGAAGGAAGAAAGCGGCATCTTCCACTAACTGCCGCCTCCTCCTCCTCGCAGCCAATAAAAAAACCCGGCCAGAGGCCGGGTTTTTCGTATCCGTTCGGCGAGGCGCCGGCTTACTGGCTCTTGGCGGCCTTCTGGGCGTCTTCGAGCTTCTTGCGGGCTTCCTCGGCCTTCTTCTGCATTTCTTCCTGCAGCAGGCGCTGGCGCTCTTCGAGCTGCGACTGTTCGATCGGCTCGCCGTCGAAGACGCCGGTGAAGCCTTCGAGCGAGATCTTGATCGGGTTCGGCGCGCGCTGGAAGTTGACCGAGGTCAGGACGAGCTCGCCGCCCTTCTTCAGGCTGCCGATCATCTGGTCGGTCAGCGGGACCTCGGCGACGCACTTGTCGGGCATGCAGATGGCGTAGTCGAGCTTCTGGGCCTTGCCGCCGTCGATCTGCATCTGGACGCCGACGGGGATCAGGCGGGCGCTCGGAACCGAGACCTGCATGATCTTGCGGTTGGTCTTGCCGGAGACGGTGATGAGGCCGACGGCGGTGATGAGCTGGCCGCTGCTTGCGGCAAGCAGGTTCTGCACGATGCAGACGTCATTGTCTTCCTGCTTGGTGCAGACCTTGAACCAGCCCTTCGGCGGAGCGGCCTGCTGCTGTGCGAGCGATGCGGACGGAGCGGCCGCCATGGCAACGGAAGCAGCAAAGGCGGAAAGCACGGTCCGCTTGATGAGTTTGGATGTGAAGATCATACGAGTTCGGTCTCCTGAAAATCCGGTGCCGGAGCGACGGTGCCCCTCCTTGGCCCCTCTCGGGCGTCGGTCTGCCGTGCGCTCTCCTGTCGGCGAAATGAGGCATTTGCATGACCCGCTTCGGGGTACACCTGTTACAATGGGCCGCGGCGGATATCCAGCCTTTCCTTGCGAAAATCCTGCGTGCCTTCTATTTCCCGCCCCTGCCACGCTGCCGTCCGCTTTGCGGCGGCTATAATGCACGAGAATCAGCCGGACCCACGAGGAGACCCCGTTGCGCCCCATCCTGATGGCCTTTGCCGCCTGCCTCTTCGGTGCAAGCGCGATGCCGGGCCTTGCCGCGCCCGTGCACGCCATCGCCATGCACGGCGAGCCGGCCCTGCCGCCGGACTACAAGCATTTCGGCTACGTCAATCCGGACGTGAAGAAGGGCGGGCATATCGCCTACGGCGTCGTCGGCACGTTCGACAACCTCAACCCCTTCATCCTGAAGAGCATGCGCACCACGGCGCGCGGCATGTGGGACCCCGAATTCGGCAACCTCGTCTACGAATCTCTGATGCAGCGCTCGCGCGACGAGGCCTTCACCATGTACGGCCTCATTGCCGAGACGGTGGAATGGGACGACGACCGCACCTTCATCCAGTTCAATCTCAACCCGAAGGCCCGCTGGGCGGACGGCGTGCCGATCACCCCGGAAGACGTCATCTTCTCCTTCGAACTTCTGCGCGACAAGGGGCGCACGCCCTTCAACCGGCGGCTCGAAGGCGTCGAGAAGGTGGAAAAGGTCGGCGAACGCAGCGTGCGCTTCACCTTCAACGACAAGGCGGACCGCGAGACGCCGCTTCTGATCGCCGGCTATTCGCCCATCCTGCCGAAGCACGCCATCGATGTGGAGAATTTCGACCGCACGTCCCTTGCCCTGCCGCTCGGCTCCGGTCCCTACAAGGTCAAGGAGGTCAAGCCCGGCGAGAAGATCGTCTTCGCGCGCGATCCGAACTACTGGGGCAAGGACCTTCCCTCCAAGGTCGGCTTCGACAATTACGACGAGATCTCCGTCGAATATTTCCTGCAGGACAATTCGCTCTTCGAGGCCTTCAAGAAGGGCGAGATCGACCTCTACCAGGAAGGCAACCCGACGAAATGGGCGCGCGGCTACGATTTTCCCGCGGCGCTTTCCGGCGACGTCGTGAAGGACGCCATCACGCCGCACACGCCCTCCGGCATGCTCGGCTTCGTGTTCAACACGCGCCGTCCCCTCTTCCAGAACCGCGACCTGCGCAAGGCGCTGACGCTCGTCTTCGATTTTGAATGGGTGAACCGCAGCCTCTTCGAGAACGCCTACAAGCGCACCGAGAGCTACTGGCAGAACTCCGAGCTCAGCTCGATGGGCGTTCCGGCGGACGCGCGCGAGCGCGAGATCGCGGGCGCCGCCATCTCCCGCATCGAGCCGGATATCCTCGCCGGCACGTATCTCCTGCCGAAGACGGACGGTTCGGGCCGCGACCGCAAGGTGCTGCGCGAAGCGCTCGACCTCTTCCACAAGGCCGGCTACGCCATCAGCGACGGGCGCATGACGGACAAGGCAGGCATGCCGCTTTCCTTCGAGATCATGACGCAGAACGCCGACCAGGAGAAGCTGGCGCTCGCCTACCAGCGCTTCCTTGCCGCCCTCGGCGTGCGCGCCACGATCCGCACGGTGGACGATTCGCAGTACCAGAGCCGCAGCCAGACCTTCGACTACGACGTGATCGTCAAGGCCTACCCTGCCTCGCTCTCGCCCGGCATCGACCAGGTCAGCTACTGGGGCTCGATCTCCCGCGACCGGCCGGGCAGCTCCAACTTCGCGGGCGTCGCCGATCCCGACGTCGACCGTATCATCGAGGCCATGCTGACGGCCCGTACGTCGGAGAATTTCCGCTCGGCCGTGCGCCTGCACGACAGGATGCTGCTTTCCAACTATTATGTCGTGCCGCTCTATCATCTCGGCGAGCAATGGGTCGCGCATTCCAGGCACATCGCCCGGCCGGACACGGTTCCGCTCTACGGATTCCAGTTCCCGACCTGGTGGGACGCGCGGGCGCAGTAGGGCGCGGGGCGGGTTACCTCGAGGTAACCTGTTGAAAGCGGCGGCAGGCCGGCCTATCTCGACGGCCTGTCCGGAATATCCCGGAAATGCGAAAGGAAACCCGGATGGAAGCCATTACGATCGATGTCGTCTCGGACGTCGTCTGCCCTTGGTGCTATCTCGGCACCCGCCGGCTGGAGAAGGCGATCGGCAACGTAAAGGACGAGCTTGCCGTCTCGGTGACGTTCCGCCCCTACCAGCTCAACCCCGACATGCCGCCGGACGGCGTGGACCACAAGAAGCACCTTGCCGAAAAGCTCGGCGGGACGGCTGCCGTCGACAGCGCGCATGAGCGGCTTGCAAGCCTCGGCCGCGAGGACGGCATCGATTTCGACTTTTCCGCCGTGAAGATCTCGCCCAACACGCTCGACGCCCACCGCCTGCTGCGCTGGGCGATGATCGAGGGGCCGCACATCCAGGAGCGCGTGGCGCTCGCGCTCTTCAAGGCCTATTTCGAGGAAGGCCGCAATGTCGGCGACCGCGCGGTGCTGCTCGATATCGCGGAGGCGTGCGGCATGGACCGTTCCGTCGTGACGGCCCTCTTTTCCGCCGGCGCGGACGTCGATTCCGTCAAGGAGGAGATCGGCATGGCCCGCGACATGGGCGTCACCGGCGTCCCCTGCTTCATCGTCGACAACAAGTATGCCGTAATGGGCGCACAGTCCGTCGACGTCCTCACCAACGCCTTCCGCGAGATCGCCGCGATGAAGGCGCAGGAGCGTATCGGGAAGAACTGAGACCGCATAGCCGCGCCTCCGGCTACCCTATTCTCAACCAACCCACCTACTTCCGTCATCCTCGGGCCTGACCCGAGGATCCAGACGGACCCGCGGCGTGGATGGTCGGGTCAGGCCCGACCATGATGATGGAGGTGGCTGTCGGGAGGTGCCGATAGCGTCGCTGACAATGGCTCGATAGAAGTGAAAGCCTCAGGCGCCCTGCTTCGCCAGCCCCGCAAGCTGCGTCATCACCTGCGCGGCGCCCGTCAAGCGCCTTTCCGGCGTCGGGTAGTCGCGCGACAGGAACAGGCTCTGGTCGGGCCTGATCTTCGCCAGCGTGCCCTGCTTGGCGATATAGCCGACAAGCGCCGCCGGGTTGGGGAATTCCTTGTGGCGGAACTGCACGACGACGCCCTTCGGGCCGGCATCGAGCTTTTCCACATTCGCCACGCGGCAGAGCGACTTGATGTAGACGATCTTGAGGAGATGCTGCACCTCGACCGGCAGCGGGCCGAAGCGGTCGATCAGCTCCGCGCCGAAGGCGTCGATATCGCCAAGCTCGGTGATCTCGCCGAGGCGGCGGTAGAGGCCGAGGCGCAGGTGCAGGTCCGGCACGTAGTCGTCCGGGATCATCACCGGCGTGCCGACGGAAATC
This sequence comes from Shinella sp. Sh6, assembly GCF_055392685.1. Lineage (NCBI taxonomy): Bacteria > Pseudomonadati > Pseudomonadota > Alphaproteobacteria > Hyphomicrobiales > Rhizobiaceae > Shinella > Shinella sp. Sh6. Next base: position 1,591,324 of record NZ_AP044005.1, on the reverse strand, counting down.
TGCGGCGACCAGCCGCTGTCGGCGATCTCCTCGTCACCCTTGATCTCGGCGACGGCCTCTTCGAGCATCTGCTGGTAAAGCTCGAAGCCGACCTCCTTGATATGGCCTGACTGCTCCTCGCCGAGGAGGTTGCCCGCGCCGCGGATATCGAGGTCGTGGCTGGCGAGCTGAAAGCCGGCGCCGAGCGTGTCGAGCGACTGCAGCACCTTGAGGCGGCGCTCGGCCGTGCCGGTCAGCGTGCGGTTGACCGGCAGCGTCAGCAGCGCGAAGGCGCGCACCTTCGACCGGCCGACGCGGCCGCGCAGCTGGTAGAGCTGGGCGAGGCCGAACATGTCGGCGCGGTGGATGATCATCGTGTTCGCCGTCGGCACGTCGAGGCCGGATTCGACGATGGTGGTCGAGAGCAGCACGTCGTAACGGCCTTCGTAGAAGGCGTTCATGATGTCTTCCAGTTCCGTCGCCGGCATCTGGCCATGCGCGACGGCGACCTTCAGCTCCGGCACGTCCTGGCGCAGGAAATCGTGGATTTCCGAGAGGTCGCTGAGACGTGGGCAGACATAGAAGCTCTGGCCGCCGCGATAATGCTCGCGCATCAGCGTCTCGCGGATGACGAGCGGATCGAAGGGCGAGATGAAGGTGCGCACCGCCATGCGGTCGACCGGCGGCGTGGTGATGAGCGAGAGTTCGCGCACGCCCGTCATGGCGAGCTGGAGGGTGCGGGGAATGGGCGTCGCCGAGAGCGTGAGGACATGCACGTCGCTCTTCAGCTCCTTCAGCCGCTCCTTGTGCTTCACGCCGAAATGCTGCTCCTCGTCGATGATGAGGAGGCCGAGATTGGCGAACTTGATCGACGAGCCGAGCAGCGCATGGGTGCCGACGACGATATCCGTCTTGCCTTCGGAAAGCTCCTTCTTGGTGAGCGCCAGTTCCTTCGAGCCGACGAGGCGGGAAGCCTGCTGCACGCGGATCGGCAGGCCGCGGAAGCGGTCGGAGAAGGTCTTGAAATGTTGACGCGCGAGGAGCGTGGTCGGCACGACGACGGCAACCTGCACGCCGTTCATCGCGGCGATGAAGGCGGCGCGCAGCGCCACCTCGGTCTTGCCGAAGCCGACGTCGCCGCAGACCAGCCGGTCCATCGGCCGGCCGGCGCCGAGGTCCTCGCGCACGGCGTCGATGGCGTTCGCCTGGTCGTCCGTCTCGTCATAGGGGAAACGGGCGGCGAACTCATCGTAGACGCCTTCGGGCGAAGCGAGCACCGGCGCATGGCGCACGAGGCGCGCGGCGGCGATCTGGATGAGGCCGCCCGCCATGTCGAGCAGGCGCTTCTTGAGCTTTGCCTTGCGCGCCTGCCAGGCGACGCCGCCCAGCTTGTCGAGGATCGCATCCGTCCCCTCGCCGCCGTAGCGCGAGAGAAGGTCGATGTTCTCGACCGGCAGGAAAAGCTTCGCGTCGTCCGCATAGAGAAGCTCGAGGCAGGCATGCGGCGCGCCGGCCGCCTCGATGGTGCGAAGGCCGACGAAGCGGCCGATGCCGTGCTCGGCATGGACGACGATGGAGCCCTCGTCGAGACCCGCGACCTCGGTGATGAAGTCCGCGCCGCGCTTGCGCCGCTTGGCGCGGCGCACCATGCGATCGCCGAGAATATCTTGCTCGCCGATGACGACGATGTCGCCCGCCTCGAAGCCGCTTTCGAGGCTGAGGACCGCCGAGCCCGCCTCGCCCGGCTTCAGCTTGCGCAGGTCGGCGAATTTCTCGACCGGCACGACATTGCCGAGCCCGTGTTCGGCGAGCACCTGCAGCAGGCGGTCGAGCGAGCCTTCCGACCAGCCGGTAACGAGCACCTTGGCGCCGGAGGCTCGCTTGTCGGCGATGTGTTTCACTGCCTGGTCGAAGACGTTGACACGCCCGCCGTCGGCATCCTCGCTGCCGGCCGGCCGCGCCCAGCGCATGCCGGGCCGCGCCTCGATGGTCTCGACATGGCGCGCCTCGCCTTCATGCTCGTTGAAGGGCGAGAGGCGGATGGCGTCGAGGGTATCGAGCTCGCGCGCGAAACGCTCGGCGTCGAGATAGAGCCGGCCGGGCGGCACGGGCTTGTAGGGTGTCGCCTGCGCCACCTGCCCCTTGCCGGGCGTGGCGGAGGCAAGGCGCGCATCGTAATAGTCGCGCACAAGACGCGAGCGCTCGACGGCCGCCTCACGTACCGTATGGTCCGTGACGATACGGAAGCCCTCGAGATAGTCGAAGGCGGTTTCCAGCTCGTCGTAGAAGAGCGGCAGCCAGTGCTCCATGCCGGCATAGCGCCGGCCTTCGGAGACGGCCTGATAGAGCGCATCGTCGCGCGTCGCCGCGCCGAAGGAGGAGAGATACTGCGTGCGGAAATGCGAGATCGTCTCCGGCGTCAGCGTCACCTCGCTCATCGGGTTGAGGTCGAGGGAACGCGCCTGACCCGTCGTGCGCTGGCTCGCCGGGTCGAAGGAACGGATGCTCTCCAGCGTGTCGCCGAAGAAATCGAGGCGCAGCGGCTCGAGGCTGCCGGGCACGAAGACGTCGAGGATGCCGCCGCGCACGGCATATTCGCCGACCTCGCGCACCGTCGCCACGCGCTCGAAGCCGTTGCGCTCCAGCCGTGCGGCGATGTCGTCCATGCGGATCTGGTTACCGGGCTTCGCCGAGAAGGCAAGGCTCTCGATGACCGAGCGCGGCGCCGTCTTCTGCAGCATGGCGTTGACGGTGACGAGCACGATGGCCGCATGCGGCTTCTTCCGATGGGCGATCAGCGCGGAGAGCGCCGAGAGCCGGCGGGCGGAAACCTCGGCGCTCGGCGAGACGCGGTCATAGGGCAGGCAGTCCCAGCCGGGCAGCGTCAGGACCGGAATATCGGGCGCGACGAAGCCGAGCATCTGTTCGAGATCGGAGATGCGCTGGCCGTCGGAAAGCACATAGGCGAGCGGGCCGCCCTTGCGGGCGAGCTCGGCGAGGATCAGCGGCTCGACGCCGGAGGGCACGGCGCCGATGGTCATCGGCCGGCCGGCGCCGGCAATGCGTTCGGGAGAAAATCCGGGGATCATGCGCGGTCGTCTTTGAAGAGCGGCGAGAAATCGGGCTTGTAGGCGGCGATGCGCGGGAAGAGGCCGCGCCGGAATTCCTCCGGCACCGGCTTCTCGCCGGTCACCCATTTGACGAGGTCGTTGTCCTCCTCGGCCATGATGCGCTCCAGCTCGTCGAGTTCGGCTTCGCAGAGCGTGGCGATCTCGGCATCGGCGAAGGCGCCGAGCACCAGGTCCATCTCGCGGATGCCGCGGTGCCAGCAGCGGAAGAGGATGCGCTTGCGGCGCGGGTCGATCTCGGCGCTCGAGCGTGTCGTTCCCGTCATGATCGTCCCACCTTCCTGCGGCTTTGCCTGCTTTCGCGCTTCTATAGACCGGCAAAAGCCGCTTGTCAGCCTTGCCAAAGGCATGATCTCCGGCGATTTTGCCCGCCATGAGACCTGCCCTGCTCGATCCGCTCTTCGCCCCCCTCTCCTCGCTTCCCGGCATCGGCCCGAAGCTCGGGGAATTGTTCGCGCGCCTGCTCGGCGAGGAGAGCATCGAGGATTGCCGCGTTATCGATCTCGTCTTCCATTTCCCGCATTCGATCGTCGACCGGCGCAACCAGCCGGGCATCGCCAATGCGCCGCCCGGCGTCATCGTCACCATCACCGGCCGCGTCGACCGCCACCAGCCGCCTCCGCCCGGCAAGTCGAACCAGCCGTACCGCGTCTTCCTGCACGACGAGACCGGAGAGCTGGCGCTGACCTTCTTCCGCGTCAAGGGCAACTGGCTGGAAAAGGCCCTGCCCGTGGACGAGACGGTGGTGGTGAGCGGCAAGGTCGACTGGTTCAACGGCCGCCCCTCCATGGTGCATCCCGATTACATGGTCCGGCTCGGCGAGGCCGACAGCCTGCCCTTGGTCGAGCCGGTGCACGGGCTCACGGCGGGGCTTACATCCCGTGTGCTGCGCAAGGTCGTCGAAGCCGCGGTCGCCCGCGTGCCGCACCTGCCGGAATGGATCGACGAGGCGCTGGTGCAGCGGCAGGGCTTCCCATCCGCCTTCGACGCCTTCCACCGCATGCACGACCCGCGCGACGAGACGGACCTCGACCCGCAGGCACCCGCCCGGCGGCGCCTTGCCTATGACGAATTCCTCGCCGGCCAGATCTCGCTCGCCCTCGTGCGACAGCGCCTGCGCAAGGTGGCAGGCCGGCCGGTGACCGCGACGGGGGCCTTGAGCCGCCCCGTCATCGACGCCTTGCCCTTCTCGCTGACGGGAAGCCAGCAGACGGCCATCGCCGAAGTGCTGAAGGACATGGCGGGCGAACAGCGCATGCTGCGGCTCCTGCAGGGCGACGTCGGCGCCGGCAAGACGGCGGTAGCGCTGATGGCGATGCTGGCGGCCGTCGAAAGCGGCGGGCAGGCCGTGCTGATGGCGCCGACGGAAATCCTCGCGCGCCAGCATTTTTCGACGCTCTCGCGCATGGCCGCCCCCGCCGGCCTCACCATCGACGTGCTGACCGGCCGCACCAAGGGCCGCGAGCGCGATGCCATCCTGGAGCGCATCGCCTCCGGCGAGACGCAGATCGTCATCGGCACCCATGCGCTCTTCCAGGACAATGTCGCCTACAGGGACCTCGTCCTCGCCGTGGTGGACGAGCAGCACCGCTTCGGCGTCCACCAGCGCCTGCGCCTCACGGCCAAGGGCATTTCCCCGCACATGCTGGTGATGACGGCAACCCCCATTCCCCGCACGCTGGTGCTCGCCGCCTTCGGCGACATGGACGTCTCCAAGCTCACGGAAAAGCCGGCCGGCCGCAAGCCGATCCAGACCGTCGTCGTGCCGCAGGAGCGGACAGGCGAGATCGTCGAGCGCCTGCGCACGGCGCTTGCCGAAGGCAAGAAGGCCTACTGGATCTGCCCTCTGGTGGAGGAGTCTGAGGAAAGCGACCTGATGTCCGTCGAGGAGCGGCACGCGACGCTCAGAAGCGTCTTCGGCGACGCCGCCGGCCTCGTGCACGGCCGGATGAGCGGGCCGGAGAAGGACGCCGCCATGCTCGCCTTCAAGAACGGCGAGACACGGCTTCTCGTCGCCACCACCGTCGTGGAGGTCGGCGTCGACGTGCCGGACGCCTCGATCATGGTCATCGAGCACGCCGAGCGCTTCGGCCTCGCCCAGCTCCATCAGCTTCGCGGCCGCGTGGGACGCGGCGAGGAGGCGTCGAGCTGCATCCTTCTCTACAAGGGTCCGCTTTCGGAGAACGGCCGGGCGCGTCTTTCCATCCTGCGTGAGACGGAGGACGGTTTCCGCATCGCCGAGGAGGACCTGAAGCTGCGCGGCGAAGGCGAGCTCCTCGGCACCCGCCAGTCCGGCACGCCGGGCTTCCTCGTGGCGAGCCTCGAAGCCCATGGCGACCTCCTGGAGATCGCCCGCAAGGACGCCGCCTATCTCCTGGAGCGCGATTCGGACCTGACAAGCCCGCGCGGCGAGGCGATCCGCACTCTCCTCTATCTCTATCGTCGCGACGAGGCGATCCGGTTCCTGCGCGCCGGATGACCACGAAATCGTGATTTCGCCGTCAAACCGCGTGAGCGCATACTCCCCGTCGCATCAGCGAAGAAGGAGAAATGCCATGAAGACAGTTCTCGTAGTCGCAGCAATGCTTGCCCTCTCCGCCTCCGCGGCCCTTGCGGACTGCGCCTGGCACAGCGCGAAGGCCAAGGTCGACAGGACGATCACCACGGCCAGCATCACCACCACCGAAAAGCAATCCCGCCTGCCGGCGGATACCGACAAGGTTCTTCAGGACGAGCAGAAGGACGTGACTACGGTGACAGAATAGGATTTTTGCGGGCCGCCTCCGGTCCCTCTATCGTCATCCTCGGGTCAAGCCCGAGGATGACGCTGGAGGGCGGGGAGAGTGAATCCGTCCCCTCTCCCTCAATCCTTCTTCCGCGCTTTCGCCTTCGCCTTGCGCTCTCCGCCCGCAACAAGCGGAACCGCCTCTTCCGGCGGCGTGACAAGACCGACGGAGATGATGAGCTTGGCGGCGTCCTCCGGGCTCATGTCCAGCGGCACGAGCTTTTCGCGCGGCACGTAGACGAGGAAGCCGGCAGTCGGGAACGGTGTCGGCGGCAGGAAGCAGGCGACCATGTCCTTGCCCATCGATGTGAACTTCGTCGCGATCTCGCCGCGCGCATCCGTCGCCACGAAGACGATCGACCAGAGACCGGCGCTCGGATATTCGATCATCGCCGCCTTGTTGAAGGAGGTGCCCTTGTCCTTCAGCACCGTCTCGAAGATCTGCTTGAGGCTCTTGTGCACCGTGCGCACCAGCGGCGTGCGGTTGAAAAGCGAATCGCCGAACTCCACGATGGTGCGGCCGATGAGGTTCTTGCCGAGGAAGCCGATGAGCGTGATGAAGACCAGCGCGATCAGCAGGCCGAAGCCCGGAATGGCGAACTGGAAATAGTTCTCCGGGTTGTAATGTGCCGGGATATAGGGCTTCACCCAGCTATCGGCCCAGTGGATGAAGGTCCAGGTCAGCCATATGGTGATGGCGATCGGCGCGCAAATGACGAGGCCGGTCAGGAAATTGTTGCGCAGCCGCATGGCGAGCGACTGTCTCGGGACGGAATCGGTCATCGGCTATCCAGCGTGGGGCGAGCGTGGGAGGCCGCTCAGCCGTAGAAACCCGGATGATAGGAAACCGTTCCCCCGCCGTAAACCGGAGAAAACGCCACACGCTGGAAATACTCCGGCGGCACGCCCTCCAGCACCAGCTTCGGATCCGCCTCGAAACCGAAGCGGGCATAGTAGGCGGGATCGCCGAGCAATACGCAGCCCGCTGCGCCGAGCGCCTTCAGCCGCTCCAGTCCCTCGCGCACGAGCCGGCTGCCGATCCCCTCGCCCTGCCTTGCCGGATCGACGGAGATCGGGCCGAGGCCGTACCAGCCGGCGCTGCCGTCCGAGATCGTGACAGGCGAGAAGGCGACATGGCCGACGACGACGCCGTCCGTCTCCGCCACCAGCGAGAGCGTCAGCGCGCCGGCCGCGCGCAGGCGGTCGACGATCAGGTGCTCCGTGCCGTCGGCATGCGGCGCGGTGCGGAAGGCCGTTTCCGTCAGGGTGCGGATGGCGTCGATATCGCCTGTCTGTTCCGGCCGGACGATCATTCGACCGTCACGGACTTGGCGAGGTTGCGCGGCTGGTCGACGTCCGTGCCCATGAAGACGGCGGTGTGGTAGGCGAGAAGCTGGATCGGCAGCGAGTAGATCATCGGCGCGATGATTTCGTCGACATTCGGCAGAACGATGGTCGCCATGGTCGGCAGCTTGGAGGCGGCAGCGCCCTTCTCGTCGGTGATGAAGACGATTCGCCCGCCGCGTGCAGCCACTTCCTGCATGTTCGACACGGTCTTCTCGAAGAAGCGGTCGTGCGGGGCGATGACGATGACCGGCATGTTCTCGTCGATCAGCGCGATGGGGCCGTGCTTCAATTCGCCGGCAGCATAGCCTTCGGCGTGGATGTAGGAGATTTCCTTGAGCTTCAGCGCGCCTTCCATGGCGAGCGGATAGCTCGTGCCGCGGCCGAGATAGAGCACGTCCTTGCACTTGGAGAGGTCGCGCGAAAGCTGCTCGATGGCCGGCTGGATCGTGTTGAGCACACCCGCCATGATGCGCGGCATTTCGGCAAGGTGGCGCACCAGCGCTTTTTCCTCGGCTTCGCCCAGCGTGCCGCGCGCCCGGCCCGCGCCGATGGCGAGCGCGGCGAGCACCGTCAGCTGGCAGGTGAAGGCCTTGGTAGAGGCGACACCGATCTCCGGGCCGGCGAGGATCGGGAAGACGGCGTCCGATTCGCGGGCGATGGTCGATTCCTTCGTGTTCACCACCGCGCCGATCTTCAGGCCGTGCTCCTTGCAGTAGCGCAGCGAAGCGAGCGTGTCGGCCGTCTCGCCGGACTGCGAGATGAAGAGCGCGGCGGAGGCCGGGTTCAGCGGGATCTCGCGGTAGCGGAACTCCGAGGCGACGTCGATCTCGACCGGCAGGCGGGCATAGCGCTCGAACCAGTATTTGCCGACGAGACCGGCGAGATAGGCGGTGCCGCAGGCCGAGATGGCAAGGCTGGGCACCTTGGCGAAATCGATGTCGGCCGCGACCGGGCGGACCGTGTGACCAAGGAAATCGACATAGTGGCTGAGCGCGTGCGAGATCGCCTCCGGCTGCTCATGGATTTCCTTTTCCATGAAATGCCGGTGGTTGCCCTTGTCGATGAGATAGGCGGCGGCCGAGGAGACCTGCTTCGGCCGCTCGACGCGGTTGCCGTCGAGGTCGAAGATATGCGCGCCGTCGCGGCCGATCACCGCCCAGTCGCCGTCAACGAGATAGCTGATCTCGTTGGTGAAGGGGGCGAGCGCGATGGCGTCGGAGCCGAGGAACATCTCGCCGCGGCCGTAGCCGATGGCGAGCGGCGGGCCGTTGCGGGCGGCCATGACGGTGGACGGGTCGTCCTCGAAGATCACCGCCAGCGCATAGGCGCCCGTCACGCGGCGCAGCATGGCGTGCATCGCCTCGCGCCGGCCGAGGCCCTCGCGGCGGAAGCGGGCGAGAAGCTGGGCGACGACCTCCGTGTCGGTCTGGGTGATGAAGGTGGCGCCGGCGGCGGAAAGCTCGTCCTTCAGCTCGGAAAAGTTTTCGATGATGCCGTTGTGGACGACGGCGACGCCGTCGACGAAATGCGGATGGGCATTGCCTTCCGTCGGCGCGCCGTGCGTCGCCCAGCGGGTATGGGCGATGCCGATCGTACCGTCGAGCGGCTCGTCGGCAAGGCGCTTCTCCAGGTTGAACAGCTTGCCCTCGGCGCGGCGGCGCTCCAGCCTGCCGTCAACGATGGTGGCGACGCCGGCGGAATCGTAGCCCCGGTATTCAAGGCGCTTCAGGGCATCGACAAGCCGGCCCGCGACCGGCTGGTTTCCGACGATACCGACAATTCCGCACATAGACTGCTCCACTCTTTCGAGACGCTTCGATTTGCGCTCTTTCGTAGAGCTTTTTCATCGCGGCGCAACACGGGCGCGCTCACTTTCGATTGCAAGCGTTAACGTGGGCGCGCCCACCGGCCGGCCTATTCGGCGGCCTTCTTCTTCGCCGCCTTGATCGCCTGGTTGCGCTCGCGGATGAGCACGGCCCGGCCTTCCTTGTTCTCCTGCCGCGCACGGCCGAAGGCGACGGCATCGTCCGGCACGTCCGCCGTGATGACGCTGCCGGAGGCGACATAGGCGCCGTTGCCGACGGAAACGGGCGCGACCAGCGCCGTGTTGGAGCCGATGAAGGCGTTCTCGCCGATGCGCGTCACGAACTTGTTGATGCCGTCGTAATTGCAGGTGATGGTGCCGGCGCCGACATTGGTATGCGCGCCGATGAAGGCATCGCCGATATAGCTGAGATGGTTGACCTTGGCGCCCGCGCCGATCTCCGCCTTCTTCACCTCGGTGAAGTTTCCGACCTTGGCGCCTTCGCCGAGGCGAGCCCCCGGCCGCAGACGCGCATAGGGGCCGACCTCGGCATCCGCCGAAACGTGCGCACCCTCGACATGCGAGAAGGAATGGATTGTCGCGCCGCTCTCGACGGTGACGCCCGGGCCGAAGACGACGTTGGGCTCGATGGTGACGTCGCGGCCGATCTTCGTGTCGTAGGCAAGGAAGACGGTTTCCGGCGCGATCATCGACACACCGTCGAGCATCATTTCGTGCCGGCGGCGCTGCTGCCAGAGCCGTTCGATGACGGCAAGCTCGGCGCGGGTGTTGCAGCCGGTCAGCTCTTCCTCGGGCGCCTCGACGGCGATAGCCCGGCCGCCGGCCGCGCGCGCGACCTCGACGATGTCGGTGAGGTAGTATTCGCCCTTGATATTGGCATTGCCGATCTTTTCGATCAGGTCGAGCGCCTTGCGCCCGTCGATGGCCATCAGGCCGCCGTTGCAATAGGTGATGGCGCGCTCGGCCTCGCTGGCGTCCTTGTGCTCGCGGATCGCCAGAAGCTCGCCCTTGTCGATGACGAGGCGGCCGTAGCCGGTCGGATCGGCCGTCCGGAAGCCGATGACGACGACGTCGGCGCCGGACGCAAGCCCCTCGCGCGCGACGATCAGCGGCGTCTCGGTGATGAGCGGCGTGTCGCCGAAGACGACCAGCACGTCGTCGTAGCCCCTGGCGATGGCCTCGCGGGCGGCGAGCACGGCATGGGCCGTGCCGAGCCGTTCGGTCTGGATATGGACCGAGCTGCGCACGGCGCCGTTGCGGGCCGCCGCCTCGACCTTCTCCGCGTCGCGGCCGAGCACAAGCGCGATATCGGAAATGCCGGCCTTCGCCAGTGCCTCCACCACATGGGCGATCATCGGCTGGCCGGCGACCGGGTGCAGCACCTTGGAGCGCGAGGACTTCATCCGCGTGCTTTCTCCGGCGGCGAGGATCACGGCCAGGCAAGTGCGTTTCGTCCGGTCTGCGGTCATGGGAATCCCTCGTTCACCCGTCATGCGGCCCGTTCCTTAGCAAAAAGCGACGGCAGGACACAAAGGGATTTCGCAGCGTCAGCTCGCGCTGTTGCGCAGGCGGCTTTCGGTGAGAAGCCCGCTTTCGTCGAGGATCGGATAGGCGACGGAGACGAGATGCGCGTTGACGCGCTTGAGGTCGCGCAGCATGTCGAGATGGAGCGAGCTCGTCTGGAGGCTGTCGATCCGCCCGTCGCGCAGCCGCTCCAGGTGCCGTTCGGAGGATTCCTTCTCCATGCGCCGCACGTCCACCTTCACCTCGACGAGCTGGCGCGCCAGTCCCGCGTCGCGCGTCACGAAGATCGTCTGGGCGATGCGCAGGTTCTCGATCGTCAGGTTGAAGAGATTGGCGAGTTCCTTGTAGCCGTCCTCGGAGAATTTCAGCCCGTTGACGATCTTCTTGCGCACCTGCTCCTGAAGGCCCTTCTCGATGATGTCGCCGACATGCTCGAGGTTGATGGCGTAGTCGATGATGACGATAGAGCGGGCCGCCGGTTCGCCCGTCAGGCCCTGCCGGCCAAGGCGCGAAAGATAGATCTTCACCTCCTGCTGGAGCACGTCGACCTGCCGCTCCAGTTCGCCGATGTCGTTCAGCGGCGCGAGATTGTTGTCGTTGAAGGCGCGCATGGTGCGGATCAGCATGGATTCGATGAGATCGCCGACGCGCAGCACCTCGCGCGTCGCGCCGGACAGCGCCACCACCGGCGTCGCGAGCGCGGCGTCGTCGAGATATTTCGGCCCGCCCTCCTCCTTCTTGTCCTCCGGCACGATCCTTTCCATGAGGCTCGACAGCGGGCCGGAAAGCGGCCAGAGCACCAGCGCGACCACGAGGTTGAAGGCAAGGTGCACGTCCACCGGCAGCTTTGCCGCCGGGATCGGCAGCAAGGCGAGAAGATCGGCCACCTGCGCGGCGAAGGGCAGCACGACGAGGCACCCTGCCCCGCGCACGAGAAGATTGCCGAGCGTGACGCGGCGCGCGGAGGCGGCGGCCTTCATCGTGGCGATGACCGGCGGCACGGCCCCGCCGAGATTGGCGCCGAGCACGAGGATGACCGTCAGCGCCGGCGAAAGGATCCCCATGGCCGAAAGCGACAGGATCAGCACGACGACGGCAAGGCTCGACGAGGAGACGATGGCGAGCACCGTGGAGAAGGCGAGCGCGGCCGGCCAGGCATCGCCGAGCAGCGTGAGGAAGGCCGCAAGCGCGGGCGACTGGCGCATCGGCTCGGTGGCAAGGCTGAGGAGGTGCAGCGACAGCAGCATCAGGCCGATGCCGACGAGCGCGGAGCCGAGGCCCTGCCGGGCGGTGGAGCCCGACGATTTATAGAAGACGACGCCGACGAGGATGATGAGCGGCGAGATCGATTCGATGCCCGTCGCCACGAGCCAGGCGGTAACGGCCGTGCCGACATTGGCGCCGAGCAGCACGATCTGCGCCATGCGCGCGCGCATCAGGTTGCGTTCGACGAAGGAGGCGACCATCAGCGCGGTGGCGGTGGAGCTCTGGAGGGCGACCGTCGCGACGAAACCGGCAAGGAAGGAACGCACCGGCCCGCGCGTGCCGAGCGCCAGCCCGGAGCGCAGCTTCACCCCGAAGGCGCGCGTCATGCCGTCCTTCACCTGGGCAAGGCCGAAGAGGAGCAGCGCGACGGCGCCGAAAAGGTTGATCATGACGATCGTGGATTCCAACCGTTTTCCTCCCGTAATGCCCGCCGCTGCCGGACTCATCAGATTGATCGCGTATCCGATCATGGATTTTCAAATTATGACAGTGGCTTTCGGCCAGAATATGCCAGTAAATTCAGAAATATTTCGTTTGCCGGCAAAAGAAATCGGCAGGATCGGGCCGGCATGCCGAAGGGGCGCGCGGTCCTTGCATCGGATGCGCGCTGCACCCTTCAATTCCCGCAAACTTTCCGTTAAGAGACGGTTTCCGGCCGCATGGCCGCCGTCATGAGGAATTTTAGACGATGCTCGAAGCCCTGAGAAGCGCCGCCCAGACCTGGGTGGCAAAAGCCCTGCTGATCATTCTGGTCGGTTCATTCGCTGTCTGGGGCGTTTCGAGTTCCCTCGTCACCGGCACGTCGAATGCCGTCGTCACGGTCGGCGACGTCAAGGTCTCGCCGACGGACTTCCGCCTTGCCTACGAGCGGCAGGTCGCGGCCATGTCGCAGCGCTTCGGCATGCGCCTCAACGCCGAGCAGGCCCGCGCCTTCGGTGTCGAGAACCAGGTCTTCGCCGAGCTCGTCGCGGGCGCCGCGCTCGACCAGCTTTCGCGCGACATGAACCTCGGCCTTTCCGAAGGCCGCCTCGCCCAGCTGATCGCCGACGATCCGGCCTTCCGCGGCGTCAACGGCCAGTTCGACCGCACGGCCTTCTCTGCCATCCTGCGCAATGCGGGGCTGCGCGAGGCCGACTACATCAACAACCGCAGCCAGGTGGCGATCCGCACCCAGGTCGTGGAAGCCGTGTCGGACGGCTACAAGGCGCCCGAAGTGCTGACGGCGGCGCTGCGCCAGTACCGCAACGAGGCCCGCACGATCGACTACCTGCTTCTCAGCAACGCCAATATCGATCCCGTCAAGGCGCCCGGCGACGACGTGCTCGCCCCCTGGTTCGAGAAGAACAAGGCGAAGTACCGCGCACCGGAATACCGCAAGTTCGTCTATGTCTCGCTGGAGCCGAAGGACCTGGCGGACAAGGCCACCGTCACCGACGAGGCGCTGAAGGCCGAATACGAGAAAAACAAGGACCACTACCGCACGCCCGCCACGCGCACGATCGAGCAGCTCACCTTCGCCGACCGCGCGAGCGCGGACGCGGCGGCCGCCAAGCTCGCCTCCGGCACGACCTTCGACGCGCTCGTCGCCGAACAGGGCAAGAAGCCCTCCGACGTCATGCTCGGCGATTTCACCGAGGCGAACGTGCCGGACCAGAAGCTCGCCGCACCGGCTTTCGCCGTCGCCGAAAACGGCGGCACGACGCCGGTCATCGACGGCACCTTCGGCCCGATCATCCTGCGCGTGACGAATATCCACCCGGAGACGGTGAAGAGCTTCGACGAGGTGAAGGAAGACCTACGCACGGAACTCGCGCTTGCGGACGCCGCCGACGGCATCCTCGCCGTGCATGACCGCATCGAGGACGCCCGCGCCGACGGCGCCAGCCTCGAGGAAGCCGCCGCGAAGAACAACCTCAAGGCCGTGACGGTCGATGCCGCCGATGCGCAGGGCAACGACGACAAGGGCGAGGAGATCGACGGCCTGCCCGAGGAGAAGACGCTTCTCGGCGAGGTCTTCAAGACCGATGTCGGCATGGAGACCCAGCCGATCGACGTCGGCCGCGAGGGCTACGCCTGGTACGAAGTGCTCGACGTGATCCCCGAGCGCGACCGTACGCTGGACGAGGTGCGCGACCGCGTCGTCGCCGACTGGACCGCCGAGCAGCAGCGCGAGGCGCTTGCCAGGAAGGCCTCCGAACTGGCCGAGCGCGTGCGCAAGGGCGAGGAGCTCGCCGCCATCGCCGGCGAGCTCGGCATGGCTGTCGAGACCAAGACAGGCCTTCATCGCGGCGCGCAGGATCCGGTGCTGAGCCCCGAGGCCGTCAATGCCGCCTTCTCCGGCCCGCTCGGCGTCGTCGCCAACACGCCCGGCGTCGACGGCGAAGGCCAGATCCTCCTGAAGGTGACCGAGGTGAACGCGGATGCGGCGCCCGACGCGCTCTCCAACGACGAGCAGCAGATCGTCGCCGTCGCCCGCGCCAGCGGCGACGATATCCTCGACCAGATGGTCAGCTCGCTCCAGACGACCTACGGCGTTTCCATCAACCGGACGCTTGCCGAACAAAGCACGCGATGAAGGAGGCGGAAGCCGCATGTCCGACCTGAAATCCTATATCGCCAAGGTCGCCGCCGGAAAGGCGCTCGACCGCGAGGACGCCCGCGGCGCCTTCGAGATCATCATGTCCGGTGCCGCCACGCCCTCGCAGATCGGCGGCTTCCTGATGGCGCTGCGCGTGCGCGGCGAGACCGTGGACGAGATCTACGGCGCCGTCGGCTCGATGCGCGCGCGCATGCTGCCGGTCTCCGTGCCTGCCGATGCCATGGACATCGTCGGCACGGGCGGCGACGGCGCGGGCACCTACAACATCTCGACGCTGGCGGCGATCATCACCGCCGGCGCCGGCGTTCCCGTCGCCAAGCACGGAAACCGGGCCCTGAGCTCCAAGTCCGGCACGGCGGACGCCCTCTCCTGCCTCGGCGTCAAGCTCGACATCGGCCCGGCCGATATCTCGCGCTGCGTGCACGATGCCGGCCTCGGCTTCATGTTCGCGCAGCTCCACCACCCGGCGATGAAGCATGTGGGACCCTCGCGAGTCGAGCTCGGCACGCGCACGATCTTCAACCTGCTGGGCCCCCTCTCCAATCCCGGCGGCGTCAAGCGCCAGCTCCTCGGCGTCTTCTCGCCGCAATGGCTGGTGCCGATCGCCGAGGTGATGCGTGATCTCGGCTCGGAGAGCATCTGGGTCGTGCACGGCGAAGGCCTCGACGAGATCACCACGACCGGCACGACGCAGGTCGCCGCGCTGGAAGACGGCAAGATCCGCACCTTCGAGCTGACCCCCGCCGATTTCGGCCTTCCGCCGGCAACGCTCGACGATCTTCGCGGCGGCGACGGCGCGCACAATGCCGCCGCGCTCCTGTCCGTGCTCGGCGGCGCACACATGCCCTACCGCGACATCTCGCTTGCCAACGCGGCCGCCTCGCTCGTCGTCGCCGGCAAGGCGGAGACGCTGAAGGACGGCATGCGCCTTGCGACCGAGGCGCTGGAGAGCGGGCGCGCCCGCGCCGCGCTGGACCGTCTCGTCACGGTTTCCAACGAAGCCGCCGCGGAGTAGGATTGGCCATGACCGATATCCTCAAGAAGATCGAGGCCTACAAGCTGGAGGAGATCGCCGCCGCCAAGGCCCGCGTCTCTACCGCCGAGCTTCGCGCCCGCATCCGCGACCAGGAGGCCCCGCGCGGCTTCTTCGCAAGCCTCAAGGACCGCAAGGCGGAAGGCCGTTTCGGCCTCATCGCCGAGATCAAGAAGGCCAGCCCCTCCAAGGGTCTCATCCGTCCGGATTTCGATCCGCCGGCGCTGGCAAAGGCCTACGAGGCAGGGGGCGCTGCCTGCCTTTCCGTCCTCACCGACACGCCGAGCTTCCAGGGCGCGCCGGAATTCCTCACCGCCGCCCGTGCGGCCTGCGGCCTGCCGGCCCTGCGCAAGGACTTCATGTTCGACAGCTATCAGGTGCTTGAGGCGCGCGCCTGGGGCGCGGATTGCATCCTCCTCATCATGGCATCCCTTTCCGACGACACCGCGAAGGCGCTGGAAGACGCCGCCTTCTCGCTCGGCATGGATGTGCTGATCGAGGTGCATGACGAGCCCGAGATGGAGCGCGCGCTGAAGCTGAAATCCAGGCTCGTCGGCGTCAACAACCGAAACCTGCGCACCTTCGAGGTGGACCTCGCGGTCTCTGAAAAGCTCGCCGGCATGGTGCCGGACGACCGGCTGCTCGTCGGCGAGAGCGGCATCTTCACGCATGCCGATTGCGTGCGCCTCGGCAAGGTCGGCATTTCCACCTTCCTCGTCGGCGAAAGCCTGATGCGCAAGGACGACGTGACGGCGGCGACGCGCGAACTGCTGACGGGCGATGCCGGCATGCTGGCGGCGGAATGATGGCGGAAGACACCCGCACGCTCACCCATATAGGCGCCTCGGGCGAGGCGCACATGGTCGATGTCGGCGACAAGACGGAGACCGTACGCATCGCCCTTGCCGAAGGCTTCATCCGCATGGCGCCGGCAACGCTCGACCTCATCCTCAAGGGCGACGCCAAGAAGGGCGACGTGATCGGCACGGCGCGCCTTGCCGGCATCATGGCCGCCAAGCAGACGTCGAGCCTCATCCCCCTCTGCCATCCGCTGATGCTGACCAAGGTGACGGTGGAGATCCGCGAGGATCGCGCCCTGCCCGGCCTTCGCGTCGAGGCGATGGCCAAGCTCACCGGCCGCACCGGCGTGGAGATGGAGGCGCTGACAGCCGTCAGCGTCGCATGCCTCACCATCTACGACATGGCCAAGGCCGCCGACCGCGAAATGGAGATCGGCGGCATCCGCCTTCTCGAAAAGTCCGGCGGCCGCTCGGGCGATTACAGGCGCGGGGCGAAGGCCTGATGGCGCTGCTTCCCGTCGCCGATGCGCTGGAGCGCCTGCTTTCCGCCGCAAGGCCGGTGGAGCGGACGGAGACGGTCGCGCTGCACGAGGCCGCCGGCCGCGTGCTCGCCCGCGACGTGGCAGCCCGCCTCACCCAGCCGCCCTTCGACAATTCCGCGATGGACGGCTATGCCGTCCGCCATGCCGATATCGCCGAGCTCGGCTCGGTGCTCAAGGTCGCGGGCACCTCTTCCGCCGGACACGCCTTCGCGGGAACGGCCGGCCCGGGCGAGGCCGTGCGCATCTTCACCGGCGCGCCGCTGCCCGCCTTCGCCGATACCGTCCTTCTCCAGGAGGATGCCGAAGTGCTGGAGGACGGCCGCATCCGCACGACCTTCCTGACGCCGAAAGGCCGCCACATCCGCCCGCGCGGGCAGGATTTCTCCGAAGGCGAGATCGTGCTGAAGGCCGGCGACGTCCTCGATGCCGGCCGCCTGACGGTCGCCGCGGCGATGAACCATCCGGACCTGACGGTCTATGCCCGCCCCCGCGTCGCGCTGCTGGCGACCGGCGACGAGCTCGTGCGCCCCGGCACGCCGCCCGGCGAAAGCCAGATCGTCGCCTCCAACACCTACGGCGTCGCGGCCCTTGCGCGCGAGGCGGGCGCGGAGGTGATCGACCTCGGCATCGTCGCCGACGACAGGGAGGCCATCCTCGCCGCGGTGCGCGAGGCGCTTTCGCGCGACATCGACGTGCTGGTGACGCTCGGCGGCGCTTCGGTCGGCGATTTCGACCTCGTTCGGCCCGTGCTTGGCGAAGCCGGCATGGAACTCGACTTCTGGCGCATTGCCATGCGCCCCGGAAAGCCGCTGATGGTCGGCCGGCTCGGCGATATCCGCGTCGTCGGCCTGCCGGGCAATCCCGTGTCCAGCCTCGTCTGCTCGCTGCTCTTCCTCGAGCCGCTCGTGCGGCGTCTGGCGCATCTTCCCGCCCGCAGCCGCCTGTGCCCCGCCGTCACCGCCGTTCCGCTCGGAGAAAACGACCACCGGCAGGATTATGTCCGCGCGCGTGTCGAGCGCACTGCCTCCGGCGCGCTCTCCGTCACGCCGTTCGACAGGCAGGATTCGTCAATGATGAAGATCTTCGCCGCGGCGGAAGGCCTGCTCGTGCGCCCGCCGGGCGCGCCTGCCGTGCCCGCCGGCAGCCCCTGCGACGTCCTGCTCCTGCGCGATCCCGAGGCCTGAACAGTCATATTATTGTTCAGGAAGCCCTTGCGGAACACATGCGGAACGGATAGTGTCTGTTCTGGATTTGTTTCACGATTCTCAACGGGGATGCCATGCTGACGCGCAAACAACAGGAACTCCTCCTGTTCATCCATGAGCGTATGAAGGAATCGGGCATTCCTCCATCCTTCGACGAGATGAAGGACGCGCTGGACCTGGCGTCGAAATCGGGCATCCACCGCCTCATCACGGCGCTCGAGGAGCGCGGCTTCATCCGCCGCCTTCCCAACCGGGCGCGGGCGCTGGAGGTCATCAAGCTGCCCGAGGCCTATTCGACGAGCCTCCAGCCCCGTCGCGGCTTCTCCCCCTCCGTCATCGAGGGAAGCCGGGGCAAGCAGCAGGCGCCGGCCGCTCCCGCCGCGCGCACGCCGGCCGTGCCGGAGATTTCCACATCCGTTTCGGTGCCCGTCATGGGGCGCATTGCCGCCGGCGTGCCGATCTCGGCCATCCAGAACAACACGCACGACATCACTGTGCCCGCCGAGATGATCGGCAGCGGCGACCATTATGCGCTGGAAGTGCGCGGCGATTCGATGATCGAGGCCGGCATCCTCGACGGCGACACGGTCATCATCCGCAATGGCAGCACCGCCAATCCGGGCGAGATCATCGTGGCGCTTGTCGACGACGAGGAAGCGACGCTGAAGCGCTTCCGCCGCAAGGGCGCCTCCATCGCGCTCGAAGCCGCCAACCCGGCCTACGAGACCCGCATTTTCGGCCCGGACCGCGTGAAGATCCAGGGCAAACTCGTCGGCCTCATCCGCCGTTACAACTGATCCTCCGCCTGCCCGCTTGCCGGAGGCTCGAAGCGGCCGGTGCGCCAATCGTAGGTGCGATGACGCGACCAGGGGCGGTCGACGCTTTCCACCGCCTGCGTGACATGGGCCTGCGCAAGGCTTGATGCTTCCGGCCCGGTCGCTGGCCCGATCTCCAATGCGCCGCTCCGGCGCAGATGCCGCGCCGTCACCAGCCTTGCGCCGGAGCGGCAGGCGTCAAGCCTCAGGGCATAGGGCACGACGACGAGGTCTGCGGCATCGCAGGCCGTGCCGAGGAAGGCCGTGTCCTCCAGCGCGACGATCCGCCAGCCGCTGGGCGAGACCGCGGCGCAGAAGGCTTTCGCCTCGCAGACGAAGGCGTTGCTGCTTCTTGCTGCGGCAAGGGCGGACGCCATTGCCGTTCCTGCCTTTTCGCGGTCGGCCTTTCGGCGCGGCCTTTTGCCGGTGACCTCGGGCTTCGAGGTGTCCTCCACGGCAAGGCCCGCGGTCCTGCGCAGGGCTGGCTTTTGCGGATCGGCGAGTCGCAGCGCCCTTCGCCATTGCGACCAGATGAAATCCGGCGGCCGCGCGCGGTTCGTCGATACGCTTTCCTTTCCCAATATGGCGACGAGCCGGCCGTCCTCCGATACGAGCACTTCAGGCGCCCGCCCATCGGTCCGGAAGGCAAGGACGAGGCCGAGGAGGGCGAGCGCCGTTCCGGCATGGCGAAGCCGCGTGCGCAGGAGGCAGACGAGGCCGCCGCCGAGGGCGATCAGCAGGAAAGCGGCAAGCGGGATGCGGCCGGTGACGATCTCGCCCTTCCAGCCGGCCACCCATGCCGAGAGCGCGATCATCCATTCGATGCCCTTGCCCATGATCGCGAAGGGGATGGCATCGAGCCCGAAGGGCATCAGCAGCACGGCGGCAAGGCCGAAAGGCATGACGATGGCGCTGATGACCGGCATGGCAAGGATGTTGCCGGCAAGCCCGTAGGCCGGGATGCGGTGGAAATGGCCGACCGAATAGATGAGCGTCGAAAAACCGCCGATCAGCGATGAGAGAAGAAGGCCGCCGAGGAAGCGGCCGGCCGCCCCGCCGAGAAGCCGGAGCCGCCCTCCCCGGCTCTCCCTGCGCACCGGCCGCTCGCGCCAGGCGGCATAGCCGGCGATGAGGCCGAGCGTTGCGGCATAGGACATCTGGAAGCCCGGATTGGTGACGGCAGACGGCGTGACGGCGAGGATGAGGATCGCCGAGAGCGCGACATTGCGCAGGCTGATGGCGGACCGGCCGAAGAGCACGGCCACCAGCATGACGCAGATCATGATCCATGAGCGCACCGCCGAGATCGCCCCGCCCGAGACGAGGATATAGAGCGTGACCATGACGAGCGCGCCGGCGGCGGCGAACTTCTTGGCGGGATAGCGCTCGGCAAAGCCGGGGATCAGCGCCATCAGCATGCGCGCGCCGACAAGGAAGGTGCCGGCCGCCAGCACCATGTTGAGCCCGGAAATGGCAAGCACATGGGCAAGGCCCGCCTGCCGCAGCGCCTCGACCGTTTGCGGGCTGATCGCCCGTTCCTCGGCCGTCACCAGCGCGGCGGCGATCGCGCCCGCATCGCCACCGATCCGGCCGCGGATATGCTCGGTGAGGTTGTCGCGCCAGCCGGCGATCATCTGGCGGAACCGCGCTTCGAGGCCGGGTTCGGAGGCGGCCGCCGCCAGCGGCGCGCGGTAGAAATAGCCGACTGCGCCGGTTCCCGCGAAATAGGCGTCGAAGGCGAAATCGTTGAGGCCGGCGAGCGCGGGTCCCGAGGGCGGGCTGAGGCGGGCCCGCCCGGCAATGCCGCTGCCGATGGGGATCGGCTCGTGGCGGCTTCGGGCAAGGACCGTCACGATGCCCGGCTGGCGCTTCAGCACCGGATCCGCCGTGCGCTCCAGCGCGACGCGGTAGCGGATCGCCCCGCGCCCGTCGGCTTCGCGCGACAGCACGCGCCCGGTGATCTGCGTGGTGACCGGCGCATCGAGGAGAACGGTATCGAGCCGGGCGCTTTCGGCCGCGGCAAGCAGCATGCCCACCGGCACGAGGAATGCCGCCCCCGCCGCAAGCGCCGCCCAGTCCTCCCGATGGCGCAGGCGCAGCGCCGGCCAGAGTGCGGCGCAGGCGAAAAGGAGGATCGTCGGGAGCGAGGGATCGGAAGCCGCCGAAAACCAGAGGCCCGCGCCGATGCCGAGGAAGACCGGGACGAAGAGGAAGAAGTGCCCGTGCGCCCTTTCCCGTGCAAAGGCATCCGCCACCGCCTCGCGCCCTGCAAGGCGAAGCGAAAGGTCAAGCAAGGCCCGCCGCAGGAAAGCCGGCACGGTTCGCGCGGGCGCCTGCACAGGCAGCGGGGCGGCGTCGGCTGGCAGGTCCCGCCAGGCGAGCGCCTCGGGCATGTCCCGCCGGTCTGCGATTTTCCCTTCGGCCATGATCCCGGCCTCCACCGTTCACCCCGCCACTGTGCAACCGAAAGGCGGGAACTTCAATCCCGGGTTGGCGCGCCAGATACTAAGCCAGACAGAAAGGATGCCACCTCCGCAATATGGCGGGCACGCGCAAAGGTTGCTTGCAACTTCGCCGAAAGGGTAGATATTGCGTTGCCGGAAAACCCGTTTCCGCATTGCACAATTTGCCTTTCGTCTTGCTTGGCAGGGCATGGCAAATGGGCTAGCAGATTCAACGTGTGCATGACTGCGGCACGATATCGTGCCACCATTCGAAACAACGGAGAAACGTGATGACAGAAACAAAAGCGGACGTATCGATCGGTGGCAAGACAGTCGAACTGCCGACGCGCTCCGGCACGATCGGTCCCGATGTGATCGACATCGGCACGCTCTACAAGAACACCGGCGCCTTCACCTACGACCCGGGCTTCACGTCCACCGCCTCGTGCGAATCGAAGATCACCTATATCGACGGCGACGAGGGCGTGCTCCTTCACCGCGGCTACCCGATCGAGCAGCTTGCCGAGCACGGCGACTTCCTCGAAGTCTGCTACCTTCTGTTGTACGGCGAGCTGCCGACCAAGACGCAGAAGGACGACTTCGACTATCGCGTGACGCACCACACCATGGTGCACGAGCAGATGTCGAAGTTCTTCACCGGCTTCCGCCGCGACGCCCACCCGATGGCCGTCATGTGCGGCGTCGTCGGCGCGCTCTCGGCCTTCTACCACGACTCCACCGACATCACCGACCCGCACCAGCGCATGGTCGCCTCGCTGCGCATGATCGCCAAGATGCCGACCATCGCCGCCATGGCCTACAAGTACCATATCGGCCAGCCCTTCGTTTACCCGAAGAACGACCTCGACTATGCGTCGAACTTCCTGCGCATGTGTTTTGCCGTTCCCTGCGAGGAGTATGTGGCCAATCCGGTGCTCTCGCGCGCCATGGACCGCATCTTCATCCTGCACGCCGACCACGAGCAGAACGCCTCGACCTCGACCGTGCGCCTTGCCGGCTCCTCGGGTGCCAATCCGTTCGCCTGCATCGCGGCCGGCATCGCCTGCCTGTGGGGCCCCGCCCATGGCGGCGCCAACGAGGCTGCGCTCAACATGCTCGCCGAGATCGGCTCGGTGGACCGCATTCCGGAATATATCGCCAAGGCCAAGGACAAGAACGACCCGTTCCGCCTGATGGGCTTCGGCCACCGCGTCTACAAGCACTACGACCCGCGCGCGCGCATCATGCAGAAGACGACGCACGAGGTTCTGAACGAGCTCGGCATCAAGGACGACCCGATGCTGGAAGTCGCGATGGAGCTGGAGCGCATCGCCCTGACGGACGATTACTTCATCGAGAAGAAGCTCTATCCGAACATCGACTTCTATTCCGGCATCACGCTGAAGGCGCTGGGCTTCCCCACCACCATGTTCACCGTGCTCTTCGCCCTCGCCCGCACGGTCGGCTGGATCGCCCAGTGGAACGAGATGATCGAAGACCCGGAACAGCGTATCGGCCGCCCGCGCCAGCTCTATGTCGGTGCCCCGAAGCGCGACTACGTGCCCGTCTCCAAGCGCTGAGAAACCGGCGCGCAAACAAAATCCCCGCCGTCCGAAAGGACGGCGGGGTTTTTCATTGGAAGGACAAAAAGTCGCCTATTCGGCGGCAGCAAGCAGCTTGCGCTCGCGGGCGGCGCGCAGCCGGGCGAAGTCGTCGCCGGCATGGTGCGAGGAGCGCGTCAGCGGGCTCGAGGAGACCATCAGGAAGCCCTTGGTATAGGCAACGGTCTCGTAGGACTTGAACTCTTCCGGCGTCACGAAGCGGTCCACCTTGTGGTGCTTGCGGGTCGGCTGGAGATACTGGCCGATGGTGAGGAAGTCCACGTCGGCGGTCCTGAGGTCGTCCATGAGCTGGAGCACTTCGTTGCGCTCCTCGCCGAGGCCCACCATGATGCCCGACTTGGTGAACATGGTCGGATCCAGTTCCTTCACGCGCTGCAGGAGGCGCAGGGAATGGAAGTAGCGCGCGCCGGGACGCACGGTCAGGTAATTGCCCGGCACGGTCTCCAGATTGTGGTTGAAGACGTCGGGCTTGGCGGCGACGACGCGCTCCAGCGCACCCGGCTTCTTCAGGAAGTCGGGCGTCAGGATTTCAATGGTCGTCGCGGGGGATGCCGCGCGGATCGCCCAGATCACCTTCTCGAAATGTTCGGCACCGCCGTCGTCGAGGTCGTCACGGTCGACGGAGGTGATGACGACGTGGGAAAGGCCCATCTGCTTGACGGCCTTGGCGACGTTCTCCGGCTCTTCCATGTCGAGCGCATTCGGCTTGCCCGTCGCCACATTGCAGAAGGCGCAGGCGCGCGTACAGATCTCGCCCATGATCATGAAGGTCGCGTGCTTCTTGTCCCAGCACTCGCCGATATTCGGGCAGCCCGCCTCCTCGCACACCGTCACCAGCTTGTGGGAGCGCACGAGGTCGCGCGTTTCCTGGTAGCCCTTGGAGACCGGCGCCTTGACGCGGATCCATTCCGGCTTGCGCAGTACTTCCGTATCCGGCCGATGAGCCTTCTCCGGATGGCGCACGCGCTGGGCGTCGGGGGCAAGATTGGTGCGGTCGAGAATGGTGACCATGTCTTTCCACTTTCCTCGCGGGGTTTTTCCGCCGCTTATGGATGGCCGGGCCACGCCCGGCCATGACGAAAGAAAGGTTTGCTGTCTTTTTCAGCAGCAAAGCCCGCCTCATGTGGGGCGGGCTTTAGCATGTTCAAGCGTTCAGCGCACGCCCATAGGCATCGAGAACGCTTTCCTTCATCGTCTCGGAAATCGTCGGATGCGGGAAGATGGTGTGCATCAGCTCTTCCTCGGTCGTCTCCAGGTTCATGGCGACGACGAAGCCCTGGATCATCTCGGTCACTTCCGCGCCCACCATGTGCGCGCCGAGAAGTTCGCCGGTCTTCTTGTCGAAGATCGTCTTGACCATGCCCTGGTCCTCGCCGAGCGCGACAGCCTTGCCGTTGCCGGCAAAGGAGAAGCGGCCGACGCGGATGTCGCGGCCTTCCGCCTTGGCCTTGGCTTCCGTGAGGCCGACGGAGGCGACCTGCGGATGGCAATAGGTGCAGCCCGGGATCTTGGACTTGTCCATCGGGTGGGCGTTCGGCAGGCCGGCGATCTTCTCGATGCAGATGACGGCCTCGTGCTCGGCCTTGTGGGCAAGCATCGGCGGGCCTGCGACATCGCCGATGGCATAGATGCCCTGCACGTTCGTCTTGCCGTAGCCGTCGATGACGATGAAGCCGCGGTCGGTCTTCACGCCCAGCGCCTCAAGGCCGATATTCTCGATGTTCGCCTGAACGCCGACGGCGGAGATCATGCGGTCGGCGGTGATCGTCTGCGACTTGCCGTCCTTGGTCTCGACATGGGCGGTGATGGAATTCGCGCCCTTCTCCACCTTGGTGACCTTGGCGTCGAGCAGGATCTTCATGCCCTGCTTTTCGAACTGCTTCCTGGCGAGGGCCGAGATTTCCGCGTCCTCGACCGGCATCACCTGCGGCATGACCTCGACGACCGTGACCTCGACGCCGAGCGTGCGGTAGAAGGAGGCGAACTCGATGCCGATGGCGCCCGAGCCCATGACGAGCAGCGACTTCGGCATCGCTTCCGGCTTCATCGCGTCGAAATAGGTCCAGATCAGCTTGCCGTCCGGCTCGATGCCCGGAAGCGCGCGCGGGCGGGCGCCGGTGGCGACGACGATGTGCTTGGCCGTGTAGGTGCCTTCGGGAAGGACGTTCTTCGGCAGCGGCGCCTGCGGCTGCTGGATGGCCTTCGTCGTCTTGGAAACGACGATCTCGCCGGGCTTTGTCAGCCTGGCCTCGCCCCAGATGATATCGACCTTGTTCTTCTTCATCAGGAAGCCGACGCCGCCGTTCATGCGCTGGGCGATGCCGCGCGAGCGGGCGACGATGGCTTTCAGGTCCGGCGTCACGGCGCCTTCGATCTTTACGCCGTAGTCGCCCGGGTGCTGCGCGTAGTGGAAGATCTCGGCGGAGCGCAGCAGCGCCTTGGTCGGGATGCAGCCCCAGTTGGAGCAGATGCCGGCAAGGTGCTCGCGCTCGACGATGGCCGTCTTCAGGCCAAGCTGCGCGGCGCGGATCGCCGCGATGTAGCCGCCCGGACCCGAACCGATGATGATGACGTCGTAGGATTGAGCCATTGTCGTTTCCTGCCTTGTTCCTCGCACGGCATGAAGCGCCGCGCTTTTGTTTTGGTTACAGTCCGAGCATCATGCGCGCGACGGGCTCCAGCCCCTTGCCGACAGCCCGCGTGTTCGCCGCGTCGAGGTGCACGCCGTCGAGCGGCGTCGTCTTCGCCACCGAGCCCGCGTCGAAGAAGCCGCAGCCGAGTTCGTCCGCAAGGTCCGCATAGAGCGTCGCCAGCATCGCCGATTGCTCGACGCCGCCGGCGAACATCGCCGCGAAGGCGGTATTCGCCGTCTCGCACAGCGGCGGCGGCGAGACGATCAGGATCTCCGGCCCGTCCCTGTCGCCGAACGACCAGGCGTGGTGGCGCGTAAGCTCCACCAGCCGCTCCATGCCCTGCACCGCGCCGAAGGCCGTCCCGCAGATCGCCGGCTTCATGTCGTTGGCGCCGAGGAACAGGATCACGAGGTCGATCGGATCGTGGCTGTGCAGGATCGTCGGCAGGATGCGCGCGCCGTTGCGGTCGCAATCGGCGAGGTGATCGTCATAGGCGGTGGTGCGGCCGTTGAGGCCCTCCGCGATCACGGTGACGTCCGGCCCGAGCGCCTTGGCGAGCACGCTCGGCCAGCGGTCCGCAAAGGCGTGCCGGTCGAGCGTTTCCGCGTTATAGCCCCAGGTCAGGCTGTCGCCGTAGCAGAGAACCGTCTTCATGGCCGCACTCCGCTATCAGACGAGCATCCCCATCGGGTTCTCGATGTAGCGCTTGAAGGCACCGAGCAGCTCGGCGCCGAGCGCACCGTCGACGCAGCGATGGTCGGTCGAAAGCGTGACCGTCATCGCGTTGACGATCTTGATCTCGCCGCCCTTGACCACCACGCGCTCCTCGCCCGCGCCGACCGCCAGGATCGTCGCATGCGGCGGGTTGACGACGGCCGCGAAGTTCTTCACGCCCATCATGCCCATGTTGGAGACCGCGGTGGTGCCGCCCTGGTACTCTTCCGGCTTCAGCTTGCGTTCCTTGGCCCGCTTGCCGAGGTCCTTCATCTCGTTGGAGATGGTGGAGAGCGTCTTGGTCTCCGCCTTGCGGATGATCGGCGTGATCAGGCCGCCCGGGATGGAGACGGCAACGCCCACATCCGCGTGCTTGTGCTTGACCATGTTGGTGTCGGTCCAGGAGACGTTGGCATCCGGCACGTCGCGCAGCGCCAGCGCCATGGCCTTGATCACCATGTCGTTGACCGAGAGCTTGTAGACCGGCTTGTCTTCCTTGCGCGGCGCGCTGTCGTTGAGCTGGGCGCGCAGCGCCAGAAGCGCATCGAGCTCCACGTCGACGGAGACGTAGAAGTGCGGGATCGTCTGCTTGGATTCCTGCAGGCGCTTGGCGATGGTCTTGCGCATGCCATCATGCGGCACGAGCTCGTAGGAGCCTTCCTCGAAGAGCTTGAGGACGGCGTCTTCCGACATGCCCTTGGGCGCTGCGGCTGGGGCCGCGGAGGCGGCAGCGGCAGCCGGGGCTGCTGCTGCGGGCTTGGCGCCGCCCGAGGCGAGCGCCTTCTCGACGTCGCTCTTGACCACGCGGCCGTGCGGGCCGGAGCCGGAAACCGCCGAGATGTCGATCCCGGCTTCCCTGGCGATGCGGCGGGCGAGCGGCGAGGAGAAGAGGCCGTTGCCGACCCGCGGCGAGCCGGCGGCAGCCTGTGCCGGCGCGGAGGCCGCAGGCGCCGGAGCTGCCGCGGCAGCCGGCTTTTCGGCTTCCTTCGGCGCTTCCGCCTTCGGAGCCTCGGCCTTTGCCGCGCCGCCGGTAGCGGCCGCAGCCGCGGCGACGTCCTCGCCGTCGGCGGCGAGGACGGCGATCAGGGTGTTGACCTTCACGCCCTCCGAACCGGCCGGCACGACGATCCTGGCGACCGTGCCCTCGTCGACGGCTTCGACTTCCATCGTCGCCTTGTCGGTCTCGATCTCGGCGATGACGTCACCGGATTTCACGGTATCGCCTTCCTTGACGAGCCACTTGGAAAGGTTGCCCTCTTCCATGGTGGGCGAAAGGGCGGGCATCGTAATGTTGATCGGCATCTCCCAGCCCTCCCCTTACTTGTAGCAGACGGTTTTGACCGCCTGGACGACTTCGCCGACATTCGGCAGCGCCAGCTTTTCGAGGTTTGCGGCATAGGGCATCGGAACGTCCTTGCCGGCGATCGTCAGGATCGGCGCATCGAGATAGTCGAAGGCCTGCTGCATGACGCGGGTCGCGATCTCGGTGCCGACGGAGGACTGCGGATAGCCTTCCTCGACGGTGACGAGACGGCCGGTCTTCCTGACCGATTCGACGATCGTCGGAATGTCCATCGGACGGATCGTGCGAAGGTCGATCAGCTCGACGTCGATGCCTTCCTTCTCCAGCTCGGCGACCGCCTTGACGGCATAGGTCATGCCGATGCCGAAGGAGACGATCGTCGCGTCGTTGCCCTTCTTGTGGATGCGGGCCTTGCCGATCGGCAGCACGAAATCGCCCATCTTCGGCACTTCGAAGCTCTGGCCGTAGAGGATTTCGTTTTCCAGGAAGATGACCGGGTTCGGATCGCGGATGGCCGCCTTGAGGAGGCCCTTCGCGTCGGCTGCCGTGTAGGGCATGACGACCTTGAGGCCCGGGATCTGGCTGTACCAGGCGGCATAGCACTGCGAATGCTGGGCCGCCACGCGGGCTGCCGCGCCGTTCGGGCCGCGGAAGACCATCGGCGCACCCATCTGGCCGCCGGACATGTAGAGCGTCTTGGCCGCGGAGTTGATGATCTGGTCGATCGCCTGCATGGCGAAGTTGAAGGTCATGAACTCGACGATGGGCTTGAGGCCCGTCATGGCCGCACCGACGCCGACGCCGGCAAAGCCGTGCTCGGTGATCGGCGTGTCGATGACGCGGCGGGCGCCGAATTCCTGCAGGAGGCCCTGCGTGATCTTGTAGGCGCCCTGGTATTCGGCGACTTCCTCGCCCATGACGAAGACGCTCTCGTCGCGACGCATTTCTTCCGCCATGGCATCGCGCAGCGCTTCGCGCACCGTCGTCATGACCATTTCGGTGCCGGCCGGGATATCCGGATCGGCGGCGGCTTCCACCTTCGGGGCGGCCGGAACGGGCGCGGCGGCGGAACCCTGCTGGGTCGGCTTTTCGGCCTCTTCCACCTTGGGCGCCTCGGCGGGCTTTTCGGCGGCCTTGGGCGCTGCCATCGCGTCGGCGCTCTCGCCGTCCTGCAGCAGCACGGCGATCGGCGTGTTGACCTTGACGCCCTCGCTGCCGGCGGGGATCAGGATCTTGCCGATCACGCCTTCATCGACGGCTTCGACTTCCATCGTCGCCTTGTCGGTTTCGATTTCGGCGATCACGTCGCCGGACTTGACGGCGTCGCCCTCGTTCTTGACCCACTTGGAAAGCGTGCCCTCTTCCATGGTCGGAGACAGGGCGGGCATGAGGATTTCGATTGGCATTGGTGTCCCTCCCCGGATTACAGCAGGATGTCGGTGTAGAGCTCGGATGCATCCGGCTCCGGATCGGACTGCGCGAAATCGGCGCTGTCGGCGACGATGTCACGGACTTCCTTGTCGATCTGCTTCAGGTCGTCCTCGCTCGCCCACTTCCGTTCCAGAAGACGCGCGCGCACCTGCTCGATCGGGTCGTGCTCGGAGCGCATCTTCTGCACTTCGTCCTTCGAGCGGTACTTCGCCGGGTCCGACATGGAGTGGCCACGGTAGCGGTAGGTGAGCATTTCGAGGATGATCGGCCCCTTGCCCGAGCGGCAATGCTCGACGGCCTCGTCAGCGGCGGCCTTCACCGCGCGCACGTCCATGCCGTCGACCTGGTAGCCCGGAATGCCGAAGGAGGCGCCGCGCTGCGAGAAGTCGGTCTGGGCGGAGGCGCGCGAAACGGCCGTGCCCATGGCGTAGCGGTTGTTCTCGATGATGTAGACGACCGGCAGCTTCCAGAGCGCGGCCATGTTGAAGCTCTCGTAGACCTGGCCCTGGTTGGCCGCGCCGTCGCCGAAATAGGCGAGCGAGACGTTGTCGTTGCCGCGGTAGCGGTTGGCGAAGGCGAGGCCCGTGCCGAGCGAGACCTGCGCGCCGACGATGCCGTGGCCGCCGTAGAAGTTCTTCTCCTTGGAGAACATGTGCATGGAGCCGCCCTTGCCCTTGGAAAGGCCGCCGCGGCGTCCGGTCAGTTCCGCCATCACCCCGCGCGGGCTCATGCCGCAGGCCAGCATGTGGCCGTGGTCACGATAGCCGGTGATGACCTGGTCGCCGTCCTTCAGCGCAAGCTGCATGCCGACGACGACAGCTTCCTGGCCGATATAGAGGTGACAGAAGCCGCCGATGAAGCCCATGCCGTAGAGCTGGCCGGCCTTCTCCTCGAAACGCCGGATGAGCAGCATCTCGCGATAGGCCTTCAGATCGTCTTCCTTGGAGAAATCGGCGATGATACCGCCGTTGAAGTCTTTCTTTGCAGGCTTTGCCGCCGTTTTGCGGCTGGACGTGGACGCGGTTTTACGCGGAGCCATTCGTACCTCCCTAGGTTTGCCTTTTGAGGAAACCATAGGGGAGAAATCCGGCCACAGCAATGCCATAAATGCATGGCTTATATTCTCGACAAGCCGCTGATTAATAAGTAATAATTACGATTAACCAGATTTCGGTTAATCGGCAATATCAGTGGAAAATGACGATTTCGTCGGCCCGGGACATGTTGAGATAGAAGCGCGCCTTTTCGTCGACCATGTCACGCTCAAGCGAGCCGTCGCTGAGAAGGGCAACCTCCTTTTCCAGGGTCTGGCGCTGGTGCACGAGCACGTCCAGACGCGTCTGGCGCTCCACTCTCTGCCGCTCGAATTCCTCCAATCCGCGCAGGCCGAATTCGCCATGGATGGAATGATAACCGAAGTAGGAAAGGAATGCGACCGTAATTACCGGAAGCGTCAGCCGGCCGAATTTCCGCTTCTTATGATGCTTGGTCCACATGCAGGTGCCCTGATACGCAATACGGATTCCACACTAGCGCCAAGGGGTTAACCGACTATTGACCATGATGGGCGGGGCGAAGAAAAAGACGGCGGCCGCGTGGGGAGCCGGACGGGGGACGTGGCGGGTTTGGCGTGGATCCTCGGGTCAAGCCCGAGGATGACGGAGGAAGAATGGAACGACGACAGAAGGAACGGAGCCTCGTTCCGCGCCGCTGAATAGGCACACCCTCTTCTCCTCCTCTCCGTCATCCTCGGGCTTGACCCGAGGATCCACACCACATGGCACGCGCTGAAAAGGCGCCCCGACGCCACACGCCCAGCGCGCCCGAAGCCCCCTCTCCTAACCCCGCAAAAACACGAAACCCGCACCTTGCGATGCGGGTTTCGCCGTTCTGGAAAAACTGTTTCTCCGCTCAGCCGCGCAGGATCGAGCGTCCGGCGTAGCGGGCCTGTGCGCCAAGCTGCTCCTCGATGCGGATGAGCTGGTTGTACTTGGCGGTGCGGTCGGAGCGGGCGAGCGAGCCGGTCTTGATCTGGCCGCAGTTGGTGGCGACGGCAAGGTCCGCGATGGTGGAGTCTTCCGTCTCGCCCGAGCGGTGCGACATGACGGCGGTGTAGGCTGCCTTGTGCGCGGTCTCGACGGCGTCGAGCGTCTCGGAGAGCGAGCCGATCTGGTTGACCTTGACGAGGATCGAGTTGGCGACGCCCATCTTGATGCCGTCGCGAAGGCGCGCGGAGTTCGTCACGAACAGGTCGTCGCCGACGAGCTGGGTCTTCTTGCCGATCTTGTCGGTCAGCAGCTTCCAGCCGTCCCAGTCGTCTTCAGCCATGCCGTCCTCGATCGAGAAGATCGGGTACCTGGCGGCAAGCTCGGCGAGGTATTCGGCCATGGCGCCCGGCTCCAGCGTGCGGCCTTCGCCTTCGAGAACGTACTTGCCGTCCTTGAAGAACTCGGTCGAGGCGCAGTCGAGGGCGATGTGCATGTCCTCGCCCGGACGGTAGCCGGCCTTCTCGATGGACTTCATGATGAAGTCGAGCGCGGCGGGCGCGGAGGCGAGGCCCGGCGCGAAGCCGCCTTCGTCGCCGACATTGGTGTTGTGGCCGTCGGCGGCGAGCTGCTTCTTCAGCGTGTGGAAGACTTCCGAGCCCATGCGAACGGCATCGCGCACCGTCTCGGCGCCGACCGGCACGATCATGAATTCCTGGAAGTCGATCGGGTTGTCGGCATGGGCGCCGCCGTTGATGATGTTCATCATCGGCACCGGCAGGACGCGGGCGTTCGGGCCGCCGACATAGCGGTAGAGCGGCAGGTTGGCGGCTTCCGCGGCGGCCTTGGCGACGGCGAGCGACACGCCCAGGATGGCGTTGGCGCCAAGGCGCGCCTTGTTCGGCGTGCCGTCGAGCTCGATCATCGTCTGGTCGACCTGGATCTGGTCTTCGGCGTCGAGGCCGCCGATGGCTTCGAAGATCTCGCCGTTGACGGCGGCGACGGCGTTTTCCACGCCCTTGCCGAGGTAGCGCTTGCCGCCGTCGCGCAGTTCGACCGCTTCATGCGCGCCGGTCGAGGCGCCGGACGGAACGGCCGCGCGGCCGAAGCTGCCATCCTCGAGGTGCACGTCCACTTCGACGGTGGGGTTGCCGCGGCTGTCGAGAATCTCGCGGCCGATGATGTCGATGATTGCAGTCATGGATATCGTCCTGTTTCGGGGTTTGTTAATCGATTGAAATGCACTTCTAGTCGACCATGCGGAAATTACAATGGCATGACGGCGTAAGGAGCCTCAGCCCTTGGCGATGTCGTCGAGGGCAATAAGCTTCTCCAGAACACGCGGCATGTCCTTCAGATGCAGCATATTGGGGCCGTCGCAAGGCGCCATATCGGGATCTTCGTGGGTCTCGATGAACACACCGGCGACGCCGACGGCGACGGCGGCGCGAGCAAGGGTCTCGACGAAACGCCGCTCTCCTCCCGAGGTCGCTCCCTGGCCGCCCGGCTGTTGCACCGAATGGGTCGCGTCGAAGATAACGGGCGCGCCGGTTTCGGCCATGATAGGCAGAGAGCGCATGTCCGAGACCAGCGTATTGTAGCCGAAAGACGCGCCCCGCTCGCACAGCATGACATTCGGATTGCCGCTATGCGTGATTTTGTCGAGTACGTTTGTCATATCCCAGGGGGCAAGGAATTGCCCCTTCTTCACGTTGATCGCGCGGCCGGTCTTGGCGGCGGCGACAAGCAGGTCCGTCTGGCGCGACAGGAAAGCCGGAATCTGCAATACGTCCACGACCTCCGCCACGACAGCGCACTGCTGCTCGCTATGGATATCCGTCAGGACCGGAATGCCAAAGGCCTTCTTCAACTCTGCGAAGACGGCGAGACCTTTTTCAAGGCCGATCCCCCGGTCGCTTGACAGCGAGGAGCGGTTCGCCTTGTCGAAGGACGATTTGTAGACGAACCCGATGCCTAAGCGATCGCAGAGTTTCACAAGGGTTTCCGCGATCATGAAGGCATGGTCGCGGCTTTCCATCTGGCAGGGGCCGGCGATCAGCGAGAGGCGTTCTGTCTGCGAGAAGGTGACTTTCTTCGGCCCTTCGCCGACGACGACGGTGGAATTGGTTTTCATCTGCTCATTCTCCAAAGACGAAGAGGACGCCCTGCCCCGGCGCCGGCGGCACTAGGAGCCGGCCGTCCCGCTCCTCGAAGGCGACGCTGCCCGCCGTCATGCGTCGGCGGCATTCGGAAAGGTCGGATACGGTGAAGACGACCGCCTGCCCCTTGAGGCCTCGGTCCGCGCCGGGCGCCGGGGCGATCCCGTAGAAACCCTGAAGGCCGGCGTCGCTCAGCACCGTGATGCGCCCGCGCGGCGTTTCGACCGACATGCCGAAGGAAAGCGCCTCGACCTCCCGCTCGTCGGCAGCCTCCTGCAGGAGATACTGGAAATCCGTCGGGTTCTGTTCCGACAGCACCACCTCGGCAAGCCCGGTCACGCTGTTCTCATGCGCCTCGAGCGCCTTGCGGTCGGCCGGCAGCGGCACGACGCGCTGCGAGGCGAAGAAGAAGAAATCGGGGCTGCGCGCGTCCGCGGCGAAGGCGAGCCGGAAGCTGCCCGTCGCCGACGTGCCGTCCGGCAGCAGCATGTCGCGCGAGAATTCCAGCACCGGGCCGCCGGAAAAGCCGGCCGCCGCATAGCGCTGGTCGTCGCCCCACGCATCGTCCGTCGCCATGGCGACGGCGGAAAAGCCCTCGAGGCCGCGGCGGAAGCGGAAGGCCTGGTCGCGCGCGACGAAGACGTTGCCCGCCCGCGCGGCCTCCTCGCATTCCTCGCGATTGGCGATGCCGAGCGGTTCGAGATAGCTGCCGTC
The DNA here is from genome assembly GCF_055392685.1 of Shinella sp. Sh6. NCBI lineage: Bacteria > Pseudomonadati > Pseudomonadota > Alphaproteobacteria > Hyphomicrobiales > Rhizobiaceae > Shinella > Shinella sp. Sh6. The sequence goes on along the minus strand of NZ_AP044005.1, from coordinate 1,557,471 downwards.
GGCAAGGAAGACGCAACAGTTTTCCGTGCCGAACGGGTGGCGCGCGTCCTTCGCGACGGTGAAGCCGAGCGCGGTCAGCCGTTCGCGCGCAAGCCCGAGTTCGGACACCGGCAGCACCAGATGGTCGATCGGGCGAGGCGTTCTCGAACGTGCGGTCATGGGCGAAATCCGGTCGTGTTTCGGGCGCCTCGTGCTTTGCATGCTTTCGCCCCGCAATGCAAGCACCGGGGGCCTGCACGCCTGGCGCGGGAACTTTTCCGCTTCTGTGCCGTTGCCGGAATCCTTTCGCATGGAGAGCCCCATTCCCACATCCCGCGACATCACCCGCCAGCGCGACCTGCATGAATCCCGCCCGCTGTGGGCCGATTCGCCGCGCATCTCCGTCCGCGCCCGGCCGAAGCCGTCGGCCGGAAGCTACGACGTCGTCATCGTCGGCGCGGGCATCTCGGGCGCGCTCGCCGCCCATGCGCTTGCCGATGGGCGCCGTTCGGTGCTGGTGGTCGACCGCCGCCCGCCGGTGCGCGGCAGCACGCTCGCCAGCACCGCGATGATCCAGCACGAGATCGACGTGCCGCTGCACCGGCTCTCCGCCGTGATCGGCAGGGCCCGGGCCGCCCGGGCCTGGCAGCGCTCGGCCCGCGCCGTCGAGAGGCTGTCCGAGATCGTCGCCGACCTCGATCTTTCCTGCGGCTTCGAGCGCAAGAAGACGCTGTTCCTCGCCGGCAACGCCTATGGCGGCCGCGCCCTGCGCACGGAGACGAAGGCGCGGCACGAGGCCGGCATCGCCGCCGAATTCCTCGATGCGCGCAGCCTTTCCGAGGGCTACGGCATCGCGCGCACCGGCGCGATCCTTTCCGACGTCTCCGCCTCGGCCAACCCCGCGCAGATGGCCGCCGGCATCCTGCGCGCCGCCGCCGCGCACGGGGCGGATCTCGTCAGCCCGCTGGAGATCACCGACATCCGAAGCACCGATAGCGGCGTGTTCCTCGCGACGGCCGACGGCCATATCCTTTCCGCCCGCCACGCGGTCTTCTGCTCGGGCTACGAGTTCCTGGAAGCCGTCGCCGACGCCTCGCACGCCATCGTCTCCACCTGGGCGCTCGCCACGCCGCCCGGCACGACCCTGCCCGACTGGCTGAAGGACTGCATCGTCTGGGAGGGCGCCGATCCCTATCTCTACCTGCGGCGCACCCGCGACGGCAGGCTGATTGCCGGCGGCGAGGACGAGGAGAGCGCGACGGCCTTCGCCTCGGCCGAAAAGATCAAGCGCAAGGCGCGCACCATCCGCCGCAAGGTGGAACGGCTGCTCGGTATCTCCCTCCCCGAGCCTGACCATGCCTGGGCGGCGCCCTTCGGCACGACGCGCACAGGCCTGCCGCTGATCGGCCGCGTCCCCGGCCTCGACAATGTCTTCGCCGTCATGGGCTTCGGCGGCAACGGCATCACCTTCAGCCAGATCGCGGCCGAGATCGTCGCCGCGGAGATCGCCGGCCACGGCGACGGCGATGCCGACCTCTTCGCCTTCCCGCCGCGCAGGTCCTGACGAAGCGCAAGGCGGGTAACGCGATATTCCCCTTCCGTTGAATGGCTGGGGCGGGCAAGGCGCGCTATGGTCTGGGCAACCTTGCGAAGATGAACCGCCATGCTCGTTGCCGTCCTCTCCGATATCCACGCCAACCGCGAAGCCTTCGAGGCGGTGCTCGCCGCCGCCGAGGCGGCCGGCGCGGAGCGCTTCGCGCTGCTCGGCGATATCGTCGGCTACGGCGCGGACCCGGAATGGTGCGCGGAGCGGGCGATGACGCTTGCCGCGCAGGGCGCCATCGTGCTGCGCGGCAACCACGACGAGGCCGTCGGCAATCCGTCCGTCTCGATGAACCCGACCGCCACGCTGGCGCTCGAATGGACCCGCCGCCAGCTCGGCGCCGAGACGCGCGCCTTCCTCGCCGCGCTTCCCCTCGAGGCGCGGGAGGGCGACTGCCTCTTCGTCCATGCCGATGCCAGCGCGCCCGCCGAATGGAACTATGTGCTGGATGCCGACGACGCCGGCCGGCACCTTGCCGCCTGCAGCGCGCGGGTCAGCTTCTGCGGCCATGTGCACAAGCCCGCTCTCTACTGCACGGCGCCCGGCGGCAGGATCACGCCGTTCGTTCCCGTCGCCGCCACGCCCGTGCCGCTCCTGCCGCAGCGCCGGTGGCTCGCCGTCATGGGCGCCGTCGGCCAGCCGCGCGACGGCAACCCGGCCGCCGCCTTCGCGCTCTACGACACGGAAAACGCTGAGCTGTGCTTCCTGCGCGTCGCCTACGACGTGGAGAGGGCGGCGGAGAAAATCCGCGCGGCGGGCCTGCCGGCCTCGCTCGCCGAGCGTCTGGCGCGGGGGCGCTGATGGTCAAGGCGCGGCTGAAACCGGGCGACGTCGTCGACGGCTTCCTCATCGAGGACATCGCCCATAACGGCGGGATGGCGCGCATCTGGACGGTCAGCCGGCCGGACGTCGATTTCCCGATCCTGATGAAGGTGCCGGTCATCGGCGAGGGCGACGATCCGGCCGCCATCGTCGGCTTCGAGATGGAGCAGATGATCCTGCCGCGCCTTTCCGGCCCACACGTGCCGCGCTTCGTCGCCAACGGCGATTTCGCCACGCTCCCCTATATCGTCATGGAGCGCCTGCCCGGCACCTCGCTCTATCCGCTCCTGGAACGCCTGCCGCTGCCGCCGGAGGAGGTCGCTGCCATCGGCGCGAAGGTCGCAGTCGCGCTCGATTCGCTGCACCGCCAGCACGTCGTCCATCTCGACCTGAAACCCTCCAACGTGATGTTCCGCGAGAGCGGCGAGGCCGTGCTCATCGACTACGGCCTTGCCCGCCACATCCACCTGCCGGACCTGATGGACGAGCAGTTCCGCCTGCCCTACGGCACGGCGCCCTACATGGCGCCGGAACAGGTGCTCGGCACGCGCAGCGATTTCCGCAGCGACCTCTTCGCGCTCGGCGTCATGCTCTATTTCTTCTCGACCGGCGAGCGACCGTTCGGCGATCCGCAGCGCCTCAAGGGCCTGAAGCGCCGGCTCTGGCGCGATCCTCTGCCGCCCCGCGCGCGCAACGCGGCCATCCCGCCCGCCTTGCAGGAGGTCATCCTGCGCTGCCTGGAGGTGAACCCCGCCTGGCGCTATCCGAGCGCCGCCCAGCTCGCCCTCGACCTGCAGGACCTTTCCGCCGTCAATCTGACGGCGCGGGCGGAGAAGATGAAGCGCGATCCCTTCTCCGTCGTTGTGCGCCGCCGCTTCAACCCCGTCCCCATCGAGACGGTGAAGCCCCGCGCGGCCGAGACGCAGCTTGCCAACGCCCCCATCGTCGCCGTCGCCGTCGATCTTGCCGCCGGCGCGCCGGACCTTGCCGAGGCCATGCGCAAGACGGTGGCGCGCATCGTCGAGAACACGCCGGACGCCCGCATCGCCTGCATCAACGTCCTGAAGATCAACCGCATCGCCATCGACACCTCGCTCGACGAGGAGGGCCGCAACAAGCATGTGCTGCGCCTCGTCGCGCTGCGCACCTGGTCGACCGGCCTTCCCGCCCCTGGCGGCGGCATCACGTTCCACGTGCTGGAGGCCGTCTCGCCGGCCGATGCGATCCTCGAATATGCCCGCGAGAACCATGTCGACCACATCGTCATGGGCGCGCGGGCCGAATCGGCCATGCGCTCCATGCTCGGCAGCGTCTCCGGCGAGGTTGCCGCGCACGCGCCCTGCACCGTCACCGTGGTGCGGAGCCGGCCGGCGGCGCAATAGGGCTCAGGAGCGGAAACGCTTGCGGTATTCGCCCGGCGTCAGCCCGACGATGCGGGCAAAAACCTTGCGGAACGCGCCGGGGTCGTTGTAGCCGACGTCGAGGGCGACTAGATCGACCGAGCGGGTGGTGAACTGCAGGATCTCCTGCGCCCGGGAGACGCGCAGGCGCTGGCAATAGTCGCTCGTCGTCAGCCCCGTCGCCTTGCGGAAGCGCCGCAGGAAGGTGCGCGGCTCGAGGCCCGCCTGCGCAGCGAGCGTTTCCAGCGCCACGTCCTTCGCCTCGCTCGCCTGCAGCCAGTGCTGCACCTTCAGGATCGCCGCATCGCCATGCAGGAGGCGCGGCGAGAAGGCGCTGTAGTAGCGCTGCTCGCGCCCCGGCGGATCGGCGACGAAGCGGCGGGCGACCTCCAGCATCACGCCCGGCCCGAGGAAGCGGTCGACCAGCATCAGCCCGAGATCGACCCAGGCCATGACGCCGCCGGCCGTCACGATATCGCCGTCGTCGTTGAGGAGCCGGTCGGTATCGACATGGACGTCGGGAAAGCGCCGCTCGAAAATCTCGGCGATCACCCAGTTCGTCGTGATGGTGCGCCCGGCAAGCAGCCCCGTCTCGCCGAGGAGATAGGCGCCCGCGCAGATCGAGGCGAGCCGGACACCCTCGCCGTGGCATTGCCGCAGCCACGCGGCGAAGGGCGCGGCATCCTCGCGGCGGATAGCGTCGCCGAGCGCCGGCGGCAGGACGAGTACCGCCGGCTTGCCGGGCGTATCGACACCGTTCACCCGCACCGGCCGCCCCGCTTCCAGCCCCCAATGGCTGACCGCGAGCGCCGGGGTCTCCGCCCCCTTGCGTGCGGCGAGTGCCGTCGCGGCCTGGAAGAGGTCCGTCATGCCGAGCACGGCGGCCATCTGCACGCCGGGATAGAGCACCAGTCCGATTTCCGCCGCCATGTCACTTTCACCCCGGATTATGTCGATATCGCCAATGGCGAGAGATGGCAGGACCGGGGCAGAATGTCCACGACATCGAACGCCAACGGAAAGGAATTCCCATGAGCAAGTGCGCCGTCGTCATCGTCGACCTCCAGAAGGACTATCTCGGTTCGGGCCGTTTCCCGCTCGTCGGCATCGACGCGGCCGCGGCCAACGCCGCCCGCGTCGTGGAAGCCGCGCGCCGGAAGGGCGACCGGATCGTGCACGTCCACCATGTCGCCAGGGATGCCGCCTCGCCGCTCTTCGCGCCCGGCACGGACGGCATCCAGCCGATCTCGGCGGTCGCACCGCAGGAGGGTGACGCCGTCGTCGTCAAGAACTACCCGAACTCCTTCCGCGACACGACCTTGCGGGAAACCCTTCAGGCGGCCGGCATCGAGGACGTGGTGGTCGTCGGCGCGATGAGCGACGTCTGCATCGACGCCACCGCCCGCGCCGCCGCCGATCTCGGCTACGGCCTCACCGTCGTGCACGACGCCTGCGCCACGCGCGACAAGGCCTTCGGCGATTCGCGCGTGCCGGCCGCGCAGGTTCACGCCACCATCATGGCGGCGCTGGAATTCGGCTACGGCAAGGTCACGACGACCGCCGAATTCCTCGCCTAGGCCTTGGCCTGCCCCGCAAATCCGGCCGCCTCCGCCCCGGTGGGGGCGGCCGCGCTCCGCCCGTCATTCCCGTGTCATGTGACGATGATGTTCCTTGCCGCGTGAATGGACCCGGCGCCCGCGCAAGGCGGCGCCCAGCGGAGTTTGCGTGAATGGACATGGCTCAGGCCTTCGCCCTTGCCTCGGGCGCCCTCGTTGCGACCAACCTTGCCAGCATCGCCATCGCCGGCCTGCGGCTCGACCGTGCTGGCGCGCCGCCGCCGGACCTGCGCAAGACGCCGCCCGTCTCCATCGTCGTTCCCGTGCGCGGCATCGAGAACTTTTCCGGCGAGACGCTGGAGCGCGCCTTCCGCCTTGCCTGGCCGCGCTACGAGCTCCTCTTCTGCGTCGCCCACGCCAGCGACCCGATCGTCCCGCTGATCGAGGCGGCCGCCGCCGCCCACCCACAGGTCGAGGCGCGCATCCTCGTTGGCGACGAGCGCATCGGCGCCAATCCCAAGCTGAACAACTGCGTCAAGGGCTGGCAGGCCGCGCGGCACGACTGGGTGATCCTCGCCGATTCCAACGTGCTGATGCCGCCCGACTACATCCAGCACCTGATGGGCGACTGGCGGCGCGATTCGGGCCTCGTCTGCTCGACGCCGCTCGGCTCGCGGCCGGACGGCTTCTGGGCCGAGGTGGAATGCGCCTTCCTCAATACTCAGCAGGCGCGCTGGCAATATGCCGGCGAAGCGGTCGGCCTCGGCTTCGCGCAGGGCAAGAGCATGCTGTGGTATAAGCCGATGCTGGACGCCAACGGCGGCATCCACGCGCTGAACGCCGAGATCGCCGAGGACGCCGCCTCGACCAAGCTGGTGAACCGCCTCGGCCTCGAGGTCCATCTCGTCTCGGCACCCTTCGAGCAGCCGCTCGGCCGGCGCAAAGGACGGGAGGTCTGGTCGCGCCAGTGCCGCTGGTCGCGCCTTCGCCGCGTCACCTTCCCCGGCTTCTTCGCGCCGGAAATCCTGCTCGGCGTCCTGCCGCCGCTGCTGCTGGCGCTGGCGGCGGTGCTCTTCGGCGACATGCGGCTTCTGCCCGCCGTCCTTTTCGTCCTCGCCGGCATCTACCTGCCGGAGATCGCTCTCGCCTTCGCCAAGGGCTGGCGGCTGTCGCGCTGGTCCGTGCCGGCGATGATCGTGCGCGACGTCATGATGCCCGCCATCTGGCTGCGCGCCTGGCTCGGCGGCGCCATCGACTGGCGCGGCAACACGATGACTATCGGCACGCATGCCTGCGAACTGAAGGAAGCGCCCGCAGGCTCCTGAATACAAAGAAAAAGCCCGGCGATGCCGGGCTTTGTTCTCCTTACGGAAGGATCGCTTCGGTCAATCCACGAAGGCGCGTTCGATGACGAATTCGCCGGGCTTGCTGTTGGCGCCCTCGGTGAGGCCGGCGGCTTCCAGCAGTTCCTTGGTTTCCTTGAGCATTGCGGCCGAGCCGCAGATCATGCCGCGGTCGACGGCCGGATCGAAATGCGGAACGCCGAGGTCGGCGAACATCTTGCCGTTGCGGATGAGGTCGGTGATGCGGCCCTGGAACGGATAGTCCTCGCGGGTGACCGTCGCATAGTGGCGCAGCTTGTTGCCGACGATTTCCGAGAGGAATTCGTGGTTGCGGATTTCGTCCACGAGATCGAAGCCGTATTTCAGCTCGGCAACCTCGCGGCAGGTATGGGTCAGGATGACCTCGTCGAACTTCTCATAGGTCTCCGGATCGCGGATGAGGCTTGCGAACGGCGCGATTCCCGTGCCGGTGGAGAACATGTAGAGCCGCTTGCCGGGCGTCAGCGCGTCGAGCACCAGCGTGCCGGTCGGCTTCTTGCGCATCAGCACGGTATCGCCCGGCTTGATCTGCTGGAGATGCGAGGTCAGCGGGCCGTCCGGCACCTTGATCGAGAAGAATTCCAGTTCCTCGTCCCAGGCGGGGCTTGCGATCGAATAGGCGCGGTAGATCGGCTTCTCGCCGACCATCAGGCCGATCATGGCGAATTCGCCGGAGCGGAAGCGGAAGCTTTCCGGGCGCGTCATGCGGAAGCGGAACAGGCGATCCGTATAGTGCTGCACGCTCGTGACCGTCTCGGCGAAAACGCCGGCGGGGACGGTTGCAACAAAATCTTCGGTCTTGGCGGGTGCGTTCATTTCGGCAGCGATCCTGAATGGGTCGGAGGATTTGACGATAGGCAGATATTACATGTTGAGCGGCAAAGGAAGGTATTGCGTTCCAATGCGCCGATCGGCCGCGCAATATTTGCCGCGCCCCCTGCTTTCGCCCGGGACGCGGCGATCCGCCTTGATCTGGAACAATACTGGCACGCGATTGCGGCCTTTCAAGGAGCAGGCCCGGAAATTCAGGCCCGGCGGCGCCAGCTATAGGAGTTGACGTCCTGCGCGGGACGCGCCGTCGGCTGGTAGTGGACGGGAATGCCCGGCAGGCGGTTTTCCGCAAGCCGTTTCAGGGCCGTCGCATTGCTGACGGCAAAACTGTCGATGCCGCAGCGAAGCATCAGCGGCACCTGGTCGATCAGCACGTCGCCGACCGCCCGCACTTCGCCGGAAAACTTCAGGCGCGAGCGCAGCAGCGAGGCATGGCTGAAGGCGCGCCCGTCGTTGAAGGCCGGGAAGGCGACGGCGACCAGCGCCAGCCGGTCGAGATGGCCTTCCAGCCTGCGCACGTCGTCCGCCGGATTGACCAGCACGCCAAGGCCCGTCTCGTTCGTGCCGGCGGCCTTCTCGAGGAAGGCGTCGAGGCTGAGGATCGCCTTTTCGTCCGGCCCGGCCTTCCTATCTTCGGTCTCGATGATCCACGGATCGCCGGTCACGAAGCCGGATTCGTTCCAGATTTTCGTCATGGCCGTTCTCCTCAGGCTGCCGCGACCGTCTTCTCGCCGTAGAGCGCATCCTTGAAGGGCTGCGGTCCGACGCGGCGATAGGCGGCAAGGAAGGTTTCCGACGGGTCGCGGCGCAGGCCAAGATAGGTATCGACGACCACCTCGACGGCGTCCGTCACCTTCTCCGGCTCGAAGCCGCGGCCGATGATCTCGCCGATCGACGTGTTCTCGTCACCCGAGCCGCCGAGCGTGATCTGGTAGAGCTCCTCGCCCTTCTTCTCCACGCCCAGAAGACCGATATGGCCGACATGGTGGTGGCCGCAGGCGTTGATGCAGCCGGAGATCTTGATCTTCAGTTCGCCGATCTCCGCCTGGCGCTCCGGCGAGCCGAAGCGGTTGGAGATTTCCTGTGCGACCGGGATCGAGCGGGCATTGGCGAGCGCGCAGTAATCGAGCCCCGGGCAGGCGATGATATCCGTGATGAGGCCGGCATTGGCGGTCGCCAGCCCTGCGGCGACGAGGCCGCGATAGACCGGCTCCAGATCGGCCAGCGCCACATGCGGCAGGATGAGGTTCTGCTCGTGGCTGACGCGGATCTCGTCGAAAGCATATTCCTGCGCGATATCGGCAACGGCCTCCATCTGCGCGTCGGAGGCATCGCCCGGAATGCCGCCGATCGGCTTCAGGGAGATCGTCACCATGCCGTAGTCGGGATGCTTGTGCGGCTGCACGTTCTGCTGCACCCAGCGGGCGAATTCCGGATCGGCCTTCTTCCACTGGGCAAGGTTGGCCCAGCCCTCGGCGCGGGGCGCAAGCCGCGGCGGCGCGAAATAGGTGGCGATTGCCGCGATATCGCTTTCCGGCAGCGTCAGCTCGCTGCCGCGCAGTTCGGCGAATTCGGCCTCGACCTGCCGCGCCAGTTCCTCCGCGCCCATCTCGTGCACGAGGATCTTGATGCGCGCCTTGAACTTGTTGTCGCGCCGGCCGTAGAGATTGTAAACGCGCATGATCGCGGTCGTGTAGGTGAGAAGGTCCGCCTCCGGCAGGAAGTCGCGGATCTTCTTGGCGACGAGGGGCGTGCGCCCCTGCCCGCCGCCGACATAGACGGCAAAGCCGATCTCGCCCTGTCCGTTCTTCTTCAGGTGCAGGCCGATATCGTGCACCTGGATCGCCGCGCGGTCACGCTCGGCGCCGGTGACGGCGATCTTGAACTTGCGCGGCAGGAACGAGAATTCCGGATGGACGGAGGACCACTGGCGCAGGATTTCCGCATAGGGCCGCGGATCGGCGACCTCGTCGGCGGCAGCGCCCGCGAAATGATCGGCCGTCACGTTGCGGATGCAGTTGCCGGAGGTCTGCAGCGAATGCATCTCCACCGTGGCAAGGTCGGCCAGCGCATCCGGCAGCTCGGAAAGCTTCGGCCAGTTGTACTGGATGTTCTGGCGCGTGGTGAAATGGCCGTAGCCGCGGTCGTACTTGCGCGCGATATGCGCCAGCATGCGCATCTGGCGGGAACTGAGCGTGCCGTAGGGAACGGCGACGCGCAGCATGTAGGCGTGAAGCTGCAGATAGACGCCGTTCATCAGGCGCAGCGGCTTGAAGGCGTCTTCGGCCAGTTCGCCGGAAAGGCGGCGGGCGACCTGGTCGCGGAACTGCTCCACCCGGCCGGAAACGAAGGCGTGGTCGAATTCGTCGTAACGGTACATGCGATATCCTCAGGCGGCCGTCGCGGCGAGGCCGGAATAGCCGATGGCATAGGCGATGGTCGGGCCTTCCGCGCGGATGCGCTCGCGCATGCGCAGCGGCCGCAGCACACCGTCGACCTCTTCCACGTCGATGACGTTGACGTCGACCACCTGGTTGTCGGCGAAGGCCTGCCGGCCGGTGGCTTCCAGCGCCTCGACGGCCTCCTTGTGGCGGGCGACGAAAGCGGCCTGGAGCCGTTCGTTCCAGTTGCCGGCGGCGTCCAGCCAGACGGAGGTGCCGTCGGAGAGGCGGTTGGCTGTCAGAACCTTGTCGGCCATATCATGCTCCCAATGCTGCTGTGGCATGAACCGGCTCACGGACGGCGAGCGGTTCGGAATGTTCGAAATTGGCGCCGGCGACGGCATCGCCGATGATCACCATGACCGGGCCGGCGAGCTCGTCGCGATGTTCGAGGCCCGGCAGGTCCTTGAGCGTGCCGTGCAGCAGCCGCTTTTCGCGGCGGCTGGCGTTTTCCACCACCGCGACCGTTGTTTCGGCAGGAAGGCCGGCCTCCATGAGCCGTGCGGCGACGGAAGCCGCCACGCTGCGGCCCATGTAGACGGCGACGGTGGCGCCGGAAATGGCAAGGCGCGCCCAGTCCGGCAGCACGGCGCCGGTAAGGTCGTGGCCCGTCGTGAAGACGAGCGAGGAGGCGACGCCGCGCAGCGTCAGCGGCAGCTCGAAATCGGCGGCGGCGGCGAAGGCCGAAGTGATGCCCGGTACGACCTCGTAGGTGACGCCGGCCTGGCGGAGCGCCGCCATTTCCTCGCCGGCGCGGCCGTAGACGAGCGGATCTCCGGATTTCAGGCGAACGACGCGCTTTCCGGCCTTGCCGAGGTCGACGAGGAGATCGTTGATCTCTTCCTGCGACTTGGAATGGCAGCCCTTGCGCTTGCCGACTGACAGGCGCTCGGCATCGCGCCGGCCCATGTCGACGATGGCCTGCGGCACGAGCGCGTCGAAGACGATCACGTCGGCTTCCATCATCACGCGCTGGGCGCGCAGCGTCAGGAGGTCTTCGGCGCCCGGGCCGGCGCCGACGAGCCAGACATGGCCCTCGGCCCTGCCCTGTGCGCCGAGGAGGGAATCGGCGGCGCGACGCGCCGTTTCGATATCGCCGTTGTTGACGGCATCGGCGACGGCGCCCTGGAAGAACCGGCGCCAGAAGACGCGGCGGGTGACGCCGCGCGGCAGGATACGGTCGACGGCCTCGCGGTAGCCGTTGGCAAGGCTTGCGAGCCGGCCGAGCGAGGGCGAAAGGATCTGGTCGACCTGCGCGCGGATCATCTGCGCCAGCACGGGACCTGCCCCTTCCGTGCCGATGGCGACGGCGACGGGCGCACGGTTGACGAGCGCCGGCGTGAAGAAATCGCAGTAATCCGGCTGGTCGACGGCATTGACGGGGATGTGGAGCTCGCGGGCGGCGGTGGCAATGGTGCGGTCGGCCGCAGCCTCACCCGTTGCGGCGAAGACGAGCGTGGCGTCGGCGATCGCTTCCCTGGAAAAGGGCGCGCGCTGGAGGACGAGGCCGTTTTCGGCGATGAAGCGGGCGAAATCGGCTTCCGGCGCTTCGGCCAGCACGACGATGCGCGCATCCGTGTTCGACAGGAGGCGGGCCTTGGCAAAGGCTTCGTCGCCCCCGCCCACGACGACGACCGTCCTGCCGCTGACGCGGAAGAAGGCCGGGAAGGTCGAGAGCTTGTGCTGCGCTGCGGTCATGGTTCGGTCCGGTTGAAGTGTGCGCACTATCGCGAAAATCCGCCAGGAACGAAAGAAACAGAAATTCCAATGGTTCGGGAGGGGGGTATTGTTTTGCTCTGGCACCCGGCATTTTGAGCATAAGTCACCGGCCGCCCTTGCCTGCCCGCCGCACCGACCGCTAAGGATGCGGGCATACCGCCAACGGGGATTATCTTCCCGGCAACGCCATCCCGCTCAACTGAGACCCGCCATGGAACCGAGCCGCGACATAGAACGCCTGATCGAGATCATGGCGGCCCTGCGCCAGCCGGAAACCGGCTGCCCGTGGGACATCGTCCAGACCTTCGAGACGATCAAGCCCTACACGATCGAGGAGGCCTATGAGGTCGCCGACGCCATCGAGCGGAACGACATGGACGACCTCTGCGAGGAGCTGGGCGACCTTCTCCTGCAAGTGGTCTTCCATGCCCGCATGGCCGAGGAGCGCGGCGATTTCGATTTCGGCAGCGTCGTCGATGCGGTGACGCGCAAGATGATCCGCCGCCATCCGCACGTCTTCGCCCGCTCGGATGCCGACACGCCTGAGGCGGTGAAGCTGCAATGGGACGAAATCAAGCAGGCGGAAAAGCGCGAGCGCAAGGAACGCCGCGCCAGACGCGGCCTGCCGGAGGACCCGATGCGCGGCCATCTCGGCCCGGTGCAGCGCTCGTTCCCCGCGCTGGTGGAAGCGCTGAAGCTTCAGGAGCGGGCGGCAAAGGTCGGCTTCGACTGGTCCGAGCCCGCGCCGATCCTCGACAAGATCGAAGAGGAGATCGGCGAACTGCGCGAGGCCCTGCGCGACGGCAACAAGAGCGCCGTTGCCGACGAACTCGGCGACCTGATCTTCGCCCTCGTCAATATCGGCCGCCATGTCGGCGCCGACCCGGAAATGGCCCTGCGCGGCACCAACACCAAGTTCCGCAACCGCTTCTCGCATATCGAGGACAGCCTTGCCGAAAACGGCGAAAGCCTGGAAGAGGCGACGCTGGAGCGGATGGAGGAGCTGTGGCAGGCGGCGAAGCGGATCGAGCGGCAGTTGGGGGAGTAGGGTTGGATCGCCCCTCATCCCGCTGCCTCAGCGCTCCCAGTCCTCGCGCACCGGCTTTGCGCCGATCCCGAGCCGACGGTCGAGTTCGGCGGCTTCGGTCTCCGTCAGGCGGAGTTCCAGCCGCACGTTGCCGTCTTCCATGTCCTCGCGGGCGTCGACGACGGAGTGGTCGTAGATCCACGGCAGGAGCTGCAATTGCGTGAGGGGCACGATGACGTCGCGGTCGACCAGCACGCCGGAAAGGCGGCGGTTGATCTCGTCGAGCAGCGCATCGACGCCCTCGCCGGAGATCGCCGAGACCGCCATGACGTTCGGCTGGCTCTCCGCCTTCTGCACCAGCGCCTCGCGCGCTTCCGGCTCCAGCCGGTCGATCTTGTTCCAGACTTCGAGGATGCGTTCCGCGCCGTCCTTCTCGTCGATGCCGAGATCGGCGAGGATGCGCAGGACGTCCGAGGATTGCGCGCCGTTGTCCGGGTCGGACATGTCGCGCACATGGAGGATGAGGTCGGCCTCCAGCACCTCTTCCAGCGTCGCGCGGAAGGCGGCGACGAGATGGGTCGGCAGGTCGGAGATGAAGCCCACCGTGTCGGAGAGGATGACGGTGCGGCCCTGCGGCAGCTTCATGCGGCGCAGCGTCGGGTCGAGCGTGGCGAAGAGCATGTCCTCGGCCAGCACCCCTGCGCCGGTGATGCGGTTGAACAGCGTCGACTTGCCGGCGTTGGTATAGCCGACGAGGGCGACGATGGGGTGCGGCACCTTCTTGCGCTTGGAACGGTGGAGCTGGCGGGTGCGGCGCACCTGCTCCAGCTCGCGCTCCAGCTTGACGATCTTGTCCTGCAGCAGCCGGCGGTCGGCCTCGATCTGCGTTTCGCCCGGCCCGCCCATGAAGCCTGCACCGCCGCGCTGGCGCTCGAGGTGGGTCCAGCTTCGAACGAGACGGCCGCGCTGGTAGTTGAGATGCGCAAGCTCGACCTGCAGCGTGCCTTCCTTGGTGGAGGCGCGGCGGCCGAAGATTTCGAGGATGAGGCCCGTGCGGTCGATGACCTTGGCGTTCCATTCCTTCTCGAGATTGCGCTGCTGCACCGGCGTCAGCGGATGGTCGACGATGACGAGGCCGGCATCATGCGCATCGAGCGCCGCCTTGATCTCCTCGATCTTGCCGGAGCCGAGCAATGTGCCGGGCTTCGGCTGGGCGACGGGCACGATGGCGGCATGGACGACCGTGAGGTCGATGGCATGGGCAAGGCCGACGGCCTCTTCCAGCCGCGCCTCGTCGGAGCGCGCGGGCGCGGCCGACGGATCGGCCTGCTGGGCGCGGGACGCCTTCAGCACCGGCGCGATGACGACGGCGCGCATGTCGTCCCGGGGCTTTTCGGCGTCCGGGACGATGGAGTCCTTGCGGGGATCGGATTTGCTAATCTTCGTGGGTCCTGTCAGGAGCCGCTTTCCTCGGTCTCGAACATCTGCAAGGGCTGGCCCGGCATGATGGTCGAGATCGCGTGTTTGTAGACGAGCTGCGAGTGACCGTCACGGCGCAGCAGCACGCAGAAATTGTCGAAGGAAGTGACAACCCCGGTCAGCTTGACCCCGTTGATGAGAAAGATCGTCAGAGAAATCTTTTGCTTGCGAACGGTATTGAGAAAAAGATCCTGCAGGTTTTGAGAACGTTCCGCCATCGCGCCGCTTCTTTCTGATTGCCGGCCCTTTCGGCCGGTTGACTGGAATAAATGCCCCCTGGTCCGGCAACATGTTCCCGGACCGCCGATTTTGGTATCAAATCGCGGTCTTCTCCGCAACGGCGAAAAAGGCCTCGCGGATTTTCTGTGTGGTCATGCCGGGATGGCCGTTGGCGATGGTGCGGCCGTCGATGGAAACCACCGGAAGGCAGATCGTCGTCGCGCCGGTGACGAAGACCTCCCGGGCCTCCAGCATCTCGGCCACGGAAAAGCGCCGTTCCTCGACCGCAAGGCCGAGCTTTGCGGCGACGTCCATCAGCGTCGTGCGGGTGATGCCTTTCAGGATATCGTGGCCGGCAGGGCGCGTGACGAGCGTTCCGGCCTTGTCGACGATCCACAGGTTCGTGGCCCCGCCCTCCGTCACGTTGCCCTCGGCATCGACGAAGATCGCCTCCTGCGCGCCCATCTCCTTCGCCTGCTGGCGGGCCAGCACGTTCGGCAGCAGGCCCACGGTCTTGATGTCCACCCGGCCCCAGCGGTTGTCGGGAACGGTGACGCCCTTGATGCCGGCGGCATATTTCGCCGCGTTCACCGCCGGGTCGAGGCTCTTTGCCGTGACGACGAGCGAGGGACGCACATCCGGCGCGGGAAAAACGTGGTCGCGCCGCGCCGTGCCGCGCGTCACCTGGAGATAGACCATGCCGTTGACGACGCGGTTGCGGCGCAGCACCTCGCGCAGGATTGCGGTGAGCGCGGCGCGCGGCATCGGCGGGCGGATGCGGATTTCTCCCAGCGAGCGGTCGAGCCGGTCGAGATGGCGCGTCAGGTCGACGATGAAGCCGGCCTGCACCTGGCAGACCTCGTAGACGGCATCGGCGAAGACGAAGCCGCGGTCCTCGATATGCACCGCCGCATCCGCATGGCGGACGTAGCGGCCGTTGACATAGGCAAAGCGCGGCATGGAAACCCTCAGAAATACTGGATGCTGACGCGGAAGAGCTGCTCGACATGGCGCACGGCCGCGGCGGCGGCGAAAAGCACGACGCGGTCCTTCGCCTTGATCTTCGTGTCGCCGTCCGGGCGGATCACCGCCTGGTCGCGGTAGATCGCGCCGATGCGGATGCCGGGCGGCAGCTCGATCTCGCGCAGCGGTCGGCCGACGAGTGGCGATGTCTCCAGCGCCTCGGCCTCGATCACCTCGGCCGAGCCCTTCTGCACGGCGTAGACCGAGCGGATGCGCCCCTTGCGCACATGCTGGAGGATGCCGGAAATGGTGACGGCGCGCGGGTTGATATGCGCGTCGATGCCGAGCGTCTTGGTGAAATCCTGATAGCTCGGGTCATTGATCAGGACGAGGTTCTGCTTGCAGCCGAGGCGCTTGGCCATCACGCTGCCGAGGATGTTGATCTGGTCGTTGTTGGTCAGCGCCACGATCAGGTCCGCGTCCTGGATATCGGCCTGCAGCAGCATCTTCTGGTCGAGCGCCGAGCCGTTGAGCACGACGGCATTGCGCAGCTTGTCGGCAAGGGCGACGGCGCGCTCGCGGTCGCTCTCGATGATCTTGAGCCGGGTCTTCGGCTGGTAGTCCTCGATGGCCTTGGCGACGAAATAGCCGATATTGCCGCCGCCGGCGATGACGATGCGGGCGGCCTCCTGCTCTTCGTGGCCGAAGAGCGCGAGCGTGCGGCGCACATGGCCCTTGTCGCAGACCACATAGGCAAGGTCGCCGGAATGGAGCTGGTCGGAGGAGTTCGGCACGAAGAGCTTGCCTTGCGAGAAGATGCCCGTGACCGTCGCGTTGAGGTCGGGGAAGAGCTCGCTCAGCTGCTTCAGCGGCGTCTCGACGACCGGGCAATCCTCCATGCATTCGATCGCGACCATGACGATGCGGTCGTCGGCAAAGCGCACCACGTCCGTCGCGCCGGGGAAGGAGATGCGCCGCAGCACCGTCTTGCCCACCTCCACCTCCGGCGAGATGGTGACGTCGATGGGCAGGTTCTCGCGCGAGAAGAGGTCGGAATATTCCGGTGCCAGATAGCTCTGCGCGCGGATGCGGGCAATCTTGGTCGGCACGTTGAACAGCGAATGGGCCACCTGGCAGGCGACCATGTTAATCTCGTCGAACAGCGTGACGGCGATGATCATGTCCGCCTCGTCCGCGCCGGCCTTGGCGAGGATTTCCGGATGCGCGCCGTGGCCGACGATGCCGCTGACGTCCAGCGTCTCGGTGATGCCGGCGATCAGCGAGGGCTGCATGTCGATGACCGACACGTCGTTGCCCTCCTCCGAAAGCCGCTCCGCGATGCCGTAGCCGACGCGTCCGGCGCCGCAGATGATGACCTTCATCTCACAGAATCCCTCAAGCCCCTGAGGGCCTTATACGCCAAGCGACTTCAGTTTGCGATGGAGCGCGGAGCGTTCCATGCCGACGAACTCGGCAGTGCGGGAAATGTTGCCGCCGAAGCGGTTGATCTGCGCGATGAGATAGTCGCGCTCGAACATTTCGCGCGCCTCGCGCAGCGGCAGCGTCATAATGTGCTGGTCGCCCTGTGTCGATATCTTCGGCAGCATGTCGCCCACTTCCGTCGGCAGCATGTCGGCGCTGATCGGCGTATCGGGGCCGTCGCTGCGGGCAAGGATCATCAGGCGCTCGATATTGTTGCGCAACTGGCGGATATTGCCCGGCCAGTCGTGCGCCTGGAGGACGGCGAGCGCGTCGTCGCCGATCTTGCGCGCGCGGATGCCGGCCTGCTCGCTGACCTGGCGCATGAACATGTCGACGAGGAAGGGAATGTCCTCGCGCCGCTCGGCAAGCGGCGGCACGCGCACCGGCACCACGGCAAGGCGGTGATAGAGGTCCTCGCGGAAACCGCCCTCGGCGATCAGGCTTTCGAGATTGTAGGCGGTGGAGGAGATGATGCGCACATCCACCTTCACCCGCTTGGAGCCGCCGACGCGCTCGAATTGTTGATCCACGAGCACGCGAAGAATCTTGTTCTGCGTTTCGCGCGGCATCTCGCCGATCTCGTCGAGATAGAGGATGCCGCCATGGGCCTCCTCCAGCGCGCCGGTCTTGCGCGGCTGGCCGGGCGTTCCTTCCGTGCCGAAAAGCGCGATCTCCATGCGCTCCGGCGTGATCGCCGCGGCATTGAGCACGACGAACGGGCCGTTCGCCCGGCTCGACTTGCGATGGATCATGCGCGCCACCAGCTCCTTGCCGGAACCGGAAGGACCGAGGATCATGATGCGGCTGTTGGTCGGCGAGACCTTCTCGATGGTCTGGCGGAGCTGCGAGACGGCGACGGAGGTGCCGATCAGCTCCGCCGGATCGCCTGAGCGCTTCTTCAGCTCCGTCACCTCGCGGCGGAGCTTCGAATTCTCCAGCGCCCGCTCGGCGATCAGGATCAGCCGGTCGGCCTTGAAGGGTTTTTCGATGAAGTCGTAGGCGCCGCGGCGGATGGCGGAGACGGCCGTCTCGATGTTGCCGTGGCCGGAGATCATCACCACAGGAAGATCAGGATGGCGGCTCTTGATCTCGTCGAGGAGCGCAAGCCCGTCGAGCTTGCTGCCCTGCATCCAGATATCGAGGAAGACGAGGCGCGGCACGCGGTCACTGATGGCCGCGAGCGCGCTATCGCTGTCGAAGGCGGTGCGCGTCTCGTGCCCTTCGTCGGAAAGGATGCCGGAGACGATCTCGCGGATGTCCTCTTCGTCGTCCACTACGAGAATATCAGACGCCATGGCTCATGTCCTTGCTCTTCTTATTATCCGCATCGGCGGCCACCACCGTTTCCTCGTAGGGCAGGATCACGCGGATCATCGCCCCGTGGCCGTGGTCGAAATCCGCAGGGGCATCGTGCAGTTCAAGCTGTCCCCCATGGTCTTCGATGATCTTCTTGACGATGGCGAGGCCGAGGCCCGTGCCCTTCTCGCGCATGGTCATGTAGGGTTCGAGGATGCGGTGCCGGTTCTCCGTCGGCAGGCCCTTGCCGTTGTCGATGACGTCGACGACGAAGCGGCGGCCCGCATCGTCCGCCCGCGCCCGCACGAGAACCTTGTGCCCCCCCCGCTCCGCATCCGGCGGCAGCGCCTCGATCGCTTCCACCGCATTCTTGATGAGGTTGCCGAAGGCCTGGCCGAGCATGCGTGCGTCGAAAAGGCCCGTCAGCGGCAGCTCGCCGAAATCCTTGGCGAAGACGACATGGTTGTTTCCCATCTCGCGCAGGAAAACGGCATCCTTGAGGATACTGCGCAGGTCGGAGCGTTCTTTCGTGGGCTTCGGCATGCGCGCGAAGGCGGAGAACTCGTCGACCATGCGGCCGATATCCTCGACCTGGCGCACGATGGTGTCCGTGCACTGGTCGAAGACGGCGCGGTCCTCCTGGTCGATCTGCTTGCCGTAGCGGCGGCGGATGCGCTCGGCGGAGAGCTGGATCGGCGTCAGCGGGTTCTTGATCTCGTGCGCGATGCGCCGCGCCACGTCCGCCCAGGCGGTCGAGCGCTGGGCGATGACGAGGTCGGTGATGTCGTCGATGGTGACGACGTAGGATTCCTTGGCGTCCTTCGCTTCCTCGCGCGTCACCTGCACGTTCAGCGTGCGCTCCTTGCCGCCGTGCATGATGTTGACCTGCTTGCGGTAATCGTTGCGGTGGCGCACCGATCCTTCTTCCAGCACCGCGGCGATCTCCGGCGCCACCTGGCTGAGCGGCTGGCCGAGGAGGTCGGCCGCATTGCGCCCGAGCAGGATTTCCGCAGAGAGGTTGGCGATGGTCACCCGCCCGTCGCCCTCCACGCCGATGACGGCCGCCGTCACGCCCGACAGGACCGCCTCGATGAAGCGCCGGCGATAATCGACCTCGTCCTTCGCATCGAGGATCTGGCTCTGCTGGGCGCGGATCTCGGCGATCATCTTGTTGAAGGTGCGCGAGAGGTTGCCGACATCGCCGTCGGCCGTGCGCACGGGCACACTCACGTCGAGATTGCCGGAGGCGACGCTGTCGGCGGCGCCGATGAGCTGGCGGATCGGCCGCACGATGCGGTCGGCGACGGCGATGGCCGTCCAGATGGCGGCGAGCAGCACGATCAGCGCGAAGCCGAGATAAAGAACGCCGAAGGCGATCTGCAGCGGCGTGCGGCCGGCCTCCAGCGCCCGGTACTCGGCCGTGTTCTCCTCCATCAGGCGCATCGAGCGCATGACCTCGGGATCGACCGTGCGGATCGTGTAGAGGAAGGCGTCCGGGATGTTCTCCAGCTTGATGATGGCGCCGACGAGGTTCGTGCCGCCGGGGGGGATCAGCGTCGGCTGGCCGGCGGCCGAGGCTTTCAGCGCATCGGCCGGCACCGGCGGCAGCGGGCTTTCCGTCGGGATGCTCGCCTGCAGGATCGCCGAGCCGTCGCCGCGCAGCAGGAAGGCGCCGAGCATGCCGCGCCCGCGCGCCTGCCGCGTCATCAGCTCGATGAAGCCGGTGCGGTCGAGGCTGTAGAGCTGGCGGTTGCGGTCGAGGTCGTTGGCCATGGAGGCCGTCTGGCCCTGGAGGTAGCTGGCATTCTCCAACACATAGGCCTGCGCGACGTTCAGCGAGGAGCTGACGATGGACTGCGTGCGGATGGAGAACCAGCGGTCGAGGCCGACGTCGAGCGTGATGGAGGCGAAGATGGCGACCAGCACCGCCGGCGTGATCGCCACGATGGAGAAGAGCGCGACGATGCGCACATGGAGCCGCGCGGCGGCGCGCCCGCGCCGGCGGGCCTTCAGCAGCCGCGTGATCTCGCGGCCGATGAGGAACATCAGGCCGACGATGAAGATGGCGTTGATCGACGCCGAGGCGATGACGACGTTGGGCTCCGGCTTGATCGGCGTCAGGCCGAGCAGGATGAAGAGCGAGATCGTCGCGGCGACGAGCGCGCCGCCGGCAAGCAGCAGGCCGGGCAAGGCGAAGGACGCGCGCCGGTCCGAGACCACCATCGCGCCGTCCTCACCCTCCGAAAGCAGGCTTACGCCTTCCGCCATCTGCCGCATCGCTCCCCGGCCGTGCATCCCCGCAAGGATACCGGCGCCTTATCCGTCTTTTCCGGGATGGCGCCGGCCGTTCACGGACCGGGCGGCATTCGCACCCCGCATTCCGGACGGCCGGGGCATGCGGACCTATTCGACCGCGAACCCCTCTGTTACCTTCAAGCAACAGAATGTGGCCAAAATGCAACGCTGACTGCCGCCAAGTCAAGCAGAGCGCGAACTTCTGTACACAGATACGCCCAGTTCGCGAATTTTCTTGCGCAGCGTGTTGCGGTTGAGGCCGAGGAGATCGGCGGCCTTGATCTGGTTGCCGCGCGTTGCCGTCAGCGCCGCGAGGATCAGCGGATACTCCACCTCGGCCAGCACCCGCTCGTAGAGGCCGGAGGGCGGCAGGCCGTCGCCGAAGCTTGCGAAATACTGGCGCATGTTCTCTTCCACCGCCTGGGAGATGGAGAGCGAGCCGGTGCGCACCGGCGCCTTGTCGATGGGGCTGTCGGGAATATCGGCGCGCAGCTCCGCCTCGATGATCTCGCGCGTGATGGTGTCCTGCGGGTAGAGGGCCGTGAGGCGCCGCACGACGTTTTCCAGCTCGCGCACATTGCCGGGCCAGGGATGCGCCTTCATCAGTTCCAGCGCCTCGTGGTCGAAGCGCTTGGCGTCGAGCCCCTCCCTTTCGGCCTGCTGCACGAAATGGCGCACGAGGTCTGGAATGTCCTCCGCCCGGTCGCGCAGCGGCGGCAGGCGCAGCGGCACCACGTTGAGGCGGTAGTAGAGGTCTTCGCGGAAGAGGCCCTGGTTGATCGACTGCTTCAAGTCCTTGTTGGTAGCCGCGACGATGCGCACGTCGGTGCGGATGGGCGTGCGCCCGCCGACCGTCGTATATTCGCCCTGCTGGAGCACGCGCAGCAGGCGCGTCTGGGCGTCCATCGGCATGTCGCCGATCTCGTCGAGGAAGAGCGTGCCGCCCTCGGCCTGCTCGAACCTGCCGGTCGAGCGATTCTGCGCCCCGGTGAAGGCGCCTTTCTCGTGGCCGAAGAGTTCCGATTCGATGAGGTCGCGCGGGATGGCCGCCATGTTGATGGCGACGAAGGGGCCGTTGCGGCGCTTGCCGTAGTCGTGCAGCGCGCGGGCGACGAGTTCCTTGCCGGTGCCCGATTCGCCGGTGATCATCAGCGTCAGGTCCGTCTGCATCAGGCGGGCGAGCACGCGGTAGATCTCCTGCATCGCCGCCGAGCGGCCGACGAGCGGCATGCCGTCCTGCGCGTCGTCTTCCATATGCACGGGCTTGCGCTTCGGCTCGGCGAGCGCCCGGCCGATGATGGCGATGAGCTCGGTGAGGTCGAAGGGCTTGGGCAGGTAGTCGTAGGCCCCCTTCTCCGAGGCCTTGATCGCCGTCATGAAGGTGTTCTGGGCGCTCATGACGAGCACCGGCAGCTCCGGCCGGGCCTTCTTGATGCGCGGCAGGAGGTCGAAGGCGTTCTCGTCGGGCATGACGAGGTCGGTGACGACGATGTCGCCCTCGCCCGCGGCGATCCAGCGCCACAAGGTCGCTGCATTGGAGGTGATCCGCACGTCGTATCCCGCGCGGCTCAAGGCCTGGTTGAGAACCGTGCGGATCGCGGCATCGTCATCGGCAACGAGGACTGTGGCGCCTGTCATCAATTATGTCCTTTGGTCTTGGGATAGTCGTCGTCTTCGCTGACGCCGCGGGAGGCCGGCATCAGCACGCGGAAGGTGGTTCGCGAGCCCTGGCTGTCGCATTCGACGATGCCGCCATGGCCGCCGATGATCTTCGCCACCAGCGCAAGGCCAAGGCCGGAACCGTTGGTCTTGGTGGTGATGAAGGGATCGAAGAGGTGCGGCAGCAGATCCGCCGGAACGCCCGGCCCGTTGTCGTGCACGCAGAATTCGAGCGGCAGGGAGATTTTCTCCCGCGTGCCGGCGACCGAAAGGCGGATGCCGGGCCGGTAGGCGGTCGTCAGCTGGATTTCGCCGTCCGGCCGGTCGCCGACCGCCTCGGCGGCGTTCTTGATGAGGTTGAGGAAGACCTGTACGAGCTGGTCGCGGTTGGCGTAGACCGGCGGCAGCGAGGGGTCGTAGAGCTCGGTGATCCGGATATTGCGGGCAAAGCCGGCCCTTGCGACCGCCTTCACATGATCCAGCACCGCATGGATGTTGAGCGGCACGCGGTCGACGGGCCGCTCGTCGGAGAAGACCTCCATGCGGTCGACCAGCGAGACGATGCGGTCTGTCTCCTCGCAGATCAGCCGCGTCAGCGCCCGGTCCTCGTCATTGGCCGAAGTCTCCAGAAGCTGCGCGGCGCCGCGGATGCCGGAAAGCGGGTTCTTGATCTCGTGCGCCAGCATGGAGGCGAGCCCCGTGACGGAGCGCGCCGCCACCCGATGGGTGAGCTGCCGGTCGATCTTGTCGGCCATGGACCGCTCCTGGATGACCACCACGACGGAGCCGGGCTCGGTCGTCGCCGGCGCGACGTAGATGTCCACCAGCTTCTCCGCGCCGAGCCGCGGGGAACTGAGGTCGACGCGGTATTCGCTGACCGGGGCCCTGCGCTCGCGCACCTGCTCGATGAGCGTCAGCAGCGGACTGCCGAACGGAATGAAGGTGGAGACCGTATGCCGGGCAAGATGGCTGGCGCTGGCGCCGAAGAAGGATTCGGCCTCCCAGTTGGCGAAGGCGATGAACCCGCGCTCGTCGACGAGGATCACCGGGTTCTGGATGGCGTTCAGCACCGCGAGCGCGAGGTCCGGCGCCTTGGGGTCCGGGGCCTTCTCCGTCATGCCGCCTCTCCCACGCAGACATCGCCGCCTTCCGCAAGCGCCGCCGCCAGACGGTCGGCAACGAAATCGCTGTCGCGCGCCGTCATGATCTCCGCCTTCCGCGGCCCCGTCATGCCGGGCGCGAAGCGCTCCAGATACCAGCCGACATGTTTGCGGGCATGGCGAAGGCCCGCCTCAACGCCGTAGAAATCCAGCATCATGCGATAGTGCTCGACGGCGATGGCCGCGATCTCTTCGCGGGAAGGATGCGGCGCTGCGCCCGCCAGCACGGCGGGATGCCACGGCCTGCCCTGCGCCGAGCGGCCGACCATGACCGCATCGGCGCCGGAGCGGCGCAGAATTTCGGCGGCATCTTCGGCGGTATCGACATCGCCGTTGGCGACAAGCGGGATGGAAAGGACATCGCGCACGGCGCGGATCGCGTCCCAGTCCGCCCGGCCTTCGTAGAACTGCATGCGCGTGCGGCCGTGGACGGTGATCATCGCCGCGCCCGCCGCCTCGGCGCGGGCGGCGATGTGCGGTGCGTTGAGGCAATCGTGATCCCAGCCGAGCCGCATCTTCACCGTGACCGGCACCTTCACGGCGTTCACCGTCGCCTCGATCAGCCCGAGCGCATGGTCGGGATCGCGCATCAGCGCGGAGCCGGAATAGCCGCCGATCACCTTCTTGGCGGGGCAGCCCATGTTGATGTCGACGATATCGGCGCCCTCGCCTTCCGCGATCCTCGCCGCCTCGGCCATCCAGTGCGCCTCGCGGCCGGCGAGCTGCACCATATGGGGCCGGATGCCGCAATTGCGGATGCGCGCCCAGCTTTCCCGCGCGTTCAGCGCCAGTTCCCGGCTCGCCACCATTTCCGTCACGACGAGCCCCGCGCCAAAACGCCAGGCGAGATCGCGGAACGGCAGGTCCGTCACGCCCGACATCGGCGCAAGGACCACCCGGTTGCGAAGGGTCTGGCCGCCGATCGCGAGCGGCGTGGAGAGGGCTGGAAAGGTCAAATGCTCATCTTTCAAGCAAGTCATGTTGCTGCACTATTTTTAGACATTGTTGCCGGTTTTGCCAAGCCGCAATCATGCCGGCCGGCAATTTTCCGAAGGGCGCTGGAATTGCGGCAACCTTCCGGCTAAACACTCCAAAACGCTTTGAAACGGGAGCTGTCGAACCGCAATGCAGGCGGAACATGCACTATCCTGCGGTGTGGTGATCGTTGCCGCCGGGCGGGGCGAACGGGCCGGCAGCCATGCCGACGGCCCGAAACAGTACCGCCGCATCGGTGGACGGCCGGTCATCGCCCATACGCTCGACCTGTTCATCGGCTGGCCCGAGGCCCGGCACATCGTCGTCGTCATCCACCCCGACGACGAAGCGCTCTTCGCCGCCGCCCGCGCCGAAGCGCTCTCCGCCGATGGCCGCCTCACGGTCGTCCACGGCGGCGCGACGCGCCAGCAATCCGTGCTTGCCGGCCTCGAGGCGCTCTCCGGAAAGGAGATCAGCCACGTCCTCATCCAGGATGCCGTGCGCCCCTTCGTCGAGCCCGCCATCCTCGAGCGCACGCTCACCGCCTTCCAGCACGGCGCGCGGGCCGTCCTGCCGGCGGTCGCCGTCGCCGATACGCTGAAGCGCGCGGATGCCAATGGCAATGTCGCCGAGACGGTGTCCCGCTCCGGTCTCTTCGCCGCGCAGACGCCGCAGTCCTTCCATTTCGAGACCATCCTCGAAGCCCACCGCCGCGCGGCCGCCTCCGGCCGCACGGATTTCACCGACGACGCCTCGATTGCCGAATGGGCCGGCGTGCGCGTGCACCTCGTCGAGGGCGGCGCCGGCAACGTCAAGCTCACCCTGCAGAAGGATATCGCCATGGCCGACCAGCGCCTTTCCCACGGCCTGCCGGATGTGCGCACCGGCAACGGCTATGACGTGCACCAGCTCGTGCCGGGCGTCGGCGTCACGCTCTGCGGCCTGTTCATCCCGCACGACCAGACGCTCTCCGGCCATTCCGACGCCGACGTCGCGCTGCATGCGCTGACGGATGCGCTGCTCGCCACCTGCGGGGCCGGCGATATCGGCGATCATTTCCCGCCGTCGGATCCGCAGTGGAAGGGCGCGGCCTCGCGCATCTTCCTCGAACATGCCGCCGGCCTCGTGCGCGCCCGCGGCGGCACGATCATGAACGCCGACGTCTCGCTCATCGCCGAGGCGCCGAAGGTCGGCCCGCACCGCGAGGCGATGCGCCGGAACCTTGCCGAATTCCTCGGCATTTCCCTCGACCGCTGCTCGGTCAAGGCGACGACGAACGAGAAGATCGGCTTCGTCGGCCGCCGTGAGGGCATCGCCGCCATCGCCACCGCCACCGTGGTCTACAGGGGAGCCGACGCATGAGCTTCTGGCCGAAGGATATCGAGGATGCCGCGCGGGCGATCGTCGAGGATTTTTCCGCGCGCGGCCTGACCGTCGCCACCGCCGAATCCTGCACGGCCGGCCTCATCGCCGGCGCGCTGACGGAGATCGCCGGCTCGTCCGCCGTCTTCGACCGTGGCTTCGTCACCTATTCCAACGAGGCCAAGCAGCAGATGATCGGCGTTTCCGCCGAGACGCTTGCGGCGCACGGCGCCGTCTCCCGCCCGACCGCGCTGGAAATGGCAGAAGGGGCGCTCAGGCAGTCCGGAGCGGCGGTCACCGTCGCCGTCACCGGCATTGCCGGGCCCGGCGGCGGATCGCCGGAAAAGCCGGTCGGCCTCGTCCATCTCGCCGCCGCCCGCAAGGGCCGGGAAACGCTGCACCGGGAGATGCGCTACGGCGACATCGGCCGCAGCGCCGTGCGCCTTGCAACCGTGCGCACCGCGCTGGAAATGCTGGCGGAAATCGGCCGGGACTAAAGACGCTCAGGCCGCCGGATAGATGGCGGCGGCGCGCTTTTCGAAGGCGTCGGTGAACATGCGGAAGGCACGGTCGAACATCGAGCCCATCAGCGCGCCGAGGATGCGGCTCTTGAACTCGTAGTCGATGAAGAAATGCACCGAAGAGCCGCCCTCGGGCAGCGGCTCGAAGCGCCAGCGGTTGTCGAGGTAGCGGAACGGCCCGTCGATATATTTCACGTCGATTGCCCGCTCAGTGCGGTTCAGCAGCACCTGCGTGGTGAAGGTCTCGCGGATCGCCTTGTAGCCGACCGTCATGTCCGCGATGAGCAGTTCCTTGCCGTCGCGCTCCTTGCGCGAGCGCACCGCCAGCCCCTCGCAGAGCGGCAGGAACTCCGGGTAGCGCTCGACATCGGCAACGAGGTCGAACATCTCATCGGCACTGTGGGGAACGGACCTGCGGGTTTCGAACTGGGGCATGCCCGAGAGCTAATGAAGCGCGGCAGGTCTTGCAAGTGTCCGCCCCGTCCTGCCCGACAATTTCAACATGCAAACGGCTGCGTCGCGGCCATCGGCCGCAACGGCGTCACGGTCTTGCCGCGAGGAGATCGAGGATGACGGCGGCGCCGGTCTCGCCCGGGGGGCGCTCCGTCTGCATGCGCTCGTGCACGAGGTCGTAGCCTTCCAGCATCGCGCGGCGCTCGGCAGTCTCGGTGGCAAGCCGCTCGAACCAGCGCGTCAGGGTGCCGGGACGCACCTGCTCGTTGAGGAATTCCGGCACCACGGCATAGTCCGCGACGATATTGGGGATCGCCGCCGACCAGACCTTCACCTTGCGCAGGAAGAGATTGGCGATCCAGTCGAACCGATAGGTGGAGATGACCGGCACGCGGGCAAGCGCAAGCTCCAGGATGACCGTGCCGGAGGCGGCGATCGCCGCATCGGCCTCGGCGAAGGCCTGCCACTTCTCCTCCGTCGTGACGGTGATATGCGGCTTGACCGGCCAGTCTGCCGTAAGCTGCCGCACCAGCGCCTCCTGCCGCGGCACGGTGGGCAGCAGGAAACGGATGCCGGGATTGCGGGCGGAAAGCTCCTTCGCAGCCTCGCCGAAGACGGGCAGCAGGCGGCCGATCTCCGTGCTGCGCGAGCCGGGCAGCAGCAGGCAGGTACGCACATCCCCGTCCGGCCGGGCGAGCCGCGCGGCGCGGATGCGGCCGATATCCGGATCGCCGATCAGCCGGTGGCCGACATAGGTGGTGGCCGGTCCGCCGAGGCGCTGCATGACGGCGGGCTCGAAGGGCAGGAGCGCCAGAACATGGTCGACATAGGCGCGCATGCGGGGTGCGCGCTCCTCCTTCCACGCCCAGACGCTGGGGCAGACGTAATCCACCACCGGCAGGTCCGGCAGCGCCTTGCGCACGCGCCTTGCGACGCGGTGGGTGAAATCGGGGCTGTCGATGATGAGGAGGACATCCGGCCGTGCGGCGACGATGGCGTCCGCCGCCTGGCGGATGCGGCGCAGCAGCAGCGGCAGGCGCTTCAGCACCTGCGAAATACCCATGATCGACAGTTCGGAGAAATCGAACAGCGATTTGAGTCCCTGCCGCTCCAGCGCCTCGCCGCCGACGCCCACCAGTTCCACCCGGCCCGGATAGGCCCTGCGCAGCGCCGCGATGAGGTCGCCGCCGAGAAGGTCGCCGGAAACCTCACCGGCGATCACGCCGATCCTGATCGTCTCGCGTGTCATCGTCCGGCCTCCGTCCGCTCCGGCAGGATCCCCGTCACGAAAAGGCCGCCGGCATCCGCCTCGCAAACGAGTGCGGCGCGTTCCAGCACCAGCGAGCGCCCGGCCTCGACGGCAATGCCGGCAAGGCCCGCCGCCTTCGCCAGCCGCAGCGTCTCCGGCCCGATGGCCGGCAGGTCGGCGCGCAGGTCCTGCCCGGGCTTGCACAGCTTGACGAGGACACCCTTGCGGCGCTGCGAGATGCGGCCGGCGGCGCGCAGTTCGGCCACCCGCTCCAGCATGCCGTCCGTGCCTTCCGCCCCTTCCAGCGCCACGACGCGCCCGCCGACGGCGACGGCGCCCTGCCCCACGTCCAGCCGGCCGAGCGCGAGCGCGGCGGCAGCGGCCGCGGCGATATCGGCCTCGGCGGCCGCATCCGGCGCAAGCCGGCCGAGCGGCCCTTCGGTGCCGAGAAGGTCGGGCACGATCTCATGGGCGCCGACGACGCGCACGCCTTCCGATTCGATGAGCCGGATGACCATTTTCAGGACGGTGTCGTCGCCGCCCCGCAGCAGGGTCCGCACGACCGAGGGAACGGCGAGCAGCGCCTTGAAGGGCGCGTGGATATCGCGCCATTCCGGCCGGCGCCGCACCCAGCCGGTGAGCACCGCACGGCCGATGCCGTGCCGGCGGAAGGCGGCGCCGATGCCGGCATGGTTGCCGATGGAGATCACTTCATGGTCGAAGCCCGACCAGTCGTCGGCCGATTCGTTCGTCAGCGCCAGGATATAGGGGCTTTCGCCGCGGGCTTTCGCGGCCTCGGCGACGTAGCGCGGCAACTGTCCGCCGCCGGCGATGATGGCGAGCCGGTCGCGCGTTCCGGGCCGGCTGTCCGCCATGGCCTTCAGCCCTTGCTGCCCCGGTGGGGCGACGAGAGCGCGCGGTCGCTTTCCGCGCCGATGAAATCGAGGATCTGCATGGCCGGCACGCAATCCGCATAGTCCTCGCGGATGGCGGCTGCATTGGCGCGGACCGAGCCTTCGCCCTCGAAGACCTGCTTGTAGGCACGGCGAACGCGATGGATCGTCGCCTTGTCCATGCCCGCGCGGCTCATGCCGACGACGTTGAGGCCGCCGAGGACGCCCGGATTGCCGTTCAGCATGCCATAGGGGATGACGTCGTAGGAAACGGCCGACAGCCCGCCGATGAAGGCCTGACGGCCGATGCGGGTGAACTGGTGCACGGCCGAGCCGCCGCCGAGGATGACGCGATCCTCGACGATCACATGGCCGGCGAGCATCACGTTGTTCGACATGACGATGTCGTTGCCGAGGATGCAGTCGTGCGCGATGTGCGAATTGGCGAGGAACAGGTTGTTGTTGCCGATGACCGTCTTGCCGCCGCCGCCGGTCGTGCCGGTATTGGCCGTCACACCCTCGCGGAAGGTGCATTTCTCGCCGACCGTCAGCGTGGTCTCGACGCCGTCGTGATGCAGGCTCTGCGGATCGCCGCCGATGACGGCGTTGGGAAAGATGCGGCTGCCGCGGCCGATGACCGTGCGGCCCGTCGCGATCGCATGCGGCAGAAGCTCCACCTCATCGTGGAGAACGACCTTGGGCCCGACATAGCAGAAGGGGCCGACGACCACGTTCTCCCCGATGACCGCCCCGTCTTCGACGACGGCGAGCGGATTGATCTTCGCACTGGCGGCAATCATGATCAGGCATCTTCCTTCTTGACGATCATCGCGCCGATATCAGCTTCGGCGACGAGATGCCCATCAACTTTTGCGTCGCAGTGAAACTTCCAGATATTGCCGCGCTGCTTCTGCTTGACGACGTGGAATTCCACGCGGTCGCCGGGCACGACCGGCTTGCGGAAGCGGGCATTGTCGATCGTCATGAAATAGACGAGGTTCGAGCCGGTCTCGGCCTTGCGCGCGCAGATGGCGCCGGCGGTCTGGGCCATGCCCTCGACCAGGAGGACGCCCGGCATGATCGGGTGATCGGGGAAGTGGCCCATGAAATGGGGCTCGTTCACCGTCACGTTCTTGATGCCGATGGCCGAATTGTCCCCGTCGATCTCGATGATCTTGTCGACCAGCAGGAAAGGATAACGGTGGGGAAGCAGCGTCAGGATTTCGCGCAGGTCGGCCACGCCGAGCGTCGCTTTGGTCTCTTCACTCATCCTTGTGACCCTTCTTCTTTTCACGGGCGCTGGCGCGCATGGCCATCTCCGCCACATCGCGCAGGAAATCGCGCATCGGGCGCGCGGGAATGCCGCCATATCTCTCGCCGGGCGGCACGTCGCTCGCAACGCCGCTCATGGCGGCGATCTGCGCGCCGTCGCCGATGGTGATATGGCCGTTGATGCCGGAGGCGCCGCCGATCATGACGCCGTCGCCGACGCGCGTGCTGCCGGCAATGCCGACGCCGCTGACGATGCCGCAATGGCGGCCGATGCGCACATTGTGGCCGACCTGCACCTGGTTGTCGATCTTGGTGCCCTCGCCGATCACCGTGTCGTCCATCGTGCCGCGGTCGACGGTAGTGTTCGCGCCGATCTCGACATTGTCCTGGATGATGACGCGGCCGACCTGCACGATCTTGATCATGCCCGGTTTCAGGCCCGGCGCATAGCCGAAGCCGTCCTGGCCGATGCGCGCGCCGGGATGGAGGATGACATTGTTGCCGATGAGTGCGCATTGCACCGTCACGCCGGCGGCGATCGTGCAATTGCGGCCGATGCGGACACCCGCGCCGATGACCGCGCCGGGGCCGATATGCGTGCCCTCGCCGATTTCGGCTCCCTTGCCGACAACGGCCATGGGCTCGACGGTGACGTTCGGTTCGAGGCGTGCCTTGGGGTCGATAAAGGCGCCCGGCGAAATTCCTGCGGACGAGGTCATCGCCTCCGGCCGCATCGCGGACGGGTGCAGCAGCTCGCCGGCCATGGCGAAGGCGGTGTGCGGGCGCTTGGAGAGAAGGACGGCGATATGCGCCGGCACGAGCGAAGCCAGCGCCGGGTCGCACAGGATCGCCGTCGCCTCGCTCGTTTCGAGCTCGGCGCGCATCTTGCGGGAAAGGATGTAACAGATGTCGCCTTCTTTCGCCCGGGCGACAGGCGAAACGCTGCGCACGACACGGTCGGCATGCGCGGCATCGGCGAGTTCCGCCCCAAGCGCTTCGGCAAGGTCACCCAGACGAATCCCGTCATGGGGCGGAAAGAACCAGTTATGCTCCATCGGCACGGCTCCAGAACGTCTATGTTCTCGCAGTTCTGGACGAGCTGCTTCAGAACTGGGTAGCGATACCGAACTTGAAGCGCTGGACTTCGTCGAACGATTCCTTCTTGAACGGAACCGCATAGTCGAACCGCAGCGGACCGAACGGCGATGCCCAGATGATCGAGGCGCCGACCGAAGCACGCAGGCTCATGTCGGTGCCCTTGACCTTGTCCGCAGCGACGGTCGCCACGTCGTTGCCGTAGAGCGTACCGGCATCCACGAAGACTGCGCCGCGGAAGCCCGAGTCGCGCGGCAATGCCGGCAGCGGGAACGAGGCTTCGGCCGAAGCCGTGAAGTAGGTCGTGCCGCCGAGGGAATCGCCCGTCCGCGTCGCACGCGGGCCGATGCCGCCCGATTCGAAGCCGCGCAGTTCGGAAGCCGACAGCGTGAACTGGTCGAAGACCTTCGTGTCGTCGCCCGTGCCCCACATATGGCCGCCGCTGACGGCGATGGAGCCGATGACGTCCGCGTCTTCGAGCAGCGTGTGGAAGTAACGCGCCTTGCCCGAAATCTTGTAGTAGTCGGAGTCGCCGCCGACGCCCGCGAATTCCTGCGTGATCTGCGCGAAGATGCCGTCACGCGGCAGCGTGCGGTCGTCGAGCGTATCGAAGGTCAGGCTGTGCGAAATCGACGAACGGACCCACGGGCCGTCGTTCACGACATGCTGGTACGGCGAAGACAGCTTGCTGAGGTCGCTCGAGTCGTAGTCGAGCTTGACGTAGCTGTACTTCAGCGTGGTCGACAGTTCTTCGGTGATCGGCGCGGTCACGCGCAGATTGAAGCCCTTCGAATTGACGCTGTAGTAATCCTCGCTGTCGTCCTCGTCGCTGAAGAGGTCGAAGCCGGCAGCAAGGCGGTAGCCGAGGAAATAGGGCTCGGTGAACGACAGGCTGTAGTTGCGCGAGTCGCCGCCACGGCCGGCAGCAAGGCGGATGTACTGGCCGCGGCCGAGGAAGTTCTTCTCCTCGATGGAGGCTTCGAGCTTGAAGCCGCCGCTCTTGCCCGTCTCGTAACCGGCGCCGATGCCGAACGAGCCGGTCGACTGGTCCTGAACGTCGACGATCAGCACGACGCGGTCGGGCTGGCTGCCCGGGGCGGTGGTGATGTTGACGCTCGAGAAATAGCCGAGTGCGTCGAGGCGGCGCTTGGCACGCGCGATGACTTCCTGGTTGAAGGCGTCGCCTTCACCGATATCGAACTCGCGGCGGATGACGTAGTCGCGCGTGCGGGTGTTGCCGCGGATCTCGATGCGCTCGACATAGGCGCGCTCGCCCTGGTCGACGAGGTAATCGACGGCGATGGTGCCGTTGCCGAGGTCGCGGTTGCCGCGCGGCGTCACGCGGGCGAAGGGATAGCCCTTTGCCGCGACGCGCTGGGAGATCTCGGACATCGTCTTCTGGACGTCCTTGGCGCGGTAGGTCGAGCCCGGATGGGATTCGATCAGGCCCTTCAGCTCGTCGGGATCGATGCCCTGGACCGTCGATTCGACGTTCACGTCACCGAAGTCGTAGCGCTGGCCTTCGTCGACCGTGAAGGTGACGACATATTCGTTGGAGGCTTCGTCGAGCACGGCTTCCGAGGAGATGACGCGGAAGTCGGCATAGCCGCTGTTGAAGTAGAACTGGCGCAGCGCCTCTTCGTCGGCGCGCAGCTTCTCTTCGCTATAGACGTCCTTGCGGGTCAGGAACGAGAGGAAGTTCGACTTCTTGGTCAGGATGACGGACCGCAGGCGGCTGTTGCTGTAGGCCTGGTTGCCGACGAAATTGATCTGCGAGATCTTCGTGCGGTCGCCCTCGTCGACGATGAAGGCGAGGTTCACGCGGCCGTTGCCGAGCGGATAGGTCTGCGTCGTGACGGTGGCGTCGGAACGGCCGATGGCGGCATAGGCGTCGCGGATCGCCTGCTTGTCGGCTTCGATCGTGGTCTCGCTATAGGGACCCATCGAGCGCGAACGCAGGACCGCCTGGAGCTTGTCGTCCTTGATCTTGCGGTTGCCGTTGATGACGACCTCGTTGATCAGCTGGTTCTCGTTGACGACCACGACGAGCGTGCTGCCGGAAACCGAGATCTTGACGTCCGAGAAATAGCCGGTCGCAAAGAGGCGGCGCACAGAAGCGTCGATATCGGCGTTGGAGAAGTTCTCGCCGGGCTTGATCGAGAGATTGGCCTTGACCGTATCGGCGCTGACGCGGTCGGCGCCGCGGACCTGGATGCTGCGGATGACGGCCGCCTCGGCGCCGGTGGCGGAGACGAGCGTGGCGAAAGAGCCGCCCGTGACAACCATACTTGCCGACAACGCAACGGCAGACACGGCGTTCAAGAAGTTTGAACCAGCTTTCATCTTCACAACTTACCTTCGTTTCATCGCCCGGCAGGCGCGCCCGATTCCGGACACGTTTGCCGTTTTAACCGCTTTTGCCATACAAGCAAGGTCACGCGTTAATTTCTATTTACTTCAATTGAAACCGTGGCCTTACGGCCACTACATCGTTTTCATTACGGTAAACAGAGCGTTAGCACCCTCGCCTCGGATCGGCGGTCTCCCCTTCGAATTATGGACCCGGCCGTATCGGCCGGCTTCAGCCGAGCAGCATGGATATGTCGTTCCAGGTCGCGAAGACCATGAGCATCAGAACCAGCGCCATGCCGATGCGGAATGCGATCTCCTGCGCCCCGGGCCCGACAGGTCTGCCCCGGACAGCCTCCACCGCATAGAACATCAGATGGCCGCCATCAAGTACCGGAACCGGCATCAGGTTCAAAAGTCCAATGGAAACAGACAGGACCGCCGCAAGCTGCAGCACGGCGGCAACACCGAGCGTCGCCATCTGGCCGGAAGCCTGCGCAACGCGGATCGGCCCGCCGAGCTGGTCCGCCTTCATGCGGCCGGTCAGGAGGTTGGACAGATAGTCGAACGTGCCGGTCACGATATGCCAGCTCTGCAGCGCGCCCTGCCCCACGGCTTCGAGCGGCCCGTAGTGGACGATGCGGAAATTGCCGGTTTCCTGGTTCGTGACGATGCCGATGAGGCCGAGCTCGACCTTGTTGCCGAACTGGTCGGTGATCTCGGTGCGCTTGGGTACCATCGGCAGGTCGATGTCCTCGCCGGCGCGGCGCACGGTGACGACGATCTTCGTTTCCGGGCGAACGCTGACGTAACGGCGGACATCGTCGAAGGTGTCGACCTTCGAGCCGTCGAGCGCGACGAGAAGGTCGCCGGGGCGAACGCCGGCTTCCTCGGCCGCGCTGCCGGGGCGCACCTCGGCGACGATCGGGTCGGCGATCTGGCGGCCGTAGATGGCGAACATCACGGCGAAGATGGCGATGGCGAGCACGAAATTGGCGATCGGGCCGGCGGCGACCGTCACGGCCCTTTTCCACAGGGCCGCGCCGAGGAAGGTCCTCTTGCGCACCTCTTCCGGCAGGGCCGAGACGGATTCGTAGTCGGGAATGGAGGCCGGGTCGTCGTCGCCGAGGAATTTCACATAGCCGCCGAGCGGGATGGCGGAGAGCTTCCAGCGCGTGCCGCGCCGGTCGGTGAAGCCGACAAGCTCCGGGCCGAAGCCGACGGAGAAGGCGGTGATGCCGATGCCCGACCAGCGGCCGGCAAGGTAGTGGCCCATCTCGTGCACGAAGACGATCAGCGTCAGCACGAGCAGGAAGGGAACGATGTATCCCGTCACCAGACCGACGGAGCCTGCCAGCATGTTCATTCTTACAGTCCCCAGTCTCTTCCGGTCACGGGCCGAAAAGGAACACACCGGCCGGCGTGTTCGCGGTGCCCGACACGAGCGCATCGCCAAGCGCAATGAGGAACGCGGCGAAGCAGGCGAAAACAAGGCCGTCCACCCGGTCCATGACGCCGCCGTGTCCCGGAATGAGGCGGCTGGAATCCTTGACGCCGAAACGCCGCTTGATGAAGGATTCGAAAAGATCGCCCGCCTGGCTGAACACCGAGAGCACCAGCGCGATGGTCGGCACCCACAGGCCGTTCAGCGAGAAGAAGGCCATGTGCACCAGCGTGCCGGCGATGACGGCCGCAATCGCCCCGCCGATCGCCCCCGACCAGGTCTTGCCCGGCGAGATGGGCGGGGCGAGCTTGGGACCGCCGATGGCGCGGCCGACGAAGTAGGCAAGGATATCCGTCGACCAGACGACGGCGAAGATGAACAGCATGGCGGCGAAGCCGTGCGCCGTATCGCCGCGGATCGCCGCCAGCGAGATCACCGTCAGGCCCGAATAGGCGATGCCGCCGGCAAGCCAGCCGCTTCCCTTGAGCGCCAGCGCATAGACAATGCCGACCGCGACGGCGGCCAGCAACAAAGGCAGCGCGAATTCGTCGACGCGGAAGACGACGAGCGCGGCGACGAGCGCGGTCGAGGCCCAGCCGAAGGCATTGCCGCGGAAATCCGTCTCCGGAAGCCGGGTAATGGTCGACCACTCGTAATAGATCAGGAGCGCGATGACGGCGGCAAGCAGCCGGAAGGCGATATCGCCGTACCAGGTCGCGGCAAGCACCACGGCGGCAAGCACGATGCCGGAGAGGATGCGCAGGCGCAGTTCACGTCCCATCACGACCCCACAGCGAGCGTGGCGGCCGGCTGCAGCCCGCCGAAGCGGCGCTCGCGCATGGCATAGCGGGAAAGAGCCGAAAGGAAAGTGTCACGCGAAAAATCCGGCCAGAATTCGGGAACGAACATCAGTTCGGCATAGGCCCCCTGCCAGAGCAGGAAGTTCGACAGCCGCTCCTCCCCGCTCGTGCGGATGATGAGGTCGGGATCGGGAATGTCGGCGGTATCGAGGCCGGCGGCGATGCGCTCCGGCGTGATCTCGCCGGGCGCCAGCCTTCCGGCGGCGACGTCCACGGCAAGCGCACGCATGGCGCGGGCGATCTCGTCGCGCGCGCCGTAGTTGAAGGCGATCACCAGCGTGATGCCGGTATTGGCGCGCGTCGTCTCCTCGGCCTCCAGCAGCAGCGGCAGGATGTCGCCCGAAAGGTTCGTCTTGTCGCCGATGATGCGGATGCGGACATTCTGCTTGTGCAGGACGGCAAGGTCGCGCCGGATGAAGGTCTTGAGCAGGCCCATGAGGTCGGAGACCTCGCTTTGCGGGCGGTTCCAGTTCTCCGAGGAGAAAGCGAAGAGCGTGAGGTAGGAAATGCCGCAGTCGGCGGCCGTCCGCACGGCCTCGCGCACCGCCTCGACCCCCTTGCGGTGCCCCATGGCGCGCGGCAGGCCGCGCGCATTCGCCCAGCGCCCGTTGCCATCCATGATGATGGCGACGTGTGCCGG
Organism: Shinella sp. Sh6; assembly: GCF_055392685.1. Taxonomy (NCBI): domain Bacteria; kingdom Pseudomonadati; phylum Pseudomonadota; class Alphaproteobacteria; order Hyphomicrobiales; family Rhizobiaceae; genus Shinella; species Shinella sp. Sh6. Next base: position 1,521,045 of record NZ_AP044005.1, on the reverse strand, counting down.
TACGGTGCTGGGCGATAGCTGGTTCATCGACAATCCGGGAAAGAGGAAGACATACAGGCGGCGAAGGCCTCACACCTGCATGATTTCCTTTTCCTTGTCGGCAAGCAAGCGATCGACGTCCAAAATCGTCTCGTCCGTCATCTTCTGCACCCTTTCGGACTGGCTGCGGGAGAGGTCCTGCCCGATATCGCCGTCCTTTTCGGCTTTCTTGAGATCGTCCATGCCGTCGCGGCGCACATGGCGGATCGCCACCTTCGCCTTCTCGGCGTAGTCATGGGCGACCTTGACGAGCGACTTGCGGCGCTCCTCGTTGAGCTCCGGCAGCGGGATGCGCAGGTTCTGACCGTCGATGATGGGGTTGAGGCCGAGGTTGGATTCGCGGATGCCGCGCTCGACCGCGCCGACCATGCCCTTGTCCCAGACGGAGACCGACAGCATGCGCGGCTCGGGAACGGAGATGTTGGCGACCTGGTTGAGCGGAACGCGCGAACCATAGGCTTCGACCTGCACCGGATCGAGCACGTTGGCCGAGGCGCGGCCGGTGCGCAGCGAGGCGATGTCGTTCTTGAACGCGTTGATCGCGCCGTCCATGCGGCGCTTCAGTTCCTTCAGGTCTATACCTTCACTCATCGGAATACTCCCGTTTTCACAGAGCGGCTGCACGTATGGAGCGTGCGCGCCTCAAGAATCAGTTGTCGGTTACGATGGTCCCGCGTCCGCCGCCGGTCAATATTTCGGCAAATCCGCCCTTTTCATGGATGGAGAAGACGATGATCGGGATGTGGTTCTCGCGGGCGAGCGCCACGGCGGCGACGTCCATGACGGCAAGGCCCTTCTCCAGCACCTCGCCATGCGTGAGGCGGTCGAAGCGGGTGGCGGTCGGGTCCTTCTTCGGGTCGGCGGAATAGATGCCGTCGACCTGCGTGCCCTTGAAGATGGCTTCTGCGCCCATCTCGGCGGCGCGCAGCGCTGCGGCCGAGTCGGTCGTGAAGAAGGGATTGCCGGTGCCGCCGGCGAAGATCACCACGCGGCCGAGCGAGAGGTGGTAGAGCGTCGCGCGCTGCGAGAAGCTCTCGCAGATCTCCGGCATGGCGATGGCCGAGAGGACGACGGTGTCGATGTCGAGCTTGCGCAGCGAGGTCGCGAGCGCCAGCGCGTTGATGACGGTCGCGAGCATGCCCATGTGGTCGCCCGTCACCCGGTCGCCGCCCTTGGAGGCGACGGCAACACCGCGGAAGATGTTGCCCCCGCCGACCACGACACCGACCTCGACGCCGAGCGCGCGGGCTTCCGCGATGTCGGAGGCGATGCGGTCGGCGACCGCGACATCGATGCCGAAGCCCTGCGATCCCATCAGCGCTTCGCCGGAGGCTTTCAGCAGAACACGTTTGTAGATTGGCTTGGCAGTCATTGTCGCTCCTGAACTCGTAAGCCTGCTCGCCCGATCCGGCCGCCGGGCGGGACCGGGGACGGTTCCGCGCAGGGCAGCCTTGGCCGCAGAGAAATTTCGGGGCAGGCATTTCGGGATGCCGGATACACGAAGGGCGCCGCGTTGTCACGCGGCGCCCTCGCCTTTTCCCAAGCGGGATTAATAAAATCAGCCCTTGGCAGCGGCTGCGACTTCGGCGGCGAAGTCCGACTCTTCCTTCTCGACGCCTTCGCCGAGCAGCAGGCGGGCCATGCCGACGACTTCGATCGGCGCGCCGACGGTCTTTTCAGCTTCCTTGACGGCAGCGCCGACCGTGAGGTCGGGGTTCATGACGAAGGCCTGCGACAGCAGGGCGACTTCCTCGAAGAACTTGCGCATGCGGCCTTCGACCATCTTCTCGATGATGTTTTCCGGCTTGCCGGAAGCGCGGGACTGCTCGATGAAGACGTTGCGCTCGCGTTCGGCAACGGCGGCATCGACTTCCTCGGCGCGGATGGCGAGCGGAGCGGTGGCAGCGATGTGCATGGCGACCTGGCGGCCGATGGCGTTCAGGGCTTCCTTGTCGCCGGTCGACTTCAGCGCGACGAGAACGCCGAGCTTGCCGAGGCGGTCGGCGGCAGCGTTGTGGATGTAGGTCGCGACGACGCCGTCCTCGACCGACAGGGCAGCCGAGCGGCGCAGGTTCATGTTTTCGCCGATGGTGGCGACGGCGTCCTTGATCGTGTCGGTGACCGACTTGCCGGTTGCCGGATAGGTGGCGGCGCCAACGGCCTCGACGGTGCCGTCGGTGGAAAGCGCCACGTCGGCGATGCCGCGGACCATGGACTGGAAGGCATCGTTGCGGGCAACGAAGTCGGTTTCGGAGTTGACTTCGACGACGACGGCCTTGGTGCCGGCGCTGGCGACGCCGATCAGGCCTTCGGCGGCGGTGCGGCCCGACTTCTTGTCGGCCTTGGCGATGCCCTTGGCGCGCAGCCAGTCGATTGCCGCTTCGATGTCGCCGTTGTTCTCAGCCAGCGCCTTCTTGCAGTCCATCATGCCTGCGCCGGACTTTTCGCGCAGTTCCTTCACCAGTGCAGCGGTGATTTCAGCCATTGTGAGCCTCTTGTCGGTTTGTTGCGTGCCGCCGGAAAACCTCGGGCGGACAGGGTCTTCAAACGAACCGAGGCCAGGGATCGTCTCTCTGGCCTCGGTTGGATGGAAAAGCGGGAGCGAAAGGTTCGCTCCGACCTCGGCCTTACGCTTCGGCTTCGAGAGCCGGCTCGACCGGAGCTTCGGCGGAGGCGCCGAGGTCGCGGCCCGATGCACCCTGCTGGCGGGCGATGCCGTCGATGGCAGCGCGGGCGATCAGGTCGCAGTAAAGGGCGATGGCGCGCGAGGCGTCGTCGTTGCCGGGGATCGGGAAGTCGATCGGGTCCGGGTCGCAGTTCGAGTCGATGATGGCGACGACCGGGATGCCGAGACGCTTGGCTTCCTGGATGGCGATCGATTCCTTGTTGGTATCGATGATGAACATCAGGTCCGGGGTGCCGCCCATGTCGCGGATACCGCCGAGGGCCTTTTCAAGCTTCTCGCGTTCGCGCTCGAGGGTCAGGCGTTCCTTCTTGGAATAGCCGGAGCCTTCCGAGGACAGGATCTCGTCGAGCTTGCGCAGGCGCTGGATCGAGTTGGAGATCGTCTTCCAGTTCGTCAGCATGCCGCCGAGCCAGCGCGAGTTGACATAGTACTGGGCCGAACGCTTGGCAGCATCGGCGATGATCTCGGATGCCTGGCGCTTGGTGCCGACGAAGAGAACGCGGCCGCCGCCGGCAACCGTGTCGGACACGACCTGAAGCGCGCGCGAAAGCAGCGGAACGGTCTGTGCGAGGTCGATGATGTGGACGTTGTTACGGTCGCCGAAGATGTACGGCTTCATCTTCGGGTTCCAGCGGTGGGTCTGGTGGCCGAAGTGAACACCAGCTTCCAGAAGCTGGCGCATAGAGAAATCGGGCAATGCCATGCCTAGTCATCCTTTTCCGGTTGAACCTCCGCAAGGCGAACAGCACTTCCTTCGGAAATGCCACCGGCGGAACAGCCCGGATTTCTCCCGGACGATCCCATGCCTCACGTGTGGAATGAGCGGCCCTTTAACCGCAGTTTGCCGGCAAATCAAGGGCGGAGGGGCAAAAATGTGCCTGCGGGGCCTCGTCCGCTGCGTTTTGTCCGGCAATCGGAAGCTGTCGTCTCAAGCTTCCTTACCCGCTTACCCATTCACCACCGTCATCCTCGGGCTTGACCCGAGGATCCACCGCCCCACCCGGGGCATGGATGGTCGGGTCAAGCCCGACCATGACGACGGAGAGGATGGAGGAAGATCAGGCGGGCGAATGACTGCCAGCCACCCCCCTTACTTGCACTCCTGCGGCTTGAACAGCTCCAGCTTCGCCAGCTTGCCCGTCAGCACGAACTCGCCGTAGTCCATCGTCAGGTCGCGGGTGATGCCGTTTTCGTAGAGCTTGAAGGACATGCGGTAGACCGGCAGCGCGTCGCCCTCGCTGGTATCGTTGTAATAGGCGATGGAGACCGGCCAGAAGGCCTGCTTGGCGAAGGCGCCGGCCTTGTCGGCATCGGGATCGCCGGCCTTCGGCATCTCCTTCTTGCCGACGACCGAGGTGGTCATCAGCGTCTTGTCGCCCGAATCCGAGCCGTCGTAGATGCGCGATTCGAAGAAGCGCTCGCCCTTCCTGGCGTGGTCGATGACTTCCAGCATGTGCTCGGTCGGAAAGCGGCTCGCGGCAAGCTCCAGCTGCTTTTCGTCCGGCTCGGTGAGGTCGACGCTGACGCCCTTCTTGTCCTCGCGCGCCGAGCCGCGCACTTCCTTGTCCAGCTTCTCGTCGGTGAAGGAGCGGGTGAGGAAGCGGAAGGAGCCGTTCTTCAGGTCCTCGTAGGTCGTCGTCTGCTGGTCGGTAAGGCGGGTTTCGTCGCCGGTATTGACCTGCGTGACGAAGCGGAAGCTCACCGTATAGCCGTCGCACGGGCTGCCGTTGAACTCGTAGACCATGCGGCCGTACATGCCGGCGATGCCGGAGCGCTCGGTGGCGTCCTTGAGCTGGAGGTCGTAGACGGCGCGGTGCGGCGCAAGCCCGCTCGCCGGCGAGGCAAAGGCGGTCGCGGCGCCGCTGCCGGCAAAACATGCCCCGGCCAGAAGGGCCGCGACGAAGGCTGAACGAAACATCCGTTTCCTCCTGTTGAATCCGTCGGCGATGTTATATGAACTCTTCCGGCAAAAGCGAGGCAATATCCACGCCTTGCCACATTCATTTCCAACACTGCGACTTGCCTGCAGCAATGCCCCTCACAGCCGAGAACGGAGACCGGAATGTCCGCTGAAATCGAAAAACGCGTCAAGGAACTGGGTTACGACATCCCCGCGGCGGCAGCGCCCGCGGCCAACTACGTGCCCTTCGTCATCAGCGGCAACGTGTTCCACATTTCCGGCCAGTTGCCGATGCTGGACGGCAAGCTCGCCTATACCGGCCATCTCGGCAAGGATGTGGACGTGGCCGGCGGCCAGAAGGCGGCGGAACTGTGCGCCCTCGGCCTCCTCGCCCAGGCAAAGGCCGCCCTCGGCGACCTTTCGCGCATCAGGCGCGTCATCAAGATCAACGGCTTCGTCGCCTCGGCGCCCGATTTCGTCGAGCAGCACCTCGTCATCAACGGCGCCTCCAACTTCCTCGTCGGCGCGCTCGGCGATGCGGGCAAGCATGCACGCGCCGCGGTCGGCATGGCCGCGCTTCCGCTCAACGCCGCCGTCGAGATCGACGCCATCATGGAAATCGCCTGATGTCCAACCTCAACTGGCTGACCGAACGGCCGATCGCCCATCGCGGCTATCACGACCTCAACCGCGCCGTCTGGGAAAACACGCTGTCCGCCTTTGCGCGCGCCGCCGATGCGGGCTTTTCCATCGAATGCGACCTGCAATATTCGGCCGATGCGATTCCCGTCGTCTTCCATGACGACAACCTGAAGCGCCTGTGCGGCATCGAGGGCGACGTGCGCCAGCGCACCGCCGCCGAGCTGGGCCTCCTGACCATCGGCGGCACGGCCGACAAGGTGCCGACGCTGCGCCAGCTTCTTGACCTGGTGAAGGGCCGCGTGCCGCTGGTCATCGAACTGAAGGGCCGCAAGGGTGACGACGACGGCTTCGCCATGGCCGTCCTCGACGCGCTCGAAGGCTACGACGGCCATGTCGCGCTGATGAGCTTCGACCACTGGCTCCTCCGCGACCTCAAGGAGATCGGCACCAATCGCCCCGTCGGCCTGACGGCGGAAGGCGCGCGGCCGGAGGAATTCGCCGTGCACGAGGAAGCGATGCAGCTCGGCCTCGACTTCATCTCCTATTATTACGGCCACCTGCCGAACGCCTTCATCAGCCGCCAGCGCGAGCTCGGCCGGAAGGTCATCACCTGGACCGTGCGCGACGACGAGGCGCGCACGATCACGGCCGAGAACGCCGACCAGATGACGTTCGAGGGCTTCGACCCGCGCGAGCCCCTGACGGCGTGACCATGGACGGGGAGATGCACATCCGCGTCGAGACGACGTTCGCCGATATTGCGGCGGACGACTGGGGGCGCCTTGCCGGCGCCTCCCGGCAGGATGCGCATCTTCCCTACAATCCCTTTGTCAGCCACGCCTTCCTCTCCTCGCTGGAGGAATCGGGCTGCGCGACCGCCGAGACCGGCTGGCTCGGCCAGCACCTGCTGCTGGAGGACGCGGACGGGACGCTGCTCGGCGCCCTGCCCGCCTACCTCAAGAACCACAGCCAGGGCGAATATGTCTTCGACCACGGCTGGGCCGATGCCTTCGAGCGCGCCGGCGGGCGCTATTACCCGAAGCTGCAGGCCTCCATTCCCTTCACGCCGGCAACGGGCCCCCGCCTTCTCCACCGCATCGGCCAGCCTGTCGCTCCGACGCAGGCGGCGCTTGCCGAGGGCCTCAAGGAACTCACCCGCCGGCACGGCGTCTCCTCCGCGCATGTGACCTTCGTGCCGGAAGAGGAGATGCCCGCCCTGGAGGCGGCGGGTTACCTGCACCGCACCGACCAGCAATTCCACTTCCTCAACGAGGGATACGGCTCGCACGAGGATTTCCTCGAAACCCTCGCCTCGCGCAAGCGCAAGGCGCTGCGGAAGGAACGCCGGGCCGCGCTGGAGAACGGCATTGCAATCGACTGGCTGACGGGCAAGGACCTCACCGAGGCCGTCTGGGACCAGTTCTTCACCTTCTACATGGATACCGGCAGCCGCAAATGGGGCCGGCCCTATCTCAACCGCCGCTTCTACAGCCTGATCGGCGAGCGCATGGCGGACGATATCCTGCTGGTAATGGCCAAACGCGACGGACGCTACATCGCCGGCGCGATCAACTTCATCGGCGGCGACACGCTCTTTGGCCGGCACTGGGGCTGCATCGAGGATCATCCGTTCCTGCATTTCGAGGTCTGCTACCATCAGGCCATCGATTTCGCGATCGCCAAGGGTCTCGGCCGCGTGGAAGCCGGCGCGCAGGGCGAGCACAAGCTGGCGCGCGGCTACCTGCCGGTCACCACCCATTCCGCCCATTACATCGCCCATGCCGGCCTTCGCCGCGCCGTCGCGGACTATCTGGAGCGCGAGCGCCAGGACGTGGAGGCGATGGGCGACTATCTTGCCGAACACGGGCCCTTCCGCCGCGGCGGCGGAGACCAAAACGAGACAGAATGAGCATTACCGGGAGACGAGCATGAGCTACGATAGCAACAACATCTTCGCGAAGATCCTGCGCGGCGAGATCCCCTCGCACCGCGTCTACGAGGACGACGACGCCGTCGCCTTCATGGATGTGATGCCGCAGGCGAACGGGCACACGCTGGTCATTCCGAAGGTCCCTTCGCGCAACATCCTCGATGCCGATCCGACAACGCTCGCCCGCCTCATCCCGGTGGTGCAGAAGGTCGCCATCGCGGCGAAGGAGGCTTTCGAGGCGGACGGCGTCACGGTCATCCAGTTCAACGAGCCGGCCGCCGGCCAGACCGTCTATCACCTGCATTTCCACATCATCCCGCGTGTCGAGGGCGTGCCGCTGAAGCCGCATTCCGGCACGATGGAAGACCAGGGCGTGCTGACGGCGAATGCCGAGAAGCTGCGCAAGGCCCTTGCCGGCTAACCCCGTCAGGGACCGATGATCGCAAGCCCCGCGGCCAGGAAGGCGATGGCCGCGGCAATGCCGGCGATCTGCCGGAAGCGGCCGCCGACGAAGAAGGCGAGCGCGCCGAAGACGACGGCGGCAAGCCGCAGCCAGAGCGGCGAGGTTTCGAGCGCTCCGGTCGGAAAGAAGATCATCTTGGCGATGACGGCCGCCACCAGCGCCGTCGCGACCGCCCGCACCCAGTTGAGCACTTCCGACGTCTCGTCGATGCGGTTGCCGACGAGCACGCCCGCCCAGCGCCAGATATCGGTCGCCAGCCACCCGGCGACGACGATGAAGAGATAGGGCCCGAGGTCGGCAAAGCTCATCGCGCGGCCTCCCGGCGGCGCAGCATGCGCTCGCCCCACCAGGCGAGCGTCCCGCCGAGGACGCCGGCGAGCAGGATATCGTATTGCGGGGCGATGGTCGCAAAGAGCCAGCCGAGCGCAAGGCCGATGCCGAGCGCCCAGTAGACGACCCGGTGGCGCGCGGAAATCCAGAGCGAGGTGAGGAAATAGACGGGCGTCAGGAAGAACAGGCATCCCGAGACGAGCGGCGGAAAGACCGAGACCGCACCGTAGACAAGGCCGACGAGCAGCACGTTGACCGTGGTGAGCGTGGCGCCGAAGCCGGCGAAGAAGGCGACCCGTCCGCCGCGCGGCACCTTGTGCACCCGCTCGATCGCGAAGACCCAGGCGGTGATGGCGATGAAATGGGAGATGGCGAGCAGCAGCCAGGTCGGCGTACGGGCCGTGCGGATCTCCGGCACCAGCGAGGCGACCATCGGCATCAGCCGCACGGAAGAGAGCGTCACCGCAAGGAAGGTGGCCGCGAGCGGCGCCCCCGACAGCATGGAACTGACGAGGATGACCTTCGCCGGCAGCGCCCAGACGATGCCCGTCATGAACATGACCTCGCCGACCGGCACCTTCGCCTCCGCCGTGAAGGCGGCGAAGCCGACGAACGAGAGCATCAGGATGATCGCCGGCAGGCTGAAGAGGCCGCGCATGCCGAAAAGGAACCAGTGCATCTGCGATTGAGGTTCTGGCCCGTCGGACATTCGAATTTCTCTTGCAGTAAAGGAAAGCGGGGCGATGCCCGCCGGCCGACCTCACTCGACAATCCCCTCCTCGCTCACCGTCGTCATCCTCGGCCTTGAGCCGAGGATCCACCGCCGCGGATGAGTCCCGGATGGTCGGGTCGAGCCCGACCATGACGGAGGAGAGGTTTGCGGCGTGTTTCAAGAATATGGGCCGGGCAGTCTCCTGCCCGGCCCATGCGTTTCATAAAGCCGTTATTTCTTGCGCGGCACCTTCGGGACGGCGCCGGACTTGCGTGCCGGTTCGTCCTTCGGTTCCTCGGTCCCGGCTTCCGCCTTCTTCGAAGACTTCGCCTTCGGCGGGGCTGCCTCGGCGGCGACGGTTTCCTTCGCCTTGCGCGGCTTGGCCTTCTTGGCGGCGGCTTCCTCGATTTCGGCCTTCGGCCTGATCGGCGCGGTTTCCGGCACGGCGTCGAGGATCAGGCCCTTCGAGCCGTCTTCCTTCGTGCCGACGGAGACGCGCACGACGCCGCCCTTCTTGAGCTTGCCGAAGAGGATCTCGTCGGCGAGCTTCTTCTTGATGTTCTCCTGGATGACGCGCGCCAGCGGACGGGCGCCCATCTTCTCGTCGTAGCCCTTTTCCGCCAGCCAGGCGATCGCCTCCGGCTGCAGGTCGAAGGTGACGTTGCGCTCGGCAAGCTGGGTTTCCAGCTGCATGACGAACTTCTGCACGACCTGATGGATGACCGGCGTCGGCAACGAGCCGAACGGGATGATCGCATCGAGGCGGTTGCGGAATTCCGGCGTGAACAGGCGGTTGATCGCCTCCATGTCCTCGCCCTCGCGCCTGGACGAGCCGAAGCCGATGGCGGCCTTGGCCATGTCGGAGGCGCCCGCGTTCGTCGTCATGATCAGGATGACGTTGCGGAAGTCGATCTTCTTGCCGTTATGGTCGGTCAGCGAGCCGTGGTCCATGACCTGCAACAGGATGTTGTAGAGGTCGGGATGGGCCTTCTCGATCTCGTCGAGCAGCAGCACGCAGTGCGGATGCTGGTCGACGCCGTCGGTGAGGAGCCCGCCCTGGTCGAAGCCGACATAGCCGGGAGGCGCGCCGAGCAGGCGCGAGACCGTGTGCCGCTCCATGTATTCCGACATGTCGAAGCGCAGGAGCTCGACGCCGAGCGAGGAGGCAAGCTGCTTGGCGACTTCCGTCTTGCCGACGCCCGTGGGGCCGGAGAACAGGTAGCAGCCGATCGGCTTGTTCGGCTCGCGAAGGCCGGCACGCGAGAGCTTGATCGCCGAGGCCAGCGCCTCGATGGCGAGGTCCTGGCCGTAGACGACCGAGCGCAGTTCCTTCTCCAGGTTGGCGAGCACCTGCTCGTCGTCCTTGGAAACCGTCTTCGGCGGAATGCGGGCCATGGTGGCGATGGTGGCCTCGATCTCCTTCTCGGTGATCAGCTTGCGGCGCTTTCCGGCCGGCAGCAGCATCTGGGCCGCGCCGGTCTCGTCGATCACGTCGATCGCCTTGTCCGGCAGCTTGCGGTCGTTGATGTAGCGGGCCGAAAGCTCCACCGCGGTCTTGATCGCCTCGTTGGAGTATTTCAGCTTGTGATACTCCTCGAAGTAGGGCTTGAGGCCCTTCATGATCTCGATCGTGTCGTCGATGGTCGGCTCGTTGACGTCGATCTTCTGGAAACGGCGCACCAGCGCCCGGTCCTTCTCGAAGAACTGGCGGTATTCCTTGTAGGTGGTCGAGCCGATGCAGCGGATCGCCCCGGAGGAGAGCGCCGGCTTCAGGAGGTTGGAGGCATCCATCGCGCCGCCGGAGGTGGCGCCGGCGCCGATCACCGTATGGATCTCGTCGATGAAGAGCACGGCGCCCGGATAGTCTTCCAGTTCCTTGACGACCTGCTTCAGGCGCTCCTCGAAGTCGCCGCGATAGCGGGTGCCGGCAAGGAGCGTGCCCATGTCGAGCGAGAAGATCGTCGCGTCCTGCAGGGCTTCCGGCACCTTGCCCTCGACGATGCGCTTGGCAAGGCCTTCGGCGATGGCCGTCTTGCCGACGCCGGGATCGCCCACGTAGAGCGGGTTGTTCTTGGAGCGGCGGCACAGGACCTGGATCGTCCGGTTGACCTCAGCGTGACGGCCGATCAGCGGGTCGATCTTGCCGTTCTTGGCCTTCTCGTTGAGGTTGACGCAATAGGCGGTCAGGGCGTCCTGCTTCTTGGCGGGCTCTTCCTGCTCGCTGGCGCCGCGGGTCTGCTTCTGCTCGCTTTCGCCGTCGTCGGAGCCACGCACCGGGCGCTGCTCGGAGGCGCCCGGCCGCTTGCCGATGCCGTGCGAGATGAAGTTGACGGCATCGTAGCGCGTCATCTCCTGCTCCTGCAGGAAATAGGCGGCATGGCTCTCGCGCTCGGCGAAGATGGCGACGAGCACGTTGGCGCCGGTCACTTCCTCGCGGCCGGACGACTGGACATGGATCACCGCGCGCTGGATGACGCGCTGGAAGCCGGAGGTCGGCTTGGAATCTTCCTCGTAGCCCGTCACGAGATTGGCGAGGTCATGGTCGACATAGTCGGTGACGGTCTTGCGCAGGACGTCGAGATTGACGTTGCAGGCGCCCATCACGGCGGCCGCATCGCCGTCGTCGATCAGCGCGAGCAGGAGATGTTCGAGCGTTGCATATTCGTGATGGCGCTCGTTCGCGTATGTCAGTGCCTGATGGAGGGCCTTTTCAAGGCTGGCAGAAAATGTTGGCACGTTCGTTCCTCATTTCTTTTCCATGACACATTGCAGCGGGTGCTGGTGCTGGCGGGAGAAATCCATCACCTGTGTCACTTTGGTTTCGGCAACCTCGTAGGTGAACACACCACACTCGCCTACGCCATGATTGTGCACATGAAGCATGATCCTTGTGGCCGCTTCGCGATCCTTCTGGAAAAAACGTTCCAGGATATGGATCACGAACTCCATGGGCGTATAGTCGTCGTTGAGAAGCAGGACGCGGTACAGGCTTGGCTTCTTGGTCTTTGGCTTCGTGCGGGTAATGACGGAGGTGCTGCGACCGGGAGTGTCGCCGCCCTCATCGCCATCCTGCATCCGAACCCGTCTCACATCCATTCGTGTTCATTCCCTTGATTACAGTCGCATGCCTTGGCGCATCGGCCGGGGCTGCCTTGTGGAACTGTTATCTAATGTCTCGGCACACGATTGTAAGACCCTCGCTTCGTGCTGCAATCATAATCGCGGGCCATCCGAAGGAAATAGCGAAATTTGCTGCCGCTACGTCAGCCTCGCGCAATCCCCGCGACGCGAAACGGCCGGCAGCGGTTGCCCGCAGCCGGCCGTTGAACGCAATACGCGCAGGCGAACTATGAAGGATCAGGCGGCGACAGCGGCCTTGGCAGCGGCGGAAGCCTTGGCGACCGGCGCTTCGTAGGTCTTGTAGGCGCCCTTGGCGAGATCGGCATACATTTCGCCGAGCTTGGTGGCTTCGGCGACGAAGCCTTCATAGGACGACTTCACGAAAGCCGTCTGGATTTCGACAGCGGCTTCGACGCTGCGCACGCCCGAGAGCTTCTCGAAATGGGCAAGGCCGTCCTCGAAGGACTTCTTGGAATAGTCGGCCGCCTCGGTGGCGATCGCCTGCATGCCCTTGGCAACGCTCGCGTAGCTCTTGACGAGCGTGTCCACGGCTTCCTTGTTCTTCTTGCTGGCCTCATCGAAATTGAACATCGAAGTCTCCTTTGGATCCCGGTTGTTGACCCGAAATCTATATGCGGCGCACAAAAAAGTCAATGGATATGCTGCAATGCAATATTGCGCAGGCAAAGCAAGGCCTTGCGCAATAGGTATGATCATTGCCGGCGATGGGGACCGTCAGTCGACGAAGACTTCGCGGCGCAGCAGTTCCCAGCTCTCCCGGTCGGGCGCCAGCAGCAGGCCGCCCTCGACATGGTGCGGACGGTAGGGCGAACCGTCGAAGCGGGCGGCATAGGCACCGGCCTCCTGCGATATCAGCGTGCCGGCAAGATGATCCCAGGGCATCAGCTTGTTGTACATGAGGTAGTGCAGGTTGCCGGCGGCGAAGCTGCGGTATTCGTGCGCCGCGCAGCGGTAGTTGGCGACGAAGGCGACCTTGGCGAGGTTCTGCAGCACGCGGGCGCGGCGGCCGCGCTCGAGGAAGCCGGTGGAGGCCATGCCGGTCATGTCTTCCAGCGGCGCGGGGCCGCGCACCTTCAGCTTCACGGCCGGGCGGTGGTCGCCGGTCTGCCAGGCGCCGCCGCCCTTCTCGGCCATCACGAAATCGTCGCCCATCGGATCGTAGATGATGCCGCCGACCGTCTCGCCGCCGGAGACGATGGCCGCCATGACGCCGAAGAGCGGCACGCCGGAGGCGAAGTTGAACGTGCCGTCGATCGGGTCGACGACGATGGCAAGGTCCGCATCGGCAAGCTTCGGCAGCAGCGCCGGGTCGGCCGCGACGGATTCCTCGCCGACGAAGAGCACACCCGGAAACTGGGCCGCGACTTCGCGCTTGATGAAGCGCTCGGCGGCCTCGTCGGCTTCCGTCACCAGGTCGTTGGCGTCCGCCTTGGTGCGGATGTCGCCCTTGCCGAGCGCGCGGAAGCGCGGGCGGATTTCGGCCTCGGCCGCCTGTGCGAGCACGAGGGCGAGCGCGTTGATGTCGATCGTCGTCATTCTTGTCTTACCGTTTCGAGGGAGGAGAAATCGAACAGCGTGGGGTCCAGCAGGTGGGACGGATTGGTGTGGCCGAGCGCCCGCAGCATGGCGTCCTTGCGGCCCGGCATGCGCGTTTCGATATCCGCCAGCATCGCCTTCATCGCGTTGCGCTGGAGCCCGTCCTGCGAGCCGCAGAGGTCGCAGGGGATGATCGGGAAGTGCATGGCGGCGGCGAATTTCGCAAGGTCGTCCTCCGCCGCATAGGCGAGCGGGCGCAGCACCATGAGGTCGCCTTCGTCGTTGAGGAGCTTCGGCGGCATGGCGGCGAGCCGCCCGCCGTGGAAGAAGTTCATGAAGAAGGTTTCGAGGATGTCTTCGCGATGGTGGCCGAGCACCAGCGCATCGCAGCCCTCCTCGCGCGCGATGCGGTAGAGATTGCCGCGTCGCAGGCGCGAGCAGAGCGAGCAATAGGTGCCCCCCGTCGGCACCTTCTCCTTCACGATGGAATAGGTGTCGCGATACTCGATGCGATGCGTAACGCCGATGGATTTCAGGTAATCCGGCAGGATGTGCTTGGGAAAATTCGGCTGGCCCTGGTCGAGGTTGCAGGCGACGAGCTCGACGGGCAGCAGGCCGCGCCACTGGAGGTCCATCAGCAGCGCGAGCAGGCCGTAGCTGTCCTTGCCGCCGGAAAGGCCGACGAGCCAGCGCTTCTGGCCCTTCAGCATGGCAAAGTCGTCCATCGCCTGCCGCACCTGCCGCAGCAGGCGCTTGCGCAGCTTGTTGAAGGAGACGCTGGAGGGGGCATCGGCGAAAAGCGGATGGCGGCCGCCCTCCGGCATGTCGTCTTCGGTTTCGGCAAAAGCGAGGGTCATGGGCCTGCAATGCCCCGAACGGGCCGCACAATCAAGCCCCGAAGACCGACCAGCCGGTGCGCGCCGTCAGCATTTCCAGCGCGAGCGCGCCGAGGAGCGAATTGCCGTTCTCGTTGAGCCCCGGCGACCAGACGGCGATGGAGGCCTTTCCGGGCGCAACGGCGAGAATGCCGCCGCCGACGCCGCTCTTGCCCGGCAAGCCGACGCGGTAGGCGAAATCGCCCGAGCCGTCGTAATGGCCGCAGGTCAGCATCAGCGCATTGATGCGCCGCGCGCGAAGATGCGAGACGACGCGGTGGCCGGTCAGCGGATTGGTGCCGCTGTCGGCGAGGAAGAGCCCGGCCCTTGCGAGCTGGCGGCAGCTCATCGCCAGCGCGCATTGATGGAAATAGACGCCGAGCACCAGTTCGGCGGCATGGTCCAGCTTGCCGTAGGAGCGCATGAAATTGGCGAGCGCGACGTTGCGGAAGCCCGTCGCCTGCTCCGAGCGCGCCACCGCCTGGTCGACGATGATGTCCTCCTCGTCGGCAAGATAGCGCAGGAACCGCACGACCTCGCCGATGGCCTCCTTCGGCGTATGGCCGGCGAGCACCAGGTCGGTGATGGCGATGGCCCCGGCGTTGATGAAGGGGTTGCGCGGAATGCCGCCCTCGTATTCGAGCTGGACGATGGAGTTGAAGGCCGAACCTGATGGCTCCCGCCCGACGCGCTTCCAGATCCCCTCGCCGTGCTTGCCGAGCGCCAGCGTCAGAGTGAAGACCTTGGAGATGCTCTGGATGGAGAAGGCTTCCTCCGCATCGCCCGCAAGGAAGGCCGCCCCATCGGTCGTCACCACCGCAATGCCGAATTTCTGCGGGTCCACATGGGCAAGCTGCGGAATGTAGTCGGCCAAGCGCCCCTCGCCCCGCCGCGGCGAAAGGCTCGCGTGGATTTCATCGACGATCGCCTGCAGGTCCGTCATGCGATTTCCCCCAAAGAAAAAGCCGCCAATCTCTTGGCGGCTTTTCCCGATTGCGCAAGGTGTCGCCCGCGAATTAACGCGAGTAGAATTCGACGACCAGGTGCGGTTCCATGACGACGGCGTAGGGCACGTCGGAGAGAACCGGAACGCGAACGAAGGTCGCGGTCATCTTGTTGTGGTCGGCTTCGATGTAGTCCGGAACGTCGCGTTCAGCCAGGCCGACCGATTCGAGAACCGTGACGAGCTGCTTGGACTTTTCCTTGACCTCGATGACGTCGCCCGGCTTGCAGCGGTAGGAACCGATGTTGACGCGGACGCCGTTGACCTTGACGTGGCCATGGTTGACGAACTGACGGGCAGCGAAGACCGTCGGAACGAACTTGGCGCGGTAGACGATCGCGTCGAGGCGCGATTCGAGCAGGCCGATCAGGTTTTCCGGGGTGTCGCCCTTGCGGCGTTCGGCTTCGGCGAAGATCGCGCGGAACTGCTTCTCGCGGATATCGCCGTAGTAGCCCTTCAGCTTCTGCTTGGCGCGGAGCTGAACGCCGAAGTCCGACAGCTTGGACTTGCGGCGCTGGCCGTGCTGGCCCGGGCCGTATTCGCGGCGGTTGACCGGGGACTTCGGACGGCCCCAGATGTTTTCGCCCATACGGCGGTCGATTTTGTACTTGGATGCAGCGCGCTTGCTCATCGCATTTCCTCTTGGTCTTGTTATGGCCTGCCCGTTGCCGGGCCGGCTCTAAGGAAACACGCCCTCCTCTGAACCTTTTGGGTTCCGACAGGCTTCTCACGATCGCGACCGGAGAATCCACGGGACATGTCAAATGAAACACCGGACATTTCTGCCCGGCGCTGGCGGGGTCATTAGGGGGCTTTCACCGGATTGTCAACGAGCAGAA
Source organism: Shinella sp. Sh6 (assembly GCF_055392685.1). Lineage (NCBI taxonomy): Bacteria > Pseudomonadati > Pseudomonadota > Alphaproteobacteria > Hyphomicrobiales > Rhizobiaceae > Shinella > Shinella sp. Sh6. The sequence goes on along the minus strand of NZ_AP044005.1, from coordinate 1,504,949 downwards.
CCCGGAAATTCCGCCTATTCCGCCGCATCGCGGTGGGAATCGGCAAGGTCCGGCCCGTTGGCGTCGCCCGGCAGCGTCTCGCAGGCGAGATCCGGGAAGGCGACGATGCGGTGGCCGGCAAGGTCGCTGTGGATGACGACCAGCCCCTGCTCCTCGAAATAGCCGAGCAGGCGCCGCGCGCGGCGGGCCGAATGCGTGCCGTAGGCCCGCGCGATCCGTGCATCGGAGGGGCAGGCAAGGCCGCGCACCGCCGCCTGCGCGACGAGCAGGAAGACGCCCTGCAGATCCTCCGTGACGCTGCGCGAAAGATCGAGCGCCCTCGCCCATATCTCCGTTGCCGCGGTCTCGGGATCGACGCCGGAGCGGGCGACCGCCATCTTGCGGCGGAAGGCGGGAAGCGACAGCGGCGCGCCGGGAACGCGGCGGATGCGGCAGCGCACGAGGAAATCCTGGAACAGCTCCGCATCGGCGCGGAAGGCCGCGTCGGGATTGGCAAGGATCTCGGCAAGCGCCTGGTCGAGCAGGCTTTCGCGCTCCTCGGCGGAGATTTCCGGCGCAGGCGCCCTCGCCTCGGGCTGCACGGGCTCCGGCCGGGCGCGGGAGAGCTCGGCGAGGATGTCGGTCGTCGGGCGCGGCGCGGGCGGCGCGCGGCGGACGGGCGGGCGCGCGAATTCGTCCGGGTCGGGCGTGAAGATCAGGTCCTCCACGTCCTGCGGGGCGTCCGGCAGCGGCATCAGCTTGGGGCTGGTGGAGCGGGCGGAGGTCTCGACGGCGCCGATCGTCACCGGCAGCGGGCGGCGCGACAGCGCCGGGCCGAGCGCGACGAAGGAGCCGCGCGGCAGGTCGCGGAACATTTCCGCCTGCCGCCGGTCGAGGCCGAGAAGGTCGGCGGCGCGCGCCATGTCGATGTCGAGGAAGGTGCGGCCCATCAGGAAGTTGGAGGCTTCCGCCGCGACGTTCTTGGCGAGCTTGGCGAGGCGCTGCGTGGCGATGACGCCGGCAAGGCCGCGCTTGCGCCCGCGGCACATCAGGTTGGTCATCGCCCCGAGCGAGAGTTTTCGCGCCTCTTCCGACACCTCGCCGCCGGCGGCGGGCGCGAAAAGCTGCGCCTCGTCGACGACGACGAGCACCGGATACCAATAGTCGCGATCCGCATCGAAGAGCGCATTCAAAAAGATACCGGCCGCGCGCATCTGCTCGTCGGCCTCCAGGCCCTCCAGCGAAAGCACGCAGGAGACCCGATGCTGGCGGATCCGGGTGGCGATACCGACGAGCTCGGCTTCCGTCCGCTCGCCGTCGACCACGACATGGCCGAAGCGGTCGGACAGCGTAACGAAATCGCCTTCCGGGTCGATGATGACCTGCTGAACCCATTGTGCGGACTGTTCGAGCAGGCGCCTGAGAAGATGCGACTTGCCCGAGCCCGAATTGCCCTGCACCAGCAGGCGCGTCGCCAGCAGTTCCTCGATATCGAGCCTGGCCGGTGCGCCGCCCTGCACCGTTCCCATGTCGATGCCGACCTTCATCCCGTTCCTCGTTCCTGCAAAATTCCGATTCGCCCGGCCGCCACCGGGCAACCGGCAAGCCCTAGCACGAAATCAGCGCCCGTCACGCCCGGCTTTGGAAAAACCCACAAGGTTCTCGCTCACGCCGCCTTGTCGTCGAGCGGCTGGATCGCGGGCTGGTCGCGCTGCATCGCCTCGGCCAGGTCGAAATTGGCCTGCATGGCAAGCCATGCGCGCGCCGTGCTGACGCCTGCCCGCTCCAGCCGCAACGCAAGGTCGGGACTGATCGCAGCGCGCCCGTTCAGCACCCGGGACAAGGCAACGCGCGACATGCCGAGGCGGCCGGCCGCATCCGTCACCGACAGGCCGAGCGGCTGGAGCACGTCCTCACGGAGCAATTCGCCCGGATGCGGGGGAGCCTTCATCATCGCCATGATCCTTCAATGATAATCCTGATAGTCGACCAGTTCGACGTCCGCCCCGACGAAGCGGAACGTCACCCGCCAGTTGCCGTTCACCCAGACCGACCAATGCCCCTTCATGTCCCCCTTGAGGGAATGGAACTTCAGGCCGGGGAGATTGACGTCGGCCGGCCCGTTCGCCACGTCGAGCAAACCGAGGATCCGCCGCAGCTTGGCGGCATGCAGCGCCTGGACGCCCTTCACGGAATCCGTCCTGTAAAGGAGTTCCAGACCCTTGTGCCGGAAGCTGACGATCATGCCGCAATGTATCGCGTATCGATACGCGATACAAGCCGTCAGACGACCCGCAATCCGAAACCCTGCATCAGGCGGCGGGTGGCGAAGTCGGGGGTTGCGGAGGTGAAGACGGCGATATCCTCGCCGGGGGCGACGGTATCGAGCGGGGGGACGAGGCGTCGGGCCTGGCGGGCGATGGCTTCGGCGGGATCGAGCCAGTCGACCGGCCAGGGGGCGAGCTTGCGGAAGAGGTTCGCCATGAAGGGATAATGCGTGCAGGCGAGGACGACGATGTCCGTCTTGCGGCCCATCTCGTCGATGAAGCAGGGGATGATCTCGGCGCGGACGTCGTCGCTGGAAAGCGCCTCGCCGCGGATATAGGCCTCGGCCATGCGGGCAAGGTTTTCCGAGCCGACGAGGCGCACGTCGCAGCGGCTGGCGAAAGACTGGATGAGGTCGCGCGTATAGGCGCGCTTGACCGTGCCGGGGGTGGCGAGCACCGAGACGAGGCCGGAGCGGGTGCGCTCGGCGGCGGGCTTGATGGCCGGCACCGTGCCGACGAAGGGCATGTGCGGAAAGGCGGCGCGAAGGTCCGCGCCCACCAGCGTGAAGGCCGTGTTGCAGGCGATGACGCAGACTTCCGGCTCGTGCTCGTTCAGCAACCGGCCGAAAAGGTCGACGATATGCGCCTTCAGCGCCGGCTCCTCCCAGCCGCCATAGGGAAAGCCGGCATCGTCCGCGACATAGGTGAAGTGCCGCTCGGGCATCAGCACGCGCGCCTCGCGCAGCACGGTGAGGCCGCCGATGCCGCTGTCGAAGACGAGGACGGGTTTCGCGCTACTGGCTGTCACGGGGCACCTTGGGCCGGCGGTTGCGGGTGCGGTTGGGATTGGTCGCGCCGCGCGGCGATTCGCGCGTGAAGCGATCGAGGCAGGAAACGATACCGCGCAAGACCTGTATCTCCGTGCCGGTGAAGGAAGGACGCGTCAGGATGGCGCGCAGGTTCTCCACCAGTTTGGGCTTTTTTTCGGCGGGCCGGAAATAACCGCGCGCATCGAGCGTCTCTTCCACATGATCGAAGAGGCCCTGCAGCTCCTCCTTCCTGGCCGGGCGCTGCGGCAGGGCGTCGAACGGCGTGTCCTCGACGGAGGCAAGGCCGCTCTTCATCCATTCATAGCTCATGAGGAGCACGGCCTGGGCGAGGTTCAGCGAAGCGAAGGCGGGGTTGACGGGGAAGGTCACCAGCTCGTCGGCAAGGGCGATCTCCTCGTTGGTGAGGCCCGTGCGCTCGCGCCCGAAGAGGATGCCGGTCTTCTCCCCCGCCCTGAAGCGCGCACGCAGATCGTCGGACGCGACGACCGGCGAGCGGACCTCCTTGTAGCCGTAGCGGTCGCGCGCCGTCGTCGCATAGACGAATTCGAGATCGGCGATCGCCGCTTCCAGCGAGGAATAGACCTTCGCCGCCTCGATGACGTGATCGGCCTTGCTGGCGGCGGAGATCGCCTTCTCGCTCGGCCAGCCGTCGCGCGGATTGACGAGGCGCAGTTCCGCCAGCCCGAAATTCGCCATGGCGCGCGCCACCATGCCGATGTTCTCGCCCAGTTGCGGATGAACGAGGATGATCGCCGGTCCTTCGGCGATCAGCGTGCGCTCGCTGTTCGTGCCTGCCATGCCCAAATTCCCTAGAAAGTTCGGGCCTCAGTGGCACAATCGGCCGGAAATGAAAAGCATCGCCGCTCAGTCCGGCGTCTCGCTCGCCGTCCCGCCCCCGCCGTTTGCGCCTTCCTGCGCGATTTCCTCCAGCTCCTTCTTCAAAGAGGCGCCGTCGTCGAAGCTGGTGCGCTCGATGTCGTCGACGACCGCATGGCCGTCTTCCTCGATGAGCTTGAAGACCAGCTTCTCCGGCTGCCAGTCCGCCGTGCGGTCGCCGAAGCAATAGCTGTTGTCGAAGGTCACGGTCACGTCCTCCGCGCCGTTTGCCGGCTGGCCCTCGGTGATCGCCACATCCTTCAGCGCGCAGCCGTCCTGCCCGCCGATGATCGGGTCGTAGTCGAAGGGAGAAGTGCTGTCCTCATAGGCCGGATACTTCGCGGCCTCGCGGTATTTCGCGACGAAATCCTTGCTGTAGAGGCGCTTGAGGAAGTCCTCGGAGAAATAGTCCACATAGGGCGGCGGCGTTTCGGGATCGGCATTGGTGTCGGTGCCGAGGTCCTGCCAGTTCGTGGCGGCGGCGGCCATCAGCTCGGAAACCGGCGCCTTGAAATCGGCGGCCTCGGCGGAAAGCGGAAGCAAGAGGGCAAGCGCAACGAGACCGATACGCGGCATCATATTCTCCATAGGGTGGCGGCAGGCCCGGACGGACCTGCGGACGGACATTCCTGGAACGGAATCTTGGCGAAACTTATTCCGCTCTCCGGCGAAAATAAACCGCCTCATTCCAAGGTCGCCTTTGCCTTCCCCGCGGTGAGTGCTATAGGGCCAAGCGGTTCTTTCAAGTCCACGCTACGGGGCGCCCAGCCCCTACAAAATACGAGGCTCTCCATGGCAAAGATCAAGGTCGCCAATCCTGTCGTCGAACTCGACGGCGACGAGATGACGCGCATCATCTGGCAGCTCATCAAGGACAAACTGATCCATCCCTACCTGGATGTCGACCTCGAATACTACGACCTCGGCATGGAAAACCGCGACGCCACCAACGACCAGGTGACGATCGACGCGGCCAATGCCATCAAGAAGCACGGCGTCGGTGTCAAGTGCGCCACCATCACGCCGGACGAAGCCCGCGTCGAGGAATTCAAGCTGAAGAAGATGTGGAAGTCGCCGAACGGCACGATCCGCAACATCCTCGGCGGCGTCATCTTCCGCGAGCCGATCATCTGCAAGAACGTGCCGCGCCTCGTTCCGGGCTGGACGAAGCCGATCATCGTCGGCCGCCACGCCTTCGGCGACCAGTATCGCGCCACCGACTTCAAGTTCCCTGGCAAGGGCAAGCTGTCGATCAAGTTCGTCGGCGACGACGGCCAGACGATCGAGCACGAGGTCTACGACGCGCCGGGCGCCGGCGTCGCCATGGCCATGTACAACCTCGACGAATCGATCACCGAATTCGCCCGCGCCTCGTTCAACTACGGCCTGCAGCGCAAGGTGCCGGTCTACCTCTCCACCAAGAACACCATCCTGAAGGCCTATGACGGCCGCTTCAAGGACATCTTCCAGAAGGTGTTCGACGAGGAATTCGCCGACAAGTTCAAGGCCGAGAAGCTGACCTACGAACACCGCCTGATCGACGACATGGTCGCCTCGGCGCTGAAGTGGTCCGGCGGCTATGTCTGGGCCTGCAAGAACTACGACGGCGACGTGCAGTCCGACATCGTCGCCCAGGGCTTCGGTTCGCTCGGCCTCATGACCTCGGTGCTGATGACGCCGGACGGCAAGACGGTGGAAGCGGAAGCTGCGCACGGCACGGTGACGCGCCACTACCGCCAGCACCAGAAGGGCGAAGAGACCTCGACCAACTCCATCGCCTCGATCTTCGCCTGGACGCGCGGCCTTGCCCACCGCGCCAAGCTCGACAACAACGCCGAGCTCGCACGCTTCGCCGAGACGCTGGAACGCGTCTGCGTCGATACCGTCGAATCGGGCTTCATGACCAAGGACCTCGCGCTCCTCATCGGTCCCGACCAGCCGTGGCTCTCCACGACCGGCTTCCTCGACAAGATCGACGAGAACCTCAAGAAGGCGATGGCCGCCTGAGACGAACCATGACGGGCCCGGCCTCGCCGCCGGGCCTGCAAAACGAAAGGGCCGGAGCATCCTTGATGCTCCGGCCTTTTTCTTTCAGGGCATGCCGCTTCTCAGAGGTCGATGTCGAGGATCGCCATGGAGAAGTTGTAGGAGAGCTCGCCGTCCTCGTCGTCGCGGAAGATGACGCCCAGGAACTCGTCCGCCAGATAGACCTCGGCCGATTCGTCCTTGCGCGGACGGGCCTTGATGACAATCTCCTTGTTGAGATTGCGTTTGAAGTAGGCCTCGAGCTTCCTGATTTCTTCGGGCTTCACGATATGTCTCCGTAACGGTTGGGTTGCCGCGCTTCTCGCACCTGCTCCGGGGCGTGTAAACCCTCGTTTTCCGAAGAAACGCGACTTTTCCCGATCACAGATCGTAATCGAAAGCGGCCAGAAGCTGGTCCATGGCGCGCGAGGGCTCGTTGCAGCCCGCCTCGCCCACGACCCTTGCCGGAACGCCGGCGACCGTCGATTTCGGCGGCACGGCCTTGAGAACGACCGAGCCCGCGGCGATGCGCGAGCAATGGCCGATATGGATGTTGCCGAGGATTTTCGCGCCCGCGCCGATCATCACGCCGTCGCCGATCTTCGGATGGCGGTCGCCACCCTCCTTGCCGGTGCCGCCGAGCGTGACGTTGTGGAGGATCGAGACATTGTCGCCGATCTCGGCCGTCTCGCCGACGACGAGGCCGGTCGCGTGGTCGAGGAAGAAGCCCTTGCCGATGCGCGCGGCCGGGTTGATGTCGGTCTGGAAGACGCTGGAGGAACGGCTCTGCAGGTAGAGCGCAAGGTCGCGCCGGCCCTTGTCGTAGAGCCAGTGCGCCAGGCGGTGCGTCTGGATCGCGTGGAAGCCCTTGAAATAGAGCACGGCGTCGAGGAAGCGCAGGCACGCGGGGTCGCGGTCGTAGACGGCCTGGATGTCGACGCGCAGGATGTTGCCCCATTCCGGCCAGTCGTCCAGCATCTCGTCGAAGATCTGGTAGAGGAGGTTGGCCTGCAGGTCCGGATGGTCGAGGCGCTCGCAGACGCGGTGGATCACGCTCTCTTCGAGCGAGCGCTGGTTCAGCACCGTGGAATAGAGGAAGGCCGCCAGCAGCGGCTCGGCCTCGGCGGCGCGGCGCGCTTCCTCGCGCAGGCTGTCCCAGATGGGGTCCATCGCCTTCAGCTTGTCGCCGGCCCGCAGTTCATTCGTCGCGACCATCGCCGCACTCCCTACTCGTCATTCCCGCCCAATATAGAGCAAACGGCGCCCGAGCGAAATGGCCGGGCGATCGAAGGTCAGCGGCCGCCGATTTCGGCGTAGAACTCCAGCACGGCGCGCTTGAACACCTTGTCGCCGACGGCGAGCATATGGTCGCGGCCGGGAATGTCGAGCGCGCGGGCGTCCGGCATCAGGTCGGCGAGCGGCTGGGGGGCGCCCGCGATATCGTCCTTCGTGCCGACGGCGATGAGCGCGGGCACGTCGATGCGCCCCACCTCCTCCGGCGTCAGGAGGTCCCGCGAGGTCATGATGCAGGCGGCAAGGGCCTCGCGGTCGGATTTCGTCTGGTCGGCGAAGGCGCGGAACATGCGCCCGCGCGGATGCGTCACGTCGTCGAGCGACGGCGCAAGCAGCGCCTCGGCGATGGGGTCCCAGTCGCCGACGCCGTCCACCATGCCGATGCCGAGGCCGCCGAAGACGACGGAGCGCACCCGGTGCGGATGGCCGAGCGCCATGAAGGCGGTGATGCGCGCGCCCATCGAATAGCCGAAGACATGCGCCTCGGGGATGGCCAGGTGATCGAGCAGAGCGGCGGCGTCATCGGCCATCTGCGGGCAGGTGTAGAGCGCGGGATCGTGCGGCTTGTCGCTTGCGCCATGGCCGCGGTTGTCGATGGCGATGACGCGGTAGCCGGCATCGCCCAGCGTCTTCAGCCAGCCGGGAAACACCCAGTTGACGCTGGCGCTGGAGGCAAAGCCGTGGATCAGCAGCACCGGATCGCCCGACGGATCGCCCTCGTCGAAAAAGGCAAGCTCCAGGCCGTTATGGGTGAAGCGGGAAAAGGGCGGGGGATCGAGGTTCATCGCGGGGCCGTCTTTCGTTTTCGGTCCCCGCTCATAGCGCCGTTTGGCCACGGAGAAAACGTCGCAGCGGCGGAAATCTCCTGCATCTGCGCGGTTTTGCATCTACACATTTCATCGCAAGGCGATTATGGTCCGCGCCGAAGACGACGCATTTCCCACGGAGCATGACATGGCCGGGCACAGCATTCCCCATTTCCAGAACGACGGCGGCCACCGCGTAATCGAGATCGGCGTGAAGGAATTCATGTGCGTCGGCGCATCCGTGCCCTTCGACCACCCGCACATCTTCATCGACATGGGCGACGACAACGAGAAGGTCTGCTCCTACTGCTCGACCCTCTACCGCTACAATCCGAAGCTGAAGGCCAGCCAGACGGAACCGGCGGGCTGCATCTTCACCAACCAGGTCGCGGCGTGACGGCCGGAAGGCCGCACGATCATGTCCCCCGTTAGATCCGCAACCATCGTCGGCGCCGGCATTGCCGGTATGACCGCGGCGCTTTCGCTCGCCCGCAAGGGAATTTCGGTCCACCTTCTGGAAGAGGCGCCGGCGCTCGAGGAAGTCGGCGCCGGCCTGCAAGTCTCCCCCAATGCCACGCGCATCCTTGCCGGTCTCGGCCTGCTCGATGCGCTCGCCGCCCGCTGGAGCGAGCCGGACCATATCCTCCTGTCCTCGGGCGGCACGCTCGCCCCCCTCGCCTCGGTTCCGGCCGGCGCGGCGGCACGCGGCCGCTGGGGTTCGCCCTATGGCGTCCTCCACCGGGCCTCCCTTCAAAGGGTGCTGCTCGATGCCGTGCGCCGCGAGCCGCTCTGCACGCTGACGACCGGCCGGCGCATCGAAACCGCCGAGGACGCCCTCACCGAGAACCCCGCCGACGTGCTGATCGGCGCGGACGGCGTCTGGTCGCCTCTTCGCCGCGCGATGCCCGGCGCCCTTCCCGCCCGCTATTCCGGCAATGTCGCCTGGCGCTTCCTGGTGCCCTACGGCAAGGCGCCGGCCTTCCTCAATCCACGCACGGTGACGGCCTTCCTCGGCCCGAAGGCCCATCTCGTCGCCTATCCGCTCGCCGAGATCGAGGCCTTCAACATCGTCGCCATCCATGCGCAGGCCGAGGCGCCGGCATCCGGCTGGCTGCGGCGGGGCGACACGGCCGCCCATCTCGAACGCACCGCCGCCTTCGCCGGCTGGCATGCGGGCCTGCGGCAGCTTCTGGCAGAGGCGCGCGACCCGCTGGTCTGGCCGCTCTTCGAGTGCCCGGACGGGGCCTGGACGGACGGGCGCAAGACGGTGCTGATCGGCGATGCCGCCCATGCCATGACGCCCTTCGCGGCGCAGGGCGCGGCGATGGCGATCGAGGATGCGGCGCTTCTGGCACAACGGCTCGCGACGGGCGAAGACCTTGCGCAAACCCTCCGCCGCTTCGAGGCGGACCGCCGCGAACGCGTCGCGAAGGTGCGCAGCCGCGGCGCCTTCAACCGCTTCGCCTACCATGCCCGCGGCCCGCTCGCGCTCGGCCGCAACCTCGTGCTGTCGCTCCGCCGGCCGGAAAGCCTCGCCGGCGACCTCGACTGGCTCTACGGCTACCGTACGCCGGATTGAGAAAACCCCTCATCCCGCTGCCGCGACCTTCTCCCCGCAAGCGGGGCGAAGGCTTATGCCGCCACGGTTTCCCACGATCCGAAGGCAAGGCATTGCCGCGATGTCCCTTCGCCTCGCTTGCGGGGAGAAGGTGCCGGCAGGCGGATGAGGGGCCAATCCCTGCCTCAGACCGCCCGTGCAGCCGCAAGGCCGCGCTCGATATCGGCCTTGATGTCCTTCACGTCCTCCAGACCGATCTGGAGCCGGAGCACCGGGCCCTCGTGCGGCACCTTGGCGACGCGGCGGTCGGAGAGGTTGACGTGCACGGCAAGGCACTCGAAGCCGCCCCAGGAGTAGCCGAGGCCGAAGATGCCGAGGGCATCGAGGAAGGCATGCGCCTTGGCCTTGTGGCGCTCCGGCGCACCGCCGTCGAGGACGATGGAGAAGATGCCGCTCGCGCCCTTGAAGTCGCGCTTCCACAGGTCATGGCCGGGGAAGCTCGGCAGCGCGGGATGCAGGACGCGCGCGACATCGTCGACACCCTCCAGCCAGCGCGCCAGCTCCAGCGTGCTTTCCTGATGGCGCTCCAGCCGCACGCCCATGGTGCGAAGGCCGCGCAGCACCTGGTAGGCATCGTCCGGCGAGGCGCAGGTGCCGAGCGTGATCTGCGTGTCGTGCAGGCGCTCCCAGTTGGCCGCATTGGCCGAGACCGTGCCGAAGAGGATGTCCGAATGGCCGGCCGGATACTTCGTCGCCGCATGGATGGAGACGTCGACGCCGAAATCGAGCGGGCGGAAATAGAGCGGCGTCGCCCAGGTATTGTCCATGGTGACGACCGCGCCATGCCTGTGAGCGACGGCGGCGATTGCCGGAATGTCCTGCATTTCGAAGGTGTTGGAGCCTGGCGCCTCGGTATGGACGAGCCGCGTGTTCGGCTTGATCAGCGCCTCGATGCCCGCGCCGGCGGCCGGGTCGTAGTAATCGACGGAAACGCCGAGCCGCTTCAGCATCGTGTCGCAGAAATGGCGGGTGGGATGATAGACCGAATCGACGATGAGCGCATGGTCGCCGGCCGAAAGGAAGGCGAGGAACGGCACGGTGACGGCGGCAAGGCCCGAGGGAACGAGGATCGTGCCGGCGGAGCCCTCCAGCTCGTCAATGGCCGCACACAGCGCATCCGTCGTCGGCGTGCCGCGCGTGCCGTAGGTGTATTTCTGGGCACGGTTCTCCATCGTCGCGGCATTGGGGAACAGGACCGTCGAGGCGTGGACGACGGGCGGATTGACGAAGCCGAAATAGTCCGCCGGATCGTTTCCGGCATGGGCAAGGCGGGTGTTCACGCCGGCGCCGGCGAGGATTTCGTCTCTGTTCTTCATGGGGCCTGTCCGAGGAATGTGAGGGGATTTCAGGAGGTTTTCCGCCCGCCGACTTTTCGCCACGCGGCCCGGCAGGTCAACCCCCATACGAAAGGATGAGAGGCCATCCAAAGCGCTTCAAACGTTAATTATCGGATTTTTCCGACACGCCTGCCGTGGGAGCCCCGGCTTTTCCACGGCCCCGGTCCGGCAAATTCCGACAAATTCGGGGCAGTCGCCGGAAAATGGCCACAGTGTCTTGACCCTGCGTCATTTTGAGCATGAGATAAGCAACCTCGCGCCGGGAGGGTGGCGAGTTCCGTGGGTGTGCCCGTAGGGAAGCGGGGCCGACGGACAAAACAAAGACAACAGAAAAAGGTTGTGAAAAGATGGCAAAAAAAATCGTGACGGCGCTGGTCGGCGCTGCCGTACTGTGGCTTGGCGCAACGGCGGCACAGGCTGACACGCTTTCCGACGTGAAGGCGAAGGGCTTCGTCCAGTGCGGCGTGAACGGCTCCAACCTCGCCGGTTTCGGCGCGCAGGACTCGGCCGGCAACTGGTCCGGCCTCGACGTCGACCTCTGCAAGGCCGTGGCGGCCGCAGTCTTCGGCGACGCCACCAAGGTGAAGTACACGCCGCTGTCGGCCAAGGACCGCTTCCCGGCCCTGCAGTCCGGCGAAATCGACATTCTCGCCCGCAACACCACCTGGAGCATCAGCCGCGATTCGCAGCTCGGCTTCGATTTCCGCGCCGTGAACTACTATGACGGCCAGGGCTTCATGGTGAAGAAGGAGCTCGGCGTGAAGTCGGCGCTCGAACTGTCCGGCGCCTCCATCTGCGTGCAGTCCGGCACGACGACGGAACTGAACCTCGCCGACTACTTCCGTGCCAACAACATGGACTTCAAGCCGGTGGTCTTCGAAGCGCAGGACGAAGCGGATGCCGCCTACAATGCCGGCCGCTGCGACGCCTACACGACCGACGCCTCGGGCCTCTATTCGATCCGCCTGAAGATGGCCAATCCGGACGACCACATGGTCCTGCCGGAGATCATCTCCAAGGAGCCGCTCGGCCCGGCCGTCCGCCAGAACGATTCGAAGTGGTTCGACGTCGTTTCCTGGTCGCACTACGCCATGGTGGCCGCCGAGGAATTCGGCATCACCCAGGCGAACGTCGAGGAAAAGAAGAAGTCCGACAACCCGGACATCAAGCGCTTCCTCGGCGAAGAAGCCGATTCGACCATCGGCGCCGACCTCGGCCTGCCGAAGGACTGGGCCGTGCAGATCATCAAGGCAGTCGGCAACTATGGCGAATCCTTCGAGCGCAACGTCGGTGAAGGCTCGCCGCTGAAGATCGCCCGCGGCCTCAACGCGCTGTGGACGAAGGGCGGCCTGCAGTACGCCCCGCCGATCCGCTAAGCGACGGCCTGATCGCTCCGGGAGGGTGGCCCGCCACCCTCCCCTTTACAAAGAACGCCCGGCAAACAGGGCGAGAACACGTCAGGGGAAATGCATGGCTCTTGCGGATGCCCGAACAGGGTCCGGCGAACCGCCGAAGGTATCTCTTCTCTACAATCCGGCTTTGAGAAGCGCAGTCTATCAGATCGTCACGCTCGTGGTGATCGTCGCCGCCGTCTCGTACGCGTGGCACAACGTCGTCCAGAACCTCGCCCGCGCCAACATGACGGCGGGCTTCGGGTTCCTCAACAGTCGCGCCGGTTTCGACGTCGCCCAGAGTCTCATCGCCTATTCCAGCGATTCGACCTATTTCCGGGCCTTGCAGGTCGGCCTGATCAACACGCTCGTCATCGCCGCCGCCGGCGTCGTGACGGCGACGATCGTCGGCCTCCTCGTCGGCATCGGCCGCCTGTCGCACAACTGGCTGATCGCCAAGCTGTGCACGGTCTATGTGGAAATCTTCCGCAACATCCCGCCGCTGCTCGTCATCTTCTTCTGGTATCTCGGGGTCCTCGCGCTGCTGCCGTCGATCCGCACGATCTTCCAGCATGTGAAGGAGAACCCGGATGCGGCCTTCTTCATCTCCAACCGCGGCATCTACATGCCCGCACCGGTCTTCGGGGAGAACTTCGGCATCGTCCTTGCGGCCTTCGCGCTCGGCGTCGTCGCGGCGATCGCCTTCACGATCTGGGCGAACGCCCGCCAGCGCGCAACGGGCAAGCGCCCGCCGGTGCTGTGGGTCAATCTCGGCCTGATCGTCCTCTTCCCGCTCATCGTCTTCGTCGTGGTGGGCGCGCCCCTCACCCTGGATTATCCGGTGCCGGGCTCGTTCAACATGAAGGGCGGCATGGTGATCGGGCCGGAGTTCCTGGCGCTCTATCTTGCGCTTTCGCTCTATACGGCCTCGTTCATCGCCGAGATCGTGCGCGCCGGCATCCGGGGCGTGTCCAAGGGACAGTCGGAAGCCTCCTATGCGCTGGGGCTTCGCCCCGGCCAGGCGACGCGCCTCGTCGTGCTGCCGCAGGCGCTCCGGATCATCATCCCGCCGCTCACCTCGCAATATCTCAACCTCATCAAGAACTCCTCGCTCGCGGTGGCCGTCGGTTATGCCGACCTCGTCGCGGTCGGCGGCACCATCCTCAACCAGTCCGGCAAGTCCATCGAGATCATCGCGATCTGGATGGTCATCTACGTGTCGATCAGCCTCATCACGTCGCTGTTCATGAACTGGTTCAATGCCAAGATGGCCCTGGTGGAGCGCTGAGATGACGGAAAACATCAGCTATATTCGCGATCACTTCCTCGAGGCGGAAAAGCCGCCGGCGGCCAACTCCTCGGCATTCGCCTGGATCCGCAACAATCTCTTCGCCTCGTGGAAGGACGCCGTCCTGACGATCCTTGCCGTGGCGGCGCTGGTCTACTACGTGCCGAAGGCCGTCAACTGGCTGTTCATCTCGGCGGTATGGACGGGGGCCGACCGCACGGCCTGCCTCACCGTGGACCAGGGCGGACAACTCGAAAGCGGCTGGAACGGGGCCTGCTGGGCCTATGTGAACGACCGCTTCGTGCAGTTCATGTTCGGCTCCTACCCGCGCGACGAACTGTGGCGGCCGCTGCTGGTCGCCGCCATGTTCGTGGCGCTGCTCGTGCCGCTCCTGATCCCGAAGGTGCCGCGCAAGGGCCTCAACGCCCTCCTGCTCCTCGTCGTCTTCCCCATCGTCTCCTTCTTCCTGCTCATCGGCGGCTTCGGCCTCCGGCATGTGGAGACGTCACTGTGGGGCGGCCTGATGGTGACGCTCATCATCTCCTTCGTCGGCATCGTGGTCTCGCTGCCGGCCGGCATCCTGCTGGCGCTCGGCAGGCGATCGAGCATGCCGATCATGAAGACGGCCAGCATCTTCTTCATCGAACTGATCCGCGGCGTGCCGCTGATCACCGTCCTTTTCATGGCGAGCGTGCTGCTGCCGCTGTTCCTGACGCCCGGCAACAACATCGACAAGTTCCTGCGCGCGCTCATCGGCGTGTCGATCTTCGCGTCCGCCTATATGGCGGAGGTTATTCGCGGCGGTCTTCAAGCCATTCCGAAAGGACAATATGAAGCGGCCGATGCCCTTGGTCTAAACTACTTCCACAAAATGACCTTCATCGTGCTTCCGCAGGCCATCAAACTCGTGATCCCCGGCATCGTGAACACCTTCATCGGCATGTTCAAGGATACGTCCCTCGTCACGATCATCTCGATGTACGACCTGCTCGGCATCGTGAAGGCGAGTTTTGGGGATTCGGGCTGGATCACGCCGGTCACGCCGCTGACGGGCCTGATCTTCGCCGGCTTCGTGTTCTGGATTTTCTGCTTCGGCATGTCGCGCTATTCGGCCTTCGTGGAACGCCGGCTCGACACGAGCCACAAGAGATAACTGAGAGGAAACAAGAATGGCCAACCAAGCCCAGGCGCCGCAGATGGCGGTCTCCGCGACGGACGTCGCCGTCGAGATCGTCAACATGAACAAGTGGTACGGCGATTTCCATGTACTGCGCGACATCAACCTCAAGGTCATGAAGGGCGAGCGCATCGTCATCGCCGGCCCGTCGGGCTCCGGCAAGTCGACGATGATCCGCTGCATCAACCGCCTCGAAGAGCACCAGAAGGGCCAGATCGTCGTCGACGGCATCGAGCTGACGAACGACCTGAAGAAGATCGACGAGGTGCGCCGCGAGGTCGGCATGGTGTTCCAGCACTTCAACCTCTTCCCGCACCTGACGATCCTGGAGAACTGCACCCTCGCCCCGATCTGGGTGCGCAAGATGCCGAAGAAGGACGCCGAGGAGATCGCGATGCACTATCTCACGCGCGTCAAGATCCCCGAGCAGGCGAACAAGTATCCCGGCCAGCTCTCCGGCGGCCAGCAGCAGCGCGTGGCGATCGCCCGCTCGCTCTGCATGAAGCCGAAGATCATGCTCTTCGACGAGCCGACCTCCGCGCTCGACCCGGAAATGGTGAAAGAAGTGCTCGACACCATGGTCTCGCTCGCCGAGGAAGGCATGACCATGCTGTGCGTGACGCACGAAATGGGCTTTGCCCGGCAGGTCGCCAACCGCGTGATCTTCATGGACCAGGGCCAGATCGTCGAGCAGAACTCGCCCGCCGAATTCTTCGACAATCCGCAGCACGAGCGCACCAAGCTCTTCCTCAGCCAGATCCTGCACTGAGCGGACCGGCGGCACGACGTAAAAGGCGGGCGACGAGCCCGCCTTTTTCATTTTCCGCGCAGCTCCGCCCGCAGCTTCAGCGGGCTGGCGCCAAAATGGTTGCGGAAGGCGCGGGAGAAGGCGGAGAGGCTGTCGAAGCCGCTGCGCAGCGCCACGTCCTGGATGGAGAGCGAGGTGTCGCGCACGAGCCGCTGCGCCGCCGTCAGCCTGAGCCGCAGGTAATAGGCGCCCGGCCCGATGCCGAGGCCGCTCGCAAAGAGCGTTTCGAGCTTGCGCGTGGAAAAGCCGAGGCGACGGGCGAGCGCGGCGACCGTCAGGGGCCGGTCTATGGTGCGCTCCATCAGGCGGATGGCGGCGGCAAGCTCCGGCTCGCGCTCGCCGAGCCGGCCCAGCGAGACGAGCGGCTGCGCATCCGTCGCCGCATGGGTCTCGTCATAGACGAAGACGCTCGCCACATCGAGCGCCACCGCCGAGCCGAAGCGCGCGCGCACCAGATGCAGCATCATGTCGAAGGTCGGCGAGGCGCCGCCCGAGGTCCAGAGCGGCCCGTCGGTGACGAAGCGGTCGGCACGCACGTTGAGCGCGGGAAAGGCGGCCGCGAAATCCTCCAGCTCCTCCCAGTGCGCCGTCGCGTCGCGCCCGTCGAGAAGGCCGGAGCGCGCCAGCAGCCAGCAGCCCGATTCGATGCCGGCGACGATGCCGAACCGGCGCGCCACCTTCTTGAGCCGGGCAACGAAGGCGCGGTCGGCATGGCGATCCTGGTTGAAGCCGGCGATGAGAAGCAGCGCATCGCCGCTCGTGACGTCCGCGAAGGCGCCGTCCACGCGGATCTCCACCCCGCAGGTCAGTAGCACCGGCCGGCCCTGCGGCGAGAGGATCTTCCAGCGGAAGACCGGCTCCGGCACGACGCGGTTGGCCGCGCGCATGGGATCGAGCACGGAGGCGAGCGACATGATCGACGATTCCGGCAGAAGCACGATGGTGACGTCGAGCGGCCTTTGCCGCGGCTCTTCTTCGCTCATGTGGAAATTGTCAAAAAAGATGCGCCTTATGTCAATCGACAAAACCGCAATCGGGCATGATCGGCCCTACAGGTGATCTGGAGATGCAGCCCGATCAAGGTGAGAACCCCCTGTACCCCGAACGACCCTGATCCGCATTTTGCCGGAACGGGCTGGCGAGCCGAAAGGCGGACCGGCCCGTTTTTTTCGCCGTTCCGCCAGGAAAACCATGCGTTTTCCCGCCAGACGGGAACCGGATACGCGTTTTTGCGTTTCCTTGCAAAACAAGCAGAAAGGTTCTCCCATGTCGAAGCTCAAGACCGGCCTTGCCACAGGCATCCTCTCCGCCGCACTCGCGTTCACCTCCATCGTGCCGGCGCATGCCGTCACCTTCATGCGCGTGCCGGTGCCGTCCGCCTCTTCCGTCGAGCAGGTGGAGTACCGCGACCGCCGCGGCTGGTATCACGGCCATCGCGGCTATCGTCACTCGCGCCCGGGCTATCGCCGCCATTCCGACGGCTGGTGGTATCCGCTGGCCGCCTTCGGCCTCGGCGCGGCGATCGGCGGCGCCATGTCCAACGACCGCCACTATGGCAACCGTCATGTCAACTGGTGCGCCAACCGCTACCGTTCGTACCGGACATCCGACAACACGTTCCAGCCCAATTACGGCCCGCGCAAGCAGTGCGTCTCGCCCTACTCCCGCTAGGCAAACGCAAAAAGGGCAGCCGGACGGCTGCCCTTTTTCAATCGGCAATGGCTGCAGGGAGCGGAAAATGACCGACGGAACCGACGCGATAACCGAAACCGGGATGGAGCAGATCAAGATCGCCTTGAACACTCTGTACCTTTGCATAGACCACGCGGTGAAGCATATCGCGGAGGCGGAGGGCGTCGAAGCGGCCAGGCACTACAAAGCCGGCCTGCTGGCATCCCTCAAGAAGGGCGATATCGACATGGCCCTCCTGGAAGAGAGGAAGACCTTCGACCTCGTCGTCTCCAAGATCGAAGCGCTGACCATACCCGCCGACACGGACGGGCAAGGGTCACACCATCATATAAATCAAACCATTTAGAAGCATGGTTGGCGACCCCTGCAGGACTCGAACCTGCGACCTACTGCTTAGAAGGCAGTTGCTCTATCCAGTTGAGCTAAGGGGCCGGCGGGACCTCAGTGGGTCCACGGCTGCATGCGGTTGAAGCGGAAGTTGTCCGGATAGGCGACGCGCTTGCGGGTCGATTCCTTCGGCTCGATCACACGGTATTCGATGCCGTTGCGCTGCGCATAGGCGACCGCCTCTTCGCAGGTCTCGAAGGTGAGCTTGACCTGCTGGTACATGTCGCCCGAGCTGGTATAGCCCATGATCGGGTCGATCGTCCGCGGCTTTTCGGCATCGAACTCCAGAACCCAGAGATTGGTCTTGGCCTTGCCGGACTGCATGGCGGTCTTTGCGGGACGATAGATCTTCGCGGTCATCGAAGCGGCTCCAGAAGTCTCGAAAACGGGCGCACCGTTCCGCCGGCGCGTCCGCACATCCATAACCCGGATTTCGTAAAGGGGGAATGACCGGGCAGCATCGCCGGTGGTCGGAGTGGAGAGATTCGAACTCCCGACCCTCTGGTCCCAAACCAGATGCGCTACCAGGCTGCGCTACACTCCGTTCCGGCGATGCCGAGATACACGCATCCGGGGCATGCCGCAACAGCAAATGGGTGTTTTCAAGCGCTTGCGGGCGATGGCAAGAAAACTATTGTCCCTTGCGCAGGGATTCCATCAGCGCGTTCTCGACCCGGTTGCCGGCGCGCAGCCGCAGGCGCTTGACCGTGCCGGCATTCAGCTCCAGCACGAAATCGATCGGCCCCTTCGAATCGATGATCGATTCGGAAAGCGGCTCGGCATTTTCCTTGATCGAGCGGACCTTGCCGTCCTTGCCGATGAACAGCATGTCGAGCGGCAGATAGGTGTTCTTCATCCACATGAAGACCTGCCGCGTCTCGCCGAAGGCGAACAGCATGCCGCGGTCGGGCGCCATCTCCCGGCGGAACATCAGCCCTTCCTCGCGCTGGCGCGGCGTCACGGCCAGTTCCACCGTGAAGGCATGGCTCTTGCCGTCGCGGGTGACGATCGAAAGCGGCTGCGTATCGAATTTCTCGGCCGCGAAGGCAGGAAACGACAGGCAGAGAAAAAGCGCCAGAACGGCGCTTCCAAGCTGCGCGATACCGAACGCCCGCGCCAGACGTGCCATCAGTGCGGCCTGTTGCCGGGAACCGGCATGTCCGGATGGATCTCCGCCGCCATCAGGCCCTTCTCGCCGTCGCCGAAGCGCACGAGCACGACCTGGCCGGGGCGAAGCTCCGTCAGGCCGAAGCGGCGCAGCGTCTCCATGTGGATGAAGATGTCTTCCGTGCCCTCGCCGCGCGTGAGGAACCCGAAGCCCTTGGTGCGGTTGAACCACTTGACCAGCACGCGCTCCAGCCCGCTCGAGGGCGTGACCTGCACATGGGTCTTGACCGGCGGCATCTGCGAGGGGTGCACGGCGGTCGACTGGTCCATGGAAAGGATGCGGAAGGCCTGGTAGCCGCGCTCGCGCTTCTGGATCAGCGCGACGACGCGCGTTCCTTCCAGAACCGTCTGGTAGCCGTCGCGGCGCAGGCAGGTGACGTGCAGCAGCACGTCCTGCATGCCGTTGTCCGGCACGATGAAGCCGAAGCCCTTAGCAACGTCGAACCACTTGATGACGCCGGTGATCTCGACCAGATCGACGACGTCGTTGCCCTGGTCATCACGCGCCGTGATTTCCTTTGAAGACACCCTGTCCGCCATGATCTGCCAGCCCCTCGTTTACGCGTCACAAGAGTTACGGTTAACTGATTCTTGATAACCAGAATAACATTGTCCCGATGCGACTGCGCAAGCCCCCTTGAAAGTTTTGCCCGCTCCGTCTTAGCCGCCAAGGCTTGCCTCAGGCTGACAAAACCCTACCCTTCCCGCGATTCCCACCTGGAGGACATTTCCATG
Organism: Shinella sp. Sh6; assembly: GCF_055392685.1. NCBI lineage: Bacteria > Pseudomonadati > Pseudomonadota > Alphaproteobacteria > Hyphomicrobiales > Rhizobiaceae > Shinella > Shinella sp. Sh6. The sequence goes on along the minus strand of NZ_AP044005.1, from coordinate 1,485,273 downwards.
CGTTATCTTCACACAATGGTCCGCATCAAGGACATCGACCAGTCGCTGCATTTCTACTGCACCCTCTTCGGTCTTCAGGAAGTGCGCCGTACCGAGAACGAGAAGGGCCGCTTCACGCTGATCTTCCTCGCCGCCCCGGGGGATGCGGAGGCCGCCCGGGCCGATGCGGCGCCCTGCCTCGAGCTCACCTATAACTGGGACAGCGAGGATTATGCCGGCGGACGCAATTTCGGCCACCTCGCCTACGAGGTCGACGACATCTACGCCACCTGCCGGAACCTGATGGACAACGGCGTCACCATCAACCGCCCGCCGCGCGACGGGCACATGGCGTTCGTGCGCTCGCCGGACGGCATTTCCATCGAAATCCTCCAGAAGGGCGGAAGCCTCGCGCCCGCCGAGCCCTGGGCCTCGATGGGCAACACCGGAAGCTGGTAAGCCGGCGCGCACGCAAGCCCCGGGCAAAGCTGGTGCCTTAAGCCGAGGCTGACGAACCATCGTTTCGCCGTATTTGACCGGGACCTTCTTGCCGTTCCGGTCAATTGCCAGCGTGAGGGGCGTTTGGCCGTTCCCGGCCGGATACCTCCCGTTCTGCGTGCAGCGGCCTCATACGCCTCCCCCTTTGACACCATGGGCGGACGCGGTAACATCGCGGCAACCGCAGCTTGGCCGACCGGCTTTCTCGATTGCGGTTGCGACTGTTTGCAGAAATGGCCCCATCGGCGGCAAGACCGAGGGCCCGAACGTCGAAAGCGGGGGAAAGCCTTTGCAGGACATGCAAGGAATGTGGCCGAGCCGGAAGACGCTGCGGTATGGATTGCTGCTGGCTGTTTCGGTCGCCGCGCTCTCGGGCTGCGTTTCCGCAGTCACCACGGATATGCGCGCGGACAATACGGGCGCGCAGGAGAGCGAAGACACCGTCGCCACGGCCGGCGATGCCGCGGATGCGGCCACCGCCACGGCGGACGGCGCTGAAGCGACGGCCGATGCGGCCAATGCCGATACCGGCCAGCAGTCGGCGGGCGCCGACATGGCGGGCCTCGTCATGCAGCCGGCATCGCTCGACGCCGGCAAGGCGAGCATCTATTCGAACGGCGGCGTGGCGCCGACGGGCACCGCCGACATGGCGCAGACCAACGGCATGAACGCCTCCGCCGGCAGCCTTTATGCCAGCGCGGGCGCCGCGGGCGCGGAAAAGACCGGGCGCCTGCCCGTCGAGGACATGCCGCCGGTCGATGCAACCGGCCAGCAGCAACAGGTCCTTGCCGCCATGGACGGCGAAGACGGCCTGCCGGCGAACGTTCCCATCCCCACGACGGCCCGGACCGCGCTCGTCGAGGAAAATGCCGGCGGCAATGCGGCCGGTCTTGCCCTTGCGAGCCGGCAGGACGACGGCATGGCGGCAGGCGGCGCTCGCAAGGATGCCACGCAAGGCTCGCTCTTTGCCGGCACGGCCGAAGCCGCAGGCGACGCGGTCGGCGTGACGCAGAAGCCGCGCCGCGTGCTGAACCGCGACGCGGCGGGCGCCATGCAGGTTGCCTCGCTCGGCGTGCTGCCCGGCGTTTCGAACGCAAACCCGCTCTTTTCCGACGATCATTCCGAGGCCGACGAAGTCGACGACGACACGCCGGAATTCAAGGAGGTCGCCTCGCTTGCGGGCCTTGCCCGCCTTGCGCCGAACGGCCTCTGGCTGCAGACGGAAAAGGTCAAGACCGGCTGTTTCAAGCCGGAGCTCCTGCAGGTGCTGAAGACGGTCGAGAATCATTACGGCAAGCCGATCATCGTCACCTCGGGCCTGCGCTCCATCAAGCCGGGCCGGGCCAAGCAGTCGCTGCACACGCGCTGCGAGGCGGCGGACATCCAGATATCCGGCGTCACGAAATGGGAGCTTGCGGAATATCTGCGCAGCATGCCCGGCCGCGGCGGCGTCGGCACGTACTGCCATACCGAATCCGTGCATATCGATGTTGGCACACAGCGCGACTGGAACTGGCGCTGCCGCCGGAAAAAGTAATCCGGCATCTAACCCATTGCCGTCATGTGCTTTTTCCAGATGGAAGCCGCCCTTTGGGCGGCTTTTCATTTTTTTGTCGCAAGGACCTTTTCCCGCTTGCGGAAGCGCAATCGCCCTTCTATAAGACGCCCACCGCACGCGCCCTTCGTCTATCGGTTAGGACGCCAGATTTTCATTCTGGAAAGAGGGGTTCGACTCCCCTAGGGCGTGCCACGGTTTCCCCCCTCGAAATCGCTGAATCTCCCGCGCTGCGAAGCGCCTGTTTTCGCTGTTGAAAAACTTCCGCGTCCCGCGATTTTCCGTCTTGCGAATCCACGCCGCCCCGACTAGAAGACGCCCACCGCACGCGCCCTTCGTCTATCGGTTAGGACGCCAGATTTTCATTCTGGAAAGAGGGGTTCGACTCCCCTAGGGCGTGCCACCTTCCCCTTTCAGCCTTGGCTTATCCGTTCCCGTTGGCGACGCTCGTTGCCTGCGCGGAAAAAACTGCGATTTCCTCGGTTTAGGGGCTTGCGCAAATCGGAAGGCACGACTAGAAGACGCCCACCGCACGCGCCCTTCGTCTATCGGTTAGGACGCCAGATTTTCATTCTGGAAAGAGGGGTTCGACTCCCCTAGGGCGTGCCATGGCTCTTCCCGAAATTTCCCGGAAACCGCTGCTCAGAACGCCTTTGCCGCGTCGATGATGCGGAACTGGACGCGGCGGTTACCCTGCCAGCTATCGGCCGAAAGCGTGCCGGCGACATGCACGGCCTGTCCGCGCTCCTTCATCAGGAAAAGACCGAGATCGGCTTCCGCCGCGCGGAAGGCCATGGCGTCGAGCCGTCCGCCGTCGGGCCCTTCGAGGCTGACGCGCAGGTGGTTGACGCCGACCGGCCGCACGTCGCGGATGCGGTGCGCCGGCAGGGCGAAGACCGGCTGCGGGTGGCCGGAGCCGTAGGGGCCGGCCTGATCGAGCTGGTCGGCAAGGGCGAGCGTCGCGCCAGAGGCGCTGAGCGCCCCGTCGATCTTCAGCGTCTCCACGGCCACCAGGTCGCGCACCGCCCTTTCGGCGCGCTCGGCGAAGAAGCTGCGCAGGCGGCCGAGATTGGCGCGCTCCACCGTCAGGCCCGCCGCCATGGCATGACCGCCGCCCTTGACGAGGATGCCCTCCTCCACGGCGGCGCGCACCATGCGGCCAAGGTCGAAGCCGCTGATCGAGCGGCCCGAGCCGGTGCCCTTGCCGGAAGGATCGAAGGCGATGGCGAAGGCCGGGCGGCGGAAGCGGTCCTTGAGGCGCGAGGCGAGGAGGCCGACGACGCCGGGATGCCAGCCCTCGCGGGCCGTCAGGATCACCGCGGCGCCCTCGCCCGTGCCGTATTCGGCCTCGGCTTCCGCCTCCGCCTCGGCCAGCATGGCGACTTCCATCGCCTGCCGCTCGCGATTGAGATCGTCGAGCTGCTTTGCGATTCGCTCGGCCTCGCCCGGCTCATCGATGGTGAGCAGCCGGCTGCCGAGCGCGGCATCGCCGATGCGCCCGCCGGCATTGATGCGCGGGCCGACGAGGAAGCCGAGATGGTAGGGCGTCACGGGCCCGCCGATGCCCGCCTGCTTGAGGAGCGCCGTCAGGCCCGCATTGCCGAGATGGCGCGCGGCGACGAGGCCCTTCACCACATAGGCACGGTTGAGGCCCTTCAGCGGAACGACGTCGCAGACCGTGGAGAGCGCCACCAGATCGAGCATGGAAAGAAGGTCGAAGCTCGCGGCCCGCGCATCGCCCCGCGCCTTCAAGAGCCGCTGGAGGGCGACGAGGACGAGGAAGACGACGCCGGCGGCCGACAGATGCCCCTGCCCCGAAAGATCGTCCTCGCGGTTGGGATTGACCAGCGCAAGTGCCGGCGGCAGCGCCTCGCCGACCTGGTGATGGTCGATGACGACGACGTCGATGCCGCGCTCGCGCGCAACGGCGAGCGATTCGTGGCTGGTCGAGCCGCAGTCGACCGTGACGATCAGTTGCGCGCCGCGGTCGATGAGCTGGCCGATGGCGTTGGGGTTCGGGCCGTAGCCCTCGAAGATGCGGTCGGGAATGTAGATTTCCGCCGGCACGCCGAAATGGGCAAGGAAGCGGTAAAGCAGCGCCGAGGAGGCAGCGCCGTCGACGTCGTAGTCGCCGAAGATCGCGACCCGCTCGCCCCGCTCGATGGCGCGTGCCAGCCGCTCCGTCGCCGCCTCGCAGTCCATCAGGCTGTAGGGCTCCGGCATCAGGCGGCGCAGGGTCGGGTCGAGGAATTCCAGCGCCGTCTCGAAGGCGACGCCGCGGCCGGAAAGCACACGGGCGATGAGGTCGGGCAGGCCGTGCGTCTGGCTCATCGCCAGCGCGCGGTTCTCTCCCGCCTGATCGAGCCGCGCCACCCAGCGCTGGCCGGTCGCCGAGCGCTCGACGCCAAGGAAGGCCCGGCTGACGGGATCTGCGTTTTCCAGCATGCTCATGGACGCATGTCTCTCCAGGCTGCTTGCTCCCTCGCCCCCTCTATCGTCATGCTCGGGCTTGACCCGAGCATCCACACCCGTGGGTGCCGATGGCAACTGTGTTTCATCGGAAATGGGTTTTGTCGCGCTGCATGGCATTGAGGATGGTGATGAGCTTTCGCGCGACGGCGATGATGGCGGCCTTAGCGGCGCCCGTTCTGGCCTTGACGGCGAGGTAGAAGGTGCGCAGGCGCGATGAGGCCCTGATGGCGCCGAGGGCGGCCATATAGAGGGCCTTTCGCACCCTTGGTCTTCCCCCCTTGATGCGGCGGCGGCCTGCTCTCTTGCCGGAATCGTCGTTGAAGGGCGCAAGGCCGGCAAGGCTTGCCGCCGCCTTGGGCGAGAGCGTGCCGAGTTCGGGCATATGGGCAAGCAGGGCCAGGGCCGTCACCTTGCCGACGCCGGGAGCCGATGCGAGGCGCCTGGCCCCTTCGGCAAGGTTGCCGCTCTGCATCTGCTCGTCGATCGCGCTCTCGATTGCAGCGATCCTCTCGCCGAGGATGGCGATCATGGCCTCGATGTCGGCGCGCACGGCCGGATCGAAGGCCTCGCCAAGATGTCTGCGCTCGCCCGCACGGGCGTCGACGAGCTGGTCGCGGCGCCGGGCAAGGGCCGCCAGCCGCTCGTGTACCGGGCAAGGCGGCGCATCGGCCGAAAGGCCGAACATGGCCCCCATGTGCGAAAGCGAGCGGGCATCGATGCGGTCGGTCTTGGCCAGCCGCCCGCGCGCCTCGGCAAAGCGCCGCGCCGTCTTCGGATTGACGCGGGCAAAGGCGATGCCGGCCTGTGCAAGGCACAGGCGCACCAGCCGGTCGCAATGGCCCGTCGCCTCCAGGACGACGAGGTCGCCGGCCGGGTCGAGGCGCTTTGCGAAGGCGGACAGTTGCGCCTCGGTGTTGGGGATGCGGCAGAACCTGGCCGTTCGCGGGTCGAAGATATCGACCGCTTCCTTGCCGATGTCGCAGCCGATGAAATTGTGGTGTATCGTCATGGAGCCTGCTCCTGTGTGCGAGGTCTGCGCCAACAGCCTCATGCAACTGTTCAGGTTGATGGGCGAAGCGGGAAGGGACCAGGCCATGCGGCGGCCTGCCGTTACAAACGACGGCCGGGATCCTCTCGGTCTCCTTCCCGCAACCATCCTACACCAACCAAAACACACAGGATCCTCGGGTCAAGCCCGAGGATGACGTCGATGGGTGGGGCGAGGCTCGTCAGCCGACCGATCTTCAGCTTACCGATATCACGCCGCGCCGGAGAAGACAGGCTCAAGCCGCCTTCGGCCGCTCGATACGGATGACCTGCGGTTCGCCGACGAGGTAACCTTCGCTCTTGACGGAGGCGACGGCCTTGCGGACGGAATCCTCCATCGTCGCGTGGGTGACGAGGATGATCGTCTTGGGGTCGCTCGATTCGGCGGTCGGCTGGCCGCGCTGCACGATGGATTCGAGCGAGATGCCGTTTTCCGCCATGTGCCGTGCGATGCTGGCGAAGACGCCGGTGCGGTCCTCCACCGAGAGGCGGATGAAATAGCCGCCGTGGTGCTTCCTGATCTGCGCGCGCTTGTAGGGCGCGAGCGCCGCGGCCGGGCGGCCGAGGACGGGCACCGTCTGCGCGCCCGGGCGGCTTTTCGCGATATCGGCGATGTCGCCGAGCACGGCCGAGGCCGTGGCATTGCCGCCGGCGCCGGGGCCGACCATCAGGAGCTCGCCGAGAATATCGGATTCGATCGCCACGGCGTTCGTCACGCCGTCCACCTGCGCGATGACGCTGTCGAGCGGCACCATGGTGGGGTGCACGCGCTGTTCGACGCCGGTGTCGGTCTTCTGCGCGACGCCGAGCAGCTTGATGCGGTAACCGAGGTCGGCGGCGGCGCGGATATCGTCGATGGAGATGTTGGTGATGCCTTCGAGATAGATGTCGTCGGCCGAAATCCTCGTGCCGAAGGCGAGCGTCGTCAGGATCGACAGCTTGTGCGCCGTGTCGTTGCCCTCGATGTCGAAGGCGGGATCGGCCTCGGCATAGCCGAGCCGCTGGGCTTCCTTGAGGCAGGCCTCGAAGGAAAGCCCCTCCTTCTCCATCTTGGTGAGGATGTAATTGCAGGTGCCGTTCATGATCCCGTAGACACGGGAGATCGTGTTGCCGGTGAGCGATTCCCGCAGCGCCTTGATGACCGGGATGCCGCCGGCGACGGCCGCCTCGTAGTTGAGGAGCGCGCCGTGCTTTTCGGCAAGGGCGGCAAGCTCGACGCCGTGGGCGGCGAGCAGCGCCTTGTTGGCGGTGACGACGTGGACGCCGCGCGACAGCGCGGCCTTGACGGCGGCAAGGGCCGGATCGCCCGCCCCGCCCATCAGCTCCACGAAGACGTCGATCTTCGCCTCGCGTGCGAGCGCGACGGGTTCGTCGAACCATTCGGCACCGGAAAGATCGACGCCGCGGTCGCGGCCCCTGGTGCGCGCGGTCACGGCGACGATGTCGATCGGCCGGCCGCACGTCGTCGTGAGCATATCCCTGCGTTCGACGAGAATCTTCGCGAGCGAGGCACCAACGGTTCCCAAGCCCGCAATGCCGATCTTCAGGGCATCAGCCATGGTCATGTCCTAACGTTTTGGAAGAAGCCCTCCGCAGACACGCGGAGGGCGGATTTTCAGCGATGGGCGTTCAGCGAGATGACGTTGTGCATCGTCTCGTCCGCCGTGGAGAGGAACTTCTTGATGTTGCGCGCGGCCTGGCGGATGCGGTGCTCGTTCTCGACCAGCGCGAGGCGGACGTAGTCGTCGCCGAGTTCCCCGAAGCCGACGCCCGGCGCCACCGCGACGTCCGCCTTCTCGACGAGCAGCTTGGAGAATTCCAGCGAGCCGAGGTGGCGGAACTTTTCCGGGATCTTCGCCCAGGCGAACATGGTGGCGGCCGGCGGGGGAACCTCGAAGCCCGCCTTGCCGAAGCTTTCGACCATGACGTCGCGGCGGCGCTTGTAGACGTTGCGCACCTCGGCGATGTCCGAGCCGTCGCCGTTGAGCGCATGGGTCGCGGCCACCTGGATCGGCGTGAAGGCGCCGTAGTCGAGGTAGGACTTCACGCGCGTCAGCGCGGCGATCAGGCGCTCGTTGCCGACAGCAAAGCCCATGCGCCAGCCGGGCATGGAGAAGGTCTTGGACATGGAGGTGAACTCCACCGTCACGTCCATGGCGCCCGGAACCTCCAGAACGGAGGGCGGCGGCGTGTCGTCGAAGTAGATTTCCGAATAGGCAAGGTCGGAGAGCACGATGATGTCGTGCTTCTTCGCAAAGGCGATGACGTCCTTGTAGAAATCGAGCGTGGCGACCTGCGCCGTCGGGTTCGACGGGTAGTTGAGGATCAGCGCCAGAGGCTTGGGGATCGAGTGGCGCACGGCCCTTTCCAGCGGCGGGAAGAAACTCTCGTCCGGCTCGACGGGAATGGAGCGGATCACACCGCCGGTCATCAGGAAGCCGAAGGCGTGGATCGGATAGGTCGGGTTCGGGCAAAGGATCACGTCGCCCGGCGCGGTGATCGCCTGCGCCATGTTGGCGAAGCCTTCCTTGGAGCCGAGGGTCGCGACGACCTGCGTTTCCGGGTTGAGCTTCACGCCGAAGCGGCGGGCGTAATAGGCGGCCTGCGCGCGGCGAAGGCCGGGAATGCCCTTGGATGAGGAATAGCGGTGCGTGCGCGGGTCCTGCACCACCTCGCACAGCTTGTCGACGATGGCTTTCGGCGTCGGCAGGTCGGGGTTGCCCATGCCAAGGTCGATGATATCGGCACCACCCGCTCGCGCGCTTGCCTTCAAACGGTTGACCTGTTCGAAAACATACGGCGGCAGACGCCTGACCTTGTGAAACTCTTCCATCTTTTACCCCGTTAGGCGCGGAGCCCCTCGGGCGGCTTTGCCAAAGGGCGCGAAACCCCGCGCGAATCAAGTGACCGATTACGGGCGAAAGCGTTCAAAATGAAGGCGCTTCGCCCATGCCGGCGGCCTTGCGGCCACCTTTCGCTTTGCGGCCAAACGGCCGGAAAGGCAAGCGCTATTTCTGGCCTTCGATCTCGGCGAGCGTCGCCTTGCCGTGCCCTTCGCGCAGCGCCTGCAATTCGGCGAGCTGGCGGCGGTATTCCGCGTCCGAGATCGCGCCGGAGCTGCGGCGCTTGGAAAGCGCCGTCAGGCGCGCGCCGTATTCGGCGGCTTCCGCATCGCTCATCTGCTGCGTCTCGGCGGTGACGATGGCGGTGATGTCCGGATAGACCTCGGCCCGGTTGGCGCCGGCATTGATCGAGGGATCGCGCGCGGCCGGGCTGCAGGACACCAGCACCGCCGGCAGGGCGGCCACGAGAAGGGCGGCGGCGACGCGCCTGAATTCGAACGCCATATGGCTGTATGCTCCTGTCGAGACGACGGGTTCCAAGTCTTGCCGGGAAAGGCTGTCAGGCCCTTGTAATCTGTTTCGGAGAGAATGTAAAAATACAAAAGTAACAATAAAATCGGGAGGGAGCGATGGCCGAGGACAGCAAAGCGGGAACACGCGATGCAGCCGGAGCGAAGCCCGGTTTCCAGCCGTTCGATCCCGCCGCGATCGAGCCCTATATCGTCAAGGATCCCGAGGCGCTGACGGTGAACCTTGCGCGCACCGTCGAGCAGCTCGGCAAGGCCGCCTCCGCCTGGCTCGCCCCGCGCGAGAGCGGCGAGAAGGTCGACACCGTCGCCGAGCCGATGGTCGACATGGTCAAGACGCTCTCCAAGGTCTCCGAATACTGGCTGGCGGACCCGCGCCGCACGCTGGAAGCGCAGACCATGCTGCTCGGCAGCTATTTCACCATCTGGTCGCGCACGCTGAACCGCCTCGGCGGGCAGGAAGTCGAGGACGCGCCCGATCCGCACGCCAGGGACAAGCGCTTTGCCGACGAGGACTGGGTGAAGAACCCGTTCTTCGATTTCCTGCGGCAGGCCTATTTCGTGACCTCGGACTGGGCGGAAAAACTCGTATCCGACGCGCAGGGCCTCGACGAGCACACCCGCCACAAGGCCGGCTTCTACGTCAAGCAGATCGCCAGCGCCATCTCGCCGACCAACTTCGTCACGACCAACCCGCAGCTCTACCGCGAGACGGTCGCCTCGAACGGCGCGAACCTCGTGCGCGGCATGAAGATGCTGGCGGAAGACATCGCCGCCGGCCAGGGCGACCTGAAGCTGCGCCAGACGGACACCAGCAAGTTCGCCATCGGCGAGAACATGGCGCTGACGCCCGGCAAGGTGCTGGCGCAGAGCGACGTCTGCCAGGTCATCCAGTACGACGCAACGACGGAAAACGTGCTGAAGCGCCCTCTTCTCATCTGCCCGCCGTGGATCAACAAGTTCTACATCCTCGACCTCAACCCGGCGAAATCCTTCATCAAATGGGCGGTCGACCAGGGCCACACGGTCTTCGTCATCTCCTGGGTGAACCCGGACGAGCGCCATGCGGAGAAGGACTGGGAATCCTATGCCCGCGAGGGCATCGGCTTTGCGCTCGATACGATAAAACAGGCAACGGGTGAGGAAGAGGTCAACGCCATCGGCTATTGCGTCGGCGGCACGCTGCTCGCCGCGACGCTCGCCCTCCACGCCCGCGAGGGCGACAGGCGCATCCGCACCGCGACGCTCTTCACCACCCAGGTCGACTTCACCTTCGCCGGCGACCTGAAGGTCTTCGCCGACGAGGAGCAGATCGACCTCATCGAGCGCGGCATGAAGGCGACGGGCTATCTCGACGGCTCGAAGATGGCGACCGCCTTCAACATGCTGCGCGCCTCGGAGCTGATCTGGCCCTATTTCGTCAACAACTACCTGAAGGGCCAGGACCCGATGCCCTTCGACCTTCTCTACTGGAATTCAGATTCCACACGAATGCCCGCCGCCAACCACTCGTTTTACCTTCGCAATTGTTATTTGAACAACAACCTCACCAAGGGCAAGATGATGCTGGGCGGCGCGCCGGTATCGCTGAAGGACGTCAAGATCCCGATCTACAACCTCGCCACCAAGGAGGATCACATCGCGCCGGCGAAATCGGTCTTCGTCGGCTCGAAGTTCTTCGGCGGCAAGGTCACCTATGTCATGGCCGGCTCCGGCCACATCGCCGGCGTCGTCAACCCGCCGGACAAGAACAAGTACCAGTATTGGACCGGCGGGCCGGTGAAGGGCGAATTCGAGGACTGGGCGGCCAAGGCGAAGGAAACGCCCGGCTCCTGGTGGCCACACTGGCACGAATGGATCAAGGCAGAGGACGACCGCATGGTGCCGGCCCGCAAGACCGGCGGCACGATGAACTCCATCGAGGAAGCCCCGGGGTCCTATGTGCGCGTTCGTGCGTAACGGGCGGGTTGCATGATGGGTGAGCGGAAATACCCCCCTCTGGCCTGCCGGCCATCTCCCCCACAAGGAGGGAGATCGGCAAGCGGCAAGACCCTCGCTCAACTCGCAACGCTAAAGAGGGGCGAAACGGCCCACCAACCAATCTCCCCCCTTGTGGGGGAGATGGCCGGCAGGCCAGAGGGGGGTGAGCGGCAATGATCTTCGATCCGCCGCTCGTTACCGGCACGCTCGTGCAGCGCTACAAGCGTTTTCTCTTCGACGCCGTCCTTGACGACGGGTCGGCGATCACCGGCTCCTGCCCCAATACCGGCTCGATGCGCGGGCTGACGGCGCCCGGCTCGCGCATCTGGATGTCGACGAGCGATAGCCCGACACGCAAGCACCGCCATCGCCTCGAACTGGTGGAGGCGGACGGCACCGTCGTCGGCATCAATACGGGCCTGCCGAACCGCCTTGCCGAGGAAGCGATCCGGGCCGGCCTCGTCGCCGATCTCGCGAGCTATCCGGTGCTGGAGCGTGAGAAGAAATACGGCCGCAATTCGCGCATCGACATCCTGCTCTCCGGCGATGGCCGTCCGCCCGCCTATGTCGAGGTGAAGAACGTCCATTTCCGCCGCACGACCGGCCTTGCCGAATTTCCCGACACGGTGACGGCGCGCGGGGCAAAGCATCTGGAAGAGCTCGGCGACATGGCGGAGGCCGGTTTCCGCGCCGTCATGCTCTATCTCGTCCAGCGCGAGGACTGCGATCTCTTCCGCATCTGCGGCGATCTCGACCCGTTCTATGCGGCCGGCTTCCGGCGGGCGCTTTCGCGCGGCGTCGAAGCCTATGCCGTCAAATGCGCGGTGACGGCGCGGCAAATTCAGCCCGTGGCGTCGATCGCCATGGACGAACCCGGTCCGGCTGTTTTATGAACGGTCTGCAAAGACCAGTGAAAGCTCGACCATGGTAACCTATATCGACGCGACCTCCGCGCCGCTGAAGAACACCGGCGTGATCCGCCTTTACGACGCCGAGGCCTTCGAAGGCATGCGCAAGGCCTGCCAGCTCACGGCGCGCTGCCTCGACGAGCTCTACCCGCTGGTCAAGCCGGGCGTCGCCACGGACGTGATCGACCGCTTCGTCCTCGAATTCGGCATGGACAACGGCGCCCTGCCCGCGACGCTCAACTATCGCGGCTACACGAAATCCACCTGTACCTCGATCAACCACGTCGTCTGCCACGGCATTCCCAACGACAAGCCGCTGCGCGAGGGGGATGTCGTCAATATCGACGTCACCTACATCCTCGACGGCTGGCACGGCGATTCGAGCCGCATGTACCCGGTCGGCGAGATCAAGCGCGCCGCCGAGCGCCTGCTGGAAGTCACCCATGAATGCCTGATGCGCGGCATCGCTGCCGTCCGCCCCGGCGCGCGAACCGGCGCCATCGGCGAGGCGATCCAGACCTATGCGGAGGCCGAGCGCTGCTCGGTCGTGCGCGATTTCTGCGGCCACGGCGTCGGCCGGCTCTTCCACGATGCGCCGAACATCCTGCATTACGGCCGCGCCAACGAAGGCCCGGAAATGAAGGAAGGCATGATCTTCACCATCGAGCCGATGATCAATCTCGGCCGCCCGCATGTGAAGGTGCTGTCCGACGGCTGGACGGCGGTGACGCGCGACCGCTCGCTCTCCGCCCAGTACGAGCATACCGTCGGCGTGACGGCAGACGGCTGCGAGATCTTCACGCTCTCGCCCGGCGGCCTCGACCGCCCGGGCCTTCCGGCATAGGCCGCCCATGACGCGCCCGCGCGCAGGAGACGAGCCGACATCTCCCGCCGATATGGCGGACGACCTCTTCGAGGAGGCCGACGAGCGCGGCCATTTCTTCGAGCGCCCCGCCCGGGCAACGCCCGCCAAGGCCCTTCCCGCAGCGGACGACAAGCACTATCACGGCCACCGCGAGCGCCTGCGCACCCGTTTCCGCGACAACGGCGACACGGCGCTTGCCGATTACGAGATCCTCGAGCTCCTGCTCTTCCGCCTCATTCCCCGCCGCGACACCAAGCCGATAGCCAAGGCCCTGCTCGACCGCTTCGGCACGCTCTCCGGCGTCTTCGGCGCGACGCCCGCGCTGCTGCAGGAGGTGAAAGGCATCGGCGAGGCTGTGGCGCTCGACCTGAAGCTCATCGCCGCGGTCGCCCAGCGCACGCTGAAGAGCGAGATCCGCAACAAGACGGTCCTCTCCTCCTGGTCCTCGCTCATCCAGTATTGCCACGCCGCCATGGCGCACGAACCGCGCGAGCAGTTCCGCATCCTCTTCCTCGACAAGCGCAACACGCTGATCGCCGACGAGGTGCAGGGCCGCGGCACGGTGGACCATACGCCGGTCTATCCGCGCGAGGTGGTGCGCCGGGCGCTGGAACTTTCGGCGACCGCCATTATCCTCGTCCACAATCACCCGTCCGGCGACCCCACCCCGTCGCGGGCAGACATCGACATGACGAAGACAATCGTGGAAACCGCCCGTCCGCTTGGTATTACCGTGCATGACCACATCATCATCGGCAAGGACGGGCATGCCAGCCTCAAGGGGCTGAGACTTATGTAGGATTCCAGAATCGGGTGATCGCTCTTTCATCCGATTGAAACGGTTTGCTGCCACATTCGGTTGACGAACATGATCCGGCGAAGACAATTGCTGCGATGCAATATGATTCTTCCCGTGGAAGACTGAGGCAATCTCATATGCAGGAATACGATCTCGTCGTCGTGGGCAGCGGCCCCGCAGGCCGCCGCGGCGCCATCCAGGCCGCCAAGCTCGGGCGCAAGGTTCTCGTCATCGAACAGGGAAAGCGCGTCGGCGGGGTTTCGGTGCATACCGGCACGATTCCCTCCAAGACGCTGCGCGAGACGGCGCTCAATCTTTCCGGCTGGCGCGAGCGTGGCTTTTACGGCCGCGCCTACCGCGTGAAGCAGGAAATCAGCGCCGACGACCTGCGCCGCCGCCTGCTCATCACGCTCGACCATGAGGTGGAGGTGCTGGAGCACCAGTTCGCCCGCAACCGCGTGCAGCACATGCGCGGCAAGGCCTCGTTCGTGGCGCCCGAAACGCTGGAGATCGTCAAGGACGACGGCGAGACGATCCACGTCACCGCCAAGAGCATCCTGCTTGCCGTCGGCACGAAACCCTACCGTCCCGACAGCATTCCCTTCGACGGCGTCAGCGTACTCGACAGCGACGAACTGCTCGACATCAGGGAACTGCCGCGCTCGATGGCGGTCATCGGCGCCGGCGTCATCGGCATCGAATATGCGACGATCTTCTCGGCGCTCGACACCCAGGTGACGGTCATCGACCCGAAGCCGACGATCCTCGACTTCATCGACCGCGAGATCGTCGAGGAATTCATCCATGACCTGCGCGACCGCAACATGAAGCTGATCCTCGGCCAGAAGGCCGAGAAGGTGGAGAAGCTGGAAAACGGCAAGTGCGAGATCACGCTGGACAACGGCCGTCACGTCACCTGCGACATGGTGCTCTATGCCGCCGGCCGCGTCGGCGCAACGGACAGTCTCAACCTTGCCGCCGCGGGGCTTACGGCCGATTCGCGCGGCCGCCTCAGCGTCAATCCGGAGACCTTCCAGACCGAGGTGCCGCATATCTACGCCGCCGGCGACGTCGTCGGCTTCCCCTCGCTCGCCTCGACCTCCATGGAGCAGGGCCGCATCGCCGCGCGCGTCGCCGTCGGGGCGATTGCCAAGGAGCCGCCGAAATACTTCCCCTACGGCATCTATGCCGTACCGGAAATCTCCACCTGCGGCCTCACCGAGGAAGAGGTCAGGGAGCGCGGCATCCCCTACGAATGCGGCATGGCGCGTTTCCGCGAGACTTCGCGCGGTCACATCATGGGCCTCAATTCCGGTCTCCTGAAGATGATCTTCTCGCTGAAGACCCGGCGCCTGCTCGGCGTGCACATCGTCGGCGAAGGCGCGACCGAGCTCGTCCACATCGGCCAGGCCGTCCTCAACCTCAAGGGCACCGTCGAGTATTTCGTGGAGAACACGTTCAACTACCCGACCCTTGCCGAAGCCTACAAGATCGCCGGCCTCGACGCCTGGAACCGCATGGGCGACCTGTCGCAGGCCGGGTGACCCCGAAGCGGGCGGCGTGCCACGGGGCGTGGATCCTCGGGTCAAGCCCGAGGATGACGGAGAGGAGGAGAAGGAGCGCTTCCCACTCCTTGATGGCGCAGCACGCGGCACGTCCGCTTTTATCGTAACATTTCTTTCCCATCGTCACCTCGGGCCTGACCCGAGGATCCACGCCACAACCTCTGCAACGATGCACCAAACAAAAAGGCCGCCCAAAGGGCGGCCTTTCCGTTTTGCAATGAATTGCAGTTCCGATTATTCGGCGTCGCCTTCGGCGGCCTTCTTCTTGGCCGGGGCCTTCTTCTTCGGAGCGGCTTCCTCGCCTTCGGCGGCTTCGGCCTTGGCGGCGGCCTTCTTCTTCGGGGCGGCCTTCTTGGTTTCCTTTTCGGAACCCTCTTCGTCGTCCGCCATCAGCTCTTCCTTGGAAACGGTCTTGTCCGTCACCTTGATCTCGCCGAGCAGGTGATCGACGACCTTCTCCTCGAAGATCGGCGCGCGCAGCGAAGCGGCGGCGCCCGGGGTCTTCTGGAAGTATTCGAGGATCTGCTTTTCCTGGCCCGGGAACTGGCGGAGCTGCTGGTAGAGCGATTGCTGCATTTCCTCGTCGGTCACCTGGACGCCGGCCTTCTCGCCGATTTCCGAGAGGACGAGGCCGAGGCGGACGCGGCGTTCGGCGAGCTTGCGGTATTCCTCGCGAGCGGCTTCTTCCGTCGTATCCTCGTCGGCGAAGGTCTTGCCGGACTGTGCGAGGTCCGTGTTGATCTGGCGCCAGATGTTTTCGAATTCGGCATCGACCAGGCGTTCCGGCGTGTCGAACTTGTACATCTCGTCGAGCTGGTCGAGGATCTGGCGCTTGACCTTCTGGCGGGTGACCGAGCCGTACTGGCTTTCGATCTGGCCGCGGACGATCTCGCGCAGCTTGTCGGCCGATTCGAGGCCGAGCTTGGAAGCGAGGTCGTCGTTGATCTCGACGGCGGCGGGAGCGGCGACTTCCTTGACGTTGATGTCGAAGGTGGCTTCCTTGCCGGCAAGGTTCTCAGCCGGGTAATCGGCCGGGAAGGTGACGGTGATGACCTTCTCGTCGCCTGCCTTCAGGCCGACGAGCTGTTCCTCGAAGCCCGGGATGAAGCGGTTGGAGCCGAGAACGAGTTCCGCGTCCTCGTCCTTGCCGCCGTCGAAGGCGACGCCGTCGACCTTGCCGAGATAGTCGATGGTGACGCGGTCGCCGTCGGCGGCCTTGCCCTTCTTCGTCTCGTAGGAACGGGCGCTTTCGGCGATCTTGAGAATCTGCTCGTCGACTTCCTTCGGATCGATCTCGACGACTTCGCGCGTGACGGCGATGCCGGAATTGTCCTTGAGGTCGATGGCGGGGATCACTTCGTAGGAGAGCGTGAACTCGAAGTCGGCTTCACCGGCAAGGATCTTCTCCGCCTCGGCCTGGTCCTCGGTCATCGCGATTTCCGGCTGCGTTGCGGACTTCTCGCCGCGCTCGGAGAGAATCGCGGACGGACGGTCGCGGACGATCTCGTTGACGAGCTCGGCCATGACGGACTTGCCGTACATCTTCTTCAGATGCGCGAAGGGCACCTTGCCCGGACGGAAGCCGTTGATGCGGACACGGCCCTTCACGTCCTCAAGACGCTCGTTCATCTGAGCTTCCATGTCCTTGGCCGGGATGACGACCTTGATTTCGCGCTTCAGCCCTTCAGCGAGCGTTTCGATAACCTGCATGTTCAAACCTTCATTTCGAGTTGGCGGTGCTCAAACCGGCCTACCGGTTATGGCGAGCACCCCGCCGGTCCATTTGCCGGCAGTGGCTTTACTGAATTCGGTGGCCTTTTGGCAAGCAAAATGGCGCTATGCGATATACCACACCCCGCGGAAACCTCCATTTCCGCGTTCGGTGGCTCTGGTGCGGGTAGAGAGACTTGAACTCCCACGCCTTGCGGCACCAGAACCTAAATCTGGCGTGTCTACCAATTTCACCATACCCGCGTCTCAGAAACCGCTTTGCCACGGGCGACAAGGCCGCTCCCATGGCGCCTTCCGAGCGCGGCGTCTCTATATCATCCGTTTTCGGCGGATCAAAGGAAAAATGCGGCAAAACCGCCGTTTTCCCGGCCCTTTCCGGTCAATAGAGCGGCTCGTCGTAGACGGGTTTGCCGTCGAGGATCAGCCGGGCGATCTGCGCGGTGCCGTTTCGCCCGACGCGCGCCTCGACCTCGAGCTCTTCGGCATTGCGTGCGCTCTCCAGCGCCCTGCCCTCGCCCTCCGGCACATAGTAGCGCTCGATGCCGTATTCGACGAAAAGCGTATCGGGCACGCCGCCGTCGGGCCCGGCGTAATAATCGAAGGGCAGCGAATGCACGACGACGCTGCCCTCCTCGGCCGGCAGATCGCCGAAGCTTGCCTGCGTGGCCGTCCAGAGCCCCGCCGCGTCGGGCCTGAGGCGCACGGCAAGGCGCGGGCGCGTGCCGGCGGCGGGCGGCTCTCCCGTGACGATCGCCTTCGGGATCGTCGAGACCGGATAGGACAGGGTCACGTAGTCGCCGCGCAGCAGGTCACGCGGGTCGACCGGCAGCGTCTTCAGCCGGATGGCGGCGCCGCTGCGCAGGATCGAGGCGCGGCTTTCCACCATGTAGCCGATGACGCCGGTCTGCAGCGCGGCGACGAGGATGGCGGCAACGAGCGGCGGAAGGCGGAAGGAACGGAACGTCGTCATGGCTCAGGCCTCCGCGCCGGTCGCGTTTCGGGAAAAGCGCCGCTCCAGCGCGATCACCGCCCAGGCGATCATCGCGACGACGAGCCCCGCCACGAGGAAGAAGCCGGAGGTGCCGATGATCGAGCCGATCGTCTCGGAGGCGAGATAGAGCGTCTCGACGGCGAAGGTGGCATAGCCGAGATAGCGCACCGCGCCGTTGTCCCTGCCCGAAAGCGCGATGCCGGCAATGGCCGAGACGAGCGTGACGACGCCGAGGAACAGCCGGTCCGCCATGCCGCCGAATTCGTCGTGCAGGGCGAGAAGCCCGAGCAGCAGCACGAGATAGGAATAGAAGGCGGGCGCCTCGCCGGCGCCGCGGGCGATTGCGGAAAGCGGGGATTGCGGCACGGCGACGGCGAGATAGACGATGCCGCCGAGCGCCGTGAGGGCCATCGCCATTTCCCGCGTCTCGTGCTCGCCGTAAAGGAAGGCGAGCCAGGCGACGAGCAGCAGGTAGGCGAGATGCCGGACGCGATCCGCGCCGGTATAGCGCACGAGCAGGATGACGATGACCGCCATCAGCGGCATCAGCCAGAAGAGGATCGTGGTGTCGGCGTCGAAGGACTGCATCCAGTCCACGCCCGAGACGGCGAAGGCAAGGAAGCCCGCGATGGCCGTCACCGCACCCGAGCGGAAGAGCGCGGCGGCAACGACCGCGCCGGCAAACCAGACGAGCATCGCCTGGAACGTATCGCCGGAGAGGTGGTACATCTGCCCGACGAGCGCGATGGCGCCGCCGAAAGCGAGCGTGCCGACCACGAGAACGGCCGCCGCCAGCCGCTCCGCCCCGCGCAGGATGAGGGCGCCGCCGGCAAGATAGGCGCCCCAGATCAGCCCGACGATGCCGACGAGCCGGGCAAGCCGCGGAATGGCCTCCCAGTTCGCGGCGATGAGCAGGAGGAGCGCGGCGGACAGCAGCAGCGCGGCGATCATCATCAGCACGCGGCCGAGGCTGAAGGCGCTTTCGCGGGAATCGTATTCCTGGAGCAGACGGCCGGCCGTCGGCGCGTCGATCAGGCCAGCGGCCGCCCAGCGTTCGAGGTCGCGTTCCAGCCTGCCTCTGTACATGCGCTTGCGCTCCTTCCGGCTGCCTCTCCTGCGGGAACGATATAGGCTCGCCGGAAATTCGCAATCGATCCCGGAAAACGGCGGCGGCTGCCACGGGCAGGATTAACGAAGGATAAAGAAATGCCTGATAGATTTCAGGAACAGGGTCATCCGGTTTCGGACATGCAGCGGGCGCATATCATCCATGCCCATATTGCAGTGCACAAAATCGACGACCGCAGCTATAGTGCTTTCATCGGATCGGAAATGATCCGGCCCCGGAAATCGAGGCGCCGCGTAACGTAAGGCGACAGAGGAACGGGAGGGCGGACTGGTCGAACGCCCGGCATGATGCCGAAAGACCCGATGCCCCGGAAACGGGGCTCGACAGAAATTCGGAGCGGCGCACTCCTCCTCCCAGCGCCTCTCCGATCCGATTGGCAACCCTCCTCCTCCCAGTTGCCAATCATCCTTAATGACGCCCGCCGGACCTCCTCCCCCGGCGGGCGTTATTGTTTGCGCCGGGCGCATGGCGATGCGCGGCAATCGGCGGCTTCATCCTTAAAATCACCGTCCACAGCTCAGGATTTGCGCATTCCCCCGAGCGCGCCTTTCACCCCATGCGCATCGCGCATGGGTGCCATTCCCAGCCGGCGCTTCAAGCGCGGGCGGGGCCGGCCTATATGAAAGCCATCGGTCGGGCGACGATCTCCTCCTCCCAACGTCCCCGACAGGATTGGCGGCCCCTCCTCCTCCCAGGCCGCCGATCGACATCAGCAAAGCCCGCCGGACCTCCTCCCCCGGCGGGCTTTGTTTTTGCGCCGTACCTAAAGCCTCCGTGCATAGCGCGTTTACCTTTGTGGCCGCGCGCACGGTTTTTCGCCAGAATTTCGCCGAAATTTTTACTTGACATGCGTAAATCGCATAGGTGCCGTGCCATTCCAGCGCTGTTCTTTTTCGCGGCGCAAACCTATATTCGGCTCATCAGATTGGGGCGGCGCCAAGGACGAGCGGCCGCCCGGAACGAAGCCCAAGAAAGGGGTATAGACATGAACCTGGCACGCTCTTTCAACAACTGGCGCAAGTACCGTCAGACCGTCAGCGAACTCGGCCGCATGACCGACCGTGAGCTGCGCGACCTCGGCATCGGCCGCAGCGACATCCCGTTCATCGCCCGCAAGGCCGCACAGTAAGCCGAACGGTCCCCCGGGATTCTTTTCAAACGCCCTCCGGTGCAAACCGGAGGGCGTTTTCGTTTGCGGTCTTTTTGCGCCGCACAATGTCGCAGGCGAGCATTTGCGACACCTCATCCTTCAGGCTGACTTTCAGGTATCTGGCTGGAATAAAGGCATTTTCTCCGATATCGCCTTTCCGAACGGCACCTGCCGCTTTCCTGCGCGGCTTATTGCACAAATGCATAGCAGGTGCATTTTCTTTGCACTGCACATTGACAGAGGCTGCGCGTATATAGGCGTCACGAGCCGGTGGGACAGACCCTCCGGCCAACACCTTCGAGGAGCAGAATCATGAACCCGATCCGCATCGCAAAGAACTGGATTTCCTACCGCCGCACCCTGAACGAACTCGGCAACCTGTCGAACCACACGCTCTCGGACATCGGCCTGACCCGCTACGACATCCGCGACATCGCTTCCCGTTCCTTCCGCTAAGACATAGCCGGTTTCCGCCGCTGCGGCCGGAAACGGCCTGCGCGAGGAACGATCAAACGGCACCACACGGTGCCGTTTTTGATTCCGGGGGCATGACGCCCCTTTCCATTGCTTTTCCTTGGAATTGCGCCGTTGCCCATGGTAACGAACCGCCCATGACCAAGACCTCTTCCCCTACCCCCATCCATGTCGTCGGCGGCGGCCTTGCCGGCTCGGAAGCCGCCTGGCAGATTGCCGAAAGCGGCATCCCCGTCATCCTGCACGAAATGCGCGGCGTGCGCGGCACGGATGCGCACAAGACGGACGGCCTTGCCGAGCTCGTCTGCTCCAATTCCTTCCGCTCGGACGATGCGACCAGCAACGCCGTCGGCGTTCTGCACGCCGAAATGCGCCTTGCCGGCTCGCTGATCATGCGGTCGGCCGATGCCAACCAGGTGCCGGCCGGCGGCGCGCTTGCCGTCGACCGCGAGGGCTTTTCCGCCGCCGTCACGGCCGCGCTCGAGGGCCATCCGCTGATCACCATCGCCCGCGAGGAAGTGACCGGCCTGCCGCCGGAGGACTGGGACCAGGCGATCATCGCCACCGGCCCGCTCACCGCCCCTTCGCTCGCCGAGGCGATCCAGGCGCGCACCGGCGCCGATTCGCTCGCCTTCTTCGACGCCATCGCGCCCATCGTGCACACGGCGAGCATCGACATGGATATCTGCTGGTTCCAGTCGCGCTACGACAAGGTCGGCCCCGGCGGCACGGGCAAGGACTATATCAACTGCCCGATGGACGAAGCGCAATACAACGCCTTCATCGACGCGCTGGTCGCCGGCGACACGACCGGCTTCAAGGAATGGGAAGGCACGCCCTATTTCGACGGCTGCCTGCCCATCGAGGTGATGGCCGAGCGCGGCCGCGAGACGCTGCGCCACGGCCCGATGAAGCCGATGGGGCTCACCAATGCGCATAACCCGACGATAAAGCCCTATGCCGTCGTGCAGCTTCGCCAGGACAACGCGCTCGGCACGCTCTACAACATGGTCGGCTTCCAGACGAAGCTGAAATACGGCGCGCAGGCGGAGATCTTCCGGCTCATTCCGGGCCTCGAGAACGCCGAATTCGCCCGCCTCGGCGGCCTCCACCGCAACACCTACATCAACTCGCCGACGCTGCTCGACGGATCGCTGGCGCTGAAGGGGCGGCCGGGCCTCAGGTTCGCCGGGCAGATCACCGGCTGCGAAGGCTATGTGGAAAGCGCCAGCATCGGCCTTCTCGCCGGCCGGTTCGCCGCCGCCGAACGCCGCGGCGAGACGCCGTCCCTGCCGCCCGAGACGACGGCCTTCGGCGCGCTTCTCGGCCATATCACCGGCGGGCACATCGTCTCCGACGACGAGCCGGGCAAGCGCTCCTTCCAGCCGATGAACGTCAATTTCGGCCTCTTCCCGCCGCTGGAGCCCGGCGCGATCACCAGGCCGGAAGGCATGAAGCGCTTCCGCGGCAAGGATAAGGCGCTCGCCAAGAAGCAGGCGACCGCCGCCCGCGCACTGGAAGATTGCGCCCGCTGGCTCGGGCTTTGAGCCTCAGGTCGGCTGGCCGAGAGCCTTGCCGCCGAGGCCCGCCACGGTCGGCATGAAGCTGCCAAGCAGCCAGAGCGAGACTTCGGCGGCCTGCCGCTCGTCGCGGAACTCGAAGGTGCCGCCCTCGAAGGAGGCATCGGGGAACTGGACGGAAAGGCGCCGCGGGCCGGCGCTGCCGACCCGTACCGCGCCCGGCTCGATCAGGTGGCAGGTATAGTGATGGCCGTGCGCATGCATGCAGCCGGCCTTGCCATCGTGCAGGCGCAGGAAGACCGTGCGCCCGTCCGCCGTGGAGATGATCTCGCGGATCGCTTCGCCGGGAAACGCCCGGCCGAATTCCAGGATGGCAAGGCCCGCGTCCTCGCCCATCCTTTCCGGCTCGTCGTCGCGGCGGAACCGCTGACGGAAGATGAGACCCGCCAGGAACAGGCAGACGATGGTGATGGTCCAGAGCATCGGCTCGACTCCTCCAGCAGAAACGTCCTGCCGCTGTAGCGGACAAGGCTTGCGCCAGTTTTGCGTCCTGTCCGTGAGGACGCGCGAAGGCGCCTGACGGTTCCCTTGCCCTTTCAGAAAGGCCCGCGGCGCAGCGCCCGCCACATCCACCATTGCCGCCGCCACTGGGCGGGCTGGAGCGGACGGTCGAGCACGGCCGCCCCGGCCCGCTCCGCAGCGTCGAGGATCGGCCGCACGAGCGTCACCGTGAGGAAGGCCGCGCGATTCTCCGGTGCGATGCCGCCCGCGGCCCGCGCCTTCGCCAGATGCTCGCGGCCGAGGCCGACGAAGGCTTCGACGGCTCGGGCGGCCGCCTGGCTGTCGCTGCCGTCGATGAGCGCTTCCGGCGAAA
Organism: Shinella sp. Sh6; assembly: GCF_055392685.1. NCBI lineage: Bacteria > Pseudomonadati > Pseudomonadota > Alphaproteobacteria > Hyphomicrobiales > Rhizobiaceae > Shinella > Shinella sp. Sh6. The sequence goes on along the minus strand of NZ_AP044005.1, from coordinate 1,462,366 downwards.
GGCCGGTGGCGGCCAGAAGATCGGCCGGCAAATAGACCTGCCCGCGCCGGCGGTGGATCGGCAGCATCAGGAGGCTGCCGGCAACCGTCTGCGCCACGCCGGCATGGCCGGCGGCCACGGCCGACTGCGGCGCCTTCTGCGGGTCCAGCACGAGGCTTGCAAGCTGGATGAGGGCCGAGGCCGTCTCCCCGGCATAGCCTTCCAGCGCCGGGCGGCTTTCCATCGGGTCGTTGTAGAGATCGAAGATGCGCGCCTCGATCATGTCCGTCAGCACGGCGACCGGCAGGCGATGCTCGGCAATGCAGGCAAGCAGCCCCGCGGCAAGCGGATTGGCCGCCGCATCGCCGTCCGGCTTGCCCTCCAGGAGATCGCGCCACCATTGCAGGCGGATCTCGCCGGGCAGCGCCTCGCGCACCACGTCGCGCACGCGGGCGATCTCGGCATAAAAGGCGTAGAGCGCCGCGAGCGCGCCGCGTTTTTCCTCCGGCGCCAGCAGGCAGGCGAGATAGCGGTCGCGGTCCGTGTCGCGGAGTGCGGCAAGGCAATGCGCGTAATTGGCTTCTTTCTTGTCAGTCACGTCGGAAAACCGTCTTCGGGAATGGCTTGCAGCCGGATGCGTCACACGGCGATGAGCGCGGCGGCGACCGCGCGGTTTTCAGCCAGCATGACATTGAACGTGCGCACGGCCGCACCCGTGCTCATCGGGTCGGAAATGATCCGCCGCTCCTTCAGCGCCGCCTTCACCTCCGGCGGAAGGGGACGGATCTCCTTGCCGGTGCCGACGAGCAGCACCTCGATATCGCCCGCCTCATCCAGAACGCGGCTGAGGTCGTCGAGGGTCAGCGAACCGTCTTCCTGCTTCTCCCAGCCATGGATTCCGGAAGGCAGGCACAGGATGGAGCCGCGGTGCGACATGTCGGCAAAGCGGAAGCCGCCATTGCCGTATGCGTCGATCGGCGCGCGGCCCGGAAAATGCGCCTGGCGGATTTCAATGCCTTTAGCCATGGGATTCCAGCTCCGTGGCCGGCCCCTTGCCGCCCTTGCCGGGGCGATAGCGCTCCGGGCGCAGGCGGAACAGGATGAGGACCGGCCCGGCAATGTAGATAGAGGAGATGGTGCCGATGGCCACTCCGAAGAGCAGCGTCAGCGCGAAGGTGCGGATCGCCTCGCCGCCGAAGACGGCGAGCGCGGCAAGCGCGATGAGGGTCGTCGCGGAAGTGAGCACGGTGCGCGAGAGCGTGCGGTTGATCGCATCGTCGATCAGCACCGGCAGCGGCATCATCCGGAAATGCCGGAGATTCTCGCGGATGCGGTCGTAGACCACCATCGTGTCGTTCAGCGAATAGCCGGCGACCGTCAGCAGCGCCGCCACGGCGCTGATGTTGAACTCGATCTTCGCCAGCGCAAGGAAGCCGAGCGTGAAGAAGACGTCGTGCGCCAGCGAGATGATCGCACCGATGGCGAAATGCCACTCGAAGCGGATCCAGATATAGGCGACGAGGGCAAGGAGCCCCGCCACGAAGCCGAGCGTCGCCGTATCGATCAGTTCGCCGGAGATCGCCGGCCCCACCACGTCCACGCGGCGGAAGTCGTAGTCGTCCTCCAGCTCGCCGCGCGCGACGAGCACGGAGGTCTGCTCGGCGTTCTCGCCCTCGCCCTGCGCCGTCAGCCGCACGACGGCGCGGCGCGGGTCGCTGGAATAGTCGACCCGCTGGACGTCGATGCCGGCGCCGGCAAGGCGGGCGGCGATGTCGAAGAGATCGGCCTCACCGGATTTCGCCTGGACCTCGGCCGCCGCGCCGCCGGTGAAATCGATGCCGACGCGCAGCTTGCCGGCGACGAGCAGGCCGGCGACGACCAGCGACAGCACCGCCGTCAGCAGGAAGATGCCGTTGCGCACCGCCATGAAGCGCAGGTTGAGCCTGTCGAACATCCCGGTGCGGACGCCCTTCGGCAGATGCGTCGCGCCGCTGCGGCCGAGCCAGAGGCGCACGAGGCGCTGCGTCACGCCGAACGTGGTGAAGAGCGTCGCAAGCAGGCCGATGCCGACCGCAAGCGCGAAGGCGCGCACCGGCGCAGCAGACAGCAGGAAGAGCACGGCGACGGCGATCAGCATGGTCGCGGAGGCGTCGAGCACCGTCGCGCGGGCACGGCCGAAGCCGGTGCCGACGGCCTCGGCGAGCGGCCGGCCGCTCTTCGTCTCCTCGCGGATGCGCTCGAAGATCAGCACGCTGGCGTCGACCGCGATGCCCACCGTCAGCACGATGCCGGCGATCATGGACAGCGAGATCGGCACGCCGAAGAGCGCGAGCGCGGCGAGCGTCAGCAGCACGTTGAAGAAGAGCGAGGCGGAGGCGGCAAGGCCGAGCACGCCGTAGAAGAAGGTCATGAAGACGACGACCGCAGCGACGGCGACCGCCGGCGCAAGGGCGGCGGCGCCAACCGAGGTGGCGCCGAGAACGGGCTCTATCGAGCGCTCCTCCAGGATCGTCAGCGGCGCCGGCAGGGGGCCGCTTGCGATGACGCGCGCGAGGTTGGCCGCGCCCTCGGCGTCGAAATCGCCGGAAAGCCGGCCGACGCCGTCGGTGATCGCGCCCTTGATCTGCGATGTCGAGATGACCTGTCCGTCGAGCAGGATCGCGATGGTGCGGCCGCTGTTTTCCTGCGTGAAGGCGGCAAGCTTGGCGGCCGCTTCCGGGCGCAGGCGGAATTCGACGAAGGGCTCGCCGTTCGCCGCCGGCTCGGCGGAGGCGACGTCGGCTGCGGTAAAGAGATCGTCCTGCCGGACGAGATAGCCGACCGGCGGCTCGCCGACCGAATAGAGCACTTCGGAACCCGCCGGCGCCCCGTTCTCGATTGCCCTGTCGACCGGCATGCTCTCGTCGACGAGGCGGGCGGAAAGCCGGCCGACCTCGGCCAGCATGTCCTTGACGCGCTGCGGATCGGTGACGCCCGGCATGGCGACGACGATGCGGCCGCGCTCGCCGCGCGTGACGGCGACGGAGGGAATGCCGAGGCTTTCGACCCGGCGGCGCACCGCTTCCACCGCCTCCAGGGAGGCTGCGCCGGCAGCCCCCTCGACCGCGGCGTCCGGCAGGACGAGATGGAACTGGCCGGCCCCCGGCGTTTCGAGCGTGCCGAGGCCGAGGCCTTCGATTGCCTTGCGGGCGGCATCGGCGCGGTCTCCGGCCGTGACGGTCACGTCGACCGTGCTGCCGGCCCCGTTGAGATCGCCATAGGGAATGCGGGCGGCGCGCAGCGTGCTGCCGATCGTCTCCACCGCCGCGCGCAGCCGGTCGGCGGCCATTTCGCTGCGGGAGACTTCGAGGACGAGGCGGGAGCCGCCGGTGAGATCGAGGCCCGGCATGAGGCGGTGCGCCGTCATCCAGCCCGGCAGGCCGGCGGCGGTGCGCGCCGGCAGGAGGCTCGGCAGGACGATAAGAAGGCTCGCCACAAGGAGAAGCCAGAGAAGAAAGGTCTTCCAGCGGGCGGATTGCTGCATCGCGATCTCGACTAATCCGGCGCCGGCGCCGGCTGAAAACCAGTCGGGCCGCCGGCCGGGGCAATTCTAACCCGGCCGCGCGGCAAGCCAAGCTATTCCTTGACGGGTTCGCCCTTGACGCGGACTTCGCTGACGCCGCCGCGCGTGACGCGCACGCGGGTGCCTTCGGCGATCTCGACTTCAAGCTCGTTGTCGTCGACGACCTTGGTGACCTTGCCGACGATGCCGCCGCCCACGACGACCTGGTCGCCGCGGCGGATGTTCTTCAGAAGCTCTTCGCGGCGCTTCATCGATGCGCGCTGCGGGCGGATGATGAGGAAATACATCACCACGAAGATCAGCAGGAACGGCAGGATCGACATGAGAATGTCCGTGCCGCCCGCTGCCCCGCCGGGTGCCGCCGTCTGGGCGAAAGCCTCGGTAATGAACATCAGCTACTCCTTGAAATCTTGAATTTTCACGGCCCGAGCGGCCATTTCGGTTGCCGGAATATAGGCAAGCCGGGTCCTAATGCAACAGACGAGGGCGCGAAGCTCTCGTTTTCCAAGCACTTTCCCTCTTTTCGCGACCAGCCGACGCATGCTACCGGCGGGTAACGCATGAGGAGAGAGACATTGCAGGAAGATCACGTCAAGCTGTTGCTGGCCGAAATCGGCCGCATCAACGCCGCGCTCGAGCGCCTCGCCGGCCCGGCGCCCGCCGTCAACGACTGGAACGCCTCGGACGTCTTCGTCTGGGCGCCGGCCCGCCTTCACGCACAGCCGGTCAAGCGTCCGAACCGCATCGACATCGACCTCATCCGCGGCGTCGACCATGTGCGCGACATCCTCGTCGACAACACCGTGCGCTTCGCCCGCGGCCTGCCGGCCAACAACGTGCTCCTGTGGGGCGCGCGCGGCATGGGCAAGTCCTCGCTGGTCAAATCCGTCCATGCGCTCGCCGCTAAGGAGACGGAGAGCGGGCTGAAGCTGATCGAGGTGCACCGCGAGGACATCGCGACCCTGCCGGCGCTCCTCGACGTGCTGAAGGAAACGCCCTTCCCGGTCATCATCTTCTGCGACGACCTCTCCTTCGACCATGACGATACCTCCTACAAATCGCTGAAGGCGGCGCTCGACGGCGGCGTGGAAGGCCGGCCGGACAACGTGCTGCTCTATGCCACCTCGAACCGGCGGCATCTCCTGCCGCGCACCATGATCGAGAACGAGCAGTCGACGGCGATCAACCCGTCGGAAGCCGTGGAGGAGAAGGTGTCGCTCTCCGACCGCTTCGGCCTCTGGCTCGGCTTCTACAAATGCAGCCAGGCCGAGTACCTGGAGATGATCGACGGCTATGCCGGCCATTTCGATCTCGATCTCCCGAAGGAGCAGCTTCACGCCGAGGCCCTCGAATGGTCGACCACCCGCGGCTCCCGCTCCGGCCGCGTCGCCTGGCAATACGTGCAGGACCTCGCCGGCCGGCTCGGCAAGCCGCTGGCGAAATGAGAATGCCGGTTTGATCGTATCGTAGGGGATCGGCGAGCCTGCCTTCCCCTTTCCATTTCCATTTCCCGCCCTCTTCTCCTTCCCGTCCCTTCTCCTACCCCCTTCTCCGTCGTCATCCTCGGGCTTGACCCGAGGATCCATGCCACAAACTCAACGCGTGCCATGGGGCGTGGATGCTCGGGTCAAGCCCGAGCATGACGGCAGAGGGAGAGGGAGAGAGAGGGAGAAAAGGGAGAGAAAAACGCCGAAAGGCCCAGCATTGCCGGGCCTTGTCTGTTCTATAGCGGGCGGCGAGCCGGCCTATTCGAGATAGGTCATCGGGTTGACCGGGGTGGCGTTCTTGCGCACCTCGAAGTGGAGCTTCGGGCGGGTGGCGTTGCCGCTCATGCCCGAGACGGCGACGGTCTGGCCGCGCTGGATCTTCTGGCCGCGCTGCACGTTCAATTCGCCCGCATGGCCGTAGACCGTGACGGTGCCGTCGTCGTGGCGCACGAGCACGGCATTGCCGAGCTCCTTCAGGCTGCTGCCGGCATAGATGACCACGCCGTTCTCCGCCGCCTTGATGGGCGTGCCTTCCGGAACCGAGATATCGATGCCGTCGTTGCGGTTGCCGTCGACATTGGCGCCATAGGCGGCGATGACGGCGCCGCGCACCGGCCAGCGATACTTGCCGATGCCGGTCGATTCGGGGGCGTCCTCCGTCACGTCGGATTTCGCGGCCGCTTCCGTCACGGAGACGATCTTGACCGGGGCCTTGTAGGCTTCCGGCTTCTTCTCCGCCGTCTCGACCTTCTTGGCGACCGGCAGCGAGGCGGTCACGGTCTTGTCGGTTACGGCTTCCGCGCCGGCCGGGATCACCAGCGTCTGGCCGATGCGGATGGACGCCGTGTCGAGGCCGTTCGCCTTCTTCAGCGCCTCGACGGACACGCCGTTTGTGCGCGCGATCTTGGCGAGCGAATCGCCCGGCTGAACCTGGTAGCCGCCCTTGCCCTTGCCTTCGCCGGCATCGGCGAGGTTGGAGCTCGTCTGCCCGCCTTCGGCCTTCACCTTCTCGCGGGTCGACGTGCCGGGCAGGATGGCGACGTTCTGCTCGCCCTTGCGCTCGGGCGCCGGCAGCTTGCCGTCGACCTTCAGCGTGTGGTCCGTCGAGGCCTTGGCGGCGCTCGCGGTGGTGCTGAAGGTGGGGATGACGATCTTCTGGCCGGGCTCTGCATCGGACGAGCGCTTCAGCCCGTTGGCGGCGAGGATTTCCTTCTCCGGCACGCCGTAGCGCTTGGAAAGCGTCTTCACGCTCTCGCCCTGGCGCAGCATGACGACCGGCGCGTTCTGCGTCGACCAGCCGGCCTTGCTGCGGACGGTGGCGGTGGTGAGCGAATCGGTATCGGCCGGAACGGTCTTCGCCTTGCGCGGAAGCTCCTGCTCGAGCGCGGCGGTGCGCTCGGCCGAACGGCTTGCGCCGGCGGTCGGGTCGGCAAGCTCGCCGCGCTGGACGCTCATCGGCGTCGTTGCGAAGCGCGTGCCGGAACCGGCGGTGGTCGAGGTGTCGATCGGGTCGTAGGATACCGAGCCCTGATCGGGGAACGGCTGGTTCATCGCCTGCTCGCGCGAGCCCATCATCTGGCCGGTGGCGGCATATTGCCCGCCGTTGCCGACGGTGCTGCGCGGAACCGGCTCTCGCCCGAAGAGCGTGCGGCGCGGAACCGAACTGGTCGTGATGTTATCCTGATCGGAGCTGGAGAAGAGACCGCCGAATCGGGAGACATCCGAGCTGCACCCCGTCGCGACGCTTGCCAGCAGGGCGGCCGCTACAAGGCGGGTCGCGGTCCTACCAAAACTCGGCGAAACACTCTTACGCATGAGACTCTACCCAATCGGTACGCTACTTGATGAGGACCGATTAAAGCGCGTTAGAGTTACTGCCCGGTTAAAACCGGACATTCGCCGTGGTTTTTTGATGAATTGATAACCATGGTGCGCCCGCACCGTGGCAAAAATCGGGGTGTCGCGGCTCAGAAGCTCGCCGTGTACATGCTGTCGGCGCGCGAGATGCGGCCGCTGACGCGGGCGGCATTTTCGAAGTCGCCCTGGCTCGGCCGGAAGATCGCCGAGATGGGCGTTGCGCGCCGCACCGTGGCCGCCGCACCGTCGGCGGCATTCTCCAGCGAGGCGTCGGGCGCCGTCATGTCGAGGGCGCTTTCGTTATAGGCGATGGCGCGCAGGGCCGAGACCGCACGCTCGCGCGTGCCGGCATAGCGGGCGCTGCGCTGGTCCTGCGCCGGCATGCTGTCGTAATATTCGACATAGGCGCGCAGATAGGCTTTCCGGTCGCCCTCGTCGAGGAAATGGCCGTAGGCGGCATATTCGCGCTTTTCGAGGTCGTCCGTGTCGAGATTGTTGCGCTCGGCTTCCGTCAGCGCCGGCTGACCGCTCGCCGTCTCTTCCCTGGCGACGCTGAGGACCAGAAGCGCATCGACCGACAGGCCGACATGGGCGGACGGATCGTAGCTGCCGCCGGCAAGCTGCGCGCCGGAAACGGCTTCGGTGCTCTCCTCGGCAGCCTTCCCCGCAGCCTTCGTCGCCAGGTAGGCGAGGCTGTCGCTGGTGGAACTGCTGGGGATGCGGTTCGAGACGTACATTTCCTTCTCCGTCGGAACGGCCGCATCCATTGGAAATGCGGCGTCCTCAGTGGAAATTCCTGCTTCGCTACCGGCCTACGCCCCGAAACTTGCGCGAAGCTTGCGCTGGTTAACAAATGGTTAACGCGCTGTATTTGCATTGCTAATTCACGCGTCGCGTGCGGCGGGACGCCTGGAGGCGCAGCATTTTCCGGACAAAACGCAAGAAAGACTCAGCCCGCGGATGCCCGCTTCGGCGCAAAGCAACCGGAAGAGGAAGGATCAGAGCGCCTGCGCGACCTGCGGGACGATAGGAAGGTAAGGCACCGCGAACAGGTCCTCGCGGTCGAAGCGGCTGCCGGTCTTCGTGAGCTTCAGCATGCGGCATTCCGTTTCGCCGACCATGACGGGGGCAATCAGCATGCCGCCGGAAACGAGCTGTTCGGCAAAGAAGCGCGGCAGGGCGGGAAAGGCGGCGGTGACGAGGATGCGGTCGAAGGTCCCCTCGCCCGGCATGCCGTTGCTGCCGTCGGCCTGCCGCACGATAACATTGCGGATGCCGGCCTTCTCGATCGACTGCTGCGCGTTGGAAACGAGCGTGCGGTAGCGGTCGACGGTCAAAACGCGCTCCGTCATGCGCCCCATCACGGCGGCGGTGAAGCCGCTGCCGGTGCCGACCTCCAGCACGCGCTGGCCGGTCTTGAGGTTCAGCATGTTGAGGAGCCGCACGGCAAGGTCGATGCCCTCGATGAAGGAGCCGCAATCGAGCGGCAGCAGGCGGCTGGAATAGGCGTCGCCCGCAAACTGCGGCGGCACGAAGAGCGTGCGCGGCGTCTGCTCCACCGCGGTGAGGAGGTCGAGATTGTTGATGCCTTCGCCGCGAAGGCGCAGCGCCAGCGCGGCAAAGCCTTCCTTCTCGATCACCCGACCCGTGCTCAATCGCTGCCCTCGCCGGCAAGGGCGCGCTGCACGCGGTCGAGCACCGTATAGTCGGTGAGGTCGAGCTTCAGCGGCGTCACGGAGATCTTGTGGTTCTTCAGCGCATGGATATCCGTGCCGGCGCGGAAATCGCCCTTCCGCTCGCCGAAGCGCAGCCAGTAATAGGGAAAGCCGCGGCCGTCGGTGCGCTCGTCGACCGTCAGGCCGAAATCGAGCTTGCCCTGCGCGGTCACCTCGACGCCCTTGAGGTCGGAAGGCGCGCAGTTGGGGAAATTGAGGTTGAAGAAGGTCCAGTCCGGCAGCTCGACATTCATCAACTGGCGGATGAGCTTCGGCGCGTAGGCCTCGGCCACCTCCCACGGCACGACGCGGCCGCCGGCATGGTTGTAGGCCTGGCTCAGCGCCATGGATTTGATGCCCTGCAGCGTGCCCTCGATGGCGCCGGCGATGGTGCCCGAATAGGTGACGTCGTCGGCCATGTTGGCACCGGCATTGACGCCGGAAAGAACGAGGTCCGGCTTCCCGTCGAGCACTTCGCGCACGCCCATGATCACGCAGTCGGTCGGCGTGCCGCGCAGTGCATAGCGCTTGTCGTCGATCTTCCTGAGGCGCAGCGGTTCGGAAAGCGTCAGCGAATGGGCAAGGCCGCTCTGGTCCGTTTCCGGCGCCACGACCCAGACGTCGTCCGTCAGTTCGCGGGCGATGCGCTCGAGGGCCGCAAGGCCCTCGGCGTGGATGCCGTCGTCATTGGTGAGCAGGATGCGCATACCGTCGTCCGCCTCAGGCCGCTTTCTCGATCTTCTTCAGGCCGCCCATATAGGGCAGCAGCGCGTCCGGCACGGTGATCGAGCCGTCCTCGTTGAGGTAGTTCTCCATGACGGCGATCAGCGCGCGGCCGACGGCGGTGCCCGAGCCGTTCAGCGTGTGCACGAAGCGCGTCGCCTTGTCGTCCTTGCCGCGGTAGCGCGCGTTCATGCGGCGCCCCTGGAAATCGCCGCAGACCGAGCAGGAGGAGATCTCGCGATAAGTGTCCTGCCCCGGCAGCCAGACCTCGATGTCATAGGTCTTGCGCGCGCCAAAACCCATGTCGCCGGTGCACAGCGTCATGACGCGGTAGTGCAGGTCGAGGCGCTTCAGCACCTCCTCCGCGCAGGCCGTCATGCGCTCCAGCTCGTCGATGGAGCTGTCGGCATCGGTGATCGAGACGAGCTCGCATTTGAGGAACTGGTGCTGGCGCAGCATGCCGCGCGTGTCGCGACCGGCCGAGCCCGCTTCCGAGCGGAAGCACGGCGTCAGCGCGGTAAAGCGCAGCGGCAGCTTCTCCTGGTCGAGGATTTCCTCGCGCACGAGATTGGTGAGCGAGACTTCCGCCGTCGGAATCAGCCAGCGGCCGTCCGTGGTGCGGAAGAGGTCTTCGGCGAATTTCGGCAACTGCCCGGTGCCGAACATGGCGTCGTCGCGCACGAGAAGGGGCGCATGGACTTCCGTATAGCCGTGGCTTTCCGTGTGCGTATCGATCATGAACTGGCCGATGGCACGTTCGAGGCGGGCAAGCTGGCCCTTGAGCACGGTGAAGCGCGAGCCGGCAATCTTGGCGGCGGCCTCGAAATCCATCCAGCCGAGCGCTTCGCCGATCTCGTAGTGCTCCAGCGCCTTGTGGTTCCAGCCGGGCTTCGTACCCCAGGCGTGCTTGACCACGTTGCCCGTCTCGTCGCTGCCGACCGGCACGTCGTCGAGCGGGATGTTCGGGATGCGCGAAAGGGCGTCGTTGAGCTCGGCCGTGACCTGGCGCTCCTCCTCCTCGGCGGCGGGGAGCTGGTCCTTGATGGCGGAGACTTCGGCCTTCAGTTTCCCGGCAAGCTCGGCATTCTTGGCGGCCATCGCCGCGCCGATCTCCTTGGAGGCGGCGTTGCGGCGCGACTGCATGTCCTGCGCCGTCTGGATGACGGCGCGGCGCTTCTCGTCGAGGTCGATCAGCGTTCTTGCAAGGGGGCTTGCGCCGCGTTTTGCCAGTGCAGCGTCAAGGGCGTCGGCGTTTTCGCGGATCCATTTGATATCAAGCATCGTCGTTCCAGGCGTTCCGTGGATGGAGCCCATCCCGCCCGGCAGCGACCCCGCCGGCAAGGCCTCAGTCGGCCTCGCCCTGCGTTGCAACCACCTCGTTTTCCGCGCCCTGCGCGTCCGAGGGGTTCGCCCGCTGCCGTTCGATGAGTCGGGCCGTATAGATGGAAATCTCGTAGAGAAGGATGGCCGGCAGTGCAAGACCGATCTGGGAAACCGGATCGGGCGGTGTCAGAACGGCGGCCACCACGAAGGAGATGACGATCGCGTATTTGCGTTTTTTCGCCAGCGCCTTGGCATCGATGAAGCCGGCCCGCACGAGAAGCGAGGAGATGACCGGAAGCTGGAAGACGAGGCCGAAGGCGAAGATCAGCGACATGATGAGGCTGAGATATTCGGAGACCTTCGGCAGGAGCTGGATGGAGACCTGCCCCTCGCCGCCGCCCTGCTCCATGGCCAGGAAGAACCACATGACCATGGGCGTGAAGAAGAAATAGACGAGCGCCGCGCCGATCAGGAACAGGATGGGCGAGGCGATGAGGAACGGCAGGAAGGCCGCGCGCTCGTTCTTGTAAAGGCCGGGCGCGACGAACTTGTAGATCTGCTGGGCGATGACCGGAAAGGCGATGACCAGCGCGCCGAACATGGCGACCTTGATCTGCGTGAAGAAGAATTCCTGCGGCGCCGTGTAGATGAGCTCGACATTGCGGTGCGAAAGCCCCGCCCACTCGACGGCCCACTTGAACGGCAGGACGAGCAGGTTGAAGAGCTGCTTGGCGAAATAGAAGCAGACGAGGAAGGCGACGAAGAACGCGCCCACCGCCCACAGGAGCCGCTGGCGCAGCTCGATCAGGTGCTCGATGAGCGGCTGGGGCTTGTCTTCGATATCGCCGCTCATGCGTCGCCTTTCCTGGTCTTCGTCGTCGCGGCCTTGGTGGAGGCGGCCTTCCTGGCGGCCGGCCTGGCAGCGGCCTTCTTGCCCGTCTCCGCCTTCGTTGCCGCCGCCTTCGTCGCCTTGCCGGCCTTGGCGGCCGTTTCAGCGGGCTTCTTCGCCGCGGCCTTGCGGGTCGGGCCCTTCTTCAGCGGTGCGGCGGCGACCGGCTCGGTGGAGGCCGGCACCTGCGCTTCGGACGGAACGGCGGCGGGCGCCGCAGAAACGCTTTCCGGGGACGCGGATGCGGGCGTCGTCGTGGTCAAGCCCGGCTTGCGCTCCAGGTCGGCCTTGATCTCGTTGCCCATCTGGCGCAGCGGATTGACCGCATCGCGGATCGAGTTCAGCGGATTGAGCTTCTGGGCCTCGCCGAGCGTCTTGCGCACGTCTTCGAGATCGGCCTCGCGCAGCGCCTCGTCGAACTGCTGGCGGAAATCGCTCGCCATGCCGCGCATCTTGGACACCATGCGGCCGAATGTACGCAGCATCTGCGGCAGGTCCTTCGGACCCACCACGATGATCAATACGATGGCGATGACGAGTATTTCGGTCCAGCCGACATCAAGCATTGGGTATCGTCCTCATAGACCGTGAAGCGCCGCCGACGACGGCGCGTCCTTGCGCGTCACGGATGACGCGCGGCGCCGTGCTGCCGGTCACTTGACCTCGTCGGCCTTGTGATCGACGGTCTTGGCCTGCTCGGCGGCAGCGTCCTCGTCGGACATGCCCTTCTTGAAATTCTTGATGCCCTTGGCGACATCGCCCATCAGTTCCGGAATCTTGCCGCGGCCGAACAGCAGCAGCACCACCACCAGAACGATCAGCCAATGCCAGATGCTGAAAGAACCCATTGTCTTGACTCCCTTTCGGACTAACCCCGATGTAAGACGTTCAGCCGTCTTTTTCAAACACTAGTATGCCGCGCTGGTTAGCCGAAAGCGTGACGTAGCGCAATCAGAAGGATGATTGTCGCGACCGCCTCCGGCCCTATTCCTCGTCATGGCCGCCCGGCGCAAGAAGGCCGAGCTCCTCCAGGTCCATCTGCGTGATGGGATCCTCGTCCTCGGCAAGCTCGTCCTCGCCGAGCGGCAGCGGCACCTGGAAATTGGCAGGAATCCGGCCTGAAAGCAGGCCCGCGCCCTTCAATTCGTCCAATCCGGGCAGGTCGCGCAGCTCTTCCAGGCCGAAATGGTCGAGAAAATCGCGCGTGGTGCCGAACGTGACGGGCCGGCCCGGCGAGCGCCGGCGGCCGCGAAACCGCACCCAGCCCGCCTCCATCAGCACGTCGAGCGTGCCCTTGGAGGTCTGTACGCCGCGGATATCCTCGATCTCGGCGCGGGTCACGGGTTGGTGATAAGCGATGATCGACAGCACCTCGAGCGCGGCACGCGACAATTTGCGCACCTCGGTCTCGTCCGTGCGGATGACGAAGGACATGTCCGGCGCCGTGCGGAAGGCCCAGGAATCATCCACCTGCACGAGGTTGACCCCGCGACCGGCATAAAACCCCTTGAGCGCGCGCATGACATGCTGCACGTCCACCCCGCGCGGCAGACGCTCGGCAATATTGGCTTCTGAGACAGGGCCGGCGGAGGCGAAGACCAGCGCCTCGGCAATGCGTCCCGCCTCGTGCAGCCGGCGCGGATCGACGACGGTACCCTCCTCCGCCAGGACCTCGGCCCGCTCCTCCTCTTCAGTCACGCGGAGCGCTCCCTTCCTCGCCGCCCTCGCCGGCCTTCGGGCCGCGGCGCAGGTAGATCGGCTGGAAAACGCCGTCCTGCCGCAGCTCCAGCCGCCCTTCGCGGACGAGTTCGAGCGTCGCTGCGAAGGCGCTGGCAATCGCCGTGGTGCGTTCCGTCGGGTCGCTGAGATAGCGCAGCATGAAATGGTCGAGCGCCGTCCAGTCGTCCTCCACGGTGCCGATGAGCAATTGCAGGAGTTCGCGCGCATCGGCGAGCGACCAGACATTGCGCTTCTCGATGGTGACCTGGGTGATGGCGTGGCGCTGGCGCAGGGAAGCGTAGGCGCTGAGAAGATCGTAGAGCGAGGCCTCGAAGGCCGAGCGGCGCTCGGTGACGATGTGCTCCGGCATGCCCCGGGCAAAAACGTCGCGGCCGAGGCGGTTGCGGTTGATGAGGCGCGTCGCGGCATCGCGCATCGCCTCCAGCCGCTTGAGGCGGAAGGCGAGGCTCGCGGCCATCTCCTCGCCGGACGGGCCGTCGTCCTTCGCCTGCTTCGGGATGAGCAGGCGCGATTTCAGGTAGGCGAGCCAGGCCGCCATGACGAGGTAGTCGGCGGCAAGCTCGATGCGGATCTTTCGCGCCCGGTCGATGAAGGCGAGATATTGCTCGGCAAGCGCCAGCACGGAGATACGGGTGAGGTCCACCTTCTGCGTGCGGGCGAGATGGAGGAGAAGGTCGAGCGGGCCTTCGAAGCCGGCAAGGTCGACGACGAGGCTCTCCTCGGAAAGGCCCCGCCCCTCGGCGCCCTCCTGCCACAGGTCCTCCATCGGCGCATCCGCGCCGCGGGCCTTCTTCTGTGGCTTGCCTTCCGTTGCCTGCACGTTTCTCCCTCTGCCTGCCCGTCAGGCCACCGCGATCATCGCGTTGAACTCCTCGCGCAGCGCATGCTCGTCCGCCCCGTCCGGCGCGCGGAAGCCCGCGCGCACCGCATTGGCGCGCCTGAGGCTCTCGCCGGCAAGCGGCGGAACGTTTTCCGTCACCGCGATCATTTCGTCCATGATGCCATGGCAATGCAACACCATGTCGAGCCCCGCGGCAACGATTCCCCGGGTTCTTTCGGCAATATCGCCCTTGAGGGCGTTCATCGACACGTCGTCGGACATCAGGAGGCCGTCAAAGCCCATATGGCCGCGGATGATCTCGCGCACCACCGTCGGCGAGGTGGTCGCCGGATTGTCGGGGTCGATGGCGGTGTAGACGATATGGGCGGACATCGCCATCAGCTCGTCCTTCATGCGGCGGAAGGGCACGAAGTCGCAGGCCTCCAGCTCTTCCCGGCCCGCATGGACGACCGGCAGGTCATGGTGGGAATCGACCATGGTGCGGCCGTGGCCGGGCATGTGCTTCATGACGGGCAGCAGGCCGCCGGCCTTCAGCCCCTCGGCCGCAGCCTTGCCCATCGCCGAGACGATTTCCGGCTCCTGACCGTAAGCGCGGTTGCCGATGACGTCGTGGACGCCCGGCACGGCGACGTCGAGCACCGGCAGGCAATCGACGTTGATGCCGAGGCGGAGGAGATCGAAGGCATGCAGGCGCGACATCAGCCAGGCGGCGCGCAGGCCCTTTTCCTCGTCCGCGCGGTAGATGGCGCCGAGCGCGGCGGCATTCGGATATTGCTGGACATAGGGCGGCTTGATGCGCTGGACGCGGCCGCCCTCCTGGTCGATCAGCACCGGGATGTCGGCGCCGCCGCCGATGCAATCGCGCATCTCGGCGGTGAGGTCGGCGACCTGCGCCGGCTCGCCGATATTGCGGCCGAAGAGGATGAAGCCCCATGGCCGCTCGCTGCGGAAGAAGGATTTTTCGTCGGCGGTGAGGCTCAGGCCCTTGCAGCCCGAAATGAAGGATTTCGATTCGCTCATGTCCGCAATCTTAGAGGTTCGGAGGGAAAAGATGAACGCTATGCCCGGAATCGAAGAGGCGCGGACCGGCCGCGCCTCTTTCCTGTTCCAGCCCGGTTCTCAGCGGGTGACGAGGCAGCTTCCGCCCGCGCCCCTGTAGCGCTCGCAAAGGGCGATGGCCTCTTCGCGCGAGCCCGCGGGGATACGGACGCGGAAATAGGTGCCCTTGTTGGCGATCTCCGCCTTCTGGATATCGACACCATGGCCGCCCAGCACGGAGGAGAACTTCTTGGAAAGCGCGGCATAGGACTTCTGCGCTTCGGCCTCCGAGGGAAGCGAGGCGATCTGCATGACGTAGCCGCCCGGCGCGACGGCCGCGACCTGCGTCTGCCCGGCCTGCGTTTCCGTGGCCTTCTGGCGGCCCGTTTCCGTCACGGTGCCGACGACGTTGACCGGCTGGTCGATCGGCCGGGTTTCCGGAACCGGCGCGCTGTCGTCCGTCCTGGTCGTGCCGTTGGCGCCGATGGTCGTCGTCTTGACGGTGCGCACGGGCGCGGTGTCTTCCACCTTGGCTTCGGCAGCCTCGGCGAGCGCCGAGCGCGGACGGGCTTCCGCCGATGCCTGCTCGGTGCGCAGCGACGCGTCGGCATCGACCGTCGCGGAGGCCTCGCCCGAGGCCTGGCCGGTCGTCGCGGTGGCCTTGGCGTCGAGGCTGGCGGTTTCCGTTTCCGGCTCGGTGACGGTATCCTCGCGGGCGACGAGCGTGCCGTCCGGCTTGACGATCATCGTCTTGACCTTGCGCGGCGAGATGAGCGGCTTGTTGCCGGCCTCGGCATTTGCCGTCTCCGGCTCGTCGACGCCGGGAAGCAGGCGGCTGTCGTCGTCGGCAAGCCCGGTATCGGCGCTGTCGTCGGGCAGCGCTTCCGGCGTCAGCGTGCGCTGCACGACGTCGACCGGCTCTTCCCGCGTGGTGACGAGCTGTTCCTGCTGGGGCCGCGTGACCTTGTCGCCGGCGACGCGGTCATAGACGGCCTTGTCCTGGTTGGGGACGGTCTTGCCGCCCTTTTCCTCGGGCACGACCTTGACCGGGTCCTTGTCGGCGAGGATGACGCGGGGCTCGCCGGAACCCTCCGCACCGCCCGTCAGCGCGGACCAGGCATAGACCGCACCGCCGCCGACGAGAAGGAGACCGGCGACCGAGGCTGCGATCAGCATGCCGCGGCGCGGGCGTGCCTGCGCGTCGTCATAGCCGTCGCCGCCATAAAGGCCGTTCGCCTGGCCCGGATCGACCGGAATGGCCATGCGCTCCGGCTGGTTCAGCGAGCGGCGGAAATCCTCTTCCAGCGCGCGCTCGAAATCGTCGACGTCGTTGATCTGCGTGACCGGCTGGCTGGCGGCGGCAACGCCTGCCGAAGGGTCCTCGCCATGCACCGGCTTGGCGGCAGGCTCGTTGAAGAGCTGCGCCATTTCGGCGTCGATGTCGAAATCGTAGTCCTGCTGGTAGACCGGCGGCTTTTCCTTCTCGACGACGGGAAGCTGCGGCACGTCCAGTTCGGTGACGGGGGTCACGCCCTCGTCGGTCTCGGCGATCAGCGAGGGATCGAAGGGCAGCGCGCCGTCGGCATCGACGCCAGCCGGCTGCGGGGCCCTATAGGCCGCGACCGGCACGGCGACGGCCGGCTCCCGGCGGACGGGCGTCTCGACCTGGACCGGCTGGACGGGCCTTGCGATCTCGGGCGTTACGATCTCGGCCTTCACCGGCGCGGGCCTTGCCTCTTCCTTCACCGGCTCGTCGTCCAGCGAGAAATCGGAAAGGTCGAGCTCGATGTCGGAAAGGTCGAATTCCATCGTGTCGAAATCGAGATCCGGCTCGCGAACGGCGGGCGTCGGAAGCACGAAGGGCTCGCTGCGCGTCTCGGCGACGGGCGGCTCCACCGCGCGGACCGCCTCCTCGACGGTTGCTACGACCGTCGCCGGCGCCGGCTCGCGGTGGACGACGGGCGTCGCACGGCCGAACAGGGCCGGGATATTGGCCGGCGAATGACGCGGGGTCACCGCGGCAGCGGCCGTAACGGTCTCGGAGAACGGCGAACGGCTTTCCGGCACGGGATAGCGCTCGACCTCGGCAAGCAGATCGTCGTGATCGTAGCTGCCGCCCTTCTCGACCGACTGGACCTGATAGTCCGGCGCGGCCTCGAAGACGGGATCGAGGGCTTCGGCCTGCCATTGCGTCTCGGCCTCGGCGACCGCATGGGCGCGCTCCTCGCGCGTCTCGAACGGCATCTCCGAAACGAATTTCGGCTCCTCGCCGGCATAGGCCGGCTCCACCGCGAAGGCGGCGACATCGGGCGCCGGGGTATCCGACCAGTTGCCGAATTCGGGTTCGGCATGGACGTCCGCGACGGCGGGAAGCGGCTCGGCGAAGGTCGCCTCGGCGGCGGCCTCGTCGGCAAAGCCGTCGCCGATGGACAGTTCCAGCTCGCGCTCCAGGTCGAGGCTCATGTCCTCCTCGTAGAGCGGCTCTTCCGTCACCGGCTGGAGACCGAGGAAGGCCGGCTGCGGCGCATTCTCCTCGACATGCTCCTCGGCGCGGAAATCGGCCGCCGGCTCCTGGCGCGGCGTCTCCTCGAAGCGCGGCTCGAAACGGTCGGCGAACTGCAGGCCGGCATGGGCGACCGGCTCGGCATCGACCGCCGGCACCTCATGGACGGAGGCCTCCAGCTCGTCCGCAAGGAACAGCGACGGATCCTCAGCTTCCACCGGCTCGGAAAGCTCGGTGAAGGACG
This sequence comes from Shinella sp. Sh6, assembly GCF_055392685.1. Lineage (NCBI taxonomy): Bacteria > Pseudomonadati > Pseudomonadota > Alphaproteobacteria > Hyphomicrobiales > Rhizobiaceae > Shinella > Shinella sp. Sh6. The sequence continues at coordinate 1,444,465 of NZ_AP044005.1, read as the reverse complement.
GTTCTGCGAAAGCCGGCTCGGGGTGCCGGTAGGCGCTTGCGGGGATATCGCGCGTCGGCGTCTCGTCGATGAAGGCGGCCCGGTCTTCGGCGGCCGGCAGCGGCTCCTCGAAAACGGGCTCGACATGACGCGGCATGGCCTCGGCGACGACCGGCTCGGCAACGACGCGCGCCGGCGCATCGTACTGCTCGAAGGCGCGCATCAGCTCGTCTTCGAGGGCGAGAACGGGATTTTCCTGGCGGGACGGCGCCGGGCGAGCGGCAGAGAAAGCCGCATCCGCGCCCTGAACGGGGCGCGGGTCGAAGTTGACGAGACGGGCAAGCTCGCTCAACGGATCATCGTCTGCCAAGAGGTCCGTGTCAGCGGTTCCGCTTCGCGCGAAGTTCTTGTCTGCCATACTGCTTCCCACTCACAAGCTACAAAAACGCGTCTGCCAGCTTATTGTGGGCAAATGGTGACGTCAGCGCATTTCGTCCGGTGCTGCCGTGCCTGTAATGGACAGGCCCGACTTAAGAACAGATGCGACCGCGTGCACCAGCCCAAGTCTGGCGATGCTCAATTCTCTATTTTTATCGTTAACAAACCGTAATTCCGGCTGTTCCTTACCTTTGTTCCAGTGCGCGTGGAAGGCGCTGGCAAGATCATAGAGGTAAAACGCGATACGATGAGGCTCATGCGCCAGTGCAGCGCCTTCGACGACACGGGGATATTCTGCCAGTTTCGCAAGAAGGTGCAACTCGCTCGGATCGGCGATATTGCCGGCAATCGCGCCCGCAAGGTCGAGCGAGGCGATGTCGAGGCCCGGGAAGGCCTCGCCCGCCTGCCGGAACACCGACATGCAGCGCGCATGGGCATACTGCACGTAGAAGACCGGGTTGTCCTTGGACTGCTCGGTCACCTTGGCGAAGTCGAAGTCGAGCGGCTCGCTGTTCTTGCGGTAGAGCATCATGAAGCGCACCGGGTCGCGGCCGACTTCCTCGACCACGTCGCGCAGCGTGACGAAGTCGCCGGAGCGCTTCGACATCTTGACCGGCTCGCCGTCGCGGTAGAGCTTGACGAGCTGGCAGAGCAGCACCGTCAGCTTGGCCTTGCCTTCCGAAACCGCGCGGGCGACGGCTTCCAGGCGCTTGACGTAGCCGCCGTGGTCGGCGCCGAGCACGTAGATCATCTCGTCGAAGCCGCGGTCGAACTTGTCCTTGAAGTAGGCGACGTCGGCGGCGAAATAGGTATAGGAACCGTCCGACTTGATCAGCGGGCGGTCGATGTCGTCGCCCACTTCCGTCGAGCGGAACAGCGTCTGCTCGCGGTCTTCCCAGTCTTCCGGGAGCTGTCCCTTCGGCGGCGGCAGCACGCCCTTGTAGACATGGCCCTTGAAGGTCAGGTCGTTGATGGCGGTGCGTATCGGCGCGCCGTTGCCGGCATGCAGCGAGCGTTCGGAATAGAACACCTCATGCGTGACGTTGAGCGCGGCCAGATCCTCGCGGATCATCGCCATCATCATCTCGATGGCCTTTTCCTTGACGATCGGCATCCACTGGTGCTCGGGCATGGCGCGCAGCGTCGTGCCGTGCTCGGCCGCCAGCGCCTCGCCGACGGGGACGAGATAGTCGCCCGGATAGAGGCCGGCAGGGATATCGCCGATGGTCTCGCCCAGCGCCTCGCGGTAGCGCAGGAAGGCGGAACGGGCGAGCACGTCGATCTGCGCGCCCGCATCGTTGATGTAGTATTCCTTGACGACGTCATAGCCGGCGAAGGCGAGCAGGTTGGCGAGCGCATCGCCCACCACCGCGCCGCGGCAATGGCCGACATGCATCGGCCCGGTCGGGTTGGCCGAGACATATTCGACGTTCACCTTGCGGCCGGCGCCGAGCGTGCCGCGGCCGTAGTCCGTGCCGGCCTCGACAATCGCCGCCAGCAGCTTCTGCCAGTAGGCGACGGAGAGGCGCACGTTGATGAAGCCCGGGCCGGCGACGCCGACCTCGGCCACTTCCGGGTCCTTCTTCAGTTCGGCGACGATCAGATCGGCGAGCGCGCGCGGGTTGAGGCCGAGCGGCTTGGCGAGAACCATCGCCGCGTTGGTCGCGACGTCGCCGTGGCTCGCATCGCGCGGCGGCTCGACGCTGACGCGGGCGAAATCCACCTCGGATCGCTTCTCACGGACGATTTCAAGTCCTTCGAGTACGTTTTTGATTCTGTTGTCGAAGTCTGTAAAAAGGTTCATCTCATCCATCCGCGCGCAGTAGCCATCGGGGCCGTTCCTGCGAAGAAGTTCAGGTGGGCGGCTGACTATCGCAATTCCGGGGTATGGTCAAACAGCCGGCGGTGCGTGTCGATCGCGTAATTGTCGGTCATTCCGGCCAGATAGTCGGCGACATGGCGGGCGCGGGCCGATTCCGGCATGGTGGAAATGCGGTCCACCCAGTAGTGGCCGCGCATGAGCTGCGGATCGTCCATATAGGCGTGGTAGAGGTCCGTCAGGATCGAGGCGGCGTTGGCGCGCACGCGCATGACCTCCGGGTGCCGGTAGATGCGCGAGAAGAGCATCTTCTTGATCTGCCGGTCCGTCACGGCCATTTCCTCGGAGAAGGTGGCGAGGCACCGGCGCGCCTTGCGCACGTCGTCGGCGCTTTCCGGCCGCTCCTGCCGGATCGCCTGCTGGGCATAGCCGATCACGTCCTCCACCATGGCGGTGATCTGACGGCGCATGATCTCGTGGGTGAAACGCGGCTCTTCGAGGCCCGGATAGCGGTCGTGCACCTGCCGCATCAGCCCGGCGAGGAAGGGAACCTCCTCCAGCATCGCGAAATCGAGATAGCCCGAGCGCAGGCCGTCGTCGATGTCATGGGTGTTGTAGGCGATATCGTCGGCAATCGCCGCCACCTGCGCCTCCAGGCTCGCGAAGCTCGACAGCTCCAGGTCGTGTACGGCGCAATAGTCGAGGATCGGCCGCGGCACCTCGCCGTGCGTGCCCTCGCCCGTCGGGCCGATCAGCGGGCCGTTGTGCTTGACGAGGCCTTCCAGGCTCTCCCAGGTGAGGTTCAGCCCGTCGAACTCGGCATAGCGCCGCTCCAGCTTGGTGACGATGCGCAGCGACTGGGCATTGTGGTCGAAGCCGCCGAAGGGCTCCAGCACCTCGTGCAGCGCATCCTCGCCGGTATGGCCGAAGGGCGTATGGCCGAAATCGTGCACCAGCGCCACGCCCTCGGCGAGGTCCTCGTCGAGCTTCAGGGCGCGGGCGAGCGCGCGGGCGATCTGCGCCACCTCGATCGTGTGGGTGAGGCGCGTGCGGTAATGGTCGCCGTCGGCGGCGATGAAGACCTGCGTCTTGTGCTTGAGGCGCCGGAAGGCGGTTGTGTGGACGATGCGGTCGCGGTCGCGCTGGAAATCCGAGCGCGTCGGGCTCTCCGGCTCCGGGAAGAGCCGCCCGCGGGTCGCCCAGGGATCGGAAGCGTAGATGGCGCGCTGCCCGGCGCCGAAACCCAGCGCATGTCTGTCGAATGTCATTCGTCACCTGCATTCACGCCGCCCGTATTGACGCGGCCGCGATGCCTTCATACCTATAGTGTGCATAGCGGCAAGGCCGGCCGCAAGCCGCACCTGAAAAACAAGCCTTCTCAATGGCTTGATTTAAACGGCGGCAAGAGCCGGCTCGATGGAACACCGTTTTCCGGCCGCATGCGGCAAAGCGATTCTCTCCGGATCTTGACCCCGGCAGGAGGCAGACATGACCGACAAGTCCGTAACCATCTCCGACGCCGCCGCACGGCGCATCGCGTCGATCCTCGGCGCAGCGCCGGAAAAGCAGGCGCTGCGCGTCTCCGTCGAGGGCGGGGGCTGCTCCGGCTTTTCCTACAAGTTCGACCTCGTCGAGGACCAGCAGGACGACGACCTGGTGCTCGAGAAGGACAAGGCCCGCGTGCTGATCGACCAGCTTTCCCTCGTCTACATGGACGGATCGGAAATCGATTTCGTCGACAACCTGCTGGGCCAGTCCTTCCAGATCAACAATCCGAATGCGGTGGCAAGCTGCGGCTGCGGCACCAGCTTCTCGATCTGACCATCCCCAACCGAAAACGGAACCCGCATGCCGATCAAGATTGCCACCTGGAACATCAACGGCGTGCGGGCGCGCATCGACAATCTTCTCGCCTGGCTGAAGGAGTCCAACCCGGACATCGTGGCCCTGCAGGAAATCAAGACGGTCGACGAGGGCTTTCCGCGCGGCGAGATCGAGGCGCTCGGCTACCATGTCGAAACGCATGGCCAGAAGGGTTTCAACGGCGTCGCGCTCCTCTCCAGGATCCGGCCCGACGAGGTGAACCGCGGCCTGCCGGGCGGCGACGGCGACGAGCAGGCCCGCTTCATCGAGGGCGTCTACTCCGTGGAAGGCGGCGCAATCCGCGTCTGTTCGCTCTACCTGCCCAACGGCAACCCGGCGGACGATCCCGTCAAGTACCCCTACAAGCTTGCCTGGATGGAGCGGCTTTCCGCCTTCGCCGAAAGCCGCCTCGCGCTCGAGGAGCCGCTGATCCTTGCCGGCGACTACAACGTCATTCCCGAGCCGCACGATTGCTGGGACCCGAAGGTCTGGGCGCGCGACGCGCTCTTCCTGCCGGCCACCCGTCAGGCCTTCCGCCGTCTCGAAAACCTCGGCCTCACCGATGCGGTGCGCGCCACGACGGACACGGTGCCGCTCTATACGTTCTGGGATTACCAGGGGGGCTGCTGGCCGAAGAACTTCGGCATCCGCATCGACCATCTGCTGCTGTCGGCGGAAGCGGCCGACCGCCTCCTCTCGACGGCGGTGGAAAAGCACGTCCGCAACTGGGAGAAACCATCCGACCATGTGCCGGTAGCGGCGGTGCTGGATTACGCGGCACGATAGCAGGGATTGCCCCTCACCTGCCTGCCGGCATCACTCGCCCGAATTGAAGCGGATGTTGTGCGCGAGCTCGACGCCTTTGCGGCGGTCTTCCTCGCTTGCGACGGAGAAGGCCTCCTCCTGCGTCGACTGCAGCCAGCCGCAGTCCTTCGGCTGACAATGCTCGAGCGCGGCGGTCATGAAGGCGAGGCCCCGGGCCGTATCGCCTTCCTGGAAGAGGATATTGCCGAAGAGGCCCATGGCGCCGGCATGGCCGTTGTTGCGGGCGCGGTTCAGCCACTTCTTGGCCTGATGGACGGAGACGGAGCCGCCCTCGCCCGTCAGCATCATGCGGCCGAGCTGGAATTGCGCCTCGGGAATGCCGAAGGCGGAGGCCGCCTGGAAATAGAGCTGGCGGGCCTGCGTGAGGTCGATCTTGACGGGGCTGTTGGGAATGCCGCGGCGGTAGTAGCTGGCAAGCGCGATCAGCGCATTGGCGAAATAGCCGGTATCTTCCGAGCCCGGCTCGACGCCGGCTTGGGCGATCTCGCTGTACATCTTGAAGGCTTCGAGATCGTTCTCCGGCACGCCGTCGCCGTCGGCATACATGTTGGCAAGGGCCCAGCGCGAGCCCGTATGGCCCTTTTCCGCGGCGTAGCGATAGGCCTCGACGGCATCGCTCTTGCGCCCTTCCTTGTAGGAGAAGAAGCCGAACTTGAAGAGGTCGAAGGGCCCGCTCTCCTTGCTGACGCCTGCCTGGGGATCGAATGCGAGGGCCTCGGACGCCGCCCCGCAGGACAGGGAAAGGCATAGGCCCATTACCAGTACTTTCATCGGCAACAACTCGGACTTGGGCATCAGTTCTTCAGTTCCGCGCCTGGCTTTCGTCGCTGCACCGAACCGGAAACGCACGGCTCTCGTGCGGGCTTCCGGCAGTTCCGGCGGCAATGACATCGGCTGGCTCATCGTTTCCCTGGCGCGGTTCCACGCGTCTACATGTCCTCATCGCTGCGCTCCGTTTGTGGCGGGAAATGGACATTTGGACGCTTCCCGGCTGGTGTAGCAAACTCTGGAAAAAAATGTGTTGCGATTCCGTCACATTTTTTCAGACATCGCTGTGACTCCCGCAGCGGGAGCTGAATACAGCAAGAAAACGTTAACCAAACAAAAGGGCCCGACGATGACGCCGGGCCCAATTCATGCGCGATCCCCAAATTCCGGTCAGAACGAGATCTTGTAGGAGCCGGTGATGGCGTAGGCCCAATCACCGTCGGTCGTCGCGTCGAAGGTCGCCTTTTCGGCAACCGACTGGCTGCCGGAGGTCAGGTAGCTGACCGCGCCGCCGAAGCGCAGGTCGCCCGGACCGACCTTGGCCTGAATGCCCGCGCCGAGCGTCCAGGTGTCGGTGTAGATATCGGCGCCGGTGCTGACACCCTTGTCCCAGGTCAGGTTGACCGTGCCGGTCAGCTTGTCATTGAAGACGTGCGCCACACCCGCCTGAACGGTCCAGCCGTCGCTCCAGTTATAGACGTCCTGCAGCGCACCGATGCCGGTGATCGTATAGTTCAGCGCGTCGAGCACGCTCCAGTCGGTCCACTTGACCGAGCCATAGACGAGCCAGCCGGGGGCCACGCCAGTCTGTGCATAGAGCTTCAGCGACTGCGGCAGCGTTCCGTAGCCTTTCGCCGGCAGAAGAGTCGTACCGAGATCACCGAGGTCGAAAGAGCCTTCGTCCGCTTCATGCTTGACCTTGGAACGATAAAGAAGGGAGACGCGGAGCGCATATTCCGGAATCTCGTATGCGGCACCGAAGCGATAGCCGAAAGCCGAGTCATCGTTCAGGCGCAGGGTGCCATACGGTTTACCCGATGCGAGATAGAGAGGGATGGTATCGCCCTCGTTGACGGCGGTATAGCTGAAATCCTGCATGAAAACGCCGCCAAGAAGGTGAATCTTGCCTGCGCCGGCATCGAACTTGACGTCGCAGGTCGCACCGTATTCGTTCGTATCGAAATACTTGTCGCCGTAAGGAGTTCTGCCGTTTGCAAGCTGCGCCATGCGCACGTCCATACCGTAGGTCGCATCGCCGCCAAAGGGCTGCGTGTACGTCAGCGCACAGGCGAAATTCTCGGAAACGCCGATCTTGGCGGCGACGCTCGGGATCCAGTAGCCGTTCGTGTAGACGCCGTCAGTGTTGGCGGTACCGCCGGTCGTCGCGAACTGGCGCCGCGGGGAGACGTAGGTCGCTCCCGACCGGAAGATGAAGTCGCCGCTTTCGAACAGGATGTCCGTGTCCGCCTCGCCGCGGCTGAAACCGCCCGCCTGTGCCGCGCCGGCAAGGGCGGCCAGAGCCACCGCTGCCAGAAGTCCGTTCTTGAAGAGCGTGTTGATCATTCCTATTCCCCCGAAGTCCTGAGGCGGCCTCTCCACCGCCCGATCCGACATGACTATCGGAGAGGAGAGTCGGCTTGGCAAACCCCACTTTTCGCGGATGATTTTCAACTACGCTTCAAAAAATTACGTAAGTTTTTAGTGAAGCCCCTCATCAATCGAAGCGCCTGAAATGGAATTCTCTCCGCCGTGAATTCTACCCGATACAGAGGAATTTTATTTCAGCGCCGGGAGGCCATGTCACATTTCAGACACAGCAGCGATTTTGCAATCGCCGCCCCGAATAGAAAGCCGCGCCGGGGTTGCCGGCGCGGCTTTTAAGGTTCCCGAAGGGGCCTTGGCCCTGAATCAACCCGCTTCGCTGACGCGGGCGAGTGCCACGGCAAGGCTGGCCAGTTGCTGCTCCAGTTCGGCGAAACGCTCGCGCTCGGCCTCGACGACCTCCGGCTTGGCGTTGGCGACGAACTTCTCGTTCGACAGCTTGCCCTGAATGCGGGCGGCCTCGGCCTTCGCCTTTTCGATCGCCTTTTCGAGGCGGGCCTTCTCGGCCGAAAGGTCGATCAGGCTGCCGAGCGGCAGGCAGGCGGTCGCCTCGCCGACGACGATCTGCGCGGCGCCCTTGGGTGCCGACGCCTCCAGGTGGATTTCCGAGACGCGGGCAAGGCGGCGGATGGCCTGGTCGTGCGTGGCAAGACGCGCGCGCGTCAACGGGCTTGCATCCACCATGACGAGCGGAGCCGTCGCGCCCGGCGGCACGTTCATTTCCGCGCGGACCGAGCGGATGCCGGAAACGAGATCGACCAGCCAGTTGATCTCGTCGGCGGCCGCGTCATCCGCATAGGCCGGCGACGGCCATTCGGCATGGCAGACGAGGCTGTCGCGGCTCTTGCCCTCGCCGGCCGTGTGCGCCCAGAGCTCTTCCGTCATGAAAGGCATGAACGGGTGAAGAAGCTTGTAGGTCTCCTCCAGCACATAGGCGGCGCAGGCCTGGGATTCGGCCTTGGCGGCCTCGTCCTCGCCGCCGAAGACCGGCTTCAGCAGCTCCAGATACCAGTCGCAGAACTGGTTCCAGATGAAGCGGTAGAGCGTGCCGGCCGCATCGTTGAAGCGATAGGTCTCGATCGCCTCGGTGACGTCGCGAGCCGTGCGGGCAAGCTCCGTGAGGATCCAGCGGTTGATCGTCAGCGAGGCGGTTTCCGGCACGAATTTCGGATCGCTTTTCACGCCGTTCATCTCGGCAAAGCGCGTGGCGTTCCACAGCTTGGTGCCGAAGTTGCGGTAGCCGGCGATGCGGGCGGGATCGAGCTTCACGTCGCGCCCCTGCGCGGCCATGATGGCCAGCGTGAAGCGCAGCGCATCCGCGCCGTATTCGTCGATCAGTTCCAGGGGATCGATGACGTTGCCCTTCGACTTCGACATCTTCTGCCCGTTCTTGTCGCGCACCAGCGCGTGGACATAGACGGTCTCGAAGGGCTCGACCGGATTGCCGTCCTCGTCCTTCATGAAGTGCAGGCCCATCATCATCATACGGGCGACCCAGAAGAAGATGATGTCGAAGCCGGTGACGAGAACGTTCGTCGGATAGTAGCGCGCAAGCTCCGGCGTCTCTTCCGGCCAGCCGAGCGTGGAGAACGGCCAGAGCGCGGAGGAGAACCAGGTGTCGAGCACGTCTTCGTCGCGCGTCAGGATCTCGCCCGGCGCGAAATTCTCCAGCTTCTCCTCGACCCAGGCCTTCCACGGGCCTTCATGGGCGATGTAGTGCTGGATGGCCGCGTGCAGCGCCTCTTCCTCGGTCTTTTCCACGAAGACCTGCCCGTCCGGCCCGTACCAGGCCGGAATCTGGTGGCCCCACCAGAGCTGGCGCGAGATACACCACGGCTCGATGTTCTCCATCCACTCGAAATAGGTCTTTTCCCAGTTCTTCGGAACGAAGTTGGTACGCCCCTCGCGGACCGAGCGGATTGCCGGCTCGGCCAGCGTCTTGGCGTCGGCGAACCACTGGTCGGTCAGCATCGGCTCGATGACGACGCCGGAGCGATCGCCGAAGGGCTGCATGACCTTCTTGCTCTCGACATAGGGAACGGCGTTGCCCTCGGCATCCTTGACGGTGACCGCAAGGCCCTCGGCGTTGATCGCCTCGACGATGCGCTTGCGGGCCTCGTAGCGGTCGAGGCCGCGATATTCGTCGGGAACGAGGTTGATGTCGTCGACCTCGGCCTCGCTCGGCACCTCGCCGGATTTGGCGATCTCCAGCGCCTGCGCCGCATAGACGGCGTAGGGCTCGCCGTCGGCGCGCATGGCGGCCTGCGTGTCCATCAGGCGGTAGAGCGGGATGTTGTTGCGGCGGGCGACCTGATAGTCGTTGAAGTCGTGCGCGCCGGTGATCTTGACCGCGCCCGAGCCGAAATCCTTCTCCGGATATTCGTCCGTGATGATCGGGATGAGGCGGCGATGCTCCTTCGGGCCGACCGGGATCTCGCAGAGCTTGCCGACGATCGGCGCATAGCGCTCGTCGGTCGGATGGACGGCGACCGCGCCGTCGCCCAGCATCGTCTCGGGACGGGTGGTGGCGATCGAGATGTAGTCGCGCTCTTCCTGGAAGACGACGTTGCCGTCGGCGTCCTTCTCGACATAGGTATAGGTGGCCCCGTCGGCGAGCGGGTACTTGAAGTGCCACATATGGCCGTCGACTTCGCGGTTCTCGACCTCAAGGTCAGAAATCGCCGTCTCGAACTTCGGGTCCCAGTTGACGAGCCGCTTGCCGCGATAGATCAGGCCTTCCTTGTAGAGCGAGACGAAGACCTCGAGGACGGCCTCGGACAGGCCCTCGTCCATGGTGAAGCGCTCGCGCGACCAGTCGCAGGAAGCACCGAGGCGCTTCAACTGGTTGAAGATGAGCCCCCCCGATTCCGCCTTCCATTCCCAGACCTTCTCGACGAAGGCCTCGCGGCCCATCTCGCGCCGGCCGGGCTGCTTTTCGGCGGCGAGCTTGCGCTCGACGACCATCTGCGTGGCAATGCCGGCATGGTCCATGCCGGGCTGCCACAGCACGTCCTTGCCGCGCATGCGCTCGAAGCGGACCATGATGTCCTGCAGCGTGTTGTTGAGCGCATGGCCCATGTGCAGCGAGCCCGTCACGTTCGGCGGCGGGATGACGATGGTGAAGGTCTCGGCGCCGGGCTTTGCGCCCTCGCCCGCGCGGAAGGCGTCGGCGTCTTCCCACGTCTTGGCGATGCGCGGCTCGACCGCTGCGGAATCATAGTTCTTTTCAAGCATTTTCGTGCGTGGCCTGCTGTTTGTCGGTTGGGTTTTGTAAACCGGATGGCCGGCATGGAGTCAACAATAACAGAAGAAAAGCCGCGCCGGGGGTCCGGCGCGGCTCAAACCATCTTTTCGTTAAAGAATGGCGGCGTCGGTCAGCGGCGCGGGCCGCGCGCCACCCGTTCGATTTCCTCGCGCACCAGGCGCTCGACCAGCGTCGGCAGGTTGTCGTCGAGCCATTCCTGCAGCATCGGGCGCAGCATGTCCTCGGCGATCTCGTCGAAGGAACGGCGCGGGCCGGCATCGATTGCCTCGGCCAGCGCGCCGAAGGACTGCGCCACCCGCTCGCCGACGGCGGGGGAGACGAGCGCCGCGAGATCGCGCGCGGGGCTCGTCTCGGGCTCGGCTTCGCGCACCGGCTCGACGGCAGGCGCTGCCGCCTCGATCTTCTCTTCCGCCGGCTCGGCCACCACGCGGCTCGCCGTCGCCGTCATGCGGGCGGTCACCAGCGGGCTGTCCTCGCGCATGGCGGGCTGGACGGGTTCCGGCAGGTCGCGGTTCGCCGCGACGTGGCGCTCGGAGGCGGCGCGCACGCGCGCGGCGACGTCGGCCAGCGAGGTCGCGGGCTGGCCGCCCGGGGCCGGCTCGGCGCGGGCGAGCGGCTCGAGGGCGGAGGAACGGTATTCCTCGGCCTGGAACTGTTCCGCCATGACGGGATGGTCGAGAAGGTTGGCAGGGCTCTCGGTGGTGATGTCGAAGCCCCCTTCGTCATCGGCATCAGCGGCCAGGTCCGGCTGGGCTTCGTTGTTCTCGATGATCTTGCGGATCGACGCCAGGATTTCATCCATGGACGGTTCACGCGCGACATTTGGCTGAGCCATTTCTATCCCCGTTCTCTGCGGCGCCCGCAGCGTGCCGAGACGGCAGGCCGGACATCCCGAAAACCCTAGGCGACTTCGGCGGCGAACTAAATCGCCGCGAATCATGTGTTAACAGTGATGCACAGATTTGTTTGCCCTGCCAAGGCGGGCGCTCGGCCGCCATGCGAAAGGCCCGCCGCGTTTGCGCAGCGGGCCTTTTTAAATGCGAACCGCGGGAACGGTCTCAGAAAACGAATTCCTTCGCCTTGCGGAAGCCCGGCAGCGGCTTGACGGCGGTGTTGAAGACGTAGCGCTCGGAAACGTAGCCGCCGTCCTTGAGGTAGAGGCGGGCCTGCGAGGCGTTGCCGTAGCCTTCCACGACGACCAGCCGGCCGCCGTCGCGAAGCTGCGCGAAAAGCGCTTCCGGCACGAATTCCACCGCACCGCCGACGAAGATCACGTCATAGGGCGCCTCGTCGGCATAGCCGGCTTCGAGATCGCCGGTCACGACGGCGACGTTGTCGTAGCCGAGGCGGGCGAGCGTTTCCGTCGCGGTTGCGGCGAGCGTCGCGTCGCTTTCCAGCGCCACGACCGAACCGGCAAGGCGCGAGAGGATCGCGGCGGCATAGCCCGCGCCGCAGCCGACTTCCAGCACCACGTCGCTGCCCCCGATCTCGGCGAGCTGGACGAGCTTTGCGAGCGGCGACGGCTCCATGAGGTAGCGGCCCGGCGCGACCTGGATGTCGTTGTCGATATAGGCGAGCGGCTTTACGGCCGCCGGCACGAATTCCTCGCGCGGAACGGTCAGGAAGGCGTCGAGCACCTCGTGCGACGTCACGTCCGTCGTACGGATCTGGTTGTCCACCATCTTCGTGCGCGCTGCTTTATAGTCAATCATCTCTAGCCCTTGGGTAAGACGGGAAGGCCCGGCGCAAGCCCCGGCCTTCGCCGGACTGCGCCGTCATCCTCTTAGTGCGGTTTTACGCCGGGTGTCCAGTGGCGGCGGGCGATTGCGCGCAAAAACCGCCGCCGGAAGCCGCGCGGCATTATCATGAATAAATTACTCAACATATTATTGCCTGCCCTGCCCGAAATGTCGTATTGAACGGTCAGGTTTCAGGGGCCGCCCGGCGGGCTGCCGATTATAAAGACATGCAAGAGGACTATGCCGTGCTGAAACGGTCTCGACTGCTACTCCCGCTTCTCCTCCTCACGCTTGCGGCCGCCGGTGCTGCGCCGGCCCAGACGCTGGAGACCCCCTCGGTCCAGACGCAGGCCACCCAGCCGGACGCCGGCACCGCCACGGCACAGGCGCCGGCCGACGAGACCGTCGCGGAGGAAACGACGGATCTCGACGCACTGGACGACAACGCGCCCGAAGAGCGCCAGGCCGGCCTGCCGCACGACCTTTCCCCCTGGGGCATGTTCATGGCGGCCGACATCGTCGTCAAGGGCGTGATGATCGGCCTCGCCTTCGCCTCCGTCGTCACCTGGACGGTGCTGCTCGTCAAGCTCGCCGAGCTCGGCGCGGCGCAGCGCTCGGCCGCCGGCGCCGTGCGCCGGCTCATCGCCGCCCGCGGCCTCGAGGACGGCGAGGAAGCGCTCGGCCGCAATCGCGGCGTGACGGGCCGCATGGTGCGCGCGGCCCGCGAGGAGATGGACGTCTCCGAACCTGTGCTCGACCATGTTTCCGACGGCGGCGTGAAGGAGCGCATCGCCTCCCGCCTCACCCGCATGGAAGCCCATGCCGGCCGCCGCATGGCCAAGGGCACCGGGCTTCTGGCGACGATCGGCTCGACGGCGCCCTTCGTCGGCCTCTTCGGCACCGTCTGGGGCATCATGAACTCGTTCATCGGCATCTCGAAGGCGCAGACCACCAACCTTGCCGTCGTCGCGCCGGGCATCGCCGAAGCGCTGCTCGCCACCGCCATCGGCCTCGTCGCGGCCATTCCGGCCGTGGTGATCTACAATTTCCTCGCCCGCGCCATCACCGGCTACCGCCACACGCTTGCCGACGCCTCTGCGGCCATCGAGCGGCTGGCGAGCCGCGACCTCGACATGCGCCGCGCGGTCCGCCGCCCGGCCCAGCGCGGCGCAGAACGCCCCGCCGGCTCCGTCGTGAAGATCGGATAAGGCCATGGCAAGCAGGATCAGGGAAGGCGGCGGCGACGACCTGGAGGAGAACAGCGAGATCAACGTGACGCCGTTCATCGACGTCATCCTCGTGCTGCTGATCATCTTCATGGTGGCCGCGCCGCTCGCCACCGTCGACATCAATGTCGACCTGCCGTCCTCCGTCGCCCAGCCGACCAAGCGCGAGGACAAGCCGGTCTTCATGACGCTGAAGAAGGACCTGACGGTCTCGATCGGCAACGGCACGATCGCGCGGGACGCTTTCGGCCCGGAACTCGATGCCGTCACGGAAGGCAACAAGGACACGCGCATCCTGCTGCGCGCCGACAAGGCCGTCGACTACGGGTCGGTCATGGACGTCATGAACCTGCTGCGCTCGGCCGGCTACGCCAAGATCGCCCTCGTCGGCCTCGAAGGCGCCCCCGCCGCGCAATAAGCACAAGGCGCGCCCGCGGGCGCGCCGCCTGCCGCAGCGTCAAGCACCCGAGAACAGCGCTGCAACTTTATGATATGCAAGGAAAAGGTGGAGGCCTCGCCCGGAATCGAACCGGGGTGCAAGGATTTGCAGGCTTTGACCGGCCGTTGTTTCCACAAAAGAAAATGGCTCTGTGTCGCGTTCATGTTGCAGTCAGTCGAGCAAACTGTTCGCGGCTTGTGCTAGTTCTGTCCCGTCATCCGACCGTGGGAAGAGGTGACCGTAGGTGTCCATGGTCATCACGATTGAGGCGTGCCCCATGCGCTCCTGAACCATTTTCACCGGCAGACCGAGTCCGCCGTCTTCCTTCCGGTTGATCAGCCAAGACGCGAAGAAATGCCGTAGGGCGTGGAGACCTGTATATTTCGCGGAGACGTTTTCACCGGCGCCGACGGTAACGCCGGCCCGGATCATCGCCGGCTTCAGCCCCTTATTGACGATGTTGGTATGGGAGCGAGGTTCGCCATCGGGATTGGCAAACACGAGATCGACACCATGAGCCTGTTTCAGCTTATGTTCCTTCAGGGCGCTGATGACGACTGGCGGAACGGGGATAGTTCGAACGCCAGCCTCTGATTTTGTCGGCCCGATCTCCCTGAACTGGTCGGCGCGCTGGTGGATGCTGATCTCGCCCTTCTTGAAATCCACGTCCTGCCACCGCAGCCCGCGCAGCTCGGACGATCTCATGCCGGTGAATACGGTTGTGAGGAGCATCGGCTTCCAATGACCGTCCAGGACGCTGACGAGCGCCTTGATCTCCTCACGGGTGGGAATATCCACCCCTACCTCCAGTTTGCCCTTTTGGCGCTTCTCCTGCCGCCTGTCGCGGCCCTTCCGGCTTCCCCTGATATCTCGGACTGGATTGCGGGTCGCAAGGCCACGCTCGCCAGCGTCGGATAGGATCGAGCCGAGGGAGGTCAGCACCTTTTTCACCATTGCCGGTGATCGCCCTTCCTTCCGCATCCGGTCCTCGAAATCGCGGACGGCCGGCACGTTGAGCTTTGATAGAAGCATCTGACCAATCATCGGCACGATATGGTGCTCTAGGTGGCTCTTGCGCTGATTTATCGTCGATCGTTCAAGGCCCGCGCTTTCGCCCGAGACAATCCATAGCTTTCCGGCTTTTTCCACGGTGACGCTGGCCGAGTCGGCGACGTGCGTTCCCTCGCGAACCTCGACCGAAGCCGTTGCGGCGAAGGCATCCGCCTCTTTCTTTAGCCGGAACGTCTTGAGGCGGCGCTGACCGGCCGTGTCGAAGTAATCGACCACCCAGGCGGATTTTGCCTCTCCTTTCGGAGTCTTCCATTCCCGCTTACGGACGGACATCAGAAGGGAATCCCGTCATCATCATCACCATACGGATTTTTGATCGGGCGCTCCGCAAATTTCTCTGTTGTTCCGTTCCGCTCAAGCGATTCGACTTCTTCGAGATCAAGGTCGTCCACAGCGCTTTTCGCGGCTTCATAAGCCTCCCAGTCCTCACGTTCTTTATAATCCTTCCACAGAGCGAGAAGGCGTTTTCGTGCATCCTCTTCGAGGCCGGTAACCCTACCGGATGCTATTCCATCCAGGGTTTCCTCTACGGCAGCGGTAAAATTGTTGATGTGCTCGTCCGAGGCCCCAGTTTTAATAATTCCGAGGAGATCAGCCAAGTATTCGAGCCGTTCCGAAGCAGGCCATTGAACGGGAAACTCACGATTTAGAAGCCGCAATATTTCTTCGTTCGCTGTCCGGTCATTGCGCTCCGCGTACATCTTAATGCGTTCGCGAAGCGCGGTCGGGAGGATCAGCGGCTCCCTGAAAGATTCTTCCAGCCGCTGCACGATTTCCGCAGTCATGCTGCGCGCGTTGCGCTCAGCCTGCTGTTCAATCTGGCGCTTCAAATCCTCGGGGATACGCAGCCGAAAATGTAAATCGTCTCTTGCCATGCCTCACCAATGCCACACGAAGGTATTGACAGCAATGCCGCACGTATGCCACACACTCTCATGCCGCACCAATGACACACGGCTATTAACAGAGGATTACCAATGGATACGGCATCGGAGAAAATCGATCTTGTCTGGGGCGCTGAAGAAATCGCGAAGGTTATCGGTCGATCCGCCCGGGTCACCTTCCATCTGCTCAGCACCGGCAAGCTTCCCGCCAAGAAGGTGGGAAGCCGATGGGTCGTTGAGCGCAGTAAGCTCATCGCGTTCTTCATGGAGGACGTCGCGTGATCATCTCCACCAAAAATGAAAATGGCCCGGCAAGCGTTGGCGCGCTTCCGGACCGTGGTTCCACCAATCCCGAGAAGGATACGGAAATGAACGAGGTAACCAATACCACGGCCGGGCCGGTTGCACCAGACCCGCTCCTCCAAACCATAAGGCTCTATCAGCGTGGGCTTTTGGACTTCAACGCGCTTGCCGTGGGCGATGTCGACTGGAGCAAGATCGCAGACGAAACCTACGGTCCTCATCTGCAAACACTCTCGGAGTGGGACACGCCGGCGGCCACGTTTGAGGGCGCCGTCGAGGCCCTTCGGATATCACTCACTGAAGAGGATGGTGTGTACGGTTGCGATGCTGCTGATCGTATGGTCAGGGCCGCATACGCATTCCTGAAGGAGGCTGCAATATGAGCACCGCTTCCAAGCTTGGCGATATCATCGATTTGCTCGCCACCGTCAGATACCTGAACGAGGCAGTCTTCATGGCCGCCTCCCACCCTGGCCTTACCAAGGATGCCACTAACGCGATCCAAGCGGTGGTCGGCGAGATGGACAGCAAATTGCTGGCCGCCGAAGAACGCGTCGAAGAAGTCATGGAGGCGCTGAAATGATCACCGTCACCAAGGAACTCATTGAAAACACCTACGACGCCGTGACGATCATGCGGCTATTCAGCCAGCGCCTTTCCGAGGGCGAGGTCCACGATAACGAAGCCAGCGAAATGTCATGGCTGCTTGGCAGCGCGAAGAGGCGGCTGGAGCCCGTCCTCTACCTGCTGGAAAAGATCGAGCACGAGCAGGAGCAGCGGACACCGGCCGAACTCGAGATCATCGACGAGTTCAACGACCTGCAAAAACGCTGGGATGCCCTCAAGGCGAAGCTGGAGGGCAAGGCATGAACGAGCCCTACATCCTCGGCCCCGATCCAGAAGGCGACTTCGCTAACCGGACGCGGGTTTCGGACGCCGCCGCTGAAATCGTCGAAGGCCTTCGCAGCTTTCTTGAGCGAGGCAGCGAGACGCTACACGACCTGCTTAAGAACTGCGCCAGCTATGAGCGCGGCTTGACCGGCGGAGAAACCGTCCTCGCGATCCAGATGGCTCTCTCGATCTATCAAATCGAGATGATCCATGAGCTGGCGGGCATGCACTATGAGCCCGACGACGGTGAGGATGACGAATGAGCATCACCACCCCTCCCGAACATCAACACTCCGCCGCGGTCGAGCAGGCCGCCATCTGGCTCGCGGATCTTCGCGAGCCTCCCCACCCTGTCGTGCCGGCGCTGAAAGAGCGGTTCGGCCTCACCGCCATGGAGGCGTGCGAGGCTATCGCGTGGGCCGAGCGCATGCGTATCTATCGAAAGGCCCATGGATGACGCACCTACCCTGGATGCCGGTTTATGTCGGCGATGAACTGGCTGAGACTTCCCATCTCAATGCGGAAGAGTATGGGGCCTATGCGCTGCTCAAGATGCACCTGTGGCAGCATGGCCGGCTTCCGTGCGATGACGAGCGTCTGGCTCGCATAGCGAAATGCGCTGCCGAGCGGTGGGATTTCGTCAAGGAAGCAATCTGGACGCTCTTCGCCGATGACTGGCGGCATCCCCGCCTTGAAGCTCTTCGCGCGCAGTCGGAAGCGACCCACAAGAAGCGTTCGGAAGCTGGCCGACGGGGTGGGCGCCCGCGGGTTTCAGAAAAGCCGGGCTTTAGCCGGGATAAAGCCGGGCCTAAGCATCCACAACCACAACCACAATCAGATTCATATTCAGATCCAGAAGCACAGGCACAACCACATGGCTCTGCTGCTGAGGAAGATAAAAGGGATACGAATACGCGCGAGAGCATGTTCGAAGCCTATCCGGTGCCGTCGTCGCCCGCAGAAGGCAGGGCATTCCTCACGCGGCTTGGCGTTTCCCGCGCGCATATGGACGCCGCCCTAAAGATGCTGCTCGGCGGTAATCTCTCCCCCTACGAGATAGAAGGTATGATCGAAAAGCGAGGTGCGGCATGAAACAGCTTGATCTTCTCGAATGGGCAGAGCGTCGTCCCACTGCCCAAATCATCGACATCATGCCGGTCATCATCAGCAAGATTGCTGCAGAGCCTTGGCCGCCAAAGCCGAAAGACGGCGAGTTGGTGGACCTTCGGAGAAGCGTGGCATGACTACCCGCGCGCCGACCACAATAGAGCTGCATACAAGCGCCACCGCCATGACGGAAAGGTATGGGCATGACGGCCACACCCTTGTCCGGTCCGCTGCACATATGGAGGCCCTTGGCTGGGCCTTCACCCACCGGCCGACACAGGAAGCCTACAGGCGATCGACGGGAGAGGACGTGGCGCCGGCTCTCAATCGGTACCGGAAGTGGGTGGAGGAAAATGTGGTTGGCCCTCGTTAACCGGGGGCGTTGTACTCTCGTATATTCCCTTGCCTGAATTCCTTCGTGACCTCCGCAGAGATGCTGCCGTAATGGAGTAGCACTTTAACGATCTGCCGGCGTTCAACCGCGAGGGAGGTTAGCCAGTATATCGACCCCTTGTAGACCTTCGCGGGAAGAAACTCCCCAGGACTGGTTTCGATGAGACCGCTTGGCACGTCTAAAAGGACGCTGACGATATGAGTACGCGACAACTTGACTCCTCCGCGATGTTCAAACGGGAACTCCTCATTCTGAGGAGTTACGCCCCCGACTCTGAAGTCACGGCAAATGCGCATCACGTTGCCGTGGCGCTTACCGGTCAGATCCGCGATTTCGTGGCAGCGGGCCGACCCCAGGGATCAGCCAGTCATTGGCTCCGTCGGTAAGCCAATCTTCCGTTCAACGATAGGGCGTGCGGCTTGGTAGGCGGCCTCGAACTGAGCGACACTACCTGCGAAATACGGAAGATCTTCCTTCGATTTCGACCGTGCCACCTCGAGCTTCATGTTCGCCAAGGATGTCTGCAGTTCCCGCAGAACCTTTATCTCGTCAGAGCTCAGCCCGATGTTGAAGATGTCAACGCGCTGATGAAGATCGAGGAGCTTCTCATTCATCTGAGCGACCACCTGGCCGTCAGGGGCAGCGCCCGTCGCCAGCGCGGCCGTAAACTTGTCTATTGCCACGAAGAGCTCGCGCTTGGACGCACCAATAGCCTGATACTCAGCCATAAGGCTGTTCTCGAAACGCTCGGTGCGGGCCTGCTGGAGGGCGAAGTAATACGAGACGCCGCCCGTTAAGAGGCCGCTGCTCGTAATAGCCGCAATCAGCGTGGTCCAAATGTGCGTCTTGAAGAAGTCAGTGATGCCAGCCATTCGATTGACCTTCCTCCGGAATGCTCCGGGTGGCGCTCTCATACTTCCCGCATTCCTATTTGTCGAGCACGGTGGCTTTCGTCTTGAGTCCTGTCTGCTCCGATGCTGCCTTCTGGGCAGCACACAACTCATCCCACCATAAATGGGCATTTGTTACCATTTGCATAGTGGTGCGGACATCTTCTTGAAGCTGCATGTCGCAAACCGAAACACGGTCGTTTGCCGAATTTCGGACTTCGACATTTGCCGCGGCCGCAGGATCGACCCCCATAGCGGCAAAGGCCGTCATAGCCGCAATGAAGCCGGCGATCGCGTTATCCCGGATCGGGCGACCGAAAAATCCAGGAGAGTGGACCTCAATCGAAATGTCACCGAACAGCTCGCGGTTGTAGTATTGGCCGACGGCCTTGTGCCAAGGCAGATTGATGAAATTCTCCAGCTCCCCGGCCTTCAGAGCTACGTACATTGCGCCGTAGAGGTTGGTCAGGAACAGGACATCAGTAAGGTCCTTCTGATCGACGACCTCCTCGGTGATTTCCATGTAGCTGCCGGAGACGTCTCCCCATACATAGTCGCCGTAGGCATGCTCGTAAAATTCGTGCCTGTCAGCATCATCGCTCACACGTATGATCGCTTGGCGATTCTGCATTAGCTGAATGGCCCGTCGACCGAACTCGTACTTCGCGTGACCCGTTTGCAGAAATGCTATCCGACGGGCTGGAATGCGCTCGGCAGCATAGCGGGCGGCATCAACCCGGTACGTCGGATCGAATTCCTCCGTTAGCTCCGCCATGAGAACATTGGAGTTGTAGCCTGGGCCTGGGATGATGATGAGATCGCCAGGCTTCGCCTCGGTGTAGAGGGTCTTAACCTCATTCATGAACCGCGGAGCGTCCCGCCCCTCGATCTTCACGGCGTAGGCATCGAGGTCGCGCGAAGGCGCATTCTTTTCGTGGCGCCCACTCTTGTGCCATCCGCCAATAGCGCGGGCCATCCTTAGCCGCTTCCGGGTCTCTTCGTCATCGACATCCGGGGCCGCGTCAAAAGATATACCGGGGATATCCAGGAAGACAGCGCTGTGAGCGATGAAGTCGTTGTAGAAACGCTTTCCATCGCCCGGATGCAGTACGAATATCTGGTGATCCTTTTCGATCACCCGCTGAGCCGGATCCAGAATCAAAGTCATTGTAGTCCCCCGAATAGCCTATTTGCTTGAATGGCATTTTTGCTGTCAACTATGGCGGAAGATGAAAACAGTGAACTCAACTTTCGCTTTCTCCATGAATAAGCGATTTCAATGACTTGTCACTCACAATCAACGTTGACATTTGACACGGCCATGAGAATATCCAGTGGCAACCGCTGGAGAGCAGGCCATGGCCGACAAGCTGCGATATGTCATCTACACCCGCGTCTCGACCGAGGATCAGGGCAAGTCAGGGCTCGGCCTTGAGGCACAGGAGCGAGACATCGCCATCTTCCTCGAGAAGTTCTCCGCGGTCCCGTTCGAGATCATGGGCCGGTACCAGGACGTTCAGAGCGGTGGAGACGACAGCCGGCCCGAACTCGACAAGGCGCTGGCCATCGTCCGAAAGAGCGGTGCCGAGCTCCTGGTCGCAAAGCTCGATCGCCTCAGCCGAAAGGTCTCGTTCATCGCCACGCTCATGGACGACAAGCGGGTACGGCTCCGGGTGGCCTCAATGCCCTTTGCCGATAAGTTTCAACTGCATATCTATGCCGCCCTCGCCGAGCAGGAGCGTACGTTCATCAGCGAGCGGACAAAGGCGGCGCTGAGGATGGCCAAGGAGCGAGGTGTTAAGCTCGGAGGCATGAGGGACGCCACCGGTGCCCGAAACGCCGCTGTACAGGCCCGTGCGAGCCGAGAGGCCTCGAAGCTGATGAAGATTATCGGTCCGCTGCACGATGCCGGGACGTCCCTGCAGAAGATCGCCGCAACTCTCGACGAGCAGGGTATCGGAACGTCCCGGGGCGGCCGATGGACGGCAAAGCAGGTCTCTCGCGTGCTAGACCGGGCGAAATCCTCACTCGATGCATGAACAACGAAGCACAAGCATCTGACATATATTGAAAAACATCCCTGATACGGTGTATTTATAGACCGTGTCGTTTCGGTCGTATTTCGTTTCCCGGCGGCAACCCTTCCAGTCGGAGATGAAAAGCAAATGGGCGACATAGGGCCGTACTCGAATCCAGATGCCATCGCGAAGCTCGACAGACGCACCAAGGAAGCACGCCTGTTGCGAAAGGTGCGTGACGATCTTCACGATCACCTCGGCGGCAACCTCACCGTGACACAGAAAGCCATGGTGGAGCGCGCGGCGATGTTGACCCTGCACATCTCCCTGATGGACGCGAAGGCGCTGGAAGGAGACGGCCTGACGGAGCGTGACAGCCGGCAGTATCTGGCCTGGAACAACGCTCTGATGAAGGTGCTGAAGGCCATGGGCACCGAAAAGCCCAAGGCCAAGCCATCGGCCCCGAGCCTGAGGGACTTCATCGGCGGCGGAGTGGCCGCTTGATGAACATCCTGCAGGCCTGCGAGGAACCGCAGCTCTTCGGTCCTTGGTTCAAGAACCGTGAGAACTACGAGGCATGGTTCGCCTTTCTGGCCGCACTCTTCGGCCTGCCCATGACCGACGAGCAGCTGGCAATCTATCGAAGGCACACAGGCAGGCAGGAGCCGCCCACAGAGGCCTCCAGCGAGGCGTGGCTGATCATCGGTCGTCGAGGCGGGAAATCGTTCGTATCCTCTCTGGTGGCCGTCTATCTGGCCTGCTTCTTCGACTATGAGCAGTATCTGGCGCCGGGCGAGCGCGGCACGGTGATGATCGTGGCTGCTGACAAGAAGCAAGCCCGGGTGATCCTCCGCTATATCGGCGCGATGTTGACGAAGATCCCTATGCTGCAGGCGATGATGCTCAAGCCAGAGGTGACGGCGAACGGCATCGACCTCAGCAACTCGGTCTCGATCGAGGTCGGTACCGCGTCGTTCCGATCGACCCGTGGATACACCTACGTCGCCTTGCTGGCCGACGAGATTGCTTTCTGGCGAACCGACGATGCCGCCGAGCCGGACTTTGAGGTCCTGGACGCCATTCGTCCCGGCATGGCCACCATTCCGAACGCCATGATGCTCTGCATGTCCTCGCCCTATGCCAAGAAGGGAGCGCTCTATGACGCGTTCCGGCGTTACTGGGGCAAGGATGGCGAGCCTCTCGTGTGGAAGGCTGCAACGCGAGAGATGAACCCGACCGTGGCACAGTCGGTTGTTGACCGGGCGATAGCGCGAGATCCTGCCAAGGCGTCGGCAGAGTACGGCGCCGACTTCCGAAACGACATTGAGAGCTTCGTATCGCGCGAGGCGGTTGAAGCGTGTGTTTCGCTGAATGTCAGGGAACGCGCACCGGTCGCCGGCCAGAAGTATTTCGCGTTCGTGGATCCGTCGGGCGGATCGGCAGACAGCATGACCCTCGCCATCGCTCATGCCGAGAAGAGCTCGGCGATGCTGGACGTCGTTCGCGAGGTCAAACCTCCGTTCAGCCCCGAGGCCACGGTGAAGGACTTCGCAGACCTGTTGAAGCAGTATCGGGTATCGAGCCTCCTGGGCGACCGATATGCCGGTGAATGGCCTGTGGAGCAGTTTCACAAGCACGGCATTCGCTATGAGCAGGCTGCAAAGCCGAAATCCGACCTCTATAAGGATCTTCTTCCCCTCATCAATTCGAGCGAGGTCGATTTGCTCGATCACCCTGCCCTCACCAACCAGCTATGCGGCCTGGAAAGGCGGACAGCACGTGGAGGACGTGATTCCATCGACCATGCGCCCGGTGCGCACGATGACGTTGCGAACGCCGTCGCCGGCGTGCTGACACAGGCTCGCACCCGCCGATCGACTTACACCTTGGAGCACATCAGATGAAACAGATGGCCGAGGTGGCATCCAGAGCCTCGCTTCTCGTCGTAGATGACCTGATGCGCGGTCGGGACGAACGGGGTCGTCCGGTGCCGGTGCCGATGCTGCCCTCTGAGGTAATCCGCATCGAGACTGCAATGTATCTCGCCGGCGTATCCGACAAGACGATTCGCGAGTGGGCGCACCGCGACGGCATTGGCAGACAAGCCGAGAAGCATTCACCGCTGCAAATATCGGCGCCGGCGCTTCTGATGAAAATTGATGGTCAGACGCCGACGCTCGAACGATTCAGAAATGGCGAGCGTGACCACCCGTCAGTGGTATTTTATCTGAACCGCGCTGTGATGCTCCTGGAGAAGCTCAGGAAGCCAAAAGGGCGCCGCTGAACGCAGGACTTGAATTGTGTTACTGTTGTCACGAGATATCGTGTAAACAAATTCTGCGATTCATAGGAGGCTGCGATGGCTATATCCGTCCTCTCAGCCGCGAAGCGGTTGGGAAAGAAATCGAATTGGAGCCTCTCCAATCTCGAGATGCAAAAAATCCTTTACCTGGCACATATGTTCTTTATGGGCCGCAACAATGGTGAGCCGCTAATCCGGGGGAACTTCGAGGCGTGGGATTATGGTCCCGTCCACCCTGATCTCTACCACAGGGTCAAGATTTTCGGGTCGGACGACGTTCAGGACATTTTCCCTAACATCGAACCGCCAGCCAAGGGTAGCCGTGAGCGAGAAATCATTGATGAGGCATACGAAAACCTGGGTGACCTCGGCCCCGGGCGATTGGTGAATGCCACCCATCAGCCAAATGGCGCATGGGATCAAAATTACCTCCCAGGTAAGCGACATATCATCATTCCTAACGAAGATATCCTCCGCGAATATCGAGAGCTCGGATGACGGATATCGACGATCAAAGCCAGGCACCCAAGCCTTTTGGGATGCTCGTCAGGGACGAGCCCTCAAAGCAGGATCAGCAAATCGAAGAATTGCAAGAGCAATTAGCCCGCGAGCGCGACGGCAGGAATGAAGACCGCTTCGTCGGCATTGTGTGCATGGTGGCACTTCTCGATGTCGTGTTCTTCACCGTTATGCCAACTTTTGGAGGGCCAATCGCCCTCCTCATTCTTGAACTTCTGATTCTCATTCCGCTTGCCAGACGTATGGGCATGGAAGAGATCGCGACGCTCTTGGGTCGGGTCCTCGACAGAATGGTGTCGAAAGGAAACGATGGCGATGGCAACGCCACGTGATTTTCAGCTGAAAAACTAGCACATACTTCCAAATTCTTCGAATACCGGCGCACTCGCCGCCATGGTTTGATCGGTCTCAACAAAGGAGACCGACATGGCCAACGAAGCCGGGAAAGTCATTTCCCTTCGTGAAGAGATCGGGCAGGCGCGTAGCCTCGATGACCGGATCGCCGACGCATTCGACAGTGAGATGACTGCGGCTGCCCTCGCCGAGCTTCTGCGAGAGGTAGAGGAGACCAGCGAGGCAGCGAAGGCAGAAAGCAAGGCCGCCGGTACGCTTGCACTCGATCCCCGCCTCCGTCCCGCTGACGTCGCCGATGCTCGACAGACGATGCAGGACGCCGATTTCCGAAGCACTCGCCTCGACGTAGCTGCGGAGCAACTGACGACGCTGCACGAGGCCGCCCAGCGTCGTGAGGCTGCAGCGGCTCGAGCCGCTGAATATGTCGCCGCCAAGGCTGAGCGCGATCAGCTCGTAAAGGATCTTGCTGCCTACGAAACCCACGCGGCGGCGATTGTTGATCTACTTGAACGTGTTTCTCGCAACCAATCTCGCCTGAAGAAGGCGAACGCCGCGCGCGATGCTGGAGAATGGATATTCAGCGCCGAGATGATTGCCAGAGGCGCGGAACGAGAGTTCGGCATCACCATCGACACCCGGCTCCCCGATCTTTGCAGGGCAGTGAAGCTACCGCGGTTCAAGAAGGATCCGGATAGCATTCACGGCTACGTGTGGCCGCCGAAGTCCGCTTTGTGATCAGGAGGATCAACATGTTTTTCAATCGCGATAAGTCCACCGAGCCGCGTACCGGGTTGACCGATGCGAAGAAGGCCCAGATCAACGCCGTGGTGAAGTCCTGGGGCCAAGTGAAGGTCGCGGGACGCACTCCGACCTATGACGGCACCGAGCCGCCCGTCCAACTCCTCTCCAAGGAAGAACTGGATTACTTCCTCCAGGCCATGGAGCAAGAGGCGGCCCGCATCGACGCCGAAGCGACTGAACTGAGCAAGCGCCGGCTGGCCGAAATCGCCGAGAAGGATGCACAGATTGCTTCCCTCAATCGGGAGATCGAGGCAACGCGCGAGCGTGTCAATGCACAGGGACTTGAAGTCCAGCGCCGTGCAGATGTTCGCGCCAAGCTCCTCGCGGTGGTTCGGAAGATCGAGCCGAACCTTGATGCGTCCAAGATCACCAAGGACGCCGATATCCGCCGCGAGGTAGTGCGCCGCAGGTTCGGTGACGCCGCAGTCGATGGTCGGTCGGAGGCTTATGTCGACGAGCGCTTTGAATCGCTGGAGGCCCGCGTCAACATCGATCCATTCGCCGCTGTGATGAAGGATCACGGCCGCACGCCAGCGCCCGGCACTCGGGAGGCAGCGGATAAGGCGTGGCAAAACATGGTCGATGACCTCACCAGCTATCACAGGAAACACTGATCCGGATCGGCCCCGGCCGGGCGGCGGCGAGGAATGGGCTCTTCTCCTCCCTCGGGTTCCTCGTCGCCGCTTTACTCACGAAAGGACGCCAGCATGCGCTTGCAGGACAAACTTACAATCGACGGCACGCGCCGCACCCGCGACGGATACATGACTGTGAATGCCCGTGTCGCTCGCGCCGACAATGTGCAGGTCTACGCCGGGTGGGAAGTCGGCAAGCCGGAGATGCAGACGGTGCGCGTGTTCCGGCCGGCCGACGAGGTGTTCAGCACCGATACCATGCAGAGCTTCGCGCATCGCCCTGTCACCCTCGATCATCCTGACGAAGCGGTCAGCGCTTCCAACTGGCGCGACGTCGCCAAGGGCTGGAGCGATGGCGAGGTGGCGCGGGACGGCGAGTTCATCCGCGTCTCGATGCTCCTGGCCGACGCAACTGCGATCGAGGCGGTGGAGAAGGGCCAGCGTGAGCTTTCCATGGGGTACGACTGCACCTTGGACTGGACCGCCGGCAAGTCGCCCTCTGGCGAGGCCTACGACGCCGTGCAGCGCGGCATTCGCTCCAATCATATCGCGATAGTGAAGCAGGCGCGCGGGGGCACCGATCTTCGGATTGGTGACAGTGGCCGCAGGGAGCTTGCCACGATGACCGATGCGGAGCAGCGCGCCATGTACGACAGTGTGAGGGGGATGCCGCTCGCTGACGCCATGGCGCTCCCCATCTTCGACGGCATCAGGGGCTCCATCGTCTCTGGGATGGCGGCCGAACGATACTACGCCATCATCAATGGGGCGGCCGTCGGTGAGCGTCACAAGACCGCCGATGAAATCGCCTGCGATCAGGCATACGCCAAGATGGTGGCGGACATGGCGAACGCTCATCGCAGCGGGAGTGGCACATGATCTCCTATGCCTGGGCCAATGTTGTCCCGTCAGATCGGGCTCTGCCGCCGGGCGAGTGGGCGGGCGTGCGCCCTTCAAGCCGCCGGGAGAAACGCACGATAGGGGCGAAGTGGAACGAGGCGTGCTTCACGTTCCTTTTCCGCGGCTGCCAGCACGTCCTTCGACTGGTCGTATATCAGCCAGGGCATCGCGCTTCGCTGTTCGGCAAGGTCGGTTTCGAAAAGCGCCTCTTGGCAGCCGTCAAGCAGAAGGGGTTTTCCGTCCCACAGCCCTATTCGTCTTCGATCCTCGCCCTGGTGCTTGCACTCGCCCCGTCTGCAATCGTCGAGCTCGATGGCGCGCGGCAGCGTGTGCGGTGCGCCTCGTGCAATTGTTTGCTGAGGGCGGGCGGGCCGATAGACACTGATAGCGAGCAAGGCGCCTTCGCGAGACAGCAGGCTCTCAACAGCGAATTCTTCAAGCGGTGCGCGTAGCGGCCGGAACCTGAGAAAGGATGATTTTCCATGGCAGAGAAGGTTTTCAGCGGCCGCACGTTCAAGGTCGATCCGCCCCTTGCGACAGTAGCGGTTCGCGTCCATGCGCGCACCACGCGCATGCTGGGGCCGTCGTTCAAGAAATACGACGAAATGAGCCTGGAGGCCGCGTCTAGCGGCATGAGCGAAGATAAGTTTTTGCGAATGCTGGCCTACTGCATGATTGACTTCTGCGAACGCCATGAGCCGGAGGAGGTCTCCGCTTACATCAGCGACCTCATCGCCATGGTCAAGATCCAGAGGCCGTCCGGCACCTACGACTTCGCCGATCTGGACGGTGATTTCAGCCAGAACATGCAGGACATCATTCCCGTCTGCCGCTTTGCGCTTGAGGTAATACTCGGCGATTTTTTTACCGGCCACGTTCCGAATGGCGCGCGCGCGAGGAAGGCGACGGGCTGACCGATGCGGAGATCAAGAGAGCGGCACCCACGGTCGATCTTTGGCTCATGCGTCCTGTGATGCATGAGCCGCCGCTTTACACGCTGAAAGACCTCCGTGAGTGGGTGACCATCCAGGATGTCTTTGATGCGGAGGAGATCATGAATCTCGAGGCGGCGCAGGCTGAGAAGTCTGAGCGCATCGCCAAAGCAAACGCCAGGAGACGATGATGGCAGCAATCGAAGAACTCTACGCGCTCCTCGGGTGGAAACTCGAAGGCGAGGGTGACCTGAAGAAATTCAAGTCGGGCATGAAGGGTTTGGAAAAGGATCTGGATGCCTTCGCCAAACGTGCCGCGACATTCGCCATTTCGATCGGCACCATAATGGCCGGCGCGACCGCCGCGTTCGGAAAGTCGGTCATATCGACCTCAGCACAGTTCGAGAGCTATGCCGCCACCCTCGAAACGATCGAGGGCTCATCAGAGAAGGCGAAGGCGTCCCTGGACTGGATTGCCGAGTTCGCGAAGACGACGCCCTATGACGTGGCGCAGGCCACTGAGGCGTTCGTGCGAATGCGCGCCTACGGCCTTGATCCCATGGACGGCTCACTGACCGCCGTTGGCAATGCGGCGAGCGCCATGGGAAAAACCCTCATGGATGGTGTGGAAGCGATTGCTGATGCCACCACGGGCGAAAATGAGCGCCTGAAAGCCTTCGGCATCACGGCGGCCGTTGCGGGCGACAAGATCACCTACACCTGGCGCCAGAACGGCGTTGAGATGTCCAAGACCCTCAAAAAGAGCGGCCTTGAGATTGCGAAGTTCCTCAAGGAGAATTTCGATCAACGTTTCAGCGGCGCCATGCTCCGCCAGTCGAAGACCTGGAACGGCATGCTCGCCAATCTCGGGGACTCGTGGGTGGACTTCCAGCTACGAGTAGGTGAAGGCGGTTTTTTCGATACCGTGAAGGGCCACCTTGGCGACCTTCTCGATTATATCAGCAAGCTCGACAACGACGGCACACTAGACCGCTGGTCGAAGAGCTTGAGCACCGGCCTGACCTCGGCGGTGGAGTTCGGCAAAGGGCAAATCCAGGGTCTCATCAAGGATTTCGAGTTTTTGAAATCGTGGTTCGGTGAAAACCCTGACTGGATCGGGCCGCTAAAGGCTGGCCTCATGACGCTCGCTGCTATCGTGTTTCCGAAGACCGCTGCTCTCGTGGTGCTGCAGGATGTATTTCGGTTCATCCAAGGGCGAGAGTCCACCATCGGTGACCTCGCGAAAGAACTGGAGGCCCTTACCGGGCTAGATGCTGGACCACTCGGCACCGGCCTTGCTACTGTTGCGTTTGCGGGGGCGGGCTTAATGTTCGCCGTTGGGCCGACCAAGGCGCTCGCGGCGGCGGTGAGAGGACTTGCTACAGCTCTTGGTCTTCTCGGCGGCGCGGAGGCGGCGGCCGGTGCGGGAATTCTCACGAAACTTAGCGCGTTCGCTGCATCTGCGGGCGGGTTCCTCGCGCGCGGCCTGAACCTTGGAGCGCTCGCCTCTCTGATCACGTTTAAGGCCCTTGATGATGTTCCTCATGAAGCCATGGCATCGGCAACGAAGGGCAATCCGGACCTCATGCCGAACCTGATGGGCGAAAGGAACCGCTGGCAGGGGGTCCAATTCGAGGGCGGCCGCCATCGCGTCGGCCTGGGAGCCGGGCCAGCGGAAGGCAATCCGATCCGCAACTTCCTTGATCATTCGAACTATCTCCAAGGTGGAGGAGCGGCCCAGGCCGTCGTGAATGACAACAGCGATCGATCTATCCATGTGAAGGCCACCGCAACTGTATCCGTAACAGAGGTCAATCAGGCCGCGGCAGCCGCGGGCCGCGAGACCGAGAGCGCGGTGCGCAACGCTCTTACCAGCAAGCCTCGCCTTCTCAACAAGGGGATGTATTGATGACCGGCTATCTGGGTAAAGTCGCGTACACGGAAGCCGATGTGATCGGCACAAGCTCCCTGAACGAGGTTGGGAGCATCTGGGGGGAGATGCCCGGCCGTATCGTGTCATTCGACCCGGTTACTCAAACGGCGACGGTAAAAGCTCTCTACAGGCCGAACGTGAATGGCGTGGCCGTGGACATTCCCGAGCTGTTGGAGGTGCCGGTGCGCTTCCCGCGCGTTGGCGGGTTCGTCATGACCTATCCAGTGAAGCCGGGCGATAAGGTGAACCTCCGCCCCCAGATGCGAAGCACCGAGTCCTACGAAGGCGATGATGGGTTTGAAAGCAGCGATGCCAGAATGTTCCACATCTCGGACATGCAAGCCTTTCTCGACGGCGGCGAGCCAGTCGGGAACCCCATCCAGAATTTCAATTCCTCGAACATGGAAATACGGTCGGCGGACGGGCAATTCGCTATCGAGATGAGCGAGGACGGGAAGTTCAAGATCCGGGGCAGCGAGGGCAACGTTTACGACCTCCTGGCGCAACTCGCGGAATTGCTTGGGGCTGAGACAACGACGGTTTCAGGCGGTTCGTCATCCGGCGTTTGGCCCCTCACTCACCAGGCTCAGTTCGCCGAAATCGCCGGTAAACTTCGGGCGATGGCTCTCTAGCGTAAAGGACTTATCATGGCATCGTTGGTTGCATTCTCAACTGCTATCGGTCCGGTCCCGCTGGACTGTGTGCTGACCGAAAAGCCAGTCTCCGAACTGGACATCACTGAAATCGCCATCGAAACGGGATCGCGCATAACTGACCATGCGGTGGTCATGCCGAAGAAGGTATCTCTCGACATTGCGACAGGCAACGCGGCGGCAACCCTCGCCGCCCTCATTGCTTTCCAGGAATCGCGCGTGCCGTTCACGCTTGTTACCGGCTTCAAAATATTCCCGAACATGTTGATCAAGGGCATCTATCCAGAGCGAGATGCAACATATTCGACCGTCCTGCGCGGACGGGTGGAGCTTCAAGAAGCTATCATCGTTGCCACCGCCTATGCAGCTGACCCCGGCGGTGACAACAGCGAGCGCGGGAAGCCTGGCGGAAAGAAGAGCACCCGTGCAGCGCCGGCCACCTCAGAGCGGGCCAAGGGTGGATCAACACCGGATCGCGCTTCCCAAACGGAAATGCGCGGCGATGCCGGGGTGCAATCGGCAACCCCAAGCGACCGCACCCTCCTCCAAACCCTGACGGGAAGCGGGAAATGATCAGGATCGGCAAGCGTCATAAGAAATATGGGAAAGGCATCGCAGGCATTGCTTCCCTGCTTCCCGGGCCCAACCAGGTCAAAGTTGGGTTCCCCGCCGGCGAAGCCGACAGCGACGTTATCCAGCGCGCACTCTGGCAGGAGTTCGGCACGCGCGGCGGGGCGTCCGGCGGCGGCTGGGGCAGCCCCGTTCCCGAGCGGCCATTCCTGCGCAATGCCGTTCGAGACGGCCAGAGCTCGAACAAGGCTATGATGAAAACCGAGGCTCGCCGCATCATCGTCAAAGCCATGAAGGGGCAGGATGTGGCCGTGGCGAAGCGCTTGGCTCTTAGGCGTCTCGGCATGAAGGTTCAGGGCGATATCCAGGCCTCCATCATTTCCCTTCAATCACCGCCGAACTCACCGACGACCATCGCGCTTAAGGGTAGCTCGAACCCCCTCATTGATTCCGGCGAGATGCTGGGGGCTGTCACCTTCAAGGTGGACGAGTGAAAATGCTTCCCTCTGTTGTATTTTGAGTCATTCCAAATGAAGCTCAGGATACGGCCCATCTAATCAGGAAGCGCAATGCCTATTGAGAAGTCAGAATTTGTAGGAATGGAACCCGATATGCGCGCCTTTGCGCTCGTGGGGGCCTTCATGGGATACTTTGCGGTTCTTGAGCTTGGTGTTAACGAAGCACTTTCAAAGGTGCTTGGTCTTGAAGTTGCAGCTTCAGTGGTAGTCTCCAGGAATATGTCATTCGATGACAAACTAAAAACGCTGCGCGCTTTGGTTTCACGCTTCACCATTAGCGAGTCCAAAGCCAAGGAGTTTGACGAATTAGTCAAGAGAGCGCGAAAGTGCGGAGAAATTCGAAATACTATTGCCCACAGCCCATTTCGTCGCAGTGAAAAAACTGATGGCGTTGAAGTTTTTGTCGTATCTGCCAATTCATCCCTGAAGTTTATCGAAATGGACTGGTCTGTCGACCGTTTCCTGGGGCAGATTGATGAGATAAACACGATAGATAACGAGCTTCGTGCGATAGAGAAGACAGTGGCTATGCACCGAATTGGGGAGGCTCTTCTGAATCTCGGAGAAAGGGAGAGTGCAGACGGCGAGCAAGTCGGCGGGCTTCTGACGCTTGGGAAGCTCATCATGGAAGGTGAAATTTAGGGCCAATCTCGGAGGCTTAGGAATGATCACGGAAATTGATGTCGATGGCGTTGGCATCATGCGCCACCTCAACAACTGGCAGGTAATGGCAATCCGAAAGATGGCGAACTCGAAGCGACGGTCCATTGCCGAACTGGCCTTCGGTCTCGGCATGACGGTGCGCCAGTTCCAAGACCTGTCCGTTTCCCACCAGAACGCCGTCAGGGAGGCACACAAGCGCCTTTACAGCCCGGAGGCATTCTCACCGCCCAAACCAGAGAACGCGCCTATGCGGCTCCCACGGCCCTATGAGCGGGTGCCGGAAAACAAGATGGCCGCTCTGGGTGCCGAACTCCTACAGGTGAAGCGCAAGCTGCCCCACGGCCATTTCCGTCTATGGGTCGAGGAGAAGAGCGGGATTTCCTACAGCCAGGCGCAGCGGTTCATGCGGATGGCGAAGGAAGCCAAGGCAGCATAATGTGCTTCACGGGCACATTATCGCGCATGACGATTTCAATGCCGGGATTTCCGGCAATGGGTGTCGGTTAAAGCGACACCCCTTCCGCAGATCGTCGTGGGCAATTCCCACTTCGGCTTTTGGCGCGCGAACGTCACTATCGGATAATCCACCAGTGAGTTTCTCCGCTCGTTGATCGATCAAATGGGATCCAGTAGAAACCAAGCGGTTCGTTGAGGCCCTGAGTGTTTTGGAACCCGGAAATTCTGGGGTCCAAACGAAAAAAGGCGGTCGCGGCAAGGGTGGCTCCACCGTTGCTCATTGGAAGATCGGGCTGGCCTTCGACAGCCGGTTAAGGCGTTCACTCAGCCAGCACACCAATAGACTTTGCGGTTGCCCTTGTGATGGTGCAGGTCGAGCTTGATACGGGATCATTCGCGTCGATCTTAAACATCACCAAGTTGTTGATGTAGCCAAGTGCCTCGGGGGTAGTGAGGCCCTTACTGGTGTAGTAGGCGCTGAGAGCTTCGTCATTGACCTTGTAGCCGCACTGCTCGGCTTTGGAGATGATCTCAACCAAGCCGTTCGCCGCTGACAGCGTGTTGATGTCCATGGCCTGGGCCAATGCCGAAGTAGGCAACAAGAGAAGGGCAAGCGCATAGCGGAACATGTGGACCTCCAGTGATGCGAGAATCGTAGGATGGCCCGCGACATGTTGCAATCCATGTCGCACGGATTTGCCGAGCGTGGAGAGAAACCATTGAAAATCAAGGGAAGTGAGTTGCAACACAACGCAACACGAAACCGGCAAGCTTGCCGGTTATATCGTCGTCTATCGTGTTGATATTATTCGGGTATTTGAGTGGAGGCCTCGCCCGGAATCGAACCGGGGTGCAAGGATTTGCAGTCCTCTGCGTAACCACTCCGCCACGAGGCCATCCGTTTGCTTTAAAAGCGAGTGGTGCCGGGCGTTTAGAACGAATTGAGAGAGGGCGCAAGGGGCATGTGAACCGAATGCGGTCCTTTTTTCGAAAGACCACACTTTCCCGGGCATCCGGTGGCGGAAAGCCGGGGTTTCCACTGCGGCCGGGGCGCTGCGATTTGCCGGCGCCGCTTCCGCCTTGGAACTAAACGGCTGTTTTCCTTACCAAAATGTAATGTTGCATTCATTTCCGGTTCATGGGTCCAACCCTAGGTTCCTCTCATCAACAACGAGGAAGCCTCCCATGAAACTCTTCACCCGCACTCTTCTCGCCGCCGTCGCCCTTTCGTTTGCCGCCGCGCCGATGGCGCAGGCCCAGCAGTACGGCCATGACCGCAAGCCCGGCTATTCCTCGTCCTGGCACAAGAAGGAAGTCCGCAAGCAGCGCCACTGGCGCAAGGGCGAGCGCTATTCCGACTGGAAGCGCCGGCCGGCCGTGCGCGACTACAAGCGCCATGGCCTGCGCACGCCCTCCCGCGGCCAGCAGTGGGTGAAGGTCGACAACAACTACCTGCTGCTGAGCATCGCCACCGGCGTCATTCTCGGCGTCGCCGCCGCTCATTGATCCTTCGGGCAAGACGCCGCAGCGATGCGGCGTCTTGCCTTCGCTCAGGAAAGAACGAGCGCCGTTCCGTAAAGCCCCGCCGCAAAGACGGTGTGCGCCACGAGATTGAGGGCGCGGACCGTGCCGGCATCCGGCAGTTTCGACGCCGCAACGCCGATGCCGAGGCCCGGCTGCAAGAGAAACCAGCCGGCGCCCACCGTGACGATGCCGAGAATGAAGGCCGGCAGGAAGGTGGGAGCGGCAAACCAGCCCGGGCCGACGATGACGGCAAGGATTATCCCGTAGAGGATGCCCACCGCATAATGGCCGATCCAGCCGAGCGCGCGTTCATGCGCGTAGGGCTCGGCCTTGCCGATATCGTCGTGGAAGACCGTTCCGTTCTTCAGGTGCCAGAACCAGCGGCCGACGGGCGCCCAGTTCGGCTTCGGCCGGCCGAAGACGGCCGTCAGGACGATCGCCCACAGATCCATGAGGATCGTCGCCCCTACGCCGATCGCGATCGCCTTTACCAGCACGTCCATGCTCATCCCCTGCCCGCAGCCCTTTTCGCGTTTAGAGCAGGTCCGTTCGCCTTGCGCAACGTGGCGGCGTTATCGGTCCGCCTTGCGGCGCCCGGCCCACCAGACGGCAAGCCGCCGGCGCTGGCGGCGGACGAAATGGGAATCGTGCGAGAGGACGAGGAGGCCGAGCGGCACCATCCAGAAGCCGAGCACGGGCAGGAAGCCGAGCAGACCGCCGCAGACGAGAAGGACGCCGATGGTCCTGCGCAGCCAGCGCGATTGCGGCAGCTTCAGGCGGAATTTGCCGAGGACGATCTCCTCCGTGCGAGGATCGATCCCGAAATGCATGTTGGATTTCCGTTCCGCCATTTACCGCTCATTCCGCTGCAAAGCCCGGTTTTCCGGGGTTTAGTCCCCTGCAATTGGAGGCTTCTCCACAATCAATCAAGGCCGGTGCATTTTTTTGTCAAAAAGCGCTTGGCAAATCGATCCAGCATTTGTATTACCCGCTCACTCCGCGGCGAGCGGATGATCCCTGGTAGCTCAGCGGTAGAGCATTCGACTGTTAATCGACAGGTCGCCGGTTCGAATCCGGCCCGGGGAGCCAGTTTAAAAGCAAAGCGCCTGTTATTGTCGAGAAATCCGATAACAGGCGCTTTCTTTTCCACAAATCCTCTCCGCTTCTGAAATTTGCCCTGTCTCCGCTACCGGCGCAACGCCGATGCCTTGGAGCCTGTTCCAGGAAGAATCCGGCTCTACGGCCGGGCGGATAGCACCCAGCCGTCACTCACCACCGGCTCCCTTCCTGCGCGATACTGACAAGTGTCAAAAAACATGTTTCCATCCGAGAAAATCATATGGAGGGGTCCATGCCAGCTATATCTCGCTTCTACTTCATGACGGCGATCTGTTTCCTCACCGCCGGTATCGTGCTCGGCCTGAAAATGGGAAGCACCCACGACTACGCAGCGGTCGGCGCACATGCGCACATAAACCTGCTCGGCTGGGTGACGATGTCGATCTTCGGCATTTATCACGCCCTCAACCCATCCGGCGCCTCTTCCAGGCTCGCGAAGCTGCAGGCATATATCTATGTGCCGGGTGTGCTGGTCATGGCGATAGGGCTTTACCTTCTTCTGACAGGCACACAGGCCGCGGAACCGGTCGTCGCCGTCGCGTCACTTGCCGTCTTCGTCGGCGTGTTGATGTTCGGGGCGATTATTTATCGAACCAGGACCGCATAAACGTCTATGGGAGCGATAGCCCCGTGGTGTCGGCCCGGTCTTCCGGCACCAGCTCGCTTTCATCGTCGACTTCCTTCTCGGCCTGCAGCCAATGGCTGAGGCTCCGCCCGTCCAGAGAGCCTTCCTGCTGCCACAGCTCGAAAGCCCGCTCGCGGATCCGGTCCTCGCGGTCGTCGGTCATGGTCGTCTCCTATTCCTCGCTGACGGGCTGGCCGCTCTTCGAATCGATGTTGATCTCGACCTTCGCCTTGTCGCCGGTGCGGTACTCGATCTCGTAATAGCCCCGGTCGTTCCAGGACATCTCGATCAGGCGCAGGAAATCAGGCCGGCTCTCGATCATGGCCAGGATCTCGGAGGGTTTCTTGCCCTCCTCGGGCTTCGGTTTGGCGTCCTGTGCCGAAGCTGCCGTCATGGAAAGCGCGAGAACGCTGGCTGCAACGACGATTTTCCTGATCATGGTGGCCTCCGTCAAAATGGTGAAGCCCAAACGGAACACGCAGCGACAAGTTCCCTCCCGGAAACAGGAAGGCCGCGCTTAGCAGCGCGGCCTTCCTGTTTCCGGGCTCTCACATCCATTCCGGTTCAGCGCAACGCCGTCGGCAGGCGGCGGATGTTCATCTGGAGTTCGTGGCGGCTGGCGAAGCGGCCGAAGAGAAGGAGGAGCTTGCGTTCCTGCGCCTTGTCGAGGCCGTTCTTGCGGCAATGCTCGGCGACATCGAGAACGTGCCGGGTGGTCTTCCTGGTACTGAACTGGCGATTGTCGATGTGATGGGTCATGGCGGCCTCCTCCGTTGATGAGGGAGAAATCCGCCGAGGTTCCCAATGTTCCCGGCGCGCCGCGCTTTTTAAGGCACCATGCCGGCGCCCGCCTGGCCGGCGGCGCGGACCGTGCCGTAGTCGCGCTCATGGGCGCTGCGGCGGAAGGCCGTGCTGCGCTCGCGCGGGCGGGCGGAGGGGTCGCAGAGCGGCGTGCCGATCATTCCGTCCGCATAGGTGCCGGTGGCGATATCGTCGTCCCGCTCGGCCGGGCCCTGCTGGAAAAATCCGAAAAGCATCTTGGTGTCTCCGTTTGCCGTTCAACGGGCGGCCGGGGTTTCCGTTCCCAGCCGCGCGCCGGATAGACGCAAAATTAACCATGTTTGCTAACAGCCCGTTAAAGGCCGGCCATTTTCCGGCCTCGAACCGGGCGGCTCCTTGCCTTGCCGTCGCGCATTGGAAAAAATCGCTCTCGAAGCCCCCGCTCTCGAAACGACATTCCTTGCAAAGCGGCGCTCACAGGCCGAAAACCCCTTATATTCCCGATACCAACCCGAAAGGCTCGCCTGCCATGTCCATTCTCCCGTCCGTCCTTGACGCAATCGGCAACACGCCGCTGATCCGCCTCAAGGGAGCCTCCGAGGCGACCGGCTGCGAGATCCTCGGCAAGGCGGAGTTCCTCAACCCCGGACAGTCGGTGAAGGACCGCGCGGCGCTCTCGATCATCCGGGCGGCCGAGCGCTCCGGCGCGTTGCGGCCGGGCGGCGTCATCGTGGAAGGCACGGCGGGCAATACCGGCATCGGCCTTGCGCTGGTCGCGCAGGCGCTCGGCTACCGCACCGTCATCGTCATTCCCGAGACGCAGAGCCAGGAAAAGAAGGACGCGCTGCGCCTGCTGGGCGCGGAGCTGGTGGAAGTACCGGCGGTTCCCTACAGGAACCCGAACAACTACGTGAAGCTCTCCGGCCGCCTTGCCGAACAGCTCGCCAGGACCGAGCCGAACGGCGCGATCTGGGCCAACCAGTTCGACAACGTCGCCAACCGCGACGCCCATATCGAGACGACGGCGCCGGAAATCTGGCGCGACACGAACGGCAAGGTGGACGGCTTCGTCTCGGCGGTCGGCTCCGGCGGAACGCTTGCCGGCGTTGCCGCGGGCCTGCGCGCGAAAAACCCGGACATCAAGATCGCCCTTGCCGACCCGCAGGGCGCCGCGCTCTACAACTATTACGCCCATGGCGAACTGAAGGCCGAGGGCAGCTCCATCACCGAGGGCATCGGCCAGGGCCGCATCACGGCCAACCTCGAGGGCTTCACGCCGGACTATTCCTACCAGATCCCGGATTCCGAGGCGATTCCGCTCGTCTTCGACCTCATCGAGGAGGAAGGCATCGCCGTCGGCGGCTCCTCCGGCATCAACATCGCCGGTGCGATCCGCCTCGCCAGGGACCTCGGCCCCGGCCATACGATCGTGACGATCCTCTGCGACTATGCTAACCGCTACCAGTCGAAACTCTTCAACCCGGACTTCCTCGATTCGAAGGGCCTGCCCGTTCCCGGATGGCTGACGGCGAAATCGGGGATCAAGGTCCCCTATCAGCCGGTCGAATAGGTCTCATGTCTCTTCCCACCACCGCCCTCTTTCGCGACGATTTCTATCTTTCGACAAACGAGGCGGTGGTGACGGCGGTGCACGAGGACGGCGGCATCGAGCTGGACCAGACCTGTTTCTACGCGACGTCCGGCGGCCAGCCGGGCGATACCGGCTTTCTGGAGCGCGCCGACGGCGGGCGCATCGCGCTCGGCCCGGCCGTCACCGGCGCCACCAAGGAAATCATCATCCACCGGCCGCTGGAGGGCGAGGCCCTGCCGATCGTCGGCGAAACGGTCGTCGCCCATATCGACTGGGCGCGCCGCTACAGGCTGATGCGCATGCACACGGCCTGCCACCTCCTTTCCGTCGTCTGCCCCTACCCGATCACCGGCGCTGCCGTCGGCGAGGACGACAGCCGCGTCGACTTCGACATGAGCGAGACCATCGACAAGGACGAGGTGACGGAAAAGCTGATGAGGCTCGTTGCGGAGAACCATCCGGTCTTCGTGCAATGGATCACCGACGCGGAGCTGGCCGCCAATCCCGGCATCGTCAAATCGAAGAACGTCCGCCCGCCGATGGGCCTCGGCCGCGTCAGCCTCGTGTGCATCGGCGAGAATTCATCCGTCGACAGCCAGCCCTGCGGCGGCACGCATGTGTCGGAAACGCAGGAAGTCGGCGCCATCCACATCGCCAAGATCGAGAAGAAGGGCAAGGAGAACCGCCGGTTCCGCATCCGCTTCGGTGCGCCGGGTTCCGAGGCCTGAGAGGAGGATCACATGTCCATAGACAAGAGCAGGTTCGTCGTTTCGCCGGATTGGGTGGAAAAGCAGCTTGGCGCCCCGGCCTTCCGCGTGGTCGATGCCTCCTGGTATCTGCCGGCGCAGAACCGCAACGGCGCGGCCGAATATGCGGCCGGCCACATTCCCGGCGCCGTCTTCTTCGACCAGGACGTGATCGCCGACCATGCGAGCGGCCTGCCGCACACCATCCCCTCGCCGGAATTCTTCGCCACCGAAGTCGGCAAGCTCGGCATTTCGGATACGGACACGATCGTCGTCTGCGACGGCCCCGGCATCTTCACCGCGCCGCGCGCCTGGTGGCTGTTCCGCACCATGGGCGCGAAGACCGTCTTTGTCATGGACGGCGGCATCGACGGCTGGAAGAAGGAGGGACGCCCGCTTTCGACCGACCTGCCGGAACCGGCGCCCGCCGTCTTCCACACCAATTTCAATCCCTATGCCGTGACCTCCTTCGAGGAGATGCGCGGCATCGTCACCACCGGGTCGAAGCAGATCGCCGATGCGCGCGGCGCAGGCCGCTTCACCGGCGAGGAGGCCGAGCCGCGCGCCGGCATGCGCTCCGGCCATATGCCGGGGGCGAAAAGCATGCCCTCCGGCACTTTCTCCGAGGGCGGGAAGTTCAAGGATCTCGACAGCCTCCGCCGCCATTTCGAGGCCTCGGGCATCGACCTTTCGAGACCCGTCGTCACGAGCTGCGGCTCGGGCGTCACGGCCGCGATCATCTCGCTGGCGCTCGCCTCGCTCGGCCACGAGGACAACACGCTCTACGACGGTTCCTGGTCCGAATGGGGCGGACGCGACGACACGCCCGTCGTGACCGGGAAAGGCTGATTCCCATGGCCAGGAAGGTCCAGCCTGCGCCGATCGCCGTGCACATCACGGCGCTCGAGATGACCGCGCCGCCGAAACAGAGCCTGCCGATGCCGGTCAACGTGCACACGGCCATCCTCAGCGCGCCGGAAATCCCGCTTGCCTTCTACCGCTTCCTCTACCGGCAGGTCGGCAGTCGCTGGCACTGGGTCGACCGGCTGCGCATGGACGACGAAACGCTGGCCGCGACGCTTTCCGACAAGCGCAACAGCGTGACGGTGCTTTATGTCAACGGTGCGCCGGCCGGCTTCTTCGAGCTGTGGCAGGAGGACGAGGACGTCATCGAGCTCTCCCATTTCGGCCTCTTCGAGCGGGCGCTGGGGCTCGGCATCGGCAAGTGGTTCCTGCTGCAGACGCTCTATGCCGCCTGGTCGTCCGGGCCGAAGCGGGTGCGCGTCACCACCAACAATCTCGACCACCCGCGCGCGCTCCAGCTCTACCAGATGTTCGGTTTCTCGCCGGTCGGCACGCAGGATGCCGAGCTCGTGCCGCTCTCCGACGCCGAGCTGCTGGAACTTGCCAAGCGCGACTGTCTGATGCCGGCCGAGCGCCGTTAAGCATTCTGAACGCAACCTGCAAGGCGGGTTCAGGCTCGCTTCAGGCGGCGCATGGCAACTTCCGGCCGAACAGACAGACAAGGAGTACGCCATGCAACGCCGCGCTTTCCTCACCGCCTTCGCTACCGCCCTTGCCGTTCCGGCCTTCTCCGGCTTCGCGCAGGCGCAGGAAACCCCGTCGGAAGACATGATCCTGCGCCGCCTCGACGCCGCTCCCGCGCGGCGCATGCGCGAGAACGAGCGCGTGACGATCCGCGAGTTCAAGCGTCGGCCGGACCTGCGCGGCGCGGCGCCCTCGATCAACATCCAGTCGATCAACTTCGCCTTCGCTTCCGCGGAAATCCCGCATTCGGAATACCGCAAGGTGCGCCAGATCGCCCGCGCGATGAGCCGCGTCATCGACCGGCGCCACCGCGCCGTCTTCCTCATCGAGGGCCATACGGACGCCGTCGGCTCGGCCTCCTCCAACCAGATCCTCTCCGAACGCCGGGCCGAATCGCTGAAGCGCGTGCTCGTGCAGGAATTCGGCATCCCCTACCGGGCGCTGGAGACTGTCGGCTACGGCGAGGAATACCTGCTGGTGCCGACCCAGAACGAGGAATGGCGCAACCGCCGCGTGACGCTCCGCCGCATCGACGAGTTCGTGCGCGACTAACGTTTCCGTTGGCATATTTTCCAGCGGTTTCGTTCATTCGGCAGGAAACCGATATCCCTCCCCTCCGTCATGCTCGGGCCTGACCCGAGCATCCATCCTCCCTCGTGCCGTATGGGTGGATCCTCGGGTCAAGCCCGAGCAACTGTGTTTGTGGTGTCAAGTACGCACTGGTTTGTTGTCCCTGATAGCGGCATTGAGTGTGACGAGCAGGCGCCTTGCTATTGCGATGAGGACGAGTTTGGCGGGCTTTCCCTTTTCGCGCATGGCCTTGGCGATCGCCTGGAAGGGACCCGAGCGGCAAGCGGCCAGGGCTGCCATGTAGAGAGCGTCGCGAACCCGCTTCCGCCCGCCCCAGATACAGCGCCTGCCCCGCAGGTTGCCTGAATCGCAGGCGATCGGCGCCAGCCCGGCAAGGGCACTGATGGCCCGCCGGTTCCGCTTGCCCAGTTCCGGCATGTGGGCAAGCAGGACCCTTGCCGTGACAGGCCCGATGCCCGGTGCCGAGCGTAGGATGGCCTCCTCCTGCAAAAGGGTGTGCGCCGATGCCAGGAGTGCGTCCATGCGCGCCTGCAGGGCTGCGATCTGGCGGTCGAGCATGTCGATCACCTGCAGGAGGCTTGCCTTCATCCAATCGGCATGGGGCTCGGCCAGACGGATGCGCTCGCTCTTGCGCATCTCCACCAGCTGGTCACGCCGGTCCATGAGCACACGCAGTTCCTGCCGTTCCGGTTCGCACGGTTCCTCGTCCGGCAAGGGCATCGCCGCACCGTAGCGGGCCAGCATCATCGCATCGACCCGGTCCGTCTTGGCCAGGAAGCCGGCAGACCTTGCGAACTGGCGGGCCTTGCGCGGGTTGGCACGGTGGAACCGCTGGCCCACACCATGCAGGTGAAGCCGCAGCGCCCGGTCATAAGGGCCCGTCGCCTCAAGCACGCACAAGCCGCCCTGTCGCTCCAGCAACTCGACAAGCGCCGCATGCCCCTTGGCGTCATTGGCAAGGCGGTACCGTCGTGCCTGCGGATGGATGTAGCAATCCAGCCAGCCCTTGGAAACGTCGATCCCGATGAAACAAGATGCTATCGTCATGATGCCCGGCCTTATCCTGCGGGATCGCCGCGTCTACGGCCTCCCGGTCAACTGTTCGGGTGAAGCATGCAAAACGGCAGCGTACCGTGCTCGGACACGGTCTCTGGCGACCTGGGATGACAAGGTACGCTGCCGCAACGCGAACATACAATATTCTCGCGCAATACACAGATAAGGATGACGGAGGGGTGGAGACGTCACTCGCCTATCGAACAGCGCGGCACGCGGCGCCGTTGCGATCACCGCCATGCTTCTCTTCCGTCGTCATCCTCGGGCTTCACCCGAGGATCCACCGGCGCGGCGCGCCTCAGAGGAACCTGGAGATCACCACGTATCCGGCATAGCCGGCATTGGCGATGATGAGGCAGAAGACGGCGAAGGAGCCGAGGTCCTTGGAGTGCTTGCCCATCTCGGAGATTTCCGGCGACACCCGGTCGACGATCTCCTCGATGGCGGTGTTCAGCGCCTCGAAGGCGACCATCAGCAGGAAGAGGATGGCCATCGCCACATACTGGAAGAACGAGGCGCCCACGGCCACGAAGACGACCATGGCGACGGCGAAGGCGATCAGCTCGTGACGGAATGCGGATTCGCCGAAGAGCCGCCTTGCGCCGCCGGCCGAATAGGTCGCCGCCGCGATAAGGTGGCTGAAGCCCGTCTTCTTGTCGATTGGCGCCTGGCCCATTCCCGCAATCCCGATCCTGTCGCGGCCCCGAGGCGCGCCCGGGGCTCTCAATCCACGCCATTGAGGCTTTTTGCCGGCGTACCGTTACGAGCGGTTGCTGACGCCTGCCTGAGCGAAGGTCGCCATGCCGGAATGGCAGGCGGCCGCCGCCTTGACGATGCCGGCGGCGAGCGCCGCACCCGTGCCCTCGCCGAGCCGCATGCCGAGCGCCAGAAGCGGCGTCTTGCCGAGCTTCTCGATCGACTTCAGGTGCCCGGGCTCCGCCGAGACGTGGCCGATGAGGCAATGGTCGAGCGCCGACGGGTTGGCCGCGCGCAGGACCGCCGCGGCGGCCGTCGCGACATAGCCGTCGATGATGACGGGGATTTTCTGCATGCGCGCGGCGAGGATCGCGCCGGCCATCGCCGCGATCTCGCGCCCGCCGAGGCGGCGCAGCACTTCGAGCGGGTCGGAAAGGTGGGCGCGGTGAAGGTCGACCGCCTTCTTGACGGCCGCAATCTTGCGCTGGAGCACCTCGCCTTCCGAGCCCGTGCCGGGGCCGACCCACTCTTCCGCCGTGCCGCCGTAGAGCGCAAGGTTGATGGCGGCGGCGATCGTCGTGTTGCCGATGCCCATCTCGCCGATGCACAGAAGGTCCGTGCCGCCGGCGACGGCTTCCATGCCGAAGGCCATCGTGGCGGCGCAGTCACGCTCGGAGAGCGCGGCTTCCTCGGTGATGTCGGCGGTCGGATAGTCGAGCGCGAGGTCGAAGACCTTGAGGCCGAGATCGTTCGCCACGCAGATCTGGTTGATCGCCGCCCCGCCGGCCGCGAAGTTCTCGACCATCTGCGCCGTGACGGAGGACGGGAAAGGCGTGATGCCCTGCCTGGTGACGCCGTGGTTGCCCGCGAAGATGGCGACCAGCGGACGCGTGACGGCCGGCGGACGGCCGGTCCAGGCGGCGAGCCAGAAGGCGATCTCTTCCAGGCGCCCGAGCGCCCCCGGCGGTTTCGTCAGCTGCGAATCGCGCTCGCGCGCCGCCACCAGCGCCGCCGAATCGGGACCGGGCAGGTTGCGCAGCAATTCACGAAAATCATCGAACGGCAGGCCGCTGGCACTCATCTTGGGGAATTCCTCGGGTTGGGGCTTTCAAAGGCGGGTGTTTGGTGTCTCCTAATAGAGCGAGGGCGCGAATCCGACAACCGCATTTGCGGCGGCGTTCATGGCCTTTTGCGGCAGGGTGATTTTGAGGGACGTGCCGTGTGGGGTGGATCCTCGGGTCGAGCCCGAGGATGACGGAGTTTGGGGAGATGGC
The DNA here is from genome assembly GCF_055392685.1 of Shinella sp. Sh6. Taxonomy (NCBI): domain Bacteria; kingdom Pseudomonadati; phylum Pseudomonadota; class Alphaproteobacteria; order Hyphomicrobiales; family Rhizobiaceae; genus Shinella; species Shinella sp. Sh6. Next base: position 1,400,158 of record NZ_AP044005.1, on the reverse strand, counting down.
GGAGGACGATGGACGCGTTGCAGAAACCTGCAAGGCGCTCAATTCCCCCGAACCTCCCTTTGGGTCGTCATCCTCGGGCTCGACCCGAGGATTCCACCCCATACGGCACACCATCGCGACACCCCTCCTTCAAGCAGGGGCTCCACAGTGACCATCCAGGACTTCATCGACGACACCGCCCGCTCCGTCGCCTTCCTCTCGCGCGTGCCGGTGCCGCAGCGGCATTTCATCGGCCATGACGGGCGGCTGTCGCGGGCGGTGCGGGCCTTTCCATTGGCCGGCGTGCTGATCGTGCTGCCGGCCGCGGCGCTCGCCGCGATCCTTTCGGCGCTGCACGGCCCGCCGCTCCTCGTCGCCTTCGCCGCGCTCGCCCTCCAGGTGCTCGTCACCGGCGCGCTGCACGAGGACGGGCTTTCCGACAGCGCGGACGGCATCGGCGGCGGGCGCGACCGGGAAAGCGCGCTCGCCATCATGAAGGACAGCCGCGTCGGCTCCTACGGCGCGGTCGCCCTCGTCCTCTCCTTCGGCCTGCGCGCGGCCGCCATCGCCGCGCTCGCCGCCGCCCTCACCCCGTCCGGCCTCGGCATGGTGCTGCTCGCCGTCGCTGCCGCCGCCCGCACGGCGATGGTCTGGCACTGGTCGCTGCTGCCGCCCGCCCGGCGCGACGGCGTCGCCGCCTCGGTCGGCGAACCGGAAAGCGGCGCGACCCGCTTCGCGCTCATAAGCGGCATCGTGATCGCCGCCCTCCTGCTCCTGCCGCACAGCACGGTGCTTTCCGTCCTCGTCGCGCTTGCCGCTGCCATCCTCGCCGTCCTCGCCTTCAACCGCGTGGCGCTGCGCAAGATCGGCGGGCATACGGGCGACACGATCGGCGCGACGGAACAGTTCGCGGAAATGGCCGTGCTCTTCGCCCTTGCCATGACGCTCTGAGCCGCCGATATAAAAGAGGCAACCTCTGGAGCCGCGATGGAATCGCCCTGCATTCTCGTCTGTTCGATCGACATGGTGACCGGCTACTGCTTCGGCTGCGGCCGCACGCAGGCGGAAATCGGCGCCTGGACGCTCTACACCTCCGAGGAGCGCCGCGCGATCATGGCCGAGCTGCCGACGCGCCTTGCCACCGTCGAGCGCAAGCCCCGGCGCGAGACCCGGCGCGCCCGCATGGCGCGGGAGCGCGGCGAGGCATGAGGCTCTATCTCCTCCTCGGCATCATCGCCGCGGGGCTCGCCCTCCTCATCCTCAACCACGACGGCGGCCGCACGCTCGGCATCGCAAACGACGATTTCGGCCGTCTGGTGACGCTCTCGGCCATCGCCACGATGCTGGCGACCGGCTTCCTCGCCAGCCGCCGCCAATGGGGCGAAAGCCTGCGCCATGCCGGCGTGTGGCTGGTCATCATCCTGGCGCTGGCCGCCGGATACATCTATCGCTTCGATCTTGAGGCCATGGGCAACCGCCTCACCGCCGGCCTCATCCCCGGCCGCGCGGTGGTGACGACCGGCGCGGGCGGCGAGCAGATCCTCGTCATCCACAAGGGCGTCTCCGGCCATTTCGAGGCGGACGTCGCCATCGACGACACGCCGCTGCGCATGCTGGTCGATACGGGCGCAAGCTCGATCGTGCTCACCTACGAGGACGCCATGCGCCTCGGCATCGATCCCGGCAACCTCGTCTTCTCCATCGAGGTCGCCACCGCCAACGGGCGGGCGCTCGCCGCGCCCGTGACGCTGCGGGAGGTCACCATCGGCCCCATCCACCGCGGCGCGATCCGCGGCATGGTGACGGAAGAAGGCCGGCTCGACCAGAGCCTGCTCGGCATGAGCTTCCTCGAAACCCTCGGCTCCATCGAGATCACGCGCGACGAATTGCGGCTGAAGGACTGAGCCCTCAGTTCTTCAGCTTGTAGCCGGTCTTGAAGATCCAGGCGGTGATCGACAGGCACACGAGAAGGAAGCAGAGCACCGTCACGAGGCTGACGACGGGGCTGACGTCGGCGATCTCGTAGAAGCTCCAGCGGAAGCCGGAGACGAGGTAGAGCACCGGGTTGAAATGGCTCACCGTCTGCCAGAAGGGCGGCAGCATGTGGATCGAGTAGAAGCTGCCGCCGAGGAAGACGAGCGGCGGCACGATCAGCATCGGGAAGAGGTTGAGCTGCTCGAAATCCTTCGCCCAGATGCCGATCATGAAACCGAACAGCGAGAAGCTCACCGCCGTCAGCACGAAGAACAGCACCATCATGAGCGGGTGCTTGATGGAAATGTCGACGAAGAGCGAGGCCGTCAGGAGGATGATCGTGCCGACGATCAGCCCCTTGGTCGCCGCCGCCCCGACATAGCCGATGACGATCTCGATCATCGAGACGGGCGCGGAGAGGATCTCGTAGATCGTGCCGGTGAATTTCGGGAAGTAGATGCCGAAGGAGCCGTTGCCGATGCACTGGTTGAGCAGCGTCAGCATGATGAGGCCGGGCGCGATGAAGGCGCCGTAGGAGACGCCCTGCACCTCCTGCATGCGCGAGCCGATGGCCGCGCCGAAGACGATGAAATAGAGCGAGGTGGTGATGACGGGCGACACGACGCTCTGCAGCAGCGTGCGGCGCGTCCTCGCCATCTCGAAGAAGTAGATGGACTTGATCGCCTCGAAGTTCATTTGCCTGCCCCCACCAGTTCCACGAAAATGTCTTCCAGCGAACTCTGCTCGGTGGAGATGTCCCTGACCCGCAATCCGCACTGCGAGAGCGCCGAAAGCAGCGACGAGATGCCCGTCCGCTCGCCGGACGAGTCGAATTCATAGACCAGCCGGTGCCCCTCTTCGCCGAGCGTCAGCCCGTAGGGCGACAGCGCGTCGGGGATCGCGGTTATCGGCTCGGCAAGCTCGACGGTCATCTGCTTGCGGCCGAGCTTGGCCATCAGCGCCTTCTTCTCCTCCACCAGCAGAATCTCGCCGTGGTTGATGACGCCGATGCGGTCGGCGATCTCCTCGGCCTCCTCGATATAGTGCGTCGTCAGGATGATGGTGACGCCGGCGGCGCGCAGGCGCTCCACGAGCTGCCACATGTCCTTGCGCAGCGAGACGTCGACGCCCGCCGTCGGTTCGTCGAGGAACAGCACCTTCGGCTCGTAGGAGAGCGCCTTGGCGATCAGCACGCGCCGGCGCATGCCGCCCGACAGGTGGCGCAGCACGGTGTCCTTCTTGTCGTAGAGCGAGAGGTCCTTCAGGATGCGCTCGATCAGCGCCGGGTCCGGCTTGCAGCCGTGCAGGCCGCGCGAGAAGGCGACGGTGTTCCACACCGTCTCGAAGGCGTCGAGCGTCAGTTCCTGCGGCACGAGGCCGATGATGGCGCGCGTCTTGCGGAAATCGGTCAGGATGTCGTTGCCGGCGACCGTGACGGTGCCGCCGGACGGGGTGACGATGCCGCAGACGATGGAGATCATCGTCGTCTTGCCGGCCCCGTTCGGGCCGAGCAGGGCAAGGATCTCACCCTCCTCGATATCGAGGTCGACGCCCTTCAGCGCCGTGAACCCCGATGCGTAGCTCTTGGTGAGATTGCGAATGGAAACGATGGGCGCCATGGGTGGGTCCGGGAAAAGGGGAATTCATGCGGAAGGACACCCTATATGGCGTGTCCTTCGTCAATTTTCACCCGGACCTTGGAAAAAAGTTGCGCCGCCTAAAGGCTGCAATGGCGGTAGCCGGACTTCCTCGCCCGCAGGTCGAAATGGAAGTGATCCTTGTGGAAGCGGTCGCTGCCGGGACCGAGCACGGTGGAGAAATACTTGCAGCTATCGCCGCGCACCGCCTTGAGCAGTCCCTTCTCGCGGAAGGCGAAGAAACCCTTCTTCTCGATGGAGATCGCCTTGCCGTTCTTCAGCACGATCTTGCCGACGTCGATGGCGTTGCCCTTGGCGTGCTCCGACATGGCGGCGCCCTTCTGCGAGTTCATCGTGCGGCAGGAATAGGAGGACATCTGGTGGATCGCCGAAACGCCGGAGAGGTAGCGCATGCGCGTCGAGGGCACGAGCTCGTTCTTCACCCAGCGCGCGAAGGCCTCGCTGATCTGGCAGTTGACCTGCGCGGCCGGCTTGATCTGGATGCCGCCGGAAAGGCCGGACAGCTCGATCGGCCAGTCGATGCCGCAGGAGCGCCCGCGGGAAACGCGCGGCACGTCGCGGAATGTTACGCCCAGCCGTTGCAGCCGCTGCCGGCAGGCCTTCTCCGAGGCGGGCATGCCGCCCATGGTCTCGGGCATCTGCATGGGGTTGGAAAGCCGCGGCAGGAAGGCGACCTGCTCGCCCTCCGCGGCCGCACGCCGGCGCGCCGCCTTGTCCGGCACGCGGAGATAGCCTTCGCTTTCCCCGCCGAGTTCCACCCCGGCTTCCGACATGGGAAGCGCCTCGGGCTGGTTGACCGCGCGGGGATCGTCGGTGCCGATGCCGTCGACGACGACCTGCGTGGCATTGCCCTCGGCGATCTCGTTGGCCTGCGCTTCCGCAAGGCCCTCGACGCGGCCGACGCCGAGCCCGTCGTCCATGCTGACGCCGCCCTCCGGCACGGAGAGCGCGCCGGCGCTCGCCTGCACGGGCTCGGACATGCCCATCGCCTCGTCGCTGTCGATCATCGGCAGGCGCTTCTTCTGCGTGGCGGCGGGCATCGCCTGCATGCTCTCGGAGGAATAATCGGGAAGGTCGCCGCCCGTATCGCCGATCTCCATGGCGACCGGGCGGGAGGGCCGGATCGCGCCGACGTCGGCGCCGTCGATATCGTCGGGCGGCGTCAGGCCGCCGGAACAGGCGGCGAGCATCGCCGGCAGGAGAAGCAGCCCGAGCGGCCTGCGCAGACGAGAAACGAACGCCATACCCATTGTCACTTCCGCCCGGCGCCCGCCCCGCCCGATGCGGGGCCCCGTTGCACCATTCCTGTCCGGTTCATCGTGCGGGCCGCCTTTGTCCGCATTCGGACGGAACGGCAGCGAAAACCGGGCGCAGGCGCGAACGCCTGCTTTTCCCGGATATTTTCCCCCAACAGGGTAAACGAAGCGTTCCCGCCCAACGAAAAACCCCGGCGCTTGCGGCGCCGGGGCTTCAGGACTGCGAAGGCGGGTGAGGTCAGGCCGCGCGGCGGCGCGGATCCGACAGACTTGCCCCGTCCAGCCGGAAATTGCCGAGCAGCGTCTTCAACTGCTCGCTTTCCTGCGTCAGCGTCTGGCCGGCCGCATTGGTCTCCTCGACCATCGCGGCGTTCTGCTGGGTCATCTGGTCCATCTGGTTGACGGCCGTGTTCACCTCGGCAAGGCCGACGGCCTGCTCGCGCGCAGACGTCGCGATCGAGTTCACCTGGTCGTTCACCTTGTTGACGAGCGCCTCGATCTCGTCGAGCGCATCGCCCGTCGAGCGGACGAGCGTCACGCCCGTGCTGACCTCGGCGGCCGAATTGCTGATGAGGCCCTTGATCTCCTTGGCGGCGTTGGCCGAGCGCTGGGCGAGCTCGCGCACTTCCTGCGCCACGACCGCAAAGCCGCGGCCGGCCTCGCCCGCGCGGGCCGCCTCGACGCCGGCGTTGAGCGCGAGCAGGTTCGTCTGGAAGGCGATCTCGTCGATGACGCCGATGATCTGGCCGATGCGGCTCGACGCGTCCTCGATGCGGCTCATCGCGGCGACGGCATCGCGCACGATGGTACCGGAACGGCCGGTCGACTGCTTCGTCTCGGCGACCATCCGGCTCGCCTCGGCGGCGCGGTCGGAAGCGTTGCGCACCGTCGCGGTGATCTCGTCGAGCGCCGCGGCGGTCTCCTCCAGCGAGGCGGCCTGCTGCTCGGTGCGGTGCGACAGGTTGTTTGCGGCCTCGGCAATGCCGGAGGCGCTGCCGTGCACGATGTCGGTCGAGCGGGAGATCGCCGAGATGACGCCGGCCAGCGCGTCGACCGCGCGGTTGAAGTCATCGCGCAGCTTGGCATATTCCGGCGCGATCGTGTCGATGGAGGCGGTGAGGTCGCCGTTGGCGAGCCGTTCCAGCGCCTGGCCGACGGTCTGCATGGCATCCGTCTGGCTCTGGCTGACGGCGCGGTGGCGCCGCTCGCCTTCCGAGCGCTCGGCGTCGAGGCGGGCCTGCTGCTCGCCTTCGCGCTCACGCAGCTCGGCGCGCTCGGCCACCGACTGGCGCAGCACGGAAACGACCTTGGCCATTTCGCCGATCTCGTCCTTGCGGTCCGTCTCCGGCACCTCGCTCGACACGTCCTCCTCGGCGATCGCCTGCATGGAGGCCTTGAGGCGCCCGACCGGGCCGGTGACGCTCTTCACGATGCCCCAGGCAGCAAGGATGATCGCCAGCGCGCCGATCGCCAGGATCGACGCCGTCTCGATCGCGTTGCGGCGGAACATGGCGGCAAGGTCGTCCGCATAGACGCCCGTGCCGACGATCCAGCCCCAGGGCGCAAAGCCCGCGACATGCGAATATTTCAGCACCGGCTCCTCGAAGCCCGGCTTCGGCCAGTAATAGTCGACGAAGGCCTGCCCGGTGGAGCTGCCCTTCACCGCCTTGACGAATTCGGTGAAGATGTGCTTGCCGGTCGGGTCGGCCATGCCGGACTGGTCGGTGCCGTCGAGCGCCGGCTTGATCGGATGCATCACGATCACGGCGTTCATGTCGTTGATCCAGAAGTAGCCGTTGTCCTCGTAGCGCAGCGCCCGCACGGCATCCTTCGCCCGCGTCTGCGCCTCCTCGCGCGTCAGCGTGCCGGCCGCCTCGAGCTCCTGGTAATGCTTGAAGAGCGTGAGCATGTTCTCGTCCATCGCGGCGAGCTTCGACTTGCGCTCGGCGACCATCGCGCCCTGGTAGTGATAGAGCGTATAGACGAGCGCACCCGTGAAGATGGTCAATGCCAGTGCCACCAGCAATGATAGACGTGTGGATATTCTCAGGTTCTTCATCATGCTCTCCTCGATCTTTCCGGGCGCAGTGCGTCTTGTGATCCAAGGTCGAGGAAATCCTTTAAAATCATCTAAAATTGCAGCTATCAGTTTTTAGAAGTTGAAAATACTCGCAAATACGCCGGTTCTTTCGCCGCCGCGGCCCTTTTTCGCCCGACGCTCTTCCGCTAGACCTGAGGAAAAAGGAGAGGACGCGCATGACCGATACCGGAGCCCCCAACGGACAGCTCACCCTTCGCACGCTCGCCATGCCGGGCGACGCCAACGCCGCCGGCGACATCTTCGGCGGCTGGGTCATGGCGCAGATGGACCTTGCCTCGGGCATCCGCGCGGCAGAGCGCGCCCGCGGCCGCGTCGTCACCGCAGCGGTCAAGGAGATGGCCTTCGAGCTTCCAGTGAAGATCGGCGACACGCTCAGCATCTACACGGACATCGCCCGCGTCGGCCGCACCTCGATCACGCTTACCGTCGAGGCCTGGGCGCAGCGCTACCTTACCACCACGCTGGAAAAGGTGACCGCCGCCACCTTCGTCATGGTGGCGCTCGACCGGACGGGGCACCCGACCCCCGTTCCGGTCGAATAGGACGCCGGCTATCCCTTGAAGACGAAGGCCGCGCCGGCGGCGATCAGCATGAAGCCGACGGCATGGTTCCAGGTCAGGCTCTCCTTCAGCCAGAACACGGAAAAGCCCGCGAAGACGAGAAGCGTGATCACTTCCTGGATGGTCTTGAGCTGCGCGGCCGAATAGACCTCGTGGCCGATGCGGTTGGCCGGCACCGCCAGGCAATATTCGAAGAAGGCGATGCCCCAGCTTGCCAGCACCGCCACGAAGAGCGGCGCGGCCTTGAACTTGAGGTGCCCGTACCAGGCGAAGGTCATGAAGACGTTGGAAAGGCAGAGCATGGCGATCGGCCAGACGGCCGCGGGGTTGAGGCTGAAGGGCATCGGCGAATCCTGAAAGTGGAGGAGAACGCCACGGCATAGCCGACCCGTCGGCGCCGTCAAGTCCGCCGCCTAGTGGATTCTGGCGATCCCCCGTTAAGACAATCTTATGCCGCCCGCCACACCATCGCCCGCAAGCCGCGACGGCGACCTTTCCGCAAGGCCGGGAACGAGAATGACGGATGCGACCCGGCTGATGCCGGCGGACGAACAGACACGACGACAGATTCGTTCGGCACAGGCCCTGTCCGTGCTGGACGGCATCGTGCTGTCGCTCGTCGCCAACAGCTTCCTGGCCGCCACCACCGCCGCCATTCTCTGGCTCGATACGCCGAATGCCGGCATCCTCTTCTGGCTGGTCGCCGTCGTCGCGGTCAATCTCGCGCGCTATGTCGGCGTGCGGATCATCCAGCGGATGGACTGCGCGATGGAACGCCCGCAGCGCGCGCTCGACGTCCTGTCGCTCGGCGCGCTGGCCGGCGGCCTCGTCTGGAGCCTCTCGCCCCTCCTCGGCTCGGCGCACGGCGCCAACGGCCTCAATCCCTATCTCATCTTCATCATCGGCGGCATCTGCGCGGGCGCGCTGATGCAGAGCACCGCCTATGCCCGCACGGCGCTGTTCTTCTCGGCCCCGCCGCTCGCCGCCGCCTTCATCTCGCTCCTCGTCTCCGGCACGACGGAAGCCTTCGTCATCGCCGCCGACGCCGTGCTGCTCGCCGTCATGATGCTGCGCGCCAGCCAGCTCAGCGAGGCGAGCTTCATCCGCAGCCAGATCGACCGGCTGAAGGCGGTGGCGCTCGCCTCCTCGCTTTCCGACGCCAATGCCGAGATCCGCCAGTCCTACGACAAGCTGGCGACGCTGGCGAACCGAGACCCGCTGACGGGCCTCGGCAACCGCGCGCTCTTCAACCAGCGCCTGCGCAGCCTGCTCGACACGGACCGCACCGACGCAGGCCCGCTCGCGCTCCTTGCCATCGACCTCGACCGCTTCAAGGCCATCAACGACACGATGGGCCACGGTGCGGGCGATATCGTGCTCACCGAGATCGCCCGCCGCCTTGCCGACCTCACCGATCCGACGGACACCGTCGTGCGGCTCGGCGGCGACGAATTCGCCGTCATCGTGGAAGGCGGCGCGGCCGAGGCGCGCGGCCGCTGGATCGGCGAAGGCATCGTGCGGCTCGCCGGCGATCCCGTCTTCATCGGCGACCGGCCGGTCACCGTCGGCGCCAGTGCCGGCCTTGCCCTTTATCCCCAGCACGGCGAGACGGCCGACGACCTCTTCGCCAGCGCCGACATCGCGCTCTATGCGGCGAAGGAAGGCGGGCGGCGGCGGCTCGGCCTGTTCAATCCGGAGCTGAAGGCACGCATCGAGCGCCAGCGCCTCATCGAGGCGACCCTGACGGAAGCCATCGAGACGCGCGCCCTCCAGGTCTTCTTCCAGCCGCAGGTGGAGCTCGCCACCGGCCGCGTCACGGGTTTCGAGGCGCTGCTGCGCTGGACGCATCCGCAGCTCGGCGCCGTCAGCCCGCCGGACATCGTGCGGGCCGCCCATGCCCTGCATATCTCCACCGAGCTGACCGGCTATGTGGCGACCCGCGCCGCCGAGCTCCTGCGCAGCCTGCCCCGCCTCGGCCTGCCGCAGGCGGCCGTCGCCGTGAACGTCTCGCCGCGGGAGTTCTCCGGCGATACGCTTTCGCGCCTGCTGGTCGCCATCGCCGACAGGCACGGCGTCTCGCCCGGATTGATGGAGATCGAGATAACGGAGGAGGCGACGCTCGACACGCAGGCCGCCGGCGCCGAACTCGCCCGGCTGGGCGCGGCCGGCTTCCGCCTCGCCGTCGACGATTTCGGCATGGGCCATTCCTCCCTCGCCTATCTGGTGAGCCTGCGTATCGACCGGCTGAAGATCGACCGCAGCTTCGTCACCGGCATCGCCACGAGCCGCGAAAACCAGGCGCTGATCTCCGCCCTCATCGGCATCGGCCATGCGCTGTCCATCGACATCGTCGTGGAAGGGGTCGAGACGCGCGAGGAGGCGGAGATCCTGCGCATGCTCGGCTGTCGCCACGCGCAGGGCTATCACTTCGCCCGCCCCATGCCGGCCGCCGATATCCCGAAATGGCTCGAGCGGCACGCCCGCACCGTCAATCCGGCGTCCGACGGCGCCTGACCCCTATCCCCATGCCTCCACGAGGTAGCGCCGCGGGTCCTCCGCCGGCTCGCCCGCCCTGCGCCATTCCTCGAGAAGGGCCGCATAGTCCCGCGCCGCGTCGTGCAGGGCGAGGTCGTCGAGCCTGTCGGCCCGGAAGAGGAGGAACGGCGCCTGCCAGAGCAGGCCGCAGCGTCGGGCGGTCGCCTCCAGCGGGCGCAGCAGCTCGGCCATGGTGAACGCGTTGGCGCCGCCCGGCCCGTAGGCTTCGGGCACGTTGCCGGCCGTCGCGGCGACCAGCAGCGGCCTGCCCTCCAGCAGCCGGCCCTCGGTCTCGTAGGCGAGGTAGTACATGCGCGTCAGCACCGCGTTCTCTCACGCCTTCAGGACCGGCGGGGCCGAGTACCACTGGATCGGGAACTGGAACACGATCCGGTCGGCGGAAAGCAGCCGGGCGACCTCCCGGTCGATATCGATCCGCCCGTCCGGATAGAGCGCGTGGATATCCGCCACCTCGACGCCCGGCAGGCGGGCGGCGGCCGCCGCCAGCGCCGCGTTTGCGCGCGATCGGTTGGGGCCGGAATGGAAGAGAAGGATCAGCGTCTTGCTCATGGCATCGTCTCCTGTGTCGATGCGCACAGGATGCCCGGAGCGACAAAATCATTCCAATCGATGATCGATATATGCAATTATCGATCTCATGAATTTAAGATCGATCGACCTCAACCTCCTCGTCGTGCTGGATGCGCTGCTGGACGAGGCGCATGTCTCGCGCGCCGCCGCCCGGCTGAACCTCTCCCAGCCGGCGACGTCCAGCGCGCTCGACCGCTGCCGCCACCTCTTCGACGATCCCCTGCTGGAGCGCGGCAAGGGCGGCATGCGCCTGACGCCGAAGGCCGAAGCCCTGCGCGATCCGCTGAAGGCCCTGCTCGCCGGCATCGCCGCCGTCGTCGATGCGCCGGAGGAACCCCTTTCCGAAATCCGCCGGACCGTGCGCATCGTCACCGCCGATCATCCCGGCATCGTCATCGCCGGCCCGCTGCACAGGGCGCTCGCCCGCACCGCGCCCGGCATCGACCTGGTCATCCAGCCCTGGCACGGCGCTCCGGCCGCGCTCGAATCCCTCGCCCGTGGCGCCAGCGACATCGTGCTCTCCGTCTTTCCGACGATAGACGAGGCCGCCTTCCACCGCGAAACGCTGCTGGAGGAGCACTACGTCGTCGCCATGCGCAAGGGCCACCCCGCCGTAGAAGGCTTCTGCCTCGACCGCTGGCTCGCCTATCCGCATGTCCTCGTCTCGGGCCGCGGCGACACCCGCTCCGACCTCGACGACCGGCTCGCGGCCCTCGGTCGCACGCGCCGCATCGGCATCGTCGTGCCGAGCTTCCTGATGGTGCCGCCGCTGCTGGAGGACGGTGACCTCATCGCCATGACGCCGAGCCATTGCCTGCCGCCCGATGCCAGCGACCGCTTCGACATCCTCCCGCCGCCCATTCCTGTGCCGGGTTTTCCGCTGCATCTCGCCTGGCACCGCCGGCGCGACAGGGACCGCGCCGTGCAGCATGTGGCGGGAGAGCTGCGGGCGATATTCGCCGGCCTTTCCTAGGACCGGCCGCGTGCAAATTCGTTTCCCTTTTGTACTCCCTCCCCCTTCCCTTTCGCGGTGACTCTCTCCATATTCCCCGCATGGCCAGATCTCCGAAGAAATCCCCCGCCCCGAACCCCGGTTTCGAGGAAGCCCCGCAATCGCCCTTCGAGGGCGAACCGCTCTCGGGCAGCGTCTCCGACTGGGTGAAGCAGCTCGAAGCCGAGGCGGAAGCCGCAAGCGTCGAAAGCCGCCGCGAGGTCGCCTCCAAGGCCGGCAAGCACCGCAAGACGGTGGAGAACGCCGCGCGCCGCCACGCCGAGCAGGTCACGGTCTCGAAAACCTCCCGCGGCGTCTCCATCGGCGGCTCGTCCGACCCGAAGACGCGCGCCGCCGCCGGCCTCAACCCGGTCTCCGGCCTCGACGTCTCGCTGGAGGACGCCGCCGCGCTGGAGAAGGGGTCCGGCGTCACCGCCACCGTGGAGGCCCTGTCGAAGCTCATCGAAAGCGGCAACCCGCTCTTCAAGGACGGCAAGCTCTGGACGCCGCACCGCCCCGCCCGGCCGGAGAAGTCCGAAGGCGGCATCCCGATCCGCATGATCAGCGACTACAAGCCGGCCGGCGACCAGCCGACCGCCATCCGCGACCTCGTCGAAGGCCTCAATTCCGGCGAGCGCAGCCAGGTCCTGCTCGGCGTCACCGGCTCGGGCAAGACCTTCACCATGGCCAAGGTGATCGAGGAGACGCAGCGCCCCGCCGTCATCCTCGCGCCGAACAAGACGCTGGCCGCGCAGCTCTATTCCGAGTTCAAGAACTTCTTCCCGGAGAACGCGGTCGAATATTTCGTCTCCTACTACGACTACTACCAGCCGGAGGCCTACGTCCCGCGCTCGGACACCTATATCGAGAAGGAATCCTCGATCAACGAGCAGATCGACCGCATGCGCCACTCCGCAACGCGCTCGCTGCTGGAGCGCGACGACTGTATCATCGTCGCCTCGGTCTCCTGCATCTACGGTATCGGCTCGGTCGAGACCTACACGGCCATGACCTTCCAGATGGAGGTGGGCGACCGGCTCGACCAGCGCCAGCTCCTCGCCGACCTCGTCGCCCAGCAGTACAAGCGCCGCGAAATGGATTTCCAGCGCGGCTCCTTCCGCGTGCGCGGCGACACCATCGAGATTTTCCCGGCCCACCTTGAGGATGCCGCCTGGCGCATCTCCATGTTCGGCGACGAGATCGACGCCATCACCGAATTCGACCCGCTGACCGGCCAGAAGACCGGCGACCTGAAGTCGGTAAAAATCTACGCCAACAGCCACTACGTCACCCCGCGCCCCACCCTCAACGGCGCCATCAAGGGCATCCGCGAGGAGCTGAAGCACCGCCTCACCGAGCTGGAGAAGGCCGGCCGCCTTCTGGAGGCGCAGCGCCTCGAGCAGCGCACGCGCTACGACCTCGAAATGCTGGAGGCCACCGGCTCCTGCGCCGGCATCGAGAACTATTCGCGCTACCTCACCGGCCGCCGCCCCGGCGAGCCGCCGCCGACCCTTTTCGAATACGTGCCGGACAACGCACTGATCTTCATCGACGAAAGCCACGTCACCATCCCGCAGATCGGCGCCATGTATCGCGGCGACTTCCGCCGCAAGGCGACGCTGGCCGAATACGGCTTCCGCCTGCCCTCCTGCATGGACAACCGCCCGCTGCGCTTCGAGGAATGGGACGCCATGCGCCCGGACACGGTCGCCGTCTCGGCGACGCCCGGCGGCTGGGAACTGGAACAGTCCGGCGGCGTCTTCGCCGAGCAGGTCATCCGCCCGACCGGCCTCATCGACCCGCCGGTCGAGGTGCGCCCGGCGAAAAGCCAGGTGGACGACGTGCTGGGCGAGATCCGCGAGACCGCGCAGGCCGGCTACCGCACCCTCGTCACCGTGCTCACCAAGCGCATGGCCGAGGACCTCACCGAATACCTGCACGAGCAGGGCGTGCGCGTGCGCTACATGCACTCGGACATCGACACGCTGGAGCGCATCGAGATCATCCGGGACCTGCGCCTCGGCGCCTTCGACGTCCTCGTCGGCATCAACCTCTTGCGCGAGGGCCTCGACATTCCCGAATGCGGCTTCGTCGCCATCCTCGACGCCGACAAGGAAGGGTTCCTCCGTTCGGAAACCTCGCTCGTCCAGACCATCGGCCGTGCGGCGCGAAACGTCGACGGCAAGGTCATCCTCTATGCCGACCAGATCACCGGCTCCATGCAGCGCGCCATGGACGAGACGACCCGCCGCCGTGAAAAGCAGGTCGCCTACAACGAGGCGCACGGCATCACCCCGGAATCGGTGAAGGCGAAGATCTCCGACATCCTCGACTCGGTCTACGAGCGCGACCACGTCCGCGCCGACATTTCCGGCGTCTCCGGCAAGGGCTTTGCCGACGCCGGCCACCTCGTCGGCAACAACCTCAAGGCCCATCTCGAGGCGCTCGAAAAGCAGATGCGCGACGCCGCCGCCGACCTCGACTTCGAGGCAGCCGCCCGCATCCGCGACGAGATCAAGCGCCTCAAGGCCGCCGAACTCGCCGTCATGGACGACCCGATGGCGCGCGACGAAGCGCGGGCACAGGAAGGTGGAGGAAAGGGCAAAAGCCCGGCGAAGCCGCAAGGCCAAGCGGCCGCCGCCGGTCGTCCGGCGCCCCGTGCGGAGGCCAGCCCGAAGGGCGGTACGGCCGTGAGCACAGAAGAGAATGGCAAAAGCTATTTTGCCAAACCCTCGCTCGACGACATGGGCCCGGGCACCGACACCGAACGCCCGCTCTTCCGCAAGCCCGACCTTGACGAGATGGGCCGCGACATCGCCACCCCGGCCGGCAAATCCCTCTTCCGCCGAAACACCCTCGACGAAATGACCGTCGGCCGCACCGAAAAACCCGTCACCGGCGCCCTCCCCGACCGCCCGGACGAAACCCTCTCCACCAAGAAACGCACAGCGCCCCTGCCCGATGAACCGAAGCCGGTTCGCCGGGAGAAAATCGGTGTAGGAAGTTACGAAGATCCGGCGGAAGCCAAGCGCAAGGGGCGCACCAAGGGCAAGACAGGGCGCCCGGGACAGTAAACATCCCGGCGGTGCAGGCGGCCTACTCCGCCGCTTCGCCTTTCACCGGCTCCAGCGCGGCGGCCAGTTCGTAGGAATAGCCTTCCAGCATGGCGTAGGCCTGCTCGATGGCCTGAATCTGGCCTTCGGCGTTGCGGATCGCCTCGGTGATCGACTGCGAGCGGGCGCGCAGCATGGAGCCTAGGAAATCCGTGCCGGCCTTGCGGCCGAGGCGGTCGATGTGCTGGCGCACGCGGTTGCGGTGGCGTTCGAGCTCCAGGATGTGGAAGCGGCTCTTGACGATATCGTCGGAGAGCTTGCGGCGCATGGCGGCGAGCGGGTCGAAGCTGCCGGGCTCGCGCTCGTCGAGGATGACGTCGTTGACGAGCGGTTCGAGCAGCATCAGGCCCTTGAGGTCGCGCGGGTCGGCGAGCTGCGGGTCGAAGCCGGTGTCGTCGAAGACCTTGCGACGCACGGGATCGCGCAGCAGGTCGTAGCAGGCCTGCAGGCGGGCGAACTGGTCGGCGTCGCCCCCTGAATCGGGATGCATGCCTTTGGCGGCCTTGCGATAGGCGGTCTTCACCGCGCTGTCGTCGGCATCGCGCTCTATTCCAAGCATGGCGTAGGGATCGATCACGCGGCCACCTGTCTTGTCTTCCTGCATTGCGTCGTCGGTTCTAGCAAACTCTCGGACCCCGAGGGGACGAAATTGTGGTCGCGCCGGGGCGATGCACAGAAAGCGCTATTCCGCCGCCGTGGCCTCGGCCCGTGCAGCGAGCACCGCCGCGAAGGCCGCCACGATAACCTCCGCCCCCGCCCCCGGCTTCGTCGCATCGCCCGACAGAATCTGCCGGTAGCGCCGCGCGCCCGGAAAACCCTGGAAGAGCCCGATCATGTGCCGCGTCACATGCGCCACCCGCCCGCCCCTGGCGACGACGTCCGCCGCATAGGCGACCATCGCCTCCCGCACCGCCTCCCAGCGATCGAACGGGAGGTCCCGCGGGTCGATGGCGGCGCCGGAGGGCTTTCCTTCGGGGGAAAGCGGATGGGGGAAAAGGGCGTCCACGCCCGTCAGGATACCGCTGTCCTGGTAGGCGGCCCGCCCGAGCATGACGCCGTCGAGGCCGTCCATCTCGCGGACGGCATCGCTCAATGTGTGAAGCCCGCCGTTGAGGCCGATGAAAAGAGCGGGGTTCTCCGCCTTCAGCCGACGCACGAGTCCGTAGTCGAGCGGCGGGATGTCGCGGTTCTCCTTCGGCGAAAGCCCCTGCAGCCAGGCTTTGCGCGCGTGGACCCAGACGGCATCCGTGCCGGCGGCCGAAACGCGGGAGACGAGGTCGCGCAGCGCCACCTCCGGGTCCTGGTCGTCGACGCCGATGCGGCATTTCACGGTGACGGGGATGGCGACCGCCGCCTTCATCGCCGCCACGCAATCGGCGACGAGCTGCGGCTCGCGCATCAGGCAGGCGCCGAAGGTGCCGGATTGCACCCGGTCCGAGGGGCAGCCGACATTGAGGCTGATCTCGGCATAGCCGAAGCCCTCGCCGATCCGCGCCGCCTCGGCGAGCTTTTGCGGATCGTTGCCGCCGAGCTGGAGCGCCACCGGCCGTTCCACCGCATCGAAACCGAGCAGCCGGTCGCGGTTGCCGCGCAGGATCGCGTCGGCGACGATCATCTCGGTGAAGAGCAGCGCGTTCTTCGTGAGCTGGCGCGCGAAGACTCGGTAGTGCCGGTCGGACCAGTCGATCATCGGCGCGGTGGCGAAGATCTTCGCCCCCGTCTCCACGGCCTGCCGGTAGAATGTGCCTCTCGTTGTCATGGCCGGCTCATACTCCATGCGCGTCGGAAAAACCACCCTCGGCCTTTCCCCGCCGCCGCGGATGGGTGCTAGAGTGCGGCAAGACTCGAACCGCCGGAGGATGCCGATGCCGCTTTATGCCCTTGACGACCGGGTGCCGACGCTGCCCGCCGAGGACCGCTACTGGGTGGCGCCCGACGCCAATGTCATCGGCAAGGTGATCCTCGGCGAGGATGTCGGCATCTGGTTCGGCGCCACGCTGCGCGGCGACAACGAGCCGATCATCGTCGGCGCGCGCTCGAACATCCAGGAGGGCGTCGTCGTGCACACCGATCCCGGCCGGCCGGTGGTCATCGGCGAGGGCTGCACCATCGGCCACGGCGCCATCGTCCACGGCTGCACCATCGGCGACAATTCATTGGTCGGCATGGGCGCGACGGTGCTGAACGGCGCGGTGATCGGCAAAAACTGCCTCGTCGGCGCCAATGCGCTGGTGACGGAAGGAAGGGTCTTCCCGGACAATTCGCTGATCGTCGGCTCGCCGGCCAAGGCCATCCGCACGCTGGACGATGAGGCCATCGAAGGCCTGAAGCGCTCGGCCGAAAGCTACGTGCGCAACTGGCAGCGCTTCAAGAAGGGGCTGAAGCCTCTCGCCTGAAATCAGGCACAGCCCGCACAGGTGCCCCGGATCTCGATCGTCGTCTTGCCGGTCTTGAAGTTGCGGTCGCGGGCAAAGCCCCTCAGCCGTTCCTCGATCACATGGTCGTGGAACTCCGTCACCTTGCCGCAGGTCTCGCAGATCGTGAAGGCGGTGAGGCCGTGCGCGTGGCAATCCTCTTCCGGATGGGCGCAGGCGACGAAGGCGTTGATGCTTTCAAGCCGGTGCACGAGGCCGAATTCCAGCAGCTTGTCCAGCGCCCGGTAGACCTGCAAGGGCGCGCGGAACCCGCTGTCGCGCAGCTTGTCGAGGATGGAATAGGCGCTGAGCGGGCCGTCGGAATGCGACAGCACGTCGAAGACGAGGCCCTGGTTGCGCGTCAACTGTTGCGTGGTCATGCGGGACCTTTCTGGCTTGCCGCCGGATGCTCCGCCCCGCCCGTCCTCGGCCTGGTCAGCAGGCTCAGGATGAAGAGGCCGAGCGCTGCGACCACGATCGAGGGACCGGAGGGCGTGTCGAATTTCAGGGAACCGAAGAGCCCGCCGATGACGGCGAGCGCCCCGATGAGGGATGCAAGGACGGCCATGACCTCCGGGCTCGTGGAAAAACGCCGGGCCGTCGCGGCCGGGATGATCAGGAGCGAGGTGATCAGGAGGATGCCGACGATCTTCATGGAGATGGCGATGACGAGCGCCATCAACAGCATGAAGGCGAGCCGCGCCCGTTCCGGCTGCAGGCCCTCGGCCTCCGCCAGTTCGGGATTCACGGTGGAGGCGATCAGCGGCCGCCACATCCAGACGATGGCGAAGAGCACGAGGATGCCCCCGCCCCAGACGAGGTCCACGTCGGCGCGCGAGACGGCGAGGATATCGCCGAACAGGAAGCCGACGAGGTCGATCCGCACCCAGGTCATGAAGGAGACGATGACGAGGCCGATGGCGAGCGTCGCATGGGAGAGGATGCCGAGCAGCGCATCGGTGGAGAGCGTGCCGCGCTTCTGGAGCAGCAGCAGCAGGATGGAGACCGTGGCGGCCACGGCAAAGACGCTGATGAGGAGATTGAAGCTCATCAGCAGCGACAGCGCGACGCCGAGCAGCGCCGAATGCGCCATCGTGTCGCCGAAATAGGCCATGCGCCGCCAGACGACGAAGCAGCCGAGCGGGCCGGTGGTGAGCGCAAGGCCGACGCCGGCGACGAGCGCGCGCAGGAAGAAATCGTCAAGCATCGCGCCGCTCCCTTCGCCGGCGGCGGGCGCCGGGCCGTGATCGTGGCCGCAGGCGCAGTTCGGCCCGGGCGTATGGACGATGCGCATCGGCCCCGCCTTGCCGCCGCTCGGCAGGATATCGCCGTGGTGGCCGTCGTCCGGCCGGCAATCGCTGGTGATCGAGCCGTCGGCATGCAGCACGCGGCCGTCCGGCAGGTGCGTATGGTCGTGATGGTGGTTGTAGAAGGCAAGCGTCTGGCCGGCCCGCGCGCCGAAGAGGCGCAGATATTCCGGGCTCTGGCTGACGGTCTCCGGCGTGCCGCGGCAGCACACATGCCCGTTGAGGCAGATGACGGTGTCCGTCTCGGCCATCACGACATGAAGGTCGTGCGAGATCAGCAGGATGCCGCATCCGGTCGTGTTGCGGATGGTCTTGATGAGGTCGTAAAGCGCGATCTCGCCGGAAAAATCGACGCCCTGCACCGGCTCGTCGAGCACGAGAAGGTCGGGCTTGCGGGCGATGGCGCGGGCGAGCAGCGCGCGCTGGAACTCGCCGCCGGAAAGGTGCTGCACCTCCGCGCGGGCAAGATGGCGGATGCCGGTCGCCTCCAGCGCCGCGTCGATCTCCGCCCCCTTCAACGGCGCGGTCAGCGTCATCAGCCGGTCGACGGTGAGCGGCATGGTCCAGTCGACGGCAAGCTTCTGCGGCACGTAGCCGACCTTGAGGCCCGCCTTGCGCTCCACCCGGCCTTCGTCCGCCTTGAGAACGCCGATCGCCGCCTTGGCGGTGGTCGACTTGCCGGAGCCGTTGGGGCCGATCAGCGTGACGATCTCGCCGGGGGCGATGGAGAATTCCACGCCGCGCACGAGCCAGCGGCCCTGGCGGCGCACGCCGACGCCCGCAAGCGAGACGAGCGGCGAAATGGTCTTGGTCGGGGTCTGCAGCATCATTTTTTCCGAAAGCCTGTTGCCACCAGCTATGGCACACGTTATAGCATAACGCAATTGATGTAATAACATTACATTCATATTCAAGACGGAGATCCCCATGCAGAACACCGTACGCGCCCTCCTCCTTTCCACCGCGCTCCTTGCCGCCGGCACCGTCGTCGCCCGGGCCGAGGTGCCGGACGTGGTCGTCTCGATCAAGCCCATCCATTCGCTGGTGGCCGCGATCATGCAGGGGGTCGGCGAGCCGAAGCTCATCGTGGAAGGCGCCGCCTCGCCGCATACCTATTCGCTGAAGCCGTCCAATGCGGCGGCCTTGCAGGATGCGGACGTCGTCTTCTGGGTCGGCCACGGGCTGGAGGCGTTTTTGGAAAAGCCGCTGGAAACGCTCGGCGGCAAGGCGACGGTCGTGGAACTCGACGACACGCCGGGCCTCGAAAAGCTGCCCTTCCGCGAGGGCGGCCCCTTCGAGCCGCATGTGCATGAGGGCGAGGAAGGCCACGACCATGCCCACGAGGAGCGCGCCCATGACGAGGACGGCCACGATCACGCCGCGAAGGCGGAGGAAGACCACGATCACGAGCACGGCGAATACGACATGCATCTGTGGCTGAGCGCCGACAATGCGCGCGCCATCGCCGCCGAGGTCGCCAAGGTGCTTGCGGAAAAGGACCCGGGCAATGCCGAGGCCTACAACAAGAACCTTGCCGGCCTCAACGACCGCCTCGCCGCACTCGACACGGAGATCGCGGAGACCGTCGCGCCGGTGAAGGACAAGCCTTTCATCGTCTTCCACGACGCCTACCAGTATTTCGAGCACCGCTACGGCGTGCACGCCGCCGGCTCCATCACCGTCAGCCCGGAGACGCTGCCCGGCGCCGCGCGTCTGACGCAGATCCATGACAAGGTGAAGGCCCTTGGCGCCACCTGCGTCTTCGCCGAGCCGCAGTTCGAGCCGAAGCTTGTCAACGTGGTGATCGAGGGAACGTCCGCCAAATCCGGCACGCTCGACCCCGAAGCCGCCACGCTCGACCCCGGCCCGGACCTCTACTTCACCCTGATGAAGGGCATCGCCACGTCGCTGCGCGATTGCCTCGGCGGGGCTGGCTGAGGCGTGAGGGGAGGTCGGAGTGGAATGACAGGTCAACCAACCATCCTCCACCTCGCCGACAGGCACCTCTCCGCTATCGCTTGCTCCTACCTCTCTTTCGTCATGCTCGGGCTTGACCCGAGCATCCACAGCCCCGGGTGCGGCATGGATCCTCGGGTCAAGCCCGAGGATGACGAAGGAGGAGGGGCACGGCGTAAGACAAGATACGACACAAGAAGAGTCACTGTACAAGGCGCGGCGCAGCACAAGGCGAGCGGCACAAGACGAGGCGCAGCGCGAGACAAAGCGAGAAGCCGCCTGACGGCGGAAATTTGCCAATCCCATAGGACAAAGGCGGGAACCATCCCGCTTTCTTCAGCCCCATCAATGAAATGATATAACATTAAAGGCCAGCCAACATGGACAACCGCCTCCCCGTCACCGTCCTTTCCGGCTTTCTCGGCGCCGGCAAGACGACGGTGCTGAACCATGTGCTCACCAACCGCAGCGGCCTGCGCGTCGCCGTCATCGTCAACGACATGAGCGAGGTGAACATCGACGCCGCGCTCATCCGCGAGGGCGGGGCGGACCTGTCGCGCACCGGCGAGCAGCTCGTGGAGATGACGAACGGCTGCATCTGCTGCACGCTGCGCGACGATCTCCTCACCGAGGTGCGCCGCCTCGCCGAGATGGACCGCTTCGACTACCTGCTGATCGAATCGAGCGGCATTTCCGAGCCGCTGCCCGTTGCCGCCACCTTCGACTTCCGCGACGAGGACGGCCGCAGCCTGTCGGATGTCGCCCGCCTCGACACGATGGTGACGGTGGTGGACGCGGCGAACCTCCTCAGGGACTACGGCTCGCAGGATTTCCTCGCCGAGCGCGGTGAGACGACCGGCGAAGGCGACACGCGCACGCTGGTGGAACTGCTGGTCGAGCAGATCGAGTTTGCCGACGTGGTGGTGCTCAACAAGGCGGGCGCGGCCAGTCCCGCCGATCTTCTTGCCGCCCGGCAGATCGTCGCCGGCCTCAACGCCGCCGCCCGCGTGATCGAGACGGACTACGGCTGTATCGAGCTTGCCGATATCCTCGGCACCGGCCGCTTCGATTTTGAGAAGGCGAGCGAGCATCCGCTCTGGTTCAAGGAACTGCACGGTTTCAGGGACCATGTGCCGGAGACCGAGGAATACGGCATCCGCTCCTTCGTCTACCGCGCGCGAAAACCGTTTCACCCCGCCCGCTTCAAGGCCTTTCTCGACGAGAGCTGGCCGGGCGTCATCCGCGCCAAGGGCTTCTTCTGGCTGGCGACCCGCCCGCACCATGTCGGCGAGGTGAGCCAGGCGGGCGCGCTCGTCAGAAGCGGGCGGCTCGGCCTCTGGTGGGCCGCCGTGCCCGAGCGGCACTGGCCTGAGGACGAGGCGGCGCGCGAGGCCATCGCCCGCAGTTGCGATCCGGTCTGGGGCGACCGGCGGCAGGAGCTCGTCTTCATCGGCACGGACCCGATGGAGGAGGCCGACATCCGCCGCCGGCTCGATGCCTGCCTCGTCGAGGACGAGGCCTTCGAGCCGGCCCGCTGGGCGAACCTGCCGGACCCCTTCCCGCTGTGGATCCGCCAGGCCGGCTGATCAGGAAAGCGCGGTATAGGCGAAGCGCGCAAAATCCGCAGGAGCCGCGCGCCCGGTGATATCGAAGGCGAACATGCCGACGAAGGCGCCGGTGAAGGAGCCGTGCTCGCCCCGCCCGCCCTCGTCGGAGACGACGCCGGCATCCAGCACCGGGCCGATCGCCTGCCAGTCACTGGCTCCGGCCGGGCGCCAGAAGAAGCGGAGATCGTTGCCGCGCACCTCCGCCGCCAGCTCCAGCGGCCCCTCGCCTACGGCAACGCCGCTGCCGACGGGGAACGTCAGGCTGCCGTCCGGGTAGTCGCCGGGGCAGGAGAGGATCGTCAGCACGCGGCCGAGCGTCTCGTGCATGGTGAGGCCGAGCGCATGGAACTTGTAGCGGTTGTAGTAATGGGTGAGCCCGGCGACCTGCTGGTAGACCTCCGGCGCCGCCTCGACCGTCGTTTCGGCACGAAAATCGTGATGCTCCTGCCGGCGCGCCACCAGCGCCTGCTCGAACCAGCTTCCGATGCTCTCGCGCCCGAAGAGCCTCAGATGTCCCGGCCGGGCCGAAAGCGAGAAGATGCGCTCCGGCTCCGGCGTGCGCAGCCACTGGAAATCGGCCGGCAAGCTCCCTTCGGAGAAAGCGCAGGAAACGCTTTGCGGCTTTTCGGCCGTCGCTGCACCGTCCGGCGCGGGAACCTCTACTTCCGGCACGGGCGAGCCGTGCTCCAGATAGAGCCAGCCGTCGTCGCGCCAGACACATTTCTGCAACGCCGTCTCGCGGCCCAGCGTGCAGCGGCGCTGCGGCGGCAGCGGGCGGCCGCAAAGATGGGTGTGATAGGCCTCGCCCGCCGGCGTCTCGACATATTGCCCGTGCCCCGCCCGCTGGAGCAGCGCTTCCGGATGATCCTTCGCCGTGATGAGGTGGATGTCCGGATGCATCTCGTAGGGACCGTCGATGGTGCGGGAGCGCGCCATGGTCACGACATGGTCGTAGCCCGTGCCGCCCTCGGCCGTGGTGAGATAGTACCAGCCATTGCGGCGGAAGAGATGCGGCCCCTCCACCAGCCCCTGCCGGCTGCCGGCGAAGATATTCTTCACCGGGCCGACGAGGCGTTTTTCCTTCGCATCCCATTCCTGAAGCAGGATGCCGTCGAAGGCATTGTGCGCGGCGCCCGTATGGTTCTCCGGCCGGTGGTTCCACTGCATGTTGAGGAACCATTTGCGGCCGTCCTCGTCATGGAAGAGCGAGGGGTCGAAGCCGGAGGAATTGACATAGACCGGATCGGACCACTCGCCGTCCACGGCGGAGGCCGTGACGATGTAGTTGTGCGCGTCCTTGAAATTGCCGTCGAAGCGCTTGACGTCCGTATAGACTAGCCAGAACTGCCCGTCGGCATAGGAGAGGCACGGCGCCCAGACGCCGCAGCTGTCCGGATTGCCGCGCATGTCGAGCTGGCTCTTTCGCTCCAGCGGCCGCTTGACCAGCCGCCAGTTCACGAGGTCGCGCGAATGGTGGATCTGCACGCCCGGATACCATTCGAAGGTGGAGGTGGCGATGTAGTAGTCCTCGCCCACCCGGCAGATCGAGGGGTCCGGGTTGAAGCCCGGCAGGATCGGGTTGCGGATCATCGGTTCCTCCCAAGAATGATGCACGTACGTCAGATGCGTATCGAAAAAAGCCGCCCGAACCTTTCGCCCGGGCGGCCCTGAAATTAATCGAGCTCGGCGGAGCGCTTCCACAGGTTGATGTCCGCGCCCTCGCTGTAGCGGTCGATCTCGGCCAGCTCTTCCGCCGTGAAGTCCCGCTTCTCCAGCGCCTTGACGCAATCGACGATCTGCGCCGAGCGGCTGGCGCCGATCAGGGCGGAGGTGATGCGCCCGCCGCGCAGCACCCAGGAGATGGCCATCTGCGCCAGCGTCTGGCCGCGCTTCTCGGCGATCCCGTTGAGCTTGCGGATATTGTCGATGATCTCCGGACGGATGAAGTCCTTCTTGAGGAAGTGGTTCAGCGCCGCGCGGCTATCACCCGGAATGCCGCCGAGATATTTTGCCGTCAGCATGCCCTGCGCCAGCGGCGAGAAGACTATGGAGCCGATGCCGAGCTCTTCCAGCGTGTCGACGAGGCCGTCCGTCTCGATCCAGCGGTTGAGCATGGAATAGCTCGGCTGGTGGATGAGGCAGGGCGTGCCGAGGTCCTTCAGGATCGCCGCGGCCTCACGGGTGCGCTGCGAATTGTAGGAGGAGATGCCGACATAGAGCGCCCGGCCGGAGCGCACGATATGGTCGAGCGCGGCGCAGGTCTCTTCCAGCGGCGTGTCCGGGTCGAAGCGGTGCGAATAGAAGATGTCGACATAGTCGAGGCCCATGCGCTTGAGGCTCTGGTCGCAGGAGGCGATCAGGTACTTGCGGCTGCCCCATTCGCCATAGGGCCCCTGCCACATGTTGTAGCCGGCCTTGGAGGAGATGATCAGCTCGTCGCGCAGGTCCCGGAAATCGGTGCGCAGGATCTCCCCGAAGGCGATCTCGGCCGAGCCGGGCGGCGGGCCGTAGTTGTTGGCGAGGTCGAAATGGGTGATGCCGAGGTCGAAGGCCGTGCGGCACATGTCGACCTTGCGCTCGTGCGGCGTGTCGTCGCCGAAATTGTGCCACAGCCCCAGCGAGATCGCCGGCAGCTTCAGGCCGGAGCGCCCCACGCGGTTATAGGTCATCGTATCGTAACGGTTTTCCGCCGGCTGCCAGGCCATGGTGTCTTCCTTTGCTGTACTCGGGTTGCGCCTGCATAGCGCTCTCATGCTGGTATTCACAAGGGGGAATTGCCCCTCACCCTAACCCTCTCCCCGCAAGCGGGGAGAGGGGACTCGCCCCACGCGATGTTCGAGATTCGGGAAACCGGCACGGCATATCCCTTCGCCCCGCTTGCGGGGAGAAGGTCGCGGCAGCGGGATGAGGGGCTTTCCCTTCCCCTACCGAAGCAGCGCCCGCGCCTCCTCGATGCCGAGCGCCGCCGGCTGGGTGCAGGTGGTCACGATATCCACGGCCCTGCCCTCCTCCGCCGAGCGCAGGATCGCCGTCAGGACGTCGATCGTGTGCAGCGAGCGGTCGAGCGAGCAGCGGTAGTCGCGGCCGGTGGTCACGGCCTCCATCATGTCGGCAAGGCCGATGCCGCGGTAGTTGGCCTGCGTGCCCCAGTCGAACTCGTAGTTCCGCGCCGTCAGCGGATGGTCCCAGACCTCGACTTCCTTCGGCTCCCGGTCGTTGCCGGCGACCTCGACCGTGCCGCCGAAGAAATTCGGATCCGGCACGAAGACGGCGCCCTCGGTGCCGTAAAGCTCCATGTTCTGGTGGCGGTGCGCCCAGACGTCCCAGCTCGCCATCAGCGCCACCTGCGCGCCGCTGACAAATTCGAGAATGGCGTGGATGTTCGTCGCGACGCTCACCGGCACCGCCTCGCCCTGGCGCGGGCCGTTGCCGATCACCCGCGCCTCGCGCGCCTTGTTGGCGAGCGCCACGACGCGCTTCACCGGGCCGACGAGGTTGACGAGGTTGTTGACGTAGTAGGGGCCCATGTCGAGGATCGGCCCGCCGCCGGGCGCGAAGAAGAAGTCCGGGTTCGGATGCCAGCTCTCCATGCCCGGCCCCAGCACATGGGCCGTGCCCGACATGATCTTGCCGACCCTGCCGCTGTCGATGAGGTGGCGCACGAACTGGTGCGCGCCGCCGAGATAGGTATCCGGCGCAGAGCCGACCTTCAGGCCCCTCGCGTCGGCGATGCGGCGCAGGTCCTCGCCCTGCTCCAGCGAGAGCACGAAGGGCTTTTCCGAATAGACGTGCTTGCCGGCTTCGAGCGCCTTCTTCGAGACCGGGTAATGCGCCTCCGGCACCGTCAGGTTGACCACCACGTCGACCGCCGGGTTGGCGAGCAGCTCATCGATCTCCTCGGCCGGGACGCCGAACTCCTCGGATCGCGCCTTGGAAGCCGCGGGATTGATATCGGCGCAGGCGACGAGCTTCAGATTCCTGAACATCGGGATCAGCTTGAAGTAAGCGCCCGAAATATTGCCGCAGCCGATGATGCCGACTCCGTATTCCTTGCTCATGACGGTCCGTCCTCAGAATGCCTTGATGGTTGCGATCGAGCGGGTGGCAAGCCGGGTGATGTCCTTCGGATTGTCGTGCTCGACGATGAAATGCCTGACGGGCGAGCCGGCGAGCGCCTTGGCGAGGTCGGCCCACGGCACGGTGCCGTGGCCGACATCGGCCCAGCCGTCCTCGTCGGCATTCTCGCCCTTCGGCGCGATGTCCTTGACATGGACCGCGGTGATGCGGTTGCCGTATTTCGCGATCCACGCGAAGGGATCGGCCCCGCCGCGGATGATCCAGGCGATATCCGCCTCCCAGGCAAGGTCCGGCCCGCCGGCAAAAAGATGGTCGAGCGGCACCGTGCCGTCCGGCAGGGTGAAGAACTCGAAATCGTGGTTGTGCCAGCCGAAGGTGAGGCCCGCCGCGCGGATCGGCGCACCGGCCTTCTGGAGCCGCGCGCCGAAGGCATGCCAGCCGGCACCGTCCGTCGGCCGGTCCTCCGGCATCAGATAGGGGCAATAGACGGCCTCGATGCCGAGCGTGCGGCAGATGGCGATCACCCGCTCCGGCTCGCCCTCCAGCATGTCGAGGCCGAAATGGGCGGTGGGCATGGCAAGGCCGTTGCGGTCGAGATCGGCCTTCACGTCCGCGATGGCCGCGTCGTCGAGCGAGGCGTAGAGCGCGCCGTAGCCTTCCACCTGCTTGTAGCCGGCATCGGCGAGGATGCGGAATATGCCGGAAAAGGGCTGGAAACTGCGGGCGCTGTAGAGCTGGAAGCTGACTGTCTGCATGGATGTCTCCTCGTGCTATTCGGTGTCGGTCTGGCAGGAATGAAGGTCGAGCCAGCGGAATTTCGGAGCCGCCCCGCCTTGCGCGGGCGTGAAGGTGACGGTGCGGCGCGCGCCGGCCGTCAGGTCGAAAGCGTTGTCGGACCAGCGGCCGGGAACGTCCGCCTCCAGCATGACATGCAGCGCAAGGCCGCTCGCCAAGGCCGTGACGGCGAAGGCGCCGTCGCCGCGCGGCGAAACGTCGAGCGCCAGGCCGGAGGGCTCGAGGTCGAGCGCCTTGTAGTTGACCGAGACGTGGTGCCCCTCGCCCGTCATGCCGTTCGAGGCCTCGAAAGACCAGAAGAGCAGCGTGTCCTCCGGCAGGTCGGCCGCAAAGACGGAGATCAGCATCTCCGCCCTGTCCGGCCCGCAGACGCCCTCGGCGCTGCGATAGGGCCGGCGCTCGCCGGAAAGCGAGACGAGCCAGGTGTCGAGCCTGACGCTGACGGGCTCGGCCGTGTCGTTGACGACGGAAAAGCCGATGGTCTCGCCGTCCTTCGAGGGGATGGCCGCGACGGCGACGGGCTGGAAGAAGCGGCGCACCATATAGTGCATGGCCTTCCAGCTTCCGCCGTAGTCGAGGCTCGACCAGGAGGCGACGGGCCAGGTGTCGTTGAGCTGCCAGTAGAGCGTGCCCATGCAATGAGGCTTCAGCGAGCGCCAGTATTCGACGGCCGTGCGGATGGCGAGGCCCTGCTGGATCTGGCTGAGATAGACGAAGCTCGGAAAATCCTTCGGGAAGCGGAAGTAGCGGAACATGGTGCCGGCGATGCGCTCGTTGCCGCCGGCATTCTTCTGGTGGCTCTCCATGACGGGAGACGCGATGTTCATGTCCTTCCGTTCGGCGAAGGTCTCCATCACCGGCATGGAGGTATAGGACTGGAAGCCGAATTCCGAGCAGAAGCGCGGGCGCACGGTGCGGTAGTTGTCGAAGGACTTGTTCTCGTGCCAGACGGACCAGTAGTGCATGTCGCCGGACCCGTCCGCATGCCAGGCGTCGCCGAAGTCGAGATAGCCGGAAGCGGGGCTGGAAGGCCACCAGATCGCGCCGGGCGCCGCCTTCTTCATCGCCACCTCGATGGTGCGGTTGAGGCGGTCGTAGGAGACGAGGTAGCGGTCGCGGTTCTCGCGGCTGACGTCGAACCAGGTCAGCGCGCCGACCAGCTCGTTGTCGCCGCACCACAGTACGATGGACGGGTGCGAGGCGAGCCGCCTCACCTGATAGTCGACCTCGGCGGCGACATTGTCGAGGAAATCGACGGTCGAGGGATAGAGGTTGCAGGCGAACATGAAGTCCTGCCAGACCATCAGGCCGAGTTCGTCGCAGATATCGTAGAACCAGTCCGGCTCGTAGAAGCCGCCGCCCCACACGCGGATCATGTTCATGTTGGCGGCGGCGGCCGATTGCAAGAGGTCACGCACGCCGGCGGGCGTGATGCGCGAAGGGAGCGCGTCGGCGGGAATCCAGTTGGCGCCGCGGCAGAAGATTTCCCGGCCGTTGACCTTGAGCGCGAAGCGGCTGCCGGCCTCGTCCCTGTCGGTAATGAGTTCCACCTGCCTGAGGCCGACGCGGCGCACCACCGTCTCCGTCGGCGTCTCGACGCGCACGGCATAGATCGCCTGCTCGCCGTGCCCCGCCGGCCACCAGAGCGCCGGCTTTTCGATGTGGAACATGTGGGTGAGGTGCGTTTCACCCGCATTGACGCCGACGTCGAGCCGCACCCGCTCCTCGCCGAGCGCGAAATGCACCGGCAGGATGCCCGGCTCACCGGCATGGAAGGTGGCAGTGACATAGAGGTCGACCGCGCCGTCGGCATGGTGGAACTGCCGGGTCGTCACATGCTCGATGCGGGCGACCTCCAGCTTGCGCAGCACGATCCCGCCATAGATGCCGAACGGGGCGATGGCGATGTTCCAGTCCCAGCCGAAATGGCATTGCGGCTTTCGCAGCATGTTGCCGTTCGGGATCGGCGAGTTGCCGGTGGACCAGGGGATGAAGAAGGGCTGCTCGGCCTGCCGCGCCGCGCCCGCCGCGATGGCGGAATGGATGACGACCTTCACCGTGTTCTCGCCGGCCCTCAGCGCATCGGTGACGTCCGGCCGGTAGCGGCGGAAGCAATTGTCCATGTCCTCGACGAGGACGCCGTTCACATAGACCGAGGCGACGGTGTCGATGCTGCTTATATCGAGATACCAGCCGCCCTCCAGCATTTCCGGCGCGAGGTCGAACGTGCGCTCGATCGCCCAGTCCTTCCCGGCCACCCATTGCACGTCCCGCTCGTTGCGGCCGGCATAGGGATCGGGAATGAGGCCGGCGGCGATGAGCGCGCTGTGCACATCGCCCGGCACCGGCATGGGCGCGGTATGGGCGCCGTCCGTGCTGGTCAGCGTCCAGGTGCCGGAAAGGTCGATGGCGGTGGTGACGGAGATCTGGGTCATGACGATATCTCTAAGGCGTATATTGGGGCGCCACCCCCTCTGCCCTGCCGGGCATCTCCCCCACAAGGGGGGAGATTGGCAAGATGAAAGGACGGCGTACAAACTGCGACGTCCACGATGGACGGGGCGCTGCTCCATCCGATCTCCCCCCTTGTGGGGGAGATGCCCGGCAGGGCAGAGGGGGGTGTCACCGCAACGGCAGCGCGCCCCTAGATCCGCTCCTCCGTCCCCGCATCGAACAGCGAGGCCAGTCCCATGTCGAAGGAGAGCCGCACCGCCGTGCCGGGGGCGAAGCGCCGTGCGCCGCCGACGCGGACGGACATGCTGTGGCCGGCATGTTTCAGCCAGAGGAGGTTGTCCGCCCCCATCGGCTCCTCGATGTCGACGGTCGCCTGATGAACCTCTTCGGCCCCGTCCTCGTCGACCTTCACATGCTCCGGCCTGACGCCGAGCACGACCTTGCGGCCCGGCTGGAGCGCCTCGCCGGCCGCATAGCCGTCGAGCGAGAAATCGACCCCGTTCGTGGCAAAGGCCGGCCTGCCGCCCCGCTCGACGATTTCGCCGTGCAGGAAATTCATCGACGGCGAGCCGATGAAGCCGGCGACGAACATGTTCCTCGGCATGTTGTAGATCGTGTTCGGATCGGCAAGCTGCTGGATGACGCCGCTCTTCATGATGGCGATGCGGTCGGCGAGCGTCAGCGCCTCGATCTGGTCGTGGGTGACGTAGATCATCGTGTTCTTCAGCGACTGGTGCAGCCGCTTGATTTCCACGCGCAGTTCCGAGCGGAGTTTCGCGTCGAGGTTGGAGAGCGGCTCGTCGAAGAGGAAGACGTCGACGTCGCGCACCAGCGCCCGGCCGATGGCGACGCGCTGGCGCTGGCCGCCGGAAAGGGCCGACGGCTTGCGTTTCAGAAGCGGGCCGATCTGCAGGATCTCGGCGGCGCGGGCGACGCGCTTGTCGATCTCGGCCTTCGCCATCCCTGCGACCTTGAGGCCGAAGGAAAGGTTCTTCTCCACCGTCATCTGCGGATAGAGCGCGTAGGACTGGAACACCATGCCGATGCCGCGGTCCTTGGGCTCCTCCCAGGTGACGTTCCGGTCCTTGATGAAGATCTGACCGCCGGTCGGCTCCAGAAGCCCGGCGATGCAGTTGAGCAGGGTCGACTTGCCGCAGCCGGACGAGCCGAGAAGGACGAGGAATTCGCCCTCGCCGATATCGAGGTTGAGGTCCTTGAGCACGCTCACCGAGCCGAAGCTCAAGGAAAGGTCCCTGATGGATACGGAATGCTGCATGGCTTAACCCTTGACTGCGCCGGCGGCGATGCCGCGGACGAAGAGCCGTCCCGACACGAAGTAGACGATGAGCGGGACCGCGCCTGTCAGAAGCGTCGCGGCCATGTTGACGTTGTATTCCTTCACCCCCTGGACGGAGTTGACGATGTTGTTGAGCTGCACCGTCATCGGGTAGGTATCCGGCCGGGTGAAGACGACGCCGAAGAGGAAGTCGTTCCAGATGCCGGTGATCTGCAGGATCATCGCCACGACGAAGATCGGCATCGACATGGGCAGCATGATGCGGCCGTAGATCTGCCAGAACCCGGCGCCGTCGATGCGCGCGGCCTTGAACAGCTCCTCCGGCAGGGAGGCGAAATAGTTGCGGAAGAGCAGCGTCAGGATCGGCATGCCGAAGATCGTGTGCACGATGACGAGGCCGGTGAGCGTGCCGTAGATGCCCATTTCCCGAAGCACGATGACGATGGGGTAGATCATCACCTGGTAGGGAATGAAGGCGCCGACGATGAGGATGGTGAAGAACACCTCCGCGCCCTTGAACCTCCAGTTGGCGAGCGCATAGCCGTTGACCGAGGCGACGAGGATCGAGATCAGCGTCGAGGGCACGGTGATGCGCACCGAATTCCAGAAGCCGCGCGAAAGCCCGTCGCAGTTGAGGCCGGTGCAGGCGGTCGCCCAGGCCTTCGCCCAAGGCTCGAAGGTGATTTCCACCGGCGGCGAGAAGATGTTGCCGAGGCGGATTTCCGGCATGCCCTTCAGCGACGTGACGATCATCACGTAGAGCGGCAGCAGGTAATAGAGCGCGGCGACGAGCAGCGTGCCGTAGAGCACGATGTTGCGGCGGGAAAGGGCCCGGCGGGGCTTTGCGCCCCAGGGCTCGGCCCCCGGCTTGAGGACGACGGGATCAGGCACGCTTGCGTCCTCCGAATTCGAGATAGGCCCACGGGACGATGATGATGGCGACGGTGACGAGCATCATGGTCGAGGCGGCAAAGCCCTGGCCGAGATTCTGCGCGAGGAACATGTAGTCGTAGACATATTTCGCCGGCACTTCGGACGAGATGCCCGGCCCGCCGCTAGTCTGCGCCACCACGAGGTCGTAGACCTTGACGATGCCGCTCGCGATGATGACGAGCGTGGTGATGAAGACGGGGCGCATCATGGGAATGACGATGAAGAGATAGGTCCGCCACATCGGGATGCCGTCGACGCGCGCGGCCTTCCAGATATCCTCGTCGATGCCGCGCAGGCCTGCCAGCAGCAGGCACATGACGAGCCCGGTACCCTGCCAGAGCCCGGCGATCAGCACGCCGTAGATGACGATCTTGGAATTGTAGAGCGGGTCGAAGGCAAAGCTCTCCCAGCCGAGCGCGCGCACGACGGACTGCACGCCGAATTCCGGGTTCAGGATCCATTGCCAGACGAGGCCGGTGACGATGAAGGAAAGCGCGAAAGGATAGAGGAAGATCGTGCGGAACGTGTTCTCGAAGCGGATCTTCTGGTCCATCAGCGCCGCCAGCACGAAGCCGATCACCAGGCTGAACACCAGCGTGAAGAGGCCGTAGATGGCGAGATTCTCGATCGAGACGATCCAGCGCGGCGCGGCCCACAGCCGCTCGTACTGGTCGAAACCGACGAACTTCGCCCGCGGCAGCAGCTTGGAATTGGTGAACGAATAGACGACCGTCCAGATCGTGCCGCCAAGGAAGATGACGACGGCGGTCAGGATCATGGGGATCGAGGCAATCTTGGCATTGAGATTGCGCAGCAATTGGCTGGGGCGCCCGGCATGTGGCTGGCCCGTCATGGGTCACTCCTTCCTGGTCTCGAGCGGAAGCACCGGCGCCCTCCTACGGGCGCCGGTGCCGGCCGATGGCCGATCAGTCCGCCGAGGCGATGATCTCGGCGAAGCGCTTCTGCGCGTCTTCCGGCGTCAGCGAAGGATTGGCGAAGAACTCGGAGAAGAGGTCTTCCTTCTGCTTCTGGGTGTCGGCCGAAAGCAGCTGGTCGGTCCACTCGATCACATTGCCCTTGGCAAGGATGTCGAGGCCCTTCTTCATGCAGTCGTTGGCGGCGGCAAGGTCGACGTCGCCGCGCACGGGCAGCGAGCCCTTCTTCAGGTTGAAGGCGACCTGCGTGGCCGGGGCGAGCAGCGTGGAGGCGAGCACCTCCTGCGCCTTCGACTTCTCCTCGTCCTTGAGCAGCGGGAAGTAAAAGGCGTCGCCCCCGGTGGCGATCACGTCGGTCACGCCGAGGCCCGGAAGGCAGCTGTAGTCCTTGCCGGCGACCTGGCCGGCGAGCGCGAATTCGCCCTGCGCCCAGTCACCCATGATCTGGCCGCCGGCCTTGCCGGTGATGACCATGTTGGTGGCCTGGTTCCAGTCCTGCACGTTGGTGCCCTTGGACATGCGGCGCGCATCGTCCGCCGCCTTGAAGACCTTGGCCATTTCCGGGCCTGCGGCCATGTCCGCATCCTTGTCCTTGAACACCTTGTAGAAGGTGTCCTTGCCGGCAAGGGCGAGCATCAGCACGTCGAAGGCGCCCGAAGCCTGCCAGGCCTGCCCGCCGACGGCGAGCGGAACGATGCCGGCCTTTTCCAGCGCGGGCGCGGCGGCGACGAACTCGTCCCAGTTCTTCGGAACCGCGACGCCGGCCTTCTCGA
Source organism: Shinella sp. Sh6 (assembly GCF_055392685.1). Lineage (NCBI taxonomy): Bacteria > Pseudomonadati > Pseudomonadota > Alphaproteobacteria > Hyphomicrobiales > Rhizobiaceae > Shinella > Shinella sp. Sh6. The sequence goes on along the minus strand of NZ_AP044005.1, from coordinate 1,366,852 downwards.
AGGCCGCGTTGGACAGCCACAGCCACTGCCAGGAGTGGATGTTGACCGGGGCGCAATAGATCTTGCCGTCGATCGTGCAGCTATCGAGCAGGCTGGCCGGCTTGATGACGTCCTTCCAGTGCTCGCGGGTCGCCACATCGGTGAGGTCGCGCATCAGGCCCGCCTCCACCAGCTCCTCGGCCTGGCGGCCGTGGTTGAACTGCGTGGCGCCCATCGGGTCGCCCCCGGTGATGCGGCTGATCATGATCGGACGGGCGGTGCCGCCCGATCCGGCGATCGCGCCGTCGACCCACTTGTTGCCGGTGGCGTCGAAGGCCTTGGCAAGTTCGGCGACCGCCGCGGCTTCCCCGCCGGACGTCCACCAATGGGTTACTTCGAGATCGGTCGCGTTGGCCGCGCCGAGCGGCAGCAGGACGCTGGCGGCAAGAACAGCAGCCATCGAACGGATTTTCATGAGTCTCCTCCCTCACTGAAACGTTACCGTAAAAACTTAGTCCAATCGATTTAATCGCGCAACCGCCCTTCCCGGCCAAAAGCGTGTTTTCCCGGAAATCGGCGTTTCCTGCGCCCTCCCATAGCCTCCAAATCCACAACGCGAAGCAGAATAAATATGTGATTTTTCTTAATATAATTGATTTCCGCCCATCCATGTGAGCGCACCTGCAATATTTACCGATTTGCGGTGCAACACCGCCCTCTCGGCATGAAAACCGGCCCTTTCCGGAAAATTCGGCTCGACAAAGCGACTGTATCGTTACAGATTTGGAGCCAACTCCGCGAGGGAGTGGCAGCGGGTGGCAAACCATGTATAACCTGCCGCTAATGGGATGAGGTGACGGGCAGGGAATGGACAGGACGACGCGCGACAGTCAGGCGGCACCTCCGCCCAGCAGCGAACGGCCGACGCTGAAGACGATCGCCTTCATGACCGGCCTCGGCATCACCACCGTGTCGCGCGCCCTCAAGGACGCGCCGGACATCGGCGCGGAGACGAAGGAGCGCGTGCGCCTCGTCGCCCGCCAGATCGGCTACCAGCCGAACCGCGCGGGCGTGCGCCTTCGCACCGGCAAGACGAACGTGATCAGCCTCATCCTCAGCCTGGAAGAGGAAATCATGGGCCTGACGAGCCCCATGGTGATCGGCATTTCCGAGGTTCTTGCGGCAACGCAGTACCATCTCGTCGTCACGCCCTACCGCACGCAGGGCAATGCGCTCGATCCGGTACGCTACGTGCTGGAGACGGGCGCCGCCGACGGCGTCATCATCTCGCGCACCGAGCCGAAGGACCCGCGCGTCGCGCTGATGATGGAGCGCAACTTCCCCTTCGTCACGCACGGTCGCACGGAAATGGGGCTCTCCCATCCCTATCACGACTTCGACAACGAGCGCTTCGCCTACGAGGCGGTGCGCAAGCTCGTCGAGCGCGGCCGCAGGCGGCTTGCGCTGTTCCAGCCGCCGCAATACCTGACCTTCTACCTGCACATGCGGGCCGGGTTCGAGAAGGGCATCCGCGACTTCGGCGCGACGGCCGTGCCCTTCAACGAGGTGAACCTCGACAACAACCTCATCGAGGTCCGCAACGCCGCCGAGACGCTCTTCGGCGGCGAGGGCGCACCGGACGGCATCGTCTCGGGCAGCGGCGCGGGCGCGGTCGCCCTCATCGCCGCGCTGGAGGCGAAAGGCCGCAAGCTCGGCGCCGATATCGACATGGTCTCCAAGGAACCGCAGATGTTCCTGCAATGGCTGCGGCCCGAGGTCGTGACCATGCGCGAGGACATCCGCCTCGCCGGCCGCGAACTGGCAAAGGCCGTCCTCGCCCGCATCGACGGCATTCCGGCGGAGGAGTTGCAGACGCTGAGCGAGCCGCTTCCGGTGGGGAATGCATAAGACCCCTCACCTGCCTGCCGGCATCCTCTCCCCACAAGGGGGAGAGGAACGCAAGCCGAAAGGTTTTCCTCCTTGAGAGGCCAAGAAGGAAAGAGGCCGGTGCCCCATTCGTCCTCTCCCCCCTGTGGGGAGAGGATGCCGGCAGGCAGGTGAGGGGTTTGCGCCCTCGCCAAAGCAAAACGGCCCGGTCTTGCAACCGGGCCGCTCCGTATCAAGCTCTGAAAACCTCAGCCGTTCAGCCCCGAGCCCCATGGGCCGTGGTGGCTGTCGGCGCCGTCGACGCGGTCGAAGCCGTGGGCGCCGAAGAAGTCGCGCTGGGCCTGGACGATGTTGGCGGTGCCGCGGGCGCGGCGGTAGCTGTCGAAATAGCCGAGCGCCGAGGCGAGCGCGGGAACCGGCAGGCCGTGCAGGGCGGCGGCGGAGACGACGCGGCGCAGCGCCCCGTCGGTTTCCTTCACCACGGGCGCGAAGGCCGGGGTGACGATGAGGTTCGCCGCATCCGGCGCCTTGGTGAAGGCGCTGGTGATCTCGTCGAGGAACTGCGAGCGGATGATGCAGCCGGCACGCCAGATCTTGGCGATGGTCGGCATCGGCAGGTTCCAGCCGTATTCCTTCGAGGCGGCGGCCATGACGGCGAAGCCCTGCGCATAGGCGCCGATCTTGCCGGCGAGCAGCGCGCTTTCGAGGTCCTTGAGGAAGGCGGCCCTGTCGGCGACCTGAAGGGCCGGCACGTCGGGCAGGCCGAGGATCTTCTCAGCCGCCTCGCGCTCGCCCTTGAAGGAGGAGATGGAGCGGGCGGCGACGGCCGCCTCGATGCCGGTCGCCGGCACGCCCATGTTCTGCGCCTCGATGGCAGACCACTTGCCGGTGCCCTTCTGGCCCGCCTTGTCGAGGATCATGTCCACCATCGGGCCGCCGCCGATCGGGTCCTTGGCGGCCAGCACCTTCTCGGTGATCTCAATGAGGTAGGATTCAAGGCGCCCCTTGTTCCATTCGCCGAAGACGGCGCCGATCTCTTCCGCGCTCATCTTCAGGCCGTCGCGCAGGATGCCGTAGATCTCGGCGATCATCTGCATGTCGGCATATTCGATGCCGTTGTGGATGGTCTTGACGAAGTGGCCGGCGCCGTTCTCGCCGAGCCAGGCGACGCAGGGCTCGTCCTTGTACGTCGCGGCAATCGAGGTCAGCACCTTCTCGACGCGCTTCCAGGAATCCTCCGTGCCGCCGACCATGATCGAGGGGCCATGGCGCGCGCCCTCTTCACCGCCGGAAACGCCCATGCCGATGAAGGTGAGGCCCGAATCCTTCAGCACATCGAAGCGGCGCATCGTGTCGCGGAAGTTCGCGTTGCCGGCATCGATCATGATGTCGTTCTTTTCGAGATAGGGGCGCAGCAGCTCCATCTGCTGGTCGACCGCAGCGCCGGCCTGGATCATGATGATGATCGGCCGCGGCGGGCGGATGGCGGCGACGAATTCCTCGATGGTCTCGCAGGGAACGATCTGGTCCTTCAGGGCGCCGGCTTCCTCGTAGAATTCCTTCGTGCGGGCCGCCGTGCGGTTGAAGACCGCGATCCTGTTGCCCTTCTCGGCAATGTTGAGCGCAAGGTTCGACCCCATTACGCCAAGGCCGATAAGCCCGATTTCCGCCTGTGCCACGATAATAACCTCCTAAGGATGGCGCGGCGGGGATGATTTCCGGAGCATGCCGGAAACGCCGCGCGAAAGAGAGTGGGAGCCGAGCTCCAGCGCTCGTGTTTTGGCATTCAAATCGATTTACGACAAGGGATTGTTTGGTTCCGGCGGGAATTTGGCCACGACCTGCATGCTTTGTATGGCCCCATACGGGCCCGCCCGGGACGGCTATTTCCCGGGCTTGTCGTCGCCGTCGTCGAGGACGCGCCAGGCCGCGCCGTCGACATCGTCGTACTGGCCGCTTTTCAACGACCAGAGGAAGGCCCCGAGCCCGAGCGCGCCGAGGAAGAGGGCAATGGGGATGAGGAAGATGAGCGTGTTCATGCCGCCTGCACCAGAGAACCGGCGGGACCGGCCGTATCGGCCTCCCGCCTTGCGAAGGCCGGCATTCCGCCGCGCAGCCGGAGCGAATTCACCACCACGATGATCGAGGAGGTGGACATGGCGATGGCGGCGATCAGCGGCGTCGCATGGCCGAGGATCGCAACCGGTACGGCGACGGCGTTGTAGCCGATGGCGAGCGCGAAATTCTGCCGGATGAGCCGCCCGGCGCGGCGCGCCGTCTCGTAGGCGAAGGGCACGGCCTCCAGGCTCTCGTGCAGGAAGACGAAATCCGCCGCCTGCCGGCCGACATCCGCCGCCGTCGCCGGCGCGATGGAGACATGCGCGGCGGCGAGCGCCGGCGCATCGTTGATGCCGTCGCCGACCATCAGCACGCGGTGGCCGCGCCCCGAACGCTCGGCGACCGCCTCGGTCTTCTGGCGCGGCGACAGCGCGGCGCGCCAGCGCCTGATGCCGAGCTGGTCCGCGATGCGGGAGACGGCCGGGGCACGGTCGCCGGAAAGGATGGCGGTGTCGATGCCGTCCTGCTTCAGTGCCTTGACGGCCGCGTCGGCGCCGGCACGCAGCGTATCCTCGAAGCGGAAGGTTTCGAGCTCCGTCCCGTCGCGCGACAGGACGACCTCGGAGAGCCCATGCGCCTCCTCCTCGCCCGACGCCGCCCCGCAGGCGAAGGCCCGGTTGCCGAGGCGCAGCACGCCCTGCGGCGTGACGGCCTCAAGGCCTCCGCCGGCGACTTCCGTGACCGCATCGACGACCGGCACCGGCCCGGCATTCGCCGCGGCCAGCGCCAGCGAAAGCGGATGGCGCGAATGGGCGGCGAGCGCCGCCGCAAGGGCAAGATGCGCGCGGTTCGCCTTCTCGCGGCCGACGAGCTGCGGCTTGCCGAGCGTCAGCGTGCCGGTCTTGTCGAAGAGCGCGGTATCGATCTCGGCAAGGCGCTCCATGGCCGAGCCGTCCTTCACCATCACGCCGCCGGCAAAGAGCCGCCCGGCCGCAACGACCTGCACCACCGGCACGGCAAGGCCGAGCGCGCAGGGGCAGGTGATGATCAGCACGGCGATGGCGACGAGCATGGCATGCTTCCAGTCGCCGTCGTAAAGGCCCCAGCCGAGGAACGAGGCGAGCGCCAGCAGATGCACGGCCGGCGAATAGATCTGCGCCGCGCGGTCGGCGATGCGCCGGTAGCGGGCCCTTCCCCCCTCGGCGGCCTCCATCAGGCCGATGACCTCGGAGAGGAACGAATCGCGCGCGGTGGCGACGGCCTCGACCAAAAGCGAGCCGGTAAGGTTCATCGCGCCGGCCTCGATCTGCATGCCGGGGCCTGCGGCAAGCGGATCGCTCTCGCCGTTGACGATGGAGCGGTCGATATCGCTCGTGCCCGACAGCACGCGGCAATCGACGGGAATGCGCTCGCCCGCGGCAATCGAAAGCCGCGCGCCGACGGCGATCTCCTCGACCGGGCGGTAGTCGCGCGCGCCGTCCGCGCCCACGACCATGGCGCCGCGCGGCGAAAGGCGCGCAAGGCCGGTAATGGCCGAGCGGGCGCGGTCGCGCATGATATGGTCGAGCGTGCGGCCGATCAGGAGGAAGAACAGGAGGCTCACCGTCGCATCGAACCAGGCATGCTCGCCGCCATGCATCGTCTCCCAGACGGAGACCAGATAGGAAAGCGTGATGGCGAGCGCGATGGGCACGTCCATGTTGGTGCGGCCGTGGCGGATGGCGTTCCAGGCGGAGCGGTAGAAGAAGCGGCCGGCATAGATCAGCGTCGGCCCGGCGATAAGGGCGGAAATCCAGTGGAAGAGGTCGCGCGTCGCCGCTTCCGCCCCCGACCAGACGGAGACGGAGAGCAGCATGATGTTCATCGCAGCAAAGCCGGAGACGGCGACGGCGCGGATGAGCTGGTTGCGCAGCGCATCGTCCCCCTCGGCGGCGAGCGCGAAGAGATGCGCCTCGTAGCCGGTGGCGGCGATGGCGGCGGGAATGGCCTGCGGATCGGTCGTTCGGCCGTCGACCGCCTCCCTCCAGACCACGGAGACGCGGCGGGTGGAGAGGTTGACGCGCGCGCGCTCGACTTCCGGCAGGGCCTTCAGCGCGCCCTCGACGGTGGTGATGCAGGCGCCGCAATGGACGCCCGGCACGGAAAGGTCGACCTGCCGCAGCCCCTCACCCACCGGGCGGCTCGCCAGCGTCAGTTCCTGCGAGGACGGCAGCGCATGGCGCGCCCGTTCCACCTCGACCGCCCCTTCCGTGCCGGGTGCGCAGCAACTCATTTCATGCCTCCTGCGACGATCCGGACGGTCTGGTGGAACACCTTCGCCCCGTCCCGCGTCGTGCTGATATCGACGACCCACTGGCCGCCGGCGATGGCCCGCTCGGCGGCAAAGAGCCCCTGCCCGGCCGGCTCCAGCGCGAGGATGAAGTCCTCGCGCTCGTCCACCGGGCGCTTGAAGGTGGCCATGACCTCGTCGGCGACGACCGGCGCCCCCTTGGCGTCGACGACCCGGTAGGCGATGCGCCTGCCCTCGACCGTCAGGCTGCCCTCGATGCCGCTCGCGGCAAGGCGCTTGGCCTCGGCCACCTTGCCGTTGAACTGCTGGCTGGCGACATAGGTGTTGGGCACCACGAGGCCGCTCCAGCTATGCGAGGCGTTCCACGCCATGATCAGGTTCACGGATATGATCGTTCCGAAAAACAGCACCATCACGAGAACCATGTGCCAGCCGGTGAAGACGAAACCCTGTTCCCTGCGCTCGCTGGCCATCACTTCACTCCCGGCGTGTTGAACTTGGCGGAATAGCTATCGCGCTCGTGGCCCTGCCGGTCCTCGGCGATAATGTGGAAGCCTTCGGCCGCTTCGGCAAGGCTGTTCTTGGGTAGGGTGACGAAAACACGCAGGGCCGTCACCCGGTCCGGATCGACCGGCACCGCGACGCTGCGCCCGTCCGCGCTGTCATGGCCCGCGACCTTCATGGTGGCGCCCGGCATGCCCTCGATAGAGACAGTGATCACGCGCGGCTCGGGGATCATGTTGAGCAGCTTCACGGCATAGCCGTTGCGGACCGAGCCGTCCGATTCGACGACGAACTGCGGATTGCGGTCGTGGATGACGTTGAGGTCCAGCCGCTCGCGCGACAGGAGCGCGAAGACGAGCGCCAGCCCCGCCGCCGACCAGACGCCGAAATAGAGCAGCGTGCGCGGGCGGAAGATGATGCGCCAGTCGAAATGCTTGACCTTGTCGCTGAAGCCGCCATTGGCATCGCGCACCCGCTTCGGATCGACCGGCTGCGTGCCGCCGTCCGTCGCAAGCGCCATGTTGGCCGAATAGTCCGACAGGGTCGCATAGGCGATGAGGCCACGTTCCTTGCCGAGCTTGTCCATGACGTTGTCGCAGGCATCGATGCAGAGCGCGCAGGTGATGCACTCCATCTGCTGGCCGTCGCGGATGTCGATGCCCATGGGACAGACGACGACGCAGGCGTTGCAGTCCACGCAATCGCCGACGCTTTCGCCGGCCGCGATGGCCTTCTTGGCGTGGCGGGTGCGCGGCTCGCCGCGCCAGTCGTTGTAGGTCACGACCAGCGAGCTCTCGTCCAGCATCGCCGCCTGGATGCGCGGCCAGGGACACATGTATGTGCAGACCTGCTCGCGCATCAGCCCGCCGAGCACATAGGTCGTCGCCGTGAGGATGGCGACGGTGATGTAGGCGACGGCGGGCGCGCGCAGCATCACGAAATCGGCAAGCAGCGTCGGCGCATCGGCGAAATAGAAGATCCACGCGCCGCCCGTCGCGACGGCGATAACCAGCCATGTGGCATGCTTGACCACACGCTTGCGCACCTTCTCGAAGGTCCACGGCCCGGCATCGAGCTTCATGCGCGCGTTACGGTCGCCCTCGACCGCCCGCTCCACGACGAGGAAGAGATCGACCCACACGGTCTGCGGACAGGCATAGCCGCACCAGGCGCGCCCCACCGCCGAGGTGACGAGGAAGAGCCCGAAGCCCGCCATGACGAGGAGGCCGGCGACGAAGAAGAATTCCTGCGGCCATATCTCGATGAAGAAGAAATAGAAGCGCCGGCCGGCAAGGTCCACCAGCACGGCCTGGTCCGGCGCATGCGGGCCGCGATCCCAGCGAATCCACGGCGTCAGGTAGTAGATGCCGAGCGTGATGAGCATCACCAGCCACTTGAACTGCCGGAACCGGCCTTCGGCGCGCTTGGGGAAGATCTTCTTGCGTTTCTCGTAGAGCGGCTTGCGCACCTTGGCCGAATTGACGGCTTCGGCCTCGTGGCGCTCGATGGACGTGTCGATTGTCGTGGAATTCTGTTGCATGGGGCCGGTCGCATGTGTCGTTGTTCCGGCACAATGACGCCAACGGTCCAGACCATCGTTGATCTACGTCAATTTCCGGACGCCGCAGGGCGTGGCGGGTTGCCGCATCGCGGACTTGTGGAGATAAGCCTTGCAGGTGTTTACGGAAAACCGTTCACTTTTTGTTCGACATCCGGACGGCTTTCCCGCTATCCTGCGGGAAAAGGGAGACACGAGATGACCACCATGCCCGCCCGCATCGTCCACCGCGCCATCCGGCGCGACTGGCGCGCCGTCTATGCCTTCGCGGCAAAACCGGAGAACATGCCGCTCTGGGCCTCGGGCCTTGCGTCCGGCCTTGTGCGCGACGGCGAGGACTGGATCGCCGACGGCGGGCCGATCGGCAAGGTGCGCGTGCGCTTCGCCCCGCAGAACGATTTCGGCGTGATCGACCATACGGTGACGCTGCCGGACGGGCTCGTCGTGGAGAACGCGCTGCGCGTCGTGCCGAACGGCGACGGGGCGGAGGTGATGTTCACGCTGCTGAGGCCGCCGGGCATGGACGACGCGGCCTTCGAGGCGGACGCCGCGCATGTCGCCCGCGACCTCGATACGCTGGCACGGCTGATGGAAGAACGGGAGACGGCACGATGAGAGACCGCAAGATCGACTATATCGAGTTCAACGTGGCGGACATCGCCAGGAGCAAGGCCTTCTACGGCGGCGCCTTCGGCTGGACCTTCACCGATTACGGCCCGGACTATTGCGAGTTCCGCGACGGGCGCCTCACCGGCGGCTTCACGACGCTCGCGCCGGTTTCCGCCAAAGGCGGCCCGCTCGTCATCCTCTTCGCCGACGATCTGGAAGACGCGCTTTCCCGCGTGGAAAAGGCGGGCGGCGGCATCGTCAGGCCGATCTTTTCCTTCCCCGGCGGCCGGCGCTTCCACTTCGCCGATCCCGACGGATACGAGCTTGCGGTCTGGTCCGACCGATAGAAGCCTTCCCTTACGTGAATTTCGACGCTCGAACCACTTTTAGCGAGGAAATTCAGGCTTCTTCAACCAGACGCTCCTAGTGAGGGCCTGCATTCAACAGCAGGCAGGCCCTTCGATGTACGGTATCCTCGGCAAGACCCTGGCGGTCGCGGTTCTCTCCGTGCTGGCATCGCTCGCCATCAGCTTCGCCTTCGTGCCCATGCTGGGCGGCAGGGTGGCCGGCGCCGGCCTCGTCATGACCATCGCCTGCCCCATCGCCATCTCGATCCCCGCCTCGTTCCTGCACTTCTACCAGTCGGAGAAGCTGCATCTCGCGCATGCCGCCCTCGGCCGCACCACCCGGGAACTGGCCGACGCCTATGCCCGCCTTCAGGAACAGGCGCGCCGGGACGCGCTCACCGGCGTCCTCAACCGCGCGGCCTTCATGGCCGAGCTCGATGCGGAGGCCCGGGCCGGCACCCATGGCGGGCTGCTCTTCCTCGACATCGACCATTTCAAGGCCATCAATGACCGCTTCGGCCATGCCGCGGGCGATGCCGCGCTCGCCCGCGTCGGCGCGCTCCTCTCCAGCCTTTCGCGGGACGCCGACCTCGTCGGCCGGCTCGGCGGGGAGGAATTCGGCCTCTTCCTGCGCGAGGCCTCGCCCGAACGGATGCTCGACCATTCGCAGGCGATCCGAGAGGCGGTCGAAGCGATCGACCTGCGCGCGCCGGACGGCACGCCCGTTGCGCTCGGCATCAGCATCGGCGCCTTCCACTGTCCGCCCCGCTTCGCCCCCGCCGAAGCCCTCGCCGCCGCCGACCGCAACCTCTACCGCGCGAAGGCCATGGGCCGGAACACGGTGGTCGCGTAGCGGGCGGCTCGCCTTGAGGGTGTGCCGCGTGGGTGGATCCTCGGGTCAAGCCCGAGGATGACGATAGAAGAGAAGGTTGGCGGCAGAAGCGACGGACCGCATGCCGCACTGTTCGGCAAGCGGGCGACCTTTCCTCCCCTCCGTCATCCTTATCTGTGTATTGCGCGAGAATATTGTATGTTCGCGTTGCGGCAGCGTACCTTGTCATCCCAGGTCGCCAGAGACCGTGTCCGAGCACGGTACGCTGCCGTTTTGCATGCTTCACCCGAACAGTTGACCGGGAGGCCGTAGACGCGGCGATCCCGCAGGATAAGGCCGGGCATCATGACGATAGCATCTTGTTTCATCGGGATCGACGTTTCCAAGGGCTGGCTGGATTGCTACATCCATCCGCAGGCACGACGGTACCGCCTTGCCAATGACGCCAAGGGGCATGCGGCGCTTGTCGAGTTGCTGGAGCGACAGGGCGGCTTGTGCGTGCTTGAGGCGACGGGCCCTTATGACCGGGCGCTGCGGCTTCACCTGCATGGTGCGGGCCAGCGGTTCCACCGTGCCAACCCGCGCAAGGCCCGCCAGTTCGCAAGGTCTGCCGGCTTCCTGGCCAAGACGGACCGGGTCGATGCGATGATGCTGGCCCGCTACGGTGCGGCGATGCCCTTGCCGGACGAGGAACCGTGCGAACCGGAACGGCAGGAACTGCGTGTGCTCATGGACCGGCGTGACCAGCTGGTGGAGATGCGCAAGAGCGAGCGCATCCGTCTGGCCGAGCCCCATGCCGATTGGATGAAGGCAAGCCTCCTGCAGGTGATCGACATGCTCGACCGCCAGATCGCAGCCCTGCAGGCGCGCATGGACGCACTCCTGGCATCGGCGCACACCCTTTTGCAGGAGGAGGCCATCCTACGCTCGGCACCGGGCATCGGGCCTGTCACGGCAAGGGTCCTGCTTGCCCACATGCCGGAACTGGGCAAGCGGAACCGGCGGGCCATCAGTGCCCTTGCCGGGCTGGCGCCGATCGCCTGCGATTCAGGCAACCTGCGGGGCAGGCGCTGTATCTGGGGCGGGCGGAAGCGGGTTCGCGACGCTCTCTACATGGCAGCCCTGGCCGCTTGCCGCTCGGGTCCCTTCCAGGCGATCGCCAAGGCCATGCGCGAAAAGGGAAAGCCCGCCAAACTCGTCCTCATCGCAATAGCAAGGCGCCTGCTCGTCACACTCAATGCCGCTATCAGGGACAACAAACCAGTGCGTACTTGACACCACAAACACAGTTGCTCGGGCTTGACCCGAGGATCCACCCACGCGGCACGACGCAAAAAGGCCGCGGAGAACCGCCGCCTTTTCTTCTTGATAGATAACCCTTGAGGCTATTCGCCGCCGCCCAGCGAGTGGACGAAGACGGCGAGCTGCTTGACGGCCGGATCGCCGAGGCGGGGGAGCCAGGCGGGCATGACGCCGTGCTTGGGCGAGCGGACCTGCGCGGCGACGGCGGCCTCGCCCTCGCCCTTCAGCCAGATGGCGTCGGCAAGGTTCGGGGCGCCCATCTCGCGGTTGCCCCTGGCGTCCTCGCCATGGCAGGCGGCGCAGTTGTCGGCAAAGACCTGGCTGCCCGGCTCGACGAGGCTTGCGTCGGACGGCGTGCCCGTCAGGCTGACGACATAGGCGGCGACTTGCTTGATCTGGTCCGGTTCGAGGATTTCGCCGAAGGCCGGCATTTCCGAGACGCGGGTCTCGTCATCGCCCGGATGGCGGATGCCGTGGGCGATGGTCTGGTAGATATCCTCCACCGTGCCGCCCCAGACCCAGTCGTCGTCGTTGAGGTTCGGGAAGCCCGGCCCGCCGGCCGCGCCCGAGCCGTGGCACTGGGCGCAGTTGACCTTGAAGGCCGAGGCGCCGCCCGAGATCGCGAACTGCGAGAGTTGCGGATCGGCCAGGATCTCCTCCAGCGAGGCCTTGGAGATGCGATCGACGAAGCCGGCCTGCGCTTCCTTGGCGCTGGCAAGCTCGGCGGCGATATTGGCCCGGCTCGACCAGCCGAGCATGCCCCTGGTCGTGTCGGAGATCAGCGGCCAGGCCGGAAAGGCGACGGTGTAGGCGATGGCCCAGAGGATCGTGGCGTAGAACGTCCAGACCCACCAGCGCGGCATGGGGTTGTTCAGTTCCCGGATGCCGTCCCATTCGTGGCCGGTGGTTTCGACGCCCGAGATTTCGTCAATGTGTTTCCCGGCCATGATCAGTCCTCCTTGAGGGGGATTTCGGCGGCCCGTTCGGCGGCCTTGCGGCCGCCCGGGCGAAGGGTGAAGAGAACGACGGCCAGGAAGAACAGCGTCATGGCGGCAAGGCCCCAGCTATCGGCGAAGTGGCGCATGGCGGTATAGGTTTCCATGGGCCTCTCCTCAGCGATAACCGCTGGCATCGTCGTAGGTGGAGAAATCCACCAGCGTGCCGAGCATCTGCAGGTAGGCGACGAGCGCGTCCATTTCGGTGAGCTTCGTCGGATCGCCGTCGAAATCGCCGAGCTTGGCCTTCGGATAGCGGGCCTCGATGCCGGACGTGTCGGCATTGGGATCGGCCTGCGCCTTCAGGTCTGCCTCGGCGTTTTCCAGCATCTCGTCCGTATAGGGCACGCCGACGGCACGGTTGGCCGAAAGGTGCATCGAGACGGTCTTCACCTCCAGCGGCGTCTCCTTGAGGAAGGCGTAGCTCGGCATCACCGATTCCGGCACCACCGAGCGCGGCTCGGTCAGGTGCTGGACGTGCCATTCGTTCGAATAGCGGTCGCCGACGCGGGCAAGGTCGGGCCCGGTCCGCTTGGAGCCCCACTGGAACGGATGGTCGTACATCGATTCCGCCGCCAGCGAATAATGCCCGTAGCGCTCGACCTCGTCGCGGAAGGGCCGGATCATCTGGCTGTGACAGAGATAGCAGCCCTCGCGCACGTAGATGTCGCGCCCGGCGAGCTCCAGCGGCGAATAGGGCCGCACGCCTTCCACCTTCTCGATGGTGTTTTCCAGGTAGAAGAGCGGAGCGATCTCGACGATGCCGCCGATGGAGACGACGAGGAGCGAGCCGACGAGGAGGAGCGTCGCATTGCGCTCGAGGATGGCGTGTTTATCAAGAATGGACATGGATCCCCCTCCTATTCGGCCGGCTGCAGGGCGGGCGCGGCACCCGGGATCGGGGCCTCGTCACGCTGGTAGCCGCGGATTGTCATGGTCACGTTGTAGGCCATGATGAGCGCCCCGGTGAGGTAGAGGCCGCCGCCCACGGCACGCAGCACGTAGTAGGGGAACATGGCCGCGACCGTTTCGGCGAACGAGTAGACCAGGAAGCCCTGCTCGTCGTATTCGCGCCACATCAGGCCCTGCTGGATGCCGGCCACCCACATGACGGCGGCGTAGATCACGATGCCGAGCGTGGCGAGCCAGAAGTGCCAGTTGACCATGCGGATCGAGTAGAGCCGCTCGCGCTTCCACAGCTTCGGCACGAGGAAGTAGATCGCGCCGAAGGTGATGAGGCCGTTCCAGCCGAGCGCACCCGAATGGACGTGGCCGATGGTCCAGTCCGTGTAGTGGCTGAGCGAGTTGACCGACTTGATCGACATCATCGGCCCTTCGAAGGTCGCCATGCCGTAGAACGCGATGGCCATGACCATCATGCGCACGATCGGGTCGGTGCGGATCTTGTCCCAGGCGCCCTGGAGCGTCATCAGGCCGTTGATCATGCCGCCCCAGGAGGGCATCCACAGCATGATCGAGAAGACCATGCCGAGCGTCTGCGCCCAGTCCGGCAGCGCCGTGTAGTGCAGGTGATGGGGACCGGCCCAGATATACATGAAGATCAGGGCCCAGAAGTGGATGATCGACAGGCGGTAGGAATAGACCGGTCGGTTCACCTGCTTGGGCACGAAATAGTACATCATGCCGAGGAAGCCGGCCGTCAGGAAGAAGCCGACGGCATTATGGCCGTACCACCATTGCGTCAGCGCATCCTGCACGCCGGAGAAGGCCGAATAGCTCTTGGCGCCGAGGAAGGAGGCCGGCACCGCCAGGTTGTTGACGATGTGCAGCATGGCGATGGTGACGATGAAGCCCAGATAGAACCAGTTCGCCACGTAGATATGCGGTTCCTTGCGGGTCATGATCGTGCCGAGGAAGGCGACGAGATAGGCGACCCAGACGATGGTGAGCCAGATGTCGACATACCATTCCGGCTCGGCATATTCCCGGCTCTGCGTGATGCCGAGGAGGTAGCCGGTGGCCGCCATGACGATGAAGAGGTTGTAGCCCCAGAAGACGAACCAGCCGAGATTGCCGCCGAAAAGACGGGCGCGGGAGGTGCGCTGCACGACGTAGAAGGACGTCGCGATCAGCCCGTTGCCGCCGAAGGCGAAGATGACCGCGGAGGTGTGCAGCGGGCGCACGCGGCCGAAGTTCAGCCAGGGCTCGATATTGAGGTCTGGAAAGGCGAGCTGCGCGGCGATGAAGACGCCGACGAGGAAGCCGACGACGCCCCAGAACACCGTGGCGATGACGCCGTACTTGATGACCTCGTCGAAATAGCCGTCGTCCGCGGCGGACGGGGCGGCGGCGGCCGGCGCGAAGGAGACGCGCCGCACCATGACCAGCGTGCCGGCAAGCAGCACGAAGAAGAGAACCCACATGTGGGCCTCGAAGAGCCTGTCCTTGGCGAAGGCGACGCCGAGCAGCGCCAGAAACGCCCCCACCGCCAGGACGATTGTTTCCGTTAGATATTTCATCGTTGGCATCCCCCAACTCGTGACTGTCCCGCAATGGCCCTCTTCCCTCGCGGAATCGGCCCATTGCGCTCGAGTGAGCCTTGGCAGATGCGCCCGCCGGCATCCTTGACATGGATCAAGGCATGGCGGCGGAGCCGGCGGCATCTAGAGACAGGTTGACGCAGCCGCGCCGGGACGCCGCGGCTCTTCCCCGAAGAGGAAGCACGACACATGACGGACTACACTGGCATCGCCCGGCTGCTTTCGGATCGCCCGACGGACGCCGTTTCCCTGGACTGGCTGAAAAAGGCCCATGACGCGCAGCTCACGCTCTGCGAGGCGCTGGAGGAGATCGCCGACAGCCTGCCGGCGAACATCAACCGGCAGAAATGCATCTATGCGGCAAAATCGCTGGTGCCGCTGGTCAACGGCATCCACCGCTACGAGGAGGAGGCGCTGTTTCCGCTGCTCGAACGCCTGCAGGCAGGCGACCGCCAGCTCGTAGACGCCATCGCCCGGCTGAAATTCGAGCATGTCGAGGACGAATGCTTCGCCGAGGAGCTGACCGACACGCTGACGCGGCTCGGCAGCGGCGACCGCTCCGTGAACGCGGAAGCCGCGGGCTACATGCTCCGCGGCTTCTTCGAATCGATCCGGCGCCACATCGCCTTCGAGCAGCAGTTCGTGCTGCGCGGCCCGGGCCTCGCCTCCTAAGGCGGAGATTCGAGTTCGGGCGGAGCGAAAGACGCCGCCAGGAGGCCCGCGCGGGCGGACGGCGCTCCCCTTCAGGCCGCCATCGGGTCGCGCGTCTCCAGCACGTCCTGCAGGACGAGAATGGCGCCGAGCACGTTTCCGGCGGCCGACAGGCATGGCGTCATGCGGCAGCGGATCGTGGCATTGCCGCGGCGCGGCGAAACATAGTCGTATTCGATCACCTCTCCGGCAAAGCAGCGGTCGAGATGCCGCTTGACGCGGCCCTCGAAGCGCTGCGCCCCGATAAATTCGGCGATGTGGCGCCCCACGAGGTCGATGGGCTTTTCAGCGAGCCGCTCCGCATTCAGCGGGTTCGAATAAAGATAGCGGTAATCCGTCGTGACGACGGCGACCCGGTCCGGCAGGCTGTCGAGGATCGCCTCGTTGAGAAGGCCGTCCTCGACGACGCGCGGCGCCGGCACGGGGCGCGCGGCCTCCGCCATCGGACCGATGCCGAAGGGCGCGGCGGTCTCGTCGGTGCCGAAATAGCGGTCGAGCAGCAGCTTGAGATTGTGCGCCTGCCGGAGCACGCAGGTGCGGTCGTCCGCTTCCTCGCGCAGAAGGTCGACCACGAACCGGAATTGTGAGCGGAGTTCGGAGGTGTCGCACGCCTCCTTTTGCATTACGGCCACCAGGGCCGGCTCGATTTCCCTGTCCAGCATGGAAACCAGCTTTTCATTTCCTGTCTTCACGGCATGCTGAAGTTGCGAATATTTAAACCAGAACAACTCTATAAGAGCTTTCAACTGATGCTCCCTGAATTGCTGAAAACTACAGCAATCGTATTGCCACACTATCTAATCTGTACAGAAACAGGAAATCGCTTTGACTCACCTCCCGAATTCATCATCCAAAGCGCTTACATTAGCAAAATGGTAACAGCGACACGGGGGATGTCAAACGCAAATTGGCACCGTGCCGCGCAATTTGAAGTGCGCAGCCTGCCGGCAATCAGTCGTGAAGGATGAAAGAGCGGCCGATCAAGTATTGAGGCTGTGCTTGATGTTCCAGCGGTCGTGATACCACAGCCATTGGCCGGGATATTCGCACACCCATTGCTCGACCTTGTCGTTGAGCTTTTGCGCGGTCGCCTCCACGTCCACCGCGCCGTTCTCCTTGCGGGGAATCGCCATCGCCGGCTCCAGCTCCAGCCGGTAGCGGTTGCCCGGCAGGCGGATGCAGCGGGCGGGATAGACCTCGCAGTCGAACTGGCGCACGAGCTTTGCGACCAGCGGGTTCGTCTGCACGTCACGGCCGAAGAATTTCGTGTGCAGGCCGCGGGTGAACTTCTGGTCGACAAGCACGCCGACCGGCCCGCCCGCCTCCAGCTTGCGCGCCAGCGTGAAGGAGGAGCCGGCATGGGACGGCACGAGCTGGCCCATGCGGGCGCGGCGGAACTCGAACACCTTGTCGGCGACATATGGATTGTTCGGCGGGCGGAACAGCACCGTCACGTCCAGCCCGAAGGCGGCGGCAGCCACCGGCAGCAGCTCGAAATTGCCGGTATGGGCGGTGAAGACGATGAAGGGCCGCGGATTGTCGCGCAGGTCCACGAAAAGCGGGATGCCGGAGACCTCGATACGGCCCGGCGCCGTTTTTTCGGGATCGAAATCGAACAGCTTGTCGAGGAAGACATATTCGGCGGCGAGCCGGCCCATATTGCCCCAGGCATCGAGCGCGATCGCCTCGATCTCCGCCTCGGACTTCTCCGGGAAGGCATTGCGCAGGTTCGTCAGCGTCAGCCTGTGGCGCTTCGTCTTCGGGCCGATCCAGCGCGCGACGCGGTCGGCGAAATCGATCGCGCCGTCCGCCGGCAGCACCTTCAGGATGTTGAGCAGGCCGAAGGCGAACTGCGCGACAAGCCAGTCCTTGGAATTGCGGAGCGCCAGGACGAGGCGTGTGATCAGCATCCGCAACGGCGTCAATCCAGCTTCAGGACGATCTTGCCGAAGATCTGGCGCGATTCCATGCGCTCCAGCGCGGTGGCGATGCCGTCGAAGGTTACTTCCGTATCGATGACCGGATGGACGATGCCGCGCGCCATCTTCTGCATGGCGTTCGCCATGTTCTCCATGCGGCAGCCGAAGGAGCCGAAGAGCTTCAACTGCTGCTGGAACAGCATCATCAGGTTCATGTCGGTGGAGACGCCCGAGGTGGAGCCGCAGGTGACGAGACGCCCGCCGCGCTTGAGGCAGAGCATGGAGCCCGCCCAGGTGTCCTTGCCGACATGCTCGAAGACGACGTCGACGCCCTTCTTCTTCGTCAGCTTGCGCACGACGCCCTCGAAGCGGTCCTCGCGGTAGTTGATGACATGGTCGGCGCCGAGCGCCTTCGCCTTCTCGATCTTGTCGTTCGAGCCGACGGTGGTGATGACGGTGCAGCCGATCTTCTTGGCAAGCTGGATCGCCGCCGTGCCGATGCCCGAGCCGCCGGCATGGACGAGGATCGTCTCGCCGGATTCGAGCCTGGCGTTGTCGAACAGCATGTGCTCGACCGTGCCGAAGGTGACCGGCGCCAGCGCCGCGCCGACGGCGTCGACGCCGGGCGGTGCGGGGACCAGCAGGCGCTCGGGAAGGTTCACCTTCTCCTGCGCGAAGCCGTCGAGATGGAAGCCGTGAACGCCGCCGACATGTTCGCAGAGATTGTCACGGCCTTCGCGGCAGGGCTTGCACAGGCCGCAGGTACGTGCGCCGTAGATGGAGACGAGCTGGCCGGGCAGCACGTTGGCAACGCCGGGGCCCAGCGTCTCGACGACGCCGGCGGCTTCCGCGCCGATGACCAGCGGCATCTTGCGCTTGGCGAAGGCCATGCCGCGCCAGCCCCAGACGTCGATATGGTTGAGCGCGACGGCCTTGACGCGCAGCGTCACCTCGCCGGGGCCGGGTGCGTCCGGTTCCGGAATGTCAGTCAGTTCGAGCTTGCGGTCGTCGAGAAGCTGCAGGGCACGCATGGTAATATTCCTATCAGGCCGGTTCGGCCGTCATCACGAGGCTGGCGTTCTGGCCGCCGAAGCCGAAGGAGTTCGACAGGACGGCACTCACCTTACTGTCGCGCTTCACGTTCGGCACGACGTCGAGCTCGATGGCCGGGTCGGGGTTCTGGTAGTTGATGGTCGGCGGCAGGGTGCCGGTCAGCATGGTCTGGATCGAGAACACCGCCTCCACCGCGCCGGCCGCCGTCAGCGTGTGGCCGATCATCGACTTGTTGGAGGAGACCGGAATGCCCGCCAGCCTGTCGCCGAAGACGGTCGACATGGAAAGGTATTCCATCTTGTCGTTCTCCGGCGTCGAGGTGCCGTGGGCATTGATGTAGCCGATGCCGCCCTCGTCCATGCCGGCGTCTTCCAGCGCGGCGCGGATCGTCGCGATGGCGGGGCCGCCGTCCGGCGAGGAGCGCGTGCGGTGGAAATGATCGGCCTTCTCCCCGCAGCCCTTGAGGATGCCGAGCACCTTCGCGCCGCGGGCGATGGCCGCCTCCAGCGATTCCAGCACGAGCGTCGCCGCGCCTTCGGCGATGACGAAGCCGTCGCGGTCCTTGCTGAAGGGCTTGGAGGCCCTGGTCGGCGGGTCGTTCTGCGTGGAGAGCGCGGAAAGGAGCGCGAAGCGGATCAGCGCCTCGGCGGTCACCGAGCCGTCGGTGCCGACGGTGAGCGCCCGGTCGGTGCGGCCCTGGCGGATCGCCTCGACGCCGAGCTGGATCGCCGTCGCGCCCGAGGCGCAGGCGGTCGACAGCGTCACCGGCAGGCCGCGCGTGCCGTAGCGGTCGGAAAGGCGCTCGGAGATCGAGCCGAAGGCCCAGGCCTCGTGCAGGGTCGGGTCGGGCTTCTCGCGCAGCACGGAGAGGAAGCGGTCATAGGCGTCGCCCGGGCGCTGCGAGGCCGGCGCGCGGTCGGCAAGCGCGAAGCGGTCGCGCCAGTCGGGCTCGATCGGCGGGGCGGCGAGGAAGAGCGGGCCGCCGAACTCGCCGGAAAGGCCGGCCTGCGCCAGCGCCTCGTCCGTCGTCTCGCGGGCATAGGCATAGGAACGCTCGACCGGGTTCTCGACGGGAACCGAGATGAAATCCACCGTGCCGGAAATGCGGGTGTTGAGCCCGTCGACCGGGAAGCGCGTGATGCCGTGGATGCCCGAGACGCCGCCGGTGAGCGCGGCCCAGTTGTCCTTGAGCCCCTGCCCCAGCGAGGTGACGACGCCCATACCGGTGACGGCGACGATGGGACGGCCGAGATGATCCCTGTAAGCGGCTTTCGTCATGGCCGGACCCTCACTTCTCTGCGGAAAGGATTGCGACGCCTTCGCCGCGCGCATGGCCGACCGTCGTGACGACGGCGCTCGCGGCAGGTGCGCTCATGGCGGTTTCGGCGGCGGTATCGAACGGGGCGACCTTGACGCCGGACCCGAGCGTCAGCGCGGCAAGCGCAAGGCCGAGCGGGAACTGCGCCTCGAGCGCCTGGCCCGTCACGGCGCTGTAGCCGCGCACGGCGCTGCCGGAAAAGCGCTTGCCAAGCCAGGCCTTTTCGCGGGCCGTGATGTCATGCGCGCCGGATGCGCCGGAGAAAATGACCGAGGGTTCGAATCCCTCCCTCTCCGCCAGGCGGTCGAGGCGCGCTTCCAGCCGGCCTTCGTCGCGCGCACCGCGGTCGCCGCCGATGGCGTCGATGGTCGCGTAGATGCGCGCGCCGCGGGCTTCGGCATGTTCGCGCGATTCGAGGATGAGGAAGGCGGCCGCCGAGCCGGTGACGATGCCGCCGCCGGCCTTCTCGTCGCGCGACCAGAGCGGCGTCCAGCCGCCCGTCGCGTGGGCGCCGAGGGCTTCGTAAAGCAGGATGACGTCCTGCCGCTCGGCGACGAGCGCGCTGCCGACGAGCGTATGCGTCGACTGTCCGGCGCGGATGCGGTGGAAGGCCGTCTCCACGGCGCTGATGCCGGCCGCTTCCTCACCCATGAAGGTGCGGGACGAGCCCGTGACCTTGTGCACGATGGAGATGTTGCCGGCGAGCAGGTTGGAAAGCTGGGCGAGGAAGAGCGTCGGGCGCAGCTCCGTCGTCAACTTCTCGTTGAGCAGGCGTTCGCGGTCGTTGCGCTTCAGCCCCTCGTCGACGATCAGCGAATCGACGTTGATATCGCGCTCGCCGCCGCCGGCCGCCACGATCATGTCCATCGTGCCGCAGGCTTCCGCGTCGTCCTTGAAGCCGGCATCGTCGAGCGCGAGGCCCGCGGCGAAGACGCCGAGGCGCTGCCAGTTCTCCATCTGGCGCTGGTCGCCGCGCTTGGGGATCTGCTGGTTCCAGTCGATCTCCGGCATCGGATGCACCGGATACGGCGCGAAGCGCTCCGTGTCGATCCTGAGGTCCGGCGCCTTCGCGCCGCCGAGGATCGCCACATGCGCCTCGGCCCCGACACCCTGACAGGTGACGATGCCGACGCCGGTGATCACCACATCGTTGTTCGCCATGTTCACTTCCCTTCCGCGGACGCCGCAAGCGCCTCGAACAGACCCACTTCGCCGGCGCGCTTGCGCACGATATCGGCAAGCGGCACCTCGGCGAACGGCATGGTGCGCAGCTTGAGCTGCGCGTCGCACACCTTCTTGCCGGCCGACGTGATCTTCGTCTTGGTCACGGCATAGCCCGATCCGTCATGCTCCAGCACGGCCTCGATGTCGAGTACCGCGTCGGGCTCGACGAAGGTGCGCATCTTGGCCCCGTCGACGCTCATCAGGAAGGGCATGGCGGCAAAATCGGACGCCGCCAGCACGAGGAAGCCGGAGGCCTGCGCCATCGTCTCGATGAGCAGCACGCCCGGAACGAGCGGCATGCCGGGGAAATGGCCTTCGAAGACCGGGCTTTTGGACGGTACGACCGAGCGGGCAGAAAGCACGCGGCGCGCGCCGTCGACGGCCTCGACCCGGTCGATCATCTGGAAATATTCAAGCAGCATCGGGTTCATGCCTCCGGCGGGTTCCGGAAAATCGAAAGGCCTGCCGTAACGGCAGGCCGAAAGCCGCGCGCACCGGGATCGTCCGGACGGGCCGCCGGGCGGCGGCCGGGGCGCCGCGTGTCAGGCCTTGGCAGCCCGCAGTTCGTCGATCTTGGCGCAAAGGTTCTTCAGGACGAAATACTCTTCCGTCGCGACCTTGCCTTCGTTGACTTCCTGCGTCCACTGTTCCAGCGGGATCTTGATGCCGAATTCCTTGTCGATCGCGAAGACGATGTCGAGGAAATCGAGGCTGTCGATGCCGAGATCATCGATCGTGTGGCTTTCCGGCGTGATCGTCTCGCGATCGATCTCGCTGGTTTCAGCAATGATGTCGGCAACCTTGTCGAATGTAGCAGTCACGCCCATACCTCATGAATCTATAGTCGGGCGATCCTATATGGAAAACCGACGCGATTGCCAATGGGGTTGATGAGGGACCTGCATTGTCGGCGCGGCTGTGTTGCGTGCGCAACAGGACCGCAACCGCCGGTCAGACCGCCACCGAATGCCGCCCGCGCCCGCTCGCAAGATGCGCGTCGAAGACCGCCGCCACCGTGCGGGCGAAGGGCCGGCCCGCCGGCGTAAGGCAGAAACGCTCGCCTTCGATATGCGCAAGGCCGTCCCTGTCACCCGCGACGAAAGCGCGGGCCTCCGCCCGGACCGGGCCGGCAAAGGCAGGATGGCGCGCGGCAAGGTCGGCGAAGGAGAAGCCGAAATCGCACATGATGCGCTCGATGACGAAGGCGCGCGCCCGGTCCTCCTCCGTCAGCGCGTAGCCGCGCACCACCGCAAGCCCGCCCTCCTCCACCCGGCGCAGGTACTCGCCCGTCGCCGGCATGTTCTGGAGGTAGCCCTGCGGCAACTGGCCGATGGCCGAGGCGCCGAGCCCGATCAGCGCATCGGCCCGGTCGTCCGTATAGCCCTGGAAGTTGCGGCGCAGCGTGCCGTTCCGCGCGGCGACGGCCAGCTTGTCGGCCGGCAGCGCGAAATGGTCGATGCCGATCGCCTCGTAGCCGGCGGCGACCAGCATCTCGCCGGCCATCGTCATCTGGGCGAAGCGCTCGACGATGCCGGGCAGCACCTTCTCGTCGATCATCGTCTGGTGCTTCTTCATCCACGGCACATGGGCATAGCCGAAGAGCGCGATGCGGTCCGGCCGCAGCGAGAGCACGGCGCGCACGGTCTCGGCCAGCGTCTCCGCCGTCTGGTGCGGCAGGCCGTAGAGGACGTCGCAATTGACCGAGCGCACGCCTCTTTCCCGCGCCGCCTCCACCACGCCGCGCGTCTGCTCGAAGGTCTGGATGCGGTTGATCGCTTTCTGCACCGTCGGGTCGAAATCCTGGATGCCGAGGCTGGCGCGCGTCATGCCGATGGCGGCGAGCGCGTCGTGCCGCGCCTCGTCGAGGTCGTTCGGGTCCATCTCCACCGAAATCTCGGCATCGGGCGAGAACGCGAAGTTATGGTCGAGACAGCTCTTGAGCAGCCGCATGTCGTTCGGCCGCACGAGCGTCGGCGAGCCGCCGCCGAAATGCAGCGCCGTCACGGGCGCCGCCTGCGAGACGCGCGCGCCGACGGCGGCGATCTCGGCATGAAGCCCCTTCAGATAGGCCTCCACCGGCTCGTAGCGCAGCGTATGCTTGGTGTGGCAGGCGCAGAACCAGCAGAGCCGGTCGCAATAGGGGATATGGGCATAGAGCGACAGGCGGTTGCGCGGGCCCAGGGCGGAAAGCCACCCGGCATAGGCGTCCGGCCCTATCCCTTCGTCGAAGTGCGGCGCGGTCGGATAGCTGGTATAGCGCGGCACCGGCGACGAAAGGCGTTCCACGAGTGCGTCCTGCATGGTCGATCTCCTTGTTCGCAAGCGAAATAAACCACCGGATGCGTCCGCCATTTGATTTTGATCAAGTGAAAGCCGCAAGAGCTGCGTTAGGATTTGACAATAGTCAGGAAGCGCTATTTTGCCGCGAGGCGACCCGCTTTAAGTTCTTGTCAGCGTGCGGTAGCACGGCGTCATGTGTCGCCGTCCTCCGGGCGAAAGGAAAAACGAGATGGAAGTTCGCCGCCAGGATATCCACAATTCCGAGATTCCGCTCGTCTGCCGTGCCTGCGAGGCCCGGCACGGCGGCGTGTGCGGTGCGCTGACGGCCGAGCAGCTCGTCGAGCTCAACAGGCATTCCTCCCGCCATCGCCTGGAAACCGGCGCCGAGGTGATCGGCCAGGGCGAGACGGTGGTGAACTATTCCAACATCATGCGCGGCGTCGTGAAGCTGACGAAGGTGATGGCGGACGGCCGCCAGCAGATCGTCGGCCTGCAGTTCGCGCCCGATTTCCTCGGGCGGCCGTTCCTCGAAGAAAGCGCCATCACCGCCGAGGCGGCGACCGACAGCGAGGTCTGCAACTTCCCGCGCCATGTGCTCGACCGGCTGGTCAAGAGGACACCGGAGCTGGAGCACAAGCTGCACCGCCAGGCGCTCAAGGAGCTGGACGAGGCGCGCGACTGGATGCTGACCCTCGGCCGCAAGACGGCGCAGGAGAAGGTCGCAAGCTTCCTCTACCTCATCGCCACCCATATCGACCCGGAAAGCGTCGACCAGTCCTCCTTCGACCTGCCGCTCTCGCGCGCCGATATCGCCGATTTCCTCGGGCTGACGATCGAGACCGTCAGCCGGCAGTTCACCAAGCTGCGCAAGGAGAACGTCATCCGCATCGAGAACAACCGCCATGTCAGCGTTCCCGACATGGACCGGCTGATGCGCTACGCCAGCACCGACTAGGACCGGTCAGCGGGAGATGACGACCTTCGTGTTCGACAGCCCGTAGCGGTTCGCCATCTGGAAGAAGGTGGCGGCGTTCTCCGGATGCAGGCGCACGCAGCCGTGCGAGGCCGGACGGCCGAGACGGCGCGTGTCGAAGGTCGCGTGCACCGCATAGCCGCCGTTGAAGAAGATGGCATAGGGCATCGGCGCGTTGTCGTATTTGCGCGAACGGTGGTTGCGCGAGGCCCATTTCGCCTTCCAGCTCCCCGTCGGCGTGCCGTAGCCCTTGCGGCCCGTCGAAACGTGCCAGCGGTATTTCACGATGCCGTTCTCCTTCACCACCATGGTCTGCGAAGAAAGACTGACCTGGGCGACAAGGCTGGCGGCCGATGCCGTTTCCGCCTGGAACGCGCCAAGAAGCAATGCGGCTGCCGCCGCAATCAACACACGCATGACTTCCCCTCTACTTCGTTCGGGCACGGCTTGAGCGCCGTGTCCCAGTGCGAGACAGAGTATAGACGTTTCAACCTTCCGCAATATTGACGGCCCGGCGAAAAGAAAACGAAGTTAAGCGTAAAATTTTAAGGGTTGCTCCCGCCGCGGCTCAAAGGACGGCAAGGAGCGCCAGTATCAGCACCGCCCCGGCAAGGAACGCGCAGGCGCCGGAGAAGACCTTCAGCGAAAGGTCGATATCGGCGACCGTCGCCACGGTGCGCCCGCTCGCGTTCATCATCGGCTCGTCGACGCGCGCGCCGCCATAGATGCGCGGGCCCGCAAGGCCGATGCCGAGCGCGCCGGCCATCGCCGCCTCCGGCCAGCCGGAATTGGGCGAGCGGTGGAGCCCCGCATCGCGCAGCGCCGTGCCGACGGCCGCCCGCGCCGCCGCCCGGCCCTTCGCGGCCCGGGCGCCGGCGGCGATGAAGGGGATGGAAAGGCGTGCGGCCGGCCAGTTGGCAAGGTCGTCGAGGCGCGCGGAAGCCCAGCCGAAATCGAGATATTTCTCGTTCTTGTGGCCGACCATGGAATCGGCCGTGTTGAGCATCTTGTAGGCAAAAAGGCCCGGCAGGCCGAGGAGCGCATACCAGAGGGCCGGCGCGACGACGCCGTCGGAAAAGTTCTCCGCAAGGCTCTCGATGCCGGCGCGGCAGACGGCGGGCTCGTCGAGCGTCGCGGGGTCGCGCCCGACGATCATCGACACGGCCTGCCGCCCGCCCTCGATGCCGCCCTGCTTGAGGCCATCGGAAACGGCGCGCACATGGTCGTGCAGGCTCTTCTGGGCCAGGAAGACGGCGACGATAACCGCTTCGAGGAGGGCACCGGCAAGGCCGAGCGAGGCGAGCAGCCGGTGGGCGAGGAAACCGACGAAGAGGCTTGCGGCGAGCAGCACGGCGATGGCCGCCGCACCGTTGAAGCGCCGGCTCTCGGCTGAAAGGCGCCGGTCGTTGAAGAGCCGGTCCATGAGGCCGATGGCGCGGCCGAACAGCACCACCGGATGCGGCACGCGCCGCCAGAGCGCATCCGGGTCGCCGACGACGCGGTCCAGCACGAGTGCGAGGAAGAGGATGAAGAACGCTTCCGCCATGGTTCAGCCCGTCGCCCCGGCCAGCGCCGCCGAGAGCCGTGCATCGCCCGCCTCGTCCGGCGCAAGGCCGAAGCGCAGCCAGCGCCGGTTATAGTCGAAGGGCCTGACGAGGATGTGGCGGCGGCAGAGCGATTCGTGGAGCACTGCCGCGTCTTCATGCTCGACCAGCGAGAAGAGGCCCGTGCCGCCGGCAATCCTCAGGCCCGCCGCCGAAAGAGCGGCATCGAGTCCCGCCTTGCGCGCCTCGATCGCGCGGCGGATGGCATCGGTATCGGAGGCCATCAGCCCGGTCGCGACGGCCAGCGCCGGCCCGGAGACGGCCCAGGGGCCCAGCCAGTCCTCAAGGCGCTCCAGCACACCGGCAGGGCCGATGGCGAAACCGAGGCGCAGGCCCGCAAGGCCGAAGAACTTGCCGAAGGAACGGAAGACGAGAAGCCCCGGCATGACCTTCCCCGCCAGCGGCGCGATGCACGCCTCCGGCCGCATGTCGCCGAAGGCCTCGTCGACGAGGAGAAGCCCGCCACTCGCCGCCATGCGGGCATGGAGATCGATGAGGGTTTCGCGCGAGAAAAGCCGGCCGTCCGGGTTGTTGGGATTGACGACGACGGCAAGGCCGTGGGCGTCGGTCACGTCATCGAGGCTTGCCACGCAATCCACCAGCACGCCGGCATTGCCGAGCACCCGGGCATATTCGCCGTAGGTCGGCGAGAGCACGGCGACGCGCCGGCCCGCCGGAACGAGGCGCGGCAGGAGCTGGATGACGGACTGCGTGCCGGGCACCGGCAGCGGCAGGGCCTGTGGCGTGCCGTAGTAGCGGGCAGCGGCGGCGCGGGTCTCGTCCTGCCGGTGCCGGTCCGGCAGGCGATGCCAGGCGGCAGCGTCGATTTCGGGAAGCGCGGCCGGATTGGGATTGATGCCCGTGGAAAGGTCCAGCCAGTCCTCCGGCCGGCCGCCGAAGCGCGCGGCGGCGGCGGCGATGCCCCCGCCATGGGCGATGCGCGGCGCGCTCATGCCCCCTCCGGCGCAAGGTCGATGAGATGCATGTAGGACCCGCCGACCGTGCCGCGGCGAAGGCCGGCCTCGCCGAGGTTCTCGCCCGTTGCATCCGTGACGGAGAAGAGCCGTTCGGCCGCCCCCTCCTCCACGACGGTGGAATAGTGGAACTCGTGCGCCGTCATGGCCCCGGAGAAACCGGAGCCGGCGAGCGGCGTGACGCAGCGATAGCCGAGATGGCGGCGGCGCTCGGCAAAGCTGGTGACGAGCGGCAGGAGGCCGAGCATTTCGTAGCGGGAACCGTCCGCGGCGACCAACGCTTCCCCCAGAGTCATGTAGCCCCCGCATTCGCCGTAGATGCGCGCCCCCCGGCCCGCCGCTTCCCGCATGCCTTGGCGGAAACGGCCGGCATTGGCAAGGGCGGGCCCGTGCAGCTCGGGATAGCCGCCGGGCAGATAGACCGCATCGGCATCGGCCGCGGGCGCCTCGTCGGCAAGCGGCGAGAAGAAGGAAAGGCTCGCCCCCGCCCCTTGCCAGCCCGCAAGCAGGTGCTCGTAGAGGAAGGCGAAGGCCCGGTCCCGCGCAATCGCGATGCGCTGGCCGAGCGGCGGCAGGCGCGAGACGGAAGGCGCCGCGGGCAGCATCCGGTGCATGGCGGCGACGTCGGTGAGCCGCGCAAGGTCGCAGCAGCGCGTGACGACATCGGCCGCATGGGCGATGAAGGTTTCGAGCGCGGCATGCTCGCCGGCCTGCACGAGGCCGAGGTGGCGCTCCGGCAAGGCGAGCGCCGGATCGCTGCGCAGCACGCCGAAGATGGTGATGCCCGCCGCCTCCAGCGCGCCGCGCAGCATGGCCTCGTGCCGGGCGCTGCCGACCTTGTTGAGGATGACGCCCGCCACATGGATATCGCGGCGGAAATCCCGGTAGCCCTGCGCGAGCGCGGCGACGGACTGCGACATGCGCGAGCAATCGACCACCATCACCACCGGAAGGCCGAGCAGCGCGGCAAGGTCTGCCGGCGCACCGGTGCCGTCGGCGGCCGCATCGAAGAGGCCCATCATCGCCTCGACCAGCAGGAAATCGCCCGCCTCCGCCTGCATCGCGGCATTGGCGCGGATGAGCTCCGGCCGCATCGCCCAGGGATCGTAATTGAGGCAGGCCCCGCGGCTTGCAGCCGCGTGAAAGGCGGGATCGATATAATCCGGCCCGGCCTTGCCGGAAACGAGGCGGAGGCCCGCATTGGCAAGCGCGCGCGCCAGCCCGAGCGTCACCGTCGTCTTGCCGGAGCCGGACGCGGGCGCGGCGATGAGCAATCCGCTCATGCCGGGTCCTTCATCTCGCGCGCGCCGAACGGGTCGGGCGAGAGCCTGCGACCCTCCTTCAAGGCGCCGATCCAGTCGAGCGAGGCGCGAAGGCGCACCACCTCGCCGACGACCACGATGGCCGGCGGCTCGATGCCGGCGGCTTCGACATCCGCCTCGGCGCGCGAAAGCGTCGTCTCCAGCACCTGCTGGCCGGCCGTCGCCGCATTGCAGACGAAGGCGACGGGCTCGTCCGGCGAGCGGCCGCCGGCAATGAGGTTCGCGGCGATCTGGCCGATATGCTTCATCGCCATGTACATGACGATGACCGGCGAGCCCCTGGCGATGCCCTCCCAGTCGATGCGGTCCGGCACCAGGCCGGAGGAATCGTGGCCGGTGAGGAAGGTCACGGCATGGTTGACCTCGCGGTGCGTCACCGGAATGCCGGCATAGGCAAGCCCGCCGATGCCGGCCGTGATGCCCGGCACGATGCGGAAGGGAACGCCGTGCTCGATCAGCGTCAGCGCCTCCTCCCCGCCCCGCCCGAAGACGAAGGGATCGCCGCCCTTGAGGCGCAGCACCCGGTGCCCGGCGCGCGCCAGCTCGACAAGCCGCAGCGAGATGTCGCGCTGCTTGTGCGAGGGCTTTCCGCCGCGCTTTCCCGCAAATTCGAGGAGGGCGCCGGGACGGGCGAGCGACAGGCACTCGGCATTGACCAGCGCGTCATGCACGACGACGTCGGCCTGCTGGAGGGCGTTGGCGGCATGCAGCGTCAGGAGGCCCGGATCGCCCGGCCCCGCGCCGACCAGCCAGACGCTGCCCTTTTCCATGGGCGGAAGAGCGGAAAACAGGCCCTGCATCAGGCGCCTCCCCGGCTTGAATCGATGAATGAGGAAGGCGAATCGCTTTCCAAGGAAAGAGGCGCAAGCCCCTGAAAGGATTCCGCAATCGCCACGGTGGCGCGGGCGGATTTCGTCTTTTCCACGACAAGGCGCGCATGCGCCCCGGCCTTGGCGAGCGCCGCCGCCTCGGCGACCCCGTGACAGCCGGCATGGGCGAAGACGACGGCGGAGGGATTGGCAAGCCGCGGCGTCTCGGCCTCGAGGCGGTCGGCCGGGAAGGTCACCAGCGGCACGGCGAAATGGCGGGCAACGGCATGCATCGCCGGCTCGTCGGCCCGCACGTCGAGCGTCGCGACGAAGGCGACGTCCTCGGGGCGATCGACGACGGAGCGGGCGAGATCGACAAGCTCGGCGGGCGGCGTTCCCCGCTC
Source organism: Shinella sp. Sh6 (assembly GCF_055392685.1). Taxonomy (NCBI): domain Bacteria; kingdom Pseudomonadati; phylum Pseudomonadota; class Alphaproteobacteria; order Hyphomicrobiales; family Rhizobiaceae; genus Shinella; species Shinella sp. Sh6. Next base: position 1,337,399 of record NZ_AP044005.1, on the reverse strand, counting down.
GCAGCCGAGGCCGACGACGAGGAAGCGTCGGGCATCCATGGGGGTGGCTTCAGCGTGCATGGCCGTCTTTCCGCAAAATTCCCGCGAAGGGCCCATGCCTTTCCGACAGTTCCGGATATGGCCCCTCTGGGTCGGCCGCACCGGACACCGCTCGGCCCGCTCGGGGCACCGTCGCTTTCCTCTTAGTACCGGAGCGGCGAAGGCCGGTCAAACCGGATTGCGGCATGAAGCGCGCGGGATGCGGCAGGGCCATGGGATACGGGCGGCTTTGCATTTCCCTGCGCAGTCTGACAGAACGCAGGCGACCGTCCTCGTTTTCCCCGAGTCCCGCCTTGGCCGACATCGCCCTTCACGTCCTCGTCTTCCTGTTCCTTGCCGCCTTCCTTGCCGGCTTCATCGATTCCATCGCCGGCGGCGGGGGGATGATCACCATTCCCGCCATGCTGCTCGCCGGCATTCCGCCGCTGGAGACGCTGGGCACGAACAAGCTGCAGTCCCTCTTCGGCTCCAGTTCGGCGACGATCGCCTATGCCCGCGCCGGCCATGTACGCCTTGCCGAGCAATTGCCGATGGCCGCGCTTTCCGCGCTCGGCGGGGCTTTCGGCGCGCTCCTGGCGACCGTGGTGCCGGGCGACGTGCTGAAGGCGATCCTGCCGTTCCTGCTCGTCGCCATCGCGCTCTATTTCGGGCTGAAGCCGAATATCGGCGACATCGACAAGCACCGGCGGCTGAGCGTCTTCCTCTTCACCGTCACGGTCGTGCCGCTGATCGGCTTCTACGACGGCGTGTTCGGCCCGGGCACCGGCTCGTTCTTCATGCTGGCCTTCGTGACGCTCGCCGGCTTCGGCGTGCTGAAGGCGACGGCGCACACCAAGCTCCTCAATTTCGGCTCCAATGTCGGCGCCTTCGCCGTGTTCCTGTCCTACGGCGTCATCCTGTGGAAGGTCGGCCTCGTCATGGGCGCGGGCCAGTTCCTCGGCGCGCAGGCCGGCTCGCGCGTGGCGATGCGAAGCGGCGCGAAGATCATCAAGCCGCTGCTGGTCGTCACCTCCATCGCCCTCGCCATCCGCCTGATGGCCGACCCGAGCCATCCGCTGCGGGTGTGGCTGGGGTGGTGAGAGGCGGAAGTTGCCCCTCACCTGCCTGCCGGCATCCTCTCCCCGCAAGCGGGGCGAGGAACGATGGGCGCACCGTTTTCCTCCTTCTCCCCGTTTACGGGGAGAAGGTCCCGGCAGGGGGATGAGGGGCAAATTCCCTCAATACTCCACGCCCTGCTGCGCCTTGATCCCCGAGCGGAACGGATGCTTCAGCAGTTCCATCTCGGTCGCAAGGTCGGCGATCTCGATCAGCTCTTCCTTGGCGTTGCGGCCCGTCAGCACGACATGGGTCATCGCCGGCTTCTCGGTCTTCAGGAAGTCGATGACCGCGTTCACGTCGAGATAGTCGTAGCGCAGCGCGATGTTGATCTCGTCGAGCAGCACCATGGAGTTGCGGGGGTCGCGGATCAGTTCCTTCGCCTTCTCCCAGGCTTTTTCCGCCATCGCGACGTCGCGGGCGCGGTCCTGCGTTTCCCAGGTAAAACCCTCGCCGAGCGTGTAGAACTGGCAGATGTCGGAGAAATGCGCCTCGATCAGCTCGCGCTCGCCCGTCACCATCGCACCCTTGATGAACTGCACGACGGCGCAGGGCATCTTGTGGGCGATGTGGCGGAAGATCATGCCGAAGCCGGCGGTCGACTTGCCCTTGCCCTTGCCGGTGTGGACGATGATCAGGCCCTTCTCGTCCGTCTTCGTCGCCATGATCTTTTCGCGGGCGTTCTTCTTCTTCGCCATCTTCTCGGCATGGCGGGCAAGCTCGGCTTCGCTCATGCCGACGGTCTCGTCGTGGTGGTCTGTCATGTCAACCTTCCCGTTTCGGCAGGTCGTCCTCGCAATGCAGCCAGGAGACCCGCTCGTTCCAAAATCCGTGCTGGGTGATCGTTATGCCCGACGCGTCGTCGAGCGTGGCGACGTAGAGATCGACGATGCCGGGCCGCTTGTCGGTCTCGTAGCTCATCGGCGAGCCGCAATTGCCGCAGAAGCCGCGCCGCACGCCCGGCGACGACGCGTAGTGCCGCAGCGTCCCGCCCGTAAACGCCAGGTCGCTCGCGGCCACGCAGAAGAAGGTGGTGACCGGCGAGGACGTGGCGCGCCGGCAGCTCTCGCAATGGCAATGGCCCGTGCTGATGACGGCGCCGGAGACGGTGTATGTCAGCGCGCGGCAGAGGCAGCGCCCGGTAAGGTTCGTCACGATGCCCTCCTCCTGCCCAGCAGGTCGAGCTCGAAGCGCGCGGAGTTGGAGCGCGGCGTCCAGAGACCCCGGTCGATCGCCTCGGAAAAGCGCGCCGCCATCTCGGCGAGCGCCGCCGGGTTCTTGTCCATCAGGAAATCGCGCACGCGCTCGTCGAGCACGTAGGCCTGATAGGCGGCCTCGAAATGATGGTCCTTCACGGCGCCGGTCGTCGCGGCGAAGGCGAACATGAAGTCGACCGTCGCGGCGATCTCGAAGGCGCCCTTGTAGCCGTGGCGCATGACGCCGTCGATCCATTTCGGGTTGACGACGCGGGCGCGCACCACGCGGCCGATCTCGTCCTCCAGCGTGCGCACCACCGGCCGTTCCGGCCGGGAGAGGTCGTTGTGGTAGACGGTCGGCTGCTTGCCGGAGAGATGCTCGACGGCCGCCGCCATGCCCCCCTCGAACTGGTAGTATTCGTCGCTGTCGAGCAGGTCGTGCTCGCGGCTGTCCTGGTTCTGCACGACGGCCTGAAGGCTCTTCATGCGCGCCTCCAGCCGCTCGCGCATCGGCACGCCGTCGCCTGTCCCGTCATAGGCATGCGCGCCCCAGGCGAGCCATGCCTCGGCAATATCGCCCCGGTCAGTCCACAGGCCCTCGTCCATCATGGTCTGGAGGCCTGCGCCGTAACCACCGGATTGCGCGCCGAAGATGCGGAAGCCCGCCTGCCGCGCGGCCTCGTCGTCGGACGCGCCCTTTTGCATCAGCGCGGCCGCCTCGGCCCGCATGCGCGCGGCGATGGGATTGTCCGCATCGTCCTCCTCCAGCGCGCCGACGGCCCTGACGGCGCGGTCGAAGAGCGCGATCTGCTCGGGGAAGGCATCGCGGAAGAAGCCGGAAATGCGCAGGGTCACGTCCACGCGCGGATGGCGCAGCATCGCCGCCGGGATGATCTCGAAGCCGGTGACGCGGCGCGACGCCATGTCCCAGGTCGGCTTGACGCCGATCAGCGCCATGGCCTGCGCAATGTCGTCGCCGCCCGTGCGCATGTTGGAGGTGCCCCAGGCGGTGATGCCGAACGAGGTCGGCCATTCGCCGTGGTCCTGCGCGTAGCGGGTGACGAGCAGCTCGGCCGATTTGCGCCCGAGCTCCCAGGCGGCCGGCGTCGGCACGGCGCGGCTGTCGACGGAATAGAAGTTGCGGCCGGTCGGCAGCACGTCCGGCCGCCCGCGCGTCGGCGCGCCGGAGGGGCCGGGCTCGACGAAGCGGCCGTCGAGACCCGTCATCAGCGCCGTAATCTCCGCGGGGCCGCAGGCGGCGATGGCCGGGCGGATCGTCGTCTCGATCGCGTCGAGCACCGCGCGGGTGGCATGCCACTCGTCCGGGCACGCGACCGTTCTCTCCACCAGCCCGGCGGCCAGAAGCTCGATGCGCTCCACGGTGTCGCCCTTGCTGCGCCAGGGGGCGTCGGACTGCTCCGCGAGGATCTGCGGGCGCGGGCCGTTCCACGGGTCGGAGGGGATGCAATCGAGGGGGTCGAAGGCAGCGGGCGGGATACCCCCCTCTGCCCTGCCGGGCATCTCCCCCTCAGGGGGGGAGATTGGCTGGAAGCCCGCTCCTTTTTCCGCAGCGACGCTTGAGTTCGGGGAAGCCATCTCTCCATCGATCTCCCCCCTTGAGGGGGAGATGGCCGGCAGGCCAGAGGGGGGTGTTTCCGCACCAAACGCATCCGCCGCAATCGCCCGCTGCAGGCTCGCCTCGCCGCCCTCGCCGAGCCCGCGCGGCACGCGGGCGAGCGCCACGGTGAGGTCGGTCAAAAGCCGCCCCTCGGGCGAGACGCCGAAGACGTGCAGGCCGTCGCGGATCTGCATTTCCTTGAGGTCGCAGAGATAGGCGTCGAGCTTCTGCAGTGCCGTCTCCTCGCCGTCCGAGGTCGCGATGCCGGCGTCGCGGTCGAGGCCGATGTCGCGCACGAGGTCGAGGATCTGCCTCGTCAGCAGCTTGATGCGCCGCGGATCACCGCCCGAGGCGTCATAATATTCATCGACGAGGGCTTCGAGGTCCTTGAGCGGGCCATAAGTCTCCGCGCGCGTGAGCGGCGGTGTCAGATGGTCGATGATGACGGCGGCCGAGCGGCGCTTCGCTTGGGTGCCCTCGCCCGGATCGTTGACAATGAAGGGATAGAGATGCGGCACCGGGCCGAGCACGGCTTCCGGATAACAGGCTTCCGACAGCGCCAGCGCCTTGCCCGGCAGCCATTCGAGATTGCCGTGCTTGCCCATATGCACGATGGCGTGCGCGCCGTAGCTCTGCCGGAGGAAAGCGTAGAAGGCGAGATAGCCGTGCGGCGGCACGAGGTCCGGCGAATGATACGTCTCCTTCGGATCGATATTGTAGCCGCGCGCCGGCTGGATGCCGACCAGCGTTTCGCCGAAGCGGGCGAGCGGCAGCGCGAAGACGTCGCCGATGACGAAGGGATCGGCCTCCGGCGCACCCCAGCGGGCCGTCATCCCGGATTGAATCGATTCCGGAAGCGCGGCGAAGAAGGCCTTGTAATCCTTGAGCGAAAGCGTCTCGCGGATCTCGCGCCCGTCATTCGCCGCATTGGTCGGGCCCGCCATGAGGTGGGCGATCAGCGCGTCGCCGTCCGCCGGCAGGTCCGAGACTGCGTAGCCTGCCGCCGCCATGGCGCGCAGCACCTCCAGCGTGCCGACGGGCGTATCGAGGCCGACGCCGTTGCCGAGCCGGCCGTCGCGGTTCGGATAGTTGGCCATGACGAGGGCGACGCGGCGCTCCGCGGGCGTCGCGCGCCGGAGCCGCGCCCAGCCGGCGGCAAGGCGCGCGGTAAAGCGGATGCGGTCCTCGACGGGATCGAGGCTGACGATATTGGCCTCGACGCCATCGTCGTAGCGCGCGGCGGCCTTGAAGGAGACGGCACGGGAAAGCACCCGGCCGTCGACCTCCGGAAGCGACACGTTCATGCCGAGGTCGCGTGCCGTCAGCCCCTGCCCCGAGGCCTCCCAGGCCGCGCGCGAGGAGCCGGAGAAAACGACCTGCAGCACCGGCGCGCCGGTCTCGTCCAGCACGGTCGGCTTGCGGTCCGCGCCGGGGGCGGAGACGGCGAAGCTCGTGGCGTTCAGCACCACCTCCGGCCGTATTTCGGTAAAGGCGGCGCGCACCGTCTCGACGGAGACGGGCTCCTTGAGGCTGGAGACGAAGAGCGGCAGCGCACGCACGCCCTCGGCGGCCAGCGCCTCGATCAGCATTTCGACGGGGCGCGTCTCACCGCTCTGGACATAGGCGCGGTAGAAGCAGATGGCGGCGGCGGGGGCGTTACCCCCCTCTGGCCTGCCGGCCATCTCCCCCTCAAGGGGGGAGATTGGCTGGGAGCCTGCGCTTCCTATCTCAGTGACGTCTGAGTTCGGGGAAACCATCCCTCCATCGATCTCCCCCCTTGAGGGGGAGATGGCCGGCAGGCCAGAGGGGGGTATGCCACCCGCCAACGCCCGCCACGTCGCGGCATCCACCACGCCCCGTCCCGGCCACCAGATGCCGGCCTTGTCCAGCGGGGTCGCGGGCTCCGGCTTCTCGCCGCCGGAAACCAACGCGTCGGCATAGGCGAGGAAGCGGCCGGCATTGTCCGCGCCGCCCTCGGTGAGATAGGCCCAGAGGTTCGCGCGGTCTGCCTCGTCGATCCGGTTGAAGGGGATGAGCCCCTCGTCCGGCCGGTCGTCGCCGGGCAGCGCCACGAGCCGGATGCCGTTCGCCACGGCCGTCGCCAGCAGCGCCTCCAGCACGTAGCGGAAATAGCTCGCGCCGCCGAGGGCGCGGATGACGATGAGCTTTGCGTGCCGCGCCGTGCGCTCGACATAGGTATCGACCGACATGGGATGCGAGAGCGTGGCAAGGCTTGCAAGGCGAAGGCGCGTGTTTCCGCCCCGCGCGCGGTGCGCGGCGGCAACCGAGGCCAGCTCCGTGTCGGCGGCGGAAAGGAAGAGGACGTCGCCGGGCGTCTGGCCGAGGTCGATCGCCTCCCTGCCGTCGGCGATGGTGCCCTTCTGCGCTAGGAGGAGATGCATGCGGCGCCTCCTTCCTGCGGGTGTGCCGTGGGGGTGGATCCTCGGGTCGAGCCCGAGGATGACGGAGAGGAGGAGAAGTGACGGAACCTATCGACCGATGCGGCATGCAAAACCGACGCTTCTGCCGGCAACCAGCCCTCCCCGCCGTCATCCTCGGGCTTGACCCGAGGATCCACCGGCGCGGCACGCCGCGCCTGAAACACCGGAGAGGGAGACCGCCGCATGCTCACCTCGATCACACCGCCGCGGCGATGGCGGCGCGCACGGCCTGTTCGTCCATGTCGTGCAGGCCGATGACGACGAGGCGGGTGCCGCGGGTCTCGGCGGGCGCCCAGGCGCGCTCGAAATAGTGGTCGATGCGGCTGCCGACGGCCTGGATGAGCAGGCGCAGCGGCTTGCCGGGCACATCGGCGAAGCCCTTGAGACGCAGCACGTCGTGCTCGGCGATCACGCCCTTGAGGCGCTCGACGAAGGCGGCCGGATCGGCGACGGCCGGCAGGTCGACGACGAAGCTGTCGAACTCGTCGTGGTCGTGCTCCTCGCCGTTCTCGTGCTCCAGCTCGTGGTGCGACTTGCGGTTGGCGATGTCGTCCTCCGAGCCGACGCCGAGGCCGAGCAGGATGGCGGCGGCGACCTCGCCGTTCCTCGCCTCGATCATCGAGGGCTTGCGGGCGATGCGGGAGGCGACCTCCTCACGAACCGTCCTCACCCCCTCGGCATCGAGAAGGTCCGTCTTGTTGAGCACGATGAGGTCGGCGGCGGTGAGCTGGTCCTCGAAAAGCTCCTCCAGCGGGCTTTCGTGGTCGAGGTTCTCGTCCTCGACGCGCAGCGCATCGACCTTGTCGTGGTCGTCGGCGAAGCGGCCGGCGGCGACGGCGGCGCTGTCGACCACCGTGATGACGCCGTCCACCGTCACCTGCGTCTTGATCTCCGGCCAGTTGAAGGCGGCGACGAGCGGCTGCGGCAGGGCAAGGCCCGACGTCTCGATGACGATGTGGTCCGGACGGTTCTCGCGCTCAAGGAGCTTCGCCATGGTGGGGATGAAATCGTCGGCGACGGTGCAGCAGATGCAGCCGTTGGTGAGCTCGATGATGTCGTCCTCGGTGCAGGCCTCCGCGCCGCAGCCCTTCAGCACGTCGCCGTCGACGCCGAGGTCGCCGAACTCGTTGATGATGAGCGCGATGCGTTTTCCGCCGGCATTCTGCAGGAGGTTGCGGATCATCGTCGTCTTGCCCGCGCCGAGGAAGCCGGTGATGACGGTGGCGGGGATCTTCTGTTGCAGCATGGCTCAACCCTTCATTTTCAGCGGCAGTCCGGCCGCGACAAGATAGACTTCGGATGCGATGGCGGCCACCTGCTGGTGCAGCCGCCCGGCATGGTCGCGGAATTCGCGCGCCATGCGGTTTTCCGGCACGATGCCGAGGCCGACCTCGTTCGAGACGAGGACGAGGCGGCCGGGCGCGGCGTTAATGGCGGCAAGGAGGCCGGTGAATTCGGCGGCGATGTCCCGCTCCTCCAGCATGAGGTTGGTGAGCCAGAGCGTGAGGCAGTCGACGAGCACGGCCCTGTCCGCGCGCGCGACGGCGGCGATGCGGTCGGCGAGCGCGACAGGCTCCTCATGGGTGACCCAGCCGAGGCCGCGGTCCTCCCGGTGGCGGGCGATGCGCTCGCGCATCTCCTCGTCCCACGCCCGGCCGGTCGCGATGTAATGGCGCTCGAGGCCGCTCTCGCCGACCAGCCGTTCGGAAAAGGAGGACTTGCCGGAGCGCGCGCCGCCCAGGACGAGCACGGCGGAAGACGGGGAATGGGCCATTGCGGCCAGCTCAGGCAGGCATGGCGCGCGCTATGCGGCCGGAAAAGAATCTCGGTATCGCCATGACAACCTCCGTGCTGGCAACGGGGAATCCTCCCCAGGTCGGGCGACATGCCCTTTGCCGGATGGCAGGTCTCCTGGCTCGCAGCGTCGGGTGCAAGGCACCGGCGGAACGGTCTCGCCTTCCCGGAGGCAATTGCGAAGGGTGGACGATTCGTAGAAAAAGAGGCGTCCGGCCCCGGCTCATCGCATTGCCGTCCAGTGGCTTTTCCGAAGGCCGGACATGCGCCCGGCTTCCGGATGATCGTCCCTCGCCACTCTACAGTCGCGGGGTCGGCCGTGATTGCGGCGCCCGGCTTGGGTCCACCGTGTCACGTTCCCATTTATTCCCGAACCGGCTGCCGGCCCGGGAACCATCCTATTGCCGGATGATTATGCGCCCCGCCCGGCCAAGTCAATCGACCGGGAGCGCCATCGGCTGTGCCGTCGCCGCCCCGTCAGGCGGGCGCTCGCAGATGGAGTTCGGTGAGTGCCACCTGCCCCTTCTCCCCGGCGGGGAGAAGGTCGCGGCAGCGGGATGAGGGGGAGCCGCAGGCGAATACAGCACGCTTGCCCCCTCATCCGACCCTTCGGGCCACCTTTGTAACTTGTAACTTCCCTTTGCCCGGGATTGGCGTTGTACTGCCGATTGCGGTGGCGGATGAGAGACCGCAGCACCTTTGGGACACCAAGCCCGTGGGAGAGCCTGGGTCTTCATCCGCCGTTCCATCGAACCCGAACAGTCGCCAGGGCCGCTCGCGCATGCGAAGCCCGCTTAGGCAAGGATGGGACAGGATGGACGTGATCGTTGGCATTGATGTTTCGAAGGACCGGCTGGATGTGCATGTTCTTCCGGCCGGTGACAGTTTCCTTGTCGGCAACGACCATGCCGGCGTGGATGGACTGATCACCCGGCTGCGAGAGGCAAAGGCCGATGTCGTGGCGCTGGAAGCGACCGGCGGTTACGAGATGCTTGCGGCTGCGGGCCTGTCATCGGCCGGCCTTGCCGTTGTCGTGGTCAATCCGGCGCAGGTTCGTTCCTATGCCAATGCGCTGGGCAAACGTGCCAAGACCGACCCGATCGACGCGGCGGTGATCGCAGCCTTCGTGGCGGCGACGAAACCGGATATCCGGCCGTTGCGCGATGAGGAGAGTGAAGCCTTCTCGGCCATCGTGTCGCGCCGCCGCCAGATCGTGCAGATGATCACGGCGGAAGAGAACCGGGCGCGGATGGCGCAGACGAAGGAGACACAGAAGAGCATCAAGCGCCTGCTTGCCGCGCTCCGGCACGAACTTGCAAGCCTGGACGACGAGCTCGACGGCCGTATTCGCAAGTCGCCCTTGTGGCGGGTGCGCGAGGCGCTTCTGACGTCTGTGCCGGGTGTCGGGCCGACCACCGCCCGCACGCTGATTGCCGAGATGCCCGAGCTCGGCACGCTCGATCGGCGCCAGATCGCCTCACTGGCGGGGATCGCGCCGTTCACGCGGCAATCGGGCAAATGGCGAGGCAGGAGCTTCATCGGCGGCGGTCGCGGCAAGGTGCGCGCCGTGCTCTTCATGGCCGCCCTCGTGGCGTCCCGTCACAACCCGGTCCTCAAGGCTTTCCGCGACAGGCTCGTGGCTGCCGGCAAGCCGAAGATCGTCGCCATCGTCGCGACAATGCGAAAACTCCTCACCATCCTCAACGCAATCATTCGCGACGGTAAACCATGGAAAAACGCTTGACCACAAAGACAGTCGCTCTCCCCGCAAGCGGGGCGAAGGGAGATGTGGCAAGGCCCTCATTTTCATCAGCGCTGTTGGATGTAGCGGAAAACGAAGCGTCCTGCCTCCTTCGCCCCGCTTGCGGGGAGAAGGTCGCGGCAGCGGGATGAGGGGCAGCCTCCCCCTAGATAATCAGATTCGCCAGAATCTCGTTCTCCGTGATGTCCTGGTAGCGCATCCCAGCCGCATCGAAGGCCTTCTTCAAGGCCGCGAAATTCTCCGGTGCCTTCGTTTCGATGCCGATCAGGATGGAGCCGAAGTTGCGGGCGGATTTCTTCAGGTATTCGAAGCGGGCGATGTCGTCGTCCGGGCCGAGCATGTTGAGGAAGTCCTTCAGCGCGCCGGGGCGCTGGGCAAGGCGCAGGATGAAGTATTTCTTCAGCCCCGCATGGCGCATCGCCCGCTCCTTGACGTCCGGCAGGCGCTCGAAGTCGAAATTGCCGCCGGAGACGACGGCGACCACCGTCTTGCCCTCCAGCCCCTCGCGGCCGAGCGCTTCCAGCGCCGTCAGCGACAGCGCGCCGGCCGGCTCCAGCACCACGCCCTCGACATTCAGCATCTCGACCATGGTCACGCAGATCGCGTTTTCCGACAGCAGCATCACCTGGTCGGCGGAAAAGCGGCTGAGGGCGGCAAAATTCAGCGCGCCGATCTCGCCGACCGCCGCGCCGTCGACGAAATTGTCGACCTGGTCGAGCGTCACCACGGCACCGCTCTCAAGGCTCCGCTTGAGGCTCGGCGCGCCGGCGGGCTCGCAGAAGAGGAAGCTCGACGGGCCGACCATGCCGTCGAGATAGCCGGTGACGCCGGAGGCGAGCCCCCCGCCCCCGACCGGCAGGACGACGAGATCCGGCAGCCTGCCGTCAAGCTGGGCGACGATCTCCGCCGCCACCGTCGCCTGCCCCTCAATGATATCCGCATGGTCGAAGGGCGGCACCATCAGCGCGCCGGTCTCCGCCGCATGGTCGCGGGCGGCCTTGTAGCACTGGTCGAAGAAGTCGCCGACGAGCCTGATCGTCACGAACTCGCCGCCGAAGATGCGCGTCTTGTCGATCTTCTGCTGCGGCGTCGTCACCGGCATGAAGACGACGCCCGGCACGCCGAAATGGCGGCAGACGAAGGCAAAGCCCTGCGCATGGTTACCGGCCGAGGCGCAGACGAAGCTGCGCGCGCCGTCGTCCCTCGCCAGCACCTTGCGGAAGAAATTGAAGGCGCCCCGGATCTTGTAGGAGCGCACCGGCGAAAGGTCTTCGCGCTTCAGGTAGATATCCGCGCCGTAGCGGGCGGAAAGATGCTCGTTGAGCTGGAGCGGTGTTTCGGGAAAGAGCCCGCGCAGGGCCTCGCAGGCCGCGTCTACGTCCGGTTTCATGCCGTTCGTGCCATCCTTGAGTTTGATCGATGCAAAGGCTATAGCATCGAGCCGGGACGTGGGCAGCGGTTTTCGGCAAAATCGATGCGAAAAACAACAGGCTGCCTATCGCTGAGACGGACACCAGCCGCCATTGAGGACGACCTTCCTTGAACGCGACGATCTTCCGCTCCGCCATCAACATCGCCGCCATCGCGGGCATCTATCTTTCGCTGGCCATGCTCGTCCCGGCGTTCATCGACGTCTACTACGGGCATCCGGATTCGGAGATCTTCTTCCTCTCGGCCTTCGTGACGGGCGGGCTCTCGCTTGCGACGGCCGCCGCCACGCGCGCCGGCCCGCCGCCGTTCAACAAGCGGATGGGCTTCCTCGTCGTCAACATGCTGTGGCTTTCCGCCTGCGTCATCGGCGCCATTCCGCTGTGGCTCTCCTCGCTGAAGCTCACCTTCGCGCAGGCCTTCTTCGAATCGGTCTCGGCGATCAGCACCACGGGCTCCACGGTGATCGTCGGCCTCGACCAGGCGCCGCCCGGCGTCCTGATGTGGCGCTCGCTGCTCCACTGGCTCGGCGGCGTCGGGATCCTTGCGCTCGGCCTCTTCATCATGCCGTATCTGCGCGTCGGCGGCATGTCGTTCTTCAAGCTGGAATCCTCCGATACCGCCGACAAGCCGTTCGCCCGCATCGCCAGCTATACGCGCGCCTTCCTCGCCATCTACGTGGCGATCACCCTTCTTTGCGCCGTCGTCTACGCCATGCTCGGCATGAGCCGCTTCGATGCGCTGAACCATGCCATGTCGACGGTCGCCACCGGCGGGCTTTCCACGCACGACGCCTCCTTCGGCTATTACAAGAGCCTGCCGCTGCTGTGGGCAGGCACGTTCTTCATGACGCTCAGCAGCCTGCCCTTCTCGGTCTTGATCCTCTTCGTCGTCCGCCGCCGGCTCGATGCCTGGCGCGACCCGCAGATCCGCGTCTTCCTCGGCTATCTCGTGCTCTTCTCCGTCGCGGCAAGCGTGTTCATGCGCCTGCACAACGGCGTCGATTTCCACCAGGCGCTGGCCCATTCCTTCTTCACCGTCTCCTCCATCCTCTCCACGACCGGCTTTGCCAGCGACGACTATACCCAATGGGGCCATTTCATCGTGGCGCTCGCCTTCGTCGCCACCTTCATGGGCGGCTGCTCGGGCTCGACGGCGGGCGGCCTGAAAGCCTACCGCCTCATCATTCTCTTCAACTTCATCCGCACGGGCCTCTACCGCCTCATCTATCCCGACGGCATCCATGCGGTGCGCTACGGGCCGATGACGGTGGATGCCGATCTCCAGCGCAGCGTCTTCCTCTTCTTCATCACCTATGTCGCCATCTCGGCCATGGGCGCCATCCTGCTCGGCCTGATGGGCTACGACGTGCTGACGGCCTTCTCCGCGGCCGCCACCTCGCTTTCCAACGTCGGGCCCGGCGTCACCGACACGATCGGCCCGGCCGGCACCTTCGCGGGTTTCCACGATGCGGCGCTCTATCTCCTCTCCTTCCTGATGCTGCTCGGCCGTCTCGAAATCCTCACCGTCCTCGTCATCCTGACGCCGCTCTTCTGGAAGGGCTGACCCGACCGTCCTTGACTGTTGTCACGCTTCTTCGCATCCTGCCGCCCATCCGGCTGGAGGAAGACTGAATGTTGGTGCCGAAGTTCCTGTTGCGCTTGACCTTTATCGCCGCGCTCACGCCGGCGTTCGCGCTTGCCGGCCCGCTCGCCGATGCGGCGAAGAAGGCGGAGGAACAGGCGGCGGCGGGCGATACGGTCGGCGCGCACGACACGATCCGCGATGCCTACGGCGCCTTCGCCGCCACGCTCCCCTTCTCCATCGGCAAGTCCGTCTTCGTTTCCGCGCCGCCGCAGGGCTACGGCATGTATGCGGCGCGGCCGGATGCGACCTTCAAGCCGGGCGAGGCGCTGATCTCCTATGTCGAGCCGGTGGGCCTCACCTGGCGGCCGGCCGATGGCGGACTGCTGGAATCCCACTTCACCGTCGACCTCGAACTCATGGATGCCAAGGGCACCAGGCTTGCCGAGCAGAAGGCCTTCGGCTCCTTCGACTTCAAGGGCAGCGTGCGCAACCAGGAGGTCTTCGCCAAGCTGACGCTGAACCTGACGAGCCCGCCGGCCGGCGACTACGTGCTGCGCTACCGTTTCCGCGACAGCGCGAGCGGCGCCGTCGCCATCAGCGAGCAGCCCTTCAAGATCGCGCCCTGATCCCTCCCCGGCCCGTTTACCGCGTGCCAAGAGAATTGTGACAAGCCGAAAATCAAGGCTTTTCACCGGCGGGACGCTCAATTATGACAGCCGCATGACAAGCCCAGCCGCAGAGGGGCCATCCATGCTTTCGCTGTTTCGTAAACTCATGCCGCGTGAAGACCGCTTCTTCGATCTCTTCGCGCAGCATTCCCGCACCGTCGTCGGCGCCGCCGAGGCCCTGAAATCAGCCCTTGCCGGCGGCCCCGACATGGCCGCCCATTGCGACCGCATCGTCGCGCTGGAGGACGAGGCCGACGAGATCACCCGCGAGGTGCTGCTGGCCGTGCGCCGCAGCTTCATCACGCCCTTCGACCGCGGCGACATCAAGGACCTGATCCAGTCGATGGACGACGCCATCGACATGATGCACAAGACGGTCAAGACCATCCGCCTCTACGAGCAGACGAGCTTCCAGCCCGGCATGCAGGAAATGGGCGAGGCCATCGTCAAGGCCGCCCATCTCGTCGCCGAGGCCGTTCCGCTGCTCGACAAGATCGGCGTCCATGCCGGCCGGCTCAGCGCCATCGCCGAGGAAGTCACCCGCGTGGAAGGCCGCTCGGACGAGCTGCACGACCAGGGCCTCAAGAACCTCTTCCGCGATTTCGGCAAGTCCGACCCGATGGCCTATATCATCGGCAGCGAGATCTACGGGCAGCTGGAGAAGGTCGTCGACCGCTTCGAGGACGTCGCCGACGAAATCAGCGGCATCGTGATCGAGAACGTCTGATGGAGGCCACGCTCGCCCTTCCGCTGCTGATCGGCCTCGTCGGCGTCGCGCTGGTGTTCGACTTCCTGAACGGGCTGCACGATGCGGCCAATTCGATCGCCACGATCGTCTCCACGCGCGTGCTGCGTCCGCAATATGCGGTGTTCTGGGCAGCCTTCTTCAATTTCATCGCCTTCCTGTTCTTCGGCCTGCATGTCGCCGAAACGCTCGGCAAGGGCATCATCGATCCGGCCATCGTCAGCCCGCTCGTCATCTTCGCGGCCCTGATGGGGGCGATCGTGTGGAACGTCGTCACCTGGGTCTTCGGCATCCCGTCGAGTTCCTCGCACGCGCTCATCGGCGGCCTCGTCGGCGCGGGCCTTGCCAAGTCCGGCTTCGACGCGGTCGTCTGGAGCGGCCTCATCAAGACGGCGAGCGCCATCGTGCTCTCGCCGGCCTTCGGCTTCTTCCTGGCGCTGGTGCTCGTGCTGATCGTTTCCTGGTTCTTCGTGCGCCAGACGCCCTTTGCCGTCGACCGCACCTTCCGCATCCTGCAGTTCGTCTCGGCCTCGCTCTATTCGCTCGGCCACGGCGGCAACGACGCGCAGAAGACGATGGGCATCATCGCTGTGCTGCTCTATTCGCAGGGGTATGGCGGCGGGGAGTTCCACGTTCCCTTCTGGGTCGTCATCTCCTGCCAGACGGCGATGGCGCTCGGCACCCTGATGGGCGGCTGGCGCATCGTCCACACGATGGGCTCCAAGATCACCCGCCTCAACCCCATGCAGGGTTTCTGCGCGGAAACCGGCGGGGCCATCACGCTCTTCGGCGCCACCTGGCTCGGCATTCCCGTCTCCACGACGCACACGATCACCGGCGCCATCATCGGCGTCGGCGCGGCCCGGCGCGTCTCGGCGGTGCGCTG
Organism: Shinella sp. Sh6; assembly: GCF_055392685.1. Taxonomy (NCBI): domain Bacteria; kingdom Pseudomonadati; phylum Pseudomonadota; class Alphaproteobacteria; order Hyphomicrobiales; family Rhizobiaceae; genus Shinella; species Shinella sp. Sh6. The sequence goes on along the minus strand of NZ_AP044005.1, from coordinate 1,322,140 downwards.
GGGCATTGCCGGCAACATCGTCGTCGCCTGGGTGATCACGCTGCCGTCCGCAGCCGTGATCTCCGCCCTCTTCTACTACGCCTCCGCCGCGCTGACGGGCTGAGCCGTCAGGCCATGTAGCGGGCGCTGAGGCCGAACAGGAAAAGCGCCATCAGGCAGAACACCCCGCCGCCCAGCGCCTGGAACCCCAGGACGCCGAGGACGCCGCCGAGCGCGAAGGAAACGATCGTGACGAGGTGCAGCCACAGCCGCTGCACGATCTCGGGCCGGCCGGCGGCGGGATCGGCGCCGGCAAGGATCGCAAGGCCGATGCCGATGTCGGTCGCGATGCCCGACACATGGGTCGTGCGCACGCGGCTGCCCGAGATGCGCGTCGACGCCGCGTTCTGGAGGCCCATCGCCAGGCTGAGGAGGCCGACGACGAGGATGCCGCTGGAGGCGAACATCCGCATGCCGAGCGCAACGCCGATCAGGAGCAGGAGGGCGGCCTCCGCGGCAAGGGTCAGCGCATAGACGTTGCGAAGCTGCCGGCGCTTGCCCGCCTGGATGAAGAGCGAGGCGATGAAGGCGCCGAGGATGAACATCGCGATGATGACGAGGAAGGCGAGCGCCGCATTGGTGTGCCAGACTGAGAGCATGTCCGACAGCATCGAGACATTGCCCGTCATGTTCGCCGAGAAATAGCCGTAGGCGAGGAAACCCGCGCTGTTCACCGCGCCCGCGACGAGGGTCAGCGTCGCCGCCAGCAGGATATCGATGGACGCCGTTCTGGTGTCGCCTTCCCGAATGAGCATGTCACAGGCCGTCCTTTCCAAACGATACGCCATATCGCGACGATTCACGCGGATTGGCAATGGCCGTCACGGCAGGGCGACAAGACATCGCGGGAAGGAGGCGTCCGGAAAGTCTGGTGCGGGCGGCGGGGGTCGAACCCGCACAGCCAAGGCCGAGGGATTTTAAGTCCCTTGCGTCTACCAGTTTCGCCACGCCCGCTTGGCTTGCTTTTCGATTTCCCGGAGCAAAACGTCAAGGACGTTTTCAGGGCGGCAAACAAAAAGGGTGCGGCCCCTGACGCTGGCCGCACCCTCTTTTTCAGCGACGTCTCAGGAAAACGTCAGGCCGAAAGCTTGCCGGCGATCTTGGCGACATGGGCGCCCTGGTAGCGGGCGGCGTCCAGTTCGACCTCGGAAGGCTGGCGCGAGCCGTCGCCGCCGGTGATGGTGGAGGCGCCGTAGGGCGAGCCGCCCTTGACTTCCTCGACGCCCATCTGGCCCTGGAAGGCATAGGGAAGGCCGACGACGACGAGGCCGTGGTGCAGGAGCGTGGGAATGAAGCCGAGGATGGTCGATTCCTGGCCGCCGTGCTGCGTGGCCGTGGAGGTGAAGACGGAGCCGACCTTGCCGACCAGCTTGCCCTGCGCCCACAGGCCGCCCGTCTGATCCCAGAAATTGCGCATCTGCGAGGCGACCGTGCCGTAGCGCGTGCCGGCGCCGACGATGATGGCGTCGTAGTTTTCGAGTTCGGCAACGGTGGCGATCTCGGCCTTCTGGTCCATCTTGTAGTAGGAGGCCCTGGCGACGTCGTCCGGCACCAGCTCGGGTACGCGCTTGACCGTCACCTCGGCACCGGCCGATTTCGCGCCTTCCGCCACGGCATAGGCCATGGTCTCGATGTGACCATAGGCCGAATAGTAAAGAACCAGAACTTTCGCCATCGTCGTCTCCTGTCTGCAAAGGTCTTTCCGCTTGATCGCGGCGTCGGCTTGGATGTAGCACTTTGAAGACCCATCGACCCAGAAGCCCTAAGGTCGACAGACTGTTCACCCGCCATTGACAATGCCGCCCGTTCCGGCCGGCATTCCTGCACGAACATCAGAGAACGCCATGAGCTCCAGCACCATCGCCACCGCCGCCATGCTCGCCATCGGCGACGAGCTTCTTTCCGGGCGCACCAAGGACAAGAATATCGGCCAGCTCGCCGACATGCTCTTCCTCGCCGGCATCGACCTCAAGGAGGTGCGCATCGTCGGCGACGAGGAGGACGCCATCGTCGAGGCGCTGAATGCGCTGCGGGCGCGCTACACCTATGTCTTCACCTCCGGCGGCATCGGCCCGACCCATGACGACATCACGGCGGATGCCGTCTCGAAGGCCTTCGGCGTGCCCTGCCTGCACGATCCGCTGGCGATGGAACTGCTCGGCGCCATGTATGCGCGGCGCGGCGTGGAGTTCAACGAGGCGCGCAAGCGCATGGCCCGCATGCCCGAAGGCGCCACCCATATCGAAAACGCCGTCTCGACGGCACCGGGCTTCCAGATCGGCAATGTCTACATCATGGCCGGCGTGCCGCAGGTCTTCACCGCCATGCTCGGCACCGTGGTGCCGAGGCTCGAAGGCGGCAGGCCCATGCTCTCGCGCTCCGTCGCCTCCCCCTTCGGCGAGGGCGATATCGGCAGCGCGCTCGCGCAGATTCAGAAGGACCATCCCGAGACGAGCATCGGTTCCTATCCGCGTTTCTCGGAAAACCGCTTCTCGACCGAAATCGTCATCCGCAGCCGCGAGGAAGCACCGGCGGAAGCCGCCGAACGTGATATACTCGCGATGATTGCCGACATCGCCGCGGCCAAGGCCGCCTCTTCTTGATCCGGATCAAGGTTTTGGCGGTGCGGCAGGCGCAGGTTTCGTTTGAACCACACAGGAGGCAGACATGACCTACAAGACCATCGTGGCGGTGCTCAGCGCCGCGGAGGATGCCGGCAAGGTGACGGACCATGCGCTGGCGCTCGCGCGCAGCACGGGCGGCCATGTCATCGGCATCCATGCCGAAGCCCCGGTCGTGGTGACGCTGATCGCGCCCATGGAATATCCCGATCCGAACGCCGTGCTCGACCTGCAGGAGCGCGCCCAGCGCCAGTCGCGCGAGGTGGAGGCCGCCTTCCGCTCGCGCTGCGAGCGCGACGACATCTCCTATGAATGGCGCCTCTTCACCGGCGCCGCCGGCTATGCCTCGGCGGGCGTCATCGAGAGCGCCCGCGGCGCCGACCTCGTCATCGCCGGCCAGTTCGACCCGGATTTCGACGGCCCGGCGCGCGAGGACATCGAGGACCTGCTCTATGAGAGCGGGCGCCCGGTCTACCTCATCTCCAACGCGCCGGCCGGGCCGGAGCCGATCCGCAAGGTGCTGCTCACCTGGAACGGCTCGCGCGAATCGGCACGCGCCGCCTTCGACGCCCTGCCCTTCCTGACGGCGGCCGAGAGCGTCGAGATCTTCACCGTCGATCCGCCGGACGATTCCACCCAGTCGCACGATTTCTGCGGCGCCGAACTTGCCGCGTCCCTCGCGCGCCATGGCGTGACCGTCACCGTCGCCTCCGGCGCCTCGCACGGCCATTCGGTGGCCGAGGCGCTGAACCGGCGCGCGACCGAGATCGACGCCAGCCTCATCGTCATGGGCGCCTACAGCCATTCGCGGCTGCGCCAGCGCCTCTTCGGCGGCGTGACGAGCGCGATGATGCGCAGCGCCCGCGTGCCCACGCTGATGTCGCGCTAGGGCCAATGGCCTGTGGATCGCCGGGCCTCGATGGCCGGGCAGCGATTTCCTTGGCGGGCAAACTGCATTAGAGAGGGGGAATCTTCATTTTCCGCCTATCAGGAGCCCGTCATGTCGCTGCCCGACAAAGCCTTCCCCGTATCCTGGGACCAGTTCCACCGCGACGCCCGCGCGCTTGCCTGGCGGCTGGCGGACGGCGGACGGGAATGGCGGGCCATCGTCTGCATCACCCGCGGCGGCCTCGTGCCGGCCGCCATCGTCTCGCGCGAACTGAATATCCGCCTCATCGAGACGGTCTGCGTCGCCTCCTACCACGACTATGTCTCGCAGGGCGAAATGCATGTGCTGAAGGGCATCGCGCCAGAGCTGACGCAGGAAGGCGGCGAAGGCATTCTCATCGTCGACGACCTGACGGACACCGGCAAGACGGCCGCCGAGGTGCGCGCCATGCTACCCAAGGCGCATTTCGCCGCCGTCTACGCCAAGCCGAAGGGCCGCCCGCTGGTCGACACCTTCATCACCGAGGTCAGCCAGGACACCTGGATCTACTTCCCCTGGGACATGGGCTTCACCTACCAGGAGCCGATCGCCAAGGGCACGCGCGGCTAAGCGCCTCCCCCAATTTCGCAAGACGTGATTCGAGCCGGCGGATGGCCTCGTCCGCCGGCTTCGCCTTTCCGCGTTTCCCGCTGCAGCCTGCCCGCGGCACGGTGCGTTCCGCCGCCGTCGGCGGCAATCGCGGCGCTTCGGCGCAGCATCGGGAGAATCACTTTATCCACGGATCACAACTCGCCGCGGATGGCTATTCCCGGAAGTCGGGGGGTGGAAAAACCCTCTCTTTTCACCCGTGATTTTTTTCGCTTTTCCACAGCCGCCTGCCACGCGGACCCGTCTTTCGGCACGAAGCTGCTGATTTTTCAGGGCTTGGACGATGTCCCCATTTTCCACAGCCCGAAGGCACAAGATATAGGGTTCAAACTTCAGTCACAAACCAGCCCTTGACGGGAATCGGCCACATGAGGTTAATGAAAATCTAGTTGCGGCGGCGACTGGACCGTGTTGTTACGAGGTCGGTTCTCATCACGAATTCGCGTTCCCATGCGCATGTGGCCGGGTGGATGATCCGCTCGCCGCACGGGTGCTTTCGCGCCCGGCTTCCGGATGTGCCGCAGCGACTGCCGGGTCTGGAAAAAAGAACCTGTTGATACTATATTTAGTATTTGCAGCCAAACTCAGCGCAAGATACAGCAAGATACAGGATGCTCGAGATCGATCGGGCTTCCCGCAAGGACTGGACGATTTGGGCTGGCTGCAAGAGGATTGCGGCCGGACGGGGATAATTGCGCCCTGCTTTCGGAGCAGGATGCGGCAGCAGAGGACAACGGAAGATGCGCATAGAACGTCGTTTCACCAAACCCGGCCAGTCGGCCTATGCGGAGATCGAATTCCGCAAGGCCGTCAGCGAGATCAAGAACCCGGACGGTTCCATCGTATTCCGGCTTGCCGATATCGATGTGCCCGCACAGTTCTCCCAGGTCGCCGCCGACATCCTCGCGCAGAAATATTTCCGCAAGGCCGGCGTGCCCGCGCGCCTGAAGAAGGTGGAGGAGAACGACGTTCCCTCCTTCCTGTGGCGCTCCCTGCCCGATACCGAAGCCCTCAAGGCGCTCCCCGAGGGTGAGCGCTACGGCTCGGAAACCGACGCCCGCCAGGTCTTCGACCGTCTCGCCGGCACCTGGACCTACTGGGGCTGGAAGGGCAAGTATTTCGCTTCCGAGGAAGACGCTGCCGCCTTCAAGGACGAACTTGCCTACATGCTCGCCACGCAGCGCGTTGCCCCGAACTCGCCGCAGTGGTTCAACACGGGCCTGCATTGGGCCTACGGCATCGACGGCCCAGGCCAGGGCCATTTCTATGTCGATCCCTTCACCGGCAAGCTGACCAAGTCCAAGTCCGCCTACGAGCATCCCCAGCCGCACGCCTGCTTCATCCAGTCCGTCGAGGACGACCTCGTCAACGAGAACGGCATCATGGACCTGTGGGTGCGTGAAGCGCGCCTCTTCAAGTACGGTTCCGGCACCGGCTCCAACTTCTCGCACCTTCGCGGCGAAGGCGAAAAGCTTTCGGGCGGCGGCCGCTCCTCCGGCCTCATGAGCTTCCTGAAGATCGGCGACCGCGCCGCTGGCGCCATCAAGTCGGGCGGCACGACGCGCCGCGCCGCCAAGATGGTCGTGGTCGACATCGACCATCCGGACATCGAGGAATACATCAACTGGAAGGTCAAGGAAGAGCAGAAGGTGGCGGCCCTCGTCACCGGCTCCAAGATCGTCGCCGGCCACCTCAAGGCCATCATGAAGGCCTGCGTCAATTGCTCGGCCGAAGGCGACCGCTGCTACGACCCCACCGAGAACCCGGCCCTCAAGCGCGAAATCCGCGCCGCCAAGAAGAACCAGGTTCCGGAAAGCTACATCAAGCGCGTCATCCAGTTCGCCAGGCAGGGCTACAAGGACATCGAGTTCAAGACCTACGACACGGACTGGGATTCGGAAGCCTACCTCACCGTCTCCGGCCAGAACTCCAACAACTCCGTCTCGCTCAAGGACGATTTTTTGCGCGCGGTGGAAAATGATGGGGAATGGCACCTCACCGCCCGCAAGGACGGCAAGGTGATGAAGACGCTGAAGGCGCGGGACCTGTGGGAATCGATCTCCTACGCCGCCTGGGCCTCGGCCGATCCGGGCCTGCACTTCAACACGACGATGAACGACTGGCACACCTGCCCGGCTGCAGGTCCCATCCGCGCATCCAACCCGTGCTCGGAATACATGTTCCTCGACGACACGGCCTGCAACCTCGCCTCGCTGAATCTCCTCCAGTTCAAGGACGCGGCGACCAAGAAGATCAACATCGCCGACTACGAACACGCCGTTCGCCTGTGGACCATCGTGCTCGAAGTCTCCGTGATGATGGCACAGTTCCCCTCGCGCCAGATCGCCGAGCTCTCCTACGAATACCGCACGCTCGGCCTCGGCTATGCCAACATCGGCGGCCTCCTGATGTCCTCGGGCATCCCGTACGATTCGGCCGAAGGCCGCGCCATTGCCGGCGCCCTGACCGCCATCATGACGGGCGTCGCCTATGCGACCTCGGCCGAGATGGCCGGCGAACTCGGCCCCTTCCCGAACTTCGCGCCGAACCGCGACAACATGCTGCGCGTCATGCGCAACCACCGCCGCGCCGCCTACGGCGAGGCTGCCGGCTATGAAGGCCTTTCGGTCAACCCGGTTGCCCTCGTCCATGCCGATTGCTCGGATGAAGCGCTCGTCGCCCATGCCGTCGCCGCCTGGGACAAGGCCGTGGAACTCGGAGAGAAGCACGGCTACCGCAACGCCCAGACGACCGTGATCGCGCCGACCGGCACGATCGGCCTCGTCATGGACTGCGACACGACCGGCATCGAGCCCGACTTCGCCCTCGTCAAGTTCAAGAAGCTCGCCGGCGGTGGCTACTTCAAGATCATCAACCGCGCCGTGCCGGAGGCGCTCCGCACGCTCGGCTATTCGGAAAGCCAGATCGCCGAGATCGAGGCCTATGCCGTCGGCCACGGCAACATGAACCAGGCGCCCGGCGTCAATCCCGGCTCGCTGAAGGCCAGGGGCTTCACCGACGAGAAGATCGAGGCCGTCAATGCCGGCCTGAAATCCGCCTTCGACATCAAGTTCGCCTTCAACCAGTGGACGCTCGGCGCCGACTTCCTGAAGGACGTGCTGAAGGTCACCGACGAGCAGCTTTCCGACATGTCCTTCAACCTCCTGGAGCATGTCGGCTTCTCGAAGAAGGAGATCGAGGCCGCCAACATCCACGTCTGCGGCGCGATGACGCTGGAAGGCGCGCCCTTCCTCAAGGCCGAGCACCTGCCGGTCTTCGATTGCGCCAATCCGTGCGGCAAGATCGGCAAGCGCTACCTCTCGGTCGAAAGCCACATCCGCATGATGGCGGCCGCCCAGCCGTTCATCTCGGGCGCCATCTCCAAGACGATCAACATGCCGAACGAGGCGACCGTCGAGGACTGCAAGAACGCCTACATGCTCTCCTGGAAGCTCGCGCTGAAGGCGAACGCCCTCTACCGCGACGGCTCCAAGCTCTCCCAGCCGCTCAATTCCGCGCTGATCGAGGACGAGGACGACGAGGACGATGCCGTCGAGGCGCTGGTCGCAGCCCCCGCTGCCGCCCAGGCCGTGCAGGTTACGGAAAAGATCGTCGAGAAGATCGTCGAGCGCTTCGTCCGCGACCGTGAGAAGCTGCCGAACCGCCGCCAGGGCTACACCCAGAAGGCCGTCATCGGCGGGCACAAGGTGTACCTGCGCACCGGCGAATTCGGCGATGGCCGCCTCGGCGAGATCTTCATCGACATGCACAAGGAAGGCGCCGCCTTCCGCGCAATGATGAACAACTTCGCCATCGCCATCTCGCTCGGCCTCCAGTACGGCGTGCCGCTCGAGGAATATGTGGAGGCCTTCACCTTCACCAAGTTCGAGCCGGCCGGCATGGTGCAGGGCAACGACGCGATCAAGAACGCGACGTCGATCCTCGACTACGTCTTCCGGGAACTGGCGATCTCCTATCTCGGCCGCCACGACCTTGCCCATATCGACACCTCCGACTTCTCCAACACGGCGATCGGCAAGGGCATCAAGGAAGGCAAGACGAACCTGATCTCGACCGGCTGGACGCGCGGCCACAAGCCGACGCTCATCCAGGGCGGCCAGGCCGGCGAGCGCCAGCTTTCCGAGCCGAAGGGTTCGGCCACCGCCGCTCCCGCCAAGGCTTCGTCCGCAGGCAACGTCACCACCTTCGCCGGCAGCGCCGCGCGCAAGCTGGAGCCGGCAATCGCCGCCGCCAGCTCCGAGATCGTCGCCTTCAAGCGCGACTACGAGGAGCGCGCCGCCGACCTTGCGGAAGAGATCGCCGACGACAGCGCCGAGGAAGCTACCGAAGGCGTGACCGCCCTCTTCTCCGACAAGGCCGCCGCCGATGCCGCATCGGCCAAGGCCGAGGCCAAGAAGCTGGAAAACGAACGCCGCATGCGCTCCATCGCGCAGGGCTACACCGGCAACATGTGCTCGGAGTGCCAGAACTTCACGATGGTCCGCAACGGCACCTGCGAGAAGTGCGACACCTGCGGCGCCACGAGCGGCTGCAGCTGATCGACCCTGCCTGATGAGATAGACCGAAACCCGGGGAGCGATCCCCGGGTTTTTTCGTCTCGGCGCGCCGGTTCGAACCGGGATCCCGGCCGTCTCTTCCGGACAAGCGTTGCAGCACCGGCGAGCGCGGGGTACATGCAAGCCTCCCGTTACGGGAATCGCGCAGAACCGAATCCCGTGATGCGGAAGGAACCGTTTATGCCGATAGAACCGCGCCGGGGTCTTGTCACCCTTGCCTATCGCGCCCTCGTCCTGCCGGGCGCCATCGCCTATCTCTTCGCCGTCGGTATCGTGGTGCTGGCCGCCGATCGGTTCTGGCTCGTCGACCTCATCACCTTCGCCTGGCCCTATGTCGTAGCCGCCGGAATTTTCCTGCTCGTCGCGGCCTGCCTGACGCGGCGGGTGAAGGCCATCGTGCTTGCTGTCGCCGGCCTTGCGGTGGCGGCCGTTCCGGCGATGGATATCCAGGCCGCCCACATGTCGGCGGCCGGCAGCGGGCTGAAGGTGCTGACGGCCAACCTCTATGTCGACAACGTGCGGCCGCCGGCCGGCTTCATCGCCCTCCTCAAGGCGGAAAAACCCGACATCGTCGTGCTGGAGGAAACCACGCCGGCCTGGGAGCGGGCAATTTCCGCGGCGGGCCTCTTTCCCTATGAGAGCGACCATGCCGTGGTCATGCGCGACGCCATCAAGGTCTATTCGACGCTGCCGATCCGCGCCGAGACGGCGCTGAAGCGCGCCTTCACGGAGGAGAAGGCCTACAAGCAGCCCTTGCGGCTGGAGCTCGACCTCAGGGGCAAGCCGCTCTTCCTCTATGCCCTCCATCCCGAAACGCCGCGCAAGCTCTGGCAATGGCGGGACCGCAACGCCTATCTCTCCTCCGTCGCCGAGGCCGTGAAGGGCGATCTCGAAAAGGCGCCCGTCATCGTCGCCGGCGACTGGAACACGCCGAGCTGGTCGCCGTTCTTCCGCGCCTTCCTCAGGCAGGCGGGGCTCGTCTCCACCGCCGGCGGCTGGCTGCAGCCGGTGACGCGCTTCAGCATGAAGCTCGACCGGCTCGCCTATATCGGCGCCTCCATCGACCATGTCGCCGTCTCGCCGGACATTTCGCTGCGTGCCCGGCGCGTCGGCCCGGCCTTCGGCTCCAACCACCTGCCGGTGATCGCCGAACTGGCCCTGCCGGAAAGCTGACCCTCGACCCGGCCGAAAAACACTCTATCCTTAGGGTTCACCAGACAAGGAGGCGACGATGCCGAAAGACAAGGACAGCCCGAAGGCTTCGCTGGAGAAGGAGCAGGCCGAGCAGCGCGAGAAATCGGCCGAAGCCGAGCAGGACGACTACCTGGAGGAAGCGCTGGAGGAGACCTTCCCGGCAAGCGACCCCATCGCCCCCGGCGAGGTGAAGGATCATTCGAAGTGAGGCGCAGCGCCGCCCCATTGCACTCGCCGACGGCGCGATGAGCGTCCCCTTCCTCTTCACCGGCCCGCAAGATGCGCCCTTCACCCTGCTCCTCGCCCATGGCAGCGGCGCGCCGATGGATTCGCCCGCGATGAATGCCGCAGCCTCCGCGCTTGCGGCGGAAGGCTTGCGCATCGCCCGCTTCGAGTTCGCCTATATGGCGGCGCGGCGTTCGGAAGGCAGCCGCAGGCCGCCGCCGAAGGCCGAGACGCTGATTCCCGAGTTCGAGGCGGCCGTTGCCGCGCTCGGCGCAAAGGGACCGCTCGTCATCGGCGGCAAGTCGATGGGCGGGCGCGTCGCCAGCATGGCGGCGGACCGGCTGCATGGGAAGGGGCGCGCCGCCGGCCTCCTCTGCCTCGGCTACCCGTTCCACCCGCCGGAAAAACCGGCGCAACTGCGCACGGCCCACCTGATGATGCTGGAGACGCCGACGCTCATCTGCCAGGGCACGCGCGATCCGTTCGGAACGGTGGACGAGGTGCCCGGCTACGGCCTGCCGGAGCGCATCGAAATCCTCTGGCTCGAGGACGGCGACCACGACCTGAAGCCGCGCAAGAGCATTTCCGGCTTTTCCGCCGCCGACCATCTCGCCACCATGGCGAAGGCCGTGAAGGCCTGGACCGGAACGCTCTGAGCATCTTCCCACGTTGAATCAACGCCTTGCCGGCCCGATTCCGGTTCCATCAATAAGCAACTGAAAGAAAACGCTCTTTCCCTCTCCGGCGGAAGGGAACGTTAACCCGGACGTGGGAATATTAGCGTGAAACGACATACGTCCGGACAGGCAGGCAATGGCCCACAGTTTTTCCTATACGCATTACGATCTCGAACGCCAGCGCGGCGGAACCGTCGTCGAGATCACGCTTTCGGCGATCGCCAATGTGCGGCTGATGACGAATACGAATTTCGACCTCTTCAAGAACGCCCGCCAGCACAAATTCCTCGGCGGCGTCGCCAAGCAATCGCCGATCCGGCTGAAAATCCCCGAAAACGGCCATTGGCATGTGGTGGTCGACATGGAAGGCCATCCGGGCAAGGCGCAGTCCTCGATCAAGGTGCTGCCGGTCGCCCCGCAGAAGCCGGCGCAGAATTTCAGCGCCGCCTCCCGATAGGCTATTCCCGCTCCCGCCGCAGCTTCGCCCACCAGTCGAGCCGCTTGCGCAGCTCGCGCTCGAAGCCGCGCTCCGGCGGATCGTAGAAGGTCCGCCGGCCCATCTTCTCCGGGAAATAATCCTGCCCGGAAAAGGCGTCCGGCTCGTCGTGGTCGTAGCGGTAGCCTTCGCCGTAGCCCTCGCCCTTCATCAGCTTCGTCGGCGCATTGAGGATGTGCTTGGGAGGCAGCAGGGAGCCGTTCTCCTTCGCCGCGCGCATCGCCGACTTGTAGGCGGTGTAGACGGCGTTGGATTTGGGCGCCGTCGCGAGATAGACGCAGGCCTGCGCCAGCGCCAGCTCGCCCTCCGGCGAGCCGAGGAAGTCGTAGGCGTCCTTGGCCGCATTGCAGACGACGAGCGCCTGCGGATCGGCAAGGCCGATATCCTCCACCGCCATGCGCACCATGCGCCGGCAGAGGAACAGCGGGTCCTCGCCGGCATCCAGCATGCGGGTGAGGTAGTAGAGCGCCGCGTCGGGATCGGAGCCGCGCACGGCCTTGTGCAGGGCGGAGATGAGATTGTAATGCCCGTCCTGCGACTTGTCGTAGACCGGCGCGCGGCGCTGGACGATGCGGAAGAGGTCGTCCTGCCCGAAAGTCTCGCCGGCGCGCGCGGCGCGCCAGACTTCCTCCGCCAGCGTCAGCACCGCCCGCCCGTCGCCGTCGGCCATGCGCAGAAGCGAGGCGCGCGCCTCCTCGTCGAGCGGCAGGGGCTTTTCCTCGATCGCCTCGGCGCGCTTCAAGAGCTCTTCGAGACTGGCTTCGTCATGCGGCTTGAAGGTGAGGACGCGGGCGCGGGAAAGGAGAGCGGCGTTGAGCTCGAAGGACGGGTTCTCCGTCGTCGCGCCGACGAGCACGATCGTCCCGTCTTCCATGACCGGCAGGAAACTGTCCTGCTGGGCGCGGTTGAAGCGATGGATCTCGTCGACGAAAAGCAGCGTCTGGCGTCCGCCCATGCGGCGCGCGCGAGCCGCCTCGAAGACCTTCTTGAGGTCCGCGACGCCGGAGAAGATCGCCGAGATTTGCTCGAAAGCGAGGCCCGTCTCGCCCGAAAGGAGGCGCGCCACGGTCGTCTTGCCGGTTCCGGGCGGCCCCCAGAAGATCATCGAGCCGAGCGAGCCCGCCTCGATCATGCGCGAGAGCACGCCGTCAGGCCCGGTCAGGTGCTCCTGGCCGGACACCTCGCCCAGCGTGCGGGGGCGCAGGCGGTCGGCCAGGGGCCGCTTTGCCGCCATCTCCTCCGGTTCATGCGGGGCGAAGAGGTCGCTCATCGGAAGAACTGACGGATGCGCTGGCCGTCGCGCTCGATCTCGACGCGCCAGAAGGACGGGTTCTCGCCGACCAGCGAGGCCAGCGTCTCGGTGGTCGAGACCGCGGTGCCGTTCAGTTCGACGATGATGTCACGCGGCTGGAGGCCGATGCGGGCGGCCGGCGAGCCGCGGTTGACCTCGGTGACGACGACGCCGGTCGCCGCCTGGCTCGGCGGCATGCGCAGCTCCTCGGAAACGCGCGGGGAAAGGTTGGCGACGACCGCGCCGGCAAAGGGATTGCGCCCCTCGATCAGCCGCTCGTCGCGCGGCGTCGTCTCCGGCGCGCGGTCGAGCGAGAGCGTCAGATCCTCCTCTTTGCCGTTGTCGATGACCGTGATGCGCGCCGTGCCGCCGATGCCGACGGTGGTGAGGCGGTAGCCGAGCGCATCGGGATGCTCGACGGGAATGCCGTTGACGGCGGTGACGACCTCGCCCGGCTTCATGCCGGCCTTTTCCGCCGGACTGCCGGCCTGCACCCGCGAGACGAGCGCGCCGCGCGTCTTGTCGAGGCCGAGCGCCTCGGCCACTTCCGACGTTACCGGATCGAAGGTGGCACCGACATAGGGCCGGTCGAACGTGGCGCTGCCGTTCTCGGCGCTGGCGACGAAGGTCTTCACGAGATTGGCCGGAATGGCGAAGCCGACGCCGTTCGATCCGCCGCCGCGCGAGAAGATCGCGGTGTTGATGCCGATCAGCTCGCCGTTCATGTTGATGAGGCCGCCGCCGGAATTGCCGGGATTGATCGCCGCGTCCGTCTGGATGAAGAAGCCGAAATCGCCGGAGCGCACCTGGTTGCGCGCGAGCGCCGAGACGATGCCGCTCGTCACCGTCTGGCCGACGCCGAACGGGTTGCCGATGGCAAGCACGAGGTCGCCGACCTGGACGGCGTCGCTGTCGCCGAGCGGCAGGGCCGCGAATTCGGTATCCGACTTGATCTTCAGGACGGCAAGGTCGACGCGCTCGTCCTTCAGCACCACCGTGCTTTCGTATTCCCGGCCGTCCGCCAGCGCCACCTTGATATCGCTCGCGCCCTCGATGACGTGGTTGTTCGTCACCACATAGCCCTTGGTGCCGACGATGACGCCGGAGCCGAGCGAGGATTGCTTCTCGGTGCGATTCGGCATCTGCTGGCCGAAGAACTCCTCGAAGAAGGGATCGCCGTCGAACAGCGAGCGGCGCTCGACGACGCGCTCGGCATAGACATTGACGACGGAATTCTCGACCTGCTTGACGAGCGGCGCGAAGGAAAGCTGCATTTCCGTGCGCGATTGCGGCACGGTGCGCTCCTCGGCGCCAGCGGGTGTTGCGAGCGCCAGCGCGAAGAGGATCGGGGCGGCAAGCAGGATGCGGGCATTCGGCATGGACGAGTCTCCTTCGTTTCCGCACCACGATCAGATAGGATTTCGCAGGAAAAAAGGCAAACCCGGCGGGCATCCCCCGCACGGTTCACACGCCACGCACGAAAAAGTGCCCGCAAGAAAAAACATCCGCCGTTGAAACAACACGGCGTCCGTTTACGTAGGGGTCAGGGAAACAATCGAACGGATCGAGCCTCGCCATGCCTGTCTATCGCCCTCCCCGCATCCCCACCCGCGACATCACGCCGGAACACCTGTTCTTCAATCGCCGCAGCTTTCTCGCGACCGCAGCCGGCGGCATGCTGGCGGCCGCCGGCACGCCCGCTCTTGCGGAGGCCCTGAAGGCGACGGAAAGCCGCTACACGGTCGACGAGAAGCTGACGCCCGAAAAGGACGTGACCTCCTACAACAATTTCTACGAATTCGGCCTCGGCAAGGGCGACCCGGCTGCGAACTCGGAGAAATTCAAGCCGACGCCCTGGACGGTGAAGGTGGACGGCCTCGTCGGCAAGCCGAAGGAATTCGGCCTCGAGGAGCTGCTCGCCATGCCGCTGGAGGACCGCGTCTACCGCATGCGCTGCGTGGAGGCCTGGTCCATGGTGATCCCGTGGGTCGGCTTTCCGCTTTCCGCTCTCCTCGACAAGGTCGAGCCGCTGGGCGATGCGAAATACGTCGCCTTCGAGACGATCGTGCGGCCGGAAGAGATGCCCGGCCAGTCCGGCTATTTCCAGTCCCTGCCCTGGCCCTATGTCGAGGGCCTGCGGCTCGACGAGGCGCGCCATCCGCTGACGATCCTCTCCGTCGGCGTCTACGGGAAGACGCTGCCGAACCAGAACGGCGCACCCATCCGCCTCGTCGTGCCGTGGAAATACGGCTTCAAGGGCATCAAGTCGATCGTCAGGATCACACTCACCGACAAGCAGCCGCCTTCCACCTGGAACATTTCCGCGCCGCAGGAATACGGCTTCTACGCCAACGTCAATCCGGAGGTCGACCACCCGCGCTGGAGCCAGGCGAGCGAGAACCGCATCGGCGAAGGCGGCTTCTTCGGCGCGAACCGCCGGCCGACGCTGCCCTTCAACGGCTACGGCGAGGAGGTCGCAAGCCTTTACGCCGGCATGGACCTTCGGGCGAACTATTGATGACGCTCCTGCCCGCCCTGCCCCGGAAATATCATGCGGCTTCGATCTGGCTCCTCTATGCGGCGGGCCTCGTGCCGGCCGCCTGGGGCTTCTGGCTCGGCGCGACGGGGCGGCTCCCCGGCAATCCGGTCAAGGAGTTCGAGCACCTCCTGGGCCTGTGGGCACTGCGTTTCCTCGTCGCGACGCTCGCGATCACGCCGATCCGCGATCTTTTCGGCCTCAACTGGGTCCGCTACCGCCGCGCGCTCGGGCTGCTGGCCTTCTGGTACGTGCTGATGCACTTCCTCACCTATATGGTGCTCGACCAGTACCTGAATTTCATGGCGATCCTCATCGATATCGCCAAGCGCCCCTTCATCACCATCGGCATGGCCGCCTTCGTGCTGCTCATCCCGCTGGCGCTGACCTCGAACAACTGGTCGATCCGCCGGCTCGGGCCACGCTGGACGAAACTGCACCGCCTCGTCTACATCATCGCCGCCGCGGGAGCGCTCCATTTCGCCATGTCCGTGAAGGTCGTTGGCCTGGAGCCGTGGACTTATATCGCGCTGGTGGCCGTACTGCTGGCATGGCGCCCGGTGCGGCCGTATTTCAACAAGTGGAAGCGTGGGCCGGGCGGGCGCGTGCAACTCAAGAGAGCGTAGAAATAAACCACCCCTCTCCTCCGTCATGCTCGGGCTTGACCCGAGCATCCACGCCCCGGGTGCCGCTCTGGATCCTCGGGTCAAGCCCGAGGATGACGTCTGAGATGAGGTGCGGGCGTGCAGAATGCGCGATGAGCACGGGCAGGCCTTCCTCGAAGGACGTAGACGACCTCACAAAACAAAAAGGCCGGGAGATCGCTCTCCCGGCCTTTTTCAATTATCCGATCCCGAAGGACTTATGCGGCTTCAGCTTCGGCTTCGGCAGCGACGCGGGCCTTGTCGGCGGCGCCCTTGGCGTCGACGTCGCGGTCAACGAACTCGATGACGGCGAGCGGGGCGTTGTCGCCGTGGCGGAAGCCGGCCTTCATGATGCGCAGGTAGCCGCCGTTGCGGTTGGCGTAGCGGCTTGCGATCGCGTCGAACAGCTTGGCGACGACGGCAACGTCGCGGATCTGCGAGATCGCCTGACGGCGAGCGTGCAGGTCGCCACGCTTGCCGAGGGTGACGAGCTTCTCGACGATCGGGCGGATTTCCTTCGCCTTCGGAAGCGTCGTTACGATCTGCTCATGCTGGATGAGCGAGGCAGCCATGTTGGCGAACATCGCCTTGCGGTGGCTGGCGGTACGGTTGAGTTTGCGACCGGAATTCTGGTGGCGCATCTCGGTTCTCCTTCACATGCAGGCTACGGCCTGCCGTTTGACGGTTAATATTGGTCTTCGTAGCGCTTGGCGAGGTCTTCGATGTTCTCGGGCGGCCAGGCCGGCACTTCCATGCCGAGGTGCAGGCCCATGGAAGCGAGAACTTCCTTGATCTCGTTGAGCGACTTGCGACCAAAATTCGGAGTGCGAAGCATTTCGGCTTCGGTCTTCTGAATGAGATCGCCGATGTAGACGATGTTGTCGTTCTTCAGGCAGTTCGCCGAACGGACGGAAAGTTCCAGTTCGTCGACCTTCTTGAGGAGCGCCGGGTTGAACGCCAGTTCCGTGACCGATTCTTCCTCGGTTTCCTTCTGCGGCTCGTCGAAGTTGACGAAGACCGAGAGCTGGTCCTGGAGAATGCGGGCAGCGAACGCGATCGCATCTTCGCCGGTGACGGAACCGTCGGTCTCGATGGTCATCGTCAGCTTGTCGTAGTCGAGAACCTGGCCTTCACGGGTGTTTTCCACCTTGTAGGACACTTTCTTGACCGGCGAGTACAGGCTGTCGACCGGGATGAGGCCGATCGGCGCGTCTTCGGAGCGGTTACGGTCGGCCGGCACGTAGCCCTTGCCGTTGTTGACCGTGAACTCCATGCGGATCTCCGCGCCCTCGTCGAGGGTGCAGATGACATGGTCGGGATTCAGGATCTCGATGTCGCCGACGGTCTGGATGTCACCAGCCGTAACGACGCCCGGGCCCTGCTTGCGCACGACCATGCGCTTGCTGTCGTCGCCATCCATCTTGATGGCGATTTCCTTGATGTTGAGCACGATGTCCGTCACGTCTTCCCGGACACCCGGGATCGAGGAGAACTCGTGCAGGACGCCGTCGATCTGCACGGCGGTGACAGCCGCACCGCGCAGCGACGACAGGAGCACGCGGCGCAGCGCGTTGCCGAGCGTCAGGCCGAAGCCACGCTCCAGCGGCTCGGCAACAAGGCTTGCCTTGGTGCGGCCGGAGGAGGTGAACTCCACCTTGTTCGGCTTGATCAGTTCCTGCCAGTTTTTCTGGATCATGTGTTTTGCCTTCCGTTCGCCGCCACCATCCAATCGTGGCGGCCGAGCCCTGAAGTATCGCGGAAGCCGGACGGCCTCCGCGATTGTTCGAATGCGATGATCAGACGCGGCGCTTCTTGCGCGGACGGCACCCGTTGTGCGGGATCGGCGTCACGTCGCGGATGGACGTGATCATGAAGCCGGCAGCCTGGAGGGCGCGCAGAGCCGATTCACGGCCGGAACCCGGACCGCAGACTTCGACTTCCAGCGACTTCATGCCGTGTTCCTGGGCCTTCTTGGCGCAGTCTTCGGCGGCGATCTGTGCGGCGAACGGTGTCGACTTGCGCGAACCCTTGAAGCCCTTCGCACCGGCCGACGACCAGGCAATGGCGTTGCCCTGTGCGTCGGTGATGGTAATCATCGTGTTGTTGAACGAAGAATTGACGTGAGCAACACCCGAGGTGATGTTCTTGCGTTCGCGACGGCGGACGCGTGCGGCTTCCTTGGCCATGGATAGTCCTTTCGTTGATCTCGACACCGCCGTAATGCCAGCGGCTCCACCGGGCCGGGACGAACCCCTGCCCTGAACAGTATTTGCAGACCGTCCCGAAGGCGCCTGTCTGCGGCGATATCGTCACTGCCGTAGTGCCAGCAGCTCCACCGACCGGGATTTGATGAAACACAAACCCCGCTCGAAACTCAAAAGAGGCCGGCGCGGCGCGCCAGCCTCCCGTTCCCCGTTTCCGGGAAATTACTTCTTCTTGCCTGCGATGGCCTTGGCCGGACCCTTGCGGGTGCGGGCGTTCGTGTGCGTGCGCTGGCCGCGGACCGGAAGGCCGCGACGGTGACGCAGGCCACGGTAGCAACCGAGGTCCATGAGACGCTTGATGTTCATCGAGGTCTCGCGACGCAGGTCGCCTTCGACCTGGTAGTCGCGGTCGATGGTTTCGCGGATCTGCAGGATTTCTGCGTCCGTGAGCTGATGCACGCGGCGATCGGCCGGAATACCGACCTTCTCGATGATTTCCTGTGCAAACTTCGGGCCGATCCCGTGAATGTAACGGAGCGCGATTACGACGCGCTTCGCGGTCGGGATGTTGACGCCAGCGATACGTGCCACGCCTGTTCTCCTTGCTTCCAGTTGCCGTCCGGCAAGTGGTCTTCTTCATTCGATACGGCCGGAAAGCCGCGTTTCTCATTGAGGTTCGGGACACGTCGAAAACGACCGCACCCGGACTTCGTTCTTCTGAAATCCGCGCCGATCGCAATTGTATGTCGCGAGTTGGCGCTGTCTTAAGGGGAATCGGCCGAAAAAGTCAACTCCCCGGCCGGTCCTTTTTAACCTGAACTCAGGCGTTCTCCAGGATTCCGGCGATCTCGGCCGTAACAGTGCCGACATTCGCCATGCCGTCCACCGTCTGGAGCTTGCCGGTCGAGGCATAGTAGCTCGACAGCGGCGCGGTCTTCTCGCGGTATTCCGCAAGACGCCGCTTGAAGGCTTCAGGGTTGTCGTCGGAGCGGACGGTGCCGCCGGCGGCAACCGTTTCGGCCACGCGGTTCTCCATGCGCTTGACCAGCGCGACCTCGTCGACCTTCAGCTCGATCACGGCGTCGAGCGCAAGGCCCTTGCCGGCGAGGATCCTGTCGAGGGCCTCGGCCTGCGGAACCGTGCGCGGATAGCCGTCGAGGATGAACCCCTTCGCACAGTCCGCCGAATCGATGCGGTCGGAAACGATCTCGTTGACGATCGCGTCGGAAACGAGCTGGCCGGCGTCCATGACGGCCTTGGCGCGCTTGCCGACATCCGTGCCGGCGGCGACGGCCGCCCGCAGCATGTCACCCGTGGAAAGCTGCGGAATGCCGTACTTTTCCGTCAGGAGCTTGGCTTGGGTCCCCTTGCCGGCGCCCGGCGGTCCCAGAAAAATCAGTCTCATCGTCCCCTCTTTCCTCCACGCAGCTTCGACTTCTTGATCAGCCCCTCGTACTGCTGGGCAATCAGATGGCCCTGTATCTGTGCTACAGTATCGAGGGTCACGCTGACAACAATCAAAAGCGACGTACCACCAAGGTAGAATGGCACGCCCGTCTCGGCGATGAGGATTTCCGGAAGGACGCAGACGAACATCAGGTAGAGGGCGCCGGTGGCCGTGATGCGCGTCAGGACGTAGTCGATATATTCGGCGGTGCGCTCGCCCGGGCGGATGCCGGGGATGAAGCCGCCGTGCTTCTTCAGGTTGTCGGCCGTGTCCTTCGGATTGAAGACGATGGCCGTGTAGAAGAAGGCGAAGAAGGCGATCATGAACGCGTAGAGCGTCATGTAGAGCGGCTTGCCGTGGCCGAGCGCCGTCAGGACCGTCGTCGCCCAGGTCGGCAGGTTGGACGTATCCGAGAAGCCTGCGAGCGTTGCCGGCAGCAGGAGCAGCGAAGACGCGAAGATCGCCGGGATGACGCCCGAGGTGTTGAGCTTGAGCGGCAGGTGCGAGGTGTCGCCCTGGAACATGCGGTTGCCGACCTGGCGCTTCGGATACTGGATCAGAAGGCGGCGCTGGGCGCGTTCCACGAAGACGATGAGCGCGATGACCGCGACGGCGACCACGACGACGGCAAGAACGATGCCGATCGAGAGCTGGCCCGTCCGGCCGAGCTCGAGCGTGTTGCCGAGCGCCCGCGGCAGGGCCGCGACGATGCCGGCGAAGATGATCAGCGAAACGCCGTTGCCGATGCCGCGCGAGGTGATCTGCTCGCCGAGCCACATCAGGAACATCGTGCCGCCGAGGAGGGAGATGACCGTCGAGATCCGGAAGAACCAGCCGGGATCGGAGACCACGCCGGCCGAGCTCTCGAGGCCCACTGCAATGCCATAGGCCTGCAGCATGCCGAGCAGCACCGTGCCGTAGCGGGTGTACTGGTTGATGATCTTGCGGCCCTGCTCGCCTTCCTTCTTGAGCTGCTCCAGCGAGGGAACGACCGAGGTCATGAGCTGCACGATGATCGAGGCGGAGATGTACGGCATGATGCCGAGCGCGAAGATCGCCATGCGTTCCACGGCGCCGCCGGCGAACATGTTGAAGAGGCTGAGAACGCCCTGCTGATGCCGCGTGAAGGCCTGCCCGAAGGCGGCGGGGTCGATACCCGGCAACGGAATGTAGGTGCCGAGACGATAGACGAGCAGCGCGCCCAGGGTGAACCAGAGGCGCTTCTTCAGGTCTTCCGCCTTGGCGAAAGTCGAGAAGTTGAGATTAGAGGCAAGTTGTTCCGCTGCCGAAGCCATGCATTTCTCCGCGTAGCCGATCCGGCGGCGGTGAAGCCCGGCCAGGTCCGGAATGGCTGATCCGTTGGCACCTGCGACCGGCCCTCCCCGGACCGAAAACGCCGATGCTGAAATTGGTCGTGCCCTTCTGCCGTTGCGGCAAAGCGGGCGGATGGAGCCTAAACCGTTTGAAACGCGGATTGTCAAGCAATCCCGGCCTCACCCTGGTTTTTCTTCCGGATAACGGCGCTGGGACGAATCCCGGCCATCGCTGTGAGGCTCACATATGGGAGTAAAATCGCCCGGTGTGAAGCACACCGGGCGATTATTTCGTCGAATTATTCGGCGGCTTCTGCGGCTGCCACCAGCAGCTTGATCGAGCCGCCGGCCTTTTCGATCTTCTCGATCGCGGGCTTGGAGGCACCGGCGACTTCGAAGGCAACCTTGGCGTTCAGTTCACCGTCGGCGAGGATGCGAACGCCATCCTTCTCGCGGCGGATGACGCCGGCTGCCTTGAGGGCCGCCGCATCGACGGTCGCCTTGGCATCGAGCTTGCCGGCATCGATCGCCTTCTGGACGCGGTCCAGGGAAACGATGACGAAGTCGGAAGCGAAGATGTTGGTGAAGCCGCGCTTCGGCAGGCGACGGTAGATGGGCATCTGACCGCCTTCGAAGCCGTTGATGGCGACGCCCGAACGAGCCTTCTGACCCTTTACACCGCGGCCGCCGGTCTTGCCGGAGCCCGAACCGATACCGCGACCTACGCGCTTACGGTTCTTGGTAGAGCCTTCGTTGTCCTTGATTTCATTGAGCTTCATGATCTTGTCTCCCTCACTTCTCGTCGACGACGCGGACGAGGTGCTGGACGGCCCGGATCATGCCGCGAACAGACGGGGTGTCTTCCAGCGTGCGAACCCGGTGCATCTTGTTGAGGCCCAGGCCGATCAGCGTCTGACGCTGGATGGCCGGACGGCGGATGGGGCTGCCGATCTGCTCGACAGTCACCGTCTTCTTGGCGGTTTCTTTCTTGGCCATGGATCAGTGCTCCTTATTCTTCAGCAGCAACGCCGGCCGACTGACGACGAGCCTGCAGCGTGGCGTACTTCATGCCGCGCTGAGCTGCGATGTCCTTCGGGTGCATCTGGCTCTTGAGAGCGTCGAACGTCGCACGGATCATGTTGTACGGGTTCGAGGAGCCGGTCGACTTGGCGACGACGTCATGAACGCCGAGGGTTTCGAAGACGGCGCGCATCGGGCCGCCCGCGATGATACCCGTACCGGGCTTGGCCGAGCGAAGCAGGACCTTGCCGGCGCCGTGACGGCCGTGCACGTCGTGGTGCAGCGTGCGGCCCGAGCGCAGCGGAACGAAGATGAGGTCGCGCTTGGCGGCTTCCGTGGCCTTCCGGATGGCTTCCGGAACTTCACGAGCCTTGCCGTGGCCGAAGCCGACGCGGCCCTTCTGGTCGCCGACGACGACGAGAGCTGCGAAACCGAAACGACGGCCGCCCTTGACGACCTTCGCGACGCGGTTGATCGCGACGAGCTTGTCGACAAACTCGCTGTCGCGCTCTTCGCGGTTCTGGCGGTCATCGCGACCGCGCTTTTCCTGTGCCATTGTCCTTTTCCTTTTTCTTTTCCGGGTGCAATCGGCAGATTGACGAAAGTCGCCTCCATTTTGAAAACGGAAGCGACCAGTACCCTACTGAGCTGGCCGGCGGGCGCGCGAGGCGCCCGGCCGATCGATCAGAAGTGCAGACCACCTTCACGGGCAGCTTCGGCGAGAGCCTTGATGCGGCCGTGATAGATGAAGGCGCCACGGTCGAAAACGACCTCCTTGACGCCGGCCTTGACGGCACGCTCTGCAATGAGCTTGCCGACGGCAGCGGCTGCTGCCGTGTCGGCGCCCGTCTTCAGCGACGAGCGCAGATCGGTGTCGAGCGTGGAGGCGGACGCAAGCGTCTTGCCGGCCACGTCGTCGATGACCTGTACGTAGATGTTCTTCGACGAGCGATGAACCGACAGGCGCGGACGGCCGTTGGCGACCGCCTTGATGGAACGGCGCACGCGGTTGGCGCGGCGCACGAGAGCTTCTTTCCTGCTAGCCATTTCGCGTGATCCTTACTTCTTCTTGCCTTCTTTGCGGACAATCCGCTCTTCGGCATACTTGACGCCCTTGCCCTTGTAGGGCTCGGGGCCACGGTATTCACGGATTTCCGCTGCGACCTGGCCGACCTGCTGCTTGCTGATGCCGGTGACGATGATTTCGGTCGGCTTGGGAACAGCAATCGTGATGCCTTCCGGCGTCTGGTAGACGACGTCGTGGCTGAAACCGAGCGCGAGCTGCAGGTTCTTGCCCTGCATGGACGCACGGTAACCGACGCCGTTGATTTCGAGCTTGCGCTCGTAACCGTCCTTGACGCCCTTGAAGATGTTCTCGACCATCGTGCGGGACATGCCCCACTTGGACCGGGCATCCTTGCTATCGTTGACCGGCTGGACGACAACGGCGTTGTCTTCGAGCTTGACCGAAACTTCGTCGTTCGCGACGAAGAACAGTTCGCCCTTCGGGCCCTTCGCGGTGACCTTCTGACCGTCGACGGTCGCGGTGACACCAGCGGGAACCGGAACGGGCTTCTTACCGATACGAGACATTGTTTTATCCTGTCTGTTCGTTATGGAGATCCTTGCCCGGCCTTAGAAGACCGAGCAAAGAACCTCGCCACCAACGTTCTGTTCGCGTGCCTGGTGATCGGCCATCACGCCCTTCGGGGTCGAAAGGATGGTGATGCCGAGGCCGTTCGCGACCTGCGGAATGGACTTAACCGAGACATAGACCCGGCGGCCCGGCTTGGAGACGCGGTCGATCTTGCGGATCACGGACGCGCCTTCATAGTACTTGAGCTCGATGTTCAGTTCGGCCTTGCCGTTGTCGAACTCGACCTCGGAGTATCCGCGGATGTAACCTTCGGCCTGGAGAACGTCCAGGACGCGGGCGCGCAGCTTGGAAGCCGGCGTGGAAACGCTCGACTTGCGGCGTGCGGCGCCGTTGCGGATACGGGTGAGCATATCGCCCAGGGGATCAGTCATTGCCATGTACCCGTCTCCTTACCAGCTCGACTTGACGATGCCCGGCACCTTGCCGAGATTGCCCAGTTCGCGAAGCGCAATACGCGACATCTTGAGTTTGCGATAAAAGGCGCGCGGACGCCCCGTGACTTCGCACCGGTTGCGGATGCGGGTCTTGGAGCCGTTGCGCGGCATTTCGGCAAGCTTCAGGGTCGCCTTGAAGCGCTCCTCGATCGGGAGAGCCTGGTTCTGGATGATCGCCTTGAGGGCGGCGCGCTTGGCAGCCTGGCTGGCGACCAGACGGCGGCGGCGGTTATTCTTCTCGACTGCGCTGGTTTTAGCCATAACAGTTATCCTTCTTTACGCTTGTCGTTACGGTCAGGCGCGGAACGGGAAGTTGAACTCTTTCAGAAGAGCCCGTGCTTCGTCGTCCGTCGGTGCCGTCGTGCAAACGATGATGTCCATGCCCCACATCTGATCAACCTTGTCGTAGTTGATCTCAGGGAACACAATGTGCTCCTTGATGCCCATGGCGAAGTTGCCACGGCCATCGAAGGACTTCGGGTTCAGACCACGGAAGTCGCGTACGCGGGGCAGCGCGATGTTCACGAGGCGATCCAGAAATTCGTACATGCGGGCGCCGCGCAGGGTGACCTTCGCGCCGATCGGCATGCCTTCACGGACCTTGAAGCCCGCGATGGAGTTGCGGGCGCGCGTGATGACCGGCTTCTGGCCGGAGATCGCTGCGAGGTCGGCTGCGGCAACGGTCGGCTTCTTGGAGTCGCCCGTGGCTTCGCCCACGCCCATGTTGATGACGATCTTATCGAGCTTCGGGATCTGCATCTCGTTAGCGTAGGAGAACTGCTCCTTCAGCGCCGCGCGGATGCGCTCGACATATTCCTTCTTGAGCCGGGGCTCATACTTGGTGTCAGCCATCGATCGA
This sequence comes from Shinella sp. Sh6, assembly GCF_055392685.1. NCBI lineage: Bacteria > Pseudomonadati > Pseudomonadota > Alphaproteobacteria > Hyphomicrobiales > Rhizobiaceae > Shinella > Shinella sp. Sh6. Next base: position 1,297,369 of record NZ_AP044005.1, on the reverse strand, counting down.
CACTCCCGAACGCTTTGCTACACGAACCTTCTTGTCGCCTTCGACCTTGAAACCGACGCGGGTCGGCTTGCCGTCCTTGGGGTCGGCGATCGCGATGTTCGACAGGTGGATCGGAGCTTCCTTGGTGATGATGCCGGCTTCCTGGGTCTGGGTCTGGCGCTGGTGACGCTTCACCAGGTTGATACCCTTGACGACCGCACGGTCTTCCTTCGGCATGACCTGAACGACCTCGCCGGTGCGGCCCTTGTCCTTGCCGGTGAGTACGACGACCTTGTCGCCTTTACGGATCTTCTGCATAGCCATCGCTCCTTAGAGTACTTCGGGAGCCAGCGAGATGATCTTCATGTGGTTCTTGGCGCGAAGTTCGCGCGGAACCGGTCCGAAGATACGGGTGCCGATCGGCTCTTTCTTGTTGTCGATCAGGACAGCGGCGTTGCTGTCGAAACGAATGACGCTGCCGTCGGGGCGGCGGATGTCCTTGGCGGTGCGCACGACAACCGCCTTCATCACGTCACCCTTCTTCACGCGGCCGCGCGGGATGGCTTCCTTGATCGAGACGACGATAATGTCGCCGACCGAAGCGTACTTGCGCTTGGAGCCGCCCAGCACCTTGATGCACATGACACGACGTGCGCCGGAATTATCCGCGACGTCGAGGTTAGTCTGCATCTGAATCATGTCAGGTCGCCTTCTTGTTTTACCGGACCGGTTGGGTGTTAGCCCCCTGTTCCAGCTTATGGAAATTCATGTTTTCGCGCGGGATGGTGTGTTGCCAAGGTGGTTTCCACTTCGGCGAGCCGATGGACCTTCCGTGCGCTCAAAGCAAAAGAACGCTCGCGATTCCGAGCGTCCTTGCGCTGCTTCATACAGATTTTCGCGCCGGAAGCAAGAGCCCGGCGCGAAATCCGATGATTTAAGCCTGGGCCGAGACGACGGTCCAGCGCTTGTCCTTGGAGATCGGGGCGCATTCCTGGATGGAAACGACGTCGCCGACCTTGTACTGGTTGGCTTCGTCATGCGCCTTGTACTTCTTCGACCGGCGAACGGTCTTCTGAAGCAGGGGATGGGCAAAACGGCGTTCGACGCGCACGACAACGGTCTTGTCGTTCTTGTCGCTGACAACAGTGCCCTGCAGAATGCGTTTCGGCATATTTTTTGGTCCTTAGGCCTTGGCTTCTGCCGCCTTCTGGCGGGCAATGGTCTTGACGCGCGCGATGTCCTTGCGGACTTCGTTGATGCGCGAGGTCTTCTCGAGCTGGCCGGTGGCCTTCTGGAAGCGCAGGTTGAACTGCTCCTTCTTCAGCTTGGCAAGCTCCTCGTTGAGCTGGTCGGCGCTCAGCGCCTTGACGTCTGCGGCTTTCATGGCGCTCGCTCCTTACTCTGCAATGCGCTGTACGAAGCGCGTCTTGACCGAGAGCTTGGCCGAGCCGAGACGAAGCGCCTCGCGGGCGATCTCCTCGGAGACACCGTCGATCTCGAACATCATACGACCGGGCTTGACCTTGGCCGCCCAGTATTCGACCGAACCCTTACCCTTACCCATACGGACTTCCGTGGGCTTGGCGGTGACCGGGACGTCGGGGAACACGCGGATCCACACACGGCCGGCACGCTTCATGTAACGGGTGATCGCGCGGCGGGCCGCTTCGATCTCGCGAGCGTTCACGCGGTTCGGTTCCTGAGCCTTCAAGCCGAACTCGCCGAAGGCGAGCTCGGAGCCGCCCTTGGCGACGCCCTTGATGCGGCCCTTGAACTGCTTGCGGTACTTGGTACGCTTTGGCTGCAACATTTTTTTACTTCTCCGATATTGGCTGCCAAACGCGACTGTTACGCGTTTTCACGACGACGGTCGCCGCGGTCGCCGCGTTCACGGCTGGCGGGACCCTGGCTGTCACTTTCGCTGGCGCGACGCTCAGAGGCCATCGGATCGTGCTCAAGGATTTCGCCCTTGAAGATCCAGACCTTGATGCCGCAGATGCCGAACGCGGTTTCGGCTTCGGCCGTACCGTAGTCGATATCCGCGCGCAGCGTGTGAAGCGGAACGCGACCTTCACGGTACCATTCCGTACGGGCGATTTCCGCACCGCCGAGACGGCCGGCGCAGGTGATCTTGATGCCTTCGGCGCCAAGACGCATGGCCGACTGGACAGCGCGCTTCATCGCACGGCGGAAGGCCACGCGGCGTTCGAGCTGCTGGGCGATCGACTGGGCAACGAGCGTTGCGTCGACTTCGGGCTTGCGCACTTCGACGATGTTGAGGTGCGTTTCCGAATTCGTCATCTCGGAAAGCTTCTTGCGAAGCTTCTCGATGTCCGCGCCCTTCTTGCCGATGATCAGACCCGGGCGAGCCGAGTGGATCGTGACGCGGCACTTCTTGTGCGGACGCTCGATGACGACCTTGGCGATACCGGCCTGCTTCAGCTCGTCCATGACGAACTTGCGGATCTTCAGGTCTTCGTGGAGCAGCTTGCCGTATTCGGCATTGTCGGCGAACCAACGGCTGTCCCAGGTACGGTTGATGCCGAGGCGGAAACCGATCGGATTAATCTTCTGGCCCATTATGCGGCCTCCCCTTTGGCTTCGACTTCACGGACGACGATCGTCAGATGCGAGAAGGGCTTCTCGATCCGCGATGCGCGGCCGCGGCCACGGGCGTGGAAACGCTTCATGACGATCGACTTGCCGACATAGGCCTCAGCGACGACGAGGCTGTCGACGTCGAGGTCGTGGTTGTTTTCTGCGTTGGCGATCGCGGATTCAAGCGTCTTCTTGACGGTCTCGGCGCTACGCTTGCGCGAGAATTCAAGCTCGGCGAGAGCGCGGTCGACCTTCTTGCCGCGGATGAGCGCAGCAAGCAGGTTGAGCTTCTGGGGGCTGACGCGGATCGTGCGCGCAACAGCCTGCGCCTCGTTATCCTTCAGCCGGCGTTCGGCTTTAGCCTTACCCATCGTTACTTCCTCTTCGCCTTCTTGTCCGCACCGTGACCGTAGTAGGTCCGGGTGGGAGCGAATTCACCAAACTTGTGGCCGACCATGTCTTCGTTGACGGCCACCGGGATGTGCTTGCTGCCGTTGTAGACGCCGAAGGTGAGACCTACGAACTGCGGCAGGATCGTGGAGCGACGGCTCCAGATCTTGATTACTTCGCTGCGACCGCCTTCACGAACCTTCTCAGCCTTCTTGAGAAGATAGCCGTCAACAAACGGGCCTTTCCATACTGAACGAGCCATTCCTGACTACCTCTCTTACTTCTTCTTCAAGTGGCGCGAGCGCATGATGAACTTGTCCGTGGACTTGTTCGAACGGGTGCGCTTGCCCTTGGTCGGCTTGCCCCACGGGGATACCGGATGACGGCCGCCCGAGGTGCGGCCTTCACCACCGCCGTGCGGATGGTCGACCGGGTTCATGACGACGCCGCGGTTGTGCGGGGTCTTGCCGCGCCAGCGGGTGCGACCGGCCTTGCCGTCGTTGGTGTTGCCGTGGTCCGGGTTGGACACGGCGCCGACCGTTGCGAGGCAGGACGCGTGAACCAGGCGCTGCTCGCCCGAGTTCAGGCGAAGGATCGCCATGCCCTGGTCGCGGCCGACGAGCTGGACGAAGGTGCCGGCGGAGCGGGCGATCTGGCCGCCCTTGCCCGGCTTCATCTCGACGTTGTGAACGATCGAGCCGACCGGGATGTACTGCAGCGGCATGGTGTTGCCGGGCTTGACGTCGACGGCCTTGTCCGAGGCGATGACCTTGTCGCCGGCAGCAAGGCGCTGCGGAGCGAGGATATAGGCCTGTTCGCCGTCGGCATAGTTCACCAGAGCGATGAACGCCGTGCGGTTCGGGTCGTATTCCAGACGCTCGACCGTGCCTTCGACGTCGAACTTGCGACGCTTGAAGTCGACGAGACGGTAGGTGCGCTTGTGACCGCCGCCGATGAAGCGGGCGGTGATGCGGCCGAGGTTGTTACGGCCGCCGCTCTTGGAGAGACCCTCGGTCAGAGCCTTTACGGGCTTGCCCTTGTAAAGGCCCGACCGGTCGACGATGACCAGCTGACGCTGGCTCGGGGTGGTCGGATTGAAGTGTTTCAATGCCATTTTTCTGTTTCCCTTTTAGCCGACTGCCCGATTAGAGCCCGGTGGAGACGTCGATGGACTGACCGTCAGCGAGCGTGACGATAGCCTTCTTGACATCTCCCTGCCGGCCGGAGAAGCCGCGGAAACGCTTTACCTTGCCCTTGCGGACGAGCGTGTTCACAGCCGTGACCTTGACGCCGAAGAGAGCTTCTACGGCAGCCTTGATCTCAGGCTTGGAAGCGCGCTTGGCAACGTTGAAGACGACCTGGTTGTTTTCGGATACCAGCGTCGACTTTTCGGTGATCGAAGGAGATACGATCACATCGTAGTGGCGAAGATCCGTCATTTGAACCGCTCCTCGAGGGCTTCTACAGCAGCCTTGGAGAGCACGAGCTTGCCGCGGCGCAGGATATCGTAAACATTGATGCCCTGGATCGGCAGAACATCCACGTTCGGGATGTTGCGTGCTGCGAGCTTGAAGTTGCCGTCAAGTTCTGCGCCGCCGATGAAGAGCGCGTTGGTGAGGCCGAGCGAAGCGAATGCGCCGGCCAGAGCCTTCGTCTTTGCTTCCTTGGCGACGAGGTCGTCGACGATGATGACGTCGTCAGCCTTGATCTTGGCCGAGAGGGCGTGACGCAAGCCGAGCGCGCGAACCTGCTTGGGCAGGTCGTGGCCGTGGTCGCGGGAGACCGGGCCGTGAGCCTTGGCACCGCCGCGGAACTGCGGAGCGCGAGCCGAATGGTGGCGGGCGCGGCCCGTACCCTTCTGCTTGTACATCTTGGCGCCGGTGCGGGAGACTTCACCGCGGGTCAGCGACTGATGCGTGCCCTGCTGCTTCTTGGCGAGCTGCCAGCGGACGACGCGGGCAATGATGTCTTCGCGCGGCTCGAGGCCGAAGATCGCGTCAGAGAGGGAGACCTTGCCGGCGTCCTTCCCCTCGAGGGTCGTGACTTTGAGATCCATGATCAGGTTCCCTTACTTGGCTGCGGCGCGCACGGCGGCCGGACGCGGAGCGTCGGACGGGGTGCCGGACTTGACGGCGTCACGAACGACGATCCAGGCGCCCTTGGAGCCCGGGACTGCGCCCTTGACGAGGATGAGACCGCGCTCTTCGTCCGTGGAGACGACTTCGAGGTTCTGGGTGGTGACGCGCGTCTGGCCCATGTGGCCGGCCATGCGCTTGCCCTTCCAGACCTTGCCCGGGTCCTGGTTGTTACCCGTCGAACCGTGCGAACGGTGCGAAACGGAAACGCCGTGCGTTGCACGAAGGCCGCCGAAGTTGTGGCGCTTCATGGCACCGGCAAAGCCCTTACCGATCGTGGTGCCGGTGACGTCGACGAGCTGGCCTGCGACGAAATGACTGGCGGTCAGCTCCGCGCCGATCTCGATGAGGTTGTCTTCCGACACGCGGAATTCGACGAGCTTGGCCTTCGGCTCGACGCTTGCGGCAGCGAACTGGCCGCGCAGCGCCTTTGCTGTGTTCTTCACCTTGGAAGAGCCGGCGCCGAGCTGGACGGCCGTGTAGCCGTTCTTCTCCTGCGTGCGCTGGGCAACGACCTGGACGTTGTCCAGTCGCAGTACTGTTACCGGGATGTGCTCACCGGCGTCGTTATAGACGCGAGTCATCCCTACTTTCTGTGCAATCACACCTGAACGCATGGTTCAATCCTCTTAGAAGTCCTGGCGGGATCGTGACGTCCCGTCATGCCTCTTGGTTTAAGGATTCCACTTAGGCCGAAAGGCCGTCGGGTTTCCCGTTTTCAGAAGACGTCGGCCTAAAGCCACGTACCTTCCTTGTTATTCGGCTTGCGCCAGGACTTAGAGCTTGATCTCTACGTCCACACCGGCCGCAAGGTCGAGCTTCATGAGAGCATCGACCGTCTGCGGCGTCGGATCTACGATGTCGAGCAGGCGCTTGTGGGTGCGCATCTCGAACTGTTCACGGCTCTTCTTGTCCACGTGGGGCGAACGGTTGACGGTGAACTTTTCAATACGGGTCGGGAGCGGAACGGGACCGCGGACGCTTGCGCCGGTGCGCTTGGCCGTCGACACGATTTCACGCGTGGAGGCATCGAGGATCCGGTGGTCAAACGCCTTGAGGCGGATGCGGATGTTCTGGCCGTTCATACGACTTTTCCTTAGTTCGTTATCCGCGCGATTCTCTTGGGAAAGCGCGTTTTTTGATTCTGGCGGTTCCATAACGGAACGCACACGAAAACACAATGCCGAAAGGCCAGTCCGCTAAATTATCAAAGACCGGAGGGGCAGGGTTGACCCCTGCCCTTCCTATTTCAGCGGCCTTGTGGCCTGAAAGCCTTACTCGACGATGCTTGCGACGATGCCGGCGCCGACGGTGCGGCCGCCTTCGCGGATGGCGAAGCGCAGCTTTTCTTCCATCGCGATCGGAACGATCAGCTCGACGTCAACCGTCACGTTGTCGCCCGGCATCACCATTTCCGTGCCTTCCGGAAGCGTCACGATGCCAGTCACGTCCGTCGTGCGGAAGTAGAACTGCGGACGGTAGTTCGTGAAGAACGGCGTATGACGGCCGCCTTCTTCCTTCGTCAGGATGTAGGCTTCGGCCTTGAACTTCTTGTGCGGCTTGACCGAACCCGGCTTGCACAGAATCTGGCCGCGCTCCACGCCGTCACGGTTCACACCGCGCAGCAGCGCACCGATGTTGTCGCCGGCCTGGCCCTGGTCGAGCAGCTTGCGGAACATCTCGACGCCCGTGCAGGTCGTCTTCGTCGTCGGGCGGATGCCGACGATCTCGATTTCCTCACCGACCTTGACGATGCCGCGCTCGACGCGACCCGTCACGACCGTGCCGCGGCCCGAGATCGAGAACACGTCTTCGATCGGCATCAGGAAGGGCTGGTCGATCGGGCGTTCCGGCGTCGGGATGTAGTCGTCGACGGCGGCCATCAGCGCGCGGATCGCGTCTTCGCCGATTTCCTTGTTGGAATCTTCCAGAGCGGCAAGAGCCGAGCCCTTGACGATCGGAATGTCGTCGCCCGGGAATTCGTAGGACGACAGCAGTTCGCGCACTTCAAGCTCGACAAGCTCGAGGAGCTCGGCGTCGTCGACCTGGTCGACCTTGTTGAGGAACACGACGATTGCCGGAACGCCGACCTGGCGGGCGAGCAGGATGTGTTCGCGCGTCTGCGGCATCGGGCCGTCGGCAGCCGAAACGACGAGGATCGCGCCGTCCATCTGGGCAGCGCCGGTGATCATGTTCTTGACGTAGTCGGCGTGGCCGGGGCAGTCGACGTGCGCGTAGTGACGGTTGGCCGTCTCGTACTCGACGTGCGCCGTCGAGATGGTGATGCCGCGGGCCTTTTCTTCCGGGGCGGCGTCGATCTGGTCGTACGCCTTGAACTCGCCGAAATACTTCGTGATCGCTGCAGTCGTCGACGTCTTGCCATGGTCAACGTGGCCGATCGTGCCGATGTTTACGTGAGGCTTGTTGCGCTCAAACTTACCTTTTGCCATTTCCGGCTCTCCGTTCCTGATCCCGCGAGGGGAAATTCATTCAAAACTGGTGGGGTGCACCCCGGTCACTTCTGACCGGAGTACTTTGCCTGGATTTCCTGTGCGACGTTCGACGGAACCGGCGCGTAATGGTCGAAGACCATCGAGTACTGGGCGCGGCCCTGCGACATGGAGCGCAGGTTGTCGACGTACTTGAACATGTTCGCCAGCGGCACGTTGGCGGAGATCACGACGGCGACGCCGCGCGATTCCTGGCCCTGGATCTGGCCACGACGGGAGTTCAGGTCGCCGATAACGTCGCCGACATAGTCTTCCGGCGTCACGACTTCGACCTTCATCATCGGCTCCAGAAGCTGGGCGCCGGCTTCGCGGGAGGCTTCACGGAAGCAGGCACGCGATGCGATTTCGAAGGCGAGGACCGAGGAGTCGACGTCGTGGAAGGCACCGTCGATGAGCGTCGCCTTGACGCCGAGCATCGGGAAGCCTGCGAGCGGACCCGAGGACAGGACGCTTTCGATGCCCTTCTGGACGCCCGGGATGTATTCCTTCGGAACAGCACCGCCGACGATCTTGGATTCGAAGACGAAATCTTCGCCGTCCGGGTTCGGTTCGAACACGAGCTTCACGCGGGCGAACTGGCCGGTACCGCCGGTCTGCTTCTTGTGCGTGTAGTCCTTCTCGGTCTTGCGCGTGATCGTCTCGCGGTAGGCGACCTGCGGGGCGCCGACATTGGCTTCGACCTTGAACTCGCGACGCATGCGGTCGACGATGATGTCGAGGTGAAGTTCGCCCATGCCTGCGATGATCGTCTGGCCGGATTCCTCGTCGGTCTTGACGCGGAAGGACGGGTCTTCGGCAGCGAGACGGTTAAGCGCGAGGCCCATCTTCTCCTGGTCGTTCTTCGTCTTCGGCTCGATGGCGATCTGGATGACCGGCTCGGGGAATTCCATGCGCTCGAGGATGACCGGCTTCAGCGGATCGCAGAGCGTGTCGCCCGTGGTCGTGTCCTTGAGGCCGGCGAGAGCGACGATGTCGCCTGCGAAGGCTTCTTCGATGTCTTCACGCGAGTTGGAGTGCATCTGCAGCATGCGGCCGACGCGCTCGCGCTTTTCCTTGACCGTGTTCATGACCGACGTGCCCTTTTCGAGCTTGCCGGAATAGATGCGGGCGAAGGTGAGCGAACCGACGAAGGGGTCGTTCATGATCTTGAAGGCGAGCATGGAGAGCGGCTCGCTGTCGTCGGCATGACGCTCGATCTCGGCTTCCGTCTTCACGTCGATGCCCTTGATCGCCGGGATGTCCGCCGGGGACGGCAGGTAGTCGACGACGGCGTCGAGGAGCGGCTGGACGCCCTTGTTCTTGAACGCGGTACCGCAGAACATCGGGTGGAACTTCACCTCGATGGTGCCGCGGCGAACGAGTTCGCGGATCTTGTCGTTGTCCGGGTAGTTGCCTTCGAGATAGGCTTCCATCGCGGCTTCGTCGATTTCGACGACGGTCTCGATGAGCTTCTCGCGGTATTCTTCGGCCTGGGCCTTCATGTCTTCCGGAATCTCGACGACGTCCCACTGGGCGCCGAGCGATTCGTCGCGCCAGACGAGAGCGTTCATCTCGATCAGGTCGACGACGCCCTTGAAGTCGCTTTCAGCGCCGATCGGCAGCTGCATGACGACGGCGGTCGCACCGAGACGCGACTTGATCATGGACACCGAGCGGTAGAAGTCGGCGCCCGTCTTGTCCATCTTGTTGCAGAAGATCATGCGCGGAACGTTGTACTTCTCGGCCTGACGCCAGACGGTTTCCGTCTGCGGCTCCACGCCGGCATTGGCGTCGAGAAGGGCGATAGCACCGTCGAGCACGCGCAGCGAACGCTCGACTTCGATGGTGAAGTCGACGTGGCCGGGGGTGTCGATGATGTTGAAGCGGCGGGTCTTGCCGTCACGGCCCTTCCAGAAGGTCGTGGTGGCGGCCGACGTGATCGTGATGCCGCGTTCCTGCTCCTGCTCCATCCAGTCCATCGTGGCGGCGCCGTCATGGACTTCGCCGATCTTGTGGGACTTGCCGGTGTAGTAGAGGATGCGTTCGGTCGTCGTCGTCTTGCCGGCGTCGATATGCGCCATGATACCGAAATTTCGGTAGTCTTCGATTTTATATTCGCGAGCCATTAACGGACTCCTTTCGAGACGTCTAGTTTCGGTTACCAGCGGTAATGCGAGAACGCACGGTTGGCGTCGGCCATCTTGTGCGTGTCTTCGCGCTTCTTGACGGCGCTGCCGCGGTTGTTCGCTGCGTCCATGAGTTCGCCGGAAAGGCGCTCGACCATGGTCGTTTCGTTACGCTTGCGGGCAGCGGCGATCAGCCAGCGGATGGCCAGAGCCTGACGACGCTCCGGACGGACATCGACCGGAACCTGGTACGTCGCACCACCGACGCGGCGCGAACGCACTTCGACGTGCGGGGCGACGTTGTCGAGGGCAGAATGGAACACGGTCACCGGATCCTGCTTGGCCTTGCCCTGGACGACATCGAAGGCGCCGTAAACGATCGTTTCGGCGACGGACTTCTTGCCGTCAAGCATGATGGCGTTCATGAACTTGGTGACGACGAGGTCGCCGAACTTCGGGTCCGGGTTGATCTCGCGCTTTTCTGCTCTATGGCGACGGGACATATTTTTCGTCTTTCTTCAAAAGGTTCCGACCAGCGAAATGGCGCCGGTTACTGTATTATTTCGGACGCTTCGCGCCGTACTTGGAGCGGCGCTGCTTGCGGTTCTTGACGCCCTGGGTGTCGAGAACGCCGCGGATGATGTGGTAGCGCACGCCCGGAAGGTCCTTCACGCGGCCGCCACGGATCATGACGACGGAGTGTTCCTGCAGGTTGTGGCCTTCGCCCGGGATATAGCCGATGACTTCGAAGCCATTGGTCAGGCGGATCTTGGCGACCTTACGCAGAGCCGAGTTCGGCTTCTTCGGGGTCGTCGTGTAGACGCGGGTGCAAACGCCGCGCTTCTGGGGGTTTTCCTGCAGGGCAGGAACCTTGTTGCGCTTTACCGACGCCTGGCGCGGCTTGCGGATCAACTGGTTTACGGTAGGCATAGAACCATCCCTTGCAAATCTAGTCTCGTTACCCTTGCGGGCGGATCGTCGTCACCCTTGCGGGCGAGTACATGGCCACACGCGTGTTCATGCGCAATAAGAGGCCATTCCGCTTTTACGGATGGCCTCGTTAGGCAGAGGACGCGCTATAACCGCGTCATGCGTGCAGCATTCATGTTCTCAACGTGCGTCGAGCCCTGTTTGAGGCGAACTTCAGAACGAGTCATTCCGAACCAGCCAGCCTCACATAGGCTCTGATGGCGTGCGGAATACTGACTAAAGGGTCAAAGGTCAAGGGGCGGGGCGAAAGAATCCCGGCCGCGAAGGGCTGATACGCCTGAAAAGCAGGGCTTCGAGCCCCTCTCCTCTCCGCTTTAGCCAGCCTTCGACGCGCAAAAGCCATCGCCCGGGAACATTAAGAAAGCATGAAGACGGAATCAACAGGAAAGCATTGCCGCACCGGCCGCCCGCCCACCGATTCCCTCTTCCGGCTTTTTGCGAGGCCGGCGATTTTACGTTTGGGTCCGGCCGTCCTACCCTTTATAGAACGAACACAACCCGATCCCGAAAGGAGACCGCCATGGCGTCCAGTGCCGACAACGACAACAACACGCTCGACGACCCGATGGTCTTCATCATCATCGGCAAGGCCTACGAGCGCGAGGGCGACGAGGGCATCGACATCCACGTCATGCTCAGCGCGCCGGACGACGACACGGCCGTGCGCGAGGCGTTGAACGCCCTTTCGGAGGAAGGCTTCCTCGAAGCCGACCTCGACCAGATCGGCACGCTCACCGGCGCACCGGAAGACGAGCCGCACGCCTCCGCCTACAAGGGCGCGCTCGAAGGCGAAGTGGCGATCATCCGCTTCGCATAAGCGCAAATCCCTAAAATGCAGAAAGCCGCCCGGATGCCGGGCGGCTTTTTTGTTTGCGGCAAGAGGAAGGGCGGCGGACCGCCCTTCCCTTCGAGCCTTATTCGGCAGGCGTCGTCTCGCCGCCGGCGAGGTCCGCGAGCATCGGGGTGGCAACGCCGGCGCCGGTCGACTTGCGGCGCTCGTCGAGGATCATCTCGTCGCGCGCCGTCGCGATGCGGCGGATCTGCGTCATGGTGCCGCCCGTACCGGCCGGGATGAGGCGGCCGACGATGACGTTCTCCTTGAGGCCCTGTAGGCCGTCGGTCTTGCCGGCGATCGCCGCTTCCGTGAGGACCTTGGTGGTCTCTTGGAACGAGGCGGCCGAGATGAACGACGGGGTCTGCAGCGAGGCCTTGGTGATGCCGAGAAGGACCGGCTCACCCGAAGCCGGCTTCTTGCCTTCCTCGATCAGGGCGTCGTTGACGTCTTCCAGCTCGATACGGTCGACATTGTCGCCGACGATATAGGTGCTGTCGCCGGCATCCGTGATCTCGACCTTCTGCAGCATCTGGCGAACGATCACCTCGATGTGCTTGTCGTTGATCACCACGCCCTGCAGTCGGTAGACTTCCTGGATTTCGTTCACGAGGTAGGAAGCGAGTGCTTCCACGCCCTTGATCGCCAGGATGTCGTGCGGCGCGGGGTTGCCGTCGAGGATGTAGTCACCCTTTTCGATGTAGTCGCCGTCCTGAAGGTGGAAGGGCTTGCCCTTCGGGATCAGGTACTCGACCGGCTCGACACCGTCTTCCGCCGGCTCGATCGTCACGCGACGCTTGTTCTTGTAGTCGCGGCCGAAGCGAACCGTACCATCGATCTCCGCGATGATGGCGTGGTCCTTCGGACGACGGGCTTCGAACAGTTCGGCAACGCGCGGCAGACCGCCGGTGATGTCCTTGGTCTTGGCGCTTTCCAGCGGCGAGCGGGCAAGAACGTCACCCTGGGAGACCTTCTGGCCCGGCTCGACGGAAAGGATCGCGTCGACCGAGAGCAGGAAGCGGGCTTCGCCACCGCGGGACAGCTTGGCGACGGCGCCGTTCTTGTCCTTGATGACGATGGCCGGCTTCAGGTCCGTACCGCGCGGCGTCGAGCGCCAGTCGATGACCGAACGCTTGGTGATGCCGGTGGATTCGTCGGTCGTTTCGAGAACCGAGATGCCGTCGACGACGTCTTCGAAGTGAACGGTGCCTTCCACTTCCGTCATCATCGGACGGGTGTAGGGGTCCCACTCGGCGAGACGCTGGCCGCGCTTCACCTTGTCGCCGTCGTCCACGAAGATCTTCGAGCCGTAGGCGACGCGCTGCGCGGAACGCTCCACGCCACGCTCGTCGAGGATCGTGATCGCCATGTTGCGGCCCATCGCGACGAGGTTACCGTCGGAGTTGCGCAGCATGTTGCGGTTCTTGATCTGCACCGTGCCTTCATACGACGCTTCCAGGAACGACTGGTCGACCACGGTCGCCGTGCCGCCAAGGTGGAAGGTACGCATGGTGAGCTGGGTGCCCGGTTCGCCGATCGACTGCGCCGCGATGACGCCGACGGCCTCGCCCATGTTGACGGGCGTGCCGCGTGCAAGGTCGCGACCGTAGCAGACGCCGCAGACGCCGGTCTGGATCTCGCAGGTCAGCGCCGAACGGATACGGATCGACTGGATGCCGGCCTTCTCGATTTCGACGACGTCGGCTTCGAGGATCATCTTGCCGGCATCGACGATGCGCTCGCCGGTGATCGGGTGATCGATGTCGTCGAGGGCCGTGCGGCCGAGAACGCGGGTGCCGATGGAGGCCACGACCTGGCCGGCATCGACGATCGCCGTCATCGTGAGGCCCTTGTCGGTGCCGCAGTCGACATGCGTGACGATGCAATCCTGCGCGACGTCGACGAGACGGCGGGTCAGGTAACCGGAGTTCGCGGTCTTCAGGGCGGTGTCGGCCAGACCCTTGCGGGCGCCGTGCGTCGAGTTGAAGTACTCGTTCACGGTCAGGCCTTCCTTGAAGTTCGAGATGATCGGCGTTTCGATGATCTCGCCCGACGGCTTTGCCATGAGGCCGCGCATGCCGCCCAGCTGGCGCATCTGGTTCGGAGAACCGCGGGCACCCGAATGGGACATCATGTAGATCGCGTTCATCGGCTTCTGGCGGCCGGTCTCGGGGTCGAACTCGACGGCCTTGATGCGGGCCATCATGTCTTCCGCGACCTTTTCCGTGGCCTTGCCCCAGGCGTCGACGACCTTGTTGTACTTCTCGCCCTGGGTGATCAGGCCGTCGTTGTACTGCTGCTCGTATTCCTTGACGAGGTTTTCCGTGTCACCGACGATCTTCGCCTTGGTATCCGGGATGACCATGTCGTCCTTGCCGAACGAGATGCCGGCGCGGCAGGCATGGCCGAAGCCGAGCTGCATGATGCGGTCGCAGAAGATGACCGTGTCCTTCTGGCCGCAGTGACGGTAGACCGTGTCGATCATCTTGGAGATGTTCTTCTTGGTCATTTCCTGGTTGCAGATGTCGAACGGGATGTTGCCGTTCTTCGGCAGCAGCTCGCCGATGATCATGCGGCCGGGCGTCGTCTCGTAGATCTTCGTGTAAGGCTTGCCGTCGGCATCGACCGACTTGTAGCGACCACGGATCTTCGCGTGCAGCGTGACGACCTTGTTTTCGAGCGCATGGTGCAGTTCGCCCATGTCGGAGAAGGCCATGCCTTCGCCCGGCTCGTTCTGGTTCTGGATCGACAGATAGTAGAGGCCGAGAACCATGTCCTGCGAGGGAACGATGATCGGTGCGCCGTTCGCCGGATGCAGGATGTTGTTCGTCGACATCATCAGCACGCGCGCTTCAAGCTGGGCTTCCAGCGAGAGCGGGACGTGGACGGCCATCTGGTCGCCGTCGAAGTCGGCGTTGAAGGCCGTGCAGACGAGCGGGTGCAGCTGGATCGCCTTGCCTTCGACCAGGATCGGTTCGAAGGCCTGGATGCCCAGGCGGTGCAGCGTCGGCGCACGGTTGAGGAGCACCGGATGCTCGCGGATGACCTCGTCGAGGATATCCCAGACTTCCGGCTTCTCTTTTTCAACGAGCTTCTTGGCCTGCTTGACGGTCGAGGAGAAACCCTTGGCGTCGAGGCGGGCGTAGATGAACGGCTTGAAGAGCTCGAGCGCCATCTTCTTCGGCAGGCCGCACTGGTGCAGCTTCAGTTCCGGGCCGGTCACGATGACCGAACGGCCGGAATAGTCGACGCGCTTGCCGAGCAGGTTCTGGCGGAAGCGGCCCTGCTTGCCCTTGAGCATGTCGGACAGCGACTTCAGCGGACGCTTGTTGGCGCCGGTGATGACGCGGCCGCGGCGGCCGTTGTCGAACAGGGCGTCAACCGATTCCTGAAGCATGCGCTTCTCGTTGCGGATGATGATGCCCGGTGCGCGCAGCTCGATGAGACGCTTCAGACGGTTGTTGCGGTTGATGACGCGGCGATAGAGATCGTTGAGGTCGGACGTCGCGAAACGGCCGCCGTCCAGCGGGACGAGCGGGCGCAAGTCCGGCGGGATCACCGGAACGACCTTCATGATCATCCATTCCGGACGATTGCCGCTCTCCATGAAGTTCTCGACGATCTTCAGGCGCTTCATCAGCTTCTTCTGCTTCAGGTCCGACGTGGTCTCGGCCAGGTCGGAGCGCAGATCGCCGGCGATCTTCTCGAGGTTCATCGAGGCGAGCATCTCGTAGATGGCCTCGGCGCCGATCATCGCCGTGAACTGGTCTTCACCATATTCGTCGACGGCGATCATGTACTCTTCTTCGGAAAGAAGCTGGTTTTCCTTGAGCGCGGTCAGGCCCGGCTCCGTCACGATGTAGTTCTCGAAATAGAGAACGCGCTCGACATCCTTCAGCGTCATGTCCAGCAGCGTGGCGATGCGCGAGGGAAGCGACTTCAGGAACCAGATATGGGCGACGGGCGCGGCGAGCTCGATATGGCCCATGCGCTCGCGGCGAACGCGCGACAGCGTGACTTCGACGCCGCACTTTTCGCAGATGATGCCCTTGTACTTCATGCGCTTGTACTTGCCGCACAGGCACTCGTAGTCCTTGATGGGGCCAAAGATGCGCGCGCAGAAAAGGCCGTCGCGTTCCGGCTTGAACGTACGGTAGTTGATCGTTTCCGGCTTCTTGATCTCGCCGTACGACCAGGAAAGGATCTTTTCCGGAGACGCGATCGAGATCCGGATGGAATCGAACGTCTGCGCAGGCACCTGCGGGTTGAAAAGGTTCATGACCTCTTGGTTCATGCCTATCTCCTTAGTGGGCCAGTGGCCCTCTGCTTAGCAGCCGATTGCGGCGATACCCGGGTGCCGCAGGCTGCTTGAAACGGATGAGCCGCCCCCGCCTTGCGGCAGGAGCGGAGATGGTGCGCGCCTTTGCGGCGCGCACCCGATCAGGCTTATTCCGCCGCGTCCGGAAGCTGGCCGGCTTCCGCGTTCGGATCGACCTTGGAGTTCTCGAGCTCCACCGACAGGCCGAGCGAGCGCATTTCCTTGACGAGAACGTTGAAGCTCTCCGGAATGCCCGCCTCGAACGTGTCGTCGCCGCGCACGATCGCCTCGTACACCTTGGTGCGGCCGGCCACGTCGTCCGACTTCACGGTCAGCATTTCCTGCAGCGTGTAGGCGGCGCCGTAGGCTTCGAGCGCCCAGACTTCCATTTCCCCGAAGCGCTGGCCGCCGAACTGCGCCTTGCCGCCCAGCGGCTGCTGGGTAACGAGCGAGTACGGACCGATCGAACGGGCATGGATCTTGTCGTCCACGAGGTGGTTCAGCTTGATCATGTACATGTAGCCGACGGTCACCTTGCGGTCGAAAGCCTCACCCGTACGGCCGTCGTAAAGAACCGACTGGCCGGAAGAGTCGAGGCCCGCACGCTTGAGCATGCCGGCAACGTCGGGCTCATGCGCACCGTCGAAGACCGGCGTTGCGATGGAGACGCCCTTGCGGGACTGCTCGGCGAGCTTGACCAGGGCGTCGTCGTCGAAATGGGCGACTTCGTCCTTGGCTTCGCTCTCGTAGACTTCCGTCAGCTCGCGCTTCAGGTCGGCGATGTCCATGGTCTTGCGATACTCGTCGAGCAGGTCGCCGATCTTCTTGCCCATGCCGGCGCAGGCCCAGGCAAGGTGAGTTTCGAGGATCTGGCCGACGTTCATGCGCGAAGGCACGCCCAGCGGGTTGAGGCAGATGTCGACATGCGTGCCGTCTTCGAGGAACGGCATGTCCTCGATCGGCAGGATGCGCGAGACGACACCCTTGTTGCCGTGACGGCCGGCCATCTTGTCGCCCGGCTGGATCTTGCGCTTCACGGCGACGAAGACCTTGACCATCTTCATGACGCCCGGGGGCATCTCGTCGCCGCGCTGGACCTTCTCGACCTTGTCCATGAAGCGCTGTTCGAGGCGCGACTTGGATTCGTCGTACTGGCCGCGGAGCGCTTCGATCTCGCCCTGGACCTTCTCGTCCTCGACGGCGAACATCCACCACTGCGAGCGGGGATATTCGGAGATGACGGCGTTCGACAGCTCGGTGCCCTTCTTGAAGGCCTTCGGGCCGGCGACGGCGACGTGGCCGCGCAGCATGTCGATCAGACGGCCGTAGACGTTACGGTCGAGGATCGCCTGCTCGTCGTCACGGTCCTTGGCCAGACGCTCGATCTCTTCACGCTCGATCGCCATCGCGCGTTCGTCCTTCTCCACGCCGTGGCGGTTGAAGACGCGAACTTCGACGACCGTGCCGAAAGTGCCGGGCGGCATGCGCATGGAGGTGTCGCGAACGTCGGAGGCCTTTTCACCGAAGATGGCGCGCAGGAGCTTTTCTTCCGGCGTCATCGGGCTTTCGCCCTTCGGGGTGATCTTGCCGACCAGGATGTCGCCCGGCTGAACCTCTGCACCGATATAGACGATACCGGCTTCGTCGAGGTTCTTCAGCGCTTCTTCCGAGACGTTCGGAATGTCGCGCGTGATTTCTTCCGGACCGAGCTTGGTGTCGCGGGCCATGACTTCGAATTCCTCGATGTGGATCGAGGTGAACACGTCGTCGGAGACGATGCGTTCGGACATCAGGATCGAGTCTTCGTAGTTGTAGCCGTTCCACGGCATGAACGCGACGAGCGCGTTGCGGCCGAGTGCCAGGTCGCCGAGGTCGGTCGACGGACCGTCCGCGATGATGTCGCCCTTGTTCAGAACGTCGCCGACGGTCACCAGCGGGCGCTGGTTGACGCAGGTGTTCTGGTTGGAGCGCTGGAACTTCTGCAGGCGGTAGATATCGACGCCCGACTTCGACGGATCGAGGTCTTCGGTGGCGCGGATAACGATACGGGTCGCGTCGACCTGGTCGACGACGCCGCCGCGGCGGGCCGCGATGGCAGCGCCCGAGTCACGGGCGACGACCGGTTCCATGCCGGTGCCGACGAACGGGGCTTCCGCCCTGAGGAGCGGCACGGCCTGACGCTGCATGTTCGAGCCCATGAGCGCGCGGTTCGCGTCGTCGTTCTCGAGGAACGGGATGAGCGCGGCCGCGACCGAAACGAGCTGCTTCGGCGAAACGTCCATGAGGTTGATCTGGTCGCGCGGGGCGAGCATGACTTCGCCGGCGTGACGGCAGACGACGAACTCTTCCGTGAAGGAGTTGTCGTCGTTCAGCACCGAGTTGGCCTGGGCGACGTGATACTTGGCCTCTTCCATGGCGGAGAGGTAGACCACGTCGTTCGTGACCTTGCCGTCGACGATCTTGCGGTACGGGCTTTCGATGAAGCCGTACTTGTTGACGCGGGCGAAGGTCGCGAGCGAGTTGATCAGACCGATGTTCGGGCCTTCCGGCGTCTCGATCGGGCAGATACGGCCGTAGTGGGTCGGATGAACGTCGCGGACTTCGAAGCCGGCGCGCTCACGGGTCAGACCACCCGGGCCAAGGGCCGAAAGACGGCGCTTGTGGGTGATTTCCGAAAGCGGGTTCACCTGGTCCATGAACTGGGAGAGCTGCGAGGAACCGAAGAACTCGCGAACGGCGGCGGCCGCCGGCTTCGCGTTGATCAGGTCCTGCGGCATGACCGTGTCGATCTCGATCGAGGACATGCGTTCCTTGATCGCGCGCTCCATGCGGAGCAGGCCGAGACGATACTGGTTCTCCATCAGCTCGCCGACCGAGCGGACGCGGCGGTTGCCGAGGTTGTCGATGTCGTCGATCTCGCCCTTGCCGTCGCGCAGCTCGACCAGCATCTTGACCACGGCAAGGATGTCTTCCTTGCGCAGGATGCGGACCGTGTCCTCGACGTCGAGGTCGAGGCGCATGTTCATCTTCACGCGGCCGACGGCGGAGAGGTCGTAACGCTCCGCATCGAAGAACAGCGTGTTGAACATGGCTTCGGCCGATTCCATCGTCGGCGGCTCGCCCGGGCGCATGACGCGGTAGATGTCGAACAGGGCGTCCTGGCGGTTCTCGTTCTTGTCGGCGGCGAGCGTGTTGCGGATGTAGGCGCCGACATTGATGTGGTCGATGTCGAGGACCGGGATCTCGTCGAAGCCCGCCGACAGGATGACCGGCAGGGTCTTCTCGTCGATTTCGTCGCCGGCTTCGAGATAGATCTCACCCGTCTCGTAGTTGACGACGTCTTCGGCGAGGTAGTTGCCGTAAAGGTCCTCGTCGGTCGCCTTGAGGGCCTTGAGGCCCTTTTCGGAAAGCTGCTTGAGCAGACGCGGCGTCAGCTTCTTGCCGATCTCCACGACGACTTCGCCGGTGTCGGCGTCGATCATATCCGAAACGGCCTTCTGGCCCTTCAGCGCGTCCGGATTAAAGGGAATGCGCCAGCCTTCGCCGTCGCGCTGGTAGAGCGACTTCGTGTAGAAGGTCGACAGGATCTCTTCGCCGTCCATGCCCAGCGCCATGAGGAGCGAGGTGACGGGGATCTTGCGGCGGCGGTCGATGCGCGCATGGACGATGTCCTTGGCGTCGAACTCGATGTCGAGCCAGGAACCGCGATACGGGATGACGCGGGCGGCAAAGAGCAGCTTGCCGGAAGAATGGCTCTTGCCCTTGTCGTGGTCGAAGAACACGCCCGGCGAACGGTGCATCTGGGAGACGATGACGCGCTCGGTGCCGTTGACGATGAACGTGCCGTTGTCGGTCATGAGCGGCATGTCGCCCATGTAGACGTTCTGTTCCTTGATGTCCTTGATGGACTTGGCGCCCGTATCCTCGTCGATATCGAACACGATGAGGCGCAGCGTCACCTTGAGCGGCGCTGCATAGGTCAGGTCACGCTGGCGGCATTCCTCGACGTCGAACTTCGGCTGCTCGAATTCGTAGGAGACGAATTCGAGCATGGAAGCGCCGGAGAAGTCCGTGATCGGGAAAACCGACTTGAAAACGGCCTGAAGGCCCTCGTCCGGACGACCGCCGGCGGGCTCTTCAACCATCAGGAATTGATCGTAAGACGCCTTCTGAACCTCGATGAGGTTCGGCATTTCAGCGACTTCGGGGATTTTTCCAAAAAACTTGCGTACGCGCCTGCGACCGTTAAACGAAAGGGTCTGAGCCATCGTCGCTCCTTCAAATTAAGCATCCGGGCCTGCAACGGACGGGGTTCGCTGGCCAGTCGATCCCGTCGATCATGGGTTGGATCAATCTCGTCTTCTCTGCCGGGTTACGGGCCGGATTGCCCTATAGCCTGGCGGAAG
Source organism: Shinella sp. Sh6 (assembly GCF_055392685.1). Taxonomy (NCBI): domain Bacteria; kingdom Pseudomonadati; phylum Pseudomonadota; class Alphaproteobacteria; order Hyphomicrobiales; family Rhizobiaceae; genus Shinella; species Shinella sp. Sh6. Next base: position 1,277,106 of record NZ_AP044005.1, on the reverse strand, counting down.
ACCATCCTCTTGAAGAACCCATTACCCAAAAGCCGGTTTTCGCGGCTTTTGGGTAATCAGTCCGGAGGAATCGTCAATGGGAGAGGGTCGAAACCCTCTCCCACCGCATTCCGGTATTACTTGACGTCGACCTTGGCGCCGGCGTCCTCAAGCTTCTTCTTGAGGTCGGCAGCTTCAGCCTTGGAAACGGCTTCCTTGACCGGCTTCGGAGCGCCTTCGACGAGGTCCTTGGCTTCCTTGAGGCCGAGGCCGGTGATGCCGCGGACTTCCTTGATGACGTTGATCTTGTTGGCGCCAGCGTCAACGAGGATAACGTCGAACTCGGTCTTTTCTTCTTCGGCAGCAGCCGGAGCAGCACCGCCGCCGACGGCAGCGACAGCCACGGGAGCAGCAGCCGAAACGCCCCACTTCTCTTCGAGCAGCTTGGAAAGCTCAGCAGCTTCCAGGACGGTCAGCGAGGAGAGGTCTTCAACGATCTTTGCGAGATCAGCCATTTTCGTATTTCCTTTTGTTCGGTTCGAACTGGTGTGTTTGATTTACAGCGAAAAACCGCCTTACGCGGCTTCGTCCTTCTTGGCGTAGGCTGCGAACACGCGGGCAAGCTGGCTTGCCGGTGCTGCAACGACCGTGGCGACGCGCGTTGCCGGGGCTGCAATGAGGCCCAGGAGCTTTGCACGCAGCTCGTCGAGCGAAGGCAGGGTCGCAAGCGACTTGACTGCTTCTGCGTCGAGCGTGGTCGCACCCATGGCGCCACCGAGAACAACGAGCTTGTCGTTGGTCTTGGCGAAATCCATGGCTACCTTCGGAGCGGTCATCGGATCATTTGCATATGCAATGAGCGTCTGACCCTGGAAGAGATCGGTGATCCCTTCCGATTCCGTACCCTGAAGGGCAATTTTGGCCAGGCGGTTCTTCGCGACTTTGACGGTACCGCCAGCTGCACGCATCTTCGTACGAAGATCGTTCATCTGTGCAACGGTGATGCCGGCATAGCGGGCCACGACAACCGAACCGGAAGCCTTGAAGACTTCATTCAGCTCCGTGACGAATTCGCGTTTTTCCGCTCTTTCCACTGCCTATCTCCAGTTGACAGGACCGTGACTTCTCACGGGGGCCTGCCGGGTTTGCCTTTGCCGCCAGGGATCCCTTTTCAAAGATCCCGAGCGACGCTCGAGGATCCTGTCCCCCCGCGCTCGGCCCAAAAAGCCGCGGCACAGGCAAGGTAGGTTCGAACCGAATTCCGCGTCATCCGACGCTGAGTGAAATTCAGGTCTCACCCGTCTCATGCAGGCAACGTGATTAAGGTCTAACCACCTGCAATCTCGGACAGGAGTTCCGGGTTGCCCCGGAAATTCCCGGCCAGACAAGGCCGGGAATTCTTTCGGGAGCCGGCCGGAGCCGGATCCGAATTATGCGTTGACGCTGGACGGGTCGACCTTGACGCCCGGGCCCATCGTCGACGAGATGGCAACGCGCTTGACGTAGTTGCCCTTGGCGCCGGCCGGCTTCGCCTTGATGACGGCGTCGGCGAAAGCCTTGATGTTCTCTTCCAGGGCCTTGGCGTCGAAGGAAGCCTTGCCGATGCCGGCATGGATGATACCGGCCTTCTCGACGCGGAACTCGACAGCACCGCCCTTGGATGCCTTGACGGCGCCTGCAACGTCCATGGTGACGGTGCCGACCTTCGGGTTCGGCATCATGCCGCGCGGGCCGAGGACCTTACCGAGACGGCCGACGAGCGGCATCATGTCCGGGGTCGCGATGCAGCGATCGAAGTCGATCTTGCCGCCCTGGACGATCTCGACGAGATCTTCGGCACCGACGACGTCCGCACCGGCTGCCTTGGCTTCGTCAGCCTTGGCGCCACGGGCGAAGACGGCGACGCGAACGTCGCGGCCGGTGCCGTTCGGCAGGTTGACCACGCCGCGGACCATCTGGTCGGCATGGCGCGGGTCGACGCCGAGGTTCATGGCGATCTCGACGGTTTCGTCGAACTTGGCCGTCGCACGCTCCTTGACGAGAGCGATGGCGTCCGAAAGGGCGACGAGCTTGGTCGGGTCGATGCCTTCACGGATCTTCTGGAGACGCTTTGCTACCTTGGCCATGATCAACCTACCACTTCCAGGCCCATGGCGCGGGCGGAGCCCTCGACCATTGCCATCGCGCCTTCGATATCGGCGGCGTTGAGATCCTTCATCTTGGCTTCGGCGATCGACTTGATCTGAGCCTTGGTGAGCTTGCCGACCGAACCGCCCTTGCCGGGGGTCTTCGAGCCGGACTGGATCTTGGCTTCCTTCTTGAGGAAGTAGGTCACCGGCGGCTGCTTCATCACGAAGGTGAAGGACTTGTCCTGGTAGTAGGTGATGACGACCGGGATCGGCATACCCTTTTCCATTTCCTGCGTCGCTGCGTTGAACGACTTGCAGAATTCCATGATGTTAATGCCACGCTGACCAAGCGCCGGGCCGATCGGCGGGGACGGGTTTGCCGATCCTGCCTTGACCTGAAGCTTGAGCTGGCCTGCAACTTTCTTAGCCATTTCTCTCTGCCTTTCAGAATGCGGCCGGTTGCCCGGCCCTCGATGCCGGCCCGAAGACCGGCGGCTGCGGTTGCGTGGTGCGGTGCGGGCGCCCGGCTACAGGCCGCCTTCCCTTCCACGCGATCGGCGGAAACCTCCGCCACCAACCCTCGATGAAGATTGGATTTCAAAGAGCAGCGCCGGAAGGCGCCGCCGAAATCAGATTTTCTCGACCTGGGCGTATTCCAGCTCGACCGGGGTGGCGCGGCCGAAGATCGACACTTCCACCTTGAGGCGCGAACGCTCCTCGTCGACGTCCTGGACGATGCCGTTGAACGAGGCGAACGGACCGTCGGAAACGCGAACCTGCTCGCCGATCTCGAAGGAGACCGAAGGCTTCGGACGGTCGACACCGTCCTGGACCTGCGAGAGGATCCGCTCGGCTTCGCTGTCCGGGATCGGAACCGGCTTGTTGTCGGAACCGAGGAAGCCCGTGACCTTCGGCGTGTTCTTGATGAGGTGATACGCCTCGTCCGTCAGGTTCGCCCGCACCAGCACGTAGCCGGGGAAGAACTTGCGTTCGGAATCGACCTTGCGGCCGCGACGCACCTCGACAACCTTCTCGGTCGGCACGAGGATCTTTTCGAAGAGGTGATCGAGACCCTTCTGGCGGGCCTTGTTCTCGATATCCTCGGCGACCTTCTTCTCGAAATTCGAATAGGCGTGGACGATGTACCAACGCGAAGCCATGTTCATCTCCAACCGATCAAGCGCCGACGCCAAGGACGAGGCCGACCAGAAAACCCATCAGGTGGTCCGCTGCAAAGAAGAACAGCGCAGTCAGGAAGACCATGACGAAGACCATGACCGTCGAGATCATCGTCTCGCGCCGCGAGGGCCAAGTCACTTTCGCCGTCTCGGAGCGTACCTGCTGCAGAAACGCAATCGGATTCGTTTTCGATGCCATTGAATGTCCACGCCATTACGGCGCGTAAAGCTGAACTCTCAGCCCCACGCACCGCGTGTCTGTTTTGCCCTACATAAAGCCCGATTCCCTTTTTCACAAGAGGCAACCGGACTTTTAACGAATTTAGGCGGCCCGTGCCGCCATGCCATTGCCCACCGTCGCTGCAAGTGGTCCGCGCTGTCCGGCGAAAATGGCAGGGGCAGAGGGGCTCGAACCCCCGACCTGCGGTTTTGGAGACCGCCGCTCTACCAACTGAGCTATACCCCTTCTCGCCCGCCGCATCCCGGACGAAGCGTCCGTACCGGCAAGGCATGGCGTCTTTACGGCGCGCGGACGCGCTTGGCAAGTGCGAAAAGTGTATTTCTTACAACAAATCAGTGCGCATCCACCTGCGCCGCGCACGCCGCCCGGATCCTCGGGTCAAGCCCGAGGATGACGACGGAAGAGAAGCGAGAGAGACACCAAGAACGGATCGGAAGCCGCGCCGCCCGACTGTTCCTCCAGTACGTCCCTCCCCTCCGTCATCCTCGGGCTTGACCCGAGGATCCACACCCCACGGCACATTCTTCCCAACGAAAAAGCCCCGCGGTCTCCCGCGGGGCTCTCTTCAGGTCGGAAGACCCGAAATTACTCGACGATCGAGGCAACGATGCCGGCGCCGGGAGCAAATCGCGCTTGCGCGCCATTTGCACACCTTGATTCCGTCGGCAAGCTTACGGCATCACTTCCGATCGTTATTCAACGATCGAAGCGACGATGCCGGCGCCGACGGTGCGGCCGCCTTCGCGGATGGCGAAGCGCAGCTTTTCTTCCATCGCGATCGGAACGATCAGCTCGACGTCAACCGTAACGTTGTCGCCCGGCATCACCATTTCCGTGCCTTCCGGAAGCGTCACGATGCCAGTCACGTCCGTCGTGCGGAAGTAGAACTGCGGACGGTAGTTCGTGAAGAACGGCGTATGACGGCCGCCTTCTTCCTTCGTCAGGATGTAGGCTTCGGCCTTGAACTTCTTGTGCGGCTTGACCGAACCCGGCTTGCACAGAATCTGGCCGCGCTCCACGCCGTCACGGTTCACACCGCGCAGCAGCGCACCGATGTTGTCGCCGGCCTGGCCCTGGTCGAGCAGCTTGCGGAACATCTCGACGCCCGTGCAGGTCGTCTTCGTCGTCGGGCGGATGCCGACGATCTCGATTTCCTCACCGACCTTGACGATGCCGCGCTCGACGCGACCCGTCACGACCGTGCCGCGGCCCGAGATCGAGAACACGTCTTCGATCGGCATCAGGAAGGGCTGGTCGATCGGGCGTTCCGGCGTCGGGATGTAGTCGTCGACGGCGGCCATCAGCGCGCGGATCGCGTCTTCGCCGATTTCCTTGTTGGAATCTTCCAGAGCGGCAAGAGCCGAGCCCTTGACGATCGGAATGTCGTCGCCCGGGAATTCGTAGGACGACAGCAGTTCGCGCACTTCAAGCTCGACGAGCTCGAGGAGCTCGGCGTCGTCGACCTGGTCGACCTTGTTGAGGAACACGACGATTGCCGGAACGCCGACCTGGCGGGCGAGCAGGATGTGTTCGCGCGTCTGCGGCATCGGGCCGTCGGCAGCCGAAACGACGAGGATCGCGCCGTCCATCTGGGCAGCGCCGGTGATCATGTTCTTGACGTAGTCGGCGTGGCCGGGGCAGTCGACGTGCGCGTAGTGACGGTTGGCCGTCTCGTACTCGACGTGCGCCGTCGAGATGGTGATGCCGCGGGCCTTTTCTTCCGGGGCGGCGTCGATCTGGTCGTACGCCTTGAACTCGCCGAAATACTTCGTGATCGCTGCAGTCGTCGACGTCTTGCCATGGTCAACGTGGCCGATCGTGCCGATGTTTACGTGAGGCTTGTTGCGCTCAAACTTACCTTTTGCCATGTCTTTTTTCCTACTGAACGAAAGTTGGGCTAACCGGCCCGTCCGGTTTGGCAGGCGTTTAAGGCTTTCGCAACGAATGCGCAAGCCTTAAATGCACGGGAAAACATGCCGGAAACGGGCTGGGGCGAGCCGGATGATCAACAGATCGTAACGCCGAATCGCTTTTTCAAGGCAGCACCTTAGGGCGACGCGCTGATTCTTTTCATGAGGCGATGAAGTGGAGCGGGTAGCGGGAATCGAACCCGCGTATTCAGCTTGGAAGGCTGCTGCTCTACCATTGAGCTATACCCGCGGGGGTCTCGATCCGCCTGACAGAATGGTGGAGGGAGTTGGATTTGAACCAACGTAGGCTGAGCCAACGGATTTACAGTCCGTCCCCTTTAACCACTCGGGCATCCCTCCATATTCCGTCGGGATCGAGCGACCAGTATCGACCGTTCGGCAGCGCCATCGGGCGGCGCCTTCGATCTGGCGCGGTATATGACGGGCACAATTCGTCCTGTCAACACGACGTCACGGAAAAAATTGCGAAAAACGGCGTCGTCCCCGGTCAGTCCGGCGGCGGAGCCGTTTGCGCCGCGCCCGCGCTCAGCCTATAAGGCCGCATGAGCAAAGACGATACCGGCGGCAAGTCCGCGAAAGACACCCATTACGCCAAGCTGCGCCGGGCGCACCGCGACCAGAAACGCGAGCGCGGCGAGATCCCGACACCGAAGGACGACCGCCGCCGCAGGCAGGCGGAAAGCTGGAAGCCGCCAGCGCTTGCGCCCGACCAGGTCTATCTCTACGGCCTGCACACGGTGCGCGCGGCGCTCGACAATCCCGAGCGGCAGATCATAAAGCTGTCCGTCAGCCAGAACGCCGCCCAGCGGCTGGAGCTGCCGGATCTTGCCACCCTGCCCTATCCGGTCGAGACCGTGCTTCCCTCCGACCTCGACAAGGTGCTCGGCCCCGAGGCGATCCACCAGGGCGTGATGCTGGAAACGCGGCCGCTGCCGGTGCGCCGGCTGGAGGCGCTGAAGGACAGCCCCCTCCTCCTCGTGCTCGACCAGGTGACGGACCCGCACAATGTCGGCGCCATCATGCGCTCGGCCGTCGCCTTCAATGCCGGCGCGGTCATCACCACGCAGCGCCATTCGCCGACCGAATCGGGCGTGCTGGCGAAAACCGCCTCCGGCGCGCTGGAGCTCATTCCCTATATCCAGGTGACCAACCTCGCCGATGCGCTGGAAGAGCTGCACAAGCTCGGCTTCCTGACCATTGGCCTCGATTCGGAAGGCCCCGAGCCGCTGGAAGGCACGCTTGCCGGCAACCGCGTCGCGCTCGTCATGGGCTCGGAGGGCAAGGGCCTGCGCCAGAAGACGCGCGCCACCTGCAAGGCCCTCGCCCGCCTCGACATGCCGGGCGCGATCAAGTCGCTGAACGTGTCGAACGCGGCCGCCATCGCCCTTTACGCCACGCAGCGCCATCTCCTCGGCTGATCCGGCGACCACACAAACGCAAAGGCCCGCCGGCTTTCCACCGGCGGGCCTTTGCGTTTGAGGAAACGGTTCCTAGCTGGCGAGCTTCAGGCTGGCGCGGTCGGAAATGACGCGCTCGGCCTCGGAAATGGCCTCGACCTTCGAATCGGCGCTGAGGTTCAGGCCCTCGGCGCGGACGATCTCGATATCCGTGATGCCGAGGAAGCCGAGCACGGAGCGCAGGTAGCTTTCCTGATGATCCATCACGGCGGCGGGGCCGGCGCTGTAGTGGCCGCCGCGCGTGGAGACGATGATCACCTTCTTGCCCTTGGCAAGGCCTTCCGGGCCTTCGGCGGTATAGCGGAACGTCTTGCCGGCGACGGCGATGCGGTCGATCCACGCCTTGAGCTGGCTCGGCAGGGAGAAATTGTACATGGGCACGCCGAGGACGACCGTATCGGCGGCAAGGAATTCCTCCAGCACGGCCCTGCTTTCCTCGACCTCGGCGGCGATCTGGGCGTCGACGTCTTCCGGCTTGGCGTTGGCGGCCATCAGGTGCGCGCCGGAAAGATGCGGCAGCGGGTTGGCGACAAGGTCGCGATAGGTGACGGCGGCGCCCGGCTGTTCGGCCTTGATCTGGGCGGCGACGGCCGCGGTCAGGCGGCGGGAAACGGAATGATCTCCGAGAATGCCGGAGTCGATATGGAGAACGTTCATGGGTCAGCACCTTTGCTTCGTTTGGTGCAAACCATATGCTGCGAAAACAATCGCATGATTAGACGGCAAAAATCCAATTGACCGTTTCCCATGAGAAACAATAAATCAGGGGAACGACGGAGACGACCATGCAGGACCTGAACGATCTGGCGCTTTACGCCGCGGTGGTGCGGCACAAGGGCTTCACCGCGGCGGCCAAGGCGCTCTCGGTGCCGAAATCGAAGATCAGCAAGCGTATCGCCGCGCTGGAGGAGCAGCTCGGCGTGCGGCTGATCGAGCGCTCCACGCGCAAGCTGGCCGTCACCGATATCGGCCAGTCCTTCTACGAGCGCTGCGAGGCGGTGCTTTCGGGCGTCGAGGCGGCCGAGGCGGTCGTCGCCGTCGCCAAGGCCGAGCCGGCGGGCACGGTGCGCCTCTCGATGCCGCCCGGCTTTGCGCCCATGGTGGCCGACATCCTGCCCGGCTTCATGAAGCGCTATCCGCTGGTGCGCCTGTCGATCCTGACCACCGGACGGCCGGTCGACCTCATCGAGGAGCGGATCGACGTGGCGCTGCGCGTGCGCGACAGCTACGACACCGACCAGTCGCTCATCGTGCGCCGCTTCGGCGGCACGCGGCGCTACCTCGCCGCCAGCCCGCGTTTCCTGGAGCGCCACGGCCCGATCGATTTCGACACGATCGGCCAAATCCCCACCCTCTCCATGCAGGAGAACGCGCCGCGCGCCATCTGGACGCTCTATAACGAGGCCGGCGAAGTGCGCGACGTCTCCCATTCGCCCGTCCTTGCCTGTTCGGATTTCACGGTGCTGGAGCGGGCGGCCATCGAGGGCATCGGCCTCGGCCTCCTGCCGGACATGATCGTCGAGCGCGGCTTCCGCAACGGCGTGCTGACACCGGTGCTTGCCGACTGGTCGAGCGCGGAATCGGCCGTGCACGCCGTCTTCACCTCCCGCCACGGCATGCTGCCGGCCGTGCGCGCCCTCATCGACCATCTTGCGGAGAACCTGCCCCGCTCGATGCAGCGCTGCCAGGAGATCGTGCCCAAGGCCGCCTCCGACAGCACCTGGTCCATCTGACCAGGCCCGTTTTCACTTTACAGCGGCGGAGAATGTGCTAACTCCCTCGCAAGAGTGCCCTTATAGCTCAGTTGGTAGAGCACCTGATTTGTAATCAGGGGGTCGCGAGTTCGAGTCTTGCTGGGGGCACCATTTTCCAACATTTCCTGCGCGAAAAAGGCAGGCGCCCGTCGGCGCCCGCCCTTGTTTGCAGACTGCTTGTTTTCTGGTCTTACTGGTCGGTTTCAGCGCCCTGGTAGTAGTCGCCGTTGGCGGGGCTGATCTCGCCGCTGGTCGGGTCGGCGCCTTCGTCGGGCTTGTCGATGCTTTGCGTGCTGAAGAGGTCCAGGTTTTTACGCGGCATCGACGCATTGGCGTTCATGTCGTCATCCATGGTCGAGTTGCGGGTCGCCCCCACGTAGTAGTCGCCGTCGCTGGCCGCGAAGGCCTGGGAGCCGGCGAAAACGGAGGCAGCCATGAGGGCGGATGCGAAAACGACGTTGATGGGCTTACTCATTGTCTTTCCTTTCCACGGGTTGGTTCCAAAGCCTGAACGCCCTTTCCCGCGGCAGGTTTCATTGCCCCTCTCCTTTCACGGCATCGTGATTCCCCTCGCTTGACGTTCCCACCGAAACAGAACATAAAGAGAACAAATGGAGGGTATGCCGATGCAGAACGATGCCCTGGAACGCGGAAAGGCGATCCTCGATGCCTGCCGGTCGCTGCGTGAGCGGCAGATGGAAAATCGTCTCGAACTCCAGTGCAAGGCGGCGGCCTCGGCCCGCCCGCTCTATGTGCTGAAGAGCAAGCGGCAGCTGGAGCTGCGCCTGCAATGATCCCGGCGCCCCGCATGCAGCAGCCCTGCTCCGACGAAGCGACCGAAATCCTGGCGTTGCACGGCGGCGATGCGCTGGAAGCCCTGCGCACCCTTATCGCCGAGCGCGATGCGGTCGAGGAACGCCTCGCGATCGCCGCCATCGCCATGGGCCTCGGCGGCCCGCATCCCCGCCCGGCATGTGGCCGGTAGTCCTCAAGCCCTCCCGGCGATCGACTGTTGCTTCCGGCAGCGGATTGCCGTGCGGAGGTGAGTGTCCTATAGGCGTTGCTGGTTCAATCGGCGCCTGTGGCGCCTGCCCCCACGCCCGGCCACGGCCCGCGTGCGACAGGGGCGATCGTGCGGAGGAACGGACGTGGCGACAGACAAGGAAAAACCGGCTTCGAAGGTCACGGTGCAGAAAGACCGCAAGGGACAGTATTTCTTCGCCCTCACCTTCCGCGGCGTCACCTATCCGGTGAAAGGCCCCTTCGCCAACCCGATGCAGGCCGCCGCCGCCGGCCAGGCGGTGCTCAAGGGCCTCGAGGCGCAGGCGGAGAAGAGCTCGCACTGAAGGTACGGCTCCCGCAACCCTGTCACATTTTTCAGATGCGCATGCCGTAAAGGCATGCGACAAAGACCGGCCCGACGGGCGCCGTTCGAACGAGGATGCGGGATCCGGCATGACGCGTAACTTCCACTCCCTTTCCTTCGTCGCCTCGCAGGCGGCCGAAGCGCAGGAAGCGCGCGAGGAGCTGATCTCCGTCTACGGCAATACCGATCCCGAGGAAGCGGACGTGATCGTCGCGCTCGGCGGCGACGGCTTCATGCTCCAGACGCTGCACACGACCATGAGCACCGGCAAGCCGGTCTACGGCATGAACCGCGGCTCGGTCGGCTTCCTGATGAACCGCTACGACACGAAGGACCTGCCGGCCCGCATCGACGGGGCGGTGGAGAACGCCTTCCGGCCGCTGGAAATGGTGACGGGCGATGCGAGCGGCCAGGAGCGCCGGGCGCTCGCCATCAACGAGGTCTACGTCTTCCGCCAGTCCTACCAGGCGGCGAAGCTGAGGGTCAGCATCGACGGGCGCGTGCGGCTGGAGGAGCTGATCTGCGACGGGCTGCTTCTGGCGACGCCCGCCGGCTCGACGGCCTACAACCTTTCCGCCCACGGCCCCATCCTGCCGCTGGAGGCGCCTCTCCTGGCGCTCACCCCCGTCAGCGCCTTCCGCCCCCGGCGCTGGCGCGGCGCGCTGCTGCCCAACAAGGTGACGGTGGAGATCGAGGTGCTGGAGGCGGAAAAGCGTCCGGTCAACGCGGTCGCCGACAATACCGAGGTCAAGTCCGTCACATCGGTGCGCATCGCCGAATCGGCCCACCTTGCGGCCCGCATCCTGTCCGATCCGGATCATTCCTGGTCCGACCGGATTCTCGCCGAACAGTTCGATTATTGACGGATCGACGGAACCGAACGGACTTTTCGCCATGAAGCGCCCCCTGCTTGCCAGCGCCCTCACCCTTCTCCTCCTTGCCGCGCCCGCCTTCGCCGAAGGCGAGCCGCCCGTGCCGGAGACGATCACCTTCGTGGTGAGCACCGGCTACTGGGAAGAGCCGGCCGACGCGGAGGACGGCGAAACGGCAGAGGCCCCTGCCGGCAAGCCGGCGGAGATGCGGCGCGGCTACTACAAGCTGATCGCCGTGCGCCAGCCGGACGGCACGGCCGAAATCCATCTCCAGCAGATCGAATCGACGGCCGAAGGTCCGAAGATCGCCTCCTCCACCGAACTGGAGGAGTTTTCGGCGCTGAAACCCTACGTGACGGATATCCGCCCGGAAAATTCTTCCGGCATCACCACGCAGCCCGGTCTCTTCGCCACCGTCTACCTCAAGACGGACCCGAAGGCGGCGGAACCGGAAAGCTGGACGGTGCTGGTCGACGATCTCGGCGAGATCAGGATAGAACGGGCGACGAACTGAGCCGCAATCGTTGCGGGTGAGTTGTGGATCCTCGGGTCAAGCCCGAGGATGACGGTGGGGGAGGAGAAGCCGACCACCTCCTGCCGACAGCGCGGCATGCCGGACCATCGCTTTGGCCGCCATACGTCCCTTCTGCCCTTATTCTTGGGCTTGACCCGGGGATCCACAAGGCGCCGCTCGCAAAAACGGGCGCCGAAGCGCCCGTTTTCCATTCCGGATAGACAGCCCAACCTCAGTTCAGGTCGTCCACCACGGCATCGGCGCCGCCGTTGACGCGGTGGGCGAGCGCGGCTTCCATGAACTCGTCGATTTCGCCGTCAAGGACATCGGAGGGCGCCGTGCTTTCGACGCCCGTGCGAAGGTCCTTGACGAGCTGGTAGGGCTGGAGGACGTAGGAGCGGATCTGGTGGCCCCAGCCGATATCCGTCTTGGAGGCGGCTTCGGCGTTGGCGGCTTCCTCGCGCTTCTTCAGCTCGGCCTCGTAGAGACGGGCGCGCAGCATGTCCCAAGCCTTGGCGCGGTTCTTGTGCTGCGAGCGCTCCTGCTGGCAGGCGACCACGATGCCGGTCGGGATATGCGTGATGCGCACGGCCGAGTCGGTCGTGTTGACGTGCTGGCCGCCGGCACCCGAGGAACGGTAGGTATCGATGCGGCAATCGCTCTCGTTGACCTCGATATTGATCGATTCGTCGACAACGGGATAAACCCAGATCGACGAGAACGAGGTGTGCCGGCGCGCATTGCTGTCATAGGGCGAGATGCGCACGAGGCGATGCACGCCCGATTCCGTCTTCAGCCAGCCATAGGCGTTGTGGCCCTTGACGAGCATCGTCGCCGACTTGATGCCGGCCTCTTCGCCGTCGTGGACTTCCAGCAGCTCCACCTTGTAGCCCGAGCGCTCCGCCCAGCGGGTGTACATGCGCAGAAGCATGTTCGCCCAGTCCTGGCTTTCCGTGCCGCCGGCGCCGGAATGCACTTCGAGATAGGTGTCGTTGCCGTCCGCCTCGCCCGAGAGCATGGCCTCGACCTGCTTGCGCGCGGCCTCGGTCCTCAGCGCCTTCAGGGCGTCCTCGGCGTCCTTGACGATCGCCTCGTCGCCTTCTTCCTCACCCATTTCGATGAGTTCGACATTGTCCCTGAGCTGCTGCTCGATGGCCTTGACGCCATTGATGCCCTCATCCAGCTGCTGGCGCTCGCGCATCAGCTTCTGGGCTTCCTGGGCATCGTTCCAGAGGCTCGGATCCTCTGCCTTGTTGTTCAACCAGTCCAGTCGTCTTACCGCCTGATCCCAGTCAAAGATGCCTCCTCAGCAGGCTTATGGCCTGCTTGATTTCGTCGACGATATTCTCGATTTCCGCGCGCATGTCCGTTTCTTCGATGCTTCAGGTTTCGGTGGCCCCGAAATAGAGAGGGCGGGCGCGGATGTAAAGCCCCGCGCCCGCCCTCGAAGTGGGTGGCGATGGATCAGAACAGGCCGCCGCTGCCGCCCGTCACGGCCTGGTTCGCCTGTGGCGAGCTCTTCAGGATTTCCTCGGGCGTCGCGTATTCGTCGCCGCCGATGACGGAGAAGACGTCGGCGGGGCCGGTGCCGGGCTTGAAGGCTTCCATGATCGTGTCCGGATCGCCCTCGATGGCCTGCATGCCCGTCTTGCGGTTGACGGCGATGAACTTCATGCCTTCCGGCACGATGAACTTCGTCTGCGGCGTGCCGTCGACGGCGGCCTGCATGAACTCGTTGAAGATCGGCGCGGCAAGCGAGCCGCCGGTCGCGCCACGCCCCAGCGGAGCCGGGTTGTCGAAGCCGATATAGAGGCCGGCCACGAGGTCCGGCGTATAGCCGACGAACCAGGCGTCCTTCTCGTCGTTGGTCGTGCCGGTCTTGCCGGCCACCGGGCGGTCGAGCTTGACCTTGCCGGCGGCGGTGCCGCGCGAGATGACGCCTTCCATCATCGAGGTGATCTGGTAGGCGGTCATCGGGTCGAGCACCTGCTCGCGGTTGTCCACCAGCACCGGCTCTTCCTGGTTCTCCCAGTCGCCGGCATTGCAATCCTCGCAGATGCGCTGCTCGTGGCGGAAGATGGTCTTGCCGTAGCGGTCCTGGATGCGGTCGATCAGCGAGGGCTTGATCTGCTTGCCGCCGTTGGCAAGCACGGCATAGGCCGAGACCATGCGCAGCACCGTCGTCTCGCCCGAGCCGAGCGACATGGCAAGCACGGGCAGCATCTTGTCGTAGATGCCGAAGCGCTCGGCATATTCGGCGACGAGGTTCATGCCCATGTCGTTGGCAAGGCGGACAGTCATCAGGTTGCGCGACTTCTCGATGCCGAGGCGCAGCGTCGAGGGGCCGGACGAGCCGCCGCCATAGTTCTGCGGCCGCCAGACCTGCCCGCCCGAGACCATCTCGAAGGGCGCGTCGAGGATCACCGAGGCCGGCGTATAGCCGTTGTCGAGCGCGGCGGCGTAGACGAAGGGCTTGAAGGAGGAGCCCGGCTGGCGCATCGCCTGCGTGGCGCGGTTGAACTCCGACTGGGCATAGGAGAAGCCGCCGACCATGGCGAGCACGCGGCCGGTATGCGGGTCCATGGCGACGAGACCGCCCTGCACCTTCGGCGGCTGGCGCAGGCGGTAGGACTTGCCGTCCTCCGTCGGCTCGACATAGACGACGTCGCCGGCGTCGAACACGCCGACCGGCGTCTTCGTCGTCTTGCGGTCGCCCTTGGCCGAGCGGAAGGCCCAGCTCATGTCCTTGGCCTCGATGCGGCCCGTCACGCGCTCGGCGACGACCTTGCCGGCGCTGTCCTTGCGCGGCTGGAGGCCGATATCGGCGCCGCTTTCGTCCACGGCGAGGACGACGGCGAGCTTCCATTCCGGCACGTCGGAGAAGCTGTCGACCTTGGCCAGTTCCACGCCCCAGTCGCCGCCGACCTCGATCGTCTTGATCGGGCCGTGGAAGCCGCGGCGCTCGTCGTAGGTGACGAGGCCGTGCTGGAGCGCCTTGCGGGCCGCGACCTGGACGCGCGGGTCGAGCGAGGTGCGCACCGAAAGGCCGCCCTCATAAAGGGCGTTGTCGCCGTAGCGCTCGATGATCTGGCGGCGGACCTCCTCGGAGAAATATTCCGAGGCGAAGAGATGGGAACCGCGTTGACGCGGCGTCACGCCGAGCGGCTGCGCCTTGGCTTCCGCTCCGTCGGCCTGGCTGACATAGCCGTTCTCGACCATGCGGTCGATCACCCAGTTGCGGCGCTCGAGCGCGGCGTCCGGATGGCGGAACGGGTGGTAGTTCGACGGGCCCTTCGGCAGGGAGGCGAGGTAGGCGGTCTCGGCGATCGTCAGTTCCGTCACCGACTTGTCGAAATAGGTGAGCGCGGCGCTGGCGATGCCGTAGGAATTGAGGCCGAAGAAGATCTCGTTGAGGTAGAGCTCGAGAATGCGGTCCTTGGAATAGGCCTGCTCGATGCGGAAGGAGAGGATCGCTTCCTTCACCTTGCGGTCGATCGTCTGGTCGGAGGAGAGCAGGAAGTTCTTGGCGACCTGCTGGGTGATGGTCGAGGCGCCGACCGGACGGCGGCCCGAGCCCATGTTCTGGATGTTGACGAGGACGGCGCGGAAGAGGCCCGTCACGTCGACGCCGGGGTGCTGGTAGAAGTTCTTGTCTTCCGCCGACAGGAAGGCGGCCTTCACCCGGTCGGGGATCGCCTGGATCGGCAGGAAGAGGCGGCGCTCGCGGGCATATTCGGCCATCAGCGCGCCGTTGCCGGCATGCATGCGGGTCGTCACCGGCGGCGCGTAGCTATTGAGGACCTCATAGTCGGGAAGATCCTTCGTGACACTTCCGAGATAGAGCGCGACCGCAGCCGCCACGCCGAGGAACGCCACGGCGCCAATCCCGAAGAAATATCCAATCAGTCTGATCATGAGCCAGCTACCGATGCCTGTATCTTGTCGTTCTCTCGGGCAGCCCTGCCGCCCGGCCTCTTCGCCACGGCCGCAGACGACCGTCGCGCCTTCGCGTGCGAAGACGAGTCACCCCATTCTGCCGATCCCGTCTAGCGATCGGAATGTGAGGAAAATAGGGCTTACAGCATGCATCCCGGCTTCGCCACCGCACAATGGCGGCCAATGTCACTTTTCCAGCACAACGCGAAGGCCCCGCGTCAGCCGCCGTTCGCCACCACCGTCGTGCGGTATTCGCCCACGGCCTTTGCGAGCAGGCCGGCCACCTTCTTCTGCCAGGCCGGATCGACCAGCAGCTTCTCGTCGTCCTTGTTCGACAGGAAGCCGAGCTCGACGAGGACGGAGGGCACGTCCGGCGCGGTCAGCACGCGGAAGCCGGCATGGCGGTGGGGATTGTTGATCAGCAGCACCTGGTCCTTGAAGGCGCCGACGACGCTGCGGGCAAGGTTGACGGAGAAGGCCTGCGTCTCCCGGCGCGTCAGGTCGAGGAGGATGTCGGCGACCTCCGCCGGCTCCTCGGAAAGGGCGATGCCGGCGATCTGGTCGGAAAGGTTCTCGCGCTCGGCAAGGCTTGCGGCAAGGCTGTCGGAGGCCTTGTCGGAGATCGTGTAGACCGTCGCGCCGCGGATGTCCTTCTGCCTGACCGTGTCGGCATGGATGGAGATGAGGAGATTGGCGCCCTCGTTGCGGGCAAGCTGCACGCGCTGCGAGAGCGAGAGGAATTCGTCCTTGTCGCGCGTCAGGAAGGCGCGCGTGTCCGGCAGCTTGTTCAGCGCCTCGGCAAGCTGCCGCGCGAAGGCCAGCGTGACGACCTTCTCCTCCGTCTTGGTGACGCCGCCGCTCGCGCCGTTGTCGATGCCGCCATGGCCCGCATCGACGGCGATGATGAAGGGACCGCCGGCCTTGCCGCCGGGCAGCAGCATGGCGGACTGGCCGGCAGAGGCCGAGGCCTCCTGCCAGCTCTGCGTCTTCATCTTCTCCTGGAAGGCCTGGTCGGTGACGATCGCCGTATCGATCACGAGGCGGTAGGTCGTCGCCCCCTTCTCTTCCTGCACCTCGGCCAGCACCACGCCGATGGGACGCGCCGCCGTGAGCACGATGCGCGAGCGGCCGGCGGCCATGGTGCCGTAGCGGATATCGGAAATGATGCCGCGCGCCTCCATCTCCTCCGCCTTGATGCCGAAATCGGTCTCCGGCAGGTCGATCAGCACGCGGTAGGGATTGGCGACATAGTGCACCTCGAATTCCGGCTTGCGGTCGAAATCGATGACGAGGCGCGTGCGCGCATCGTCGCCGGCGACGCGGGCGGAAAAGGCGAGCAGCGGGGCGGATGCGGGCGCGGCGGCGAAGGCCGGCACGGCAAGCGCCACGCAGAGAAGGAAAAGGAGCGCGCCGGCGGCAAGGCGGAGCGGATATGGAATCGGAAGACTTGGCATCACCAGTGGCGGTCCGTTCAAACGCGTGAATTGCGCGCGGTGCGGCGCTGGACAAGCCCCATAGATGCCCCCATATGGTTAACCGAAACTTGCCACCGCCCGCGTTCCGGCAGCCATAAGGGCAAATCCATCAGGATTATGGCGCTTTCGGCTTTTCCCTTGCCATTGTGACATATCCGCCATAAAAGCAAAATCAGGGAAAAAGAATAGACGGGATAGAATCGTCTGGAGCAGGCAGCCCCCCTTCCCGGGACTTGGCGCCAAACCGGGCCTTCATCCGCCGTCGCACCGTTTTTTCCCGGCCGATTAGATCGCGTAAACCGGCGGTGGCCGGAACAGTCAAGGTGGATTTCCACCGCTCGCCCTTCACGAAGGGCAATTTCATCGGACCTTCAGGGTCTATGGCACTGGCATTCTCGTTGGACGTTGATGTTGTCACGGCGGCTTTTATCAGAGGGTAACAGGTATCGGGACGCTCGCGTGCCCGCCGCCCTCCGGCCGCTCACCCCTCACCGGGGCCTGACGGGAACTTACTTATCCGGCGCATCCCACTCCTCCCCCGGCTCATCCCTCCTAGGGAACAGCTTGCCGCACGGATTGCGGCTGCGCCGAGGAGCTCAATCTACATGGCAGAGAAAATGCTTATCGATGCGTCTCACGCTGAGGAGACGCGGGTTGTCGTCGTACGCGGGAACCGCATAGAAGAATTCGACTTCGAGTCCCAATACAAGAAACAGATCCGCGGCAATATCTACCTTGCCAAGGTCACGCGCGTCGAACCGTCGCTCCAGGCGGCCTTCGTCGACTACGGCGGCAACCGCCACGGCTTCCTGGCCTTCGCCGAAATCCACCCGGATTACTACCAGATCCCGCTTGCCGACCGTCAGGCCCTCCTGAGGGCCGAGGCCGAGGAGCACCGCCGCGACGACGACATCGAGCATGTCGAGACCGCCGGCGACCGTTCCGAGGAGAGCGAGGCACCGGCCGAGGCCGAAGCCGCCGCCACCGTCGAGGAGACGCCGGTCGAGGCCGTAGCCGAACCCGAGGTCGTCGAGGCCTCCGCCGATCTGGCCGAGGAAGCCCCGGCCGAAAAGCCGAAGAAGCCGCGCCGCACCCGCAAGGCCAAGGCGAAGACCGAGGACGCCCCGGCCGCCGAAGAGGCCGCCGCCCCCTCCGAAGGCAGCGACGACGAGACGCCCGGCGGCGCGATGGCCATGGCCGTCGACACCGATGAGGTCTCCGAACCCGCCGAACGCAAGCGCGGCCGCCGCCGGCGCGACGAAGACGAGGATGACGACGACCACAACGGCGAGGAAAAGGAAGTCATCGAATCCGTCGGCGCCGAAGACGCCATGGAAGAGGTTCCGGACCGCGTCCAGCGCAAGCCGCGCAAGCAGTACCGCATCCAGGAAGTCATCAAGCGCCGCCAGATCCTGCTCGTGCAGGTCGCCAAGGAAGAGCGCGGCAACAAGGGCGCGGCGCTGACCACGTACCTGTCGCTCGCCGGCCGCTACTCCGTCCTGATGCCGAACACGGCGCGCGGCGGCGGCATTTCCCGCAAGATCACCAACCTGCAGGACCGCAAGCGCCTGAAGGAGATCGCCCGCGATCTGGAAGTTCCGCAGGGCATGGGCGTCATCCTGCGCACCGCCGGCGCCAACCGCACCCGCGTCGAGGTCAAGCGCGACTTCGAATACCTGATGCGCCTTTGGGAGAACGTCCGCACGCTCACCCTCGCCTCCACGGCGCCCTGCCTCGTCTACGAGGAAGGCTCGCTCATCAAGCGCTCGATCCGCGACCTCTACAACAAGGACATCAGCGAGATCGTCGTTGCCGGCGAGGAAGGCTACAAGGAGGCGAAAGCTTTCATGAAGATGCTGATGCCGAGCCACGCGAAGGTCGTCCAGCCCTATCGCGACGTGCATCCGATCTTCTCGCGCTCGGGCATCGAAGCCCAGCTCGACCGCATGCTGCAGCCGCAGGTGACGCTGAAGTCCGGCGGCTACATCATCATCAACCAGACCGAGGCGCTCGTCTCGATCGACGTCAACTCCGGCCGCTCGACGCGCGAGCACTCCATCGAGGAGACCGCGCTGCAGACGAACCTGGAAGCGGCGGAAGAAGTCGCGCGCCAGCTGCGCCTGCGCGACCTTGCCGGCCTCGTCGTCATCGACTTCATCGACATGGAGGAGAAGCGCAACAACCGGGCCGTCGAGAAGCGCCTGAAGGACCATCTCAAGAACGACCGCGCGCGCATCCAGGTCGGCCGCATCTCGCATTTCGGCCTGCTCGAAATGTCGCGCCAGCGCATCCGCGCCTCCGTTCTCGAATCGACCATGCAGACCTGCCCGCACTGCAACGGCACGGGGCATATCCGCTCGCAGTCGTCCGTCGCGCTGCATGTCCTGCGCGGCATCGAGGAATATCTCCTCAAGAACACGACGCACAACATCACCGTCCGCACCACACCGGACATCGCGCTCTACCTCCTCAATCACAAGCGCGGCACGATCATCGACTATGAGGCCCGCTTCGGCGTCGCCATCATCATCGAGGCGGATGCCCATGTCGGCGCGCAGCACTTCGCTGTCGACCGCGGCGAGCCCGTCGAGAACCCGGTCAAGATCGAACAGCTCATGCATTTCGAGCCCGAGCCGGAAGAAGACGACGTCGTGATCGAGGAGGAGATCGACGAGGAAGAGGACGAGGCCCGTCCCGCTGCGGCAGCCCAGGCCGCGCAGTCGGCCTCCGACGAGAACGGCCGCAAGCGCAAGCGCCGCCGCCGCCGTCGCGGCAAGGGCCGCGAGAACGGCGAAGGCGCCGACACCGCCTCCTTCGGCGGCGAGCGGGCGGGCGATGAAGACACGCTCGACGGCGACGACGAGGATGCCGAAGGCGAGGAAGGCCAGGACGGCGCACAGGCCTCCGATTCCGAGCCCCGCCGCAAGCGCCGCCGCCGCGGCAAGCGCGGTGGCCGCCGCAATCGTCCCGAGGACGAGGGTTCCGCCGATGCCGAAGGCGCCGATGGCGAGGATGAAGGCGACGACGAGGGTGAAGAGATCGCCGCCGTCGAAGCCGAAACCGTCGAGGTAGCGGCCGCTCCCGAGGAAGTGCCGGCCGAGGTCGTCGCCGAAGAGGCGCCGGCCAAGCCGAAGCGGGCCCGCCGCAGCCGCGCCAAGGCTGCTGCCGAGGACGTCGCGCCGGACGAAGCCGCCCGCAGCGAAGTCGAGGCGCAGCCCGTCGCCGTCGTGGAAGAAGCCGCTCCGGCCGAGCCGGAAGTCGAGGAGGCCTCCGCCGATCTCGAAGAGCCGGCCAAGCCCGTCCGCGCCAACCGCGACATCAACAAGATCGCTTCCGAGCCGGTGGTGAAGTCGTCCACGACGAAGGAAGCCACGCCGGAAGACGAACCGGAAAAGCCCAAGAAGGGCGGCTGGTGGCAGCGCCGCGGCTTCTTCTGAGACGCCTGTCTTAACGGATGAATTTGAAAGGCCCGGTTTCGACCGGGCCTTTTGCTTTCATGCGGAAATCGGGTGGCTGCCTGCCTGCCCTTCTGCGACACCCGCGGTCGTCAGAAACCAGCAGGGAGACATCCATGACCCGCCTCGACGACAAGGTCGCCATCATCACCGGCGCAAGCTCCGGCATCGGCCGCGCCGCCGCCCTCCTCTTTTCCCGCAATGGTGCAAAACTCGTGCTCTCATCGCGCGGGCGCGACCGGCTGGAGGCCGTGGCCGGCGAGGTCCGCGCGGCCGGCGGCAGCGCCATCGCCCTTGCCGGCGACGTCGCCGACGAAGCGCATCACCGGGACCTTGTCGATGCCGCGAAGGCGGAATTCGGCGGCCTCGACATCGCCTTCAACAATGCCGGCACGACGGGACCCGTCGGCCCGCTGCCCGACCTTTCCATGGAGGACTGGCAGGGCGTCCTCGGCGCCAATCTCACGAGCGGCTTCCTTGCCGCCAAGTACCAGTTGCCGGCGCTGGAGGCGCGCGGCGGCGGCTCGCTGGTCTTCACCTCCACCTTCGTCGGCCATACGGCGGGCTTTCCGGGGCTTGCGGCCTATGCCGCCTCGAAATCGGGCCTCATCGGCCTCGTGCAGGTGCTCGCCTCGGAATGCGGGCCGAAGGGCATCCGCGTGAACGCGCTGTTGCCGGGCGCCACGGACACGCCGATGGGACGGGAAGTGGCGGCGACGCCCGAGGCACGCGCCTTCGTGGCGGGCCTCAACGCCTTCAAGCGCATGGCCGAGCCGGAGGAGATCGCCGAGGCGGCGCTTTTCCTCGCCGCGCCGGCCTCCAGCTTCATGACCGGCACGGCCATGCTGGTGGACGGCGGCGTCTCGATCAACCGCGTGTGAGAAAGTGATTCACCTGCCTGAAAGATCGATTCCGCTTCGCGCCGCAACGCCTTGAAGCGGAATCCTTTTCAGCCGAGCCAGCGTGCGAGGCGGTCGACCGCCTCGCTCATCTCCTCGAAGGAACCGGCATAGGAAAAGCGCATCGTGTGATGGCCGTCCTTCGGGTCGAAGTCGATGCCGGGCGTCGCCGCCACGTCGGTCTCGGCCAGCATGCGCCGGGCGAAGGCCATGCTGTCGTTGGTGAAGCGGCTGACATCGACATAGGCGTAGAAGGCGCCGTCCATCGGCGAGGCGACGGAGAAGCCGAGTTCCGGCAGGCGCTTGACGAGGAAGTCACAGTTCACCCGGTAGGCGTCGCGATAGACGTTCAGCTCCGCCTCCGCGCCGAGCGCCGCCTCCGCTGCGATCTGCGAGAGCTCCGGCGCGGAGATGTAGAGGCTCTGGGCGATGCGCTCGACGGGGCGCACCAGTTTTTCCGGCAGCACCATCCAGCCGATCCGCCAGCCGGTCATGCAATAGTATTTCGAGAACGAGTTGATGATGACGGCATCCTCGCCGAATTCCAGCGCCGTCGCCTCCTCGCCGACGAAGGTGAGGCCGTGATAGATCTCGTCCGAGATGAAGGCGATGCCGTTCTCCCGGCAATAGGCCGAGAGCGCGGCAAGGTTCGCCCGCCCCGTCACCGTGCCGGTGGGATTGGCGGGGCTTGCCAGCAGCACGCCGTCGATGCGGCCCGCGGCCTGAAGCGCCTCCGGCGTCAGCGTGAAGCCGTTTTCGGCGCTCACCTCAATCTCCACCGTCTCGATGCCGAGCGCGGCGAGGATGTTGCGATAGGCCGGGTAGCCGGGACGCGCGATGGCAACGCGGTCGCCGGCATCGAAGAGGGCGAGGAAGGCAAGGTTGAAGCCGGCCGACGAGCCCGTGGTAATGGCGATGCGGCCGGGATCGACCGAAACGCCGTGGCGCTCCCGGTAGAAATCCGAGATGGCGCGGCGCAGCGAGAGAAGGCCGAGCGCGTCCGTATAGCCGATGCGGCCGATCTCCAGCGCCTTGCGCGCCGCCTGGCGGGCCGCCTCGGGCGCCGGGTGCACGGGCTGGCCGACGGCCATGGAGATGACCGGCCGGCCGCTTGCGCGCCGCTTCGTCGCCTCGGCGAGCACGTCCATGGCGTGGAAGGGTTCGACGGCCCCGCGGCGGGAGAGTTTCATGGCTTGCCTTTCTGCGCTTCCGGTCCGCCGCCTTCCTGCCGCAAGACGCCGCTCTTCACAATCCCGCGAGGGCCGAAAATCCGCCGCTTTTGCCCTGTCGTTTGCAAGGCTTGCGTCATAAGGTCGTT
Source organism: Shinella sp. Sh6 (assembly GCF_055392685.1). Lineage (NCBI taxonomy): Bacteria > Pseudomonadati > Pseudomonadota > Alphaproteobacteria > Hyphomicrobiales > Rhizobiaceae > Shinella > Shinella sp. Sh6. The sequence continues at coordinate 1,254,602 of NZ_AP044005.1, read as the reverse complement.
GAAAGCCCGCCCCCGGCATTGACGCGGCGGCGCGGGCAATGGCACTTCTGCGGCGCATCACGACGAGGACAGGACAAAGATGATTTTCAAGACGAAGCTCGCGGCCACCGTTGCCCTTGCCATTACGGTCGCAGCCCCCCTTCCCGCCCTCGCGCTCGACGACGCGCAGAAGAAGGAGTTCGGCGACTTCATCAAGGAATACCTCGTCGAGAATCCGGAAATCCTCATCGACGTGCAGGAAGCCCTGCAGAAGAAGCAGGCGGCGCAGCAGCAGGCCAAGGCCGAGGCCGTCATCACCGACAACGAGAAGACGATCTTCTCCTCGCCCTACGATATCGCCCTCGGCAATCCGAAGGGCGACGTCACCATCGTCGAGTTCTTCGACTACAATTGCGGCTACTGCAAGCGGGCGCTGCCGGACATGGACGCGATCCTGAAGGACGACAAGAACGTCCGCTTCGTCCTCAAGGAACTGCCGATCCTCGGCCCCGATTCGCTTGCCGCCCACAAGGTGAGCGCCGCCGTGCGCGACCTTGCGCCGGAAAAATACGGCGCGTTCCACCGGGCGCTGCTCGGCAGCGAAGGCCGCGCGACGGAGGAGAGCGCCATTGCGATCGCCTCCGGCATGGGCATTTCCGAGGCGGATATCCGCAAGACCATGGCCGACAAGCCGCATGACGACGCCGTGCGCCAGGCCTATTCGCTGGCGAACGACCTCGGCATCACCGGCACGCCGTCCTATGTCGTGGGCCAGGAAATGGTGTTCGGCGCGGTCGGCGAAGAGGACCTTCGCGAAAAGATCGCCAACGTGCGCGCCTGCGGCAAGGCAACCTGCTGATTTCGCCATCTTCCTGCCATGCTGGCCGTGTTGAGCGCTTGGCTTGTGGACATCGGCCCTTTCGACCGGCAAAGCCCCTGCCCTTGGGGCTTTCCCTGCGGGAACCGCCGGTCTATAGGTAGTCCTCTATCCAGCATGCGGAATTGCGAATGGCTCTACCCCTTTTCGTGCTCAACGGCCCCAACCTCAACGCACTCGGCAAGCGCGAGCCCGGTATCTACGGCGGCCACACGCTCGCCGACATCGAGGCGCTCTGCAAGGCGGAGGGCGAGAAGCTGGGCTTTGCCGTCGATTTCCGCCAATCCAACCACGAAGGCGATCTGGTCGACTGGATCCATGAGGCCGGCGACGTTGCCGCCGGCATCGCCATCAACGCCGGTGCCTATACCCACACCTCGCTCGCCCTGCATGACGCCATCCGCGCCATCAAGATCCCGGTGGTCGAGCTGCACCTTTCCAACGTGCATGCCCGTGAGGAATTCCGCCACAAGTCGATGATCGCGCCCGCCGTGAAGGGCGTCATCTGCGGCTTCGGCGCGCACAGCTATATCCTCGCGCTCCATGCGCTCTCATCCATCACGACATAAGAAGAACCAGAGGCTCACTTCCATGGCTGAAAAGAAACACGGCATCGATCAGGCTCTGATCCGCGATCTCGCCAACATCCTCAACGAGACGGACCTGACCGAGATCGAAGTGGAGCAGGACGACCTGCGCATCCGCGTCTCGCGCGCCGGCACGCCGCAATATGTCCAGGCCCCGATCGCCGCTCCCGCCCTCAGCGCGGCCCCGGCCGCCGCGCCCGCCGCAGCGGCAGCCCCCGCCGACGCCCGCAACAACAAGAATGCCGTGACGGCGCCGATGGTGGGCACCGCCTACCTCTCGCCCGCCCCGGGCGCCCGCGCCTTCGTCGAAGTCGGCGCGAGCGTCAAGGAAGGCCAGACCATCCTCATCATCGAAGCCATGAAGACGATGAACCAGATCCCCGCGCCGCGCTCGGGCAAGGTCACCGAAATCCTCGTCTCGGATGCAAGCCCGGTCGAATACGGCGAACCGCTGATCGTCATCGAATAAGGCGGGTCCCATGATCTCCAAAGTCCTCATTGCCAACCGCGGCGAAATCGCCCTTCGGGTCCTTCGGGCCTGCAAGGAGCTGGGCATCGCCACGGTCGCCGTGCATTCGACGGCCGACGCCGATGCCATGCATGTGCGCCTTGCCGACGAGAGCGTGTGCATCGGCCCGCCGCCCTCGCGCGAAAGCTACCTCAACATCCACCAGATCGTCGCGGCCTGCGAGATCACCGGCGCCGATGCCGTGCATCCGGGCTACGGCTTCCTGTCGGAGAACGCCAAGTTCGCGGAAATCCTCGACGCGCACGGCATCACCTTCATCGGCCCGACGGCGGAGCACATCCGCATCATGGGCGACAAGATCACTGCCAAGCAGACGGCGCAGGAACTCGGCATTCCCGTCGTTCCGGGCTCCGACGGCGAGGTGAAGCCGGAGAACGCGCTGGAAGTCGCCCGCAAGATCGGCTTTCCCGTGCTCATCAAGGCCACCGCCGGCGGCGGCGGCCGCGGCATGAAGGTCGCCAAGACCGAAGCCGACCTCGACGAGGCCGTCTCGACCGCCCGTTCCGAGGCGCTTGCCGCCTTCGGCAACGATGCCGTCTACATGGAAAAGTACCTCGGCAAGCCGCGCCACATCGAAATCCAGGTCGTCGGCGACGGCATGGGCAATGCTGTGCACCTCGGCGAGCGCGACTGCTCGCTGCAGCGCCGCCACCAGAAGGTCTGGGAAGAAGCCAATTCCCCGGCCCTCAATGTCGAGCAGCGCATGAAGATCGGCCAGATCTGCGCCGATGCCATGAAGAAGCTGAAATACCGCGGCGCCGGCACGGTGGAGTTCCTCTACGAGAACGGCGAGTTCTATTTCATCGAGATGAACACGCGCCTGCAGGTGGAGCACCCGATCACCGAGGCCATCACCGGCATCGACCTCGTGCACGAGCAGATCCGCGTCGCCTCCGGCGCCGGCCTCTCCGTGGAGCAGAAGGACATCGTCTTCTCGGGCCATGCCATCGAGTGCCGCATCAACGCCGAGGACCCGCGCACCTTCGTTCCCTCGCCGGGTACGATCACGCATTTCCATGCGCCGGGCGGCCTTGGCGTGCGCGTCGATTCGGGCGCCTATCAGGGCTACCGCATCCCGCCCTACTACGACAGCCTGATCGGCAAGCTCATCGTGCACGGGCGCACGCGCGTCGAATGCATGATGCGCCTGCGCCGCGTGCTCGACGAGTTCGTCATCGACGGCATCAAGACGACGCTGCCGCTGTTCCAGGACCTCATCGGCAACCAGGACATCGCCAACGGCGACTACGACATTCACTGGCTGGAAAACTACCTGGCCAGCAAGACCGACGCCTGAGAGGGCGCCGGTCATGGCAGGGCGGCGCAGCAGGCACCCGGAGATCACCCCGGAACTCCTCCTGCGCGCCTATTCCATCGGTCTCTTCCCGATGGCCGATTCGGCAGACGACCCGGAGCTCTTCTGGGTCGAGCCGGACATGCGGGGCGTCATCCCGCTCGATGGCTTCCATGTCTCGCGCAGCCTCGCCAGGACGATCCGCAGGAAACCCTTCGACATCCGTTTCGACACCGCCTTCGACGCGGTGGTGGCCGCCTGCGCCGAGGCCGCGCCGGACCGGCCGTCGACCTGGATCAACGCGAAGATCAAGTCGCTCTACGGCACGCTGCACCGTATGGGCCACGCACATTCCGTCGAGGCCTGGGAGGGCGATACGCTGGTCGGCGGCCTCTACGGCGTCTCGCTGGGCGCTGCGTTCTTCGGCGAAAGCATGTTCTCGCGGCGCACGGACGCCTCCAAGATCTGCCTCGTGCATCTCGTGGAGCGTCTCAGGGAACGCGGCTTCCGCCTGCTCGACACGCAGTTCACGACGGAGCACCTGAAGACGTTCGGGGCGGTCGACGTGCCGAAGATCGAGTACGAGGACATGCTGGCGGGCGCGCTGGCCTCGCCGCATTTGCCGTTCTGACGGTCGTGCCGGGGGCGTGGATCCTCGGGTCAAGCCCGAGGATGACGTAAGAAGACAGAATTGCGATAAAAGCAGCGTTGCCTATGCCGCGCCAGTCGACGGAAGGAAACCTCCTCCCCTCCGTCATCCTCGGGCTTGACCCGAGGATCCACGCGGCACGGGAGTCCCCTACTCGGCCTTCGCCTGCGAATCGTCCGGGGGCGGGACGTCCGACTTCGTCTTGCACTCGGTCAGCCACACGTCGTAGACGGGGTGCTCCACGGCGTTGAGGCCGGGGCTGTCGGCGAACATCCAGCCGGTGAAGATGCGGCGGATCTTGCGGTCGAGGGTGATTTCGTCGACCTCGACGAAGGAGGTGATCTTCTGCGCCTCGGTGTCGTCGCGGCTGTAGCAGACCTTCGGCGTCACCTGCAGCGCGCCGAACTGCACCGTCTCGCCGATATAGACGTCGAAGCTGGTGATGCGGCCGGTGATCTTGTCGATGCCGGAAAAGGTGGCGACGGGATTTTCGATGCGCGCGGCCTTTGAGGGCACGGGCGCCATGACGATGCCGGCAGCCATCGCCGCGAACGCGGCCGAAAGAAGCCGCCGCCCTGCCCTTGCCGTCGAAAAGCCGATTGTCATGAATGCCGTCTCCTGCGCTCCGCGCCGGCCTTTGCCGGCCCGTTCGGAGCTACCGGCGAAATGTGGCCAAATCGGTGTCAGTTGCCCGGCGTCCAGGCATCGTAGTCGCCCGTCACGCGCGGACGCTCGCCGGCAGCGGCAATCGAGCCCGGCGGGCGATAGGCCTGGGCGGTGCCGGTGGGGTTCTTGCGGTGCGGCTGTTCCCACTCGCGCGCCTTGTAATCCTCGTCGGCCGGGGAAACGTCGGTGCGGTGGTGCATCCAGCCGTGCCAGCCGGCCGGAATGGCCGAAGCTTCGGCGTAACCGTTGTAGATCACCCAGCGGCGCGTGCGCCCCTCGGAATCCTTGCCGCCCTGATAATAGACGTTGCCGAACTCATCCTGTCCGACCCGGGTGCCGAAGCGCCAGGTGTGAAAGCGGGTGCCGATCGTCTGACCGTTCCACCAGGTGAAGATCTGCTTGAGAAGGTTCATGGGCTGGCGTCCTTGGCAGGGCCATGCCGGAAGCGCGGCCCGAGACTGATATTTTCTTCCGCTTATGGCGCGGCGGGGCCGGAATGTCCAGCGATTCCCGCGCCTTCGCATAGGGCTTTTCGCCGCTTTTCAGCCGCCGAGCGGCTTCTCGTAGACGTGCAGCGGCACGCCGGAAACATCGTCCGCCGTGTGCCTGGCCTCGCCGACCTTGGCAAAGCCGTGCGCCAGATAGAAGGCGACGGCCGCTTCGTTGCGCGGATCGACCTCCAGCAGCATGGCATTGGCATCGGGAAAGCAGGTCTCTAGCTCGGCGAACATGTCGCGGCCGATGCCCTGCCGCTGGTAGCGCGGCAGCACGTAGAGCTGGTGCAGCAGTGCCGTCTTCGGCCGGTCCTTTGCCATGGCGACATAGCCCATGCCGGCGAACTCCCTGCCGTTGTCGGCGACGACGAACTCGCTGTCCTTGCGCTCCAGCCGGGCCTTCAGCGCCGGCACGGAATGCCAGCGCGCGGTGATCTCGCTCACCCTGTCCGCGCCGTAGAGGCCATCATAGGTCGCGTGCCACGTCTCGGCCAGAAGCGCGCTGACCTTCGCCAGATCGCGCTCCGAAGCCGTACGGACAAAAAACACCGGGTTACTCCTCGATGCCGAGCTTGGCCTTGACGAGGGCCTGCACGGCCTGCGGGTTGGCCTTGCCGCCCGTCGCCTTCATCACCTGGCCGACGAACCAGCCGGCAAGCGTGGGCTTGGCCTTGACCTTCTCGACCTGATCGGGGTTCGCGGCGATGATCTCGTCCACGGCCTTCTCGATGGCGCCGGTATCCGTCACCTGCTTCATGCCGCGCGCCTCGACGATCTCCGCCGGGTTGCCGCCCTCGTTCCAGACGATCTCGAAGAGGTCCTTGGCGATCTTGCCGGAGATGGTGCCGTCCTTGATGAGGTCGATGATGCCGCCGAGCTGGTCGGGCGAAACCGGAGTCTCCTCGATGGCCTTGCCGCCCTTGTTCAGGGCGCCGAGCAGGTCGTTGATGACCCAGTTGGCGGCAATCTTGCCGTCGCGGCCGGCGGCGACGGCCTCGTAGTAATCGGCGATCGCCTTCTCCGAGACGAGCACCGAGGCGTCATAGACCGAAAGGCCGAGATCCTTGACGAAGCGCAGCTTCTTGTCGTCCGGCAGTTCCGGCAGGTCGGCGAGAAGCGCGGCGACGAAGGCATTGTCGAATTCGAGCGGCAAGAGGTCCGGATCGGGGAAGTAGCGGTAGTCGTGCGCGTCTTCCTTGGAGCGCATGGAGCGCGTCTCGCCCTTGCCCGGATCGAAGAGGCGGGTTTCCTGGTCGATGGAACCGCCATCCTCCAGAATGCCGATCTGGCGGCGGGCCTCATATTCGATGGCCTGGCCGATGAAGCGGATGGAGTTGACGTTCTTGATCTCGCAGCGCGTGCCGAAGGGTTCGCCCGGACGGCGCACCGAGACGTTGACGTCCGCGCGCATCGAGCCCTCGTCCATGTTGCCGTCGCAGGTGCCGAGGTAGCGCACGATGGAGCGCAGCTTCGTCATGTAGGCCTTGGCCTCGTCCGAGGAGCGCATGTCCGGCTTGGAGACGATCTCCATCAGTGCCACGCCCGAGCGGTTGAGGTCGACATAGGACATGGTCGGATGCTGGTCGTGCATCGACTTGCCGGCGTCCTGCTCGAGGTGCAGGCGCTCGATGCCGATCTCGATATCCTCGAAATTGCCCTGCCGGTCGGGCCCGAGCGAGATGACGATCTTGCCCTCGCCGACGATCGGGTCCTTGAACTGCGAGATCTGGTAGCCCTGCGGCAGGTCCGGGTAGAAGTAGTTCTTGCGGTCGAAGATCGAGCGGTGGTTGATCTCGGCTTTCAGGCCAAGGCCGGTGCGCACCGCCTGCCGGACGCATTCGATGTTGATGACGGGCAGCATGCCGGGCATGGCGGCGTCGACGAGCGAGACATTGGCGTTCGGCGCCTTGCCGAACTCGGTGGAGGCGCCCGAGAAGAGCTTGGAATTGGACAGGACCTGCGCATGCACCTCCATGCCGATGATGACTTCCCAGTCGCCGGTGGCGCCGGGGATCAAGCGTTTCGGATCGGGGGTGCGGACGTCGACGAGGGTCATTGCAGGCTCTTTTTGTGGTGTCTTCGGTGCTGTCTCGGTAGAACATATGGGCAGGCGGCGCAAGGTTTTCAGCGGGTGCCGCCGACCCTCGTTAGCCAAGCCGCAAGGTTGACCGGCTATAAAGCGCGCCATGGGCACGACAGCAACGCTTTTCATCATCTTCCTCCTCTTCAACGTCGTCACCTTCTGCCTCTACTGGTGGGACAAGGAAGCAGCGCGGGACGGCCACTGGCGCGTTTCCGAGGCACGGCTGCTGCAGTTCGCCTTCCTCGGCGGCAGTCTCGGCGCCGTTGCTGCGCAACGCCTGCTACGGCACAAGACGCGCAAGGAACCGTTCCGCACGCAACTGATGGCGATCCTAGTCCTTCACGCGGCGCTCGTGCCGGCGGCGCTGATCTTCGGCCCTACCCTGCTCGATATGCTGCGTGCCGGCTGAGCGGCCTCTTGCCCGCATGTGTTGACAGACGGCAAGATTCGTAACTATTATTGTTACATGAAGAGAAACAGCCGACTTTCCGCCGTGCTCCATGCACTCATGCACATGGCCGAGCGCGAGGCGCCGATGACCTCGGAAGACCTCGCCTTCTGCCTCGACACCAATGCCGTCGTCGTCCGGCGCACCATGGCCGGGCTGCGCGATGCCGGCATCGTGCAATCCGGCCGCGGCCATGGCGGCGGCTGGCACTTCGCCCGGCCGCTCGCCGACATCTCGCTGCTCGACATCTACAACGCACTCGGCGAGCCCATCGTCTTCCAGATCGGCCCGGCGACGGAAATGCCGGGCTGCGCGGTCGAGCAATCCGTCAACCGGGTGATCGGCGATGCCCTGAAGGATGCCGAGGCGATCCTGATGGCGCGCTTCGCCGCCACGACGCTCGCCGACCTTGCCGCCGATTTCCGGGTGGCGGCGAAACACTGCCGGGCCGATACCGGCTGACGGCAGCCAATTCCCGAGACCTGCATCGAACGGCCGGCACCTGTCGGGCGAACGATGCCGCACGCTCCACGAAAGGATGAACCATGACCGAAGATGCCATCATCATCGGCGGGGGCTTTGCAGGCCTTTCCGCCGCCCTGCAGCTTGCCCGCGCCCGCCGCCGCATCACCGTTCTCGACACCGGCGAGCCGCGCAACCGCTTCGCCGCCCGTTCGCACGGCTTCCTCGCGCAGGACGGCAGGCCGGGACGCGATATCCTCGCGGAAGCCCGCCGGCAACTTGCCGCCTACGGGACCGTCAATTTCCGAAACGCGCCGGCCGAGCGGCTGGACGGCGAGAGGGATGCCTTTTCGGTCGTCACCGGCGACGGCAGCCGGATCGAGGGGCGGCGCGTGCTGCTCGCCACCGGCTTCGAGGACCGGCTGCCCGACATTCCCGGCCTTGCAGAGCGCTGGGGCAGGACGGTGCTGCATTGCCCCTACTGCCACGGCTACGAGGTGGGCGGCGGCCCCGTCGGCGTGCTGGCCCGCACCGCCGAAGCGGCCCGCTTTGCCGCCGTCGTCGCCGACTGGGGCGACGTCACGCTCTTCACCAACATGGCACCGGAGCCGGACGAGGAGGCGCTTGCCGTACTCGCCGCCCGAAAGGTCAGGCTCCGGCCCGGCCGCGTCACCGCCATTGCCGACGGGCCGGACGGCATGCTCTCCGTCGAGACGGGGCCGGGCATCCCGACATTGGTGAAGGCGCTGTTCGTGATGCCGGAGGCACGGGTGCGCAGCGCCATCCCCGCCGGGCGCGGCCTGAAGCTGAAGGAAACGCCGGTCGGCAGCATCCTTGCAACCGACGACACGGGCCAGACCTCCCTGCCCGGCCTCTATGCCGCCGGCGACATCGCGCTCGGCGCGGCCAATATCTCGCTCGCCTCGGCCAATGGCGTGAAGACAGCGGTGTTCCTGCACCATTCGCTGATCTGGCCGTCGCATTGACCTTCGCGGCTCTCCCGGTTATCCCGGGATATCCGCAAATGGAGTTTTGATGTCCAACTCGTCCGAGACCTGCTGAGGACCCTGCCCGCAACGGTTTGCGCGCAGGGTCGGAAAAACGATGAGCCTGCCGCCCTCAGGGCGGCGGAACGTTTTTTCGCGTTCATCCGAACGCCGGACGGATTCTCAAGACAATGGACATTTCCCGCGCCGAACAGCGCATTCTCCACCTGCTCGCCCAGGGCGGCAGGATCGACATCGAAAAAGACGAGATGAAAACGATCGTGGCCGTGACCTGCGTCACCCGCGAGGGGTGGCGCGCCGGCGGGCTCGACATCGCGCTCTTCCGCAAGCTGAAACGCCGGCGATGCATCGCCTCCTCCGGCGGCAGGCCCTATCGCATCACCCAGCGCGGGCTGGAACTGGTGCGCTCGCAGTTGAACAACCGCTAAGGCAGCCGGGAGGGGCGGCGAAGGCCGCCTCTCCTCCTCAAAACCCGCCCGGCCCGTAGCCGAGCGGCTCGTCCGCGACGAGTTGCCGGTGGAGGCCGATCGATTCGACATCGCGGTCGAGGCGCGGGGAATAATCGACGGAAAGCCAGCTCACCGAATAGCCGTGCTTCTGGAAGAAGCCGACGGCGGCAGAATTGCGCGCATGGGTCTGGAGCCGCGCGGCTTCGAAGCCGGCCGCGACGATCTCCGCTTCCATCGCGGCAAGAAGGGCAGCGCCGAGCCCCTTGCGCTGCCGCGGCGGGTCGACTCAGAGATCGGTGATCTCGTCGTCCAGCGCCTCGCGGGAAGCCCAGCCGGCGGGAACGCCGTCCGCCTCGGCGAGGGTGACGCGCAGCCAATGGTTGGCAAGGAACTGCTGGAAGGCGTTGCGCGCATGCTCGCGCCGCATCTGGAGGTCGACGGCGCCCGTCACGGCCTGTTCCCAGGCACGCACGCCAATCTCGATCAGGCCCGGCACATCCTCTTCAAGGGCATTGCGAACGGTGATCATGCGGCACCTCTTCCTGCCCCCATGAAAGCATTCCGGGGGCCGGTTGGCGAGAGAGGCTGGCGGCTATCCACGGATGAAGAGCCGACAGGGGGCTATCGCCCGTTACCACCACCTGGTCGGCGAGAAGCGGCCGGCGGCTTTTTCGATGACATGGGCCGTCTTGAAGAGGGTTTCTTCCTCGAAGGGCTTGCCGATGAGCTGGAGGCCGAGGGGCAGGCCCTTGTGGTCGAGGCCGGCGGGGACGGAAAGGCCCGGCAGGCCCGCCATGTTCACCGTCACCGTGAAGATGTCGTTGAGGTACATCTTCACCGGATCGGAGGCGAGGTCCTCGTCGGCGATGCCGAAGGCCGACGACGGCGTGGCCGGCGTCAGGATGGCGTCGACGCCGGCGTTGAAGGCGAGCTCGAAGTCGCGCTTGATCAGCGTACGCACTTTCTGCGCCTGCAGGTAATAGGCGTCGTAGTAGCCGGCCGAGAGCACATAGGTGCCGATCATGATGCGGCGCTTGACCTCGGCGCCGAAGCCGGCGGCACGGGTCTTCTCGTACATGTCGACGATGTCCTTGCCGTCGACGCGCAGGCCGTAGCGCACGCCGTCGTAGCGGGCAAGGTTCGAGGAGGCTTCGGCCGGGGCGACGATGTAATAGGCCGGAAGGGCGTATTTCGTGTGCGGCAGGGAGATGTCGATGACGTCGGCGCCGGCATCCTTCAGCCAGGCGATGCCCTGCTGCCAGAGCGCCTCGATCTCCTCGGGCATGCCGTCGACGCGGTATTCGCGCGGAATGCCGATGCGCATGCCCTTCAGCGACTGGCCGAGCGAGGCTTCGTAATCCGGCACCGGCAGATCGACGGAGGTCGTGTCCTTGGCGTCGACGCTGGCCATGGATTTGAGGAGGATCGCCGCGTCGCGCACGTCGCGGGCGATGGGGCCGGCCTGGTCCAGCGAGGAGGCGAAGGCGACGACGCCCCAGCGCGAGCAGCGGCCGTAGGTCGGCTTGATGCCGACGGTGCCGGTGAAGGCGGCCGGCTGGCGGATCGAGCCGCCGGTATCCGTTGCGGTCGCACCCGCGCACAGGAACGCAGCGACGGCGGCGGCCGAGCCGCCCGAGGAACCGCCCGGCACGAGGTCGGCGTTGGAGCCCTTGGCGCGCCACGGGTTCTTGACCGCGCCGTAGTAGGAGGTCTCGTTGGAGGAGCCCATGGCGAACTCGTCCATGTTCAGCTTGCCGAGCATGACGGCGCCGTCGTTCCACAGGTTCTGCGTGACGGTCGATTCGTAGCGCGGCTTGAAGCCGTCGAGGATGTGGCTTGCCGCCTGCGTGTGCACGCCCTCGGTGGCGAAGAGGTCCTTGATGCCGAGCGGAATGCCTTCCAGGCTGCCTGCCTTGCCGGCGGCGATGCGGCCGTCGGAGGCTTTCGCCATCTCCCGCGCCTTGTCCGGCGTGACGGCGATATAGGCGTTGATCGCCGGGTTCGCCGCTTCGATCGCGGAAAGATACGCGTCCGTCAGCTCGACGGCCTTGATCTCCCCGGCGGAGAGTTTCTCGCGGGCTTCGGCAATGGTGAGGCGGGTGAGGTCGGTCATGGAAGAACTACTTTCGGAAGCGGAGGCTCTGGCGGCTAAGGGGCGTTACTCGACGACCTTCGGAACCTGGAAGAAGTTGCGATCGGAGGCCGGCGCGTTGGCGACGATGTCGTCGGCCTTGTTGCCGTCGTTGACGACGTCCTCGCGCTTCCGCATCTCCATGGGCGTGACGGAGGTCATCGGCTCGACGCCTTCGACATTCACCTCGGAAAGCTGCTCGACGAAGCCGAGGATGCCGTTCAGCTCGCCCGTCATGCGGTTTGCCTCTTCCTCGCTGACAGCGATGCGGGCAAGGCGCGCGACGCGCTTCACGGTTGCTATATCTACGGACATGGACGGTCTCCGATGGGAAATTTCCCCTTCGCTATACTGACCAAGCCCAAGGGGCGCAACGGGGAATGCAGGCAAACTGGCCCCTCACCCTAACCCTCTCCCCGCAAGCGGGGAGAGGGAACGTGCCTTGCTAACGGATATTGGTTGGGGAAAGGGACGCAACAGGTTCCCTTCGCCCCGCCTGCGGGGAGAAGGTGGCCGGCAGGCCGGATGAGGGGCGGCACCTTCAGCGCGAGACCGAGCCGCCGGGCTTGGGCACCTCGATCTTCGTGGATGCGCCGTCCATGGCCTGCACGAAGAGGTCGGCCGTCTGGTCGATGATGCCGAAGGAGCCGTAGTGGCAGGGAAGGACGGTGTCGAAGTCGAGGAAGCGCTGGCAGGCGAGCGCGGCGACGGCCCCGCCCATGGTGAAGCGGTCGCCGATCGGCACGAGGCCGATTTCCGGCCGGTGCAGTTCGTTGATCAGCGCCATGTCGGAAAAGATGTCCGTGTCGCCCATGTGATAGAGCGTCGGCTCGTCCTCGAAATGCAGGACGAGGCCGTTGGCGTTGCCGAGCGAATGGGAGACGCCGTCCTCGGTGATCTGCGCGGAGGAATGCAGCGCGTTGACGAAGGTGGTGGAGAAGCCGTCGAAATGCACCGTGCCGCCGGTATTGCCCATGTCGATCTTCTCCACACCCTTCGCGCCGAGCCAGGCGGCAAGGTCGGCATTCGCCAGCACCGTGGCGCCGGTCTCCTTCGCGATCGCGATCGTATCGCCGACATGGTCGCCATGGCCGTGCGTCAGCAGGATATGGGTGAGGCCGGCGACGGCGTCCTTGCGGGTCGCCTCGTCGAAGGCGGGATTGCCGGTGAAGAACGGGTCGATCAGGATTTTCGCCTTCGCCGTTTCGATGCGGAAGGCGGAGTGGCCGAGCCAGGTGATTTTCATGTCTGTTCTCCCGTTTGGATTCGCCACGCAATATAGTCCCGGCGAAGGCCGTTTCCATCCGCCGCCGGATCGTTATAAGCGTGGGCTTGAACGTATCGAAGGGAACCCGCCATGAGCGACGACGACTATATCTATGACGAAGCGACCGGCGAATGGCGCCCGGCCTCGGAGATCGCGGCCGAGAAGGCCGCGCAGAACGTCGTGCGCGACGCCAGCGGCACCGTGCTTTCCGACGGCGATTCGGTCGTGCTGATCAAGGACCTCAAGGTCAAGGGCGCCGGGCAGACGCTGAAGCAGGGCACGGTGATCAGGTCGATCCGCCTCACCGACAATCCCGAAGAGATCGACTGCCGGCACGAAGCCATCAAGGGGCTGGTGCTGCGGACGGAATTCGTGCGCAAGCGCTGAGGAACTTCAAATGGCGACGCTGACCCTCGAAGAACTGGCAGAGACCCTTGCCCCCGGCCAGCCGGTCGCCGGCCTCGACCTCGGCACCAAGACGATCGGCCTTTCCGTCTCCGATCTCGGCCGGCGGCTGGCAACGCCGCGCCCGGTGCTCAAACGCGTGAAGTTCACGCAGGACGCCGAAGTGCTGCTCGCCTTCGCGGCGAAGGAGAAGGTCGCCGCCTTCGTCATCGGCCTGCCGATGAACATGGACGGCAGCGCGGGTCCGCGCGTCCAGGCGACGCGCGCCTTCGTGCGCTCCATGGCGGACAAGACCGACATTCCCTTCGTCTTCTGGGACGAGCGGCTGTCGACGGTGGCGGCGGAGCGCACGCTGATCGAGATGGACGTCTCGCGCAAGAAGCGGGCCGAGCGCATCGACTCGGCCGCCGCCTCCTTCATCCTTCAGGGGGTGCTGGACAGGCTCTCGTCGCTGGCAAGGGCTGCTGGCGCGGACTGACGGCGGGCCTGCCACCAGGCCCGGATCTGCCTGCGGCGGCGGAAGGCGAGCAGCGCGAAGACCAGGAAGCTGTCGAAGACGATGGCGCGCATCACCAGCGGCGGCAGGTCCTCCGGCGGAATGCCGAGGATATGGCCGTAAATCTGGAACACCAGATCGTGCGCATCGCGCGTCAGCATGAAGATGCCGAAATTCATGTCGTAGTAGGAAAGCCCGTACCAGCTTCCCAGAAGCGCGATGGGCCCCGCCCAGAAGATCAGGAACCACTTCATGCCGCCCTCCCCTTCAACGCGAGGAGGTCGGCGGCGGCGAAGATCATCTCGCTCACCGCGACGCCCGCGACAAGCACGAGGAGCGGCACGACGATATCCACCGCCGCGAAGGAAAACAGGGTCGTCATGACCGATATGCGGGCCGTTCTGGCCATACTCAGCACTCGCTTCACATGGTTAACACCAAGTAAACATCACCTTTGCCCGTTAACCCTCTTCGCGCAACGCAAACCCGTCGTTAAGGTTAATTTCCACATGGCCGCATCGCCCGATGCCCCTTGCCATGCGCTTGCGGGCATGGAATGAGCGACAACCCTTTTTCAGCCGATCCGGTTCCATGCTCGCCATCTTCGAAAGCATTCTCCCCGTCTTCCTGCTCGTCGTGCTGGGGGCGCTTCTCAAGCGCTGGCGGGCGATCGACCGCGACATGTGGGGCGGGCTCGAGCAGCTCGGCTTCTACGTGCTGTTCCCGGCGCTCCTCTTCGTCACGCTCGCCGAGGCGGAATTCTCCGGCATGGCCGTCGGCGGCCTTGCGGTCGAATCGATCGGCTCGCTGAGCCTCATCGCCCTCCTCCTCACGCTTTGCTGGCCGCTCTTCAACGCCGCCGGCGTCTCGGGACCGGCCTTCACCTCGGTCTTCCAGACCTCGACGCGCTGGAACGCCTTCATCGCGCTCGCTATCGCCGAAAAGCTCTACGGCGCGCAGAGCCTTGCCCTCGTCGCGCTGATCGCGACGCTGATCATCATTCCGATCAACCTCTACAATATCGGCATGCTGGTCTGGTTCGGCGGCGGCACGCGCAGCCTGGGCATCTTCGCAAAGAAGATCGCCACCAACCCGATGATCATCGGCTCGGTGGCGGGCGTTGCGGTCAACCTCCTGAAAATCCCGATCTACCATCCGCTGATGGAAGCGGCGGAGCTCGTCGGCCACACGTCCCTCAGCCTCGGCCTCCTGATGGTGGGTGCGGGCCTCAAGCTCGCCGACGCGCTGAAGCCGCGCCCGCTCGCGCTGCTGCCCGTCATCCTGAAGCTCCTCTTCATGCCGCTCATCATGACCGTTTCGGCCTATGTTCTCGGCATTCGCGGCGAACAGCTCCTCACCATCGCCATGGGCGCGAGCGTGCCGACGGCGATGAACGGCTATGTGCTGGCAAAGCAGATGGGGGGCGACGCACCGCTCTATGCGGCGGTCGCAACGCTCCAGACCGTCGCGTCCTTCTTCACCATTCCGGTGGTGCTGGCGGCGACGGCCTATCTGGCCGGCGGATAGAGCAGGTCGACGATATAGGCCGAATCGAAGCGCGAATCGAGCATGCCGTAGGTCGAGCGCCAGCCGGAGGCGAGGCGCGTTTCCAGGAACGCATCGGCAACGCGCCCGGCGCCGGCGCGGTAGAGTTCCGCGGCGGCGGCGGCAAGAGCCAACTGCTCGACCAGCATGCGGGCCGCGCCCTCGTCGCGCTCGCAGAGCGAGAGGCAGGCGCGCAGCACCTCCACCGTCTTGCGGCCGGCCGAGCCGAGGTCGCGGGCAAGGCCGGCGAAGAGCATTTCGAACAGGTCCCTGCCGCGGGCGATGACGCGCATCAGGTCCAGCGCCATGACATTGCCCGAGCCTTCCCAGATCGCGTTGACCGGCGCCTCGCGGTAATGCCGGGCGATGGGGCGTTCCTCGACATAGCCGCTGCCGCCGATGCACTCCATCGCCTCGTAGATCAGCGCGGGGGCGATCTTGCAGCACCAGTATTTCGTCACCGGCGTCATGATGCGGGCATAGGCGGCGTCTTCCGCGCTGTCGCGGGCCTTGTCGAAGGCCTCGGCAAGGCGGAAGGAAAGCGCCGTCGCACCGGCGACGTCGAGCGCCATGTCGGCGAGAACGCGCGTCATGATCGGCTGGGCGACAAGCGGCTTGCCGAAGACGCTGCGCCCGCGGGTGTGGTGCACCGCCTCGGCCAGCGAGGCGCGCATGATGCCCGAGGAGGCGAGCGCGCAGTCGAGCCGCGTCAGCGTCACCATGTCGAGGATGGTGCGGATACCGGCGTCCGGCGCGCCGAGCAGGAAGCCGAACGTATCGGAGAACTCGACTTCCGAGGAGGCGTTCGAGCGGTTGCCGACCTTGTCCTTGAGGCGCTGGAAGCGAAGGCCGTTGGTCGAGCCGTCCTCCAGCAGGCGCGGCACGAGGAAGCAGCCGAGGCCCTCGCGCGTCTGCGCCAGCATGACGAAGCCGTCGCTCATCGGCGCGGACATGAACCACTTGTGGCCGGTGAGGCGATAGATGCCCTCGCCGACGCGCTCGGCGGTCGAGGTGTTGGCGCGCACATCCGTGCCGCCCTGCTTTTCCGTCATCCCCATGCCGAGCGTGACGGCGCTCTTCTGCATGGCGGGCTTGTTGGCGCTGTCGTATTTGCGCGAGAGGATCTTGCGGCCCCATTCGCGCTGCACCTGCGGCGAGGCGGAGAGCGCGGCGACGGAGGCGCTCGTCATCGTCAGCGGGCACAGATGCCCGCATTCGAGCTGGGCGGTGAGATAGAAGCGCACGGCGCGCGCCTTGTGCGCCCTGCCCTGCTCGTCCGGCACGTTCTCCCAGAGCGAGGAATGCAGGCCGCTCGCCATGGAGCGGCGCATCAGCGCGTGCCAGGCGGGATGGAAGTCCACGACATCGAGCCGCTCGCCGCGGGCCCCGTGCGTGCGAAGCTGCGGCACGCCGACATTGGCCATGCGGGCAAGCTCCTGCGCCTCCGGCGAGGTCACGTAGCGGCCGATCGCGTCGAACTCGTCGCGCAAGGCCTTCGGCATGGCGTCGGTGGCGTCGACCAAGAGCGGGTCCGAGCGATAGGCATTGATGCCCGACCAGAGCGGCGGCTGGTTGAGATCGGCGAGTTTCTGTTCGGTGTCGCGAGTCATGAGCGGGTTCTATCCCAAGTCGCGGGCCGGCGAAACGGGGCGTTGCGGCGCCATGCACCGTTGCGCGCACAAAAGCGTGGGAATGCACGAGCGCCCGCCCTCTTCGCCTTGCCGCGACCGGATCGAGGCTCTATAGACCGCGCGTATCCACGACAGTTGAGGCGGAGCCCCATGGACTTCTTTCCGCATCGCCACCTTCTCGGCATCAAGGGTCTGACCGAGCAGGACATCACCGTCCTGCTCGACCGCGCCGACGAGGCGGTCAAGATCTCCCGCCAGCGGGAAAAGAAAACCTCCACCCTACGCGGCCTGACGCAGATCAACCTGTTCTTCGAGGCCTCCACCCGCACGCAATCCTCCTTCGAACTGGCCGGCAAGCGCCTCGGCGCCGACGTGATGAACATGTCGGTCGGCAATTCCTCGGTGAAGAAGGGCGAAACGCTGATCGACACGGCGATGACGCTGAACGCCATGCACCCGGACGTGCTGGTGGTGCGCCATTCCTCCGCCGGGGCCGCCGCGCTCCTGGCGCAAAAGGTCTCCTGCGCGGTGGTCAATGCCGGCGACGGCCAGCACGAGCATCCGACACAGGCCCTTCTCGACGCGCTGACCATCCGCCGCGCCAAGGGCAAGCTCTCGCGCATCATCGTCGCCATCTGCGGCGACGTGCTGCATTCGCGCGTCGCCCGCTCGAACATCCTCTTGCTCAACGCCATGGGCGCGCGGGTGCGGGTCGTCGCGCCCGCGACGCTGCTGCCGGCCGGCATCGGGCAGATGGGCGCGGAAGTCTACCATTCCATGGAGGAAGGCCTGAAGGACGCCGACGTCGTGATGATGCTGCGCCTCCAGCGCGAGCGGATGTCCGGCGCCTTCGTGCCCTCGGTGCGCGAATATTTCCACTACTACGGCCTCGACGCGGAAAAGCTGAGGGCGGCCAAGGACGATGCGCTCGTCATGCATCCCGGCCCGATGAACCGCGGCGTCGAGATCGCCTCGGAGATCGCCGACGGCCCGCAGAGCGTCATCGAGCAGCAGGTCGAGATGGGCGTCGCCGTGCGCATGGCCGTGATGGAAACGCTTCTCGTCTCGCAGAACCAGGGCCCCCGCGCATGACCCGCACGAAAGTCCTCAAGAACCTCCGCATCCTCGATCCCTCCCGCAACGTGGACGAGAACGGCTCCATCGTCATCGAGAACGGCCGGATCGCCGCCATCGGCAGCGGCGCGCAGAACCAGGGCGCGCCGGAGGGCGCGAAAATCGTCGACGGGCGCGGCCTCATCGCCGCCCCCGGCCTCGTCGATGCGCGCGTCTTCGTCGGCGAGCCCGGCGCGGAACACCGCGAGACCATCGAATCCGCCTCGCGGGCGGCGGCGGCCGGCGGCGTCACCACCTTCGTCATGATGCCCGATACCGATCCGGTGATCGACGACGTGGCGCTGGTCGAATTCGTGCTGAAGACGGCGCGCGACAAGGCCGTCGTCAACATCCATCCGGCAGCGGCGCTCACCAAGCACCTTGCGGGCGAGGAGATGACGGAATTCGGCCTCCTGCGCGATGCCGGCGCCGTCGCCTTCACCAACGGCCGCAACCCGATGCACAATGCGCAGGTGCTGCGCCGCGCCATGACCTATGCGCGCGAATTCGGCAGCGTGATCGCGCTCGAAACCCGCGACAAGCATCTGGGCAATGGCGGCGTGATGAACGAGGGGCTGCTTGCAAGCTGGCTCGGCCTTTCCGGCACGCCGCGCGAAGCCGAGCTCATCCCGCTCGAACGGGACCTGCGCATCGCCGCCCTCACCCGCGCCAAATACCACGCCGCGCAGATTTCCGTGCCCGAATCGGCCGAGGCCGTGAAGACCGCCCGCGAGCGCGGCGCGAACGTCACCTGCGCGGTCTCGATCAACCACCTGACGCTGAACGAGAACGACATCGGCGAATACCGCACCTTCTTCAAGCTCTCCCCGCCGCTGCGCGGCGAGGACGACCGCAAGGCGATGGTCGACGCGCTGGCACGGGGCGAGATCGACATCGTCGTTTCCTCGCACGATCCGCAGGACGTCGACACCAAGCGCCTGCCCTTCGCCGATGCCGCGGACGGAGCCATCGGCCTCGAGACCATGCTGGCCGCCGCGCTCCGGCTGCATCACAGCGGCGAAGTCCCGCTGATGCGGCTCCTCGATGCGCTCTCGACGCGCCCGGCGAAGATTTTCGGCCTCGACGCCGGCACGCTGGCGCCGGGCGCGAAAGCCGACATCGTGCTCATCGACCCCGACGAGCCGTGGCTCGCCACCAAGGATCGCTTCGTCTCGCGTTCGAAGAACACGCCCTTCGAAGATGCCCGCTTTACGGGACGCGCCGTCAGCACCTATGTTGCCGGCGAACGGGTGCATTCGCTGGACTGAGGGGACAGCCGGCGGAAAGCGTGTGGATCCTCGGGTCGAACCCGAGGATGACGGAGGGATAGGGTGTGCTTCGCCTTCCCTTCCCGCCTTCCACCGCGTTTCCGTCGCCATCCTCGGGCTCGACCCGAGGATCCACGGCCGCGAATGCCACTATATGAACGGGGGAACGACCATGTCCGACATCTTCACCTGGCAGCTCGGCGCGCTGCCGAGCCTTGCCACCCTCGCCTTCGGCTATCTCCTCGGCTCCATTCCCTTCGGCCTCCTCCTCACGCGGATGGCCGGGCTCGGCGACGTGCGCAAGATCGGCTCGGGCAATATCGGCGCGACGAACGTGCTGCGCACCGGCAACAAGAAGCTCGCCGCCGCAACGCTCCTGCTCGACGCGCTGAAGGGCACGGCGGCGGCGGCCATTGCTTCGCGCTGGGGGCTCGATGCCGGCATCGCCGCCGGCTTTGCCGCCTTCCTCGGCCATCTCTTTCCCGTCTGGCTCGGCTTCAAGGGCGGCAAGGGCGTCGCCACCTATGTCGGCGTGCTGCTCGGCCTTGCGCCCGTCATGGTCCTCGTCTTCGCCGTCGTGTGGATCGGGCTTGCCTATCTCACGCGTTATTCGTCCCTCTCCGCCCTGGTTGCAACAATCGTATCTCCGGTTGTATTGTGGTTCATCGGTCACGAGAAGGTCGCGCTGCTCTTTGCCGTCCTCACCGTGATCACCTGGTGGAAGCACCGCGCCAATATCGGCCGCCTCCTCGGCGGCACCGAAAGCAGGATCGGCAGCAAGGGATAGCCATGGACGACCGCAGCGCAGGGACAAGGGGAATTGCGCTGACGGAAAGACAGAGGATCGCCTGGCTGCGCCTCATCCGCAGCGACAATGTCGGGCCGGTCACCTTCCGCGAACTCATCAACCATTTCGGCAGCGCCGAGACGGCGCTGGAGATGCTGCCGGAGCTTTCGCGCCGCGGCGGCGCGTCGCGCAGCATCCGCGTCGCCGGCCGGGCCGATGCGGAGCGCGAGCTGGAGATCGCCGAGCGGCACGGCGCCGCCTTCGTCGGCATCGGCGAACCGGACTATCCGCCGCTCCTGCGCCAGATCGACGGCGCGCCGCCGCTTCTCGCCGTGAAGGGCAACCGCAAGGCTGCGGCCGCACCGGCGGTCGGCATCGTCGGCGCGCGCAACGCCTCCATCGCCGGCATGAAGTTCACCGGGCAGCTCGCCCGCGAGATCGGCCGGGCGGGCTATTGCATCGTCTCCGGCCTTGCCCGCGGCATCGACACGGCCGCCCACCGCGCCAGCCTCGACACCGGCACCGTCGCTGCCATGGCCGGCGGGCTCGACAAGCCCTATCCGCCGGAAAACATCGGCCTCCTGAACGAGCTCACCGAAGGACAGGGGCTTGCCGTCAGCGAGATGCCCTTCGGCTGGGAGCCGCGCGCGCGGGACTTCCCCCGCCGCAACCGGCTGATCGCCGGCATGTCGCTCGGCCTCGTCGTGGTGGAGGCGGCGGTGCGCTCCGGCTCGCTGATCACCGCGCGCAATGCGGCGGATTTCGGCCGGCTCGTCTTCGCCGTGCCAGGCTCGCCGCTCGACCCGCGCTGCGAAGGCACGAACGGCCTCCTCAAGGACGGCGCGACGATCGTGACGACGGCGGACGATGTGCTGGAGGGCCTGCGGCCGCTCTGCGAGCCGGATCTCTTCTCCGCCCGCGGGACGGGCGCGGACGAACCGGCGGAGGAGACGCCCCCCGCCCTGCGCCTGCCGCCGAGCGAAACCGAGCGGGAGCGGATTGCCGAGGCGCTGAGCCAGGTGCCCGCCGAGATCGACGAGATCATCCGCCATACCGGCATAACGGCCGCGACCGTCTACCTCGTCCTTCTAGAGCTTGAACTTGCCGGTCGCCTTGAACGCCACGTCGACGGCCGGGTCGCGATGGCCGCGGACTGACAGCGGGCGCAGGCCCGTGAGGATATCGCCCGCCTCCACATAGGCCATCTCGATCAGGTAGCGCAGCATGTCTGCCCCCTCGTTGTTGGCGACGGTGCGCAATTCACCCAGCATCTGGCGAAGATAGGCGATGTTCTCTTCCGTCGAATGCGGCGGCGGGGCGGGCTTGGTTTTCGAGTTCATGGCTTCCTCGTTGTGCCAAGGATTCAGAATCACCGATAGGTTGCAATTCCTACACCCAGGAAACGATACAACGATTATTTATAATTGCAACCAATGATTAATCTCGCAATGGTTGCATCACGTTGCATCCCACTAATTTCAGCCCTACCTCTTGACCCGAACGCTTTGTCTGTTCATGTCGAGACACTATCCTTCGGCGGAGAACCGCCCTTTTCGCCGCGCCTTCAAGCCGCGGCACCCGGTATCAGAGAAATGACGATGAATGTTGTAGTTGTGGAATCGCCCGCCAAGGCCAAGACGATCAACAAGTATCTCGGCCCCGGCTACAAGGTGCTTGCCTCCTTCGGCCATGTGCGCGACCTGCCGGCCAAGGACGGCTCCGTGCGCCCGGACGAGGACTTCGAGATGTCCTGGGAAGTGGACAGCGCCTCCGCCAAGCGCATGAAGGACATCGCCGACGCGGTGAAGTCCTCCGACGGCCTGATCCTGGCAACCGACCCGGATCGCGAGGGCGAGGCGATTTCCTGGCACGTTCTGGACGTCCTGAAGAAGAAGCGCGTCATCGGCGACAAGCCGGTCCAGCGCGTCGTCTTCAACGCCATCACCAAGTCGGCCGTGCTCGACGCGATGAAGAACCCGCGCGATATCGATACGCCCCTGGTGGACGCCTATCTCGCCCGCCGCGCGCTCGATTATCTCGTCGGCTTCAACCTGTCGCCCGTTCTCTGGCGCAAGCTGCCGGGCGCCCGCTCGGCCGGCCGCGTGCAATCGGTGGCGCTGCGCCTCGTCTGCGACCGCGAGGCCGAGATCGAGCGTTTCGTCTCGGAAGAATACTGGAACCTTTCCGCGCTCCTGAAGACGCCGCGCGGCGACGAGTTCGAGGCACGCCTCGTCTCGGCCGAAGGCAAGCGCCTGCAGGCGAAGTCCATCGGCAACGGCGAGGAGGCGAACCGCCTCAAGGCGCTGCTCGACGGCGCGGCCTATCGCGTCGAGAGCGTCGAGGCCAAGCCGACGAAGCGCAATCCCGCCCCACCCTTCACCACTTCGACCCTGCAGCAGGCCGCCTCCTCCAAGCTCGGCTTCTCCGCCTCGCGCACCATGCAGGTGGCGCAGCGGCTCTATGAAGGCATCGACATCGGCGGCGAGACGGTCGGCCTGATCACCTATATGCGTACCGACGGCGTGCAGATGGCGCCCGAGGCGATCGACGCGGCCCGCCGGGCCGTCGGCGAGCAGTTCGGCGCGCGCTACGTGCCGGAAAAGCCGCGCTTCTACTCCACCAAGGCGAAGAACGCGCAGGAAGCCCACGAGGCGATCCGCCCGACCTCCTTCGACCGCACGCCCGACCAGGTGCGCCGCTACCTCGACCCCGACCAGCTCCGCCTCTACGACCTCGTCTGGAAGCGCGGCATCGCCAGCCAGATGGCCTCGGCCGAGATCGAGCGCACGACCGTCGAGATCGAGGCGGACAACGGCGGTCGCAAGGCGGGCCTTCGCGCCACCGGCTCCGTCATCCGCTTCGACGGCTTCATCGCCGCCTATACGGACCAGAAGGAGGACGGCGAGCAGCCGGACGAGGGCGACGAGGACGGCCGCCTGCCGGAGATCAACGCGCAGGAGAAGCTCGACAAGCAGAAGGTGAACGCCACCCAGCACTTCACCGAGCCGCCGCCGCGCTATTCCGAAGCCTCGCTGATCAAGAAGATGGAAGAGCTCGGCATCGGCCGCCCCTCGACCTACGCCGCGACGCTGGCGACGCTGCGCGACCGCGAATACATCACCATCGACAAGCGCAAGCTCATCCCCGAGGCCAAGGGCCGGCTGGTGACGGCCTTCCTCGAAAGCTTCTTCACCCGCTATGTCGAATACGACTTCACGGCGGACCTTGAAGAGAAGCTCGACAAGATTTCGGCCGGCGAGCTCGACTGGAAGCAGGTTCTCCGCGATTTCTGGAAGGACTTCTTCGCCCAGATCGAGGATACGAAGGAGCTGCGCGTCACCAACGTGCTCGATGCGCTCAACGAGGAGCTGGCACCGCTCGTCTTCCCCAAGCGCGAGGACGGCAGCGATCCGCGCATCTGCCAGGTCTGCGGCACGGGCAAGCTCTCGCTGAAGCTCGGGAAATTCGGCGCCTTCGTCGGCTGCTCGAACTATCCGGAATGCAACTATACCCGCCAGCTTTCCGCCGACGCCGGCTCGGACGCGGAGGCGGCCGCCTCCAACGAGCCGCAGAGCCTCGGCAAGGACCCGCATACCGGCGAGGAGATCACCCTGCGCTCCGGCCGCTTCGGGCCCTACGTCCAGCGCGGCGACGGCAAGGAGGCCAAGCGCGCCAGCCTGCCGAAGGGCTGGACGCCGGCGAGCATCGACCATGAGAAGGCGCTCGCCCTCCTCTCGCTGCCGCGCGACATCGGCCAGCATCCGGAGACCGGCAAGATGATCTCTGCCGGCATCGGCCGCTACGGGCCGTTCCTGCTGCACGACGGCAGCTATGCGAACCTGGAGGCCGTCGAGGACGTCTTCTCCATCGGCCTCAACCGCGCCGTGACCGTGATCGCCGAAAAGCAGTCGAAGGGCCCGGGCGGGCGTTCGCGCGGCACGCCGGCGGCGCTGAAGACGCTCGGCGACCATCCGGACGGCGGCCCCATCACGGTGCGCGACGGCAAATACGGCCCCTACGTCAACTGGGGCAAGGTCAATGCCACCCTGCCGAAGGGCAAGGCGGCCGACAGCGTGACGCTGGAAGAAGCGCTCGTGCTGATCGCCGACAAGGCCGGCAAGATGCCCGCCAAGGGCAAGGCCAAGGCGGCGGCGAAGACGACGAAAGCCGGCGAAGCCAAGGCCGCCAAGCCGAAGGCGAAGGCGGCCGCCAAGCCCAAGACGGCATCCAAGGCAAAGAAGGCCTGACGCATGACGAAGGAACCACGCAGCCGGGCAGGACAGTCGAGGCGGCCCGGCCTCGCGGGCCGTGACGCGCCGCCGGCGGACGACACGCCGATCATCCACGGCGCCGTGCCGCCGCGCGAGGTGCTCCTGCGCTTCATTTCGGAAAATCCCGAGCAGGCCTCCAAGCGCGAGATCGCCAAGGCCTTCGGCCTCAAGGGCGAGGCGCGGGTGGAGCTGAAGGCGCTGCTGAAATCCTTCGAGGAAGACGGGCTTCTCGAAAAGCGCCGCAAGTCGCTGGTGCGCCCCGGCGCGCTTCCGCCCGTCACCGTCCTCGACATCACGACGCGCGACGTCGACGGCGAGCTGATCGGCCGGCCGGCCGAATGGCTGGACGATGCGGGCGTCGCGCCCGCCGTGCTCATCCGCCAGTCGGGCGGGCCGCGCAAGGACAAGGCGCCCGTCGCCGGGCTCGGCGACCGGGTGCTGGCAAAGATCTTCCCGGCGAAGGAACGCGGCGGGCCGGCCTATACGGGCCGCGTCATCAAGGTCCTCGACAAGAAGAAGAATTCCGGCATGGGCGTCTTCCGCGCCATGGCCGGCGGCGGCGGGCGCATCATGCCTATCGACCGGCGCGGCGAGGAGATGGAGGTCGACGCCGACTTCACGGCCGGCGCCAAGGACGGCGACCTCGTCGAGATCGACGTCGTGCGCATGGGCCGCTACGGCCTGCCGCGCGCGCAGGTGAAGGGCGTCATCGGCTCGGTCGCCTCGGAAAAGGCGATCTCGATGATCGCCATCCACGCCCACGGCATTCCCTACATCTTCCCCGACGCGGCGATCCGCGAGGCGGAAGCGATGGGGCCGGCGAGCATGTCGCACCGCGAGGACTGGCGCAGCCTTCCCCTCATCACCATCGACCCGGCCGACGCCAAGGACCACGACGACGCGGTCTTCGCCGAGCCCGATCCCTCGCCCGACAATCCGGGCGGCGTGATCGTCACCGTCGCCATCGCCGACGTCAGCTATTACGTCCGGCCGAAATCGGCGCTCGACCGCGAGGCGCTGAAGCGCGGCAACTCGGTCTATTTCCCCGACCGCGTCGTGCCCATGCTGCCGGAGCGCATCTCCAACGACCTCTGCTCGCTGAAGGAGGGCGTCGACCGCCCGGCGCTCGCCGTGCGCATGGTCTTCTCGCACGAGGGCCGCAAGGCGAGCCACACCTTCCACCGGATCATGATGAAGAGCGCGGCCAAGCTCTCCTACCAACAGGCACAGGCCGCCATCGACGGCGCGCCGGACGACAAGACCGGACCGATCCTCGAGACGATCCTGAAGCCGCTGTGGGAAGCCTACCGCATCATGACGGTCGGCCGGAACCGCCGCCAGCCGCTCGAGCTCGACATGCCGGAGCGCAAGATCCTGCTGAAGGAGGACGGCACCGTCGACCGGGTCGTCGTGCCGCCGCGGCTCGACGCGCACAAGCTCATCGAGGAGATGATGATCCAGGCGAACGTCTCGGCCGCCGAGACGCTGGAGAAGAAGAAGCAGGCCCTCGTCTACCGCATCCACGACGCACCCTCGCTCGCCAAGCAGGAGGTGCTGCGCGAGTTCCTGCAGACGCTCGACATCTCGCTCGTCAAGGGCGGCAACATGCGCTCCAACCATTTCAACGGTGTCCTCGCCAAGGCGAAGGACAAGCCGTTCGAGCAGATGGTGAACGAGATGGTGTTGCGCTCGCAGAGCCAGGCGATCTACAGCCCGGAGAACATCGGCCATTTCGGCCTCAACCTCTTGAAATACGCCCATTTCACCTCGCCGATCCGCCGCTATGCCGACCTCATCGTGCACCGGGCGCTGGTGGGCTCGCTGGGGCTTGGCGAAGGCGGCATCACGCCGGACGAGGAAGCCGCGCTCGACGACATCGCGGCGGAGATCTCCACCTTCGAGCGCCGCGCCATGGCCGCCGAGCGCGACACGGTGGACAGGCTCATCGCGCACCATCTTGCCGGCCGCATCG
Source organism: Shinella sp. Sh6 (assembly GCF_055392685.1). Lineage (NCBI taxonomy): Bacteria > Pseudomonadati > Pseudomonadota > Alphaproteobacteria > Hyphomicrobiales > Rhizobiaceae > Shinella > Shinella sp. Sh6. Next base: position 1,228,192 of record NZ_AP044005.1, on the reverse strand, counting down.
GCGAGGAGTTCGACGGGCGCGTCTCGGGCGTCACCAAGGCGGGACTTTTTGTCACCCTGCCCGCCTATGGCGCGGACGGCTTCGTGCCTATATCTATGCTGGGACGCGACTATTATATCTACGACGAAGCCCATCAGGCACTTTCCGGTGAGAAGACCGGGCTCGGCTACCGGCTCGGCGATGAAGTGCGCGTCAGGCTCGCGGAAGCGGTGCCGCTCGCCGGTTCGCTCCGGTTCGACATGCTGAGCGAGGGACGCAAGATGCCGACGGCGGTGCGCTCCTTCCACAAGTCGGGCCGGCGCAAGGGCGCAGCGCCGCGGCGCCAGCCGGGAACGCGCCCACCGCGGGGAAGACGTTAGGCCGGCCAGGGTCCGGCAGGAAGGACATGACATGCAGGCGAACGAGACTACCGGCAGCACGCTGCATTTCGGGGATAGCGCTTCGGTTTCCAGGCAGGAGCGCCCGCTCGGCCGCTCCATCAAGCGCGGCCTGCTGAGCCGCTGCCCGGCCTGCGGCACCGGCCGTCTCTTCAAGTCCTTCGTCAAGCCGGTCGACAATTGCGCGGCCTGCGGCGAGGACTATACGGCCCAGCGCGCCGACGACCTGCCGCCCTATCTCGTCATCATGATCGTCGGCCACATCGTCGTCGGCGGCTATATGATGACGGACCTCACCTGGCAGATCAACACCTGGCAGCACCTCGCCATCTGGACGCCGATCACGCTCATCCTCTCGCTTCTCCTGCTGCAGCCCATCAAGGGCGGCACCATCGGGCTGCAATGGGCGCTGCGCATGCACGGCTTCTCCGACAAGCCGGCCGAGGATGATGCGGACGCAGCGCACGCCTATAGCGGCGACAAGGCCGCATGACGGCTATCCGGCCCGTCGACGCCGCTTCGATCCTGCTTCTCGACCGCTCCGGGGGCCGTACGCGCGTCCTCGTCGGCCGGCGCAGCAGCAAGCACGTCTTCATGCCGGACGTCTATGTCTTTCCCGGCGGCCGGCGCGATGCCGGCGACCGGCTCGTTCCCGTCGCGGCCCCTCTCAACCCGCTCGCCAGCGAACGGCTCGCCATAAGGGCCGGGACGCGTTGTTCGCAGGCGCGCCTTCGCGCCCTTGCCGTCACCGCCCTTCGCGAGCTTTACGAGGAGGCCGGCATCGGCGTCGGCCCGGCGCATGCATCGCCGGCGACCGGCGCCCTTCCCTTCCGGCCCGACCTTTCCAATCTGCGGTTCCTCGCCCGCGCCATCACGCCCGCCGGCATGGTGCGGCGCTTCGATACGCGGTTCTTCGCGCTCTTCACCGACGAGGCCGGCGTCGACCCGGCCGGAGCGAGGGCCAGCCACGAACTGGAAGACCTGCGCTGGGTGGATATTTTCGACCATAAGGGCGTCGATATGCCCGACATAACCGTCTTGATCCTTGAAGAACTGAAGAAAAGCATTCAGGAAGACAAGTCTCTGCCCTTCGGAAGGGCCGCGCCGTTCTACTATGCCCGGCGCGGGCAATTCCGGCGGGACCTTCTTTAAGGATCGACCGCTTATGACGCAGCCGCAATCCGGCACCTCCGGCCCGGTGGAGCATATTCACTGGCGGTCCCTGCTTGCAGCCATCGCCGCCATTTCCGCCGTCGGCATCGCCATGGGCCTCGGCCTTCCGCTGCTCTCCATCATCATGGAGAAGCGCGGCATTTCCTCGACGCTCATCGGCATCAACTCCGCGATGGCGGGCGTCGCCGCCATGGCGGCGGCCCCCTGCACGACGCGCCTTGCCCATGCCTGGGGCACGTCGACGACCATGCTCGGCGCCATCCTGCTCGCCGCCGTCAGCGGCCTCGGCTTCTACTATATCGAGAACTTCTGGCTGTGGTTTCCGCTGCGCCTCGTCTTCCACGGCGCAACCACCATGCTCTTCATCCTCTCGGAGTTCTGGATCAATGCCGCCGCCCCGCCGCGCCGGCGCGGGCTGGTGCTCGGCATCTACGCGACGGTGCTCTCGCTCGGCTTTGCGACCGGCCCCCTCCTCTTCTCGCTGATCGGCAGCGACGGCGTGCTGCCCTTCGCGGTCGGGGCGATGATCATCCTGCTTGCCGCCGCGCCGATCTTCATCGCCCGGCGCGAAAGCCCGATCATAAACGAGAAGCCGGAGCTGCATTTCATGCGCTACATCCTTCTCGTGCCGACGGCGACGGCCGCCGTCTTCATCTTCGGCGCGGTGCAGGTCGGCGGCCTCTCGCTGCTGCCGATCTACGCCACGCGGGCGGGCTTCACGGAAGCGCAGGCCGCCCTCCTGCTCACCGTCATGGGCGTCGGCAACATGGCCTTCCAGATCCCGCTCGGCATGCTCTCCGACCGCATGCGCGACCGCCGCAGCCTGCTGACGATCATGGCCGCCATCGGCCTTCTCGGCTCGCTCTCGCTGCCGGTCATCTCGCACAACTGGCTGCTGATGGCGGGCGTCCTCCTGGTCTGGGGCGGGTGCGTGGCCGGCCTCTACACGATCGGCCTCGGCCATCTCGGCTCGCGACTCGTCGGCGCGGACCTTGCCGCCGCCAATGCCGCCTTCATCTTCTGCTATGCCGTCGGCACCGTCGTCGGCCCGCAGGCCATCGGCGCGGCGATGGACGTTTCCGGCAACGACGGTTTTGCCTGGGCGATCGTCGCCTTCTTCGGCTTTTACCTCGTACTTTCCCTGCTGCGGATCGTTTTCCGGCCGAAGCGGGGTTGACTTTTCGGCCGCGATTTGTAGTTTCCGGCCAGATTTAAAGCCGTGGAAGCTGTCCGCGGCTTCGTTTTTCATAAAGGCAGGACGACCATGGCCAAGGCTACCACCATCAAGATCAAGCTGCTGTCGACGGCCGACACGGGCTTCTTCTACGTAACGACGAAGAACAGCCGCACGATGACGGAAAAGATGACCAAGACGAAGTATGACCCGGTCGTCAAGAAGCACGTCGAGTTCAAGGAAACCAAGATCAAGTAATCCTGGTGGCCTTAAAAGGTTCGCAAAGGCGCTGGACGGAAACGTCCGGCGCCTTTTCTTTTGGCCCTTCCCCACAACCTTTCGCAACCGCCGAATCAAAAACGCCGCCCCCATGGCGGGAGCGGCGTTGAATGGGGGTCGGCCAGATACGACGACGGCACGAGGATTCCGTATTTGCCGTAGCTGGCCGACCGACCCCACGACCCAGGAGATGCGGCGGACCTAGCATCATGGGGTAACCGGCTGGGCTGTCTTGTTTGCTGCCCATGGATTGAGCATCGCGCCAAAAAGAAAAAAAATCAACGAATTCTTAACATTCCCGGCAGGTGTCCTTGTCTCATAGTTAACCGCGGAGCGGGCGGATGTGCCATCGGGCGCCAATTGCGTCATGGATCAAAACGGCGCCGTCCCGCGCCACTCAACCTCCACGCGAGAAGGCAACCACCCTTACAAATTGACACGCGCCTACACGGTGAAATTGTGAAAACCACAAGCCGTTGATAAGTTTTGCCAAAAATAATCAGTACGACTTATGGCCAGATTTCACGACACGAACTGTCATGAAATTGCGAAAACGCATCTTCCGATTGCAGTTTCTACTTATGAGCAACTGGCTCTGCCGCAGCGCATTTGCTTGGGCGGACCACGGAGCTGTGGACAAGTTTATTTGATCGGGCGCGATTCGCCCTTCAGGCGGCCGCGGCCACCACGCGGTTGCGGCCGGAGCGCTTGGCCTCGTAGAGCGCGGTATCGGCGCGCTTGAGCAAGGCTTCCGGCGTATCCCCGGCCGGCACCAGCGAGGCGATGCCGAGCGAGGCGGTGATGGACAGGAAGACATCCGTGCCCGGAATGCGGAACGGCGCCTCCTCGACGGTCATGCGCAGGCGCTCGGCGACGCCGGCCGCCATGTCCTCGGGCGTATCGGGCATCACCAGCACGAATTCCTCCCCGCCATAGCGGCAGGCAAGGTCGGCCCCGCGCACGGCGGAGCGGACGCGGCTTGCGAATTCGCGCAGCACCGCATCGCCCGCATCGTGGCCATAGGTATCGTTGACGGCCTTGAAGCGGTCGATATCCGTGATGCAGACGGAGAGCGGCCGCCCCCGCGCGGCGGCGCGGTCGACCAGGAGCTTCATGTGGTTGTCGAGGTAGCGGCGGTTGTGCAGTCCCGTCAGCCCGTCGGTAACGGCAAGCTCGATCGTCTGGCGCACGCTGTTGCGCAGGCGGTCGTTGCAGCGCTTGCGGCGGATCTGGGTGAGGCTGCGGGCGATCAGCTCGTTCGGGTCGATGGGCCGCATCAGGTAGTCCGTCACGCCGAGGTCGAGCGCGCGCACGATGATGTCGTCGTCGCCCTGCTCGGCGATGAGGAGGATCGGCAGGAAGCGCGTGCGCTCCAGCGAGCGGAGCTGCGAGCAGAGGCGAAGCGGATCGTAGTCCTCGAAATTGGCGTTGACGATGACGAGCTCGAAATTGCTCTCGGCCGCCTGGAACAGCGCGGCCTGCGGATCGGACATGCAGGTGACGTCGGCGATCGGCTTCAGCGCGCGGGCGATGCGCTCCTGCGAGGAGCCGCGGCCGTCGACGAGGAGGATATCGCCCGGCTCGTCGCCGAGATTGGTATCCAGCCCCTCCTCCAGCGAGATGGCGCGGGCGGTGGCCGCGCGCATGCGCAGCTCGTCCGTCAGCGTCTTCAGCCGCACGAGGCTTTTCACCCGCGACATGAGCTGGAGGTCGTTGACCGGCTTGGTGAGGAAATCGTCCGCGCCGGCCTTGAGGCCCCGCACGCGGTCGGACGGCTGGTCGAGCGCCGTCACCATGACGACGGGGATATGGGCGGTGCGCGGATTGGCCTTCAGCCGCTCGCAGACCTCGAAACCGTCGATGCCCGGCATCATGATGTCGAGCAGGATGAGGTCGACCTGCGTGCGCTCGCAGATGGAGAGGGCATCGTAGCCGTTCTCGGCCGTCAGCACGTCGAAATATTCCGCCAGCAGCCGCGCTTCGAGCAGCTTCACATTGGCCGGAATGTCGTCGACGACGAGGATGCGTGCCGTCATTCTGCTGCCCCCGCCTTACGCGTCCCCGAGATAGGTCTTGATGGTCTCGATGAACTTCGGCACCGAAATGGGCTTGGAGACATAGGCCTCGCAGCCGCCCTGGCGGATGCGCTCCTCGTCGCCCTTCATCGCGAAGGCCGTGACGGCGATCACGGGAATGACGTGGAGCTCGTCGTCCTCCTTCAGCCACTTGGTGACCTCGAGGCCCGAGACCTCGGGGAGCTGAATGTCCATCAGGATCAGGTCGGGGCGATATTTGCGCGCAAGATCAAGGGCTTCCATACCGTTCCGGGTCTGGATGGTCGCATAGCCGGATGCCTCGATGAGGTCCCGGAAGAGCTTCATGTTCAGCTCGTTGTCCTCGACAATCATGACCTGTTTGGGCATCGTGCGTCCCTGTTCCTCTCGCCGGCCTTGCAACCGTCCGGGAGATAGATAAGTTGCGGCAAAGCCGAAATCACCCAGCCCGACCGCAGCCACGTTAGCGTCACTTGGTTGATTAAAAGGTAAATTTCCCGAGGAAAAACGATGAAAAGCCAGAAAGATACAACCGCGGGTGAAGACGCGGAGGCTGTCGCCGTCTCCATCCTCGGCTGGCTTGCCGGCGAGCCGGAGCTGCTCTCCCGCTTCCTTTCGCTCACCGGCGTCACGCCCGCGGAGGTGCGGGGCGCGGTGAACGATCCGGGCTTCCTTGCCGGCCTTGTCGAATTCCTGATGGGCCACGAGCCGACGCTGCTTTCCTTCAGCGCGGCGACGGGCATTGCGCCCGAGGCGGTCGTCGCCGCCCATGCGCGCCTTGCCGGGCCGCCGGGCGGGGCCGATTTCTGAGCCCGCGCCCGGGGCGAATCCCGGCAGGCTTTCTGCCTGTGCATCGCCATGCTCTGCGCCTTCCATGACTATTGAGACTCATGAATTTAGGCGCTAATGTCGCGATGTTCAATATTTGTTCCAGGTCATGACCGTTGCCGCCACGCGCTTTCCGGGCTTTTGCCGCGACTGCCTTGCCGGGCAGCCTGCCGGCCTGCGGCGTTGCCGGGCCTGCGGCAGCCCGCGCCTCGTCTACCACGACGAACTCAACGACCTGACGCTCGCCCATATCGACTGCGACGCCTTCTATGCGGCGATCGAGAAGCGCGACAATCCGGAGCTTGCCGACAAGCCCGTCATCATCGGCGGGGGAAAGCGCGGCGTCGTCTCCACCGCCTGCTATATCGCCCGCATCCACGGCGTGCGCTCGGCCATGCCGATGTTCAAGGCGCTGGAAGCCTGCCCGAACGCCGTGGTCATCAAGCCGGACATGGAGAAATATGTCGCCGTCGGCCGGCAGGTCCGCACCATGATGCAGGACCTGACGCCGCTCGTGCAGCCTTTGTCCATCGATGAAGCCTTCCTCGAATTGAAAGGCACGGAGCGGCTGCACCACGATCCCCCTGCCCGCGTGCTCGCGCGCTTCGCCCAGCGGGTGGAGAGGGAAGTCGGCATCACCATCTCCATCGGCCTTTCCTATTGCAAGTTCCTCGCCAAGGTCGCCTCCGATCTCAACAAGCCGCGCGGCTTTTCCGTCATCGGCGCCGCCGAGGCGCTGGATTTCCTGCGCGACAAGCCGGTGCGCCTCATCTGGGGCGTCGGCAAGGCCTTTGCCGAGACGCTGGAGCGCGACGGCATCCGCACCGTCGGCCAGCTCCAGACCATGGAGGAAACCGACCTGATGCGCCGCTACGGCATCATGGGCAAGCGGCTCTTCCATCTCTCGCGCGGGCAGGACGACCGCGAGGTGCACCCCAACGATCCGGCAAAAAGCGTTTCGGCGGAAACCACCTTCTTCGACGACATCTCGCGCTATGACGACCTCGTTGCGCATCTGCGCCGCCTCAGCGAGAAGGTGGCGACGCGCCTGCGCAAGTCCGGCATCGCCGGCCACACCGTCGTCCTCAAGCTGAAGACCGCCGACTTCAAGGGCCGCACCCGCAACCGCAAGCTGGAAGACCCGACGATGCTCGCCGACAGGATCTTCCGCACCGGCATGGAGCTCCTGCGCAAGGAGGCGGACGGCACGAAATACCGCCTGATCGGCATCGGCGTCAGCGACCTCACCGACCCCGGCCGCGCCGATCCGCCGGACCTCGTCGATCCCGCCGCCGCGCGCCGGGCCGCCGCCGAGGCGGCCATGAACACGCTGCGCGACAAGTTCGGCAAGGCGAGCGTGGAGACCGGCTATACCTTCGGCAAGTCGGGCCCGGAGCGCTTTCACGGAAAGTTGACCCTGAAATCCAGCGGCAGGGACGAGGAACCGGCCGAATAAAACCCGGCGGACCAGCGTTCCTGACTGCATCGGGATGGCACAGACCGGCCCGCCGCCACGGCCGCATCAAGCCTTCCTTAAACCAGATGCGCTAGGCTTTCGGCCGGTTTGTATTGCGTACGGATGGGTAACATGAAGTTTCGCCTCGCCACTGGCATAAGCATCGTGGGCCTGATGCTGAGTTGCGGCACCGCGCTTGCCGGCACGCTCGAAGGTCCGCTCCAGATCGTGGTGTCGAAGGATCAGCAGCAATTGAAGGTCTATGACGGCGGCGTGGTCGTGGCGACCTCCCGCGTTTCCACCGGCAAGGCGGGCCATGCGACGCCGACCGGCATCTTCTCCATCCTCGAAAAGAAGCGCACGCATTTCTCCAACATCTACGACAGCGCGCCGATGCCCTTCATGCAGCGGCTCACCTGGTCGGGCATCGCCCTGCACGCATCGGGCAGCGTGCCCTCCTATCCGGCCTCGCACGGCTGCGTGCGCATGCCGAACGATTTTGCGAAAACGCTGTTCTCCGTCACCCGCCGCGGCGCGCATGTACTGATCAGCGACCGCGAGCTTACCCCGCAGCGCATCGTGCATTCCGCCCTCTTCAAGCCTTCCATCGTCGTGCCGGATACGCCGCTCCTCTCCGACGCGGGCCTGCGCCCCGCCCTCATCGAGGCCGGCGACAAAAGCGTCGAAGTGGCGATGACCGACCCGAAGCCGGTGATCGAGACCCCGACCGTGCACCCGACGGAAGAAGACCCGATCCGCATCCTCATCACCCGCCGCGGCGAGCGCGAAAGGCTGCTCGACCTGCAGACGCTGCTGAACGATCTCGGCTACGATGCCGGCGTGCCGGACGGCAGCCACGGCAGGCAGACTGTCGCCGCCATCCGCGCCTTCCAGCTTGCCGAAGGCCTGAAGGAGGACGGCATGGTGACGCCGGAGCTCATCGCCGCCGTCTATGCCAAGGCCGGCAAAGGCACGCCGCCGAATGGCGTCGTCTTCGTGCGCCAGAAATTCAAGCCGCTGCTCGAGGAGCCGGTCGCCATCCGCGATCCTCAGATCGCGCTCGGAACGCACTTCCTCCTTGCCCGCGAGGTCGATGCCGACACGGGCACGGCCGAATGGTACGGCGTGAGCATGGACAACCAGCTTTCGCCGGCGACGGAAAAGCGCCTCGGCATCACCACGGAGGCCGACGCCGAAGCGCCCGACGCCATCGCCCGCACGCTCGACCGGCTCGACATTCCCGAAGAGACCCGCAATCGCATCTCCGCCCTGATGGGCGAAGGCGCCTCACTCTCCATCTCCGACACGGGCCTCGGCCCCGAAACCGGCAACGGCACCGACTTCATCACCATGACGCGTGAGGTGCCGCAGAAGGCAGTCGCCACGGCGGTGCAGGGCGTCAAGAAGAAGAAAAAGAAGAAGGCATCGTCCGTCACCGTCATCGATTGACCGGAAACGTTTGACATGACGTCAGGGCCGCTCGCTCTTCCGGCGCAGCGGCTCTTTTCGTTGCGTCCCTTGCCGAAACGCTGCAGCAGGAATTGCGCGCACCTCGTCAGGCAGGCCGGGCGAGGAGGCCCGTCGCAAGCGCCCGGAACACCTCGATCGCCTTCGGCAAGACGCCCTTCGGATCGTCGCTTGCCGCGATCCAGAGCGCGGCGTTGAACGCCATGCTGCTGAGGAGCCGGGCGGCCGCCTCGGCATCCACCGGCTTGAGCATTCCTTCGGCAACGAGCTGCTCGACCTTCGCCTGCGTGACCTGCAGGCAGTTGCTCTGGCTCGGCCATTGCGAGGGGTCGCCCAGCACGGCGGGTCCATCGAGCAGGACGATGCGCTGCACTTCGGGGTCGAGGGACATTTCGATATAGGCCGCCCCTTCCGCCAGGAGACCGTTCCAATCGTCTCCTGCACAAGCGCCGATCTGCTTGGCGCGTGTGGCCATCTCCGTGTCGATCTGATGCACGACCGCCGCCAGAAGACCACGCTTGTCGCCAAAAATATTGTAGAGCGCGCCGCGCGTCAGTCCCACATCGGCGGTCAGGTCGTCCATGGAGGCGGCCGCGTATCCCTTCTTGCCGAAGGCCTTGCGCGCCGCGCCGATCAGCTTGATCCGGTTTTCCTCCATCATCGCGATGCGTCGATTCACGCTTTCATCCTCATTCTTTTCATATACGAAACGTATATGAACTTGACATCGCGGCCGCGTACACCCAATTTCATATACGCAACGTATATTAAATTACGATCGTTGTGAAGCATCGTGGCCTCCCCGGCCCCTTCCACCCTTGAAAGAGAGATCAGCCATGACCCAGCGCGAAGCGATTTTTCCGGCGGGCAGACACGCCCTCTACGACGAGCACGGCTATTCGGCCGCGATCAAATCCGGCGACCTCCTGTTCGTCTCAGGCCAGGTCGGCAGCCGTCTCGACGGCACGCCGGAGCCCGATTTCGGGCAGCAGGTGCGCCTCGCCTTCCAGAACCTCGAAGCGACGCTCGCGGCAGCGGGCTGCACCTTCGACGACATCATCGACGTGACGTCCTTCCACACCGATCCCGAAAGCCAGTTCGGCACGATCCTGGCCGTCAAACAGGAGATCTTCGACACGCGCCCCTATCCGAACTGGACCGCGATCGGCGTGAACTGGCTCGCCGGTTTCGACTTCGAGATCAAGGTCGTGGCCCGCGTGCCGGCCGCCGCTTGAGCCTCACACCAGCTCCACGTCGAGAACACCCGGCGTGGAGCGCATGGCGGCGGCGATTTCGGGGGAGATGCGGAAGCGCTCGTTCAACTCCACCTCGATCTCGCGCTGGCCGCTGTCCTTGATGACGATGAAGGAGACGAGGCCGTCGCCCTTGGTGTTGAGATGGGCGGCGATGGAGCGCAGCGGGCCGCTGTCGCGCACGTAGACGCGCAGCGCCTTCTGCGTCTGCAGCGATTCCTCCTCCAGCGAGCGCAGCGTCTGGATGCGAAGGCCGATGCCTTCCGGGCGCTCCTCCGCCTGCACCGTCATCACCAGCGATTTGCCGGGCTCCAGCAGGTCGCGGTACTGGTTCAGCATTTCGGAGAACAGCACCGCCTCGAACTGGCCGGAGGAATCGGAGAAGGCGACGATGCCCATCTTGTTGCCGGTGCGGGTCTTGCGCTCCTGCTTGGAGGTGACCGTGCCGGCAAGGCGGCCAGCCGTCGCGCCGCGCTTCACCGCCGCGGAAAAATCGGCGAAGGTCTGCACCCGCATCTTGGCAAGGATCGGCGCATAGGTGTCGAGCGGGTGAGCCGAAAGGTAGAAGCCGAGCACCTGGAACTCGCGGTGCAGCTTCTCCGAGGCGAGCCAGGGCGTGTAGGACGGCAGCGTGATGACCTCCGGCCCCGTCGCCGCACCCATGCCGAAGATGTCGCCCTGCCCGCTCGTCTTGTTCTCCTGCGCGCGCTGGGCGGCGCCGAGCAGCCGGTCGAGGCCGGCGATCATGGCGGCGCGGTCATGGCCGAAGCAATCGAAGGCGCCGGCGATGATCAGGCTTTCGAAGACGCGGCGGTTGACGAATTTCGGGTCGATCCGCGCGCAGAAATCTTCCAGACTCTTGAACGGCGTATCGCCGCGCACCTCGACGATATGCTGCACGGCCGCCTCGCCGACGCCCTTGATGGCGGCGAGCGCGTAGTAGATGCGGTTCTCGCCCGTCTCGAAATGGGCGAACGAGGTCTGCACCGACGGCGGGATGACCTCGATGCCGAGACGGCCGGCATCCTGCCGGAAATCGTTCAGCTTGTCGGTGTTCGACATATCGTAGGTCATCGACGCGGCGAGGAACTCGACCGGGTAATGCGCCTTCAGATAGGCCGTCTGGTAGGAGACGATGGCGTAGGCGGCGGCGTGCGACTTGTTGAAGCCGTAGTTGGCGAACTTGGCGAGCAGGTCGAAGATGAGGTCGGCCTGCGGCTTCGACACGCCGTTCCTGACGGCGCCGTCGACGAAGCGGGCGCGCTGCTTGTCCATCTCCTCCTTGATCTTCTTGCCCATGGCGCGGCGCAGGAGGTCGGCCTCGCCGAGCGAGTAGCCGGAAAGGACCTGGGCGATCTGCATCACCTGTTCCTGATAGACGATGACGCCCTGCGTCTCTTTCAGGAGATGGTCGATCATCGGGTGGATCGACTCGATCTCCTCCTCGCCGTGCTTGCGGGCGTTGTAGACCGGGATGTTCTCCATCGGGCCCGGGCGGTAGAGCGCGACGAGGGCGATGATGTCCTCGATGCAGTCCGGCCGCATGCCGATCAGCGCCTTGCGCATACCCGCGCTTTCCACCTGGAACACGCCGACGGTCTCGCCGCGCGACAGCATGTCGTAGGTGAGCGTATCGTCGAGCGGCAGGCTCTCCAGCTTCACCTCGATCTTGCGCTTGCGGATGAAATCCACCGCCGTCTTGAGGACGGTCAGCGTCTTGAGGCCGAGGAAGTCGAACTTCACGAGGCCTGCCTGCTCCACCCATTTCATGTTGAACTGGGTGACCGGCATATCCGAGCGCGGATCGCGGTACATCGGCACCAGCTTGGAGAGCGGGCGGTCGCCGATGACGATGCCGGCGGCGTGGGTGGAAGCGTGGCGGTAGAGCCCCTCGATCTTCTGGGCGATATCGAGGAGACGCGCGACGACAGGCTCCTTCTCCGCCTCCTCCTGCAGCTTCGGCTCCTCCTCGATGGCCTTGTAGAGCGGCGTCGGATTGGCCGGGTTGTTCGGCACGAGCTTACAGATCTTGTCGACCTGGCCGTAGGGCATTTCAAGCACGCGGCCGACGTCACGCAGCGCCGCGCGCGCCTGCAGCGAACCGAAGGTGATGATCTGCGCCACCTGCTCGCGGCCGTACTTGCCCTGCACATAGCGGATCACCTCTTCGCGGCGGTCCTGGCAGAAGTCGATGTCGAAGTCGGGCATCGAGACGCGTTCCGGGTTGAGGAAGCGTTCGAAGAGCAGCGAGAAGCGCAAGGGGTCGACGTCGGTGATGGTCAGCGCATAGGCGACGAGCGAGCCCGCGCCCGAGCCGCGGCCGGGCCCGACGGGGATGTTGTGCTGCTTGGCCCATTTGATGAAGTCGGCAACGATGAGGAAGTAGCCGGGGAACTTCATGCGCTCGATGACGCTGAGCTCGAATTCCAGCCGCTCGCGGTAATCCTTCTCCGTATAGCCGGGCGACAGGCCGAGCAGTTCCATGCGGCGGTCGAGGCCCTCGATCGCCTGGCGGCGCAGCTCCGCCGCCTCGGCGCGCTCGGCCTCCTCCGGATCGCCCGTCGCGCCGGTGAAGCGCGGCAGGATGGGCGCGCGGGTCTTCAGCACGAAGGAGCAGCGCTGCGCGATCTCCACCGTGTTCTCCAGCGCCTCCGGCAGGTCGGCGAAGAGCTTCGCCATGTCCTTGCGGCTCTTGAGATAGTGGTCCGGCGACAGGCGGAAGCGGTTGTCGTCGGAGACCATGGCGTTGTGCGCCACCGCCATCAGCGCGTCGTGCGCATCGTAGTCGTCGGGCGCCGGGAAGAACGGCTCGTTGGTCGCGACCAGCGGCAGGTCCTCTGCATAAGCGAGGTCCACCATGCGCCGCTCGTGCTGCTTGTCGTAGCGCCCGTGGCGCTGCAATTCGATATAGAGCCGGTCGCCGAAGAGCCGCTTCAGCGCATGGAGCCGCGCCGTCGCGGCCGCCGGATGGCCGGAGAGGAACGCCATGTCGACGGGGCCGCCGAGCGCACCGGAAAGCGCGATCAGCCCCTCCGTACCCTCCTCCAGCCAGCTCAGGGCGATATGGATCGCCTGGCTGCCCTCGCCGCCGAGATAGGCCCGGCTGACGAGATCGACGAGCCGCGCATAGCCGGCATCGGTGGCGGCCAGGAGCACGATGGACGGCAATTTCGCAAGCTGCGACTGGCCGCCGCGCCGTTCCCCCTCGCCCTCGTCTTCCATGTCGATCGAAAGCTGGCAGCCGATCAGCGGCTGGATGCCCTCGCCGACCGCCTTCTGCGAGAATTCGAGCGCCGCGAACAGGTTATTCGTGTCGGTGATGGCGATGGCCGGCTGCTGGTCGGACGTCGCCTTGCCGATGATCTTCTTGATCGGCAGGGCCCCTTCCAGAAGCGAGAAGGCCGAATGAACGCGCAGATGCACGAAGCCCGGCGTTTCCGCGATCTTTTCGCCATCCGTCTTCAGAGCTTCGTCCGCCATCCGCATCGTCCTTCCAGTGAGAGGAAGAGCTTAAACGGATTCGCAGCCGTCTCGTCCAGCCGGTTCTTGGCTTTGCGCCCGCTTTCCACGCCTTGAAGGCGTGGAGACGATGCATTGGCGTCGGGGAAATGCGGTTCCGTCAGATTCCGAAGAGGATGACGGAGAAGCTGGCGAAGAAAATCGCCATGGAGGTGAATGCTGCAAGTTCGCGAAGAAAATCGGTCATTGTGGCTCCCTTTCCTTTTATGTTTTTATTTTGTTCTATTATTGTTCTCATGTCAACGGCTTTCCACAGCCCCTCTGGACCGGTGCTTTCCGGCGCAATAAGGTCGCCTCGACCAATGGAGGAAAAACGATGAAGCCGCTTGCCGCCGCCCTTCTGCTTGCCGCCGCGCTGCCCGTGAGCGCCCATGCCGCCGACTTTGCGGCAGACCGGGTCGTTGCCATGGCGAGCGGCGACTGGGACAAGGACGGCGTGGCGGACCTGGTGCTGGTGGCACGGCCGGACGACGACAGCGGCGAGGACAACGGGCTCTACGTCTATCTCGCCAAAGCCGGGGAAAACCGGCTGACGCTGGCGCTCGCCCTGCCGAACTCCGTCTGGGGCAACTACACCCTCTACGGCCAGGAGCCGGAGCTTTCGGCGCTTGCCAACGGCTCCTTCACACTGACGACGAAGAACGACGCGGTCGGGCGCGACCGCTGGCGCCAGTCGCTCACCATCGCCTACCGCAACTTCGATTTCATCGTCGCCGGCTATACCTATTCGGCCTATGACACGATCGACAACGGCACGCGGGACTGCGACCTCAACGTGCTGACCGGCAAGGGCAAAAGCGGCGGCCGGCCCGTTGCGGGCCCCGCGCAGTTCGTTCTGCTGAAAGACTGGAAGGACGAGATCGGCCGATCGATCTGCGGGCTGGAGTAGGCCCCGGGCCTACTCCATTTCACGCACGAGGCCGTCCTCGATGGTGACGCGCCGGTCCATGAGGCCGGCAAGCTCATGGTTGTGCGTGGCGATCAGCGCGGCAAGGCCCGACTGGCGGGCGAGCGCCTCCAGCGCCTCGAAGACGTAGCCGGCGGTTTCCGGGTCGAGGTTACCGGTCGGCTCGTCGGCCAAGAGCACGAGCGGCGCATTGGCGACGGCCCGCGCGATGGCGACGCGCTGCTGCTCGCCGCCGGAAAGCTCCGAGGGGCGATGGTCGGCGCGGTGGCCGATGCGCATGTAGTCGAGGAGCTGGGCGGCGCGCTCGCGCGCTTCCGCCCTGGAAAGGCCGCCGATGAGCTGGGGCATCATGATGTTTTCCAGCGCCGTGAATTCCGGCAGCAGGTGGTGGAACTGGTAGACGAAGCCGATCTCGCCGCGGCGGATACCGGTGCGCTGGTCGTCGGAAAGCGCCGCGCAGGAATGGCCGTTGACGAAGACCTCGCCGGCATCGGGCTTTTCGAGAAGGCCGGCGATGTGGAGCAGCGTCGACTTGCCGGTGCCGGACGGGGCGACGAGCGCGACGGTCTCGCCGCTTCTCAGCGTGAAATCGGCCCCCTTGAGGATCGACAGCAGGGTCTCGCCCTGGCCGTAGTGCCGTTCGATGCCCTTGAGTTCCAAAGCGACGCGCGCAGCCATGCGTTTCTCTATCCTATTCGTAGCGGAGGGCCTGGACGGGATCCAGCCTGGAGGCGCGCCAGGCGGGGAAGATCGTCGCGAGGAACGAGAGCACCAGCGCCATGACGATGACCGAGACCGTCTCGCCGGCATTCATGTCCGCCGGCAACTGGCTCAGGAAGTAGAGTTCGGGGTTGAACAGCGTCGTGCCGGAAACCCAGGAGAAGAACTGGCGGATCGATTCGACGTTGAGGCACACGACAACGCCGAGAAGGACGCCGGCGAAGGTGCCGACCGTGCCGATGGCCGCGCCCGTCATGAAGAAGATGCGCATGATGGCGCCCGAAGTCGCCCCCATGGTGCGCAGGATCGCGATGTCGCTGCCCTTGTCCTTCACCAGCATGATGAGGCCGGAGATGATGTTGAGCGCGGCAACGAGCACGATCAGCGTCAGGATCATGAACATGACGTTGCGCTCGACCTGAAGCGCGGAGAAGAAGGTCTGGTTGCGCTGGCGCCAGTCGGTGATGAAGATCTGCCGGCCTGCGGCCGCCTCGACGGGCTGGCGCAAGTCGTCGACCGCATCGGGATTGGAGACGAAGAGCTCGATCGACTGCACGATGCCTTCGGCGTTGAAATAGAGCTGGGCTTCCTCCAGCGGCATATAAATGATCGAGGCGTCGTATTCCGACATGCCGATCTCGAAGATCGCCGAGACCGTGTAGGTCTTCACGCGCGGGTTGACGCCGAGCGGCGTCACGTCGCCCTCGGGCGCCACGAGCGTGATCTGGCTGCCGGCGGTGAGCCCGAGCGCCTCGGCCATGCGCGAGCCGATGGCGACCCCCGTGCCGGCGGCAAAGCCGACGAGGTCGCCTTCCTTGATATGGTCGGAGACGGCCTTCATCCTGGCGAGGTCGTCGGCGCGGATGCCGCGCACCAGCGCGCCCGTTCCGCCGCCGGCCGTACCCTGCGCCAGCGTCTGGCCCTCGACGAGCGGGATCGCCATGGTGACGCCCGGAATGGCGGCCAGCCGGTCGGCGAGCGCGGCATAGTCGTTCAGCGGGCTGTCGACCGGCTGGATGATCATGTGGCCGTTGATGCCGAGGATGCGCGAGATCAGCTCCGTGCGGAAGCCGTTCATCACCGCCATGACGATGATGAGCGTGGCGACGCCCAGCATGATGCCGATGAAGGAAAAGCCGGCGATGACCGAGATATAGGCTTCCTTGCGCCGGGAGCGCAGGTAGCGCCAGGCGACCATCCGCTCGAAGGCGGAGAACGGGCGGCTCTTCTTGAAGGCCTGGGCCTCGGTTGCCGATGCACCGCTCGCTGCGTCCGCCATGGTCTCTCCCCGTTGGCTGGTCTCGATCAGTTGCCGGACGTCAGGCGGTTGATGGCCGCCTCGATGGTCAGCGTCTCGCGTTCGCCGGTCTTGCGGTCCTTGATCTCGACCTCGCCGTTCGCAACGCCGCGCGGGCCGGCGATGACCTGCACCGGCGCGCCGATGAGGTCGGCGGTGGCGAACTTGGCGCCCGCGCGCTCATCCTTGTCGTCATAGAGCACGTCGATGCCGGCCTTCTGCAGCGCGGCGTAGATTTTCTCGCAGGCCGCATCGCAGGCGGCGTCGCCCGACTTCATGTTGATGACGATCGCCTCGAAGGGCGCGATGGCCTTCGGCCAGATAATGCCGTTCTCGTCGTGCGAGGCCTCGATGATCGCCGGCACGAGGCGCGTCGGGCCGATGCCGTAGGAGCCCATGTGCACGGCATGTTCCTTGCCGTCCGGGCCCTGCACCCTGGCGCCCATGACCTCGGAATACTTTGTGCCGAAATAGAAGATGTGGCCGACCTCGATGCCGCGGGCCGAAAGGCGCTCGCCTTCCGGGATCGCCTCGAAGGCGGGTGCGTCGTGCATCTCCGAGGTCGCGGCATAGCGCGAGGTCCACTTGTCGAAGATCGCCTTCAGGCCGGCGACGTCCTCGAAATCCGTGTCCTCGGCGGGCACGTCGAAGCCCAGGAAGTCCTTGTGGCAGAAGACCTCCGACTCGCCCGTGTCGGCAAGGATGATGAATTCGTGGCTGAGATTGCCGCCGATCGGGCCGGTATCGGCGCGCATCGGAATGGCGCGAAGGCCCATGCGCGCGAAGGTGCGAAGATAGGCCGCGAACATGCGGTTATAGGCATGCTCGGCGCCCTCGCGGCTGAGGTCGAAGGAATAGGCGTCCTTCATCAGGAACTCGCGCGAGCGCATGGTGCCGAAGCGCGGGCGGATCTCGTCGCGGAACTTGAGCTGGATATGGTAGAGGTTGAGCGGCAGGTCCTTGTAGGACTTCACGTACGAGCGGAAGACGTCGGTGATCATCTCCTCGTTCGTGGGGCCGTAGAGCATGGGGCGCTCCTGCCGGTCCTTGATGCGCAGCATCTCCTTGCCGTAGGCGTCGTAGCGCCCGCTCTCCTGCCAGAGCTCGGCCGACTGCAGCGTCGGCATCAGGAGCTCGACGGCGCCGGAGCGGTTCTGCTCCTCGCGGATGATGGCGTTGACCTTGTCGAGAACGCGCTTTCCGAGCGGCAGCCAGGTGTAGATGCCCTGGGACTGCTGCTTGATCATGCCCGCACGCAGCATGAGCCGGTGGGAGACGATCTCGGCCTCCTTGGGGTTTTCCTTGAGGATGGGCAGGAAGAAGCGGGAAAGGCGCATATCGGGTTCCGGAGTGACTGATCCGCCCTATTTCGGGAATCGGGCAAAATGACGTTGATTTTCACGCGTTCATAAACGCTTCGCCAACGGAAGGAAACCCGCCACGCGGCGCGGGGCCGCCGGCGCGAAGCACTGTCCACGGCCCGGACAAATGTGGCAGAAAAATGGGGCCGCCAATAACGGAAATTGCGCGAAGCTTGTCAACGGAAAAATTTTATTCCAGTGTAGCAAAAATGCAAAAAAAGCGGATGACAACGCCCAATGTTTGGGCTAGTTTCACGCCACAAAATAGGCAGGGAGCAAAAATTCTTGCCAATTTCGCGGTCAAGTCTTGGGAGGATCAGATCTTTGGCGCGCGTAGACGCTGCCACCGCACAACGGATAGAGATCACGCGATACCTGTAAAACAAGGCTTTCAGCCTTGTTTTTTTTTGCTTTTCATTCACGGCGGCATTTCTGCCGCAACCTTCTCCGCAAAGTCCATGCGTCAAAGACGCACAGCCGCCTTACCCTGCGGCACTCGGCCTCACGTTAGGAGAGGCAAAGTCCCTACCCTGCGCTGCTTTTTCCAGCCCGAACGGGTCGGCGAAACGGGCTTTTCCGCCGGCTTCGCCAAGAGGCGCAAAGGAAGAGTTTTCCGAAAGAACGCGCGCAACGGGAATGACGTGCTTCCCGGCGGTCGGGCTCCGTTAATCTTTAAGGCGGCGGCCTATTCGAAATCCGGATAGAGCTGCGGGATGGCGTCGAGGCCGTAGCCCGACTTCATCGCCAGGATATAGAGGGCGTAGACGATCGCCGAAATGCAGGTGGTGATCAGCACCACGCGGCCCCCGCGAAAGCGCGCCGGCGCGCTCGCCACCGTTCCCAGCACCACCTCCTCGGCTTCCGCCTGCGTCTTCAGCCCGAAGGGCAGGACGGCGAAGAGCGTGAGCCACCAGACGATGAAATAGACGGCGAGATAGGAAAATACCTGCATGGGCGAGCCTCCTGCGACGGGGCTCTTTTACGCCCCTTCCCCACAAAGTTCAAACGGCGCGATGGCGGCGCGCTGTCACACCTGTTCGAGCTCGACCAGCGTGCCGAGGAAGTCCTTCGGGTGCAGGAAGAGCACGGGCTTGCCGTGCGCGCCGATCTTCGGATTGCCGTCGCCCAGCACGCGCGTGCCGCGCGCCGCCAGCCGGTCGCGCGCGGCGAGGATATCGTCCACCTCGTAGCATATGTGATGCATGCCGCCGGCCGGCGCCTTTTCCAGGAAAGCGGCAATGGGGGAGGCCTCGCCCAGCGGCTCCAGCAGTTCCACCTTGGTGTTCGCCAGTTCGACGAAGACCACCGTCACGCCGTGTTCCGGCAGGGCCTGCGGCGCGGAGACCTTCGCGCCCAGCGTATCGCGATAGGTCGCGATGGCGGCGGCAAGGTCCGGCACGGCGATGGCGATGTGGTTGACCTTTCCGAGCATGCTTTTCTCTCCGTGAGGCAAGTCCTTCGGGCAGCCCCTCATCCGGCTGCCGCCACCTTCTCCCCGCAAGCGGGGCGAAGGGGATGTTGCGTCGGCCTCCTCAAGCAATTCACGCAGCAAGAAGGAAAACTTTGCCGCTCGTTTCCTTCTCCCCGCTTGCGGGGAGAAGGTGGCCGGCAGGCCGGATGAGGGGCAACGCCAAGCGGGATCAGACTTTCGTCAAGAACACCGTGACGACAGGCTTCTTGCCCCAGATCTCGTTCGCGGTGGAGCGGACGGCGCGGCGCACGGCCTCGCGCACCATTTCGAGGTCCTTTCGGCGGGCGCGCGGAATGCTCTCCACGGCCCCGAGCACGGCGTCGTAGAGCGTGTCGCCCATGTCCTCGCCCTCGTCGTCGAACTGCGGCAGGCCGAAGGGCTCCACCTCGGGATCGCCCATGAAATCGAAACGGCTGTCGAGCAGCACGCTGACGGCGACATGGCCGACGAAGGCGAGCTTGCGGCGGTCGCCGATGCCCATCTCCTCATAGTCGCCGATGAGGTTGCCGTCCTTGAAGATGCGGCCGTGCGGCGCTTCGCCGACGACCTCCGGCGCACCGGGCGCCAGCCGCAGGATATCGCCGTTGCGCACGCGCGGCACCTCGGCAATGCCCGACTGCGCGGCAAGCTCGGCGTGGGCGACGAGATGCGCCGCCTCGCCATGCACCGGCACGACCATCTTCGGGCGCACCCAGCCATACATCTGCTGCAGCTCGTTGCGGCGCGGATGGCCGGAGACGTGCACCAGCGCCTCGGCGTCGGTGATGATGTGGATGCCCTGCTCGACGAGGCCGTTCTTGATGTCGTTGATCGCCTTCTCGTTGCCGGGAATGGCGCGCGAGGAGAAGATGATCGTGTCGCCGGCGGAGAAGGCGACGTTGCGCATCTCGTCGCGGGCGATCTTGGCGAGCGCCGCGCGCGGCTCGCCCTGGCTGCCGGTGAGGATGACGACGACCTTGTCGCGCGGGATATAGCCGAACTCGTCCTCGGCGATGAAGGGCTTGATGCCCTCCATGAGGCCGATGTCGCGCGCCACATCCGTCACGCGCTTCATGGAGCTGCCGAGCAGCAGCACCTCGCGGCCGGCGGCCTCGGCGGCCCGCGCGATGGAACGGATGCGCCCGACATTCGAGGAGAAGGTGGTGATGCCCACCCTGCCCTCGGACGCCTCGATGATCTTGGTGAGGCTCTCGGAGACCTCGCGCTCGGAGGGCGAGATGCCGTCGCGCACCGCGTTCGTGCTGTCGCAGATGAGGGCAAGGACACCCTCGTCGCCGAGCTTGCGGAAGCGGGCCTCGTCCGTCAGGGGCCCGAGCGAGGGTTCGAGGTCGATCTTCCAGTCGCCGGTATGGATGACGGTGCCGAGCGGCGTCCTGATCGCCAGCGACATCGGCTCGGGAATGGAGTGGTTGACGCCCACCGCCTCGATCTCGAACGGGCCGAGGTTGATGCGGTCGCCCTGCTTGAAGATCGTCACCGGGATCTCGGTGCGGCTGCGCTCGTAGTCGCGCTTGGCCTCCAGCATGCCGGCGGTGAACGGCGAGGCGTAGACCGGCACGTTGAGGCCCGGCCACAGCTCGTTCAGCGCGCCGTAATGGTCCTCGTGCGCATGGGTGATGATGATGCCCTTGAGGTTCCTGCGCTCTTCGGCGAGGAAGCGGATATCGGGCAGAACGAGGTCGACGCCCGGCAGATCCGGCCCCGGGAAGGTGACGCCGCAATCGACCATGATCCACTGGCGGTTCGTCTTCGGCCCATAGCCGTAGAGCGCCAGATTCATGCCGATTTCGCCGACGCCGCCAAGCGGCAGGAACACCAGTTCGTCTTCTTTTGCCATCGGGTTCAAACAGTCCTATCCAAAAAATACGTCGCCGGCCGCGATCAGCCGCGTGCCGCCGTCATCCGTCTCCAGTTTCAGGAGACCTGTATCATCAATTCCGGCAAAGCGCCCGGAAATAGAACGGTCGGGAAGATTGACCGTTATGTTTTCCCCGATGCCGCCGGCGACCGATTTCCAGCGCTCCATGACGGCCGAAATCCCGCGCCCGCGGTTCCACAGGGCAAGCGTTTCGGCCATCGAGCGGAAGAGCCAGGCGAAGAGCTCGTCCGGCGAGGCCGAGGCGCCGAAACCCCGTAGCGTCGCCACCGGATAGAGCCCGGCCTCCGGCGCCACGGCGACGTTGATGCCGCAGCCGATCACCACCGCATGGCGCCCGTCGGCAAGCGTCTCGCCCTCGATCAGGATGCCGCAGATCTTGCGGCGGTCGACGAGGATGTCATTCGGCCACTTGATCAGCACGTCGGGGCTGTCCAGCGGCATGATGCGGCTGACGGCCTCTTGCACGGCGACGGCGACGGCGAGCGGCAGGGAGCCGAGCCGTTCCATCGGGGCGGGATCGATCAGGAGCAGCGAGGCATAGAGATTGCCGGGTTCGGAGAACCAGGCGCGTCCGCGCCGCCCGCGCCCGCCCGTCTGCCGGCCGGCGGTGATCCAGAGACCGGAAAGCGCGCCCTTTCGGGCGCGCTCCAGGCATTCCGTGTTGGTCGAGCCGACCTCTGCGAGCGCCTCGTGCCGGAAATCGTCGAGCGACATCCGGCCGGGCATGTCTGCGCGCATCAGAAGAAGGTCCGCGCCGCAGCTTCGGCCGCGCTGCCGAGCGGCCCGCCGATCAGCACATAGCCGACGACGAAGAGGCCGGCGAGGCCGAAGACCAGCTTCAATTCGCCCGGCGTGCGGGCGAATTCGCCGGTGGCGTTGTCGAACCACATCACCTTGACCACGCGCAGGTAGTAGTAGGCGCCGACGACCGAGGCGAGGACGCCGATGATGGCGAGCGCATAGAGCTGCGCCTCGATGGCGGCCATGAAGACGAAGTACTTGGCGAAGAAGCCGCCCAGCGGCGGGATGCCGGCCAGCGAGAACATCATCGCCGTCATCGCCGTCGCCATGAAGGGGTTGGTCGCGGAGGCGCCGGCAAGATCGTCGATGTTCTCGACATAGCCGCCTTCCTTGCGGCGCATGGCGAGGATGCAGGCGAAGGCACCGAGCGTCATGACCATGTAGACCAGCATGTAGAGGACGACGCCGCGCACGCCCGCCATGGAGCCGGAGGCAAGGCCGACCAGCGCATAGCCCATATGGCCGATGGAGGAATAGGCCATCATGCGCTTGATGTTGCGCTGGCCGATGGCGCCGAAGGCGCCGAGCAGCATGGAGGCGATGGCGATGAAGACCACGACCTGCTGCCAGTCGGCGACGACCGGCTGGAAGGCGTCGATGACGATGCGCACCAGCATGGCCATGGCGGCGACCTTCGGGGCACCCGAGAAATAGGCCGTGACCGGGGTCGGCGCGCCTTCATAGACGTCCGGCGTCCACATGTGGAACGGCACGGCGGAGATCTTGAAAGCGATGCCGGCGAGGATGAACACGAGGCCGAAGACGAGGCCGAGCGAGCGGCCTTCCGAGGTCAGCGCCGCGGCGATCTCGGCAAAGCCGATATGGCCGGTGAAGCCGTAGACCAGCGACATGCCGTAGAGCAGCAGGCCCGAGGACAGCGCGCCGAGCACGAAGTATTTCAGGCCCGCTTCCGTCGAGCGCAGGCTGTCGCGGTTGATCGCGGCGAGCACGTAGAGCGCCAGCGACTGCAGCTCGAGCGCGAGATACAGCGACAGGAGGCTGTTGGCCGAAATCATCAGCAGCATGCCGAGCGTCGAGAGCACGATGAGCACGGGGAACTCGAAGCGGTCGAGCTGCTCGGACCGGTCGTGGCCGACGGTCATCACCATGGCCGTGACGGAGCCGATCAGCGCCAGCACCTTCATGAACTTGCCGAAGGCATCGGAGACGAAGGCGCCGCCATAGGCCTCGCCCTCGCCCGTCGCAAGGACGAGCCAGAGGCCGGCGATGATCAGCAGGGCGACGGCAAGCCCGGTGACGATCGTTCCCGACCGTTCGCCGGAGAAGACACCGATCATCAGCAGGACCAGGCCGCCGACGGCGAGGATGATCTCCGGCGTCGAGAGATGAAGGCTGGCAAGGATTGTATCAGCGGTCATTGTCTTCCAGTCCCGTCGTCAGTTCGCCAAGAGCGCAACGGATTGCTGCGCCGCCTGCAGAGCCGCGGAATAGTGATTGAGGAGCGCGTCGACCGAGGCCGCCGTCACGTCGAAGACGGGCGCAGGGTAGACACCGAAGAAGATCGTCAGGATCAAGAGCGGATAGAGAAGCAGCTTCTCGCGGCCGGAAAGGTCGGGCAGCGACTTCAGGCTTTCCTTCTCCAGCGCGCCGAAGATGATGCGGCGGTAGAGCCACAGCGCATAGGAGGCCGACAGGATGACGCCCGTCGTGGCGAAGAGCGCGACCCAGGTATTGGCGCGGAAGGCGCCGAGCAGGGTCGTGATTTCGCCGACGAAGCCGGACGTGCCCGGAAGGCCGACATTGGCCATGGTGAAGACCATGAAGGCGACGGCATATTTCGGCATGTTGTTGACGAGGCCGCCGTAGGCCGCGATCTCGCGGGTGTGCAGCCGGTCGTAGACGACGCCGACGCACAGGAACAGCGCTCCGGAGACGAGGCCGTGCGAGAGCATCTGGTAGATGGCGCCCTGCAGGCCCTGCACGTTCGCCGCGAAGATGCCCATGGTGACGTAGCCCATGTGCGCGACCGACGAATAGGCGATCAGCTTCTTCATGTCGTCCTGCATCATCGCGACCAGCGAGGTGTAGATGATGGCGATGACCGACAGCGTGAAGACGAAGGGCGCGAAATAGTCGGAGGCGAGCGGGAACATGGCGAGCGAGAAGCGGATCAGGCCGTAGCCGCCGAGCTTCAGGAGAACGCCCGCCAGGATGACGGAGCCGGCCGTCGGAGCCTGGACGTGCGCGTCCGGAAGCCAGGTATGCACCGGCCACATCGGCATCTTCACCGCGAAGGAGGCGAAGAAGGCGAGCCACAGCCAGGTCTGCATATGTGCCGGGAAATTATAGGCGAGCAGCTCCGTGATGTCCGTCGTGCCGGCCTGCCAGTACATCGCCATGATGGCGAGCAGCATCAGCACCGAGCCGAGCAGCGTATAGAGGAAGAACTTGTAGGATGCGTAGACGCGATCCTTGCCGCCCCACACGCCGATGATGATGAACATCGGAATGAGGCCCGCCTCGAAGAAGACGTAGAAGAGGACGATGTCGAGCGAGACGAACACGCCGACCATGAACACTTCCAGGAGCAGGAAGGCGATCATGTATTCCTTCAGGCGCTTCTCGATGGTGTTCCAGCTTGCAAGCACGCAGAACGGCATCAGGAAGGTCGTCAGGATGACGAACAGCATGGAGATGCCGTCGACGCCGAGATGGTAGGAGATGCCGGTGCCGAGCCATTCGTGCTTCTCGGTCATCTGGAAGCCGGGGTTCGACGCATCGAAGCCCGTCCAGATGAAGAGCGAGAGGACGAAGGTGAAGACCGTCGTCAGCAGCGAGACGTTCAGGATGTTGCGGCGCCCGTAGGGGCTGTCTTCACGCGTCAGCAGCAGAAGCGCCACGCCGACGAGCGGGAGAAAGGTGACCGCTGAAAGAATGGGCCAATCGGTCATCAGATGGAACTCCCGAGCATCATCCAGGTGACGAGTGCTGCAATACCCAGCAGCATCGCGAATGCGTAGTGATAGAGGTAGCCGGTCTGGAGGCGCACGACGCGGTCGGTGACGTCCACGACGCGGGCGGCGATGCCGTTCGGGCCGAGCCCGTCGATGACGGCGCCGTCGCCCTTCTTCCAGAGGAACTTGCCGAGCCGCTTGGCCGGGCGGACGAAGAGGAAGTCGTACAATTCGTCGAAGTACCACTTGTTGAGCAGGAACTGGTAGAGGCCGCGATGCTGCTCGGCAAGGTACTTCGGCGTTTCCGGCGAGCGGATGTACATGTACCAGGCCAGCACGAAGCCGACGGCCATGGCGACGAACGAGCTCCACTTCACCCAGATCGGGACGTTGTGGAATTCGTGGACGAGATGGTTGTCGGGGAGCGTGAAGAGCGCGCCCTGCCAGAATTCGTCATAGTGGTGGCCGTAGAAATACTGCACGAACAGGACGCCGGCGAGGACGGCGCCCGCGCCGAGGATGTAGAGCGGCACCAGCATGACGGCCGGCGATTCATGGACATGGTGCATGACGTCGGCGGAAGCGCGCGGCTTGCCGAAGAAGGTCATGAACGCCAGGCGCCAGGAATAGAAGCTCGTGAAGAGCGCGGCGATGACCAGCAGCGCGAAGGCGAAGCCGGAAAGCGGGCTTTCCGAGGCGAACGAGCTCTCGATGATCGCGTCCTTCGAGAAGAAGCCGGCAAAGCCGATGACGGTGCCCGGGATGCCGACGCCGGTCAGCGCCAGCGTACCGATGGTCATCATCCAGAAGGTGACCGGAATGTGCTTCCTGAGGCCGCCCATGTAGCGCATGTCCTGCTCGCCGTCGACCGCGTGGATGACCGAGCCGGCGCCGAGGAACAGGAGCGCCTTGAAGAAGGCGTGCGTGAAGAGGTGGAAGATCGCCGCGCCGTAAGCGCCGATGCCGAGCGCCACGAACATGTAGCCGAGCTGCGAGCAGGTCGAATAGGCGATGACGCGCTTGATGTCGTTCTGCACGAGGCCGACGGTCGCGGCGAAGAAGGCGGTGATGGCGCCGACCAGCGTCACGACCATGAGGGCGGTGTGCGACAGCTCGAAGAGCGGCGACATGCGGGCGACGAGGAAGACGCCGGCGGTGACCATGGTGGCGGCATGGATGAGGGCCGAGACCGGGGTCGGGCCTTCCATGGCGTCCGGCAGCCAGGTGTGCAGCAGGAACTGCGCCGACTTGCCCATCGCGCCCATGAAGAGCAGCAGGCAGGTGGCGGTCAGCGCCTGCGACTTGTCGAGCGTCATGCCGAAGAGGTTGATGACGGGCTCTGCGGCGTCCGCCGCGCCTTCGGCCGGCAGATAGCTCGCTGCGGCGGCGAAGATCGTCTCGAAATTGACCGAGCCGAAGAGTACGAAGACGCAGAAGATGCCGAGCGCGAAGCCGAAGTCACCAACGCGGTTGACGATGAAGGCCTTCATGGCGGCAGCGCAGGCCGACGGCTTCTTGTACCAGAAGCCGATCAGCAGGTACGAGGCAAGGCCCACGCCTTCCCAGCCGAAGAACATCTGGAAGAGGTTGTCCGACGTCACCAGCATGAGCATGGCGAAGGTGAAGAGCGAGAGATAGGCGAAGAAGCGCGGCCGGTTCGGATCGTGGTGCATGTAGCCGATCGAATAGACGTGCACGAGCGTGGAGACCGTGTTCACGACGACGAACATGACGGCCGTCAGCGTATCGACGCGGAAGGCCCATTCGACGTCGAGGCCGCCGCTCTGGATCCAGCGCAGCACGCTGACCTTGAGCATCTCCGTCTCGCCGAGCGCGACATGGAAGAAGACGATCCACGACAGCGCGGCCACGAGGATCATGAGGCCGGAGGTCACGTATTCCGACGCCTTGGCGCCGATGGTGTTGCCACCGAGGCCGGCGATCAGGAAGCCGATCAGCGGGAGGAAGACG
This sequence comes from Shinella sp. Sh6, assembly GCF_055392685.1. NCBI lineage: Bacteria > Pseudomonadati > Pseudomonadota > Alphaproteobacteria > Hyphomicrobiales > Rhizobiaceae > Shinella > Shinella sp. Sh6. The sequence continues at coordinate 1,201,290 of NZ_AP044005.1, read as the reverse complement.
ATTGCCTTGATGATGGTATCCATGACCCGATCAGCCCTTCATCATATTGACGTCTTCGACGGCGATCGAACCGCGGTTACGGTAGAAGACGACGAGAATTGCAAGACCGATGGCCGCTTCCGCGGCCGCGACGGTCAGAATGAACAGCGCGAAGACCTGGCCGACGATGTCGTTCAGGAAGTGCGAGAACGCGACCATGTTGATGTTGACCGACAGCAGGATCAATTCGACCGACATCAGGATGACGATGACGTTCTTCCGGTTCAGGAAGATGCCGAAGACGCCGAGCATGAAGAGGATCGCGCTGACGGTGAGGTAGTGGGAAATACCGATTTCCATGATGCTTTTCCTTGGTCTCTCGCGGCCTCAGATACCCTGGCCCGGCTTCACCTTGACCACCTCGACGGCGGTTTCGGGCGTGCGGGCGACCTGCCTGGAAATATCCTGGCGCTTGATGTGCTCGCGGTGGCGCAGCGTCAGCACGATCGCGCCGATCATGGCGACGAGCAGCACGAGGCCGGCAAGCTGGAAGAAGTAGACGTAGTTCGTATAGAGCACGTCGCCGAGGGCGGCCGTGTTCGTGCGCTCGGTGACCGGCGGGATCGGCATGGCCGCACTGGCGGCGATCTCCGGCGAGAGCGTCGAGCCGCCGATGACGACGATGAGCTCGATGGCGAGGATGACGCCGATCAGCGCGCCGACCGGGGCATATTCGAGGGCCCCCGCGCGCAGCTCGGCGAAATCGATGTCCAGCATCATGACGACGAAGAGGAAGAGAACCGCCACGGCCCCGACATAGACGACCAGCAGGATCATCGCCAGGAACTCGGCGCCCGTCAGAAGGAAGAGGCCCGCCGAGTTGAAGAAGGTGAGGATCAGGAACAGCACGGAATAGACCGGGTTCCTGGACGCGATCACCATGAAGGCGGACGCCACCGCCACGAAGGCGAAGAGATAGAAGAATAGAGCCTGCAGACCCATTTTGGTGCCTTTTCGTCTTCCCCGGAGAAGGTTCCCCCTCCCCCGTCGAAGCCTGACGACCTCGCCGCCAGGCACTTCAGTTCATTCATGCCCTGCCGCCGGTCAGCGGTAAGGCGAGTCCATAGCGATGTTGCGGGCGATTTCCCGCTCCCAGCGGTCGCCGTTGTCGAGCAGCTTCTGCTTGTCGTAGTAGAGCTCCTCGCGCGTCTCGGTCGAGAACTCGAAGTTCGGCCCTTCGACGATGGCGTCGACCGGGCAGGCCTCCTGGCAGAAACCGCAATAGATGCACTTCACCATGTCGATGTCGTAGCGCACCGTGCGGCGCGTGCCGTCGTTGCGGCGCGGCCCCGCCTCGATGGTGATGGCCTGGGCCGGACAGATGGCCTCGCACAGCTTGCAGGCGATGCAGCGTTCCTCGCCATTGGGATAGCGGCGCAGCGCATGCTCGCCGCGGAAGCGCGGGGAGACCGGGCCCTTTTCGAAGGGATAGTTCACTGTCGCCTTCGCGCGGAAGAAGTAGCGCATCGACAGGGCGAAGGCGGCTACGAATTCCTTGAGGAACAGCGAATTTGCGGCTTGCGAAAGACTAGCCATTTCAAGCTCCAATGCTGCCGAGGTTCAGGGCGGTCCTCATGCGGACCAGCCCGTGAGCTTCAGCACGAATGCGACGATGACGACCATGGCGAGCGAGATCGGAAGGAAGACCTTCCAGCCGAGGCGCATGAGCTGGTCGTAGCGATAGCGCGGCACGAAGGCCTTCACCATCGCGAACATGAAGAAGACGAAGCCGGCCTTGAGGACGAACCAGACGATGCCCGGGACCCAGTTGAGGAACCAGACGTCGACCGGGGGCAGCCAGCCGCCGAGGAAGAGGATCGTCGTCAGCGCGCACATCAGGCAGATGGCAGCATATTCGCCGAGCATGAACATCATGTACGGGGTCGAGCCGTATTCGACCATGAAGCCGGCGACGAGTTCGGATTCGGCTTCCGGAAGGTCGAAGGGCGGGCGGTTCGTCTCGGCGAGTGCCGAGATGAAGAACACGATGAACATCGGGAACAGCGACAGCCAGTGCCAGTCGAGGAAGGACGCCGGCAGGCCGAGGCGCGTGCCGAGGCCGTCATGCTGCGAATTGACGATGTCGGTGAGGTTCAGCGAGCCGACGCAGAGCAGAACGGTGACGATGACGAAGCCGATGGAGACCTCGTAGGAGACCATCTGCGCGGCCGAGCGCAGCGCGCCGAGGAACGGATACTTCGAGTTCGAAGCCCAGCCGCCCATGATGATGCCGTACACTTCCAGCGAGGAGATCGCGAAGATGTAGAGGATGCCGACATTGATGTTGGCGATCACCCAGCCGTCGTTGAGCGGCACGACCGCCCAGGTGGCGAGCGCCAGCGTCACGGAGACGAGCGGGGCGAGCAGGAAGATCACCTTGTTGGCCGTCGCCGGGATCACCGGTTCCTTGAAGACGAACTTCAAGAGGTCGGCGAAGGACTGGAAGAGGCCCCAGGGGCCGACGACGTTCGGGCCGCGGCGAAGCTGCACGGCCGCCCAGATCTTGCGGTCGGCAAGAAGGATATAGGCGATGAAGATCAGCAGCGCGACCAGCAGCAGGAGCGACTGGCCGATCATGATCGCGGCAGGCCAAACGTAGGTCGAAACGAAAGCGTCCATAATGCTTTATCCCTTCGCGCTCATTCCGCCGCGACTTTGAAGTTGTTGCGGGCCAGTGCCGAGCATTCGGCCATGACCGCGGACGCGCGCGCTATCGGGTTCGTCAAATAGAAGTCTTTGATCGGAGACGCAAACCCGGAATTCGCCATCGTCCCGCCTTTTTTCGCAAGCGCGGAAAGATCGGCGATATTGCCGGCCGCGATCTCGTCGATCCCGGCGAAATGCGGGTGCGCCTCATAGAGCTTCGCACGGAGCTGGAGCAGCGAATCGAACGGCAGCTTCTTGCCGAGCACGTCGGAAAGCGCGCGCAGGATCGCCCAGTCCTCGCGGGCGTCGCCCGGCGCGAACCCGGCGCGGTTGCCCATCTGGACGCGGCCTTCGGTGTTGACCCAGGTGCCCGACTTCTCGGTATAGGTCGCGCCCGGCAGGATGACGTCGGCGACATGCGCCGCGTTGTCGCCGTGCGAGCCGATATAGACGGTGAAGGCGGTCTTCCTGGAAAAATCCATCTCGTCGGCGCCGAGCAGGAAGAGGACGTCCGTGCCCGTCAGCATGTCGGCCGCGGTCTTGCCGCTTGTCCCCGGCACGAAGCCGAGATCGAGGCCGCCGACGCGCGCGGCGGCGGTGTGGAGCACGGCAAGGCCGTTCCAGTCCGCCTTGACGGCGCCGACCTTCTCGGCAAGCGCCGAGACGGCCGAAAGAACGGCAAGGCCGTCGGCGCGCGACAGCGCGCCCTGGCCGACGATGATCATCGGGCGCACGGCCTTCTTCAGCTTGGCGGCGAACTTGACCGAACCGTCGAGGAGGCCGGAGAGCGTGTCCGTGCCGGCGCCGAGGTAGTCGTAGCCGTAGCGCAGGTCCGCCTCTTCGCCGATCACGCCGATCGGGAAGTTGTCCATGCGCCAGCGCTTGCGGATGCGGGCGTTGAGCACGGCCGCTTCCAGGCGCGGATTGGCGCCGACGATGAGCAGCGCATCGGCTTCGTCGATGCCCTCGATGGTCGGGTTGAAGAGGTAGCTGGCGCGGCCGAGCGAGGGATCGAGCACCGAGCCGTCCTGGCGGCAGTCGATGTTCTTCGAGCCGAGCGACGCCATCAGTTCGCGAAGGGCGAACATTTCCTCGACGGAAGCGAGGTCGCCGGCGATCGCGCCGATCCGGTCGCCCGACTTGCCGGCGACGGCGGCCTTGACGGCGCCGAAGGCCTCGGCCCAGGTGGCGGGCTGCAGGCGGCCGTCCTTGCGCACATAGGGGCGGTCGAGGCGCTGGGTCTTCAGGCCGTCCCAGATGTAGCGGGTCTTGTCGGAGATCCACTCCTCGTTTACCGCCTCGTTGACGCGCGGCAGGATGCGCATGACTTCGCGGCCGCGCGTATCGACGCGGATCGCCGAGCCGACGGCATCCATGACGTCGATCGATTCGGTCTTGTTCAGCTCCCACGGACGGGCCGTGAAGGCGAAGGGCTTGGAGGTGAGCGCGCCGACCGGGCAGAGGTCGACCACGTTGCCCTGCAGCTCGGAGGTCATCGCCTGTTCGAGATAGGTGGTGATCTCGGCGTCCTCGCCGCGGCCGATCAGGCCGAGCTCGGAAATGCCGGCGACTTCCGTCGTGAAGCGGACGCACCGCGTGCAGTGGATGCAGCGGTTCATGATCGTCTTGACGAGCGGGCCGATATACTTGTCCTCGACCGCGCGCTTGTTTTCCTGGAAGCGCGAGCTGTCGACGCCGTAGGCCATGGCCTGGTCCTGCAGGTCGCATTCGCCGCCCTGGTCGCAGATCGGGCAGTCCAGCGGATGGTTGATGAGCAGGAACTCCATCACGCCTTCGCGCGCCTTCTTGACCATCGGCGTGGTCGTGAAGACTTCCGGCGGCTCGCCGTTCGGGCCCGGGCGCAGGTCGCGCACGCCCATGGCGCAGGAGGCCGCCGGCTTCGGCGGGCCGCCCTTCACCTCGACGAGGCACATGCGGCAGTTGCCGGCAACCGACAGCCGCTCGTGGAAACAGAAGCGCGGAACCTCGGCGCCGGCCTCCTCGCACGCCTGAAGCAGCGTGAAGTGATCCGGGACTTCGATTTCTTTTCCGTCGACTTTCAGCTTTGCCATATCTCAATCCCGCTTTTGACGAGGGAAGCTCCCCGCGTCTTGCCAGCGCCATTCTCTCCGGCTTCGGTGCGGGCCTTCGCCCGTCCCTTCGGCCTTCGTTCTCTGCCGGTTCCGGTAGGTCAGCCCCTGCCCTTTGCCAGCGTTCTTGCCTGCTCCACCCAGCCGTCGCGGGCGATACGCCCGCCGAGGCCGAGTTCGGCTTCGATCCGTGCCACATCGCCGTCCGTCAGGGCCGCGATGTCGGCGTAGCGCCGGAAGCCCATGCCGTTCAGCACCTGCTCCAGCTTCGGCCCGATACCCGAAATCGCCTTCAGGTCATCGGCCCTTGCGGCCTTCGCCGCCGTCTTCGGCGTCGCGCCCTTGCGCGCCACCTTCTCCGTCTTCTCCGCGGCGGACACTTCCGCCTTCGGAACGATCCTCAGCACCGGCGGCGCCCTGCGTTCCACCGCGTCCGCCCTTGCGGCCCGTTCGGCCGCCTCGTCCAGCACCGCCTTCGTCCGCTCGGCCGCGCCCTGCATCATGCCCAGCATCATGCCGGCCATCTGGCCCGCAAGGCCGAAGCCAATCGCGGTGGTGGCGACGAGGCCCGCGACCGGATGGGCCATCAGCGGATGCAGCGGAACGTCCGGCATCTGCCTCAGCCAGGGCGAGAACCCGAAGGGATCCTCGCCGGCGGCTTCGTCCGGCGGGGTCCTGGTCGCATTCGCATCCTGTCCCGCCGGCGTCTTCATCGTCTTACTCCGCGGCTTCCAGCACCGCGCCATGCGCCATGGCATTGGCGGTGTACTGGTCGATGCGCGCCTCGATCTCGGGGCGGAAGTTGCGGATGAGGCCCTGGATCGGCCAGGCCGCCGCGTCGCCGAGCGCGCAGATCGTGTGACCCTCGATCTGCTTGGTGACGTCGAACAGCATGTCGATCTCGCGCTTCTGCGCATTGCCGCGCACCATGCGCTCCATCACGCGCATCATCCAGCCCGTGCCTTCGCGGCAGGGCGTGCACTGGCCGCAGCTCTCGTGCTTGAAGAAGGCCGAGATGCGCCAGATCGCCTTGATGATGTCGGTCGAGCGATCCATGACGATCATGCCGCCGGTGCCGAAGGAGGATTTCACCTCGCGCAGGCCATCGAAGTCGAGCGTGACGTTCATCATGTCCTCGGCCTTGACGACCGGGCACGATGCGCCGCCGGGGATGACGGCAAGCAGGTTGTCCCAGCCGCCGCGGATGCCGCCGCCGTGCTTTTCGACCATCTCCTTGAAGGAGATGCCCATGGTCTCCTCGACCGTGCAGGGCGTGTTGACGTGGCCGGACATCATGAACAGCTTGGTGCCGACGTTGTTCGGGCGGCCGAACGAGGAGAACCAGCTTGCGCCGCGGCGCAGGATCGTCGGCGTGACGGCGATCGATTCCACGTTGTTGACCGTCGTCGGGCAGCCGTAGAGACCCATATTGGCCGGGAACGGCGGCTTCAAGCGCGGCTGGCCCTTCTTGCCCTCGAGGCTTTCGAGCAGCGCGGTCTCCTCGCCGCAGATATAGGCGCCGGCGCCGTGGTGCACGAAGACGTCGATGTCGTAGCCGAGCTTGTTGTTCTTGCCGAGCAGGCCCGCATCGTAGCATTCGTCGATGGCGGCCTGCAGCGCCTCGCGCTCGCGGATGAACTCGCCGCGCACGTAGATGTAGGCGGTGTTGGCGCCCATGGCGAAGGACGCGACCACGCAGCCCTCGATCAGCGTATGCGGATCGTGGCGCAGGATATCGCGGTCCTTGCAGGTGCCGGGCTCGGATTCGTCCGCATTGACGACGAGGTAATGCGGCCGGCCGTCGCTCTCCTTCGGCATGAAGGACCATTTTAGGCCCGTCGGGAAGCCGGCGCCGCCACGGCCGCGCAGGCCCGAGGCCTTGATCTCGTTGACGATCCAGTCGCGGCCCTTTTCGAGAAGCTGCTTGGTGCCGTCCCACTGGCCGCGGGCCATGGCGCCCTTCAGCGACTTATCCTTGGTGCCGTAGATGTTGGTGAAGATGCGATCCTGGTCTTTAAGCATGGTTCACCTCTTTACCGCGGCTTCTTGCCGAAGACGCGGATGTATTCTGCTTCGCCGCCCTTGGCGAGCGCCTTGGCCTGCTTGACCCAGTCGTCGCGCTCGATGCGGCCCTTGAAGTTCAGGTAGCTGTCGACCCATTCGCGCTCTGCCTTCTTCCAGGAGGCGACCTGCGCGAAGGTGAAGATGCCGAGATCGTGGAGAATGCCCTCGATCTTCGGGCCGACGCCGGAGATGAGCTTGAGGTCGTCCGGGGTTTCGGGACGCGCAATCGCGGCCGGACGATTCCTGTCGGCCAGCGAGGGCTTGCCTGCGGGGGCGCTCTCGCCTTCGGCGCGGGTCTCGCCCTTCACCTCGGCATTGGCGGCAGCTTCCGCCTTGGCGTTCGCCGGGGTCTTCAGCTTGGGGTTCGTCTCGTCCGCATCGGTCCGGGCGCGGGCGGCGTTCGACGGGGGAACGCTGACGCTGTCCTCGTCCGCCTTCCTGGCGCGGGACGGCGTCTTCTTCGCGGCCGCTTCCGGCGCGTTGAGGCTGGTGAGGCCGCCGACCGGCGCGGAATAGACACGGTCGATCTGCGGGCCCGGCTCGACGGTCGAGCCCTTGCCGGCGTCGAAGCGGTCGATGATGTGCTCGAGCTGCGTGGCCGTCAGGTCCTCGTAGCTGTCCTTGAAGATCATGACCATCGGTGCGTTGACGCAGGCGCCCTGACACTCGACCTCTTCCCAGGAGAGCGTGCCGCTCTCGTTGCGGTGGAAGGGCTCGGGGTGGATGCGCTTCTTGCACACGTTGATCAGGTCTTCCGCGCCGCGCAGCATGCAGGGCGTCGTGCCGCAGACCTGGACATGGGCGCGCGTGCCGACCGGCAGGAGCTGGAACTGCGTGTAGAAGGTCGCCACTTCCAGAACGCGGATATAGGCCATGCCGAGCATGTCGGCGACGACCTCGATGGCGGCCTTGGTGACCCAGCCGTCCTGCTCCTGCGCCCGCATGAGAAGCGGGATGACCGCCGATTGCTGGCGGCCCTTCGGATACTTGTTGATCGTTGCCTTCGCCCAGGCCGCGTTCTCCTTGGTGAAGGCGAAGCTGGCGGGCTGGACACTGTCTTCGGCTAGTCGACGAACGGACATTCTGTAACGCCTTGTCTCAGTTAATCTGCCGGCACTGCGTTTGGTTCGTGTTGACGAACTCGCAGGCATAGGCCGACTTGTCATTCTGCATGAATACGACGTAGCGGCCGCCGTTCGGCGCCGCCGCCTTGATTTCATAGCCCTGGCTGGCGAGCTGCCCCATGGTCACGGACGCGCTCTTCTCACCGCTGTCCTGCGCGAAGGCGGGAGCGGCAAGGAGAACGGCGGCGGCGGCAAGGGCGGGCTTCATCATCAGCGGTCAACCTCGCCGAACACGATATCGAGCGAACCGAGGATCGCCGAGACGTCGGCAAGCTGATGGCCGCGACAGATGAAATCCATGGCCTGCAGGTGCGCATAGCCCGGTGCGCGGATCTTGCAGCGATAGGGCTTGTTGGTGCCGTCGGCGACGACGTAGACGCCGAACTCGCCCTTCGGCGCTTCCACGGCGGCATACACTTCGCCGGCCGGAACGTGGTAGCCTTCCGTATAGAGCTTGAAGTGATGGATGAGCGCTTCCATCGAACGCTTCATCTGGCCGCGCTTCGGCGGCACCATCTTGCCGTCGATGGAGGAGACCGGGCCGACCTTGGCATCGCCCAGCAGGCGGTTGACGCACTGGCGCATGATCTTGGCAGATTCGCGCATCTCGATCATGCGGATCAGGTAGCGGTCGTAGCAGTCGCCGTTCTTGCCGATCGGGATGTCGAAATCCAGCTCGGAATAGCACTCGTAGGGCTGCGAGCGGCGCAGGTCCCAGGCGGCGCCCGAACCACGCACCATGACGCCCGAAAAGCCCCAGGCCCACGCGTCTTCCAGCTTCACCACGCCGATATCGACGTTGCGCTGCTTGAAGATGCGGTTGTCGGTCAGCAGGACCTCGATCTCGTCGACCGTCTTCAGGAACGGGTCGATCCACTTGCCGATGTCTTCCACCAGCTCGTGCGGCAGGTCCTGGTGCACGCCGCCCGGCCGGACATAGGCCGCATGCATGCGCGCGCCGCAGGCCCGCTCGTAGAACACCATCAGCTTCTCGCGCTCCTCGAAGCCCCAGAGCGGCGGCGTCAGCGCGCCGACGTCCATGGCCTGGGTCGTCACGTTGAGGAGGTGCGACAGGATACGGCCGATCTCCGAATAGAGCACGCGGATGAGCTGGCCGCGGATCGGCACCTCGGTGCCCGTCAGCTTCTCGACGGCGAGCGCGAAGGCATGCTCCTGGTTCATCGGCGCCACGTAGTCGAGGCGGTCGAAATAGGGCACGGCCTGAAGATAGGTCTTCGTCTCGATCAGCTTCTCGGTACCGCGATGCAGGAGCCCGATATGCGGATCGACGCGCTCGACGATTTCGCCATCGAGCTCGAGGACGAGACGCAGAACCCCGTGCGCCGCAGGGTGCTGCGGGCCGAAGTTGATATTAAAGTTGCGAACGTTGTGCTCGTTCATGCCGCTTGCTCCAGAAGCCGGTGCCCTGTCGGGCCACACGACCCAAAATCAGTTCGTCTTCGCCTTCTCGTCGCCCGGCAGCACGTAGTCGGTGCCTTCCCAGGGAGAGAGGAAGTCGAAGTTGCGGAATTCCTGCTTCAGCTCGACAGGCTCGTACACGACGCGCTTGACCTCGTCGTTGTAGCGCACCTCCACGAAGCCGGTGGTCGGGAAGTCCTTGCGCAGCGGATGCCCCTCGAAACCGTAGTCCGTGAGGATGCGGCGAAGGTCCGGATGGCCGGTGAAGAGGATGCCGTACATGTCGTAGGCCTCGCGCTCGAACCAGTCCGCGCCCGGATAGACGGAGCAGGCGGACGGCACCGGCTGGTCCTCGCCCGTCGCCACCTTGACGCGGATGCGCAGGTTCTGGCGCGGCGACAGGAGGTGGTAGACCACGTCGAAGCGCTCGGCGCGGGCCGGCCAGTCCACGCCGCAGATGTCGACGAGGTTGACGAAGCCGCACTGCACGTCGTCGCGCAGGAAGGTCAGAAGCTCGATGACGCGGGCGCCATCCGTCTTCAGGGTGAGTTCGCCATAGGCGATGTCGGCGGAGGCGACGAGACCGCCGGCCGCTTCGCCGATATGGGAGGAAAGCTCCTGGAGGGCTTCGCTCATATTCTAAAGTCCCCTGCCCTTAACGCTCGATCGTACCCGTCCGGCGGATCTTCTTCTGCAGCAGGAGCACGCCGTAGAGGAGCGCTTCTGCCGTGGGAGGACAGCCCGGTACGTAGATGTCGACCGGCACCACGCGGTCGCAGCCGCGCACCACCGAATAGGAATAGTGATAGTAGCCGCCGCCGTTGGCGCACGAGCCCATCGAGATGACGTAGCGCGGCTCGGGCATCTGGTCGTAGACCTTGCGGAGCGCGGGCGCCATCTTGTTGGTGAGCGTGCCGGCGACGATCATGACGTCGGACTGGCGCGGCGAGGCGCGCGGCGCGAAGCCGAAGCGCTCGACGTCGTAGCGCGGCATGGAAAGCTGCATCATCTCGACGGCGCAGCAGGCCAGGCCGAAGGTCATCCACATCAGCGAGCCGGTGCGCGCCCAGGTGATGAGCTCATCGGTCGAGGTGACGAGGAAACCCTTGTCGGCGAGCTCGTTGTTGATCTCGCCGAAGAAGGCGTCGTTGCTGCCGACCGGCTTGCCGGTGTTGGGATCGATGATCCCCTTGGCCTCAGGCGCGACGAGCGTGGCGTTCGTATGAGCTACTCCCATTCGAGTGCTCCCTTCTTCCATTCGTAGATGAAGCCGATGGTCAGGACGCCGAGGAAGACCATCATGGACCAGAAGCCGAACCAGCCCATCTTCGCGAAGGAGACGGCCCACGGAAAGAGGAAGGCGACTTCCAGGTCGAAGATGATGAAGAGGATCGACACGAGGTAGAACCGGATGTCGAATTTCATGCGCGCATCGTCGAAGGCGTTGAAGCCGCATTCGTAAGCGGAGAGCTTTTCCGAATCGGGCGCCTTGTATGCGACGGCGAACGGCGCGACGAGCAGCGCGATGCCGATCACAAGCGCGATACCGATGAAAATGGCGATCGGGATATAGGAACCGAGAAGTTCAGTCATTGGCGTCCATCCTGCCTGCCCGCGGCGCCGGAGAGACGCCTGTGGCCATGAAGGCCTGCAAGCCGATAAAGTATGTTGCAACGGCACGTCGTTAGCGCAGTGAGCGTCCCCGCGCAAGGCTTTGTCCGGCTTTCGCCGCAATCATTGTGCTCTTTTCCCGGCCGGCCGGAAACGCCACCGCCAAAGCCATTTAAATCGTTACGATTTCATGAAGCCCGGCTTATGAGGGCCTTCACTTTCATATAGGCATCCCTCCCGGTCGCCGCAACGGCCCCGCGTCCGGCCGGCCGCGCCGCCAGCGATGTGGCGGCCACCCGCAATCACGCCCGGGCCGGGCATCCCCACTCTTGACGGAAGGCAAAATCCGCGACGTGCGACCGGCATGCGCCGGCGGAAAGACGGGGATCCACAGCGGCGATTCGGCGCAGGCGCGCGCCGCGCACAAACGACTTCAGGAAACGGATGCAATATCCTGGAGAGAAAGAAGAATGGCGCGAGTGACGGGGCTCGAACCCGCGACCTCCGGCGTGACAGGCCGGCACTCTAACCGACTGAGCTACACCCGCGCATCTTGTTGGCCGCAAGGGCCCGCATGCTTGTCCGAACCTTCGAGTGGCGCGAGTGACGGGGCTCGAACCCGCGACCTCCGGCGTGACAGGCCGGCACTCTAACCGACTGAGCTACACCCGCATTCCTCGAAAGACCGGATGACGAAGCATCCGCGTCGAGCGGCCGAGCCGTTCGATGAGCGGCTAACTACGGGGTTCGTGTTTGGGTGTCAAGCAGGTTTCAAGACAAAAGAATGACGTGCCGGAAAATGTTTCCACACCCTTCCGGCTTCCCGCGGGCCGGCTCAAAAAAATGCAAAAAACTTGGCGATTGCCTCTTGCGGTTCGATCCGGTTCCGCATAGATCACAGCCACCAACGCGGCGGGCGATTAGCTCAGTTGGTAGAGCGCCTCGTTTACACCGAGGATGTCGGGAGTTCGAGTCTCTCATCGCCCACCATTTTCCCCTTGTTTCCATCCGGTTACACCAATCTGCCGCAAGGCTGCGCTGGTCGATGCGCGTCCTCTCGTCGTGATGGGCGCAACCTGCCTCCGTCTTTTTTCTACAGTTCGAAAAGAATGCCTACCGCGGGTGGGTCGGGGCGAATTCGGCGACGAGTTCGTGCTTTTCGCCGGGGTAGGTCAGGCGGACGTGGGTGATGTAGAGGCCGCCGCTCCAGGTGCGGCGCTCGACGACGAGGCACGGCGTGCCCGGGGGGATAGCGAGGAGCGCGGCGGCGCGGGGATCGGCGCCGACGGCGCGAATGCGGTGCTCGGCGGCGCTCCAGGGCACGCGGCTGATGAGCCATGGGCCGGGGGCGACGGTGTCGAAGGTTTCCCCGGCCGTTTCGGGCACGGCGGCGAGGTTGATGATGCGCTCTTCCAGGCAGAAGGGCTGGACGCCGGCGAAATGCAGGGCCGTGATGTCGGTGAGGCGCGTCGGCTCCGGCAGGTCGAGCAGGCGGCGGTCGGCGGCCTTCGCTGCCCGGTCCGTGCGGCTGCGGCGCTCGTAGCGGTACGGCAGGCCGAGCGATTCGACCTCCAGGCGGATATCGTGGATCTCCAGCACCGCCGACTGCGCGTGCGGATGGGTGACGTAGCTGCCGGACTTGCGGCGGCGCTCGATGAGGCCGCGCTTGACGAGCTCGGTGATCGCCTTGTTCACCGTCATGCGCGAGCATTGGTATTGCTCGGTCAATTCGTGCTCGAAGGGGATGCGGTGGCCGGGCGGCCATTCGCCCGAGAGGATTTTCCCCTCCACATCGTCGAGGATGCGGCGGTGCAGCGACGGCTCCTTGCCGTCGGCCTGGGGCTTGTCCTCTTCGGGGGAAATGGAAATGGCCGCCTCCGCGCGTGTGCCGGGCGGGAATCGCCCGGCTCCTTGTCTTAGGAAAGGCCGCAGCGCCTTTCAATGGAAAGTCAGGCGTCGGCGAGCGCCCGCATCGTCTCGGCAAAGCGCCGGCCGACCGCCTCGCGCGCGACATGGCGGCCGCCCTCGACCTGCCTGCGCCCGTTCACCCAGACGCAATCGACCGTCGCGCCGTTGGCGAAGATCCAGCCGTCGAGCAGGCCGTCGCCCGCAAGCGCCAGGCCGTGGCGCGGCGCAAGGCTGACGAAATCGGCGGCGTTGCCGGCGGCAAGGCCCGACGGCGCACCGAGCGCGGCGGCCCCGCCGGCAAGCGCCCCGTCGAAGAGCGCGCGGCCCGTCGAACCGCCGGGGGCGGCCAGCACATTGCGGGCACGGTGGGCGAGGCGCTGCGAATATTCGTACTGGCGCAACTCGTCCGGCAGGCCGATCAGCACGTTGGAATCCGAGCCGACGCCGAATCGGCCGCCGGCGGCAAGGAAATCGGCGCCTGCGAAGATGCCGTCGCCGAGATTGGCCTCCGTCACCGGGCAGAGGCCGGCAATCGCGCCGGCCTTCGCCATGCCGGCGGTCTCGGCCCCGGTCATGTGCGTGGCGTGGATGAAGCACCAGCGCGAATCGACGGCCTGATTGTCGAGCAGCCACTCCACGGGGCGTCGGCCGGACCAGGCGATGCTGTCCTCCACCTCCTTCACCTGCTCGGCGATGTGGATATGCACCGGCCTGTCGCCGGCCATGGCGACGACGGCGGAAAGCTCCTGCGGCGTGACGGCGCGCAGGCTGTGCGGGGCGACGCCGGTGACGCCTTCCGGCAGGCCGTCGGTGAGCGCGCGGCAGCGCTCCAGCAGGCGCGCATAGGACTCGGGATCGTTGATGAAGCGGCGCTGCCCCTCGCCCGGCGCCGTGCCGCCGAAGCCGGCATGGGCGTAGAAGACCGGCAGCAGCGTGAGCGCGATGCCGGTCGTGGAGGCCGCGGCGGCGATGCGCGCGGCCATCTCGGCGATGTCACTATAATGCCCACCGTCCTTGTCATGATGCAGGTAGTGGAACTCGCCGACGCGGGTGAAGCCCGCCTCCAGCATCTCGACATAGAGCTGGGCGGCGACGGCCTCGACGTCGTCCGGCGTCATGGAGAGCGCGAAGCGGTACATGACGTTGCGCCAGCTCCAGAAACTGTCGCTGCCCGGCCCGCGCGTCTCGGCAAGGCCGGCCATGCCGCGCTGGAAGGCGTGGCTGTGCAGGTTCGGCATGCCGGCGACGAGGGTGTCGTGGCGCTCGTCGGCGGCTTCAGGGGCGGCGTCCGTCTCGACCGCGCTTATGCGGCCCGCCTCGACATGCAGCCGCACATCGTTCGCCCAGCCGCCCGAAAGCAGCGCCTGCCTTGCATGAATGACGGCCATCGTCCCCTCCTTCGCGGTACACTTGAACGCGGCCTCAAATTGGCCCTTGCGTGTTGCGCTATTATGTATATACATTATCTCCATCACAGGGAAGAGGCAATCGTGATGACGACACCGGAAAAGGATACGCCCCGCGTCTGGCGCAATGCGCGCCTCGCCACGCTCAACGAAAGCCTTCCGGGGCTCGGCATCATCGAGGCCGGCGCCATCGCCGTCGAGGACGGGCGCATCGCCTTCGCTGGCCCGGAAGCCGAGCTTCCCGCAGCCTTTGCCGGCGCCGAAAGCATCGACTGCGAGGGCCGCTGGATCACGCCGGGCCTCATCGATTGCCACACACATCTCGTCCATGCCGGCGACCGCGCCCATGAATTCGAGCTTCGCCTTGCCGGCGCCTCCTATGAGGAGATCGCGCGGGCGGGCGGCGGCATCGTCTCCTCCGTCAAGGCGCTGCGCGCGGCGAGCGAGGACGAACTGGTGCGCCAGACGCTTCCCCGCGTGGATGCGCTGATCGCCGAGGGCGTGACGACGCTGGAGATCAAGTCCGGCTACGGGCTCGATACCGAGAACGAGCTGAAGTCGCTGCGCGCGGCCCGCCGCATCGCCGAGGCGCGCGACGTCACCGTGCGCACCACCTTCCTCGGCGCCCATGCGCTGCCGGCGGAAATGAACGGCGACAAGGCCGCCTATATCGAGAAGGTCGTCGGCGAGATGCTGCCGGCCGTCGCCGCCGAAGGGCTGGCGGACGCCGTCGACGGCTTCTGCGAGGGCATCGCCTTCTCGACGGACGAGATGGCCAGGGTCTTCGATGCCGCGAAAAGCCACGGCCTGCCGGTCAAGCTCCATGCCGACCAGCTCTCCAACCTGCATGGCGCGGCGCTTGCCGCGCGTTACGGCGCGCTTTCGGCCGACCACCTCGAATATACTGACGATGCAGGCGCGGCCGCCATGGCGGAGGCCGGCAGCGTCGCCGTCATCCTGCCGGGCGCCTTCTATTTCATCCGCGAGACGAAGAAGCCGCCGGTCGAGCTCTTCCGCAAGCACGGCGTGAAGATGGCGGTCGCGACCGACGCCAATCCCGGCACCTCGCCGCTCACCTCCCTCCTCCTCACCATGAACATGGCCGCGACGCTCTTCGGCATGACGGTCGAGGAATGCATCGCCGGCACGACGCGCGAGGCCGCCCGCGCGCTCGGCCTCGTCGACGAGGTGGGAACGCTGGAGGCCGGGAAATGGGCCGATTTCGTCCTCTGGGACATCGGCCGGCCGGCGGAGCTGGTCTACCGCATGGGCTTCAACCCCATGCACAGCCGCATCCGCAGCGGACAGTAATTCGATCAATGGCAGCCGGGAGCTGCCACGGGAGTGAACCATGACAATCACGCTTCATCCGGGCTCCGTGCCCCTCAAGACCCTTGAAACCATCTACCGCACGGGCGAAGCCGCCCGGCTCGACGCGTCCTTCGACGCGGGCATCGAGAAGGCCGCCGCGCGCATCGCCGAGATCGCCAGCGGCGACGTGCCGGTCTACGGCATCAACACGGGCTTCGGCAAACTCGCTTCCATCAAGATCGCGCCGGCCGACGTCGCCACGCTCCAGCGCAACCTGATCCTGTCGCATTGCTGCGGCGTCGGCAAACCGCTCGGCGAGAACATCGTGCGCCTCGTCATGGCGCTGAAGCTCATCTCGCTCGGCCGCGGCGCCTCCGGCGTGCGGCTGGAGGTCGTGCGCCTCATCGAGGCCATGCAGGAAAAGGGCGTCGTCCCGGTCATCCCGGAACAGGGTTCCGTCGGCGCCTCCGGCGACCTTGCCCCCCTCGCCCACATGACGGCGGTGATGATCGGCGAAGGCGAGGCCTTCTATGCCGGCGAGCGCCTGCCGGGCGGGGCGGCGCTCGAAAAGGCCGGCCTGAAGCCGGTCGTGCTGGCCGCCAAGGAGGGCCTTGCCCTCATCAACGGCACGCAGGTCTCCACGGCGCTGGCGCTCACCGGCCTCTTCCGCGCCCACCGCGCCGCGCAGGCCGCGCTCGTCACCGGCGCGCTCTCGACGGATGCCGCCATGGGCTCCTCCGCGCCGTTCCATCCCGATATCCACACGCTGCGCGGCCACAAGGGCCAGATCGACGCAGCCGCGGCGCTCCGCGCGCTGCTCGCCGGTTCCGTCATCCGCGAAAGCCACATCACCGGCGACGAGCGCGTGCAGGATCCCTATTGCATCCGCTGCCAGCCGCAGGTCGACGGCGCCTGCCTCGACCTCCTGCGGTCTGCCGCCCGCACGCTGGAAATCGAAGCGAACGCCGTGACGGACAATCCGCTGGTGCTTTCCGACGACACGGTCGTCTCCGGCGGCAACTTCCATGCCGAGCCCGTCGCCTTTGCCGCCGACCAGATCGCGATTGCGGTCTGCGAGATCGGCGCCATCGCGCAGCGGCGCATCGCGCTGCTGGTCGACCCGGCCCTCTCCTTCGGCCTGCCGGCCTTCCTCGCCAAGAAGCCGGGCCTCAATTCCGGCCTGATGATCGCGGAAGTCACCTCCGCCGCGCTGATGAGCGAGAACAAGCAGATGGCGCATCCCGCCTCGGTCGATTCGACGCCGACCTCGGCCAACCAGGAAGACCACGTCTCCATGGCCTGCCACGGCGCCCGCCGCCTCCTGCGCATGACGGAGAACCTTGCCGCCATCGTCGGCATCGAGGCGCTGACGGCAGCACAGGGCATCGAGTTCCGCGCCCCGCTCACCACGAGCCCGGAACTGCAGAAGGTCGTGGCCGCATTGCGCACCGTCGTGCCGACGCTGGAGGAAGACCGCTACATGGCCCCCGACCTTGCGGCCGCCGGCACCTTCATCTCCTCCGGCGCGCTCGCCGCCTCCGTCTCCAAGGGCATCCTGCCGGTGCTGGAGGTGTGAGGATGGACATGTTTGCCTTGATACCCTCCTCTGCCCTGCCGGGCATGAAGACCCTCTCTGCCTGCCGGCATCTCCCCCACAAGGGGGGAGAAAGGCTGGACGCACGCTCTTCCCTCCATTCTTTTGCGCGCAGAGTGCCGCGCGTTAAGTCCCTCCCCCTTGTGGGGAGGGGTTGGGGAGGGGTTTTCATGGAGGCCATCCGATGAGCACCGTCTTCGAAACCCACCAGGGCACCTCGCCCGTCATCCTCGCCTTTCCGCATACCGGCACGGAGGTTCCGGCCGATATATGGGAGCGGCTGAACGACAACGGCCGCATCCTCGCGGACACCGACTGGCACATCGAGCGCCTCTATGACGGCCTCCTGCCGGACGTGACGACGGTGCGCGCCACCTTCCACCGCTACGTGATCGACGCCAACCGCGACCCGGCCGGCGTCAGCCTCTATCCGGGGCAGAACACGACGGGCCTCGTGCCGGAGACGGATTTCGACGGCAAGGCGATCTGGAAGGACGGCGCTGCGCCGACCGAAGCGGATATCGCCCATCGGCTCGCCAATTTCCATGCGCCCTACCATGCGGCCCTTGCCGCCGAGATCGAGCGCGTGAAGGCGGTCCATGGCGTTGCCATCCTCTACGACTGCCATTCGATCCGCTCGCTGATCCCCTTCCTCTTCGAGGGTCGGCTGCCGGATTTCAACGTCGGCACCGACATGGGCCGCACCTGCGCCAAAGAGATCGAGGCGGCGACCGTCGACGTCTGCTCGAAGGCCGAGGGCTATACGAGCGTGCTCAACGGCCGCTTCAAGGGCGGCTGGACGACGCGCCACTACGGCAGGCCGGAAACCGGCGTCCACGCCATCCAGATGGAGCTTGCCCAGTGCAGCCATCTTGCAAGCGAGGCCCCGCCATTCGCCTACGACGCGGAAAAGGCCGAAAAACTCCGCGTCCACCTGAAAGACATCCTCACCCACATCGAGGCGCTTGCCTCCACCCTCAATCGCTGATCCGGGAGAACCAGCCATGACCGACAATCCCCGCCACAACATCCGGGACGTGCGCGCCGCCACCGGCACCGAGCGCACCGCCAAGAGCTGGATGACCGAAGCGCCGCTGCGCATGCTGATGAACAACCTCGACCCGGACGTCGCGGAAAACCCGCACGAGCTGGTCGTCTACGGCGGCATCGGCCGCGCCGCCCGCACCTGGGCGGATTTCGACACGATCGTCGCCTCGCTGCGCGATCTGGAAGAAAACGAGACGCTCGTCGTGCAGTCCGGCAAGCCGGTCGGCATCTTCCGCACGCACAAGGATGCCCCGCGCGTCCTCATCGCCAATTCCAACCTCGTGCCGCACTGGGCCAACTGGGACCATTTCAACGAGCTGGATAAGAAGGGCCTTGCCATGTACGGCCAGATGACGGCCGGCTCGTGGATCTATATCGGCAGCCAGGGCATCGTGCAGGGCACCTACGAGACCTTCGTGGAAGCCGGCCGCCAGCATTACAACGGCAGCCTCAAGGGCAAGTGGATCCTCACCGGTGGCCTCGGCGGCATGGGCGGCGCCCAGCCGCTCGCCGCCGTCATGGCCGGCGCTTCCTGCCTTGCCATCGAGTGCAACCCCGATTCCATCGATTTCCGCCTGCGCACCCGCTATGTCGACGAGAAGGCGGAGACGCTGGACGAGGCCATGGAGATGATCGACCGCTGGACGCAGGCGGGCGAGGCCAAGTCCGTCGCCCTCCTCGGCAATGCGGCCGAGATCCTGCCTGAAATGGTCCGCCGCGGCATCCGCCCGGACATCGTCACCGACCAGACCTCCGCGCACGACCCGATCAACGGCTACCTGCCGAAGGGCTGGACCATGGCCGAATGGCGGGCAAAGCGCGAAAGCGACCCGAAGGCCGTGGAAAAGGCCGCCCGCGCCTCCATGCGCGACCATGTCGAGGCGATGCTCGCCTTCCACCATGCCGGCATCCCGACGCTCGACTACGGCAACAACATCCGCCAGGTCGCCAAAGACGAAGGCCTGGAAAACGCCTTCGACTTCCCCGGCTTCGTGCCGGCCTATATCCGCCCGCTGTTCTGCCGCGGCATCGGCCCGTTCCGCTGGGCGGCCCTCTCCGGCGACCCGGAGGATATCTACAAGACCGACGCCAAGGTGAAGGAGCTGCTGCCCGACAACACGCACCTACACAACTGGCTGGACATGGCGCGGGAGCGCATCTCCTTCCAGGGCCTGCCGGCGCGCATCTGCTGGGTCGGCCTCGGCGACCGCCACCGCCTCGGCCTCGCCTTCAACGAGATGGTCAGGAACGGCGAGCTGAAGGCACCGATCGTCATCGGCCGCGACCACCTCGATTCGGGCTCGGTCGCTTCCCCGAACCGCGAGACGGAAGCCATGAAGGACGGCTCGGACGCCGTTTCCGACTGGCCGCTGCTCAATGCCCTCCTCAACACCGCCTCGGGCGCGACCTGGGTGTCGCTCCACCACGGCGGCGGCGTCGGCATGGGCTTCTCGCAGCATTCGGGCATGGTCATCTGCTGCGACGGCTCGGATGACGCCGCCGAGCGCATCGGCCGCGTGCTGTGGAACGACCCGGCCACCGGCGTCATGCGCCATGCCGATGCCGGCTACGACATCGCCATCGACTGCGCCAAGGAAAAGGGCCTGCGCCTGCCGGCCATCCTCGGCAACTGATGGCGAGGCTCCTGCCCAACGCCGACCATCGCCGCATGCCGTGGAAGAACGGCGGCGGCGAGACGGTCGAGGTGATCGTCCATCCGGAAGGCGCGAGCCTTTCGGATTTCGGCTGGCGCGTCAGCATGGCGAGCGTGGCGAGCGACGGCCCCTTCTCCGTCTTCCCCGGCATCGACCGCACGCTGGCGGTGCTTTCGGGCGACGGCATGGCGCTTTCCATCGAAGGGCTCGGCGACAGGCTGCTGACGCCGCAGTCCGCGCCGCTCGCCTTTCCCGCCGATGCGCCCACCACGGCGCGCCTTGCCGGCGGACCGATCACCGACCTCAACGTGATGACGCGGCGCGGCGCCTTCCGGCACACGCTCACGCATCATGTCGCGTCGGCATCGACGGTCCTTCCGGCATCGTCCGGCGGGCGCCTGCTTCTGGCGCTCGCACCGCTCGGCGTTTCGACGGGCGACGGCCTCATCGGCCTCCAGCCGCTCGACGCGCTCGTGCTCGCCGGCGCGGAAAAGGCGGAGGTGGTGCCGGCCGGCGACAGCGCCGCCTTCTATCTCGTTGAAATCATGCCGGCCTGACCGGAAGATCGCGCGATTTCCTTGTCCGCCTCCCGGCGGAATGCTACCTCCCGGCACATCGATTTTTGCCGGGAGACATTTTCATGAGACATCGCACCTTCGGCCGCACGGGCTTCACCACGACCGACATCGGCTTCGGCGCCTGGCAGATCGGCGGCGCCTGGGGCGATGTGAGCGAGGCCGACGGCCGCGCCGCCCTCAACGCCGCGCTCGATGCCGGCATGACCTTCATCGACACGGCGGACGTCTATGGCGACGGCCGCTCGGAAAAGATCATCGCCGACGTTCTGAAGGACCGCGGCGGCGCGCGCCCGATGGTCGCCACCAAGGCCGGCCGCCGCCTTTCGCCCCATGTCGCCGACGGCTACACCAAGGAAAACCTCGAAGGCTTCATCGACCGGAGCCTGAAGAACCTCGGCGTCGAGCGGCTCGACCTCGTGCAGCTCCATTGCCCGCCGACCGAGGTGTTCTATCGCCCCGAGGTCTTCGGAGCGCTGGAGGAGATCAAGGCCGCCGGCAAGATCGCCAATTACGGCGTCAGCGTCGAGAAGGTCGAGGAGGCGCTGAAGGCGATCGAATATCCGGGCGTCGTCAGCGTGCAGATCATCTACAATATCTTCCGCCAGCGCCCGGCGCGGCTCTTCTTCCAGGAAGCCGCCCGCCGCAACGTCGCCGTCATCGCCCGCGTGCCGCTGGCAAGCGGGCTCCTCTCCGGCAAGATTTCGCGCGAGACCGCCTTCGCCGCCGACGACCACCGCAACTTCAACCGCAACGGCGAGGCCTTCGACGTCGGCGAGACCTTTGCGGGCGTTCCCTTCGAGACGGGGCTTCAGGCGGTCGAAGAGATCCGCGCGCTGGTGCCGGCGGGCGAAAGCATGGCCGCCTTCGCGCTCCGCTGGATCCTGATGGCGGACGCCGTCAGCGTCGTCATTCCCGGCGCGCGCAACGCCGCGCAGGCGAAGGCCAATGCTGCGGCCGCAAGCCTTCCGCCCATCCCGCAGGACGTGATGGATGCCACGCGGGAGATCTACGAACGCCTCGTCGCCCCGCACGTCCACCAGCGCTGGTAGCAGCCGGAAAACCAGGCCGGCGCATCAACCGGAATGATAGCGAACATCATGGCTATCTATTTCGTTTATGCGCCGCCCCGCGCTACCGTTCCCCATCGTCCAAAGACAACAGGGGAACCACCATGAAAAGAATGCTTCTGGCACTGGCGCTCGCCGGCTCCACGCTGCTTGCCGCCAACGCCTCCGCCGAGACGCTGAAGATCGGCACGGAAGGCGCCTATCCGCCCTTCAACTACCAGGATTCGGCCGGCAAGCTCGGCGGCTTCGACGTCGAGATCGGCCTTGCGCTCTGCGAGAAGATGAAGGTCGAGTGCGAGGTGGTCGCGCAGGATTGGGACGGCATCATTCCCGGCCTCATCGCCAAAAAATACGACATGATCATCGCCTCGATGTTCATCACCGAGGAACGCAAGAAGCAGGTCGCCTTCACCGATCCCTACTACCTCGCCGCCATGACCCATGCCGCCGCGAAGAATTCCGGCATCACCGACTTCACCAACGAGGGCATGAAGGGCAAGGCCATCGGCGCCCAGTCCGGCACCACGCAGGCCGACTATGTCGCCGCCGTCTACCCGGATGCCGACATCAAGCTCTATCCGACGCAGGACGAGGTCAACCTCGACATGGCGAACGGCCGTCTCGACCTTCAGGTCGGCGACATGATCCCGCTGCTCGACTGGGTCACCAAGAACGACGACGGCAAGGCCTGCTGCGAGCTGATCGGCAAGCCGATCACCGACCCGAAGTTCGTCGGCGAAGGCGTCGGCATCGCCGTGCGCCAGGACGACAACGACCTGCGCGAAAAGCTCAACGCCGCCCTGAAGGCCATCCGCGAGGACGGCACCTACCAGAAGATCAACGACAAGTATTTCTCCATCGATATCTATACGATGAAGTGAGGTGCGGGTGACCGTCTCCACCGGATGGTGGTGGGCGAAACCTCGCCTCCCCTCCGTCGTCATCCTCGGCCTTGAGCCGAGGATCCATCGCCGTGGCTCGTGGATGCTCGGGTCAAGCCCGAGCATGACGGAGGAGAGGTGTGAGAATGAAATTTCGTAGACACTCCAAGGCGGTTTCGACCGCCTTGTTCTTTCGCGAAAAATACAAGGCTGCCGATCCGACCGCCCCTTGCCTTCGCGGGGTTGCGGAGCCTAGCTAGGCGCATGCCGCTCAACCGTCTCGAACGCTTTGCCCACAATCTCGACTGGAACCTCCTGCGCACCTTCGTGGTCGTGGTGGAGGAAGGCTCGATCACGCGGGCGGCGAACCGGCTCCTGTTGCAGCAGCCGGCCGTCAGCATGGCGCTGAAGCGGCTGGAGCAATCGGTCGGCCACCGGCTGATCGACCGCAGCCCCGGCCGTTTCGAGCTGACCGAAGCCGGCGTGCGGCTGCATGCGCTCTGCCGCGACATCTTCACCTCCATCGTGCGCCTGCCGGAAGCGATGGAAACCTCGGGCGAGGAGGTCGCCGGCCATATCGCCATCCACACCGTCAGCCATGCCATGAACCCGGCCTGGGACCGGGCGATCGCCGATTTCTTCAAGCGCTATCCGCGCGTGACGGTCGGCGTCACCGTCGAGACCACCACGGACGTCATCCGCTCGGTGGAGCGGGGCGTCGCCACGCTCGGCCTTTCGGACGGAATCATCCCCGAGGCGCTGGAAAAGGCGCCTTTCTGCTACGAGCGCTATGCGCTCTATTGCGGGCGCAGCCACCGGCTGTTCGGCGCGGCGGATGCGCGACTGGAGGATTTGCGGGGCGAGCCCTATGTCAGCTTCCTCGCCGACGTGCTGGGCGGCCCGCATATGGGCCCGGTGACGGCCGTGCGCGCCATCGGCTCCTTCGGCCAGCAGGTGCGCGCCCTCGCCTTCAACGTGGAGGAGGTGCTGCGGCTCGTCATCGCCAATGCGGGCATCGGCATGCTGCCCGTCCACCTCGCCGGCCGGGCGCTCGATGCCGGCGAGCTCTGGCAATTGCCGCCCTATGCCGACCTGCCGGTGACGGAGACCTTCCGCATCACCAATCCCGGCGCGACGCTGAACCCGGCCGAACGCGCCTTCCTCACCCATATCGCCGATGTCCCCGCATGGCGCTGGGGCGACCAGCATCAATCCGGCTGATAGCCACCTTCATCCCTATAAATTTGAAGAATGGCGGCCGCTCCCTTACCCCTGTGGCGAAACGACAGGCGGAGACGACCATGCAGACCTTCGACATCGCGATCATCGGCGGCGGCATCGCCGGCCTGTCGCTGACCTATTTCCTGAGCCCGCACCGCTCCGTCGTCGTTCTGGAGCAGGAAGGCGCGCTCGGCTACCACAGCACGGGCCGGTCGGCCGCCGAGTTCACGTTGCGCGACAACGCCCCCGCCGTCAACGCGCTCGCCCGCGCCAGCCACGCCTTCATGACCGCGCCGCCGGAAGGCTTTTGCGAGGTGCCGCTGCTCATCCCCCGCGGCAGCGTGGTCTTCGGCGCTACGGAAAAGGCGGCCTTGGTGCAGGCCCGCTTTAACGAAGCGAAGGCGCTCGGTGCCGCCGTCGAATGGCTCGACGAGACCGCCCTCCTCGCCCGCGCACCGATCATGAATCCCGCCTATGTCGCCGCCGCCTATTTCGACCCGGATTATTGGGACATCGAGGTCGACGCGCTCCTGCAATCCTATGCCCGCCACGCCCGCCGCCACGGCACGCAGGTCCTCGAAAAGCGCGAATTTTCCGGCGCCCGGCGCGTCGGCGGCAAATGGCTGGTCGAGACGAACGAGGAGACGCTTGTCGCCGGCATGCTGGTGAATGCGGCCGGCGGCTGGGCCGATACCGTCGCCGCCCGCGCCGGCGTTCAGCCCATCGGCATCGTGCCGCACCGACGCACCGCCGTCACGGTCGACCTGCCGGAGGGCGTCGAGGCAAGCCGCCTGCCGGAGATGAACGAGATCGAGGACACGTTCTATTTCAAGCCGGAGGGCCGACGCCTGCTTGCCTCCCCCGCTGACGAGACGCCGTGCGAGCCCGCCGACGTGCAGCCGGAAGAACTGGATGTCGCCTATGCCGCCCACTACATCGAGGAGGCGACGACCCTCAGCGTGCGCCGCGTCTTCAGGAGCTGGGCCGGCATGCGCAGCTTCTCGCCGGACCGCCTGCCGGTCGTGGGTTTTGCGAAGGACGAACCGTCCTTCTTCTGGCTCGCCGGCCAGGGCGGCTACGGCATCCTCACCTCGCCCGCCCTCGGCAGCCTTGCCGGCAGCCTCCTCGCCGGCGCTCCGGTGCCCGAACCGCTTGCCCGCGAGGGCGTGGAGGCGGCGGCCTTCAGCCCGGCGCGCTTCTCCTGAAACGAAACGGGCGCCTCAAGGGCGCCCGTTCTGCATTCAAGCCTCCGCCGCCGGCGCGTCGGCCGTGCGCGTCGCGCTGCGATCCTTCCAGTAACGGCTGAGGAAGAGCAGGATCGGGCCGCCGATATAGATCGACGAGGTCGTCGCCACGACGACGCCGAAGAGCATCGGCCAGGCGAAGGGCTTGACCGTATCGCCGCCCCAGATCGCCATCGGCAGCAGCGAGGCCGCGACGGCGAGCGAGGTGAAGATGCATCGCATGATCACCTGGTTGATCGACAGGTCGATGAGGTCGGAGAACGGCATCGTCTTGTACTTGCGCAGGTTCTCGCGCATGCGGTCGTAGACCACCACCTTGTCGTTCACCGAATAGCCGATCAGCGTCAGCACCGCGGCGATGGCCGTCAGGTTGAAGTCGATCTGCATCAGCGAGAAGAAGCCGATCATCTTGGTGATGTCCAGCACCAGCGTGACGATGGCGCCCACGGCGAAGTGCCATTCGAAGCGCCACCAGATGTAGATCAGGATCGCCAGCATGCCGAGGCCGACGGCAAGGAAGCCGGAGCGGGCAAGCTCGGTGCTGACCGTCGGACCGACCACTTCCGTGCGCTCGAAGCTGGCGTCCGGGATCACTTCGGCAACGCCGTTGCGGATTTCCTGGAGCGCGGCGGTCTGCACCGCTTCGCCGCCCGGCTGGCGCTGGACGCGCACGAGGACGGACGTGCCCTGGCCGAATTCCTGCAGCGCCACCTCACCGAGGTTCAGGTCCTCCATCTTCTTGCGCAGCACGGCAAGGTCGATCGGCGCCTTGGAGGTCGCCTCCACCTGGATACCGCCGACGAAGTCGATGCCGTAGTTGAGGCCCGGCGTGAAGAACAGGACGATCGAGCTGGTCGAGATGATCGCCGACGTCGCGATCGCGATATAGCGCCCGCGCATGAAGGAGAAGCTCGGGATGCTCCAGACCTGGCCGAAGATCGAATGGATGTTGATCTTCTTCATCTTGCTGCGGATGACCACTTCGCGCATCAGCAGGCGCACGAAGGTGATCGAGGTGAACATGGAGATGGCAAGGCCGATGATCATGGTGATGGCGAAGCCGCGCACCGGACCCGAGCCGAACATGAAGAGCAGGATCATGCCCACCATGGTGGTCATGTTGCCGTCGACGATGGTGGCGTAGGCCTTGTTGAAGCCGACGTCGAGCGCCTTCATGGCCCCCGCCCCGCCCGCCGTCTCTTCACGGATACGGGCGTTGATGAGGATGTTGGCGTCCACGGCCATGCCGATGCCGAGGATGATGCCGGCGATGCCGGGCAGCGTCAGCGTCGAGCCGAGAAGGCCGAGCAGGCCGATGGTCAGGATCGTGTGCAGCACGAGGCCGAGATTGGCGATGAGGCCCCAGGAGCCGTAGAGCACCTGCATCATCACGACGACGGCGGCAAGGCCGGCAAGACCGGTATAGAGGCCCATGCGGATCGAGTCCGAACCGAGGTTCGGGCCGACGGTGCGCTCCTCGATGATGGTGAGCGGGGCCGGCAGGGCGCCCGAGCGCAGCAGCGCCGAAAGCACGGTCGCTTCCTGCGGGTTGAAGTTGCCCGAGATCTGGCCCTGGCCGCCGAGGATCGGCTCGCGGATGACCGGCGCCGTCAGCACCTTGCCGTCGAGGACGATGGCGAAGGGCTTGCCGACATTGGCCTGGGTGACTTCCGCGAACTGGCGCGCGCCAGTGGAATCGAAGGTGAACGAGACGATCGGCTCGTTCGTGCGCTGGTCGAAGCCGGCCTTGGCGTCGGCAAGGCGGTCGCCGGAGATCGCGACGCGCTCCTCGACCGCATACTTCCGGCCGTCGTTGGCGCCGGGCAGGATCAGCACGCCGCGCGGGGCGACGCCGTTCGGATCGACGCTCTGGTCGACCATGTGGAAGCTCATCTGCGCGGTCGAGCCGAGCAGCTGGCGAAGGCGCGTCGGGTCCTGGAGGCCCGGAAGCTGGACGAGGATGCGGTCGCCGCCGACGCGCTGGATGAGCGGTTCGGCAACGCCAACCTGGTCGACGCGGCGGCGGATGATCTCGAGGCTCTGCTCGACGGCGGCCGACATGCGCTCGTTGATGCCGGCTTCCGTCAGCGTCACGTTGATGACGGTGCCGCTCGTGGCGACGTCGATATCGGCCGAGCCGCCGCCGAAGCCGAGCGCGGAGGCAGGCGCGGCAAGCTTGCGCACTTCCGGCAGCACCTTGTCGAGCGCGTCCTGGTCGGGCAGCGTGATCGTCAGCGTGGCGCCGTTGAGGCGGGCGGCCGAGGCCCGCTCGCCGGCCTTGCGCAGGATGGCGCGGGCGTCGTTGAGGAGCGTATCCATGCGCGCCTTGCGCAGCGCGGCGGAATCCACTTCGAGGACGAGGTGCGAGCCGCCCTTCAGGTCGAGGCCGAGGGTGACGGGGTTGGCGGGCAGGTAGCGCCCGAATTTCGCCTGCTGCTCAGACGTCAGCACGTTGGGCACGGCCGCGAGCATCCCGAAAAGGATGATGACGGCGTAGACCATCAGGGCCCACTTGGAGGTTTTCATTGGGTGTTCCACTTCAACTGCCGGAACGGCGCGCCCTCAGGCCGACGCCGTCCGCTGGGATCGGAATGTCATCGAATGGCGCGCAACCGGCGCCACGGAGCCTCAACCGGCAAGGGCCGGAGGCGCACGGCTTCTGAAGAACGCGGTGGCTGCACGCGCCGGGCCCGCATCGTCGGCAAGGACGAAGACCAGCAAAGCCGCCGTCTCGAAGGGATAGGCAAGGAAGCCCGTGCCGGGCAGGAGAGCATTGCCGCCGGCATTGCCGCTTTCAAGGCCGGCCTTCGCCTTGGCCGTCCGCCGCTCGGCATGGCCGCTCGCCGGGAACCAGAGATCGTCGCCGGAAGGCGAAAGCGGCGACGGCGCGACGCCCCCTTCCGCAGCCGCACGCTGCGGATGGCCTGCGGTGCGTGCGCTGTCGGGCAGGGAGAACTGCGAGAGGAAGAGGGTGAAAAGCAGCACGAGGAAGCCGGCAGGCGCAAGACCCCGCTCCCACATCGTCGCCTCTTTCCCGGTCCTCATGTTCATGCCTGTCCGTTCATCGAAGGCGGAAGGTCGCGCGAAGCAGGCTTCGCACGGCGCAGATGGTGCGCCAAGAACCATTTACCGCCGGGCGAGTCAAGTTCCGCGCCCGGCGGGGCGGCCGTTACAACTCGTGGATCGCAACGTCCGGGCAGGCTTCCCGCGCCAGATCGCGCAGGTGCCGGTGGTGGGTGAGGTAGATCACCTGCCCGCCCCTTGCCATCTCGCCCATGACGCGCAGGGCATTCAGCGCGCGCCCGTCGTCGAAGGTCTCCATGATGTCGTCGGCGATGAAGGGCACGGTCTCGCGGGTTTCGGCGATCTCGTGGTAGCCCGCCACGCGCAGCGCGAGATAGAGCTGGAAGCGCGTGCCCTTGGAAAGGTCCTTCGCGAGCTTCGAGGCGCCGGAGGCGGCATTGGCGACGAGGAACTCGCCGTCCTTCTCCAGCACCGTCGACAGGCCCGCATATTCCCCGCCCGTGATGGCGCGGAAGGTGTGCGAGGCCCGCTCCATCATCCGGCTGCGGTGGCGCTCGCGGTAGAGCCGCAGCGCCTGCTCGGCCGCAAGGATGCCGGCGCGCGTAGCAAGGTAGCGCCGCGAACGCTCGGCAAGATCGACGAGCGCCGTGCGCCGCCGCTCCTCCAGCGCCGCCGCCGCATCGCTGCCGGCGATCTTCGACAGGGCCTCGTCGGCGCGGGCCTTTGCAAGGTGCTGCTCCTCCACCGCACGGTCGAGATCGTCGAGCCGTGCGGCAAGGTCGGCCCGCTCGCCCGCAAGCTGGTCCTCGTCGACCGTCGACAGGACCGCCTCCGCCTCCTCGGCGGTTTCCAGGCGCATCTGCCGGGCAAGGTCGCGCGCCGCCTCGCCGATGCGGTCGAGAAGATCGTCGCGCCGGCGATAGGATTCCAGGAGGATTTCCGCCTCCGCGAGGCCGGTGCAGCCAAGGAAGGCGAATATCTCCGAAAGCCGCGCGGCAAGCGCCGCCCGGCGCTCCTCCAGCGTGCGGGCCTCCTCGCCGAGCCGCGCCAGCGCCTTGTCGAGCGCCGCGCGCCGGTCGTGCACCGCTTTCGCCGCGGCGAGCCGGCGGGCAAGGCCTGCGACCGCGGCAAGCGGGTCCGCCGCGTCGAACGCCTCGCCGAGCCGGCCGGCGAGCCGCTGCGCATGGCCGGTATAATCCTCCTGATCGCGCCGCATGGCGGCGATGCGATGCTCCAGTTCGCGGTGCCGCTCGACGGTGCGGGCGAGTGCCTGCAGGGCGGGCAGAAGGGCGGCAAGGCGCTCCGGATCGCCCGGCGCCCGGTCCGTTGTGAGCCATGTGCCGGCGATGTCCCGCTGCCATGCCGCCTGCCATGCGGAAAGGGTGTCCGCCGCCTCCCCTGCCGCCCTGCCGCGCGCTTCGGCTTCGGCTGTGGCACGGGTGTGGCGCTCGGCGGCGGCAAGGCGGCGCGCTTCCGCCGTCTTCAGCGCCTCCAGACGGTCCTCCGCAAGGAAGACGGCTTCCTCGAACGTGGTCCCGGCGGGAAAATCCGCCCCGAGCAGGCCTGCAAGCCGCAGGAGCGTCACCCTTGCCTCCTCCTCGACCACATCGGCCTCCGTGCCGCGCCGGGCAAGATCGGCGGCCATGGCGAGCGCGGCCGAGCGGCGCTCGATCCAGCCCGCCGTTTCCGGCAAGGGCGTCTCCGCCGGCAGGCCGCAGCGGCGGGCGGCGGCGGCGATCTCCGCATCCGTCTCTGTCCGCGCCGCCTCAAGCCGTTCCGTCTCGCCGGCGAGTGCCGCAAGACGCGCCGAACCGTCCGCCACGCTGCGCTCAAGCAGGCGGATTTCGGAGAGGCGGTCGGCGCTGCGCAGGCGCGCATCCGTCGCCCGGTCGTCGTCCCGCATCGCCGCCTCGAAGGCGGCGGCGGTCTGGCGGTCGAGCCGGGCGAGATGCGCCTGCCAGGCCTCCTCGCGCCCGGCGCGCAGGCGGCCCGCCTGCTCCTCGCCTGCAGCGCCCGTTATCGCCTGCAGCGCGTCGAGCCTTGCCTTGGCGCCGGCGCTTTCGAGCGTCAGGACGGCGACCTGCTCCTGCTGGCGGCGAAGGGCGTCCTCCGCCGCCTCGCGCCGCTTGCGCAGGCTTTCCAGTTCCGAAGACGACGGCACCGGCAGGGCCGCGAGCGCCGCCGTCGTGCCGGACCACGGTGCAAGCCCCGCCATCGCCGCCTCGGCCTCCCGCCGGCCAAGGGCGAGAAGACGGCGGGCTTCGCGAAGACGGCCGGGAAGATCGCCGGAGCGGGCGGCGCGCAGCGCGGCGCCGAGCGCCACTTGCTGCGCCTCATCGCCCTCCGCGCCGCAATCCTGCGCCGCGCGCGCGGCCTCCAGCGCTTTTTCCGCCTCGGCCCGCTCGCGAAGGGCGGCCTCGGCGCGCTCGGCAAGCGCGGCGCGGCGGGAAAGCTGCGCGGTGAGCTTTTCGCCGAGGCCGGGCGGCAGCAGGATCTCTGTCGGGTCGGCCTCCGGCGGAAGGCCGAGCGCGGCGATCTCCGCCCGAAGCGTCGCGGCAAGCCGGTCACGCTCGCCCTCGCGCGCGGCAAGGTCCATCGCGGCGGTGCGGAAGCGGGCTTCCAGCGCGGAGCCGGCAAGGGCCGCGATATCGGCCTCGGCCTCCAGCACCGCGGCATCCTCGGATAGGCCCGCACGCTCCTCGGCGGAACGGTCGCGCTCGGCAGCCACGCCCTCGGTCCGAGCGGTAATCTCCGCCTCCTCACGGGCAAGCTCGCCCAGAAGGGTGCGCCAGCCGGGCGGCGGGGAATCGCCGAGGTCGAAGGCGCCGAGCTCGGCCCTCAGGGCGCGCAGGCGGCGAAGGGCGGGCAGCGCCTCAAGGCTGCGCTCGGCCTGCCCCAGCGCGGCGCGCGCTTCGGCCCGTTCGGCGCTCGCCTCCGCATGGCGCCGGGCGGCCTCGTCGCGCTCGCGCACGAGAAGGCCGTAGTCGCGGGCGGCGACGTCGAGCGCCTTGCGCTCGGCCGCCAGCGCCTCGATCTCGGTTTTCAGCGTGGAGAGCCCGTGCTTGCGGCCGGCGGGCCGGTAGAAATCGTCCGCCTCCGCCTTCAGCGCGGCAAGGCCGGAGGCCATGTCTGAAAGGCCGGAACTGGCCGAGAACAGCATGGCGCCAAGCTCGCCCTCGCTCTTGAGGATATCTTCGCCGCCCTTCTCGATGCTCTCGTCGTCGAGCGAGAACATGGTGCGGTAGGCGCTGCGGTCCATGCCGCCGAGGACGGAGGCGAAGAGCGTATCGGGCAGCGGCCGGTCGTCGGCGGCGACCAGCGTTCCCTGGTTGCGCTTAAGCCGGTATGCCTCCACGGCGTCCGCGCCGATGGAAAGCCGCCCGCCGACGCGCATCAGCGCATAAGGATGCAGGAAACCGTAGGCGCTCGTCTTCTCGATGCCGAAGAGGAGGTCGAGATAGGCGGAAAAGAGCGTCGACTTGCCGGCCTCGTTCGGGCCGTGCACGAGATGGAAATCCGGCTTGCCCGGCCGGGGCGCGCCGAAATCGAGGCTGCGCTCGGTGAACTTGCCGTAGCGGACGAGGTCGAGACGGTTGAGGCGCATGTCAGGCCCCTTCCCGCTCGCCGCCGAGGCGGGCGAGCACGGTATCGGCCCCCTCGCGGGCAAGCTCGGCGATCAGCCCCTCCTCCGCCGCCTCGTCCGGCACGAGAAGGTGGCGCGCCTCCTTCGGCAATTGCCGCAGGAGATCGGCGAGCGTCTCGCGCAGCTCCTCGCGATAGGCATGGCTGAGGGTGACGTCCGCGTGCATCAGGCGGGAAAGCTCGGAGAGCGGCCCGGCATCGCTCCCTTCGGCGACCGGCGGGGCGGTGACGGCAAGCTCCACCGCCTCGATCCAGCCGGAGCCGAGCGAGGCGGCGATGTTCTGCAATTCGGCGAGCAGCAGGTCCTCATCGCGGCGCAGGCGCCAGGCGAGCGGCGTCGCGCCCGCCAGCGTCAGGCGCGCGACGAGATGGGCGCCGCCGGTCGCGGCGAGCGCGGCGGCAAGCACCGCCTCGGCCCGCTCCTGCATGCCGCGCCAGTCGTCGACGCCGGCAAGGTCCACCGACAGCCGCTCGAAGACGGCGACGGCGACCGGGCGCTCCTCGCAGGCGATCGTGCCGTCCTCCTCCACGGTGACGAGCGTGATGCCCTTCGGCCCGCTTTCGTTGATGTCGCGCCCCTGCGGGTTGCCGGGCATGACGATCCACGGCTTTTCCAGATGCACGCGGCGCTGGTGGATATGGCCGAGCGCCCAATAGTCGAAGCCGTGCGCGGCGAGGTCGGCGATGCTGACGGGCGCGTAAGGATCGTGGCGGCTTGCGCCGGCAAGGCTGGTGTGGAGCAGGCCGATATTGACCGCATCGGCCACCGGCGCGCGGAAGGACGGCAGCAGCGAGGCCGGCGCATGCGGATTGGCGAAGCTGATGCCGTGGACATGGACCTCGCGCCCGTTCGCCAGCGCCCCCGCCTGCACCGGCTTTCCCCGTCCGTCGAAGACATGCACGTTCGGCGGGAAGGTGAGCTCGCGGGTGATCTGCGACTGCGCGTCGTGATTACCGCGGATGAGATAGACGCGGATGCCCGCCGCCTCCAGCCGCCGCATCTCGGCCATCAGGAAGAGCGCCGTCGCCATGGAGGTCTGCGAGCCGTCGTAGAGATCGCCGGCGATCACGAGGGCGTCGACCGCCTCGGCAAGCGCGATGTCGACGATGCGCTCCAGCGCCGTGCGGGTCGCCCCGCGCACGAGGTCGCCGAGGTCGGCATTGCGGAGGGCCAGGGAGGTGAGCGGCGAATCGAGGTGCAGGTCGGCCGTGTGGATGAAGCGGAAAGGCATGGCCGGACAATCGCCCCGACGCCCCGAAGGGTCAATGCCCGCAGGCCGAAGAGCCGGGTTATGCAGGGTGAAATGATGCCCCCGGAAAAAACCTTCCGGGAAGGCGGAAATAACGGCCGGGCGGCTTTACGATGATCGTTCAATATCTATGATCAAATTCATCGAAAAACGTTACGATCCTTTGACATGGTCCCTCATAATACCTATATTCCACCTCATGAGTAGCACGATAGAAATCTCCCAGGGCATGTTCAAGCTCTACCATCAGGTCAGCCGCCTGGTGAACGAGTGCATGATGGACGAAGGTGTGTCGCTCGCCCGCAGCAAGTTCCTGCTTCTTCTGGAATGTCAGGGCCCGCAACGGTCGACGGATATCGCCTGCGCTCTTGGTTTCGCACCCCGCACGGTGACGGAAGCGATCGACGGTCTCGAGCGTGACAAGCTGGTCAAGCGCGAGCCCGACCCGAAGGACCGCCGTGCCAAGATCGTCTCGATCACGGATATGGGCCGGACCGTCATTTCGGCCGCCCAGCAGCCGCAGCACAAGACGATCGAGGCGATCTTCGCCGTCCTCACCGAGGAACAGAAGCAGCAGCTCAAGGAAATCATCCGCTGTCTCAGCGAGAAAACCGAGGCGCTGCAACGGGAAAGAGACAAGAACGCGGGTACTGCCGACATGGCACCGATCCGTTCATTGGAAGCCGTCGACTGACAGCCCCGACGGAAAGACGAACTGGAAAGGCCGGGATCGCAGAATCCCGGCCTTTTGTATCTTTGGCCGCCCCTCATCCGGCCTGCCGGCCACCTTTGTAACTTCCTTTTGCCCGGGATTGGCGCTGTATTGCCGATTGCGGTGGCGGATGAGAGACCGCAGCACCTTTGGGACACCAAGCCCGTGGGAGAGCCTGGGTCTTCATCCGCCGTTCCATCGAACCCGAACAGTCGCCAGGGCCGCTCGCGCATGCGAAGCCCGCTTAGACGAGCGCGTTGCCGTCCTCGCTCGCCGCGATGATCTCGGACGAGGTGGGCGTCGCCTTGCCCTTGCCGTCCGGCAGGTTGTCGGCGATGGCGAAGGATGCAACGCGGTTGAATACGGGCTCGGCGCTGGCGGCGGGCGCCACCGATGCGGCGAGGACCGCCGCGAGCGCGGCGGTTCTGCGGCCTTCGTGTAACAGCCGCATGACAGGCGGCCGTTCCTTGGCGCAATAAAAAGGGGCCCGGAAAACCGGGCCCCGATCCTGAAATCCAGGATTTTGCGGCGGAGTGGATAACCGCTCTGCCCTGCAGCGCAGCGCGCCATGAAAGACACATCAGGCGCTGCACGACATCGATATGCCGCGTGATCCCTAAACCGCTTCCGACTTAGGGATCATGCGGCACGAAGGATCAGCCGTTGACGGCGTCCTTCAGGCCCTTGCCGGCCGAGAACTTCGGCACGTTGCGAGCCGGGATATCGATCTCGGCGCCGGTCGAAAGGTTGCGGCCCTTCGAAGCTTCGCGACGCGATACGGAGAAATTGCCGAAACCGACGAGACGAACGTCGCCACCGTTCTTGAGTTCGCCCTGGATCGTCTCGAAAACGGCGTCGACAGCCGATGCTGCGTCCGTCTTGGAGAGGCCGGACTTCTCAGCGACCGCGGATACGAGTTCATTCTTGTTCATGTTTCCACCCCTTTCTTACGGTTTGAAACGACTCATACAAGTCGGGGGCAGAATACGCATCGCCCTTCGACCCGCAAGAATATTTCGCCGCAATCCCCTGAGAATCCGGGGTTTACACACGTTTTCAACGAAAAAGACCGGCCCGAAGGCCGGTCTTTCGCTTTTCCGCGCCGAAAACGCGGCAATGCGGGAGGCGAAGGCTCAGTGCGCGACGGCGCCTGCGCCCTCCTCGGACGATTCGACGGCGGGCACCTTGGCCGCCTCGAGAGAGCCGTCCCATTCGATCGGCTCGGGCTTGCGCAGCAGCGCATGTTCGATGACTTCGCCCATGCGGGAGACCGGCACGATCTCCATGCTGTTCTTCACGTTGTCCGGAATGTCCGCCAGATCCTTGGCGTTTTCTTCCGGGATCAGCACCTTCTTGATGCCGCCGCGAAGGGCTGCGAGCAGCTTCTCCTTGAGGCCGCCGATCGGCAGGACCCGGCCGCGCAGCGTCACCTCACCCGTCATCGCGATATCCTTCGAGACCGGGATGCCGGTCATGATGGACACGATGGCGGTCGCCATGGCGATGCCGGCCGACGGGCCGTCCTTGGGCGTCGCGCCTTCCGGAACGTGGACGTGGATGTCCGTCTTGTCGAAGCGCGGCGGCTCGATGCCGAAATCGACGGCGCGCGAACGGACATAGGAGGCCGCTGCCGAGATCGATTCCTTCATCACGTCCTTGAGGTTGCCGGTCACCGTCATGCGGCCCTTGCCACCCGGCAGGCTGACGCCTTCGATGGTGAGCAGCTCGCCGCCGACTTCCGTCCAGGCAAGGCCCGTGACGACACCGACCTGATCCTCGCGCTCGGCTTCGCCGTGGCGGAAGCGCGGAACGCCGAGGAAGTCGTGGATGTTCTCCGCCGTGACCTCGACCTTCTTCGCCTTGCCCTTGATGATCTCGGTGACCGCCTTGCGGGCGAGCTTCATCAGTTCACGCTCGAAGTTACGAACGCCCGCCTCGCGGGTGTACTGCTGGATAACCGCCATCAGCGCGCCGTCGGTAACCGAGAATTCCTTCGGCTGCAGCGCGTGGTCGCGGATCGCCTTGGGCAAGAGGTGCCTTTTGGCGATTTCCAGCTTTTCCTCTTCCGTGTAGCCGGCGATGCGGATCACTTCCATGCGGTCCATGAGGGGCGCGGGAATGTTCAGCGTATTCGCCGTCGTCACGAACATGACGTTGGAGAGATCGTATTCGACTTCCAGGTAGTGGTCCATGAAGGTCGAATTCTGTTCCGGGTCCAGCACCTCAAGCAGGGCCGAAGACGGGTCGCCGCGGAAGTCCATGCCCATCTTGTCGATCTCGTCGAGCAGGAAGAGCGGGTTGGACTTCTTCGCCTTCTTCATCGACTGGATGACCTTGCCGGGCATCGAGCCGATATAGGTGCGGCGGTGGCCGCGGATCTCGGCCTCGTCCCGCACGCCGCCGAGCGCCATGCGGACATATTCGCGGCCCGTCGCCTTGGCGATGGATTTCGCAAGCGAGGTCTTGCCGACGCCCGGAGGGCCGACGAGGCAAAGGATCGGGCCCTTGATCTTGTTGGACCGGGCCTGCACGGCGAGGTACTCGACGATGCGCTCCTTGACCTTGTCGAGGCCGAAATGATCCTCGTCGAGGATCTTTTCCGCATTGTTGAGGTCGGTCTTGATCTTCGACTTCTTGCCCCACGGAATGCCCGTCAGCCAGTCGAGATAGTTGCGCACGACGGTGGCTTCGGCCGACATCGGGCTCATCTGGCGCAGCTTCTTGAGCTCGGCGTCCGCCTTCTCGCGGGCCTCCTTCGAGAGCTTGGCCTTGGCGATCTTCTCTTCCAGTTCGGCCATCTCGTCGCGGCCGTCCTCGCCGTCGCCGAGCTCCTTCTGGATCGCCTTCATCTGTTCGTTGAGGTAGTACTCGCGCTGGGTCTTCTCCATCTGGCGTTTTACACGCGACCGGATGCGCTTTTCGACCTGCAGGACGGAGATTTCTCCTTCCATGAAGCCGAGCGCCTTTTCAAGGCGCAGCTTCACGCTCGTCGTCTCCAGCATTTCCTGCTTCTCGACGATCTTGATGGAGAGGTGCGAAGCGACCGTGTCGGCGAGCTTCGAGTAGTCCTCGATCTGGCTCGCGGCACCGACGACCTCGGGCGAGATCTTCTTGTTGAGCTTCACATAGTTCTCGAACTCGGAGACGACCGAGCGCGACAGCGCCTCGATCTCCACCGGGTCCTCTTCCGGCTCGGCCAGCACATGGGCCGTCGCCTCGTAGAATTCCTCGCGGTCGGTATAGCCGTCGATCTCGGCGCGCGCGCGGCCTTCGACCAGCACCTTGACGGTGCCGTCGGGCAGCTTGAGGAGCTGGAGAACGTTGGCGACGGTGCCGATGCGGTAGATGGCGTCGGTCTCCGGGTCGTCGTCGGAGGCGTTGATCTGGGTGGCAAGCATGATCTGCCTGTCGGTGCCCATCACCTCTTCCAGCGCGCGGATCGACTTCTCGCGACCGACGAACAGCGGCACGATCATATGCGGGAACACCACGATGTCGCGCAGGGGCAGGACCGGGAAAGCGGTCGATTCGTGCGGCGCAGACGTCTTCTTCGTCATGTCATTTCCTTTCAAACGTCCCGTTTCCGGGAACCGGACCGATCGGTGCTTGGGCTCACCGGGCCGGCGATCTTTTCCACCCACAAGTGGCGTGCGGTTAACGCTTTTTCAAGTACGGCCGCGGAGTGCCCCACCCCGCGGCGGACCGGATATGCGCTTACATGGAGAAAGCCTAGCCTGCGGCCCTGTCGCGGAACTTGCGGCCTTCTTCCGGAACATTGATTGAGTGACGCAGAACAGGATCGAGGTCTTTCATCGTCGCCTGTCCCGCCTCGCTGCGCAACCCCTCTTGCGATGGCGGATCCCGCATCATGCTCCCTCCGGTGGACGGGAACCAGTCACGAAATGTCGCTAGATGAGGCACGATGAAGACGCAGACGGCAACGCCCCTGCTTTACGGGGCCGCCCCCTCTGCCTGCCGGCATCTCCCCCACAAGGGGGGGGAGAAAGATTGAGGCTTGCTCATCACCCTGATTTTGAATGCGGGGGCGCGGCATATCAGGTCCCTCCCCCTTGTGGGGAGGGATTTAGGGAGGGGTCCTGGCTCAGGCCGAAACGTTGGCCTTCTCTTCGGAACGCTCCGAGTAGATGTAGAGCGGACGGGCCGCCCCCTTGACCACCTCGTCGGAGATGACGACCTCGCGCACGCCTTCCAGCGTCGGCAGCTCGAACATCGTGTCGAGCAGGATCTTCTCCATGATCGAGCGAAGGCCGCGGGCGCCGGTCTTGCGCACGATCGCCTTGCGGGCGATCTCGCGCAGCGCGTCCTCGTGGAAGGTGAGTTCCACGTCTTCCATCTCGAACAGGCGCTGGTACTGTTTGACGAGCGCGTTCTTCGGCTCGGACAGGATCTGGATCAGCGCGTCCTCGTCGAGATCCTCCAGCGTCGCCAGCACGGGCAGACGGCCGATGAACTCGGGGATGAGGCCGAACTTGACCAGGTCTTCCGGCTCCAGTTCGCGCAGGACCTCGCCGACGCGGCGGTCCTCCGGTGCGCGCACCGTCGCGCCGAAGCCGATGGAGGTCTTCTCGCCGCGGGCGGAGATGATCTTGTCGAGGCCGGCGAAGGCGCCGCCGCAGATGAACAGGATGTTCGTCGTGTCGACCTGCAGGAATTCCTGCTGCGGATGCTTGCGGCCGCCCTGCGGGGGCACGGAAGCGACCGTGCCTTCCATGATCTTCAGAAGCGCCTGCTGCACGCCCTCGCCCGACACGTCCCGCGTGATGGACGGATTGTCGGACTTGCGCGAGATCTTGTCGACTTCGTCGATATAGACGATGCCGCGCTGGGCGCGCTCGACATTGTAGTCGGCCGCCTGCAGGAGCTTGAGGATGATGTTCTCCACGTCCTCGCCGACGTAACCGGCTTCGGTCAGCGTCGTGGCGTCGGCCATGGTGAAGGGCACGTCGATGATGCGGGCGAGCGTCTGGGCGAGGTAGGTCTTGCCGCAGCCCGTGGGGCCGACCAGCATGATGTTCGACTTCGCCAGTTCCACGTCCGAGCCCTTGGCGGCATGCGCCAGGCGCTTGTAGTGGTTGTGCACCGCGACCGACAGGATGCGCTTGGCCTGCTGCTGGCCGATGACGTATTCGTCGAGGACCTTGATGATATCCTGGGGCGTGGGAACGCCGTCGCGGGATTTCACCATCGAGGTCTTGTTCTCCTCGCGGATGATGTCCATGCACAGTTCGACGCATTCATCGCAGATGAACACCGTCGGTCCGGCAATCAGCTTGCGGACCTCGTGCTGGCTCTTGCCGCAGAAGGAGCAGTAAAGGGTATTCTTGGAGTCGCCGCCGTTGCTGCCGCTGACCTTGCTCATATCACTTTCCTTCCAGCACGCCGCCCATTCCTTGCGGAAGATGGCCGGACCACTCAAACCGCCCTTGCCGGAACCGCTCGCGCCATCCGTCAAAGGCTCCAGGGGTACTGACCGGAAAAGGGGCTGGGCCCCAGACCCGGTGGCAACGAATCCCCCACCGAAATACCGAATGCTAGGCTGTCACAAATCAACATAGCATTAACGGCCAATATTACCGCCTTTGCCGGGCGGATAAAGCCCCGTGGACCTTACAAATGTGTCACAATAGCTTCATCCGCGGCAAAACCATGACCTTACGCTGCGTCAGGTCCTTCGACCGCTTCGCGGCTCGTGATGACGCGGTCGACGAGGCCCCAGTCCTTCGCCTCGTCCGCGCTCATGAAATGGTCGCGGTCGAGCGTCTGCTCGACTTCCTCGTAGGTGCGCCCGCAATGCTTGACGTAGACCTCGTTCAGCTTGCGCTTCATCTTGAGGATGTCCTTGGCGTGGCGCTCGATGTCCGAGGCCTGGCCCTGGAAGCCGCCGGAGGGCTGGTGCACCATGATGCGGGCGTTCGGCGTCGCAAAGCGCATGTCCTTGTGGCCGGCGGCCAGAAGCAGCGAGCCCATC
Organism: Shinella sp. Sh6; assembly: GCF_055392685.1. NCBI lineage: Bacteria > Pseudomonadati > Pseudomonadota > Alphaproteobacteria > Hyphomicrobiales > Rhizobiaceae > Shinella > Shinella sp. Sh6. Next base: position 1,161,768 of record NZ_AP044005.1, on the reverse strand, counting down.
GAGGCGGCCTGGCCGATGCACAGCGTCGAGACGGCCGGCTTGATGAACTGCATCGTGTCGTAGATCGCCATGCCGGAGGTGACGACACCGCCCGGCGAATTGATGTAGAGCGCGATCTCCTTCTTCGGGTTCTCTGCCTCGAGGAAGAGAAGCTGCGCGCAGACGAGCGTGGCGATATGGTCCTCGACGGGACCCGTCAGGAAGATGATGCGCTCCTTCAGGAGGCGCGAATAGATGTCGTAGGAACGCTCGCCGCGGTTGGTCTGCTCGACGACCATCGGCACCAGAGCCATGGCGGTATCTACGGGATTTGTCATGTCAATCCTTCATCTCAAGTGGCCCTGAAACCCGTCGCCAAGCGTTGGGAATCAGCAAGTTTCGTCCTCCCTACATAGAGTGTCAGGGTATCGGACTTCAAGGCGGCCGCATGTTTTGCGGCGCTCTATGCCAGAATGCGGTTAACCGGCGCGCGGCCGAAGCGCAGATTTCCACAACCGGATGGCGGACAGGGTGAAGGAAGGGTGAATCCTGCCGGGCAGGATCACACGAGACGGATCGGGCCGGGATAGGACGCCAGACGCCGGTCTGCGGTGAGCAGCAGGAGACCCTCGGTTCGCGCCTGGGCGACGAGCATGCGGTCGAAAGGATCGGCATGAATGGCCGGCAGGTTTGCCACCGCAACCGCGTGGGCGGCATTGATCGGCAATTCCTCATAGCCGTTTTCGAGGAGGCCGCGCCAGACAAGGGACGCATCGGCCGAGAAATCATGCCGGTTCAGAGCCTGCTTGATCGCGATCTCCCAAATGCTTGCGGCACTGAAAACCAGCAGGTTATCCTCGTCGGCCATCAGGGAGACGGCCTCGGCGCTGAGGCGTTCAGGCCCTTCGGCGGCCCAGATCAGGAGACGGGTATCGATCAGCAGCCTCATTCGTCACCGCTGAACAGCTTTTCGATTTCCCCCTCGCCCATCCTGTCGAAATCCGCGGGAACCTTCAGTTGCCCCCGAAGAAACCCGAAGCGACGCGGAGCCGCCTTGGCAGCGCCGCTCTCCAGCGGCACGACGCGCACCATCGGCTTTCCCGCCTTGGCGATGACGAAGGCCTCGCCCTCTGCCGCCTGCTCGACAAGGCGGGAAAGGTGGGTCTTGGCTTCATGGATGTTGACGACACGCACGGGCGCCTCCTCATGGACTTAGTCCACTAAACTTAGTTTACTTCATCCTCATTGTCGAATCGCTCTTTCCGCCGGGCGCCAAATGGATTAGCTCTCGGCCATGACGACGACCCACCTGCCCTTCCTCACCATCGATCCCGCCAGCCGCCGCGTTTCGCTCGACGGTCGCGATCCGCAATTCTATCGCGATCCGAATCCGGCCTATGCGGCGCTGCATGCGCACTGTCCCACCTTCTGGTGGGAAGAGCAGAAGATGTGGTATTTCACCGGCTACGACCATGTGAACGCGCTCCTGCGCGACCGCCGCTTCGGCCGGCAGATCCTGCATGTGGCAACGCGCGAGGAACTCGGGATGCCGGCGCCCCAGCCGCATCTTGCCCATTTCGACGCCGCGGAGGCCTGGTCGCTGCTGGAGCTGGAGCCGCCGGAGCACACGCGGCTGCGCACCCTCGTCAACCGCGCCTTCGTCTCGCGCATGATCGAGAAGCTGACGCCGGAGATCGCCGCGCTCTGCCATGAGGCGATCGACCGTTTCGAGAAGGACGGCAGGGTCGAACTGCTGTCCGCCTTCGCCGATATCCTGCCGGTGACGATGATCGCCCGCATGATCGGCATTCCCGACGCGATGGGGCCGCAACTCCTGAAATGGTCGCATGCCTATGTACGCATGTACATGTTCGGCCGCACGCGCGAGGACGAGGTCAATGCCGACAGGGCGGCCGAGGAATTTTCCGATTACGTGCGCGGCGTGATCGCCGAGCGCCGGGCCGAGCCGCGCGACGACCTGCTCTCGCACATGGTGCATACCGAGCACCGCGGCCAGCTCCTCACCGAGGACGAATTGGTCTCCACCACCATCGTGCTGCTCAATGCCGGCCACGAGGCGACGGTGCACCAGATCGGCAATGCCGTGCGCACCATCCTCGAAAACGACGCCGATCCGGCCATGCTCTTCGCCGATGCGAAAACGACGGAGCGCACGGTCGAGGAATGCCTGCGCATCTCCGCGCCGGTGCACATCTTCCAGCGCTATGCGCTCGAGGACGTCGAACTCGACGGCATCCGGTTCCGCCGCGGCGAGAAGGTGGCGATGATCCTCGCCGCTGCCAATCTCGACCCGAAGAAATTCACCGACCCGCTCACCTTCAGGCCGGATCGCGACGAGGGCGCGAACCTCTCCTTCGGCGCCGGCATCCATTTCTGCATCGGCGCGCCGCTTGCCCGTCTGGAGCTGAACGTCGCCCTGCCGATCCTCTTCCAGCGCCTGCCCGGCCTCAGGATCGAGAAGAAGCCCGTGGTGAAGGACGTCTATCACTTCCACGGGCTGGAGGCGCTGGAACTCGCATGGTGATCACGGCATGCGAAAAACCTAAAGCCGGATGACGTAATCCTTGCGAGTCGTTTCAACGACTTCCCAGGTTCCCTTGAAGCCGGGCCTGAGGATCAGGCGGTCGCCGGCCTTCAGGTGCGTGGTCTCGCCGTTTTCCGAAACGATGATCGAGTGCCCTTCGAGGATATGGAAATATTCCCACTCGTCGTACTGGATGCGCCATTTACCCGGCGTCGACTGCCAGATACCGGCATAAAGGCCGCCATCGGCTTCTTCGATGTTCCAGGTGGTGAAGACCGGGTCGCCCGCGATCAGCCGGTCGGCGGCAGGGCGGCCCGTCTCGGGCTCGATGCCGGTAATGTCGAAATCGCGTATCTTGGTCATAAGGCTATCCGTTCCTTCGTGAGCGAAGCGCCCCTCATCCGGCTGCCGCCACCTTCTCCCGGCAAGCGGGACGAAGGTGGCCGGCAGGCCGGATGAGGGGCGATCCCGCCTTAAGCCTTGGCGAGCGCCTGCTCGATATCGGCGATGATGTCGGCGACGTCCTCAAGGCCGATGGACAGGCGCACGACGTCCGGGCCGGCGCCGGCCGCGATCTGCTGCTCCTCGGAAAGCTGGCGATGCGTGGTGGAGGCCGGGTGGATGACCAGTGAGCGCGTGTCGCCGATATTGGCGAGGTGCGAGAGCATTTCCAGCCCCTCGACGAAGCGCTTGCCCGATTCGTAGCCGCCCTTGAGGCCGAAGGTGAAGACGGCCCCCGCCCCCTTCGGCGAATAGCGCTGCTGGAGGGCGTGGTTCTCGTTGTCCTCAAGGCCGGCATAGTTGACCCAGGCCACCTTGTCGTGGGTCTTCAGCCACTTGGCGACGGCAAGCGCATTGTCGCAATGGCGCTGCATGCGAAGCGGCAGCGTCTCGATGCCGTTGAGGATCTGGAACGCGTTGAACGGCGAGATGGCCGGGCCGAAATCGCGCAGGCCCAGCACCCGGCAGGCGATGGCGAAGGCGAAGTTGCCGAAGGTGGCGTGCAGCACGATGCCGGCATAGTCCGGCCGCGGCTCGGACAGCGCCGGATATTTCCCGGAGGCCGACCAGTCGAAGGTGCCACCGTCGACGATGATGCCGCCCATCGACGTGCCGTGGCCGCCCATGAACTTGGTCAGCGACTGCACGACGATGTCGGCGCCGTGCTCCAGCGGGCGCAGGAGATAGGGCGTCGCCATAGTGTTGTCGACGATGAGCGGCAGCCCGTGGCGATGGGCGATCTCGGCAATGGCCGCGATATCGACGAAGGTGCCGCCGGGATTGGCCGGGCTCTCGATGAAGATCGCCTTGGTCTTGTCATCGATCTGGCTTTCGAAGGCGGAAAGATCGAGCGGATCGACCCAGCGCACATGCCAGTCGAAGCTCTTGAACGCATTGCCGAACTGGTTGATCGAGCCGCCATAGAGCCGGCGCGCGGCGATGAAATTGTCGCCGGGCCGCATGATCGTGTGGAAGACGAGGAGCTGGGCGGCATGGCCCGAGGCGACGGCGAGCGCCGCCGTGCCGCCTTCAAGCGCCGCGACGCGCTCTTCGAGCACCGCCTGCGTCGGGTTCATGATGCGGGTGTAGATATTGCCGAAAGCCTGCAGGCCGAAGAGCGCGGCGGCATGGTCCGTATCGTTGAAGACGAAGCTGGTGGTCTGGTAGATCGGCGTCGCCCGCGCGCCGGTCGTCGGGTCCGGCTGGGCGCCGGCATGGATGGCGAGCGTGGAAAATCCGGGCTTGTTCTTCGTCATGAATGGGGCCTCCCTGGCTGAGTTCCGGCACTATTTCAGAGAGATAGGAGGCGGTCAAAGAAAGATTTTCCGCCAGGAAGGCAAGGCGCAGGGCGCGCTTTGCGGAAATCTTCAGGCAACGAGGCGCGGATATTCGATCGCCGGGCAGCGGTCCATCACCACCTTGACGCCCGCAGCCTCGGCCTTGGCGGCCGCCGCATCGTTGCGCACGGAGAGCTGGCCCCAGATCGCCTTGGGCAGAGGGTCGAGCGCCAGCGCCTCGTCGACGACGGAGGGCAGCGCATCGGCCGCGCGGAAGACGTCGATCATGTCGATCGGCTCGAGGATATCGGCAAGGCGGGCGACGACGGGCTGGCCGAGGATCTCCTTGCCGGCCTGCCCCGGATTGACCGGGATGACCCGATAGCCCTTGCGCAGGAGGAAACCCATGACCCGGTAGCTCGGCCGCTCGGGGTTCGGCGAGGCGCCGACGAGCGCGATCACCTTGGTCGAGCGCAGGATGTCGGCGAGATAATAGTCCGGATAGGAATCGTGATTCATGGCGTTACCCCGTTTCTCGGCGGAGAATTGGGATAACGCAACGTGAAGTCAATATGCGCCCTGCGTCAGGACGCCTTGAGCATCAGCACCGGATATTCCGTCACCGGGCAGCGGTCCATGACGACCCGGATGCCCGCCGCTTCCGCACGGGCGGCGGCGGCATCGTCGCGCACCGTAAACTGGCCCCACAGCACGGACGGCAGCGGGGAGAGCGCCAGCACCTCGTCGACGACGGAGGGGAACTGGCTTGCCGCGCGGAAGACGTCGACCATGTCGATCGGCTCGGGGATGTCGGCAAGGCGGGCATAGACGGTCTGCCCGAGGATCTGCTTGCCGGCATGGCCGGGATTGACCGGGATGACATGATAGCCCTTGCCGAGCAGGAAACCCATGACGCCGTGGCTCGGCCGCGCATCGTTCGGCGAGGCGCCGAGCACGGCGATCGTGTGCACGGATTTCAGAATCTGGCGGATATAGCCGTCGGGATAGTGATCGTGGTTCATCGCTGCCTCCTTCGGCGTTGGCGACTGTCTCTCACACGTCTTCCAGGCCGATACCCTAGCGCAAAACCTTAAAGAAGCGGACCGCGCCGCCAGCCGTTGGGGCGGGCAGATTGTGCCAATCCGGGGCACATCCGGCCGTTTTCACCGCGCTTGACCGGCCTTGGCGGAAAATTCCGGATTGCAAATCGCCCGCTTTGGGCGGAAGAAGGGCTTCCCTTCGCCTGCCCGCCCCCGAGGTTCCAGATTGCCGCTCGACGTCCTCTTCCTCGTGCTCTTCGGCGCGGCCCTGCATGCGACCTGGAACGCCATCGTCAAGGCCGGCACGGACAAGTCGCTGGATGCGGCGATGGTGGCGCTCGGCGCGGGCGCCGTCGGCCTTTTCTTCCTGCCCGTCGTGCCGCTACCGAAGCCGGAGGCCTGGCCGTTCATCCTCGTCTCGGCCTTCCTGCAGTTCGCCTATTTCCAGCTCGTGGCAGGCGCCTACCGGGCCGGCGACATCGGGCTCGTCTATCCGCTGATGCGCGGCACCGCCCCCCTTCTCGTCGCCATGACGAGCGGCGTGGTGCTTGGCGAGCACCTGACGCCCGCGGCCATGGCCGGCGTCCTCGTCATCTCGGCCGGCGTCCTGACGCTCGCCTTCGAATCGCGCCGCGGCGGGCGGCACGCCATCCTGCTCGCGCTCGCCAATGCCGTGGTGATCGCCACCTACACCTTCGTCGACGGCGCGGGCGCGCGCGTCTCCGGCAATGCCGTTTCCTATACGCTGTGGATGTCGCTGCTGCCGCCGGTTCTGCTCTTCGGCTGGGCCGTCGCACGCCGCGGCAAGGCCACCGTCTGGAACCACGTCCGGCGCAACTGGGCACGCGGCCTCTTCGGCGGCGCCGGCTCCATCGCCTCCTACGGCCTTGCCCTCTGGGCGATGACGAAGGCCCCCGTCGCCACCGTCGCGGCGCTGCGCGAGACCGCCATCGTCTTCGCCCTCCTCATTTCCGTCTTCGTGCTGAAGGAGAAGGCCAGCGTCTGGCGCTACCTCGCCGGCGCGGTGATCGCAGCCGGCGTGCTGGTGCTGAAGCTGGCGTGACCGTTGAAATTCCGGCCCGGATGCTGTATGTACAAGGCTCCGTACAAAGGAACCCGTCATGAAGGTCGTCAGCCTTTCCGAACTGCGCGCGAACATCGCCAAGCACTTCGACAGTGTCGAGGCCGACCGGGACGAATTGATCGTCACGCGGCAGAACCGCGAGCCGATGGTCGTGATGTCCCTTGCGGATTTCGAGAGCTGGAAGGAGACCTTTTATCTCACTGCCAGCCCCGCCAATCGTGAACACCTCCTGCGCTCCATCCGCTCGCTGGATGCGGCGGAGGGCACGATCAGGACGCTCGACGATCTCGCCGCCGGCGAATGAAGATCTGCTTCTCCCCCGAAGCCTGGGCCGATTTCACCTATTGGACGGAAACCGACCGCAAGACGGTGGAGAAGATCGTGGCGCTGATCAAGGAATGCCGGCGCGAGCCGTTTTCCGGCATCGGCAAGCCCGAGCCGCTACGCGGCGAGTTGAAGGGCTTCTGGTCCCGCCGCATCACGCAGGAACACCGCCTCGTCTATCGCGTGACCGGCAGCGGCGCCGCGCAGGTGCTGGAGATCGCCGCCTGCCGCTATCACTACGGCTGACGCTGCCTCACTTCCACTCCGGCATGCGCTTGCCGAGGAAGGCGCCGATGCCTTCCTTCGCGTCGTCCACCAGCATGTTGTCCGTCATGGTGGCGACGGCGATGTCGTAGGCGTCGGCGAGCGGCAGGCCGGCCTGGGCGCGGAAGGCGGCCTTGCCGATGCGCAGGGCCTGCGGCGATTTCGCGGCGATGACGGCGGCGTATTTGTCGACCACCTGACGCAGATATTGCTGCGGCACGATACGGTTGACGAGGCCGAAATCCTTGGCGGTGGAGGCGTCGATCGTCTCGCCCGTCAAAAGCATCTCCATCGCCTGCTTGGGATGGGCCGCGCGGGAGACGGCGACCATCGGCGTCGAGCAGAAGAGGCCGATATTGACGCCCGGCGTGCAGAAGGCCGAAGTATCGGTGCAGACGGCAAGGTCGCAACTTGCGACGAGCTGGCAGCCGGCGGCGGTCGCAAGCCCGTCGACCTCGGCGACCACGGGCTGCGGCAGCGCGGCGATCTTCAGCATGATGTCGGCCGCCATGCGCATGGTCTTCTCGAAGAAGGCGCGTCCGCCGTCTTCATCCGCGCGCCGTGCGGTCATTTCCTTGAGGTCGTGGCCGGCCGAGAAGACCTTGCCCGTCGAGGCGAGCACGACGACGCGGATGGCATCGTCGGCCGCGGCGGCATCGAGGGCAGCGCCGAGCGCTTCCATCGTGGCGATGGAAAGGGCGTTCGCCGGCGGATTGTCGAGCGTGATCCTGAGGATCGGCTCCGCGCGCTCGACGCGCACCAGGCCGGCCGCTTCCTCTTTCCTGAACGTCACCACATCCGCCATGATCGCCTCCTTTCCGTTCTCTCCTTGCGGTCTACGCTTCACCGCCAAGGCTTTCAAGCGCAACGGCATCGACTTTGAGAGGGCTTGCCGCGCCCGCCGGACCGACTGTAAAGCAGGCGAGAGGAGAAGCCCATGCAACTGACGCCGATCATGGACCCGGAGGCGCTGAACCGCTTCCTTGAAGCCGACTTTCCGCAGCTTCATACGGACGGCAAGGTTTTCGAGGTGACGGAAGTCGGCCCCGGCACGGTGGTCATGCGGCTTATGCCCAACGAGCGGCATCTGCGCCCCGGCGGCACGATTTCCGGGCCCACCCTCTTCGCGCTCGCCGATGTCGGCGCCTGGTGCGCGGTGCTCGCCCATATCGGCCCGGTGGCGCTCGCCGTCACCACCAATCTCAACATCAATTTCCTGCGCAAGCCCGCGCCCGGTCCCCTCTCCTGCACCTGCCGGCTCCACAAGCTCGGCAAGCGGCTGGCGGTGGTGGAGGCCTCGATCTTCGACGCGGACAGCGAGGATCTGGTGGCCCATGCCACCGCGACCTACTCGATTCCGCCGCGATAATTTGCGGTATTGAGATACCACACAATTAAGCCATTGTTTTTACTTATCTATCTTTAGGGCTTCCCGGATCGCGTCTCTTGACGCCCCATCCGCTCTCGCTTATAAGCCGCCGAGATCGTGGTCCCCTCGGGCCGCGTTCGATTTTTGGCACCTGCAAGGGGCCAAACCAAGCAACAAGAAACGCCCGCGGCCCCGCAAGGCTCCGGGACCCAAGGAAAGAGCTACTCCCATGGCAACCTTCGTACAGAAGCCCGCCGAGGTAGAGAAGAAGTGGATCCTCATCGACGCCGAAGGCCTCGTTGTCGGTCGCCTCGCTACCCTCATCGCGAACCGCCTGCGCGGCAAGCATAAGGCCACCTTCACGCCCCACGTCGACGACGGCGACAACGTCATCGTCATCAATGCCGACAAGGTCGTCTTCACCGGCAAGAAGTACTCCGACAAGAAGTACTACTGGCACACCGGCTACCCGGGCGGCATCAAGGAGCGTACGGCTCGCCAGATCATCGAAGGCCGCTTCCCGGAGCGCGTCCTCGAAAAGGCCGTCGAACGCATGGTTCCGCGCGGCCCGCTCGGCCGTCGCCAGATGAAGAACCTGCGCGTCTACGCCGGCTCCAACCATCCGCATGAAGCCCAGCAGCCCGTCGCCCTCGACGTCGCCAAGCTGAACAGCAAGAACACAAGGAGCGCCTGATAATGGCCGACCTCTCCTCGCTCAAGGACCTCGGCGTCGCCGCTGCAGCTCCGGCCGCTTCCGCCCCGGTTCACGTCAAGAAGGTTGACGCCCAGGGCCGTTCCTACGCCACCGGCAAGCGCAAGGACGCCGTTGCCCGCGTGTGGGTCAAGCCGGGCTCCGGCAAGATCACCGTCAACGGCAAGTCTTTCGAAGCCTATTTCGCACGCCCGGTCCTGCAGATGATCCTGCAGCAGCCGATCGTCGCGGCTGCCCGTGACGGCCAGTTCGACATCGACGCCACCGTCGCCGGTGGCGGCCTTTCCGGCCAGGCCGGTGCCGTTCGTCACGGCATCTCCAAGGCGCTGACCTACTTCGAACCGGGCCTGCGCTCGATCCTCAAGAAGGGCGGCTTCCTGACCCGCGACTCGCGCGTCGTCGAACGCAAGAAGTACGGCAAGGCCAAGGCCCGTCGTTCGTTCCAGTTCTCCAAGCGCTGATCGCTCGGACAACGTGTTCTTCAGGAAAGGCCGGGGTTCGCCCCGGCCTTTTCGTTTTTAGGAACAAGTGGACGCCCCTCATCCGCCTGCCGGCACCTTTGTAACTTCCCTTTGCCCGGGATTGGCGTTGTACTGCCGATTGCGGTGGCGGATGAGAGACCGCAGCACCTTTGGGACACCAAGCCCGTGGGAGAGCCTGGGTCTTCATCCGCCGTTCCATCGAACCCGAACAGTCGCCAGGGCCGCTCGCGCATGCGAAGCCCGCTTAGGCAAGGATGGGACAGGATGGACGTGATCGTTGGCATTGATGTTTCGAAGGACCGGCTGGATGTGCATGTTCTTCCGGCCGGTGACAGTTTCCTTGTCGGCAACGACCATGCCGGCGTGGATGGACTGATCACCCGGCTGCGAGAGGCAAAGGCCGATGTCGTGGCGCTGGAAGCGACCGGCGGTTACGAGATGCTTGCGGCTGCGGGCCTGTCATCGGCCGGCCTTGCCGTTGTCGTGGTCAATCCGGCGCAGGTTCGTTCCTATGCCAATGCGCTGGGCAAACGTGCCAAGACCGACCCGATCGACGCGGCGGTGATCGCAGCCTTCGTGGCGGCGACGAAACCGGATATCCGGCCGTTGCGCGATGAGGAGAGTGAAGCCTTCTCGGCCATCGTGTCGCGCCGCCGCCAGATCGTGCAGATGATCACGGCGGAAGAGAACCGGGCACGGATGGCGCAGACGAAGGAGACACAGAAGAGCATCAAGCGCCTGCTTGCCGCGCTCCGGCACGAACTTGCAAGCCTGGACGACGAGCTCGACGGCCGTATTCGCAAGTCGCCCTTGTGGCGGGTGCGCGAGGCGCTTCTGACGTCTGTGCCGGGTGTCGGGCCGACCACCGCCCGCACGCTGATTGCCGAGATGCCCGAACTCGGCACGCTCGATCGGCGCCAGATCGCCTCACTGGCGGGGATCGCGCCGTTCACGCGGCAATCGGGCAAATGGCGAGGCAGGAGCTTCATCGGCGGCGGTCGCGGCAAGGTGCGCGCCGTGCTCTTCATGGCCGCCCTCGTGGCGTCCCGTCACAACCCGGTCCTCAAGGCTTTCCGCGACAGGCTCGTGGCTGCCGGCAAGCCGAAGATCGTCGCCATTGTCGCGACAATGCGAAAACTCCTCACCATCCTCAACGCAATCATCCGCGACGGTAAACCATGGAAAAACGCTTGACCACAAAGACAGTCGCTCTCCCCGCTTGCGGGGAGAAGGTCGCTGCAGCGGGATGAGGGGCAGCCTTGCCACTGCCTGAAAGTGACCCATCCTTGCCCGCCGCCCCATTTACCCCCTTGCCTAAAACGCCGCGATTGGCGAACGTCCGCCAGATTTCGGAGGGGATTTTCATGGCCAACAAGACCATCGACCACGCCATTACGGCCAGAACGCTGAAGAGCGCCGCATCGGACCCGACCCATGCCGGCATCCTCTCCTTCATGCGCCGGCGCTATACCAAGGTGCTGAAGGACGTGGACGCGGTGGTCTGGGGCATTCCCTTCGATGCCGCCACCTCCAACCGGCCGGGCGCGCGCTTCGGGCCGCAGGCCATCCGCCGAGCCTCGGCGATCATGGACAACGACCCGCAATACCCCTTCGAGCGCGACCTCTTCGAGGACATGGCCGTCATCGACTACGGCGACTGCCTGCTCGACTACGGCAACCACCAGAAGACGCCCGCGACCATCGAGCGGGAAGCCCGCAAGATCCTGAAATCCGACGCCTATATGCTGACGCTCGGCGGCGACCATTTCGTCACCCTGCCGCTGCTGCGCGCGCATGCGGAAAAATACGGCCCCCTCTCCCTCGTGCAGTTCGACGCCCACCAGGATACCTGGCCGGACGAGAAAGGCCGCATCGACCACGGCTCCTTCGTCGGCACCGCCGTGCGCGAGGGCCTGATCGACGCAGAAAGCTCGATCCAGATCGGCATCCGCACCCATGCGCCGGAAGATTGCGGCGTCCGCATCGTCTACGGCTACGAGGTGGAGGAGATGAGCGCGGGCGAGCTTGCCGACACGATCGTGCGCCATGTCGGCGCGCGCTCGACCTACCTCACCTTCGATATCGACTGCCTCGACCCGGCCTATGCGCCCGGCACCGGCACGCCGGTCTCCGGCGGCCCCTCCAGCGCAAAGATCCTCTCGGTGCTGCGCAAGCTCGGCGCGCTGCATGTGGTGGGCTCCGACGTCGTGGAAGTGGCGCCGGCCTACGACCATGCCGACATCACCGCCATCGCCGGCTCGACCATCGCCATGTACATGCTCGGCCTTCGCGCCGAATGGCTCGCCGAACGGCGTTGAATGCGACACGGCAAGGGTCTATATCGGCGGCAAATCATGAAAAGGATGGATGGCAGATGAAACCGAAGATCTTCATCGATGGCGAACACGGCACGACGGGTCTGCAGATCCGCACGCGCATGGCCGGCCGCGGCGATGTCGAGCTCCTGTCCATTCCCGAAGCCGAGCGCCGCAATGCGAAGCTGCGCGAGGACATGCTGAACAGCGCCGACGTCGCGATCCTCTGCCTGCCGGACGACGCCTCGAAGGAAGCCGTCGCCATGGTCGCCGGCAACAACCAGGTGCGCATCATCGACACCTCGACCGCGCACCGCGTCAACCCGGACTGGACCTACGGCTTTGCCGAGATGGACCGCGAGCAGGCGAAGAAGATCGCGGGCGCCCGCTGCGTCGCCAATCCCGGCTGCTATCCGACCGGCGCCATCGGGCTCCTGCGTCCGCTCCGCCTTGCCGGCATCCTGCCGGAGGACTATCCGGTCACGGTCAACGCGGTCTCGGGCTATACGGGCGGCGGCAAGCAGCTCATCGCGCAGATGGAGAACGCCGACCATCCCGAGCATATCGACGCGCCGCACTTCCTCTACGGCCTTTCCCTCAAGCACAAGCATGTGCCGGAAATGCAGGTGCACGGCCTTCTCTCCCGCGCGCCCCTCTTCTCGCCTTCGGTCGGAAAATTCGCGCAGGGCATGATCGTCCAGGTGCCGCTCTACCTTGCCGACCTCAACGACAATGCCTCGCTCGGCTCGATCCACGAGGCGTTGGCCGATCACTATGCCGGCCAGGACATCGTCGAGGTGGTGGGTCTCAAGGAAAGCGCGGCGCTCCCGCGCGTCAACGCCGTGGAGCTGGCCGATACGGACCGCATGAAGCTCTACGTCTTCGGCACCGCCGGCACCCCGCACGTCAACCTCGTCGCCCTCCTCGACAACCTCGGCAAGGGCGCCTCGGGCGCGGCGGTGCAGAACATGGACCTGATGCTGAACGGCTGAGGCGGTTCAGCCGAGAGCGGAGCGCAAGTCGGTCTGGCCGAAATCGTTGCCCTTGAAGAGCAAGGGGTCGTCGAGAGCTTTTGCCAGCGCATAGGAAAAGCAATCGCCGATATTGAGGCCGGCGGGATGCCGGCCTTTTCCGTAGGCGCGGAACGCCTCTATGGCGAGAGCGGCTTGTCTCGAATCGACAGGTATCGTTTCCGCATCGAGCGCCTCGAGGAAGGCCTCCAATGCCGTGCGTCCGGCTTCGCCCCTGCGTCCCTCGACCACGAACGCGATTTCAACGAGCGTGACGGTGGACAGGAAGCATTTTCGAGCGCCGGCCAGCGCCTCCGCATAGCGTTCGACGTCGTCTTCCATGAAGAGGATGGCCACGATTGCCGAGGTGTCGACGACCATCACCAAAGCCCGTCTTCGTCATATCCGATAATCTCGTCCGCGGAGCGGCCGTCCCGTTCCGGGAGAGCGGCGCAGGCCGCGCCAATCGCAAGCAGACGGCCTTTCAGGTCGGTCGAACGCCCGCGGCGGCGGCGTTCCCGATCGAGCCGCTCGGCAAGAGCGTTGCGGATCGCCGTCGTCAGGCTTTCGCCGGTCAGCGCCGCCACTTCGCGGGCGAGCCGATCCGTTTCCGTATCCTTCAGGCTGAGCGCCATGGAACACCTCTTCTATAAAATCATCGAGATTATGGAAGAATTCATTCCTCAAGTCACGGACGTTCCATTTCCCCGTAGAACCCGCGCCAATGCGCGACGGCGAAGCCAAGCACGATGAGGGCGCCGGCCTGGTGGGCGAGCGCCCAGCCGAGGGGGACCTGCCAGACCAGCGTGAGGATGCCGAGCGTCGCCTGGAGACAGACGAGGGCGAAGAGGACGAGCGAGCGGCGGGCATGGGTCGTCTGCGGCGCGGCGCGGAGCGAGACGATCAGGTTGACCAGCACCAGCGTGAAGAGCACGTAGGCGCCGACGCGGTGGACGAACTGCACGGTCTTCGGGTTCTCGAAGAGGTTGATCCACCAGGGCTGCTGCACGAAGAGGCCGCCCGGCACGACGGCGCCGTCCATCAGCGGCCAGGTGTTGTAGGAAAGGCCGGCGTCGAGGCCGGCCACGAGCGCGCCGAGATAGATCTGGAAGATCGCCATGCAGGCGATGATGCTCGCCATGCGCCGGGAGCTCGCCGCAGGCGCCGGATCGTCACTGTGCGGGGCGAGCGCGCGCATCAGCCACATCGTCCCGGTGAAGATGAGACAGGCGATGGTGAGGTGCGTGGCAAGCCTGTACTGGCTGACCGAAACGCGGTCGGCAAGGCCGGAGGAGACCATCCACCAGCCGATGAAGCCCTGGAAGCCGCCGAGCGCGAGAAGCCCGACGAGCGGCCAGCGCATCTTCTTCTCGATGCGGCCGGTCAGCCAGAAGAAGGCGAGCGGCACGGCGAAGACGAAGCCGATGGAGCGGGCGATCAGCCGGTGCGCCCATTCCCACCAGAAGATCGTCTTGAACGCCTCGATGGTCATGCCCTTGTTGATCTGCTCATATTGCGGGATGCGCTTGTAGAGGTCGAATTCCTCCTGCCAGTCCTTTTCGCTGAGCGGCGGGATGGCGCCGTGGATGGGGTTCCACTCGGTGATGGAAAGGCCCGATTCGGTGAGCCGCGTCGCGCCGCCGACGAGCACCAGCACGAACAGCGTGAAGAGGACGAAGCCCAGCCAGATGCGGATCTGCCGGCGGTTGCGGTCGATCCTGTCCGTCTCGTTGCCGCTGCGATAGGCGGTGGCGGTCGTGGCGCTCATTTCCTCGGCTCCTCTGTCCGGAAGGCGGATGGCCGGCCGGCATTTGACGCGATTGCAACGGCAAAACCGCAGATGCGGCGCCGCCAGCGTTGATTTGCCCGACCAGCCCGTGCAAAACAAGGCCCGAACCTTTGCGGCATGCCGTCGCGGCCCTGCCTCCCCTGAATCCGGAAGACCGTCCATGCCCCCTCGTATCAGAAAGCTGATCGGCACGATCCTCATCATCATCCTCGTGCTCGCCTATGCGCTGATCGCGACGACCGTCGCCTCGGCCACGCTCGGGCAATCGGCCTGGTACATCCATCTTCTCTATTTCGCGGTGACGGGGCTTTTGTGGATCCTGCCGGCCATGCTCATCATCAAGTGGATGGAAAAGCCGGGCAAGCCGCGCGGCAGGTAGGCCGGCCGCGCCCCGCGTTATCCAATCGCTAACCGCACCCGGCGATTCCCGCCGGCGCAAAGCCGCAGGTTAAACCAATCGGCAGGCCCAGCGGCTATGCTTGTCCTGCGGCGATACGGCCGCGGACAAAGGGCGCATGGGCCGCTAGCGATGCAACTCCATTTTCAGACCGCGCCATCCGAGCAGGCTTTCACGGGTGCGGCGGACGCTTCTCAGGGCTCGGCCGTCGCCGGGCCGCTCTCCTTCCGCCTGCACGAGCGCATGGAGCCGCTGGAAGCCGCCTGGCGGGCACTGGAAGCGGAGAACGGCCTTTCCCTGCACCAAGGCTACGACTGGTGCCGTGCCTGGATCGAAAACCATGGCGGGCGGATCCTCGTCGTCGAAGGGGTTTGCGCCGGGCGCACCCATCTTCTCCTGCCGCTCGACATCACCCGCCTCGGCCCGTTGCGTACCGCGCGGCTGCTCGCCAGCGATTTCAGCAACATCAACACCGGGCTTCATACGCCTGCCTTCCGCTCCCTTGCCGCGTCGGGAGAATTCGGAAAGGCGCTTCGGCAGGCGCGCGGCCTCTTCGCCCGCCATTTCGACCTCCTGCTGCTGGACAAGGTGCCGCTTGCCTGGCGCGGGCAGCAAAGCCCCTTCTCCGCGCTTGCCGGCCTGCGCAACCAGAATGCCTCGTTCCAGTTGCCGATCTTTGCGGATTTCGACGAGACGCTGGCGCAGCTCAACGCCAAGCGCCGCCGCAAGAAGTTCCGGGCGTCCGAGCGACGGATCGCCGCCGTCGGCGGCTATGAGCACGTCGTTGCAGAGCCCGGCGCCGAAGCCGTCGCGCTTCTGGAAACCTTCTTCCGCCAGAAGGCCGCGCGCTTCGAGACGATGGGCCTGCCGGACGCCTTCCGCAGCGAGGAAACGCGCAATTTCTTCCGCGCGCTCGTCGCGGTGCCGCACACGCGCGAAACCTATGCGCTCCGCCTTCACGCCGTGCGCCTCAAGGGCGAGCACGAGGGACATATCGTTGCCATCGCCGGCATGTCGCGCAAGGGCGACCATGCGATCTGCCAGTTCGGCTCCATCGACGAGACCGTCGCGGCGGATGCAAGCCCCGGCGAGATGCTGTTCTTCCTCATCATCCGCCAGCTCTGCGAGGACGGCGCGCGCCTCTTCGACTTCGGCATCGGCGACCAGCCCTACAAGCGTTCCTGGTGCACGCTGGAAACGACGCAGCACGATCTCTTCTGGGCGGCATCCACCGCCGGACAGGCGGCCGCCGCCCTCCACCGCATGAAGACGGGGGCAAAGCGCCTCATCAAGCAGAACGCGGCGGTCTATTCCTTCGTGCAGCGCCTTCGCTCCGGCCGGCAGCAGCCGGCACCGGCGGACGCCGAGACGGACTGACCGTCAGGCCGCGCGGCGGCCGGGACGGCGCGGCGGTTCGCCCGCCTCGCCCGTCATCAGCACGATCTCGCTGTAGCCCGCCTCGCCGAACGCGCCGATCAGGTCGACGATCCGGTCCTCGTCGGCACCGGGGATGGAGAGGATGATATTGGTCTCCTGCCCGCGGGTCAGGCGGCGCACGCCCTCCACGTCCGCCGGGCCGCATTCCACGATCACGGTGTCGTAGGCGTCGGAAAGCGAGCCGATCACCATGGCGAGCCGGTCGATACCACGCATGGCCCGCTTGATGTCGGCATTGCCGCGCGGGATGATATGGGCGGCGGAGAGCCGGTCGCCGTGGATGATGTCGCCGAAGGCGGCGTCGCCGACGAGAAGATCGGTGATGCCGGGCACGTCGGTCGACTGCGCCATCAGCCGCGTCGGGCAGGCCGAGCCGGTCAGGTCGATGACCAGCGTCTTGCGCTCGTCCCCGGCGATCCGCCGGGCGAGCATCACGGTGGCCGTGGAACCGCGGTCGCCGGAGGGCGAGACGGAAACGGCGATGGCGATATCGTTGTCGATCATGTGCCGGGCGACCGCGGCGACCGAGAAATTGTCCTCGTCGCCGAGGGCGGAGGCGGGCGATGCTTCGGACGCTTCCGCCTCTTCCTCTTCCAGATCCTCTTCCGGGCCGACATCGGCAAGGAGGGAGCGCGCCGGTACGGGCACGTCGCGAACGCTCGCAAGGTTCTCGCGAACCGCAGGCTTGCGGATGAGGACCGGCCCCTCGACCGTCACGGCGGGCTCGATTTCCTCCTCGGCCCCGTCTTCCTCGCGGCGGCCTTGCACGGCCGCGACGCCGCCGACCGGCCTCAGGGCGCGGCCGCTGAAGAGCTCGGCCAGCAGGATGGCGATGGCGCTGAGGACGAAGCCCGCGACGCCGCCGACGAT
Organism: Shinella sp. Sh6; assembly: GCF_055392685.1. NCBI lineage: Bacteria > Pseudomonadati > Pseudomonadota > Alphaproteobacteria > Hyphomicrobiales > Rhizobiaceae > Shinella > Shinella sp. Sh6. The sequence goes on along the minus strand of NZ_AP044005.1, from coordinate 1,144,373 downwards.
GGTGATCGGCATGACCTTCGGGAAGGAAACCTCCGTGGGCTCGACGGCGGCGGAAATGACGCGGGCATCGGCCGGCGTCGCGCCGCTGCTGGTGCGCGAGGTCGCCTCGCGGTAGCGGGCAAGATAGGTTTCGAGAAGCTGGCGCTGGGCGGCGGCCTCGCGCTCCAGCGCCTTGAGGCCCACCTCATCCTCGCCCGCGCGCGCCGTGTCCGCCTTCAGCGTGTTGAGCTGCTGGACGAGCTGGTTCTCGCGAAACTGCGCGGTCTTCGCCTCGGTCTCCAGGCTCGTCAGGATCTTCTGCGTTTCCGTCTTGATCTGCGTGCGGATGCCGGCGAGCTGCGAGCGCAGGCCCTTCAGCCGCGGATGACCTTCGAGCAGCGATGTCGAAAGGTCCGATATCTGCGACTGGATCTGCGCCTCGTTTTCCTTGAGGCGCTGGATCATCTGGGAATCGACGACGGCCGGAAGGGTATCGGGCGCCCCGCCGCTCTTCAGCACGGTGCGCACGCTCTCGGCACGCGCTTCCGCGCTGGCGCGCTCGCCGCGAACCCGCGCCAGTTCGGTCGAGATATCGTTGAGCTGGCGCACGGCGAAGGTGGAATTGTCGCCGGTCGGCAGGAGATCGGATTGCGAGCGGTATTCGGCGACCTTCTGTTCAGCCTCGCGCACCTTCTCGCGCAGGTTGGCGATTTCCGGCTCCAGCCAGCGCGTCGCCTCCGAATTGGTGTCGAGCTTGGCGCCGCTCTGCAGGGAAAGGTAGACCTTGGCCATCTCGTTCGGGATATCGGCGGCAAGCCGCGGGTCCTTCGAGCTGAACTCGATGCCGATGACGCGCGACTTCTCCACCTGGTAGACGACCAGCTTGTCGTTGAACTCCTTCAGCACGCGCTCTTCCGGCGGCAGCTCCAGCGGGTTCTTCTTGAGGCCGAGGAGGACGAGGAGGTCGGAGATCGCGGAGGGCTTGGCGGTCGGGTCGAATTCCTCAAGCTCATAGAGCTTCATGTTACGGGCGACCTGCTTGATGAGGTCTGCGGACTTCAGGAGCTGGACCTGGCTGGCGATGCCCAGTTCGTCGAGGGCCGGGCGTTCGCGGTCCTGGGTGCGGTCCTGCCCGGTCGTGAAGGCCGGCTCGCGCGTCTCGATGAGAAGGCGCGCCTCGCCCTTGTATTTCGGCGTGATCAGGTTCGCCGCCACGAAGGCGACGCCCGCGCAGGCGACCGTCGCCATGAGGACACGCATGCGCCTGCGCCAGATCGCGCCGAACAGACCGCCAAGGTCGATATCGACATCCTGCTGGCTCCCGTGAACGCCCGACATATCCCTGCTCCAAACACGATGATTTCCCCGCAAGGTAAACAAAGATGGTAACCCAAGCGTTAATCACTTTCGGTTGTCTTTCTAAATACATGCGCTCCTGGAGAGAAAACCGCCGCCGGCAGTAGGGGCCCTTTACCAGCCATTAACCCTAACGGATCGATAACAGGCCCACACATCTGATTTGCGGGATTGGACAGCGAATGACATTCGCATCGATCAACAGGGGCTTACTGCTCGCGCTGGCGCTCGTCGTGCTGGCGGTTTCGGGCTGCAGCGGCTACCGCCCTGCCCCAAAGGCCTTCCACGAGGCGACCATCCAGCCCTACCGGCTCGATAGCGGCGACCGCCTGCGCATCACCGTCTTCGAGCAGACCGGCCTCAGCAACACCTACACCATCGACCAGGCGGGATACATCGCCTTCCCGCTCATCGGCCCCGTGCCGGCGCGCGGCAAGTCGATCCAGGAACTCGAAAGCATCATCGCGGCGAAGCTGCGCCAGGGCTACCTTCGCGATCCGGACGTCTCCATCGAGGTCGACCGCTACCGCTCGATCTACATCATGGGCGAGGTCGGCCAGGCCGGACAGTACAGCTATGTCGCCGGCATGACGATCCAGAACGCCATTGCGGTGGCCGGCGGCTTCTCGCCGCGCGCCAACCAGCGCGACGTCGACGTCACCCGCAAGATCAACGGCAAGATCATCACCGGCCGCGTCTCCATCTCCGATCCGGTGCTGGCCGGCGACACGATCTATGTCCGCGAACGGCTGTTCTAAGCATCATGGCGGACGATGGGCCTCTGCGCATCATTCACTGCTTCCGGTCGCCCATCGGCGGGATCTTCCGCCATGTGCGCGACCTTGCCGAATTCCATGCCAAGGCCGGCCATGACATCGGCATCATCTGCGACAGCCTCACGGGCAGCGCCTTCGAGGACTCGCTCTTCGACGAGATCCGCCCCTATCTCTCGCTCGGCCTCGTGCGCCTGCCGATCAGCCGGTCGATCAGCCCGCGCGACCTCTTCGCCTTCCGGGAAAGCTATCGTGAAATAAAAGGTTTGCGGCCGGACGTGCTGCACGGGCACGGCGCCAAGGGTGGCGCCATCGCCCGGCTCATCGGCTCAGCCCTGCGGGTCAACAGGTATCGCGTAGCCCGCCTCTATTCGCCGCACGGCGGCAGCCTGCACTACAGGCGCAACACCGCGTCGGGCCTTGCGATCCTGACCGCCGAACGGCTGCTCGAACCGCTCGGCGACGGGCTCACCTTCGTCTGCGACTACGAGCGCGACGTCTACGAGGCCCGGGTCGGCAAGCCGCGCGTGCGCGCCGAGCGCATCTACAACGGCATCCACGACCGCGACTTCGAGACCGTCCATCCGCGCGAGGATGCCGTCGACTTCCTCTATATCGGCATGCTGCGCGACCTGAAGGGGCCGGACCTCTTCGTCGACGCCTTCGCCCGCACGGAGCGCCTCGTCGGCCGCCCGCTCTCGGCGCTGATGGTCGGTGACGGGCCGGACAGGGAGAAATACGCGCAGATGATGCTCCAGCGCGGGCTCGCCCGCCGCATCGGCCTGCTGCCCGCCATGAAGGCGCGGGAGGCCTTCGCCCTCACCCGCAACGTCGTGGTGTCCTCGCGCGCCGAGGCGATGCCCTATATCGTCCTGGAAGCGCTCGCCGCGCGCAAGCCGGTCATCGCCAGCCGCGTCGGCGGCATTCCCGAAGTGCTCGGCCCCGGCAGCATCGCGCTGACCGAGCCGGGCGACGCCCAGTCGCTCGCCGCCGTCATGGCCGAAGCCATCAGCGACCGCGACTGGTTCGGCAAGGCGATGCCGGAGCCCGCCGCCTTCAAGCAGGCCTTCTCGGCCTCCGCCATGTCGAGCGCACTCCTTGGCCTCTACCGCGACATCCTCGCCGGCCAGGATGGCGGAAAACGGCACGCCCGGTAGGGCTCGCTCCTCCCGCTACGTAAACGTTTCTTAGGGCCTTCATGCTATCTCCGGCAGAAACCTCCTGCAGAGGCCTGCCATGAACCATGTCGACAAGCACGAGTCCTTCGATCCGGAAGCCCTGAGGCGCAAGGCCTCGGAAATCCGGACGATCTCGGCCGAATCCCCGCCGGACAACGCCAACGGCGAGAAGGTGGCCGCGCTCAACCCGCTTGCCCGCAAGATCGCCCAGCAGTTCCGCGACGACAGCTATTCGCCGGCAATGATCACCGGCCTCCTGCGCCTTGCCGAATTCGCCGCGCTCCTGGCCATCGGCTATTGCATCCATGTGTTCTACGTCAGCATGGCGATCACGGTGTTCTATGTCGCCGTGCTCGTCGGCGGCGCGGCCATCGGCGTGCTGCTGCTCCAGCTTGCCGACGCCTACCAGGTCCCCGCGCTCCGCTCGCCGCTGCGCATGACGCCACGCATCCTCGCCGCCTGGGCGATCGCGTTCGCCACCATGGCGCTCGCCCTCTTCTTCTTCAAATCGGGCGGGGAGTATTCCCGCGTCTGGTTCGCCTCGTGGTTCGCGGTCGGCGCCGTCTACCTCGCCGTCGAGCGGCAGGTGATCGCCTATGCCATCCGCCGCTGGGCGCGCAACGGCACCATGGAGCGCCGCGCCGTCATCGTCGGCGGCGGCGAGCCCGCCAAGGAGCTCATCCGCTCGCTCGAGCACCAGCCGGAAAACGACATCCGCATCTGCGGCATCTTCGACGACCGCGACGAGCGCCGCTCGCCCTCGATCATCGCCGGCTATCCCAAGCTCGGCACCGTCGCCGAGCTCGTGGAGTTCGCCCGCCTCGCACGTATCGACATGCTGATCATCTCGCTGCCGCTCTCGGCCGAGGCGCGCATCCTGGCGCTGCTCAAGAAGCTCTGGGTGCTGCCCGTCGACATCCGCCTTGCAGCCCATGCGAAAGGCCTGCGCTTCCGCCCGCGCAGCTATTCCCAGGTCGGCAACCTGCCGATGCTCGACATCTTCGACAAGCCGATCGCCGACTGGGACAATGTCGCCAAGCGCATCTTCGACCTCTTCTTCAGCGTGGTCGCGCTGGTGCTGCTCTGGCCGCTCATGCTCGGCGCGGCGGCGGCGGTGAAACTCTCCTCGCCGGGGCCGATCATCTTCAAGCAGAAGCGCCACGGCTTCAACAACGAGGTCATCGAGGTCTACAAGTTCCGCTCGATGTACACGCACCTTTCCGACCCGACGGCCCGCGCCGCGGTGACGAAGGGCGACCCGCGCGTGACTCCCGTCGGCCGCTTCATCCGCAAGACCTCCATCGACGAGCTGCCGCAGATCTTCAACGTGCTGAAGGGCCAGCTTTCCCTCGTCGGCCCGCGCCCGCACGCCGTCGAGGCACAGACCCACGACCGCAGGTATGTCGACGTCGTCGACGGCTACTTCGCCCGCCACCGCGTCAAGCCGGGCGTCACCGGCTGGGCGCAGATCAACGGCTGGCGCGGCGAGATCGACCACGACGACAAGATCCGCTTCCGCACGGAATTCGACCTCTACTACATCGAGAACTGGTCGCTCTGGCTGGACCTGAAGATCCTGTTCCTGACGCCGTTCCGCCTGCTCAACACGGAAAACGCCTATTGAGCGACATGGCCCTCCCCCACGCCCCGGTGTTCCGGCCGCAGCTTGCGGCCGTTGGCGTTGCCGGCTCGGCGCTGGTGACGGTGGGCGTGTTCCTGTCGGGCTTCGTCATCAGCGAGCCCGCGCCCTACGAAGTCTTCATGGCGGCGCTCATCGGCCTGTGGGCGATCGTCGGCCTGCGCATCTCGCGGGGCGTCGCGCCCCTCCTCATCCTGCTTCTTCTCTTCAATCTCGGCGGCATGCTCTCGCTGACGGTGATGGACGATCTTGCCGACGGGCCGATGTACATCGCCGTCTCGACCTTCCTCGCGCTCTCCTGCGTCTTCTTCGCCGCCATCGTCGAAGCGCGGCCGGCGCGGCTCGACCTCATCTTCCGCGCCTGGGTGGCGAGCGCCCTCATCACCTCCATCCTCGGCATCCTCGGCTATTTCCATGCCTTTCCGGGCTCGGAGGTCTTCACGCTCTACGACCGCGCCAAGGGCGCCTTCCAGGATCCGAACGTCTTCGGCCCCTTCCTCGTCGCGCCCTCGCTCTACCTGGTGCACGGGCTGCTGGCCGGGCGCCTTGCCGGCGCGCCGCTGAAGGTCGCCGGCGTCCTCATCCTGGCGCTCGGCCTCTTCCTCTCCTTCTCGCGCGCGGCCTGGGCGCTCTATCTCTTCTCCGTGATGGCGCTCGTCTTCGTCATGCTTTTGAAGGAGCGCACCGGCGCCTTCCGGCTGAAGATCCTCGTCCTCAGCCTCCTGGCCGCCGTGGTTCTCGTCCTTGCCCTCGTCGTCGCGCTGCAATCGGACAAGGTCTCCGACCTCTTCTCCAACCGCACCCAGCTCGTGCAGGACTATGACGGCGGCCATCTCGGCCGTTTCGAGCGCCACCGCATCGGCTTCCTGATGGCGATGGAAAAGCCGCTCGGCATCGGCCCCATGGTCTTCAGCACCATCTTCCCGGAGGACGAGCACAATATCTGGCTGAAATCGCTGACGACCTACGGCTGGCTCGGTTTCTCCTGCTATTTCGCCCTGATCGTCTGGACGCTTTGCGCCGGCTTCAAGACCCTGTTGCGCAACCGCCCCTGGCAGCCCTACCTGATGATCGCCTATATCTGCGTCGTCGGCCACACCGCCATCGGCTTCGTCATCGACACCGACCACTGGCGGCACGCCTATCTGCAGATCGGCATTGTCTGGGGGTGCGTTGCGCTGGAGCGCCGCTACAGCCGGCAGGCAGCGCCGGCCGCGAGCCCGTCATGACCGAGACGCCCGAACGAACCCAGCGGCCGCTCCGCCTGATGCAGGTGCTGGAGCCGAGCGGCGGCGGCTCGGGCCGCCATTTCATCGACCTGTGCCGGGGCCTGCAGGCGCGCGGCCATGTCGTGCACGCCGTCTATTCGCCGGTGCGCGCGGAGGACCGCTTCGTCGCGGAACTGCGAAGCCTCGATCTTGCCGGCATTCATGTCGTCGCCATGGCGCGCTCGCCCGGCCCTTCGGATTTCGGCGCCTGGCGGGCGCTGCGCGGCCTCATGCGGCAAGCCGGCCCCTTCGACGTCGTCCACGGCCATAGCTCCAAGGCGGGCGCGCTCCTGCGCCTTCATCTTCCCGGCCGGCATGTGCCGCGGGTCTATACGCCGCACGCCTTCCGCACCATGGATCCCGGCCTCGGCAATCTCGGCAGAAAGATCTACGGCTCGATCGAGAAACTGCTCGCGCGCGGCTTCACCGACCGGCTGATCTGCGTGTCGGCAGACGAATACGCCCATGCCCGCGCGCTCGGCGTGCCGCGCCGCAAGCTTTCCATCGTCATCAACGGGGTGGAGACGCCGCCGGACGATTGCCGTGCGGCCGTGCGCGATGCGCTCGGCATTCCGGCCGATGCCCTCACCTTCGGCTTCGTCGGCCGCCTCTGTCACCAGAAGGCGCCGGAGCGCCTCGTTGCCGCCTTCGACCTTGCGGCGCGCAGCCTGCCGGATGCCCATCTGCTGATGGTCGGCTCGGGCGAGGCGGAAGGCGATGTCCGCACGCGGATCGCGGCCTCGGCCCATCCGGAGCGCATCCACCTGACGGCCGGCTTCACCGGCGCGAAGGCCATGGCGGCCATCGACGCGCTTGTCATGCCGAGCCGCTACGAGGCGATGTCCTACGTGATGCTGGAAGCGGCCGCCGCCGGAAAGCCGATGATCCTCACCGATGTCGGCGGCGTCTCGACGGTGCTCAGGCCCGGCGAGAACGGCGAGGTGCTGGAAAACAGCGACGACCCGCAGCCTCTCGCCGATGCGATACTGCGCCTTGCCGAGCCGGACCGCCTCGCCCGCCATGCCGACGCCGCCCGCGCCCGCAGCCGGGACTACGGCCTCGAGCGCATGATCTGCGATACCGAGGCGATCTACCGGAGCCTCGTCGCGTAAAGGCCGCCTCCCCCAAAGGGGAAGCGGCCCGAAACGATCCATGCCGGCGATGCTATCGCCGGATCGCCCGTCCGATCGCGATGAGGATGCAGGCGCCGATGAAGCCGGCCACCAGATAGCCGAGCCAGCCGCCGAGCGAGACGCCGATCAGCCCCAGCAGAATGTTCGCCACCGCTGCGCCGACGATGCCGAGCACGATGTTCATCAGCACGCCCATGTTGCTTTTCATGAACATTTCGGCGAGCCAGCCGGCGATGCCCCCGATGATGATGGCTGCGATCCAGCCGATACCTGCGTCTTCCATTCCCGTCTCCTCACGTTGGGATGCCGCCGCCCCAAATGGCCGGCGGGAGGAAACGCAAAAACCGCCCCAAAGTTCCATGACGGAACCGGGCGGGCATTCGGCGGGTGAAGAGAAAATGGTCGGAATGGCGGGATTCGAACCCACGACCCCTTGACCCCCAGTCAAGTGCGCTACCGGGCTGCGCTACATTCCGGACCGCGCAAACCCCTATAGTCTCGGGCACTTGGATGCAAGCCAAAAAATCGGCGGGCGGGAACAAATACGGTGTTTTCGCCCGCCCCTGGGGATAGTGCCGCCTACCGCACCTGATCGAGCAGGCGCTTGCATTCGAGGAGATCGTAGAGGGCCTCCTGCAGGAGGGCGCGGTCCTCCTTGCCGACGCTCGTCTTGCCGATGGAGATTTCCGGCGCCTCGTCCGTGCCGCCGACGAAGGAGAAGAAGCGGCGGCTGGCGGGCGCCTTGGCGCGGCCGACGATCTGGTCCTCGTCGCTGCCGGCCTTGGGCGGCGGCGGCTCCTCGTGGCTTGCGGCCGCCAGGGCCTCGACGGTCGCAAGGTCGCCGCTCGCGATGGCGGCGACGAACTTGTTGCCGTTGACCTTGAGCAGCTTCTGCACGCCCTTGATCGTATAGCCGTGATCGTAGAGGAGATGGCGGATGCCCTTGAGGAGGTCGACGTCCTCCGGCCGATAGTAGCGCCGGCCGCCGCCGCGCTTCATCGGCTTGATCTGCGTGAAGCGCGTCTCCCAGAACCGCAGCACATGCTGCGGCAGGTCGAGATCGTCTGCGACTTCGCTGATGGTGCGGAACGCGTCCGGACTCTTGTCCATTCTACCCTCGATGAAAAGCCAGCGGCGGCATTCTGACACGAATGCCGCCGAATCGCATTCATTTCAGCGGGTTGCCGAACAATATTCAAGCATCGATTCGCCTTTGGCAGGCCGAAGCGCTCAGGAAGCGGGGGATGCCGGCTTCTGTTTCGCCTTGCGCGCGAGATGGGCCTTCAGCACGCGCTGCTTGAGAACGTTGGAGGCCTTGAAGGTCATGACGCGGCGGGGCGAGATCGGCACTTCCTCGCCGGTCTTGGGATTGCGGCCGATGCGCTCGTTCTTGTCGCGCACCTGGAACGTGGCGAAGGAGGAGAGCTTCACGCTCTCGCCGCGCACGATGGCGTTGCAGATCTCGTCGATCACGGTCTCGACGAGCTCTGCCGATTCGGTCCTGGAAAGGCCGACCTTCCGGAAAACCGATTCGGCCAGATCTGCGCGTGTCACCGTTTTGCCGCTCATCGTTCCTCACCGATTTCTTATTGAAAGCGCATGGTTAAGTGGCGGAAGAGTATTGTCCTTGCCCCCCGTGGTCAAGCGGCGCGACGGGCGCGCCGTTCACCTACCAGCGAAGCAGCACCGCGCCCCAGGTGAAGCCGCCGCCCATGGCCTCCAGGAGGACGAGGTCACCTTCCTTGATCCGGCCGTCGGCAGCCGCCGCGGCAAGCGCCAGCGGAATGGAGGCGGCCGAGGTGTTGCCGTGCTGGTCGACGGTGACGACGACCTTCTCCAGCGGGATGCCGAGCTTCCTGGCGGAGCCGTCGATGATGCGCTTGTTGGCCTGGTGCGGCACCAGCCAGTCGATGTCGTCGGCGGAAAAGCCCGTCGCATCGAAAGCCGAGACGATGACGTCCGTGATCATGCCGACGGCATGCTTGAAGACCTCGCGGCCTTCCATGCGAAGGTGCCCGACGGTGCCGGTGGTGGACGGGCCGCCGTCGACATAGAGCTTTTCGCGGTGCGCGCCGTCGGAGCGCAGCTGCGCCGTCAGCACGCCGCGGTCGGCGGTGGTGCCGCTGCCCTCCTGCCCTTCCAGCACGATGGCGCCGGCGCCGTCGCCGAAGAGCACGCAGGTCGTGCGGTCGGTCCAGTCGAGGATGCGCGAGAAGGTCTCCGCACCGATGACGAGGACGCGTTTTGCAAGGCCGCCGCGGATATAGGCGTCCGCCGTCGTCACCGCATAGACGAAGCCGGAACAGACGGCCTGCACGTCGAAGGCGAAGCCGTGGTGCATGCCGAGGCGGTTCTGGATGTTGACGGCGGTGGCCGGGAAGGTGTTGTCCGGCGTGGAGGTCGCGACGATGATGAGGTCGATGTCGGCCGGCGTCAGCCCGCCCTTGTCGAGCGCGGCGCGCGCGGCGGCCTCGCCGAGCGAGGCGGTCGTCTCGCCCTCGCCGGCGATGTAGCGCTGGCGGATACCAGTGCGCTGCACGATCCACTCGTCGGACGTGTCGACCATGCTTTCCAGCTCGGCATTGGTGAGCACCCGCTTGGGAAGCGCCGTCCCGAAACCGCGGACCACTGAACGAATCATTCTGTCTATACCTCGTCGCTCACGCCCTGCGCGCCTTCGACAGGCCGGCCCGCGTGATACTTCTGCAAATCTCTTTCGATCTTGTCCTTGAGGCCGTTGCGGACCATGTCGTAGCCGACATCCACCGCCGCGGCGAAGCCCTCGGCATCCGTGCCGCCATGGCTCTTGATGACGATGCCGTTGAGGCCGAGGAACACGCCGCCGTTGACCTTGCGCGGATCCATCTTCTCGCGCACCCGGTCGAAGGCGCTCTTGGCGAGCACGTAGCCGAGCTTGGCAAGCCAGGTGCGCGACATGGCCGCGCGCAGGTACTCGGCGATCTGCCGCGCCGTACCCTCCGCCGCCTTCAGCGCAATGTTGCCGGCAAAACCTTCCGTGACCACCACGTCCACCGTGCCGCGACCGATATCGTCGCCCTCGACGAAGCCATAATACTCGATCGTGTCGAAATTGGCCTCGCGGATGAGCTGGCCGGCGGCCTTGACCTCTTCCTGTCCCTTGATCTCCTCGACGCCGACATTGAGCAGGCCCACCGTCGGCCGGTCGATCTCGAAGAGGGCGCGCGCCATGGCGCCGCCCATCAGGGCGAAATCGAAGAGCTGGTTGGCGTCGGCGCCGATGGTCGCACCGATATCGAGCACGATGCTTTCACCCCTGAGGGTCGGCCAGATGCCGGCGATCGCCGGGCGCTCGATGTTCGACATCATGCGCAGGCAGAACTTCGACATGGCCATCAGCGCGCCGGTATTGCCGGCCGAGACGGCGACATCCGCCTCGCCCTTCGCCACCGCCTCGATCGCCAGCCACATGGAGGATTTTCCCCGCCCGCGGCGCAGCGCCTGGCTGGGCTTCTCGTCCATGGCGACGGCGATCTCGCAGTGATGGAAGGTGCTGGCCGCCTTCAGCTTGGGATGCTGCGCCAGAAGCGGCTCGCATTCGGCGGCATTGCCATAAAGCGCAAAGCGGACTTCGGGGTGGCGCTCCAGAGCCTTGGCTGCGCCTGGGATGGCGACCTTCGGGCCGAAATCGCCACCCATGACATCGACGGAAATTCTGACCACGCGTGCTTTGCCTTAATTCTTGTTTCCAACGGCAGAAGAGCCGCCGCGGCGGGGGTTGCGCCAAAATAGCGCTTTTCGCCGGGGGCACAACTGAATTATCGGGCGCCTCAAAGGCCTTTCAGTCTTTTTTCCAGTCCTTGAGAACCGCGAAAGGCGAAGGCTTGCGGTCGTCCGCCTCGGTGCTTTCGATATGGCCGGAAAAGGCGACGTCGGCCCTGCGCGGATAGGGATCGATGGCGAGCGCCGCATGCTCGGCGGCGACCGCGCCGGCATCGATCGTGTCGCCCGTGAAGACTTCCGGCGCGTCCGGGCCGTCCGGGTCGAGCAGCATTTCGCCGGTCTCGTTCGTCACCGCCATGCGCGCGAGCTTCGAGCCTTCCGGCACGAAGACGACCTCGACCGGCTCGTCGATATGGGACGGGACGGGATCGAGCGTCACGACGCAGGCCTGCACGATATCCGCCGTGACGCGGCCCTTGAGGCGCACGCCGTCGCGCTTCCAGCGCCGGATCTCGAAGGTCGCCGAAAGGGCCTTCACCTCCAGCACCGACCAGAGTTCGGCAAGCCCGGCACGCTCGTCCGCATCGGCGCTGATCGTCACCTCGACCGGATTGGCCGAGATGTGCCCCACCTTGACCGGGTAGGAGAACGGCGTGTCGTCGTCTTGTCTCATCTTTCGCCTTCCGCCGCCTCAGGCGGCCTGTTCTGCCGGGCCGGGCGCGATGACGTCGAGCGCGCCGACCGCCACCTCGTCCTCGCCCACCTCGGCCATCGCCTTCTCGGCGGTGAAGAGATAGGCGGCAAGGCCCTCCATCGACGGCGCGCCCTCGCCCGCCTGCGGATGGATATTGCGCCGGAGCGCCCCGGCAAGCGCCTCGCGGTCGCCGCCATCGAGCGCGGCCGCGTAGGATTCCAGCCGGCCGTAGAACATGCCGGCGAACTTCTTCATGCGCTTGGGCACGCCGACATCGCCGACGCCGAGTTCGCGAATCGAGTGGTCCACGTCCTCGAAGAAGGCGTCGATGATCTCCTGGGCGATCTCCTGGCCCGACGTGGCGCTGGCGCGCGTGCGGCGGAAGTAGAGGATCAGCATGGCCGAGAGCATCTCGAAACGGCCCATCACCGTGTCGGGAACATCAAGCGCTTCATAGAGATAGGGGTGGCGCGCCGCCTTTGTAAGCGTCGCGTACTGCTTTTCGACGATGCGCCGGTTGCCGTTTTTTTTGCCGAACAGGCCGAAAATCATCATAAAGCCTAGTTTTGCCCGATTCAAACCATGGAGCCATTGCAAGCCATGTTGCATGACGCTCGAAGCTGGTTTACCGAAGCAGGCACGAATTGCAATGGCTGCGCAGCCATCATCGTCCCGGGGATATTGTGAAGAGAGATGCCGTGAATATGAAGCTGTTGCGTAATGCCGCCGTTGCCGTCACCCTCTCCGCATCCGTGCTCGCAGCCTGCCAGGGCCCCAGCGAAGTGCTCTACCAGGGCTATGTCGTCGACGAGGAAACGCTGGCGCTCGCCCCGGTCGGTTCTTCGCGCGAACAGGTGCTGCTCTCGCTCGGCACGCCGTCCTCGACCGCGACCTTCGACAACGAAGTGTTCTACTACATCTCGCAGAAGCGCAAGCGCCCCGTCGCCTTCATGAAGCCGAAGCTGGTGGAGCAGAGCGTGCTCGCCGTCTATTTCGACAAGGACGGCAACGTGGCGCGGCTCGCCCATTACACGCTGCAGGACGGCAAGGTCTTCGACATGATCTCGCGCGTCACGCCGACGGGCGGCGCCGAAACCACCTTCCTCGGCCAGTTGCTGCGCGGCGGCGCGAACCCCGGCTCGGTCATCAAGAACGTTTTCGGCAACAACTGATCGCCGCCTTCGCAAGAAGACAAAAGGAAACCGCGGGGATCGCTCCCCGCGGTTTTTGTTTGTGCCGTCAGGCTCAGGCGAGAACGGCGAGCAGGAGCAGCGCGACGATGTTGGTGATCTTGATCGCCGGGTTCACAGCCGGGCCTGCCGTGTCCTTGTAGGGGTCGCCGACCGTGTCGCCGGTGACGGAGGCCTTGTGGGCTTCCGAGCCCTTGAGGTGCCGCTGGCCGTCCTTGTCGACGAAGCCGTCCTCGAAGCTCTTCTTCGCATTGTCCCATGCGCCCCCGCCGGAGGTCATGGAGATCGCCACGAAAAGGCCGTTGACGATGACGCCGAGCAGCGATGCGCCGAGCGCGGCGAAGGCCGAGGCCTTGGAGCCGGAGATCAGCAGCACGCCGAAATAGACGACGAGCGGCGCCAGCACCGGCAGCAGCGAGGGCACGACCATTTCCCGGATCGCCGCCTTGGTGAGAAGGTCGACCGCACGGCCGTAGTCCGGCCGCTCCGTTCCGGCCATGATGCCGGGCTTCTCGCGGAACTGCCTGCGCACTTCCTCGACGATCGAGCCCGCCGCACGGCCGACGGACGTCATCGCGATGCCGCCGAAGAGGTACGGGATGAGGCCGCCGAAGATGAGGCCGGCAACGACATAGGGGTTGGAGAGGTCGAACGAGATCGTGCCGATATCCGCGAAATACGGATACTTGTCGCCATTGGCGGCGAAGTAGGCAAGGTCGTTCGAATAGGCGGCGAAGAGCACCAGCGCGCCGAGGCCGGCCGAGCCGATGGCATAGCCCTTGGTGACGGCCTTGGTCGTGTTGCCGACGGCGTCGAGCGCGTCGGTGGACTTGCGCACCTCGGGGTCGAGGCCGGACATCTCTGCGATGCCGCCGGCATTGTCCGTCACCGGGCCGAAGGCGTCGAGCGCCACGATCATGCCGGCAATGCCGAGCATGCCGGTGACGGCGATGCCGGTGCCGAAGAGGCCGGCGAGCTGGTAGGTGGCGATGATGCCGCCGACGATGACGATCGCCGGCAGCGCCGTCGATTCCAGCGAGACGGCGAGGCCCTGGATGACGTTCGTGCCGTGGCCGGTGACGGAGGCCTGGGCGATGGAGTTCACCGGGCGCTTGTTGGTGCCGGTATAGTATTCGGTGATCACCACGATGAGCGCCGTCACCAGGAGGCCGACGAGGCCGCAGATGAAGAGGTGCGTGCCGGTGATCTCCTTGCCGGCGACCGTGCCGACCGTATCCCAGCCGATGGTGAGCGACGTCGCCGCACCGAGGCCGAGGATGGAGAGCACGCCCGTGACGATGAGGCCCTTGTAGAGCGCGCCCATGATCGACCCGTTCGCGCCGAGCTTGACGAAGAACGTGCCGATGATCGAGGTGATGATGCAGGCGCCGCAGATGGCCAGCGGATAGATCATCGCGCTGGCAAGGGTCGGCGTGCCGGCGAAGAAGATGGCCGCGAGAACCATGGTGGCGACGACCGTCACCGCATAGGTCTCGAAGAGGTCGGCCGCCATGCCGGCGCAGTCGCCGACATTGTCGCCCACGTTGTCGGCGATGGTCGCCGGGTTGCGCGGGTCGTCTTCCGGAATGCCGGCCTCCACCTTGCCGACGAGGTCGCCGCCGACGTCCGCGCCCTTGGTGAAGATGCCGCCGCCGAGACGGGCGAAGATGGAGATCAGCGAGGCGCCGAAGCCGAGCGCGACGAGCGCGTCGATGACCTCGCGGGAAGCCGGCTCATGGCCGAGCGGGCCGGTGAGGACCCAGTAGTAGATCGAGACGCCGAGAAGGGCGAGGCCCGCCACCAGCATGCCGGTGATGGCGCCCGACTTGAAGGCGATGTCGAGACCCGAGGACAGGCTGACGGACGCGGCCTGCGCCGTGCGCACGTTGGCGCGGACGGAGACATGCATGCCGATGAAGCCGGCAACGCCCGACAGCACGGCGCCGATCAGGAAGCCGACGGCAGCCGTAGCGGAAAGCAGCAGCCAGGCGCCGACGAAGACGACGACCCCGACGATGGCAATGGTTCTGTACTGGCGGGTGAGATAGGCCTGCGCCCCTTCCCGGATATAACCTGCAATTTCCTGCATGCGGGCATTCCCCTGGTCGGCGGCAAGCACCGACCGCGTCGCCCAGATGGCATAGACCACCGAGAGCAACCCGCATGCGACAACGCCAAACAATATGGTCATTTCGCTCTGTCCTCCTTGGAGGCCGCAGGGTCCTCTCCCCGCAGCCGATACGCGTCCGCTCCCGTTTGCCTCCTCACAAGCCGGGCGCCGGCGCGCGGCCAGAGTGCGATTGCGAATCGGTTGCGTCAAGCCGCTGCACCGCGGCAAGCGCTTCTGGGAAACGGATTTTTTTCAGGCGGCCGCGCGGCGGGAGCGCACAAGCAGCAGAAGGACGAGAACGAGGCTGACGCCGGTGATCGGCCAGAACACCAGGTTGATGGTCTGCCAACCATAGGCGTTGAACACCTTGCCGGAGGAGAAGGAGGCGAGCGCCACGGCGCCGAACAGGATGATGTCGTGGAAGCCCTGCACCTTGTCGGCCTCGTGCGGGCGGTAGCTGGAGGCGACGATGGCGGTGGCGCCGATGAAGCCGAAGTTCCAGCCGATGCCGAGAAGGATGAGCGCGCCCCAGAAATTCCAGAGCGCGATGCCGGCATGGGCGACGGCCGCGCAGCCCATGAGGATGAGGAGACCGGCGGCCACCACCTTTTCGGTGCCGAGGCGCTGGATCAGCATGCCGGTGACGAAGCTGGGGGCGAACATGGCGAGCACATGCCACTGGATGCCGAGCGTCGCCATTTCCGGCGAGAAACCGCAGCCGATGACCATGGCGAGCGGCGCGCCGGTCATCATGAAGGTCATCAGCGCATAGGAGGAGATGCCGCAGAACATGCCCGTCAGGAAGCGCTGCGTCAGCACGATCTCGCGCAGCGGACGGACGGCCTCCCCGCCCGCCATTCCGGCCGCCTTGTGGTCGGGCAGGCGCAGGAAGAGGAAGAGGACGATGGCGGCAAGGGAGAGCGGGGCGAGCGCCACGAAGGCGCCGGCGAAGAGCACCGGCTCGAAGAGGTCCTTGGTAAAGATCACCACCTGGGGCCCGAGCACCGCCGAGATGACGCCGCCGGCAAGGATCCAGGAAATGGCGCGCGGCTTGTAGAAGGAGGGCGAGGCATCGGCGGCGGCGAAGCGGATCTTCTGCGCGAAGCCGCTCGAAACGCCGATCAGCACGAAGCCGGCGGCAAAGAGCCAGAAATCGCTGCGGAAGAGCGCGATGGCGGCGAGCAGTCCGCCCCCTGCCCCGACGAGCGCGCCGACGATGAAGCCATGGGCCCGCCCGAGCATGCGCGCGGCGATGGCGACGAGCACGGCGCCGAGCGCCACGCCGATATTGAAGCCGGTGAGCGGGGCGGTGGCGAGCGACTTGTCCGGCCCGAGCAGGTCGTAGCCGGCAAGGCCGCCGATGGAGAACGCGATGGGACCGGAGGAGCCGAGCAGCGCCTGCGCGAACATCAAAAGGGAGACGTTCCGGCGCGCGGCCGAAAGCTCCCGTTCAAGACCTTCGACCGTTCCCGTGCTCATCGCGCCTACCGTTTACTTGCGGGTGTCGGACCGGACCTGCCTGGCGATGCGGTCGAGCACCGCGTTCACCAGCTTCGGCTCCTCGTCCTCGAAGAACGCCTTGGCGATCTCGACATATTCCGTGACGATCACGGCGACCGGAACGTCCTTGCGCTCGCGCAACTCGAAGGTGCCGGCGCGCAGGATGGCGCGCACGGTGGAATCGAGCCGGGACAGAGCCCAGTCGTCCTGCAGCGCCGAACCGATCATCGGGTCGAGCAGGCGCTGGTCGCGCACGACGCCCGAGACGATCGAGCGGAACCACGAGGGGTCCGCCTTGAGATAGGTGTCGCCGTCGAGTTCCTGGCCGAGACGGTGCGCCTCGTATTCGGCGACGATCTCCAGCACGCCGGTGCCGCCGATATCCATCTGGTAGAGTGCCTGCACGGCGGCAAGGCGCGCCGCGCCGCGCTGGTTGGCCGGCTTGACCGGCTGCTGGTTCTTCTCGTCGGTCACTGTTCGCCGCCCAGTTTCTTCTTCAGCCCGATCATGGTGAGGGCCGCGCGCGCGGCAAAGCCGCCCTTGTCGCCTTCCGAGCGGCGGGCGCGCGCCCAGCCCTGCTCGTCGTTCTCGACCGTCAGGATGCCGTTGCCGATCGGCAGAGCCTCGCTGACGGAGAGGTCCATCAGCGCGCGGCTCGATTCGTTGGCGACGATGTCGAAATGATAGGTCTCCCCGCGGATGACCATGCCGAGCGCGACGAAGCCGTCATACCAGGTGCCGCCGTTTTCCATGCCGTCGAGCGCCATGGAGATGGCGGCCGGGATTTCCAGCGCGCCCATGACGGTCACGATGTCGTAGGTGGCGCCGGCGGCATCGAGCGCGTGCTTGGCGCCGTCGAGCATCGCATCGGCCATGTCGTCGTAGAAGCGGGCTTCCACGATGAGGAGATGGGGATTGTCGGTGTTGGCCATGTGTCACCTGAAAATTGGAGGCGTGCCGCCATCATGGGGGATAAGGCGGCGGTCAAACCACGACGGGCGGGGCTTGGCAAGCCTTTTCCGTTTTACGAGGCCATTTCAGGGCTCAGGCGGCGAGCGAGACGCAGTTGCGGCCGTTGCGTTTCGACAGATAGAGCGCATTGTCGGCATTGCTGAGGAGGCAATCGAAGCTCGCGCCCTCCGCGCTGCCGAAGGCGATGCCGGCGCTGACCGTGCAGGTGATCGACCGGCCTCCGGCGGGAATGAGCTTTGCCGCGAAATCGGCGCGGATGCGCTCGGCGATGCGGTGCGCGCGGTCCGGCAGGGTGCGGTCCAGCACGACGACGAACTCCTCGCCGCCGAGGCGCGCCATGCAGGCCGCATGGCCGCAGGCATCGCGCACGACCCCGGCGAAGACCTTCAGCACCGCATCGCCCGCGGCATGGCCGTAGCGGTCGTTGACGGACTTGAAGGCATCGAGGTCGAAGGCGATGGCCGCCGTCTGGTCGCTCATCGCCTGCTCTCCGTAGCGGTCGAACAGGGCGCGGCGGTTGAGCAGGCCCGTCAGCGCGTCCGTATTGGCGGCGCGCTGGTGGCTGGCGGCGACGCGCCACTGGTTGAGCGCCAGCGACATGGCGCCGATGCCGGTGATGCCGACGATCGCCACGACGAGGTTCAGGGTCTCCGCCCAGTTCTGCGGCGCGTGACCGAGCACCGCCCGTCCGTCATGGATGAGCGCGGCCGCGCAGAGGATGAAGGACAGACCGGTCAGCAGGTAGAGGATGACGATGCCGGTGAGCGGCAGGGGCGCTTCCGCCCGGCCGCGCCAGTATTCCGAGGCCGTCGCGGCAAGCGCGGCGGCGATCAGCAGGTTGAGCAGGATGAAGGCGATGCCGTCATAGCCGGCCGCAAGCCACGGCAGGGCGACGGCCGAGCTTGCCGTGAAGACGAGGAACACGCGCCGGCGCCCGCGCAGGCCGGTGCGGAACCGATAGGCCGCGCCATAGATGAAGGCGAAGCCGAGGAACTGCAGCATGAAGGCAAGGCAGCCGAGGCGGAAGCCGGGGGCCTCGATATAAAGGCTGTAGACGATGACGGCCGGCACGATGCAGCCGATGCCGAGCGACCAGGAGAGCAGGAAGCGCTCCACCCTCGCGGACATCCACGAGGCGAAGAGCGTCGCCGAAAGACAAAAACCGGACAGCCCTATTGCCAGAAGCAGGGTCGTGTAGTCGGGCGTCATGCTGGACGGTCTCCAATCATCGGATGGTGCACCCTAGAGATGGAGAGGTATCGATATCGTTACCATCGACCGGGCCCAGCGGCCCGGTCCTGTGCCGATACGAGGCGTATCACCCGCCTGTCACGCCCGCGTCACGCCTTGGGCGCAGGGAACTCCGCCAGCCGCGCCGCATAGCGCGCCATGGTGTCGACCTCGAAGTTTACGAAGTCGCCCGCCCTGCGCTCGCCCCAGGTGGTGACTTCCAGCGTATGACGGATGAGAAGCACGTCGAAGACCGCGCCGTCGACCGCGTTGACGGTGAGCGACGTGCCGTCGAGCGCGACGGAGCCCTTCGGCGCGACGAAGCGCTCGAAGCCCTCCGGCGCGCGGATGCGGAAGCGCGTGGCGTCGCCCTCGGCTTCCACGGAGAGGATTTCCGCCTTGCCGTCGACATGGCCGGAGACGATGTGGCCGCCGAGCTCGTCGCCGATCTTCAGCGAGCGCTCGAGATTGATCTTCGTGCCCGCCTTCCAGCCGGAAATCGTCGTCAGCCGCAGGGCCTCTTCCCAGGCCTCGACCTCGAACCAGCGGGCGTTCGTGCCCGCCTCCGGCAGCGCCGTGACGGTGAGGCAGGTGCCGGAATGGGCGATGGAGGCGCCCATGTCGATGGTGGCGGGGTCATAATTGGTGCGCACGCGCAGGCGCACGCCCTCGTTCATGGGCTCGACCTTCTCGACCGTTCCGATATCCGTGACAATGCCGGTGAACATCACTCGTCTCTTTCGTATTCTTGAAAAGTATCCGCGCCGTAGCGCGCCGTACGGCGAAGCGCAAAGCCCTGCGGCATCCGCCCGGACACACATGGGGATGCGATCCCGCCCTTGCCAATGGCCTTCGGGCCGGTGAACAGCATTATGCGGTCGACAAGGCCGGCATCGAGGAAGGACCGCGCCGTCCGCGCCCCGCCTTCCACCAGCAGCGAGGAAATACCGCGCGTCGCCAGCGCCGCGAGAAGATCGTCGAGCCGGCGCGGATCGCAGATCAGCACCTCGACGCCCAGGGCTTCGAGCGCAGCGGCACGGGAACGCCAGTCGTCGGGCACGGCGGCCGGGTTACCCCCCTCTGGCCTGCCGGCCATCTCCCCCTCAAGGGGGGAGATCGATGGAGAGATGGTTTCCTTCCCATCGCTCCGCGGTGCGGCAGATTCTTCGTTTTCTGAAGAGGAAAACGATGACTCCCAGCCAATCCCCCCCCTTGAGAGGGAGATGGCCGGCAGGCCAGAGGGGGGTGTTCCGGGCATATCCGCCTCCCCCTCCCGCGCAGCCACCACGATCACCGGCACGTACCGCGCCGACAGGGCCAGCTTCGACGCCGACGGCAATTCCACCCGCGGGTCGAGCACGATGCGCACCGGCGAGCGGCTTTCCAGTCCCGGCAGGCGGCAGGTGAGCTCCGGATCGTCGGCGAGCGCCGTGCCGATGCCGATGAGGATTGCGTCCGTCTCGGCGCGCGCGACATGCACCTGCCCGCGCGAGACGAGGCCGGTAATCGCCACCTGCCCCTCGCCCAGCCGGCCGAGCATGCCGTCGCTCGAAACGGCAAGCTTGAGAGTCACATGCGGCCGCTTCTTCGTCTGGCGCGTCAGGTAGGCGGCAAGCGCCGCGCCGCCTTCCGCCTCCAGCACGCCCGTCTCGACCGCGATGCCGGCATCGCGCAGCATGGAAAGCCCCCTGCCCGCCACGCGCTCGTCCGGATCGGTGACCGAGACGACGACGCGCGCAACGCCGGAGGAAATCAGCGCATCGGCGCAGGGCGGCGTCTTGCCGTGGTGCGAGCAGGGCTCGAGGGTGACATAGGCCGTCGCCCCGCGCGCCGCCTCGCCGGCCATGGCAAGCGCCTGCGTCTCCGCATGCGGCCGGCCGCCCGGCGCGGTGACGGCCGAGCCGACGACCACGCCGTCCCTGACGATCAGGCAGGCGACGGAAGGATTGGTGGCTGTAAGACCGAGATTGCGGCGGCTGAGGCGGATCGCCGCCGCCATGAAGCGCTCGTCGTCCGGCACGACGGCGGGCATTCTCAACTATCCGCGCCCGGATCGCGGGCGATCTTGGCGGCGACTTCCGAAAGGATCTTCTCGAAGTCGTCGACATGGGAGAAGTCGCGGTAGACCGAGGCGTAGCGCACGAAGCCCACGTCATCCAGCGCCTTCAGCGCCTCCAGCACCTGGAGGCCGATTTCCTCGGAAGCGATCTCCGTCTCGCCGGAGCTTTCGAGCCGGCGGACGATCCCTGAGACCGCGCGTTCGATGCGGTCCCGGTCAACGGGCCGCTTGCGAAGCGCGATCTCGAAGGATTTCAGGAGCTTGTCGCGGTCGAAGGGGGCCTTTCGGCCCGTCTTCTTGACAACCATCAACTCGCGGAGCTGCACCCGTTCGAAGGTCGTGAACCGACCGCCGCAATCCGGGCAGATGCGCCGGCGGCGAATGGCGGCCCCGTCCTCTGCCGGACGGGAATCCTTCACCTGCGTATCTTCCGAACCGCAATAGGGGCAGCGCATCGGGCTCTCCTTGTTTCCACGCGGTTCCGGACAGAAAACCGCGCGACACTTTTCCTGGAACCGCTGCCCTTACATGTAGGGGTACATCGGGAAGCGGCCCGTCAGCGCGACGACCTTTTCCCGCACGCCCGCTTCCACGGCCGCGTTACCCTCGTCGGAGTTGGCGACCTTCAGGCCGTCGAGGACCTCGACGATCAGGTTGCCGATTTCCTTGAATTCGGCTTCCTTGAAGCCGCGGGTCGTGCCGGCCGGCGTGCCGAGGCGGACGCCCGAGGTGACGAAGGGCTTTTCGGGGTCGAACGGGATGCCGTTCTTGTTGCAGGTGATGTAGGCGCGGCCGAGGGCGGCTTCCGCACGCTTGCCGGTCGCGTTCTTCTTGCGCAGGTCCACCAGCATCAGGTGGTTGTCCGTGCCGCCCGAGACGATGTCGAGGCCGCCGGCCTTCAGCGTCTCGGCGAGCGCCTTGGCGTTCTTGACGATCTGCGCGGCGTAGTCCTTGAATTCCGGCTGCAGCGCCTCGCCGAAGGCGACGGCCTTGGCGGCGATGATGTGCATCAGCGGACCGCCCTGCAGGCCGGGGAAGACGGCCGAGTTGATCTTCTTGGCGATGTCCTCGTCGTTCGTCAGCACGACGCCGCCGCGCGGGCCGCGGAGCGACTTGTGCGTGGTGGTCGTGGCGACGTGGCAATGCGGGAACGGCGAGGGATGCTGGCCACCGGCGACGAGGCCGGCGATGTGGGCCATGTCGACCATGAGATAGGCGCCGACTTCATCGGCAATCTCGCGGAAGCGCTTCCAGTCCCAGATGCGCGAATAGGCCGTGCCGCCGGCGATGATGAGCTTCGGCTTGTTCTTGCGAGCCTTCTCGGCAACGTCGTCCATGTCGAGCAGGTGGTCGCCCTCACGCACGCCGTAGGAGACGACGTTGAACCATTTGCCGGACATGTTGACCGGCGAACCGTGCGTCAGGTGGCCGCCCGAATTGAGGTCGAGGCCCATGAAGGTGTCGCCCGGCTGGAGCAGCGCGAGGAAGACGGCCTGGTTCATCTGCGAGCCGGAGTTCGGCTGGACGTTGGCGAAGTTGACGCCGAACAGCTTCTTGGCGCGCTCGATGGCGAGCTCTTCCGCGATGTCGACGAACTGGCAGCCGCCGTAGTAGCGCTTGCCCGGATAGCCTTCGGCGTACTTGTTCGTCATGATCGAGCCCTGGGCTTCGAGCACGGCGCGCGAGACGATGTTCTCCGAGGCGATCAGCTCGATCTCATGGCGCTGGCGACCGAGTTCCTTCTGGATCGAGCCGAAAATCTCCGGATCGGTATCGGCAAGGGAACGCGTGAAGAAAACGTCGGTGGCGGAAGACTGGCTCATCCTCGAGGCTCCTTAAGGGTAGGTGGCACGGTGTTTATCGTCCTCGCATGGCAAGGGCAATATCCGCTCCACGGTTTGCGCCATTTCCGCGTGCCTTATGAGATAAAAACGACATGGCCGCTGCCGCACCCATGGCCTTCTCAGGCGGCCTCGCCCCCGTCCCGCAGCACCGGCGCGAGACCGAAGCCGAGCGCATGCATGATCTTCATCACGGTGGCGAATTCGGGATTGCCTTCGCCGCTGAGCGCCTTGTAGAGCGCCGGCCGGCTCATGCCTACATCGCGGGCCAGTTGCGCCATGTTGCGCGCCCTCGCCACGATGCCGAGGCAATGTGCGATATGGGCCGCATCGCCCTCCTCGAAGGCGGCAGCGAGGAATTCGGCGATCTCTTCTTCAGTATCGAGGCCTTGCGCCAGGTCGAACGGCTTGAACGTGATCTTCTCTTCCATCCTCATTCCTTCCATTCCCGGGCGATCCGCTTGGCCTCTTCGATGTCCCGCGGCTGGCTTGCCTTGTGCCCACCGCAGAGAAGGAGGACGACCACCGCACCGCGGCGCATGAAATACACGCGATAGCCCGGCCCATAGTCGATGCGCAGTTCGCTGATACCGTCGCCGACGGGCTTTGCATCACCCGCATGTCCTTGTTCGAGCCGTGCCAGCCGCTGGCGAATGCGGGCGCTGGCACGGTGATCGCGGAGACCACCGAACCATGTCTCGAACCGGCTGCTCGCGATTAGCGTGAACATCGCCCATATGTACTCCATGGAGTACATATCTTCAAGCGGCGACAGAATCAAAAGGCCGCACCCCCGTTGCCGAGGGCGCGGCCCGGAAAGCCGTTCTGGGGCTGCCTTATTGCGGCAGCAGGTCCTCGTCCGGGGAGCCGGCGGGCTTTTCCATGCCGTAGCCGGTCTGGAGCGCGAGTTCCGTGGCGCCGTCCATGCCGTAGATGTCGTCGCGGAACTGGACGATGCGGTCGCGGGCCGACCAGGCGGAGATATAGACGAAATAGACCGGGACCTCGACGGCCAGCTTGATCGGCGTGTTGACACGCTCGCCGATCACCTTCTCGATCTGCTGGCGCGACCAGCCGGGCGTGTCGCGCAGGAGCCAGGTCACGAGGTCGCGCACGTTCTGCACGCGCACGCAGCCGGACGATTCGAAGCGCATCAGCTTGTTGAACAGGCCCTGCTGGGGCGTGTCGTGCATGTATTCGTTGTTCTGGTTGTAGAAGTTGATCTTCGTCGAGGCCATGGCATTGATCTTGCCGGGGTCCTGGCGGAACATCAGGTTCGGCGCCTTGTCGGCGAACCAGTCCACCGTCTCCGGCGCCACTTCCTGGCCATTGCCGTCGAGAAGACGGATATTGTTGCGCGTGAGGTAGGTCGGGTCCTTGCGCATCAGCGGCACGATGTCCTTCTCGACGATCGAGCGCGGCGCGGTCCAGTAGGGATTGAGGATGACCTCGTAGATCTTGGAATTGAGGATATGCGTCGGTCGGCTGCTGCGGCCGACGACGGCGACGTGGTGCAGCGCGACGCGCCCGTCCTCCACGGCTTCGACGGAGGCGGCCGGGATGTTCACCATCACGTAGCGCTGGCCGAGATCGCCGGACATGGTCTGCAGGCGCACCAGGTTGGTGTTGAGCTGGCTGAGGCGCGTGGTGGCGGGTACGTTCATGGCCTTCAGCGTGTATTCGCCGAGCACGCCGTCCTGCGGCAGGCCGTGGCGGGCCTGGAAGCGCTTCACGGCGCCATCGACGTAGGAATCGAAGGAATCGGAAATGCCGGCCGAGCGCGCGAGGTCGCCGGAGATCATCAGGCGCTGGCGCAGCGCCTGCACGCCCGGATCGACCACGCCGATCCGCAGCTTCTGCTCGGAGCCGACCTGCGGCCAGCCGCCGGCGGAGACGATCTGCTGGTAGTCGGCGATCGCCTGCTGGATGTTCGGCACGGCGCCGGCGCCGAGGGTGGGATTGTTGGAGCTGACGGCGGCGGCGGCGCGCGAGGCCTTGGCGTCGAACTGGTCGTCCCAGTTGCCGCGGCGCGGAGCGTTGAGAATGTCGTCGAGTGTCGACTGCGCGAAGGCCTGTCCGGCCACGGCGGCAGCGCCGAAGGTTGCGGCAGAGCGCAGGAACGCGCGGCGCGAGAACACATCAATTCCGGTTTTGCGAGACATCTATCCTACCATCTCCTGAACGCCGCTATGGCGGCGCGGTGCATGCAGCACGGCGACCAAGGGGTCCTTACCCGATGCAGCTATCACGAACAGGGTTAATAAACGCAAACCGGCCCCGCCGCCCGCGCATACCTTAAGCCCAGGGTCCGGGTGTCACAGCAATATGGCCAATTCGTGTCTCGGGCCCGGGAGGCGGGGTCAGAACGCCGAAAGCCGGACGCGCAGGGAACGCGGCCGGCTTTTCTGGAGGAGGTCGGAAAAACGCCCGGGATTACAGGCGATAGAGGATGCTGTCGTTCCAGAAGCGGTCGAGGCGCTGGAGCAGCTTGTTCATCTGGCTGAACTCGCCCTCGCCGATGCCGCCGACCTTTTGGATCGAGCCGATATGGCGCTCGTAGAGGCCTGCGACCGTCTCGGCGACTTCCTGGCCGCTTTCCGTGAGCGAGATGCGGACGGAGCGGCGGTCGATGCGCGAGCGCTGGTGGTTGATGAAGCCGAGGTCGACCAGCTTCTTGACGTTGTAGGAGACGTTCGAGCCGAGATAGTAGCCGCGCGAGCGCAGTTCCCCGGCCGTCAGTTCCGAGTTGCCGATGTTGAAGAGCAGGAGCGCCTGGACGGCGTTGACGTCGGAGCGGCCGGCGCGGTCGAACTCGTCCTTGATGACGTCGAGCAGGCGGCGGTGCAGGCGTTCGACGAGGTGAAGGGATTCGAGGTACAGGTTGCGGATCGCGTCTTCCTGCGGATCGATGGCGGGAGCCGCCTGCGGCTTGATCTTGGTGTTCATGTTACTGCCTCACTGTTTCGTTTGGCGGTGTTGGTTTGTTTCCCGCCTTGAGTGAGAACCTAGCGAATGCATCTAAAATTCTACTTAAACCGCAGCCTTAACAGCGCCTTACCGGAAGGCGACCCTGTCTCAGGGTGAATCAGTCCTTACCGTGCGGGCCTGCCGGCGGCGCTGGAGGAAGAGCGCGATGCGGAAAAGGACGAAGACGGCGGCGACTGCAAGGTGCGTCACGACCAGCAGCCGGTTGATGCCGAAGATCGAGGGATAGACCTCGTGCATGGCGATCTCGGTGGCGGCCGCAAGCAGCCAGATCACCGGCCCCCAGGAGACGAGGAGCCAGAGGCCCACGGCGGCGACGGGAAAGAGCACGGCCAGCACCGTGGAGGCCGCCTTCCAGGCCGGCGGCAGGAGATCGAACCGCCCGCGCCCGTCGAAGGAGAAGCCCGTGAGCATCGCCCAGTATTGCAGGGCGAACCACAGGGACGCCACCGCCACCAGCCGCAGGAACAGCGCGAACAGCGTTTCGGTCAGGCTTGGTCTCGGGCCCTTGGCAGAATCAGCAACCATCCGGGGACAGTAAGGGCAAGGCCGGCGCGCATAAAGCCTTCAAAGCGCGTCATGCACGGCCATATGCCGCAGCGCTCCCTCCCCCACGCGATTTGATTGGCCGGCCCGGCATGGTAAGGAGGCGAAAAAACATCCATGCAAGGAAATGGCATCATGAACATCGTCGATGAGATCACCGGCCATCGCCGCATGCGGCGCAACCGGAAGGCCGACTGGACGCGCCGGCTGGTGCAGGAAAACCGCCTGACGGTGGACGACCTCATCTGGCCGGTCTTCGTTGTGCCGGGCGAAAACATCGTCGATCCGGTCGCCGCCATGCCGGGCGTCGACCGCATGAGCGTCGACAGGCTGGTGGAGGCGGCGAAGGAAGCGGCCGATCTCGGCATCCCGGCCATCGCCACCTTCCCCAATATCGACATGAACCTGCGCGACGAGACGGGCTCCAACAGTCTTGCGGCCGACAACCTCATCAACGAAGCCACGCGGGCGATCAAGAAGGCCGTGCCGAACATCGGCGTCATCACCGACGTCGCGCTCGACCCCTTCACCAGCCACGGCCATGACGGGGTGCTGCGCGGCGACGTCATCGTCAACGACGAGACGGTCGAGCTGGTGGCCAAGGCCGCCGTCCTCCAGGCCGATGCCGGCTCGGACATCATCGCCCCCTCCGAGATGATGGACGGGCGCATCGGCGCAATCCGCCATGCGCTGGACGCCGCCGGGCACCAGGACGTCGGCATCATGTCCTATGCGACGAAGTTCGCCTCCGCCTTCTACGGCCCCTATCGCGATGCCATCGGCACGGGCGGCCTGCTCAAGGGCGACAAGAAGACCTACTACATCGATCCCGCCAACGGCACCGAGGCGATGCGCGACGCCGCGCTCGACGTCGAGGAAGGGGCAGACATGATGATGGTCAAGCCCGGCCTTCCCTATCTGGACATCTGTTGGCGCATGAAGGAGGCCTTCGGCCTGCCGGTCTTCGCCTATCAGGTCTCGGGCGAATACAGCCAGATCAAGGCCGCCGCCCTCAACGGCTGGATCGACGGCGAGCGCGTCATGCTGGAAACCCTGCTCTCCTTCAAGCGCGCCGGCTGCGACGGCATCCTCACCTATTTCGCGATGGAGGTGGCGCGGCTGCTGGCGAAGAAGGGGTAAGCAGAGGGACTTACATCGCGGCACCCTCTGCGGGAAAATGGGGAAGGAAGAGCAAGCCGCCAGCCTTTCTCCCCCCTTGTGGGTGAGATGCCGGCAGGCAGAGAGGGTCTTCGTGGCCCCACACCCTCACCCGTTGTTTTCCCCTAAAACATCCCCATATGTGAGCCATGTTCCATTTCGGAGACAATGAGATGAGCGCAGACTTCAACGAGACGCGGGTTCCGACGACGGATTGGCAGGCCTATCGCGGCGTGCTGTCGCGGCGGATCTTCGCCTTTCTGATCGACTACGCCATCATCGCGCTCCTGTGGGTCCCCGCGGCCGTGGTCGTGTTCTTCCTCGGCATCCTGACCTTCGGTCTCGGCTTCTTCCTCTATCCGGCGCTCTTCGCCATCGTCGCCATGCTCTATTTCGGCCTGACGATGGGCGGACCGAGCCAGGCGAGCGCCGGCATGAACGTCATGGGCCTTGCCCTTGCGCGCGTCGACGGCCGGCCGGTCGATTTCCTGACGGCCATCGTCCACCTCGTGCTGTTCTGGATCGGCAATGCGCTGCTGACGCCGTTCATCGTGCTCATCGGCCTCTTCACGGATCGCGGCCGCCTGCTGCACGACCTCCTGCTCGGCACGGTGATGGTTCGCCGCGGCCGGTATTGAGGACCGTCAAAAGCCGCGGGCGAAATCCTCCAGTTGACCTTTTGCCGAACTGCGCCATGGTATTGGCAGAGAAACGTCATACAGCGACGGAGTCGCCCCACGGCCGATGAACACGCAGGCAACATCCTCTCCCCAGTTCTATCTCACCGCGCCGGCGGCATGTCCCTACCTGCCGCAGGAGATGGAGAGGAAGGTGTTCACCCATCTCGTGGGTGAGCGCGCGCCGGAGCTCAACGACCTCCTGACGCAGGGCGGTTTCCGCCGCTCGCAGAACATCGCCTACCGGCCGGCCTGCGAGACCTGCCGGGCCTGCATCTCCGTTCGCATCCTCGTCAACGAGTTCGAGCCGCGGCGCACCATGCGCCGCGTGCTTTCCGCCAATGCCGACCTCGTCTCGCGCGAATACCCGGCCGAGCCCTCCAGCGAGCAATATTCGCTCTTCCGCCAGTATCTCGACGCCCGCCACCAGAAGGGCGGCATGTCGGACATGTCCGTGCTCGACTATGCGATGATGGTGGAGGACACGCACGTCCACACCAAGATCATCGAGTACCGCCTGCGCGAGGAAGGCTCCGGCCTCAAGGAGCGCCCGCAGGGCGAGCTCATGGCCGTGGCGCTGACCGACCGGATGGGCGACGGCCTGTCGATGGTCTATTCCTTCTACAATCCCGACCTCGACCACCGCTCGCTCGGCACCTTCATGATCCTCGACCACATCCGCCGCGCCAGGGCGCTCGGCCTGCCGCACGTCTATCTCGGCTACTGGGTCAAGGGATCGCGCAAAATGGACTACAAAACAAAGTTTTTGCCGCAGGAGCACCTGATGCCGCGTGGCTGGGAGCGCTATGACGGGGAAACGCCTGAAACCCAGCCCTAGAATCGGTCCCCGCCTTGTCCCAGACGAACGACCCCGCCCTGCACCGCAAGGGCCTTCTCATCACCGCCATGGGCGGCCTTGCCCTTTCCTTCGATATTCCGCTGATCCGCTCCGCCGCCGGCGAGGTCTGGTCGGTGCTGGCGACCCGCAGCATCGCCACCTTCGTGACGGCCATGGTCGCCTGGTCGGTCCTGCGCTTCGTGCTGGGCAGGCGCACGGCGCTGATCCCCGGCCCGATGGGCCTCCTGATCGGCATCTTCTACGGCATCAATTCGCTGACCTTCATGCTGGCGGTGTTCAACACGACGACGGCCAACGTCGTCTTCATCCTCGCCTTCACGTCGATGTTCGCGGCGATCCTCTCCTGGGTCTTCCTCGGCGAGCGGCCCGCCAACGCCACGCTCCTCACCATGGCGGCGATGGTCGCCGGCGTGGCGCTGATCGTCCATGACGGCCTTGCGAGCGGCAACATCTTCGGCGATGCCATGGCGGCCTGTTCGGCCTTCCTGCTCGCCTCCGCCATCACGCTGAGCCGCCGCAGCGGCCTCGACATGGGCTTCGTGCCGCTCGTCACCGCCCTCGTTCCCGGCATCGCCGCGCTGTTCCTCCTGCCCGATACCGGGTTCGAGATCGCCCATCCCGGCTTCATCCTGTTCAACGGGCTCGTCATGATCCCGTTCGCCTTCTTCTGCCTGGCGACGGGCCCGCGCTACCTCTCCGCGCCGGAAGTCGGCATGTTCTACCTGCTCGAAACGGTGCTCGCGCCGATCTGGGTGTGGATCGTCTTTGCCGAGACGCCCACCACGCAAACCCTCATCGGCGGCTCCATCCTCATCCTCGCCCTCCTCGTCCACTCCCTCTGGCAGATGCGCTCGAAAGCCCGCGCCGCCCGCGAAAGCGACGCGGCGGCGGAGTTTCCGTTCACGGGATGAGGTGGTAAGCTGCGGTTCCGCCGCCAACATGAGGTGCGACCGTGACGCAGAAAGACGAAAAGCGCGATCCTCCGCCACCTGCCGCTGACGAGGATGTGGAAAGGCAACTGGCAGCGGCTCGGTTTTTCATGGAGAAGTACAAGGAAGCTCTGCGAGAACTTGCAAAGCACTAACGACGCGCTTCCTGCGCGACGTCAGTGTCCCCTATTCCGGCTGATCAGCCGCTGAACTTGCCGCTGCGCGGAAAACCCTTCGGCACGGTGCGGCCGGCGCCGGCGCGGTCGGCGAGCCATTCGGTGAGCTCGTCCTTCGTGCGCACGAAGGTGCGGCCGGCGCTGTCGTCCCAGGAAAGGCCCTCGGCCAGCGTGAAGCAGCGGATGTCGGAAACGCCGCCGTCCTTGTAGCGCTGGAGGCGCACGCCCTTGCCGCGCGACATTTCCGGAAGCTGCGCGAGCGGGAAGATCAGCATCTTGCGGTTCTCGCCGACGACGGCGACATGGTCGCCGCGCACCGGCACGACCAGCTTGGCCTCATCCGGCATCCCTACGTTCATCACCTGCTTGCCCTTGCGGGTATTGGCGACCATCTCGCTCTCGGCCACCACGAAGCCGTTGCCGGCCTGCGAGGCGACGATGACCTTGAGCGCGGGATCGTGGACGAAGGCCGTCAGCACGTCCTGGTCGTTCTCCATGTCGACCATGATGCGCAGCGGCTCGCCGTGGCCGCGCCCGCCCGGCAGCTTGTCCGCGCCGAGCGTATAGACCTTGCCGCCCGTCGTCATGACGAGCACCTTGTCCGTCGTCTGTGCCGGGAAAGCCACCTTCAGCGCGTCGCCCTCCTTGAACTGGAGGCCGGACGTGTCGGCGATATGGCCCTTCAGTGCGCGGATCCAGCCCTTTTCCGAGATGACGACCGTGATCGGCTCCTTCTCGATCATCGCCTGCTGGATGGCCTCGACATCGGCCTCGGGCGCGCTCGCGAACTGCGTGCGGCGGCGGCCGATCTCGGTCGCCTTGGCGAAGGTCTTGCGGACCTCGCCGATCTCCCAGGCGACGGTCTGCCACTGCTTCTCGTCGGAGGAAAGCAGCGCCTCGATCTCCGCCTTCTCCTTCGACAGGTTGTCGAATTCGGTGCGGATCTCGAATTCCTCGAGCTTGCGCAGCGAGCGCAGGCGCATGTTGAGGATCGCTTCGGCCTGCACGTCGGTGAGCGAGAAGGTCTCCATGAGGACGGCCTTCGGCTCGTCGTCCTCGCGGATGATGCGGATCACCTCGTCGAGGTTGAGATAGGCGACGAGGTAGCCGCCGAGGATTTCAAGCCGCCGGTCGATGGCGGCAAGGCGATGGCGCGAACGGCGCTGGAGCACTTCGCGCCGGTGGGCGAGCCATTCGACGAGAACGTCCTTGAGGCCCATGACCTTCGGCACGCGCCCCATCGAGAGCACGTTCATGTTGAGCGGAATGCGGCTTTCGAGCTCGGAGAGCTTGAAGAGCGATTCCATCAGGATCGTCGGATCGACCGTGCGGCTCTTCGGCACCAGCACGATGCGCACGTCCTCGGCCGATTCGTCCCGGATGTCCTCCAGCAGCGGCAGCTTGCGGGCGATCAGCAGCTCGGCGATCTTCTCGATCAGGCGCGACTTCTGCACCTGGTAAGGGATTTCGGTGACGACGATCTGGTAGCCGCCGCGGCCGAGGTCCTCGGTCACCCATTTCGAGCGCACGCGAAAACCGCCGCGGCCCGTCTTGTAGGCCTCGATGATGCTTTCGCGGCTGTCGATGATGATGCCGCCGGTCGGAAGGTCGGGGCCTTGCACGAATTCGACGAGCTTTTCGACATCCGCCTCCGGGTTGCGGATGAGATGGAGCGCTGCGTCGCACAGCTCATGCGCGTTGTGCGAGGGAATGGACGTCGCCATGCCGACGGCGATGCCGGAGGAACCGTTCGCCAGCAGGTTCGGGAAGGCACCCGGCAGGACGACCGGCTCCTCGTCCTCCTCGTTGTAGGTCGGACGGAAATCGACCGCGTCCTCGCCGATGCCTTCCAGCAGCAGCGAGGCGACCTCGGTCATGCGCGCCTCGGTGTATCGGTAGGCGGCCGCATTGTCGCCATCGATATTGCCGAAGTTGCCCTGCCCGTCGACGATGGGATAGCGCTGCGAGAAATCCTGCGCGAGGCGCACCAGCGCGTCGTAGACCGACTGGTCGCCGTGCGGGTGGAACTTACCGATGACGTCGCCGACGATACGCGCGCATTTCTTGAAGGAGGAATTTGACCGAAGGCCCATTTCGCTCATCGCGTGGATGATGCGGCGGTGCACCGGCTTCAGGCCGTCGCGAACGTCCGGCAGGGCGCGCTGGGTGATCGTCGACAGCGCATAGGCGAGGTAGCGCTCTTCCAGCGCCGCCTTGAGGTCGACGGGTTGAATGTGGTCGTCTCCGCCATCGGGCGGCAAAGTGTTTTGTCCCATGGGTCTTGACTAGACCTCCTGCCGATTCGCGGCAAGGAATCCGGGCGATCGGGCTGTGGATAGCGGTTTATAAAGGCTGTTCGAAAACTGTCGCGGCGGGCAGAGAATCCCGTGGAAAGTCCATGCGGCATGAATATATTTGCCGCACCGCCCGTCTAGGAGCGGTAACGGCAAGGCAGCCGTCCAAGAAATCAGAAAGAGAGCCTATCCATGATGCGCACCTCCCACTTCCGCACCCTTCTTGCGGGCGCCGCGCTCGCCACCCTGGCAAGCCCCGCCTTCGCACTCGACGGTGCGGACCTGCTGGCCAAGCTGAATGCGACCTATGCCACGAGCGGCGTCACCGTCACCTCCTCGAACGTCGCCGTCGACGGCTCGACCGTCACGCTGGAAGGCGCAGAGCTGAAGGCCACGGGCTCCGAGGCGCCGCTCAAGCTCGGCACCGTCACCATGGAAGGCGTCGAGGAAGCCGACGACGGCGGCTACACGATCGAGACGGTCTCCTTCGAGGACATCAACGTGACGGAACCCGACACCACGGTTTCGGCCAAGGATATCTCGGTAAGCGGCGTTTCCATTCCCGGCAAGGTCGTCCCCGGCACGCTCGATTCGCTGATGATGTACGAATCGGCCACCACCGGCCCGGTCAGCGTCACCGCCAAGGGCAAGGAAGTCTTCTCCATGTCCGGCGTGGAAGCGAACCTCTCGCGCATGGACGACGATGCCGGCCTCGAATTCGACGCCACGCTCTCCGACCTCAAGGCCGACCTGTCGACGGTCGAGGACCCCAAGACCAAGGACGCGCTGGACACGCTCGGCATCCATTCGCTGGACGGCGAAGTCACCATGTCGGGGAGCTGGGAACTGGCGAGCGGCAAGCTGGCCGTGGACGAATACGCCTTCGACTTCAAGGATATCGGCCGCCTGAACCTCAGCCTTGCCTTCTCCGGCTACACGCTCGACTTCCTGAAGAACGTGCAGGAAGCGCTGAAGACCGCTGAGGCCAACCCGAACAAGGACGAGGCGAACGCCGCCATGGGCATGGCCATGATGGGCCTCGTCCAGCAGCTCACCTTCAACAACGCCTCCATCACCTTCGAGGACGCCTCCATCACCAAGAAGCTGCTCGACTATGCCGGCAAGGAACAGGGCGTGACGGGCGACCAGCTCGCGCAGTCGCTGAAGGGCATGGTGCCGCTGATGATCGCCCAGCTCAACATGCCCGACCTGCAGAACCAGATCTCGGCCGCCGTGAACACCTATCTCGACGACCCGAAGAGCCTGAAGATCAGCGCCGAGCCGAAGGAGCCGGTGCCGTTCCCGATGATCATGGGCGCCGCCATGGGCGCGCCGCAGACCATTCCGCAGGTCCTCGGCGTCTCCGTCACGGCCAACGCCGAATAAGCCTTCCGGCACCCCGCGAAAACACGAAAGCCCGGAGCGTCGCCGCTCCGGGCTTTTTCCTGTCTTGCCGGGGCATGAGGCCGGGCAAGCCCAGCCTTTCGCGGGCTCAGTCCTTCTTGGACGGAACGACCCGGAGCGCGAGTTCGCGAAGCTGCGTCGGCGTTGCCGGCGACGGCGCATTCATCAGGAGGTCCTGCGCCTGCTGGTTCATCGGGAAGAGCGAGATCTCGCGGAGATTCTTCGCACCGACGAGCAGCATGACCACGCGGTCGATGCCGAAGGCGCAGCCGCCATGCGGCGGGGCGCCGTACTGGAAGGCCCGGTAGAGGCCGCCGAAGCGCTCTTCGACGTCCGCCTGCGAAAGGCCGACCTTCTCGAAGGCCTTGACCATCAGTTCCGGCGACTGGTTACGGATCGAGCCGGAGGCGATCTCGAAGCCGTTGCAGACGGCGTCGTACTGATAGGCTTTGAGCTCCAGCGGATCCTTGCTGTCGAAGGCTTCAAGGCCGCCCTGCGGCATGGAGAAGGGATTGTGCGCGAAGTCGATCTTCTTCTCGTCCTCGTTCCATTCGTAGAACGGGAAGTCGACGATCCAGCACATTTCGAAGCGGTCGCGGTCGACGAGGTTCAGTTCCTCACCGGCGCGCGTGCGGGCTTCGCCGGCGAACTTGTAGAACTTGGCCGGGTCGCCGGCGACGAAGAAGCAGGCGTCGCCGTCATCGAGGCCGAGCTGCGTGCGGATGGCTTCCGTGCGCTCCTCGCCGATGTTCTTGGCAAGGGGACCTGCGCCTTCCAGCTTCTCGCCTTCCTTGCGCCAGAAGATGTAGCCGAGGCCCGGCTGGCCGGTCGACTGCGCCCAGGCGT
Organism: Shinella sp. Sh6; assembly: GCF_055392685.1. Taxonomy (NCBI): domain Bacteria; kingdom Pseudomonadati; phylum Pseudomonadota; class Alphaproteobacteria; order Hyphomicrobiales; family Rhizobiaceae; genus Shinella; species Shinella sp. Sh6. The sequence goes on along the minus strand of NZ_AP044005.1, from coordinate 1,109,875 downwards.
TCATGCGGTCGCAGAAGGCGCGGGAGCCGCCGGTCCTGGCCGGGATCGCCCAGACTTCCACTTTCGGGTTCGACGCGATCATGTTCGCGAAGACCTTGAAGCCGGAGCCGGCGAAGTGGTCGGTAACGGCCTGCATGACGATGGGGTTGCGCAGGTCCGGCTTGTCGGAGCCGTACTTGCGGATCGCCTCGTCGTAGGGAATACGCGGCCAGTTCTTCGTGACGGGCTTGCCTTCGGCAAACTCCTCGAAGACGGCCGTCATCATCGGCTCCATCGTCTCCCAGACGTCTTCCTGCGTGACGAAGCTCATCTCGACGTCGAGCTGGTAGAACTCGCCCGGCAGGCGGTCGGCGCGCGGGTCCTCGTCGCGGAAGCACGGCGCGATCTGGAAATAGCGGTCGAAGCCGGCGACCATGAGGAGCTGCTTGTACTGCTGCGGGGCCTGCGGCAGGGCGAAGAACTTGCCCTCGTGGATACGGGACGGCACGAGGAAGTCGCGCGCGCCTTCCGGCGAGGAAGCCGTCAGGATCGGCGTCGTGTATTCGGCAAAGCCGGCCTCGCCCATGCCGCGGCGCATGGCGGAGATGATCTGCGTGCGCTTGACGATGTTCCGGTGCAGCGTCTCGCGGCGAAGGTCGATGAAGCGGTACTTCAGGCGCACGTCTTCCGGATAGTCCGGCTCGCCGAACACTGGCAGCGGCAGTTCCTTTGCGGCGGACAGCACTTCGATCTCGTGGGCGTAAAGCTCGATCTCGCCGGTCGGCATGGCCTTGTTGACCGTCTCCTCGGTGCGCGCCTTGACGAGGCCGTCGATGCGGATGACCCATTCGCCGCGCACGGCCTCGGCCAGCTTGAACGCCTTCGAATCGGGGTCGGCGACGACCTGGGTGATGCCGTAATGGTCGCGCAGGTCGATGAAGAGCACGCCGCCATGGTCGCGGACGCGGTGGACCCAGCCGGAAAGGCGGACGGTCTCGCCGACATCCGACTTGCGAAGGGCGGCGCAGGTGTGGCTGCGGTAACGGTGCATCGTGGTATCCTGAAATGCTGACGGGCCGCGCGGGAGGAACCCGGCGCAGCTACCCAAGAAAATCGCGCGGAAAAGCGCATGGCCGGGCTCGTTTGTCAAGGCTTGAGGGGTATTCGCCTGCGGAAGCAAAGCGCGTCGTCGCGGATTTACCCCCCTCTGCCGGCAAACTCCCGATTGAGCATCAGCCATTGCAGCATCATGATCGTCTTGGCGTCGACGATGCCGCCGGTGGCGATAAGGGCGCAGGCCTCGTCGATCGGCATTTCGACGATCTCGATGTCCTCCCCCTCGCCGTCGACGCCGCCGCCCCGGCCCTCGCGCTTCGCGCTGTCGATATGCGCGGCGAAGCACGAGACGCGCTCCGTCAGCGTGCCGGGGCTCGAATAGGTGTCGAAGAGGTGGATGAGGTCGGAGACGGCGTAGCCGGTCTCCTCCATCGCCTCGCGGGCGATGGCGTCTTCCGGGCTGTCGTCGTCGAGAAGGCCGGCCGGCACCTCCAGGAGGAAGCCGTCCGGGTGGCCGCCGAAGAAAGCGCCGGGGCGGAACTGGCGCACGAGGACGACCGACCGGCGCACGGGATCGACCAGCAGGATCGCCGCGGCCGCACCGTGGTCATGCACCTCGCGGTCGAGCCATTCGACGCGTCCGTCCTTGCGGGTCTGTTCCAGAACGAGCGTGCGCAGGTGAATGAAGCGCTTCCACACCGTGTTCTGCTCGACGATGCGGATGGGCGAAACGGTTTCGGCCGGCATGAAAACTCCTCAGGCCTTGCGCAGCCAGACGCGGTTGTCGTGGAAGGCCGCGCCGCCATAGGGCGCGATGGGATCGGACCCCGTCAGCACGTTGATGCCCTCGCCGTCGAGATGGGCGGAGTTCGGCCAGATGCCCTCAGCGATCAGCACGCCGGGCTTGGCCTCGCCCGTGATGCGGGCATGGAGGCGGATATCCCCGCGCGTGTTGCCGAGGCGCACGACCGCGCCGTCCTCGATGCCGTTGGCCGCCGCATCCTCGGGATGGATCATCACCTCCGGCCGGCCCTCGCGCTCACGCGAAACCTTCGTCTCGCTGAAGGTGGAATTGAGGAAGGAGCGGTTCGGCGAGGTGGCGAGGCGGAAGGGATGCTCTTCGTCCGCCGCCTCGATGACCTCGACATAATCCGGAAGGACCGGCAGCGCCGCGTGCGGGCCGAAGGCGCCGAGCACCTTGGGCGGCTTGTTGGGCGCGGGCGTTCCCGTCCAGTCCGGGCGGAAGCGGAATTTTCCGTCCGGGAAGCCGAAGCCTTTGAGGAAATGCGAGGCCTCGAAATCCGGCTGGCAGTCGATCCACCTCTGTTCCTTCAGCCCGTCGAAGTCCGTTTCGTAATAGGGCAGCATGCGCGTGATGTGCTCACGCTCGGAAAGGCCGAAGCCCGGCATGTCGGCGACGCCGAGGCGTTTTGCCAGTTCCTCGATGACGAAGAGGTTGGTGCGCACCGTCGCGGGCGGCTCGACGAGCTTCGGCCCGAGAAGGATATGCTGGTGGCCGCCGCCGCGGTAGATGTCGTCATGCTCGACGAACATGGTGGCGGGCAGCACGATATCGGCGAGTTTCGCCGTATCGGTCATGAACTGCTCGTGGACGGCGACGAAGAGATCCTCGCGCAGGAAGCCCCGCTTCACGAGGCGCTGTTCGGGCGCGACATTCGCCGGGTTGGTGTTCTGGATGAGCATCGCCGTCACGGGCCCGCGCCCGCGCAGCGCCACGGGATCCCCCGTCAGGATGGGGCCGATCTGCGACTGGTCGAGCAGGCGGATATCCGGGTCGGCGAGCTTCAGGCCCATCAACTCGGACCGGCGCAGGTGGAAGATGCCGGAATTGCTGTGGAAGGCGCCGCCGCCCTCGTACTGCCAGGAGCCGAGCACGGTGGCGATGGAAAGCGCCGCGTGCATGGAGACCGCGCCGTTGCGCCCGCGCGAAAAGCCGTAGCCGAGGCGGAAGAAGCTGCGCTTCGTGCGCCCGACCAATGCGGCGAAGGCCTCGATCTCCTCCACCGAGAGGCCGGTGATCGCCGCCGCCCAGACGGGATCGCGGCTTGCAAGATGGGCCTCGAGGCCGGCCGGGTCGTCGGCGAACCTTTCCATATAGGCGCGGTCGGCATGGCCGTCGCGGAAGGCGACGTGCATGACGGCGCAGGCGAGCGCCGCGTCCGTGCCGGGGCGCAGCTTCAGCGCGAGGTCGGCCTGCTTCATCGTCGGGTTGTCGTAGACGTCGACGACGACGATCTTCGCACCCCGCTCCTTGCGCGCCTTCACCGCATGGGTCATCACGTTGACCTGGGTGGAGACGGCGTTGGTGCCCCAGATCACCACGCAATCGGACTTCGCCATCTCGCGCGGATCGGGCCCGCGCAGGGTGCCGGCGCCCATGGTGAAGCCGGTCCAGGCGGGATTGGTGCAGATGGAATCGAAGAAGCCGGAATAGCGCTTGGCATGGCGCAGCCGCTCGATGGAATCGCGCTGCACGAGCCCCATCGTGCCGGCGTAGAAATAAGGCCAGACAGCCTCGCTGCCGTGTTTCTGCTCGGCCTTGACGAAGTTCTCGGCGATGGCGTCGAGCGCGGCCTCCCAGGAGATGTCGGCCCAGTCGCCGCTGCCCTTCTCGCCCCGGCGCACCAAGGGCTTCATCAGCCGGTCGGGATGGTAGAGGCGGTCGGCATAGCGGGCGACCTTGGCGCAGATGACGCCGGCCGTGTAGCTGTTGTCGGCGCTGCCCTTGACGCGGCCCATGCGGCCGTCCGCGCTGATCTCGACATCGAGCGCGCAGGTGGAGGGACAGTCGTGCGGACAGGCCGAATGGCCGATGCGCGGTTTTCCGAGATTGGGGGTCGCAACGTTCATGGCTTTTCTATAGGACAGAGCCGGAACGGCCAAAAGGCAAAACGTTCGGCCATCGCAACAATTCATCGTCGTATCAGGGCGCGTTATCCCGCATGAACTATCGCCACATCTACCATGCCGGCAATTTCGCGGACGTGCTGAAACACGCCGTCCTCGCCCGCCTCGTCCTCTATATGCAGGGCAAGGACAAGGCCTTCCGCGTGCTCGACACCCATGCCGGCATCGGCCTCTACGACCTTTCCAGCCAGGAGGCGCAGAAGACCGGCGAATGGAAGGACGGGATCGGCCGGCTGCTGGACGGCGACATGCCGGCCGAGGCGGCCGCGATCCTTGCACCATATCTTGAAGCCGTTCGCACATTGAATCCGCAAGGCGGGCTAACCCTTTATCCCGGCTCGCCGAAACTTGCCCGCATGCTCTTCCGCCCGCAGGACCGGCTCTCCGCCATGGAGCTGCATCCGGACGACTACGAGACGCTGCACCGGCTCTTCGACGGCGACTTCCAGAGCCGCATCACCCATCTCGACGGCTGGCTCTCGCTCGGCGCGCACCTGCCGCCGAAGGAAAAGCGCGGCATCGTGCTGGTCGATCCGCCCTTCGAGATCGAGGGCGAGTACGAGCGGCTGGTGGACGGCCTCGAAAAGGCAGTGCGCCGCTTTGCCGGCGGGGTCTATTGCCTGTGGTATCCCTTGAAGAAGGGAGCGCCCGTCGCCGCCTTCCACAAGGCGCTGAAGGAGACGGGCATTCCCAAGATGCTCTGCGCCGAGCTTGTCGTGCGGAGCGACCGCGAGACGACGGGGCTCACGGGCTCCGGCCTCATCGTCGTCAACCCGCCCTATACGCTCAAGCAGGAACTCGACGTGCTGCTGCCGTTCCTCAAGGAGCGGCTGGCGCAGGACCGTTTCGCCTCGGCGCGCAGCTTCTGGATCGCGGGCGAGGCGAAGGCCCCTTGACCTTTGCCCGGCGGCGGCAACAATCGCCCGCCGAACCGGAGACCTCGACAATGCCGCTTTCCGCCCGCCTCTTCTGCCTGCTCGCCGCCGGCCTTGCCGCGCTGGCCGCCTGCAGCGAGGAGAAGCCGGCGGAAAAGCCGAAGACGGAGGCAAGCCGCAAGGCGCCGCTGGCAAAGACGGAGGTTCCACGCGGAAAAGGCTTCGACTTCTACGTCCTCTCGCTCTCATGGTCGCCGACCTGGTGCGCGGAAAACGATGCCGGCGGCCGCACGCAGCAATGCCGGCGCGGCGAGGATCACGGCTTCATCCTGCACGGGCTCTGGCCGCAGAACGACCGGGGCTACCCCGAATATTGCCCGACGCGCGAACCGGACCGCGTGCCCGAAAGCCTCGGCCGCACGCTGCTCGACATCATCCCCTCGATGGGCCTGATCGGCCACGAATGGCGCAAGCACGGCAGTTGCTCCGGCCTTTCGCAGAAGGAATATTTCACCGTCGCCCGCGCGGCTTTCGAGCGCGTCCGCGTCCCGGCGGAGCTCGATGCCGCGCGCAAGGCCGCGCGCCTTTCGCCCGATGCGGTGGAAGAGGCCTTTGCCGCCGCCAATCGGGGCCTTGCACGCAACGGGATTGCCGTCACCTGCGCGGACGGGCAGCTGGAGGAGGTGCGTATCTGCATGACGGCCGACCTTGCCTTCCGCCCCTGCCCCGCCGTCGACCGGGCCGGCTGCCGCGCCGGGTCCATCCAGCAGCCGCCCATCCGCTAGCCGCCTCTTTCAGGAGCCGAACCATGAAGATCTTCTATTCCGACGCCTCGCCCTATTCCACCAAGGTGCGCATGGCCGCGCTCTATGCGGGGCTTCCCGCCGAGGCCGTCGCCGTCGACACCTCGACGACCCCGCCGGAGCTTGCCGCCGTCAACCCGCTCGGCAAGATCCCGGTCCTCGTCACCGACGAGGGCCTTTCCGTCTACGACAGCCGGGCGATCATGAACTACATCGATCGCCAGACGCGCGGCGCGCTCTATCCGCGCAATGCCGCAAAGCGCACGGAAGCGGACATCCTGGAAGCGACGGCCGACGGCATCTGCGACTGCCTGCTCTCCATCGTCTACGAGCGGCGCATGCGCCCGGAGGAAAAGATCCACCAGGGCTGGATCGACCGGCAGTGGCAGAAGGTGGAACGGGCGCTCGATCACCTGGAGGCCAACATGCCGCGCCTCGGCAAGAAGCCGAACGGCGGCCATTTCGCGCTTGCCGCCATGCTGCGCTACATCGAGCTGCGCTTTGCCGGCCAGTGGCAGCGCGGCCGGCCGAAGCTGAAGCGCTATCTCTCGCGCTTCGAGGCCGTCTTCCCGGACTACGCCAAATTCAAGGCCTGAGCCCGAACGAAAAAAGGCCCTCCTAGCGGAGGGCCTTTCCTGTCGTGCGGAGCCGTTCGGTTTAGAACTTGACGCCGAGACCGACGCGGACGGCGTGGTCCTTGTCGTCGGCGCGAACCGTGGTGGCGCCGAGGTCGTAGTTCTTCTTCTGGTAGTCGCTGTAGCGGTATTCGACGCGGGCCGTGATGTTGTTGGTCACGAAGGCTTCCGCACCGACACCGGCCGTCCAGCCGAGAGCCGTGTGGTCGTCGCTGGCGCCGCCAGCGCCCTTCACTTCGATGTTGGAGGCCGCAAGACCGGCCGTGCCGTAGAGAAGGACCGGGTTGAGGTCGATACCGACGCGGCCGCGCAGCGAGCCGTTGAGGCCCTGCTGGGTGGTGATGCCGCCGTTGTGGGTGTCGACGCCCGAGTAGTTCAGGTCGGTTTCACCGCCGTAGACGATCTGGCCGCTCTGCATGTTGTAGCCGCCGTAGACGCCGCCGCCGATGGCATTGCCCTTGGCGTCGTTCATCTTGGCGCGCTGCCAGCTTGCCGTACCACCGACATAGGCACCGGCCCAGTTGCCGCTTGCGACCGGCTCGGAATAGTCGGCGGCCGGAGCCTGCGGAACTTCGTCGATGGCGTCGGCAGCCTGGGCGACCTGGAAGGCGGCCAGGGAAACGGTCGAAGCGATGAGGGTTGCGATGAGTGTACGCATGATATTCTCCTTTACTGAACGACGCCCTTTTCTGGGAGGCGATCGGGCATCGTCATTCCAATTCAGTCCCGCCCGGTTGAGGGGAAATTGAATAAAGATTGAGGAAATGGAAGAGCCAAATTGTGATATGATTGTGGCAGCGAGGCGGCACAAATTGGATGTGACTTTTCCACAACATGGAATTTGTTAACCATAATTCAAATATTGAAGGAAACCGGCAGAATATACTTAAATCTACTTCTTCCATGGCTTTCAGGTTAAATTTTCCGAAACCTTTTCTCCGGGGGAGTTTAAGCCTGCGCGCGAATGTCTATATCTTTGGCCGGTCAACCAAGTGAATCGGCAGGACGGACTTTTCTTGATGCAGCCCCTAAAGACGGCCCTCGTGACGGGCGGCGCGAAGCGGATCGGCAAGGCCATCGTGGACGATCTCGCCGCGCATGGTTTCTCGCTCGCCATCCACGCGAACACGTCGCTCGAAGAGGCGGAAGCCCTCGCCCGTTCGCTGCGGGAGCAAGGCGTGAAAGCGGCCGCCCTTTCCTGCGACCTTGCGGACGAGGCGGCGACCGCCGGGCTGATCGAGGCGGCGGTGGCCGCCGTCGGCCCGCTCGACCTTCTCGTCAACAACGCCTCCCTCTTCAAGCCGGATACGGTCGAGACCTTCGACGCGGCCCTGCTCGACCGGCATGTGGCGGTGCATGTGAAGGCGCCGTCCGTCCTTGCGCGCGATTTCGTGGGGCAGCTTCCCGCGGGCACGGCGGGCTCCATCGTCAACATCATCGACCAGCGCGTCTGGAACCCGACGCCGCGATACTATTCCTACACGCTCTCCAAGGCGGCGCTCTGGATGGCGACGCGCACCATGGCACAGACCTTTGCCCCGGCGGTGCGCGTCAACGCCATCGGCCCCGGCCCGTCGCTGCCGAACGAGCGGCAGAGCGACACCGATTTCCAGGCCCAGCTCGACGGATTGATCCTGCGCCGCGGGCCCGATCTTGCGGAATTCGGCCGCACGGTTCGCTTTTTGTTCGACACGCCGTCCATTACGGGGCAAATGATAGCGCTCGACGGCGGGCAGCATCTCGCCTGGGAAACCCCCGACGTCGCGGAGATCGCGGAATGAACAGCCGGAAGGTGGAGGATGGCGGCATCCTCTATGACGAGAACGAGACGGACGACGAGGACGAGCTTGTCGAAAGCCCGGCCGAAGGCGGGCCCGCATCCGGCCTCGCCACGCCCGGCATCGACTGGAACGAAGGCGGCGACGTGCCGCAGGGCCTCATCGGCGCCGAGCTGATCCAGCTCTTCGTCAAGCGCCTGCCGAACAGCCCCGGCGTCTACCGCATGTTCAATGCCGACGGCGACGTGCTCTATGTCGGCAAGGCGCGCAGCCTCAAGAAGCGCGTGACGAACTATGCGCAGGGCCGCGGCCATTCCAACCGCATCACGCAGATGATCCGGCAGACGGCGAACATGGAGTTCGTCACCACGCGCACCGAGACCGAGGCGCTGCTGCTGGAAGCGAACCTCATCAAGCGCCTGCGGCCGCGCTTCAACGTGCTTTTGCGCGACGACAAGTCGTTCCCCTATATCCTCGTGACCGGCGACAGCCGCGCGCCGGCCATCTTCAAGCATCGCGGCGCGCGCAGCCGCAAGGGCGACTATTTCGGTCCCTTCGCCTCGGCGGGGGCCGTGGGCCGCACGATCAACTCGCTGCAGCGCGCCTTCCTGCTGCGCACCTGCACGGACAGCGTCTTCGAGACGCGCACGCGCCCGTGCCTGCTCTACCAGATCAAGCGCTGTTCGGCCCCCTGCACGCACGAGATCAGCGACGAAGGCTATGCCGGCCTGGTGCAGGAGGCGAAGGACTTCCTGTCCGGCAAGAGCCAGAAGGTGAAGGCGCAGATGGCCGAGGCCATGAACGCCGCCGCCGAGGACCTCGATTTCGAGCGCGCCGCCGTCTATCGCGACCGGCTGGCCGCGCTCTCGCATGTCCAGAGCCACCAGGGCATCAATCCGGCGGGCGTGGAGGAGGCGGACGTCTTCGCCATCCACCACGAGGGCGGCATTTCCTGCATCCAGGTCTTCTTCTTCCGCACCGGGCAGAACTGGGGCAACCGCGCCTATTTCCCGAAGGCCGACCCGCAGCTTACGGGCGCCGAGGTGCTCAACGCCTTCCTCGCCCAGTTCTACGACGACAAGCCCTGCCCCCGGCAGATCTTCCTTTCCGAAACCGTCGAGGAGATCGACCTTCTCTCGCAGGCGCTCACCGAACGCTCGGGCCACAAGGTCGCGATCTCCGTGCCGCAGCGCGGCGAGAAGAAGGACCTCGTCGACCATGTGGTGGCCAATGCCCGCGAGGCGCACGGCCGCAAGCTCGCCGAGACCGCCTCGCAGTCGCGCCTGCTCGAAGGCTTCGCCGCGACCTTCAAGCTGCCTTACGTGCCGCGCCGCATCGAGATCTACGACAACTCGCACATCATGGGCACCAATGCCGTCGGCGGCATGGTGGTGGCGGGGCCGGAAGGCTTCGTGAAGGGGCAGTACCGCAAGTTCAATATCAAGTCGACCGAGATCACCCCGGGCGACGACTTCGGCATGATGAAGGAAGTGATGACCCGGCGCTTCTCGCGCCTCATCAAGGAAGAGGGCCTGCCGGACCGCAAGGCCGATCAGGGCGCGGAGGCGGCGGACCTGCCCTTCCCCGCCTGGCCGGACGTCATCCTCATCGACGGCGGCCAGGGGCAGATGACGGCGGTGCGCGCCATCCTCGAGGAGCTCGGCATCACCGACCAGGTGATCGCCATCGGTGTCGCCAAGGGCGCCGACCGCGAGGCGGGGCGCGAGCGCTTCTTCATGAAGGGCATTGCCGACTTCTCGCTGCCGCCGCGCGATCCCGTGCTCTATTTCGTGCAGCGCCTGCGCGACGAGGCGCACCGCTTCGCCATCGGCTCGCACCGGGCGCAGCGCAAGAAGGAGATGGTCAGGAACCCGCTCGACGAGATCGCCGGCATCGGCCCGACGCGAAAGCGCGCGCTGCTCCAGCATTTCGGCACGGCCAAGGCCGTCTCGCGCGCGGCGATGGCCGACCTCATGGCCGTCGCCGGCATTTCCGAGAGCGTCGCCCGCCTCGTCTACAACCATTTTCACGAGGATGCGGCGGGTTAGCTGGCCCGGACCCGGGGCGGGTGCTAGCATGGCGGTGGACGTCCTCACCGGGAGAAGCCGATGACCGCCTGCCCCTACCAGACCCCTGCCCTTGCCGCCGGCCTTCTCCTCCTGGCAGCCCCCGCCGACGCACAGACCACGGTGGGCGACGCGCAGATGGTGAGCGTGAGCGGCCGGTGCGGCAAACTCGTCGTCGGCAAAAGGACGCTGACCGATACCTGCACGGGCAAGCTCCTCAACGTCACCTATCCCGATGGCCGCACCGGCTTCTACTTCGTGCTGGCGGACGGGCGCATCGTCACCTTCAGCGGCATGGACGGCGACAATCCGACGCCGGACACCGACATGGTCGATCTCGACAAGGTGATCATGACCCGCAAGGATACGCCGGACAAGCCGGACGTCCTTTCCGCGACGGGCACCTGCCGCTTCGGCAATCCCATGCAGGGGCCGATGACCGTTTCCTGCGAGGGCAGGCTTTCCAGCGGCGGGGCCTTCTCGGCCACCTTCACCACGGACGGCAAGCCGCCGACCTGACCCGGGCGGTCCGTTTCGGACAAAAGGCGTCGGAAACCGCGACAATACGCGCGGCTCCGTAAATTCGCCAAGAATTGCCGGAAACAAAGGTTGACGGCACAGTCACAAAGACCTCATCTAACCCAAAATCGTAGAGACTGAAGATTCCATGGCTTCCCGCGCATACAGCATCCCGAATCTCCTCACCTATGGCCGGATCATCGCCGTTCCGCTGATCGTCCTGTGCTTCTTCATCGAGGGGCGGCTGGAATCGTCGGATTTCGCCCGCTGGACGGCCTTCTGGCTCTTCGTCGCCGCCTCTGTGACGGATTACCTCGACGGCTATCTCGCCCGCATCTGGAACCAGACGTCGAACATCGGCCGCATGCTCGACCCGATCGCCGACAAGCTGCTGGTCGCCTCGGTGCTGCTGCTGATGGCCGCCGACGGCACCATTGCCGGCTGGTCGATCTGGGCGGCCATCATCATCCTGTGCCGCGAGATCCTCGTCTCGGGCCTTCGCGAATATCTCGCCGACCTCAAGGTCTCCGTGCCGGTGACGCGCATCGCCAAGTGGAAGACGACGATCCAGATGTTCGCCATCGCCTTCCTGCTGGCCGGCCCCGCCGGTGACAAGGTCCTGCCCTATACGACCGAGATCGGCATCGGCCTGCTCTGGGTCGCCGCGCTCATCACCATGTATACCGGCTACGACTATTTCCGCGTGGGCCTCAAGCATATCGTGGACGAATAGCATGACGAAGCTCGTCTATTTCGCCTGGGTTCGCGAGCGCATCGGCAAGGGCGAGGAGGAGATCGACCTTCCCGCCGCGGTGAAGACCGGGGCAGACCTGCTGCGCCACCTCAAGACGCGCGGCGAGGAATATGCCCATGCGCTGGAGCATGAGAAGGTCATCCGCATCGCCGTCGACCAGGAACATGTCGAGCACGACGAGACGATAACCGGCGCACGCGAGATCGCCCTCTTCCCGCCGATGACGGGAGGCTGACCGTGGCCGGCGGCGTTCCGGCTCCGGTCGTCGTGCGCGTCCAGCGCGAGGATTTCGACGCGGCCGCCGAGACCGCGCGGCTGACGGCCGGAAGCGCGGCCGCCGGCGCCGTCGTCACCTTCACCGGCCTTTGCCGCGACGAGGGCGGCCGGCTTTCCGCGCTGGAACTGGAGCATTATCCCGGCATGGCCGAGGCCGAGATCGGCCGCATCTGCCGTACGGCGGTGAAGCGTTTCTCGCTCCTCGGCATTGCCGCCATCCACCGGGTCGGCAAGATCGCGCCGGGCGGGAACATCGTCCTCGTCGTCGCCCTCGCCCCGCACCGCCACGCCGCCTTCGACGGCGTGTCCTTCGTCATGGACTACCTCAAGACCTCCGCCCCCTTCTGGAAGAAGGAACACTTCGCTGACGGTTCCCAAGGCGGCTGGGTCGACGCCAAGGACAGCGACGACCGGGCGCGGGAGAAGTGGTCTTAGGCCTCGTTCGCGTTGTGCCGTGGGGCGTGGATCCTCGGGTCAAGCCCGAGGATGACGGAAGAAGAGAGGGGTGCGACCAAAGCGACGGCTCCGCATGCCGCACCGTTCAAGAGGCAGGCAATCTCTCCCCCCCTCCGTCATCCTCGGGCTTGACCCGAGGATCCACCCGCACGGCACGCCGCTACGGCACCGGCCGCTCCCGGCGGAAGATCACCAGCAGCAGCACCAGCGCGGAGAAGATGACAAGATCGCGCCAGAGGAAATCGCCGTAGGCGCTCCAGAGCGTTTCGGCGAGCCCCATCGCCGCGCCGCCGAGGGCGGAGAGGAGCGGCGCCCCTGCCCCGCCGATGGCGGCGATGAACAGCACCTTCACGCCGAAGACGAGGCCCGCACCGAAATCCATGTTGCCGTAGTAGGAAACGGCGAGGATGCCGGTGATGCTGGCGATGAGCGCGGCAAGCACATAGGCGCCGAGATAGACGCCCGCCGCATCCACTCCGCACAGTTCCGCCGCCTGCCGGTCCTGCGACACCGCGCGCCAGCGCCGCCCCCATGCGGAGCGGACGAGGAAGAGATGGCCGGCGGCGACGAGCGCGACCATCGCCGCCGTGTTGAGGAGCTGCAGCACCGTCAGCACGACCGGAAAGGCCGGATCGCCCCACAGCCGCACCGGCGTGCCGAGCAGCGGCGGCAGCCAGAGGCTGCGCGTCTCGGAGGCAAGCCGTGCGGTCTCCATCAGCACCAGCACGACGCCGAGCGCGGCCACCACCACAGTATTGTCCGAGGAAAAGGCGAGCGGGCGCATGACGTGGCGCCCGACGACGAGGCCGGCACCGACGCCGTAGACCAGCGCCATCGCCGCACCGAGGACGAGCGCGGCCGGCAGCACCAGCCAGAGCCTGCTCCAGCCGTAGCCGGCGAAGAGTACGAACATCTGCGCGGCGAAGGCGAAGAGCGCGCCATAGGCGACATCGGCCCGGCGCGTCACGGCGAAGGCGATCGAATAGCCGAAGGCGAGCGCCGCATAGAGCGCGGCGACAGGCAGGGCATTGGCGATCTGCTGGAGGAAATAGGCCATGGCGCTTTCCGGCGGCGTTTCGTGTGTGAAATTATAACTGGCAAAATTGCTTTTACCAGTTAGAATATCGCATGACCTTTTCCTGGACCCGACATCGCTTCTCCGGCGGGGCGCTTGCGCTGGACGTCGCCAATTCCGTGGTGCTGCGCGCCGATCCGGAACGCCGGATCGACCGCTTCGCCGACCCGGCGACGCTCGACGCCTTCCCGGCAGGCGCTGCCCGGCACGGCGCGGAACACGGCCTGTTCGGGGCATTGGAGCCGGTGCGAAAGGACGCGCGGGAAGATTTCCTTGCGCTGCGCGAGGCCATCGACCGGCATTTTCGCGCGGAAATCCTCGGCGCGGGCAAGCCGGCCCTGCTCGCCGACCTCCTCGACGCCATCTCGGCGACGCTCCGGCGCTCCGGCGAGCGGCCGCAGGCGCTGGATACGGCAACGGCCCGCTCCGCCCTCCTGCTCCTGTCCCGGCCGGAGCCGGAACGGCTGAAGATCTGCCCGAACTGCCATTGGCTCTTCCTCGACCGCAGCCGCAACCGCTCGCGCGCCTGGTGCGACATGGCCGTCTGCGGCAACCGAGTGAAGGCGAGCCGCCATTATCGCCGCACGAGGGAGGAGCCCCGGCCATGAAGCGCGTCCTGTTGTCGATCCTGCTGCCGCTTGCCCTTTCCGCCTGCCAGCGCGAGAGCGGGCCGGACCCCTTGAAGCTGACGGGCCGCATGTTCGTCTTCAACTACCGCCTCGCCTACGCGACCTATATCGTCACGCTCGACAAGGTGCAGCCGCTGCCGGACGGGTCCGTCGTGAAGGCGGAATTCGAGAACCCGGCGGGCGGCGACCCGCTGCTGCTGGAGCGGAAGATCTTTGCGAACCAGACGCGCGTCGTGCTGGAAAGCCCGGACATAACCTGCGTGAAGAAGGACCGGCCCTATTCCGTCGCCATCGCCGTGATCGGCCCGGACGGCGCGCGCCTGCAAGCGCTGGAGACGAAGGTGACCTCAAGCGCCGACCAGGACATCCTGCCGGCAAAGCCCCTGATCGTCGGCCCGGGCTACGACAAGAACCCGGAAGTCTTCAAGGACGGCAAGCCCCCCGCACATTTCGAAACGGCGAAGTGCCCCGTCTGAGGCAGGGCCGAGAGGCATGGATGGTCGGGTCAAGCCCGGCCATGACGAAGGAGAGGTTTGCGGAACGACGGTTCCGGTTTGATGGCCGGCATCGCCGCCTGCACGCCGTCATCCTCGGCCCTGAGCCGAGGATCCACAGCCGCGGACGGGGCAGCCCGGTCAAAAGCAAGACGGGGCCTTTCGGCCCCGTCTTTTCATGTCAAAAGCGCGCGGATCAGCCGACGATTTCGGTGTCGGAAAACCAGTACTTGATTTCCTGGGCAGCCGTTTCCGGGGCGTCGGAGCCGTGGACGGAGTTCTCGCCGATCGAGAGCGCGTGGGTCTTGCGAATGGTGCCTTCGTCGGCGTTCGCCGGGTTGGTGGCGCCCATGACTTCGCGGTTCTTCAGGATGGCGTTCTCGCCTTCGAGAACCTGGACGACCGTCGGGCCGGAGGTCATGCCTTCGACCAGCTCGCCGAAGAACGGACGTTCCTTGTGGACGGCGTAGAAGCCTTCGGCTTCGCGGCGGCTCATCCAGACGCGCTTGGAAGCAACGACGCGCAGGCCCGCGTCTTCCAGCATCTTGGTGATGGCGCCGGTCAGGTTGCGCTTCGTCGCGTCCGGCTTGATCATCGAAAAGGTGCGTTCAATCGCCATTTTCCCGTTTCCCTTGGTTTTCCGGTGAAAGTGGCGGTTCAATAGCCGCCAACGCCCGGCAAAACAAGGGGGTGGCGGCGTTTGGCGACTTCAGCGGCAAAGTTTCATGCCGCCGTCACGCGATGGCCGATGCCGCCGTGGAGATCGAGGCAACGGGCGAACCAGCCGGCGACCGGGTCGTCCTCCGCCAGCACCTTCGTGCCCGCGGTCGTGCGCAGCCATTGCAGCGCGCCGAAGACGATGTAGTCCGGAAAGAGCGGGCCGTCGCCGCCGATGAAGGGCTGCGCCTTCAGCATGTTGCGCAGCGGCTGGAGCCTCTTGGCAAACCCATCGACCTCGGCCCGCCCGGCCGCCGCGATCTCCTCCAGCGAGGCGCCGAGGCGCTCCTCCCGGCTGCGGCGGAAATAGGCCTGATCCTTCGGCGCGAGCATGTCGTGGATATCGAGGATGGCGATGCGGGTTACGGCCATGTGCAGCGCCGATTGCGACCAGTTCTCGATGAAGCGGGCCATGGCCTTGCCGCCCTCCCCGCCGAACAGCGAGGGCCGGTCGGGATAGGCCTCGTCGAGATAGAGCGCGATGTCGAAGCTGTCGCGCACCAGCCTCTCGCCGTCGCGCAGGAGCGGCACCGTCGCCGTGCAACCGCCCTCGATGGCCGGGATATCGGTGAAGGGAACCGGCACCGTCTCGTAGTCGAGCCCCTTGTGGGCGAGCGACATGACCGTCTTCCAGACATGGGGCGAGAACTGGCGCGCCGGATCGGCGGCGCAAAGGGCATAGAGCAGTCGCGTCATGAAGGCCTCGTTTGCTGATATGCCGCATTGGACCGCAGCATTGCGCGCGTGGCAAATCAGATAATTTCATGGATGGCATTCACGCCGCTGACGAAGCCCCGTTCTATAGTCCGGATGAATCAGGAGGCCACGATGCTCAATCAATACCGCATGTTCACCGCCTACAATGCCTGGGCCAACCGCACGCTCTACGAGGCGGTCGGCGCCCTTTCGGACGAGGCACGGCGCAAGGACCTCGGCGCCTTCTTCGGCTCGCTGCACCGCACGCTGAACCATCTGCTGGTGGCCGACCGCATCTGGATGAAGCGCTTCACGGGCGCCGGGGATGCGCCGACAAGCCTCGATGCCATCCTTTTCGAGGATTTCGCCGGCCTTCGCCAGGCGCGGCAGGAAGAGGACGCGCGTCTCGCCGCCTTCGTCGATTCGCTGACCGAGGAGAAGATCGCGGCTAACTTCACCTATAGCCCGATCACCAATCCGGGCAGCATCACCCATCCCCTCGGCCCGGCGCTCGCCCATATCTTCAACCACCAGACCCATCACCGCGGCCAGTGCCACGCCATGCTGACGGCGCTCGGCGGCCCGAGCCTTGCGCTCGACCTTCTCTTTTTCCTGCGCAGCGAGAGGCCGGATTTCCTGGCGATTTAGCGGCGAGCGGCCGCTTCGATTCCTGCAATAGCGGTGATACACTCTTCTGCTACGGGAGTATCCGGCATCGGGGCGCGGGGGCGGCTCCGTCTGTCACCCAGGTGACAGGCAGGAAAGGCCGATGCTGGGATAGTCGCTGCCATCGAGGCCGGCGCCGAAGGGCCCGCCTTGCCCGGAGAGAGGACGAACAATGGCAAGAACGACCGAGGAATGGGCCGCCCTGCTCGGCAGCACCCTTTGCAAGATGGCGCGCGTCCACGGCACCGACGCCCCCGATGCCTACCTGCCGGAGGAGTGCTATCCGGTGATCGAGAAGACCTTCGACGTGGCGCTGGCCGAGGCACGCGCCGAGGGCTATGCCGCCGCCATGCGCGACCTGCAGCACAACCGGCAGGTTCGCGAAGAGAGCCCGCGCCGACTGGCGGTGATCGGACAGGTCATGCGTGCAATCCCGCTCGCCCGCCGCATGGCCTGAGGCGGCCAGAATTGCCGTTCGTCAATTTGTCTCGAATTTTTCTTCAGCACACGTAAAATTAACCGCGCAATCCGATAGTTACGCCAATCGATCCGACCCCCGCGCAGGCGTTCCGCCGCGCTCATCCAATGGCGTTTCATGAGCAGCAAAGCCACCTCCGCCCCCAGGGACATACAACCGGCGGTTCCGCCGATCATGGCGCGCATCGCCCATGCCATGGCCAGCCTCGGCATTGCCGCGCTGCCGCGCAACTACGAACTCCTGTTCGAGGCGCTGAACGGCAATGCGGGCGTCGCGCGCGAGATCGCGACGCTCGGCAAGGCGCCCGACCAGGCGATGCTCGATTCGATCGCCCTCAGGCATTCCCTGCCGAGCCATAACGTGCTCGCCGCCGGGCAGGCCGCGGGCGAAGCGGTGCGCGTGCTTTCCGAAATCTCCCGCACGGCAGAGGAGAACCAGCGCCAGCGCGCCGCCGCGGTGCAGGAACTGGAGGAGATCGCCGGGCGGATGAAGGACGACCCGGTGCTCGGCATTTCCGACTTTTCGACCGACACGGGCCGCCTGCTCTCACTCGTGCGCGGCATTCTCGGCGCCGACCGGGCCACGGCTGCGAAAATGGGCGACCTCCAGGCCCATCTCGACGGCCTGCGCTCGGGCCTTGCCGTCAGCCGCGAGGCGCTGACCCACGACCCGGTCACCGGGCTTGCCAACCAGGCGGCGCTCATCGGCCGCCTGAAGCGCTTCTTCCAGGAGGAGGCCGAGGGCAATACCGCCGCCCTCCTCCTTTTCCGGGTCGAGCAGCTCAAGGAATTCGCCGAGACGCATCCGGCAGGGGCGGCGGAAAAGACGCTGAAGCGCCTTGCCGCGATCTTCCGCCAGTCGGTCAAGAAGAACGATTTCGTCGCGCGGACGGGACCGGACCTCTTCTGCCTGCTGCTCTGCGACGTCAACCGCGAGATCGCCGTCACCATTGCAAGACGTGTCGCCGGGCGCGTGGCCGAACGGCCCTTCCCCTTCCTCGACCGCGAGCTGCCGGCCGGCTTCCTCACGCTGACCGCCGGCGTCTCGCTGACCGATTCGGCCGAAACGCCGATGGCGCTCTACGAGCAGGCCGACCGGGCGCTCGCCTATGCCGCCGACAGCGGCATTGCGCTGCGCATCTATTCGGCCGAGGTCGCCGAACGGTCGGGCCGGCTCTATCGTTCAGGCAACGCGGCCTGACGATCCCCGCCGCAAAACCGCTTTACACTTTTGCTGGAATTGCCCCCTCTTCGTCCGGCGCAATTCCGGACGCAAAACCGCTTCGCACTTTTGCTGGAATTGCTCTATAGAGCCGGCATGATCACCATTTCCGGCCTCACCGCCCGCGTCGCCGGGCGTCTCCTCATCGACAATGCTTCCGTTTCCCTGCCGGCGGGCACGAAGGCGGGCCTCGTCGGCCGCAACGGCACCGGCAAGTCCACGCTGTTCCGCATCATCACCGGTGACCTTGCGCCCGAGGCCGGCACGATCTCGCTACCGAAGAACGCGCGCATCGGCCAGGTGGCGCAGGAAGCGCCCGGCACGGACGATCCGCTCATCGAGATCGTGCTTGCCGCCGACAAGGAGCGCGCCGCCCTCGTCAGGGAAGCGGAAACGGCGAGCGATCCGCACCGCATCGCCGAGATCCAGACCCGCCTCACCGATATCGGCGCCCATTCGGCCGAAGCGCGCGCGGCGAGCATCCTTGCCGGCCTCGGCTTCGACCACGAGGCGCAGCAGCGGCCGGCCAAGAGCTTTTCCGGCGGCTGGCGCATGCGCGTGGCGCTCGCCGCCGTGCTCTTCTCCGAGCCGGACCTCCTGCTCCTCGACGAGCCGACCAACTATCTCGACCTCGAAGGCACGCTGTGGCTCGAAGAATACGTGCGGCGCTATCCGCACACGGTCATCGTCATCAGCCACGACCGCGACCTTCTCAACACCGCCGTCAATTCGATCGTCCATCTCGACCAGCAGAAGCTGACCTTCTACCGCGGCTCCTACGACCAGTTCGAGCGCCAGAAGGCCGAGGCCGACGAATTGCAGATGAAGGCGAAGGCCAAGAACGAGGCGGCGCGAAAGCATCTCCAGAGCTTCATCGACCGCTTCCGCGCCAAGGCCACCAAGGCCCGGCAGGCACAGAGCCGCATCAAGGCGCTGGAGCGCATGGGCACGGTCGCCGCCGTCGTGGAAAGCCATGTGCAGCCGATCACCTTCCCCGAGCCGGAAAAGCAGCCGGCCTCGCCCATCGTCGCCGTCGAAGGCGGGGCGGTCGGCTATGTGCCCGGCAAGCCGATCCTCAGGCAGATCAACCTTCGCATCGACAACGACGACCGCATCGCCCTCCTTGGCTCGAACGGCAACGGCAAGTCGACCTTCGCGAAATTCATCTCCGGCCGGCTGGAGGCGGAGGCGGGCGCCGTCAAGCGTGCGCCGGGCCTCAAGATCGGCTTCTTCGCGCAGCACCAGCTCGACGACCTCATCCCCGACCAGTCGCCCGTCGAGCATGTGCGCCGGCTGATGCCGGAGGCCCCGGAAGCCAAGGTCCGCGCCCGCGTCGCCCAGATGGGCCTTGCCACGGAAAAGATGTCGACCGCCGCCAAGGACCTCTCCGGCGGCGAGAAGGCGCGCCTTCTCATGGGCCTTGCCGCCTTCGACGCGCCGAACCTGCTCATCCTCGACGAGCCGACGAACCATCTCGACATCGACAGCCGCCGCGCGCTGATCGAGGCGCTGAACGACTACGAGGGCGCCGTCATCCTCATCTCGCACGACCGCCACCTCATCGAGGCGACCGTCGACCGGCTGTGGCTCGTCAACAACGGCACGGTGAAGAGCTTCGACGGCGACATGGAGGAATACCGCAGCCTCATCGTGCAGTCCGCCCGCAGGGACGACAGGGACAAGCCGGCCGCAGCCGGCGGCGAGGCCAGCAAGGCGGACCTGCGCAAGGCGAATGCCGACCGGCGCGCCCAGCTCGCCCCGCTCCGCAAAAAGATCAACGAAATCGAATCGCTGACGGGAAAACTGCAGAAGCAGATTCAGCTCCTTGATGCGGAACTTGCAGACCCCGCGCTCTACGAGAAGAGCCCGGCCAAGGCCGCCGAGAAGGCGAAGCTGCGGGCGGCGGCTGCCGGAAAGCTCGGCGAGGCCGAGGAGGAATGGCTGGAGCTTTCCGCGCAATACGAAGAGGCGATGGCCGGGTGACCGGCCGGCGCCGGACGATGCTTTTTGCAAGAATCGCACAGAAAACAGGCAGATAGCCGGGCGTTCCCCTCTACGACGAAAGTCGTAGTGGGCCTTTCCGGCGATATCCCCTTCCCGGCTTGAAAGCCTCTTCCCGACATGGTTAGGTTTCCGCGATGATACCAGGACGGGCAAGCCGTCCGCCATTGGGAGGAAAAATATGGATCGTCGTTCATTCATCAAGAAGGCCGGTGTCGCCGGCATCGGCGGCGCGGCCGCCTCGGTGCTCGCCGCCCCGGCGCTCGCGCAGAGCAACCCGAAGATCAACTGGCGCCTCGCCTCCTCGTTCCCCAAGTCGCTCGACACGATCTACGGCGGCGCCGAGGTGCTGTCGAAATACGTGTCCGAGGCGACGGACGGCAATTTCCAGATCCAGGTCTTCGCGGCCGGTGAACTCGTTCCGGGCCTCCAGGCCGCCGACGCCGCCGCGGCCGGCACCGTGGAAGCCGCCCATACGGTTTCCTATTACTACTGGGGCAAGGACCCGGTCTGGGCGCTCGGCGCGGCCGTGCCCTTCGCGCTCAATGCGCGCGGCATGAACGCCTGGCAGTATCACGGCGGCGGCATCGACCTCTTCAACGAATTCCTCGCCACCCAGGGCCTCGTCGGCTTCCCCGGCGGCAATACCGGCGTGCAGATGGGCGGCTGGTTCCGCAAGGAGATCAAGACCGTCGCGGACATGGCGGGCCTGAAGATGCGCATCGGCGGCTTTGCCGGCAAGGTCGTCGAGAAACTCGGCGTCGTGCCGCAGCAGATCGCCGGCGGCGACATCTATCCCTCGCTCGAAAAGGGCACGATCGACGCGGCCGAATGGGTCGGCCCCTATGACGACGAGAAGCTCGGCTTCTACAAGGTCGCGCCCTACTACTACTATCCCGGCTGGTGGGAAGGCGGCCCGACGGTCCACGCCATGTTCAACAAGGCGGCCTATGACGGCCTGCCGAAGGCCTACCAGTCGCTGCTGCGCACGGCCTGCCAGGCGACCGACGCCGACATGCTGCAGAAGTACGACTACCTGAACCCCTCGGCCATCAAGCGTCTCGTCGCCGCCGGCGCGAAGCTGAGCCCGTTCAGCCAGGAAATCCTCTCGGCCTGCTTCGACGCCTCCAACGAGGTCTATGCCGAGATGGAAGCCTCCAACCCGACCTTCAAGAAGATCTGGGACTCCATCAAGGCCTTCCGCGGCGAGTTCTACCTCAATGCGCAGATCGCCGAATACAACTACGACACCTTCATGATGATCCAGCAGCGCAGCAACAAGCTGTAAGCGCCGGCTGAGACGGAAACGGAAAACCCCGGGGCGGCAACGCCCCGGGGTTTTTGTTTGGGCGGCGCGGCTGTCCGGCTCGGCACTCTGCCCTCGCCTTCACCGCCCTCGCCGTCTCCCCCTTTACCGCTCCCTCACCTTGGCTTTCGCTTTCGCTCCTTCTTTCCTCATACCTCCCACCTCCCACCTCTCCGCCGTCATCCTCGGGCTTGACCCGAGGATCCACGCCACAAAGCGAAGCGGTTCCGCGGGGGTGGATCCTCGGGTCAAGCCCGAGGATGACGGCGGAGAGGACGGCGGCTATCCGCTCCCTCTTCAAAGCAGAAGGGCCGGCTTTCGCCGGCCCTTCATGGTTCATTCCGTTACCCGTCAATTGAACGACGGCGGTGCGGAAAGGTCCGTCGCCGGCTTCTCGCCGCCGCCTTCGGCGGGCTTTTCGCCGCCGCTGCCGTCCAGCGGGTTGCCGGCGGGCAGTTGCAGGCCGCCGGGAAGGCCGAGGCCCCCGCCGTTGTCGGGCAGGCCCAGGCCGCCGCCGAAGCCGGGGACCTCGATCTTGATGGTCGCCGGGTCGATGCCGGTGCCCTCGCCCTTGTAGTGCATGACCATGCTCGGGAAGAAGATGGTGAGCGCCACCATGAGGATCTGGATGCCGACGAAGGGCACGGCGCCCCAATAGATCTGCCCCGTCGTCACCGGCTGGGTCATCTTGCCCGTCACGCGGTCGAGATAGGGCACCTTGGCCGCGACCGAGCGCAGGTAGAAGAGCGCGAAGCCGAAGGGCGGGTGCATGAAGCTCGTCTGCATGTTGATGCCGAGCAGGACGCCGAACCAGATGAGGTCGATGCCGAGCTTGTCGGCGGCGGGCGCCAGCAGCGGTACGATGATGAAGGCTAGCTCGAAGAAATCGAGGAAGAAGGCCAGGAAGAAGACGAGCAGGTTCACGACGATCAGGAAGCCCACCTCCCCGCCCGGCAGCGAGACCAGCAGGTGCTCGACCCACAGGTGCCCGTTCACGCCGTAGAAGGTGAGCGAGAAGACGCGGGCACCGATGAGGATGAACAGCACGAAGGACGAAAGCCGCGTGGTGGCGGTCAGCGCGGACCGCACCACATCCATGCTGAGCCGGCCCTTGGCGAGCGCCATGGCGAGCGCACCGACCGCGCCCATAGCGCCGCCTTCCGTCGGCGTGGCGATGCCGAGGAAGATCGTGCCGAGCACGAGGAAGATCAGCGCCAGCGGCGGGATCAGCACGATGATGACCTGCTGGGCAAGCCGCGACATCATGTTGATGTTGAGGCCCTTGTCGGCCAGCGCCACGATGTAGATGAAGATGACGCCGACCGTCGCGCCGAGGATATCGGCATTCTCGCCATAGGTCGGGGCGAG
Source organism: Shinella sp. Sh6 (assembly GCF_055392685.1). Lineage (NCBI taxonomy): Bacteria > Pseudomonadati > Pseudomonadota > Alphaproteobacteria > Hyphomicrobiales > Rhizobiaceae > Shinella > Shinella sp. Sh6. Next base: position 1,087,099 of record NZ_AP044005.1, on the reverse strand, counting down.
ATAGATATGGGCGGCATAGGCGAAGCCGGCCGCGGCTGCGAGCGCGATGAAAAGCGACGTCACGCCCGAGCCGAGCGAACGCGCCTCCAGCGGCAGCGCCGGCATCGAATCCGGCCGGATGATCGTCATGATCAGCACGTAGCCCATGTAGAGGGCGGTGAGCACGAGGCCCGGAATGAGCGCGCCGGCATACATGTCGCCGACCGAGCGGCCGAGCTGGTCGGCAAGCACGATCAGCACGAGCGAGGGCGGGATGATCTGGGCGAGCGTGCCGGAGGCGGCGATGACGCCCGAGGCGATCGACCGGTCATAGCCGTAGCGCAGCATGATCGGCAGCGAGATGAGGCCCATGGCGATGACCGAGGCCGCGACGACGCCGGTGGTGGCCGCCAGCAGCGCGCCGACGAAGATGACCGCATAGGCAAGGCCGCCGCGGATCGGCCCGAAGAGCTGGCCGATCGTGTCGAGCAGGTCCTCGGCCATGCCGGAGCGCTCCAGCACGATCCCCATGAAGGTGAAGAACGGAATGGCCAGCAGCGTGTCGTTCGACATCACCCCCCAGAGCCGTTCGGGCATGGCGTTGAGCAGCGGCCAGGACAGGTTGATCGAATCGGACAGCGGCGCGAGCTCCACGCCGACGACGAAGAAGAGCAGGCCGTTCGCCGCGAGCGCGAACGCCACCGGATAGCCCAGCAGCAGGAACACGATCAGCGATGCGAACATGATCGGCGCAAGGTTCTGTGCGATGAACTCGATCATGCGCCCTTCTCCCCGGCAACGGCTTCATCGAGCGGGGCATGGGTCGGCACGTAGGGCGTCGGGTCCTCCATGTCGCCGCGCATGATGGCGATCTTCTTGATGATCTCGGATACGCCCTGGAAGGCCAGCAGCACGAAGCCGGCGAGCAGGATCGCCTTGGCGGGCCAGACGATGAGGCCGCCGGCGCTGGACGACATTTCCTTCGAATGGAAGGACATGATGACGTAGGGCACGAGGTAGTAGACCATCAGCAGCACGAAGGGCATCAGGAAGAGGCAATGGCCGAAAAGGTCGATCCAGTGCTGCACCCGGCGCGAGAACTTGCCGTAGACGATGTCGATGCGGATATGCTCGTTCTGCGCCAGCGTATAGGCGGCGGCGAGCATGAAGGCGCCGCCGAACAGATACCATTGCGCCTCGAGCCAGGCGTTGGACGATGTGTTGAAAACCTTGCGAACGACGGCATTGCCGGCACTGACGAGAACGGCCACGAGGATCAGCCAGCCGACGGCCTTTCCGATATTTTCCGTGATCGCGTCAATGAGCCGGCTGAAAACCAGCAGCATCTTCATGAAAGCTCCTCCCCGCTTGGCGTGTTATTGGTTTGTTGCCAAGCACAGGCACAGTGCCGATTTCAAGAGCCGATTCAAGCCCGCAGCCCGGTTTTCCCGGCCTGAGAGGCGGCATTAGACGAAAGGCGAATACGCGCGCTGCGCCTTTGCACAAAGGATAGGCAGGCTTGCCCGCACGGCGGCTCTTGCCGCCGGCGAAGGTTCTGCTAAAACAGCGGCGAAATCATCATACAAATAAGGACCGAGCCATGTCCCCGATCAATCTCGCAATCGTCGGCGTCGGCAAGATCGTGCGCGACCAGCATCTTCCGGCCGTCGCGAAGAATGCCGACTACCGGCTGATCGCCGCGGCGAGCCGCCACGGCACGGTGGACGGCATCGACAATTTCAAGTCCATCGACGAGATGCTGGCGGCCGTTCCCGCCATCGAGGCCGTCTCGCTGTGCATGCCGCCGCAGTATCGCTACGAGGCGGCAGAGAAGGCGCTTTCGGCCGGAAAGCACGTCTTCCTCGAAAAGCCGCCGGGCGCGACGCTTTCGGAAGTGGCCGACCTCGAGGCGCTCGCCGCCGCCAAGGGCGTTTCGCTCTTTGCAAGCTGGCACTCGCGTTATGCGCCGGCCGTCGAGGCCGCGAAGAGCTTCCTTGCCGGCACGACGATCCGCTCCATGCGCGTGATCTGGAAGGAGGACGTGCGCCAGTGGCATCCGAACCAGGAATGGATCTGGCAGGCCGGCGGCCTCGGCGTCTTCGATCCGGGTATCAATGCGCTCTCCATCGTCACGCATATCCTGCCGCGCCCGGTCTTCATCACCGCCACGACACTGGAATTCCCGGAAAACCGCGACGCGCCGATCGCCGCGACCATGACCTTCTCGGATGCCAAGGGCCTCGACCTTGCCGCCGAATTCGACTGGCGCCAGACCGGCAAGCAGAGCTGGGACATCGTCGCCGAGACGGATGCCGGCGCTATGGTGCTTTCGGAGGGCGGCGCAAAGCTCTCCATCGACGGCAAGCTCGTGCACGAGGAGCCGGAGCAGGAATATCCGATGCTCTACAGGCGCTTCGCCGAGATCGTGAAGGCCGGCAAATCCGACGTCGACCTCGCACCGCTGCGCCACGTCGCGGACGCCTTCATGCTGGGCAAGCGGAAGTTCGTCGAGGCGTTTCACGACTGAGACCGCCCGACAATGTCGTGACAAACGGTGCGCATTTTGCTAGAATAGGCCCCTGTGGAGATGCGCACCCCATGACCCGCACCATGCGATCCGAGAAACTCGACCTTCGTCTCACTGCCGCCGCGAAACGGACCCTGAGCGAAGCCGCCAAGGCGACAAACCGCTCCGTCAGCGAATTCGTGCTTGAAAGCGCGCTGGCGCGGGCGGAAGCCACCTTACCCGACAGGCGGCATTTCGGCCTTGATGCGGAGCGGTGGCAAACATTCCTCGCGACACTCGACGCCCCGCCACGCGCGATGCCACGATTGAAGCGCCTTCTTGAAACACCGAGCCTTTTCGAGCCGGAAGCAGATCGCTAGCCGTGGCCTTGCGCATAGAGAAATTGCGCCGCAACCATCCGGTCGACGGGTTCGATTGCGGCAAGGATCCACTCAACCGGTTCCTGACCCGCTTCGCCCTACAAAGCCAGCTCTCCAACAGTTCGCAAACCTATGTGGCTTTGTCGGACAACGAGGTCATCGGTTTCTATACACTCGTTTTCGCGGAAGTCCGTTTCGAGGATGCGCCCGACCGGCTGCGCAAGGGTGTGGCGCACCACCCAATTCCACTGATGCTTCTTGCCCGGCTGGCGGTTGCGGCCGATTGGGCCGGCAGGGGAGTCGGCTCCGGGCTTCTCAAGGACGCGTTGACTCGTACACTTGCGGCATCCGACATAGCGGGCCTGCGTGCCTTTGCCGTTCATGCGAAGGACGAAGACGCGCGTTCCTTTTATGCGCGTTTCGATTTCATCGAGTCTCCGAGCGACCCTATGCATCTTTTCGTACTTTTGAAGGATATCCGGGCGCTAATCGGCACCGCGTGAACGGAGCCGCCTCAAGCCTTCTTCACCCAGCGGCCGTCGTTGTTCTGCTGCCAGTAGGTGAGCTGGTGCCCCTCGCCTTTCAGGCGCTTCCAGTGGCCGCGGGCCGCTTCCACTTCCGTCTGGTCGTAGCCGTCGAACATGAAGATCACGCGGTCGTAGGCATCGAGCGGAGGCGGCTGCGCGCCGGCGACGAGGAAGCGGACGGTCGCGGCGTTGGCATTGTCGGGCGTGGTCGTCAGCAGCACCGGCTGTTCGGCGGGAAAGGCCTGCTCGTCGGTGCCATGCGGCAGGAAGCTGTCCTCGCGGAAGGTCCACAGATGCGTGTCGAGCGCATCGCGCCGGGCTTCATCGCCCGCCTGGACGACGACGCGCCAGCCGCGCTCGAGGCTCTTGTCGAGGAGCGGCGGCAGCGCGTCCTCAAGCTTCGATTCGGTCAGGTGGTAGAAGAGGACCTCGCTCACCGTCCCCTCACCCCTCGTAGTTTGCGCGCACCAGCTCGTCGAGCAGGCGCACGCCGAAGCCGGAGGCCCAGGACTGGTTGATCTCGTCGGTCGGCGAGCCCATGGCCGTGCCGGCGATATCGAGGTGCGCCCAGGGCGTGTCCTTGACGAAGCGGTGCAGGAACTGCGCGGCGGTGATCGAGCCGGCATAGCGTCCGCCGGTGTTCTTCATGTCGGCGAACCGGCTGTCGATCATCTTGTCGTATTCGCGCCCGAGCGGCATGCGCCACAGGCGCTCGTTGGTGGCAAGGCCGGCGGCCGTGAGCCGCGCGGCGAGCGTGTCGTCGTTGGAGAAGAGGCCGGCATGGTGGCTGCCGAGCGCGACCATGATCGCCCCGGTCAGCGTCGCGAGGTTCACCATGAACTGCGGCTTGAAGGTCTCGTTGCAGTACCAGAGCGCATCGCACAGCACGAGGCGGCCTTCGGCATCCGTGTTGATCACCTCGATGGTCTGGCCGGACATGGATTTGACGATGTCGCCCGGGCGCTGGGCGTTGCCGTCGGGCATGTTTTCCACAAGGCCGAGGATGCCGACGACGTTCGCCTTCGCCTTGCGGCTCGCAAGCGTGTGCATGAGGCCGATGACGGCGGCAGCGCCGCCCATGTCGCCCTTCATGTCCTCCATGCCGGCGGCCGGCTTGATGGAGATGCCGCCGGTGTCGAAGACGACGCCCTTGCCGATGAAGGCGATGGGGCGGTCCTTGTCCTTGCCGCCCTTCCACTGCATGACGGCAAGGCGCGGCGGGCGCACGGAGCCCTGCGCGACGCCGAGGAGTGCCGCCATGCCGAGGCGCTTCATCTCCCGCTCGGTGAGGATATCGACCTCGACGCCGAGCTTTTCGAGCGCCTTGGCCTTTTCGGCGAATTCGACCGGGCCGAGCACGTTCGCGGGCTCGTTGACGAGGTCGCGGGCAAGGATCACGCCCTCGGCGATGGCGTCGGAAACGTCGTTCGCCTTCTTTGCGGCAGCGGCGTTGGCGGTGACGATCGTCACCTTGACGGTCCTGGCGGGCTTCGTCTCCTCGTCCTCGCCCTTCTTCGTCTTGTAGGCATCGAAGCTGTAGGCGCCGAGCTGCATGCCGAGCGCGAAGTCGGCGGCGTTCTTCGCCGTCACCGTGGCGCCGGGCGCATCGATATAGATCGCCACCTTCTCGGCGCCGCCGGTCTTCGCCGCGGCCGCACCGCCCGCCTTCAGCCAGTCATGGGCGACGAGCTTGTCGGCTTCGCCGAGGCCGAGAACGCGGATACGGTCCACCGGCGCGCCGTGAGGGGCAATGATGTCGAGGCTTTTCAGCGCCTTGCCGGTGAATTTCGCCACGCCGGCAGCGCGCGCGACGACTCCTTCCGGATCGACCTCGCCGAGCCCCGCCGCCGGCTGGCCGGCGGCCTGGAGGAGGATCGCAAGGCCGCCCGAAGCGCGTGCCGTCTTTGCGAAACCGATGTCGAACGTGGAAGCCATGATTTACTCCGATGCCTGTCCTGCGGCCTTCAATGCGGCCGGAAAGGCCGCCAATGGCACCAATTCCTTGTCGCTTTTGCGGCGCTTGGCAAGATGCGGCGCCTCGTTTAGAGATCGTTGACCATGCTTGTTCGCCATAAATTTTCCATCCGCGCGGAGACTCTCCGCTATGGCGTCAGCCTGAAGAAAGTTTATATGCCCATAGGGGTTTCCATGGGCCTTCCCGGCGCAAGAGCGGAACCGCCTGTCGAACGTGCGGATTGAATGAAGATGAAGCTGATCGAGCGCTATATCCTGCGGCGGGCGTCGCTCATGTTCGTCGCCACGCTGCTCCCCCTGCTCGGCATCGTCTGGGTGACGCAGGCCCTCAGCAGCATCAACCTCGTCACCGACAGCGGCCAGTCGATCTTCGCCTTCCTCAAGCTCGCCACGCTCATCCTGCCCTCCGTCATCCCGATCATCCTGCCCTTCGCGCTGGTCATCGGCGTATCGCAGACGCTGACCGTGATGAACGGCGATTCGGAACTGACGGTGCTCGCTTCGGCCGGCAGCTCGCGCACGACGATCATCCGGCCGATCATGATCCTGGCGGTGGCGATGAGCATCGCGTCCTTCGCCGTCGACAATTTCGTCGAGCCCTATTCCCGCATGGCCGTACGCAAGATGATCGCGACGGCCCATGCCGACATGCTGTCCGCCGTCGTGCAGGAAAACACCTTCCGCAAGGTCACGGACGGGCTTTACGTGCAGGTCGCCAAACGGCGCAACGGCGGGGTCCTGGAGGGACTCTTCGTCGCCGACACGCGCGATCCGCGATTCGAGATGGTCTACTATGCCCGCGAGGGCGCCGTGGACGAGAGCAGTTCCGCCCTCGTGATGAAGGACGGCGAGGTGCACCGCAAGCTGCCGGACGGCAACGTCTCCATCATCAAGTTCGATTCCTACGCCTTCGACCTTGCCGACCTCACCCAGACCACCGGCGGCTCGAACATCCGCGCCAAGGACCGCGACCTTCCCTTCCTGCTCAATCCCGATCCGGACGATCCATACTACAAGAAGGATCCCGGCTCCTTCACCGCCGAGCTGCATCGCCGATTCTCGGAATGGCTCTTTCCCGCCGTCTTCGGCCTGATCGCACTCGTCGTCAGCGGCGACGCGCGCTCGCACCGCGAGGCCCGCATGCATCCGATGATCACCGCGCTTCTGACGGCGCTCTTCGTGCGCTGGCTCAGTTTCTACGCCTCCAACAGCGCGGAGGAATCGGCCTATTTCATTCCGGTCATGTATCTCATCCCCCTGCTCACGGCCGCGCTTGCCATCCGCTACCTCGCGCGCAACAAGAGCCTCGACATCCCCATGACCTTCGGCGAGCGTATCGGGGAGCTCCGTGGCCGGCTGCTGTCGCGGCTCACCGGGCGCGGTTCGGTCGGGAGCGGCGCGCCATGATCCGCACCCTCGGCCTCTATTTCTTCCGCCGCTACGTCGTCACCACCATCTGGTTCCTGCTCGGCATCTTCTCGCTGATCTTCATCATCGATTTCAGCGAGATGTCCAACCGGGTCGGCGGGCTCCCCGGCTACACGATCACCACGGGTCTCCTGGTGACGGGGCTGCGCATTCCGATGATCCTCATGCAGACGGTGCCTTTCGTCGCGCTCTTTTCCGGCATGGCGGCGCTCATCTCGCTCAACCGGCGTTACGAGCTCGTGGTGACGCGCGCGGCGGGCATCTCGGTCTGGCAGTTCCTGCGGCCCTTCGTCATCGGCGCTTTCCTGTTCGGGCTGCTCGCCGTGCTGACGCTCAATCCGCTCGCGGCCTGGGGCAGCAAGAAGGCGCAGGAGGTCGAGGCCGCCTGGGGCGCGACCAACTTGGCCCGCGCCGAAACCTCCGTTCCATGGCTGCGGCAGGTCTACGGAAAGGACGAGGCGATCATCGGCGCCAAGGCCGTCCTTGACGACGGAACGCGGCTCCTCAACGTCTCGGTCATCCACTTCGACGACGACAATCGCATATCGCTGCGACAGGACGCCGATTCGGCCACTTTGAAAGATGGTTACTGGCTTCTTAAGAACGTGCGCGAAACGCGCATCGGCGAATTGCCCGTGCATCTCGATGAGGTACAGCTTCGTACCAACCTGAAACAGGAGTTCGTCCAGGAGAGCCTGGAAAAGCCTGAAAGCATTGCCTTTTTCGAGCTTGGCCGGAAGATCGCGGCGGCCAGGTCCTTCGGTTTCCCCACGAACGCGATGGAAACCCAGTTCCAGTCCATGCTGGCCCTGCCGCTCCTGCTCGTTGCGATGACGCTGATCGCCGCCTGCGTCTCGTTAAAATTTAGCAGGTTTAATCAATCGCGTGCGGTGATTCTGGGTGGAATCCTTTCAGGCTTCATGCTTTATGTCGTCACCGTGCTTGTGAAGGCATTCGGAAGCAGCGGTGTTGTTCCTCCGTTCGTTGCGGCCTGGCTCCCAGTGGTCGTCGCAATGTCCTTGGGTGCGACGATTCTTCTGCATCAGGAGGACGGCTAGTGGCGGCAGGCGACCGCAAAACGTATCGGTGGTTGAAAGCCGCCCTGCTTGCAGGTGCGGCCATGTGCGCCCTCGTGCCCGCTTCCGCCCTTCCCGTTCGCGCCCAGATGTCGGACGTCGCCGCGTCCGATCCGAAGGTTCCCGAGGGCAGCAAGCTGCTCCTCGCCTCCAACGAACTCATCTATAACAAAGACAACGAAACGGTGCTCGCCCGCGGCGCCGTGCAGATCAATTACGGCGGCTACAAGCTCGTCGCCCGCGAGGTCGAATACGACCAGAAGACGGGCCGGCTGAAGGCGCGCGGCAATATCGAACTGATCGAGCCCACCGGCAACCGCGTCTACGGCGACGAGATGGACCTGTCGGACGATTTCGCCAACGGCTTCATGAATGCGCTGCGCATCGAGACCACCGACCTGACGAAGCTGGCCGCCACCAGCGGCGAGCGCGTCAACGACGAGGAGATGATCCTCAACCACGCCGTCTACACCGCCTGCACGCCCTGCGCGACCGATCCGACGCATCGCGGCCTCTGGGAGGTCAAGGCGGAGCGCATCGTGCAGAACGGGCGCACCAAGACCATCCGCCTCGAACATGCGCGCTTCGAGCTGTTCGGCAAGCCGGTCGCCTATATCCCGGTGCTCGAGGTGCCGGACCAGACGGTCAAGCGCAAGACGGGCTTCCTGTTCCCGCAGTTCCGTTACGCCCAGAAGCTCGGTTTCGGCGTGACGACCCCCTACTATATCGCGATCGCGCCGGACATGGACGCGACGCTCTTCCCGACGGCGCTCACCAGCCAGGGCTTCCTGCTGGAAGGGGAGTTCCGCAAGCGCTTCCACAACGGCCAGATCACGCTGCGCGCCGCCGGCATCAACCAGATGAACGCCGACGTCTTCACGGCGAATACGAGCGACTGGGAAGAGGACGGCTTCCGCGGCATGGTCGCCTCGACGGGCCGCTTCACGATCAATCCCCGCTGGACGTTCGGCTGGAACGTCATGGCGCAGAGCGACAACAACTTCTCGCGCACCTACGAAATCCAGGGCTACAAGGGCAGCACCGTCACGAACCAGGGCTATCTGACGGGCTTCAGCCGCCGCAACAGCTTTGACCTGCGCGCCTTCTATTTCGACGTGCAGGACGCCGATTCGACCGACACGGCCGAGCGCCAGCAGGCGATCGCCCAGGTTCTCGACCACAAGTATTTCGTGCCGGAATCCGTCTTCGGCGGCGAGCTGTCGATCACGACGAACCTCACCAATCTCGACCGGGACATCGCCGACACCTACACCGTGAACGGCACGAACCGCTACCGCGGCCTCGAAGGCGGCATGACGCGCCTGACCAGCGAGGTGGAGTGGAAGCGGCAGATCGTCGTGCCGGGCGGCCTGGTGCTGACGCCGCTTCTGGCTGCGCGCGGCGATGCCTACCGCCTCGACATGCGCCCGCCGGGCGGCGCCTATGCCGGCAGCTTCACCTCCGACGACAGCGCGACGCGCTCGATGCTGACGGCCGGCCTCGAGGCCCGCTACCCGATCCTGGCGACGACGGACTACAGCACGCATCTCTTCGAACCCATCGCGCAGATCTACGTGCGGCCGGACGAGGACCTTGCCGGCGGACTGCCGAACGAGGATGCGCAGAGCTTCGTCTTCGATGCCACCAACCTCTTCGAGCGTGACAAGTTCTCCGGCTTCGACCGCGTCGAGGGCGGCACGCGCGCCAATCTCGGCATGCGCTATACCGGCACCTTCGACAACGGCGTTACGCTGCGCAGCATCATCGGCCAGTCGTTCCAGCTCGGCGGCCTCAATTCCTTCGCCACCGCCGACCTCGTGAATGCCGGCGCCGATTCGGGCCTGGAAACCGACCGTTCCGACTATGTCGGCATGGCGGGCCTCGACCTGCCGGGCGGCATCTCCTTCTCGACCAGCACGCGTCTCGACAAGGACGACTTCTCGCTGCGCCGCATGGATACCGCGCTGCGCTTCGAGGGCATGCGCTTTACGACCGACCTCACCTATACGCGCATCGCCGCGCAGCCCGATTACGGCCTGACCGAGACCGCAAGCGAAATCCAGGCCGCCGGCGCGTTCCGGTTCCGCGACTACTGGTCGGTCTTCGGCTCGGTGACCTACGACATCGGCAACCATGTCGTCTCGCGCAACGGCATCGGCCTGTCCTATGACGACCGCGACACGATCTTCTCGATCGTCTACGAGCAGGAACGCGACAAATCGAGCAGCGTGGCCAACGACTGGTCGATCGGCGCACGCCTGATGTTCCGCACGATCGGCGACATCCGGGTCGGCGACGCCGCCTTCACCGGCCTCGAATAGGCCGCGCGGCGGCTCTTGTCATCGTTTGGCCGCATGTATTATGCACATCCGGGACGCTTGCGATGACGCCCATGCCGCCCCAGGGCAGCGGGGCGGGCACGGAACGGGTTTGGGAAAGGGACTGGCATGAACGGCAGACAATCTCTTGTGCGCTCCATGATGATGGGCGTCGCGCTGGCCGCGGCGGTCACGCTTGCCGTGCCGGCGGGCACGGCCCTGGCCGCAAGCACGGTCGTCGCCGTCGTCAACAACACGGCCATCACCACGGGCGATATCGAGCGCCGCGTCGCGTTCCTGCGCCTGCAGCATGCCAAGGGCAATCTCAGGAGCATGGCCCGCGAGCAGTTGATCGACGACACGCTGAAGCGCGAGGAAATCCTGCGTACGCGTTCGTCCGTCAGCATGACCGAGGTGGATGCCGCCTATGCGCGCTTTGCCGCCTCCAACAAGATGAACGTCGACCAGCTCGGCCAGATCCTCGACCGCGCCGGCGTCGGCACGGAACATTTCAAGCAGTTCATCGCCCTGCAGATGAGCTGGCCGCGCGTGGTCAACGCCCGCTTCGGCAAGGCAAACGGCAAGACGCTCGCCGAGCGCATGCAGGAGAACGGCGGCAAGAAGCCGGTCACCACCGAATATTTCCTCAAGCAGGTCATCTTCGTCGTGCCGGAAAAGCGCCGCAACGCCATCCTCGGCAAGCGCAAGGCGGAGGCAGAAGCCTCCCGCGCGAAATTCCCCGGCTGCGACCAGGCGAAGGCCTTTGCCGCGACCATGCACGACGTCTCGATCCGCGACCTCGGCCGCGTCCTCGCGCCGGAAATGCCGGAGGACTGGAAGCCGCTGGTGGAGAAGGCCAAGGGCCAGACGACCGGCACGCGCGTGACCGAGAAGGGCGTCGAGTACCTTGCGATCTGCAAGCAGCGCGAGGTGAACGACGACATGGCCGCGGAAATGGTCTTCCGCGCCGAGGACCTTGCCAAGGCGAAGAGCGGCGAGAGCGACGAGAACAGCAAGAAGTACCTCGCGGAGCTTCGCAAGAAGGCGACGATCACCGAACGCTGATGCCGCGCTCCGCCCGCCGGAGCGCTCCTTCCTCGAATTGTGACGGGGCCGCATGACCACGACGACGCTTCCTCCGCTGGCGCTCACGATGGGCGATCCGGCAGGGATCGGCCCTGATCTCACGCTTGCCCTCTGGACGGCCCGCAAGGCACTTTCGCTGCCGCCCTTTCTCTTCATCGGCGACGGCGACGTGCTCAGGCAGCGGGCACAGGCGCTCGGCCTCGACGTCGCCGTGACCGCCGCGGAGCCGGAGACGGCCGCCCGCCTCTTCCCGGAGGCCATTCCCGTCCTTGCCTCCGATTGCGCGGTGCCTGCCGTGCCGGGCACGCCGGATTCCCGCAATGCGGCCGCCGTCACCGGCGCCATCGAGGCGGCCGTGGCGCTGACGCTTGCCGGCCGCACCTCGGCCGTCGTGACGAACCCGATCGCCAAGGCCGTGCTCTACGAGGCCGGTTTCGGCTTTCCCGGCCATACGGAGTTCCTCGCCGACCTCTCGGCGGAGGCGGCGGGTGGACGCGTGCCCCTTCCCGTCATGCTGCTGGCCGGCCCGAAGCTGCGCGCCGTGCCGATGACGATCCACATCCCGCTGAAGGACGTGCCGGCGGCGCTCACGGAAGACCTGATCGTCGAGACCGCGACCATCACCGAAGGGGATCTTCGCCTCCGCTTCGGCATTGCCCGCCCGCGCCTTGCCGTTGCCGGCCTCAACCCGCATGCCGGCGAAGGCGGTGCGCTGGGGCTGGAGGACGACGCGATCGTGCGGCCTGCCGTCGAGCGCCTGAAGGCGGCCGGCATCGATGCCGTCGGCCCGCTTCCGGCGGACACGATGTTCCACGACGCGGCGCGCGCGACCTACGACGTGGCGCTCTGCATGTATCACGACCAGGCGCTGATCCCGGCCAAGGTGCTCGGCTTCGACACATCCGTCAATGCCACGCTCGGCCTTCCCTTCATCCGCACCTCGCCGGACCACGGCACGGCCTTCGCGCTCGCGGGCAAGGGCGTCGCGCGGCCGGACAGCCTGCTGGCGGCCCTTCGGCTCGCCGAAGAGCTGGCCCGCAACGGGCAGGCCATGAAGGAGGCCCGGTAATGGCGGCACTCGACGGACTTCCGCCGCTTCGCGAGGTCATCCAGCGGCACGGGCTCGACGCGAAGAAGGCGCTCGGCCAGAACTTCCTGCTCGACCTCAACCTGACGCAGAAGATCGCCCGCACGGGCGGCCCCATCGAGGACCATACGGTGATCGAGGTCGGCCCCGGCCCCGGCGGCCTGACGCGCGCCATCCTGGCGCTCGGCGCCAGGCGCGTGATCGCCATCGAGCGCGACGCGCGCTGCCTGCCGGCACTCGCGGAGATCGCGGCGCACTATCCGGGGCGGCTGACGGTCATCGAGGGCGATGCGCTGAAGACCGACTTCGAGGCGCTGGCGCCCGGCGAGCCGGTGCGCATCATCGCCAACCTGCCCTACAATGTCGGCACGCAGCTTCTCGTCAACTGGCTGCTGCCGAAGTCCTGGCCGCCCTTCTGGCAATCGCTGACGCTGATGTTCCAGCGCGAGGTGGGCCTTCGCATCGTGGCGGAGGAGAACGACGACCATTACGGCCGGCTCGGCGTGCTCTGCGGCTGGCGCACCCATGCCCGCATGGCCTTCGACGTGCCGCCGCAAGCCTTCACGCCGCCGCCGAAGGTGACGTCATCGGTCGTGCATCTGGAGCCTGTCGCCAATCCGCTGCCGTGCGACGTGGCGGCCCTGGAGCGCGTCACCCACGCCGCCTTCGGCCAGCGCCGCAAGATGCTGCGCCAGAGCGTGAAATCCCTCGGCGGCGAGGCGCTGCTGGCACGGGCGGAGATCGATCCGCAGCGGCGGGCGGAGACGCTGAGCGTGGAAGAATTCGTGCGGCTGGCGAACGCGCTGTAAGCTGTAATATCCCGGCTGCGAAGTATGCGGCCTTGGCTTACCCCGTCTGCCCGGCAGGGCAGACGGGGTGCGGTTTGCTACGATGCCGCCTATCCGAGAACCGGCCTCTCCGTCACCAGCCCCGTCACGAACTCGAACAGGCCATGGCGGCGATCGCGGCGCAGGCGCTCGGCTTTCACGATGCTCTGCACCGCGTCGAAGGCGACGGAGAGGTCGTCGTTGAGGATGACGTAGTCGTATTCCCGCCAATGCTCGATCTCGGCGCGGGAATTGGCAAGGCGCGTCTGGATGACCTCCTCGGTATCCTCCGCGCGGCGGTGCAGGCGCGATTGCAGCTCGCTCATCGAGGGGGGCAGGATGAAGATGGAGACGACGTCGGCGGGCATCTTCTCCTGAAGCTGCTGGGCGCCCTGCCAGTCGATGTCGAACAGCATGTCGCGGCCGGCGGACATGGCCTCCTCCACCGGCTCGCGCGGCGTGCCGTAGAAATTGCCGTGCACCTCGGCCCATTCGAGCAGCGCGTCGGAATCGCGCAGCCGCTCGAATTCCTTCTGGTTGATGAAGTGGTAGTGGCGGCCAGCGATCTCGCTGGCGCGGCGCGGGCGCGTCGTCACGCTGACCGAGAGGCTGAGGCCGGGATCGGCCTCCAGGAGGTTGCGCGCGATGGTCGACTTTCCGGCGCCGGACGGCGAGGAGATGACGAGCATGAGCCCGCGGCGTTCGATGTGGATCTGCTTCGACGGCTCGGCCATGGCCTACTCCAGATTCTGGACCTGTTCGCGGAACTGGTCGATGACGACCTTCAGTTCGATCCCTGCAGCTGTTACTTGAGCCGCGTTCGACTTGGAACAGATGGTATTCGATTCCCGGTTAAATTCCTGTGCGAGAAAATCGAGCTTGCGGCCGATCGGCCCGCCCGCGGCGATCAACTCGCGCGCGGCCGCCACATGCGCTGTCAGCCGGTCGATCTCCTCGCGCAGGTCCGCCTTGGTGGCAAGCAGCGCCGCCTCCTGGTGCAGCCGGTCGCGGTCGAGCGCGGACGCCCCCTGCAGGAGCGCGGCGACCTGCCCGGAAAGCCGCTCGGCAATCGCCGAAACGCTGCGCGAGGGATCGGCATCCACGATGGCGGTCAGCGCCTCGATGCGCGCCACCTGGCCGAGGAGGACGTCCGCAAGGGCCGATCCCTCCTTGCGGCGCATGTCGCCGAGGCGGCGGACCGCCTCGGCGAAGCCGGCACGGATATCGGCATCGCGCGCGGCGCGCTCCGCCTCGCTTTCCTCCGCCTCGCGGAAGTCGACGACGCCGCGCACGGACAGCAGCGTATCGAGCTTGACCGGGGCCGGGTCAATCATGCCGGCAAGCTGGTCGCGCAGCGCCAGAACGGCGGCAAGCGCGCGCTGGTTCACCACCGGCTCCACCTCCGCCTCGCTGATGCTGGCGGCAAGGCCGGCCTGGATGTTGCCGCGCGAGAAGGCTTCGCCCGCAAGGCGCCGCACATCCACCTCCAGCGCCTCGAAGCCGGGCGGCAGGCGCAGGCGCAGGTCGAGCCCCTTGCCGTTGACCGAACGCAGTTCCCAGGCCCAGCGGGTGCGCCCGCTCGTCCCCTCGACCCGCGCAAAGCCGGTCATCGATTGCAATGTCATGTCAGCCTCCAGTGGCGGCGCGGGAAGCAGGCCGCCGGTGCGCGTATGGCGCACGAAATATTCCCCCAAAGTGAAACAGATCGGCGGGCTTGGAAACCATCCAGCGCATGGATTGGCCGGCGATCCACATCAAAGGTGACGGAACGAAAAGGCCCCGGGCAAAGCCGGGGCCGGATCGTCGGGAAAGAGGATCACTCGGCGCCGGCCGCACCCGCTTCCTTGGCGGCCTCGGCCGCCTTCTCCGCTTCCATCTTGCGCCAGCGGCGGACGTTCTGGTTGTGCTCGTCCAGCGTCTCGGCGAAGACGTGGCCGCCTGTGCCGTCGGCGACGAAATAGAGGTCCCCCGTACGGGACGGGTTGGCGACCGCCTCCAGCGCCGCACGGCCGGGATTGGCGATGGGCGTCGGCGGCAGGCCCTTGATGATGTAGGTGTTGTAGGGCGTCTGCTTTTCGAGGTCCGACTGGAAGATCGGGCGATCCGAGGGCTTTCCGTCGCCGCCGAAGAGGCCGTAGACGATGGTGGGGTCGGACTGCAGGCGCATGCCCTTCTCGAGCCGGTTGAGGAAGACCGAGGCGACGCGCGGGCGCTCGTCCGCCTTGCCCGTCTCCTTCTCGACGATGGAGGCGAGCGTCACGAATTCCTCGCGCGTCTCGATCGGCAGGTTGTCGTCGCGCCGCTCCCAGATCTGGTCGATGAGCGCCTTCTGCGCCGCCGCCATCTGCTGGAGGATATCGGCGCGCTTGGTGCCGCGCGAGAACTTGTAGGTATCGGGCATCAGCGAGCCCTCGGCGGGAAGCTCCGCCGGCAGGTCGCCTTCCAGCACCGGGTCGTCGGAGAGGCGCTTGAAGACCTGCTTGACCGTCAGCCCTTCCGGCACGGAGACGCTGTAGAGGATCGACTTGCCGGATTTCAGCAGCTCGACGATCTCGCGCATGGAGGCGCCGGCCTTGATCTCGTATTCGCCGGCCTTCAGCGTCTCGCCGTCGAGATAGATGCGCGAAAGCAGGCGGAAGACGCGGCTGTCGCTGATGATGTCGTTGCGCTCGAGGTTCGCCGCGATCTCGTTGGTGCCCGCACCGCTCCTCACGATGAAGTTCGTGTTGGCCGCAAGCGGACCCGGCTCCTCGTAGCTCTTCACGCCGTAATAGAAGATGCCGATGCCGATGATCGTGGCGAAGACGATCACGGTCATGACGAAATTCAGGAAGATGACGATCTGGCTGCGGGCCTTGCGCGAGCGGCGGCGGCTCGGCGGCTCGGGCACCTGCTCGGGGCGCAGCGCCTCGTTGGCGGACTTGGGAATGATGCGCGGCTGGCCGGATGCCTCGCCGCGGCCGAAATGCGTCTCGCCGGAATCGTTCGTGTCGCTCACGGACTGTCCTCGTGGATTGGGTATTGCTCGACGTCTTCCAACAGAGCAATACGGCAAAAGCGGGATGAACCGCTTGATAGTCGATAAGCCGGGGCGGGCAAAGCCCTCTTCCCGGTCTTCGGATCGCCCTCCCCCGGGAAAGGCGATTCCGGCAGGCGTATGGGCCTGCCGGCGACGGGATGGTCAGGCGTAGCGCTTGAGGACGAGCGAAGCGTTCGTCCCGCCGAAGCCGAACGAGTTGGACAGCGCCACGTTGATCTCGCGCTTGCGGGCCTTGTGCGGCACGAGGTCGATCGCCGTCTCGACATCGGGATTGTCGAGGTTCAGCGTCGGGGGAGCGATGTTGTCGCGGATCGCAAGGGCGGCGAAGATCGCCTCCACCGCGCCGGCAGCGCCGAGCAGGTGGCCGATGGCCGACTTGGTCGACGACATGGAGATCCGCGAGGCCGCATCGCCGACGAGGCGCTCGACCGCGCCGAGCTCGATCGTGTCGGCCATGGTGGAGGTGCCGTGCGCATTGATGTAGTCGACGTCGCTTGCCGAGATGCCGGCGCGCTTCAGCGCCATCGTCATGCAGCGGTAGGCGCCGTCGCCGTCCTCGGAGGGTGCGGTGATGTGGAAGGCGTCGCCCGAAAGGCCGTAGCCGACGACTTCGGCATAGATCTTCACGCCGCGCGCCTTGGCGTGTTCCAGCTCTTCCAGCACCACGACACCGGCGCCCTCGCCCATGACGAAACCGTCGCGGTCGCGGTCATAGGGACGGGAAGCGGCGGTCGGATCGTCGTTGCGGGCGGTCGACAGCGCCTTGCAGGCGGCAAAGCCGGCCAGCGCAATGCGGCAGATCGGGGATTCGGCGCCGCCCGCCACCATGACGTCGGCATCGCCGAGCGCGATCAGGCGGCTGGCATCGCCGATGGCGTGCGCGCCCGTCGAGCAGGCCGTGACGACCGAATGGTTCGGGCCGCGCAGCTTGTGCTTGATCGAGACATGGCCGGAGGCAAGGTTGATCAGCCGGCCGGGAATGAAGAAGGGCGAAATGCGGCGGGGGCCCTTGTCGCGCAGCGTATAGCCGCCCTCGACGATGCCCTCGAGGCCGCCGATGCCCGAGCCGATGAGCACGCCGGTCGCGGTCTGGTCCTCGTCGGTCTTGGGATGCCAGCCGGCGTCGGCCAGCGCCATGTCGGCGGCGGCGACCGCATAGACGATGAAGGGGTCGACCTTGCGCTGTTCCTTGGGTTCCATCCACTGGTCGGCATTGTAGGTGCCGTCGGAACCGTCGCCGAGGGGAATGGAACAGGCGATCTTGGCGGGAAGGTCCTCGACCTCGAAGGCCGTTACCCTGGCAGCGCCGCTGCGGCCTTCGAGAAGCCGGCTCCAGGTGATTTCGGTGCCACAGCCAAGCGGGGATACCATGCCGGTACCCGTGATAACGACACGCCTCATCGTCCGTGATCCACCCTGTAGAATTCTATGTTCGTTGCCTCAATAGAGGGGCGCGGCCTCTTTGCGAGACCTGAACGGGCCGCCTTTCGGGCGGCCCGCCGGAAATCGATGCGGATCAGGCCTGGGCCTTCTCGATGAACTTGACGGCGTCGCCGACCGTCAGGATCGAGTCGGCTGCATCGTCCGGGATCTCGACGCCGAATTCTTCTTCGAACGCCATGACCAGTTCGACGGTGTCGAGCGAGTCCGCGCCAAGATCATCGATGAAGCTTGCGCCTTCGCTGACCTTTTCGGCGTCAACGCCCAGATGATCAATGACAATTTTCTTTACGCGTTCTGCGATATCGCTCATGTCGGATTCCTCGACCTTTGTTTTTGATCGGCACCTCACGGCGCCGGGCACTCAACACGCCCGATGTGCCTCAAGAACACATCCGGCAATCCCTGCAACCGGCAAGAGGGCATCGGCGATACTGCTCTGCACCGCCCGATCGCTCAGGCTTTTGCCGGTCGACTGCTGGCAGTCATGGCCCGATTAACACGGTTTAAGCCTGCCGCAAAGTCCGAAAATAGCCGGTGCGCCAGCGGTCAACATGCAATTTATGCTGCATCGCCGGGCATTTGGGCCCCTTGCCGGATCGTCGTTCAGATCATCGCCATGCCGCCGTTCACATGCAGCGTCTGGCCCGTCATGTAGGCGGCTTCCGACGAGGCGAGGTAAGCGACGGCGGACGCGACCTCCGCGCCGGTGCCCATGCGCTTCATGGGAATGGCGCCCATGATGGCTTCCTTCTGCTTGTCGTTCAGCTTGCCGGTCATGGCGCTCTCGATGAAGCCGGGGGCGACGCAGTTGACCGTGACGTTGCGCGTGGCGATCTCCTGGGCGAGCGACTTGGTGAAGCCGATCATGCCGGCCTTGGCGGCGCAGTAGTTCGCCTGGCCCGGATTGCCGGTGACGCCGACGACGGAGGTGATGTTGATGATGCGGCCGTAGCGGCGGCGCATCATGGGATGGGTGAGCTCGCGCGTCAGGCGGAAGACGGCGGTGAGGTTCACTTCGAGCACGGCGTCCCAGTCCTCGTCGCTCATGCGCACGAAGAGGCCGTCCTTGGTGATGCCGGCATTGTTGACGAGGATGTCGACGCCGCCGAGCTCGGCTTCGGCCTTCTCGCCGAGCGCCTTGACTTCGGCGCGGTCGGAAAGGTTCGCCGGGAAGATCTGGACGCGCTCGCCGAGGTCGTTCGCCAGCGCCTCCAGCTTTTCGACGCGCGTGCCGTGCAGGCCGACGAGCGCTCCCTGAGCGTGGAGGATGCGGGCGATCTCCTCGCCGATGCCGCCGGATGCGCCGGTAACGAGAGCCTTGCGGCCGGAAAGATCAAACATGGTTCCGTTCCTTTGAAGAAAGATCAGCCGATGAGGGTGGCGAGCGCGTTGTCGATATCGGCGGGGGTGTTGATGGCGATGCCGGTGACGGCCTTGTCGATGCGGCGGGCAAGGCCCGTCAGCACCTTGCCGGAGCCGACCTCGTAGAGCGTGGTGACGCCGTTGGCGCCGAACCATTCCACCGTCTCGCGCCAGCGGACCTGGCCGGTGACCTGCTCGACGAGGAGGCGGACGATCTCCTGCGGATCGCTGACCGGCGCGGCGCGGACATTGGCGACGAGCGGCACGACGGGGGCCTTCGCCTCGACGGCGGAAAGCGCCTCGCGCATGGCGTCGGCAGCCGGGGCCATCAGGGCGGAATGGAAGGGAGCGGAGACGGCGAGCATCAGCGCGCGCTTGGCGCCCTTGTCCGTCGCGAGCCGCGCGGCGATCTCGACCGCCGGCCTGGAGCCGGAGATGACGAGCTGTCCGCCGCCGTTGTCGTTGGCGATCTGGCAGGAGCCGCCGGTGGAGGCTTCCTTGCAGATGGCTTCGACATCGGCCTGCTCGAGGCCGATGATGGCGGCCATGGCGCCCTCGCCCACCGGCACGGCAGACTGCATGGCGTTGCCGCGGATGCGCAGGAGCCGCGCCGTATCGGCCAGCGAGAAGGTACCGGCGGCACAGAGCGCGGAATATTCGCCGAGCGAGTGGCCGGCGACATAGGAGACCTTGTCCTTCAGCGTCAGGCCGCGCGCTTCCAGCACGCGCATGACGGCGATGGAGACGGCCATCAGCGCCGGCTGGGCGTTCGCCGTCAGCGTCAGCGTTTCTTCGGGTCCGTCGAACATGACGGCCGAGAGCTTCTGGCCGAGGGCGTCGTCGACTTCCGCGAAAACGGCGCGCGCCTCCGGGAAGGCTTCAGCCAGGTCCTTGCCCATGCCGACGGCCTGGCTGCCCTGTCCGGGGAAGGTGAATGCTACGCTCATAGGGGTTTCTCCCGTCTTCCGTTTTCCTTTCCATTCACATTCCGCCCCCGCAAGTCAAGGCGCGGGTGGATACCACCCCGCGCCGGAAGCCTCATTTCCGGGCGCTTCACACAGGGAATTGCGGCTCGCGTCTTGCACTTCGCGGCGGGCGGCTTACATTCGCGCCGTTTTCCCACCAAAGGATTTTCCCCACCCATGAAATACAATCCGCTCGGCCGGACCGGCATAAGCGTGTCGGAAATCTGCCTCGGCACGATGACCTGGGGCTCGCAGAACAGCGAGCAGGACGCCCACGACCAACTGGACTACGCCGTCTCCCAGGGCATCAACTTTATCGATACCGCCGAACTCTACCCCACCACCCCGCTCTCGCCGGAAACCTACGGCGACACCGAGCGCTTTATCGGCAACTGGATGAAGGCGCGCGGCAATCGCGACAAGGTCGTTCTCGCCACCAAGGTCGCCGGTTCCGGCCGTCCCTATATCCGCGGCGGCGCACCGATGAGCCGGGCGGGCATGCTCGAAGCCATAGACAACAGCCTCTCGCGCCTGAAGACCGACTATGTCGACCTCTACCAGCTTCACTGGCCGAACCGCGGGCACTACCACTTCCGCAACGCCTGGAGCTACGACCCCTCCAGACAGGACCGGGCGAAGGTCGCGGCCGACCTTGAGGAAATCCTCGAAACCGCCGGCGACCTCGTCAAGGCCGGCAAGGTGCGGGCGCTCGGCCTTTCCAACGACACGGCCTGGGGCGTCATGCAGATGCTGAAGGTTTCGGAAGAAAGGGGCCTGCCGCGCGTCGCCTCCATCCAGAACGAGTACAACCTCCTCTATAGGCCCTACGACCTCGACCTTGCCGAGGTCTCGCATCACGAGGAGGTGGGCCTGCTTGCCTATTCGCCGCTTGCCGCGGGCCTTCTCACCGGCAAGTATCTCGACGGGGCCAAGCCCGACGGCTCGCGCCTGACGAAGAACGGCGACCTCGGCGGCCGCTACCAGCCGCTCCAGGAGCCGGCCGTACGCGCCTATGTCGAGCTTGCGCGGGAAAACGGCCTCGACCCCGCCCAGATGGCCCTCGCCTTCTGCCTGACGCGACCCTTCATGGCCTCCGTCATCATCGGCGCGACGTCGATGGAGCAGTTGAAGACGGACATCGCGGCCAAGGACCTTGCCCTTTCGTCCGACGTGATGAACGGCATCCGCCGTATCCACCGCCTCTACCCGGCGCCGATGTAAGCGGCGTCGGGTAGAGGGGGCGAAAGAAGAGAGACCGGCAGCAGAAAGACCGTCTGCAAGAAAGACCGCGCCGCGAGCCGCGTCATTCGATATGCGGGCCGCACCTCCCTCCCCTCCGTCATCCTCGGGTCAAGCCCGAGGATGACGGAGGAGTGAGAGGGTAAGGTGTGAAGGAGCATGAAGGCAAAGCGGTGGCGAAGGGGGTGAAGAGAGGCAAGGCTTGTCGCGAACAAACCCGCTCACGCTTTCCTTCAGAAACAAAACCGCCTCAACAAAGACCGCTTCACCACCCCTCACAAACGAAAAACCCGCCGTCGCCGGCGGGTTTTCCTTTGCGTGTGCCCCATACGGGTGACGTTACGGCGTGGTCGGGGTCGCGCCGCCGCCTTCGGCCGGCTGGCTGCCGCCGGGCTGGGCGTCCATCGGCTGGGTGCCGGTCGCACCGCCCGTCTGGCCGTCGGTTGCCGTGCCGCCGGCCGGCGCGCTGTCCTGCGTGATGGCCGAGGTGTTGGCGTTGGTGTCGACGCCGTCACCCGGCGTTCCGCTGCCGACGAAATAGAAGATGCCGACCGCGACGAGGACGGCGAGGATCACGGCCACCGCCCAGCCGCCCGTCCCGCTGCCGTTGCGGGCGTTGACGACGGTCGGGCCGCGGTCTTCCACGGGACGGTCGTAGCGATCTTCGGGGGGACGATTGACAAGGTTGGGGTCTTGCATGTCTGTCACTCCATCTGGTTGGGTTGCCGGAACAACGCGACATTCCTGCTTTGGTTCCCGCACCGTTCCGCAATGGCACAGCCGATTTGCCCCGCCGGCCTTGCTTTCGGCCGAAAAATCCGTATAAGCGCGCTGTTCAAAACACCCGGGTCACCGGCTGGTGGCTGAACGGAGGGCCGGCACATCCTCGGATTTGCCGTTTGGGGCCAAGGGCTCCAGCCTCCCGTGTCTCCGCTCTCGACCGTCTGGATGATACGCTTTTCTTGCTTCGGGCTCAGGCCCTTGAGAACTGTCGTTGAGGCTTGGCGCCGGTTTCGGGTGTGGATCAAACGCAAGAAAGGCAAAGCCACATGGCTCTCTACGAACATGTATTCCTGGCCCGCCAGGACGTGTCCGCCCAGCAGGTCGACGCTCTCGTCGAACAGTACAAGGGCGTGATCGAAGCACACGGCGGCAAGGTCGGCCGGGTCGAAAACTGGGGCCTCAAGTCCCTGACCTACCGCATCAAGAAGAACCGCAAGGCGCACTACGCGCTGATGGACATCGACGCTCCGGCCGCCGCCATCCACGAGATGGAACGCCAGATGCGCATCAACGAAGACGTCCTTCGTTACATGACCATCGCCGTCGAAGCCCACGAAGAAGGCCCGTCCGCGATGATGCAGAAGCGCGACCGCGACGACCGCCCGCGCCGTGACGGCGACGACCGCGGCCCGCGCCGCGACTTCGGCGATCGTGGCCCGCGCCGCGATTTCGGCGACCGTCCGCCGCGCGGCGACCGCCCGGCCCGCGAAGACCGCGCGTAATCGAAGCAGAAGGAGACTAAGACAATGGCTGATATTTCTTCCGCTCCGGCACGCCGTCCGTTCCACCGCCGCCGCAAGACCTGCCCCTTCTCGGGCGCAAACGCTCCGAAGATCGACTACAAGGACGTCCGTCTCCTGTCGCGTTACATCTCCGAGCGCGGCAAGATCGTTCCGTCCCGCATCACGGCCGTTTCCCAGAAGAAGCAGCGCGAACTCGCCAAGGCGATCAAGCGCGCCCGCTTCCTCGGCCTGCTGCCCTACGTCGTAGCGTAAGGACGTGACACCGCGGCCTGACTCAGCGTCGGGCCGGGGCACATGACTCAAGGGGAAGACGGCTCGCCGCCTTCCCCGTTTCCCTTCCGCGGTGGGCGCGGATCGGAGCCGCCGGCTTTGTAAAGCCAAGAATCCCATGTTGGGGAAACGGTCCTGAATCAGATTGTCAGGAAACTCCTCTAACTGTCTCATCGGACAGGACAGCGAAACGTGAAGACCCTGACGCCGACCTCGATTGCGACCGGCCTGATCGCCGGCCTGACCGCCGCTCTGCTTTCGCTGAGCGCGAACGCGCAGTCGTCGCTCGCCATCGTGCTTTACGCAGCGTCCGCCCTTCCCATCCTCATCGCCGGCCTCGGCTGGGGCAATGCCAGCGCCTTCATCGCCGTTATCGCCGGCGGCGCCATCGCCTCCGTGCTGGTCTCGTCCTATTTCGCCGCGCTCATCGTCATCATCACGCTGATCCCGGCCGGCTGGCTGAGCAACCTCGCCAACCTCGCCCGCCCCGCCTCCGAGCTCGGCGGCCCGGACGATGCGCTCGCCTGGTATCCGCTCTCCTCCATCCTCGTGCACCTCGCCGTCATGGTGACGCTCGGCATGATCGCGGTCGGCGCCATCGTCGGCTACGACAGCGCCATGGCCGGCAAGCTCGTCGACATCGTCATCGAGACGCTGAAGGAACAGGAACCGCTCTACAACCCCGATGCCGCCTCCGTCGCGCAGCTCAAGTCGATCTTCGCGCTGGCGCTGCCGCTCGTGCAGGGCGCGCTGTGGGTGTTCCTGCTGTTCCTTGCCTACTACGTCGCCACCTTCATCGTGCGCGTCTCGGGCAAGGGGCTTCGCCCGCGTGAGGACATGCCCTCCTCGCTGCGCATGCCCCGCAATGCGATCTTCCTCTTTCTCGCCGGTCTCGTGCTCGCCTTCGCGGGCGGCGTGCCGGCGATCGTCGGCGCGCTCGTGTGCGGCACCTTCGGGGCCGGCTTCGTGCTCGCCGGCTTCGCGAGCCTGCATTTCAGGACGCGCGGCAAGCCGTGGCGGCCTCTCGCCCTGTGGTTCGCCTATGCCTCGGTATTGCTCTTCACCTTACCGATCTTCGCCATCCTCGTCCTCGGCCTTTCGGATACGCGGCGCTCCATCGCGCTCACGCCCGCCGGCCCGGCCGGGAAAGACAACCGGAATACCTGAACTCTAGAAAGGAACTTGAAAATGGACGTCATTCTTCTCGAACGCATCGCCAAGCTCGGCCAGATGGGCGAAACCGTAAAGGTTCGCGACGGCTTTGCCCGCAACTACCTGCTGCCGCTCGGCAAGGCGCTGCGCGCCAACGACGCCAACAAGAAGCGCTTCGAATCCGAGCGTGCGACGCTGGAAGCCCGCAACCTCGAGCGCAAGTCGGAAGCCCAGAAGGTCGCCGAACAGCTCGACGGCAAGTCGTTCATCGTCGTTCGCTCCGCCGGCGAAACCGGCCAGCTCTACGGCTCGGTCGCTGCCCGCGACATCATCGAGGCGCTGGCTGCCGAAGGCTTCAACATCGGCCGCAACCAGGTCGAGCTCAACACCCCGATCAAGTCGATCGGCCTGCACAAGGTCGTCCTGCACCTGCATTCGGAAGTCGAGATCGCGATCGAACTCAACGTCGCCCGTTCGGCCGACGAAGCGGAACGCCAGGCCAAGGGCGAAAGCCTGACCTCGGCCGACGCCATCTACGGCGTCGACGAAGACGCCCTGACGGCCGCCGACTTCTTCGATCCGGAAGCCGACCTCGAAGGCGAAGACGAAGCCTGAGACAGACGGTGAGCCGGCCCTGCCGGCTCATTCGTTTCGGGGCGCCTTGCTCCAATCTTCCCTCTGCAGTGATTCCGGGCCGGCTTTGCCGGCCCGTTCGCTTTTGTCAAAGGCCAAAAAATACGGGTTGAAATCCCGGCCAGCGCGTTAATATTTATACTTCGTTAGACTGGATTGGCGGTCGGGCCGCTTCTACAGGCCGGTTTCCGACCAGACCCGTTCCGCCAGATTTTTTAAGCGTGACGGAGTTTACCGAATGAAATTCATTGTACAGACGCTCGTTTCCCGCCTTGTCGAGACCGGAAACCTGAAGATTACCTACCCCGACGGCACCAGCCAGACCTATGGCGACGGCACCGGCAATCCCGTCCACATGCGCCTCAACACCCGCAAGGCCCTGTGGGGCATCGCGTTCGATCCGGCCTATTATCTCGGCCATTACTACGGCACCGGCGATATCGACATCGTCGAGGGCGACATGTACGGCCTCCTCAAGGCCGTCTTCACCGGCAATCCCGATTTCAAATATTACGACACCGGCTGGAACCGCACGCTGGAGCGGGTCCGCTTCCTTTTCCGCTGGCTACGCCAGAAGAATAGCGTCGTGCGCTCGCGCCGCAACGTCCAGCACCATTACGACCTGACCGGCGCCCTCTACGACCTCTTCCTCGACGAGGACCGGCAATATTCCTGCGCCTATTTCGAGCGGCCGGACCTGTCGCTGGACGATGCGCAGCTCGCCAAGAAGCGGCACATCGCCGCCAAGCTCAACATCAACCGCCCGGGACAAAGCGTGCTCGACATCGGCTGCGGCTGGGGCGGCATGGCGCTCTACCTCGCCCGCCAGCTCGGCGCGAAGGTGACGGGCGTGACGCTCTCCGACGAGCAGCACGCGCTCGCCGTCAAGCGGGCGAGCGATGCCGGGCTCTCCGACGAGGTGAAATTCCTGTTGCAGGACTATCGCAACACGGAAGGCCCGTTCGACCGCATCGTCTCCGTCGGCATGTTCGAGCATGTCGGCCGGCCGAACTATCTCACCTATTTCAAGAAGAGCGCCGCGCTGATGAAGCGCGACGGGGTGATGCTGCTGCACACGATCGGCCGCACCGACCGGCCGACGGCCAACAACCCGTTCATCGAGAAGTACATCTTCCCGGGCGGCTACATCCCCGCCCTTTCGGAGGTGATGCAGGCGGTGGAAAAGAGCGGGCTTGCCATCACCGACATCGAGATCCTTCGGCTGCACTATGCCGAGACGCTGCGCCACTGGCGCGAGCGCTTCATGGCGCGGCGCGAGGAGGCGAAGGCCCTCTACGACGAAAAATTCTGCCGCATCTGGGAGTTCTATCTCGCGGCCTCGGAAAGCGCCTTCCGCTGGCAGAACCTCGTGGTCTTCCAGATCCAGCTCGTGCACGACCAGCAGGCCGTGCCGCTGACGCGCGACTATATCGGGCGCGGCGAGGACTGCCTGCGGGCGCACGAGGGCGATGCGAAGGGCGCCCAGCGCGGCGCGCGGCAGTTCCCGAAGGAGGCCTCGCTCTGAGATTCGGGGCCTGTCAACACGGAAGAGGCGGGCGCGGGCAAATCCGCGCTTGCCGCATCCCCGGGGCCTGTGGAAAAGTCTAACAGCGGGCCTAAAGCGCCGACCGGGCGGGAAGCGCTTGACCCCCGGCCCGAAAGACCGGAAACCACCGGCCTTCGCAAACAGCAACGGGGAGATTCGCAGCGATGAACGACGCGGTGCGCAAGCTGAACCAGGCCGGCCGGGAGCCGGCGGAAGCCCATCATCGCGAGGCGCCGAACAACGTCGAGGCCGAACAGGCGCTCCTCGGCGCCATCCTCGTCAACAACGATGCCTATTACCGCGTCTCGGATTTCCTCAAGCCCATCCATTTCTACGAGCCGCTGCACCGCAAGATCTACGAGCTTGCCGGCGACACGATCCGCATGGGCAAGATCGCGACCACCATCACGCTGAAGACCCACCTGCCGGCCGACGGCAAGGTCGGCGACCTGACGATCCCGCAGTACCTCGCGCGCCTCGCCTCCGAAGCCGTGACGATCATCAACGCGGAAGACTACGGCCGGGCGATCTATGACCTGGCGCTCCGCCGCTCGCTGATCACCATCGGCGAGGACATGGTCAACATCGCCTATGACGCGCCGCTCGACATGCCGCCGCAGAACCAGATCGAGGACGCCGAACGCCGCCTGTTCGAGCTGGCCGAGACCGGCCGCTACGACGGCGGCTTCCAGTCGTTCAACGACGCGGTGGCGCAGGCGATCGACATGGCGGGCGCCGCCTTCGAGCGCGACGGCTCGCTTTCGGGCATTTCCACCGGCATCCACTCGCTCGACGCCCGTATGGGCGGCCTGCAGCGCTCGGACCTTATCGTGCTCGCCGGACGCCCCGGCATGGGCAAGACCTCGCTTGCCACCAACATCGCCTACAACATCGCCGCGTCCTATGAGCCGGAGGTGCAGGCGGACGGCTCGTTCAAGGCGAGGAACGGCGGTGTCGTCGGCTTCTACTCGCTCGAAATGTCCTCCGAACAGCTCGCCACGCGTATCATCTCCGAACAGACGGAAGTGTCGTCTTCAAAAATCCGCCGCGGCGACATTTCCGAGGCCGATTTCGAAAAGCTCGTCGCCTGCTCGCAGATGATGCAGAAGGTGCCACTCTATATCGATCAGACCGGCGGCATTTCCATCGCCCAGCTTTCCGCCCGCGCGCGGCGCTTGAAGCGCCAGCGCGGCCTCGATTGCCTGGTGGTGGACTATATCCAGCTCATGACCGGCTCGGGCAAATCCAGCGACAACCGCGTGCAGGAAATCACCCAGATCACCACGGGCCTGAAGGCGCTCGGCAAGGAGCTGAACGTGCCGATCATCGCGCTCTCGCAGCTCTCCCGACAAGTGGAAAGCCGCGAGGACAAGCGCCCGCAGCTCTCCGACCTTCGCGAATCCGGCTCCATCGAGCAGGACGCCGACGTGGTGCTCTTCGTGTTCCGCGAAGAATACTATGTGAAGAACCTCGAGCCGCGCGACGAGTTCGACCCGAAATACGAAGAATGGAAGATGCAGTTCGAGAAGGTGAAGGGCACGGCGGACGTCATCATCGCCAAGCAGCGCCACGGGCCGACAGGCACGGTGAAACTCGCCTTCCAGTCGGAATACACCCGCTTCACCGACCTCGCGGACCCGTCGTTCACGCAATACGAGCATTGAGGCGGAAGGGGTGCCGGGCGGAGGTTGCCTCCGTTCGGCGCTCCTTTCACCACCGTCGACGTATCGCGTTTGCCCGCCCCCTCACCTCCTGCGAAACCCCGGGGCCTTGCAGAAATCCGCGACAATGGCGAGGGCGCGGCGGGCGCGGGCTTTCTGCTCGGCGTCCATCATCGGCAGGTCGAGGCGGTCGGAGCAGGTCTCGCCGGTGGCCGCCTCGCCCGAGAGCGACATGCGGCTGGAACAGTAGAGCCCCTCGCCCGCAAGCACGACCTGCACGGCCTCCTCCGAATCGAGCGGCACGGGGTTGGTCTCGGCGATCATGTCCTCCACCGAGGCATAGGCGGTGACGGAGGTGATGCGGGCGAGGTCGACGAGGCCGAGCGTCAGGGTCGCCCACTTGTCGGGGAATTGCAGGGCCGAGATCGTGCGGGCGCGGCAGGGCGCGCCGGACACTTCGAGCCGCGTCGCCAGCCGCGGCGCGTCGGGGTTCTCCACGACGGAATAGTAGATGTCGCCGCTGTTGTCGCGTTCCGGCAGGGCGCCGTCCTGGGCAAGGCCGAGCAGCACGGCATGCGTCTGGCGCATCTCGGCATCGGTCGGCGTTTCCTGCGCCGCCGCCGGCATCCGGCAGGCGAGCGCGATGGCCGCCGCCCAAAACATCGTTCCCGCCGTGCGCCGCATGGTTCCCCCGTTTCGGCCGGCACCATAGAGGCCGCTCCCGCCGGCGGCAATGCGGCCGGCGGGCATATTGCCGTCATGGTCCACAGGCTGTATTCAAAGCCATGAGCACGCAGCACACGCCCGCCCGTTCCAGCCTTCCCGTTGCCGGCGAGGACCATGCCCGCCTGACCGTCGACCTTTCCGCGCTCGCCGACAACTGGCGCGCCATGGCGCGCCGCTCGGGCGCGGCCCGTGCCGCCGCCGTCCTGAAGGCGGATGCCTACGGCATCGGGCTGGAACCGGCGGCAAGGACCTTCCACCAGGCGGGCGCGCGCGATTTCTTCGTCGCCACCCCGGCGGAAGGCGCGGCGCTGCGGGCCATCCTGCCCGAGGTGCGCATCTACGTGCTGTCCGGCATGTGGGCCGGCTCGGAGCGGCTGTTCTTCGAATTCGACCTCGTGCCCGTCATCGCCTCGGAAGAACAGCTCGTCGTCTTCATGGCGGCGATCGCCGAGGGAGGTGACCTTCCCTGCGTGCTGCATGTCGATACCGGCATGAGCCGCCTTGGCCTGCGGGTCGAGGACGCGCTGGCGCTCGCGGACGACCCGGCGCGGCCGGCAAGCTTCTCGCCGATCATGCTCCTCAGCCACCTCGCCTGCGCGGACGATCCCGGGCATATCCTCAACCGCCAGCAATTGCAGCGCTTCCGCAGCGTCGTCTCGGCCTATGACGATATCGATGCGAGCCTTGCCAATTCGGCCGGCATCTTCCTCGGCGAGGACTATCATTTCACCCTCACCCGCCCGGGCATTTCGCTCTATGGCGGCGCGGCGGTGAACGGCGTCGCCAATCCCATGAAGCCGGTCGTCACCGCCGAGGCCCGCATCCTGCAGGTGCGCGAGGCCAAGGCCGGCGAGAGCGTCAGCTACGGCGCCACCGCCGTCCTTTCGCGCGACACGCGCATCGCCGTCGCCGCCATCGGCTATGCGGACGGCTACATGCGCAGCCTTTCCGGCTCCGGCGTGCCGGTGCGGCAGGCGAACATTGCGGGCGCGCAGGGCGTCGTGCATGGCCACACCGTGCCGGTCATCGGCCGCGTCACCATGGACCTTACCCATTTCGACGTGACGGACCTGCCGGCCGGAAGCGTGCGGGCCGGCGACTTCATCGAGCTCTTCGGCCGCTCCATGCCGGTCAGCGACGTCGCGCGCGCCGGCGGCACCATCGACTACGAATTGCTGACGAGCCTCGGCCGCCGCTACGAACGGCGCTACGAGCTGGCGAAAAAATAGGAAATGTTCCCGTTTTGTGCTAAGGGCTTCCGAAGCGATTCCACCGACGCTCCGGAAAGCGAGACCTGATGGCGAAAGCCCGCACCCAATTCGTCTGCCAGAACTGCGGCACCGTGCATTCCCGCTGGGTCGGGAAATGCGAGGGCTGCGGCGAATGGAACACCGTCGTCGAGGAAGACCCGATGGGCGGCATCGGCGCCGGCCCCGGCAAGGTGCCGAAGAAGGGCCGGCCCGTCGCGCTCACCACGCTTTCCGGCGAGACGGAGGAAGCCCCGCGCATCCACACCGGCATCGCCGAGCTCGACCGGGCGACCGGCGGCGGCTTCGTGCGCGGCTCGGCGGTGCTGATCGGCGGCGATCCCGGCATCGGCAAGTCGACGCTGCTCATGCAGTCCGCCGCCGCCCTCTCCCGCCGCGGCCACCGCATCATCTACGTCTCGGGCGAGGAAGCGGTGGCGCAGGTGCGTCTTCGCGCCCAGCGCCTCGGCGCGCACGAGACCGACGTGCTGCTCGCCGCCGAAACCAATGTCGAGGATATCCTCGCCACCGTCGGCGAAGGCAAGCGGCCGGACCTCGTGATCATCGATTCGATCCAGACGCTGTGGAGCGACACGGCGGAGGCCGCGCCGGGCACGGTCACGCAGGTGCGCACCGGCGTGCAGGCGATGATCCGCTTCGCCAAGCAGACGGGCGCGGCTATGGTGCTCGTCGGCCACGTCACCAAGGAGGGCCAGATCGCCGGCCCCCGCGTCGTCGAGCACATGGTCGACGCCGTCCTCTATTTCGAGGGTGACCGCGGCCACCACTACCGGATTCTCCGCACCGTCAAGAACCGCTTCGGCCCGACGGACGAGATCGGCGTCTTCGAAATGTCCGACATGGGCCTGCGCGAGGTGTCCAACCCGTCCGAGCTCTTCCTCGGCGAGCGCAATGCGAAAGCCCTGGGCGCGGCGGTCTTCGCCGGCATGGAGGGCACGCGCCCGGTGCTGGTGGAGGTGCAGGCGCTCGTCGCCCCCACCTCGCTCGGCACGCCGCGGCGCGCGGTCGTCGGCTGGGATTCGGCGCGGCTCTCGATGATCCTCGCGGTGCTGGAGGCCCATTGCGGCGTCCGGCTCGGCCAGCACGACGTCTACCTCAACGTGGCGGGCGGCTACCGCATCTCGGAACCGGCGGCCGACCTTGCCGTCGCCTCCGCGCTCGTTTCCTCGCTTGCCGGTCTTGCCCTTCCGTCCGATTGCGTCTATTTCGGCGAAGTCAGCCTGTCGGGTGCCGTTCGCCCGGTGGCGCACACCGCCCAGCGCCTCAAGGAGGCGGAAAAGCTGGGTTTCTCGCAGGCCGTTCTGCCCGCCGGTTCCGCCGATCTGCCCAAGGGCACGGGCGGACGCTGGAACGAGATCGAGGGCCTGCCGGATCTGGTGGCGCGCATTGCCGGTTCGAAGAACGCCCTCACGCGGCAAGACGAGGACGTCTGACGCCCTCCGGCAGCGCAACGCCCCTGTGGGAAACGCGTGCCGAACTGAGACGGCGAAGGCGCCTTCCGCTAATGTGCGCTCCGCACAGGGTTTGGAGTAGGACGAACATGCCCATCACAATTCTCGACGGTATCGTCATCGGCGTCGCGCTGTTCTCCGCCGTGCTGGCGATGGTGCGCGGCTTCTCGCGTGAAGTGCTTTCCGTCGCAAGCTGGGTGGGTGCCGCGGCAGCCGCCTATTTCCTCTATCCGGTGCTGCTGCCTTACGCGAAGGACTATACGACCAGCGACACGGTCGCCATGGTCGGTTCGGCCGGCGCCGTCTTCCTCGTCGCGCTCATCGTGATCTCCTTCATCACCATGCGCATCGCCGACTTCATCATCGACAGCCGCATCGGCGCGCTGGACCGCACGCTCGGCTTCCTGTTCGGCGCGGCCCGCGGCATCCTGCTCGTCGTTGTCGCCATGCTGTTCTTCAACTGGCTGGTGGCCCCCCAGCAGCAGCCGACCTGGGTGACGACCGCAAAGTCCAAGCCGCTGCTCGACAATCTCGGCTCGCGCCTCGTGGCGCTGCTGCCGGAGGATGCGGACGCGACGATCCTCGACCGCCTGCGCGGCAAGCCCGCCGGCGGCGAAGGCACCACGGAAGACCCGGACGCGGCGACCGGCGGCACGAACCAGGCGCCCGCCGAAGATACGCCCGCCACCAACGGATGATCGACCGGGGGAGCCGCCGCTCGCGAAAAATGACGAAGGCGGGCTCCCCGGTTTTTTGGTAGGATGAGACATCGCCACTGACGCTCCCGGGCCTCGGTGGCAAATGCTTTCGGTAATGCCCATATGGGCATGGCCGAGGACGACGAAGACCCCGTGCAACCTCCTAGGTCCCGAGCAAAGGCTTGCAGCAATGAGCGATTTCCTGTTCCCCGGCCGCCACGACGACGATCTCGACGGCGACACGCTTCATGAGGAGTGCGGCGTCTTCGGCATTCTCGGCCATCCGGATGCCGCGACGCTGACGGCGCTCGGCCTGCACGCGCTCCAGCATCGCGGCCAGGAAGCGGCGGGCATCGTCTCCTTCGACGGCAAGCAGTTCCATACCGAAAAGCACATGGGCCTCGTCGGCGACCACTACACGAACCCGGCGACGCTGGCCAAGCTGCCCGGCAACATGGCGATCGGCCACACGCGCTATTCCACCACCGGGGAAGTGGCGCTGCGCAACGTGCAGCCGCTCTTCGCCGAGCTCGAAGTCGGCGGCATCGCCGTCGCGCACAACGGCAACTTCACCAACGGCCTGACGCTGCGCCGCCAGCTCATCGCCGGCGGGGCGATCTGTCAGTCGACCTCCGACACGGAAGTCGTCCTGCATCTCATCGCCCGCTCGCGCTACACCTCCACGACGGACCGCTTCATCGACGCCATCCGCCAGATGGAGGGCGGCTATTCGATGCTCGGCATCACCCGCACGAAGCTCATCGCCGCGCGCGACCCCACGGGCATCCGCCCCCTCGTCATGGGCGAACTCGACGGCAAGCCGATCTTCGCTTCGGAAACCTGCGCGCTCGACATCATCGGCGCCAAATACATCCGCGACGTGGAGAACGGCGAGATCGTTGTCTGCGAGATCCAGCCGGACGGCTCGATCACCATCGAGGCGAAGAAATCCGGCAATCCGCAGCCCGAGCGCCTCTGCCTCTTCGAATATGTCTATTTCGCCCGGCCGGACTCGGTCGTCGGCGGGCGCAGCGTCTATGTCGCGCGCAAGAACATGGGCATCAACCTTGCCAAGGAGCATCCGGTCGAGGGCGACGTCGTCGTGCCCGTGCCGGACGGCGGCACGCCCGCCGCGCTCGGCTATGCGCAGGAAAGCGGCATCCCGTTCGAATACGGCATCATCCGCAACCACTACGTCGGGCGCACCTTCATCGAGCCGACGCAGCAGATCCGCGCCTTCGGCGTGAAGCTCAAGCACTCGGCCAACCGCGCGATGATCGACGGCAAGCGCGTCATCCTCGTCGACGATTCCATCGTGCGCGGCACGACCTCGCTGAAGATCGTGCAGATGATCCGCGATGCCGGGGCCAGGGAAGTGCATATCCGCGTCGCCAGCCCGATGATCTTCTACCCGGACTTCTACGGCATCGACACGCCGGACCGCGACAAGCTGCTCGCCAACCAGTACAACGACGTGAAAGCCATGGCGAAGCATATCGGCGCGGATTCGCTGGAGTTCATCTCCATCGACGGCCTCTATCGCGCCGTCGGCGGCGAGGACCGCAATCCCGCCCGCCCGCAGTTCACCGACCACTACTTCACCGGCGACTATCCGACGCGCCTCCTTGACAAGGAAGGCGAGACGATGGGACGGAAGCTCTCGGTTCTGGCAAGCAACGGATAATTGAAGACAATCATGAGCATCGACCTGAAAGACCGCCTCGCGCTGGTCACCGGCGCGTCGCGCGGCATCGGCTATTTCACCGCCCTGGAACTGGCGAAAGCCGGCGCGCATGTCATCGCCTGCGCCCGCACCGTCGGGGGGCTGGAAGAACTCGACGATGCGATCAAGGAACTCGGCGGCAGCGCGACGCTGGTGCCCTTCGACCTCGCCGACATGGCGGCCATCGACAAGCTCGGCGGCTCGATCTTCGAGCGCTGGGGCAGGCTCGACATCCTCGTCGCCAATGCCGGCGTGCTCGGCACGATCTCGCCGATCGACCATGTCGAGGCGAAGGTCTTCGAGAAGGTCATGACGATCAACGTCACCGCGACGTGGCGGCTCATCCGCTCCCTCGCGCCGCTGCTGCTGAAATCGGATGCCGGCCGCGCCGTGCTCCTCTCCTCCAGCGCCGCGCACAAGTGCAAGCCCTTCTGGGGCCCCTACTCCGCCTCCAAGGCCGCCGTGGAAGCCCTTGCCCGCACATGGGCCGGCGAGACGCAGCGCACGGCGCTGCGCATCACCTCGCTCGACCCCGGCGCCACCCGCACCGCCATGCGCGCGCAGGCCGTGCCCGGCGAGGACCCGGCGACGGTACAGCACCCCTCCGAGGTGGCGAAAGCCATTCTGCCGCTGGTCTCGCCGGACTATGCCGAGACGGGCAAGCTCTTCGACATGCGCAAGGGATGGCTGGTGGAGTATCGCCTGCCGGAGTGAGGTGGGCTTCTTTTTGAAGGGCGGGTGCCGCGTGGATCCTCGGGTCAAGTCCGAGGATGACGGTGGGGAGGAGAGGTACCCATCCGTCAAACGGTGCGGCATGCGGAACCGCCGCTTTTGCCGCCATACTTCCCGTCTGTCGTCATCCTCGGGCTTGACCCGAGGATCCACCTCCCACGGCACGACGCACTGTTCAGGCCCAGCCTAGTCCCCCACCACCGTCCGCACCTCCACCGAAAGCCCCGGCGCGAGGTACTTCGCAAGGTCCTGCCCCTCGTCGATGGTGATGCGCACGGGAATGCGCTGGGCGATCTTGGTGAAGTTGCCGGTGGCGTTGTCGGGCCGGATGACGCTGAATTCCGAGCCGGCGGCGGGGGAGAAGCGTTCGACATGGCCCTTCAGCACGGCGTGCTTGAAGGCGTCCACCGTCAGTTCCACCGCCTGCCCGGGCTTGATATAGGCAAGCTGCGTCTCCTTGAAGTTGGCGATCACCCAGGTATCGCGCGGCACGACGGCCATGAGCTGCGTGCCGGCGGCGACGTACTGGCCGAGCTTGACGCCCACCTCGCCCACCGCGCCGTCGCGCGGGGCCTTGATGACCGTGTTGGAGAGGTCGATCTTCGCCAGTTCCACGGAGGCCTCCGCCCCCGCGACGGCCGCGCGCAGGGAATCGCGGGCGACGATGATCGTCTGGAGGTCCTGCTTCGTCACCTCGAGGTTGGCTGCGGCCTGCGTGACGGCGGCTTCCGCCTGGTCGAAGGCGGTGCGGCTCTGCTCGCGGTCGCTCTCGGTGGCGATGCCCTTGTCGGAGAGCTCCTCGATGCGGTTGCGGTTCTCCTCCGCCCGGCGCTTGGCATAGCTGGCGCTGGCAAGCGCCGCCTCGCTCGCGCCGATGCGCGCGTTGGCCGCCTTTTCCTGCTGTTCGGAATTGGCGAGCGCCGCCTTCTGGCTGGCGAGCGTGGCGTTGGCCTGCTCCACCTTCTGGCGATAGATGCGGTCGTCGAGCCGGGCGAGCACCTGGCCGGCCTTCACCGTCTCGTAGTCCTTCACCGCCACCTCCGTGACGTAGCCGGCGAGCTGCGGGCTGATCAACGTCACATAGCCGCGTACATAGGCATTGTCGGTGGTCTGCACGTCGCTGGAAAAGGGCGGAAGCTGCCAGGCGTAGAGCACGGCGCCGATGCCGGCGAGGCCGAGGATGAGGGCGAGCGTGGTGGCGGTGTTGCGGATGTATGTCTTCATGGCTCTCAACCTTCTGCGGCCGCCGGAACGGCAGGCCGGGCGTCGCGGATGCGGACGTAGAGAATGTGGATGGCAAGCGCGGCCGCGGCACAGACCGCCAGCAGCGCGATGACGAGGAAGGCGTCGTTGTGGGCAAGTACATTGGCCTCGCGCGTCACCTGCTGGCCGAGCAGCGCCACGCCCTCGGCCTTCAGCACGGCGGGATCGGTGATCGTGCG
Organism: Shinella sp. Sh6; assembly: GCF_055392685.1. Taxonomy (NCBI): domain Bacteria; kingdom Pseudomonadati; phylum Pseudomonadota; class Alphaproteobacteria; order Hyphomicrobiales; family Rhizobiaceae; genus Shinella; species Shinella sp. Sh6. The sequence continues at coordinate 1,051,034 of NZ_AP044005.1, read as the reverse complement.
GCCATAGGCGGCGGAAAGCTGCGAGACGCGGGCGGCGACCAGCGGATCGGCAAGCGTCATCGACTGGACAAGCACGTTGGAATGGAATTTCTCGCGCAGCGTGATGAAGGAACCGAAGATCGCCGAGCCGGCGAGCCCCCCAAGGCTCTGCGTGACGAGGAAGACGACGATGAAGCTGAGGATGTATTGCGGCCCCTTCTTCAGCGCCATGGTGAAGCCGGCGGCGATGGCGGGCGGCAGGAACAGGCTGCCGCCGGCCGCGATCAGCCCCTGGCTCAGATACATTTCGGCCGGCCGCGTGAGGTTCGTCGCGCGGCTGTCGAGGAAGGCGCCGACGCCGATCAGGAGCAGCGCGACCATGTGAAGGCCGGGCTCTCGCCCGGGCTTCAGCACCGCCGCGCAGATGAGCCCGCCGGCCGCCGTCGCCAGCGCCACGATGGCGTAGAGATGCATGAGCTGGCCGTTCTGCAGGCCGATCACCTGAAAGAAATTGCCGGCGACAGCCGTTTGCTCGGCGAGCATCAGGCGGAAGAGCACCAGCACCGCACCGAAATGCACCATCTCGCGGCTGACGAGCCAGCGCAGGTCGATCAGCGGCTTCTCGCGGTTGAGCTCGATGACGGCGGCAAGCGTCAGCGCGGCGATCATGACCACCAGCAGCTCGCCGATCCAGCGGGCTTCGAACCACCAGTAGGTGCGGCCGGTCAGGAGGATGACCGCGCCCGAGCCGAAGCCGACGGCGATGAGGAGATAGCTGACGATATCGAGCTTCTCGATGACCTTCGCCCGCGGTATCGGCGTCAGCGGCAGGAGATAGATCGCCGCGAAGGACAGCATGGCGAGCGCCAGCTCCAGCCGCAGCAGGGCGCGGATGTTGCCGATATCGATCAGCAGCGGCGAGATGAGCCGGGTCAGCGGCGGGGCAAGGCCGATATTGGTGAGCGCCAGCGAGATGCCGATCGTCAGCTTGCGCGCCGGCGTGAAGGCCTCCAGCATGTAGAGGAAACCGAGCGAGGAGAGCGGGGCAGCGGCGATGCCGGCGAAGAAGCGCAGCACCAGCGCGGAACGAAGGTCCGTGATGAAGATGTGCAGCACCGCGACGACGAGGAAGACGGCGATGCCGAGCTCGGCGAAATGGCGCAGGCCGTACTGGTTGCGGATCTTGATGAGGGCGATGGAAAGCGAGGCGTTCGGCGCCATGTAGGCGGCCATCAGCCAGACGGCCTCCGTGCTCGTCGCGCCGAGCGGGCCCTGCATCTGCGGGATATTGGCGGCGACGAGGTTCATGCCGAAGCCCTGCGTCATGGCAAGCAGGGTGGAAGCGGCGATGCAGGCGGCGGCGCGGGTGGGGGCTATGGGCGCGGGCGCCGGGGGAACGGCCCCCTGCCCCGCCGATCGTGCCGGCTCGTCCTCCGGCCCGCTCGCATCGGTGGCGGGAACGATGCTCATGCCTCGACGCTCTCCCGACAGCTCTTGGCGATGTTATCGGCCATGGCGGCGAAGACCTTGACGGTGGTCGACATGTCGGTGGCCGAAATGCTCTCCAGCACGTCGGCGCGCAGCGAGCGGGCAAGGTCGAGCACCTCGTCGGCCACTTTTGCGCCGTGCGGCGTCATGACGATCTGCTTGGCGCGGCGGTCGCCCTCCACCGACTGGCGTTCGATGAAGCCCTGCTTCTCCATGCCGTCGAGCAGGCGCACGAGCGTCGGCGTCTCGATGTCGAGCTCGTCGGCAAGTTCGCGCTGGTTGAGCTGGGCGCCGCGGCCGAGGATCAGCAATGCGCGGGCGCGCGGCAGGGTCAGCCCCCGCTCCTTCACGCGTGCGTCGAACAGGGCGCGCATCTTGCGCTGCACGCGGGAAAGGTCGTCGAGGATGCGTTCGCGGGGGTCTGTGGCAGTCATCTTGGTAGTCCAAATACTATTAGCTTGCTATCTATTTGCCCACCAATTAATCGACCTGCAATTAAAAAGCAAGCCCCGCCGCGGGTGCCGCGGCGGGGCTTTTGCAATTCTCACACGGACGTGATGGCAGGGCGGCGTGCGCGCCCGTCAATGGCCGTCGGTTTCCTCGGGGAATTCCGTCGCGCCGTGAACCTGCGGCGTGCTCCAGCCGCCGTATTTGCGCTGCCAGGAGCGCGCGCCGAACGGCAGCGTCGCAAGATAGGCGACGACCGTCACCACCATGGTCTCCCAGGTGAAGCTCATCAGCGTGGCGACATAGATCACGACGAGAAGGATCGCCGGCAGCACGAGGTCGCGGCGGATGCGGCTGCCCTCCGACTTGCCGGACCAGACCGGCAGGCGGCAGACGAGAAGGAAGCCGATCAGCACCGTGTAACCGGAGGCTAGGAAGCCGAAGAGCGGGCTCGGCGCGACGCCGAGGAAGCCGATATAGACCGGCAGCAGCACCAGCATGGCGCCGGCCGGCGCCGGCACGCCGACGAAATATTCGCTCTGCCATTGCGCCTTGGTCTCGCGCTCGGCCATGACATTGAAGCGGGCAAGGCGAAGGCCCGCCGCGATCGTGTAGATCAGCGCCGCGATCCAGCCGAAGGAGCGCGCCTGGTCGAGGATGAAAACATAGAGCACCAGCGCCGGCGCCACGCCGAAATTGACGATGTCGGCAAGCGAATCCATCTGCCCGCCGAATTTCGACGTCGCCTTGAGGAGCCTGGCGACGCGCCCGTCGATGCCGTCGAGGAAGGCGGCGAGCAGCACCATGCCGACAGCGAGCTCGTAGCGGTTCTCGAAGGCAAGGCGGATGCCGGTCAGCCCTGCGCAGATGGCGAGAACCGTGATGACATTGGGGATGATGATGCGCAGCGGGATCTCGCGCAGGCGCGGGCCGCGGGCCTCGTCGTTCGGGCCATTGGGTTCATAGGGCGGAAACGGCGTGTCCATGAGCGAGGTCCTAACCGCGCCGGCTGATGACCGGCCCCTTGGCGGAACCGAATTCGGCCAGCACCGTCTCGCCGGCAATCGCCGTCTGGCCGAGGCTGACGCGCGGCTGGGCGCCGGCCGGCAGGAAGACGTCGAGGCGCGAGCCGAAGCGGATGAGGCCGAAGCGCTCGCCCGTTTCCAGACTGTCGTTCATCTCGGTCCAGCAGAGGATGCGGCGGGCGACGAGGCCGGCGATCTGCACGACGCCGATGGGCCCGTGCGCGCTCTCGATGACGAGGCCGTTGCGCTCGTTCTCCTGGCTCGCCTTGTCGAGGTCGGCATTGAGGAATTTTCCGGCGCGATAGGCGACGCGCGTCACGCGGCCGCGCATCGGCGCGCGGTTCACATGGCAGTTGAAGACGTTCATGAAGACGGAGATGCGCATCATCGGCTGGTCGCCGAGCTCCAGTTCGGCCGGCGGCGTCACCATGGCGATGGCCGAGACGCGGCCGTCCGCCGGGCTGATGACGAGGTCGTCATCCTGCGGCGTCATGCGCTCGGGATCGCGGAAAAAATAGGCGCACCACGCCGTCAGCACGAAGCCGATCCACATCAGCGGCTGCCAGAGCGCGCCGAGGACGAGCGAGGCGACAAAGAAGCCGGCCACGAACTTCCAGCCTTCCCGATGGATCGGCACCAGGGTGCTGCGTATCGTATCGACCAAACTCATCTTCCGACATCTCCTGATGATTTCACGCCATCGACCTAGCGTGAAATGGCGATGGGGGCAATGCGGCGCGGCGATTAGCCCACTGGCGGCGGCGGCTTCGGCAAGGCGTGCCGCTCCGCTATCCCCCTCCGCGACGGGGAGCAAGCGCATATGAAGGCCCTCTCTGCCTGCCGGCATCTCCCCCACAAGGGGGGAGAAAGGCTGGAAGCATGCTTTTCCCTAAAATTTTCCGCCGGGAGTGCCGAAATGTAAGTCCCTCCCCCTTGTGGGGAGGGATTTAGGGAGGGGTCTTCAATCCATAGGCGATTGCCCTGCTCCCCGGCCGGTCACTCCGCCGCCGGCGCGCCGCGCAGGACGATGCCCAGCTCGTCGCTCTCGCGTACCTGCTTCAGCCGCTCCTCGACCTCGACGGCCTCGCGCTGGCGGTTCCACATGGAGGCGTAGAGGCCGTCCTCGCGGTCCATCAGTTCGCCATGCGTGCCGCGCTCGGCGATCACGCCGTCTTTCAGCACGATGATCTCGTCCGCCGAGATGACGGTGGACAGGCGATGGGCGATGACGAGCGTGGTGCGGTTCTTCGAGACCACGTCGAGGGCGGCCTGGATTTCCTGCTCCGTGCGCGTGTCGAGTGCCGAGGTCGCCTCGTCGAGGATAAGGATCGGCGGGCTCTTCAGGATCGTGCGGGCGATGGCGACGCGCTGCTTCTCGCCGCCGGAGAGCTTCAGCCCGCGCTCGCCCACCATCGCCCTGAAGCCTTCCGGCAGGTGGCGGATGAAGGGGCCGATCTGCGCGGCCTCGGCGGCGGCGGCCACCTCCTCGTCGGTCGCACCCGGGCGGCCGTAGCGGATGTTGTAGGCGATGGTGTCGTTGAAGAGCACGGTATCCTGCGGCACCATGCCGATGACCTTGCGCAGGCTCTTCTGCGTGACGTCGCGCACGTCCTGCCCGTCGATGGTAATCGTCCCCTCCTGCACGTCGTAGAAGCGGTAGAGCAGGCGCGAGAGCGTCGACTTGCCGGCACCGGACGGGCCGACGACCGCGACGGTCTTGCCCGCCGGCACGTCGAAGGTGATACCTTTCAGGATCGGCCGGGCCGGATCGTAGGCAAAATGCACGTCCTTGAAGGAGATCGCGCCGTCGGTGACGACGAGTTCGCGGGCATCCGGCTTGTCCTGCACCTCCGCCTCCACTTCGAGGAGCTCGAACATCTGCTCGATATCCGTGAGGCCCTGGCGGATTTCGCGGTAGACGAAGCCGATGAAGTTGAGCGGGATGGCGAGCTGGATCAGCATCGCATTGATGAAGACGAAGTCGCCGACCGACTGGTCGCCGCGCTGCACGGCCATCGCCGACATCGCCATCATCACCGCCATGCCGAGCCCGAAGATCAGCGCCTGGCCGAAGTTCAGCCAGCCGAGCGAGGTCCACACCTGCGTCGCCGCCTTCTCGTAGCGCTCCATCGACTGGTCGAAGCGGCGGGCCTCCATCTCCTCGTTGCCGAAATACTTCACGGTCTCGAAGTTGAGCAGCGAATCGATGGCCTTGGTGTTCGCCTCCGTGTCGCTGTCGTTCATGGAGCGGCGAATGGAGATGCGCCAGTCGCTCGCCTTGACCGTGAACCAGATATAGAGCCAGACCGTTGCGGCGGTGACGAGGAGATATTGCAGGCCGTAGCCGCGCCAGAAGACGACGGCGGTCAGAAGGAACTCGATGAAGGTCGGCACGGAATTGAGGATCGTGAAGCGCACGATGGTCTCGATGCCCTTGGTGCCGCGCTCGATGACGCGCGAAAGGCCGCCCGTGCGCCGCTCCAGATGGAAGCGCAGCGACAGGCGGTGCAGGTGCACGAAGGTGCGGTAGGCGAGCTGGCGCACCGCATATTGCCCGACGCTGGCAAAGAGCGCGTCGCGAAGCTGGTTGAGCCCCGCCTGCACGATACGCGCGCCGTTATAGGCGAAAACCAGCATGACCGCGCCGAGAAGGAACGTCGGCAGCAGGCTGACGGCATCCGGCTTGTCGTTCAGCGCGTCGGTCGCCCATTTGAAGAAATAGGGAACGAGCAGCAGAACGATCTTGGAGGCGAGCAGGAAGACCGAGGCCCAGACGACCCGCATCTTCAGGTCCGGCCGGTCGGAGGGCCACATGTAGGGCCAGAGGTTCACGAGGGTGTGGAACGGATTGCTGCTGTCGGCCGAAATCGTCTTCTTCGTCGTCGTCGCCACGCTGGCCTCCGCCGGGTGTTGCCCGGCTCACGTCTGGTTGCCCGAATGAAAATGCGGCGCCCGACGGGGCGCCGCAGGATGCAGATAGGACCTCGCCGGCCACTTCGCAACGGCCGGCGGGAAATTGATGGGCGTCAATCGCCGTGGACGTGCTTGCGGTGCATCTCTTCCGCCTCGGCGTCGCTTTCCATCGTCTTGTCCGGAATGCCGAAGACCTGGCCGGGGATGATGCGGTCCGGATCGCTGATCTGGTCCTCGTTGGCGAGGTAGATCGTCGTGTAGCGCACGCCCTTGCCGTAGATGCGGCGGGAGATCTGCCAAAGCGTATCGCCGCGGCGGATGATCACCGACGTCTTGCTCGCCTGGAGCGGCGCCTGCTCGACGGTCTGCGGCTCGTCGGCCGCCGCCTCGCCCCCGGTCTTATCTTCCGCCGTCGCGGCGCTCTCGCTGCCGGCCGTCGCCGCACCGGCTGCGGTGCCGCTTTCGGTCCTGGCCGCGCCGTTGTCGGCGGTCACGGCCGTGGCGGCATCCTGCGTTGTCGTCGCAACGGCCTCGGCGGCGGCCGTCAGCGACGGCATGCCCTCGAGCGCGGCGAGCGCCTGCTGGTAGGCCTCACGGCCCGCGCCGGCCGGAACGGCGGCAAGGCGGTCGAGCGCCGTCGACGCCCAGCCCTTCAGCCCTTCGATGGCCGCGGCGACATCGCTTGCGGTGCCGGCCGGCGGCGCGAAGCCGACGATGCGCTTCAGCACGCCTTCGAGCGCGCTGCGGGCGGTCTCTATCTCGCCGGACGTCGCGTTGCGGCCGTCGGCGAAGAGACCGGCGAACTGCTGGCGCAGCGTGGTCGCCCGGCCCGTCAGCGCCTCGATCGTGTCGTCGGTCGCGGCCGAGACGTCGCCGGCGGCGACATGGGCCTTCTCGATGGCGGGCGCCAGTGCGTCGGCCACGGCCGTCTCGATGGAGCCGAGGGCCGCACCGACCGCCGAGGCATCCGCCGGCAGCGCCTGAAGGCGGGCGAGCGCCGCCGCGGCCGCGGCGGAGGCCTTGGCGGCCATCTGGCGGGCCGAGGCGCCCTCTTCGTCGCCCGGCCGGAACTCGGCGAGCGATTTCAGCGCGATTTCCGTCGCCGAGCGGGCCGCGGCCAGCTCCTCGGCGCCCGGCACGCGGCCGTTGGCGTAGAGCCCCTTGAGAAGGGCGAGCGCCTTGTCCGCCTCGCCGCGCAGCTTGTCGAACGTGCCGCCGCCGATGAGGCCGAGCGCCGTATCGGTATCGGGAGCCGCGGCATGGTCGTCTTGCGCCACGACGGCGACCTGCTCGCCCTCCGGCCGGTCGAAGGGCACGGAGGCGCGCAGGTCCACCTTGGCGCCGTCCGCGCTCATCACGTCGGCGCGAACCGCATGGCGGCCGACGGAAAGCGTGATGGCGCCATCGACGACATAGCGTCCGGCCTCGTCCGCCTTCGCTTCGCCCACCAGCTTGTCGTCGGCATAGATGCGCACGAGCGCGCCGGGCTTCGTCGTGCCGGCGACGAACATGTGGTCGCCTTCGAGCTCCACCGCGGAAACGCGGATCTGCGCCTTGGCGTCGCCTGCCGGCGTCGCGGCGTCGGTCGTCGTTGCGGCAGCCTCCGGCGTCGCAGCCGCCGTTTCGGTGCCTGCGGCTTCGGTGCCGGCCTTCGTATCGGTCGCGTCCGCCAGCGCCTCGCCGGCAGCCTTCGCCGCCTCGCCCGTCGCTTCCGCGACATCGCCGGCAACCGACTTCGCCGCCTCGGCGACGTCGTCCGTGGCAGCCTTGGCCGCTTCCACCGTCTCGGCGACGGCCTTCTTGCCGCCGACATCGGGAACCGTGATCAGGCGGCTCGCCTCGCCGGGCTTGGACACCATGGCGAGCAGTTCGCCGCTGCCGTCCTTCGGCACGGAAACCGTCGCAACCTCCTCGGAGGCCTTGGAGTCACCCTTGTCGTCCTTGGTGTTCAGCGTGAGCTCGTAGTCGCCCGCGGCGAGCGGCTGGTCGAAGACTGCCGCGAAATCGCCGCTGGGGCCGATATCGGCCGTGGCGACGACCGTGTCGCCGTTGCGGATCTCCAGCGTCGTGTTCGGCTGGCCGCGGCCGGCGATGACGGTGGAACCGTCCGGCTCGACGCGCAGCACGTCGAAGCCCGGCGTCACCCAGCCCGCGGTCGGGTCGGCGGGCGCCGCCTCGGTTTTCTCCGTTTCCGCCTTCGCCGTGTCGGCGGTCGCGGTCTCCGCGCCCGTCGTGCTTTCGGCCAGCTTTTCCTGCGTGGCGGTCGCCTCGGCCCCCGTTACGGCCTCGCCTGCCGCGTTCGTGCGGGCCTGCTTGCCGCCGGCCGTCGTCGTCTCGCCGCCGGTCTCGGCCGGCTTGTCGGTCAGGGTCGCGACGGGCGTTTGCGCCGGCTTGTCCTTGTTCATATTGGGCAGCACGAAGAAAACCATGAGCAGCGTCGCCGCCGCCAGCACGATCAGGGCCACGAGGCCAGTCCTGTTCTTCATCTTCAACTCTCTATCTATCCCGGTTTTCCGGGGAGTCCCTGCCGAAATTGCTATCGATTTCCAGTGTCTTGCACAAGGTTGCCGGGCCGTTCGGCGGCCCTCGCCGCCGCTTTTCCCGTCATTATCCTTGACGGGCTGCCGGCCGGGTGGCTGAATCCGGCCATGAGCGAACATACCCTACCGATTCGATCCGTCTGCGTTTACTGCGGTTCCCAGCCGGGACGCGATTCCGCCTATGTCGACGCCGGCCGGCGCCTCGGCAAGGCGATGGCCGAAAACCACCTGCGCCTCGTCTACGGCGGCGGCACGAAGGGCCTGATGGGCGCCGTTGCCAGCGGCGTGCTTTCCAACGGCGGGCGCGTCACCGGCATCATACCGCAATTCCTCATGGAGAAGGAGGCCACCCGGCACTCCCTCGGCCAGCTCAGCGAACTCATCGTCACGCCCGACATGCACGAGCGCAAGCACAAGATGTTCGACCGCGCGGACGCCTTCATCGCGCTTCCGGGCGGCATCGGCACGCTGGAGGAAATCGTCGAGGTGATGACCTGGGCGCAGCTCGGTCGCCACCGCAAGCCAATGGTCTTCGCCAATACCGGCGGTTTCTGGGATCCGATGCTGAAACTCATCCGCCACATGGCCGACGAGGGCTTCATCCACACCGCCCATCTCGTCCAGCCGATGGTCATCGACGAGCCGGAAGAGATCGTCAGCGCCCTCCTCGACCACTGGGCCAGCCAGGTCGACCGCGAGGGCGAAGCCGAGATCATCGCCCGGCTCTAGGCACCCCAAGCTTCGCAACCCAGCGCTGATGGCCTTGCGCCCAGCGCCGAGCGGCCTCGCACATCCCTCTCTTCCGTCATCCTCGGGCTCGACCCGAGGATCCACACGGCACCCGCAGCATGGATGGTCGGGTCAAGCCCGACCATGACGACGGTAAGGGATGCGAGCTTGGATAAGCGCAATCCAAGCAGGAATAACTTCCGCCCCTCACTCCGCTGGAGCAAGCCGCTTTGCGCGCGCCATGCGCAGCATCGAACCCGAATAGAGGAAGAGCGCCGCCCAGATGAAGGCGAAGGCGACGAGCTTGGTGGTGCCGAAGGGCTCGCCGAAGGCGAAGACGGCGATGATGAAGATCATCGTCGGGGCGATGTACTGCATGATGCCGATGGTGGAGAGCTTCAGGAGCTTCGCGCCGTTGGCATAGATCATCAGCGGTATGGCGGTGACGATGCCGCAGGACAGCAGCCACAGGACGTCGGCCGTGCCGGTGTCGCCGAAATGCCCGCGCCCCGTCACCTCCAGCCACACGACATAGCCGAGCGCCGGAACGCTGAGCAGCAGCACCTCCAGGAAGAAGCCCTGGTTCGGCCCGATCGGCAGCGTCTTGCGGAAGAAGGCGTAGAAGCCCCAGGAAAAGCAGAGGCCGAGCGACACCCACGGCAGGCCGCCCGCATCGAAGGCGAGGATCGCCACGGCGCAGGCCGCAAGGCCGATCGCCACCATCTGCGCCGGGCTCGGCTTTTCCTTGAGCAGCACCGCGCCGAGGAAGATCGAGAAGAGCGGATTGATGTAATAGCCGAGCGCCGTCTCGATCGCCCTGCCCGCGCCGATCGCCCAGACATAGATGCCCCAGTTGACGGTGATCAGCACGGCCGTCAGCGTCGCCATGGCGATCATGCGCGGCGAGCGCAGCGCCGCCTTCACCTCCGACGTGCGGCCGAGCCAGACGAGCACGAGGCCGGCAAGCGGCACCGACCAGATGATACGGTGCGCCACCACTTCGGGCGCGGGAATATGCGCGACGGCCTTCATGAAGAAGGGCAGGAAGCCCCAGAGCAGATAGGCCACCAGCGCGAACATGAAACCACGCGGCGAATCGCCGGTCTTGGTGGCGCCGGAGGCGTTTTCATCGGCCATCGTGTCGTTTCCCGTCAAAACATCGGATTTGCGCCGGAATACTCCAACACCCGTGAATGCACCAATTCATTCCGGTGAAGGGAGAATGAACCGCGCTGAACCGCAGCTACTGCGCCGAGAGGCCGAGAACGACGAGGCCGGTCGAAAGGAAGCCTGCATCCTTCGTGAGGATCGGCACGCCCTGGCGCCTTGCGACAGCGTAGTGGAAACAATCGGCCATGTTGAGGGCGCGGTTGCGCTCGGCGTCGCTGACGGTATGGCGACCGTTCGTCTCGAAGATCGCCAGTGCCAGCGCCTCGTCCTCCGGCTCGACCGGCAGGACATCGATGCCGGCGACTTCGACGAATTCCCGGACGACGGCCCTTGCCTCATTCATCGAAAGGCCGGTCTTGCGGAAGAGGCCGACCGATGCCTCCCAGGTAGCCATGACGGAGGTAATCCTGCGCCGGGCGTCCTCGATGAGGCCTGCATGGATTTCGCCGCCGTCTTCGCCGGTCAGGATGGCGATCATCACCGATGCGTCGACGAACATCAGTATTCGCCGCTCAGTTCATCGAAAAAAGCCTTGTCCGCGGCAAGGCCGGTCGGTTGCCGGGCCGCCACGCGGCCACGGAGCGGCCCAAGCCTCTCCCATAGGGAGGGCTGTCCATCGGAACGGCGCAGCTCGTTCTCAAGCGCGATGCGCACTGCCTCGGTCTTGGTGACACGCCGGCGCGTTGCCAGCTTTTCGGCCAGCACGTCCACCTGCCGGTTGCGGATATTGAGCGCCATGGCGTTCTCCCTGTGTAGACAATATGGCATCGTCTACACGGGAAATCAAACACCCCTCACCTATTCCGCCGCCACCCGGCCCGCCTCGCCGCGGTTCTTCAGGAGCTTGTAGACGATCGAGTCCATCAGGGCCTGGAAGGAGGCGTCGATGATGTTGTCGGAGACGCCGACCGTCCACCAGCGGGCGCCGGTGGCGTCGGCGGATTCGATGAGGACGCGGGTGATGGCCTCCGTGCCGCCGTTGAGGATGCGCACCTTGTAGTCGGCAAGCTCGAGGTCGGCGATTTCGCTCTGGTACTTGCCGAGGTCCTTGCGCAGGGCAAGGTCGAGCGCGTTGACCGGGCCGTGACCCTCGGCGACGGACATCATGGTCTCACCGTCGACGATCAGCCGCACCACCGCCTCGGAGACGGTCTTGAGCTGGCCGTTGACGTCGTAGCGGCGCTCCACCATCACGCGAAAGCTTTCGACATGGAAGAAATCCGGCACCGAGCCGAGCGTGCGGTAGGCGAGAAGCGCAAAGCTCGCATCCGCACCCTCATAGGCATAGCCGGTCGCCTCGCGCTCCTTGACGATCTGGATGAGGCGGTCGAGCTTCGGATCGTCCTTGGCGACGGCGATGCCGCGCAGCTTCAGCGCATTGATGAAATTCGCCTTGCCGCCCTGGTCCGACACCATGACCTTGCGCAGGTTGCCGACGCTTTCGGGCGTCACATGCTCGTAGGTGCGCGGGTCCTTGAGGAGCGCGGAGGCGTGGATGCCGGCCTTGGTGGCGAAGGCCGAGGCGCCGACATAGGGCGCCTGCTGCTCCGGCGAGCGGTTCAGCAACTCGTCGAAGGTATGCGCGAGCTTGGTGAGGCCGGCGAGCTTTTCCGTGTCGATGCCGATCTCGAAGCGGCTGTTATACGCTTCCTTCAGCGCGAGCGTCGGGATGAGGGTCACGAGATTGGCGTTGCCGCAGCGCTCGCCGATGCCGTTCAGCGTGCCCTGGATCTGGCGCACGCCGGCCTCGACGGCGGCAAGCGAATTGGCGACGGCCTGTCCCGTATCGTTATGGGCGTGGATGCCGAGGTTTTCGCCCGGCACGCCGGCCGCGATCACCGCCGCGACGATCTCGCGGATTTCGGAGGGCTGCGTGCCGCCATTGGTGTCGCACAGGACGACCCAGCGCGCGCCGGCGGAAAACGCCGTCTTCGCGCAGGCGAGCGCATAGGCGGGATTGGCCTTGTAGCCGTCGAAGAAATGCTCGCAATCCACCATGGATTCGCGGCCGGAGGCGACGACGGCCTTCACGGATTCGGCGATGCTCTCGAGGTTCTCCTCGTTGGAACAGCCGAGCGCCACGCGCACATGATAGTCCCAGCTCTTGGCGACGAGACAGATCGCATCGCTCTTCGAATCGAGGAGCGCGGCAAGGCCGGGATCGTTGGAGGCGGACACGCCGGCGCGCTTCGTCATGCCGAAGGCGACGAATTTCGCGCGGCCCGTGCGCTTCTTCGCGAAGAAAGCCGTATCCGTCGGATTGGCGCCCGGATAGCCGCCCTCGACATAGTCCAGCCCGAACTCGTCCAGCATGGTGGCGATGGCGATCTTGTCCTCGACGGAAAAATCGATGCCCGGCGTCTGCTGGCCGTCGCGAAGCGTGGTGTCGAAGAGGTGGATACGGTCTTTTCTCATGGGTTCCCTCCCGGGAGGCAATCTTTCAGATATGCGGATGCGATACCCCCCTCTGGCCTGCCGGCCATCTCCCCCTCAAGGAGGGAGATTGGCAAGTGGGACCAACATTGCTCCATCCTCATCGTTCGAGATGGGCGAGACGTGACAACAAGTCAATCTCCCCCCTTGAGGGGGAGATGGCCGGCAGGCCAGAGGGGGGTGAAAGCGGCACGCACGGCGCTAGACCTTACCCGCGAACATGTCGGTCGCGTAGATCAGGCGGTCGAGGATGCCGGGTTCGGAATAGGCGTGGCCGGCGCCCTCGATGAGGTGGAATTCGGCGTCCGGCCAGGCCTTGTGCAGCGCCCAGGCGTATTTCGCCGGGCACGGCATGTCGTAGCGGCCATGCACGATCACGCCGGGAATGCCGGCGAGCTTGTGCGCCTCGCGCAGGAGCTGCCCTTCCTCCAGCCAGCCGGCATTGACGAAGAAATGGTTCTCGATGCGGGCGAAGGCGTGGGCGTAGTCCTCCTCGGCGAAGGGATCGCTCGTCGCCGGCTCGGGCAGAAGCGTGATCGTCTCGCCTTCCCACAGGCTCCAGGCCTTGGCGGCGGCGAGGCGCGTCGCCCTGTCCTCGCTCGTCAGGCGGCGGTGATAGGCCAGCATCATCTCGTGGCGCTCTTCCGGCGGGATGGGCTCCACGAAACGCTCCCACTTGTCCGGGAACATTTCCGAGACGCCGAACTGGTAGTACCAGTCGAGCTCGGCCTTCGTCAGCATGTAGATGCCGCGCACGACGAGTTCGCTGACGCGTTCCGGATGTTTCTGCGCATAGGCGAGCGCCAGCGTCGAGCCCCAGGAGCCGCCGAAGACCAGCCACTTTTCCGCACCCGCCATCTCGCGCAGCCGCTCGATATCGGAAACGAGGTGCCAGGTCGTGTTGGCTTCAAGCTCCGCATGCGGCGTGGACCTGCCGCAGCCGCGCTGGTCGAACAGCGTCACGTCGTAGAGCTTCGGGTCGAACAGGCGGCGATGGTTCGGCGAGATGGTACCGCCCGGCCCGCCGTGCAGGAAGACGGCGGGCTTTGCGCCGGGCGTGCCGACGCGCTCCCAGTAGATCGTGTGCCCGTCTCCGACGTCGAGATGGCCCGAGGCATAGGGTTCGATCCCGGGATAGAGGGTACGCAACGTTTCGCTCATAGTTTCAGTCCGTGGGCCGGCCAGTTTTCCGTCTCATGGTCGGGATGCTGGAAGGAGATGATCTTCTCCTGCTGGCTGTAGAAATCCGGGTCGTCATGCACGGGCGCGGAAAAGATCGTCTCCACCCAGGGCAGGCGCGCGGAATAATTGACCTGGATCTGCGGGGCGAGGTCGTCGCGCTCGTCGAAGGCGCCGATGGCGATCTCGATACCGCCCGGATGCCTGTAGGTCAGCGGCGTGCCGCAATGCCTGCAGAAGCCGCGGGCGATATTGATCGAGGACTGGAAATAGGCCGGCTCCTCGCGCGTCCATTCCACCTCGCCCTTGGCGGTGACGAGCGGGCCGAAGAAGCCGCCGAACTGCTTCTGGCACATGCGGCAATGGCAGATCGACGGGCGGCCGAGCTCGCCCCGGATGCGGAAGCGGACGGCGCCGCACTGGCAGCCCCCGGTACGGAAGGTTTCGGTCATCTCTGTTCCTCCGGTGGCCATTTGTCGGTGTCGTGGTCGGGGTGCTGATAGGAAACGAGGTCGGCGAGGAAGGACGCCGCCTCCGCATCCGCCATGGTGTCCTCGCCCGGCAGCGCGGCGATCGTGTCGACATAGGGCAGCTTCGCCTCGATGCCCCACTGGATGCGCGGGGCGATCTCCGCCGGATCGTCGAACGTGGCGATGGTCAGCGCCACGCCGTCCGGCGCCTCGTAGGTCAGCGGCGTGCCGCAATCGGCGCAGAAGCCGCGATAGCCGTGGTTCGACGAGCGAAAACGCTTCGGCTCGCCCCGCGTCCAGGCGAGCTTCGCGCCGCGCACGGAAACGAGCGGCAGATAGAAATTGCCGGCCGCCTTCTGGCACATGCGGCAATGGCAGACCGACGCATCCCCAAGCGCGCCCTCGACATGAAAGCGAACCGCACCGCACTGGCATCCGCCGGTGTAGAAGGGTGTGGTCACCGCTTGACCTCCCAGGTCGTCACGCGCTCGCCGGTGGACGGGTCCTTGCCGTCCTTGAGCTGGATGCCCCTGGTGGCGAGGTCGTCGCGGATCTTGTCGGCTTCGGTGAAGTTCTTTGCCTTCAGCATTTCGAGGCGGAGCTGGATGACGGCGTCGATGCTGTCTTCCAGCGCCTTGGAGACCTCGGCCTTCTTCGGCAGGACGCCGAGGAGGGCGGCGCTGGCGGCGAAGACGGGCAGCATCAAGGGGTCGGCGTTGGCGCATTGGGCAAGCGCATGAAGCGCCTGCACCGCGCCGACGGTGTTGAGGTCGTCGAGAAGGGGCGCAAGGACGGTGCCGTCGACGCGGCCTTCGGCGGGGTTGCCGCCGGCCGGCCACTTGGCGAGGAGGCGCTCGGCCTCCTCCAGCCGCTTGACGGAGAAGTCGATCGGTTCGCGGTAATGCGTCATCAGCATGGCAAGGCGCAGCACTTCGCCCGGCCACTTGCGCCCGCCGAACTTCTCCTCGTGCAGCAATTCGTGGATCGTGACGAAATTGCCCTCCGACTTCGACATCTTGCGGCCTTCGACCTGCACGAAGCCGTTGTGCATCCAGACGTTCGCCATGACCTTCGTGCCGTGGGCGCAGCGCGACTGGGCGATCTCGTTCTCGTGGTGCGGGAAGATGAGGTCGAGCCCGCCGCCGTGGATGTCGAACGTCTCGCCGAGATAGGCCGCCGACATGGCCGAGCACTCGATATGCCAACCCGGCCGGCCTCTACCCCAAGGAGACTGCCAGCCCGGTTCCTCCGGCGAGGAGAGCTTCCAGAGCACGAAGTCGCCGGGGTTCTTCTTGTGCACGTCGACGGCGACGCGGGCGCCGGCCTGCTGTTCGTCGAGATTGCGCTTCGAAAGCTGGCCGTAGTCGGCCATCGAGCCGGTGTCGAACAGCACTTCGCCATTGGTTTCATAGGCATGGCCGCGCTCGACGAGACGCTGAATGAGCGTGATCATGTCCGCCTTGCCGTCCGCGCGCGGCTGGACGAACTCGGTGGCGCGCGGCTCGTGCGTCGGGGCGATCGCGCCGAGCATTTCGATATCCGAATGGAACTGGTTCGCCGTCTTCTCCGTCACGCGGCGGATCGCCTCGTTCAGCGACAGCGAGCCGTCCGCGATCTGCGGACCGAAGTCGCGCAACGCCCGCGCGTTGATCTTGTCGTCCACGTCGGTGATGTTGCGGGCATAGGTGACGTGGCTTTCGCCGTAGAGATGGCGCAGCAGCCGGAACAGCACGTCGAAGACGATGACCGGGCGGGCATTGCCGATATGGGCGAAGTCGTAGACCGTCGGGCCGCAGACATACATGCGCACATTGTCGGAATCGATCGGAGCGAAGGGCTCCTTCGACCGCGTGAGCGTGTTGTACAGCGACAGGACCGGCTTTTCGGCCATGAGAATCTCCCAAAATGCGTAAACCCGGCTGGCCGGGTCGTTGTCATCCGGGGATTTTGAGGGACGAAAACGGCCAGGCCAGCGCGTGCGCTAGCGAATAATGCTCCGGCGAATGCAGAGTACCGTTTTCATGGCCTGCTTTATCGCGCCCTCCACGCGCCCGGTCAAGCGGGCGGGTGCGAAAATCCCGCTCCTCCCGGCCGGCCAGACAGGCCCCGAAGGCGGGCGGCGGGAAACCATTGTTAGCCGCCGTCACAATTCTTGACCGCCAATCCCGCCGTTTGCCGCAGAGCGATCAAGATTTGAGCAGAATTTGGCCGAATGGGCCGCATAATCACATCGCTCGTCAGGGCGGCGCCTGGGGAATCAAAGGCGCCTGCTCAATGAGCCATCATCAGGAGAGTGACATGTCGACCGCAAGGAAACCCGCCCAACCCGCCGCCAGCGAGACGCTGCAGGCGCGCTACAAGCCGCTCGGCCTTCCGGCCGTCGTCGCGGCGACCCGGTGCAGGGCGGAAACCAAGGCCAAGGACGAGCAGCGCACGCCGCGCGAAATCCCCGCTGTCCTCCAGCCGCTCTACGAATAAACGGCTCAGAACAGCGAAAGCTGGTCGGGCTTTTGCCCGGCCTTCGGGGGCGCGTCTGCGCCCTTCTTCGTTTCCGGTTCCGCGATCTCCTCCACCGGCTCCAGGATGTCCGGCCCCATGTTTGAGACCTTGCCCACCTTGTCCGACACCGGGATCGCCTCGAAGAAGCCTTCCTCGATGGGCCGCATCAGGTCTTCCACCTCGCGCGGCTCCTGCGTCTTGCAATCGAGCCAGCGGGAAAAATCCTCCGGGCGGATGACGACGGGCATGCGGTCGTGGATGCGGGCGATATCGGCATTGGCGGCCGTCGTCAGGATGGCGCCGGTATCGACTTCCGAACCGTCCGCGGACGACCATGTCTCCATCAGGCCGGCGAAGGCGACGATCTCGCCCCTCTTCGGGCGGATGAAATAGGCCTGCGCCTTCGCGCCCTTGTCCGCCGGCCGTCGCCATTCGAAGAAGCCGGAGGCCGGCACGAGGATGCGCCGATGCCGCATGGCGGCGCGGAACGAGGCCTTGCCGATCGCCGTTTCGGCGCGCGCGTTGATCAGCAGCGGAAAATCCTGCGGATCCTTCACCCAGCCGGGCATGAAGCCCCAGCGCACCAGAAGCGCCTTGCGCTCCGGCAGGTTGCTGCCGGGCACCTGCCTGTCGCCGGCCACGACGACGAGGATCGGCTGCGTCGGGGCGATGTTGTAGCGCGCCGGCGGCTCCTCCAGGTTCACGAGATTGAGGAACTCGCGGAGAAGGTCGGCCCTGGCCAGCAATGCGAAGCGTCCACACATGGCGTCGTCATCGCACTTTGCCTATAAGGGGTCAACGACCCACCCGAACCGGACCCGCGATGAAGACGTCGAAGATGCCCCAGCCCGCCTCCTCCGCCATCGTCGAGCGCGACGGGCGCTACCTGCTCGTGCTGCGCACCAAGCCGCCGTCGGACGCGATGTACGCCTTTCCGGGCGGGCGCGGCGAGCCGGGCGAGAGCCCGGCCGAGACGGCGCTGCGCGAACTCTTCGAGGAAACGGGCCTGCGCGCCGAAAAGCCGGTGCTCTTCGCCACCTACGACCTGCCCGGCCGCGAAGACGGCCCCGGCAGCCCCTCCTTCTTCCTCTCCGTCTTCAAGGTGAAGGCGGACGAGAACGCGGTCGCCGTCGCCGCGGACGACGCGGCAAGCGTCGGCTGGTACACAGCGGGCGAGATCGAGAAGATGCCGGCGCCCGACAGCGTGCGCGAATGCATCCGCCGCCTGGAAGCCGAGCGCGCGGAGCTTTCCGCATGAGGCTCCGCCCCGCGCTCCTCCTGCTCCTCGCCCTTGCCGCCCCCGCTTTCGCCCAGTCGGCGAAGGACGACAAGGCCGCGCAGACACCCGAGGCGGCCGTGGAAAAGCCGGCGCCCTATGACGAGCGGCTGGAGCGGCTGTCGGAAATCCTCGGGGCGGTGAGTTACCTGCGCAATCTCTGCACGGACAAGGCGGAGGACGAGTGGCGCGGCTCCATGCAGCGCCTCATCGACCTCGAAGCGGCAGGCGAGCCGAAGCGGCAGGAACGGCTGACGGCGGCATTCAACCGTGGATACCGCTCCTTTGCGGCCATCTATACGGCTTGCACCGACTCGGCCGTTGTCGCAGAAGGAAGATACCGTGCCGAAGGAGCAACACTTGCCACGGAAATTACCGCAAGGTTCGGGAATTAGCGATTAATTAACCTGTTTTTCCAGCAGCCAGTGCCGTTTTGGGAAAAGGCTGCTAAGGTCGTTAACAGTCAAGTAAGAACTGAATGCCTCGCATGGACCGATCTATGGAACCTACTCTCAACGATATCGACGAGATGATCGTGCACGAGAAGATGCAGGCCGCTCTGGAATACCAGAACGAGGCTTGGGCCGATGGCATGGCGGACGGCATCGAGGCGGAAATCATCGCCGATGCAGCCATCGCGCTCGCCTTGCGCGAGACGATCCGGGTCCATGGCGAGCGCGGCGCGGAAGCCTTGCTTGATTCGCTGCGCGAGCGCATGCTGGCCGGAGAATTCTCCCCCGAGCGCATCCTGCAATAGGCTGGAAAGACACATCATGCAGACGAAGGCTGACGGCAAGAAGCTGCTTCGCGGCAGCCTTATCGCGTTCACCGTACTCTTCGGCACGACGGCGCTCACCCTGCCCTTGCGCCCCGCCTTCGCCCTCAGCGAGCTGAGGCACGAACAGGGCGTGGCGCAGCAGAAGCCCGCCGAAGAGGAGAAGGCCGCACCGGCCGAGACGGAGCAGGACGGAGAGGAAGCAAGCCCCCTCGAACTGCCGCTTCCCGATCCCATCGTCCGCAAGAACCAGGCCGTGACGGAGCCCGCGGACGACGCGCCCGCCGAGGACGAGCCGCAGACGCCGGTCGAGGTGTTCTACGATATCGAGAAGGCGCCGGAGCCCGTTCGCCGCATGCGCCAGCTCATCGTCGAGGCGGCCGCCTCCGGCGATATCGAGCGCCTTCGCCCGCTGCTCGGCAAGGGCGTGACGCAGACGCAGGTCTCCATGGTCGAGAGCGAGGAGGGCCCGGTCGAGACGCTGAAAGGCCAGTCCGGCGATCCGGACGGCATCGAGGTGCTCGCCATCCTGCTCGACGTGCTCTCCACCGGCTTTGCCCATGTCGGCGCCGGCACGCCGGACGACATGTATGTCTGGCCCTATTTCGCCGAAAAGCCGCTCGCCAGCCTGACGCCGCCGGAAAAGGTGGATCTCCTGCGCCTCGTGACCGCCGGCGACTACGCCGACATGCAGGAATTCGGCAGCTACAATTTCTACCGCGTCGGCATCACGCCGGACGGAGAATGGAAGTTCTTCGTCACGGGTGAGTGAACCCGGCTTTTTTAGTTCGTACGACGGCGGCCCATTTTCCCTCACATCTGGAGCTTGCCCCTCACCCTAACCCTCTCCCCGCAAGCGGGGAGAGGGGACTTGCCCTACTAACCGCTTTTGTTTGAGGAAACCGGCGCGGCGTATCCCCTTCGCCCCGCTTGCGGGGAGAAGGTGGCCGGCAGGCCGGATGAGGGGCTGCCTTTCTACGCGTTGCCTATACGAGAGAAAAAGCCCCGCACCTTGCGAAAGCGGCCCTGCCGTTCTACCTCTGTTTCCAAAGGCGCAGCGATGCGCCGCCTGCCGCCGGCCCCTGCCGGCGCGCGCAAAACTGGATCGAAACATGCCTTCCGTCACGCTTTCCGGCCGCGCCTTTCTCCGCCTTTCCGGCAAGGATGCCGAGACTTTCCTGCAAGCCCTGATCACCACGGACCTGCCGTCCCTGCCCGAAGGCGAAATCCGCCCCGGCGCGCTTCTGACGCCGCAGGGCAAGATCCTGTTCGACTTCCTCATCCGCCGCGACGGCGCGGACGCCTTCCTGATCGAGACGGGCGCAGAGCAGCGCGACGGGCTGCTGAAACGCCTCACCCTCTACAAGCTGCGCGCCGCGGTGGACCTCGCCGCCGTTAAGGGCGACGCGGTGACCGTGGCATGGGATGCGCCCGAGGCGGATGCGCCGCGCGACGCCCGTTTCGCCGCCGCAGGCCTGACGGTCTCCCGCCGGCCGGGCGCGGGCGGCGCCGATGCCCCTACTCTTTACGACGGCCTTCGCATTGCCGCCGGACTTCCCGAATCCGGCCGGGACTACGCGCTTTCCGACGCCTTCCCGCATGACGTGCTGCTCGACCGCAACGGCGGCCTTTCCTTCCGCAAGGGCTGCTATGTCGGGCAGGAGGTCGTCTCCCGCATGCAGCATCGCGGCACGGCGCGCCGCCGCCCGGTCATCGTCAAGGCCGAAACCGCCCTTCCCGAGACCGGCACGGAGCTTCTTGCCGGCGGCAAGCCCATCGGCACGCTCGGCACCGTCTCCGGCCCCCTTGGCCTCGCCATCGTGCGCCTCGACCGTGCGGCGGACGCCATGCGCACGGGCACGCCGATTACCGCGGGCGACGTGCCCGTGACGCTGGAGCTTCCCGCCTGGACCGGCCTCGCCTTCCCCGAGGAAGCCGCCGAGGCGCCGGCGCAATGAGTGCGGATTCGTTGCCGTCGCGGCGGGTGCCATACCCCCCTCTGGCCTGCCGGCCATCTCCCCCTCAAGGGGGGAGATCGGCGAGTGGCCCGCTCCCTGCTCAACCTCCGACGTTAAAGAAGGGCGAAGCAGTGCCCCATCCAATCTCCCCCCTTGAGGGGGAGATGGCCGGCAGGCCAGAGGGGGGTGAGCGCCGAGCACCGCGCGAAAAGGAGGCCGGCATTTCCGGCCACGCATCCCAATGACCGCCCCCCGCGCGAAAACCGAGCCGCGCGCATGGCAGCGCATGCTGTCCGGCCGCCGGCTCGATCTTCTCAACCCTTCGCCGCTCGACATCGAGCTTTCCGACATCGCGCACGGCCTTGCCCGCGTCGCGCGCTGGAACGGGCAGACGCATGGCGACCATGCCTTTTCCGTCGCGCAGCATTCGCTCGTCGTGGAGGCGATCTTTCGCCGGCAGAACCGCTGCGATGCGGGCGAATGTCTCGTGGCGCTGCTGCACGACGCGCCGGAATACGTGATCGGCGACATGATCTCGCCCTTCAAGGCGGTCGTCGGCGGCGGCTACAAGACGGTGGAGAAGCGGCTGGAGGCCGCCATCCACCTGCGCTTCGGCCTGCCGCCCGCAACGCCCGCCGCGCTGAAGGCGAAGATCAAGAAGGCCGACCAGGTCGCCGCCTTCTTCGAGGCGACGGAGCTTGCCGGCTTCTCCCATGCCGAGGCGACGAAATTCTTCGGCGCGCCGCGCGGCGTCACGCGCGACATGCTCGACATCGCCCCCATGCCGGCAACGCAAGCGCAGGCGCGCTTCTGCGAGCGTTTCGCGGCGCTGGAAGAGGAGCGCGGCCTTCCCGCCGCGGCGGTGTGAGGATGGGCCGGATCGTCGTCGCCCCCCTTCCGAAGATCGCCGAGCTCGCCGTCCGGCACGGCTGCCGCGAAATGGTGAGCCTCGTCGCGCCGAGGCAGGATTTCCACCGCCCGGCCGTGATCTCCGCCGGCCGGCACCTCATCCTCGGCGTCAACGATATCGCCTTTGCCGGCACGGGCAAACTCGTCGCGCCCGGCGAAGAGCATGTGGCGGCCATTCTCGCCTTCGCCCGCGGCTGGGACCGGCAGGCGCCGCTTCTCGTCCATTGCCAGATGGGCGTTTCCCGCTCGCCGGCCGCCGCCCTCCTCATCGCGCTCGCCGTGGAGCCGGATCAGGACGACCACGCGCTGGCGCTGCGCCTGCGGCAGGCCTCCGTGCAGGCAACGCCGAATGCGCGGCTCGTCGAGATCGGCGACCGTGTGCTGGATCGCGGCGGGCGGCTCGTCGCCGCCGTCCGGGCCATCGGGCGCGGGGCGGACTATGTCGGCGACAGCCCCTTCGTCTTTTCCGCCGTGCCGGAGCGGGGCGGACCATGACGGACGCCCTTACCCGCCCGCCTGTCGAGATCGGCCTCAATGCGGCGGTCGTCGCCATTTCCGGCCGCAGCCCGTCGATCCTCGCGGTCGCCGGCGAAGGCCCGGGTGCGCGCGACGCGCTGCCCTTCGGCCCCTTCGCCCCGCAGCAGCACCGCACCTTCGAGGCGAGCCTGCGCGCCAGCGTGGAGGCGCAGACGGCGCTGAAGCTCGGCTATATCGAGCAGCTCTACACGTTCGGCGACCGCGGCCGCCAGAAGCTGCCCGACGAGGCCGGCACGCACATGGTCTCCGTCGGCTATCTCGCACTTGCCCGCACGGACGACGAGGCGAACGAGCGGCTGGCCGAGGCGGGCGCGGCCTGGCGCGACTGGTACACCTATCTTCCCTGGGAGGACTGGCGGCAGGGCCGGCCGGCCATGCTCGACCAGGTCATCCTGCCGGCGCTGAAATGCTGGGCGGGCGATGCCCTGCGCGAAGAGCGGGCGGCCTCCACGCCCCCGCCGCTCACCCGCGTGCGCCTCGCCTTCGGCCTCGACGATTTCCCCTGGGACGAGGAGCGCGTGCTGGAGCGCTACGAACTGCTCTACGAAGCGGGCCTTGCCGAGGAGGCGGTGACGGACGGGCGCGCCCGGCCCGGCCAGCCCTCGCCGGGCGTCGCCATGCGGCACGACCATCGCCGCATCCTCGCCACCGCCATGGCGCGGCTGCGCGGCAAGATCAAATACCGTCCGGTGATCTTCGAGCTGATGGCGCCGGAATTCACCCTCACCGAGTTGCAGGCGACCGTGGAGGCGATCTCCGGCCGGCACCTGCACAAGCAGAATTTCCGCCGCCTCGTCGAGGGCGCGGAACTGGTCGAGCCGACGGGCGCCTCCACCTCCGCGACGGGCGGGCGGCCCGCCGCCCTCTTCCGCTTCCGCCGCCGTATCCTCGAGGAGCGCCCCGCGCCCGGCCTCAAGGTCGGAACGCGCTGAGAACCGCTACTTGATCACCGCGCAGGCGATCCGGTCGCCCGCCCCGCCGGCCGGGTCCGTGCGGTAGTCGTCGGAGCCGGCATGGACGATCAGCGCGCGGCCGCGGATGCCGCGCTCGGCATCGTCGAGGCGCACCATGGTAGAATAGATCTGCGCGCGCAGGATGCCGTCGTCGCCGACATACTGGTTCGGCAGGTCGCCCGCATGCGGGCCATCGGCGGAGGCGAAGCCGTGCTTCCTCTCATCCGGATTGAAATGGCCGCCGGCCGATTCGTGGCCGCCCGTGGGATCGCAGGCCCCCTTCTCATGGATGTGCAGCGCCACCCATTTGCGCGGGGTGAGCCCGGAGATCTCCACCTCGAACAGCACGCCCTCGGGGCCCGCGGTCAGGTGCGCGCGGCCGGTCTCGGTGCCGGCGCGGTCGACGAAATTGGCCTCGGCCGTGTTCTTCGTCTGCTGGGCGAAAGCCGGTGCGGCCAGGATTACCGCTGCGGCGGCAAGCGCGACGATCTTCGACATGATGCGTCCTCCGTTCAGGTGCTCAAGGAGCCGGAACGCATCGCGCTGTATGGTGTTCCGCTATCGCAGGACGATGTCGAGGCCGATGTCCAGCGTCGGCGCGGCCATGGTAATCTTGGAGGTCGAGATGTAGTCGACGCCCGTTTCGGCGATGGCGCGGATGGTGGCGATGTTCACGTTGCCGGAGGCTTCGAGCTTCACCCGGCGCGGATCGGCGGCATAGGCCTCGTCCGAAAGGCCGGCGCAGTCGCGGTTGATCTCGACGGCGCGGCGCAGCAGTTCCGGCCCCATATTGTCGAGAAGGATCACGTCGGGCTGCGCCTC
Source organism: Shinella sp. Sh6 (assembly GCF_055392685.1). Classification (NCBI taxonomy): domain Bacteria; kingdom Pseudomonadati; phylum Pseudomonadota; class Alphaproteobacteria; order Hyphomicrobiales; family Rhizobiaceae; genus Shinella; species Shinella sp. Sh6. Next base: position 1,026,932 of record NZ_AP044005.1, on the reverse strand, counting down.
CAGCGCCTCCTCCAGCTCCTCCAGCGTGGTCACCTCCACCTCCACCTTGACGAGATGGCCGGCAAAGGCCCGCGCGGCGCGGATGGCGCCGGCAACGCCGCCGGCGACGGCGATGTGGTTGTCCTTGATGAGGATGGCGTCGTCGAGACCGTAGCGATGCGAGGAGCCGCCGCCCATGCGCACGGCATACTTTTCGAGCGCCCTGAGGCCGGGGATCGTCTTGCGCGTGCAGCAGACCTTCGCCTTCGTATGGGCGATCTCGCCGGCAAAGCGTGCCGTATAGGTCGCAACGCCGCAAAGGTGCATGAGGAAGTTCAGCGCCACCCGCTCGGCCGAAAGCACCGCCCGCGCCGGGCCGGAGATCGTCGCGATCATCGTGCCGGGGGAAAGCCGGTCGCCGTCCTTCACGAAGGCCTCAAAGCGGATTGCCGGGTCCATCAGCCGGAAGGCGGCGCGCGCCAGATCGAGACCCGCGACGACCCCCTCCTCCCGCGCGTTCAGCTCCGCCGTCGCCGTCATCTCCGGCGCGATGGTCGCCTGGCTGGTGATGTCCCCGGCCCGGCCGAGATCCTCGACAAGCGCCGCACGCACCTGGTCCTCCACCATCAGCGGGGAGAGGACAGGGAGATGGGGGTGGGTCATGGGGATATCCTGTATTCCTGAGAAATTCTTTCTTCGAAGGCATCGAAACCGACAACGCGGAGAATGTGGGTGCACACGCCGTCGATGTCCTTCAGCACGTCGTCGTTCCAGAAGCGTAAGATCGTCCAGCCGAGCGCTTCGAGCTTATTGTTGCGTTCCTCATCCGACCTCAATGCGTCCGGTCTGGCATGCCCCGAACCATCGATTTCGACGATGATCTTATGCTCGGGACAGGCGAAGTCGACAATGTAGCCTGCTATCGGCATTTGCCTGCGGAAGCTCAGTCCCATGAGACGATGGGCACGAACCGCATTCCAGAACCGCAGCTCCGCATCCGTCATCGCCCGACGCATCCTGCGCGCGTTTCCGCGTGTTGTGGGGCGAACCTCGTGATGCGGCATTCGGTCCTCCTCTCATCGTCCTGCGGAGGCGCTACCCCCCTCTGCCCTGCCGGGCATCTCCCCCTCAAGGGGGGAGATCGGCTGGAAGCGAAAACACCCTTCAAACCGTAACGTCAAAGGAACGCGAAACAGTCCTCCAACCAATCTCCCCCCTTTGAGGGGGAGATGCCCGGCAGGGCAGAGGGGGGTGAACCACCACGGGCCGCCTCACCTCACGCCGCCGCCGTTTCCGCGACCTCCGCCACCACCTTCTCGGCATCGGCGAGCGTCAGGAAGGTGCGGTGCTTCCAGGCGGCCTTCTGCTCGGGGAAATCGGAGCGGAAGTGGCCGCCGCGGCTTTCCTCGCGCAGATAGGCCCCGACGGCGATCAGCTTGGCGGTGGTGACGATGTTGTGGAAGCGCATGCGGCTGTTCCCGCGCTCCAGCGCCGCGATCTCGCGGATGGCCGTCTTCAGGCCCTCGCGCTCGCGGATGACGCCGACGCAGTCGCTCATGACGCGGCGCAGGCGCTTCAGCGCGGCGCTGTCCTCCACCGTCACGAGGTCGTCGCTCTCGCCGGCATTCTGGCCCCAGTCGTTGGTCTTGGGCTCCGGCAGCATGCCCTTGATGTTTTCCGCGATGCGCGCGGAAAAGACGACGGCTTCGAGAAGCGAGTTCGAGGCAAGGCGGTTGGCGCCATGCACACCGGTCGAGGTGACCTCACCGGCCGCCCACAGGCCGTCGATGGAGGTGCGTCCCTCCCCGTCCGTCAGCACGCCGCCCATATGGTAGTGGACGGCGGGCACGACGGGGATCGGCTGCGTCACCGGATCGATGCCGGCCGCCTTGCAGGAGGCGTAGACGGTCGGGAACATGTCCGGGAAATGCGCCCCCACGGCCCTGGTGCAATCGAGGAAAGCGCCTCGGCCGGCCTGCACTTCGGCATAGACGCCGCGCGAGACGATGTCGCGCGGGGCGAGCTCCCCGTCCTCGTGGATATCCAGCATGAAGCGATGGCCGGCGGAATTGACGAGATGCGCTCCGTCGCCGCGCAGCGCCTCGGTGGCGAGCGGAGCGGGATCGCGGCCGATATTGATGGCGGTCGGGTGGAACTGCACGAATTCCGGATCGGCGATGATGGCGCCGGCGCGCGCGGCCATGCCGACGCCCTGCCCGCAGGCCTGCCACGGATTGGTGGTGACGGCGAAGAGATGGCCGACGCCGCCCGAGCACAGAACCACGGCGCGCGCCGGGAAATGCACGCGCTTCTTCGACTGGCCGGCATCCGGCCGCGCGACGACGCCGGCGATGAAGCGGCCCTCGCGCACCAGCTCCTCGACCACGTAGCCTTCCAGCACGCGGATCGACGGCGTCTTGCGCACGGCGGATATCAACGCCTCCATGATGGCCTTGCCGGCCATGTCGCCCTTGACGCGCACGATGCGCCGCTCCGAATGGGCGGCCTCGCGGGAAAGCATCAGCCTGCCCTCGAGGTCCCGGTCGAAGGGCACGCCGTAGTCGAGGAGGTCGTGGATGCGCGCGGGGCCCTCGGCCACCATGAAGCGCGCCATCTTCTCGTCGACGATGCCGGCGCCGGCCTCCAGCGTGTCGGCGACGTGCTTGTCGAAGGTGTCGCCGGGGCTCATGGCCGCCGCGATGCCGCCCTGCGCCCAGGCCGAGGATGCGCCCTGCCCGATGGGCGCGGCGGCAAGGACGGTGACGGGGCGCGGCGCGAGTTTCAGCGCGCAGAAAAGGCCTGCAAGCCCGCCGCCGACGATGACGATATCGTCGATGCCGTTCCAGGATTGCGGACGGAAGCTGTCGATGGGCATGCTGTTTTCCTCCTGCGCGCCGCGCCCCTCACCTGCCTGCCGGCATCCTCTCCCCGCAAGCGGGGCGAGGAGCGATGGGCTTACCGTTTTCCCCTTCTCACCGCAGCCAAGGAGAAGGTCCCGGCAGGGGGATGAGGGGCGACACCAAAGGCGCGCGCTCCACTACTGTTTCAAATTCACCATCCGCTCGACGGCGAGGCGGGCGCGGTCGGCGATTGCCGGGTCGACCAGGACCTCCTCCGTCATGGACACCAGGCTGTCGAGGATCTTCGGCAGCGTGATGCGCTTCATGTGCGGACAGAGGTTGCACGGCTTGACGAAATCGACGTCCGGAAGCTCCGCCTGGATGTTGGAGGCCATGGAGCATTCGGTGACGAGCAGCACGCGCGAGGGGCGATGGTCCTTCACGTAGTTGATCATGCCCGAGGTGGAGCCTGCGAAATCGCACACCTCGATGACGTCCGGGTGGCACTCCGGATGGCCGATGATCTCGATGCCGGGATGGGCTTCCTTGTAGGAAAGGAGCTCGGCCGCGGTGAAGCGCTCGTGTACCTCGCAGTGCCCCTTCCAGGTGAGGATCTTCTTGTTCGTCTGCCGGGCGACGTTGAGGGCGAGATATTCGTCGGGAATGCACAGCACCGTGTCGCTCGCAAGGCTCTCGACGACGGCGAGCACGTTGGAGGAGGTGCAGCAGATGTCCGTCTCCGCCTTCACGTCGGCCGAGGTGTTCACGTAGGTGACGACCGGAACGCCCGGATAGCGCTGTTTCAGGAGCCGCACATCCGCGCCGGTGATCGAATCCGACAGCGAGCAGCCGGCGCGCGAATCCGGGATCAGCACGGTCTTTTCCGGGTTCAGCAGCTTGGAGGTCTCGGCCATGAAGTGCACGCCGCACTGGATGATGATCTCGGCATCGACCTTGGCGGCATCGCGGGCGAGCTGGAGCGAATCGCCGACGATATCGGCGACGCAGTGGAAGATTTCCGGCGTCTGGTAATTGTGCGCGAGGATGACCGCGCCGCGCTCCTTCTTCAGCCGGTTGATGGCGGCGACATAGGGCGCATAGACCGGCCATTCGAAGGCGGGGATGAACTGCCTGACCTTCTCGTAGAGATGCTCGGTCTCGCGGGCGATCTCCGGCGTGAAGGCAAGATCCGGCTTATCGACGACGCCGAAGCGCTCCGCGGCGGTGAGCGGGCGAGCGGCTTCGGCTGCCTGCGCATGCTGGGCCAGAACGGTCATGGAACCCTCCTCTCAAGCTATTTTGCTCAAGTTGAGCATAATAGCCTTAAAACAAAACCGGCATTGCCGGTGGATCAGATTTAGAAACTTTCGTGACGCTTTGCAAGGCGCGCCGCCCGGAATCCTTTGCCGGGCGGCGCATTGTTTGCGATCAGGCCACGGCCGGGCGGGTAACGCCCTTCTCCTCGATCGGCCAATGGACGACGGCCGCGAAGAGGCCGAGCGCCACGCCCAGCCACCAGACCGGATCGTAGGTGCCGAAATGGTCGTAGAGGTAACCGCCCATCCATACGCCGAGGAACGAGCCGACCTGGTGCGACAGGAAGACGATGCCGCCGAGAAGGCCGAGATGGCGCGTGCCGAACATGATGGCGACGAGGCCGTTGGTCGGCGGCACCGTGGAGAGCCACAGGAGGCCCATGACGACGGCGAAGACGATGACCGAGACGGGCGACTTCGGCAGCAGGATGAAGGCCGACACGGCGACGGACCGGGCAAGGTAGATATAGGCGAGGAAATAGGGCTTGGAGTAGCGCTGGCCGATGAAGCCGGCGGCCAGCGAGCCGATGATGTTGAAGAAGCCGATCAGCGCCAGCGAGATCACGGCATAGCGGGCATCGATGCCGATGTCGCTGAGATAGGCCGGGAAATGCGCGGTGATGAAGGCGACCTGGTAGCCGCACACGAAGAAGCCGGCGACGAGCAACAGGTAGCTGCGGTAGCCGAGCGCCTCGCGCAACGCCTCGCCGATGGTCTGCTTGTATTCGCTCGCCGCAGTGATGCCGGAGGAGGAATTGCCGCGCAGCGGAATGGCGATGACGGGCACGGCAAGCATCAGGATGCCGAGATAGACGAGGCTGTCCGACCAGCCGAAGGCGCTGATGAGGCCCTGCGAGAGCGGCGCGAAGAGGAACATGCCGGCCGAGCCCGCCGCCGTGCAGATGCCGAAGGCCATGGAGCGCTGCTCGGGCGTCACGTTGCGCGCGAAAGCGGAAAGCAGGATGCCGAAGGAGCCCGCCCCGACGCCGAGGCCGACCAGCACGCCGCCGCCGACATGCAGCCAGAGCGGCGATGTGCCGAGCGACATGAGGTAGAGGCCGAGCGCATAGACGAGGCCGGAGATCAGGAGCACGCGCCAGGTGCCGAACTTGTCGGCGATGGCGCCGAAGAAGGGCTGGCTGACGCCCCAGGCAAGGTTCTGCAACGCCATGGCGAGGCCGAAGGTCGTGCGGTCCCAGCCGGTATCCTGGAGCATCGGAAGCTGGAAGAAGCCCATCGCCGAGCGCGGGCCGAAGGTGAGCACGGCGATCAGCGAGCCGGCGAGGATGATGAGCCAGGGCATCGGCCGGGCCGCGGCGGAAGCGGTTTCAGGACGGGAAGCGGGCATGGAACTGTCTCCAAAATCGGAGGCGCAATCTAAGGCGAGCCATTGATAAATAGAAATGAATTTAATTGAGCGGGCGATCAGCCCGATTGATGAGATGAGGCGGTCCGGCAAACCCGCGGTTCGACTTGACGCGCCATCGATTTAGGCGCATTGCCACCGTCGGGCGTCACACGGCGCCAACCGAACCCGGATAGAAAAATGGATCCCGACAGTCGACGATCGAGAGCAATCGAGCGGCCCATCCGGTAGAGCCCTGCGGCTTCCTCCGGACGGCGAGAATGCCCTCAAAGGAGTGAAGCATGCTGCAAATCTATGCCCGCAGGGCGGACCGCTTCTGCCTGCGCGAAATTTCCAACCCGGCCATCGAGCAGGCGGTCTCCCCTGCCCTCTGGTATGACCTGCTCGATCCCGCGCCCGAGGAGGTGCGGGAGGTCGAAGCCGCGCTCCACATCACCATCCCGAGCAAGGAGGAGATGGAGGACATCGAGCTTTCCGCCCGGCTCTACCAGGAGGACGGGGCGGAGTTCATGACCATGACGATGCTGACCAACCTCGACGGCGACGAGCCGGCCAAGACGCCGGCGACCTTCATCCTGCGCGGGGCGACGCTGGTGACGGTGCGCTACACCGACGCCAAGCCCTTCGCCACCTTCTGCGCCCGGGCGCTGCGCGGCAACGGCCACAGCTACCAGTCGGGCGGGGACGTCATGCTCGGCATCATCGAATCGGTGATCGACCGCATGGCGGACGTACTGGAACGGCTCGGCAACGAGATCGACGCCATCTCCCGCGAGGTCTTCCGCAGCAAGACCGGCACCTCCTCCGGCAACAAGACGCGCGACCTCGAGGCGCTGATCGAGCAGCTCGGCCGCAAGGGCGATTTCCTCAGCGGCGTGCGCGAAAGCCTCGTCAGCACCTCGCGCCTCGTCGCCTTCCATGCGGCGATCGACAATCCGGCGCGACGCCCCTCCAAGGAAATCCGCCAGGTGATGAAGCTCGTGCAGCGCGACGCCTCCTCGCTCGGCGACCACGCAGCCTTCCTCTCGGGCAAGATCAACTTCCTGCTCGACGCGACGCTCGGCCTCATCAATCTCGAGCAGAACCAGATCATCAAGATCTTCACCGTCGCCTCGGTCGTCTTCCTGCCGCCGACGCTCGTCGCCTCGGTCTACGGCATGAACTTCGAGCTGATGCCGGAGCTGCAATGGCACCTCGGCTATCCCTGGGCGATCGCCATCATGATCCTCTCGGCGCTCGTGCCCTTCCTCTACTTCCGCCGCCGCGGCTGGGTGTGAGAAGACGCTATCCCCGCACCTTCAGCGGCCAGCGTTCGGTGCGGGTCCTGACCACGCGCACCGGATCGCCGAGGCGGATTTCGCCGGTGGCGCGCGGCACCATGTTCCAGCCGAAGAGCACGCCGGGCACCCGGCGGTCGGCGGACATGCGCTTTTCGGCAAGGCCCTGGATGGGGTTGCCGCCGATCCGCTCGCCGGTCATCTGGTCCTGCGTGGTCATGATGCAGCGCGCGCAGGGCTTGACGAGGTCGAAGGCAATGCCGCCCACCTCGATCGTCTCCCAGAAGTCTTCCGCCCAGGGCTCGTCGTTCTCGACGAGGATGTTGGTGCGGAAGCGGTCCATGCCGACCGGCTCCTGCCCCTTTTCCACGAGCGTGCGGTTGAGGTCGGCCAGCGAGCCGGTGGTCGTCACGAGGGCGGGAAAACCGTCGACGAAGCCGACGGGCGTCGGACTGCCCGCCCATTCCTCGCCCTCGGCGCGGTGCGAGAGCGCATCCATGTATACGAGCTTCACCGGCCGGGCGAACCAGTCCGACAGCACCTCGTTCACCGCCTCGTCGGCGACCGACGCGCTGACGGGGCTGTCCCAGACGAGCACGTCGAGGCGGTCTTCGGGCTCGAAGCTGGCGAAGAGCTGGCGGCCCTCCATTTCCAGATGCAGGCTATCGCCTACCGCCGTCGCTTCCACGCGGGCGAGCGCCTGCAGTTCGCGCTGTGTGATGAAGCGGCCGTCCGGCTCGACGATCATGTAGCGCCGGTCGCCGGCAAGGCCGTCGAGGCGCACTTCCGCCGTTTCGAGCGGAATGGCCCGGGCGCTCTTCAGCGGGTGGATGTTGAGGCCCACGACCTTCATGGGACGACCCTTTCCTGACATTTCGATTCAACGCGCTGGCGAACCGATTCAATCCGGCAGCACAAAAGCATGTTTTTCCTCAGATTTCATCCAGAAGCATGGCGCGGATCGTCCTCAGGCGCTCCGTGCGCTCCTGCGCCATGCGCGCGCCGGCCGCCGTCTGGAAGCCGTCTGCCAGCTTGAAGAGCTTCACCTCGAAATGGTCGATGGCGAAGGCCTTGTCGTCGAGGGGTCGGTTTTCGGCGAGCGGGTCGAGCGAATCGTAGAGGCCGCTGCCCATGCGCCCGGCAATGTAGAAGCAGCGCGCCGCGCCGACCATGCCGATGGCGTCGAGCCGGTCGGCATCCTGCACGATCTTCGCTTCCAGCGTTTCCGGAACAAGGTTTGCGGAAAAGCTGTGGGTGAGGATGGCATGGGCGACGGCGGCGACGTCTTCCGCGTTCCAGCCCTCGGCGGCAAGCAGGCCGGCGGCCTTTTCCGCGGCGAGGCGCGAAGCTTCGGCGCGCAGCGGCGAGTTCTTCTCCACCGCCACGCAATCGTGCAGCAGCACGGCGGCGGCGAGCAGGCGCAGGTCCCCGCCCTCCTCCGCCCGGATGCGCCGGGCGTTCTTCCACACGCGAATGAGATGGGCGGCGTCGTGCGAGCCGTCGTCGGCCGAAAAAGCCTGCGGCAGCAGGCGTTCGGCAAGGCCGTCGAGCGGCGAGAAGGCGGCGGCAAGGCAAGTGAAGGACATGGGCGTTCCTAGCCGGTCAGGCCTTGCCGTTCAATTCCGCCTTTTCGCCCGTCCCGGACTTTCCGGAGAGGATCTTCTGGTAGAACAGGCCGATGCCGATCAGCACCGCGCCGAGCCCGATGAAGGAGAGCGCGCGCAGGATGCCTTCGAGATTGGACATGTCGATGAGGAAGACCTTCACCACCGCGATCAGCACGAGGCCGGCCGAGGCTAGGCGGATGGCCTTGGAATCGGCCTTCGAGCCGACCGCCAGAAGCAGCACGCCGAGCAGCAGCCAGACGACGGAATAGGTATAGGTCTCCGGCTGGAGGAAGCCCTTCCAGCCGGCGATGCTCTCGCCGTGCCAGTAGCGGCGCACCGAGAGCGTCACCCAGGCGAAGACGAGCGCGACGCCGGTGAGCGCCAGCGCCATCACATAGGGCGCCGGCCGGCGGCCGCGCGCATAGTAGGCAAGGCCCCCATAGGCAATGCCCGGCAGCAGGTAGCCGACGAGAAGGAGGTCGAGCACCGGCCACTTTCCGAGGAGTTCCCCGGTGAAATAGGGATTGAGGCCGATGAAATGGGCGCTCAGCACCGAGAGCATCGAGAGGCCGCCGACGACCATCGAGCCGTAGCGGAAGACCGGGCTCGGCGATTTCAGGTCCAGCGACATCATGATCGCCGAGGCGCCGATGACCAGCAGCGTGTAGATCGCCTGCTCGCCGAGCGTCGGCACGGCGCTGTCGAGCACGCCGCCGTTCATGCCGTGGCGCACGAGGATCGCCGCCGTCAGCAGGAGGAAGAGGCTGGCGAGCGCCTGCAGGAGATTGCGGATGCGTTCGCCCGGCCAGCGGCGCAGCTCGAAGGCCGAGAGCGCCAGCAGCAGGGCGGGAATGCCGTAGCCGGCGAGAAGCTGGTTGAAGACCGGCGTCTTCGAGAGGTTCGCCGCACCGACGATGGTGGGCTCCCATGCGATGCGGCCGGCGATGACCGCCGCCGCGCCCGCCATCAGCCAGGGCAGGACCGGCCAGGGGCGAAGGCGCGTCGCAAAGACCGCGGCCGCGCCGAGCAGCGCGACGCCGAGCGTCGTCGCAAGCCCGCTCGTCATGGCGTGTAGCGCCAGAACGAGGAAGGCGAAGCCGCCCGCCGCAAGCGCCCATTGCGGGATGAAGAGGCCGTCCGTCTCCTGCCGTTCACGAGAAAAGACCTCCGCCATGACGAAGAAGACGAGGCCGAAGACCAGCGCGAAGAGGCCGTGCTTGAGGTCGAAGCCGAGATCGCCGAAGCAGAGGAAGCTGATCGTGGCGATGACGAAGGGAACGGCCGGCGCCAGCACGCTCCACATCGTCGCAAGCGCCTCTCCCATGCGCAGCCGCACGCCGGCAAGGCCGACGGCGGCGAAAAGCGCGGCGAAGGAAAGGAGCAGGTTGACCGGCGCGGGCCCAACCAGCGGCGCGGCGCTGTCGAATGTCGGGGACGTGAGCGAGCCGACGACATCGATCAGGCCGTTCGGCAGCGCCGCCATCGCGGCGGTGCCGGCAACGGCCGCAAAGGCCGAAAGCAGCGCCGGGTAGATCGCCCAGCCGCGCAGCGCGCCGAGGGCGGCGAGCGCCAGCACGACGGCGGCAAAACCGTAGTCCGCATGGGAAATCGATGGCATGCCGCCGGCCAGCACCAGCGCCGGGAAGGCCATGGCGAGCGCGCCCGTCAGCGAGACGGCGACGGCCGGCGGGGCGAAGAGGCCGCCGAGCGGGTCAGCGGAGGGCGCGCTATGCGGCATCTCTTCGGCGGCAACGTTGCCCGGCCAGACGAGGCCGTGGCCGAGGGCGAGCACCAGCATGGCCATCAGCACCGGCAGGGCATCCGGGGCGGCGGCCTGCGAGAGATAGAGGAGCGCCCAGAGCAGCATGCCGGCATTGGCGAGCGCCGGCACGACCTGCCAGCGGCGGATGCGCGCGGCGGCGAAGGTGGCGAGCCACGCGACGGAAAGGAAACCGAAGAGCGTCCAGGCGCTCGGCCTGTCGGTCGCCACCAGCGCCGGCGTCATCATGGAGGCGAGGAGGCCGAGGCCGGCGAGCGCCTGCCCGTGCAGCAGCGACAGGCCGATGGTCGCGAAGGCGACGGCGGCGAGCAGCACGAAGGCGGCAAGCGGCCCGATATAGGCATAGACGCCATAGGCGACATAGGCGACGGCAAAGAGCGTGATGGCGCCCGCCGCCGTCAGCACGCCGGGGATCATGGCATTGCGGAAGGCATTGGCGATGAGCGGCTGAGCGCGGCGGCGCACGGCCTCGCCCGCCGCCATCAGCACGAGGCCGAAGACGGCGGCGAGCGACAGGCGCACCGCCGGGCTCAGAAGCCCCGCCTCGATGGAGTATTTCACCATGAAGATGCCGCCGAGCGCGAGCGCGATGCCGCCCACCCAGACGGCCCAGCGCGCGCCGATGCGGCTTTCGAAGCTTTCCTTCGGTTGCACCGGAGCGGCGGCAGCGTCTTCCGCAGTCTCGCTCGCCGCAACAGCCTCCGCCGGCGCGGCGGATTCGCCGCCGACGATCGCCTTGTCTTTTTCCGCTTCGTCCACCGTGCCTGCGGCCCATGGACCGGCGACTTCCGTCTCCGGTTCTTCCGGCACCGTTTCGGCCTCTTTCACCACGCCGCCGGCCTTCAGGGCCTCCACCTCCTGCCGGAGGCGGTCGACCTCCTCGCCGAGGGTCCGTGCGCTGCCGCGCGCGATGTTGAGGGCGTAGATGGCAAGGCCGAGGGCGACCAGGGGCAGGATTTCGAACATGAAGACTCCAACGCGGCACGAACGGCGCGCAGACTACCCGGTTTCGCCCGAACGCCAAACCGGGGACGTTTCAGCCCCGCGATCTCTTCGCAGTCAGCGTGTCAGGTTGTCGATGGGGAAGATCGCGCAGGTTTCCGTGCCGTGGGCGAGCAGCTTGCCGTTCGCATCACGAAGCCACGCCTCGGAGGTGGCGATGGTGCGGCCGCGATGGACGATCTTCCCCTCGCAGAAGACCTCGCCCATGCCGGGCAGGACGGGGCGCACGAGGTTCACCTTGAACTCGATCGTCGTATAGGCCTCGCCCGGCCTGATAACGGAGAAGACGGCGCAGCCGAGGGCCGAATCCATCACCGTCGCCGTCCAGCCGCCATGCACCGTGCCGAGCGGATTGAGATGATCGGCAGACGGCAGGCCGGCGAAGACCACACGCCCCTCCTCCACCTCCGTCATGCTGAAGGCGAGCGTCTTGGCCATCGGCGGGGCGGGCAGCGTGCCGGCGAGCATGGCCTCAAGCACCTTCAGGCCGCCGTCGCGCTTCACCACGTCGAGCGGCAGCGTGCCGACGCCGCCGACCGTCAGCCCCGGATAGATATCGACCGTCATGCATGTGCCTTTCGGGATTGGTCGTTCTGCGGCGTGCCGAGCGCCTTCAGCGCCGCCTGCACGAAACCCTCGCGGGCGCTGGCAAGCTCCAGCCCGCGCGGCTCGCAGACATGCCGGTTGAGGAAGAAGGCCGTGAGGCGGAAACCGTCCGCAAGCGCCACGGCATCGGCGGCATGACGGCTCTCGTCGCGCAGGAACGTGGGCAGCGCCAGCATCTTGTCCGCCCAGGGCGCGCCCGCCCCGCGCGAGACGGCGCGGCCGGATTTCGGCGAGACGTAGCAGAGGTCGTCCCGCGTGCCCGTCGCCGCGCATTCGAGAAGGTCGAGGCCGAAGCCGAGATCGTTGAGCACGGCAAGCTCGAAGCGGATGAAGAGCTCGCCGGCATCGGCCGGCTCGTGCAGGTGGTCGAGGATGACGGAAAGCGCCTCGAAGAGATGGGGGTGCGGATCGCGCTCGGGCAGGAAGCGCAGGAGTGCGGCCATGGCCTGCACGCCGTAGACGGCCGTCGCCGTCTCCATGAGCCGACCGGCGCGCAGCGTCATCGGCTCGATTCGGAACTCGCCGAGATGCTCGTCGAGCCGCGCGCGCCAGGTGACCTCCACCGAATTGCCCGGCTGGAGAACCGGCTGCATGGTGCGCGAGCGCCCGCCGCGCACCATGCCGAGATGCCGCCCGCGCCCGCGCGTCATCACCTCGGCGATCACCGACGTCTCGCCGTGGCGCCGCACGCCCAGCACGATGGCCTCGTCACTCCATTGCATGGCGAAAGCCTTACGCCCTCGCCCTGCCGGGAGCAAGCCGGCGGCGTCAAACGAAATCCTGCTGCTCGGCGGTGACGACGCCCTTCATCTCGCTCGGATAGTAGCCCTCGCGCAGGTTGATGCCGTATTCCAGGTAGGCCTTCATGCAGGCGAGCATCTGCGACCAGCCCTCGCAGTTCATGTAGGAGGATTTCTGGCCGCGCGCATTGTCCCGCCATCCGGTCTCGGCGATGGTGACCATCGTGCCGCCGTCCTCCAGCGGCTGGAAGCGCATCTCGACGCGGGTCTTGTAAGGCGCCTCGCCCTCCTCGACCATCGCATCCCAGCGCAGGACGATCAGCGCGTCCTTCTCCACCTTCTCGACGACGACCGGGGCCATGCCCCACCAGGTCACCGTCGTGCCCTCGGCGAGCGGCGCGCTCGCCCCGCCGACCGTGGTGAAATAGCCGCTCAGCTTTGCCGGATTGACCACGGCGTCGAAGACCTCGGCGACCGGCTTGCCGATACGCCCGTTCACGCGAAATTCCAGCGTCATGCCGTCCTCCTCCGGGCGTACCGCCCCTGCCTTGTGAAGCATCACAATATGTTATAAAAATATAACATGTCAAGCGAATCGCAACAGGATGCCGTCTTCAAGGCGCTCGCCAATGCACGGCGGCGGCAGATGCTGGATGCGATGAAGGACGCGCCGCTGACGACGGGCGCACTCTGCGAGCGGTTTTCCGACATGGACCGCTGCACGGTCATGCAGCACCTGAAGGTGCTGGAGGAAGCAAACCTCGTCATCCCCCGCCGCGAGGGCCGCGAGCGCTGGAACCATCTCAACGCCCTGCCGATCAAGGCGATCCACGACCGCTGGATCAGCCAGTATGCCGGCCACGCGATGAACGTGCTGTCGGCATTGCAGGGCGAAGCGGAGGCGTGAGGCGCCGCGCTTCGGCGGCGCCCTCCGTGTCAGGCCTCGGCGGCGATGCGGCCGATCTCGGCGATGACGGCGTTGCGCTCCTCGCCGGAAATGCCCGGGATCTCGCAGAAGGCGGTGACGACGACAGCGCCACGGTACGGCGTCCAGGCCACGGCGACGTCGTTGGCATTGCCGGCCGTGTCGCCGTTGGTGCCCGTCTTGTCGCCGGTCAGCCATGTCGCCGGGAAACCGGCGCGCAGGCGCGCGTCGCCGGTCTTGTTCATCACCAGCCAGGCGGCAAGCTGGGCGCGCGAGGGTGCGGAAAGAACAGTTCCGAACAGCAGCTTGTGCAGCGTCCCGGTCATGGCCGCGGGCGTCGTCGTGTCGCGCTCGTCCCCCGCCTTGTCGTGGTAGTTGAGCGCCGGTTCCGTTCGGTCGAGCCGGGTGACGGTATCGCCGCAGCCGCGCAGGAAGGCGGTGACGGCCTCCGGGCCGCCCGAGGCGCCCAGCAGCAGGTTGGCGGCGGCGTTGTCGCTGAGGGTGATGGCGGCCTCGCAGAGTTCGGCAACGGACATGCCCTCGCCGACACGCTTTTCCACTGCCGGCGCCCAGTCGATGATATCGGATTTCTTCACGACGATCCGCCGGTCGAGCGCTTCCTGCTTGCCGTCCACGCGGGCGAGGACATGAGCCGCCAGCAGCGCCTTGAAGGTGCTGCACATCAGGAAGCGCTCACCGGTACGGTGGCCGATCTGCGCGCCCGTTGCGAGATTATGTATGGCAACGCCGATGCGGCCCCTATGGCGCGCCTCGAGCGCGGCAAGCCGCTGCTCCAGCGCGCCGCCCGCTGTGGCCGCCGCCGGTACCGCCAATGCGGAAACCGCGGGAACGGCAAGAAGGGCACCGGCGATTGCCTGCCGGCGTGAAATCGTGATCGTCATATGTCGTTTTCCTGTCTGTCGCGCACCGGGGCGCGCCGCGCCGCCGGCCCCGTTTGAGCCCGCCCATGCCGCGACTATGCGCAAGGCCATGGGCCGGGACAAACGACGATTTCTGCCGGCAGCCATTAGGAAAACTAGGGCTTACTTCCGCTTCATCGCCTCGGCCAGCGCCGCACCGAAGGCGCCCTGCGCGGGGGCCTCGCGCTTCGGGGCGGCCTGGCTGAACTTCGGCTTCATGCCCGCGTTGCGGTCGTTCCGCGGGGCGTTGTCGCGCCCGGCGGGAGCGGCGCCGTCCTTGCGCATGGAAAGGCCGATGCGCTTGCGGGGCACGTCCACTTCGGTGACGCGCACCTTCACGACGTCGCCGGCCTTCACCACCTCGTGCGGGTCCTTGACGAAGCGGTCGGCGAGCTGGGAGACGTGCACGAGGCCATCCTGATGCACGCCGATATCGACGAAGGCGCCGAAGGCGGCGACATTCGTCACCGTGCCTTCGAGCAGCATGCCGACCTTGAGGTCCTTGATGTCGTCGATGCCGTCGGCGAAGGTCGCCGTCCTGAATTCCGGACGCGGGTCGCGGCCGGGCTTTTCCAGTTCGGCGAGGATGTCCTTCACGGTCGGCAGGCCGAAGCGCTCGTCGACGAAGACCTTCGGATCGAGCGTCTTCAGCGCCGCGCTGTCGCCCATCAGGGCGCGCACGTCGCGCCCGCAGGCCGCGACGATCTTCTTGGCGACGCCATAGGCTTCCGGGTGCACGGAGGAGGCATCGAGCGGCTCCCTGCCGTTCGGGATGCGCAGGAACCCGGCGCATTGCTCGAAGGTGCGCGCGCCGAGGCGCGAGACCTTCATCAGCTCCTTGCGGCTTTCGAACGGGCCGTTCGCGTCGCGATGGGCGACGATGGCTTCGGCCGAGGACTTGCCGAGGCCCGAGACGCGGGCGAGCAGCGGGGCCGAGGCCGTGTTGAGGTCGACGCCGACGGCGTTCACCGCATCCTCCACCACGGCGTCCAGCGAGCGCGAGAGCTTCCCCTGGTCGACGTCGTGCTGGTACTGGCCGACGCCGATGGATTTCGGCTCGATCTTGACGAGCTCGGCGAGCGGGTCCTGCAGGCGGCGGGCGATGGAGACCGCGCCGCGCAGCGAGACGTCGAGGTTCGGGAATTCGGCGGCAGCCGCCTCCGAGGCGGAATAGACCGAGGCGCCGGCCTCCGAGACGATGACCTTCGTCGGCTTGGGCGCGGGAAGCTCTGCCAGCATGTCGGCGACCAGCTTTTCCGTCTCGCGGCTGCCGGTGCCGTTGCCGATGGCGATCAGCTCGACCCTGTGCTTGCGCACGAGGCTCGCAAGCGCGGCCTGCGTGCCGCGCACGTCGTTCTTCGGCGGGAAGGGATAGACGGTCGTCGTCTCGACCAGCTTGCCGGTATTGTCGACCACGGCGACCTTGACGCCTGTGCGGATGCCCGGGTCGAGGCCCATCGTGGCGCGCGTGCCGGCGGGGGCGGCGAGCAGCAGGTCCTTGAGGTTGCGGGCGAAGACGCGGATCGCCTCCTCCTCCGAGCGCTCGCGCATCTCGCGCATCAAGTCGAGCGAGAGCGACATGGAGAGCTTGACGCGCCAGGTCCAGGCGATCACCTCGGAAAGCCACCTGTCGCCCGGCTTCGTGCCGACCGCATAGAAGGAGGCGACGATGCGCTCGGCCGGCTTGACCGGCTCGGTGCTGTCCTGGTCGACGACGATATCGACCGACAGCACTTCCTCGTTCCAGCCGCGCAGCATGGCGAGCGCCCGGTGGCCGGGCACCGTTGCCCAGCGCTCGGTATGGTCGAAATAGTCGGAGAACTTCGCGCCCGCCTCCTGCTTGCCCTCCACCACGCGCGAGCGCAGGAAGGCGTTGTCCTTCATGTAGTCACGCAGGCGCTTGAGAAGATCGGCGTTCTCCGTGATCTGCTCGGCGACGATGTCGCGCGCGCCTTCCAGCGCCGTCTTCACGTCCGGCACTTCGGCAGAGAGGAACTTTTCGGCAAGCTCGGCCGGCACCAGCGCGCGGTCGGCAAGGATTTCGTCGGCCAACGGGCCGAGGCCGCGTTCGCGGGCGATCTCCGCCTTGGTGCGGCGCTTGGGCTTGTAGGGAAGATAGATATCCTCCAGCTCGGCCTTGGTCGAAACGGCGGCGATCTTGGCGGCGAGCTCGTCGGTCAGCTTGCCCTGCCCCGCGATGGTTTCGAGGATGGAGGCGCGGCGGGCCTCCAGCTCGCGCAGATAGGTGAGCCGTTCGGAGAGCGTGCGAAGCTGCGTGTCGTCGAGGCCGCCGGTCACCTCCTTGCGGTAGCGGGCGATGAAGGGCACCGTCGCGCCCTCGTCGATGAGGCCGACGGCGGCGGTGACCTGCGCGGCGCTCGCCTTGATCTCGGCGGCGATGAGGTTCGCGATCTTGAGCGGGGTCGGGGCCATGTCGAACTCCTCTGGTTGCGGCCGGCACAGGCGGGCGCGCATCGTGTGAACCTGCTCATAGAGCGCGCCCGGCGGCAGGCCAACCGCAAGGCGGCCGGCGCCCCGGCACGTCCACAATATATCACGGGACGAAGCGGCGATGCCGTGTCCCGGTTGAAGAGGAGCGGCAAAGGGCTTAGCGGTTGTAACGCTTCATAAATCCTTCGCCCCTATCCTGCCCGACGTAACGGCAATGGGGCCTTGGCATGCGCGGCGCACTTCTTGCAGCAGTCTCTCTGACGGCCCTCGCCGCGGCCGGCCCCGCCGGGGCGACCACGCTCAACCTCCTCATCTGGGAAGCCTATATCGACGAGCAGATCCTTGCCGATTTCACGGCCGAGACCGGTATCGAGGTGCGGCAGACCTTCTACGACAGCGGCGATGCGCGCGACGAGATCCTCGCCGACCCCAACAGCAATGTCGACGCGGTCGTGACCAACGAGAACGGCGCCAAGCTCTACGGCAACCGCGGCATCATCATGGCGCTGGATGCGGCCAACGTGCCGGCCCTGAAGGACTATGCCGAAAGCTGGACGAAGCGCTGCGGCGGCTATGGCGTGCCCTATCTGTGGGGCACTATGGGCATCCTCTACCGCTCCGACAAGGTGACGACGGCGCCCGCCTCCTGGGCCGACCTCATGAAGCCGGCCGAAAGCCTGCGCGGCCATATCGCCATGTACGACGACCATGCGGAGGCCTTCGTCGCCCCATTGGTGCTGCTCGGCAAGTCGGTGAACGCCAACGACAACGAATCGCTGAAGGCCGCCTACGCGCTGATGAAGGCGCAGGCGCCCTACGTGCTGACCTACGACTACGTCATCACCTCCGTGCAGAGCCCGGACAAGGGACCGAACATCTACATGGCGCTCGGCTACAGCGGCGACCAGTACACGCTGAACGACAAGGTGAACGCGCCGGGCCTCTGGCGCTACGTCGTGCCGAAGGAAGGCACGCTCTCCTGGCTCGACTGCATCACCGTCAGCGAGCGCTCGGGCAACAAGGAACTCGCGCTCAAGCTCGTCGACTACATCAGCAACGCGAAGAACGGCGCGCGCAACGCCCTCAAGCTCAACATGCCGACCGCAAGCACCGCTGCGCTGGCGCTGCTTCCGCCGGACGTCCAGTCCAATCCCGAAATCTATGCCGCACCGGAAATCCTGGCCAAGAGCCAGCTTCAGGAGGAACTGACCGTCGAATCGGTCCAGGCCCGCCGCCGCATCATCAGCAGTCTGGCCCAACGCAGTGACGCTCGGTAAACGCGCCCTCGCCCTCATCTTCCCGGTCATTCTTTCAGGCTACGTGCTCGCGGCCTCCCTGATCTATTACGTGCAGAGCTCGTCGATCCTCGGGCTGGAGCGTGCGCGCCTGTGGCAGCAGATGGGCCTGCTCACCGCCGTCTTCCAGAACGACGTGACGCAGAACCGCAGCTTCATCTATTCGCTCGTCGAGGGCGGCGCGGTGCGCCTCTTCATCAACGAGCGCGACCCGGCCTATCGCAGCACGGCGCTCGGCGTCCGGCTGCAACAGTCCATCACTTCCCTTTCGGACGACCAGAGGCGCTTCATCTCGGTCGCCATCATCCGTCCGCCGCTGACGGTCGATTACTATTTCGAGGACAGCGACGACCCGTTCGCGCAGATCACGCCGCAGCAGCTCGATCATGCCCGTCAGGTCATTGCAAGCCCCCGGCTCTCCTCCTGGTCCTATCTGGACGAACCCGGCCTCGATCCGCTCATCGTGCATTCGGAATTCATCGATCCGCTGACCTTCAACCGGCCGGTGGCGAGCGCCAAGGGCGGCGCGATCCTCGTGCAGACCGCCGTGCGGCCGCGCGCCTTCCTCGACATGAAGCGCGGGCTCGAAAAGGAATACGGCGCGGCGATCGAGATCAGCCGCCACCAGTTCCTCTCGCAGGGCGCGCTTTCGGCCACGGCGACGCTCGGCCCGTCGCTGTTCGCGCGGCTGACGCCCGATACCGTCTTCCTCGAAAACCGGCTCCGCACGCTGAAGACCCTGCTCGCCGTCGGTGCCATCGCCCTCAGCCTGTGCACCATCGGCCTCGTGCTGCTGCTCGTGCGCCGCTACATCACCAATCCCATCGCCCGCCTCGACCGCCAGCTCACCGACGTCATGACCGGCAGCCGCAGCGCCCTGCCGGACATGCACGAGGCCGGCGAGATCGGCCGCCTCTCGGTCAACGTCAAGCGGCTGCACGACCATTCGATGAAGTCCTTCGACCTCGTGCAGAACGCCTCCTGGACGGATACGCTGACGGGCATCTCCAACCGCGAATATTTCAACATCCGCTCCACGCAGATCCTTGAAGAGGCCGAGGCCGAGGATCTCGGCTGCACGCTGCTCTTCATCGACGTCGACAACTTCAAGTTCGTCAACGACAAGCACGGCCACAAGATCGGCGACGAGCTTTTGAAGACGCTTGCTGCGCGCATCTCGGCCATCGTCACCCGCATCACGGCCGCAAACGGCCTGCCGGAAGGGCTTTTCGCGCGGCTTTCGGGCGACGAGTTCGCCATCATGCTGCGCTGCCAGCCGGGTTGCGGGACGATCACGCAGATATCGAACGAGATCCTTTCGCTCTTCGCCGAAGGCTTCGAGGTGCTGGACAAGGCCTATCCGGTCACCGCCAGCATCGGCATCGCCGTCTATCCGGAAGACGCCCATACGCTTGCCGAGCTCATCGCCAATGCGGACGCGGCCATGTACCAGGCGAAATCCCAGGGCAAGAACGGCTCGGCCCGCTACTCCCGCTCGCTGCACGAGAAGCGCAACCGCCAGCGCCGCATCGAGGAGGAGCTGCGCGTCCTCAACCCCGACGAGGAATTCCACCTCGTCTACATGCCCATCGTCGACGGCCACGGCAAGGTGACGGGCTGCGAGGCCCTTCTGCGCTGGACCTCTCCCCTCCTCGGCCGCGTGACGCCGGACGAATTCATCCCCATCGCCGAGACGACCGGCCTCTTCAGCAAGATCGACTGGTGGGTGATCGACCGCGCGATGGCAGAATACGGCCATATCCGCAAGCTCTTCGGCGCCGAGACGATCCTGTGCATCAACATCTCGTCCGCCGAGCTCTACACCAAGTCGATCAGCGACCATTTCTGCGACTGCGCCGACCGCCACGGCGTCGATGCGCGCATGATCGAGATTGAGCTGACGGAGACCTTCGCGGTAAAACTCGGCGAGCAGTCGCGCCGCAACATCGACATCCTGCGCGCACGCGGCTTCCGCATCTCCATCGACGATTTCGGCGCGGGCTACACGTCCGTGCAGCAGATCATCGAATACCCGGCGGAGACCATCAAGCTCGATCGCGAACTGGTCGAGAGCCTGACCCGCTCGGCGGCGCTGCCGACGCTGCGCGCGCTCGTGGCGCTCTGCCATGCGCAGGACATGTCGGTGATCGCCGAAGGCGTCGACACGACGGAGAAGATGACGCTGCTCGCCGCCGCCGGCTGCGACTTCTACCAGGGCTACCTCATCAGCCGCCCCCTCACCCTCGAGGAAATCGGCATATGGGCCATGCAGCGGATGATGGAAAAGGCCCGCGAGACGATCGGCGCGGGGCAGCGGGCGCGGGCTTGAGGCTTTTCAGAAACGGTCGGGGTGAAGGCCCCTCATCCCCCTGCCGGGACCTTCTCCCCGCGAGCGGGGAGAAGGGATATGCTGCTCCGGCTTCCCCATCCACCAACCCCATGCATGGCAAGTTCCCTCTCCCCGCTTGCGGGGAGAGGGTTAGGGTGAGGGGCTAATCCGCCCCGGTCACGACGTCGGGAAATCCAGGCCCATCTCGCGGAAGCGGGCGGGGTCGTCGCCCCAGTTCTCGCGCACCTTGACGAAGAGGAAGAGGTGCACGGGCTGTTCGAGGATTTCCGACAGCTCCTTGCGCGAGGCCATGGAGATGGCCTTGATCGCCTCGCCGTTCTTGCCGAGGGCGATCTTCTTCTGGCTGTCGCGCTCGACATAGATGACCTGCTCGATGCGCACGGAGCCGTCCTTGCGCTCCTCCCACTTCTCCGTCTCGACATGCGAGGAATAGGGCAGCTCCTGGTGCAGGCGCAGGAAGAGCTTTTCGCGGGTGATCTCGGCGGCGAGCTGGCGCATCGGCAGGTCGGAGATCTGGTCTTCCGGATAGTACCACGGGCCTTCCGGCAGGGCGGCCGCGAGGTAGTCCATCAGGTCCGTGCAGCCCGAGCCGGTGAGCGCGGAGACCATGAAGGTGCGCTCGAAGGCGACCGCCTCGTTCGCCGCGGCGGCGAGCTTCAGGAGGTCTTCGGGCCGGACCCGGTCGATCTTGTTGAGGACGAGGATCTTCGGCTGGCGGACCTCCTTCAGGCCCTCCAGGATCGTCTCGGCATCGCCCTTGAGGCCGCGCTCGCTGTCGATCAGGAGCATGATGACGTCGGCGTCCTTCGCCCCGCCCCAGGCGGTCGTCACCATGGCGCGGTCGAGCCGGCGGCGCGGCTTGAAGATGCCGGGCGTGTCCATGAAGACGATCTGCGCGTTGTCGTGGATGGCGATGCCGCGCACGATGGCGCGCGTCGTCTGCACCTTGTGGCTGACGATCGTCACCTTGGCGCCGACGAGGCGGTTGACGAGCGTGGACTTGCCGGCATTGGTCGCGCCGATGAGCGCCACGAAGCCCGAGCGGGTCGCGCCCTCACCGTTCGTATGCGTCTCGGCGGGGGTGTTGTGTTCTTCGGTCATGATATCCGTCAATCCGCGGCGTGGCTCTTGGGCCAGACGCCTTCGCGTTCCAGAATTTTCGTCGCGGCCGCCTGCTCGGCGGCCCGTTTCGAGCGGTCGATGCCGGTTTCCGGCGCAACGCCCCGGATCTCCACCGTCACGGTGAAGCGCGGGTCGTGGTCCGGTCCCGAGCGCTCGTCCACCCGGTAGCTCGGCGTCACGCCGAAGCGGGCATGCGCCCATTCCTGCAATTCGGTCTTGGCGTCGCGCCGCGCGCCTTCCGCACGGGCGGCCCTGCCCTCCCAGTTGGAAAGGATGAAGCTGCGCGCCGCCTCCAGCCCGCCGTCGAGATAGATGGCGGCGATCAGCGATTCTATCACATCCGCCCGCACATTCAGCATGGCTTTTCCGGTGAGCTTCTTGACGTCCGCCCCGGTGCGGATGAAGCGGTGCAGGCCGAGGTCATCCGAGACGGCCGCGCAGCTTTCCGCGCTGACGAGCTGGTTGAGGCGAACGGAAAGCTCGCCCTCCTTCGCCTCGCGGAAGGTGCGGAACAGCATCTCGGCGACGCAGAGCCCGAGCACGCGGTCGCCGAGGAATTCCAGCCGCTCGTAGTTCACGCCCTTGCCGGGGCGGGCGCTGGCATGCGTGATCGCCCGGTCGAGGCGGTCCTTGTCGGTGAAGACGTAGCCGATCAGCTCCTCGAGGGCCTTGCGGTTCACGTCGTTCAGCGGGATGGCGCCCTTCATTCAACGACCTTGAAGAGCCGGTCCCACCTGAGATTCGTCGGCCACTTCCAGATTTCGCTGAAGGAGGTGTCGTGGCCGAGCGAGAAGAAGATCAGGCTTGCACGGCCGATGAGGTTTTCGGCGGGCACGAAACCGACGTCGAAACGGCTGTCGGCCGAGTTGTCGCGGTTGTCGCCCATCATGAAGTAATGGCCTTCCGGCACGATGAATTCACGCGTGTTGTCGCCGACCGTGCCGGGGCGCGAATCGAGCGTGTCGAAGCTGACGCCGGTGTCGAAGGTCTCGCGGAAGACGGGCACGTCCTCGCCGGTGTCGTACTGGTCGTCGGCGCGGAAGAAGCCGTCATGCGCGCGCGGCACGGGCTGGCCGTTGATGTATAGGATGCTGTCCTTGACCTGCACATGGTCGCCCGGCAGGCCGACGAGGCGCTTGATGTAGTCGATCTCCGGGTTCGGCGGGAAGCGGAAGACGACGATGTCGCCGCGCTTCGGCTCGCTCGCGAAGATGCGGCCGGAGAACAGGTTCGGCGAGAACGGCAGCGAATACTTCGAATAGCCATAGGAGAACTTGTTGACGAAGAGATAGTCGCCGACGAGCAGCGTCGGCATCATCGAGCCCGAGGGGATCGTGAACGGCTGGAACAGCAGCGTGCGGATCACCACGGCGAGCAGAAGCGCCTGAATGATGACCTTGACGTTTTCCCACAGGCCGCCCTGGGCCTTCTCGGTCTTCTCTGCCACGGCGGACTTGTCCTTATTTGCAAACATGGGGCCCTCTATAGAGGAAAGGTTGTCTATTGGAAATCATGCCGGCCAAAAAGTCGCCGGGGCCGGTCATCCCGGCGTTCCGGCCGGCAGCGCCTCGATGATCACGAAGGCCTGCGCCAGCGGGAAATCGTCGGTGATGGTGATGTGGATGCGCGCCTCGTGGCCTTCCGGCAGGAGCTGCTTCAGCCGTTCGAGCGCGCCGCCCGTCAGCCGCATGGTGGGCTTTCCGCCCGGCAGGTTGACGACGCCCATGTCCTTCCAGAAGACGCCCTGCGCCAGCCCCGTGCCGAGCGCCTTGGAACAGGCCTCCTTGGCGGCGAAGCGCTTGGCGTAGGAGGCCGCACGGTTCTTGCGCCCGTCGGACTTGGCCTGCTCGATCTCGGTGAAGCAGCGCCCGGTGAAGCGCGCGCCGAAACGCTCCAGCGATTTCTCCACCCGGCGGATGTCGATGAGGTCGCTGCCGATGCCGATGATCATGAAGGTTCTCCGGGGAAAGGGACGGCCTGGGCGGCGAGCCGCGCCCGGCGCCGCGCCTTGAAGGAACGCACGGCAAGCTGCGTGGCGGCATAGGCGAGGAAGGCCGTGAGGCCGCCGAGGAAGCCGGCGCCGATGAGCATCGGCTTCAGCACCGGCTGCCAGAGTTCGGTAAGCTGCAGGTGCTCCATGCGATGGAAGAGTTCCGCCGCGGTGATCGCCTCGGTGGAGCGGATGCCGAGCAGCGCCTCGCCGGAGCGGAAGGTGGCAAGGGCGATCAGCGGGATCGTGAGGGGATTGGCGATGGTCGTCGCGAGCGCCGCGGCAAGCAGGTTGCCGGCGATCAGGTAGGAAAGCGCCAGCGCCAGGATGATGTGAAAACCGAGCAGCGGCGTGAAGGCCGAGAAGGTGCCGGCCGCAACGCCCGCAGCCACCGCATGGGGCGAGGCGGAAAGGCGCAGTATCCTTTTGGCAAGATAGCGCGCGGGACGCGTAACCCCCTTGCGCGGCCAGAAGAATTCGCGCAACCGCTCAGGCCAGGACGGCTTCTTTCTGCGTCTGAACAACATGGTCCAGACATAGCCGATCCCTTGGTGGCATTTCAATGGCGCCGGAAGGCGCCGGGGCGGCCGGCTGTCGTGGCGCGGCCTTCCGCGCCACCCGGCCCGTCGGTATCAGTAGGAACGGCGGAAGAGGCCGCGGTCGATCTGACGCTGGCGGTATTCCAGGTCGATCCGGTCGATGGCGCCGTTGAGATAGGCCATCTCGCGCTCTTCGGTGTTCGGGATGCGCAGGGCGCGGGTGAAATTCTTGATCTGCTTCAACATGGTAAACCTCGTTCGGTTACCTCCCGACGCAGAAGATAGGAGCGAGGCCCCTCCGGCACCAGCGACACTATTCCAACGCAGCCATGCGAATGACGCATAACGTCTGGTCAAAACTTGGGCAAACCTGCCTCAATCGAGGCAGGCTGCCGCAAAATTGCATGGAACCGTCAGGCGAAGACGCGGCTGATCGTCGAAACGCACTGGAGTTCCTTCAACTGGCCGATCAACTGGTTGAGCTGGCGCAGGTCCCAGACCTCGAGGTCGATATGCACCTCGGTGAAATCGGCCGCAACGCGCGCCATGGACATGGAGCGGATGTTGACGTCGCTGGTGGCGATGACCTGCGTGACCTCGGCGAGCGTGCCCGGTTCGTTCAGTGCATTGATCATGATGCGCGCCATGAAGCGGGTGTTGTTGGCCTCGTCGAGGTCCCAGCGCACGTCGATCCAGCGCTCCGGCTCGTCGTCGAACTTCTGCAGGGCCGGCGACTGGATCGGGTAGATAGTGATGCCCTTGTCCTTCTCCATGATGCCGACGATGCGGTCGCCGGGCACGGCGCCGCCGGCGGAGAAATGCACTTCGGCATTGCCGGAAAGGCCGCGGATCGGCAGCGCCTCGGGGCCGGTCTCCGTCTCCCCGCCCTCCAGCGCCGTCTTCGCCTTGCCGGGCAGCTTGAAGACCATGCCGGCGGCGCTGCGCATGTTGAACCAGCCGTCGTCCGAGCTCGGCTTCACCGTCACGCGCTCGTCCTGGTAGTCGGGGAAGACGGCGCGCAGCACGTCGAGCGAGGAGAGCTCGCCCCGGCCGACCGCGGCGATGGCGTCCTCCACGTCCTTCTGGCCGAGGCGGTGAAGGACGGGCTTCAGCCCGTCGCGCGAGAAGGACTTGCCGGCGCGGTCGAAGGTGCGCTCCAGGATGCGGTAGCCGAGGCCGGAATATTGCTTGCGCACGGCCGCGCGCGTGGCCTTGCGGATGGCCGCGCGCGCCTTGCCGGTGACGACGATCTCCTCCCAGGCCGGCGGCGGCACCTGGATGCCGGAGCGGATGATCTCCACCTCGTCGCCGTTGTTGAGGCGGGTGACGAGCGGCATGATGCGGCCGTTGATCTTGGCGCCGACGCAGGTGTCGCCGACATTGGTGTGCACCGCATAGGCGAAGTCGATGGGTGTCGCCCCGCGCGGCAGCGTGATGAGCTGGCCCTTCGGCGTGAAGGTGAAGACCTGGTCCTGGAAGAGTTCGAGCTTGGTGTGCTCGAGGAATTCCTCCGCATTGTCGCCCTCGGCCAGCGACTCGATCGTCCGGCGCAGCATGGAATAGGCATTGGAGCGCGGCGACTGCACGACCTCGTCGTTGGCGCTCTCGCGGTCCTTGTAGAGCGAATGGGCGGCGATGCCGTATTCGGCGATCTCGTGCATGCGCTTGGTGCGGATCTGCAGCTCGATGCGCTGGCGGGACGGGCCGACGATGGTCGTGTGGATCGACTGGTAGTCGTTCTGCTTGGGCGTCGAGATATAGTCCTTGAAGCGGCCCGGCACGACGCGCCAGCGCGTGTGCACGATGCCGAGCGCGGCATAGCAGGCGGGAATGTCGTCGACGAGGATGCGGAAGGCGTAGACGTCGGAAAGCTGCTCGAAGGAGAGCGACTTCGACTGCATCTTGCGGAAGACCGAATAGGGCTTCTTCTGCCGGCCCTTGACGAGGGCGTCCGGCAGGCCGTTGACGACCAGGAGCTCGCGCAGCTCCTCCTCGATCTTGCGGATCAGGCCCTCGTTGCGCTGGGACAGCTCCTCCAGCTTGCGCGTGACGGTCTCGTAGGCTTCCGGATTGATGTAGCGGAAGGACAGGTCCTCCAGCTCCTCGCGCATGTCCTGCATGCCCATGCGGCCGGCGAGCGGCGCATAGATATCCATCGTCTCTTCCGAGATGCGGGCGCGCTTTTCCGGCGACATGTGGTCGAGGGTGCGCATGTTGTGCAGGCGGTCGGCGAGCTTGACGAGCAGCACCCGCACGTCGTCGGAAATGGCGAGCAGCAGCTTCCTCAGGTTCTCGGCCTGCTTGGCCTTCTTGGAGACGAGGTCGAGCTTCTTGATCTTGGTGAGGCCCTCGACGAGCGCGCCGATGTCCTCGCCGAACAGTTCGTCGATCTCCGCGCGCGTCGCCGTCGTGTCCTCGATCGTGTCGTGCAGCAGCGCGACGGCGATGGTCGATTCGTCGAGGCGCATGTCGGTGAGGATCGCGGCCACTTCGAGGGGATGCGAGATATAGGGATCGCCGCTCGCCCGCTTCTGCTGCCCGTGCTTCTGCATGGCATAGACATAGGCCTTGTTCAGCAGGGCCTCGTTGACGTCCGGCTTGTATTTCTGAACCCGCTCGACGAGTTCATATTGACGCATCATTCTCGGTCGGCTCCTGCCCGCTTCGCGCGGGGCAAAAAAAAGTGCGCCCCGACCTTACGAGGGGCGCACCGGCATTCGCAATATCAAAGGTTTCGGCAAGGCGCCGAAATCAGTAATCGTCGCTCTTTTCCGGCGGCACGAGGCCTTCGATGCCGGCCAGCAGCTCTTCTTCCGACATGCGGTCGAAGGCGATCGTCTCCGGCTGGTCCTCGTCCTCGTCGATGACCGCGGTCGTCGCGTCGTCGGCGATGAGGCTTGCCGGATCGGGCTCGGGCTCGTCCACTTCCACATGCTTCTGCAGCGAGTGGATCAGGTCTTCCTTGAGGTCGTCGGGCGAAAGGGTCTCGTCGGCGATCTCGCGCAACGCCACGACCGGGTTCTTGTCGTTATCGCGATCGACGGTGATGGAGGCGCCCTGCGAGATGAGGCGGGCGCGATGGCTTGCAAGGAGAACCAGTTCGAAACGGTTGTCGACCTTGTCGATGCAATCTTCAACGGTGACACGGGCCATTGCCTGTCCTTTGTGATCCAGAATTTCAGGAGTTTGCATGCCCGATACAGGCATCGGGCGACAAATTCAAGTTTTTCCTTCCCCCGCCCCCGCGCGCGAGGTGTTGCGCCCGCCACGCCAAACCCCTGATTGAGCCCTCCCCTTACGGAAGGCGGACGGGGAAAATATCGGACAAATAGGGTAAGACGCGGGAACTGTTTCTCTATTCCGAAGCTCTTGAATCTGCTGAAACGTTGCCGGCGGGAAAAATCGCCTCCGCAACCTAGATTTGCTTGGAAACGGCGAGCCTCTGCCCTAAATGATGATTATATGAAAAAGAGTTAATTCAACCGGATAGTGCATCCGGCAAGACGCTGTACGACCGAAACCCAACCGTTTTCCTCAACTTCTATTTAAAAGGATTTGCCAGATATGTTCGACCCCCGCGAGAAAATCGCCCTCTTCATCGACGGTGCAAATCTCTATGCGGCTTCCCGGACACTCGGCTTCGACATCGACTACCGCAAGCTGCTCAAGGCCTTCCAGAAGCGCGGCTACCTGCTGCGGGCCTACTATTACACCGCCCTCATCGAGGACCAGGAATACTCCTCCATCCGCCCGCTGATCGACTGGCTGGACTATAACGGCTACAAGGTCGTCACCAAGCCGGCCAAGGAATTCACCGACTCGCTCGGCCGCCGCAAGATCAAGGGCAACATGGATATCGAGCTGGCCATCGACGCGATGGAGCAGTCCGAGACCGTCGACCACCTCGTCATCTTCTCCGGCGACGGCGACTTCACCACGCTGGTGGAAGCGCTCCAGCGCCGCGGCCGCAAGGTCTCCGTCGTCTCCACCATGCAGACGCAGCCGCCGATGATCGCCGACGACCTGCGCCGCCAGGCCGACTATTTCATCGACCTCGGCACGCTCAAGGCCGAAATCGGCCGCGATCCCTCCGAGCGCCCGCAGCGCGCCGCCGAGCCCGTGGAAAGCGCCGTGGAATGAGGGCTTCCGGCGGGCGGAAGCAGCAGTCGGATAACGGCGGAATGCGGCGTTTCAAGCTTCCATAAACCTTGAATCAAATCCCGTTTCCCGCCGTTAATGTTCCTCAAGACTCTGCTGATATTCCGGATACCTGAAATTCATCTCGCATCAGGACATCCGGAAAAATGGTGGACGCAGTATCGTTCTCGGGCAACAGCTATCGGGCCGTATCGAATGCGCTCGAAGCGCGCGCGCTGGCCCAGTCCGCCGAAAGCCGGCCTGCCGCAAGCGCGCTCGCCGCGCTCGCCGTGCCGCAGCCGGTCACCCGCGTTTCCACCCCGTCCGATATGGCGGAGGAGACCGGCGATCTCGGCTTCCTCTATACGCCGGCCGGCCTGCCGGGCACATCGGCCCTGCCCGCCTATGCCGTCCCCGCCACGCAGGCGACGGACCTAGAGGGGGCGAACGGCCGCAACGGGTCCGCGCGGCTTGCCGTGGAAAGCAGCGAACTCAACGCCCTGCTGTCGTCGTTCCTGACGGCGCGCACGCCGAGCGCCAACCCGGCGCCCTCGCCGGACGTTCCGGCGGAAACGGGCAACACGGAGCTTGCCCATGCCGCCCGCCAGTCGGTGATCGCGCAGATCTACAGCCAGTTCTAGTTTTTTGTCTTGTCGCATTGTCCGATGCCGAAGCGATATCGCTTCGGCTGGAAAGGCTCCGCGTCAGCCGCGTTCGCGCAGCAGGCGGCCCTTCTGGCGGTTCCAGTCGCGTTCCTTCTCGGTCTCGCGCTTGTCGTGCAGCTTCTTGCCCTTGGCGAGCGCCAGTTCGAGCTTGGCCCGGCCGCTGTCGTTGAAATAGATCTTCAGCGGCACGAGGGTCATGCCCTCGCGGTTGATCGCCACGCGCAGGCGATGGATCTCGCGCTTGGAGAGCAGCAGCTTGCGGCGCCGGCGGGTCTCGTGGTTGAAGCGGTTGGCCTGGAGATATTCCGGCAGGTAGGAATTGATCAGCCAGAGCTCGCCGTCCTCGTCCGAGGCATAGGATTCGGCAATGTTCGCCTTGCCCTCGCGCAGGGACTTGACCTCCGTGCCGGTCAGCACCAGACCGGCCTCGTAGGTATCCACGATCTCGTAGTTGTAGCGGGCCTTGCGGTTCTCCGCCACGATCTTCTTGATCGTCGTCGGGCGTGCCTTCGTCGCCATCAGTTCAGAAGGTCCGCATGGCGCAGCGCCGCGTCGATGGCCGCTTCCGTCGCCGGCTCCAGCGTCGACATGAGCGGCGAGCGGACGAGGCGGCTCAGGCCGCGAATGCGGTGCAGCGCATATTTCGCGCCGCAGACGCCGGGCTCCATGAAGATCGCCTTGTGCAGCGGCATCAGCCTGTCCTGGTATTCGAGCGCCTTGGCATAGTCGCCGGCAAGCGTCGCCTTCTGGAACTCGCTGCAAAGGCGCGGGGCGACATTGGCCGTAACGGAGATACAGCCGACGCCGCCATGGGCGTTGAAGCCGAGCGCCGTCGCGTCCTCGCCGGAAAGCTGCACGAATTCCTTGCCGCAGGTGATGCGCTGCTCGGAGACGCGCTCGATCTTGCCGGTCGCATCCTTGACGCCGACGATCGAGGGATGCGCCTTGTGCAGCGCGCCCATCGTTTCCGGCGTCATGTCGATCACCGAACGGCCGGGAATGTTGTAGATGACGATCGGCAGCTTCACGGCCTCGGCGATGGCCGAGAAATGCGCGAAGAGGCCCTTCTGCGTCGGCTTGTTGTAATAAGGCGTGACGACGAGGATGGCATCCGCCCCGGCCTTCTCGGCGTGGCGGGCAAGATCGATCGCTTCCTTCGTGTTGTTCGAGCCGGCGCCGGCGATCACCGGGACGCGGCGGGCGGCGACCTCGATGCACAGTTCCACGACCCGTTTGTGCTCGTCATGCGACAGCGTCGGCGACTCGCCGGTGGTGCCGACAGGCACCAGCCCGTGGCTGCCTTCGCTGATCGACCATTCGACATGCGCGGCGAAGGCCTTTTCATCGACTGCGCCGGCATCGGTGAACGGGGTGACGAGGGCGGGAATGGATCCCTGGAACATCGAGAACTCCTGAGGCCAGAGCCGCCCGGAGGGCTTACACGCTTTGGCCGTATTCCGTGGTTAAAAACGCCCGCACAATAATCATGTGACGGTGATGCGGCAAGCCGCGCGGCGGGCGTTTTTCACGCCGCGGCCGGGCGGCGGCGCCCGGGGCCGACGAATATCCGCCGCCCGCGATCCGTCGCAGGGAAAGAGGCGGCGTTCACGGCTTGGTGAGCGGCGCCGGTAAGGTTTCGTTAAGGCAACAAAGGGTTAATGGATGGCAGGGAACGGGCGGGACATGAAGGTCGTACGCGCCGCCCCGGAAGCCCCGCGGGACGTGACATGATCTCGAGAAACAGTTTCGCCCTCTGCGCCCTGTTGCTGGCCGGTGCCGCCGGGCTTGCGCTGCGCTCCTCGCCCGTCGAGGCGGAGAGCGGCACGACGCCGGCCATCGAGCCGCTCGGCTTTGCCGCCGACATGCCCTCCCCCGACATCATCACCAGCGCGATCCCGCGGGCCGGCGACGTCGCCCCCGTGAGCGCAGACCTGCGCGAAGGCCTCGACGCGCTTTCCAACCGGGACCCGGCCGCCGCCATCGCCGCGCGCGACCGCCTGCCCGCCGGCAGCCTCGACCGGCATATCCTGACCTGGTCCATCGCCGTTTCCGGCCAGAAAGGCGTGCCCTCATGGGAGATCGCCAATGCCCAGCGCGAATTGAAGGGCTGGCCGGGGCTGAAGGCGTTGCGCGCCCATTCCGAACGCGCGCTCGCCCGCGAGAACCCGCCGGCCGCCGACGTGCTTGCCGCCTTCGGCACCACCCGGCCGGAGACGGCCGAGGGCGCCACGGTGCTCGCCCGGGCGCTGATTGCCACCGGAAAGAGCACTGAAGCCGGCGAGATCCTGCGCACCTTCTGGCGGAAGGAAGCCCTTTCCACCGACCTCGAAGACCGGATCCTCGGCGAATTCGGCGGCCTTCTGACCGTTTCGGATCATTTCGCCCGCATGGAGATGCTGCTCTACCGCGACCGCGCCACGCAGGCCGAACGCTTCGGCGATCTCGGCAAGGCGCAGTCACTCTACCGCGCCTGGGCCGCCGTCATCCGCAAGACCCGCAATGCCGGCGACCTCGTCAAGGCCGTGGACGCGCGCTGGCGCAAGGAGCCGGCCTACACCTATCTTGGCATCCGCAACCTGCGCAACCGGGAGGAATACCGCGCGGCGGCGAAGCTCTTCGCCGAAATGCCGGAGGACCCGGCGCGCCTCGTCAATCCGGGCGCCTGGTGGAACGAGCAGCGCATCGTCAGCCGCGGCCTTGCCGACCTCGGCGACTACCGCGATGCCTATCGGGTCGCGGCACGCCACGGCGCCGACGATCCGGCCGATATCGTCGAGGCGGAATTCCATGCCGGCTGGTATGCGCTGCGCGATCTCGGCGAGGCGAAGACGGCGGCAAAGCACTTCCAGCGCATCCTGCAAGCGTCCGACCGGCCGCTTTCGCTCTCGCGAGCCTGGTACTGGCTGGGGCGCGCCGCCGAAAAGGGCGGGCCGGGCGATGCGAAGGCGTATTTCACCAAGGCGGCGAATTTCCCGGGCACCTTCTACGGCCAGCTTGCCGGCGCGCGGATCGGCCGCAAGACGCTGAACGTCGCCTATCCGAAGCCCACGGAGGAGGAGCGGACACGATTCCGCGGGCGCGAGGCCGTGCAAGCCATCGCCCGGCTGAAGGCCGCCGGCCACGGCTGGCGCGGCGACAGCCTCTACCGGGCGCTTGCCGGCGAACTGGCGAACCCCGGCGAGCTCGCCCTTCTCGCCGCGGACGCGGAAAAGGACGGCAACCACCAGCTTTCCCTGCAGATCGGCAAGATCGCCTTCGGGCGCGGCATCGACGTCGCGGCGCTCGCCTTCCCCATCGGCGTCATTCCGGACGGGGCCAACATTTCGGGCTCCGGCAAGGCGCTCGCCTATGCCATCGCGCGGCAGGAAAGCGCCTTCAACCCCGCCGCCGTCTCGCCGGCCAATGCGCAAGGGCTGCTCCAGTTGATGCCGGGCACGGCCGAGGGCGTCGCCAAACGCTACGGCATCGCCTATTCGCGCGAAAAGCTCACCACCGACGCCGGCTACAACGCCACGCTCGGCGCGCATTATCTCGGCGAGCAGATCAGCGAATTCGGTGGCTCCTACGTGCTGACCTTCATCGCCTACAATGCCGGCCCGCGCCGCGTGCCGCAATGGATCGCCCGCTACGGCGACCCGCGCGGCAAGCCGGTCGACGAGGTGGTGGACTGGATCGAGCGCATCCCCTTCTCCGAGACGCGCAGCTATGTGCAGCGCGTGATGGAGAACTACCAGGTCTACAAGGTCCGCCTCGGCCAGAAGGCCGACATCGAGCACGACCTCAGCGTCGGGCGATAGAGCGGTGCAGAACTTGCCTGCCCTTGAACCGGCCCGCCGGCCTCTTTACGCTGGCGGCGGGGAAATTGCGCAAAGGGCATTGTCGACATGAGCGAATTCACCAGCCGCTTCTTCACCGCGCCGGACGGCCTGCGGCTGCATGCGCGCGACTATCCCGCGGCCGGCGGCGGGAACACCCGGCTGCCCGTCGTCTGCCTGCCGGGGCTTAGCCGCAACGCGCGGGATTTCCATCAATTCGCCCTTCTCGTCGCGGGCGGTGCCGTCGCGCCCCGCCGGGTGATCGCGCTCGACTACCGCGGCCGCGGGCTTTCCGCCCACGATGCCGATCCGGCGAACTACACCGTGCCCGTCGAATGCAACGACGTGATCGCCGTCTGCACGGCGCTCGGCCTTTCACGCTGCCTTTTCGCCGGGACGTCGCGCGGCGGGCTCATCCTGCATGTGATGGCCGCCCTGCGGCCGGACCTCATCACCGGCGCGATCCTCAACGATATCGGCCCGCAGATCGAGGCTGCCGGGCTCATGGAGATTCGCGACTATCTTGCGAATCGCAGCACGCCCGCCAGCTTCGAGGCGGCGGCGGCCGGCCTTCGCCATCTTCACGGCGCCGCCTTCCCGGCCCTTGCGCCCGCCGATTGGCTGGACATGGCCCACGCCCTCTACACCGACCGGGACGGCCCCATCGTTGCCGACTACGACC
The DNA here is from genome assembly GCF_055392685.1 of Shinella sp. Sh6. Taxonomy (NCBI): domain Bacteria; kingdom Pseudomonadati; phylum Pseudomonadota; class Alphaproteobacteria; order Hyphomicrobiales; family Rhizobiaceae; genus Shinella; species Shinella sp. Sh6. The sequence goes on along the minus strand of NZ_AP044005.1, from coordinate 993,528 downwards.
CGAAGCTGACGGACCAGCTCAAGGCCATCGACTTCACCGAGCCGCTGCCGACACTCTGGCCGCAATTCGAGCGCCTGGCGGAAAAGCCGCTCCTCATCGTGCACGGCGAGCATTCCCGGATCCTTTCGGCCGAAACGCTGGAGCGCATGCAGGCCCACAGGAAGACCGTCGAAACGACGCTCGCCAAAGGCCAGGGCCACGCCCCTCTCCTGCATCTCCCGGATGTCTTCACGCCGATAAAGGCGTTCCTCGGGCACTTCTAAGCCCCGCGCGCATTATTCGCGGAACGCATGCTGCCCAAAACAGAAAACCCGCAGCCTCGAAGAGGCTGCGGGCTATTTTTCAGCTAGACTTCTGAATTAGAAGTTGCGCTGCAGACGGAGGAAGCCGCCGGTGCTGTCGCCCGATGCGTCGTTATCGGTGTAGTTAACCGTAGCGAGCAGGTCGAGGCCCTGGGTGATGCCGTAGCCGACCGTCAGGCCAACGCGCCACTGGTCAACACCGGAAACGAAGCCAGCGTCGCTCCAGTACTGAGCGGCCGGGGTGATCGTCAGCTTTTCCGTCGCCTTGAAGGAGTAGGAGGCAGCAACCGTCCATTCAGCTTCGTCGTAGTATGCGTTCGGGTCGGAAGCCCATACGCCAGCGAGCTGGAAGGTGCCCGGGCCGACGTCAGCCGACAGGATGGCGCGGATTGCGCCTTCGTCATTGTACGTGTCGTACGAACCGAGCAGGTCGATGGAAACACCACCGAGAGCAGCCGTTACGAGGCCGGTCACGCCGACGCCGTTCGAGTGGTCGATGTTGTATTCGAGTTCATCAACCGACAGAAGAGCGGAGAAAGCGCCGCCTTCATAGGTGTACGAGACCGAGTTGAAGACGTTGCCGGTGTGCAGGTCGTCGGTTTCGCCGTTGATGCCCTTGTCCCACGGACCGTAGATCAGACCGACCTTGAAGCCGCCGAGCTGGATGTAGGCTTCGTCGGTGTAGACGTCGCCGGCCCAGCCATCGTTGTCGGCTTCGAGAGCGATGTAGCCCGTCAGCGTGCCGAGTTCGGTGTCGGACTTGGCGTCGAACGTCAGGTAAACCTGCGTGCCGGAATCCCAGTCAGACGACCTGGTGGCCGGATCCGAGTTGTAAGCGACGTTCGAGCTGTCGTAGCCAGCGTCACGGCCGATGTTCGTCTGGAAGCGAACGTAGCCGCCGATCTTGAGGCAGGTTTCGGTGCCCGGGATGTAGAAGTAGCCGGTGCCGAAGGCGTCGCAGACGCGAACGTATTCCATGGGTTCCGGTTCGGCAGCGACGATAGCGTCGGCAGCCTGTGCGCCGGAGACTGCTGCGAAGGCAGCAGCGGAGCCGATGAGAAGGCTCTTGATGTTCATTTTCTGACCTCCAGTCAAAAAGTTTCAAACGGGTCTGGGTTTTTTGCTGAAGGACAGCGTTCCCTGCCCCATCCCCAAGTTCAGGAAGCGGACGATCAACCGCCCCTGCTTCCGAAGCCGAAAATACAAGACGCGTTCGTGTAAGCAATCTCCAAACTGAAACGAGACGGGGTTTGTGCCAGCCTTCGCCCTGCGCTGTTGCGCAAAGGACACAAAATGGCCGACAGGATTGCTAAAAGTTTAAAGATTCTTAACAAAATGCCTTATGAAGCGGGCACTTAGCCATGCCGCCCATGGGGAAAGGCGTGCCACAATCCCGGCAGGAGCGCGGCAAAACCGGCTCTTTGCGGTGGCGGCAAGGCGCTTTTCCCATGGCCGCTCCATCTTTCCGGCGTGAGGCGGGACCGCAAGGGCAGGGCATTTTCCCGCTTCGCCGCTCGAATCGGCCTCGAATCGCCACGCCGGCCGTGGCGAGGCGAATCCGTAACGGAATCGGCCGAGATTCCTCCGACTTCCAGGGAGCCGGGCGCTTCTCGTGGCGTACTCTATATACAGCGAGCCTGCCAGAAGTTGACCTCCATCGGCAAAACGCACGCCCCGGCCTTTTTGACTGGAGGTCAGAAAATGAACATCAAGAGCCTTCTCATCGGCTCCGCTGCTGCCTTCGCAGCAGTCTCCGGCGCACAGGCTGCCGACGCTATCGTCGCTGCCGAACCGGAACCCATGGAATACGTTCGCGTCTGCGACGCCTTCGGCACCGGCTACTTCTACATCCCGGGCACCGAAACCTGCCTCAAGATCGGCGGCTACGTTCGCTTCCAGACGAGCTTCGGTCCGGACGTCGACATCTATGACACGACCTCGGACATCGGCACGTCTGACTGGGACGCTGGCACGCAGGTTTACCTGACGGTCGACGCCAAGTCCGACACCGAACTCGGCACGCTGACGGGCTACATCGCTCTCGAAGCTGACGTCGACACCTACACGTCGGACACTTATGTCGACGAAGCCTACATCCAGCTCGGCGGCTTCAAGGTCGGTCTGATCTACGGTCCGTGGGACAAGGGCATCAACGGCGAAACCGACGACCTGCACACCGGCAACGTCTTCAACTCGGTCTCGTACACCTATGAAGGCGGCGCTTTCTCCGCTCTTCTGTCGGTTGATGAACTCGGCTCCGGCACGGTTGCTGCTCCGGCTTCGAACGGCGTCGGCGTGACCGGCCTCGTAACGGCTGCTCTCGGTGGTGTTTCCATCGACCTGCTCGGTTCGTACGACACCGACGCCGAAGAAGGCGCAATCCGCGCCATCCTGTCGGCTGACGTCGGCCCGGGCACCTTCCAGCTCGCTGGCCTCTGGGCTTCCGACGCAAACGCTTACTACAGCGAAGCTGAGTGGACGGTTGCTGCTTCCTACGCCTTCAAGGCTTCGGAAAAGCTGACGATCACCCCCGGCATTCAGTACTGGAGCGATGTCGGCTTCGCTTCCGGTGTTGACAAGTGGTCCGCTGGCCTGACGGTCGGCTACGGCATCACCCAGGGCCTCGACCTGCTCGCTACGGTTAACTACACCGATGTCGACGGTGGTGACGACACCACCACCGGCTTCCTGCGTCTGCAGCGTAACTTCTAAGCCTTACGGCTTTTCATATAGCGGGGACCCGGCCTTCGTGCCGGGTTTTCGTGTTTTTATTATTTCTGGGGGCTAATGTAGCAGGGGCTATTAACCATTTGATGCAACCAAGGCGCGACTGAAAAGGGCGCAACGGGGTCAGCATGTGGCAGCACACCCAAACGAACGGCATTTATTCACTTACTTATCAGCTTTCAGGCATAGATAACGAAACAACTCAACATACAAGCCTCCGCACCCTTCTTCAGCGCTATGTGGATCTCCTGTGGGAGCCGGGCTCGCATAAATACAATGTCTCCTCCTTCATCGGCGAGCTCGACGAAATCCTGTTCGGTGCCGCGTTTTCCGATTTCACGGACGAGATGCTGGACCGGCTGATTAGTGCCTTGCGCAAGCGGGGCAACAGCAACGCCACGATCAACCGGAAGCTGGCGGCGCTGAGCAAGTTGCTCCGCAAGGCGCACAAGATGGGCGACATTCGCGGCCTGCCGGAATTCCAGCGGCTCAAGGAGAAGGCGGGGCGCATCCGCTTTCTGGAGCCGGACGAGGAAACACGGCTTTTCGCGGCGATCTTCGAGAAATCGGAGATCTACGGCCGATTCTGTATCTTTCTGATCGATACCGGCGCGCGGCTTGGCGAAGGCATCGGCCTGCACTGGCAGGATATTCAGGGCGACCGCGTGACGTTCTGGCTCACCAAGAACGGCCGGAGCCGCTCCGTTCCGCTGACCGAGCGGGCCGCGCTCGCGCTCCAGGCCTCCGACCGGACACGGCGGGGCCCCTTCACGAGTATCGTCCAGGCGAAATTCCGCGCGGCCTGGAACGAGGCGAAGCATGAGGTCGGGCTCGGGGCGGAACCGGACGTCGTGCCCCATATCCTGCGCCATACCTGCGCGTCACGCCTCGTCCAGGGCGGCATCGACATCCGCCGCGTGCAGACCTGGCTCGGTCACCAGACCCTGCAGATGACCATGCGCTATGCGCATCTCGCCTCGGGAGACCTCGACATCTGCGTGCCGATCCTGGAGCGCGCCGCACGCACGGAGACGAAGTAGCGCCCGCACCCGTTTCCGCCTCCGCGAAGGACTTCGCGGCGGCTCCGGAAACGTGCCGGTTTCCCTGCCCTGCCCTCTTGCGCAAGACGGCGGTTCGGCAGCAAAATCTTCGGCATAACATCGAAAAAGGCCTTGCAATCCCTAGCCATGCCGCATACTGAAACCGCGAGCGGAGAGGTGGCCGAGTGGTCGAAGGCGCTCCCCTGCTAAGGGAGTATACCGGAAACGGTATCGAGGGTTCGAATCCCTTCTTCTCCGCCAGTCCCCCTTCTTGTCCCATCTTTCATGATGCGCCGCTTGTGCGAAGCCTTTCGCCCGAACGAAAGCCGCTGGAAACCGGCTTGCTTCCAGCGGCTTTGCTTTCACGGTGCCGCGCCTCAGGTGCGGGCGGCGAGGCGGTCTATGGCGTTCTGGGTCGAGGCGCCGAAGTCGCCGTCGATCGGGCCGTTGTAGTAGCCACGGTCCTTCAGTATCTGCTGGAATTCCTTGCGGAACTGCGGCGTGAAGTTCGCGGGCGAGCCTTTCAGCTCCTGCAGCTTGCCGGCATCGCCCCCCTCGACGCTGGCGGCGGCCCAGCGGGCGGCCTCCTTCGCATCGACGCGGGTGCCGAGGCCCTGGTCGTAGAGGCGCGAGAGATTGCCCATGGCATAGGTGTTGCCGCCGTTGGCCGCCTTCTCATACCAGTCGCGGGCCTGGGCATAATCCTGCGTCACGCCGTTGCCGACATCATAGAGCCAGCCGAGCGAGGCCATCGAATAGTAGTCGTTGAAGGCTGCCGCCTTCTCGTACCACTTGCGCGCCTCGGCATAGTCGACCGGAACGCCAAGGCCCGCCTGATAGGCGTAGCCGACCGAGGACATGGCGTTGATGTCGCCGCCTTCCGCGCCCTTCTTGTACCAGTCGAGCGAGGCGGCATAGTCCTTCGCCGTGCCGAGGCCCTCCCGGTAGAACCAGCCCATGGTCGCCTCGGCATTGGCATAGCCCTGCTCGGCGGCCTTGCGATACCACTTGATCGCCTCGTCATAGTCCTTGCGCGTGCCGTTGTAACCTTCGCGGTAGAGCCAGCCGAGGGAGGCCTGCGCATAGGGGTTACCGGCGTTCGAGGCCTCCTCGAACATGCGCGTGCCCTTGGCCATGTCGACCGGGCCGTCCGTGCCGTAGATCGAGTACCAGGCAAGGTTCGTCAGCGCGTAGAGGTTCCCCTCGTCGGCGGCCTTCTGGTAGTGCTCGCGGGCCTTCGGGTAGTTGCGCGCCGCGTCATGGGCGCGGCCCAGCATGTTGCGGACGGAATTGTCCGACGGGTTGGCGTTGAGCGCGGCCTCGCAGACCGGGATCGCCCGGCCGTAGTCGATCTGCGCGAAGAGCTTGCCGGCAAAGCCCGGACGCAGGTTCGGCTCGCCCGCAAGCTCGTAGCACTGGTCGATATCCGAACCGCCGAGCACCGTCGTCGACGTGTCCGTCGTGGTGTTGGTGTTCGAGAGCGTTACGTCGTTGCGGCCGGCCGCCAGCTTGTCGATGGCGGCAAGCGTCGCGGGGCCGAATTCACCGTCCGAGGTGCCGCTGTAGTAGCCGCGCTCACGCAGCAGGTCCTGCATGCCCTGGCGGAAGGCCACGGTGAAGTTGGCGGGCGTCTCCTTCATCTCCTTCAGCTTGCCCGGATCGCCGCTTTCGACGGCGGCCGCGGCCCAGCGCACGGCTTCCTTGGCGTCCGCCGGCGTGCCGAGGCCCTGGTCGTAGAGGCGCGAGAGATTGCCCATGGCATAGGCGCTGCCGGCATTGGCCGCCTTCTCGTACCAGTAGCGGGCCTCCACATAGTCCTGCTTCACGCCGTTGCCGACGTCATAGAGCCAGGCGAGCGAGGCCATCGAGTAGGAATCGCCGATATTGGCGGCCTTCTCGTACCAGACCTTGGCCTCGGCATAATCCTGAGCCGTGCCGAGGCCGTTCTGGTAGGCCCAGCCGAGCGAGGACATGGCGTTGGCATCGCCCGCGTCCGCCGCCTTGCGATACCAGGCGAGCGACTGGACATAATCCTGCGAAACGCCGAGGCCCTCGCGGTAGAACCAGCCCATCGTCGCCATGGCATTGGCATAGCCCTGGTTGGCGGACTGCTGGTACCACTTCACCGCCTCGTTATAGTCCTGCCGCGTGCCGCCGTAGCCCTCGCGGTAGAGCCAGCCGAGCGAGGCCTGGCCATAGGAATTGCCGGCGATCGCCGCCTTCTCGAACATCGAGAGGCCCTTGGCGACATCGACCGGTCCGTCCGTGCCGTAGACCGAGAACCAGGCGAGGTTCGTCATGGCATACATGTTGCCGAGCTCGATCGCCTTCTCGTAGTTGCGCCGCGCCTCGACATAGTTGCGGTCGGCATCGTGCGCGCGGCCGAGCAGGTTGACGAGCATGCCGTCGGACGGGTTCTCGTTGACGGCCTGCGCGCAGGCGGCGAGCGCCCGCTTGGCATCGATCTTCAGGAAGGCGACGCCCATGAAGCCGGGCAGCGACTGCGGCTCGCCGGCCAGCAGGAAGCAGTCCCGCGAGGCCGGCGTCTCCTTGCCGGCGACATCGACGCTGAGGCCCTTTTTCGGCTCCAGCGCGGCGATCAGGTGCTCGGCGTCGGCGCGATGCCTGCTGCCCGGATAGCGCTCGATGAAGCGCTGGAGGGCGGCCGCGTCGGTCGATTCCTTCAATGCCTCCCAGGCGATGCCGGCCGCATCCTGCCCTTCGTTCTCGGTCGCCTCCTTGAGGCTGGCGAGCTTCTTTTCCGCCAGCATCTTGTAGACCGGGTCCTTGCCGTGCTTGGCGAGGAAGGCGTTCAGCAGTTCCTCGTCGGCAAGGTCGCGGATGTTCTGCCAGTCGGCAGCCGCTTCCGACTGGCCGTTCGGCGAGACCTCCTGCGTGTTGCCGCTGTTGGTGACGTTGATGTTCACTTCCTTGATGTTCAGGAATATCTGCGCGCCGCCGAGCGAGCCGTAGACGAAGGGCTCCTGCTCGCGGTTGGTGGCTTCCACCACCTCGTCGCGCACCTTGCCGAGCGCGATGCGCACGTCGAGGCCGGGTTCGGTGAGATATTTGGCGAGCGCCGTGGCGAAGGGGCTGTTCCGCCCCTCCCCGTCGAGCGCCACCGTGCCGGCCTTCGAGGCGAAGGCGATCAGCGTGTCGGCCGATTCGGGCTCCACGCGGGCAAGGCCGCGGGTGACGGCGCGCGTGCCGATGGACCGGCTCATCGAGGCGGCGAAGGGATTGTTGCGGCAGGCATCGAGAATGAAGAGCTTGAGCTTCTTGGCGCCTTCCAGCGAGCGCTGCACGCGGTCGATGGCGACGCTCTCATCCTCCACGTCGCGATCGCTCTTCAGCGCCGCGTCGACGGGGATGAGATAATTGACCCCGTTCATCTCCATGGCATGGCCGGAGTAGTAGACCACGGCCATTTCCGCATCCACGGATTCGTCCTCGAACTCGCGCAGCGCCTTGACCATGGCGGCGCGGTCGAGATCGAAGACGGTCTTCACGGAATCGAAGCCCGCCGCCTCGAACGCCGAGCGCATCAGCTCCACGTCGTTGGCAGGATTGTTGAGCGGGGCGGTCTCCTCGTATTTCTCATTGCCGATCAGAAGCGCAACGCGTTTGGCCTCGGCGGCGCCCGCATTGAACACAACGACAGCGATGGAGACTAACAAGACCGGCGCCCAGCGGTTCGTCATTCGCCTGAACATGCCCTTCCCTCCGGCATTATTGCCGAGAGTATTACGTATGGCATGGGCCGTTTCAATGCGGCCGCGCGCGGATTTTTTTCGGAAATATCACGTATCGGGCACATCGACCCAGCGCGCCTCGCGGAAGGACTGCGCCATGGCGTGCACGGACTTCTCGATGCGAAGGCCGTGGTTGAAGTCGATGGAGTGGGTGGCCATGCCGGCGATGGCGGCGATCAGCTCGCGGCATTCGATGACCTTGAGGTCGTTGAAGCCGAGGCCGTGGCCGGGCGCGGGCACGAAGCGGTTGTAGGGCTTGTGGTGCGGGGCCGTCAGGATGGTCGAAAACCCCTGCTCGGCCGGCCGGCCGGCGGTGGTGTAAAGCTGGAACTCGTTCATGCGCTCCTGGTCGTAGAGGATCGAGCCCTTCGAGCCGTAGACCTGGAGGGCGATGCGGCCCTTGCGGCCCCAGGCGGAGCGGTTGGCCATCAGCACGCCGGAAATGCCGGCGGGAAGGCGCATGAGGACGCTGGCGATGTCGTGGTTCTCCACGGCGCGGCGCCCGCCGTCCTTCAACGGACGGTCCGCGTAGGGCTTTGCGAGCGAGGCGATGACGGCCTCGACATGGCCGAAGAGGCTCCACAGCAGCGAGAGCGGATGCACGGCGAAATCGTCGAGCGCGCCGTAGCCGGAGGCCGCCTCGCTCTTCCAGGAGAAGGGCGCCTCGGGATCGGCCATGAAGTCCTCGTCCATCTCCACGCGCACATGGTTGACCGTGCCGATGGCCCCCTCGTCAATGAGCGAGCGGATGTGCCGCATCACCGGGTTCTGGATATAATTGTAGCCCATGATCGCCACCTTGCCGGAGGAGCGCTGGGCGGCGAGCATGCGTTCGGCATCGGCGAGCGAGGTCGCCATCGGCTTTTCGCACCAGACATGCTTGCCGGCTTCCAGCGCGGCGATCGCCATCTCGGCGTGGAACTGGTTGGGCGTGGTGATAGAGATGACGTCGACCGCCGGATCCGACAGCAATTCGCGCCAGTCGCCCGTCGAGCGGGAGAAACCGAATTCACGGGCGCGGACGGCGGCAAGCTCCGCATTGGCCTCGGCGAGGAACACGAGGCGGGGCCGCTCGACATCCCCAAAGACGGCGGCGACATTGTTCCAGGCGAGCGCATGGCACTTGCCCATGTAGCCGGTGCCGACCAAGCCTACTCCCAAAGCCTTCATGACATCTCCTCCATCCGCTTTGCCGGCATCTCCGCGTTATCCGTAACGGGAAAGATCTGGAACGAGAACTATCCTTCGCAACCATATGGAATATTTATTTCATTTGTCGCAGAATGGCCGCAGGCAAAAGGATGGATCCATGGACAACAGCGAAGCGGCCCTTGCGCGTGTGCCGCGCGATTTCGACAGCTTGCGCAGCGTCATCATAGAGCGAAAGGCGGCCATGCCCAAGCGGCTTGCGCAGGTCGCGGCCTATGCGCTTTCCAACCCGGACGACATGGCTTTCGGCACCGCCGCCAGCATCGCCGCGGCAGCGGACGTGCAGCCCTCCACGCTGGTGCGCCTTGCCCATCACCTCGGCTACGAGGGCTTTTCCGACCTGCAGAACGTCTTTCGCGCCCGCCTGCGCGACCGCACGCTTTCCTACGAGGAACGCCTTCTTTCTCTTGAAGCCGGCGCATCGGCCGACAGCGACACGGAGCTGCTCTCCGGCTTCATCAACGCGGCCAGCCAGTCCCTCTCGCGCCTTGCCGGCACCATCGACGGGCGGACCTTCTCGAAATCCGTCGACCTGCTCGCCCGGGCCGAGACGATCTACCTCGTCGCCAAGCGCCGCTCCTACCCGCTGACGGCGCATATCGCCTATGCCTTCGGCAAGCTCGGCATCCGCCACCAGACCATCGCCTCGCCCAACGGCATCGACGCGGAAATCGCCGGGTTCGCGACGGAAAGGGATGCGGTGCTCGCCGCCAGCTTCGCGCCCTATGCCGCCGAAAGCCTGGCGCAGGCGCAGGCGCTCGCCGCCCGCGGCGTGCCGATCGTCGCCATCACCGATTCGGTCTTCTCGCCGCTCGCGGCCGCCGCCGCCCACTGGCTGGAAGTGTCGGAGGCGGACCATGCCGGCTTCCGTTCGCTTTCCGCCTCGATGGCGCTCGCCATGGCCCTGCCCGTCGCCATCGCGGAACGGCGCCGCAGCCTCAGGCGAGGCGCACCGCGGAACGCCATGGAATAGAAACGGAATACTTGTTCCGAATTGACAGGATAATGGAATTCATGTTTCATTTTCCGGCAATACCGCGCGGCGTGCACGATGCCGCAAGACCGGAGGGAAGACATGCCGACCATTGACCAGGACAAGACGCTCGACGTCATCACCATCGGGCGCTCCTCCGTCGACCTCTACGGCCAGCAGCTCGGCACGCGTCTCGAGGACACCGCCTCCTTCGCCAAATCCGTCGGCGGCTGCCCGGCCAACATCGCCATCGGCACCGCCCGTCTCGGCCTTAGGTCCGCACTCATCACGCGCGTCGGCGACGAGCAGATGGGCCGCTTCATCCGCGAGCAATGCGCGCGAGAGGGCGTCAATGTGGACGGCATCAAGACGGATAAGGAACGGCTGACGGCGCTCGTTCTGCTCGCCATCGAGGCCGAAGGCGTCTCGCCGATGATCTTCGTGCGCACGGACTGCGCCGACATGGCGCTCGACGAGGGCGACGTGGACGAAGCCTTCGTGCGTTCCTCGCGCGCCGTGCTCGTCTCCGGCACGCATTTCTCGCGGCTCGACAGCGAGGCGGCGCAGCGCAAGGCGATCCGCATCGCCAGGCAGTCGGGCGGCAAGGTCATCTTCGACATCGACTATCGGCCGAACCTCTGGGGCCTTGCCGGCCACGCCGAAGGCTTCGAGCGCTATGTGAAATCCGACCGCGTCTCGGCCATCATGAAATCCGTGCTGCCGGACTGCGACCTCATCGTCGGCACGGAAGAGGAGATCATGATCGCCTCGGGCGCCGACGACGTCCTCTCCGCGCTGAAGGCGATCCGCGCCGTCTCGCCGGCCACCATCGTCCTCAAGCGCGGCGCCATGGGCTGTATCGTCTATGACGGGCCGATCTCGGACGATCTGGAGGACGGCGTCGTCGGCCAGGGTTTTCCGATCGAGGTCTACAACGTGCTCGGCGCGGGCGATGCCTTCATGTCCGGCTTCCTGCGCGGCTGGCTCACTGGCGAGAACCACGCCACCTCCGCGACATGGGCCAATGCCTGCGGCGCCTTCGCCGTCTCGCGCCTGCTCTGCTCGCCGGAATATCCGAGCTGGGAGGAGCTTTCCTTCTTCCTTGCGAACGGCAGCAAACACCGGGCGCTGCGCAAGGACGCGGCAATCAACCATATCCACTGGGCGACGAACCGCAAGCAGGGCGACATCCCCCTCCTCATGGCGCTCGCCTGCGACCACCGCATGCAGCTCGTCGACATCGCCGACGAGCTCGGCGTGCCGCACGAGAAGATCTCCGCATTCAAGCGCCTCACCGTCGAGGCCGCCGCGCGGGTCGCCGAAGGCCGGCCCGGCTATGGCATGTTGATCGACGAGCGCTTCGGGCGCGAGGCCTTCTTCGACGCCGCAACGAAGGATTTCACCTGGCTCGGCCGGCCCGTCGAGCTGCCGGGATCGAAACCGCTGCGCTTCGAGTTCAGCCAGGATATCGGCTCGCAGCTCGTGGAATGGCCGGTCGACCATTGCATCAAGTGCCTGTGCTTCTATCATCCGGGCGATCCGGCGGCGCTGAAGACCGAGCAGCAGGAGAAGCTGCGCACGCTTTTCGAGGCGGCGCGGCGCGTCGGGCGCGAACTGTTGATCGAGATCATCGCCGGCAAGAACGGGCCGCTCGAGGATGACACGGTCTCGACGGCGCTTCAGGAACTCTACGACCTCGGCATCAAGCCGGACTGGTGGAAGCTGGAGCCGCAGGCATCGAGCGCCGCGTGGCGGAACATCGAGGCGGTGATCGCGAAGAACGACCCGTGGTGCCGCGGCATCGTGCTGCTCGGCCTCGAAGCGCCGGCCGAGGAACTGGTGAAGGCCTTCGAGGCGACGAAGTCGGCGCCGGCCGTCAAGGGCTTTGCCGTCGGCCGCACGATCTTCATCGAGGCCGCGCGCGCCTGGATGGCCGGCCGGATGGACGACGAGGCGGCCATTGCCGACATGGCCGGCCGCTTCCGCGCGCTGACCGACGCCTGGCTGAGAACGCGTGGGCTGTAAGAGAAAGATTGGGAGGAATACGATGGGCAAGACGATCCGGCTGACGATGGCGCAGGCCGTCGCACATTTCCTGAAGGCGCAGATGACCGTGGTGGACGGCAGGAAGGTGCCGATCTTCGCAGGCGTCTGGGCCATTTTCGGCCATGGCAACGTCGCGGGCATGGGCGAAGCGCTCTACCAGGTGCGCGAGGAGCTGCCGACCTATCGCGCCCATAACGAGCAGGGCATGGCGCATGCGGCCATCGCCTTCGCCAAGGCGAGCTTCCGCCAGCGCTTCATGGCCTGCACCACCTCCATCGGCCCCGGCGCGCTCAACATGGTGACGGCCGCCGGCGTCGCCCATGTCAATCGCCTGCCCGTGCTCTTCCTGCCCGGCGACGTCTTCGCCAACCGCATCCCCGACCCGGTGCTCCAGCAGATCGAGGACTTCGGCGACGGCACCGTCTCGGTGAACGACGCCTTTCGCTGCGTCTCGCGCTATTTCGACCGCATCACCCGGCCCGAGCAGATCGTCCCGGCCCTCAAGCGCGCCATGCAGGTGCTGACCGACCCGGTCGATTGCGGCCCGGTGACGCTCTCGCTCTGCCAGGACGTGCAGGCAGAAGCCTATGACTATCCGGCGAGCTTTTTCGAAGAAAAGGTCTGGGCGCAGCGCCGCCCGCGGCCCGATACGGAAGAACTTGCCGCCGCCATAGCAACGCTGCGCAAGGCTGAAAAGCCGCTGATCATCGCCGGCGGGGGCGTCCTCTATTCGCAGGCGACGGCCGAGCTGAAGGCTTTTGCCGGCATGCACGGCATCCCGGTCGCCGTCACGCAGGCCGGCAAGTCGGCAATCCCCGACGATCATCCGCTCGCCATGGGCTCGGTCGGCGTCACCGGCACCTCGGCGGCCAACGCCTTTGCCGAGGAGGCGGACGTCATCCTTGCCGTCGGCACGCGCCTGCAGGATTTCACCACCGGCTCATGGGCGCTCTTCAAGAACGACGCGGTGAAAATGATCGGCCTCAACACCGCCGCCTTCGACGCCGCCAAGCATGACGGCCAGCCGCTCGTCGCCGACGCGCGCGAGGGGCTGACGCTGCTTTCCGAGGCGCTGGGCGGCTGGAAGGCGCCGGCCGCGGTGGAATCCTCGGCAAAGGCCCGCAAGGACGAATGGATGGCTGCCGCCAACCGGGCGACGGCCGCGACCAATGCTGCGCTGCCCTCGGACGCGCAGGTCATCGGCGCGGTGCAGCGGAGCATCGGCGGGGACAATTCCATCCTCGTCTGCGCCGCCGGCGGGCTTCCGGGCGAATTGCACAAGCTCTGGCAGGCCAACCGGCCGGGCGGCTACCACATGGAATACGGCTTTTCCTGCATGGGCTACGAGATCGCCGGCGGCCTCGGCGTCAAGCTGGCGCGGCCGGAGGCGGATGTCGTCGTCATGGTCGGCGACGGCTCCTACATGATGCTCAACTCCGAGCTTTCGACCTCGATCATGCTCGGCAAGAAGCTCACCGTCGTCGTTCTCGACAACCGCGGCTACGGCTGCATCAACCGCCTGCAAATGGCGACCGGCGGGGCGAACTTCAACAACCTCCTCAAGGACGCGATGATCGAGGCCATGCCGGAGATCGACTTCCGGGCGCATGCCGAGAGCATGGGCGCGGTCGCCGTCAAGGTCTCCTCCATCGCCGACCTCGAAACGACGATCCAGCAAAGCAAGGCGAACGAGCGCACCTCCGTCATCGTCATCGACACCGATCCGCTCATCACCACGCAGGACGGCGGCCACTGGTGGGACGTCGCCGTGCCCGAGGTCAGCCCGCGCGGCGAGGTCAACGCGGCGCGCGAAGCTTATGTGAAGGCGCTCGAAGCCCAGCGGATCGGATAGGACGGAGAACGGAGCAGCCACTCACCTCACTTACTTACTCACTTACTCACTTACCGCTCACCTCTTTCTTCTCACCTCTCCACCGTCATCCTCGGGCTTGACCCGAGGATCCACCTACACGGCACGCCGGAGAGGGCGGCATGGATCCTCGGGTCAAGCCCGAGGATGACGAAAGAGAGGGAGTGAGGGAAAGGGAACGAGCAAGCGGGAAACAATAATACCGGAAGGCCCTCGCCTTCCCCCAAGGAGACCACAATGAAAGCCAAACTCGGCATGTCGCCCATCGCCTGGTGGAACGACGACCTTCCCGAACTCAGCGACGACGTCTCGCTGGAGGAATGCCTGCGGCAATCCCGTAGCGCCGGCTTCACCGGCATGGAGCAGGGCCGCCGCTTCCCCTCGAACCCGCAAGAGATGCTGCCGATCCTGCGCGCGGCCGACGTGACGCTGTGCGGCGGCTGGTTCTCCGGCACGCTGGTCGACGAGGAGCTTGCCGCCAACAAGGACCGCATCGCGCCGATGATCGAGCTGTTCAAGGCGGTCGACGCGCCCTGCATCGTCTATGGCGAGGTGGGCCGGTCCATCCAGGGTGACCGTTCGAAGCCGCTTGCCACCAAGCCGCGCCTTTCCGACGACGAGATGAAGGCCTATGCCCGCAAGGTGACCGAGTTCGGCGAATGGTGCGCGGATCAGGGCATGCCGCTTTCCTACCACCACCACATGGCCGCCGTCGTCGAGACAGAGCCGGAACTCGACGCCTTCATGAAGCATTCCGGCGAAGGCATCCCGCTGCTGCTCGATGCCGGGCACCTCGCCTTTGCCGGCGGCGACGTGCTGCGCGCCATCGACAAGCACCACGCCCGCATCAACCACGTCCACGTCAAGGATATCCGCAAGGCCGTGGTGGACGGGCTCGACCGGAGCAAACAATCCTTCCTCGATGCGGTGGCGCTCGGGGCCTTCACCGTGCCGGGCGACGGCTCGCTCGATTTCGGCGCCATCGTCCAGCGCTTCGCCGATTACGGCTACGAAGGCTGGTTCGTCGTGGAGGCCGAGCAGGATCCGCGTGAAGCGCCCCCGCAGAGGATGGCCGAGATCGGCCACAAGGAACTGATGCGCGTCATGACCGCCGCAGGCTATACCGTAGAGACGGAAGGTTTTCCGAAGGCATAAGGAGAAGCCCATGCCCAAGCTCATCGTCAAACCCGAGGGCACGCACGGCCGCGTCAGCCATGTGACGCCGGAAAGCGCCGGCTGGACCTATGTCGGCTTCGACGTCCACCGCATGAAGCCGGGCGAGATCCTCGCCGCGGAAACGGGAAGCCGCGAGGTCTGCCTCGTGTGGATTTCCGGCAAGGGCAAGGCGACGGCGTCGGGCGAGGATTTCGGCATCCTCGGCGAGCGCATGAGCCCGTTCGAGGGGCCGCCGCACGCGCTCTACGTGCCGGCCGATTCCAACTGGTCGGTGACTGCGGAGACCGACCTGGAGCTTGCCGTCTGCTCGGCGCCCGGCGGCGGCGACTACAAGGCCAGGGCCATCCCGCCCGGAACGCATCCCAAGCTGACGCGCGGCAAGGGCTCGAATGTCCGCGACGTCCACAACATCATGCCGGAGGACGACAATTCGGCCCACTCTCTGCTCGTCGTCGAGGTGATCACGCCGAACGGCAACACCTCCTCCTACCCCTCGCACAAGCACGACCGGGACGACCTGCCGAACGAGAGCCTTCTGGAGGAGACCTACTACCACCGCCTCAACCCGCCGCAGGGCTTCGCCTTCCAGCGCGTCTACACGGACGACCGCTCGCTCGACGAGGCGATGGCGGTGGAGGACGGCGACGTGACGCTGGTGCCGAAAGGCTACCACCCCTGCGCCACCATCCACGGCTACGACCTCTACTATCTCAACGTGATGGCCGGGCCGAAGCGGGTGTGGAAGTTCCACAATGCGAAGGAGCATGAGTGGCTGCTGGGGTGATTGGACGCGAGATCGCTACGTGACCGCATCCTTCAAACGGATTGGTCCGCCTGCTCCAGAAACCCGCCTATGCGGGTTACCCCTCATCCGGCCTGCCGGCCACCTTCTCCCCGCAAGCGGGGCGAAGGGGATATGCCACACTGTTTTCCCCAAGCAATATCCGCTCGTGGGGCACGTCCCCTCTCCCCGCTTGCGGGGAGAGGGTTAGGGTGAGGGGCGAACGGAAAGGCAGGGCGTAACGCCTACCGCTTCCACTTGCGCGTCAGACCCCATTCCTTCGCGATCTCCAGCGTCGAGGAGAACCCCGCCTCCAGCATGAAGGGCTCGGCGGACACCGCATACCCGCCGCCTTCGCCGGAAAGCACCGGGGTGCCGTGGCCCATGCCGTCGATGGCGTGGAAGGTGACGAGGGGCTTGCCGTCCTTGTCCGGCCAGATGCGGGTGCGCCGGCCCTTGAGGCGCTTTTCCACGAAGGCCTCCTTCGGCAGGCGGTAGAGATCGCGCCATTGCTCGACGAGGGCGAGGCCGTTGGAGAGCGAGACGGTCTCATCCGCCGTGCCGTGCCAGATGGAGACGGCGGGCTTGCGGGCGATGCGCGGGGAGACGGCGCGCACGAGGTCCGACCAGTCGCGCGGGCTGCGCTCGGGGGCTTCCGCCATCGCGTCGAAGGCGCGGGTCGCATCGCGCGCGGCGCCGAAGGGCAGGCCGGCGATGATCGCGCCGCCGGCAAAGACGTCCGGATAATTGGCGAGCATGGCGGCGGCCATCGCCCCGCCGGCGGAAAGGCCTGTGACGAAGACGCGCTCCGGGTCGCTTGCCGCCGTCTCGGCCGCATGGGCCACCATCTGGCGGATCGACATCGTCTCGCCGCGGTCGCGCGTCACCTCGCTCGGCCGGAACCAGGTGAAACAGAGGCGCGGATTGTTCGCCTCGCGCTGCTGGGCATAGACGACGGCAAAGCCGCGCTCCCCGGCAAGCGATGTCCAGCCGGCGGCCCGGTCGTAGCCTGCCGCATCCTGCTGGCAGCCGTGCAGCACGAGGACGAGCGGCCGGCCGGCGGGCAGGCCCTCGGGGATGTGCGCGAACATGCGCAGGGCCCCGGGATTGCTGCCGAAGCCGGCCACCTCTTCCAGCATCGAGCCGGCGGGGCGCCGCCGGGCCGCGGGCGCCTTGCGCTCCTCGTGGCGGGGTGACGGCCGGAACAGGTCGCCGAGCCGCGCTTCGGCCGGCAGCAGGCGCTCGACGGATCGCTTGAAGCGGTCGCGCATGGTGGGCCTCTCTTTCGTGGAATTGCTCATTGTCAGGCTACATGCCCATGGCGGAGGGCGCAATCAAGGCGAAAAGGCGGGCATGGCTCATTCTTCGGATTCATGAGGGCATTCATAAATAGCCAAAGCATTCGGCCTTCGGTTTCGTTCCCGCCCTTTCGGAGAGAGGCGAGCTGATGTAGCACTTTTGCAACGACGAACCGCAACGGGAGGACCCCATGAGCGAGCACCACAGCGCCACCCCGCAGCAGGCCCGCGCCAAGATGGCAGCCTTCGACTGGGCCGATCCCTTCCTCCTGGAAGACCAGCTCACCGACGAGGAGCGCATGATCCGCGATACGGCCGCGGCCTATTGCCAGGACAAGCTCGCCTCGCGCGTGACGGAGGCCAACCGCCACGAAATCTTCCACCGCGAGATCATGAGCGAGATGGGCGAGCTCGGCCTGCTCGGCCCCACGATCCCCGAGGAATATGGCGGCGTCGGCGCGAACTACGTCTCCTACGGCCTCGTCGCCCGCGAAGTCGAGCGCGTCGATTCCGGCTACCGCTCGGCCATGTCCGTGCAGTCCTCACTGGTCATGCACCCGATCTTCGCCTACGGCACGGAAGAAAGCCGCAGGAAGTACCTGCCCAAGCTCGCCTCCGGCGAATGGGTCGGCTGCTTCGGCCTCACCGAGCCGGACCACGGCTCCGACCCCTCCTCCATGATCACCCGCGCGAAGAAGGTCGACGGCGGCTACCTCGTCTCGGGCGCCAAGAACTGGATCACCAATTCGCCGATCGCCGACGTCGCCGTCGTCTGGGCGAAGTCCGACGCGCATGACGGCAAGATCAAGGGCTTCATCCTCGAGCGCGGCATGAAGGGCTTCGAGACGCCGAAGATCGAGGGCAAGTTCTCGCTGCGCGCCTCCGTGACGGGCATGATCATGATGCAGGACGTCTTCGTTCCCGACGAGAACCTGCTGCCGGAAGTCTCCGGGCTCGCAGGCCCCTTCGGCTGCCTCAACCGCGCCCGCTACGGCATCGCCTGGGGCGCCATGGGCGCCGCCGAGTTCTGCTGGCATGCCGCCCGCCAGTACACGCTCGACCGCAAGCAGTTCGGCAAGCCGCTCGCCGCCACCCAGCTCATCCAGAAGAAGCTCGCCGACATGCAGACCGAGATCGCGCTCGGCCTTCAGGGGGCGCTGCGCCTCGGCCGCCTGTTCGACGAGCACCGCGCGCCCGCCGAGCTCATCTCGCTGATGAAGCGCAACAATTGCGGCAAGGCGCTCGACATCGCCCGCGTTTCCCGCGACATGCACGGCGGCAACGGCGTCTCGGACGAATACGGCGTCATCCGCCACGTCATGAACCTGGAAGCCGTCAACACCTACGAGGGCACGCACGACATCCACGCGCTGATCCTCGGCCGCGCGCAGACGGGGCTTCAGGCCTTCCAGTAAGGCGGGCGCGGAAGCGCATTCGCGGCCGCGGCATTTGGATCGTCGGGTCAAGCCCGAGGATGACGGAGAGGGGGAGATGTCGCCCGTCCGTTGAGCGGTGCGGCAAGCGGCGGCGTCGCTCTGGCCGTCATGCCTTGCTTCCGTCGTCATCCTCGGGCTTGACCCGAGGATCCATCTCCTCCTCCCCTCGACCGCTCGTTAAAACGCGAGCGGCCGTTTTCATGTTTTATCCACCCCGTTTCGGTACAGTTCGACTCCGGCAACACAAGCGGGAGGGCGCCATGCCCCTCGAACAGGTCCACGAACAGCTTCACCTGCGCCACCCCAAGCGCAGCTTCGTCCAGTATCGCCTCGACAAGCCCGGCTTCATCACCCCGATCGGCCACCATCTCAGCACGGCGATGCGCTACACCTGCCTCATCCGCAGCATCTCCAGCGCGGGCGCGGTGCTTTCGATCAACAAGACGCTGACGCTGCCGGAGAACTTCTACCTGGAGATCGACGGCATCCGCGACGAGATCCCCTGCACGGAGTTCAAGCGCGAGGGCGAGGAGATGGTCGTGCACTTCAACATGTTCCTCGACACCGACTTCCTGAACCTGGTGCTCGGCCGGCGGCCCGCCGGGCAGGACGCCTGAGAGAAAAACGGACGTTAAACTTTTAACCTTTTGTTTTAACGAAACAAAACACTCGCCTGCGACACTCCCCCTCTCTTGGACATGACGTCCCTCCCTCAGGAGAGTGTGATAATGGCTATCGGTGCAGATTCCCGTTCCGTCGCAGGGCTTTACGAGCGTAAATGGGAGCGGTTCGCCGTCAACCGGCAGGGCATGCTGATGACCGTCGGGTTCGACCTTGCCGCACCGAAGATGCGAAGCTGCAAGCTGGTCGACATCTCGCTCGGCGGCGCCAGCTTCACCGTCAGCACGACGATCGGCCTGCCGCTCCACTATTACCTCTCGGTCGTCGGCGTCACCTCGCGAATCGGCTGCGCGGAGGTCTACCGCAACGACAGCCGCGTCGGCGTGCAGTTCATCAAGGAAATCGACGAGGAGCTGCTGCACATGATCGTGCGGTCGGACTATTTCACCGGCGGCGTGAACAACCGCGCGCGGAGCGAGGAGCGCCGCTACATGGTCGGCGTGGAGCGCGGCGGCATCGGCTCGGCCGTCATCTGATCGTTTCACGCGCGCGGATTATTGGCTAGGGTGCCGGAGGCCGATTCCGGCCGGCTTTCCGATTTTCCCGATCCAGGCGCATCCATGTCCGCATTTTCCCGTTTCACCGCCCTCGCCCAGAGCCTTCCCTCCACCGTGCCCTTCGTGGGGCCGGAAGCCATCGAGCGCGGCCGCGGCCTTGCGGTGAAGGCGCGCATCGGCGCGAACGAAAGCGGCTTCGGCCCCGCCCCTTCGGTTCTCGAAGCGATGCGCGCGGCGGCCGAAACGACCTGGATGTACAGCGACCCGGAGAATTTCGAGCTGCGCGAGGCGCTTGCCCTCCATCACGGCGTCTCGCGGGACAATATCGCCATCGGCGGCGGCATCGACGGCCTGCTCGGCGAGATCGTGCGGCTCGTCGTGGAGCCCGGCACGCCCGTGGTCACCTCGCTCGGCGGCTATCCCACCTTCAACTATCATGTGAACGGTTTCGGCGGACGGCTCGTCACCGCGCCCTATGCGGGCGACCGGGAAGACCTCGACGGCCTCCTCGACGCGGTGCGGCGGGAAAACGCGCCGCTCGTCTATTTCGCAAACCCCGACAATCCGATGGGAAGCTGGTGGGACGGCGACAGCGTCGTCGCCTTCGCCAGGGCCCTGCCGGAAACGACCCTCCTCATTCTCGACGAGGCCTATGGCGAGACGGCGCCCGCCGGCACCATTCCCGCCATCGATGCGCTGATCGGCCAGCCGAACGTGCTGCGCATGCGCACCTTCTCCAAGGCCTACGGCCTTGCCGGCGCGCGCGTCGGCTATGCGATCGGCACCCTCGGCAATGCGCAGGCCTTCGACAAGATCCGCAATCATTTCGGCATGGCCCGGTTGTCGGTCGCGGCCGCGCTGGCGGCCCTGAGGGACCAGGCCTATCTGGTGGACGTTCTCGCCCGCATCGCCGCATCGCGCGAGCGCATCACGGCCATCACCCGGGCGAACGGCCTTCAGCCGCTCGCCTCCGCCACCAATTTCGTCACCGTCGATTGCGGCCGTGACGGCACCCATGCCCGCGCCATCGTCGACGGGCTGATGGAGCACGGCGTCTTCATCCGCATGCCGGGCGTCGCCCCGCTCAACCGATGCATCCGCATCAGCGTCGGGCCGGAGGCGGATATGGTTTTGCTGGAAGAAGCCCTGCCGAAGGTTCTCGGCCGGCTCGGCTGACAGCGAACGAGACCCCGGGGCGCCGCTTTGGCGGTCTTTTCCCCGGGGCCTCGCCAGTAACCGATCAGTGAACCGTCATCCATTCGCGGGCGGCGCGCAGCGCCATTGCGAGGTCGGTCTTCGTCATCGTGGCGGCGACGTCGGCGCGCAGTTCCGCGGCGCGTTCGCAACCCTTGATGGCGGCGATGTTGAGCCACTTGTGCGCCTGCACGAGGTCGATGCCGCAGCCGCGGCCCGTGGCATACATGAGGCCCATGTCGCAGAAGATTTCGGCGCGGTTCTCGCCGCCAACCATGGCGGCCGTTTCGATGGTCTGAAAGTCAAAGCGTGCCATTTTCGTCAGTCCCTGTCCAACTGGTTGTTGCCTGCATTATCCTGTTTTACCTGCCCTTTCGGGCCTCCCCGGGCGCCGGCCGTCTTGTGCGGCCTGGTTTCGCCCTCGGAGTTTTGCCGGCGGGTTCGTCCCGCTCGTCTTATGGCTCCACTATGCCGGCGGGCTTTCAAAATGCGCTTAAAATGCATGCTTAATTTGAGACAAACGAAATCCGAACGCTTGGTAAAATTGGATTTTCGTTAAACATCGCACCCGCTGGAAACCGCGGCATTCGCCTCAAAATTTACGGATTGTTCAACCGGCGATTTCAACCCTTCGCTAACCACCGCGAACGAGGGGCCGCAAAACGCACGCCCGGATTCCCGTTCCGCGGCATATTTACCTTTACGTGTGCGTAAGATATATTCCGGCCGCATTCCGGAGGAGGAAGAGAATGAAACTGAGGACATGGATTGCCGCCGCCCTGATCGCCGCGCCGGGCTTTGCGCTTGCCGGCGAGCCGATCGAGGGCAACTGGAAGACGGCGAGCGGCGCCACCGCCGCCATCGCCAAATGCGGCGGCAGCTTCTGCATCACGCTGAAATCAGGCAAGCACGCCGGCAAGCAGATCGGCAAGCTCGACGGTTCGGGCGCCGACTACACCGGCTCGATCACCGACCCGGAAGCCGACAAGACCTACAGCGGCGCCGGCACCGTCAACGGCAATTCGCTGCGCATGAAGGGCTGCATGCTGGCGGTGCTGTGCAAGTCGCAGACCTGGACGCGGCTTTGAGCTGACGCGGCCGCGCATAGGAAGCCATCACTCCAAGCACTTCGTCATCCTCGGGCTTGTGTGGATGAGATGTGGTTTAGTGGCTTGCATCGGCCGGGATGCGCATCCCGGCCGATGCAGGCAGGTGGCCGTTCCCTCGGGTTGGCTTTGAAGGCCGCGGTCGAGCAAGGCCCTGCCTGCTCCCTTTGACCCCGAACGGTTGCTCGGGCTTTTCGCCCGCACCACAAGCCTGGGAGCAAGGCCATGATACATGATCTCCCCTTCGTCGGCATCGACGTGTGCAAGACCCGCTTCGATGTCTTTGTCCATCCAGCAGGCACGCGGTTTTCCTGTCCCGCCTCGCAAGACGGTATCGGCGCCCTCGTGCAGCGCCTGTCCGGCCTCGGGCGGTGCGCCGTCGCGGTGGAAGCCTCCGGCGGCTATGAGCGCAAGCTGATCGCACCGCTCCATGCGGCCGGCATGACGGTGTACGTCGTGGCGCCGGCCCGCGTGCGCCAGCTGGCGGGTGCGCTCGGCCAGCTGGCCAAGACCGACGCCATCGACGCAGCCATGATCGCCCGCTACCTGGCCGTCGCGCAGGAGAACCTGACACCCTGGCGCCCCGATGCCGCCCGCCAGCGGCTCAGCGCCGTCCTGGCCCATCGCCGCAGGCTGGTGGCAGAAAGAAGCGGACTTGCCAGCCTGCTCGACACCGAGGACGAGCCGCTGGTGCGTTCCCTCGTCCAGGAACGGCTGGATGCCATCGCCCGGGATATCGAGCAGCTCGACAGGGCCGTGCGCGTGCTCCTCGTCGAGCACACCCATCTGCGGCAGCGCTATGACAGGCTTCGTGACGTCAAGGGCGTCGGCCCGGTTCTGGCCAGCACCCTGCTGGCAGACCTGCCCGAGCTGGGCTTCGTTTCGGCCAAGGCAATCGCCGCGCTTGTCGGCGTCGCGCCCCATGCGCGCCAATCCGGGGCCTCCAATCGGTCGGGGCGATGCTCGGGCGGCCGAAAACATCTGCGCGACATCGCCTACATGGCGGTCCTCAGTGCCATCAAGGCAAAGGACCCTGTCCTGGCAGGCTTCTATCAGCGCCTGCGCGGCAGGGGAAAACCATTCAAGCTCGCAATGGTCGCAACCATTCGAAAGCTCATGACAATCCTCAATGCAATCGCCCGATCCCAAACAGCCCTCTCTCAATGACTCCACGGTTGCTTGACCCGAGGATCCACCGAAATGGCACGCCCTGTCTTTGTGGCATGGATCCTCGGGTCAAGCCCGAGGATGACGGAGCGGGTGGGGTGAGTTTCCGGACTTTATCGAAGGGACAATCAAAGGCCGGCGCCAAACGCCGGCCTTTTGCATTCCGGCCTTACCGCGCCCGCTGACCGAAGAGGATTTTCTGCGCTTCCTTGTCCTCGGCAAGGCTTGCCTGGCGGGCGCGCTCTTCCTTGCCCACCTCGATGCCGCGCTGCACGGCGGGGCGGACGAGCACGGCCTCGAACCAGCGCTTGAGGTTCGGGAAATCGTCGAGGTCCTGGCCCTGGTTCTCGTAGGACCGCACCCAGCCGATCGAGGCCATGTCGGCGATCGAATAGTCGCCGGCGAGGTAGTCGCGGTCGGCGAGGCGCTTGTTCATCACGCCGTAGAGGCGGTTCACCTCGTTCGTGTAGCGGTTGATGCCGTATTCGATCTTCTCCGGCGCATATTGGCGGAAGTGATGCGCCTGGCCGGCCATCGGGCCGAGGCCGCCCATCTGCCAGAACAGCCACTGGTCGACCTCGACGCGCCGGCGCTCGTCCGCCGGATAGAATTTTCCGTACTTGCGGCCGAGATATTGCAGGATCGCACCGGATTCGAAGACGGAGATCGGCGCGCCGCCCGGGCCGTCCGGATCGATGATGGCGGGCATGCGGTTGTTCGGCGAGATCTTCAGGAAATCGGGCTCGAACTGCTCGCCCCGGCCGATATTGACGTATTTCACCACATAGGGAACACCGAGTTCCTCGAGCATGATGCTGATCTTGTGGCCGTTCGGCGTCGGCCAGTAATAGAGTTCGATGGGCGCGGTCATTGCCTGTCTCCCGGTTGCACAGGTCAAACAGGTAGAAGCCCGCCTCCCCTCCTTCAAGGCCCGATCACACCTTTCCTGAACGGGAGATGAACCGGCATGTCAGGGAGCGTTCAGTCCGGGAGTGGCAAAAAGGTTCCATCGAAACATCTGGAATGGAATGAGGGACACGACCATGGACATCCTCGCACGCCGCCTGACCATCATCACCCTGCTGATGGCCGTTTTCGCGATCATGCTGGCTGCCGCCGTCGAAACCGACTATCGCCGCAGCGCGCGCAACGACACCGGCAAGCTCATGGCCTGCGCCGCCTCGCACGGCTGCCGCGCCGCCCTCTGATTTCCAGCCTCCCGGAAGACGCCCGATGACCGCCGCCCTCACCCACGCCTCCGCCACGCTGCTGCGCATCCTCGCCCTTTCGGCGATGCTGATGGCGCCGGTCGGCGCCCTCGCCTGGAGCAATGCGGGCGGCCTCGGCATCGAGAAGAACGGCGCGGGCCTCGTGCTTTTCGTCACCCTGCAGCGGCAGTCCATGAGCTGAGCGGGCTTTCCCGCCCTCCGTTCCATGCTACATCCGGCAGCGTTCGCACCCGCAAGGAGCCCCGGATGAAATCCCTCCTCGTCTTTTCCGCCGCGGCCCTTGCCGAGATCGCCGGGTGCTTTGCCTTCTGGGCCTGGTGGCGGCTCGACAAATCCATCCTCTGGCTCGTGCCCGGCATGGCCTCGCTCGCGCTCTTCGGCTGGCTGCTGACGCAGGCCGACAGCGCCTTTGCGGGCCGCGCCTATGCGGCCTATGGCGGGGTCTATATCGCCGCCTCGCTCCTCTGGCTGTGGCTTGCCGAGGGCCTGCGCCCCGACCGCTTCGACCTTGCCGGTGCGGGGCTTGCCGTTGCCGGCGCCGTGGTCATCCTCGCCGCCCCGCGATAAGGCTTGCGGACGCATCGAACTTGTCGTTTGCTTGTCAAAAGACAGCAACTATAGTGATTCATGAGCAAACGAATCTTTTCTCCCCGCCCCCTTTCCTTCTCCACGCCCACGCCTTACGAGCCGCGCTCCTTCGACGATCCGGTCGCCGCGGTCGATGCGCTGGAAGAGCTCTATGAGCGCAACACGAAATTCCTGACCGACGCCTTCGTCTCGCTCGGCCGGAACGGCACGCCGGACAAGCGCTTCCGCGCCTGCTATCCGCAGGTCAGCCTGGAAACGACCAGCTTCGGCCATGTCGATTCCCGCCTTTCCTACGGCTATGTCGCCTCGCCCGGCATCTACACGACGACCATCACCCGCCCGAAACTCTTCCGGCACTACCTCAAGGAACAGCTCGGCCTGCTGATGCGCAACCACGGCGTCCGCATCACGGTCTCCGAATCCACGACGCCGATCCCCCTGCACTTCGCCTTCGGGGAAGGCGCCTATGTGGAGGCTGAGATCGCCGAGAACATCGAGCTGCCGCTGCGCGACCTCTTCGACGCGCCGGACCTGACGAACACCGACGACGAGATCGCCAACGGCTCCTATGAGCCCGGTCCCGGCGAGCCCTCGCCGCTCGCCCCCTTCACCGCGCAGCGCATCGACTATTCGCTCGCCCGCCTCAGCCACTACACGGCGACGAGCGCCAACCATTTCCAGAACTTCGTGCTCTTCACGAACTACCAGTTCTATGTCGACGAGTTCTGCGCCTGGGCGCGCCAGCAGATGGCCGAGGGCGGCAACGGCTACACGGCATTCGTCGAGCCCGGCAACATCATCACGCCCGCCGGCGCCGACAAGCCGGAAACCGACCTGACGCTCGCCCGCCTGCCGCAGATGCCGGCCTACCACATCAAGAAGAAGGGCCATGGCGGCATCACCCTGGTCAATATCGGCGTCGGCCCCTCCAACGCCAAGACGATCACCGACCATATCGCCGTGCTGCGCCCGCATGCCTGGCTGATGCTCGGCCATTGCGCGGGCCTTCGCAACAGCCAGACGCTCGGCGACTACGTGCTTGCCCATGCCTATGTGCGCGAAGACCACGTCCTTGACGACGACCTGCCCGTCTGGGTGCCGATCCCGGCGCTGGCGGAAATCCAGGTAGCGCTGGAAGACGCGGTGGAGGAAGTGACCGGCCTCGAAGGCTACGACCTCAAGCGCATCATGCGCACCGGCACCGTCGCCACCATCGACAACCGCAACTGGGAACTGCGCGACCAGCGCGGGCCGGTGAAACGCCTCTCCCAGTCCCGCGCCATCGCGCTCGACATGGAATCGGCAACCATCGCCGCCAACGGCTTCCGCTTCCGCGTGCCCTACGGCACGCTGCTGTGCGTTTCCGACAAGCCGTTGCACGGCGAGCTGAAACTGCCCGGCATGGCGACCGCCTTCTACCGCACCCAGGTGAACCAGCACCTCCGGATCGGCATCCGCGCCCTCGAAATCCTCGCCGGCATGCCCTCGGAAAAGCTGCATTCGCGCAAGCTGAGAAGCTTCTTCGAGACGGCGTTCCAGTAACGCACAGGCGAAAGGGTAGCTGCCGGGATTGAAGCGCCCGGCGGCATCGACTACATTGAACTACAAAGCCATGGCGGTAGACAATGAGCACGGCAACCCACCCAACCTCCATCAGACTGTCGAAGGAAACGCTTGCGCTGCTCGATCAACGGGCGCGCGAAACCAGACGCTCGCGGTCGTTTCTCGTCGAACAGGCTGTCCGAAGGCACCTTGGGACGCCAGCGGAGCCCGCCGACATGGATGAAACTGCCCGGAAGATCGAACGCCTTCGTGCATTCAGGGGCGCGGGCACGAAGCTCTATGCGCCGCTTTCGGCGAATGAAGTAGACAACCTGCGCCGAGAATTCTCCGGCGATGACGAATAACGGCTGGCTCGATCAGACGACGCGTCTCTATCTCGATTCCAACATCGTCATCTACTACGTCCAGGGGGAAGAAAACCTGCAAAGGCGGGTCGACGCCCTGCTGACAGACGCTTTATAGCGCAACATAGAACTCATCGCTAACGAGATTGTTGTTTGCGAATGCTTTTACGGCGCCTACCGCCTCGCCCGGCCAGAAGTGGAAGCCGCCTACAGGTCGTTCTTCTTCGATGCGGGGATCGTAACGGTGGTCCCGGCGGATTTCCCCCTGCTGAATGCGGCAGCCCGCATCGGTGCTGCGAAGGGCTTGAAGCTGCTCGACGCCAGCCACTATTGCTCCGCGGTCGATTCCGGTTGCGAATGTCTCATCACCAACGACAGGAAATTCGTTTCCGATGAGACACTTCGCATTCTTCAGCTCGGTGAATAGTCAGCCCGCCAGCACGCTCCACGCATGCTCCAGCCCCTTCCGCGTGATGTCGATCATCTCATCGACCTCGGCATGGGTGATGACGAGCGGCGGGGAGAAGAGCATGCGGTCGGCGGTGGCGCGCAGCACGAGGCCGTTTGCAAGGCAATGGTTGCGGACGGTGACGCCGGCCGTCTCCTTGTCCTCGAAGCGCTTTCGGGTCGCCTTGTCCTCGGCGAGCTGCACGGCGGCCATCAGGCCGACCTGCTGCACCTCGCCGACGATGGGCAAGTCCTCCAGCGATTTGAGGCCAGCGGCGAGGTAGGGGCCGATGTCGTCGTGGACGCGCTCGACGAGCTTCTCGTCCTCGATGATGCGCAGGTTCTCCAGCGCAGCGGCCGCGCAGACCGGGTGGCCGGAATAGGTGAAGCCGTGGTTGAAGTCGCCGACCTCCTCGACCAGCACGTTGCCGACACGGTCGGAGACCATGACGCCGCCGATGGGCAGGTAACCGGAGGAGAGGCCCTTGGCGATGGGCGCAAGATCCGGCTCGACGCCGAAATGCTGGTGGCCGAACCAGTGGCCGGTGCGCCCGAAGCCGCAGATCACCTCGTCGGCGACGAGCAGGATGTTGCGCGCCTTGCAGATGCGGGCGATCTCCGGCCAGTAGCTGTCCGGCGGCACGATGACGCCGCCCGCCCCCTGGATCGGCTCGGCGACGAAGGCGGCGACATTGTCCTCGCCGAGTTCGTCGATCTTCTCTTCGAGCTGGCGGGCCATCTTCAGGCCGAATTCGTCGCGGGAGAGCTCGCCGCCCTCGCCGTACCAGTAGGGCTGGTCGATATGGTGGACGCCGGCAATCGGCAGGTCGCCCTGCTCGTGCATCCACTTCATGCCGCCGAGCGAGGCGCCGGCGACGGTGGAGCCATGATAGCCGTTCCTGCGGGCGATGACCGCCTTCTTGGTCGGCTTGCCCATGGCGCCCCAGTAGACGCGCGCCATGCGGAACCAGGTGTCGTTCGCCTCCGAGCCCGAGCCGGTGAAGAAGACGCGGTTGATGTTCGGCCCGGCGTGCGACGTGATCTTCTGGGCGAGCAGCACGGCCGGCGGCGTCGTGGTGCCGAAGAAGGTGTTGTAGTAGGGCAGCTCGTTCATCTGCCGCATGACGGCTTCTGCGATCTCCTTGCGGCCATAGCCGATATTGACGCACCACAGGCCCGCGAAGCCGTCGAGATAGCGCTTGCCGTGATTGTCGAAGATGTAGCAGCCATCGCCGCGCTCGATGATGCGCGTGCCGGCCGCGTTCAGCTTCTTCATGTCCGAGAAAGGATGAAGGTGGTGGGCGGCGTCGAGGGCTCCGAGGTTGGAAACGGCGGCTGCGCTGGTGTTCGGCATCGGGATCATCCTTGCGGGTAGGTCGCGCCTTATTGAACGGCGGGACAGAATGGGTTACGAAAATGCCCATACAACAGGCATTTGGCAAGAGATCGAGCACGAGCAAATCACCTTATCCATGCCTCCCGCCAAACCAAAAGCAGGCATCATGACAAACGACAAGACGGCGGCCGGTCCGCTGCCCGCCAACACCCCGCCCCGCATCGAAATCCTCCTCGTCGGCATGAACGGGGACCTGCGCGGCAAGCAGGTTCCGCTCGAGGGAGAGAAGAAGATCTGGGACGGCTCGGTGCGCCTGCCCTCCTCCACACAGTCGCTGGATATCTGGGGCGACGACAACGACGACATCACCGGCCTGTCGCTCTCCGTCGGCGATCCGGACGGCGTGTGCATTCCCGACAAGCGCTCGCTGACCGTCATGCCCTGGGCGCCTGAAGGCTCCCGGCAGGTGCTGGCCACCATGCACGAATTCGACGGTACCGCCTCCTTCATGGACCCGCGCGCCATCCTCTCGCGCATGCTGGAGCGCTTTGCCGCGCGCGGCCTGACGCCGGTGGTGGCGACCGAGCTCGAGTTCTACGTGGTGGAAGGCGACTGGTACGAGACCGGCAAGCCCCGCCCGCCAGAGGCGCTGACCTGGCGTGGCGAGCCGAACGGCTTCCAGCTCTACGACATGAGCGCGACGGATGCACTCGACGGCTACCTCCAGACCGTGCGCGCGTGGGCGAAGGCGATGGACCTGCCGGCGGATGCCACGACGGCGGAGTTCGGCCCCGGCCAGTTCGAGATCAACCTCTTGCACCGGCCGGACGCGCTGGCGGCGGCCGACGACTGCATCTATCTCAAGCGCATCGCCGACCAGGCCGCGCGCCGCTTCGGCCTGAAATCCACCTGCATGGCAAAACCCTATGCCGGCCAGGCGGGCTCGGGCCTGCACGTCCATTGCAGCATCCTCGACCGGGACGGCAGGAACATCCTCGACGCAAGGGGCGGCGAACCGGCGAAGCTGAAGTCGATCACCGCCGGCATGTTGCAAACGATGCGCGACGCGCAACTCGTCTTCGCGCCCTTCGCCAATTCCTACCGCCGCTTCCAGCCGGGCTCCTTCGCGCCCGTCGACCTCACCTGGGGCTTCGGCCATCGCGGCACCGCCATCCGCATCCCCGACAAGGACGGCCCGGCGGCGCGCGTCGAGCATCGCGTGGCGGGCGCGGACGTGAACCCCTATCTGCTGCTGACCGCCATCCTCGGCGGCATCCTCCTAGGCCTCGACAAGGACCTCGACCCGGGGCCGGTGACGGAGCCGGGCAAGGACGTACCGGATGCGAAGCGCCTGACGCACGACTTCCTGACGGCCGTGGAGGAATTCTCGGCCTCGCCCTTCATCGGGGACGCGTTCGGGGCCGAGTACCAGAAGCTCTATGGGGATACGAAGCGCAAGGAGGCGATCACCTACCTGCGCACGGTCTCGGATTTCGATTACCAGACCTACTTGCCGCGGATTTAGCGGGCGTTCGAAGGCCCCTCCCCAACCCCTCCCCACAAGGGGGAGGGACTTAACCCGCGGCACTCTCAGCGGAAAATTTTAAGGGAAGAGCATGCTGCTAGCCTTTCTCCCCCCTTGTGGGGGAGATGCCGGCAGGCAGAGAGGGCCTTTACAAGCGATGGGCACCCATGCTCAAGCCGCCGCCGTCTCGGCCTTGGCCATGTTCTCGGCCTGTACCTTGGGCACCATGACCTTCAGCTCGCCCGGATGCAGGCGGATCGAGACGTCGCGGTCCATGGGCAGCAGCTCGCCGTCGATGACGCAGTTGATCGCCCGGTCGACCCTGGGAAAATGCAGCTCCACCTCCGCGCCGGTCATCTCGCAGACGTCGGCGTTCTCGCGCAGCCTGCCGCGCAGGATATCGAAGGCGAGCTTCGCCGCGCCGGCCGGCTTCAGCGGATTGGTCGTGTAGAAGCCGAGATGGCCGCCGGTGAGGTCCTCCGCATAGAGCAGGCCGTTCTCGCCGAAGCGGTTGTTCGAGACGTTGATGGCGGAGACCTTGCGATGCGCCGCAACGCCGTCGACGTCGAACTCCACGTCGAATTCCGGCGGGTCGAGGATGACGCCGAGGGCGGCGCGGGTGTTGGCGGCGATCTTGCCGAGGCGCGAGCGGTAGCTCATCGTGTTGCGCAGGCGCACGAGGCGGGCATGGAGGCCGGCGGCGAACTGGTGCACGAAGGCCCGGTCGTCCGCCGTGCCGATGTCGGCCGCGGCGATATCGCCGTCGGCGAGCGCATCGATCGCCTCCCATATATCGAGCGGGATCTTCAGCGAGCGGGCGAAGAGGTTCATCGTGCCCGCCGGCACGACGCCGAGCGGCATGCCGTTCTGCCAGGCAAGGCCGGCGGCGGCCGAGACCGTGCCGTCGCCGCCGCCGGCGAGCATCGCGTCGAGGTCCGTCCGGTCGGCGCAGCGGCGCAGCGCCATCTCGATATCGGCGCCCTCGACAATATCGCAGTCGAGATGATGGCCCGCCTCGGCGAACACCTTTTCCGCATGGCGGGCATAGGCGTCCATGTCGATGGTGCGGAACGTGCCGCCGTCCCTGTTGAAGATCGCCTGAACTCTCATTCGCATACTCCGCATCTTTTCGCCGTGAACGGCAAAAGTGGCTGGATAGCCATTAGATAAGGGAGAAAGCGGCGATTAGCAGGCGAGCGCGCAACAGAGCGCAACAAATCGTGAGCGGATCAAATTCGGGTGAGGTGAAAAATCGCAGTAGGAGCCGGGTGCGAATTGATATATTACAGCCCGGTCGCCTGGCGTCGGGAGTGCGCCGGCCGACCCGATTTACCTACCCATCAGGCCTTTCCGGCCGGAACCAGACCGCATCAGCAGCCAGGAGGAGTGGCAGCCCCGTGCGAGGGTCCGTCGCCGTTTTGCCGCGTGGGCCACACCTGCGGAGCCCCCCGTGTCCGAACATCCCCTGCCGCATGCCGCCCTCTCCTCCGGGCAGCCGCCGCTCGCCGCGCTTACCGTCACCCTGATCATCCTGGCGCTCGCCGTTGGCAGCTTCGGCATCGGCACCGGCGAATTCGCCATCATGGGCCTCCTGCCGGATGTCGCGAAAACCTTCGGCGTGACGACCGCCGAGGCGGGCTACGTCATCAGCGCCTATGCCCTCGGGGTCGTGGTCGGTGCGCCGGTCATCGCCGTCATCGGCGCGCGCTTTCGCCGGCGCGACCTGCTGCTCGCGCTGATGGGCATCTTCGCCGCCGGCAATCTTGCCAGCGCCGCCGCCCCCACCTTTCACACCTTCATCCTCTTCCGCTTCCTGACGGGCCTGCCGCACGGGGCCTATTTCGGCGTCGCCGCGCTCGTCGCCGCCTCCATGGTGCCGGTCAACAAGCGCACGCAGGCGGTCGGCAAGGTCATGCTGGGCCTGACGGTGGCGACGCTGATCGGCACGCCGCTCGCAGCCTTCTTCGGCCAGCTGCTCGACTGGCAGTTCATGTTCGTCGCCGTCGGCATCACGGGGCTGCTGACGGTCGGGCTGATCGCCATCTTCCTGCCGCGCGACAAGGCGCCGAAGGGCATCAACGCGCTGACGGAACTCGGCGCCCTCAAGCGCAGGCAGGTCTGGCTGACGCTCGGCATCGCCGCGACCGGCTTCTGCGGCATGTTCGCGGTCTTCTCCTATATCTCGCCGATCGTCACCGAGGTCGCCGGCCTTCATGTAAGCATGGTGCCGGTCATCATGGCGATCTTCGGCTGCGGCATGATCGTCGGCAACATCTTCGGCGCCAAGCTCGCCGACCTGTCGCTGATGCGCACCATCGGCTGGTCGCTGGTGCTCTATTTCTTCGTGCTCGTCAGCCTGTCGCTGACGGCGGAGAACCCGGTCCTGCTCGGCCTGTGCTGCTTCCTGATCGGCTGCTCCTTCGTCGTCGGCCCTGCGCTCCAGACGCGGCTGATGGATGTCGCGGGCGACGCGCAGACGCTTGCCGCCGCCCTCAACCATTCCGCCTTCAACGTCGCCAACGCGCTCGGCGCGCTCTTCGGCGGCATGGCGATCACGGCGGGCTACGGCTACGGCTCGATGGGCTTCGTCGGCGCGGCGACGGCTGTCATCGGCTTCGGCGTCTTCCTTCTCTCGCTGGCGCTCGAAAAGGCCGACCGCACGGCCACCCCCGCCTGCCCGGCGGAGTGAGCGACCAAAACCCGGCTATCGCGGCGGCGCCCCTCGGGGCGCCGTTTGCGTTCAGACGGCCGGCAGTTTCAAGGGGCCGCCTGTCTTGATGCTGCGGATCGCGAAATTGGAGCGGATGTCGGTCACGCCCGGCATGGCGAGCAGCGTTTCCGTCAGCAAGGTCTCGTAGGCCGAAAGGTCCTCGACCACCACTTCAGCCAGGAAGTCCGCATTGCCGGAGATCAGGAAGCAGGAGACGATCTCGGGAACGGCGAGCAGCGCCGCCTGCTGCTCGGCGGCGTTTTCCCGGCTGTGCAGCCCCACCTTGATCTCGACGAAGACAGTGAGGCCCAGCCCCACTTCCTTGCGGTCGATGTCCGCCCGGTAGCCGCGCAGCACGCCGGATTTCTCCAGGTTGCGGATGCGGCGCAGGCAGGGCGACGGCGAGAGGTTCACCCGCTCGGCGATCTCCACGTTCGTCGCCCGCGCATCCTCCTGCAGCACCTTGAGGATGGCGATATCGAATTTATCGAGGTTTGGCATATCTGCGAATTTTCCCGGCCCACTTTGGCATGATCGTGCGCATCCTACCTCCACAGCACCACAACTCGCAAGGACATGCCGCGACCTTCGGCGCTAGTGTCCCGCCGTGACCTGAGCCGCAGCGCAGAAAGGATGCCAGATGGCCATGACCTCGCTTTCCTCCCCCGGGACCTCCAATCCGCTTGCCG
Source organism: Shinella sp. Sh6 (assembly GCF_055392685.1). Lineage (NCBI taxonomy): Bacteria > Pseudomonadati > Pseudomonadota > Alphaproteobacteria > Hyphomicrobiales > Rhizobiaceae > Shinella > Shinella sp. Sh6. The sequence continues at coordinate 959,842 of NZ_AP044005.1, read as the reverse complement.
CCGGCTATGCCGGCGCGGCGGTGACGGTGCTGATCTGGGCGACATGGGTGGTGGCGACGCGCCACACGGCCGCAACCCCGCTCGGCACCGTCGACATCGGCCTCATCCGCTACGGCGTGCCGGCCATCCTGCTCGCGCCCGTCTGGCTGCGCACGGGACTGCTGCCGAAGGGCGTGCCGCTGCGGCTCGTCGTCGTGATGGTGGCCGGCGCGGGCGCCCTCTTCTTCCAGATCACGGCGGCGGCGCTGCATGTGACGCCTGCCGCGCCGGGCGGCATCCTGCTCGGCGGCTCCATGCCGCTGGCGACCGCCCTCATCGGCATGGTGCTCTTCGGCGAGCGGCCGGACCGCATGCGCCTTGCCGGCCTTGGCGCCATCGTCTTAGGCGTCGTCATCCTCCTTGCGGCAAGCCTCCAGAAGAGCGGCATGACGATGACCGGCTTCGTGCTGCTGCCGCTCGGCGCGGTGCTCTGGGCGGGCTTCACCCACGCCTTCCGCCGCTCCGGCCTCAGCGCGCTTGAGGGCGCCGCGCTCGTCGCCGCCTGGTCCTTCCTCATCCATCTCGGGCTGGCGGCGGTCTTCGGCACGCATCTTGCCGCAGCCTCCCTGCCCGACCTTGCGCTGCAGGTCGCCAGCCAGGGCATCCTTTCCGGCCTCGTCGCCACCTTCGCCTACGGCACGGCCATCCGCGCGCTCGGCGGTAGCCAGGCCGCGGCCTTCACCGCCATCACGCCGGTCCTGGCGACGCTCGGCGGCGCAGTGTTCCTCGGCGAGAGCTTCGGCGCCGCCGAGATGGCGGCCGCGCTGGTAGTCGGCGCCGGCGTGGCGCTCTCGACGGGGGTTTTCTCGCCGAAGCGGTGAATTGCGGGTGGGCTTTTCTTTCCTGCTTCTGCTTCTGCTCCTTCCCTTTCCCTTTCCCTTCCCCTCCCTCTCTCTACTCGTCTGCCTACTGTCTCTCTGCCCACTCCCTTCGTCATGGTCGGGCTTGACCCGACCATCCATGCCTCACCCGCGGCTGTGGATCCTCGGGTCAAGCCCGAGGATGACGCAAAGGTATGGGGTGGGATTTGAGGAAGGCAGTTGGGTGACGCCAACAAGAAAAGGCGCCCGCGGCTTTTGCCGGGGCGCCTTTTTGCGTTCGTCGTTGCGGCGGGATCAGCCGTGGATGATCTCGCGGTGCTTCTGCAGGCGCTTGCCGTAGGCCTGGCTGACGCGGTCGAAGATGATCGCGATGCCGACGATGGCGAGGCCGTTGAAGATGCCGAGGGTGAAATACTGGTTGGAGATAGCCTTAAGCACCGGCTGGCCGAGGCCCTGCACGCCGATCATCGAGGCGATGACGACCATGGCGAGGGCCATCATGATCGTCTGGTTGATGCCGGCCATGATGGTGGGCAGCGCGAGCGGCATCTGCACGTTCTTCAGCTTCTGCCAGTTCGACGAGCCGAAGGCGTCGGCGGCCTCCAGCACGTCCTTGTCGACGAGGCGGATGCCAAGATTGGTGAGGCGGATCATCGGCGGAATGGCGTAGATGACCACCGCGATCAGCCCCGGGACCTTGCCGATGCCGAGCAGCATGACGACCGGGATGAGGTAGACGAAGCTCGGCATGGTCTGCATGACGTCGAGCACCGGATTGACGACGTTCTGCACCCGGTCCGATCGCGACATGAGGATGCCGATCGGTATGCCGATGACGATGGAAAGGACGGTACAGACGAAGATCATCGAGACCGTCTTCATCGTGTCGTCCCACATGTCGAAATAGCCGATGATGAGCAGCGTGACCATCGAGCCGGCGACGATCTTCCAGTTGCGGCTGGCGAACCAGGCGACAAGGGCGATCAGGATGAGGATGATCGGCCAGGGCGTCTTCGTCATGAAGCGCTCGGACCAGATGAGAAAGTGTTGCAGCGGCTCGAAGAGGGATTCGATGCCGTCGCCATAGGCGCGGGTGAAGGCGCGGAAACCTTCGTCGATCGCCTTCTTGAGGTCGCGCAGCGAATTCGCGTCCATCGTCGGAAATTTCGTGAACCAGTCCATGTCGATCCCCTTTCGGCTGGGCCAGTCTTGCGCCGGCCTTCCCGCCTACCCTGAAAGATGCCGCGGCCATGCGCGCGGCCGTTTGCGCCAACGAGATGCATGTTGGCGAAGGCGGATGACGGCGCGCCGCGGGGCGCGCCGTCCGTTTGCGTCAGGCTCAGAGAGCGGCCTTGATCTTCTCGGCGACTTCCGGCGAGACCCAGGTCGTCCAGAGCGCTTCATTCTCTTCCAGGAAGTGCTTGGCGCCGTCGTCGCCGCTCGCCTGGTTGTCGGTCATCCAGGCCATCAGCTTGTTGACCGTGTCGTTCGTCCAGGCGCGCTTGTTGAGGTAGTCCATGACGTCCGTGCCGGCGCGTTCGGAGAACGGCTTGGTCACGAGCGTCTGGACGGTGTCCTTCGGCCAGTCGTTCTTCTTCGGGTCCGGGCAATCCGCAACGGTGTTGCAGCGCTTCCACTCGGCCGCGTCATAGGGAACGCCGTGCTCGAGCTTGACCATGTCGTACTTGCCGAGAAGCGCGGTCGGGGCCCAGTAGTAGCCGACCCAGCCTTCCTTGCGCTCGTAGGCCTTGGCGATCGAGCCGTCGAGGCCGGCCGCCGAGCCCGTGTCGACGAGCGTGAAGTTGGCGGCTTCCCCGCCGTAGGCCTTGAAGAGCTGGCTGGTCACGACCGTGCCGCCCCAGCCCTGCGGGCCGTTGTGCACGGCGCCCTTGCTCTTGTCTTCCGGATCGGGGAACAGTTCGGGATGCTTCAGGGCATCGTCGATCGTCTTGATGTCCGGATGCGCCTCGGCGACGTATTTCGGGATCCACCAGCCCTGGACGGCGCCGTCGGAGAGCGCGACCGCCGCACCGACCAGCTTGCCCTCGTCGATGCCGCGCTTGACGACGTCCGGCAGGAGGTCGACCCAGCCTTCGGGCGCGAGGTCCGGCTCGCCCTTCTCGATCATCGAGGTGATGGTCGGAACGGTGTCGCCGACGATGACCTCGGCGTTGCAGCCGTAGCCTTCGGTCAGGATGAACTTGTCGAGTGCGGCGAGAACCTCGGCGCTCTGCCAGTTCATGCTGGCGATGGTCACGTCGCCGCATTCGGCGCGTGCCGCGCCCGTCATGGCCAGGAGGCCGGCGACGAGGCAGGTGGAAGCAAGAAGATGTTTCATATCCGTTCCCTCATTTGCGGCGGTGTCGTTATCCTGTCGAGCCCGGCTGCACCGCCGCCGCAGGGCTCGTGATCCCTCGTGCGGATCGCTGCCGGACCGGCCGGAAAGGCTCCGGTGGTCCGCGATACCGCATCCTCGACTTTTGCAGCTACAGGGTCGAATGCCGGTACGAATGCGTCTGCCATTGACCTCGATGCGTCATGGGGCCGTCAAAACCGCAAAGCCTTGCCCGGTTTTCGCGGGCGCGGGATCATGCGGGCAATGGTATGATACAATTCAGCTTTTTCAAACCGCAAAAACGGAAAGGCCGGCAAAGCCGGCCTTGTCCCGTTGCGACATGTCCCGGAAATCAGGCCTCGCGGCGCCCCTGGACGACGAAGACACGCGTGCCCGGCTCGACGCGGGCGTAAAGATCGATCACGTCATGGTTGAGCATGCGCACGCAGCCGCTCGACATGGCCTGGCCGATGGACCAGGGCTGGTTGGTGCCGTGGATGCGGAACATCGTGTCGCGGCCGTTCTGGTAGAGATACATGGCGCGCGCGCCCAGCGGGTTGTTGATGCCGCCCGGCAGGCCGCCGGCATATTTCAGGTTGCGCCTGTCGCGGCGCATCATGTTCGGCGTCGGCGTCCAGCTCGGCCATTCGGCCTTGCGGCCGACCGTGGCATTGCCGGCGAGCGAATAGCCCATCCGGCCGACGCCGATGCCGTAGCGGATCGCCCGCCCCTCGCCGAGCACGTAGTAGAGCCGGCGGGCCGGCGTATCGACGACGATGGTGCCCGCCGCCTGGCCCGTCTCGTAGGCGACTTCCTGGCGGCGCAGTTCCGGCTTGATCTTGTCGAGCGGCATCGCCTTCAGCGGATGCTTCTCGTCCGGCCGCGCGCCATAGTCGGCACGGCCGCCCATGCCGTTCGTGGCGCAGCCCGCAAGCAGGGCGGCGGAAGCGCCGAGCAGGAATCCGCGGCGGGAGATCGACATGGTTAACGCCCCTTGAATGATTGGTCCTCGGGGCTGAGAATTATGCAGTTATGGTTAATCGAGGGTTAAGGCGCGCGGTGCGGTTGTGGGCGGGATTAACGTATTGGGGGAAAGCACCACCTCTCCACCGTCATCCTCGGGCTTGACCCGAGGATCCATCCACGAATGCAGGGCGTGCCGTGAGGCGTGGATCCTCGGGTCAAGCCCGAGGATGACAACCGAGAGATGATGCGCCCAAAAATGCCCGGACGGCGGCTCTCCCGGCAGCCGTCCGCGACCTGTCACATGTTCGGATAAACCGGCCCCTCGCCGCCCTGCGGAGGCACCCAGTTGATGTTCTGGTTGGGGTCCTTGATGTCGCAGGTCTTGCAGTGGACGCAGTTCTGCGCGTTGATGACGTAGACGTCCTTGCCGTCCTTCTCCACCCACTCGTAGACGCCCGCCGGACAGTAGCGGGTGGACGGGCCGGCATAGACGTCGAGCTCAGAGGTCTTCTGCAGCTCCGGGTTCTTGAGCTGGAGGTGGATCGGCTGGTCTTCCTCGTGGTTGGTGTTCGACAGGAACACCGAGGAGAGACGGTCGAAGGTCAGCACGCCGTCCGGCTTCGGATAGTCGATCTTGTTGTGCTTTGCCGCCGGCTCCAGCGAGGCCGCGTCCGTCTTGCCGTGCTTCAGCGTGCCGAAGAAGGAGAAGCCGAAGAGCGTGTTCGTCCACATGTCGAGGCCGCCGAGCGCCACGCCGACGGCCGTGCCGAACTTCGACCATAGCGGCTTGACGTTGCGCACCTTCTTCAGGTCCGAGCCGATGGCGCTGTCGCGCCAGCCCTGCTCGATCTCGATCGGCTCGTCGTTCGCGCGGCCGGCGGCGATGGCATCGGCCAGCTTTTCCGCCGCGAGGATGCCCGAGAGCACCGCGTTGTGGCTGCCCTTGATGCGCGGCACGTTGACGAAGCCGGCCGAGCAGCCGATCAGCGCGCCGCCCGGGAAGGAGAGCTTCGGCACCGACTGGTAGCCGCCCTCGGTGATGGCGCGCGCGCCGTAGGAAAGGCGCTTGCCGCCCTCGAAGGTGCCGCGGATGGCGGGGTGCGTCTTGAAGCGCTGGAATTCCTCGAAGGGATAGAGCCAGGGGTTCTTGTAGTTGAGGTGCACCACGAAGCCGACGGCGACGAGGTTGTCCTCCAGGTGATAGAGGAACGAACCGCCGCCGGTCTTCATGCCGAGCGGCCAGCCGAAGGAATGCTGCACGAGGCCGGGCCTATGGTTCTCGGGCTTGACCTGCCAGAGTTCCTTGAGGCCGATGCCGAATTTCTGCGGCTCGCGGTCCTTCGAAAGGTCGAATTTCGCGATGAGCTGCTTGGCGAGCGAGCCGCGCACGCCTTCGCCGATCAGCGTGTACTTGCCGAGAAGGGCCATGCCGCGGGTGTAATTCGGGCCGGGCTCGCCACTCCGCTCGATGCCCATGTCGCCGGTGGCGACGCCGATCACCGCGCCGTCGTCGTTATAAAGCACTTCCGTCGCGGCAAAGCCCGGATAGATCTCGACGCCGAGTTCTTCCGCCTTGGTCGCCAGCCAGCGACAGACATTGCCGAGCGAGACGATGTAGTTGCCGTGGTTGTTCATCAGCGGCGGCATGAAGGCGTTCGGCAGGCGCACGGCGCCGGCCGGCCCGAGGAACAGGAAATGGTCGTCCGTCACCTCGGTCTTGAAGGGATGGCTCCCGTCCTCGCGCCAGTCCGGCAGGAGGCGGTCGATGCCGATGGGATCGACGACGGCGCCGGAGAGGATATGCGCGCCGACCTCCGAACCCTTTTCCAGAACGACGACGGAAAGCTCGGGGTTCACCTGCTTCAGACGGATGGCCGCGGAAAGGCCGGCGGGGCCTGCGCCGACGATCACCACGTCGAATTCCATGCTCTCGCGCTCGGGGAGTTCCATTTCTTCGCTCATTCGTCTTTCTCCACCCCGCAACCCCTCGAAAGCCGCGGAAAATCCCTCTTGTCGGCCTGTCATGACAAATACGGCGAACCTTGTCGAGCCGGTCTGCGACAGACGATCCCCGCATTTGCGCATGACGTCATGATACCATCCACCGTTTTATTGACTTTAACGTAAACGTCAACATGCCGCCGGTTGCACCGCCACCTCATCGCTTGATTCCGGCTGCCGGGGGGAATAGGCATCGTGCAGTCCACACTGCGGAGGATCGTCGCCCCATGTCTGAGATTATCCGATCGCTCCAGCGCGACCTGAACGATTTCGGCGAAGACCTTCACCTTATCGGAGCGGAGGCGCTTGCCGGCCGGCATCCCGGCGAGCACCCGGACAATCTCGGCGCAGGCGCGATGGCGGCACCGGAAACGCCGGAGGCGGCGGTCGCCGTGGTGCGCTGGTGCCTTGAGAACGGCGTGCCGATGGTGCCGCAGGGTGGGCGCACCGGCCTCGTCGGCGGCGGCACCAGCCGGCCAGGCGAGCTCATCCTTTCCACTGCGCGGCTTGCCCGCATCGAGGCGATCGATCCCCTCGCCCGGACAGCGACCGTCGGCGCGGGCGTGACCTTGCAGGCCTTGCAGGAGGCCGCCGCGGAATTCGGCCTCACGCCCGGCATCGACCTTGCCGCCCGCGGCAGCGCCACCATCGGCGGCATGATCGCCACCAATGCCGGCGGCATCCTCGCCTTCCGCAACGGCGTGATGCGCCATCAGGTGCTCGGCATCGAGGCCGTGCTGCCGGACGGCAGCCTCTTCAGCGACCTAACGCGCGTGCTGAAGGTCAGCGCCGGGCCGGACATCAAGCAGCTTCTCATCGGTTCCGAAGGCGCCTACGGCTTCGTCACCCGCGCCGTGCTGAAACTCGAAACCTTCAATCCGCTGCGCGCCACCGCGCTCGTCGGCGTGCCGGATGCCACGGCGGCGCTCGCCGTCATCGCCCATTTCCGCGCGCAGCCGGCCTTGCAGCTCGAAGGGGCGGAGCTGATGTGGCGGCACTATTTCCGCGACAGCGCGGGAGAACGCGGCTTCGGCCTCGACTGGCTGGCGGCGGAAACGCCGGCCGTGCTGCTGCTGGAAGTTTCCGCCGCAAGCGAGGCGGAGGCGCGCGCGGCCCTGGAAGACGGGCTTGCCGCACTCTGGGAAGAACAGGGGCTGACGAGCGGCATCGTCGCCGCCTCGCTCGACCAGGCGCGGCGCTTCTGGGCGATCCGCGAGGAGAGCGATTTCATCTATCGCCTGCACCCCGCCGCGCCCTCCTTCGACGTCTCCGTGCCGCCGGGCGCGCTCGATGCCTATGTTGCAGGTCTTGAGGCGCGGCTGAGGGCGGTCGACGCCGGCTTTGCGGCCTATGTCTACGGCCATGTCGCGGACGGCAACCTGCATATCTCCGTCTTCGGCGAGGGCGCGGCCGCGCCGGCGATGAAGCGGCCGATCGAGGATGCGGTCTATACGGGCGTTTCGGGCCTCGGCGGCAGCTTTTCCGCCGAGCACGGCGTCGGCCTCGAAAAGCAGCGCGCCTTCCTTGCCTACGGCAATCCCGTCCGTCGCGCGGCGGCCGTGGCGATCAAGGCCGCGCTCGACCCCAAAAACCTCTTCAATCCGGGCAAGGTGCCCTTCGCCTGAGCCCAAAATGGAAGGATAACGTCATGGATCTTGGAATTTCCGGCAAGCGCGCCCTCGTCCTCGCCTCCTCCCGCGGCCTCGGCAAGGGCATCGCCGTGGCGCTCGCCCGCGAGGGCGCGCATGTGCTGCTGTGCGGGCGCAGCACGGAAACGCTCGAGGCCAATTGCGCTGCCATCAATGCGGAAGGTCCCGGCCGGGCCGACTGGGTGCAGGCGGACCTCGGCGATGCCGGTTTCGTCGAGACCATCGTCAAGGCCGTTTCGGAAAAGCTCGGCGGCGTCGACATCCTCGTCAACAATTCCGGCGGGCCGGTACCGGGCTCGACCGAGGACATGGACGCGGAGAAGCTCGCCGCCTATTTCAACTCCATGGTGCTGCGGATCATCACGCTCACCAACCGGCTTCTGCCCGGCATGAAGGCTGAGGGCTGGGGCCGCATCCTCACCGTCGCCTCCTCCGGCGTGATCGAGCCGATCCCCGGCCTTGCGCTCTCCAACACGCTGCGCCCGGCGCTCGCCGGCTGGTCGAAGACGCTGGCGAGCGAAGTCGCGCAATACGGCGTCACCAGCAACCTGCTCCTGCCCGGCAGCATCTTCACCGACCGGCTGAAGAGCCTCGACGCCGCAGCCGCCGAGCGCAGCGGCCGGAGCGTGGAGGAGGTGAAGGCCGCCTCGGAAAAGGCGATCCCCGCACGGCGCTACGGCACCGTCGAGGAATTCGCCGCCACCGCCGCCTTCCTGTGCAGCGCACCGGCAAGCTACGTCACTGGCAGCGTCATCCGCTGCGACGGCGGGGCGGCGCGGTCGGTGTGAAGCCGCGCGGGAAGTGCCCCTCATCCGCCTGCCGGCACCTTTGTAACTTCCCTTTGCCCGGGATTGGCGTTGTACTGCCGATTGCGGTGGCGGATGAGAGACCGCAGCACCTTTGGGACACCAAGCCCGTGGGAGAGCCTGGGTCTTCATCCGCCGTTCCATCGAACCCGAACAGTCGCCAGGGCCGCTCGCGCATGCGAAGCCCGCTTAGGCAAGGATGGGACAGGATGGACGTGATCGTTGGCATTGATGTTTCGAAGGACCGGCTGGATGTGCATGTTCTTCCGGCCGGTGACAGTTTCCTTGTCGGCAACGACCATGCCGGCGTGGATGGACTGATCACCCGGCTGCGAGAGGCAAAGGCCGATGTCGTGGCGCTGGAAGCGACCGGCGGTTACGAGATGCTTGCGGCTGCGGGCCTGTCATCGGCCGGCCTTGCCGTTGTCGTGGTCAATCCGGCGCAGGTTCGTTCCTATGCCAATGCGCTGGGCAAACGTGCCAAGACCGACCCGATCGACGCGGCGGTGATCGCAGCCTTCGTGGCGGCGACGAAACCGGATATCCGGCCGTTGCGCGATGAGGAGAGTGAAGCCTTCTCGGCCATCGTGTCGCGCCGCCGCCAGATCGTGCAGATGATCACGGCGGAAGAGAACCGGGCACGGATGGCGCAGACGAAGGAGACACAGAAGAGCATCAAGCGCCTGCTTGCCGCGCTCCGGCACGAACTTGCAAGCCTGGACGACGAGCTCGACGGCCGTATTCGCAAGTCGCCCTTGTGGCGGGTGCGCGAGGCGCTTCTGACGTCTGTGCCGGGTGTCGGGCCGACCACCGCCCGCACGCTGATTGCCGAGATGCCCGAACTCGGCACGCTCGATCGGCGCCAGATCGCCTCACTGGCGGGGATCGCGCCGTTCACGCGGCAATCGGGCAAATGGCGAGGCAGGAGCTTCATCGGCGGCGGTCGCGGCAAGGTGCGCGCCGTGCTCTTCATGGCCGCCCTCGTGGCGTCCCGTCACAACCCGGTCCTCAAGGCTTTCCGCGACAGGCTCGTGGCTGCCGGCAAGCCGAAGATCGTCGCCATCGTCGCGACAATGCGAAAACTCCTCACCATCCTCAACGCAATCATCCGCGACGGTAAACCATGGAAAAACGCTTGACCACAAAGACAGTCGCTCTCCCCGCTTGCGGGGAGAAGGGGGTATGCCGGGCCCCTTTCCCCAGGCAAAATCCGTTCATAGGGCAAGTCCCCTCTCCCCGCTTGCGGGGAGAGGGTTAGGGTGAGGGGCAATCCCCCCGCCTCCCCTTGCCTTCCACGGCCGCCTGTGCCATCTGGCGCGCTCTTCATTTTCCGGCGCGTCCGACGCGCCTTTCACGCGGGGCCATTCGCTCCGGTTCAACACAATTTGGCACTCACAGGGGGCACGGCGATGGCGCGGGCACTCGGGCTCGATTTCGGCACGACGAACACGGTTCTGGCGCTGGCGACCGGCGGCAGCGAGACGCGGTCGATGCATTTCCAAAGCAGCGTCGGCGTGACCGACACGATGCGCACGGCTCTCTCCTTCATGAAGGATCCGCAGGTCGGCGCGCAGGCGCTGAAGGTCGAGGCGGGACAGGCGGCGATCCGCCAGTTCATCGACAATCCCGGCGATTGCCGCTTCCTGCAATCGATCAAGACCTTTGCGGCAAGCGCCCTCTTCCAGGGCACACTGATCTTCGCCCGCCGCCACGCCTTCGACGACCTGATGGAAATCTTCCTGCGCCGCCTCAAGGCCTATGCCGGCGCGGACTGGCCGGCGGAGGTCTCGCGGGTGGTCGCCGGCCGTCCCGTGCAGTTCGCAGGCGCAAGCCCCGATCCGGCACTGGCGCTGGAGCGCTACAACGCGGCGCTGACGCGGCTCGGCTTTCCGGAAATCCACTATGTCTACGAGCCCGTGGCGGCGGCCTACTATTTCGCCCAGACGCTGAGGAGCGACGCCACCGTGCTCGTCGCGGACTTCGGCGGCGGCACGACGGACTATTCGGTGATCCGCTTCGAGCGGCAGGCGGGCCGGCTTTCGGCGACGCCCATCGGCCATTCCGGCGTCGGCATTGCCGGCGACCATTTCGATTCGCGCATGATCGACCACCTCGTCGCGCCGGAGATCGGCAAGGGCTCGCATTTCAAAAGCTTCGACAAGGTGCTGGAGGTGCCCTCCGGCTACTACGCCAATTTCGCGCGCTGGAACCAGTTGTCGATCTTCAAGACGACGCGCGAGTTCACCGACCTCAAGTCGCTGTTGCGCTCGGCGCTGGAGCCGGAGAAGCTGGAGCTCTTCATCGACCTCGTCGAGCATGACGAGGGCTATCCGCTCTACCAGGCGATCTCGGCCACCAAGATGGCGCTCTCGGCAGACGAGGAGGCGGAGTTCCGCTTTCCCCCGCTCGGCAAGGCCGGGCATAAAAGCGTCAGGCGCGCCGATTTCGAAAGCTGGATCGCGCCGGACCTTGCCCGCATCGAGGGCGCGCTGGACGAGGTTCTGGAAAAGACGAATACGCCGGCGGGCGCCATCGACAAGGTGTTCCTGACGGGCGGCACCTCCTTCGTGCCGGCGGTGCGTAATCTCTTCCTGCGCCGTTTCGATGCCGGGAAGATCGAGAGCGGCGGCGAGCTTCTTTCCATCGCCCATGGTCTTGCCCTCATCGGCGAAAGCGACGACGTGGCGGCCTGGGCGGCGTAAGCGGCTTTCCTCTCCGCTCCCGCTTCGATAATGTACCCGCCATGAACGCCGCCAGAGACCTTCACCCCGAGCAGCTCCGTTCGCTCCTGCATTTCTATGCGGATGCGGGCGTGGAATGGCTGCTGGAGGAAGAAGCCGTCGACCGCATCGCCGAGTTCGAGGCGATGCGCGCGGCGCGCGGTATCGCACCCCCGCGCGAGGCGGCCCCCGCCCCGCAGCCGGCCGCCCGGCAGGCCCCGGCGCGGCAGGAACAGCCGCGCCCGGCCGCCCCGGCGCCGCTGCCGAACGTGGCGATCCCCGACAGCCAGGCCGTGGCGGAAGCGGAATTTGCCGCGAGCAACGCCCGCTCGCTGGAGGAACTGCGCACGGCGATGGAGGCCTTCAACGGCTGCAACCTGAAGACCAGCGCGCGCTGCCTCGTCTTCGCGGAAGGCAATCCGAAGCCCTCCGTCATGGTGATCGGCGCCATGCCGAACGCCGAGGACGACCGCGACGGCCAGCCCTTTTCCGGCCGGCAGGGCGCGATGCTCGACCGCATGCTCGCCGGCATCGGGCTTGCCCGCGCCGATCTTCTCCTCACCAATGTCGTGCCGTGGCGCCCGCCGGGCAACCGCCCGCCCTCGCAGCGCGAGGCCGATATCTGCCGGCCGTTCATCGAGCGGCAGATCGCGCTCGCCGAGCCGAATCATCTCTTGGTCCTCGGCAATTTCGCGGCGCGATTCCTGCTGCGCTCCAACGATACGATCCACCAGTTGCGCGGAGAATGGCGGACTGTGGAGATTTCCGGCCGCACGATTCCGGCCTTTGCGACGCTGCATCCGCAGGATCTCGTGACGGCGCCGGTCAGCAAGCGGCTTGCCTGGCAGGACCTGCTTGCTTTCCGTGCAGGGCTGAACGGCTAGCCGAAAGGCTCCATCTCCTTTTTTCAATGGCTTAGGCGAACCGCTTTGCGGGACCCGCATCGCATTTGCCGCGAATCTGCCGCAAGCATGAACAAAATGCTTCAGCAGCCATGCGAATTTCTCATACCAGCCGGGCAGAATGTCGCATTGCAAAATCAATGCTGCAGCGCAATATGGCGATGTGGGAGGGACAGGATTTAAGGAATCGACCCATGACCGCCCGCTTTCGGCCCATCCATTCGAGCTTCGAGACGCTCCGCCATTCCGGTCTTCGCGCCGGCCGCGGCTTCGGCGGCATCGCTGCCCCGGCCAACGAGCAGATGACGGCCACCGGCTTTACCCGCATCAACCGTCCCGTCCAGCTCTTCTCCGACTTCATCCAGCGCTGAGGGATCGACGATGGCCCGCATCCGCAAGCTGATGTCCGACATCGCCGATATCCGCGCCGCCGTGAATGCAGCGCGCGAATATTCCGTGCTCGCCTCGCTGCCGCGCGATGCCGCCCAGCGCCGCGACCCGCTCAAGGCCTTCCTGCCGAACTGAGCCGCTTTGAAAAACGGCGGGCGTCGTGGTATCGTCTTCGACGTGAGGAGGTGAGACGCCTTTTCTCCGGTGGGAACCGGGCCGAAGCCCGATCCCCGTTTTCTTAGCTGATTGTCAGGCTGAACCGCCAAGTCCTGAACCTGATCGTCAGCGTAAGCCGGATTTTCAAACGTCTCACCTCCTTTCGTTTTGCCGGAAATCGATCCGGCCATTCCTCATAACACAACCCTGCCGGGAATCACCAAACCATCCGGGAAATCTTCCCGGATTACGCCAGCCGTTGTCGCTGTAGACAGCGCGCGGGCGCCGCAATAGAGCGACAGTCGCAAACCTGTCGCGCCATTCTGCGGAGCCCTCATGCTGGCGAGCCTCGCCTCCATTCTCAGCCTGATGCTGTCCACCCTCCTCATGATGGTGGCCTTCGGCCTCCAGAGCTATGTCGTGCCGGTGCGGGCCGTCGCGGAGGGCTGGTCGACGCAGACGATCTCGATGATCGCGACGGGCTATACGATCGGCTTCACGCTTTCCTGCGTCGTCACGCCGAAATTCGTGCTGCTCGTCGGCCATGTGCGGGTCTTCGTCGCGCTGATCACGCTCCTGGCCATCGCCATCCTGCTCTGCGCGCTTGCCGTCGACTGGCGGGCCTGGATGCTCTTTCGCGGCATTTCCGGCTTTGCCATTTCCGGCAGCTACCTCATCATCGAAAGCTGGCTGAACGAGCGGGTGACCAACGAGAACCGCGGCTCGGTCTTCTCCATCTATCTCATCACCACCATGGTCGGCACGATCGGCGGGCAGTATCTCGTGCCGCTCGGCGATCCGTCGAACACCTCGCTCTTCATCCTGTGCGGCATCATCTTCTCCGTCGCGCTGCTGCCGACGGCGCTCACCTCCTCGCCGCTGCCCGCCCCGCCGACGCAGGCGCGCTTCAACGTGCCGGCGCTCTACCGCCGCTCGCCCGTCGCCGTCGTCGGCGCGTTCCTGGCCGGCGCGCTCTCCGGCGCCTGGCTGAACCTCGGCGGCGTGTTCACCCAGCGCACGGGCCTTTCCACCGCCGAGGGCGCGACGCTGCTCGCCTCGGTACTGATCGGCAGCGCCCTTTCGCAGATCCCCATCGGGCGGGCCTCCGACCGCATGGACCGCCGCCTCGTCATGGTTGCCTGCGGGGCGGTCGGCACCGTCTCCTGCCTCGTCATGGCGATGGTTTCCGGCGGGCCGGCGGCGCTGCTCTATGTCGTCGCGGCCTTCGTCGGCTCGGTCATCTTCCCGATCTATGCGCTGAACGTCGCCCATGCCAACGACCGCGCGCAGCCGGACGAATATGTCGAGGTCTCCTCCGGCATGATGATCGTCTACGGCTTCGGCACGATATCCGGGCCGCTGATGGTCGGGCCGATCATGGACCGCTTCGGGCCGGGGTCGCTCTTTGCTGTGCTGGCCATCTATTTCGCCCTCTACGGCGCCTATGCGGCCTGGCGCATCAGCCGGCGCGAGGAGAACGACGGCCTCGTCGCCAAGACGGACTTCCAGGCGATGGCCGCGCAGCCGCTCGGCGCAGATGCCGCCGCCGCCGCGCTCCAGCCGGATGCGCCCGCCGAGGACGTGCTGGAGGACACCACGACGCCGGAATGGCGTCAGCCCTGAGGCGTGATGTGCTTGCGGGCCGCGCGGCGCTGCAGGCCGAGGCGATGCTCGCGCAGGATGACGAAGATGCCCGCGATCACCACGATGACCGTGCCGACCAGCATGGCGCCCGTCGGCACGTCGCCGAACAGGAAATAGCCGATGACGAGGCCGAGCACGATCGAGGTATATTCGAACGGCGCGATGGTGGAGACGTCCGCATAGCGGTAGCTCGCCGTCAGGAGAAGCTGGGCGATGCCGCCGCAGAAGCCGGCGAGCGCAAGAAGGATCAGCGCCTGCCAGCTCAGTTCGCTCCAGCCGAAGGGCAGCGTCACCAGCGAGAAGACCGAGGCCGAGAGCGAGAAATAAAGGACGATCGTATGCGTGCGCTCGGCCTGCACGAGCTTTCGCACCAGCACCATGGCGCAGGCCCCGAGCGTCGCCGAGGCGAGCACGGCGAGCGCCCCCATCGCCTCCACGGAGCCCACACCGCCGTCTCGGAAAAGCGTGAGGCGCGGCCAGGTGATGATGACGACGCCGGTCAGCCCCACCAGCACCGCCGACCAGCGGTAGAGGCCGACGGTCTCCTGCAGGAACACCGCGGCGATGACGACGGCAATCAGCGGCATGGCATAGCCGATGGCGATCGCCTCCGGCAGCGGCAGGCGGGTGAGGCCGTAGAAGCCGCAGCCCATGGCGAGGATGCCGACGAAGCCGCGCATGAGATGCCCGGTGAGATCGCGGGTGCGGAAGGCGTCGACGAGCTCGCCGCGACAGCCGAAATAGATGGCGATGGGCACGATGGCGAAGGCCGAGCGCAGGAAGGTGATCTGCCCCGCCGCCATATCCTTGCCGGCCGCCTTGATGAGCGTGGACATGCACAGGAAGATCACCACCGAGGCGACCTTGAGCAAGATACCCCGCATAGGGTTCGAATACGGCGCGTCCATGCAAAACTCGTCGCGCCAGGCAGTCCGCCGCAGAGGCGGGCCGTGGCGTCAGGCATCGAAAGGAGCCGTCGAAGCGGCCCGCAGGATTTCAAGTCTAGCGGGATTGCCCGGCCGGTGGCATCAATTCTGCTGATGTTTCGCGGATATTTTTGATCGAATGGCGCCCTAAGCGTTGAGCGCCATCCAGACTTTCTGCGGCGTCGCCGGCATGTCGATATGGGTTATGCCCTTCTCGCGGTAAAGCGCATCGACCACGGCATTCATGACGGCGGGACAGGCCCCGATGGTGGCAGCCTCCCCCGCGCCCTTGATGCCGAGCGCATTGGTCGTCGAGGGCACGTTGCGCGTCTCGAAACGGAAGAAGGGCAGGAGATCGGCGCGCGGCATGCCGTAGTCCATGAAGCTCGCCGTCAGGAGCTGGCCGTCCGGCGAATAGACCGCCTCTTCGGTGAGGCACTGGCCGATACCCTGCACGATGCCGCCATGCACCTGGCCAAGCAGCAGGACGGGATTCACCGTCAGGCCGAAATCGTCGACGACCTGGTAGTTGACGATCTCCGTCGTCCCGGTCTCCGGGTCGATCTCGACCTCCACCACATGGGTGCCGTTCGGATAGGTCGCCTCGTCCTGCACGAATTCGGCGACCGCGACAAGGTCGTCGCCGCTCTTTGCGGCGCGGGCGATGGCGGCGTAATCCAGCGCCTGGTCCGTGCCGACGACGCGTGCCTCGCCCGCCACCAGCTCGATATCCTCGACCGCGGCCTCCAGCTCCTCGCCGGCGATGCGTTTCATTTTCTGCGCGAGGTCCTCGCTCGCCGCGGCGACGGAGGCGCCGCCCAGCGGAATGGAGCGCGAGCCGCCCGTGCCGCCGCCCTTCGCAAGGTCCTTCGTATCGCCCTGCCGCACCGTGATGCGGTCGAAATCGATGCCGATCTTCTCGGCGATGAACTGGCTGTAGGCGGTGGCGTGGCCCTGTCCGTTGGTCTGCGTGCCGATGAAGAGGGTGATCGTGCCGTCGCCCTCGAGGCGGATATGCGCGGGCTCGGAGCCGGCGAAGGCGCAGGCCTCCACATAGGTGGAAAGGCCGATGCCGCGGATGCGCCTGCGCGTCTTCGCTTCTGTCGCGCGGGCCGGAAAATCGGCCCAGCCGGCGCGTTCCATGGCAAGCGTCATGTGGCCGTCGAATTCGCCGACATCGTAGAGCCGGCCGCCGGCCGTGCGGTAGGGAAACTGCTCGGGGCGGATGAAGTTGAGGCGGCGGAAGGCTTCCGGCGAGAGGCCGAGGTCGCGTGCGGCCGTATCGACCATCCGCTCGATGACATAGGCCGCCTCGGGCCTTCCGGCACCGCGATAGGCATCGACCGGCGTGGTGTTGGTGTAGAAGGCCCGGATATGCATGTCGAGCAGCGGGATGTCGTAGACGCCGGTCGCCATGATCGAGGCCATGGTGGGGATCATCGGCCCGTATTGCGAAAGATAGGCGCCCATGTTCGCATCCATGCGGATGCGCAGCGCCGTAATGCGGCCCTCCGCCGTCATCGCCACGGCGGCATGGACGATGCTGTCGCGGCCATGCGCGTCGGCAAGGAAATGCTCGCCGCGGCTCGCCACCCACTTCACCGGCCGGCCGAGACGCTTCGCCGCTTCCATGACCAGCGGATATTCGCGGTAGTTGAAAGCCTTGGTGCCGAAGCCGCCGCCGACATCGGGCGTCACGACGCGGATCTTCTCCGGATCGACGCCGAAGACGTGCCGCGCCAGCGAATTGCGCACGCCATGCACGCCCTGCGAGCCGCAGGTGAGCGTGAATTCCTCCGCCTCTTCATTCCATTCGCCGAGCGCGGCGCGGGTTTCCATATAATTGGAGACGAGGCGGTTGTTGACGACGGTGATTTCGGAGACCCGCTCGGCCGCGGCGAAGGCCTTCTCCACGGCCGCCGCGTCCCCCGTCTGGTGCCGATAGGCGAGGTTGGAGCCGAGCTCGGGCCAGACGAGCGGTACACCTTCCCCGCCGGCCTCGGCGAGCGAGACATTCGCCTCGTCCATGTCCCAGTCGATCTCGACGAGCTCGGCGGCGTCCTCGGCCGCCTCCTGGCTGTCGGCGACGACGAAGGCGACCGCGTCGCCGACATGGCGCACGCGCTCGCGACAGAGCACCGGCGTGCCCCGCAGCGGATGCTTCGTGCCGTCCGGCTGGATGACCTGCGCAAGGCAGGGCACGTCGCCGAGATGGGCGACGTCGGCCGCCGTCATGACGAGATGCACGCCGGGCGCTGATTCCGCCGCCTCGGTCGAGACGATGCGGAAGGTCGCCGCCGCATGGGGCGAGCGCAGGACGAAGCCGCGCAACTCGCCCGGACGCACGATATCGCCGGTATAGGCGCCCTCGCCCTTCAGGAGCGGCAGGTCCTCCTTGCGCAAAGCGGAGGCGCCCACGCCGAATTTCGGTGCTATGGTGTCCATGACGGCGATGTCCTGAGATTGAAAGACGGGAGAGCCAAATCTAGTGCGGATCGGCGCGTTGTCGACCCCTTCCCGTTCGTTCCCCTGTGGAACAAAGTTGTGATCGAAGCGTCGCTGGCAATGAGATGTTAAGCGAATAAGCATATCAATCGGTGGAATTTGGGGGCAATGGGTCCCGGCGAACCGCCCGGTTGTATGAAAACGGGACAGGCCGGGGCAGCAGGAGACGGGACATACCATGCGGACAGAGAACGGCCGGATCATCCATCTGGCAGATTATCGCCAGACTGACTTCGTTCTCGAACGCGTCGACCTGACCTTCGAACTCGACCCGACCGAAACGAAGGTCGAGGCGCGGCTGATCTTCCACCGCCGCGAAGGCGCCTATCCTTCCGCCCCGCTCGTCCTCGACGGCGACGAACTCGTCATGACGAGCCTGCTCTTCGACCAGATGGAGATGGACAAGGCGCGCTACGACGCGACGCCCGAGAGCCTGACGATCCGCGACCTGCCGGCAAGCGAGCCCTTCGAGATCACCGTCACCACGATGATCAATCCCGAGGCCAACACACAGCTTATGGGCCTCTACCGCGCCAACGGCGTCTACTGCACCCAATGCGAGGCGGAAGGCTTCCGCCGCATCACCTATTTCCCCGACCGGCCGGACGTGCTGGCCGTCTACACGGTCAATATCATCGCCGACAAGGCGAGTTGCCCGCTGCTTCTTTCCAACGGCAATTTCCTCGGCGGCGCGGGCTATGGCGAAGGCAAGCACTTCGCCGCCTGGTTCGACCCGCACCCGAAGCCCTCCTACCTCTTCGCGCTGGTCGCCGGCGACCTCGGCGTGGTGGAAGACACGTTCGTCACCATGTCCGGCCGCGAGGTGGCGCTGAAGATCTATGTCGAGCACGGCAAGGAGCCGCGCGCGGCCTATGCCATGGACGCGCTGAAGCGCTCCATGAAATGGGACGAGGAGGTATTCGGCCGCGAATACGACCTCGACATCTTCATGATCGTCGCCGTCTCCGACTTCAACATGGGCGCCATGGAGAACAAAGGGCTCAACGTCTTCAACGACAAATACGTGCTGGCCGACCCGGAAATCGCCACCGACCAGGACTATGCGAATATCGAGGCGATCATCGCCCACGAATATTTCCACAACTGGACCGGCAACCGCGTGACCTGCCGCGACTGGTTCCAGCTCTGCCTCAAGGAAGGCCTGACGGTCTATCGCGACCACGAGTTCTCCGCCGACCAGCGCTCGCGCGCCGTCAAGCGCATCGCCGAGGTGCGGCACCTGAAATCCGAGCAGTTCCCGGAGGATGCGGGGCCGCTCGCTCACCCGGTGCGCCCGACGAAATACCGCGAGATCAACAACTTCTACACGACGACCGTCTATGAAAAAGGCTCCGAGGTGACGCGCATGATCGCGACCATCCTCGGCAAGGACGGCTTCAAGAAGGGCATGGACCTCTATTTCGAGCGTCACGACGGCGATGCCGCGACGATCGAGGATTTCGTGAAATGCTTCGAGGATGCCAACGGCGTCGACCTTAGCCAGTTCTCGCTCTGGTACAACCAGGCCGGCACGCCGCTCGTCAGCGTCTCCTCGGCCTATGACCAGGGCAAGGGCGAATTCACGCTCTCGCTGGAGCAGATGATCCCGCCGACGCCCGGCCAGAGCGTCAAGGAGCCGATGCACATTCCGCTGCGCTTCGGCCTGCTGCTCACCGACGGTTCGGAAGCCAGCCCCTTCGCCGTCAGCGGCGCGGACGTGACCGGCGATGTGCTGCACCTGACCGAGCGCCGCCAGACCGTCACCTTCTCCGGCATCGCCTCGCGCCCGGTCGTCTCGCTCAACCGGGGCTTTTCCGCGCCGATCAACCTGCATTTCGAGCAGGCTGCCGCGGACCTTGCCCATATCGCGCGGCATGACGGCGACCTCTTCGCCCGCTGGCAGGCGCTGAACGACCTTGCGCTTCCGACCCTCGTCGATGCCGCCCGCAAGGCGCGCGCCGGCGCGCCGGTCGAAACGAGCGACGTGCTGGCCGATACGCTGATCGCCATCGCCGCCGACGAGAGCCTGGAGCCTGCCTTCCGCGCACAGGCGCTCGCCCTTCCCTCCGAATCCGACATCGCCCGCGAGCTCGGCAGCAACAACGACCCGGACGCCATCCGCACCGGGCGCGAAGCCGTGCTCGCCTTCGTGGCGAACCGCGACCCCGCCGTCTTCGCCGCTCTCTTTTCGGGCCACCACACCGAAGGCGCCTTCACGCCGGATGCTTCGGGCGCCGGCCACCGCGCGCTGCGCAATGCGGCGCTCGCCTATCTCGCCGTCTCGGACGGCACGCCGGCCCGCGCGGCGGAAGCCTTCGCCAGCGCCGACAACATGACGGACCTCAGCGCCGCCTTGACGGTGCTTGCCCACCGCTTCCCGGATGCACCGGAAACGGCAGAGGCGCTGGAGGCCTTCCGCGCGCGCTTTGCCGACAATGCGCTGGTCATCGACAAGTGGTTCTCCATCCAGTCGACCATTCCGGGCGACGGCGCGCTGGACCGCGTCAAGGCGCTGATGGAAAGCCCGCTCTTCAACAAGGCGAACCCGAACCGCGTGCGCGCGCTCGTCGGCACCTTCGCCTTCTCCAACCCGACCGGCTTCAACAGGGCGGACGGCGCGGGCTACCGCTTCCTTGCCGACCAGATCCTCGAGATCGACCCGAAGAACCCGCAGCTTGCCGCCCGCATCCTTACCTCCATGCGCTCCTGGCGGGCGCTGGAAGAGGTGCGCTCGGACCACGCCCGCAACGCGCTGCGCGCGATCGCTGCGGGCGAGAAGCTCTCCTCCGACGTGTCGGACATCGTGGAGCGCATGCTGAAGGCGTGAGCTGTCGGCTCACTTGTCCGGCGGGCAGACGCGGATGCGGTGGCCGTCGGGATCGAGCGCGACGAAGGTGCGGCCGAAGACGGCCGTGAACGGCGCCTGCTCGATCGTCACGCCCGCCGCGCGCCACTCGTCATGCAGCCGGTCGATTTCCGCATCGTCGTCGACGACGACGGCGATCTCGCCGCGGTGGCCCGTGCCGCCCGACACGAATTCCGGCGAGCTGGCCGACCACAGGCCGAGGCCAAGGCCGTTGGGGAACCGGAAGGACACGAAGCCCGGCGACAGCACCTGCGGCGCGGTGCCGAAGATCGTTTCGTAGAAGCGGCCGCTTGCCGGCGCGTTCTCGACATAGAGGATCATGAGATTGGGGGAGATCATGGGGTCTTCCTTTCGTGTTGACGGGAATGATCCTAGTCGACACCGCTGCCAGAAATTGGCAGTATCCTGCCATGGCCCGATCCGAACGACTGCTCTCCCTCCTCCAGGTCCTGCGCCGCCATCGCCGGCCCGTCAGCGGCGCGACGCTCGCCGCCGAGCTCGGCGTCAGCATCCGCACGCTCTACCGCGACATCGCCACGCTTCAGGCGCAAGGCGCCGATATCGAGGGTGAGCCCGGCGTCGGCTATGTGCTGCGCCCCGGCTTCATGCTGCCGCCGCTGATGTTTTCGCAAGGCGAGCTGGAGGCCCTGATGCTCGGCTTCCGCTGGGTGGAGAAATTCGCCGATGCGCCCGTGACGAAAGCGGCGACGGATGCGCTCGCCAAGATTTCCGCCGTGCTGCCGGCCGAGCTTCGCGAGGAGCTGGAGAACACGGCGCTGCTGGTCGGCCCGCGCAAGATCGTCGACAGCGAGACCGTCGACCTTGCGCTGCTGCGCGCGGCGATCCGCCGGGAGCGCAAGCTGCGCCTTTCCTATGCCGATGCGGCGGGCGCCGTCACCGAGCGGATCGTCTGGCCGGTGGCGCTCGGCTATTTCGAGGACACGCGCATCCTCGTCGCCTGGTGCGAGCGGCGGCAGGCCTATCGCCATTTCCGCACCGACCGCATGCTGGGCCTCACGCTGCTGGAGGCGCGGCCGCCGCGCCGGCGCGCGGCGATGCTGAAGGAATGGCGCGAGAGCGAACCCGGCCCGCGCCGGCCGGCCGCCCCGCCGCCGGATGCAATTTCCCAACCATAAGAATTGGTTAAAAGTCCGTTACCTTTTCCTCTGGACAAGCCGAATCACAATTGATTCATTAGGGCAGATTCGGGCGAGCGGCGCGCCGAATCACGAGAGGGTACAAGGTTTATGACGATGGCGGACGCGCAACGAGGACGCGCAGCCGGCGGGTGGACTCGTCTCAGATTTCCGGGAATGGCGGCCTGGGAAGATGAGTTGACGGGACAGGCGAAGATTTTCGCCGGACCTGCCGCACGGCACCTGGCACGGGCGGAGCCCGTGCTGAAACGGTCGATACCGATCCTGATCATCGCCTTCCTGTTCGTGGTGGCCGTCTCGCGCATGGCCGGCATCATCGTCGAGCACGACCGGATGGACACGGGCGTCAGGGATGCGACCTCGCTGACGGCGATGGCCGTGGGCGCGGTGTTCTCCGGCCCGCTGGCAGACAGCCTTGCCGCCTCCGACCGCATGGCCGTCGAGGCCGCGCTTTCCGTGCATCTGCCGCAGGATCGCCTTCAGCCCGGCGGCATCGTGCTCTTCGTCGCGGAGGACGGGCGGGTCTTCGGCGCCTCGCTGGCGGCGGCGCGCTATGTCGGCCAGTCGCTCGCGCGCTTCTCGCCGGAGCTGGCGGCCAGCCAGTATTTCGGCCCGCAGGCCGGCGTCTTCCG
This sequence comes from Shinella sp. Sh6, assembly GCF_055392685.1. Lineage (NCBI taxonomy): Bacteria > Pseudomonadati > Pseudomonadota > Alphaproteobacteria > Hyphomicrobiales > Rhizobiaceae > Shinella > Shinella sp. Sh6. The sequence continues at coordinate 937,327 of NZ_AP044005.1, read as the reverse complement.
CACCGGCATCGACGGCGGCGACTACTATGCCGCGCTCGTGGAAATGCCGCGCAAGGGCGGCTTCGTCGTCGTCGCCAACCCGATCGGCCAGCTTGCCGTGTTCTGGCGCGACGAGGTGGCGCTGAACGTCACGCTCTTCGCCGGCATCTCGGCCATCCTGCTCGTCATCCTCTATGCCTATTACATCCAGGCCAAGCGCGCGCGCGACGCCGACGCGATCTTCGCGGAATCGAACCTGCGCGTGGAAACGGCGCTCGCCCGCGGGCGCTGCGGCCTCTGGGACTTCGACCTTGCCAGCCGCCGGCTGTTCTGGTCGCGCTCCATGTACGAGATGCTCGGCATGCCGCCGCGCGACAGCGTGCTCTCCTTCGGCGATGCCGCGCGCCTGATGCATCCCGACGACGACGGCATCTACCAGGTCGCCCGTTCCGTCGCCCGCGGCGAGGCGAGGCAGGTGGAGCAGGTCTTCCGCATGCGCCACGCCGACGGCCACTATGTCTGGCTGCGCGCCCGCGCGCAGGTCATCCGCATGGCGTCGGGCCGCATGCACATCATCGGCATCGCCATGGACGTGACCGAGCAGCACCGGCTCGCCCAGCGCTACCAGGAGGCCGACCAGCGCCTTGCCGACGCCATCGAATGCACGTCCGAAGCCTTCGTGCTGTGGGACAAGAACGACCGGCTCGTCATGTGCAACGCCCATTACCAGCAGGCCTACGGCCTTCCGGACGACGTTCTCGTGCCCGGCACGGAGCGCGCGGCGGTGCATGCCGCGGCCGCCCGCCCGGTCATCGAGCGCCGCATCGCGGACGCCGACGGCACCGGCATCTCGCAGACGACGGAAGTGCAGCTTGCCGACGAGCGCTGGCTGCAGATCAACGAGCGGCGCACGCGCGACGGCGGCCTCGTCTCGGTCGGTACCGACATCACCATGATGAAGCGCCATCAGGTGCGCCTGCGCGAATCCGAGCGGCGGCTGATGGCGACCATCGGCGACCTTTCCGCCTCCCGCGCCAAGCTGGAGCGCCAGAAGGCCGAGCTGTCGCTGGCCAATGCCAATTACCAGGCGGAGAAGGAGCGCGCCGAGGCGGCCAACCGCGCCAAGTCCGAATTCCTCGCCAACATGTCGCACGAGCTGCGCACGCCGCTCAACGCCATCCTCGGCTTCTCCGAGATCCTGCAGAACCAGATGTTCGGCCCCATCGGCTCGGACAAGTACCGCGAATATTCCCGCGACATCCACGAGAGCGGCAAGCACCTGCTCAACGTCATCAGCGACATCCTCGACATGTCGAAGATCGAGGCCGGGCACCTGCGCCTGAGCTGCGAGACGGTGGACCTCGCCCCGCTGATCGAGGAGACCATGCGCCTCACCATGCTCCAGGCGGAGAAGAAGGAGATCGACGTGCGGCAGACCTGCCCGTCCCATCTCCTCACCGTCGCGGACCGGCGGGCGATGAAGCAGATCCTGCTCAATCTCCTCTCCAACGCCATGAAGTTCACCAATCCGGGCGGCAGGGTCGAGGTGCGCGCGCGCCGCGTCGAAGGCGCCGTCACGCTCACCATCGCCGACACCGGCATCGGCATCCCGAAATCCGCCCTCCAGAAGATCGGCCAGCCCTTCGAGCAGGTGCAGAGCCAGTACGCCAAGAGCAAGGGCGGCTCCGGCCTCGGCCTCGCCATCTCCCGCTCGCTGGCCCACCTCCACGGCGGCGCCATGCGCATCCATTCCGTCGAGGGCAAGGGCACGATCATCTCCGTGCGCATCCCCGACCGCGAGCGGCTGGCGGCGCTGCATCTGGCGGCCGCGTAAAAAGGGTACACCGGCGCTTTACCGTGCGTGGGACACACCGCCACCCAACCACCGACGTCATCCTCGGGCTTGACCCGAGGATCCATGCCACGAACTCAAGGCGTGCGGAGAGGTGTGGATCCTCGGGTCAAGCCCGAGGATGACAAAGGAGAGGTGGGAGAGAAAAAGGGAAAGACGCGCGCGAGAGAGGGAGAGTTTGTGTATGTTGAGGTGAATGAATGAGCGGGCGGGTGTGAGTGAACCATCTCCCCTCCATGTGCGCCTACCCCTTCACCACCCCCTGGAAAATCTTCCGCACCGCCTTGGAAATCCGCCGCAGCTCCGCCTCCAGCGTACGCAGGTCCGGGCAGTCGCCGGCCCGGCAGACGAGGTCGATGAGGCCGGCGGGGGCTTCCTTCGGGTCGAAGCCGCCGTCGACGCACAGGCGCACGATCTGCGATATCTCCGTATAGAGCGACAGCGCCTTCTGGACCGTGTCGAGGTCGTTTTCGTCCATCATCGCCGCACCGAGGATGGCCAAAGCCTCGCCCGTCGGCAACGCCCTTTCCGGCTGCGGCGCGCCGCGCGCGGGCGCGACCAGCGCGAGGAACTGGGCGATGAACTCGATGTCGATCACCCCGCCGGCAATGAGCTTTAAATCCCAGATGTCCTTCGGCGGCTTCTCCTCGTCGATGAGGGCGCGCATTTCCGCGACGTCCTTGGCGATCTTCGCCGTGTCCCGCTTGCGGGCGAGGACCGTGCGGAGGATTTCCTCCGCCTCGGCGATCAGGCTCTCGTCGCCGGTAAGAAGCCGCGCGCGCGTCAGCGCCATGTGCTCCCAGGTCCAGGCCTCCTCCGCCTGATATTTCGCGAACGAAGTGATGCGTGTGGCGACGGGGCCCTTGTTGCCGGAGGGGCGCAGCCGCATGTCGACCTCGTAGAGCACACCTTCGGCCGTCGGGGCGGAGAGCGCCGCGATCAGCCGCTGGGTGATGCGGGTGAAATACCGGATGTTGTCGAGCGGCTTGGGACCGTCGGACTCGAAGGCGTCGTTGTCGTGGTCGTAGAGGAGGATGAGGTCGATGTCCGAGCCGGCGGTCAGCTCGAAGCTGCCGAGCTTGCCCATGCCGACCAGCGCCACGCGCCCGCCGGGAAATTTACCATGCGCCGCCTCGATCTCCGCCAGCACCGCCTTCAGCGTCGCGGCGACGATGAGGTCGGCGACGTGGGTGAAGGCGCGCGCGGCCTGCTTTCCGGTGATCGCGCCGGTCAGGAGCCGGATGCCGATGAGGAAGCGCTGCTCGGCGGCGATGATGCGCAGGCGATCGAGGATGTCTTCATAGTGCCGGGCGCCGGAAAGGAAGCCCTCGATACGTTCGGCAAGATAGGCGCGCGTCGGCAATTCGGCGAGAAGGCCGGGATCGAGCATGCCGTCGAAGACATGGGGCTTTGCCGCGATGATCTCGGCCAGCTTCGGCGCCGAGGACATGATGTTGACGATGAGGGAGAGCAGCGCCGGATTGTTGCCCAGCAGCGAGAAGAGCTGGATGCCGGCCGGAAGGCCCGAGATGAAATTGTCGAAGCGCAGCAGCGCCTCGTCCGCCCGCTTGCTTTCGCCGAAGACGCGCAGCAGTTCCGGCGTCAGCTCCGTCAGCCGCTCGCGCGCCTCGACGGACTGCGTTGCGCGGTAGCGGCCGTAATGCCAGGTGCGGATGGTGCGGGAAATGTCGGACGGGCGCTCGAAGCCGAGCCGCTTCAAGGTCTCCAGCGTATCGGGATCGTCGTTCTGGCCGGTGAAGACGAGGTTGCCCGTCTCGGAGGAGAGCTTCGCCTCCTGCTCGAAGAGCGCGGCATAGCGGCGCTCGACCGTGCGCAGCACCTCGACGAGCCGCTTCGAGAAGGCGGCCGTGTCCTCGAAGCCGAGCATGAAGGCGATGCGCTTCAGTTCCGCCTCGGTCTCCGGCAGGAGATGGGTCTGCTCGTCACGCACCATCTGGATGCGGTGCTCGACGTCGCGCAGGAACCAGTAGGCCTCTGTCAGCTCCGCCGCCGTCGCCGCGTCGATCCAGTTGGCTTTCGCAAGCTCGGCCAGCATCGGCTCGGTGGCGCGCAGGCGCAGCGCCGGCACGCGGCCGCCCGCGATCAACTGCTGGGTCTGCACAAAGAACTCGATCTCGCGGATGCCGCCGCGGCCGAGCTTGACGTTGTGCCCCTTCACCGCGATCTCGCCGTGGCCCTTGTGGGCATGGATCTGCCGCTTGATCGAATGGATGTCTGCAATGGCCGCATAGTCGAGATATTTGCGGAAGACGAAGGGCACGAGGCCCTTGAGGAAGGCCGCGCCCGCCGCAAGGTCGCCGGCAATCGGCTTGGCCTTGATGAAGGCGGCGCGCTCCCAGTTCTGCCCGCGGCTCTCGTAGTAGAGCATGGCCGAATCGAAGGAGATGGCGAGCGGCGTCGCGCCGGGATCGGGGCGCAGGCGCAGGTCCGTGCGGAAGACATAGCCGTCCGCCGTGCGCTCCTGCATGATGCGGATGAGGCGGCGCACGATCCGTGAAAAGGTCTCGACGGCCTCGCTCGGATCGGCCGCGACATCGGCCATCGGATCGAAGAAGACGACGAGGTCGATATCGGAGGAATAGTTGAGCTCGGCGGCGCCCAGCTTTCCCATGCCGAGCACGATGAGGCCCGATTTCTCGCTCGGACGGGCGGGATCGGGCAGCTTCAGCTTGCCGCTCTCATGCGCCGCAAGGAGGAGATGGTCGATGGCGGCGGAGGTCGCGGCCTCGGCAAGCGCCGTCAGGAGCGCCGTCGTGCGGCGCGCGTCGAAGATGCGGGCAAGGTCGGCAAGCGCGGTGAGGAAGGCGACCTCGCGCTTGGCGACGCGCAGCCGCGTCATCAGCGCAGCCTCCGTCACCTCCCCCTCCTCCGTCCGCCATGCGGCGCGGGCGCGGGCGATCGCCGCCTCGATGGCCGGCAGGATCGGCTCCTCCAGCGCCCGGGCGAGAAGGCCGGGATCGATGCGGGCGGTATCGCGGAGATACGGCGAGAGCGAGAAGGCCGCGACGATGAAGTCCTTCAGCGGGCCTTCCTCGCCAAGAAGCCGGGCGATGGCGGCGTGGTCCCGGCCCCAGTCCTTGAGGTCGGAAAGGACCGATTTGGCCTCCGTCTGGCTCAGGGGCCGGATCGGGCTGGCCGAAAGATCGGAAAACCGCGTCGCTTCCGTCACGCTCATGATGTCTCCTCGCCGTGTCGGCGAAAAGGTGTATCAGTCCGGAAGCACGGGGAAAACCATCCTCACGGTCAGCCCCCGATTGTTTTCCCGCCCGGGATGGGTGGCATCCAGCTCCAGCCGGCCGTGATGCATTTCCATGACGGCGCCGACGAGGGAAAGGCCGAGGCCCGTGCCGGGCTTGGAGCGGCTGGCATCGAGCCGCACGAAGCGCTTGACCACCTCCTCGCGCTTGTCGTCCGGCACGCCGGGGCCGCTGTCGGCAACGGAGAGGACGACGTCGCCGCCGCGTCTTGCAAGCGAGACGCGGATTTCCGGCTCGCCGCCGCTGCCCTCGGCATATTTGATCGCGTTGTCGATGAGGTTGCCGAGCGCCTGGCCGACGAGCTCGCGGTTGCCCTTGATCTCGATGCCGTCCGCAATCTCCGTGACGAGGCCGAGGCCGGCATCTTCCGTGACGGGCTCGTAAAGCTCGGCGCTGTCATGGGCGATGCCGCTGATATCGACCGCGCTCATTTCCGCCGGCGCCTGCCCGGCCTCGACGCGCGAGATCATCAGCAGCGCGTTGAAGGTGCGGATGAGCTGGTCGGATTCGCCGATCATCTCCTCCAGCGCCGTGCGGTGCTCGGCAACATCGCCCGCCGCAAGCGCGGCCTCGGCCTTGTTGCGCAGGCGCGTCAGCGGTGTCTTCAGGTCATGCGCGATGTTGTCGGAGACCTGTTTCAGCCCCTCGTTCAGCTTCTCGATGCGGCCGAGCATGGTGTTGAGCGATTCCGACAGGCGGTCGAACTCGTCGCCCGAGCCGCTCGTCGGCAGGCGTTGCGAGAGGTCGCCGGCCATGATGCGCTGGCTGGCGTCCGACATACGGTCCATGCGCTTCAAGGCGTTGCGGCCGATGAGATACCAGATGGCGAGCGCCCCGACGCCCATCACGCCGAGCGCCACCATCAGCGCCTGGCGCACGAGGTTGCGGAACGTCTCAGGTTCCCCGAGGTCGCGGCCGACGAGGACGCGCAGTCCGTTGGAGAGCACGATCACCTGTGCATAGGCCATGGGGCGGCTGGTGCCGCGCGCCTCCTCCTGGTAGCGCTGGTAGCGGAAGGGCGTGTCCGTCCAGCCTTCCGTGTCGAGCACGCCGGGCTGGATGGCGGCGACGTTGCCGGCCAGCACTTCGCCGCTCGGGCTTGCGATGATGTAGAGGTTGGCGCCCGGCTGGCGGGCGCGGCGCTCCAGCGTGCGCAGGAGGCCGTTCATGCCGCTGTTGTCGAAGATGCGCTCGATCTGGCCGGCCTCCTGCGCCACCGCCTCGTGCATCTGCTGCTGCAGCAGCCGTTCCGACATGGAGGAGACGTAGAAGACGAGGAAGGCCGCGCAGGCGGCGAAGAGGAGGAGATAAACCGCCGAAAGACGCACCGCCGTGGTGCGGTAGAGGGCGGTCAGCCGGCCGAGCAATCGCTGCATGGGTTCAGCCCGCCGCCTCGTCCTTCATCATGTAGCCCGCCCCGCGCACGGTGCGCAGCAGCGGCTGGTCGAAGTCCTTCTCGATCTTCGAGCGCAGCCGCGAGACATGGACGTCGATGACGTTGGTCTGCGGGTCGAAATGATAGTCCCAGACGTTTTCGAGCAGCATGGTGCGCGTCACCACCTGCCCCGCATTCTTCATGAGATATTCGAGCAGGCGGAATTCGCGCGGCTGGAGGAGGATTTCCTTTCCGGCGCGCTTGACGGTGTGGGAGAGGCGGTCGAGCTCCAGGTCGCCGACCCGGTAGACCATGTCCTGCTCGGGCGTGCCCTTGCGCCGGCCGAGCACCTCGATGCGGGCGAGAAGCTCGCTGAAGGCGTAGGGCTTGGGAAGATAATCGTCGCCGCCGGCGCGAAGGCCGGTCACGCGGTCGTCCACCTGGCCGAGGGCGGAGAGGATGAGGACGGGGGTGTGGATGTTGCGCCGGCGCAGCTCGGTGATCAGCGACAGGCCGTCGCGGCGCGGCAGCATGCGGTCTATGACCAGCACGTCGTAGCTGTTCTCGGTGGCAAGGAACAGGCCGCTTTCGCCGTCGCTCGCATGGTCGAGCACGATGCCCGCCTCGCGGAAAGCCTTCGACAGATAGGCCGCCGCCTCCAGATCGTCTTCAACAATCAATATCTTCATGGCCTCAACCCTAGCGCATGATGCCCCGAGTCGGAACGGGACCGTTTTAAAGGGCGAACCTGCCCCTCACCTGCCTGCCGGCATCCTCTCCCCGCAAGCGGGGCGAGGAAGGAAAGCCTCGCCGTTTTCCCCCTTCTCCCCGCCTGCGGGGAGAAGGTCCCGGCAGGGGGATGAGGGGCAGGCCTGATACGGCAACGCCGCGAAACCTTCCGGTCCCGCGGCGCCGCACGCAGTCATCGAGCCGATCAGCCCTGGTCGATCGGCAGCGCCAGGAAGCGGCTGCCGTCCTTGGTCTCGATCTGGAACAGCGCCTTGGAGCGGCCGTCCTTGCGGGCGCCCTCGATCACCTTCATCACGTCGTCGGCCGACTTGACGGCCTGGTTGTTGACGGAGGTGATGCGGTCGCCTTCCTTGAGGCCGCGGTCGCTGGCGTCGGAGTCCGGATCGACGGAGGAGACCGTCAGGCCGTCGTCGCCGGGCGTCACCGAGATGCCGAGGTCGGCGAGCGCCTGTTCGCTGTTCTCCTCGGCAGGTGCAGCCTCGTCGGTGCTCGTCGAAGCCTGGATCTGCTCGCCGGCAAGCGTGCCGATCTCGACCGGGACGTTCTGGGACTTGCCGTCGCGCCACAGCGTGACGTCGACCTTCGTGCCGGGGGCGATGTCGGCCACGCGGCGGGCGAGGTCACGCGGGTCCTTGACCGGCTCGCCGTCGAGCGCCGTGATCACGTCGCCCTTCTTGATGCCTGCCTTGGCGCCGGGGGAATCGGCCTGCGGCTCGACGACGAGGGCACCGGCGGCGTCGGCAAGGCCGAGCGAGTCGGCGATGTCGCGGCTCACCGGCTGGATCTGCACGCCGAGCCAGCCGCGATCGACCTTGCCGTCCTTCATCAGGTCGGCGACGACGCCCTTGGCGACGGTGGAGGGAATAGCGAAGGCGATGCCGACATTGCCGCCCGACGGCGAGAAGATCGCGGTGTTGATGCCGACGACCTGGCCGTTGAGGTTGAAGGTCGGGCCGCCCGAATTGCCGCGGTTCACGGCGGCGTCCACCTGGAGGTAGTCGTCATAGGGGCCGGAGCCGATGTCGCGGCCGCGGGCCGAGATGATGCCGGCCGTCACCGTGCCGCCGAGGCCGAACGGGTTGCCGACGGCCACGACCCAGTCGCCGACGCGGATCTGGCTGTCGTCGGCAAAGCTCACATAGGTGAACTTGCGCTTGTCCTTCTCGTCGACCTTGAGGACCGCGAGGTCCGTGCGGGTGTCCTTGCCGACGAGCTTGGCGTCGAGCTCGGTGCCGTCGTTCATCACGACGGTGAAGGCCGCGCCGTCCTTGACGACGTGGTTGTTGGTGACGATGTAGCCGTCCTCGGAGATGAAGAAGCCGGAGCCCTGCGCGGTCGGGCGCAGATGCGGCTTGTGGCCGGGGCCGCGGCGGTCGCCGAAGCGGCGATCCGGGCCGCGGTCGCCGTGCGGATCGTCCTGGCCGCCGAATTCACGGAAGAAGCGCTTCAGCGGATGGTCGTCGGGAAGCTCGTCGAAGCCGCGGCCGCCGAAGTTGAAGGAGAAATTGCTCTCGTCGTTGGCCGGCTTCACGTCGGACTGGACGCGGACGGAAACGACGGCGGGGGAAACGGCCTGCACGACATCGGCGAAGCTCGCGACCTGCGGAGCCTGGACGGAAACGGGATCGGCGAAACTCTGGTTGATGCGCGCGGGAATGCCGGTGGCCAGCATGACGGCCGCAAGGCCGGCGACCGTGGAGGCCTTCAGCGCGGTCTTGAGGCCCGGACGGAATGCGGAGATCTTTGACATTCTTGCACCTTTTCTCTTGTCTCGTGGCTGCGTTCGGCAACCGATGGAAAAGAGATAGGCCGGGACACATTACGGTGCACTATCCGCGGCATGAATTTTTCGTAATGTTGGGAAAAACCTAGTCGCCGCGCAGGGCGTGTTCCAGCTCGGCCTTTTCCGTCTCGGAAAGCGGCGTTCCGGTCGGCTTGCCGCCGCGCCGGCGGGCGAAGAGCAGCATGGCCGTCGCCCCGGCGAGCGCCAGCACGACCGGCGCGCCCCATAAAAGCAGCGTCTCGCCGCGAAGGCGCGGCTTCAAAAGCACGAACTCGCCGTAGCGCGAGACGACATAGTCGATCACCGCCTCGTCGCTGTCGCCGTTCTTCAGCCGCTCGCGCACGAGAAGGCGAAGGTCGCGGGCAAGGTCGGCGTTGGAATCGTCGATGGACTGGTTCTGGCAGACCATGCAGCGAAGCTCGGCCGAAAGCGCACGCGCACGCGCCTCCAGCGCCGGGTCGGCCAGCACCTCGTCCGGATTGACGGCGAAGGCGGAGGGGAGCGCAGAGAGGAAGAAGACGGCGGCAAGGACGAGGCGGCGCATCATTCGGCCGCCTCCAGCACGGGCTTGACCTTGCGCACCTTCTGCGGCGCGCCGACGCGCAGCCGCCGGTCGAAGAGCGAGACCGCGCCCCCCGCCATCATGATCAGCGCGCCGATCCAGATGCACAGGATCATCGGCTTCCACCAGACGCGCACGACCATGCCGCCGTCGGCCATCGCGTCGCCGAGCGAGACATAGAGCTGGCTGAGGCCGAAGGTGCGGATGCCGGCCTCCGTCGTCGGCATGCGCCGCGCCATGTAGAGGCGCTTCGAGGACCAGATGTCGGTGACGGTCACGCCGCCGCGCATGACGTTGAAGTGGCCGGATTCTTCCGTGTAGTTCGGCCCCTGCCCCTGCCGCATGCCTTCGAAGACGAGCGTATAGCCGCCCGATTCCACCTGCATGCCCGGCTTCATCTCCACGACATGTTCCGTCTGGAAGGCCGTCGCGGCGACGATGCCGATCACCGTCACGCCGATGCCGATATGGGCGAGCGTCGTGCCGAAGGCCGAGCCCGGCAGGCCGATGAGCCGGCGGAAGGCGACGCTGCCCTTGACCTTGCCGATCCCGGCGCGAAGCCACAGGTCCGTCACCGCGCCGGCGATCATGTAGAAGCCGATGGCGAGGCCGAAATAGGCGAGCACCGGCCCGCCGCTATGGATGTAGAGGACGACGGCCGCCAGCACGAGGCCAACGCCGACGGCCGCGAAGAGCCGCTGGCCGGCCGCGAACACGTCGCCGCGCTTCCAGGCGAGCAGCGGGCCGAACGGCACCGCAAGCAAAAGCGGCAGGATGAGGCCGCCGAAGGTGAGGTTGAAGAAGGGCGGGCCGACGGAGATCTTCTCGCCCGTCAGCGCTTCCAGCACCAGTGGATAAAGCGTGCCGGTCAGCACGGTCGCCGCCGCGGTCGTCAGGATCAGGTTGTTGAGGACGAGCGCGCCCTCGCGCGAGATCGGCGCGAAGAGACCGCCGGCCTTCAGCGTCGCGGCCCGGAAGGCGAAGAGCGACAGCGCCCCGCCGATGAAGAAGACGAGGATGCCGAGGATGAAGACGCCGCGCGTCGGGTCCGTCGCGAAGGCATGCACCGAGGTCAGCACCCCGGAGCGCACGAGGAAGGTGCCGAGCAGCGACATGGAGAAGGTGAGGATCGCCAGCAGCACGGTCCAGATCTTCAGCGCCTCGCGCTTTTCCATGACGAGCGCGGAGTGGAGGAGCGCCGTGCCGGCAAGCCACGGAATGAACGAGGCGTTCTCCACCGGATCCCAGAACCACCAGCCGCCCCAGCCGAGCTCGTAATAGGCCCAGTAGGAGCCCATGGCGATGCCGGCGGTCAGGAAGCTCCAGGCGGCGAGCGCCCAGGGCCTGACCCAGCGCGCCCAGGCGGCATCGATGCGCCCGTCGATCAGCGCGGCGATGGCGAAGGAGAAGCAGACGGAGAAGCCGACATAGCCGAGATAGAGGAGCGGCGGGTGGATCGCGAGGCCGATGTCCTGCAGCACCGGATTGAGGTCCCGCCCCTCGGCCGGAGCCGGTGCAAGGCGCAGGAACGGATTGGAGGTGAGCAGGATGAAGAGCGCGAAGGCGACGGAGATGAGGCCCTGCACCGCCAGCACGTTGGCGCGCAGCCGTTCCGGCAGGTTGGCGCCGAAGGTCGCGACCAGCGCGCTGAAGAAGGACAGGATGAGCAGCCACAGCATCATCGAGCCCTCGTGGTTCCCCCACACGCCCGAGATCTTGTAGATCAGCGGCTTCAGCGAATGCGAGTTCTCCCAGACATTGGCCACCGAGAAGTCGGAGACGACATAGGCGAAGGTCAGCACGGAGAAGGAGAAGAGCACGAGGAAGAAGCCGGCGAGCGCCGCGGCGGGCGCCACGGCCATCAGCGCGCGGTCGCCGCGCGCCGTGCCGATCACCGGCAGCACGAACTGGACGATCACCGTCGCCAGCGCCAGAACGAGGGCATAATGTCCGAGCTCGATGATCATTTGATCGTTTCCTTGCCGGAAAGTTCGACGCCCTGCGCCTTGAGGCGGTCGGCCACGTCCTTGGGCATATAGGTCTCGTCATGCTTGGCGAGTACCGTGTCGGCGACGAAAAGCCCGTCCGTGCCGAAGGCGCCCTCGGCCACCACGCCCTGCCCCTCGCGGAAGAGATCCGGCAGGATGCCCGTATAGGTCACCGGCACCGTCGCCAGCGTATCGGTCACCGTGAAGGTGATGGTCGAGCCTTCGCCGCGCCTGACCGTGCCGTTCTCCACGAGCCCGCCGAGGCGGATGCGCGTTCCGGGCGCGACATTGGCCTTGGCGAGGTCGCCCGGCACATAGAAATAGGCGATCGACTGGCTGAAGGCGAACATGACGAGCAGCACCGCCGCCACGAGGAAGGCGACGCCGCCGCCGATAACCGCCAGACGTTTCTGCTTGCGTGTCATTGTCCGCTACCCTCGGCCGAAATCGACAGGTCCCGGGCGAGCGCCAGGAGCTGTTTTCCGTTTTCGCTGTCCGCCGGGAAGGTTTTCAGCGCCGTCCTTAGCGCCGCCTGCGCCTTCGGTTTTTGATTTAACACAACATAGGAACGGATGACGCGCATCCATCCCTCGAAATTGTCGGGATTTTCCTCAAGCTTCGCCGCAAGCCCCTCGACCATGCCGGCGATCATCTGCTGGCGGTCGCCGGCCGACATGTCCTCGGCCGCCGCCACGTCGTCGGCGGTCGGGTTGCCGGGCGCGCCGTCCGTCTGCGTGGCGGCCTTTCCGTCGAGCGCCGCGATATGGGTCTCGACGAGCGGCAGCCAGGCGGCGTCCTTCGGCGAATCCTTCACCAGCGCCTCGAAGGCGGCGCGCGCTTCGGGGCGCTTGCCCTCCTGCTCCAGTGCAAGCGCGAGATAGTAGCGGGCGCGCGGATTGTCCGGCTTCAGCTTCAGCGATTCCTCCAGCCGGGCGCGCGCATCCGTCGTCACGATGCCGTTCGAGAGCGCGATCAGCGCCTCCGCATAGCCGTCGAGCCGGTCGGTGGTCGGGCCGAGAAGGCGGATCGCCTGCTGGAAGGCGTTCGCCGAATCCTCCATCCGCCCGCTGCGATAGTAGATCGGCGCGAGAAGGTCCCAGCCCTCCCCGTCGTCGGGATTGGCCGCCAGATGGGTCTCGGCCTTCGCAACGAGGATGCTGATATCGCTGCCCGGATGAGCGAGGCGCTCGGCGAGCGGCTGGGCCGGAAGGCCCGGCTGGCCGGTCGCGAGATAGAGACAGAGACCGATGGCCGGCAGCGCGACGATGATGAAGGCCTGCGCCAGCCGGTTGCGCCGTGCCGGCGCGTCGCGGCGGCTTTTCTCCGCCTTCGTCGCCGTGATCAGCCGGCGCGCGACTTCCGCGCGGGCAAGCTCGGCCTCGCCGGCGGCGATGAGCCCGGTCGCCTCGTCGCGCTTCAGCTCCTCGAGCTGGTCGCGGTAGACCTCGACGTCATGGCCGGTGTCGTCCGCCGCCGCCCCGGGGCGCCGCAGAAGAGGAAGAAGCAGGATGGCGGCGACGGCCGCCGTCAGGAAGGCGACGAGAATCCAGAACAGCATGACCGTTCAAATACTGGAAGCGCAGGACGTTTCCAATTCCCAAGGGAACAATGACGCAAAATTGAGGCGTTTCGCCGCAACGGCCCGCGATTGTCAGGAAAGCGGCGTCCACGCACCGTCCGCATTGCGGCAGGCCGCCCCGCGCGTCGTCGTCTCGCGGCCGGAGACGGTCAGCGTATGGCTGTACTGCCGGCAGTTCTGCGAACCGACCTGATAGGGCGCCGCCGCCACGACCGAGCCGCTGACGCCGCTTCCCTGCCAGGTCACGGGCTGGCCGCCGGGGGCGGCCTCCAGCGCGCGGTACTCCGCTTCGAGCGCGCGCTGCGTATCCGCCTTGGAAAGCTGGGCAGCCGTATTGCGGCTGACGAGCCCGCCCTGCAAGGCCGTGATATAGACCGCCGGCCCCTCGGGCTTCCTGGAAAGAAGGCCGCCACCGCCCGCCGGGCCGCTGCCCGACGTCGTTGCGCATCCCGAAACCGAAACTGCCAGAAGGAGGGGGAAAAAGGCGCCGCGCAAACCCGTCTTCATCCGCTGGGACCGTCTCTCTCATGCCGGGGCGGACAGGCCGCGCCGTGGTTCCGTCATCCCGCGGTCCTCATTCCCGCGGGCCTTATCCTTTTTGCATTGTCCGCCGCCTCAGGCAACATCCTTTGTGACGGCGGGCAGGACGAGCCGCGCCATCAGCCCGCCGCCGGCCCCCCGGGAAAGCCCGAAGGTCCCCTGGTATTCGGAGGCGATCTCGCTGACGATGGAAAGGCCGAGGCCCGTGCCGGGCTTGCTCTCGTCGAGCCGCTTGCCCCGCTTCATCGCCTCGCCGATCTCCTCCGGCTCGAGGCCCGGCCCGTCGTCCTCCACCTCGATGACGATCCAGCCCTTGCGCGCATCGTCGCTGCCGCGCGTGTCGGCGGGCGCGGCGAAGGCGCGGGTCGTGACGGTCGTGCGGGCATGGCGCGCGGCGTTTTCGAGGAGGTTGCCGACGGTCTCCTCGATATCCTGCTGCTCCATCGCCAGCACCAGCCCCGGCGGATCGACGCTGAGCGGAAACTGCTTGTCGGCGTTCAGCCGCCGCATCACCCGCACCAGCCGCTCCAGCACCGGCTGCGTCTCGGTGCGGGCAAGCACGGATTCGCGCTGGGCGGCGATGCGCGCGCGGTTGAGGTAGGATTGCACCTGGCTCTGCATCGCCTCGGCCTGCGTCTTCACGAGCTCGCCCTGCGGGGCGGATATGAGGCGCGATTCGTTGAGCAGTACGGCGATCGGCGTCTTCAGCGAATGGGCAAGGTTGCCGACCTGCATGCGCGCGCGCTCGACGATGCGGCGGTTGCTGTCGATCAATGCATTCACTTCGCTCGCCAAAGGCAGGATTTCCCTCGGGAAATCGCCGTCGAGCTGTTCGCTCTCCCCCGCCCGGATCTTCTCCAGCGCCTTGCGCGCCCGGTCGAGCGGCTTGAGGCCGATGAGGATGGCCGCCGCGTTGAGCAGCAGGCTGCCGAAGCCGAAGCCGGCGAGCGCGAGATAGAGGCTGCCGGAAAAGTCCTTGATGTCCGCCTCCAGCACGTCCCGGTTGCCGACGACGCGGAAGCGCGCCGTGCGGCCCTCGTCGTCGAGCACCACTTCCGTCTCGCCGACCTCCACCTCGTTGCCGAAGGAATCGACGGTCGTGTAGAAGCGCTCGTAGCGCGTATCGAAGGGAATGCTGTCCGTGTCGGGAATGGGAATGCTGCCGCTGCCGAGCGAGGAGGACGTCAGCGCCTCGCCCTCCAGCGCCCCGCCGATGGGCTCGACGATCCAGTACCAGCCCGATTGCGGCTGGAAGAAGCGCAGGTCCCCGAGCTGCGGCGTGCCGGCAAGCCGCGTGTTCTCGCCCGCCGAAACCGAGTTGATGACGTTGTAGAGCTGCGCGCGCAAAAGATCGCGAAAGCTCTTCTCCGCGCTCTGCCGGTAGAGCGTCGAGATGACGACGGCGATGACGACGAGCGCCACCGCGGCCCAGAGGGAGGCGAGGAAGAGGACGCGGAAGGTGAGCGAGCGGGAGCGCCTGGCCTTATTTTCCATTGGCCGGCGCTTGCATCCGGTAGCCGAGGCCGCGCACGGTCTCGATCAGGTCGACGCCGATCTTCTTGCGCAGGCGTCCGACGAAGACCTCGATGGTGTTGGAATCGCGGTCGAAATCCTGGTCGTACATGTGCTCGACCAGCTCGGTGCGCGAGACCACCTCGCCCATGTGGTGCATGAGGTAGGAGAGAAGGCGATATTCGTGGGAGGTGAGCTTCAGCGTCTCGCCGTTGACGGTCGCCTTGGAGCCCTTGGTGTCGAGCCGCACCGGCCCGCAGACGATGTCGGGGCTCGCATGGCCGGCCGCCCGGCGGATGAGCGCCCTTATGCGCGCCAGCACCTCCTCGACATGGAAGGGCTTTGCCACATAGTCGTCGGCCCCGGCGTCGATGCCGGCCACCTTGTCGCTCCAGCGGTCGCGCGCCGTCAGGATCAGCACGGGCATGCCCTTGCCGTCGGCGCGCCATTTTTCGAGAACGGTGATGCCGTCCATTTCCGGAAGGCCGATGTCGAGGATGATGGCGTCATAGGGCTCGGTGTCGCCGAGATAGTGACCTTCCTCGCCGTCGAGGGCCTGGTCCACCACGTAGCCGGCTTCCTTCAGGGCCTCGCTGAGCTGACGGTTCAGGTTGACGTCGTCCTCGACCACCAGAATGCGCATTCGCCCTCTTCCTATCCCCTGTTACACGCCTTGCCCTGCGGCCTTACATCGGCACGCGAACGGTCACCTTGCGCGGCCGCGCATTGCCGTTGCCGGGCACCAGTACGGTCACCACGCAGCTGTCGCCGTCCGGCTTGGCGGAAAGAAGCTCACCGCCGGTCTGCGCCACCACACGCTGCGCCGCATTGCTGCAATCGCCGCCCACGCGCACGACGTTCCGCGCAGCGCCCATCTCCATGGGGGCCGGAAGCATCAGGCTGGCCGCAAGCGCGGATATGAGAAGTGGCGAGGCCATGAACATACTTTCAGGTGCGGATCACTATGATGCAAGCAATAAACGATCCACGCTGAATGGCAAATGAATGCGGCCGCCGGCCGCCCGAAGAAGGTAGCCGGCGGCGGATCGTGCATTGAATTCAGGGAATTACGAGGCCCCCCGCACAGTCCGATTCAAGGATGCGGCCCTCACATCACCCGGTGGCGCGCCGAAATCCGCCCGAAAAGGGCGACGAGGCCGCCGACGGTGCCCACCGCCGCGACGATGAGGTCGGCAAGGTCGCCCTCGTCGCCCGCGGACATCTCGAAGCCCGCCACCTTGGCGAGCGAAGCGAGGATGGCGATGAGGGCGCCCCAGACGGTACGGGACTGATACCAGGCTTTCATGTCGGTCATCGGCTTTCCTTTCCTAGAGCGGGAGAATGGCCTGCGCCGGCAGGCCGAGCGGGATTGCCCGGCCAAGCTGGCGCACGCGGATGGCAAGGCTCGTCTGCGGCGCGCCGAAATCGGCAAGCTCCTCGGCGGCCGCATAGAGATGGGAGGGCGCGGCGGTCTCGACCGTGCGCACCGCCGTCGCGCCCGAGAGGATTTCCAGGCGGTAGGCTTCGTTCGGCTCGTCGAGCGGGATCTCCGTGGCGAGCCAGCTGTCCGAATCGATCCGGCCGCGACGGATCCATGTGAGGAGGATCGCCCCGTCCGCCCCGCGACGGGCGCGCAGGTGCACCGGCGAGAGCGGCGTCAGCGCCCGCTCCCCGCCGGCAAAGGCGAAGGGGCCGGCCTGCCCCGGCGGCGTTCCGATGGCGTCGACGAGCCAGTTGGATTGCCGTCCCACCTCCTCCACGTCGAGCCCCAGCGGGCGCACGGCATCGTCGAGCAGCACCGCCGTCGCGCCGACGGCATGCCCCGCGGCCATCGCGTCCTCCGTGCCGCAAAGTGCGCGCAGCAGGCCGGAAAGCCGCCAGCGCCCCGGCGCGATCTCGCTCGCCTCGCGGAAGCCGACGATCTCGAAGGCGCCGTTTGCGGCAAGGACCGCGATGCGGTTCGCCCCGTTCAGCACCGCCAGCGTGTCGACCGAGGCAAGCCCGCCGGCCGGAAGGTCGATTACCAGCGGCCGGTTCACGTCGAAGCGTCCGACGACGCCCGGCTCCAGCGCTTCCGCAAGCGTGCCGATGCGCGCCGGCCGGTCGAGCCGGGTGCGCACGCGATACCCCTCGCTGCTGTCCGAGCTGGAGACGACCATGGCGCGCCAGGGCTGCGCATAGGCCGCGACGCGCGCGAAATCCTGCGGGCCGCCCGAGCCCAGCACCGGCAGGTCGAGGAAGACGACCTCCGGCGCGAAGGCATCGCCCGGCCCCGCCCCGTTGACGGGCTGCTTTTCCTCGCCGTCCGGGGCCGGCGCGCCGCTGTCGCCCGCCGCGATGGCGCGCGCCTCCACCTCGCGCATCAGCCCGTCCGTGATTTCCGTGATAAGAAAGCGCCCCGCCGGCCCATCCTTCAGGCGCACCACGTCGCCGGGCGTGAAGGAAAGCGCGGTCGGCGGCAGGCGGAAGGTGACGCTCCGCTGGCCGGAACGATTGTCGCGCAGCGCCGTCTCGACGCTCGCCGCCGCGGCCCCCGCATGCAGCACCGCCGGAAGCGAAAGGCGCAGCACCCGGTCCGTGTCGCCGGCCATGCGGCGCGAGCGGGCGGTCACATGCGCATAGGCGTCCGTATCGTCGAAATGATCGAGGATCGCTTCGCCGGCAAGATCGCTGATATGCGCGCGGGTCTCCTCGAAGAGCGTCTCGTCCGGCCGCTCGGCGAGCACGTCGAGCGTTGCCGGCGGCAGCGCCGATTTCAGCCGCGAGCGGAAGTGGATCCTGCCGTCCGCCTCCAGCGCGTCGATCTGGAAGGCCTGCATGATCGGCTCGATCAGCCCGCGTGCCGAGGCCTGCTCGGCCTGCACGAAGCCCGGCAGGTCGCCGGCAACGCCCGAGACGTCGAAATCGGTGAAACCGTGGTCGGTGAGGATGGCGGCGATGACGTCCGCCGCCGTGCCCGCGCCGAGCCGGCCGGTCAGCCAGTGCCCGCGCTGCCAGTTGCCGCCGTCCGCCCAGAGGCCGGCATTCTCCGGGAAGGCCGGATAGGGCCGCGCGTCCCAGGTCCACAGGAAGATGCGGCCGGGATCGACCATGCCCGGCTCCGGCCCGTCGCCCTGCCACCAGGCATGATGGGCGTCGAGGAAGCGCCGCTGCACGCCGTCGCTGCGCGCCCCGCCGGAATGGTAGGGCAGCGCATTCTCCGCGCTCTTCGGGTCGACGAAGACGTTCGGCTGGTTCGCGCCCTTGTCGACCGCCGGGCAGCCGAGCTCGGTGAACCAGACCGGCTTGGAGCGCGGCACCCAGGCGGTCGGCGCGGAAAGCTCCGCCCCGCCCGGCGCCCGCTCGTAATGCGGCTTCGTCCACCAGTTCCGGAGGTCCTTGTAGCGGAACACCCAGGGCTTTCCCGCCGCCCCGTCGGCGATCGGCGTGCGGATGCGCGCCTGCCGGTCGGCCGCGCTCGCATAGTACCAGTCGAAGCCCTCCCCGCCCGCAATGAGGCTGCGCATCGCCGCCGCGTCCTCCGGATGGCGGAAGCCGTCCGGATTGCCGGCGACGATATCGCCGTCCTGCCAGTCGGAGAGCGGCATGTAGTTGTCGATGCCGACGGCCGAGATGGCGGAGGAGGCCCAGAGCGGGTCGAGATGGTAGCGCACCTCGCCGCTGCCGTCCGCCGGCTGGAAGCCGAAATACTCGCTCCAGTCCGCCGCATAGGTGATCTTGGTGCCTGGCCTGAGGATCGCCCTTACATCGGCCGCGAGCGTGACGAGCCCGTCGACGAAGGGAAACGTCCCCGCCGCGTCGCGCAGCCACGTCAGCCCGCGCATCTCCGAGCCGATGAGGAAGCCGTCGACCCCGCCGGCCGCCTCGGCGAGCAGCGCATAATGCAGGATCAGCCGGCGGAACCCGTCGTCGCCCGAAGGCCCGTTGACGGTCTCGCCGGAAACGGTGAACTGGCTCCTCTGCGCGCTGCCGAGGAAAGCCTGGACCTGCGTGCGCGCCGCGCTCGTCCCGTCGGCGCTTGCCGGATGGCAGGTGATGCGCCCGCGCCAGGGATAGGCCGCCTGCCGCGTGCCGCCATAGGGGTCGGGCAGGCCGTTGCCCGCCGGCACGTCCATCAGCAGGAAGGGATAGAGATAGACCTCGATGCCGCGGGCCTTGAGGTTCCTGATGGCCGCGATCACGCTGTCGTCGGAGGGCGTGCCGCCATAGGCGGGCTTGCCGTTGCTGCGGCTCACCACATGGGCGCCGCCGCGCGCGATGCCCGAGACGCGCCACGGCCGGCTCTCGACGCCGCGCGCGGCGGTCTCCACACCGGGCAGGACGCGGCAGGCGCCGGCCCGAAGGTCCGTGCCGAACCAGCCGACGACGAGCCCGACGCGTTCGAGATTGGGGCAGAGGCGCTGCAGTTCGCCGATCGAGGCCTGCCAGTCGGTCGCCGCCACCAGCATGTTGCGGTTGGTGTTGCGCGCCGAACCCGAGCCGAGCCGTTCCGTGACCAGCCGCGGATCGTAGCCGTGCTCGCTGGAGCCCGGAATGACGGTGACGGCGCGGATGGCGCCTTCCAGCGTGCCGACCGGCCGCACCACCTCGAACTGCAGCACGGGGATGCGGTTGCCGTAGGTGTCGAGCGGCAGGTGCTCGAAGACGACATAGGCAAGCCCGCGATAGGCCGGCGTCCTTCCCGCCCCCTGCCTGGCCTCGATCAGCGGATCGGGCGCCTGCGTGCGCGTGCCGCGGTAGATGCGCATCTCGACGGCGGTAAGGTCCATCTCGCGCCCGTCCGCCCACACCCGGCGGATCGAGGCGATGGGCCCGTCGCAGACCCCGACCGCGACATTGGCATAGTAGCGGTAGGTCTCCACGCGCGGGCCCCGCCCCTTGCCGCCGCGCCGCTCGACGGTCACCTCCTCCTCGAAGCGCGTCGCCCAGATCAGCGTGCCGCCGACCCGCGCCGTGCCGTAGACGCGGCTTATCGCCGTGCCCTCCTCGGCGCCCGGCACGCGCCCGTCGGTCAGCCGCGCCCCGGAGATCGTCTGCGTGCCGCTGATCAGCGAGCGGTCGACGATGGAGCCGGCAAGCGCCCCGACGGCCCGGCCGACGATCGCGCCGACGGGACCGAACACGCCGCCGAGCGCAGCGCCCGCAGCCTGGAAGAGAAGTGTCGCCATGGATCAGGAAAGCTCCGGAAAACGGAAGACGCCGGCGATGCGCCGGCGCCAGCAGGGCACGAGCGGCGATTCGATTACCGCCGCCTGCTCGTAGGCATGGATGAAACGCCCGTCCGGCGCGGCGATGCCGGCGTGCTTGGCCGCGACATCCTCCCGCCAGCGGAAGATCAGAAGATCGCCCGGCCGCATTTCCGCGACCGCCAGCGCCGGCCCGCAGTGGCGCAGGGCAGCCTCCAGCAGCCGCTCCTCGCCCGCCCGCTCCGCCCAGTCCGCCGCATAGGGCGCCGGCACCTCCGGCTCCGCCCCGTAAAGCTCCCGCCACACACCGCGCACCAGCCCCAGGCAATCGCAGCCGACGCCTTTCAGCGAGGCCTGATGCCGGTACGGCGTGCCGATGAAGCTGCGCGCGACAGCAAGGACGCGCTCGCCGGTCGTTGTCCGCGGCCCCTCACCCATAAAGCGGCCTCCCGTCGTGCACGGTCTCCCCGTCGGCATAGCCGTAGCTGAAATCGCTGCCCGGCATGTGCGGAAATCCTTGAAAATTGAGCCCGTTGGCGAACTTCGAGCGACAGGTGGAGAAGCGCTTGTCGCAGCCTGCCGTCACCTCCAGCGTGTCGCCGACGGCAATTCCCGTCGCCATCGGCAGCCACAGCGCCAGTTCGTCCGTCCCGTCCGCCCTGCGATGGTCCTCGATATCGGCCGAAAGCCCCGCCGCCGCGCCGCTCGAAAAGGCGATCACGCCGTGGCGGAAGAAGCGCTCGGCAAAACCGGAAAGCCCGCTCACCGAAAGATGCATGTCGTCCCGCACCGCCGTCACCGTCGCCGTGGCGCGGAAGGCGGCGAGGTTCACCCGGCAGCGCCCGTCCCCCAGCACGGCATCGCACTGGCGCCCGTAGATGCGCCCGCGCACCTGGTCGAGCCGGTGCGTCAGCCGCCGCAACTCGGCGCGGAACTGCCCGCCCTCGCGCCGCACCTCGCCAAGCTCGGCCGTGCGCAGCAGGAGCCGCTCGGCCGGATCCTGCCAGTTGACCGTATAGACCTCGACCTTCGCCCCGTCGTAGCGCCCGGCCGAAAGATCCTCGGCGCGGATCGCCTCGGCGGAAAAGCCGCCGGAAAGGTCGCCGCCCTCGGCCGAGA
This sequence comes from Shinella sp. Sh6, assembly GCF_055392685.1. Taxonomy (NCBI): domain Bacteria; kingdom Pseudomonadati; phylum Pseudomonadota; class Alphaproteobacteria; order Hyphomicrobiales; family Rhizobiaceae; genus Shinella; species Shinella sp. Sh6. The sequence goes on along the minus strand of NZ_AP044005.1, from coordinate 915,824 downwards.
GCCCGTTGCCGTCCTCGCTCTCGCTCGCGGAAAAACCGCTCGCCGCAAGGAAGGCGAGGCCGTCGAAGGCAAGGTCGCGGTCGTGGTCGGTGAAACCCATCGCCACGCCGTCGCGCCGCGTCACCTTCCAGCAATGGCAGAGCGTCGTCGCCTCGCCGTCGAGATGGGCCTGGAGCGCCTCCGGGATCGTCCTCATGGCCGAACCTCCACCAGCGGAATGGACGGGATGCGCCCCGCATCGAACTGGGCAAGGTCGATATCGATGCGGTCCGTGTCGAAGCGCACCGGCACGTCGAATTCGAAGCCGGCCCGCACCGCGCCGGAAACCGGAACCTTGCCCGCCACGAAAGTGACGGTCCCCGTCGCCGCATCGACGGTATAATCTGCCGCCGGCACGAGGCTCCCCGCCACCGAGACGACGACGCTGCCGGCCACCGGCTTTTCGATCAGCCGCACCGTCTCCCCGCCCGCATCCGCATAGCGCTTGACGAGCCGGAAGGCCGCCGTCTCGCCGTCGCCGTTGCCGAGAAGCTGGTCGGTCGCGGAAACCGCCGCGCCGGGCGCGCACGATTTATGGTCCACCGGATCGCGGAAGCGGAACCCGAAGAACTGCCCCGCCCGCGCCTCGAAGAAGGCGAGCACGGCATAGAGATCGTCGAGCGAGCGCACGCCCGAGCCCGCATCGTAGCGCCGCCGGGCATCCTGCCAGCGGCGGTTGCGGTTCTCCCGCCCGTTGGAAAGACTGACGATATCCGTCCGCCGCACCGGCCCCCCGCTGGTGCCAAGCGCGACGCGCAGCGGAAACCGCACCTCATGAAATCCTGCCATCCGATGTCTCCGTAAAATATGCCGCCCCCGCCCCTCATCCCCCTGCCGGGACCTTCTCCCCGCAAGCGGGGAGAAGGAGGAGAAGGCAAGGCCTTCCCGAACGATGGTCGCTGGTGATGCAGGAAACCCGCGCAGCCTGCCCCTTCGCCCCGCTTGCGGGGAGAAGGTCGCGGCAGCGGGATGAGGGGCAATCACCACACGGCCCCTCACAAACTCCGCTGCCCCCGCCCCACCGCGCGGGTCAGCATGGCGGCGATCTGGCCTTCCGACTTGCGGAAGCTCGCCGCGTCCTGCGCCGTCACGTTGAAGACGATCTGCGCCCCGCCGCCGCCACCGCCCGCCGCGACGCCCAGCGCCCCGTCCGGCCCGCGCTTCAGCGGCAGGATCGCCTCCGCCCCCGCCTCACCCATCAGGCCGAGCCCGCCGGCGCTGCCGAAATAGGTCGGCGCGGAAACCACCCCGCCCTTGGCAAACGGCGTCACGCCGCCGAGAACGCTGGAGATGCCGGAGGAAAGCAGCCCCTCCAGCGGCTTCAGCCCGGCGGAGAGCGCGATGTCGCTCATGCGCAGCGCAAGCCCGCGCAGCACGCTTTCCAGTCCCTTGCCGTCCACCACCGCGCCCTTCAGCGCGCCGGTCAGCGCATGGCCGAAGGAGCGCGAGCGCGCCTCGAGGTCGTCGAAGACGTCCGAAAGCGCCTCCGCCTCCTCCCGCGCGCCGGCAAGGGCGCCCGGGGTGATTTCGTCATCGGAATTCGCCATGGTTCACTCCGTCCCGTCGGGAAAGGCCAGCATCAGCGCGGCAAGCGCCGCCCGGCCCGGCACCGCCGGCGAGGGCCGCAGCAGCCCGAGCGCAAAGCCGAGCTCGCGCGGCGTCATCGCCCAGAAATCCTTCGCGGAAAGCCGCATGCGGCAGAGCCCGGCATGAAGCGCCGCCTCCCAGGGAAAGGCAGGCGCCTCATCGGGCGCGCCGGATGCGGCGCTCAAGGGTGCGGCGAAGCCGCCTCCCTGCCCGGCCCGAAGGTCGCGTGCAGCAGTTCGGCGGCGATGCGCGCGAAGCCCGCGAGCCCGTCCGCCACCGCCATGCCCGCCACGTCCTCGTCGGAGAAAAGGTTGCCCGCCCCGCGCAGCCCCGCGCCGATGATGCGGATGAGGTCGTCCGCCCTCAGCCTTCCGGAGGAAAAGCGCTCCGCCAGCCCCGTCAGGCTGTCGACCGCAAATGCCGTCTCCAGCTCGGCGAGCGCGCCGAGCGTCAGGCACAGCACCCTCGTCTCGCCGTCGAGATGGGCCTCGATCTCGCCGCGATGGCGGTTCGCCCGCGCGCCCATCACAGCGCCTCGAAGGTCAGCGCGCCGGCCGATTCCAGCGCGATCTCGAAGGCCACCTCGCCGTCATGCGCGCCGGAATATTCGAGCGCGGCGATCTGGAACGGCCCGGCGACCGTGCCGAAATCCGGTATGACCACCTGCCAGCCGGCAATGGTTCCGGCGAAGAACAGCGAGCGCACCAGCGCGTCGGACGCCTGGTCCTTGAAGATGCCGCTGCCGGAGACGGCCGCGCGCTGCACACCGGCCCCGCCGAGCAATTCGCGCCAGCGCCCGGCCGATTCCGCATCCGTCACGTCGACGAGCTGGGCATTGAAGGCGAGGCGCTTGGAGCGCAGCCCCGCCGCGGTGACGAAGCCTGCGCCGTTGTCGATCTTGAGCAGGAGGTCCCGCCCCTTCTGTGCCGTCATTGCCAGGGTCCTTTCCTAAAAACCGTGGTTCAGCTTTCCGGTTCCGTCACCGCGCGAAACCGCAGCTCCGCCCGGTGGAAGCGGGATTTTTCCGCGCGCCGCAGCCGCGTGTCGCGGTGGAGGAGCAGCACGAGAGAATGTCCGTCGAGAATGAGCGGCGCGTCGTGCAGCGCGTCCCGCACCAGGGCGGCGATCACCTGCGCCTCGCGGTGCCCGCCCGCGCCGGACCAGACCTCCAGCGTCACGGAATGCGCCTCGCCCGCCTCGCTGGCGGTCGAATGGTCGGCGCTGTCGATGCCGGCGATCACCACCAGCGGCGAAGCCGGTGCGTCGATCCGCCGGTCCGTGATGCCGTTCGCGCCGACGAAGGCCGCCAGTGCCGCGTCGCCCGAAAGCCGGGCGAAGATCGCCTTCTGCAGGGCCGATGCCGCGCTCATGGCTTTTCCTCCTCGCAGTCGCAGACGAGGTAACGCCCCGTCTCGTCCGGGTCGCGAAAGGTAAGAACCGTGAAAATCCGCTCGCCCTTGCGAAAACGCATGCCGCCCGCAAGGTCGGCGCGATGGCGCAGCCAGATGCGGTGCGTCACCGTCACCGGCAGCGTCCCCGCCACCTCTGCGGCACGCGCCGAAACCGGCTCGATGCGTCCCCAGACCGTCGTAAGCGCGGCAAAGCTCCGCTCCACCCCGCCCTGCCCGTCCGGCGCCTCCTCCGGCCGCTCCAGCACCAGCCGCGCGGCAAGCGCGCCGGGATCGATCGCCCGCATCACAGCCTCCGCATCCGGTAGGGTGCGACCAGCCGGTCGTAGCCGGCGGGCACCGCCCCCGGCTGGTCGCCGGGGGAGACCGCGCCGCGCAGCTCGAACATGGCGGCGACATGCAAGAGCAGCGCCCGCTTCAGCATGTCCGGCACCTCCGCGCCCGTCTCGCCGAAACCGGCGGTGAAATCGATCTCGATGCCGTTCAGCGCCCGTTCGGTCGCAGGCTTTTCCGCAAGGACCAGCCGGGCCGGCCGCGCCGTCCCGTCGAGCACATGGCCGCTGGCATCCACCTCGACCGGCGCGCCCTCGGCGTCGTAAACCGTCACCAGATCAATGGTTTGCACCGGCCCTCTTACGATCTGAATCACCCGCCCCTCCGGCCAGTCGTCGAGATAGAGGCGCAGCGGCCGCGCAATGAGGCAAAGCCCGGTCGCGGCCTCCAGGTACTCGCGCGCGGCGCGGATGAGCGCTGAGACCAGCGCGTCCTCCTCATCCGTATCGAGGCGCAGATGCGCCTTCGCCTCGGCAAGCGTGATCGGCTCCGCCGCGGGCGGCAACAGTTCGGCAATGGTCATGATCGGCCTTTTCGCTGAAGGAGGGATGCGGGCGCGGCCGGGAGGCAAACCGCGCCCGCGGCACCGGCGGCAGGGAGCCGCCGGTGCGAGAGAATTCCGAAAGAGGAAAACAGAGCCGCGCAGTCCCTTCGCCCCGCTTGCGGGGAGAAGGTGCCGGCAGGCGGATGAGGGGCGACCGGCACGGCCGACGCCGCAGGATAGCCCCTCACCCCGGCCCTCTCCCCGCAGGCGGGGAGAGGGAGAAGATCGGCGTCAGCTCACGGCGAACTTCACCAGCTTGATCGCCTCGAAGTTCTGCACCCCGCCGCCGACGCGCTTGGTGGTGTAGAACAGCACATAGGGCTTGGCGGAATAGGGATCGCGCAGCACGCGCACGCCCGTGCGGTCGACGACGAGGTAGCCGGCGCGGAAGTCGCCGAAGGCGATGGAGAAGCTGTCGGCGGCGATGTCCGGCATGTCCTCCGCCTCGGCGATGGCAAAGCCCATCAGCGAGGCGGCCTGCCCGGCGGAAGCCGGCGGGCGCCAGAGATAGTTGCCGTCCGCATCCTTGAACTTGCGGATCGCTCCTTGCGTCTTGCGGTTCATCACGAAGGTGGCGTTCTGCCGGTGCCCGGCCTTCAGCGCGTAGATCGTGTCGATCAGCGCGTCGGAGGGATTGGAGGCCTTGAAGCCGCCCGCCGCCCCGGTGGCGACATAGCCGAGATTGCCCCAGCTCCAGCTCGCATCGGCGACCGCCGTGTAGCTGAGGAAGCCCGTCGGCTTGTTGGTGCCGTCGCCGGAGACGAAGGCGGTGCCCTCCTGCTCGGCGAAGACCATGTCGACCTCCGAAGCGATCCAGCTCTCCACGTCCACCGCCGCGTCGTCGAGCAGCGCCGGCGTCGCCGCCGGCATGGCGTAGAGCTCCATGGTCGGGAAGGAGAGTTCGGCAAGCTGGGCATTGCCGGTCTGCGGGCGGGATGCCGTCTCCGCCACCCAGCCGGCCGCCATGCCGGAGGTCGCGAAGGGCTTCTTCAGCACCGCGCCGGAGACCTGGCGCACGGTCGCCAGCGCACGGATCGGCGAGGCGGCGGAAAGCCGGCGGCCGATATCGGTATCCGTCTCGGGCGGCACGAGATAGCCGCCGTCCGCCGCCGAGCCGACGGACATCGCCTTCTCCTCCAGCGCCCTCAGCGCGCTGTCGTCGCCGCGGCGCATATAGGCGGAGAAGGCCGCCTTGTGCTCGGCCGCCTCGAAGCTCGTCTCGCCGCCGCCGAGCGCCGGGCGTGCCTTCTTCAGCGCGAGCTGGTCGAGCGCGCGCTTGTGCTCGTCCATGGCGCGGTTGATGCGGTCGACCTTCTCGCGCGTCACGACGTCGGCCGTCAGCTTCTGCTCGATCTCGCCGAGCCGCCGGTCGTTCGTCTCCTTGAAGGCCTCGAAGGCCTCCATGAAGTCGTCGAAGGCGGCGGTCATGGTTTCCGGCACGGCCTTGGTCTCCGGCGCGGTCTTCTGCAAATCGCTCATGCGTTCTCTCCGTTAGCGTTTCATCATCCGGGCCGCCCGGCGCATGGTGCGCACGAGCTCCGTTTCCCTGTCGCGGAACCACCGCGCATTCTTCACGTTCGACACCCGCGCCGAGGGCAGCATCGGGAAGGTGACGATCGAGATCTCCCAGAGGTCGGCCTCCAGGATCCGGCGCACGCCGCTTGCCCGCTCCGTCCGCGAACGCACCGTCTGGAAGCCGATGGAAAGCCCGTCGAGCGCGCCGGATTTCATGAGGCTCAGCACCTCGCGCGCCCGCGCCACGCCCGGCGACAGCACGCCCTCGACATAGAGCCCCCGCGCATCCTCGCGGATCGTCCGCCAGCGCCCGATGGGCTCGGCCGGATCGTGCTGGAAGAGCATGCGCACGCCGGAGGGCCCGCGCTTTTCCAGCGAGCGCACGAAGGCCCCGGGCGCAATCGCGTCCTTGCCGAGGTCCACCTCGCCGAAGAGGCTCGCATAGCCGGAAAACACCCCGTCGCCGGAAACGCCCGCAAGCGTCAGATCGGCATATTTCTTCGTCCGCCAGACCGGCAGGTCGTCGGTTGTCATTGGTCTCTCCGATGATGTGATTGAAAGCGCGCGGAAGCGGCCGCTATTCCCGAAGCCGCTCTGCCAGCCGCGCCAGCACGCCGAGCCCCCACCAGGCCGAAAGGCTCGCCGCCGCCGATCCCGCCAGCAGCATTTCCGAGGGCCCGAGATAGGCGGCGATGCCGAGCCTGACGCCGATCCACAGCCCCGCCGGCCCGCCGAAGACGAGCCCGCAGGCCAGCCCCGTGAAGAACCGGCACCCCGCCTCGCGGCGCGTCTTGGGCAGAAGATAGATCAGCGAGACCGCCGCCCCCGCGGACGCCCCGATGAACCGGGCCGTCCAAAGCCCGCCGTCATTGCCGAAGTCAGCCATTGTTAAGCCTTTCGGATTATTATGGAAAACAGCAAGAAGCGGCCGCACGGACCGCAAACCTGCCCCCTCACGCGGAGTCGGGCAGCGGAAATTCACGAGTCTTCCGAATCCCTTGCGAAGATTTCCTCGAATTTCGATTCAACGCGTTCAGGCGAAGAATCCGCAGGACGGCAAAGTGATTCAAGGCGTCAAGCCAATCGCCTGATTTCCTACAGAAATCGCCCCTCACCCTACCCCACCAAAGTTCATTGTTTGAGGAAACCAGCCCGGCATACCCCTTCGCCCCGCCTGCGGGGAGAAGGTCGCGGCAGCGGGATGAAGGGCAGCGCCCCAACGACACCCCCCTCTGCCCTGCCGGGCATCTCCCCCACAAGGGGGGAGATTGGCAAGACGCCTGCTCTTTGTTCCTCTTTTGATGGGAAGGAAGCCAGCTCTCCATCCAATCTCCCTCCTTGTGGGGGAGATGCCCGGCAGGGCAGAGGGGGGTGAAAGCCACACCCGCCCCACTCCCTCAATACCCCACCGCCCGCCGCTTTTCCTCGTCCGTCAAGAACCCCGCCGCCGCCACCCGCGTCCAGAGCTCGGAGCGCTCGGCGACGAGCCCGCTCACCTGGTCGAGGTCCGGCACCAGCCGCAGCCCCGCGCCCTCCCCGTCCAGCCATGCCGCGAAAGACGCCGCCGTGCGCTGCACCAGCGGCAGCACCGTCAGCCGCCAGAACGCCCGGTTGGCCTCCTGATAATTGGCATAGGTCGCGTCCCCCGGAATGCCGATCAGCATGGGCGGCACGCCGAAGGCGAGCGCGATGTCGCGCGCCGCGCCGTTCTTCGCCTCGACGAAATCCATCTCGCGGGGCGAAAGCCCCATCGCCTTCCAGTCGAGCCCGCCTTCCAGCAGCATCGGTCTTCCGGCACGCGCGGCGCCCGAATAGCCTTCCTCCAGCTCGCCCTTCAGCCGGTCGTACTGGTCGGGCGAAAGGTTGCCGCCCTCCTTCGGCTGGTAGACCAGCGCGCCGGAAGGCCGCGCCGAATTGTCGAGCAGCGCCTTGTTCCAGACGGCCGCCGCGTTGGAAAGGTCGAGCGCCATGGAGGCCGCCTCCAGCGGCGCGAAGCCGAGCCGGTCGTCGAGCGGGTGGAAGAGCCGCAGATGCAGGATCGCCTCCCCCTCGCCCGCCGCATGCCGGCGCACATTCGTGCCCGTGCGGTATTCATAGGCGACCGGCCACCCGTCCCGTCCCTCGACGATCTGCACCCGGTCGGGCCGCAGCAGATGCAACTCCCGCAAGTCCCCGCCGAGCCGCACGCCCTCGACGAAGGCGTTGCCGGAAAGGAGCAGGTGCCCGTAGAGCGTCTCGAAGAAATCCGTGCCCGCCATGCGCCCGTTCGGGCGGGCAAGCAGCGCGAGGCGCGGGTCCTCCGGCCGCTCCGCCTCGCCCTCATAGGCAAGCCAGGGCACCGAGGCCGCCGCCTCCGCGATCATCCGCACCGCCCGGTGCGCGACCGGGTTCTTCATGAACCCCTCGCGCGACAGCGAGGCATAGGACCGGCTCGACCAGTGCGCCCGCCCCTCGCTCGTCAGCGTGAAGAAGCCCGACGCCTTGGTCTCCGCCGCCCCGCGGCGGCGCGTGAGGAAGGAAGGTAGCTTCATGATGGTCCTCGATCGTGTGAATTGATTGAAGCGCCGTGCCGGATGGGTGGATCCTCGGGTCAAGCCCGAGGATGACGGAGGGGAGGAGAGGTCAACCGTCCATCGAGCGGCAGGGCACATGGAGCCGTTGTGACTATCCGCCATCCTTCTCGTCTTCCGTCATCCTCGGGCTTGACCCGAGGATCCACCCACCCGGCACGCCCCTACCCGCCGAGCGCCACAAAAAACGCCCGCCCGTATCCCGCGACCAGCTCCGCCCGGTCCAGCCCGTTGACGATCCGCCGCGCGCCGACCCAGTCGGCCTCGCCTACAAAAAAATGTTCCGCCAGCCGCCGCCCGGTAAAGGCCCCAGCCAGCATTCCGGCGAACAGGATCTCCACCGCCGGCCCCGTCTCCATCGCCAGCTCCGGCCGCGTGAGGAGGTCGAGTCCCGTCAGCGCCGCCAGTTTTTCATAATTCCGCCGATGCGTGATCTGCACCAGCCCGCGCCCGAGCCAGCTATGGCCCGTCTCGTCGCGCCGCCAGTAGGGCGCGGAGACCTGCGGCAGGCGCCCCGCCGCGAAGGCCGCGTCGAGCCGCGCGATGGCAACATCGTCGGTGGCGGCGAAGGTCTCGCGCACCGGCCGCATGCGCCCGCCCGTCTCGTGGTGGGCCGTCGCCAGCATATAGGCGAGGAAGCGCCGGTCGGCCGTCCTCCCGTCCCGCTCGAAGCGGTCGAGGAGCGCCGTCATGCCGGCCACCTGCCCGCGCGACAGACGCCCGCCGTAGAGCGGCCCGCGCACGGCGCCGAAGAAGGCCCTGCGGTCGATGCCCATCGTCATATCCCCCGCACCCGCGGCTCGCCCAGCCGGTCGAGCACCAGCGCCGTCAGCGCCCAGACGAGGGCGTCGAGCCTATCCGGCGAGCGGCCGGCGGAAAGCCCGTCCGGGCCGAAATCGCACATCTGGTCCTCCAGTTCCGCGAAGGCGCCGGCATGGGCGACGCGCCCCTGCTCGTAGAGCGCGGCCACCGGCTCGGCGCGCAGGAATTTCCCGCGCGTCGCCCGCACGGTCGAGACCGGCAGGCCCGCGTCCACGCTTTTCAGCATCGCCGTCACCATGTCGCCGCCCTGGTTCACCTCGGCCACAACCCGGTCGGCGTCGAACCGCCGGAAGGCGCGCACCACCGCGCCCGCCCAGCCGGCGGGGCTCGCCCCCGTCACCGAGCAATCGGCCAGCACCACCGCACGGCCCGCGCCGTCCAGCCCCGCGACGACAATGCCGCAGACGGAAGCAGCGGATGCCGTCGCCGGCGGGTCGACCGCCACGACGATGCGCGAGAGCGGCCCCGGCGCCTTCAGGCGGATCGCCTCCAGCCGCGAACGCGCCCACAGCGCGTCCTCGCGGTCGGCGATCAGCTCGCCGTCCAGTTCCTGCCGCCCCAGCCGCGTGCCGCCGTAGCGGTCCGCCATCGCCGCGATGAAGCCGGGCGAAAGATTCCTGGCATTATCGGAGGTCGCGATGCGCCGCACCGCCGTCCGCCCGTCGCCGGCCAGCGCCCGCAAAAGCGGCACCGGCCGCGGCGTCGTCGTCACCAGCACGCGCGGGTCGTCGCCGAGGCGCAGGCCGAATTGCAGCATGTCCCAGGTCTCCTGCGCGTGTTTCCATTTCCCGAGCTCGTCGCACCAGGCGAAGTGGAACTGCGGCCCGCGCAGGCTTTCGGGGTCTTCCGACGAGAAAATCTGTGCGATGGAGCCGTTCGGCCAGACGAGCCGGCGGCGCGAGGCCTCGAATTCCGGCCGCGCCCGCCCGGCGATGCGGCAGATGCCGGAAACGCCGTCGATCATCACCTCGCGCGCATCGCCCAGCGTCTCGGCGACGAGCGCGATGCGCAGCTCCGGTCGCGACAGCGCCAGCGCCTGCACCCATTCCGCCCCCGCCCGCGTCTTGCCCGACCCGCGCCCGCCCATCAAAAGCCACACCCGCCAGTCGCCCGGCGGCGGCATCTGCGCGAGCCGGCGGGTGAAATGCCACCGCCGCAACTGCCGCGCATCACGAAGCCGAGCCGCCGCAACGGAGCCACAAGGAGCATGGGCGGGAAACCCTCGCCCCCCGCCGATCTCCCCCCTTGAGGGGGAGATGCCCGGCAGGGCAGAGGGGGGTACCCCACCCACCTGCCCTCCCGAAAGAACCGCGCTGGCCGTGCCGTCGCCACCCCCCTCTGTCGGCTTCGCCGACATCTCCCCCTCAAGGGGGGAGATCGGCGGCGTCCGTGGCAACGTATCCGGTTCCCTGCCGCGCTGCGAAAATCCGCCCTCCAGCGCATCCGTCCGTTCCAGCAAATCGGCCCGCCGGCCTTCGATTTTGCTCAAGCCCGCCGCCATCTTGTCCATCTGCTTGTCGAATGCCTTGCGAACCGCCTGCAAGCCCCGCCGCCCCTTACGGTCCGGCGCGCGCGTCGGCGGCAGCAGCGCCGCCAGCCCCGTCTTCCCGCAGCCACTCTTCCTTCGCCGCATCCAGCCGCTCCTTCACCCGCGCCTCGACGAGCCGGTCGAACTCCTCGGCCAGCGCCGCCTCGTCCTCCGGCAGGCCGGCGGCTGCTTCCGCCTCCACCCGCTCGGCGATCAGCGTGCGCTGCAGGCTGTCGATCTTCTCCAGCGTGCGCACGATCAGCGAGACGGCCTCAATGGCGGCCTTGGCGTCGGTCTGCGCCAGCTTGCGGGCGGCCTCGTCCTCGGCCGCGCCAGCATCCCGCTCGGCCAGCGCCTTCTGGCTCTGGAAGCGCTGGAAGCGCTCGCGCAGTTCCTTGGTCATCTCCAACAGCATGGCCTGCATGTCGAGGAAGGGATCGCAGGGCGCCTCGGCCTTGGTATCGAGCAGCAGCGCCGCCCCGCCCGCAAGGTCCGCCCCGCAACCGCGAAACCCGTCATAATCCGCTTGCGGCTCCACACCGAACAGCGCCAGATCCTCATCCATCGCAAAGCCCCAAACGAAAAAGCGCCCGGACCCAATGGGCCGAGCGCCTGTCAAAACCTATCTCAAAGCCGGCCGCGGGCGGAAACCGCCAACCCCTTCCAGCCTCCGGAAAGCCCGGCGATCCCTTCCGCCCGCACCTTTCCGACTATGCCATAACCCTATCAGATGACCGTGACGCCGTCAAGGACTATTTTCCTATATTTTTATCAGAGGCCCGCCGCCTTGCGCAGATCGTCGTTCATGCGCGCCTGCCAGCCTTTGCCGGTCGCCTTGTAGTGCCTGATGATATCGGGGTCGAGGCGAACCGAGATCTGCTGCTTCGGGTTATCCATTGCCGGGCGTCCGCGCTTGGCCTTCGCGCGATCGATCGCCGCGGCAAGCTCCGGCAATGCCTCGCGGAAGGGCCTTGCCTTGCGAAAATCGTCTTCGGTCCATTCGGGACTCTCCGGATCCTCGGCAATGCCCTTGCGGATATGATCTTCCTCCGCATCGGAAATGTCATGGGGACGTTTTGCGATAGTGCTCATAGAGCCTCCTCTCGTTCCGGCTTGCCGCCCGCATGGAGATCAGCGAAACGGCCTCGTGGCCGAGCGTGGCGAAGACGACGACAAGCGTGCCGTCGCGAAAGAAGCCGATCGCCTTCCACCGCCCCGAATGGGCGGGAACGATCAGCGCATCCTCGAAGAAATCCATCTCCAGCACGGCGAAATCGTGGCCGTGCTTTTCAATATTGCCGAGCCGCTTCACGTCGTCATAGAGGATTTCCATAGATTTCCTGTATCACATTTAATCCTCGCATGGAAGATATAGGATGAAAATCCTATTTCCCCTCGCCCACTTCCAGCGGCCAGGTCACGAGGTAATCCTCGTAGTCCTCGATATCGATGCCCTCTTCGCTCACCGTGCGGCCGCGGGCGGAGATGCCGGCCTGGTGCACGGTGTCGGGATCGCCCGAGACGAGCGGGTGCCACCAGTAAAGGTCGTGGCCGTCGCGGATGAGGCGGTAGCCGCAGGTCGGCGGCAGCCAGGAGATTTCCGCGACGCTCTCCACGGTGAGGCGGATGCAGTCCGGCACGGTCGCCTGCCGGTTCTCGTAGTCCTTGCAGCGACAGCTTTCCCCGTCGAGCAGCACGCAGCGGATGGAGGTCCAGGCGATCTCGCCGGTCTCCCAGTCCTCCAGCTTGTTGAGGCAACAGAGCCCGCAGCCGTCGCACAGGCTCTCCCACTCGCCGTCGGTCATCTCGGCGAGCGCCTTGGTCTTCCAGAACGGCAGGTCGTCCGTCTTTGCGGCATCGTTCGTCGTCATGCCCGACCCCTGGACCCCTCGGGCGCAAAGGTCAAGAGCGGGCGGCGGTAACCCTTCCCCGCAAAATCCGTTCTGCTGCCGTCAAAAGCCTGATATCGTACTAGAATAAACCGATGGTGACAGGACGTTAACCGGCAGGCCGTCAGTGTCACGGCGCGAGGGACGAGAAGCAAGAGACCGCGATCGTGGAAGACGACGACCAGGAGAAGACGAAACCGCGCCGCCGCCGGCGGCACATCTTCCTGCGCATCGATTCCTGGATCGATTCGGCAGTATGGAACGCCGGTTTCCGCGCGGGCGAGATCTGGGAGGAGATCACCATCTTCTCCCGCCGCTTCCATGCCAAGGGCTGGAAGAAGGCGGTCTTCGAGGTCGCCGGCGAGGCGATGAACCTCGGCACCGCCGGCTTCATCCTCCTGCTCGCGCTCGCTCTTCCCGCCTTCGAGGAGACCAAGGGCGACTGGCGCGCCCAGAGCGATTTCGCCGTCACCTTCCTCGATCGCTACGGCAACGAGATCGGCCACCGCGGCATCATCCACGAGGATTCCGTGCCGATCGACGAGTTGCCCGATAGCCTCATCAAGGCGGTGCTGGCGACGGAGGACCGCCGTTTCTTCAGCCATTTCGGCATCGATTTCCTCGGCCTTGCCCGCGCCATGAACGAGAACGCGCGGGCCGGCGGCGTCGTACAGGGCGGCTCCACGCTCACCCAGCAGCTCGCCAAGAACCTGTTCCTGTCCAACGAGCGCACCATCGAGCGCAAGATCAAGGAAGCCTTCCTCGCCCTCTGGCTGGAGGCGAACCTCTCCAAGAAGGAGATCCTGCGGCTTTATCTCGACCGCGCCTATATGGGCGGCGGCACCTTCGGCGTGGCGGCGGCCGCGCAGTTCTATTTCGGCAAGAACGTGACGGACGTGAACCTTGCCGAATCCGCCATGCTCGCCGGCCTCTTCAAGGCCCCGGCGCGCTACGCCCCGCACGTCAACCTGCCGGCCGCCCGCGCGCGCGCCAACGAGGTGCTGACCAACCTCGTCCAGGGCGGGCTGATGACGGAAGGCCAGGTCATCGCCGCGCGGCGCAACCCCGCCAGCGTCGTCGACCGGGCGGAAAAGACCGCGCCCGATTTCTTCCTCGACTGGGCCTTCGACGAGGTGCAGCGCATCGCCAGGCCCTTCCACCAGCATTCGCTCATCGTGCGCACCACCATCGACATGGGCCTGCAGGCCGCCGCCGAGGAGGCCATCGAGACGGGCCTTCGCCAGTACGGCGAGAGCTACCGCGTCAAGCAGGGCGCGCTGGTGATGATGGAGAACGGCGGGGCCGTGCGCGCCATGGTCGGCGGGCGGGATTACGGCGAGAGCCAGTTCAACCGCGCCACGCGCGCGCTTCGCCAGCCGGGCTCCTCCTTCAAGGCCTATACCTATGCCGCCGCGATGGAGGCCGGCATGAAGCCCGAGACCACCATCGTCGACGCGCCGATCAGTTGGGGCGGCTGGTCGCCGCAGAACTACGGCCGCAGCTATGCCGGCCGCATCACGCTGATGACGGCGATGGCGAAATCGATCAACACCGTGCCGGTGCGCCTTGCCAAGGAGAAGCTCGGCACCAAGCCCATCGCCGCGCTCGCGAAAGCCATGGGTGTCGAGACGCCGATCCGCACCGACAAGACCATGCCGCTCGGCACCTCGGAGGTGACGGTGCTCGACCAGGCGACGGCCTACGGCGTCTTCCCGGCGGACGGCCTGCAGTCGCGCCGCCACGGCATCAGCCAGATCATCGACTACGACGGCGACATCCTCTACGACTTTTCCCGCGACGAGCCGCCGGCAAAGCGGATCCTCTCCGAGGAGGCGACCTCGTCGATGAACCACATCTTCGTCACCATCCCCGTCAACGGCACGGCGCGGCGCGGCGCGCTCGACCACGGCATCGTCTCGGGCGGCAAGACGGGCACCACGCAGGCCTACCGCGACGCCTGGTATGTCGGCTTCACCGGCAACTACACGACCGCCGTCTGGTACGGCAACGACGACTACACCTCGACCAACAACATGACCGGCGGGTCTCTCCCCGCCATGACCTTCAAGCGCCTGATGGACTATGCCCACCAGGGTATCGAGCTTCGCCCCATCCCCGGCATCGACAACCCGCTGCCCGACGGATCGAAGGCGAAGGAGGTCGCCAAGGCGACCGACGAGAACGCCCTGCCGGCGCTTGTGCGCCCGCGCTCGCTCTCGTCCGATGTCACGAAGCTGCTGAAGGATATCGCCCGCCATTTCCAGGAGGCGGCGCCCCTCAAGGCCGATGGCCGCGTGGCCGCGCTCGACGGGGCGCTTGACCTTGCTCCGGCGAACCGGACAGAGTGACGCAACGCTGATTCCAACGGTCGACCGCCTTGTTCCGAACCCCTCTCGTCATCGCCACCGCGCTCGCCGTCGCCTTCGGCCTCGGCATCCTGAGCTCGATCTATGCGCTGAGGGCGACGGTCGGCTTCGGCGCCATCGCGCTCGGGCCGTGGACGGCCTTTCCCGCCGCCCAGACGGTGGATGCGGACCCTTACGCCAAGGCCCACCGCGCGCGTGACGGCAAGCTCCTGCTCGGCGGGGCCGAGGGCCTTGCCTTCACCGCCGCCAGCGACAGCGAGGGCCGCACGCTGGTGGAAAACTGCCGCTACAGCATCTCCGGCATCACGCCGCCCGCGCGCCTGTGGACGCTGCATGCGGCCGACCGCAGCGGCAATCCGCTCGGCGGCATCCGCAAGGGGCTTCCTTCCGGCCTCAACGCCTGGTCGGTGCTGCGCGCGGCCGACAGCAGCTTCACCATCCGCATCTCCGCCGCCGCGTCTGCGGGCAACTGGCTGGCGGTGCCGGAGGGCAAGGCGCCCTTTCTCCTCGTCATGACCCTTCTCGACACGCCGACCGCCGGCAGCTCCGGCGTCATCGACCTTGCCATGCCCGGCATCGAGCGGCTGGATTGTGCCGATGCGTAGCTTCCTCTACGCCATCGCGATCGGCCTCATCGGCGCGGCGCTGCTCCACATCGTCATCATCCTCTCGCTGCCGAGCTTCACCGGGCGCGACGCCTATACGCGCGTTTCCAGCCTCGGCGAGGCGAACCGCTTCTTTGCGCTCGGCGATGCCGGCGATACGCTCGCCCCCGTCAACGACGATCCGGCGATGAAGACCGCCGTATGCACCTTCTCCGTGGAAGACGGCCCCGTGCGCCTCTTTGCCGAGGGCGACGTGCCCTTCTGGTCGCTCGCCGTCTACGACAGCGCCTCCAACGAGGTCTTCAGCATGAACGACCGCACCTCCGTCACCGGCGCGCTCGATACGCTGGTGGCGACGCCCATCCAGCTCATCGCCATCCGCAAGCAGGTGCCGCAGGAGCTGGAACAGTCGATCCTCGTGGAAATGCGGGGGGATGAGGGCTATGCGGTGCTGCGCACCTTCGTGCCGACGGAAAGCCGGCTGCCGGCCGCAACGGCGTTCCTCGCCAATGCCGGCTGCGAGCCCTTCGCGCCGGATCAGTGATAAAAGCGTCGCCCGTCAGGGCCGGCGGGCGGTGTCCGGCGCGCCGTGCTTTGCCGCCTTGCCGCGCGAGGCGAGCATGGCTGGGGTCAGGCGCTCGTAGCGCACGCCCGTGAAAAGAAGGATCCGGGCCGGGCTTTCCGGCCGTGCAGTCTCGCGCCGCGGCATCCGCTCGCGCCATTCCGTCAATCGTACCACGTCTGCCATTCTCGCCTCCAAAAGAAGAATCGAGACGGATGAAGTACCTCTACAATCTCACCCTGCCCGTCTCAACGGGCCGGTGCATCCGGTTCCGTCCACCGGATGCGGCATCGGGTATCCTCGTCAACCCTGCCGCATACGGGCGGAAACGGCGATACGGGACCAGAAGTTTCCCTTTCACGGGAATGTGTCTGGTGACCGCCCGGCATCCGGAACATCGCACCTTTCCCCTGCGAGGCGGCGGCGCCCGAAAGCGAACCGCCGCGTCCATGGTGGAATCATAACACGTCCGTCGCAACAGACGAGCCGATCCATGTCCCTAAAACTAGCGACCACCGGGTTAACAGGCTGTTAATCTAACCCGAGAGTGCGAAACGGGCTGTTTCCTGCGGAACAGGAGGCGTATTATCTTTTGCAATACACAGGAGTATTACAAATGGCGAAGCCGAGTTTCAGTACACTACCAAGCACGCGCGTTGACCCCGACATACGAGATCAGTTTCTGAAGGCCGCGCAGCAAAACCATCAGACTCCGAGCGAGGCGATGCGTGAAGCCGCACTTCAATATATCAAGCGATCCCGCAATGCCGAACTGGCACGTCAGGCAGCAAATATCAGGGCAAACCGGGAGGATGAAGAAGACGTGATGCGCTGGATCGAGGCTCATAGCGTGGTGATCACGGATGATTGAGCGCGGTTCCATTTACACGGCTGCTGCCAAAGGCCCTTACACGAGCAAGCCAAGGCCGGTAATCGTGATCCAGAACGAGAAAGTGCTATTCGACAGCATCGTTGTTATCCCGACGACGACGTCGTGGATCGATGCTCCCTGGATTCGCATCGCAATCGATCCGACTGAAGAAAACGGTCTGAACGAGCGCACGTATGCCATGTCCGACAAGATCGTGACTTTTCCGAAAGCGAATCTCGGGAAAAAGATCGGCGAACTCGATGAAGGCCATATGAGACTTCTGGAACTGGCAATCCGGGAAGTCCTCGGGCTCTAGATGCGAACGGACATGTATTGTCCAGCTGCTCGACGGGAAGACCAATTCGGATTTGTCCTTTACCCGCCGTTAATCATAAACGCCCTAAGATCGAAACCTGCGGCATGCAATGTGCCGGCGCATCGAAATTTAGAGAAAACCCTTTGTTGCAAGGCACTTGCAAAGAGTGCGCGGCACGACGGCAGACAAGCGTTTCCTCTGATTTTCATGAATGACAACAGGATCGCCAAGGGGCTGGCGGTCGGGACGACAGGTGTTTCGTGGCGGACAGGTTTCGCGAACTGGAGAGACCGCAAGCCGGGCGGCCGAAGGACATCGTGCTGATGGCCACGGTCTCCAGCTTCGAGAGCCTGCGTTTTCCAAGGAAATCCGACCTCTACCAGTTCGGCGAACTCTTCGAGCCGCTCTATTCGGCTTCCAGCGACGAGGCGCGCCGGCAAGCGGTCGCCGCGCTCTCGCGCTGCCCGCAGGTGCCGGAGGAGACGGCCTTCTTCATCGCCTGCCAGCCGATCGACATCGCCGCCATCTTCCTCATGGGCTCGAAAGCCATCGCCGACCGGACGCTGCTGCGTGTCCTGCGCGCGGCCGGACCCGAACACGCCCGCGCCATCGGCCGGCGGGAGGATCTTTCCCCCGTCGTCGTCGAGGCGCTGGTCGGCACGCATCAGGATCAGGCGAGCCGCCGCACCGGCGAGGAGCGCGAGGCCGCCATGCGGGAAGCCGCACGGCTGGAGCGGGAAGAGGCTATTCGTGACGAATTGCGCGCCCTCGTGCGCGCCGCAACGCCTCCGGTGGAGGCACCCGTCCGCCTGGAGCCGGCGACGGCGACCCATCAGGCCCTCCTCGTGCGCTTCGCGCGCACCGGCGAGGTCGGCATGATCGCCGTCACGCTCGCCGACGCCCTCGCCTCCAGCCAATGGCTGTCCGAGCGCATCCTTCTCGATGTCTCGGGGCGGCAGCTTGCCGAGACGCTGCTGGCGCTCGCCATGCCGGAGGCCGACGGCCGCTTCCTGCTGGAATGCATCTATCCGCACCTTGCCGGCGGCGGCGCGGAGGCGCTGCTTGCGGAGATCGACGCCGAAGACGCGATCCGCCGCGTCGAAAGCTGGCAGCGCGCCGACAGCTATACCAGCGGCGCGCCGAAGGCTGCCAATGGCGAGGAAACCGCGGCGCCGGGCGAGACCCGCCGCGCCGCCGCCGGCTGAGCCGTCATCAGAGAACCTTCCTTTCCGCACGAAGCGCGGCCAGCATGGTCGCGACGAACATTCCCGAAATCAGCAATGCAAGGGCAGGCAGCACGATAAACACGGGCGTTCCTCCAGGGTGAAGCACAGGCCGTTGCCTGTGTGTTCGCCTTCTCCCATGCTGCGCAGCACGGCGCTGTTCCCAGCGGAACAGTCCTACCGCCGGAAAAACCCGTCGTCCTGCGGCTCCGCCCCGGCGAAATCGATGAGCCCGGAAAGATCGTCCGCCTCGATGGAGACCACCCAGAGATCGCCGTCGAAGCGCCGCTCGCGGGCGATGGCCTCGGCGACCGCATCCGCATCCGCGCGCTCCAGCCGTGTCTCGAAAAGCCGCCGGCCGTCGTCGTCCTCCTCGAAGAAGCTCTGCGGGGCCGGCGCATGGAGGCTTTCCGTGCCGTTGCGGAACACCTGCCGCACGAACACCGCCCCCGCCTCTTCCGCCCCCTTCGCCTCCACGGCCGCGAAATCGCCGCGGGCGAACACGCGGCGCATCAGGGCGGAAACGAAGATATCGGTACGAAGACGCATCACGGCGGCATACACGCCGGCGCGCAAGCGGGCAATGGGCGCGCTACACCCGGATCGCCAGCCTCAGCCCGCCCCAGTGCCGGCCGTCCACGACGATGGGGGCGGAGATGTCCTTCATCAGCACGAACTGCCCGCCGCCCATGTCGCGCCGGTAGGTCTGGAGGAGGAACGGCTCGGTGTTGCGGCCGGCCGCCAGCCCCACGCGGTCGTTGAAGATGCGGCGGTTGCGGCAGTTGGCGGTGTTCCAGGCCGGATCGCCCGGGCGCTGCGGCTCGGAGAATTTGCGGTTGTGCGTCGGCAGGTAGCCGTTCTCGTCCACGGCGGCGCAGAAGGCGATGCGGTCGTCGGCGGCCACCGCCGGCTCCTGGATCGCCGGCAGCACGCGGTCGGTGAAATCGATAAAGCGCGTCGTCATCTGCACCGGGTCCGTGCCGGGAACCGGCCGGTACTGCCGGTCGAACAGCGCGTCAAGGCCGATCTCGCCGCTGCGCACCGCCGCCGAAAACCGGCGGGAGACTTCTGCGGAAAGCTGCTGCACGAGGCGGATATAGGGCGTGTCCGGCGTCTCGATGCCGGCGCTCGCCGTCGCCTGGATGATGCGCTCGGAGATCGCCACCACCTCGCCGACCTTGCCGGAGGCGCCCTGCAGCACCTCGCTGGAACGGATGATCTCCGCCGAGGCCGCGCCGATGGAGCGGGCGAATTCGCTGCATTCGCGGTCCACCGCACCGGTGGTCGCGGCCAGGGTCGAGGCGCTGTCGAGGATCTTCGACATCACCGCCTCCACGCCGGAAAACGAGCCCTGCACGCCGGAGGCCGTCGCCTTCACGCCCTCGGCCGAAACGCGCGCCCCCTCGCCCGCCGCCTCCAGCCGGTCGATGCGCGCGCGCAGTTCCTGCAGCGTCTTCTGGATCGAGGCGGTCGTGTTGGAGGTCTCCAGCGAGAGCGCCCGCACCTCCGCCGCCACCACGGCAAAGCCCTTGCCCGCCTCGCCCGCGCGGGCGGCCTCGATGGCGGCGTTGAGCGCCAGGAGGTTCGTCTGGCGCGCGATGGTGCCGATGGCGTCCGCCAGCCGGCCGACATCGGCAAGCGCCCCGGAAAAGGCGGAGATCTCCGTGCCGATCTCGTTGGAGGCGGTCACCATGTGGTCGATGGCGGCAATGGAACCGTCGAGACGCGCCGCCTGCTCGCCCAGCACCGTGCGGGCGCTGGCGGCAAGCTGGTCGGTCTCGCCGAGGGCGCGGGCGATGTCGCCGTTCGCCCCGGCGATCGCCGTTGCCGATTGCGTCAGCCGCGTGAAGAGGCCGGCATGCTCGCGCGACTGCGCGGCCGTGTCCTGGATGGACCCGGCGATGTCGACGAGGTGCAGGCCGAGGTCGGAGGCCTCGGCGGCGAGCGCCGCGACGACCGCGCGCAGCGCCCCGGCATCGGCCGGTTCGTCCTCCTCAAGCGGTTCGGCAGTCTCATGCAGGGCAGCAGCAGGCATGGCTCGACGATCCTCCGGTCATCGAAGGATCATCCGGCAGACATGGTTAACGCTTCCTTTAAAAGGCCTGACGCTACGGAAGGTCGTAGGCGTACGACTTTCGTCGTATACGGCGCTATAGCGCGCCGATGTCCTTGAGCTTGTCGAGGACGGCGACATTGGGCTCGCCGGTCACCGGCAGCCGGTAGTGCTTTTCGAAATGGCGGATCGCCGTGCGCGTCTTCTCGCCGATCAGGCCGTCCACCACGACATCCGCATAGGCGATGTTGCTGAGGCCCTTCTGGATCTTCATCACGAGTTCGCTCGGCGCGGGCTTCTCGACGGCGGCGGTGACGCCGGGATCGGTCTCGGCCGCAAGGATCGCCGCGGCGACGGGATCGCCCTCGTCCCCGGCGGCCTGCTTGGCCGCGGGGCGCTTCTCGATGCTCTGCGTCACCTCGTCGAAGGGGCGCTCGGCGGGCGTTACGTCGGCGACGGCGGGAAGGTCGCCCTCCTCGTCCTGACGCTCGATGAGGAAGGTCGTCACGTCCTTCGGCTCGGGCTTCGTGGCCGAGAAGCCGAGAGAGTTTCCGGCAGCGCGGGTGCGCAGGAACGGCGAGGGATGGCCGCCCGGCTGATACCAGAGCGCATTGGCCGCGACGAAGGAGAAGACGACGATGAAGGCGCAGGAGCCCCCCACCACGCTCGGATAGCGCGCGGCAAGCCCGCCGAGCGCGACAAGCCCGGTGATAACGACGTTCGGCCGGCGCTGCGGCTGTCCCCGCCCGCCGGAACGGCCCTTGCGGGCCGGGCCCTTCGGCCCCCGCTCAGGCTGTCTTCTGACGTGCGCGTTCATCTTTCGTGTCCTTGCCATCGTCCGACGGCTGGTAAACGGTCTGCGTGCCGCCCGCAAGGCGCGGCGGGAAATCGACGGTGGACGGCGCGGATGCCCGAAGGTCGCCGTCGCGCGCGATGCCCGAGCCGTCGGCCGGCACGCGCACGGTGATGACCGTGCCTTCGCCCGGCCGGCTTTCCACGGCGAAGCTGCCGCCGTGCAGCGCCACGAGGCCCTTGACGAGCGAGAGGCCGAGCCCGGTGCCCTCGTACTTGCGGGTATATTCGTTCTGCACCTGCATGAAGGGCTGGCCGATCAGCGCCAGCTTGTCGGCGGGAATGCCGATGCCGGTATCGCTGACGGTGAGCAGGAGGTCGCGCCCCTCGCGCGCCGCATCGATGGCGACGATGCCGCCGCGGTCGGTGAACTTGATGGCGTTGCCGACGAGATTGATGAGGACCTGCTGGATCGCCCGCTGGTCGGCCACCGCCTCGCCGATGGCGCGCGGCACGCGGCTCGTGAGCTGGATGCCCTTGTCGCGCGCCTGGAGCCCCAGCATCTGCTCGCAGGCCTTCACGCTGTCGGCGACGGCGAAAGGTTCCGGCAGGAGCTCGTAGCGGCCCGCCTCGATCTTCGAGACGTCCAGCATGGTGTTGACGACGGACAGGAGATGCGAGCCCGACTGGTGGATCAGGGCGACATATTCGCGCTGGCGGTCGTTCTCCAGCTTGCCGAAATACTCGCCGGACAGGATGTCCGAGAAGCCGAGGATGGCGTTGAGCGGCGTGCGCAGCTCGTGGCTGACGGCGGCCAGGAACCGCGTCTTGGCGTCGTTGGCGGTCTCCGCCTCCGCCGCCTTGCGGACGTTCTCGTTGCGGAGCTTGGCTTCTTCGGAAATGTCGCGCGACTGGGCGACGACCGCGGCCAGCGTGCCGTCCGGCCCGGCCAGCGCCGTCATCTCCACGCGCATATGCACGAACTGCTCGACATCGCTTGCAAGGCGCGCCCGGTCGATGCGGATCTCCACGGTCTCGCTGGTCGCGCCCTGGCGCAGGCGGTCGATGGCGGCAAGGAAGCCGATCCGGTCGGAAACGTGGATCTGGTCGAGATAGCCGCGGCCCATCGGCGCGCGCATCCAGGCGAGCATGGCGCTCCTGTCGCGGCCGTGCACGGCGGTCACGAAGCCGCGCGCATCGTGCAGCGTCACGAGGCCGGCGAAGAGATCGTAGGGAGACGCGGCGGGCGGAGCGGCCTCGGCCAGCTCCTCGGCAAAGGTCTTTACCGGCTGCGGCTTCGGCCGGCGCACGCCCGTGGCGGCGGCCGCCAGCAGCGCACCGGCGCCGGCAAGCGCAACACCCGCCGGAAGCGCCGCGGACGCGGGCATGACGGCGGAAAGGGCGAGCGGCAGGCCGGGAACGGCGGCAAGGAGCGCGAGCGTCGTCGCCCGCAGCGGAGCCGATGGGCGCGCATCGGCAGCGCCCGCGCCAGCAACGCCGGTGGCCGCGCCCAGACGGGCCGCCATTCTGTCAGCGATGATGGTCAATTGGCGCAACGCGAAACCCTGCCGTTTTTTGTCTTTTCTGTGCGCTCAAAATCGCATCGGCGACTTAAGGAAACAATAAACGGCGGGGGTGGAAAGCGCGGCAAAAAGGGCCAAAAGTCCCATTTCGGGGCAATCCAAGGGTCATTCGTCCGGCGTGGTTAACGGGGCGTAAGCGCCTCATTTTGCGGCATTTTTCTGTTCGTATTAACTTGTGGGGCAAGGCGGCGCCGGCCCTCCTCCCGGCATTCCGGCGCCTTGGGCACGGTGGCCGCGCCATCATCCTTAACGCGAAACGCTAAAATCCGCCTCAAATGCCCGCAAAGCTGGGAATAGAGACAATTTTACTCAAAACTGGGCAAAACCCGAGCGATTCCGGCAAAGGGGAATTTCCTTCCGGCCCCTATTCTCGCATCAACGGTTCGCCAAGGACCAATCTGCCGAAGGCCGCAAAGAGCCGAGGCGCTAACGAGGATGGCAAGCGATGTGGTTTCTGATCAAGGGAACGTTCTGGTTCTCACTGGTTCTCGTCCTGCTCCCCTTCCTGAATGCGGAATCCTCCGCCAAGCTGGAAAAGGGGCCGACGGTGGCGATCGGCGATACGTTCAGCGCGGCAAGCGAGGCGATCGAGTATGTGAGCGCCATCTGCCTGCAGAAGCCGGACGTCTGCGAGAAGGGTGCCGAGACCTTCGTCGCCCTCGGCCACCGGGCCCGTGAAGGCGCCCGCGTCGCCTACCAGTTCCTCGACACGCAGTTCGCCGACGAAGAGGCCGCCAAGGCCGGCCCGGGCAAGAAGGAAGCGCTGACCCAGCCGCTTCCGGCCGTCGCCAGCGTCGACGCCGACGACGAGGTCATCACCGGCACCATCGCCGTGCCGACCCGCCGTCCCGACCGGAAGGGCTGACCCCTCCGGCATTCAAGTTTCTGCCTGCCTCACTCGTTGCCCCTGCAACCGCCGCACGGACCCGTTCCCTGCGGCGTTTCTTTTTGTCCGGGGCGCTTTTCGGTTCAAATCCCGCGGCCCCTCGCCTATATCAGGGCCAGAAACTTGGACGGACAGACCATGGCCACGCTGCAGGACATCATCGACGACTTCGCCTTCCTCGAGGACTGGGAGGATCGCTACCGCTACGTCATCGAACTCGGCAAGGCGCTGCCGGACCTGCCGGAAGACAAGCGCACGGCGGAGAACAAGGTGCAGGGCTGCGCCAGCCAGGTCTGGCTCGTCAGCCATACCGAAGGCGGCGCCGACCCGGTGATGACCTTCGAGGGCGATTCGGACGCCCATATCGTGCGCGGCCTCGTCGCCATCGTTCTCGCCATCTATTCCGGCCGCCATGCCTCGGACATCGCCGCGACCGACGCCATCGACACCTTCAACGAGATCGGCCTCGTCGAACACCTCTCCTCCCAGCGCGCCAACGGCCTGCGCTCGATGGTCAAGCGCATCCGCGAAGAAGCGGCGACGACGGTGGCGGCATAAGGCCCCTCCCCAACCCCTCCCCACAAGGGGGAGGGACTTAACGCGCGGCACGCTCGGCGTTCAAAAATCGAGGGAAAAGAGAACTGCCAGCCTTTCTCCCCCCTTGTGGGGGAGATGCCGGCAGGCAGAGAGGGTCTTACCTCTCACCCGCCCAACTCCGGCCGATACCCCTCCGCCCCCCAGGCATGCGCCCGGCGGCCCTTCGGCGCGGCCGGGGCATAGTGCCGGGCGAGCGCCATCAGGGCGGCGCGGAGCATCAGCTTGGCGGAGCGGGCCGGCCACTGGCGTTCGCGCTCCACCGTCTCAAGCCCCTTGGCAAAGCAGCAGACGTCGAGCGCGA
Organism: Shinella sp. Sh6; assembly: GCF_055392685.1. Classification (NCBI taxonomy): domain Bacteria; kingdom Pseudomonadati; phylum Pseudomonadota; class Alphaproteobacteria; order Hyphomicrobiales; family Rhizobiaceae; genus Shinella; species Shinella sp. Sh6. The sequence goes on along the minus strand of NZ_AP044005.1, from coordinate 891,433 downwards.
CGCCGGAAAGTTCCGGGCCGATCGCCTCGATGGCGCGGGCGACGCGCAGGCGCGCGGCAAGCGCCGTGTCGGTGATCTCGCGCGCCGCACCCGCCTCGCCCTTCTGGCGGCCGGCGATGCGCGGCTCCCAGGACATGGTCGTGCGCGGCTGGAGCCCGCCGCGGGTGAAATCCGCATGCAGCCGCTCGCCCGCGGCGATCGCGCTTTCCGGCAGGTATGCACCGCCCGTCTTCTCCTTCAGCCGGGCAAGGGCGGCGAGCGGCGATTCGAGCCGGTTCGCCATCGCCGTCTCCCGCGCCCCGTCGCGCAGGACCGTCACCGGCGCCATGTCGCGATGCTGGCCGGCAAAGGGCGTCTGCCCATCGCAGAGCCGGCGCTTCAGGAAGGCCCGCGCCTCCGCCGTGGCCGCAAGCCGGCCGTCGCCCTGCCGGGCGAGGCCGAGGCGCAGCGCCTCGGCCAGGACGCCTTCCGGCAGCGGCATCGTGCGGCCGCCGGCGGCGTGAAGGCCGTCCTCGCGGACAACGGCCTCGCCCGAGGCGAGGAGGAAGCGCAGGAGCCGCGCCAGCCCGTCCGCCGCCGCCCTATTCATGGCTGCCGATCCCTGCCGGGCCGAACACCGAGATCACGAGGCGCTCGATGGCCGAGACGAAGGCGTCGAAGGCCGCGTCGTCGCGCCGGTCCTCCACCACGTTGCAGGCATGGCCCACCGTCGTGCGGTCGCGCCCGAAGGCCGCCCCGATCTCCGACATCGACAGGCGCAGGACGACATGGCAGACATACATGGCGACCTGGCGTCCGTGGCAGGTGGCGCGGCGCCGGTCGCGCCGCCAGAGGGGCCTGTCCCCCGCCATCGCCGTCATTTCCAGGACGAGCTGGCGGACGATGCGGCAGGCGACGCCCGTGGGCACCACGGGCATGGCAAGGCCGCTTTCCGCGGTGCGGGCGCCGCCATCCTCCGGGCGGCCCGCGCCCTTCGTTTCGGGAGCAGGACCGGCAGTACGGCCGGGCGCCGTGCCGGCCCGCCCTTCGGATACGATGAACTGGTGCATGACTGGTCCCTCCGTTGATAGGAATTTATTCATACACCCTAGAGGACGAACGGGGATGAATGAAGCGACAAGCCACAATCATTCGTTGAATTTCCTCAGAAAATCACGATTCCCGTCCCCGACATAGGCTTTTATTCCTCAATTCCGCTCTCAAAGCGCAACGCCGCAACGCAAAAAGGCCGGAACCTTCCGGTCCCGGCCTTTCCATTCCCGCCGTGGATGACGGCGCTTACTTGCCCTTGCGGCGCTGGCCGAGGCCCATTTCCTTGGCGAGGCGCGAGCGGGCCTCTGCATAGGCCGGAGCGACCATCGGGTAATCGGCCGGCAGGTCCCACTTCTCGCGGTACTCTTCCGGGGTCATGCCGTAGTGGGTCATCAGGTGGCGCTTCAGCGACTTGAACTTCTGGCCGTCCTCCAGGCAGATGATGTAGTCGTTCTGCACGGACTTCTTCACCGGCACCGGCGGCTTCGGCTTTTCGGCGGCGACGGGCGCCTCGACGGCGGCCGACGGCTGCGTCGTGTTGTTGAGCGCGGCATGCACATCGGCGATCAGGCCCGGCAGCTCGCCGACCGGCACCACATGGTTGCCGACATAGGCGGCAACGATATCGGCCGTCAGTTCGACAAGCAGGCTGGAGCTGGCGGCGCCAAGGGTTGTTTCAGACATATTCTTCTCCTGTCGGACAATAGGAAGACCGATGGCCCCATCCATCGGCCGGCATTCAATTCCGGTAAAGCGTCTTTTCAGCCGGGCTTGTGGCGAAACATTGCTTATGCGCGCACGAATTTCTAAACCCTGAGAACTCTGGTCAATATAACTTTTTATTACAACGGCCGCCGTTCCCGCCGCATCTTGGCCGGAACATATACCTGGTAATCGTGATCGAAGTGCTTATTCAACTTAAACAGGCAACTTGCAATCGAGCTAAATCAACCGGAATGCTTTACTTCGCCTGAAATATCATTCCGCTATTCAAAGTCCAGAATTATTTTGAAGAATAGTGAATATGCCCACCGGCATCCGAAATGCTTCCGGCTCGACACCGTGGATACTGCCAACTTCCGCACCGAATTATAAACCGAATGTCAACGCTTCTTGCCGGCACACGCCTCGGCCGCGCCAAAGACCACCGCTCCGGTGCCGGATGGACGAAGCCGGCGACCGCGCACGAGGCATTGCGCCTTTCAAGGATGCTGCCGATTGTCTTGCCACAATCGGCGCCTTATCTAAGGGCTCGACAGGAGGACGCCCATGAATGACGTAGCGACTTTGAAGGTCAACAAGACGAAGGACGAGTGGCGGCAGGTCCTGACGCCGGAGCAGTTCCGCATCACGCGCGAACACGGCACGGAGCGCGCCTTCTCCAGCCCCGATTTCGACCTTTCCAAGAAGGGCACCTACCGCTGCATCTGCTGCAACCGGCCGCTCTACCGGTCGGAGGCGAAGTACAATTCGGGCACCGGCTGGCCGAGCTTCACGCAGCCGATCGAGCCCGGCGCGGTGACGGACCACACGGACCATTCCTACGGCATGACGCGCACGGAAATCCGCTGCGCCGACTGCGACGCCCATCTCGGCCATGTCTTCCCCGACGGCCCGCCGCCGACGGGCCTGCGCTACTGCATGAACGGCGTCGCGCTCGGCTTCGATCCGGATTGATCAGCGCTTCGGCACCTTCAGTTCCATGCAGGTGAGGTCCAGCCAGCGGCCGAACTTGATGCCGACCTCGCTGAACCGCCCGACGATGCGGAAACCCAGCTTCTCGTGCAGCTTGATCGAGGCAAGGTTCTCCGCCTCGATGCCGGCGATCATGACATGGACGCCGTTGAAGCTCGCCCGGTCGATCAGCGCCGTCATCAGGCGCTTTCCCGTGCCCGTGCCGCGCGCGTCGCCCCGCACGTAGACGGAATGCTCCACCGTGTGGCGATAGCCGTCGAAGGCGCGCCAGTCGCCGTAGGAGGCGTAGCCGAGGACCTCCTTGCCGCGCAGGGCGGCAAGGACCGGGAAGCCGCGTTCGCGGCGCGCGGCAAGCCACGCCCTGCGGTTGTCGAGATCGACGACGGTGTCGTTCCAGATCGCCGTCGTGTTGGCCACGGCATCGTTGTAGATGGCCATGATCGCCGGGAGGTCCGCCTCCACGGCATCGCGTATCGTCAGGTCCATTGTGCCCCCCGGTTTTCCTGATGGCATACAGGAGGAGCGGGAAGGCTGTCCAGCGTTCCCGCGAGGGCTCAGAGGCCCGAAACGACGCTCGTGACGACCGCCGAATAGTGGACGGCGGCGGCGGCGACGACGAAGCCGTGCCAGATGGCGTTCTGGAAGCGCAGCCTCTCCCAGACATGGAAGACGACGCCGACCGAATAGAGGACGCCGCCGGCGACGATGAGGGCGAGCGTGGCGGTGGAAAGATGCGTCGCCAGCGGCCCGGCGGCAAAGACGCCGCTCCAGCCCATGGCGAGGTAGACAAGGATGGCGAGCCTGTCGTAGCGGCCGGGGAAGAGGAACTTCAGCGCCACGCCCGCCGCCGCCATCAGCCAGATGAACACCAGCATGCCGGCGAGGAACGGATCCTCGATACCGCGCTGCAGGAAGGGGGTGTAGGTGGCGGCGATCAGCACGAAGATCGCCGAATGGTCGAAGCGGCGCAGGTGCCACTTCACCACCGAGACCGGCCAGAGATTGTAGGCGAAGGAGGTGGAAAGCGCGAGGACCAGCCCGACGCCGTAGACCCAGGCGGCGGCGAGCTGCCCGCTCGTCGCCCACACGGTGGCGTAGAAGATGAGCGCCGTCACGCCGACGAGGGCCAGCACCACGCCGACACCGTGCACGATGCCGTCGGCGATCACCTCGTAGCGGTCATAGTTCCATTTGACGCCCTTGATTTCCATGGATGGCCCTGTTCTTCCTCCCGCCCCCATGGTGGCAAGTTCGGGCCGCGCGGGCAAGACCGCCCGCGCCCCGGCCGGATCACGAAAGTTTGCCGCCCGACATGTGCGGCCGACTGTTGAACGATAGCGGACGGAACCGGCATTTACCGCCTCACCGTCAACATTCCATTGACAGTAAATCGCCGATTTGCCGCCTTCCGTGAACAGCCGCACTCGGCCATATTTCCCGGCAGCAGAACGGTTCCGTGGGAACCGACGGGAAACCAACCATGACGGACCTAGACAGACGGACATTCCTCGGCGCCGCCGCCGCAGGTATCGCCGCAGGCAAGGCCGGCCCCATCCGCGCGGAGACCGCCCCCATGACCGAAGAGAGCGCCAACACCAACCATGCCGTCGAGATGCCGGCCTTCGTCGACCATGCCCGCCTCCGCGTGGTCGACCTGCCGATGGTCTCAGCCTTCTACCAGAAGGTCATGGGCCTTTCCGTGCTGGAACGCTCGGCCTTTGGCGAGACGCTCGGCGTTGCCGGCCGCCGCCTTCTCACGCTGACGACGGAGGGCGGAACCATCCGCGCGCCGCGCAATGCGCCGGGCCTCTTCCACACCGCTTTCCTCGTGCCGAACCGCGAGGAGCTCGGCCGCTGGCTCGTCCATGCCGCCCACAACGACGTGCCGCTCACCGGCGCTTCAGACCACCTCGTCAGCGAGGCGATCTATCTCGACGACCCGGAAGGCAACGGCATCGAGATCTACCGCGACCGCGACCGTTCCGAATGGACCTACGTGCCGGACGGCACGGTGAAGATGGCGACGCACCGGCTCGACCTGCAGGCGCTCTACGACGAGGCCCCGAAGGGCGGATGGGACGGCCAGGAGGCCGGCACGGCGATCGGCCACATCCACCTCCAGGTCTCCGATATCCCGCAGGCCGACGCCTTCTTCCGCGACGTGCTGGGCCTCGACATCATGGCGCGCTATCCGGGGGCGAGCTTCTTCGCCACCGGCAAGTACCACCACCACGTCGCCGCCAATGTCTGGAATTCGGCCGGCCGGCCGAAGCGCGAGGCCGGCATGAGCGGGCTTGCGGACTATGCGATCCGCTTCAGGGATCCCGCACGGCTTGCCGCCGCGGCGGACCGGATCGAGGCGCTTTCCCTGCCCGCCGCCCGCTCGGGCGATGCGATCGCGCTGGTCGATCCGTGGGGCATCGGCCTCACGCTTTCCGCCTGAGGCGCCTCAATTGTAGAGGTAGTGCTCTTCCCAGTCCTCGTGCGGCACGACCTTGCCGATGCTGTACTTGAAGGCGTTGACCTCCAGGCGGTCGGGGCTCGCCTCGCATTTGTAGGACAGCCGGTACCATTCGCCGCGGCTGCGGAACACGGCCCCCTTCGTCTTGAAGGTCGTGCCATTGAGCTTGGGATCGCCGAAGGCATAGGCGATCACCTTGTCCGGGCGGAAGCCGCCCTTGGCCTTGCTGATCTGGTCCATCGCCTCGATATCGCAGCGCTGTTCCAGGCGTTCTTCAGGCGTCAGCTTCTGGAGCTGGGTGCGGATGCGTGCGTCTATGGCGAGCGCGGGGGACGCGACAAGCGGCACAAGGGCAAGGCCAAATAGGGCGTTCCGCAGCCCTTTCGGGTCGAGTTTCAACGGTTTGCCTCCTCTTCGCGGCGTCATTCATCCTGACGTCTAAATTCGGGGTTGGGTCGCAATATGTCGATTTGGCGGCGGCTGGCAACCCTTCGACGCTTTCGCGGGCATTTTCCGGGAACTTCCACCACGCCCGTGCGTTCATCGGCGCGAACGGGGCAGAGGGGAAAAACCATGCACGACGTGTCGGGACAACCCGCCGAACGGCGGCTTCTGAAAGGCAGCCTCGACCTGGAGGCGGACCCGGCCGAACCACGGCAGAAACGCTACGGCCTCGACATCGCCGCCGCCTGGGCGGCCATCGGCATCTTCGCCATCATGGCGATGGGCGTCGTCTATCTCATGGCGCCGATCCTCATCCCGCTTTCCCTCGCCATCGTCACCGGGCTCATCCTCGGCGTCGCCGCGGAAAAGCTGCACGAGCTCGGCATTCCCCCGCTGCCGACCGCGCTGCTGCTCGCCGGCGCCTTCGGCTTCGGCCTCTTCCTCGCCGCCGGCCTTCTCGCCGAGCCGATCACCCAGCTTGCAGCCAACGCGCCGGAGCTCGTGCGCGGGGCCTACGACCGCATCACGCCGCTCATTTCCCGCCTCGGCTGGCTGAACATCCGCCCGGAGACCTTCGAGACGGGGCAGATGTCGATGGAGAAGGTGCTGGAGAACACCGGCAGCATCCTCTCCATCCTCTCGGCAAGCCTGACGCCGGCGCTGCTGCAGGCGATGATCTTCTTCGCCGCGCTCGTCCTCTTCCTCTCGGCGCGGCTGAGATTGCGGCAGATGATCATCATGGCCTTTCCCCGCCGCGGCCAGCGCCTCGCCACCATCCGCATCATGAACGCCATCGACAGCGCGCTCGGCTATTATTTCGCCACCGCCGCGCTGGTCTACGGCGCGCTCGGCATCGTCACCACGCTCATCACCTGGGGCGGCGGGCTCGCCATGCCGGCGCTCTGGGGGCTCTTCGCCTTCCTCTCCAGCTTCGTGCCCTTCCTCGGCGTCACGCTGATGACCATCGCGCTGACGGCGGCGGGGCTCCTGACGCACGACACGCTGCTGATGGGCCTCCTGCCGGCGCTCGCCTTCTTCCTCGTGCACCTGACGATGGAAAACCTCATCATGCCGGCGGTGATGGGCAAGCGACTGGAGGTCGACGCCTTCATCATCTTCACCGCCATCCTCTTCTGGACCTGGATGTGGGGCGCCGCCGGCGCCATGCTGGCCCTCCCCCTCTCCATCATCGGCATGACCATCGCCGACGAACTGCGCCCCGCCAAGCGCAAGGCGAAGCGGAGCCTGCCGGGGTAGCAGAGCGTAGGGAACACCCCCCTCTGCCCTGCCGGGCATCTCCCCCACAAGGGGGGAGATCGACTTGGGGCAAGGCGGTGCCACGATCCAATCTCCCCACCTGTGGGGGAGATGCCCGACAGGGCAGAGGGGGGTGAACCTCACCCGCAAACGCTCCCCACCCGAAAACCCCCGCTTGATGCAAGCGCCCCGGCTCTCTATCTCTCAGGTCCCGCCTGTCGATTTGCCGGAGTGAACCCTTGTCCGTCTTCAAAAACCTTCCCGCCGCCCCCGTTGCCGCCAAGGAGCCGGTGTCCGACACCCGCCACGGCATCACCCGCACCGACGACTATGCCTGGTTCCGCGACGAGAACTGGCAGGCGATGTTCAAGGATCCCTCCATTCTCAAGCCGGAGATCCGCAAGCATCTCGAAGCCGAGAACGCCTATATGGCGGCCGCCATGGCCGATACCGAGGCGCTGCAGAAGACGCTGTTTGCCGAGATGCGCGGGCGCATCAAGGAGGACGACAGCTCCGTGCCGGTGAAGGACGGCCCCTTCGCCTACGGCACGGCCTATGTCACCGGCGGCGAGCAGCCGCGCTATTTCCGCGAGAAGCGCGAGGGCGGCGAGCGCAAGCTGCTGCTCGACGGCGACAGCGAGGCCGCCGGCAAGGACTATTTCCGCCTTTCCGGCATCGACCATTCCACCGACCATTCGCTCGGCATCTGGGGCTATGACGACAAGGGCTCGGAATATTTCACGCTGAAGGTGCGCGACCTTGCGAGCGGCAAGGACCATGCCGACGAGATCGTCAATACGGGCGGCGGCGGGGTCTGGGCGCCCGATGCGAAGAGCTTCTTCTACACCGCGCTCGACGAGAACCACCGCCCCTCGAAGATCTTCCACCACATCCTCGGCGAGCGGCAGGAAAACGACCGGCTGGTCTACGAGGAGAAGGACCCCGGCTTCTTCATGTCGGTCGGCGGCTCGCTGATCGACGATTTCATCTATGTCGACATCCACGACCACGAGACGAGCGAATACCGCCTCATCCCGACGAAGGACCTTCTGGCCACCCCCGCCGTCGTCGCCCCGCGCCAGACGGGCCTCGAATATGCGATGACGGAGGGCGGCGACGTCTTCTACATCCTGACGAATGCCGACGGCGCGAAGGACTTCAAGATCATGCAGGCGCCGGTGACGGCGCCGGGCCGCGAGAACTGGACGGAGGTGGTGCCGCACCGCCCCGGCACGCTGATCCTCAGCCACATGGCGTTTGCCCGCCACCTCGTCTGGCTGGAGCGCCACGAGGGCCTGCCGCGCATCGTCGTGCGCGACCGCAGGACCGGCGAGGAACACGCCATCGCCTTCGCCGAGGAGGCCTATTCGCTCGGCCTGTCGGGCGCAGCGGAATACGACACGGACGTCATCCGCTTCTCCTATTCCTCGATGACGACGCCCTCGCAGCTCTTCGAGTACGACATGGCGACGCGCGAACGCACGCTTTTGAAGACGCAGGAAGTGCCCTCCGGCCACAACCCGGACGACTACGTCACCCGCCGCGTCTTCGCCCCCGCATCGGACGGCGAGAGCGTGCCGGTCACCCTCCTCTATCGCAAGGATACGCCGCTCGACGGCTCCGCGCCGTGCCTGCTCTACGGCTACGGCGCCTACGGCATCACCATACCGGCGTCCTTCAACACCAACTGCCTGTCGCTCGTCGACCGCGGCTTCGTCTACGCCATCGCCCATATCCGCGGCGGCAAGGACAAGGGCTTCGCCTGGTACGAGAACGGCAAGATGGACAAGAAGACCAATACCTTCAAGGACTTCATCGCCGCGGCCGACTATCTGAATCAAGAGAAGTTCACGTCCTACGCAAAGATCGTCGCGGAAGGCGGATCGGCCGGCGGCATGCTGATGGGGGCGATCGCCAACATGGCGCCGGAAAAGTTCGGCGGCATCATCGCGGCCGTGCCCTTCGTCGACGTGCTCAACACCATGCTCGACGACACGCTGCCGCTCACCCCGCCGGAATGGCCCGAATGGGGCAACCCCATCGAGAGCAAGGATTTCTACCAGCTCATGGCAAGATACTCGCCCTATGACAACGTGGCGGAAAAGCCCTACCCCGCCGTCCTTGCCCTGTCCGGCCTCACCGACCCGCGCGTCACCTACTGGGAGCCGACCAAGTGGGTGGCGAAGCTGCGCGAGAAGACGACGGGGTCCGAACCCATCCTCCTCAAGACCAACATGGGCGCCGGCCACGGCGGCGCCTCGGGCCGCTTCCAGCGGCTGGAGGAGATCGCGTTCGAATATGCGTTCGCGATCAAGGTGGCGGGGAAGATGTAGGGGCAGAGCCTTCTACGCCGGCGCCAGAATTACCCCCCTCTGGCCTGCCGGCCATCTCCCCCACAGGTGGGGAGATTGAATCGTGGCACCGCCTTGCCCCAAGCCAATCTCCCCCCTTGTGGGGGAGATGCCCGGCAGGGCAGAGGGGGGTGTCACCGCCCCCTACCGGAACGCCCCCACGCAGTCCTGCAAATCCCCCAGCATGGCGCTGGAGCCCTTGAGGCTGGTGCGCACGTCGCCGATGCGCAGGAACCGGCCGCGCTTCAGGGCGTCGATCACCGCACGGTCGCTGCCGAGGTCGTAGGCGATCTCCTGCCGGCCATAGGCCCTGCCGGCCACGTCGTAGCCCCGGCCGTCGTCGATCCAGTAGGTGCCGTCCTTCGCATAGCCGTCGGCATAGTCGTAGGCCGCGTCCTGGAAGCCGAAGGTCAGGTGGCCGTTGGCATACCAGCGGAAGGCGGCGGAGCGGCCGCCGTCGCGGCGCACGGCGCTGCAGTTGAGGAAGCGCCGGCTGCCGTCGAAATCCGCGACTACGTCCCAGCCGCCGACCGTGCGCACCGCCCGGTAGGGATCGGCATCCGCGCCGTAGTCGTCATCCTCATGGCCGGAGGCGCCGGCATCCGGATAGCTCTCCGTGGCGGCCGCCTGGACCGTATGATCCTCCTCGGCCGGGAAGTCGCGCAGCGCGTCGCGGTAGCGGTCGAAATAGCCGAGGCGCCGCACGTCGACGAACGCGAACTCGTAATCCTCCAGCGTGCGCACGGAATTGTCGCGGAAGCGCACGAGGCCGCGGAAGCGCAGGCACCCATCGCCGCAGTCGACCGTATCGACATATTCGCGGGCATTGTCGTCCGGCGTCTTCACCGCGATGCCGAAGCCGTGGCGGCGCGCGTCGTCGATGGCACGGAACATCAGCGATTGCGCATAGCCGCGGCGGTCCTCGTCGAAATAATCGTAGATCGAGCGCTCCTCGCTGGGGCTGAGGTCGTCCTGGCCGGAGACGTAGATCCGCCGCTCGGGAATGCTCGCGGCGGTGATGACATTGCGCAGCCGCTCATGCGAATAGACGGTCGTGAAATAGGAGAGATCCTCGCAGCTTTCCGGCGGCGCCCAGAAGCGGATGTCGATCAGAACGAGCTGGCCGTCCTTGTAGACGTCGGAGAGGCGCCGGTCGCGGTCGTTGCCGGAAAAGACCATGCGCCCGCAGGGATCGTGCCGGTCGTTGGAAAGCGTCAGGTACGGCAGGTTGCCGATATCCTCGTGCGTATCCTCGAAGCGCTTGCCGAGCAGTTCCACCTTACGCTCGGCGACGGCGGAAAAGATGCCGTCCGGGTAGCGGCTGAGGTAACGGTCGTAAGCCTCGCGATTGTCGGAGAGCGAGGCGAAGTCGTAGAAGGCGATCTCAGCCGCGTCGACCTTGCCGTCCTTCGGGCTGAGGGCGAAGCCGCCGTAGTCGTCGTCGCTCTGCCAGATCGCCTGCCGGCCCTGGCTGCGTTCCGTGACGATGTCGCCGACCTTGCGGAAGACCTCTTCCAGCGGCAGGCCCGGAATGCTCGCCGCGTCGGCGAAGGCCGAGGCGAAGGGGCTGATCGGCGTGCCGTCATAGTCATAGGCCGTGCCGGGGGCCGCCGCATAGGCATAGTGGATGCCGCCGGCGTTCTTCGGCTCGGCGAGCCCGTCGCGGATATCGCGCAGCGTGAGGAAGGGGTTTTCGTGCGGGGCATCGAACAGCACGACCTTGAGGCCCGTGCCGAGCCGGCGCAGCGCATCGGCGACCTCCGAGACGGCGAGCGAGCGGTTGCGCAGGCCCGTCAGCGTACGGCCGGACGCATCCGTCGGCAGAAGGTAGTTCTCGCCGTCGATCTCCACCGCATAGCCGGAGAAATAGACGAAGAGCACCGGGTTCTCCGCCTTCTCCGCCGCGCGCGTGAAATTGTTGAGCGCGGAGAGCATGCCGAGATGGTCGGCGTCGGTGGCGCGTGTCACGTCGAAATCGGCCCGCTCCAGCACCTCGCCGACGAGGTCGACATCGTTCAGCGGGTTTTCCAGCGGCTCGGCATCCTCGTAGTCGCCGTTGCCGATGAGGAGCGCATAGCGCTCGGCGGCGAAGGCCGCGGGCGCCGCAAGCAAGAGAAGACAGGCGGCAAGCGCCCCGACCAGCCGATGGACATTGCGCTGCACGACACCCTCCAGAAAACGGCCGGCCGCACGGCCGGGACCCCGAAACGCAGCTTTCATGCTGCAAGAGGAAACGGCCCGCCCCCGCCGCTTATTCAGCAGGCGGTGAAATTCCATTGCGTCGTGCCCGCAAGGGCGGGCAATCGCATGTGGAGCAAAGGCCCCTCCCCAACCCCTCCCCACAAGGGGGGATTGTTCATCTTGGACTCGCGAGGCGCTTTCTTGCGATGAAGATGTCGATTGTGATCTGAAGCATTTCGAGTGACTTGGAGGCCCGCTTTGTTTTTCGATTGAAGCGGGCCAGCATGTCGCGGAACGAGGCGTTCGAGGACTCGATGAGATGGGTCTGCGCCTTGGTCTGCCGATGCGGCTCGGTCGCCTTGATCCGCTCGAAGGCCAGATGATGGCAGGAGTTGGCGTCGGTGAAGATGGCGCTGATCTGGCCGACGGCGGCCTTGGCCAGATCGTAGATGGCGATGGCGCTGCGCACGCCCTGGTCGCCGATATGGTATGCGACGACCCGGCGTTGGCGACGGCTATAGGCCGTCCAGATCACCGCCCGCCGCTGTTTTTTTGGACATAGGTGTAGATCTCGTCCATCTCGATGACATCGGGTATCCCGGTGTCGGTCGGCTCGGCCTGGGCCAGCTTGTGCTGCAGGACCGCATGCTCCTTGCGGATCCAGTTCAGCACCGTCGCGGGCGAAGCACGAAGCACCCGGCCGATCGCCCGAATGCCCATGCTGTTCATGTACATCTCGATCGCCATGGCCTTGGTCTGGGCGCTGAATTTGGGCGGGCTGTCGGTGCTATAGCGCCCGCAGGCGCGGCATCGGTAGCGTTGATGCCCGGCCTTGCTGCCGCGCTTGATCAGATCTGTGCCGCCACAGCTTGGGCAATCCATCGTGGGCCTCCCCGCAAATCACCTCTATAACAGAATCCAAAAAGCGGTCCGGGTAAACAGTCCCCCACAAGGGGGAGAGACTTAACGCGCGGCGCCCTTAGCGCGAAAAATGGAAAGAAGCGCAAGCGTCTAGCCTTTCTCCCCCCTTGTGGGGGAGATGCCGGCAGGCAGAGAGGGTCTTCCCGCCCGCACGGCAAGCCTTTCACTCCTGCGCCCAAGGCCCTATCTAGAAGGCAGGCGACAGAAGGACGAAGACCATGAGCGGCGCAACGACGGCAGCAGCGGCGGAGACCTCCCCCGTCCTTCCCTTCGACAACAGCTATGCGCGCCTGCCGGAGGCCTTCTTCGCGCCGGTCGAGCCGACGCCGGTGGCGGCCCCCCGGCTCGTCAGGTTCAACCGGCCGCTCGCAGAAGAGCTCGGCCTCGACGCCGATGCGCTGGAGCGGCACGGCGCGGCCTATTTCTCCGGCAACGTGCCGCTGCCCGGCTCCCTGCCGCTCGCCATGGCCTATGCCGGCCACCAGTTCGGCCAGTTCGTGCCGCAGCTCGGCGACGGGCGGGCGATCCTGCTCGGCGAGGTGATCGACCGTGAGGGCCGTCGCCGCGACATTCAGCTCAAGGGCGCCGGCCCGACGCCGTTCTCCCGGCGCGGCGACGGGCGGGCGGCGCTCGGCCCGGTGCTGCGCGAATATATTATCAGCGAGGCCATGCATGCGCTCGGCGTGCCGACGACGCGGGCGCTTGCGGCCGTTTCTACCGGCCAGCCGGTCTATCGCGAGCGCGTGCTGCCCGGCGCGGTCTTCACGCGCGTCGCGGCAAGCCATGTGCGCGTCGGCACCTTTCAGTTCTTCGCCGCGCGGGGCGACAAGGCGAACCTGCGCGTCCTCGCCGATCACGTCATCGGCCGGCACTATCCGGAGCTGGAGGGCGCTGAACAGTCCTATCTCGCCCTGCTCGACGCGGTGGCGGAGCGGCAGGCGGGGCTGATCGCGAAATGGCTCGGCGTCGGCTTCATCCACGGCGTCATGAACACCGACAACATGACGATCTCGGGCGAGACCATCGACTTCGGCCCCTGCGCCTTTATGGACCGCTACGATCCGCGTACCGTCTATTCCTCCATCGACCGCGGCGGGCGCTATGCCTTCGGCAACCAGCCGATGATCGGCCAGTGGAACATCGCGCGCCTTGCCGAGGCGTTGCTGCCCATCCTCGACGACGACGAGGACAAGGCGCTGGAGGCGGCCAACGCCGCCGTCGCCCGTTTCATGGACCGCTTCCAGGAGCACTGGAAGGCGGTGATCCGCGCCAAGCTCGGCCTCGGCGAAACGGAGGAGGAGGCCGACCAGGAGCTGATCCGCGACCTCCTCGTGACGCTCTACGAAGGAAAGGCCGACTACACGCTCGCCTTCCGCCGGCTTGCCGACGCGGCCGAAAGCCCGGAGGCCGACGCCGCGCTCGGCGCGCTCCTCGAAGACGGGGACGCCTTGACGCCATGGCTTGCCGCATGGCGCGCAAGGCTCTCCCGCGATGAAACGGTGCCAACCGCCCGCGCGGCGGCGATGCGCCGCGTCAACCCAGCCTTCATCCCGCGCAACCACAAGGTCGAGAAAGCGCTGGCGGCCGCCGTCGACCACGGCGATTTCTCGCTGTTTATCGCACTGAACGACGTGCTGGCGAAGCCCTATGAGGACCAGCCCCGCTTTGCCGCCTACGCCGAGCCGCCGAAGCCGGGCGAGGAGATTACCGCGACGTTCTGCGGGACGTGATGGCGCGGGAAAGCGCGCGCCGCATATGGAGCCCGCCCCTCATCCCCCTGCCGGGACCTTCTCCCCGCAAGCGGGGCGAAGGGGATGTGCCGCGCCCGCTTCCTCAAACAATATCCGTTGGTGGGGCATGTCCCCTCTCCCCGCTTGCGGGGAGAGGGTTAGGGTGAGGGGCACGCTCCCTATGCGGCGCATCATCAAAGCATGGCTAAAAAGCATAACTTCTTCTCCCCGCCCTTCCCCGGCATTGAAGCCTCCTCGCCCCTGCCCTAGTTTCCTCCACGTCCCTCCTTGAGCCGGACGTCATGTCGGCCCTTCCCGGCCTGCATCACCAACGGAGACCATCATGTTGCTCACGCTGACCGCCGCCCTCATCGCCATCATCGGACTGGTGCTGACGGGCGGAGGGGGATGGTTGCTGTCGCTGGGCGGCAGTCCCTATTACCTCGTCACGGGCATCGCCTTCCTCGCCACGGCCGTGCTGCTGTTCCGCCGCTCGGCGGCGGCCCTCTGGCTCTACGCGCTGATCGTCCTCGGCTCGCTCGCCTGGGCTATATGGGAAGTCGGCTTCGACTGGTGGCAGCTCGGCCCGCGCGGCGGGGTCATCGTGCTTGTCGGCCTGTGGCTGATGCTGCCGGCGATCCGCCGGCCGCTCGGCTTTGCCAGCCCCACAGGCACCGCCTATCCCGCCTCAGCCCTGCCGCTCGCCGTCGCGGTCGTCGTCGCCATCGCCGTCGCCGGCTATTCGATGACGCAGGATCCGCACGACCTCGCCGGCACCCTGCCGACGAAGATCGCCAACGCCTCCCCCGCCCTCGGCGGCAACGTGCCGGCCGGCGAATGGCACCAGTACGGCCGCACACCCTTCGGCCAGCGCTATTCGCCGCTCGACCAGATCAACACGGACAACGTTTCCACGCTCAAGGTCGCCTGGCAGTACCAGACGGGCGACGTGAAGAAGCCCGACGACGTCGGCGAGACCACCTACCAGGTGACGCCGCTGAAGGTGGGCGACACGCTCTACATGTGCACGCCGCACAACATCGCCATCGCGCTCGACGCGGCGAGCGGCAAGGAGAAATGGCGCTACGATTCCAATCCCGGCATGAACCCGGACCGCCAGCACCAGACCTGCCGCGGCGTGACCTACTACGCCGACCCGGCCGCGACCACCGGCACGACCTGCGCGGCGCGCGTCTACCTTCCGACCTCCGACGCCCGGCTGATCGCGCTCGACGCGGAAACCGGCGACGTCTGCACGGGCTTTGCCGAGAACGGCGTGCTGCATCTCGAAAAGGGCATGCCCTACAACCCGGCCGGCTACTACTATTCCACCTCGCCGCCCGTCATCACCGACGGCAAGATCATCATCGGCGGCGCGGTGAACGACAACTATTCGACCAAGGAGCAGTCCGGCGTCATCCGCGCCTTCGACGTCAATTCCGGGGCCCTCATCTGGAACTGGGATTCGGGCAATCCGGACGTCACCACGCCGCTGCCGGAAGGTGACGTCTACACGGTCAACTCGCCGAACTCCTGGTCGGTCTTCAGCTATGACGACGCCCTCGGCCTCGTCTACGTGCCGCTCGGCAACCAGGTGCCGGACCAGCTCGGCATGGGCCGCAGCGAGAATGTCGAGAAATACTCCTCCTCCATCGTCGCGCTCGACATCGGGACGGGTGCCGTGCGCTGGGTGCGCCAGACGGTCCACCACGATCTCTGGGACATGGACGTGCCGGCCCAGCCGGTACTGATCGACATCACCAAGGACGGCGCCACCATTCCCGCCCTCGTCGGCCCCACCAAGCAGGGCGACATCTACGTGCTCGACCGGCGCACCGGCGAGCCGATCGTCCCGGTCAAGGAAGTGCCGGCGCCGACGGGCGCGATCCCGGAGGACTTCACCTCGCCGACGCAGCCCCTCTCCGACCTCACCTTCACGCCGCCGCCGCTGACGGAGAAGAACATGTGGGGCATCACCATGTTCGACCAGATGATGTGCCGCATCGATTTCCTGTCGATGAAGTACGAGGGCCGCTACACGCCGCCCTCGCTTCAGGGCACCATCGTCTATCCCGGCAATTTCGGCACGTTCAACTGGGGCTCGGTGGCGGTCGATCCCGAGCGGCAGGTCATGTTCGGCATGCCGACCTACCTCGCCTTCACCTCCCGCCTCGTGCCGCGCGACCAGATCCCGCCGAAGGGGCAGGACGAAAAGGGCTCCGAACAGGGCCTCAACCGCAACGACGGCGCGCCCTACGGCGTCTATATGGGTCCGTTCCTCGGGCCCCTCGGCATTCCCTGCCAGGCCCCGCCATGGGGCTATGTCGCGGGCGCCGACCTTGCCACCGGCAAGATCGCCTGGAAGCACAAGAACGGCACGGTGCGCGACATGACGCCGCTGCCGCTGCCCTTCAAGGTGGGCGTGCCCGGCATCGGCGGGCCGATCGTCACCAAGGGCGGCGTCGCCTTCCTCGGCGCCGCGGTCGACGACTATATCCGCGCCTACGACGTGACGAGCGGGCGCCAGCTCTGGGAGGGCCGCCTTCCGGCCGGCGGGCAGGCAACGCCCATGACCTATACGGTCGGCGACAAGCAGTACGTGCTGATCGTCGCCGGCGGCCACGGCTCGGTCGGGACGAAGCCCGGCGACTACGTCATCGCCTATACGCTGCCGTAGCACGGCCGGATTCCAGTCTCGCAAAAGCTGCAACCGCTAATGGTTCCCTGAAGTTGTTTCAGGGAGCCATTGTCATGAAGATCGACGGCAGCACGCTTTCCGCCTATGCGCTCTCCCGCCAGCGCACGGCGACGGCCGACAACAGCCTTTCCGGCGGCACGGGCGGCGGCAGTTCTTCATCGGGGCGCAACATCCCGACCGTCGAGCCCACCGCCGCGATGCCCTCCGGCCTTGCCAACGCGCTCTGGCTGACGACGGCCAAGCTGGAGAAATCCGGCAGCGAAAGCGACGACCTCCTCTCCGAATTCATGGACCTTGCGAAGATGACGCCCATCGAGCGGCTGCGCAAGGAGCTCCTCGAGAAGATGGGCCTCACCGAGGACAGCCTCGCGCAGATGCCGGAGGAGCAGCGCGCGGCCATCGAGGAAGAGATCCGCCGCGCCGTCAAGGAACGCCTCGGCATCGACGACACGCAACACGCCGGCGCCATGGAAGGGCAATCCACCGCCGGCACGCCGGAAGCGGAGGCCTGACCAGCCTTCGCTTTCCTGCTACCGGATGCCAGGCCCCTCATCCGCCTGCCGGCACCTTCTCCCCGCAAGCGGGGCGAAGGGATGTGCCGCGCCGGCTTCCCCAAGCAATATCTGTTGGCGGGGCAAGTCCCCTCTCCCCGCCTGCGGGGAGAGGGTTAGGGTGAGGGGCAAACTCCACACGCATTTTCCGCAACAGACCCGATTGACAATCGCCGCGAAAGAGAGAATATCGCGTCCATGATCAAGAGCACGCACATCGCCGCAACGTATTTTTGGCTGTTCCGATAGGAGCGGCTGTTCGATCATGTCAACAAGCCGCCATCAGGGCGGCTTTGTTGTTTTAAGGGCACCTGATGGCAGAAAAACCAAGGAGCCCGAAATGCAAAATACCGTCATCAAGCTCGAACCCCTGCCCGTCGAACGCCCGCCGGTGCTGACTATCCGCGCCGCGCGCCAGGGCGACCTGCAGCAGATCCTCGACATGATCGCGCTGCATGCCGAATGCCACGGCGACACGGCGAAACTCACGGCCGCCGACCTCGACCGCGACCTCTTCGGCGCCCATCCCTGGATCACCGCGCTGGTGGCCGAAGCCGGCGGGCGGCTGATCGGCTACGCCCTGCTCGTGCCGATGTACCGCGCCGCCGAGGGCCTGCGCGGCATGGATCTGCACCAGATCTTCGTGCGCGAGGGCCATCGCGGCAACGGCATCGGCCACCATCTCGTCTCGCGCGCCCGCGAGCATGCCCGCATCGCCGGCTGCGGCTACCTCTCGGTGAGCGCGGCGACCGGCAACTTCAACGCCCACCGCTTCTACGAGCAGATGAATTTCCGCGCCGGCCCCGTCACCGGCATGCGCTACGTGCAGGCCCTCGGCTGACCGCCCCCTTCAAGGAGACCACCATGGCAAAGCGTCTGGCAATCGTGCTCACCGAGGGCTACGCGGACTGGGAATGCGCGCTGCTGATGGCAACGGCGCGCGGGGATTGCGGGGCCGAGACCGTCGTCCTGACACCGGGCGGGGCCGACGTCACCTCGCTCGGCGGCCTCACCGTGCGCTCCGCCGGCCGGGCCGAGGAGGCCGCGCCCGGCGATTTCGACATCCTGGTGATCTGCGGCGGCACGATCTGGCAATCCGGCAAGGCGCCGGACCTTGCCGCGCCCGTCCGCCACTTCCTGAATGCCGGAAAGCCGGTGGCGGGGATCTGCGACGCGACGCTGGAGCTCGGCCGCCTCGGCGTGCTCGACGAACGGGCGCATACCGGCAACTACCGCAGCCAGCTTGCGGACAAGGTGCCCGCCTATCGCGGCGCCGCACTCTACCGCGACCAGCCGCAGGCGGTGAACGACCGCGGCGTCATCACGGCCTCGGGCGCCGCACCCGTCACCTTCGCGAAGGAAGCGCTGGAGGCGATCGGCCTCGGCTCGCCCGACCTCCTCGACTATCTGCGCCTTTACGGCGACGAGCACCGCCCGGCTTCCGCCTGACGCCGCACCTATTCCTGCCCGGCATCGTCCACCGTCTTGTCATCGCCCGTCTCGGCGCGCTTTGCGGCGGCGGCCGCGCGCTCGCTCTCGCGCACCACATGCAGGAACTCGGCGGCGATCGGCGGGGAGACTTCTACCGTCTTCTTCTCTTTGTCGTAGATGCAGACATAGGTGATCTGGCTCTTGGCCTCCGGCGAAAGCCCCTCGACGGCGGCGATGCCGAAGGATTGGGTCCCCGTCGGCTCGACGAAGACGGTGGGCGTTCCGAGCGCCTCGGGAAGGCTTGCAAGGCAGCTCTTCTCCACGTCCGCGCGGAATTCCTCCCAGGCATCGGGCGAGGAGGCATGCGCCGCCGGGGCGGCAAGGGCGAGGGAAAGGACGGCAAGGGGATGAACGCGCATCGAAAGGCTCCGTGTTGCATGAACTTCGGGCGAAATGTCCTTGATCGGATCTCGTTCCGCCCGCCCTTGATCTGACAGGGGAAACGGGAATGATTTTGTCGCCTGTCAGGAAAATTTGGAAGCCGGGCGGTTGCCTCTTCCGGTTGCCGCTCCTATGTTCCGGTCACGGATTTCATTCATAAAATCCCGTCGCCAAGAGGAGACACCACCATGGCTTTCGAACTTCCGCCGCTTCCCTACGATTACGACGCGCTTTCGCCCTTCATGTCGCGCGAAACGCTCGAATATCACCACGACAAGCACCACAAGGCCTATGTCGACAACGGCAACAAGCTGGCGGAGGAAGCCGGCCTTGCGAACCTCTCGCTCGAGGAGATCGTCAAGAAGTCCTACGGCACCAACCAGGGCCTCTTCAACAATGCGGGCCAGCACTACAACCACCTGCACTTCTGGAACTGGATGAAGAAGGGCGGCGGCGGCAAGAGCCTGCCGGGCGCGCTCCAGAAGGCCATCGACAGCGACCTCGGCGGCTATGACAAGTTCAAGGCCGATTTCGTCGCCGCCGGCACCACGCAGTTCGGCTCCGGCTGGGCCTGGCTCTCCGTCAAGGACGGCAAGCTCGCCATCTCCAAGACCCCGAACGGCGAGAACCCGCTGGTCCACGGCGCTCAGCCGATCCTCGGCGTCGACGTGTGGGAACACTCCTACTACATCGACTACCGCAACGCCCGCCCGAAGTACCTCGAAGCCTTCGTCGACAGCCTGATCAACTGGGACTACGTCCTGGAACGCTACGAAGCCGCCACGAAGTAGTCCTTTTGCGGTTTTTCTGCTTTACGGAACCCCGGCTGGAAACGGCCGGGGTTTTTCCTTGGCCGGCAACACCCCCTCCTTCGTCATGCTCGGGCTTGACCCGAGCATCCACGCGGCACCCACGGCATGGATGGTCGGGTCAAGCCCGACCATGACGGAGGAGAGGTTCGGCAAATTGCGACACAGTGCTCTGGCTAGAAATGGCCCGAGTTTTCTTTTGTCGGCAACATCACCCCCACACCCCGTCATCCTCGGGCTTGCCCCGAGGATCCAGTCGGCACCCGCGGCATGGATGGTCGGGTCGAGCCCGACCATGACGAAGGAGAGGTTCAGCGGGTTGCGGCTCCGGCTTGTTTGGTCGGCGGACACCCACCACCAGACTTTCCTTTATCCTGTCGCTCCCTCGCCCATCGTGCTAACATGTACACAAAGACACACGAGGCCACCATGAGCAGCACCACGATGACGATCCGGGTCAGCACGGACCTCAAGGAAAAGCTCGACAGGCTTGCCGCCGATACGCGCCGCAGCCGCTCCTTTCTCGCAGCCGAGGCCGTTTCGGATTATGTGGCGCGGGAGCTTGCCATCGTCGAGGGCGTCAACCGCGGCCTCGAAGACGTGGCAAAGGGGCGGACGGTTCCGCATGACGAGGCCATGGCCGAGCTCGCCGCCGCCATCGACGCGGCCAAACCGTGAAGCGGCCCGTCCGGTGGTCCCGCTCGGCACTGGACGACCTGAAGGAACAGGTTCGCCACATCGCCGGCGATGACCCTGCCGCCGCGCGCTCGATCGCCGACCGGATCGGCGCGGCCGCCCTCCTCCTCGGCGAACGCGCGGTCGGGCGACCCGGTCGGGTCGGCGGAACCTATGAGAAATCCGTGAGCGGCCTTCCCTATGTCATTGCCTATCGCATCGAGATGGCGAACGGGCGCGAGACCGTCTTCATTCTGCGGGTAATCCATACGGCGCGCGACTGGCCGGCAGGCGGCTGGCCGCGCTAGGGCCTCTCCGCCCACCCCGAAATCCACAATTGCCGCAACCCGTCGCCTTCGCCGCGGAAATGACCGCCGGTCGCCTCGCAGGTCTCCACGCGGTCGGCGCGGAAGTTGCGGAGGGCGCGGCGCAGCTCGCACCAGGCGACGATATTGGCGTTTTCCGAATAATAGATCAGGGCGATGGGACGGATGGTGCGCTCGGTGGGGCGCGCCTGTTCGTCGCGGTAGCGGATCGACAGCGTCTCCTCGTCGCGGATCGCCCGGCGCACGCCCGCAAGGTCGATGCCCTCCGGCTGGCGTGGCGCCGAGCCCCAGGCATGCAGCGCGCGGGCCGAAAGCGTCTGGCGCAGCGGCGGCGGCACGGCGCCGGCGATCTTCTCGCCGACGCGGCGGGCGGCGGCCTTGAGTTCGGCATCCCCTGTGCGCTCCAGCAGCGCGAGCGCCAGCACCACCGCCTCCGTCTCCTCGATGGAGAACATCAGCGGCGGCAGGTCGAAGCCGGGCCGCAGGATATAGCCGATGCCGCGCTCGCCCTCCACCGGCACGCGCATCGCCTGGAGGGCCGCGATGTCGCGGTAGATCGAGCGCACCGTCACCTCCAGCCGCAAGGCGATCTCCGCCGCCGTTATCGGGTGGCGGGCGAGCCGCAGGATCTGGATGATCTCGAAAAGCCGCGATGCCTTGCGCATGCCCCCATCACAACTGACACATCCCTGTCAGTTGCCTTTCGCTAAAGAACGCCCCAAGCGCTTGAAACTGAACGCATCATAGGCCCTTCGCGCGGGGTCCGGCAATGGACAGCTGACATGACCTACAGCGAAAACCTCTGGCTCTTCTTCCTCCTCGTCGCCGGCATCATCGTCGTGCCGGGCATGGACATGGTCTTCGTGCTGGCAAGCTCGCTTTCGGGCGGGCGCAGGGCCGGCCTCTCGGCGACCTTCGGCATCATGGCGGGCGGGCTCGTCCACACGCTCTACGGCGCGCTCGGCGTCGGCCTGCTCCTCCATTTCGCGCCGAAACTCTTCGACGTGCTGCTGGTCGCGGGCGCGGCCTATGTCGCCTATATCGGCTGGCAGCTCTTCCGCAGCTCCATCGTGATCAAGGCGGTGGACGGGCTCGACCGGCGCGGCCTCCTCACCCGCTTCCGCCAGGGCGCGCTGACGAGCCTCATGAACCCCAAGGCCTATCTCTTCATGCTCGCCGTCTTCCCGCAGTTCCTGAGGCCCGAGTTCGGCCCGGTCTGGCGGCAGGCGGCGGTGATGGTGCTGGTGATCTGGGCGACGCAGCTTGCCGTCTACGGCGGCCTCGCGCTCGCCGCCAGCCGCAGCCGCTCCGCCCTTCTCGGCAGCCCCGCCGCCACCCGCTTCATCGGCCGCGCCGCCGGCGTGCTGCTGATCGCGATCGCGGCGTTTACGGTGTGGCGGGGCTGGGGGAGCCTGTGAGGGCGCAAACAGGTTCCCGCCCGCGGCATCAAAAAGATTTTACTGTCCGGATTCGTTCAAAATGCAATCATGCGGTCGCATCGTAAACCGGCGGCGCGTGGAGCGGCCGCCAGAATCGGGAGACCTCGATGAAGTTCAGGACTTTGGCGGTCGCGGCCGCGCTTGCGGTCATCGGCGCGGGCGTCGTCGCAGCGGCGGACGAGCCGCAGGTCGTGCGTCAGGGCATGATGAAGAAGATGGGCGGTGCCGCCGGGGCACTCGCCGGCATCGCGAAGGGCGAGAAGCCCTATGACGCGGAGATCGTCAAGGCATCGCTTTCCACCATGGTGGAGGTGGCCAAGACCTTCCCCGACCAGTTCCCCGCCGGCTCGGAGACCGGCCACGAGACCGAGGCGAGCCCGAAGATCTGGGAAGCCATGGACGACTTCAAGGCGCATGCCGCCAAGCTCGGCGCGGACGCCGAGGCCGCCCTTGCCGACCTTCCGGCGGACCAGGCGGCGGTCGGCGCGGCGCTCAAGACCATCGGTGCCGATTGCGGCAGCTGTCACGAGGTCTACCGCATCAAGAAATAAGCGGTGGACCGGCCTTCCCGAAGCTGCGCGCCGCCCGGCCCTTCCTGCCGGGCCGGCGCCTTTCGGTCCGGATGCGTCACAGGAGGCCCGCATGGCACTTCGCAAATTCCTCGGCGGCATCGTCCTCCTCGCGGCGGCGGGCGCGGGGGCATTCTATTTCATCACCGCGCCGCAGCGCCTTCCCGCGCAGACCTGGGCCTCGGCCGGCGAACCGGACCTTGCCAACGGCGAGCGCATCTTCAATGCCGGCGGCTGCGCAAGCTGCCATGCCGCGCCGGGCGCTACGGATGCAGACCGGCTGGTGCTTGCCGGCGGCCTTGCGCTGAAGAGCCCGTTCGGCACCTTCCATGCGCCGAACATCTCGCCGGACGAGACGGCGGGCATCGGCGGCTGGACGCTGGCCGAGTTCGGCGATGCGATGAAGCGCGGAACGGGACGACGGGGCGAGCATCTCTACCCCGCCTTCCCCTATGCCTCCTATGCGCGCATGACCGTCAAGGATATCGGCGATCTCTACGGCTACCTGAAGACGCTGCCGAAAAGCGCCAGCGTGCCGCCGGGGCACGACCTGCCCTTCCCCTTCAACATGCGCCTGCTGCTCGGCGGCTGGAAGTTCCTCTATCTCAACGAGGCGCCGCGCGTGGTGCTCGCCGATGCCGACGAGACGGTGAAACACGGCCAGTATCTCGTGGAAGGCCCCGGCCATTGCGGCGAATGCCACACGCCGCGCGACGTGCTGGGCGGGCTGAGGACGGACGCGTGGCTTGCCGGCGGGCCGAACCCGGAGGGCGAAGGCCGCATTCCGGACATCACGCCCGTCGAGGGCAAGTTCGGCGACTGGAGCGCGGGGGATATCGCCGGCTATCTCGAAACCGGCTTCACGCCGGACTTCGACAGTGTCGGCGGGGCGATGGTCGCCGTGCAGAAGAACATGGCGCGCCTGCCGAAGGAGGACCGCGAGGCGATCGCGGCGTATCTGAAGGCGGTGCCGGCGCGGTGATGTGAGCGCCGCCCCTCATCCGGCTGCCGCCACCTTCTCCCCGCAAGCGGGGCGAAGGGGTATGCCGGACCGGTTTCCCCAACCAAAGCTCCTTCGTGAGGCAAGTCCCCTCTCCCCGCTTGCGGGGAGAGGGTTAGGGTGAGGGGCAAAGAGCCAATCTCCCCAGCTAATATTACGCATCCCCGCCGGAATGGGCCCAGTCGAAATAGAGGTCCCGCGCCTTGGCGGTGACGGGGCCGGCCTGGAGGTCGCGGTCGTCGAGGCGGGTGACGGGGACGACCTTGGAATAGTTGCCGGAGGTGAATATCTCGTCGGCGCCGGCGAAATCGGCGACCGTCAGCGTCGTCTCGACCACCTCGAAGCCGGCCTCGCGCAGGAGGCCGATGACGCGGCTGCGGGTGATGCCGGCAAGGAAGGTGCGGTTGGCGGCGGGCGTGAAGACGACGCCGTCCTTGACCATGAAGACGTTGGACGAGGCCGTCTCGGCGACGTTGCCCAGCATGTCGCGCACCAGCGCGTTGTCGAAGCCGCGCTTCCTCGCCTCCACCAGCATGCGGGCGTTGTTGGGGTAGAGGCAACCGGCCTTGGCGTCCGTCGGCATGCATTCCACCGTCGGGCGGCGGAAGGGCGAAAGGGTGAGCGAGGAGCCGGCCTTGGCGTCGCCCATCGAGGCCTCGAAGAGGCAGAGCGCGAAGCGGGTCGATTCCGGATCGGGCGCGACGACGCTGAAGGAGCCGTGCTCGGCCCAGTACATCGGCTTGATGTAGATCGCCGTTTTCCCGTCGAATTTCTTCACGCCCTCCCAGGCGAGCGCCTCGATTTCCTCGGCCGCCATCGTCGCCTTGAGGCCGAGCGCCTCGGCGGAGCGGTTGACGCGCCGGCAATGCAGGTCGAGGTCCGGCGAGATGCCGTCGAACCAGCGCCCGCCGTCGAACACGGTCGAGCCCAGCCACATGGCATGGGAGGTGGGGCCGATGAGCGGCGGATTGCCCGAAATCCATTCGCCGTCCACGAAGGTAAAGGTCGCGGAACGCGGTGCGGTATCGACTGGCATCTTGAAAACTCCTTTCACCGTTCTGGGCCGGGCCGGCGGGCCGGTCCGTTCGCAAATGCCTTCCGCCAGCAGGGCCGGCTTGTCCATTCAAGATGTTGAATGGGTGTATCAGGTCTTATCATGAATGGCGTTCTGGCGGGGCCCCGTCCCGCCATGCGATAGAAGGGCAAAGGGAGGCCAGCATGCGCGCGATGTATTACGAAGCCTTCGGGGCGGTGCCGGAAATCCGCACCCTGCCCGATCCGACGCCGGGCGAGGACGGCGTCGTCATCAAGGTGGAGGCGACGGGGCTCTGCCGCAGCGACTGGCACGGCTGGATGGGGCACGACCCCGATATCCGCCTGCCGCATGTGCCGGGGCACGAGCTTGCCGGCCGCGTGGTGGCGAAGGGCAAGGCGGTGCGGCGCTTTTGCGAGGGCGAGCGGGTGACGGTGCCCTTCGTCTCGGGCTGCGGCCATTGCGGCGAGTGCCGCTCGGGCAACCAACAGGTCTGCGAGGCGCAGTTCCAGCCGGGCTTCACCCATTGGGGCTCGTTTGCCGAATATGTCGCCATCGACCATGCCGATCACAATCTCGTGCATCTGCCCGAGGCGATCGATTTCCCCACCGCCGCCAGCCTTGGCTGCCGCTTCGCCACGTCGTTCCGCGCGGTGGTCGATCAGGCGCGGGTGACGGGCGGGGAATGGGTGGCGGTGCATGGCTGCGGCGGCGTCGGCCTCTCCGCCATCATGATCGCCGCCGCGCTCGGGGCCAATCCGATCGCTATCGACATTTCGGCCGAGAAGCTGGATTTCGCCCGGAAGATGGGTGCCGTCGCGACGGTCGATGCCCGAGCCGTGGCGGATGTCGCCGAGGCCGTACGCGAAATCACCGGCGGGGGCGCGCATGCCTCCATCGACGCGCTCGGCTCGCCCGCCACCTGCTTCAACTCGATCAGGAACCTGCGCCGGCGCGGGCGGCATGTGCAGGTCGGGCTGATGCTGGCGGACCACGCGACGCCGCAAATCCCCATGGCGCAGGTCATCGGCCACGAACTGGAGATCTACGGCAGCCACGGCATGCAGGCCTGGCGCTACGACGCGATGCTTTCGATGATGGAAAGCGGCAGGCTCGCGCCGCAGAAGCTGATCGGGCGGCATATCGGGCTGGAGGAGGCCGTGCCGGCGCTGATGGCGATGGATCGGGCGACGGATCTGGGGATCAGCGTGATTACGCGGTTTTGAGGGGGTGACTGCCCCTCATCCCGCTGCCGCGACCTTCTCCCCGCAAGCGGGGAGAAGGGGGTTGGGGTTGACGTTTTCCCTGAAGGCCTGCGTCCTTTCCTTGGGAGGCCCTTGCATCCCGTCCTTCTCCCCGCTTGCGGGGAGAAGGTGCCGGCAGGCGGATGAGGGGCAAACACCCGATTGACATTCCCGCCCCGATACCCGCCAATCGCGGGCGCCACCAGAGGAGAATACCCCCGCCATGTCCCATGCCGCCTATGTCTTCGACGCCTACGGCACGCTGTTCGACGTGCATGCGGCCGTGCGCCGCCATGCGGGGGATGTGGGGCCGAACTACCAGATCTTCTCCGAGATGTGGCGCGCCAAGCAGCTCGAATATTCCTGGACACGGGCGCTGATGGGCGCCTACGCGGATTTCTGGCAGCTTACCGAACAGGCGCTCGACTATACGTTCCAGCATATCGGCGGCGTCGATCCGGCGCTGAGGCAAAAACTGCTCGACGCCTACTGGAAGCTCGACTGCTACCCGGAGGTGCCGGCCGTGCTGAAGGCGCTGAAGAGCCGCGGCGCGCATATCGCGATCCTCTCCAACGGCTCGCCCGCCATGCTCGCCTCGGCGGTGAGGAACGCCGCGCTCGACACGGTCATCGACGACATCTTCTCCGTCGACGCGCTGAAGACCTACAAGACCGCCCCCGCCGTCTACGACCTCGTGACGACGAGTTACCGGCTCTATCCGAATGCCGTGTCCTTCCAGTCCTCCAACCGCTGGGACGTGGCGGGCGCGACGAAGTTCGGCTTCCGCACCGTCTGGATCAACCGCGGCAACATGCCGGATGAATATTTCGATCTCGGGCCGGCGCTGATCCTGCCCTCGCTGGAGAGTCTGTAAATGGCCTGGTCTGCCGCGCAATACCTGAAATTCGAAGACGAACGCACGCGGCCGGCCCGCGACCTCCTCGCCCAGGTGCCGGACGACCTCGTCGCCGGCACGGTCTACGACCTCGGCTGCGGGCCGGGCAATTCGACGGAACTGCTGGTCAGGCGCTTTCCCGGCCGGGGCGTGCGCGGCGTCGACAGTGCGGCCGACATGCTGCGCGCGGCCCGCGAGCGCCTGCCGGGCGTCGATTTCGTCGAATGCGACCTTGCCCGCTGGAACCCGCCGGAGCCCGCCGCCCTGCTCTTCGCCAACGCCGTCTTCCAGTGGCTGCCGGACCATGTGGCGCTGCTCGCGCGGCTGATGGACGGCCTTCGCCCCGGCGGCGTGCTCGCCGTGCAGATGCCGGACAATCTGAACGAGCCCTCCCACCTCATGATGGAGGAAAGCGCGCTCGCCGGAAATTGGCGCGGGGCCTTTTCCGAGGGGACGCCGCGGCGCAAGACCCTCCCCGCCCCCGCCGCCTATTTCGACGCGCTCGGGCCGAAGGCGGCGCGCGTCGACGTCTGGCACACATCCTACAACCACCCGATGGCCGATGCCGGCGCCATCGTCGAATGGGTCAAGGGCACGGGCCTTCGCCCCTATCTCGACCGCATCCCGGCCGAGGAGCGCGACGGCTTTGCCGCCGACTACGAACGCCGCCTCGCCGCCGCCTATCCGCCGATGGCCGACGGACGGCGCCTGCTGCGCTTCCCGCGGCTGTTCATCGTCGCCGTGAAGGCGTGAAGGCCCCTCCCTAAATCCCTCCCCTCAAGGGGGAGGGACTTACAGTGCGGCACTCTCAGCATTAGAGAATTGATGGAAAGACCGGCAGGCAGAGAGGGTCTTTTTAGCCCTCTACCGCCGCAAACTTCCGAGGATGCCGCGCACAAGGGCGCGGCCGAGGGAGGAGGCGACGGTGCGGGCGACGGACTTCATCGCGGCTTCGGCGATCGTCTCGCGCTGGTAGCTGGAGCGGGCCTTGGGCTTTGCGGCGGAAGGCGATGCCGGCTCCTCGTCGCCGAAGCCGGGCAAGGTCCAGCGGCTGCCGCCGGAGGACGGCTGGCTCGCCTCCTGCTTTGCGGCCTCCTGCGCGGCGACGGCTTCGGCCGCCTTCTTGGCGCGCGCCGTCAGGATTTCGTAGGCCGATTCCCGGTCGACATCCTCGTCATAGAGGCCGGCGACGGGGCTGACGCCCATGATCTCCTTGCGCTCGGCATCCGTGACCGGGCCGAGGCGCGAGGACGGCGGACGGATCAGCGTGCGCTCGACCATGGAGGGCGAGCCCTTGCCTTCGAGCGTGGAGACCAGCGCCTCGCCGGTGCCGAGATTGGTGATGACCGTGGCGCAGTCGAAATCCGGGTTGGGGCGGAAGGTATCGGCCGCCGTCTTCACCGCCTTCTGCTCGCGCGGCGTATAGGCGCGAAGCGCGTGCTGCACGCGGTTGCCGAGCTGGGCCAGCACCGTTTCCGGCACGTCGAGCGGGTTCTGCGTGACGAAATAGACGCCGACGCCCTTGGACCGGATGAGGCGCACGACCTGCTCGACGCGCTCGGTGAGGACCTTGGGCGCGTCGTTGAAGAGCAGATGCGCCTCATCGAAGAAGAAGACGAGCTTCGGCTTGTCGGGATCGCCCACTTCCGGCAGCACCTCGAAGAGCTCGGAAAGCATCCAGAGCAGGAAGGTGCCGTAAAGGCGCGGGTTCATCATCAGCTTGTCGGCGGCCAGCACCGAGATCGCCCCGCGCCCATCGTTCGTCGTGCGCATGATGTCGGAAATCTTCAGCGCCGGCTCGCCGAAGAACTGCTCGGCGCCCTGCTGCTCGAGGATCAGGAGTTCGCGCTGGATGGAGCCGACCGAGGCCTTGGAGATGAAGCCGAACTGGCTGGAGAGCGCCCCGGCATTCTCGCCCATATAGTTGAGCAGCGCCTGGAAATCCTTGAGGTCGAGCAGCGGCAGGCCGCCCTGGTCGGCGATCTTGAAGGCGATGTTGATGACGCCTTCCTGCGCGTCCGTCGCGTTCATCAGGCGCGAGAGGAGGAGCGGGCCCATCTCGGAGATGGTGGTGCGCACCCGATGGCCCTTCTCGCCGTAGAGATCCCAGAAGATCACCGGGAACTGCTGGAACTCGTAAGGGGTGAGGCCGATCTGGTCGGCGCGCTTCTGAAGGAAATCCTTCGCCTCGCCGATGGCGCCGATGCCGGAAAGGTCGCCCTTCACGTCGGCGCAGAACACCGGCACGCCGGCATTGGAAAACCCTTCGGCGAGGATCTGCAGCGTCACCGTCTTGCCGGTGCCGGTCGCGCCCGTGACGAGGCCGTGCCGGTTGCCGAACTTCAGCTCGAGATATTCGGGCTTGTTGTTCGTGTCGTCCGGCTTGCGGCTCGTGCCGATATAGAGCTTTCCGTCCTGAAGAATGGGTTCCGCCACGTTGAAACTCCTTGGCTGCCGGTCCCTTCACGATTCGCGGCCGGTTGTCGCCCCGGCCATGTTTTCATTGAATCGTCTCACGCAGGTTATAAGGATAGTCCGGCGGGCAAACAACACGCTTTCAGGGCCTTGCGGATGAGGCCGCCCGCGTGCCGCACCCGCTTGAGTTTGCCGGGGATTTCATTTACCTTGACGTTAACGTCAATTCGTTCGGAGGATTTTGCATGAACGATCTCGTCACCCGCGTTGCCGATGCCGTCGGCATCGAGCCGGCACTCGCCGAAAAGGCCATCGGCATGATGCTCGGCTTTCTCCAGCGGGAAGCTGCCGACGGCCCGGTCGCCAAGATGATCGAGGCCATTCCCGGCGCGTCCGATCTCGTCGCGCAGTATAACGGCGAAGGTGCGGGCGGCGGCCTTCTCGGCGGCCTGATGAACGCCATCGGCGGCGGCGGCGTGATGGCGCTCGGCCAGCAGCTCATGAGCCAGGGCCTCGGCATGGGCGAGATCACCGGCCTTGCCAAGGAAACCATGGCCGTCGCCCGCGAACATGCCGGGCCCGACGTGGTCGACGAGGTCGTGGCCTCGGTGCCGGGGCTCAGCCAGTTCGTCTGATCGGGTGGGGCCGTGCGACAACGGCCCCTCATCCCGCTGCCGCGACCTTCTCCCCGCAAGCGGGGCGAAGGGGTAGGACGCACCGTTTTCCTCAAGCAATACCCGTTCGTGGGGCAAGTCCCCTCTCCCCGCTTGCGGGGAGAGGGTTAGGGTGAGGGGCAAACCATTGATCTTCTTGCCTACCGCCGCCGCGCAAACACCAGCGCGGCGGTGAAAACGGCAAGGCCGAGGCCGACGGAGAGCGGGCCTGCGGTCGGCCCGCCCGCCTCCATGATGGCGCCCGTCAGGCCCGAGCCGGTGGCGCTTCCCGCCGCATAGACGAGCGCGAAGGCGGCCGAGCCCGCGACCAGCATGGCGCCGCTGTAGCGTTCGCCGAGCATGGTCAGCGCGCAGGTATAGAGCGAGAAGACGGCCGCGCCCATCACGGCGAACACCACCAGGATCGCGATTTCCGAGGTCAGCATCGGCAGGACGAGGTAGCTTGCGGCAGCGGTGCCGACGGCGGCGAGCGCCACCCGTTCGCGCGGCAGCCGGTCGAGCAGCACGCCGATGAAGGGCTGGGCAAGCGCCGTGGGCAGCGCCAGCACCGTCACGCTGACGGCGGCGAAGGCCTCGCTGTAGCCCATCTTCACGAAATAGACGGGCATGGCGGAGATTGCCGCGATATCGGCGAAGCCGAAGACGAAGACCATGCCGACGAGAAGCGGCGCCGCCTTGAAGAAGCGGAAGACGTCGGCCGTGGAGG
The DNA here is from genome assembly GCF_055392685.1 of Shinella sp. Sh6. NCBI lineage: Bacteria > Pseudomonadati > Pseudomonadota > Alphaproteobacteria > Hyphomicrobiales > Rhizobiaceae > Shinella > Shinella sp. Sh6. Next base: position 860,455 of record NZ_AP044005.1, on the reverse strand, counting down.
ACGGCTCCGGCACCGTCTTGGTGGAGAACATCAGCATGCCCGTCGCGAAGGCGACGATGGCGAGATAGACCGCCGTCAGCGCGAAGCCGAGCCCGCCGGCGCTGCCGAAGAGCGGAATGGCGAGCGGCCCGGCGGCGAAGCCCGCGCAGATGCCCATGCCGTAGAGGCCGGAGACGCGGCCGCGCAGCCGGTCCGGGCAAGCGGCGTTGAGCCAGGCTTCGCCGAGCATGAAGATGACGCTGGCGAAGAAGCCGAGCAGGAAGCGCGCAAGGCTCCAGACGGTGAACGAGGCCGAAGCCGCGAAGGTGGCAAGGCAGAGCGAGCAGATGGCGAGGCTGGCGATGATGAGCCGGTCGGCGCGCCAGCGCGCGGTGAGCCCGCCGATGAGCAGCGTCGAGGCCCCCATGCCGGCGGCATAGGCGATGGCGTTGACGCCGATCATCGAGGAGGAGTAGCCGCGCGCCTCCAGCGTCAGCGAGACGAGCGGATAGGTGAGCCCCTGCGCCACGGAAAAGGCGGTCGCGCCGAGCACGACGGCGACAATGGCCGGCCAGTCCGGCGAAAGGACGGTCGAAGACGAGGTCTGCATGAAGGGCTCCCTGCCGCATCGCAAGGCGGCGCGCGACCATATCCGCAGGAACGCCCCGTGGGAAGCGCCCTCCCCGCGCTAGGCGATGCGCGGATCGGCGCGGAAATCCTCGCGGGAAAAGCCGATGCGGCGCGGCGGGTGATCGCACAGCGCCTGCATGCCGAGGGCGGAGAGCCGGATGCGCCAGGTCTGGCGCTCCACCGGCTTCGGCGCGGCGAAGGCCTTCGCCGTCAGCAGCGCCATGTTGGCGCCGCCGGCCGGGTCGCGCACCGAGCGGTAGAGGATGGCGGCAAGGCCTGCCGCGCGCGCACCGTCGGCGAGCGACTGGCAGGCGGCGTAGTCGGTCGGGTGGGTCCACAGGCCCGCATCCCGGTCGAGCGGCGGGCGGGTGAGGTCGAGCGCGCTTTCCGTCGCGGCCGCGGCGGAAAAGGCGGTGTAGTCGGCGGCGTTGGCCGGCAGCGGGGTTGCGGGCGATTCGGCAAAGAAGAGCAGCCGGTAGAAGGCCATCTCGGCCAGCGCCGTCTCCACCGAGAGCGCCGCATAGTAGACGCCGAGGGTGCGCCCTGCCCGGCGGAAGCGCGAGCCGTGCGGATAGGCTGCGCCGTAGCGGAAGGGCGTGGCGAGCAGGTGGTCGAGCCCGGCGCATTCGGGCGGCAGCACGGGCTTGCTCTCTTCGAGGATGTCCTCCAGCAGCGCCTGCTCGTCCAGCGTATCGACGAGCTTCAGCGTCGAGACGCGGTGCTGCGCCTCGACGAAGCGCCAGACCGGACCCGAAAAGGGCCGCGCCTCAGACGAGAGCGCGGCGGGCGTCCAGATAGGCAAGGACATCGACAAGGCCGGAAATGGAAACGATGCGGTCGACGGGACGCGCGCCAAGCGCGCTGTTGTCCGCCGTCATCCAGGCGCGCGCGACCGTCTCGTCGCCGCCGGCAATGGCATCGAGCGAGCGGAAGAGCCGCACCAGCAGCACCGCGAGTTCGAAGGGCTTCGTGCCGCGCTCCAGCAGCACGTCCTGCCGCTTCAGCCGCGACACCGTCGCCTCCGACACGCCGATGACCGCCGAGAGGATGCGCGCCGTCAACCCCAGCCGCTCCGCCGCATTGACGGCCGCCTTGGTGAGGACGGTGCCTTCGTCGATTTGGGGTGCGGGTTTGCGGTGCATGGGGACGCTCCTTTCATGAGAAAGAATATAGGATCTATTTTTCTAATGACAAGAGCTTGACCGTGAAGGCAAGGAGGGGAGAAGCGGGCAAAAGCGGCACCGCCGAATGCCGCCACGTCAAACATGCCACAGCACCTGATGGAGGGGAATCCTTCTCCTCCCCTCCGTCATCCTCGGGCTTGACCCGAGGATCCACGCCCCACGGCACGCCAAAAAACCCCGGACGCAGGCAGCATCCGGGGCTTCGGGGAGGTCGGCGCTGGGCGTTACCGGCAGACCTTGATCTTCCTGACGATCACGTTGCCGTAGTAATCGTAGGACTTCACCTTCTTGATGAAGCAGTGCGGCTTGTAGCCGTAGCTGTAGTAGCCGGCTTCGGAGGGCGCGGCGAAGGAAACGGCGGCGATGGCGGCAATGGCGGCGGAAACGATGATCTTGCGCATGGGTCTCTCCTGATCTCTTGAGGATGAGCCTCTCTCATCCGGTGATCGGAATGTCCCATATCGCCCCGCCCCGCGCTGTTCCTTGAGGAACAAGGCCGCCGGGAATGCCGGCGGCCCTGCGGAACGGTCAGGCGATCGTCGTCTTGACGTCGAGGTTGCCGCGCGTGGCGTGGCTGTAGGGGCAGACGACGTGGGCCTTCTTCACGAGGTCTTCAAGGACGGCCTTGTCGACGCCCGGCGCGGAGACTTCCAGCGAAGCCTCGATGCCGAAGCCGCCGCCGTCCTCGCGCGGGCCGATGCCGACGGTCGCCGTCACCTTGGCCTCGTCCGGGATCTTCACCTTCTCCTTGCCGGCGACGAACTTCAGCGCGCCGAGGAAGCAGGCGGAATAGCCGACCGCGAAGAGCTTTTCCGGGTTGGCGCCCGTCGCGCCGTCGCCGCCGAGTTCCTTCGGCACGGTCAGCGTCACGTCGACGGTGCCGTCCTCGGTTGCGCCGTGGCCGGCGCGCCCGCCGGTTGCATGAGCCTTGGTCCTGTAGAGAATGGGCATGGATGTCTCCTTCCGTTCCGTCGTTGATGATGATGGCAGTTCAATAGCGTAAAATTAGATTGCGCGCAATATGATTTTGCAAATTGCAATTTTGCGCCTTTCCTGCGATAATAACAGGATGAACGACAAACGTGACGAAGCTGAGACGAACGACATTTCCGCCGGCCTGCTGGCGCTCGACCAGCAGCTCTGCTTTGCCGTCTATGCCGCGGCCCATGCGCTCAACCGCACCTACAAGCCGCTGCTCGATCCCTACGGCCTTACCTACCCGCAATATATCGTGCTGATGACGCTGTGGGAGGAGGACGGGCGCACGGTGAAAGCGCTGGGCGCGACGCTGGGGCTCGATTCCGGCACGCTCTCCCCTCTCCTCAAGCGGCTGGAGGCGGCCGGCTTCATCCACCGCGCCCGCGACAGGAGCGACGAGCGGCAGGTGCTGGTGACCCTAACCGACAAGGGCCGCGCCATGCGGCACGAGGCCCTTTCCATCCGCATGGAGATCGGCAAGGCGACCGGCTGCTCCGTCGAGGCCCTCACGGCGCTGACGGCGGAGCTCCAGACCCTGACGCGGCGGCTGGAGACGGGCGAGGCGCACGACGACGCGGCCTGACGGATTTCTTGCCGGCATCACCTTACGGGACCTGTTCGCGATTCAACCTTCGCGCTAGAGTGCGCGCGGCGGGAGGGAACGCCGCGGGGGCCGGATGAACAGGGAATGGTCGTGGAAGAAGGCGAATATCATGGCGGGCCTGTGGTGCCTTGCCGTGGGCCTCGCCATGATGGCGCTGTGGCTCGCCAAACCGGCGGAGCTCGCCGCCGACCATCCCGCCGTCTTCGGCATGAAGTTCAACGCGGCGCTCGCCTTTTCCGTCATGGGCGTCGCGCTCCTGCTTGCCGCGCGTGAATTCCACCGCCTGCCGGCGCTGATGCTGGCGCTCGTCTTCCTCTACGGCGCGGCGGCCCTGTCGCAGCACCTCTTCGGCATCGACACGGGCATCGACACGGCGCTGAACGCGCCCTTCGTCGACATCGGCACCAGCGTGCCGGGGCGCATCGCGCCCAACACGGCGCTGTGCTTCATGCTGACGAGCCTTGCGCTCGGCCTGCGCGCGCTGCAGCGGCGCAACGGCCTCGTGCCGGTGGGACTGGGCTTCGCCACCTTCGTCATCGCCGCCGTCGCGCTGCTCGGCTATGTGATCGCGCTGGATTTCGCGCATGACTGGATCCGCTTCACGCGCATGTCGCTGCAGAGCGCGAGCTGTTTCTTCATCCTCGCCATCGCCATCATCTTTTCCGGCAAGGAGCCGGCGGGCTACCACCGGGCGGTGCTGGCCGGCGCCCTCGGCGCGCTCAGCTACCTCCTCCTGCTCGCCATGACCTATTTCGAGCTGGCGCGCTACGAATCCTCCTTCGGCATCACGTTTTCCAGCGGGGGAACGAACGCCCGCTCGACGCTCTCCTCGCTGGTGCTGATTTCCGCTGCGCTCTACGGCGGCCTGATGGTGCACCTCTACCTCTCCTCGCGCCGCTCGCGGGCGATGGCGGCGGACCTCGCCGCCCACCGCATCCGCCTTGCCGCCATCATCGCCAACGCGGTGGACGGCATCATCACCATCGACGAGCGCGGCGTCGTCCTGTCGGTCAACCCCGCCTCGGAGCGCATCTTCGGCTACGGCGCGGAGGAGATGGTGGGCCGCAACGTCAAGATGCTGATGCCCGAGCCCTATCGCAGCGAGCACGACCGCTACATCGCCAACTACCAGCGCGGCGGCGAGGCGAAGGTCATCGGCATCGGCCGCGAGGTGGAGGGCCGGCGCAAGGACGGCTCGACCTTCCCGCTCGACCTTGCCGTCGCCAAGCTGGAGCTCGGCGACACCGTGCTCTACAGCGGCACCGTGCGCGACATCTCCGAGCGCAAGGCGAGCGAGCAGGCGCTGCTCGACGCCAATGCGGAGCTGGAGGAATTCGCCTACCGCACCTCGCACGACCTGCGCTCGCCGATCGCCTCCTCGCTCGGCCTCCTCGGCATCTCGCGCGACATGCTGGCGGAGGGCGACCTTCCCGCGCTCGGCCAGACGCTCCAGCGCATGGAGGGCAATTTCCGCCGCCTCGACCATCTCATCCAGAACATCATCACCATCACGCGCAACCGGCTGATGGAAGAGGACACGCAGCCGATCGACCTTCGCGCGCTCGTCGCCGAATCGATCGACGCCCTCTCCCACCTCGACGAGTTCAAGCGGATCCGCATCGAAAATCATGTGCCGGCGGAATTGACAATCGAAAGCAAGCCATCGAAATTCCAGGTCATCGTCGGCAACATGCTCTCCAACGCGGTCAAGTATCACGACCCGAAGGAGGCCGAGCCGGCGATCGACGTCCGCGCCGTCCGCCATGCCGGCAGGGTGCGGCTGTCGGTGGAGGACAACGGCCTGGGCGTTCCGCCCGCCAGCCGCCATTTGTTGTTCAAGATGTTCAAACGGCTGCACCCCAACCGATCCTTCGGCAGCGGGCTCGGCCTCTACATATTGAGAAAGAGTGCGGAATCCCTCGGCGGGACCGCCCTTTACGAAGCAAAAGACAAGGGCAGCCGGTTCATCATCGAACTGCCCGACGGGGACCATAATGAAAATCCACTCGATCCTGGTCGTCGATGACGACGAGAACGACCAGTTCATCTGCGAATACACGATCCGCAAGTTCGATCCGTCGATCCGCGTGATCAAGGCCTTCGACGGCACCGAAGCGCTCGACGTGCTGCGCCGCGAGACGCCGGACGCCATCATCCTCGACATCAACATGCCGGTGATGAACGGCTTCGAGTTTCTCGACCGCTATGCCGAGGAATTCGAGGTGCACGCCCCCGTCGTCGCCATGCTCACCAGTTCCCACCTCGGCAAGGACCGCGAGCGGGCCATGCAATACGCTTTCGTCAAGAGCTACTTCGAAAAGCCGCTGCAGGCGGATCACCTGCGTGTGATGGCGGAGCTGCTGGAGTAATTGACGCTTCGGGGTGAAGCCACCCCCCTCTGGCCTGCCGGCCATCTCCCCCACAAGGGGGGAGATTGAATCGTGGCACCGCCTTGCCCCAAGCCGATCTCCCCCTTGTGGGGGAGATGGCCGGCAGGCCAGAGGGGGGTGCAAGGGCACGCCGCCCAAAATTTCATCACCCGCCACGCTTTCCCTCTCCCTTTCCGCAAAACCTCCGCCATAGTGCCGCGATGTCGACGCTTCGCCCGCTGATTCCCCTTCTCGTCACCGCTGGCATCCTGATCGGGGGCAACGGGCTGCAGGGCACGTTCATTGCGCTCAGGGCCTCGCAGGAGGGGTTCTCCACCGCGCTGATCGGCCTCCTTGGCGCCGGCTACAGCATCGGTTTCGCCATCGGCTGCATCTATGTGACGCGCGTGCTGCGCGCCATCGGCCATATCCGCACCTTCGCGGCCATGGCGGCCATCGCGTCCGCCTCTGCCATCGCCATGGCGCTCGTCATCGATCCCTTCTTCTGGTTCGCCCTGCGGCTTGTGACCGGCATCTGCATCGCCAGCCTCTTCGCCACCGTCGAAAGCTGGCTGAACGCCGCCGTCACCAATGCCAACCGGGCGCGCACGCTCTCGCTCTACCGCCTCGTCGACCTCGGCTCGGTCACGGCCGCGCAATATGTCATGGCGGGCGTCGGCATCGGCGGCTTCGACCTCTTCGCCATCATCGCCATGGCGCTCTCGCTCTCGCTGGTGCCGATCTCGCTGGCGGACCGCTCCAGCCCCACCGTGCCGGAAGCCATCCGCTTCGACGTGAAGAAGCTCTGGAACATCTCGCCGCTCGCCACCATCGGCTGCATCGTCGTCGGCCTCACCAACGCCGCCTTCCGCAATCTCGGGCCGATCTACGCGCACGACATCGGCCTTTCGGTGACGGCCATCGCCAGCTTCATGAGCGCCGGCATCGTCGGCGGCGTGGTGCTGCAATATCCGCTCGGCATCTATTCCGACCGGCTGGACCGGCGCCTCGTCATCCTCGTCGCCACGCTCGGCTCGACGCTCGCCGCCCTCTACCTCGCCTTCCTTGCCGGCGGCAACGAATGGAAGAACATGGTCGGCATCTTCGTCTTCGGCGCCTTTGCCATGCCGCTCTATTCGCTCTGTTCGGCCCATGCCAACGACCATGCGGGCGCAGGCGAGCATGCGCTGGTCTCGGCCGGGCTGCTGTTCTTCTGGTCCTGCGGGGCGATCATCGGCCCGCTCTTCGCCTCCATCCTGCTGGAGGCATTCGGCCCGTCGGCGCTCTTCCTCTACACCGCCGTCGTGCTCGTCGCCTTCATGGCCTATACGGGGCTGCGCATGGGCGCGCGGCCGCCCGTGCCCGCCGGCCCGCGGCGCAGCCGCTTCCGCGCGCTCCTGCGCACCTCGCTCTTCTTCAACAAGCTCGCCGCGCCCGACCGGGAGACGTAAACTGCGGCAATCCGCGTGGCCGCCGCTTATTGCTGAGCGGCCGTCTCAGGTTTAGAAGCGGGGCGAGCACCGGAGGGATTGCCATGCTGACACGCCGCACGCTGATGAAGGGCGCACTCGTTGCCGGGGCCTATGCCGGCGGGATCGGCCTTGCCGGCAATCTCGGCGGTTCTGCGCGCGCAAAAGCCGCGACCAGCCTTGCCGCCCGCCGCACCGAGGCGATGCTGACCGAGCACGGGCCGACGAAGGGCGCGATGACCTACGGCGACGGCGAGGTGCCGCCGGTGCTGCGCCTTCGCCGGGGGGACCCCTTCGCGCTCCGGCTCGACAACCGGCTGGACGAGCCGACCACCATCCACTGGCACGGCCTTCGCATCGACAACAGGATGGACGGCGTGCCCTTCCTCACCCAGCCCTATGTCTACGGCGGCGACGGCTTCGACTATGCCTTCACCCCGCCCGATGCCGGCACCTACTGGTATCACCCCCATTGCAACACGCTCACGCAGATGGGCCGCGGCCTTGCCGGCGTCCTCGTGGTGGAAGACCCGTCCGATCCCGCCTTCGACGCGGAGATCGTGCTGAACCTTCGCGACTGGCGGCTCGGCGGCGACGGGCAGTTCATCGCCCAGTTCCGCCCACGCGATGCCGCGCGCGCCGGCACCTTCGGCACGGTGCGCACCGCCAACTGGCGCCAGTCGCCGCAATACGACGCGCCGGCGGGCGGGCTGGTGCGCCTGCGCCTTGCCGCGACCGACGTCACCCGCATCCTCGCCCTTTCCGTCGAGGGAGCGGAGGCCACGGTGATCGCCCGCGACGGCAATCCCGTCGAGGAGCGCTTCGCGCTCGACCACCTGATGATCGGCCCCGGCCAGCGGCTCGACCTTGCCCTGCGCATGCCCGATGCGGAAGGTACGGTCGCCGTGCTGAGGGACCTGCGCGGCACGAAGCCGGCGGCGCTCGCCAGCTTCCGGGCCGTCGGCGCCTCCCTGAAGCGCGACGTGCGCGACCTGGCGGCGCTGGCGGCCAATCCCCTGCCCGAGCCCGACCTTTCCGCCGCAACGCAAATCCCTTTCATCCTCAGCGCGTCTGCCGAGGAGCGTCCGAAGGACGGCATCTGCGGCTCGCTCGGCTACAATTTCTGGGCCATCAACAAGGTGCCGTGGGCGGACGATTCAGGCGACCCGACCGCCCCGCTCGCCGAGATGAAGGCGGGCAGGACCTACATCTTCAACGTCGAGAACCCGACGCCGCAGCTTCACCCGCTGCACCTGCACGGCCTCGTCTTCCGGCCGATGAATTCCAACAAGCAGGCGATCCGCCCGCATTTTTCCGACACCTACCTCATCCAGCCCGACGAAAAGGTGCAGCTCGCCCTCGTCGCCGACAATCCGGGCGACTGGGTGTTCCACTGCCACATCATCGAGCACCAGAAGACCGGCATGACGAGCTATGTGCGGGTGACGTGACGGGCGTGCCGTGCGGCCGTGGATCCTCGGGTCGAGCCCGAGGATGACGGAAGAAAGGGAGGGCTCGACAAAAAGGCCCCCTCTGCATGCCGCATCGCCAGATGGACGGAAACCGTCTCCTCCCCTCCGTCATCCTCGGGCTCGACCCGAGGATCCACGCCCCGCCCGCAGCGCCCGCGACACCCCTTTCCGGTTGCAGGCGGGCAAGTTTTTGATTGTGGCAAAACCGTGGACCGTCTAAAGCTGCCCCATCAAAAACATAAGAAAGTTGCGCCCGAGCCCGCCATGCAGATCATCGAGACAACCGCAGCCCTTCGCGACGCCTGTGAGACGCTCGCCCGTTCCGAGTATCTGACGATCGACACGGAGTTCCTGCGGGAAACGACGTTCTGGCCGGAGCTCTGCCTCATCCAGCTCGCCGGGCCCGAGACCGAGGTGATCGTCGATCCGCTCGCCAAGGGCATCGACCTTGCCCCCTTCTTCGAGCTGATGGCCAACCCCGCCGTGCTGAAGGTGTTCCACGCCGCGCGGCAGGACATCGAGATCATCGTCAACCGCGGCAACCTCATTCCGCACCCGATCTTCGACACGCAGGTCGCCGCCATGGTCTGCGGCTTCGGCGACAGCGTCTCCTACGACCAGCTCGTGCAGAAGATCAAGGGCGTGCATATCGACAAGTCCTCGCGCTTCACCGACTGGAGCCGCCGGCCGCTCACCGAAAAGCAGCTCGAATATGCGCTGGCCGACGTCACGCACCTGCGCGACGTCTATCTCGCGCTCAAGGAGAAGCTGGAAAGCGCCGGCCGCTCGCTGTGGCTGACGGAGGAAATGGCGGTCCTGGAATCGCGCGACACCTACGACCTGCACCCGGACGACGCCTGGAAGCGCCTCAAGATGCGCGTCAAGAAGCCGATGGAACTGGCCGTCCTGCAGAAGGTCGCCGCCTGGCGCGAACGCGAGGCGCGCGCGCGCAACGTGCCGCGCTCGCGCATCCTCAAGGACGACACGATCTACGAGATCGCCCAGCAGCAGCCGGCCGACGCCGAGGCGCTGGCGCGCCTTCGCACCATCCCGAAGGGCTGGGAGCGCTCGCAATCGGGCGCTGCGCTGCTCGAGGCCGTCGGCGAGGCGCTTGCCATCCCGAAGGCCGACCTGCCGCGCCTGCCGCGCCAGAACCATGTGCCGGAGGGCGCGGCCGCCGCCAGCGAGATGCTGAAGGTGCTTTTGAAGATCGTCGCGGAAAAGCAGGGCGTCGCCGCCAAGATCATCGCCAATTCCGACGACCTCGAAAAGATCGCCGTCGACGGCGAGAACGCCGACGTCGCCGCCCTCAGCGGCTGGCGCCGCGACCTCTTCGGCGAAACCGCCCTCAACCTCATCTCCGGCAAGGTGGCGCTGCGCTTCATCGACAAGAAGATCGAGGCGGTGGAGCTTTAACCGAAGGCCCTCTCTGCCTGCCGGCATCTCCCCCACAAGGGGGGAGAAAGGCTAGCAGTCTGCTTTTCCATCGATTTTTGAATGCCGAGCGTGCCGAGGGGTAAGTCCCTCCCCCTTGTGGGGAGGGGTTGGGGAGGGGTCTTCAGCCCATAGAGGGTCTTGGGCGCTACCGCGGATCGACCAGTTGCAGGATGAGCTGGTGGACGTTGCCGCCGTCGCTCATTTCGGCCTTGTCGAAATCGCGGCTACGGGCGCGTTCGGCTTTCGAGAGTTCGCCGAGGCGGGCCTGGAGCCGAGGGCGGATCTTCCTGCAGTCGGGATCGTCCTCGACGCGCATGCCGACGCTCATCGCCTCGATATCGCGCACGAGCTCCTTGATGAAATCGCCGTGCACCTTCTCATGCGCGGTGACGCCGGCGATGAAGGTGTCCCAGCGGTCCTTCACCGGGCCGGAGAGCTTGGTCTTCAGCTTCGGCAGCGTGTAGGTGATGACGAGCTTCGGCCTGTTGACCGTGATGACGCAGGCTCTGCCCTGCCGCTCGTACCTGCGCGTCCAGGTGAGCTTGAAGCCGGTATGGGCGATGACGCGGCCGGCGCCGAGCTTCGGGCCGTTCGCGCCGATCGACCGGTAGATTTCGAGGCCCGTCGTGCCCGTCACCGCATAGGGCACCACCTGCTCGACGGCCTGCCAGTCGGCGGCCGCGGCGCCCGTGGCGAAGAAAAGGCCGGCGGCAAGGAAAAGGCCCCTCATCGCAGGAACTTGAAGGCGAGTTTCTTGCCGGTGAGCCTGGCGAGTTGCTGGAGGCGGCCGTCGAGGCGTTCTCCGGCAAGCTCGGCATAATCCGCCGGCACGGCAAATTCGAGGTCCACGTCCGGCTGGCTCGCCTTGCGGAAGGCAAGGTGCGGCACGACGCCGGGCATGGAGGCGGAGAAGAGGTAGACGACGCGCAGGAGGCCGCCGACGAGCTTGGCGAGCTCGCGAAGGCGGGGCGTCGCGATACCGGCCAGCGAGCTGCTGACGGCGTCGTCGTTCAGACCCTCGAAGCGGTAGTAATTGGTGAGCGCGATGAAGGCACGGCCGGGATGGGTGATGCCGATGAAGGTGCCGTGGGCGATGAGGTTCAGCGCCTGGAGGCCGCGGTAGTCCGGATGGGCGCGCCAGCTTATGTCGGCCAGCAGGCAGGCGGCCTCGCGGTAGCGGCGCTCCTCCTCCGTCTCGGCGATGCCGAAGAGCGGCATCATGCGGCCGGTCCATTCGGCAAGCTCGCGGGCGTGCTCTGGCGAGCGGGCGCGCAGGATGGCAAGCTCGCTCGCCGCGGCGATGAGCGGGTCGCGCGCCTTCTCCCGGTCCGGCAGCAGCGAATAGAGATAGCCTTCGCGCACGCCCTGCGCGGAGAAGAAGACCCGCGCGGGCTTCATGATGGCGATGGTCTCCTGCAGGGCGACGGCGCCGAAGGGCAGGAGATTGCGGCGGCCCTTGGAAATCGCCGAATAGGCCGGGTCCTTCTGGTCCTTGGCCGTGACGATATCCGTCAGGAAGTCCATGGCGTCGGAAAAGCCGAGCTCGTAGCCCTGGATCATGTGCAGCGGATAGTTCTGTATCGCCATGTGCAGGGCGCCGATGGCGCGCCATGTGCCGCCGACGGCGTAGAAGGCGCGGCCGGCGCCGTGCTTGAGGAGGTTGGCGGTGCGCAGGTATTTGCGCGCGACGATGCGGGCCTGCGCGGGCGAGCCGCCGGAGGCTTCCGAAAGCCGGATGCCGCCGAGCGGCAGGGTGATGCCCTTGCCGATGGCGTTGCCGGCCACATCGATGAGTTCCAGCGAGCCGCCGCCGAGGTCGCCGACGATGCCGTCGGGATCATGGAAGCCGCTGACGACGCCGAGGGCGGAGAAATAGGCCTCCTCCTCGCCGGTCAGCACGCGCACCTTCTGGCCGAGGATCGCCTCGGCGCGGCGGATGAAATCGGGCCCGTTCTCCGCCTCGCGCGCGGCGGCGGTCGCCAGCGCGAACATGGTGGAGGTACGGGCCTGCCAGGAAAGGGCCTTGAAGCGGTGCAGGGCGGCCAGCGCCCGCTCGACGCTTGCCGGATCCATGCGGCCGGTCTTGGCAATCCCCTTGCCGAGGCCGCACATGACCTTCTCGTTGAAGAGGATCGCGGGGGCCCGGCTCATGCCCTCGTAGATGACGAGGCGAATCGAGTTGGAACCGATATCCACGACCGACACCGGGGCAATTCCAGGCAAACGCCCCTGGGCTTCAGATTCGACCATGCAGATCCGTTTATTTCTTCCGGCGGCCTTGCCAGCCCGCGATCGCCTTCGGTGCCGAGGACTTCAGGGCCTCGCCCCGGCCGGACAGGCTGGGGTTGGTCATGAAGTAGTGCTGAGCGTTGAACGGCTCGGCGCCGGGCTGCACTTCCATGCGCCGCGACGTTCCGTCCGCAAGAATCTCGTAGCTCTGCTGGTTATCGATGAGATTGCCCAGCATGATCTGCGAAAGAACCTGCTCATGCACCGTCCGGTTGATCAGAGGCACGAGTGTCTCGACCCGCCGGTCCAGATTGCGCGGCATCATGTCCGCCGAGCCTATATAGACCAGCGCCTTGTCGGAGGGAAGACCGTGGCCGTTGCCGAAGCAGAAGATGCGGGAATGCTCGAGGAACCGGCCGACGATGGACTTGACGCGGATGTTCTCCGAAAGGCCGGGAACCTGCGGGCGAAGGCAGCAGATGCCGCGCACGACGAGGTCCACTTCCACGCCCGCCTGGCTCGCGCGGTAGAGCGCATCGATGATCTCGGGATCGACCAGCGAATTCATCTTCATCCAGATCGCCGCCGGCGCGCCGTTCTTCGCATGCGCGATCTCCTCGTCGATGTGACGCAGGATGCGCGGGCGCAGCGTATAGGGCGAGAAGGCGAGCTTCATGCCGGCCTCCGGCTCGCCGTAGCCGGTGATGAAATTGAAGATGTTCGCCATGTCGTTGGCGATGGTGGGATTGCAGGTGAAGAAGGAAAGGTCGGTGTAGATCTTCGCCGTCACCGGATGGTAGTTGCCCGTGCCGAGGTGGCAATAGGTGCGCAGCCTGCCCTCCTCGCGGCGCACGATCAGCGACATCTTGGCGTGGGTCTTCAGCTCGATGAAGCCGAAGACGACCTGCACGCCGGCGCGCTCCAGGTCGCGCGCCCAGCGGATGTTGGCCTCCTCGTCGAAGCGGGCCTTCAGCTCGACCAGCGCCGTCACCGACTTGCCGGCCTCGGCGGCATCGATCAGCGCGCGCACGATGGGGCTGTCGTTGGAGGTGCGGTAGAGCGTCTGCTTTATCGCCAGCACGTCAGGATCGCGCGCAGCCTGGAGAAGGAACTGGACCACCACGTCGAAGCTCTCGTAGGGGTGGTGGACGACCATGTCCTTTTCGCGGATGGCGGCGAGGCAGTCTCCGGCGTGCTCTCGGACGCGTTCGGGAAATCGGGCATTGTAGGGCTCGAACCTCAGGTCCTCGCGCGGGGCCCTGGCGATCTCCGACAGCGTGTTGAGGGCGAGCAGGCCGGGAAGGACCGCGACGCGGTTGTCCGGCACGCCGAGCTCGCCGACCACGAAGCGGCGCAGCGATTCCGGCATCTCGGAATCGGTCTCGATGCGGATCACCGAGCCGCGGCGGCGGCGCTTCAGCGCCGTCTCGAAGAAGCGCACGAGGTCTTCGGCCTCTTCCTCCACTTCGATATCGCTGTCGCGGATGATGCGGAAGGTGCCCGAGCCGCGCACGATATAGCCGGGGAAGAGCCGGCCGATGAAGAGGCCGACGGCATCCTCCAGCGTGATGTAGCGGATCGCCCCGCCGGCATCCGGCAGGCGGATGAAGCGGTCGAGCGCGACCGGCAGGCGCAGGAGCGCCGTCATCGGCTCCTTGCCCATCGTGCTTTCGAGCTGGAGGCCGATGGAGAAGCCGAGGTTCGGGATGAACGGGAAGGGATGGGCCGGATCGATGGAGAGCGGCGTCAGCACCGGGAAGATCGACTGGTTGAACTCCTGCTGGAGCCAGACCTTGTCCTCGCTCGACAGCGCCGTCGGGCGGACGATGAGGATATCTTCCTTGGCGAGGTATTGCTGGAGCACGGCGAGCGAAGCCTGCTGCTCCATCTGGAGATTGTCGATCTCCTTGAGGATATCGTCGAGCTGCTCGGCCGCGGTCTTGCCGTCCGGGCTGCGGATGCCGACGCGCTGGCGCACCTGCCCTTCGAGGCCGGCGACGCGCACCATGAAGAACTCGTCGAGATTGGCCGCCGAGATGGAGAGGAAGCGCACGCGCTCCAGCAGCGGATGGGCGGTGTTCAGCGTCTCCTCGAGGACGCGGCGGTTGAACTGCAGCCAGGAGAATTCGCGGTTGATGAAGCGCTCGGGGCTCGCCATCAGGGCCTCGATGTCGACGCCTGCGCCCTCCGGCGCCGCACGGCCGGCGGGCTTTTCCTGAGCAAGGTCCGAAGTCGCTGTATCCATTTCCATTTCCGCCCGTTGACCGTCACCCGGCTCCTATCCCAGTTTGACGACGGAACTGTGACAGTCAATCCGGGGTGGTGGAATAAGGGGGGCGACGCCGTGAAATACCCCCCTCTGCCCTGCCGGGCATCTCCCCCACAAGGGGGGAGATTGGATGGAGCGAGGTTTCGCCCCTATCCGACGCTGCCGATTGAGTGGGGTTTTCGCCTCTTGCCGATCTCCCCCCTTGTGGGGGAGATGCCCGGCAGGGCAGAGGGGGGTACTCCGGGATACGCCCCTACTCCTCCCCGCCGACCATTTCGCCCAGCACCTCCTGCGCGAGCGCGCGGGTGATGCGGCTGCCGCGGGAAAGGGCGAGGCGGTCGAGGCGGTCCACCAGCGTCTGGGCGGCCTCCAGCGAGCGCTCCATGCGCGCGACGATATAGGCGACCAGCTTGTCGTCGACGAAGAGCTGGCGGTCGGCGAAGAGCTTGACGATGACCTGCGAGAGGAGTTCGTCGTCCGGCTCGCCGATCTCCACCACGGTCGCGGCCTTGAGGCGCGAGCGCAGGTCCGCAAGCTCGACCGGCCAGGACATCGGCCACAGCCGGCTGGTCATCAGCAGCGTGTGACCGTGCTGGCGCACGTTGTTGATGACGTGGAAGAGCGTGCGGTCGTCGAAGCCGGCGCGGTCGGCATCCTCGATGAGGACGGGGCCGCGCTCGGCGGCCGCCTCAGCGCCCTCGCCCGGCCGGACTGACACCAGCGCCGCGCCGGCCTTCTCGCGCCAGATGGCGGCAAGATGCGATTTTCCCGAGCCGACGGGGCCGGCGATGACCACGACGGGCGCCGGCCAGTGCGGCCAGGCGTCGATCATCGCCACGGCCGCGTCCACCGGCTTTGCGAGCAAAAGGTCGTCGCGCCCCGTCGCGGGGTCGTGCCCGAAGGCCAGCGGCAACTGTTCGGCGGTCTTGCGCGGGGTCATGGTCTTACTCGGATACACGTTTGCGGCCCGTTATTCTTCCGGCGTGCTCTCTTCGAGGAGAACGGGCTTGCTGGCCCCGTAATAGAGGTCGCTGTCAAGGTAGCGGCTGAGGCCGAAGCGGACAAGCACGCCCACGGCCGCGGCCGCCGGCACCGCGATCATCAGCCCGACGAAGCCGAACAGCGCGCCGAAGGCGACCAGCGCGAACATCAGCCAGACCGGATGCAGCCCGACCCGCGAGCCGACGAGCTTCGGCTGGAGGATGTTGCCCTCGATGAACTGGCCTGAGAAGAAGATGACGACGATGAGCGCGACCATCCAGTAATCCGGCCAGAACTGCACGACGGCGACGCCGATGGCCAGCACCAGACCGACCAGCGAGCCGACATAGGGGATGAAGCTGATGACGCCGGCGAAAAGGCCGATCAAAAGGCCGAAATTCAGCCCCGCGAAGGAGAGCCCGATGCCGTAGTAGAGGCCGAGGATGATGCAGATGGAGCCCTGCCCGCGCACGAAGCCGGCGATCGCCGCATCCATCTCGGAGGCGATCTGGCGGACATTGTCGACATAGTCGCGCGGCACCCAGCTGTCGACCTTGGCGATCATGTGGTCCCAGTCGAGCAGCAGATAGAAGGCGACGACGGGGGTGACGACCAGAAGCGAGACGATGTTGACCAGCGCCATGCCGGAATTCCAGAGCTGCTTCATCACCGTGCCGAGGAAGCCCGCGCCCTCTGCGAGGATGGAGGAGAAGCTCTCCTTGATCGTGCCCATCTGGCTGCCGATCCATTTCGGCAGCAGGTCCGGGTTGAAGCTCGCCACGAGCTGCTGGAGCTGGGTGACGTAGCCCGGCAGCTTTTCCAGGAAATCGGCGGCCTGGGTTGCCAATAGCGGGATGACGATCATCAGCGACAGGGCGAAGAGCACGACGAAGGTGATGAGGATCACCACCGTCGCCATCATGCGCGAAAGGCCGATGCGCTCCAGCCGGTCGGCCACCGGATCGAGGAAATAGGCGAGTGCCATGCCGGCGATGAACGGCAGCAGGATATCGGAAAAGATAAGGAGGAAGAGCACGAAGAAGGCGAGCGCGATGAGCCAGAAGATCGCCTGCCGCTTCAGTCCCGCGCCGCTGATATGGGCTGCCATCGCGCTTTTCCCGTGTTTGCCGTTTGCATGAGGAGATAGGATGCGCGCCTGAGAAAGGTCAAGGCTGGGCGGGGAAATGGTCTCGTGGGGCCATGTTTTCCTCGGTTTCCCCATTGTGCGCGGTGCCTTGCGGTTCACCCCCCTCTGCCCTGCCGGGCATCTCCCCCACAAGGAGGGAAATCGGCAAGAAGCGAGCACCCCGCTCAACTTGCGACGTGAAAGATGGGCGAAACGCCCCTCCATCCAATCTCCCCCCTTGTGGGGGAGATGCCCGGCAGGGCAGAGGGGGGTGTCGCCGCCGCGCCGCCGATCCCCGCAATCCAGTGAAAAAATCCCCGCAATACCGGCATTCTCCTTGCACTTGCCGCCCCGCCATGCCAATCGGGCGCGAGCAGCCCCCAAGCCGGAGACGAGAGCATGAGCCAGTCGGGAAAGAACGGTCTGACCTATAGCGATGCGGGCGTCGACATCGACGCGGGCAACCTGATGGTCGAGAAGATCAAGCCGGCGGTGCGCTCCACCCGCCGCCCGGGCGCCGACGGCGAGATCGGCGGCTTCGGCGGGCTCTTCGACCTCAAGGCGGCCGGCTTTTCCGATCCGGTCCTCGTTGCGGCCAACGACGGCGTCGGCACCAAGCTGAAGATCGCCATCGACGCGGACCGGCACGACACGGTCGGCATCGATCTCGTCGCCATGTGCGTCAACGACCTCGTGGTTCAGGGCGCCGAACCCCTCTTCTTCCTCGACTATTTCGCGACCGGCAAGCTCGATCCCGAGCAGGGCGCGGCCATCGTCGAGGGCATCGCGGAAGGCTGCCGGCAGGCGGGCTGCGCCCTCATCGGCGGCGAAACGGCCGAAATGCCCGGCATGTATTCGCATGGCGACTACGACCTTGCCGGCTTTGCCGTCGGCGCGGCAGAACGCGGCCAACTGCTGCCGGCGGGCGACATTTCCGAAGGCGACGTCATCCTCGGCCTTGCCTCCTCGGGCGTCCATTCCAACGGCTATTCGCTGGTGCGGAAGATCGTCACGCTCTCGGGCCTTGCCTGGGACGCGCCGGCCCCCTTCGAGGCCGGCAGGACGCTCGGCGAGGCGCTGCTGACGCCGACGAAGATCTATGTGAAGCCGCTGCTGAAAGCGATCCGCGAGACGGGCGCGATCAAGGCGCTGGCGCATATCACCGGCGGCGGCTTCCCGGAGAACATTCCGCGCGTGCTGCCAAAACACCTTGCCGCCGAGATCGACCTTGCCGCCGTCAGGGCGCCGGCCGTGTTCTCCTGGCTTGCGAAGACCGGCGGCGTGGAAGCGACGGAAATGCTGCGCACCTTCAACTGCGGCGTCGGCATGATCGCCGTGGTGCCGGAGGACAAGGCCGACGCGGTTGCCGCCGTGCTTACCCGCGAGGGCGAAAGCGTCTTCCGCCTCGGCCGCATGGTCGCCCGCGTGGAAGGCGCTGCCGGCACGATCTACAAGGGCACGCTCGCCCTATGAGCGGCGCCCGCAAGCGCGTCGTCGCCTTCATCTCCGGCGGCGGCTCCAACATGCTGGCGCTGGCCAAAGCCTGCGCGGCGGCGGATTTTCCGGCGGAGATCGTCGCGGTCTTCTCCGACAAGGCGGAGGCCGGCGGGCTTGCGAAGGCCGAGGCGCTCGGCATTGCGACCCGCACCTTCCTGCGCCGGGATTTTCCGAGCAAGGAAGCGCACGAGGCGGCGATCCTCGATGCGCTCGATACGCTTTCGCCGGATATCGTCTGCCTTGCCGGCTACATGCGCCTTCTCTCCGGCGCTTTCATCCAGCGCCACGAAGGCCGCATCCTCAACATCCACCCGTCCCTGCTGCCGCTCTTTCCCGGCCTCCACACGCATCAGCGCGCCATCGACGCGGGCATGCGGATCGCCGGCTGCACGGTGCATTTCGTGACGGAGGGCATGGACGAGGGCCCGGCGATCGTGCAGGCCGCCGTGCCGGTGCTGTCCGCCGACACCGCCGACACGCTCGCCGCGCGCGTGCTGACGGTCGAGCACCGGAGCTACCCGCTGGCGCTGCGTCTCGTCGCGGAAGGCAAGGTGCGGATGGAGGGGGGCAAGGCGGTCGCGGCGGGGGATTTGCCGGCCGTGGACGGCGCGTGCCTGATTTCGCCGGCGGCGGGTTAGGAAACAAGGCCCTCTCTGGCCTGCCGGCCATCTCCCCCACAAGGGGGGAGAAAAGCTAGCAGCTTGCTTTTCCTTGAAATTTACCGCTGAGAGTGCCGCACGTTAAGTCCCTCCCCCTTGTGGGGAGGGATTTAGGGAGGGGTCTTTCTTCCCCTCAGATCACCAGGATCGGCGCCTTGCCCTTCACGCGGTCGTAGAGATCGATGACATCCTGGTTGAGCATGCGCACGCAGCCGGAAGAGACGGCCTTGCCGATGGATTTCCACTCCGGCGAGCCGTGCAGGCGGTAGAGCGTGTCCTTGCCGTTCTGGAAGATGTAGAGCGCGCGGGCGCCGAGCGGGTTGTTGAGGCCGCCGGGCATGCCGCCGTTGGCGCTCGAATATTTGATGAGTTCCGGCTGGCGCGCGACCATCTCGTCCGGCGGCGTCCATTTCGGCCAGGTCTGCTTCCACTGGATGACGCCGCGGCCCGACCAGGCGAAGCCCTCGCGGCCGATGCCGACGCCGTAGCGCATGGCCCGGCCGTTCGGCAGGATGAGATAGAGGAAGCGGTTACCCGTATCGACGATGATCGTGCCCGGCTTTTCGGCGAAGGGGCTTTCGACCTCCTGCCGGTAGAAGCGCGGGTCGATCTGCTGGTAGGGCACGGCCGGCACCTGGAAGCCGCCGTCGCTCACCGGGCCGTAGATCGAGGCGTATTGCGAGGATTCGGGCAGAAGGCCGGAGGGCGGCGTCTGGCCGTAGAGGCCGATCGGCCCCCTGTTGTCGATATATTCCGGCCGGCCTTCCAGCGCGGAATTGCGGAAATAGGGCCGCGTCTCGTAGCGGAAGCGATCGGTGTTCATGGAGGAGGTGCAGCCGGCAAGGCCGCCTGCCATGGCAAGGCCGGTGAACTGCAGGAAGCGGCGGCGGGAGAGCGCGGTGTCGGTCATGAAGAGCGTCGATATCCGTTTTGCGGAAGGAGAAAATGAAGGCGAGAGCTGAATCACTAACTAACGAGGCGCCAATTAGGTCCACAATCCTGCCCCAAATGTGGCATTTGCGGCTGACCTGTGGCTTGCGGGCATCATTTTTCGGCGTCCCGCCGCTTTGTGAACGCTGTGTCAAACGGCGGCGCGATTGCCCTTCGCACGCGCGGGGAATACTTCAGGGGACACGACGAAAGGAAGGTGCGCGATGCTCGTCAACGGCAAGTGGACGCAAGACTGGCAGCCAGTTCAGGCGATCGACGCCAAGGGCGGCTTCGTGCGGCAGGTCTCCAGTTTCCGCAACTGGGTGACGCCGGACGGCAGCGCCGGCCCGACCGGCCAAGGCGGCTTTGCCGCCGCCAAGGGCCGCTATCACCTCTATGTCGCCTATATCTGCCCCTGGGCCTCGCGCACGCTGATCGCCCGCAAATTGAAGAAGCTGGAGGACGTCGTTTCCGTCTCGGTCGTCGAGCCGGTGCTGTCCGACGAGGGCTGGCGCTTCGGCGACTATCCGGGATCGAACCGCGACGACCTCAACGGCGCGACCTATCTCCACGAACTCTATTCCCGCGCCGAGCCCACCTTCACCGGCCGGGCCACCGTGCCCGTGCTGTGGGACAGGGAAAGGAAGACCATCGTCAACAACGAATCCGCCGATATCGTGCGCATGCTGAACAGCGGCTTCGGCGCGCTTTCGGACGAGAGCGTCGACCTCTATCCCGAGGCGCTGCGCGGCGAGATCGACGGGTTGAACGAACGCATCTATCCCGCCCTCAACAACGGCGTCTACCGCGCGGGCTTCGCCACCACGCAG
Source organism: Shinella sp. Sh6 (assembly GCF_055392685.1). Taxonomy (NCBI): domain Bacteria; kingdom Pseudomonadati; phylum Pseudomonadota; class Alphaproteobacteria; order Hyphomicrobiales; family Rhizobiaceae; genus Shinella; species Shinella sp. Sh6. The sequence continues at coordinate 839,812 of NZ_AP044005.1, read as the reverse complement.
GTCGCCTACGAGGAGGCCTATCAGGGCGTCTTCGCCATGCTGGACGAGCTGGAGGCCCGCCTTGGCGACGGACGGGCTTTCCTGACGGGCGAGAGCTTCACCGAGGCCGATATCCGGCTCTTCGTCACGCTCATCCGCTTCGATGCGGCCTATTACGGCCTCTTCAAGTGCAACCGCCGGCGCCTTGCCGACTATCCGGCGCTTTCGGCCTATACGCGGCGCGTACTCGATCTGCCCGGCGTGCGCGGGACGGTGAACATCGACCATATCAAGCAGGGCTATTATTCGATCAAGGCGCTCAACCCGAACCGCATCGTGCCGCTGGGGCCGGATCTTTCGGCGCTGGGGTTCTGATCGGTTCGCTGTAAACGCCCCTCATCCGGCCTGCCGGCCACCTTCTCCCCGCAAGCGGGGCGAAGGGATATGCCGCGCCGGTTTCCTCTCCCAATGTCCGCTCGTGGGGCAAGTCCCCTCGCCCCGCTTGCGGGGAGAGGGTTAGGGTGAGGGGCAATCTCCCGCGAGCCCCCTACCCCTCCTTCGCCTCCACCATCGCCATCAGCGTCTCCAGCCGGTCGGCATCGGCCGGCAGCTTGTCCTCTCTCAGCCGCGCGATGCGGGGGAAGCGCATGGCGACGCCGGATTTGTGGCGGGTGGAGCGGTTGATGCCCTCGAAGGCGACTTCCAGCACGAAGCCGAAGCCCGGCTCGGCGCGCACCGCCCGCACGGGGCCGAAGCGGTCCGTCGTGTTGTTGCGCACGAAGCGGTCGAGCACTTCCAGTTCCGCATCGGTGAAGCCGAAATAGGCCTTGCCCACCGGCACCAGCACGTCGCCGCCCTCGCCTTGCGTCCACACGCCGAAGGTGAAATCGGAATAGTAGCTGGAGCGCTTGCCGTGGCCGCGCTGGGCATACATCATCACCGCGTCGATATTGTAGGGATCGCGCTTCCACTTGAACCACGGCCCCTTGAGGCGGCCGGCCTGGTAGGGGCTGTCGAGCCGCTTGATCATCACCCCCTCGATCACCGGGTCGGGCGGCTCGCGGCGCAGCGCCTCCAGTTCTCCCCAGTTCGAGAATGGCACGAGCGGCGAGAGATCGAAACGGTCGTGCGGGGCCTTGCCGATGAGGCCGGAAAGCCGGGCGCGGCGGGCGGTGAAGGGGTTCGGCCGCACGTCCTCCTCGCCGTCGAAGAGCACGTCGTAGGCGCGCACGAAGGCGGGATAGTCCTCCAGCATCCTGCCAGTCACGGTCTTGCGGTTGAGGCGCTGCTGGAGATCGGAGAAGGTGCGCGTCGGGCTGTTGGTGCGCGCCGTGCCACCGACCAGCAGCTCGCCGTCGATGACCCCCTCGAAGCCGACGGCCTCCAGCACGTCGGGGAAGGCGGCGGAGATGTCGTCGCCCGAGCGCGAATAGAGCCGGCGCGTCGTGCCGGCGGCGGAGAGCTGCACGCGGATGCCGTCCCATTTCCATTCGGCGGCGAAATCGGCGGGGTCGAGCGCGTCGAGGTCGCCCTCGCCCACCGGGTTTGCCAGCATGACGGAATGGAAGATGGCGGGCGTCGCCAGCACCGGGCGTTCCGCGCGGCCCTCCAGCCAGGCGAAGAGCGGCTCGTAGGGCGGCGCGAGGCCGTGCCACAGCGTCTCGATCTCCGCGACGTCCTTGCCGGAGAAATCGGCAAGCGCCTGCTTGGCAAGGCGCGCCGAGACGCCGATGCGCAGCCCCCCGGTCGCGAGCTTCAGGAAGGCGAAGCGGGCGGAAGGGTCGAGCCGGTCGAGAAGATCGCGCACGGCGGCGCGCACCTCCGTGCGGCCGAGCGAATTCATGCGGGCGACGACCGCGCCGAGCCGCGGTTCGTCCGCCTCCGGCGGCAGGTCCTTCCCCTCCTCGCTCCAGACGAGCGCGATGGTCTCGGCAAGGTCGCCGACATAGTCGTAGGAATAGCGGAACAGCACCTCGTCCATGCGCTCCAGCACGAGCTCGCGCAGCAGCGCGGGCTTGACGCCCTTCAAGTCCAGCGTGCCGGCGATGGCGGCAAGGCCGTAGCCGCGGTCGGGATCGGGCGTATCGCGGAAATAATCGGCGAGCAGCTTCAGCTTGCCGTTGCGCGCGGGGGTGAGGACGAGGCGGTCGAGGAGGGTTGCGAAGGCTTTCATGGGCGGGCGCCTCCGATAGGGCACCGTGGCGGATGGGACACCCCCCTCTGCCCTGCCGGGCATCTCCCCCACAGGTGGGGAGATTGAATCGTGGCACCGCTTCGCCCCAAGCCGATCTCCCCCCTTGTGGGGGAGATGCCCGGCAGGGCAGAGGGGGGTAAGCCACGCCCGCATCGCTCAACCCGGAAAGACGAAATCATTCAATCCCCCTCATCCTCATAGCCCACCAGATGCAGCGGCCGTGCGGGCACGCCGGCAAGCTCGCACCAGCGCACCAGCGCCTCCTCGCGGCCGTGCGTTACCCAGACCTCGCTGGGCGCGAGCTCGCGGATCGTGGCGGTGAGTTCCGGCCAGTCGCAATGGTCGGAGATGACGAGCGGCAGTTCAACGCCGCCCTGTTTCGCCCGCTGGCGCACCATCATCCAGCCGGAGGCGAAGGCGACGAGCGGCTCGTTGAAGCGGCGCGCCCAGCGGTCGGCGAAGGCCGAGGGCGGGCCGACGACAACGGCGCCGCGGAAATCGGCGGGGCTGCTCTTTTCGAGCGTTGCGGGGCGAAGCTCGCCGAGGTCGATTCCGCGGCCGACATAGTAGTCGCACAGCCGCGCCAGCGAGCCGTGGATATGGATCGGCGCGTCATGGCCGCAATCGCGCAAAAGGCGGATGACGCGCTGCGCCTTGCCGAGCGAATAGGCGCCGACGAGATGGGTGCGCTCGGGAAATTGCCTCAGCGACGTGAGGAGCTTGCCGATCTCGGCCCTCGGGTCCGGGTGGTGGAAGACCGGCAGGCCGAAGGTCGCCTCGGTGATGAAGACGTCGCAGGGGACCGGCTCGTAGGGCGCGCAGGTCGGATCGGTGCCGCGCTTGTAGTCGCCCGAGGCGACGATGGTGAGGCCGCTCTTCTCCACGGCGATCTGCGCGGAGCCGAGCACATGGCCGGCCGGGTGGAAGGAGACGGCGACGCCGGAAAGGTCGATGCGCTCGCCGAGGGCGGCGGCCTGCATGGTGCCGCAAAAGTCCTCGCCGTAGCGGATCGCCATGATGTCCAGCGTCTCGCGCGTCGCCAGCACCGCGCCGTGGCCGGCCCGGGCATGGTCGGCATGGCCGTGGGTGATCAGCGCCCTTGCGACGGGGCGCACCGGGTCGACGTAGAAATCGCCGGCCGGGCAATAGAGGCCGGCGGGCGCCGGGCGGAGGAGCTGGTCTGGCTTCATGGCGGGGAAGATAGCGGCTTTCGCGCCGGCTTCCAGTGGGGGAATGGTGGATGGCGTGCCCGGCGGGTGGATCCTCGGGTCAAGCCCGAGGATGACGACAGAAGAGAGGAAGGGAACTCACGCAAGCGTTCCGGATGCCGCACCGTTCAAGGGGAGCGCAGCAATCCCCTCCCCTCCGTCATCCTTATCTGTGTATTGCGCGAGAATATTGTATGTTCGCGTTGCGGCAGCGTACCTTGTCATCCCAGGTCGCCAGAGACCGTGTCCGAGCACGGTACGCTGCCGTTTTGCATGCTTCACCCGAACAGTTGACCGGGAGGCCGTAGACGCGGCGATCCCGCAGGATAAGGCCGGGCATCATGACGATAGCATCTTGTTTCATCGGGATCGACGTTTCCAAGGGCTGGCTGGATTGCTACATCCATCCGCAGGCACGACGGTACCGCCTTGCCAATGACGCCAAGGGGCATGCGGCGCTTGTCGAGCTGCTGGAGCGGCAGGGCGGCTTGTGCGTGCTTGAGGCGACGGGCCCTTATGACCGGGCGCTGCGGCTTCACCTGCATGGTGCGGGCCAGCGGTTCCACCGTGCCAACCCGCGCAAGGCCCGCCAGTTCGCAAGGTCTGCCGGCTTCCTGGCCAAGACGGACCGGGTCGATGCGATGATGCTGGCCCGCTACGGTGCGGCGATGCCCTTGCCGGACGAGGAACCGTGCGAACCGGAACGGCAGGAACTGCGTGTGCTCATGGACCGGCGCGACCAGCTGGTGGAGATGCGCAAGAGCGAGCGCATCCGTCTGGCCGAGCCCCATGCCGATTGGATGAAGGCAAGCCTCCTGCAGGTGATCGACATGCTCGACCGCCAGATCGCTGCCCTGCAGGCGCGCATGGACGCGCTCCTGGCATCGGCGCACACCCTTTTGCAGGAGGAGGCCATCCTACGCTCGGCACCGGGCATCGGGCCTGTCACGGCAAGGGTCCTGCTTGCCCACATGCCGGAACTGGGCAAGCGGAACCGGCGGGCCATCAGCGCCCTTGCCGGGCTGGCGCCGATCGCCTGCGATTCAGGCAACCTGCGGGGCAGGCGCTGTATCTGGGGCGGGCGGAAGCGGGTTCGCGACGCTCTCTACATGGCAGCCCTGGCCGCTTGCCGCTCGGGTCCCTTCCAGGCGATCGCCAAGGCCATGCGCGAAAAGGGAAAGCCCGCCAAACTCGTCCTCATCGCAATAGCAAGGCGCCTGCTCGTCACGCTCAATGCCGCTATCAGGGACAACAAACCAGTGCGTACTTGACATCACAAACACAGTTGCTCGGGCTTGTGTGGATGAGATGTGGTTTACCTGCCTGCATCGGCCGGGATGCGCATCCCGGCCGATGCAGGCAGGTGGCCGTTCCCTCGGGTTGGCTTTGAAGGCCGCGGTCGAGCAAGGCCCTGCCTGCTCCCTTTGACCCCGAACGGTTGCTCGGGCTTTCGCCCGCACCACAAGCCTGGGAGCAAGGCCATGATACATGATCTCCCCTTCGTCGGCATCGACGTGTGCAAGACCCGCTTCGATGTCTTTGTCCATCCGGCAGGCACGCGGTTTTCCTGTCCCGCCTCGCAAGACGGCATCGGCGCCCTCGTGCAGCGCCTGGCCGGCCTCGGGCGGTGTGCCGTCGCGGTGGAAGCCTCCGGCGGCTATGAGCGCAAGCTGATCGCACCGCTCCATGCGGCCGGCATGACGGTGTACGTCGTGGCGCCGGCCCGCGTGCGCCAGCTGGCGGGTGCGCTCGGCCAGCTGGCCAAGACCGACGCCATCGACGCAGCCATGATCGCCCGCTACCTGGCCGTCGCGCAGGAGAACCTGACACCCTGGCGCCCCGATGCCGCCCGCCAGCGGCTCAGCGCCGTCCTGGCCCATCGCCGCAGGCTGGTGGCAGAAAGAAGCGGACTTGCCAGCCTGCTCGACACCGAGGACGAGCCGCTGGTGCGTTCCCTCGTCCAGGAACGGCTGGATGCCATCGCCCGGGATATCGAGCAGCTCGACAGGGCCGTGCGCGTGCTCCTCGTCGAGCACACCCATCTGCGGCAGCGCTATGACAGGCTTCGTGACGTCAAGGGCGTCGGCCCGGTTCTGGCCAGCACCCTGCTGGCAGACCTGCCCGAGCTGGGCTTCGTTTCGGCCAAGGCAATCGCCGCGCTTGTCGGCGTCGCGCCCCATGCGCGCCAATCCGGGGCCTCCAATCGGTCGGGGCGATGCTCGGGCGGCCGAAAACATCTGCGCGACATCGCCTACATGGCGGTCCTCAGTGCCATCAAGGCAAAGGACCCTGTCCTGGCAGGCTTCTATCAGCGCCTGCGCGGCAGGGGAAAACCATTCAAGCTCGCAATGGTCGCAACCATTCGAAAGCTCATGACAATCCTCAATGCAATCGCCCGATCCCAAACAGCCCTCTCTCAATGACTCCACGGTTGCTTGACCCGAGGATCCACCGAAATGGCACGCCTCAGGCAATCGCCATCATCCCCGTCCGCAGCGTGTTCATGTCGACGGCGGAGAGCTCGGCGTCGAGTTTGGCGTGGGTGTCCTGCCAGATGGGGAAGGCCTCGGTCAGCAGGCGGCGGCCTTCCCGCGTGAGGCGCAGCAGGCGGCCGCGGCGGTCGCGCGGGTCGGGCTCGACGCAGACGAGGCCGCGCCGTTCGAGGGGCTTCAGCGCCGCCGTCAGCGTCGTGCGGTCCATGGCGAGCACGGCGGCGACCGGGCCCATCGGCGGCGGCTCGGGACGGTTCAGCGCCATCAGCAGCGAGAACTGGCCGTTGGTGAGGCCGAGCGGGCGCAGCGCATCGTCGAAGCGGCGGGCGAGCGCCCGCGCCGCGCGCTGCGCATGCAGGCACAGGCAATGGTCGCGCACGAAGAGCGTGGTGTCGTAGGGAATCAGGGCCTCATCCGTCATGCCGGCAATTGTTGATATCAACATAACAATGTCAAGAGACCGCCGGGCGGCGGGCGGTCAGAGGTTGGGGATGCAGAGGATCGCCTGCAGGGCGCGCGCGTCGATGGGGCGGCTGAGATAGTAGCCCTGGATTTCGTCGCAGCCGGCCGCGCGCAGGAAATCGATCTGCTCGCGCGTCTCCACGCCCTCGGCGATGACGCGGAGCTGGAGCGAATGGGCAAGCGAGATGACGGCCCTGGCGATCGCCGCGTCGTCGGTATCGGCGGGCAGGTCCTTGACGAAGGAGCGGTCGATCTTGAGGCGGTCGACGGGAAAGCGCTTGAGGGCGCTGAGGCTGGAATAGCCGGTGCCGAAATCGTCGATGGCGAGATGCACGCCGAGCTGCTCCAGCCGGTGCATGGTCTCCACCGCCTGCTGCACGTCCTCCATGATCATGCTCTCGGTGAGCTCCAGTTCGAGATAGCGCGCCTCCAGCCCGCTTTCCTCCAGCGCCTCGGCGACGCGCTCCACCCAGTCCTTCTCCTGGAACTGGCGGGCCGAGACATTGACGCTGACGACGATGGGCGGCAGGCCGGAGACCTGCCAGGCCTTGTTCTGCCGGCAGGCCGCGCGCAGCGTCCAGTCGCCGATGGGGCCGATGAGGCCCGTTTCCTCGGCAAGCGGGATGAAATCGCCCGGCGGCACGAGGCCGCGCTCGGGATGGCGCCAGCGGATCAGCGCCTCCACGGCGAAGATGCGGCCGGTGGTGAGGTCCATCTGCGGCTGGTACTGCAGGAAGAGCTCGGAGCGGGCGAGCGCGCGACGCAGCTCCTCCTGCTTCTGCAGCTTCTCGTGGGCGCGGTTGGCGAGCTCGGCGGTGAAGACCTGCATGGCGTCGCGGCCGATCTCCTTGGCGCGGTACATGGCGGCGTCGGCGCGCGCGAGCAGTTCCGTGACGTTGCGGCCGTGCTCGGGATAGGCGGCGACGCCCATCGAGGCCGTGACCTGGAAGGAGCGGCCCTCGATCATCACCGGCTCGGCGATGGACTGGCGCACGGCGTTGAGCCTGTCCTCCACCGTCTCGCCCCGGCGCAGCGCGCCGATGATGAGCACGACGAACTCGTCACCGCCGAGGCGCACGATGCTGTCGGAGGGACGCACGCATTTGAGCATGCGCGCGGCGACGATCTTCAGGAGCTCGTCGCCGGCATGGTGGCCGAGGCTGTCGTTGACCAGCTTGAAATTGTCGAGGTCGATGAAGGCGAGCGTCATCGCCCCGCCGCCGTCGTCCGCCGCCTCGATGGCCGAGGCGACGCGCTCGTCGAGCATGGAGCGGTTCGGCAAGCCCGTCAGCGTATCGTGATGGGCCATGAACTGGATGCTGTCCTCGGCCTCCTTGCGCTCGATGGCGATGCCGGCGATGTGGGTCGCCATGCCGACGAGCTTGAGGCATTCGGCCGTGGGCTCGCCCGGCTTTTGCGAATAGAGCGCGAAGGTGCCGAGCGCCTTGCCCTGGTAGGAAAGGATCGGCGAGGACCAGCAGGCGCGAAAACCGAAGGGCGCGGCGAGCGCCCTGTAGGCCGCCCAGAGCGGATCGGTCTCGATATCCGCGACGATGACGGGCTCGCTGCGCCAGATCGCCGTTCCGCAGGAGCCGGCCGCCGGGCCGATCTCGATGCCGTCGACCAGCGCGCAATAGGCCGGATCGAGGTTGGGCGCCGCACCGTTGACGAGGTGCCGCCCGTCCGGGGTGAGCAGCAGGATCGAGCCCGTGACATCCGGCACATGCGCCTCGATGAGCAGGATCAGCGAGGAGAAGACCTCGACCAGCGGCGCGCCGAGCGCGATCATCTTGAGAAGGTGCGCCTGGCCGACATGCAGGCTTTCCGAACGCTTGCGCTCGGTGATGTCGCGCGCGGTGCCGACCATGCCGATCACCGTGCCGTTCGCGTCGCGCACCGGCAGCTTGGAGGAGAGCATCCATTTCAGGTTGCCCCGGGCATCGTGGATCAGCTCTTCCATGTCGAGCATGGGCACGCCCGTGCGCATGATCTCCTGCTCGGTCTTGAAGAAGCCGCGGGCGACATGCTCGGGGTGGATATCGAAATCGGACAGGCCCTCCAGGCTCTCCAGTCCCTCGCGCCGGTTGTCGTTGAGGATGGCGCGATTGGTGACGACGAAGCGGCTGTTGCGGTCCTTGAAGTAGAGATAGTCCGGCACCTCGTCGATCATGGCCTCGAGCCAGAGGGTGCGCTCGTTCTGCGCGGTGGCAAGCGGGAAGAGCCGCTCCGCCTCGCTCATGAGGCGCCGGCTGGCCGAGATCAGGCGCGCCGTCGGGTCGGCCTCGTCATTGCCAAGCTGAGACAGATTCGTCGACATGAGCCCCTGCAATTTCCAAACGCAGGCCGGAAGGCGCCGGCCGCTCCTCCCTGCCCGGACAGCGAAAACTACACCGCAAGTCGTTATCCAACCCTAAAGGAAACCGGAGAAATGCCGCGGAACCGGGCCTTGCACCCACAAAAAACAACCCTTGCGGGCAGCAGCCGGACTGTCCCGTTCCGGCACAGATCCGTTTGGCACGCTTCCTGCTCTGCGGGGAGGCAAGGAGTTTTCATGGTTACCAGACGGTTGTTTCTCTCAGGCCTCGGTCTTGGCGCCGCCGGCGCGGCTGCAACCGCCCCGGCCGCCCTTGCGCAGACGGGCCGCCTGCCGGTCGTCGACGTCGATCTTCGCGGCAGCATCGATGCCTCGGCGCACGGCGTGCGCCCGGGAGCGGACGACCGCAAGAGCAAGGCCTTCTCCCGCCTGCTGAGGGAGGCTGCGGGAAAGAACATGCCCGTCTTCCTGCCGCCCGGCGACTATACCGTTTCCAACGTCACCCTGCCCGACAACACGCGGCTCACCGGCGTTGCCGGCGCCACGCGCATCCTCTACGGCGGCGACGGCCATCTCTTCGCCGCCGACGGGGCAAAACGCATCGAGCTTTCCAATCTCGTCATCGACGGGGCGAACCGCTGGCTGGACGACACCGTGCAGGGCCTCGTCGCGATGAGCGGCATCGCCGAGGTCGTCATCGAGAACTGCGAGATCAAGGGCGCGGGAAAGACCGCGCTCTTCCTGGAGCGCTGCGGCGGGCTCATTACGCGCAACCGGATTTCCGGCGCGGCGGAACATGCGCTCTATGCCGTCGAAAGCCGCGACCTCTCCGTCTGCGCGAACCACGTCTTCGACTGCGGCGACGGCGGCATCCTCGTCCACCGCTGGCAGAAGGGCCGCGACGGCACGATCGTTACCGGCAACCGCATCGCCCGGATAGGCGCGCGCAGCGGCGGCACCGGGCAATACGGCAACGGCATCAACATCTTCCGCGCAGACGACGTGATGATCTCGGGCAACCATATCTCGGACTGCGCCTTCTCCGCCATCCGTTCCAATGCCGGTTCGAACGTGCAGATCTCCGGCAATACGTGCCTTGGCAGCGGCGAGACGGCGATCTACTCCGAATTCGGCTTCGAGGGCGCCGTCGTCAACGGCAACCTGATCGACGGGGCGGCCAACGGCATCCTCATCGTCAACTTCAACGAGGGCGGGCGGCTTGCCAGCGTCACCGGCAATGTGGTGCGCAACCTGCGCCTCGAAGGCCCCTATGTGCACGACGGCGCCGGCTTCGGCTTCGGCATCGCGGTGGAGGCCGACACGGTCGTCTCCGGCAACACGGTGGAGAACGCGCCGAAATGGGGCCTCGTGCTCGGCTGGGGTCCTTACATGCGCGGCCTCGTCGCCACCGGCAACCTCGTGCGCCGGAGCCCCGTCGGCTGCGCCGTCAGCGTGGTGGAGGACGCGGGCTCGGCCCTCGTCTCCGGCAACATCTTCGAGGAGACCCCCGAGGCCGCCATCGCCGGCTACCGCTGGAACGAGCGCGCGACGGGCGATCTCGCACAGGAGGGCTCGACCTACGCGCACCTGACGATCGAACGGAACCGGACGGGCTGAACCCGTTCCCCGCATGCGCCTTTCCCTTTTGCCCGAATGGAAAGGCGGCATGGCGGATGAGGGGGCAGCCTTCCGCACCGCCCCCTCATCCGCTTTTTCATCGGTTCTTGCGGATTCGCGCAGCCGGACTTATCTTGGCTAGACAGTCTAGCCAGGAGGCAGCCACATGGAATGGCAGCTACAGGACGCGAAGAACCAGTTCTCCAAGGTCGTGCAGAAGGCGCGGACCGAAGGGCCGCAGATGGTGACGCTGCGCGGCGAGCAGGCCGCCGTCGTCCTGTCGATCGAGGACTACAGAGCGCTCAGGGCGGAAGGACCGAATTTCGTCGACGACCTGCTCGCCGGCCCCGTCTGGGACGAGGCGATGATCGAGGCGGTGGAAAGCCGTCCCGACTGGCCGAGATGCGACGTGGAACTCTGATGTACCTGCTCGACACGAACGTGCTTTCGGAGGCGCGGCGCGGCTCGCCGCAGGCGCTCGGCTGGATGCGCTCCGTCGATCCGGACCGGCTCCATCTCAGCGTCATCACGCTCGGCGAGATCATGCGCGGCATCGCCCTCAAGGAGCGTTCCGATCCGCAGGCTGCCGCGCATCTTTCCGCCTGGCTCACACGCCTCCGGCACGACCACGCCGCCCGCATCCTGCCGGTCACCGACCGGGTCGCCGTGGAATGGGGGCGGCTTTCCGCCCTGCGTCCCCGCGGCGGGGCGGACGGGCTGATCGCCGCCACCGCCATCGTGCACGACCTCGTCGTCGTCACGCGCAATGTCGCCGACTTCGCCGACAGCGGTGCGGCCTGCCTCAATCCGTGGGATGCCTAGCAGGCCGCGCGACTGAGGACGTCAGCCGCCGTGAGCCTCGTGGCTGGCACCGGGTTTGGCGGCTTCGATCTTGAAGTCGACGTCGAGCTTGCCGGCCTTCTCGAAATTCAGCGTCGCCTTGAAGCTCTCGCCTTCCTTGAAGGGATGCTTGATCTTCATGAACATGACGTGGAGGCCGCCGGGCTTCAGCTCCACGGTGGCGCCGGCGGGGATTTCGATGCCGTCCGGCAGGTGACGCATCTTCATCACGTCGTTTTCCATCGCCATTTCGTGCAGCTGCACGTCGTCGGAGACATCCGGCGCGGTGATGGAGACGAGGCGGTCGGCCTCCGCGCCCTTGTTGGTGACGGTGAGGAACCCGCCGCCGACGGGCTGGCCGGGCAGCGTCGCCCTGGAGGCGGGGTGATGGATCTCGAGATTGCCGAGCGTGAAATCGTGGGCGAAGGCGATCCCGGCGGAAAAGGCCAGCGCGAGAGCGGTTGCGAGAATGCGTTTCATGGAAAAACCCTTTCGGTTTCCTCTATCGAAGAAAAGGCGATGCAGGCTGCATCGGCCGCGTATCGGGAAAGATCAGGCGGCGAGGAAAGGCGGTGCGCGCGGCGGGGCGCCGGGGCGTTCGCGCCGCGAGGGCAGCGCCTCTTCCATGGGCGGAAGAAGCGCGATGCGGCGGACGGTCAGGACCGTGCCGGCACGATCGGCGGGCGCGGGCAGCAGCGTGGCGCCGGCGATGCGGCAGGCCTCGCACTTCGCCCCCGGCGCGGGCTTTATCTTGTTGTCGACCGTGTCGTTGATGCAGAGGTCGGCCATCGAGCCGTCCGGCAGGACGTAGGCGGCAAGCTCGGCGGGGCCGGGCCCTGCGGCGACGGCCGGCCTATGGGCGAAAGCGACGAACAGCAGGCCGACCGCGCAAAGGATGCGCAGGCAAAGGGCCCAGCCTGTCGTGCGTTTCGTCATCATCGGTGTCGTCCGGTTGCCCCGTCCTTATTCCGCTCCCCGCGCGGCAGGTCAATGCGATAAAGCAAACTGCGGTGCGATCACGAGAATTCATCGACGGATCACGCGATCGCTCTACCTCCGCCGCCCTCGCCCGCCTAATGTGCCGGCGAACCAGGAGGACCCCATGCTCACCATCTACGGCGTCTATCGCTCGCGCGCCTCGCGCAACTACTGGCTTGCCGGCGAACTCGGCCTGCCCTTCGTCTCGGTGCCCGTCGTCCAGGCGCGCCGGCTCGACGATCCGCTGGCGGTGGACGCGCCGCTCAACACGCGCTCGCCCGATTTCCTCTCCGTCAATCCGACCGGCCTCATTCCCTGCATCGACGACGGCGGCTTCGTGATGACGGAATCGCTCGCCATCAACCTCTATCTCGCGCGCAAGCACGGCGGGCCGCTTGCCGGCCGCACGCTGACGGAAGAGGCCGAGATGCTGCAATGGACGATGTGGGCGGCGACCGAGGTGGAGCCGCATGCCGTGAAGATCGTCCTGACATTCGACGCCAACGCCGCCGGGAGCGAACAGGGCCGCCTCACCATCCGCGCCGCCGCCAAGGCGTTGAAGACCTCCTTCAGGCGGCTCGACCAGCACCTTGCCGCGACCGGCCATGTCGTCGGCGACCGCTTCACCGTCGCCGACCTCAACCTTGCGGAGGTCTTCCGCTATGCGATGGGCCAGCCGGCGCTGTTCGAGGACGCGCCGCACGTCAAGGCCTGGCTGGAGCGCTGCCAGGCGCGACCGGCCTTCAGGGCGATGATGGAGACGCGGCAGCTGGAGCTGGAATGACGGCGCCGGCAAAGCCGTCCTCGTCCTCGGCCAGCGCCTCGCGCAGCCAGCGCTTGAACAGCGTGACCTTGCGCGGCTCCGGCACGCCGGGGGCCGTCACGAAATAATAGCGCATGCCGGTCTCAACCCGGATGGGGAACGGGGCGACGAGCCGCCCCTCCTTCAGCGCCCAGGAGGCGAGCACCGGATAGGCGAGCAGCACCCCCTGCCCGGCCAGCGCCGCATCGAGGCAGAGCGAGGCATCGGAAAAGACGTGGCGGGCCTTCGGCGCCGGCACGTCGAAACCGGCCGCGTCAAGCCAGCGCTCCCAGGTGAAGGCGTCGTTGCCGTCGACCACCGCCGGCTGGGCGGAAAGATCCTGCGGTGTCGCGATCCTCTCCGCCAGCGCCGGCGCGCAGACCGGGAAGACCACCTGCGGCAGCAGGAATTCCGCCGAAACGCCCGGCCAGCCGCCCGGGCCGACGCGGATGGCGAGATCCACGTCGGAGCGCGCGAGATCGACCAGCGCCATCGTCGCCTCGATGCGCAGTCCGATATCGGGATGGGCGGCCGTGAAGCGGTCGATGCGGTGGATGAGCCAGCGCGAGGCGAAGATCGGCGCGACCGAAATGGTGAGGATGGCGTCGTCCCGCCGCCGCGTCGTGGCGACCGCCTCGGAAAGCTGGCGGAAACCGTCCGAAAGGCGCGCGAGGAAGGGGGCGCCGAAGGCCGTGGGACGCAGGCCCCGCGCCGTGCGCTCGAAGATCGCCCGGCCGAGCTGCTCTTCCGCCTTGATGACCTGCTGGCTGACCGCCCCGACCGTCACGCCGAGTTCCTCCGCCGCCGCCTGCAAGGCGCCGAGCCGGCCCACCGCTTCCAGCGCGCGCAGGCCGTTGAGATGGACGAGGTTGAGGTTGCGCATATAGTTTTTCTAAAATCCTGTCGCGAACTACTCGATTGCCGCCGCCCCTTGTCCGCGCGATTATCAGCCGTCTTCGATGATAATCAACAGCAAGGAGAAGGCAATGTTCAAGATTTTCTCAAGAGTAGCCGAGGTGCTCGCCGACAGGGCGGAGACGCCGGTCTGGGTGCGCGACCCGCTGTCCCATCCGGATATCGCGGCAATGGACGCCCGCAGCCTCGGCGACCTGCCCTTCGGCCTCTTCCGCCCGCAGGCCGACGCGGAACCGGCCGCGCCGCGCCGTCAACGGGAATTCGCAGGCTGCTACCGCGCCCTCGTTCCCGCGACCGTGAAGGTGGCGGCAAGGTGAATATGAAGACCCTCTCTGCCTGCCGGCATCTCCCCCACAAGGGGGGGAGAAAGGCTGGCAGCACCCTTTTCCCTCGATTTTTGAATGCCGAGTGTGCCGAGGGTTAAGTCCCTCCCCCTTGTGGGGAGGGGTTGGGGAGGGGTCCTGCCGCCGTACGCGAAGGATCAGCCGCCCATCTGGTCCATGTGCATGAATTCCCAGACGTTGCCGCTGATATCCTGGAAGGAGCAGCCGTACATCGGGCCGAACTCGATGTTCGGCTTCCATTCGCGCCCGCCGGCGGCGAGTGCCTTGGCCTTGATGTCGTCGACCTCCTGGCGGCTTGCGGCGGAAAGGCAGGTCAGCACCTGCGTCTGCTGTTCCGGGTCGCCGACCTTGCCGTTGACGAACTGGGCGAATTTTTCCTCCGTCAGGTGCATGACGAAGATGTTCTCGTCCACCACCATGCAGACGGCGGTGTCGTCGCTGAACTGCTCGTTGAAGGAATAGCCGAGCGCGCCGAAGAAGCGGCGGGTGGCGGGCAGGTCCTTGACGGGAAGGTTGACGAAGATCATGCGCATGAAAGGCCTCCTGGTTTTCGGTTGCGAAGCGGGGCGCCGCCGGCGGCGGATCGTCCCGTCCTGCCACAAGGACGTAGCCGCCCGCCCCGTCCCGACAAGCCCCCGCGAAAAAATCGGCCGTCAGGCGGCGAAGGCGTCCGTCACGCGGACATCGCCGACATGGATGCCGTTCCAGTTGGACATGGAATGGTTCGCCATGGCCATCAGCGCGCCGTGAATGGCGGGCTCATTGGCGAAGAAGCGGGCGAGCGTGGCGGCGACCATGCTTTCGGCCGCGCGCGTCGTGCCGTCCTCGCATTTTAGGGCGATGGCGATGCCCTTTTCCGGGATCGCCGCGCAGAAGACGCCCTCCGCGCCCGTCTTGGCGAAGATGCGGCCGGGCGCCATCTTCATCAGCCGCGTGCAGGCGCGTTTTGTTCCGGCGACGAAGAAGGGCTCGGCCATGCAGGCCTCCATCAGCCGGCGGGAGGCCCGGGCGCGCCCGGGCGCAAGGCTTGTACCGGTCGCCATCTTCGCGAAACCGTGCGCAAGGCTCTTCAGCGGCACGGCATAGGTGGGGATGGAGCAGCCGTCGTTGCCGCAGTTGTCGGTGCCGAGCGCCGCGCCCGTCAGGTCCTCCATGACGCCGCGGATTTCCGCCTGCACGGGATGCTCGTAGCGCACATAGCCCTTCAGCGCCGTGCCGCCGTGGCAGGCGGCGCAGACGAAGCCGGCATGCTTTCCCGAGCAATTGTTGTGAAGGGCGCTCGGCCGGTCGAGGCTGCGCACCTGGTCGATCAGCACCGGCTGGTCGAAGGACCAGTGCGCGCCGCATTCCAGAACGCTCTCGTCGAGGCCGGCGGCGGCGAGCATGCCTGCGGCAAGGCGCACATGCTCCGGCTCGCCGCTGTGCGAGGAGCAGGCAAGCGCCAGTTCCTTCGCGCCGAAGCCGTAGGCGTCGGCCGCGCCGCTTTCGATCAGCGGCAGGCCCTGCATGGCCTTGCAGGCCGAGCGCGGGAAGACGGCCGCGTCGATATCGCCTTGCGAGAAGACGACCTTGCCGTCGCCGTCCACCGCCACGACCATGCCGCGATGGCGGCTTTCCACCAGATTGCCGCGCGTGACCTCGACAAGAACCGGGTTGGCCATGCTCATCCTCCTCGAACGTGTGATTGGGCGCGGTCTTAGCCGAAATCCGCGCCCCTGCCCACTCGGTTTCACAGATATTCCACCTCGAAGGCGGCAAGGCGCGCCGGATCGGCGATCGATTCGATGGCGACGATCCGCTCGCCTTCCACCGTGACGCGCACGACGACCCGAAGCGCCCCGCCGAGGACGACGGCAAGGCCGAGGTTGCCATCGACAAGGGCGAGCCGGGCGGCGGTCGCCTTGCCGTCGAAGAACGTCGCCACGGCCGCCGCGCCGCGCAGGTCGGCAAGCGAGGCGAGCCGGGCCGCATCGGCATCCGCATGGAAGACGACATCGGGATCGAGCACGGCGAGAAGGCCGGCGAAATCGCCGTCGCGCGAGGCGGCGAGGAAGGCGGCGACCACGCCCTTGCGCCGCTCGTAATCGGCGGACGGCGCATCCGGCAGGCCCTGCACGCGGCGGCGGGCGCGGCTTGCAAGCTGGCGGGCGGCGACGGGCGAGCGCTCGACGATGCGGCCGATCTCCTCGAAGGGCACGCCGAACATGTCGTGCAGCACGAAGGCGAGGCGCTCGGCCGGCGTCAGCCGCTCCAGCACGACGAGGAGCGCAAGGCCGACGGAATCGGCAAGCGCCGCCTGTTCGTCCGCGCCGGCGGCGGGATCGGCATGCTGAACCTCGCCCGCCTCGCCGTCGATCGGGTCCTCGCGGCGGCGAAGGCGCGCGCGCAGCATGTCGAGGCAGATGCGGCCGACCACCGTGGTGAGCCAGCCGGCGGGATTGTCGATGCCGCCCTCGCCGGCGCGCTCCAGCCGAAGCCAGGCCTCCTGCACCGCATCCTCGGCCTCGGCGTACGAGCCCAGCATGCGATAGGCCACGGCATGAAGCCGCCCGCGCTCCGCCTCGAAACGGCCTGCTCCAAAAAATTTCTCGCCCATCGGTCACACTCCCTCTGCTGGTGGCGTCATAGCCATGACGAACCAAGCCGCGCCGATGTGACGGCTTGCCGGCGTCGAAGCGCAAATCATTGCAAGGAGCCAGAAAATGCAATCCCGCATGACCAATATAGTCACCGTCCTGCCCGCCGTCATGACCGCCATGGGCGCCCTCCAGAAGGCCGCGCAGGAAACCGGCCTGCCGGAAAAGACCGCCCAGCTCGTCCATCTGCGCGCCAGCCAGATCAACGGCTGCAGCTTCTGCGTCGACCTCCACCCGCGCATGATGAAGAAGGCCGGCGAGACGGACCGGCGCATCCTCTCGGTCGCCGCCTGGCGGGAGGCGCCGTTCTATACGGATGCCGAGCGCGCCGCCCTCGCCCTCACCGAGGCGCTGACCCGCATCGCCGACCGGGAGGAGCCGGTGCCGGATACGATCTGGAACGAGGCCGCCCGCCACTACGACGAAACGGCGCTCGCCGCCCTCGTCGTGGAGATCGCCACGATCAACGTGTGGAACCGCTTCAACGTGGCGACCCGGCAGGTCGCGGGCGAGTGGGCGCCGTAAGGCGGCGGCATCCGTGCGGGTGGCATTGCCTGCTGGTGCTACGTGCCGTTGTAGCATGCCGGCGCTCCCCTCTCCACTTCCGTCATCCTCGGGCTTGACCCGAGGATCCAGTCCCACGGACGACCCTCGCTTGTAGCGTGGATGCTCGGGTCAAGCCCGAGCATGACGGAGGAGAGGCAGGAGGAAAGGTATCGACGTGCGTGCCGTTGCCGAGTGCCCCCCGGATACCTTTCCCGCTCGCAAGGATACCCTCCCCTCGTCCCCCACCCAGTGAAAAGTCGCGGCTTGAACTCGTGGTTGCGCCGTGGCACCTCTCCGGAAGCTCTTTTGCAAAAGGCCTTTCCATGTCGGACGATACCGCCCCGAAGGAAGCCGCGCCGCGGCTTTCCAGTCTGTTCTCCCGCGCCTATCTGTTCGGCACGCTGATGCTGGGCGGCGGGATCATGCTGCATGCGGTGGAGACCTATATCACCGCCACGCTGATGCCCTCCATCGTGCGCGATATCGGCGGGCTCTCGCTGTTCGCCTGGGCGACGACGGCCTATGTCGCGGCCTCCGTGCTCGGCTCCACCTTCGTCGCCGTGCGGCCGGAAGGCGTCACGCTCAACCGCTGCTATGTCTTCGGGGCGATCCTCTTCGGCCTCGGCAGCCTCGCCTGCGCGCTTTCGCCGAGCATGGAAACGGTGCTCGTCGGCCGGGCGGTGCAGGGACTGGGCGCGGGCTTCCTCGTCGCGCTCGGCTATGCCTTCGTGCGCTTCGTCTATCCCGAGCCGCTGTGGAGCACGGCGTCCACGCTCTATGCCGCCGCCTGGGGCATCGCCACCTTCCTCGGCCCGACCATCGGCGGCATCTTCGCCGCCGGCAGCGCCTGGCGCGAGGCCTTCGCGCTGCTCGTGCCGCTCTCCGCACTGATGGCCGCCGCCGCGCCGAAACTGCTGCCGAAGGGCGACGGCGAGCGGGTGACGACGAAGACGCCCTTCCCGCAGATCGTCCTTCTCGTTTCCGCCGTCGTCATGCTCTCCTTCGCCAGCTCCGCGGAAGCGCCGGCCCTTCGCGCCCTGCTCTCCGCCGCAGCCGTCGCCGGCGTCCTTGCGGCCATCGCCATCGAGCGGGGCGCGAAGGCGCGGCTGCTGCCGGCCGGCACGATCCGCCTTTCCTCCCCGCTCGCCCGCGTCTACCTCCTCATGCTGATGCTGCTGGTGACGATCTGCTCGGATGTCTACATCCCCTATTTCCTGCAGGTCCTGCATGGCGTGAGCCCGCTCGTCTCGGGCTATCTCGTGGCGCTGCTCGCGCTCGGCTGGACGGCCGCGGCCTTCCTCACCGCCGGCCTCAGGGACGGGCGCGCCAACCGGGTGATCGTCATCGGCGCGGCCATCGAGGCGCTGGCGACCGCTCTCCTCGTCCTCGCGCTCGCGCGGCACAATCCGGCGGGCAGCATCGCCGTGCTGGCGCTCGCCACGCTCCTCATCTTCCTCATGGGCTTCGGCATCGGCATGGGCTGGGCGCATCTCGTCACCCATGTGCTGCATCTCGCCCCCGCCGGGGAGACGGACAAGGCGTCGGCCGCGATCACCACCATGCAGTCGCTGGGCGCTGCCTTCGGGGCGGCGCTCGCCGGCATCATCGTCAACTCGGCGGGGCTGGTGGAGCCCGGCGGCGTCGACGGCGCGCTCGTCGCCGCGCGCTGGCTCTATGCGCTGCTCGCCCTGCCGGCGGCGCTGGCGATCTTCCTTGCCATCGGCCTGCCGCGCGAGCGGGCGGCGGGCTGACGGCTCACTCGAAGGTCAGCACGATCTTGCCGATATGGTCGCCGCGCTCCATCATGCGATGGCCGGCGCCGACCTCGTCGAAGGGAAGGACCGCATCGACCACCGGGGCGATGCGCCCCTCCTCCAGGAGCGGCCAGACCCGCGCCAGAAGCTCGTCGCGGATCTCCTCCTTTTCCGCCGCCGTGCGCGGGCGCATGGTCGAGCCCATGACGTTGAGCCGCCGCAGCATGATCGGCGCGAGGTTCACCCTGTCGGCGACCACGCCGCCGAGGAAGGCGATGATCGCGAGCCGCCCGTCGCGGGCGAGCGACTTCAGGTTGCGCTCGAAATAGGCCGCGCCGATCATGTCCAGCACGACGTCGACGCCGACCTTGCCGGTCTCCTCCGCGATGACGGCGGCGAAATCCTCCTCGCGGTAGTTGATCGCCCGGGCGGCGCCCAACGAAAGGCAGGCCCTGCACTTCTCCGCTGTTCCGGCCGTGGTGAAGACGCGGCAGCCGAAGGCGACGGCAAGCTGGATCGCCGTCGTGCCGATGCCGCTCGTGCCGCCGTGGACGAGCACGCTTTCGCCCGGCCTCAGGCCCGCCATCATGAAGAGGTTCGCCCAGACGGTGAAGAAGGTCTCCGGCAGGGCCGCGGCCTTCACCGCGTCATAGCCTTTTGGAAAAGGCAGCGCCTGGCCGGCCGGCACGGTGCAGTAATGCGCATAGCCGCCCCCGTTCGCCAGCGCTGAGACCCTGTCGCCGACCTTCCAGCCGGTGACGCCCTCGCCGAGCGCAGCGATCTCGCCCGCCACCTCCAGGCCGAGGATGGGGCTTGCATCCGGCGGCGGCGGATAATCGCCCTTGCGCTGGAGGATATCCGGCCGGTTGATGCCCGCCGCCTCGACGCGCACGAGGATCTCGCCGGGGCGGGGCTGCGGGACCGGCCCCTCCATCACCGTCAGGTTTTCCGGCCCGCCGTGCTCGGCAAGCCCGATATAGGACATGGTCGATGGAAGTGACATGGTTCCGCCTCCCCGGCGCTTTCTCGATGGAGGGCAATTCTAGCGGAAAGCGGCGGTCATTTGAAACGGCTTGAAGACCCTCTCTGCCTGCCGGCATCTCCCTCACAAGGGGGGAGAAAGGCTGGCGGCGCTCTTTTCCCTCAATTTTTGGACGCCGGACGTGCCGCAAATTAAGTCCCTCCCCCTTGTGGGGAGGGATTTAGGGAGGGGTCTTCATACCACGGCCGAAGACAGCACCAGCCCGCCGTCGCTTTCCTTCGCCTCGCTCTTCAGGGCAGCGATGCGGGTGCTGATCTGCCCGGCCTCGCCGATCACCTCGCCTTCCGGCACGACCAGCACCACGGCCGAGCAGCGCATCAGGGGAAAGCGGGTCTCCCGGCCGGCGCGGTCGCGTCCGCGAATCTCGCCCGCCAGCCGGTCCTCCGGCGAATAGAGCGCGCGCACCTCGCGGGAAAAATCCGCAAGCAGCCGCTCCAGCACGCCCCGCACCTCGCCGGCCGGGCGGCCGCTGACGCCGGCGAAGAAATCGTCGCCGCCGACATGGCCGACGAACACGTCCTCGCCGACGAAATCGCGCCTGAGCAGCGAGGCGAAGAGCGAGAGCGCAAGGTCGTCCTTGTGGAAGCCATAGCGATCGTTGAACGGCTTGAAATTGTCGAAGTCGAAATAGCAAAGGCACCGCGTCTGGTCGCCGTCGTGCGCCTCGTCCTGCAGGTAGTCGCGGATCGCCCGGTTGCCGGGAAGGCCGGTCAGCGGGTTCTGGTCCTCCGCCGTCTTCAGCCGCTTCTCGTTGATGATCTTGATGAGCGAGGAGGCCGACAGGATGCCGGCATAGCGCAGGTTCTCCGTCAGGATCACGCATTCGTTGCCGCCCATGCCGGTGAAGATGTCGAGAAGCTGTTCGGCGGGCGTGTCGAGGTCGGCGATGGGCGCGGCGGTCACGAAATGCGCCAGGCCCTTCTGGTAGAGCCTGTTCTTGATGAGGTCGCGGCCGAAGGGGTGATAGCTCAGTTCCTTGACGTGGTATTCCTGCAGGATGCCGCGCGGCTCGTCATTGGCGTTGAGCACGGGGAAGAAGGTGCGCTTGGGATCGCGCCGGAAGAACTCGAACACCGTTTCCAGGCTCTCGCTCTCGCGCAGCACCGCGACCTGCTCGATCTCGCGGCGGATGAGGATGCTGTCGAGCGTGCTGGAGGCGCGGCGCGTGCCGCCGGCGCGGGCGACCTGCGCATAGACCGGGCCGAGCGCGGAAAAATCCGTGACGGGGCGCGAGACGAACCAGCCCTGCACGAGGTCGCAGCCCGCCTCGCGGCAGGCGACGAACTCCGCCTCGGTCTCCACGCCCTCGGCGATCACCCGCGTGCCGAGCACATGGGCGGCGTTGACCGTGTTGCGCACGAGGTGGCGCTTGCGGGCATCGGCCTCCATGCCCGAGACGAAGTGGCGGTCGATCTTCAGATAATCCACCGGATGGTCGCAGAGCAGCTTGAGCCCGTTATGGCCGACGCCGAAATCGTCGATGGCGAGCTTGAAGCCGGCAAGGCGGAGCTTGCGCACCAGCGCGGAGAACTCCGGCAGCGTATCGTTGTCGAAGCGCTCGGATATCTCGAAGCAGATGGAGGAAGCCGGAATGCCGGCGCGCGTCAGGTGTCCGACGAGGCGCTCGACGAGATCGGCGCCTTGCGGCACGAGGCGGGAATCGAGGTTGACGAAGAGCGTGCGCGAGCGGAAATCCGGCAGCGCCGCGAAGGCGGCGATGGCGCGGCTGTTGATCATATGCTCCAGCGCGAGGAGCTGGCCGGCCTCGTGCGCCCGGTCGAGGAGATCGAGCGGGGAGCGGAAGCCGAGGCGGTCGAAGCCGCGCATCAGCGACTCGTAGCCGAACACCGCGCCGGTCGCGGCCTCGACGATCGGCTGGAAGGCCGTTTCGATCACGAGCTTTGCGAGCGTGACGATCTCGCCATCGCCGAAGCGGCGAAGGGCGAGCAATTCGGCGGCGGACATGCGGATGCTCCGGAGCGTGAATGGTGAGAGGAAGTCTCCGCACCAGTCCTGAACAAACCGTTTCTTTAGTATGACAATTTAGTGAAAGCGCAACTGCGACAGGCAGTTGGGCAAAAATTCCTTCATACCGGCAGCGCCAGCAGCAGGGCGCCGCCGCCGATCATCACGACCGCCGCCCAATGGGCGGGGGAAAGCTGCTCGCCGAGGAAAAGCGCGGCGAAGAGCGCGACGAGCACCACGCTCAGCTTGTCGACGGGCGCGACCTCGGACGCCTTGCCGAGTTGCAGGGCGCGGAAATAGCACAGCCACGAGGCGCCCGTCGCAAGGCCCGAGAGAACGAGGAAGATCCAGCTTCTCGCCGGCACGGCGCCGGGCGCCTGCCAGCCGCCGGCAAGCGTCAGCATGAGGGCGATGGCGGCGAGGATGACGAGCGTGCGCACGAAGGTCGCGAAATCCGGATTGACCCCGGCGACGCCGACCTTGGCGAAGATCGCCGTCAGCGCGGCGAAGGCGGCCGAGCCGAGCGCCCAGGCCTGCCAGGAGCCCGAAAGCCCGCTCATACCGCGCCGCCGGACAGCACCGTGCGCGTCAGCGCGAGGCCGGCCGCAACGCCCGCCAGCGACAGGAGAAGCGATGCGCCGACATAGAGCGCCGCCAGACCCGTCTCGCCGCGCTCCCACAGCAGCGCCGCGTCGAGCGAGAAGGTGGAGAAGGTGGTGAAGCCGCCGAGAATGCCGGTCGTCAGGAACAGCCGCATTTCCTGCGGCAGGTGCCCGCGGAAGGCGAAGGTGCCGGCGATCAGCCCCATCAGCAGGCAGCCGAGCGCGTTGACGACGAGGGTGCCGGTGGGAAAGCCCGTGCCGACGAGCCGGGCGGAAAGCACGTTCACCCCGTGGCGCGCCGCACCGCCGACGCCGGCACCGAGAAAGACGATCAGATAGTTCATGTCCGTTGCCTCAAAGGTCTGCGATCAAGATATCCGGGCAACGAAAAACCGCCCACGGGCGGTCGCAAGGCACGCTCCCGCCGTCGACGGCCATCGCTGGCCGGCCTGGCAGGCGCTATCAGCCGATGAACGGCAGTTCTCGGGGAGCACCATCCCCATCCCACGAGGAAATATCTAGGCGCAGCCCGGCCGGCTGTCAAACGGGTGGGCTCAGTGCCGCCGTTCGAGGATGGAGACGTAGTTGGCGACGGCGGCGCCGCCCATGTTGAAGAGCGCGCCGAGGGTGGCGCCGGGGACCTGGATGCCGCCCGCCTCGCCGGCAAGCTGCATGGCCGCCAGCACATGCATGGAGACGCCCGTCGCGCCGATCGGGTGGCCCTTGGCCTTGAGGCCGCCGGAGGGATTGACCGGCAGGCGGCCGCCCTTCGCCGTCTCGCCGGAAAGCGCCAGCCGGCCGCCCTCGCCGGGCTTTGCAAGGCCCATCGCCTCGTATTCGATGAGCTCGGCGATGGTGAAGCAGTCGTGCGTCTCGACGAAGGAGAGGTCGTCGAGCGTTGCGCCCGCTTCGGCCAAAGCCTGCCGCCATGCTTCCGTGCAGCCTTCGAAGCGGAGGATGTCGCGCTTCGACATGGGCAGGAAATCCTGCACATGGGCGGCGGCGCGAAAGCCGATGGCGCGCGGGGCGCTTGCGACGGCATCCGCGGAGGCGAGCACGAGGGCGGCGGCGCCGTCGGACACGAGCGAGCAATCCGTGCGCTTCAGGGGGCCGGCGACGAAGGGGTTCTTCTCGCTCTCGGTGCGGCAGAAAGTAAAGCCGAGGTCCTTCTGCATCTGGGCATAGGGGTTGGAGGCGCCGTTATGGTGGTTCTTGGCGGCGATGGCGGCGAGCGCGTCGGACTGGTCGCCGTGGCGCTGGAAATAGGCGGCGGCGATCCGGCCGAAGACGCCGGCAAAACCGGCGGGCGTGTCGCCGTCCTCCGGCAGGTAGGAGGCCTTCAGGAGATTGGCGCCGATCCCGGCCGGCGGCGTTGTCGTCATCTGCTCGACGCCGACGACCAGCACATGGCGGGCCGCCCCGGCGCGGATGGCGCGGATGCCCTGGTGGACGGCGGCGGAACCCGTGGCGCAGGCGTTCTCCACCCGCGTCGCCGGCTTGAAGCGCAGCGCGTCGTCGGCCTGGAGCACGAGGCTCGCCGTGAAATCCTGCGGCGAGAAGCCGGCGTTGAAATGGCCGAGCACGATCTCGTCGATATCGGCGGCGGCAAGGCCCGCATGGGCGATGGCCTCGCGCGCGACGGTGACGATCAGGCTCTCGACCGTCTCGCCCTCCAGCCTGCCGAAGCGCGTATGCGCCCAGCCGATAATGGAAACGTCCATGCGAATTCCTCCTGCCGCCATGATGGGCCGGCGGCGGCGGGAGGTAAAGGGCGGAGCGGCGCGTGGGGTTTGCCCCTCATCCGCCTGCCGGCACCTTCTCCCCGCAAGCGGGGCGAAGGGGGTATGCCGTGGTGTCTTCCCCAACCAAGACCCATTCGCCGGGCACGTCCCCTCTCCCCGCTTGCGGGGAGAGGGTTAGGGTGAGGGGCAGACGGCCCGGGACGCCTACCTCTTCAGCGCAAGGCCGAAGGCGATGAGGGACCAGCCCTGCATGGCGAGGTCGAAGGCGAGGAAGAGGCCGAGCAGCCACAGGCTGTTGACCGGCCAGCCGAGGATGAAGACGACGCCGGCAAGCGCCGTGACGATGCCGCCCGCCATGAGCCATCCCCAGCCGCTCTCCGGCCGCACGCGCCAGGCGGCGAAGATGCGGAACACGCCGGCGACCAGCAGCGCGCAGGCCATCAGCAGCGTCAGCACCGCCGAGGTCAGCACCGGGTTGACGAAGGCGAGCACGCCGGCGGCGAGATAGAGCAGCGCGCTCAGCGCCCAGGCGATCGTCTCCCGCCAGGCCTTGACCTGGAAGGCATGGGCGAGATGGACGGCGCCGCCGACGATCATCAGCATGCCGACATAATAAACCGAGGCGACCGTCGCCAAAAACAGGTTGGCCGCGGCGATGCCGCCGAACAGAAGCAGGACGACGCCGAGGGCGACGAACCAGCCCCATTTGGCGCGGACTTCCGAGAGGGGGTTCATTCCAGGGGAGAGGACCATGATTCACCTCGAAAAGACGAACGGAAACAAGGGCAGGCTAGCACGAAACACGGGCCGGACGCGACAGTCCGTTTCGGCACCCTTCCGCACCGAAGATTTTTATTGATTGATCGCTCAATTAAAAATACGCTTGCCCAAAATCAGGGGAACCACATGCCGAAGGTTGGAATGGAGCCGGTGCGCCGCAAGGCGCTGGTGGACGCGACGCTGAGGGCGGTCGGCGACCACGGCTCGCTGACCGTGACCATGTCGGAGATCGCCCGCCATGCGGGCGTCTCCCCTGCCCTGGCGCACCACTATTTCGGCTCCAAGGAACAGCTCGTCATCGAGACGATCCGCAGCCTCCTGCGCACGCTGCGCGAGGATGCGGTGGCGGCGCTGAACGAAGCTGCAACCCCGCGCGAAAAACTTTCGGCGCTCATCCGCGTCAATTTCCAGGCGCACCAGTTCGCGCCGGAGACGGTGGCGGCGTGGCTCGCCTTCTATACGGAGGCGCAGCGCTCGGAGGCGGTGCGGCGCCTGCTCGTCGTCTATGCGCGGCGGCTCAATTCCAATCTCCTGTCGAACCTCAAGCGGCTCTGCCCGGCGCAAAAGGCTTCCGCCATCGCGGACGGCGCGGCGGCGATGATCGACGGGCTCTACCTGCGGCAGGGCCTGCGCTCGGCGCCCGTCAGCATCGAATCCTCCATCGCGCTGACGGAAAGCTATGTGGACGCGCAGCTTCGGGCCTGCGGGGTGGAGGTGGGATGATCTTTTCCTGCGACGACACCCCCCTCTGCCCTGCCGGGCATCTCCCCCACAAGGGGGGAGATTGGCTAGAGGCAAAGCAGTGCCACGATTCGATCTCCCCCCTTGTGGGGGAGATGGCCGGCAGGCCAGAGGGGGGTAGCGCCCCAAATACCGACACCGCCATTTCGAGGATTTTCCCGTGACCGCCGAAAAGCCGAACATCCTGATCATCATGGTCGACCAGCTCAACGGAACGTTCTTCCCGGACGGGCCGGCGGACTTCCTGCATGCGCCGCACATGAAGGCGCTGGCGGCGCGCTCGGCGCGGTTCCGCAACAACTACACCTCCTCGCCGCTGTGCGCCCCCGCCCGCGCCTCCTTCATGGCCGGGCAGTTGCCGAGCCGCACGCAGGTCTATGACAACGCGGCCGAATACGTCTCCTCCATCCCGACCTTCGCGCATCACCTGCGCCGCGCCGGCTATTACACGGCGCTGTCTGGCAAGATGCATTTCGTCGGGCCGGACCAGCTGCACGGCTTCGAGGAACGGCTGACGACGGACATCTACCCGGCCGATTTCGGCTGGACGCCGGATTACAGGAAGCCCGGCGAGCGCATCGACTGGTGGTATCACAACATGGGCTCGGTGACGGGTGCAGGCGTCGCCGAGATCACCAACCAGATGGAATATGACGACGAGGTCGCCTTCCTCGCGAACCAGAAGCTCTACCAGCTCTCGCGTGAGAACGACGACGCGGCCCGCCGCCCCTGGTGCGTCACCGTCTCCTTCACCCATCCGCACGACCCCTATGTGGCGCGGAAGAAATTCTGGGACCTCTACGAGGACTGCGCGCACCTGATGCCCGAAGTCGGCATGCTGGAGGAGCAGGACCCGCACTCCGCCCGGATCCTGCATTCCTGCGACTATGCCGCCTTCGCCATCACCGAGGAAAACGTGCGCCGCTCGCGCCAGGCCTATTTCGCCAACATCTCCTATCTCGACGAGAAGGTGGGCGAGCTCGTCGACACGCTGACGCGCACGCGCATGCTGGACGACACGCTCATCTTCTTCTGCTCGGACCATGGCGACATGCTCGGCGAGCGGGGCCTGTGGTTCAAGATGAACTTCTTCGAGGGCTCGGCCCGCGTGCCGCTGATGATCGCCGGCCCGGGCGTTGCGCCCGGCCTGCGCCTTGCGCCCACCTCCAACCTCGACGTGACGCCGACGCTCTGCGACCTTGCCGGCATCTCCATGGGCGAGGTGATGCCCTGGACGGACGGCGAAAGCCTCGTGCCGGTCATCAACGGGCAGGAGCGCACGACGCCCGTGCTAATGGAATATGCCGCGGAAGCCTCCTATGCGCCGCTCGTCGGCATCCGCGAGGGCAAGTGGAAATATGTCCATTGCGAGCTCGACCCGGAGCAGCTTTACGACCTCGAAGCCGATCCGCTGGAACTCGTCAACCTTGCGACATCCGAAAGCCCCGTCGTCAAGGCGACGCTCGACGCCTTCCGGCAGATGCGCGAGGCGCGCTGGGACATGGCGGCCTTCGACGCGGCCGTGCGCGAGAGCCAGGCGCGGCGCTGGGTGGTCTACGAGGCGCTGAGGAACGGCGCCTATTATCCCTGGGACCACCAGCCGCTGCAGAAGGCCTCCGAACGCTACATGCGCAACCACATGAACCTCGACAATCTCGAGGAATCCAAACGCTACCCGCGGGGAGAATGAGATGAGAGCCCAACCGAAAGCCTCGCACTTCATCGACGGCGAATACGTCGAGGACACCGCCGGCACGCCATTCGACAGCGTCTATCCCGCCACCGGCGAGGTGATCGCGCGCCTTCATGCCGCAACGCCCGCCATCGTGGAAAAGGCCGTCGCCTCGGCAAAACGCGCGCAGAAGGAATGGGCGGCGATGAGCCCCACCGCACGGGGCCGCGTCCTCAAGCGCGCCGCCGAGATCATGCGCGAGAGGAACCGCGAGCTTTCCGAGCTGGAGACGCTCGACACGGGAAAACCGATCCAGGAAACCATCGTCGCCGACCCGACCTCCGGGGCGGACGCCTTCGAATTCTTCGGCGGTATCGCGGCAGCGGGGCTCAACGGCGACTATATTCCGCTCGGGGCAGACTTCGCCTTTACCAAGCGCGTGCCGCTCGGGGTCTGCGTCGGCATCGGCGCGTGGAACTATCCGCAGCAGATCGCCTGCTGGAAGGGCGCGCCGGCGCTCGTCTGCGGCAATGCCATGGTCTTCAAGCCCTCGGAAAACACCCCGCTCGGCGCATTGAAGATTGCGGAAATCCTCGTGGAGGCCGGACTGCCGAAGGGGCTCTACAACGTCATCCAGGGCGACCGCGCGACCGGGCCGCTGCTCGTCAACCATCCCGACGTCACCAAGGTCTCGCTCACCGGCTCCGTGCCGACCGGCCGGAAGGTGGCGGGGGCCGCCGCGTCCGAGTTGAAGCATGTCACCATGGAACTCGGCGGCAAGTCGCCGCTCATCGTCTTCGACGACGCCGACCTTGAAAGCGCCATCGGCGGGGCGATGCTCGGCAATTTCTATTCGACGGGGCAGGTCTGCTCCAACGGCACGCGCGTCTTCGTGCAGAAGGGCATCAGGGAGAAGTTCCTGTCGCGCCTGAAAGAGCGGACGGAAAAAATCCTGATCGGCGATCCGATGGACGAGGCGACGCAGCTCGGGCCGATGGTCTCGAAAGCCCAGCGCGACAAGGTCCTCGACTATATCGAGAAGGGCAAGGCGGAGGGCGCCACGCTGCTGACGGGCGGCGGCATTCCCAACGCCGTCTCGGGCGAAGGCTATTACATCCAGCCGACCGTCTTTGCCGACGTCACGGACGGCATGACCATCGCGCGGGAAGAGATCTTCGGGCCGGTCATGTGCGTGCTCGACTTCGATGACGAGGAGGAAGTCATCGAACGCGGCAACGCCACGGAATTCGGCCTTTCCGGCGGCGTCTTCACGTCCGACCTCACCCGGGCGCACCGCGTCGTCGACCGGCTGGAGGCCGGCACGCTGTGGATCAACACCTACAATCTCGCCCCCGTGGAAATCCCCTTCGGCGGCTCCAAGCAATCGGGCTTCGGGCGGGAAAATTCGCTCGCCGCGCTGGAGCACTATTCGGAGCTGAAGACGGTCTACGTGTCGATGGGCAAGGTCGAGGCGCCGTATTGAGATGATCGGAGCTGCCCCTCATCCCGCTGCCGCGACCTTCTCCCCGCAAGCGGGGAGAAGGAGGCAGGAGGCGTCGTTTTCGGCCCATGAGGACGGTTCAGGTTGGAATGAATGCTCGCCACGCTCCCTTCTCCCCGCCTGCGGGGAGAAGGTGCCGGCAGGCGGATGAGGGGCAAACCCCACCCAGGGAAAGAAACGGTCATGCAGAACGCAGACTACATCATCGTCGGCTCCGGCTCGGCCGGCTCGGCCATCGCCTACCGGCTTTCGGAAGGCGGCAAGCATACCGTCATGGTGCTGGAATATGGCGGGTCGGATATCGGGCCGTTCATCCAGATGCCGGCGGCGCTCGCCTGGCCGATGAGCATGAAGCGCTACAACTGGGGCTATCTCTCCGAGCCCGAGCCGAACCTCAACAACCGGCGCATCACCGCCCCGCGCGGCAAGGTGATCGGCGGCTCCTCCTCCATCAACGGGCTCGTCTATGTGCGCGGCCACGCGGAGGACTTCAACCGCTGGGAAGAGCTCGGCGCGCAGGGCTGGGCCTATGCGGACGTGCTGCCCTATTACAAGCGCATGGAGACCTCGCATGGCGGGGAAGCCGGCTGGCGCGGCACGGACGGGCCGCTGCACGTCCAGCGCGGCCCCGTGACGAACCCGCTCTTCCACGCCTTCATCCAGGCGGGCAGCCAGGCCGGTTTCGAGCTGACGGACGACTATAACGGCTCCAAGCAGGAGGGCTTCGGCCTGATGGAGCAGACGATCCACGACGGCCGGCGCTGGTCGGCGGCGAACGCGTATCTGCGCCCCGCCATGAAGCGGCCGAACGTCTCCCTCGTCCGCTGCTTCGCGCGGAAAATCGTTATCGAGAACGGCCGGGCGGTCGGCGTGGAGATCGAGCGGAACGGGGTTGTCGAGGTGGTGCGGGCGAACCGCGAGGTGATCGTCTCGGCCTCCTCCTTCAACTCGCCGAAGCTGCTGATGCTCTCCGGCATCGGCCCGGGCCAGCATTTGCAGGATATGGGCATCGAGGTGAAGGTCGACCGGCCGGGCGTCGGCGCGAACCTGCAGGACCATATGGAATTCTACTTCCAGCAGATCTCGACCAAGCCGGTCTCGCTCTATTCCTGGCTGCCGTGGTTCTGGCAGGGGGTCGCGGGCGCGCAGTGGCTGCTCTCCAAGGGCGGGCTCGGCGCCTCCAACCAGTTCGAGGCCTGCGCGTTCCTGCGCTCGGCTGCCGGCTTGAAGCAGCCGGACATCCAGTACCATTTCCTGCCCGTCGCCATCTCCTACGACGGCAAGGCGGCAGCGAAGAGCCACGGCTTCCAGGTGCATGTCGGCTACAACCTGTCGAAGTCGCGCGGCAACGTGACGCTCCGCTCGGCCGATCCGATGGCCGATCCGGTGATCCGCTTCAACTACATGAGCCATGAGGAAGACTGGGTGAAGTTCCGCCATTGCGTGCGCCTCACCCGCGAGATCTTCGGGCAGAAGGCCTTCGACGAATTCCGCGGCCCGGAAATCCAGCCCGGCGAAAAGGTGCAGAGCGACGATGAGATCGACGCCTTCCTGCGCGAGCATCTGGAAAGCGCCTACCACCCCTGCGGCACCTGCCGCATGGGCGCGGCAAGCGACCCGATGGCCGTGGTCGATCCCGAAACCCGCGTGATCGGCGTCGAGGCCCTGCGCGTCGCGGATTCTTCGATCTTCCCCCACGTCACCTACGGCAACCTCAACGCCCCGTCGATCATGACCGGCGAGAAGGCTGCGGACCATATCCTCGGCAGGCAGCCCCTCCCCCGCTCCAACCAGGAGCCATGGGTCAACCCGCGGGCGATGGTGAGCGACCGGTAGGTTGACGTTGGAAATAATGTAACTACATTAAATCATGAAGATCGTCTGGGACGAACCGAAGCGGCAGGCCAACCTGCAAAAGCACCGCCTCGATTTCACGGATATCGGCGAATTCGACTGGGCGAATGCCGTCGTCGAGGATGCCAGGCCGGATGCTTCCGGTCGGCGGCGCCTGAAGGCTCTCGGCTATTTCCGGGACGGCACGGCCGCCGTGATCTTCATGACTCTCGGTCGGGAAGCCGTTTCGATCATCAGCTTCCGCCCGGCGAGCGACAGGGAAAGAAGGAGGCTCCCATGGCCAAGACCACAAAGCTGACGCCATTCCAGCCCGGTGAGGGATATACGCAGGAAGACTGGGGCGCCGTCGATTTTCCCGAGATGAGCGACGCTGAACTGGCGGCCCTGCGCCCGGCGAAAGAGGTCCTTCCCCCGGAATTCTTCAAGGCTATGGAGGATCACCGCAAGTCGCGCGGCCGTCCGTCGCTGGCACATCCGAAAAAGCAGGTCACCCTCCGGCTCGACGAAGACGTCATCGCCCGTTTCCGGGCAAGCGGAAAGGGCTGGCAGAGCCGCATGAACGAGGCGTTGCGCAAGGCCGCCGGCCTGTAGGTACCCTATTTTCTACTATTTTTATAGAGTAATTTCAAAGCCTTCTTTCGCGGCAGGATTTCTGCCGGGGGGCCGAGATGGAGAGATATTTGCTCTCCGGCCCGAGGCTTTGGAAATCCGTTTTGCTGTCTCGCGGGGGCGCGGGCTGCGATAATCCGGGCACTTCTCGCAAAGGCTTGGAAACGGAATGACTGTTCTTACCGGAAACGGGACCGCCGAGGCCCTGAACGACAAACTCGCCGGCCTCGATCTTGCCGGGCGCCTTGCGCTCGTGGCCGGGCTTGGCGGGCGCGCCGTCTTCACCACCAGCCTCGGCATCGAGGACCAGGTCATCACCGCCGCCATCGGCACCGAGCGCCTGCCCGTCGACGTCGTGACGCTGGAGACCGGCCGGCTCTTCAAGGAAACCGTCGACCTCATCGACGAGACGGAAGGCCAGTACGGCATCGCCATTACCCGCTACCACCCCGTTCAGGACGATATCGACGCCTATGCGGAGAAATACGGCCTCAACGGCTTCTACGAGAGCGTCGAGGCGCGCCATGCCTGTTGCAGCGTGCGCAAGCTCAAGCCGCTTGCCCGCGCGCTGGAAGGCGCCTCCTTCTGGATCACCGGCCTTCGCCGCGGCCAGTCCGGCAACCGCGCCGAGACGCCCTTTGCCGAATACGACGCCGAGCGCAACCTCATCAAGGTCAACCCGCTCGCCGATTGGGACATCGAGCGCATCAAGGCTTACGTCGCCGACAATGCCGTTCCCGTGAACCCGATGCATGCGCGCGGCTATCCGTCCATCGGCTGCGAGCCCTGCACGCGCGCCATCAAGCCGGGCGAGCCCGAGCGCGCCGGCCGCTGGTGGTGGGAGAACGACGAGAAGCGCGAATGCGGCCTGCACGTTCCCGAGGCCGCCGCCTCCCCCCTTCCCGCCCCGAGCGCGGCCTGACCGACACCCTGCCCCTCCCAAGGCGCCCCATCCGGAGTAGAAATCCCATGTCCGATATCCGCAACGAGGCGGAAGCCAAGCCCAACGCGACGCAGAAAGCCCCGCTCGATCCGCATCTGAAGGCGCTGGAAAACGAGGCGATCCACATCTTCCGCGAGGTCGCGGCCGAATTCGAGCGGCCCGTGATGCTCTATTCCGTCGGCAAGGACTCCTCGGTCCTGCTGCATCTTGCGCGCAAGGCCTTCTATCCGGGCCGCGTGCCCTTCCCGCTGCTGCACGTCAACACGGGCTGGAAGTTCGCCGAGATGATCGCCTTCCGCGACGCCATCGTGAAGGAATACGATCTCGACCTCATCGAGCACGTCAACCCGCGCGGAGCGGCGGAAAACGTCACCCCCTTCACGCACGGGTCCTCGCGCTACACCGACATCATGAAGACCGAGGCGCTGCGTCAGGCGCTCGACGCCGGCAAATACGACGCGGCCTTCGGCGGCGCGCGCCGCGACGAGGAGGCTTCCCGCGCCAAGGAGCGCATCTACTCCTTCCGCACGCCGGACCACCGCTGGGACCCGCGCAACCAGCGCCCGGAACTGTGGAACCTCTACAACGGCATGATCCGCCAGGGCGAGAGCGTGCGCGCCTTCCCGCTCTCCAACTGGACCGAGGTCGACATCTGGCGCTACATCCAGGCCGAGGATATCCCGATCGTGCCGCTCTATTTCGCCAAGAAGCGCCCCTATGTGGAACGCGACGGCATGATGATCATGGCCGAGGACCCGCGCCTCGAACTGCTGCCCGGCGAGGTGAAGCAGGAAGGCGTCATCCGCTTCCGCACGCTCGGCTGCTTCCCGCTGACCGGCGCCATCCGCTCCAATGCGACGACGCTCGACGACATCATCGCCGAGCTGGAGACGGCGACCGTCTCCGAACGCCAGGGCCGCGCCATCGACCGCGACCAGTCCGGCTCCATGGAAAAGAAGAAACGCGAAGGGTATTTCTGAGATGACCGTTTCCGCAACCGCGACCGCCCTGCCGGTCGAACAGGCCGCCGTCGAACAGGCACGCGCGATCCGCGATTCCCGCCCCCTTCGCCTCATCACCTGCGGCTCGGTGGACGACGGCAAGTCGACGCTGATCGGCCGCCTGCTGTGGGACACCAAGGCCGTCAAGGAAGACCAGGCCGCAACGCTCCACCGCGACAGCGGCAAGCAGAACGACCTCGGCCTGCCGGACTTCGCCCTTCTCCTCGACGGCCTGCAGGCCGAGCGCGAACAGGGCATTACCATCGACGTCGCCTACCGCTATTTCTCGACGGACCGGCGCTCCTTCATCGTCGCCGACACGCCCGGCCACGAGCAGTATACCCGCAACATGGCGACCGGCGCCTCCACGGCGGACCTTGCCGTGCTGCTCGTCGATGCGCGCGCCGGCATCCTGGAGCAGACGCGCCGCCACGCCACCATCGCCACGCTGATGGGCATCCGCCAGTTCGTGCTCGCCGTCAACAAGATCGACCTGACGGGCTACGACCGCGCCCGGTTCGACCAGATCGCCCACGAGTTCCGCGAATTCGCCCTCACCCTCGGCGTCAAGCAGATCACCGCCATCCCGATGTCGGCGCTGAAGGGCGAGAACGTCGTCTACGACGGCAGCAAGGCCATGCCCTGGTACGACGGCCCGACGCTGGTGGAAACCCTGGAGAAGGCGACGACCCGCGCCGGCCAGACGGTCGGCTTCCGCCTGCCGGTGCAGCGCGTCTCGCGCCCCGGCGAAAGCTTCCGCGGCTATCAGGGCACCGTCGCCGGCGGCTCGGTGAAGCCGGGCGATTCCGTCGTGGTGCTGCCGTCGGGCATGGTGGCGAACGTCACCAAGATCGTCACCTTCGACCTCGTGCGCAACGCGGCCGTTTCGGGCGACGCCATCACGCTGGTGCTCGACCGGCAGGTGGACGTCTCGCGCGGCGACATGATCGTCGCCATCGACAGCCAGCCGATGACCGGGCGAGGCTTCGACGCCCAGCTCGTCGCCCTCCAGGCGGACGGAATCGAGCCCGGCAAACGCTACTGGCTGAAGAGCGGCTCGCGCCGCCAGCGCGTGCTGGTGGAACCCGTCAGCCAGCTCGATCTTGCGACCTCCAAGTGGAATGCGGCCGAGCGGCTGGCCATGAACGCCATCGGCAAGGTGCATCTCACCTTCGACGAGCAGGCGATCTTCGATCCCTACGAGCAGAACCGCACGACAGGCGCCTTCATCCTGATCGATCCCGACACCAACAACACGGTGGCCGGCGGCATGATCACCGGACGCCGCTCGGAGATCGGCGGCATCCACAAGGACGACCGGCGCGTGCTCCTGTCGCTTCCCGCCGACCTTGCGGACAAGATCATGGCGAGCGAGGCCTTCGCCAGCCGCCGCCAGGACGTCGACGTGCGCCACACCAGCGCCGGCCGCGCGGCCGAGCTGCTGGCCGATCTCGACGAATAGCCGGGGCGCATCCGGACACGAAAAAGGGGCCGAAAGGCCCCTTTTGCATTTGCCGTTCCTGACGGTCTCAGAAGAAGAAATACCAGATCAGGATCACCAGAAAGAGCGGTACGCCCATCAACCAGAGAATCAAAGCCCGAGCCATGTAAGTTTCCTTTCCTCATTGGTCGGGCGGAAAATGCGCGGGCAGGAAAATTGTTCCATCGGGCGCCGGAAACGGCATTGCCGCACCAAGGACCTGCCGCGCCGTTTCACCCCGCCGGACGCGCCCGGCCACGGCATTTCCGGCCTTGCGGAAAAAATCCCGCGGCATCCGGCGCTTTCCCCAACATTGCGAATTTTTTTGATATTTTGCGCTTGTCGAAACCGAAAGCCTGTTCTATACGAACCCCCGCTGGTCACGGAGTGTAGCGCAGTCTGGTAGCGCACCACGTTCGGGACGTGGGGGTCGAGTGTTCGAATCACTCCACTCCGACCAGCGAAAATCCTCTTAAGGATTTATAGCCATCCCGAAGGCTCACGAAAACCTCCCGATACGAAAACTGACAGCCCCCTCGCCAGCCCGTTGCGGTTGTTTACCCCGCAAGTTCATGTGGCAGCCGGGGTGATCCGGGGCGACGGCGAGGGCCTCAGGTGCCAGCGCTGCGCCGGCGGCACCATCCAAGCCTCCGGCCTCGACGACATCATCCCGCGCCCCGCCTGGCTGACCGGCGAGACGAGGTGGGCTATGAGACCACCGGCCGCGACGAGCCCTTCATTGTCGGTTCCGCCGCGTCGATGAGGAAGGAGGGCGAGGCGAAGCGCTCCAACGTCGCGCGGTCGCAAAGCTCGATGCGATTGCCGTCCGACACCACCCCATAGTCGGCGAGCACCGCAAAGCCGCGCGACAGGTTCTCCGGCGTCATGCCGAGATAGGAGGCGAGCACCCTCTTTTCGAAAAGAAGCCTAATCGCGCCGGAACCGCCCTGGTTGTCGTCCTCGCGCAAAAGCCAGTTGGCGAGCCTCTGCGTGCCGTGCCTGAGCTTCTGCCTCTTCAGTTCCTTGACCGTGCGACGATATGCGCGGGCCAGCTCGAATACGACGGAACGCATGAAATCGGAATCCTCGACCATGAGATCTCGGATCAGCGAGGCCGGGATCATCAGGATCCTCGCAGGCGTCAGCGTCCTGGCGGATTGAAGACTGACGTCGTTGTTGAGGACGGCCGCCAGGATGAACAGGCTTGTCGGACCGAGAATTTCAATCACCGTCTCGTTTTTCATGGAGGAAGCAGACATCTCCACCAATCCTTCAAGGGTTATGTAAAGGAAATCCGCCGGACTGTTTTCTTCGAGCAACACGGTCCCTGCCGGAAAAGACTGCAGGAAGCTCGGAACGATAATCTTCTCGAAGGTGCTTTGCTTGACGCCCTCGAGGATATTCAGATGCTTGAGTTTTTCGACATCATCGGATCGCATCGGTGCAGCCTTGCCTCATAGTTGATAGCATCAGTCAACAAAACAAAAAATATCAATTGAAGAGCATAAATAAGAAGACTTCAGTATATATAAAAATCATCTAAGCGCCAAAAAGAGTTGTCCTTGTCTTAAAATGTATACCTCTGAAGAGGATTGACCCAGATCAACAACAAACCCCGGCACATATCTCCTAATCGCCAGGAGAATTCGGTCAAATTCGAACCGGGGTAGAACTATGACTAGCGCGACAACCGCCAGTCCCCAAGGTCAGAAGACAGCCTTGGCGATGAGTACCATCGCCTTCACTGCCTGTTTCGCCGTGTGGACGATCTTTGCAATCATCGGCATCCAGATCCGCCAGGATCTGGGTCTTTCCGAAACACAGTTCGGCCTTCTGGTCGGCACGCCCATCCTGACCGGTTCGCTGATCCGCGTGGTGCTGGGCATCTGGGCAGACCGCTACGGCGGCCGTGTGGTCTTCGTCTGCACGATGCTCGCCGCCGCCGTGGCGACGTTCCTGCTCACTTACGCCACGACCTATCCGCAGATGCTGCTCGCCGCGCTCGGCGTCGGCATCTCGGGCGGCTCCTTCGCCGTCGGCGTCGCCTATGTGTCGCGCTGGTATCCGGCCGAAAAGCAGGGCACCGCGCTCGGCATCTTCGGCGCGGGCAATGTCGGCGCGGCGGTTACGAAGTTCTTCGCCCCCCTCGTGCTCGTCGCCTCCGGCTGGCACACCGTCGCCGAAATCTGGGCCGCCACCCTCGTCGTCATGGCGGTCGTCTTCTGGTTCACCACCAGGGACGATCCGGTTCTCACCGAGCGCCGCCGCTCCGGCGAGCAGCCCAAAAGCACCTGGATGGAACTGGAGCCCCTGAAGAACATCCAGGTCTGGCGCTTCTCGCTCTACTATTTCTTCGTCTTCGGCGCCTTCGTCGCCCTGGCGCTGTGGCTGCCGCAATATCTCATCAAGGTCTACGGCGTCGACATCCGCCTCGCCGGCATTATCGCCGCCTGCTTCTCGGTTCCCGCGAGCCTCTTCCGCGCCTATGGCGGCCACCTCTCGGACGTCTACGGCGCCCGGCGCGTCATGTACTGGACCTTCCTCGTGTCGGTCGCCGCAACCTTCGTCCTTTCCTATCCGCCGACCGACTATGTCGTGCGCGGCGTCAATGGCCCGATCGCCTTCCATGCCGAGCTCGGCGTCGTCGGCTTCACCGTCACCATCTTCATCCTCGGCTTCTTCATGGCGCTCGGCAAGGCCGCCGTCTTCAAGCACATCCCGGTCTACTATCCGAAGAACGTCGGCTCCGTCGGCGGCCTCGTCGGCATGATCGGCGGCCTCGGCGGCTTCATCCTGCCGATCGTCTTCGGCCTGCTTCTCGATCTGACCGGCCTATGGACGAGCTGCTTCATGCTGCTTTTCCTGATTGCCGCCGGCTCGCTCGCCTGGATGCACCTCGCCGTCCGCCAGATGGAGCGGGAGGCCTCGCAGGAGAGCATCAAGGCGCTGCCGCCCTTCCCGGAAATGCAGGGGATGGCGACGCCCGTTCGCAAGCCTGTCAAGGAAAGCGCGGCCGTACTCACCGACTGGCGCCCGGAAGACAGGACCTTCTGGCAGGAGAAAGGCCGCAAGATCGCCAGCCGCAATCTCTGGCTGTCGATCCCGGCCCTGCTTCTGTCCTTCGCGATCTGGCAGGTCTGGTCGGTCGTCGTCGCCAAGCTGCCGCTCGTCGGCTTCACCTTCACCACCGACCAGCTCTTCTGGCTGGCGGCGCTGCCGGGCCTGTCGGGCGCGACGCTGCGCATCTTCTATTCCTTCATGGTTCCGATCCTCGGCGGACGGCTGTGGACGACGCTGACCACCTGGTCGCTGATCATCCCGGCGCTCGGCATCGGCTATGCGGTGCAGAACCCCGACACGCCCTATATCGTCCTCCTGATCCTCGCACTGCTGTGCGGCTTCGGCGGCGGCAACTTCGCCTCCTCGATGGCCAACATCTCCTTCTTCTACCCGAAGTCGGAAAAGGGCAACGCGCTCGCTCTCAATGCCGGCCTCGGCAATCTCGGCGTCTCCGTCGTGCAGTTCGTCGTGCCGCTCGTCATCACCACCGGCATCTTCGGCGGCCTCGGCGGCGATCCGGCGATGGTCCCCGCGACCGCAGCCACCGGCGAGACGCCGTTGTGGCTGCAGAATGCCGGCTTCTTCTTCATTCCCTTCATTGTTATCGCCGCCTTCGCCAACTGGTTCGGCATGAACGACATCGCCTCTGCCAAGGCCTCCTTCACCGAGCAGGCGGTCATCTTCCAGCGCAAGCACAACTGGATCATGTGCTGGCTCTACACCGGCACCTTCGGTTCCTTCATCGGCTACTCCGCAGGCTTCCCGCTTCTGTCGAAGACGCTGTTTCCCGACGTCAACGCCTTGCAGTTCGCCTTCCTCGGCCCGCTGGTCGGCGCGCTGTCGCGCTCGGCCACCGGCTGGCTCGCCGACAAGTACGGCGGCGCCCGCGTCACGTTCTGGGTCTTCGTGCTGATGATGGCGGGGGTTTGCGGCGTGCTCTACTTCATCGGCATCAAGGACCAGCCGCATGCCTTCTGGGGCTTCTTCGCTTCGTTCCTGGTGCTGTTCTTCGCAGCCGGCGTCGGCAATGCCTCCACCTTCCAGATGATCCCGGCGATCATGGGCAAGGAAATGGGCCGGCTGATGCCGCAGGCGACGCCGGAAGCCCGCCGGTTGCAGGCCGAGAAGGAATCGGCCGCCATCACCGGTTTCACCTCGGCGATCGCCGCCTTCGGCGCCTTCTTCATCCCGAAGGGCTACGGCTCCTCGATCACGCTGACCGGCGGGCCGGAGGCGGCTCTCTGGGCCTTCCTGATCTTCTACGTCACCTGCGTGCTGATCACCTGGGCCGTCTACGCCCGCAAGGGCGGACTGCTCCACGACATCGAGCGCGGCCGGGCTCGCCCGGCCTCCGCGAACGCCTGAACCTGGAGGATAGACCATGAGCCACCTACTCGATCGCCTGAACTTCCTCGCGCGCAAGAACGCCGGCACGTTCTCCGACGGTCACGGCGTCACGACCACGGAAAGCCGCGACTGGGAGGACGCCTACCGCAAGCGCTGGCAGCACGACAAGATCGTGCGCTCCACCCACGGCGCCAACTGCACGGGCTCCTGCTCGTGGAAGATCTACGTCAAGGGCGGGATCGTCACCTGGGAGACCCAGCAGACCGACTATCCGCGCACGCGGCCGGACCTGCCCAATCACGAGCCGCGCGGCTGTTCGCGCGGCGCGAGCTATAGCTGGTACATGTATTCGGCCAACCGCGTGAAATATCCGCTGGTCCGCTCGCGCCTCCTCAAGCTGTGGCGCAGGGAGCGGACCGTCAAGACGCCGATCGGCGCCTGGGCGGCAATCCAGGAGAGCCCCGAGAAGCGGGCGGAATATGTCAGGATGCGCGGTCTCGGCGGCTTCGTGCGCGCCACCTGGGACGAGGTCAACGAGATCATCGCGGCGGCCAACGCCTATACGGTGAAGACCTGGGGGCCGGACCGCGTCATCGGTTTCTCGCCGATCCCGGCCATGTCGATGGTTTCCTACGCCGCGGGCTCGCGCTACCTGTCGCTGCTCGGCGGCGTCTGCATGTCGTTCTACGACTGGTACTGCGACCTGCCGCCCGCCTCGCCGATGACCTGGGGCGAGCAGACCGACGTGCCGGAATCGGCCGACTGGTACAATTCCGGCTTCCTCATCCTCTGGGGCTCGAACGTGCCGCAGACTCGCACCCCCGACGCGCATTTCTACACCGAAGTGCGCTACAAAGGGGCCAAGTCCGTCGTCGTCTCGCCGGACTATTCGGAAGCCGCCAAATTCTCCGACCTCTGGCTGCATCCCAAGCAAGGAACGGATGCGGCTCTCGCCATGGCGCTCGGCCACGTCATCCTGCGCGAGTTCCACATCGACCGCCAGGCCGAGTATTTCGAGGACTACTGTCGCCGCTACACCGACATGCCGATGCTGGTGAAGCTTGCCCGAAAGGACGGCTATCTCGTCCCCGATCGCTTCGTGCGCGCCTCCGACTTCGTCGGCGGCCTCGACGAGGCGAACAACCCGGAATGGAAGACCGTGGCGGTCGACGCCGAGACCGGCCAGTTCGTCTCGCCGAACGGCTCCATCGGCTATCGCTGGGGCGAACAGGGCAAGTGGAACCTCGAGGCCAAGGACGGCAAGGGCAACGAGGTCGAGCTTGCCATGAGCTTCATCCTCGAGGGCGAGCACGACACGATCGCCGATGTCGGCTTTCCGTATTTCGGCAACCGCGAGCACGACTACTTCGAGGGCACCGAGCATGACAGCGTGCTGGTGCGCAAGGTGCCGGCCCGCAAGATCAGGCTTGCCGACGGCGAGACCCTGGTGGCGACCGTCTTCGATCTCTTCGTCGCCAACTACGGCGTCGACCGCGGCCTCGGCGATCCGAACTCGGCGAAATCCTACGAGGAGAACCTTCCCTATACGCCCGCCTGGGCCGAGCGCATCACCGGCGTCCCGCGCGACCAGATCGTCGCGGTCGCCCGTGAATTCGCCAGCAATGCCGAAAAGACCGGAGGCCGCTCGATGGTCATCCTCGGCGCCGGCCTGAACCACTGGTACCACATGGACATGAACTACCGCGGCATCATCAACATGCTGGTGATGTGCGGCTGCATCGGCCAGTCGGGCGGCGGCTGGAGCCATTATGTCGGCCAGGAAAAGCTCCGGCCGCAGACCGGCTGGACGGCGCTTGCCTTCGCGCTCGACTGGAGCCGCCCTCCCCGCCACATGAACTCGACCTCGTTCTTCTACGCCCATACCGACCAGTGGCGCTACGAGACGCTGAAGGTCGAGGAGATCCTGTCGCCGACGGCGCCGGACGGCCCGTGGGACGCGGCGCTGATCGACTACAACATCCGCGCCGAGCGCATGGGCTGGCTGCCCTCCGCCCCGCAGCTCAAGGCCAATCCGCTCTCGGTCTCGAAGGACGCCGCCGCCTCCGGCAAGGCGGCGAAGGACTACGTCGCCGAGCAGCTGAAGGCCGGCACGCTGTCGATGTCCTGCGAGGATCCCGACGATCCGTCGAACTGGCCGCGCAACCTCTTCGTCTGGCGTTCGAACCTGCTCGGCTCGTCGGGCAAGGGCCATGAATATTTCCTGAAGCACCTGCTCGGCACCAAGCACGGCGTGCTCGGCAAGGACCTCGGCGAGGAGGGCCGGCACGCGGCGAAGGAAGCGGTCTGGCACGACGAGGCGCCGGAGGGAAAGCTCGACCTCCTCGTCACCCTCGACTTCCGCATGTCGACGACCTGCGTCTATTCCGACATCGTGCTGCCGACGGCGACCTGGTACGAGAAGAACGACCTCAACACCTCCGACATGCATCCCTTCATCCATCCGTTGTCGAGCGCCGCCGACCCGGCCTGGGACGCACGGAGCGACTGGGAGATCTTCAAGGGCATCGCCCGCAAGTTCTCCGAGATAGCCCCGGAGGTTCTCGGCGTCGAGAAGGACGTCGTGCTCGTGCCGACGCTGCACGACACGGCCGGCGAGCTTGCCCAGCCGTTCGACGTCAAGGACTGGAAGAAGGGCGAGATCGACCCGATCCCCGGCAAAACCATGCCGACGGTCGCCGTCGTCGAGCGCGACTATCCGAACCTTTACAAGAAGTTCACCTCCGTCGGCACCCTGCTCGACACGCTCGGCAACGGCGGCAAGGGCATTTCCTGGAATACCGGGCACGAGGTCGACCTGCTCGCCCGGCTGAACGGCGTGGTGGAGGAGGAAGGCGTCGCCAAGGGCCGTCCGAAGATCGAAAGCGACATCGACGCGACCGAGGTCATCCTGTCGCTCGCGCCGGAGACCAACGGCGAGGTCGCGGTGAAGGCCTGGGAGGCGCTGTCGAAATATACCGGCCGCGACCACACCCATCTCGCCATCCCCAAGGAGGACGAGAAGATCCGCTTCCGCGACGTGGTCGCCCAGCCGCGCAAGATCATCTCCTCGCCGACCTGGTCGGGCCTGGAATCGGAGAAGGTCTGCTACAATGCCGGCTATACCAACGTCCACGAGCTGATCCCGTGGCGCACCCTCACCGGCCGCCAGCAGCTCTACCAGGATCACCTGTGGATGCGCGCCTTCGGCGAGGGCTTCTGCGTCTACCGGCCGCCGATCGACACCAAGACCGTCAACCCGGCGATCAGGGCGAGGAGCGACGGCAAGCCGCATCTGGTGCTGAACTTCATCACGCCGCACCAGAAATGGGGCATCCATTCGACCTACAGCGACAACCTGATGATGCTGACGCTCAACCGCGGCGGCCCGGTCGTGTGGATTTCCGAGCCGGACGCCAAGCGCGCGGGCATTGCCGACAACGACTGGGTCGAGGTCTACAACGCCAATGGCGCCATCGTCGCCCGCGCCGTCGTCTCGCAGCGCATGAAGGACGGCACGATCTACATGTACCACGCCCAGGAGAAGATCGTGAACACGCCCGGCTCGCCGACCACCGGCCAGCGCGGCGGCATCCACAATTCCGTGACCCGCATCATCACGAAGCCGACGCACATGATCGGCGGCTACGCCCAGCAGGCCTACGGCTTCAACTACTACGGCACGGTCGGCTCCAACCGCGACGAGTTCGTCGTGGTGCGCAAGCTCGATACGGTGGACTGGCTGGAGGGCCCGCCCGCCGAAGGCG
Organism: Shinella sp. Sh6; assembly: GCF_055392685.1. Lineage (NCBI taxonomy): Bacteria > Pseudomonadati > Pseudomonadota > Alphaproteobacteria > Hyphomicrobiales > Rhizobiaceae > Shinella > Shinella sp. Sh6. The sequence goes on along the minus strand of NZ_AP044005.1, from coordinate 796,628 downwards.
TCACTCACAACAAGGAGGCGGCAGAATGAAAATCCGCGCGCAAATCGGCATGGTCCTCAATCTCGACAAGTGCATCGGGTGCCATACCTGCTCCGTCACCTGCAAGAACGTCTGGACCAACCGCGAAGGCGTCGAATACGCCTGGTTCAACAATGTCGAGACCAAGCCCGGCGTCGGCTTTCCCAAGGATTGGGAAAACCAGAAGAAATGGAACGGCGGCTGGGTCCGCAAGCCGAACGGCAAGATCGAGCCGAAGATGGGTGCGAAATGGCGCATCCTCGCCAAGATCTTCGCCAATCCGGACCTGCCGGAGATCGACGACTACTACGAGCCCTTCGATTTCGACTACGGCCACCTGCAGACGGCCGGCGAAAGCCGCGCTACGCCGACCGCCCGTCCACGCTCGATGATCACCGGCGAGCGGATGGAGAAGATCGAATGGGGGCCGAACTGGGAGGAGATTCTCGGCGGGGAATTCGAGAAGCGCTCGAAGGACTATAATTTCGAGGGGGTGCAGAAGGAGATCTACGGCCAGTTCGAGAATACCTTCATGATGTACCTGCCGAGGCTGTGCGAGCACTGTCTCAACCCGACCTGCGCGGCGGCCTGTCCTTCGGGGGCGATCTACAAGCGCGAGGACGACGGCATCGTGCTGATCGACCAGGAAAAATGCCGCGGCTGGCGCATGTGCGTCTCCGGCTGCCCCTACAAGAAGATCTACTACAACTGGAACTCGGGCAAATCGGAAAAGTGCATCTTCTGCTATCCGCGCATCGAGGCCGGCCATCCGACCGTCTGCTCGGAGACCTGCGTCGGCCGCATCCGCTATCTCGGCGTCATCCTCTACGATGCCGACCGGATCTCGCAGGCCGCCTCCACGGCGAACGAACAGGACCTCTACGAGGAGCAGCTGAAGATCTTCCTTAACCCGAACGACCCGGCGGTGATCGCTCAGGCCCGCAAGGACGGCGTTCCTGACGCCTGGCTGGAGGCCGCCAAACGCTCGCCGGTCTACAAGATGGCGATGGACTGGAAGATCGCCTTCCCGCTCCACCCGGAATACCGCACGCTGCCGATGGTCTGGTACATTCCGCCGCTCTCGCCGCTGCAGTCGGCGGCCCAGGCCGGCAAGCTCGGCATGGACGGGCCGCTGCCGGACGTCCGCTCGCTGCGCATTCCGGTGCGCTACCTCGCCAATCTCCTCACCGCCGGCAAGGAGGCCCCTGTCGTCTCGGCGCTCGAACGCATGCTCGCCATGCGCGCCTATATGCGCGCCAAGACGATCGACGGCGTGATCGACCCGTCGATCGCCGCCAGGGTCGGCATGAGCGGCCAGATGATCGAGGAGATGTACCACATCATGGCAATCGCCAACTACGAAGACCGCTTCGTCATTCCGACGACGCACCGCGAGGTGAGCGAGGACGCCTACGACGTGCGCGGCTCCTGCGGCTTCTCCTTCGGCAACGGCTGCTCCGGCGGCACGTCGGAGGGCGACCTGTTCGGCGCCAAGCGCCGCAAGGTCGTCAACACCCCGACCGACCTCTTCAAGGAGCTCGTCTGATGCACACCGCCCTCAAGATCCTGTCGCTCCTGCTCAGCTATCCGGGCGAGGAGCTCATCAACGGCGCCGGCGAGCTGAAGGCGGCGCTTCAGGCGGACGACACGGTCGGCGCGGACGTCGGGCGGCATCTCGTCCGCCTGATCGACGACCTCGCCGGCCAGGACCTCTACGAGGCTCAGGAGCGCTACGTCCATCTGTTCGACCGCAGCCGCTCGCTGTCGCTGCACCTGTTCGAGCACGTGCACGGCGAAAGCCGCGACCGCGGCCAGGCCATGGTCGACCTGATGGCGATGTACGAGGAAAACGGCTTCGTCATCGACAGCAAGGAACTGCCGGACTACCTGCCGCTCTTCCTCGAATTCCTCTCGACGCGCAGCGCCGAGGAGATCGACGACCTCCTGTCCCAGACCGGGCACATCACGGCGGCGATCGGCGAGCGGCTGAGGAAGCGCGAGTCGGTCTATGCCTTCGCCTTCGCCGCGTTGCGGCTCCTGTCGAAGGCAAAGCCGGACGAAAAGCGCGTGAACGCGCTTCTGGAAGGCGCCGAGGACAATCCCGACGACCTTGCCGCGCTCGACCGCATCTGGTGGGACGAGGCCGTCACCTTCGGCGGCAATGCCGGCGAAAACGCCTGCGGCCCGGACAGGCTGCGCACGCAGATGAGGGCGGCGGCGCGCAAGCCGAACGAGCCCGCAAACACCATACCGGTCTAGGAGGCGGAACATGTCTGGCTATCTCAACTCGCTCGTGTTCGGAATCTATCCCTATGTGGCGCTGGCCGTCCTGGTCCTCGGCTCGATCATCCGCTACGATCGCGAGCCCTATACCTGGCGTTCCGGATCGAGCCAGCTCCTGCGCCGCAAGCAGCTCATCTGGGGCTCGGTGCTCTTCCATGTCGGCGTTCTCGTCATCTTCGCCGGCCATCTGGTCGGGCTCCTGACGCCGATCCGGGTGTTCGACGCGCTCGGCGTCAGCCATGGCGCCAAGCAGTTGCTCGCGATCATCGCCGGCGGCATCGCCGGCCTCATGGCGATCGCCGGCGCGACGCTCCTCGTCCACCGCCGCCTGTTCGACGCGCGCGTGCGCGCCGCCTCGAGCACCACGGATACGCTGATCATCATCCTGCTGTGGATCCAGCTCTTCCTCGGCCTCTCGACCATCCCCGCATCGCTTTCCCATCTCGACGGCCACGAGATGGTGAAGTTCATGAACTGGGCGCAGGGCATCTTCACCTTCAACTCCGAGGCGGCCTCCTACGTCGCCGACACGGCGGCGGTGTTCAAGCTGCACCTGTTCCTCGGCCTCACCATCCTCCTCCTCTTCCCGTTCACGCGGCTCGTGCACATGCTGAGCGTGCCGGTGCGCTATATGTGGCGTCCGGGCTATCAGGTCGTGCGCCAGCGCCGCCGCCGCGCGGCCGGCAGCCGGATTGCGGCGGAGTAAGGCCATGGTCACGCTTTTCGACAAGACGCAAAGCGCAAGCGCCGCCGGGAACGGCGGGCCGCAGGACAGCTATTCCGGCTACCGCGAACCGGATACGAAGGTGCCGCCGAAGGCGCGGCCCGTCCTCGACGCCGTCTCGGTCAACGGCGTCGCCATCGCCGAAGGCGACATCCTCGCCGAGGCGCAGAACCATCCGGCCGACAATCCCGGCGCGGCCCTTGCCGCCGCGGCAAGAGCGCTGGTGGTCCGTCAACTGCTCCTGCAAAGGGCCCGCGAACTCGACATCCTCGCCGCGCCGCAGGCCGACGGGGACGGGCGCCTGGAAACCGCAGAGGACGCCGCCATCCGCCTCGTGATCGAGCGCGAGGTCTCCGCCCCCTCGGCGAGCGAGGAGGAATGCCGCCGCTTCTACGACAACAATCGCGAGAAATTCCGCAGCGCGCCGATCTTCGAGGCGAGCCATATCCTACTACCCGCCGACCCGGCCGACGAGGGCGCGCGCGCTTCCCGCCGCCTCGAGGCCGAACGGCTCGCCACCGTCATCGCCGGGCATCCGGGTGAGTTCGCGACCATGGCCCGCACCCATTCGGCCTGCCCGTCTGCCGCAAGCGGCGGCAATCTCGGGCAACTGACGCGCGGCAGCACGGTCGCCGCGTTCGAGCAGGCCCTGCAGCGCATGGAGGAAGGCGAGATCACCCGGGCCCCGGTCGAAACCCGCTTCGGCTTCCACATCATCCGCCTCGACCGGCGGGTCGATGGCGAGCAATTGCCCTTCGATCTCGTCTTCCGGCGCATTGCCGGCTGGCTCGAAGCCTCCGCCTGGTCGAAGGCCGTGTCGCAGTTCATCGCCGTCCTTGCCACGGACGCCACGATCACCGGCATCGACGTGACGGGCGCGGACGGTCCGCTGTTGCAGTGAGCGCGGGAACGGCACCGCCACCGGCCGCCATCGAGGCTGGCCGGACGGAAAGGTTCACCATGCCTGAGCAGACAAAAGACGGATTTCAAAGAAGCGCCCCATGGCCAACATCATATTTCCCCTTCAAGCCGCCCTTCTCGTCGGGAGGGACCGCGCGGTGGACGATATCCTCGACGCCGTTGCCCGAACGATGCGCAGCGAGGGCCGAAACGCCATCGGCTTCCTGCAGCGGCAAAACATGCAGGAAGGCGAGTGTTGCGGCCAGATCGAGCTGGAGGATATCGCCACCGGCACCCGCCACGTCATCTCGCAGGCGCTCGGCTCCGGCGCGCGCGGCTGCCGGCTCGACCCGCAGGCGCTGGCCGGTATCGCCGGCCCGCTGCTGACCCGTGTCGAGGCCGGACCGGATCTCCTGATCCTCAACCGCTTCGGCAAGGGCGAAGCGGAAGGCGGCGGCTTTCGCGCCGTGATCGAGGCGGCGTGCATGCGCGGCATTCCGACGCTGACGGCGGTGCGGGAGGACTATGTCGAGGCCTGGCGCGCATTTTCCGGCAACCTCGGAGTCCTCATCGCCCCCGACCGCGGTGCGGCGATCGGCTGGGCGCGCCGGGCGATTTCCGGTTCTCCAGAAATCGATATCCTCGCGATCGGGGAAGGCGGCGACCAGATCATCCTTCGTGCCGAAATGGCGGTAGAGACTGGTCTTTGCGACACCCGATCTCTCCACGACGAGATCGACGCCGACGGGGTGTAAAAGCACCGGCGGCGATTTTCGATGCCGGGAGCTTCCGGCAGGCCTTCACCTCTCGGTCGAAACCCCGGAATTCGAATCCAGATAGGCCGTCGCCGATCCCGGCTTCCCGTCTTATCGATCATTCCTGTTCGGCACCCGCAGCGCGTTGACGAGCGCAGCAAGTGCTGCGGGCTGATGGCGCCGGCTGGGATAGTACATGGAGAAGCCGGGAATGGGGGGTGTCCAGTCTTCCAGCACGCGCAGAAGGCGCCCTTTCGCAATATGTTCCGCGACCTGTTCTTCATAGGCCACCCCTATCCCGACCCCGGAAAGGGCCGCCTGGATCGCGAGGTGCGTTTCGTCGATGATCAGGGGACCGTCCGGGGCTATCGTTACGGACTTTCCTTCCTTTTCGAACTCCCAGCGGTATGGCCCTCCTGTATGCCTGAGGGTGATGCACCGATGGTCATGGAGATCCTTCGGGGTCTGCGGAACGGACCTTGAAGCAAAGTAGGCGGGCGATCCGACGACGGCCAACCGCAACTCGGGCGTGACGCGGACGGCGATCATGTCCTTCTGGATATACTCGCCCAGCTGGATTCCTGCGTCGAACTCGCCAGCCACGAGGTCGGCGGGCCCCGTGCCGGTGACAACGTCCAGCACGACCTTCGGATAGGCCTCCGCGAATGCCGCGAGCCGCGGGAGCAGCACCATCGCCGCGGCCGAACGGGACATGAAAATCCGAAGCCGTCCCGCCGGTTCGTGGCGATCGCTTCGCGCCCGGTTGACGGCGAGATCGATTTGCTCGAGCGCGGGCGTCAGGTCCCGCAGGAGCGCCGCGCCGGCGGCCGTCGGCGCGACACTTTTCGTCGTCCGGGCAAGCAGCTGCAATCCGAGTCTCTGTTCAAGCCGCCGGATCGTATGGCTCAGCGCGGATTGCGACACACCCAGTTTCGCGGCGGCCCGCGTAAAACTTCGCTCCGCAGCTACCTTCGCGAACATGGCCAGTTCGTTCAGTTCATTTGTCATCACTCATGACTATCAGTCATGAAGCTGATAAATGCAACGCGCCTACTATCATGATCAGCTATCCCATATGTTCAGCCAACGAGCGCGGGGCAATTCCGGCAAGTGCCGATCCCGCTCGGGAAAATACCGATCGACAGGAGATGACATGCCGACCTTGCAGGAAGAAGACGTACGCGCTCTGCGCTCGCTGGCTCAGACATACTTTGATGCAGCGTATGAGATGGATGCAGAGAAATTTTCCTCCATCTTGCATCCGTCCAGTTCCGTGACGAAGATCGCCGAGCATGGCGACGTGGTTGTGACGCCGATCGCGACGTGGCTGGAGGCGGTGCGCGGCCTCACGGCTCCGAAGGCGCAGAATTTCGAGCGCGAGGACCAGCTCCTCTCGATAGACGTTGAAGGCGATCTCGCGCTGATCAGGCTGAAGCTTCGCGTGCCGCCTCGGTCCTTCACGGATCTTCTCTCATGCCTGAAGGTCGATGGAGGCTGGAAGGTCGTCCAGAAGGTCATGACTTCGAATGCCTGAGCGCATTTGACAAGCCAAAGGCCGGGCCGCCCCCGCGGCCCGGCAGGTGTATCGGGAGCAGCGAGCGATGAAGCGGCGACCTGCCCGCGGCGTCTCGAAATGCAAGTATTACGGTATCCGATGATTTCGACATCGCACAGTTCCGACGTCCTTGAGTGCAGATCGGGAAATTTCCGCGTCTGGTCGCTCTGCGACGGCTATCTCGACATGCCGGCAGGGCTTTTGCGGGACCTGGAGAATAGTCCCGTACCAAGCGCTGCCGCAGCAGCAAGGTTTCGCCTGTCCGTCAACTGCTTTGCGCTGGAGGGGCCGGGGGTCGATGGCGTTCTGATCGACTGCGGAGGAGGAAGCTGGGCGCCCACACTGGGTCGACTGGCGCAATCCCTGAAGGCGGCGGGACTCAGTCCTTCAGCGATCAGGGTCCTGGCGCTTACGCATGCGCACCAGGACCACACCCACGGCCTGTTGACACCCGACGGACAAGCCGCACTACCAAACCTGTCCGCGATCATGCTTCCCGCGGAAGCGGTCGAAAGCTTCCGCTCCGAACGGAGGCTTGCACCGTTTCATCATCTTGTCAGGCCTTTGCAAAACGGGGACCGGCTGGCGAAGCACTTGAGAACGGTGGCGTTGCCGGGTCATGCGAATGGACATTGCGGCTACGCGCTAGACACGGAAGAGGATCTGTTCTTGTTTTTCGGGGACATCGTTCACGTACCAGCCTTGCAGTTCGCCAACCCGACGCTGAGCTGGGGTTATGACGAGAACCAGGCGACGGCGCGTGCGACCCGCTTCGGAATTTTCGATGAGGCCGCCCGTAACGGCATGTGGATCGCCGGCGCGCACCTGGACCGGCCGGGGATCGGCCGCGTGATATCCAGGGGCGAAGGGTTTCACTTTGAACCGGCAGGCGGATGATTGCGCGCAACGCCTGCCGATCGTCCCGGGCCGGCCCCGACAAATCGGCGAGTTCGGCCAGCCCTTTCGAGGAGAAGCCGGGTTATACCCGGTTGCCGACGCCGCGAGGCCTTGCCATCGACACACATCCGGCAAAAACCGGGGACAGGCCCTGTAGCAAGACCGGCGGCCCGACCGCCGGACCCGGCCATGAGGTCAAAGGCTGCACGTCTTGCAGCACAGGGCCTGTCTTATTGAGCTTACTTCTGTAGATCCGTCCAAATCCGCGTGTAAATCTTCATGACTTCCGGCGAGCAGGTTTCGATGGGGAAGCCGGCCTTTGCCAGTTCCGGCGGGATGTTGACTTCCGGCGCGGTCTTCATGTCTTCCGGCATGTACTTGTCGGAGCCGACGATGCCGTTGCCGTAGCGGGCATAGGCGGAGATCATCGCGGCGTTTTCCGGGTCCATGATGAAGTTCAGGAAGAGCCTGGCGTTGTCGACGTTCGCGGCATCGGCGAGAATGGCGGCATTGTCCATGAAGATGGGGAAGCCTTCCTGCGGGAAGCCGAATTCGAGCTGCGGGTTGATCAGGCGGCTGCGGAAGGACGAGCCGTTCCAGTTCATACCGGCGGCAATATCGCCCTGGGCGAGCTGCTCGACCGTACCGTAGTCCATCGACACCCAGTTCGGCTTGGCGGCCACGAGCAGGTCGCGCACCTTCTTCAGGACCGTCATGTCGTTGGTGCAGGTCTCGCCGCCGACATAGTGGACCGCGAGCGCCATGAGGTCGTTCATTTCCGGAACGACGTTGATCTTGCCCTTCAGCTCGTCCGGCGGGTTGAACAGGATGGACGAGGTGTTGATATCACCCTTGTAGACATTGCGGTTGACCGAGACCCCTACCGTGCCCCACTGCCACGGCACGGTGTAGTGGCGGCCGGGATCGAAGGTCGGGTTTGCCCATTTCGGGTCGACGTTCTTGAAGTTTTCCATCTGGTCGGGGCGGGCTTCCAGCAGCAAGCCCTTTTCGATCCAGATCGGCACGTAGATGCCGGCCGGGACCACGATATCGAAACCATGGCCGCCGGCCTCCACCTTGGCGAGCGCGGTATCGTTGCTGTCGTAGTCGGTGACGGTGACCTTGACGTTATACTTTTCCTCGAACTTCCTGATCATGTCCGGGGGCGTGTAGTTGCCCCAGTTGTAGATGTTGAGGTTGCCTTCCGCGAAGGCAGGCCCGGCCAACAGGCAGGCAGCGGCAATGGATGCGATGAGTTGTTTCATGGGTTTCCTCTTCCCTTGGTTTTCGAATGCTTGGTTTTTGTCCTGGTCGTCAGGCTCTAAAGCTGCGCCTTGGCGTGTTTTTCCCGGCTGACGAAGAAGAACGCGACCACCAGCACCACCGAGAACACCAGAAGTACGGTGGCGATGGCGTTGGTTTCCGGCGTCAGGTTGCGGCGCATCTGGCCGAGCATGTAGGTCGGCAGCGTGTCCTGCCCGGCGCTCTTGACGAACTCGGTGATGACGACATCGTCGAGCGAGGTGACGAAGGCGAGCATCGCGCCTGCCAGCACTCCCGGCCACAACAACGGGAAGGTGACGCGGCGGAAAACCTGCCAGGCGGAGGCATAGAGATCGGCGGCGGCCTGTTCCAGCGTCTGGTCCATGCCCTGCAGGCGCGCCCGGACCGGCATGAACGCGAAAGGAATGCAGAAGGCCGAATGGGCGAGAATGAGGTAGCCGAGGCCGGAATAGCCGATGGTTGTCTTCACCCAGGCAAAGACGACCAGCAGCGAGACTGCGGTGACGATTTCCGGCACCATCAGCGGCTGGTTGATCAGCGCGAACATGGCGCTGCGGCCGCGGAAGGACTTGCCGCGCCCCATCGCGAGGGCGGCGAGAACCGCGACCAGCGTCGACACGACGGTCGCGACCGCGGCGATGATCACCGAGCGGATCGTCGCGGCCTGCACGACTTCGTTGTGCCAGGCGGTCACGTACCAGACGAGCGAAAAGCCTTCCCACCGCGTCAGCGCGAGGCCCCCGTTGAAGGAGAAGATCGCCATCAGCACAATCGGCAGATAGAGCATGACGAAGCAGAAGGCGGCGATGGCGGTGAAGCCGGCCTGCCGGCGCGTGTCGAAGGTCTTGCGCTTGGCCATCTCAGTCTCCTTCGTTCGCGGAGGCGCGGACATAGACGATAAGGGCGACGGTCACCATGACGAGCAGGGTCAGCGAAAGGGCTGCCCCGAGCGGCCAGTTGCGGGCCTGGCCGAATTGCAGCTCGATCAGGTTGCCGAGCATCAGCTGCGTGCCGCCGCCGAGGATTCTCGGGATGACGTAGGCGCCGAGCGAGGGCACGAACACGAGGATGGAGCCGGCGACGACGCCGGGCTTGACCGCCGGGACAATGACCCGCCGCAGCACCCGGAACGGCGTGGCATAGAGATCGTAGGCCGCATCGATCAGCGAAAAGTTCAAGCGCTCCATCGAGGCGTAGAGCGGCAGCACCATCAGCGGCAGGTAGACATAGACCATGCCGAGCAGGATGGCGAAATCGGTGAACATCATCTGGATCGGCTGGTCGATGATGCCGAGCCATTCGAGGAGCCCGTTGGCGAGGCCTTCGTTGCGGATGAGACCCATGATCGCGAAGGTCCGGATCAGGAGGTTGGTCCAGAACGGAATGGTGATCAGAAGCATCCAGCCGTCGCGCTGCGTGACGGGGCGCGTGGCGATGAAATAAGCCGTGGGAAAGCCGAGGATCAGGCAGAACAGCGTCGTCAGGAACGAAAGTTTCACCGACCGCCAGAGGATCGAAATATGGGCGTTTGCAAGGCTCAGCGTGCCATCGAACGGATCGCTCGTGGTGAAGACGCCGAGCCAGCCATCCCAGGAGAAATGCCAGACAACGCCGCCGTAGTCGCCGGCGGTGAGGAAGGAATAGATGACGACGACGATCAGCGGACCGACGGCGGCCGCAAGCAGGATGACGATCGACGGCAGCAGCAGCAGCCAACGATTGCGGGTTTCGCGCCGGTTGGCGATCACGAGATCGGTGTTGGGTTGCGTGGCAGCCATGGCATCAGCCCTCAAGAACCTGAACGGCCTGCGGCTCGAAACCGATGCCGAGGCGCTGGCCCTTCTCGAAGGTCACCGGACGGGCCGGGTTGTTCTGGCGGCGGACGACGAAGCGGGCACCATCGGCAAGCATCAGGTGGTAGTGGGTATCCGTGCCGCAATAGACGACGTTTTCCAGCACACCCGAAAGCGGCGCCTTCTCGGGCATCTGTTCGAGCACCGTCTGTTCGGGGCGGATGACCAGCGTAACGGGGCGGGCGGCGACGGCCGCATTCTCCTGCAGGCCGGCGCGGATGCGGGCGCCACCCGGCAGCTCCACGGTGCCGTCGGCCGAAAGGTTCGCCTGCACGAAATTGGTATCGCCGATAAAGTCGGCCACGAAGCGCTCGCGGGGGTGATCGTAGATTTCGCGCGGGGTTCCGATCTGGCGGATCGTGCCGGCGCTCATGACCGCGATGCGGTCGCTCATGGTCAGGGCTTCCTCCTGATCGTGGGTAACGAAGATGAAGGTAATGCCGGTTTCGGATTGCAGGCGCTTCAGCTCGATCTGCATTTCCTTGCGCAGCTTCAGGTCGAGCGCGGAGAGCGATTCATCGAGCAACAGCACCTTGGGTTTGGGCGCAAGCGCGCGGGCAAGCGCCACGCGCTGCTGCTGGCCGCCGGAAAGCTCCGACGGACGGCGGCCAGCCATCGGCGTCATCTTCACCAGTGCCAGCATCTCCTCGACGGTGGCGGCGATCTCGGCACGCGGGCGACCGAGCATTTCGAGGCCGAAACCGACATTCTCGGCAACCGTCATATGCGGGAAGAGGGCGTAGTTCTGGAAGACGGTATTGACCGGGCGTTTGAACGGCGGCAGCGACAGGATGTTCTGGCCGGCAAGACGGATCGCACCGCCGCTGGGGTGAATGAAACCGGCGATCGAGCGCAACAGCGTCGTTTTTCCGCAGCCGGAGGGGCCGAGCAGCGTGAAGAACTCGCTTTCGCTGATCGTCACGCTGACGTCGTTGAGAGCGATGAAGGCGCCGGGTCCCTCGCCGAACCGGACATGAATGCGGTCTACTTCGATCACTGGCTTACTTCCTGTTCTTGGCGGCCGCCTCGGCGACGCGTGGCAGGGCGCAGAGCATCTCGTAGAGGAAATTCGCTGCGATCACCGCGGTGTTGCCGGCGGGGTCATAGGGCGGCGACACTTCGACGAGATCACAGCCGACGAGGTTCAGCCCGGCACAGCCGCGGATGATCTCCAGTCCCTGATGGGTCGTCAGGCCACCGACCTCGACGGTGCCGGTACCGGGCGCAAAGGCTGGGTCGAGGCTGTCGATGTCATAGGTCAGATAGACCGGCGCGTTGCCGATCCTGCTGCGGATATCGGCCATCAGCGGCGTCAGCGATTTCCACCAGCATTCCTCGGCCTGGATGCAGGTCCAGCCCTGCTTGCGGCCCCAGTCGAAATCCTCAGGGCTGTAGCCGGTGCCGCGGATGCCGATCTGGAAGACCTTGTCGTTCTGCAGGCAGCCGTCTTCCCAGGCGCGGCGGAAGGGGCAGCCATGGGCGACGGCCTCGCCGAACATGTGCTCGTTCGTATCCGAGTGGGCGTCGACATGGATAAGGGCGACCGGGCCGTGGCGCTCTCTAACGGCGCGCAGGATCGGCCATGTCAGGGTGTGGTCACCGCCGAGCGTCAGCGGAATGGCGCCATGGGCGAGCACGCCGCGATAATATTCGGTAATGATGGCGACCGACTTCTTGAGATCGAAGGTATTGATCGGGACATCGCCGATGTCGGCGACCTGCAGCACGTCGAAGGGAGCAGCACCCGTCGCCATGTTGTAAGGCCGGATCATGCGGCTTTCGTCACGGATCTGGCGTGGCCCAAGCCGGGTACCCGACCGGTTCGACGTGCCGATATCCATGGGGATACCGATGAAACAGGCATCCAGATTTGCGGCCGACGAAGCGCCGGGCAACCGCATCATCGTGGCGGGGCCCCCAAAGCGCGGCATCTCGTTGCCGCCTAAAGGCTGGTTGAAAGACATGCGACCTCCCCAAAATGGTATTCCACCAAGTGTGGGAGGAGCCGGGCACCGCTAACATTCCATTGTGCGGAAACTTGCGTTGACAAAACCCAATGTATCGGCGGGCAAGCCTTGCCCGCCCGCGGATGGAAGCCGTCTGGAGAGGCGCGGCAGGCGTCAGGTTCGGGCGACTGCGCCACCGCGCCCCGATGTGCGGGAGCGGTAGAGGCCGACGAGTGTCTCGCGGAAAATCTGGAAGGTCTTCGGGTGGGGTCCGCTACGATGGACGAGCTGCATCATGCAGTCGAAATTGTCCTCATGCGGCGGCAGTTTCCGGAGCCTGCCGGAGACGACATAGGCGTCGGCCGCGTGATCCGGCAGCAGGCCGATGTAGTCGCCGCTCAACACGAACAGCAGTTGCGCCTCGATCTGGTCGACGATGCGGTCGGCCTCGATAACCTGCTGGCTCTTCTTGCGCTCGCGGCTCCAGTAGCCGCGATGCACCCAGACGCATCGGTCCATGTCCTGCTGGGTGATGTCGCCATCCGGCGTCGAAAACAGCGGATGAGCCCTGCCGCAATAGAGCGAATGGCTCTCCTCGTAGAGGTTGGCGTAGGACAGGCCTTTTATCTTGTTGTCGAAACTTCCGATGCCGGCATGGATATCGCCTTCGGCGAGCCGGCGCAGGATGCCGCCCTGCTTCTCCACCTCGATCTCGATGCGAATACCCGGCGCCTCGTCGTTCAGCCTGTGAACCGCCTCGGTCAGCTTGAGGGCGGGATCGGAGGCGACGCAATCGACGACGGCGATCTTCAGCTGGCCGACGAGGCTGCCCTTCAGCGCGGTCAGCGAGATCGAGTGCTGGTCGATCCGCCGCAGCAGGTCGACGGCGATTTCATGCACCTGCCGGCCCTTGTCGGTAAGCTGGAACCCGCGCCGGCCGCGTTGGCACAGGATGACGCCGAGCCGCGTTTCGAGCGCGGTGATGTGATTGGAAATGGTCGGCTGGCTGAGGCCAAGCTCGGCCTGGGCCGCCGAAAAACCACCGTTGCGGACCACGGAATCGAACACGGAGAGAAGATGCAGATCGGCGCCTGAGATTTTCATGCATTCATTGAAAGCGGCAAATCCAACGCGATGTAAAGCGTGATTTTTAGGACCGAGGCGGCCCCCTATCATCCTGTCGACCGGCGAGCATGTCGCCACACTCTTCAGACAGGAGAACTACAATGAGCGCAGTCATCCGCCTTTCCCGCGAGGGCCTCGGCAACGGGCCGATGGAAGCCTGCTCGGTCGTTCCGCCGGAGGCCGTGCTGAGCGGCTCGCCGAGCGAAACCGGCGCGATGCACTATGAGGCGGGCAAGGGCAAGTTCCTCGTCGGCACCTGGGAATGCACGCCTTACGCCGAAACGCTCGCCTATCCCGAATCCAGCGAATTCTGCGTGGTGATCTCGGGCCGCGTGGCGCTGACGAACCCAAACGGCAGCATCGAGGAATTCGGCGCCGGCGATTGCTACATCGTGCCGAAAGGCTTCGAGGGCCGCTTCGAGGTGCTGGAGACCCTGCGCAAGATCTACGTGCTTTTCAACGACTGATCCCGGTTTCGAGGAGCGGCCGTAACGGCCGCCCTCGCCTTCCAATATGATGTGAGACTGTCATGCTTGCCGATCGCGCCCTGGCGAACGTCACCTTCTATCCCTTCTGGCTCGACCGGCCGGATGCTCCCGCTCCGCAAGCCCCGCTCGTCGGCCGCACGGAAGCGGACCTCCTGATCGTCGGCGGCGGTTTCACCGGGCTCTGGGCGGCAATCCTGGCCAAGGAGGCGGAGCCGTCGAGGGACGTGGTGCTGATCGAGGCGGAGAATATCGCCTGCGGCGCATCCGGGCGCCCCGGCGCCATCGTCTCGACGTCCGTCATGCACGGCCTGCACAACGCCGTCAGGGTGTTTCCCGAGGATATCGCCATGCTCGAGGCGCTGGGCCAGGCGAATATCGCCGGCTTCCTCGACACGCTGGACCGGCATGCGATCGACTGCGATGCGGAGTGGAACGGCGAGCTGACGGTCGCCGTCGGCAAGGAGAACCTGCCGACGCTGAACGAGGAATACGAACTGCACGCGCGCCATGGCCATGACGTGGTGCTGATGAATGCCGAGGAGACTCGCGGGCAACTGGCCTCGCCTCTGTTCGAGGGCAGCCTCTGGGCGAAGAAGAACAGCGGCACCCTGCATCCGGCGCGATTGGCCTGGGGGCTGAAACGGGCCGCGCTGTCGCTCGGCGTGCGCATTCACGAACACACGCCGCTGCGCGATATCAGCGATGAAGGCGGCACCGTCGTCGCCGCGACCCGTGACGGCAAGGTCAGGGCGCGCAAGGTGCTGCTTGCGACCAACGCCTTTGCCGCCGGGCACGATCACATCAAGAGGCGCGTGGCGATGGTGCGCGACCGTATCCTGATGACGGAGCCGCTCACGCCCGAGCAGATGGACCGCATCGGCTGGCGCAACCGGCAGGGCGTCTACGACACCCGCACCCAGCTCAACTACATGCGGCTGACGAAGGACAACCGCATCCTGTTCGGCGGACGGCTCGGCTATTTCTACGGCGGGCCGCGCGACCCGCGCCTCGACCGCACGCCGGCACCTTACAAGCGGCTGGCGGAAGCCTTCTTCCGCACCTTTCCGCAACTCGACGATATCGGTTTCACCCATGCCTGGAGCGGGCCGATCGCGCTGACGACACGCATGGCGGTGCATTTCCAGACCTATCACCGCGGCAAGGTGGTCTATGCCGGCGGCTATTCCGGCTTCGGGGTTTCCGCCAGCCGCTTCGGAGCCGATATCGGGCTTGCCAAACTGAACGGAGCCACGCGCCCCGAACTCGAATGCGATTTTGCCCGCACCATGCCGGGCATCATCCCGCCCGAACCGTTCCGCTATATCGGCGCCCGGACGACGATGTATGCGCTCGACACCGCAGACAGCAAAGGCGGCTGGCGCAACCTGTGGCTCAAATTCGTGGGCAAGCTCGGCTTCCCTCTCTCCTGACGCAGTGAGCAAGACCATGACGAACTACGATCGCGACCACACCACGTTCATCGACGGCGTCTGGGAGACCGGGCTGGGCGGCACGGTCCTGGAGGTCGCCGACCCCTCGACCGGCGCTGTTTTTGCCAGGGCGAGAACGACGAGCGATCGGCAGGTCGAGTGTGCGGCAGCCGCCGCGGCAAGGGCATTCGGCCCCTGGGCGCGGCTCTCCGCCGGGGACCGCGCCGGTTATCTGCGTGGCTTTGCCCGCGGGTTGGAAAGCCGGGCAGCGGAGCTCGAAGCGCTTCAGATGGTCAACAGCGGCAAGCCCCGGATCGAAGCCTCGATCGACCTTGGCGATGCAATCGCGACCTTCGATTATTACGCCGACCTCATCGAGGAGCGCGCCCGCAGCCCGCATGCCGATACGAGCCTTGGCGGCGGCAGCCACAGGGGCCGCGTGCGCCATGAGCCGATCGGGCCAGTGGGGCTGATCGTTCCATGGAATTTTCCGCTGGTCACCAGCGCCTGGAAGATTGCGCCCGCGCTCGCGGCCGGCTGCACGGCTGTCCTGAAGCCCTCCGAGGCGACGCCGCTGGCCGAATTGTGCTACGGCGACATTGCCCGCGAGATCGGGTTGCCGGCCGGTGTGCTGAACATCGTGACCGGCGCTGCTCCTGTCGGCAAGGCGCTGACGGAGGCCAGGGCCCTGCGGAAAATCTCCTTCACCGGCTCGAATGCGGCCGGGGCGAAGGTCATGGCGGCCGCCGCCACGCGCGGCCTTCCGGTTTCGCTCGAACTCGGTGGCAAGTCGGCGATCATCGTGACCGAAGACGCGGATCTCGATCTGGCGGTGGAATGCGTGGCGGCCGGCATCTTCTTCAATGCCGGGCAGGTCTGCTCGGCGACCTCGCGGCTTCTCGTACACGAGGCGGTCGAGGCGAAGCTGCTGGAGGCGCTGGTGGAGCGGGTGCGCGGCATGGCGGTCGGCTCGCCCTTCGCCGGGCGATGCGACATGGGGCCGCTCACGACGCTGGCGCAGCTTGACAAGGTGAACCGCTATTTCGCAGCCGCTGACGCCGGGGGCTGCGATTGCCTGGCCGGCGGACACAGGCTCGACGGTCCCGGCTATTTCGCCGCCCCGACGATCTATCGCGACGTCGATGTCTCAAGCCCCATCTGGACTGAAGAAATCTTCGGGCCGGTGCTGGCGAGCCGCCGCTTCAGGAACGACGACGAGGCGATCGCACTGGCGAATGCCTCCGAATTCGGGCTGGCGGGCAGCGTCGTCGCCGGCGATCCGGCGCGAGCAGACCGGCTGGCCGCACGGATGGAAGCCGGCCATATCTGGATCAACACGCCGCAGATCGTCTATCCGCAGAGCGCCTGGGGCGGCTTCAAGTCGAGCGGCATCGGCCGCGAGCTTGGCCCCTGGGGGCTCGCCAGCTATCAGGGCGTCAAGCACATCACGGCTGCCGCCTGAACTCCATCGAACGACCAGGGACACAACCGGGAGGAACCCATGACCGTCACCGCCGACCTCATCATCCGCAACGGCGCCATTCGCACCATGGACGAAGCCCGACCGGCCGCGCAGAGCATCGCCGTGCTCGGCAACCGCATCGTCCGGGTCGGCTCGGATGCGGAATGCGCTCCGCTGGAAGGGCCCGAAACCCGCGTGATCGATGCCGGGGGCAACACCGTGCTGCCCGGCTTCAACGAAGCGCACCTGCATATCTTCGGCGGCAGCATCTCGCTGCAGCAGCTCTCCGTCGCCACCGTCAAGGGCGTCGAGGACCTGGCAGCGCGCATTGCCGACTGGCGGGCACAGCATCCGGGCCTTCGCTTCATCGTTGGGCATTCGGCGCTCTACAATTTCATTTCCGACGAACGCATGCCGACACGCGAGGACCTCGATGCGGCCTGCCCGGACCTGCCGGTGTTCATCTCCTCGGCCGACCATCACACCGCATGGGCAAACACGGCGGCCCTGAGGCTTGCCGGCATCGAGCGGGGCGCGGAACTCCGCCCCGGGACCGAGGTCGTCGTCGGGGCGGATGGGCTTGCGACGGGCGAGCTGCGGGAAGCCCCGGCCATGAACCTTGTCTACAAGCTTTCCCCCTCCGGCGGGCGGGATATCCTTGGCGCCGTCACCAGCGCGGAAGAGAGCGGCATCACGGCGGAAGAGCGCGCCGGGGACATGGCGGTGCTGCGCAAGGGCCTTGCCTATTGCGCCGCGAACGGCATCACCTCCATCCAGAACATGGACGGCAATTATTACCAGCTCGATATGCTCCGGGAGCTTGACGCCAATGGCGAACTGCCGGTGCGCGTGCGGGTGCCTTATCTGTTCAAGCCCGGCACGGCCCTCGAGGACATCCGCAGCGCCGCCGACTGGCGCGAGGAATTCCAGAGCGATTTCCTGACCTGCGACTTCGTCAAGGTCTTTGCCGACGGCGTGGTGGAATCGGGAACCGCCGTACTCGTCGACGGCTATTCCGATGCGCCGGATCACAACGGCACGCCGCTTTTCCCCGGCAACGAACTCAGCGAAGCGATCGTTCTTGCCGATGCTCTCGGGTTGCAGGTTGCCGTGCATGCCATCGGCGACGGCGCCGTCCGGCAGGTGCTGGATGCCTATGAGGATGCACGCGGGAAGAACGGCAAACGCGATTCCCGCCACCGTATCGAGCATATCGAACTGCTGCAGGAGAGCGATTTCCCGCGCTTCGGCGAACTCGACGTCGTTGCTTCGATGCAGCCGGCCCACCCGCCGGGTGCGATGGATTTCCCGACGGAAACCTATCTGCCACGCATCGGCATCGAGCGCGAAGCCATCGCCTTCCGCACCCGCGAGCTGCTGGAAGCCGCCGTGCCGCTGGTGTTTTCATCCGATTGGCCCATCGCGCCTCTTGCACCGCTGGCGAACATCCAGGCGGCCGTCACGCGGCAGCCCTGGAGGGAAGGCGGCAAAGACCAATCGGTTACCGTCGACCAGGCGTTGCATGCCTACACACGGGCCGGCGCCTGGGTGGAATTCAGGGAAAGCCAGAAAGGCAAGCTCGCACCGGGCTTCCTGGCCGACATCGTCATCCTCGACAGCGATCTTGCACAAGTTCCGCAGACCGATCTCGCGCGCGTCTCGATATCGATGACGATTTGCAATGCGTGCATCACCTATTCCAGGGATGGGAATACCGACGGCATGTTCCGCGGCTGGGTCACGGACACGGGAGAGTTCCGCGTCGCCTCTCATGACGAAGTCATCTCCTATCCGTGACGATGTCGTCCGGCCGATATCCGGAAGCCTGCCGCGCGTCAGCCCGGCTACCCGCGGGCAGCCCCGCCGCCGAAATGGCGCTCGAATGTGAAAAGCGAGGTCGGCAGTTCCGAACCGCCCTCGAGCGCGAGATCGCTCAGGATTTCGCCGACCACGCTGGTGAACTTGAACCCGTGGCCGGAGCAGGCAGACGATACCACGACGTTGCGATGCCGGGGGCTGAAGTCGATCAGGAAATCCTCGCTCGGCAGCATCGTGTAGCGGCAGGTCGTGGCGCGCAGGCGCGCCGAGGCCGCCTTCGGCAGGCGCTTGCGGGCGAAGGCATCCAGCAGGTCCGTGTCGGCCTTATTGACCGGCGGATTGGGCTTGGCCGGATCGACAGGCTCGCGGAAATGCGCATGGCGGCCGATCTTGACGCCGTCGAACCCGATTGCCGGAAAACCGAAATAGGAGCCGCCGTCACCCTCGTCACGCAGGAAGCAGGGCATCCGGTCGGGCCGGGCGACGAAACCGTCTTCCGGCTGATACCAGGCGACGACCTGCCGGATCGGCACGGCATGGGCGGCAAGCTCCGGGACGAGTTCGGCGATCCACGCACCCGTCGCGACGATCACTTTCCGCGCCCGGTATCGTCCGGTTGTCGTGAGGATGTCGACACCCGCCTCGTCCGGTTCGATCGCCGTCACCCGCTCGCCGAAATGCAGTTCCGCCCCGTCTTCGGCCGCGAGCTTCAGATAGCCCATGATGGCCGCCTCCGGCCGGATATAGCCGCCCTGGGGATCGAGCAGCCCGATCTCGCCGTCCTCCAGCGCGAAGGCCGGGTAGCGCCGCGCCATCTCGGCCTTGTCAAGGATTTCATGTGCCAGGCCGTGCAGGTCGCAGGATGCCTTCGTGCCGCTGACGATCTTGCTGTCGGGCCGGCCGATCTGGAGCACGCCGGTGACGGTGAGGATCTCCGCCCGCAACCGCGCCTCCAACGCCCGCCAGTTCCCGTAGGCGCGCCGCAGCAGCGGAACATAGGACGGGTCCTCGAAATAACCGAGCCGGATCAGCCGGCTGTCGCCATGCGAGGAACTGAGGGCATGGGCGGGAAAATGCGCTTCGATGCCAAGAACGCGCGCACCGCGCGCGGCGGCGAACGAAGCCGCGGCGCTTCCCATGGCGCCGAGGCCGATGACGGCAAGATCGAATTCCGCAGGCATGACGTCTTCTCCGTCTACGTTGCCGGTTTTTCTTCGGCGATCAGCGTCCGCAGCGTTTCGATATCCGCGCCGAGCGGCCGCTCGTCCTCGTAGTGCGCGACGCTCTCGCGGACCATGGAATAGAGGGCCTGCGTGCCGGCGGCACGTTTCCCTCTGCCTGCCAGGAAATCGTGCGCCTGTGCCGCCGCCATCAGTTCGATGGCGAGGATGTGTTCGGCATTGTCGATGATATCGTGCAGCTTGCTGGCCGCCGCCGTCGGATGCGCGAGGAAGTCTTCCTGCAGGCCGGAGGTGATGCCCCCGTCGGTCGAGGCGGGTGCCGCAAGGCGGCGGTTCTCCGCACTGAGCGCGGTTGCGGTATATTGCGCGATCATGAAGCCCGAATGGCTGCCGGCGTCGCTGGCAAGGAAGGGCGGCAGGCCGCTGACCAGCGGATTGACCAGACGGTCCATGCGCCGCTCGCTCATCGCCGCGATCTGGGCAATCGCGATCGCCAGGCCATCGGCCGCCTGCCCCAGAGCCGGCGCGACGGCATGGGCCTGCGAGGAGACGACCGGATGGTCCGGCGTGCCGGAAACGGCCGGATTGTCGGTGACCGAAGCAAGCTCGCGATTGACGACCGCGCCGGCCTGCTCGAACACATCCCAGGCCGCGCCATGCGCATGGGGGACGGCACGCAGGCTGAGGGCATCCTGCGTGCGCTGGCCGTGCGCCGCGGCGATCAACCCGCTGCCGGCAAGCCGCTTGCGCAGCGTCGCGCCGACCTTGGCAATCCCCGTGGACGGGCGAAGCGCCAGAACGGCCTCGTCGAAGGCCGCCATCTGGCATCCCGCCGCCTCGAGCGTCAGCGCTGCGATCGCGTCGGCCCATTCGAGCAGGTGTTCGGCGCGCGAAAGCGCGAGCGCGGAAAGACCCGTCGCGCAGGCCGTGCCGTTGACAAGGCTCAAGCCTTCCTTGGCCTCCAGCACCAGCGGCGCAAGGCCGATGGCGGCGAGCGCCTCGCGCCCGGTCATCCGCTCGCCGCGCACGACGGCATGCCCCTCGCCGATCAGGACGAGGGCGGTATGCGCATTGTGGGTGAGATATCCCGCCGACCCCTTGGACGGCACCTCGGGAATGCAGTCCTGCGCGAGGAAGGCTGCAAGATGATTGACGACCGCCGGGCGCACGCCCGAATGGCCGTGGCTGAAATTGGCGATCTGCGCGGCGATGATCGACCGCACCGCGCGCGGCGGCAGGAGCGGGCCGACGCCGCAGGCATGGCTGAGCACGATATTGCGCGACAGCCGGCTCTGCGAGGCCACGTCGACGACCGTATCGGAAAGGGCGCCGACCCCCGTATTGACGCCATAGGCGCGAATGCCGGCCGCCACGATGGCATCGACGATCTTGCGCGCATGGGCGACGCGGGCGACGGCTCGTTCGGAAAGAGCAAGCGTTTCCCCCTCCCCGATCCGCGCGACCTCCCGCCAGGACAGTCCGCCGTCGAGAACGACGCTCATTGCTCGCCGCCGAAATGGCCGATGAACTGGCGGAAAGCCGGCGACGCGCCGCTGCCGAACATGTCGTCCGGCGTGCCGCTGCTGTCGACAAGGCCCTGGCGCATGAAGACGACGCGGTTGGAGACGTTGCGCGCAAAACTCATCTCGTGCGTGACGACGAGCATCGTCATGCCCTCTTCGGCCAGCGCGCGCATGACGCGCAGCACCTCGCCGACCAGTTCGGGATCGAGCGCCGACGTCGGCTCGTCGAACAGCATGACCTTGGGCTTCATGGCGAGCGCGCGGGCGATGGCCGCGCGCTGCTGCTGGCCGCCCGACAGATGGGCGGGATAGGCATGGCGCTTGTCGGCGATGCCGACCTTCTCGAGCAGCGCTTCCGCCTCGGCGATGCATTCGGCCTTCGGGCGCTTCAGCACATGGACGGGGCCTTCGATAACGTTCTGCAGGATCGTCATATGGGACCAGAGGTTGAAGCTCTGGAACACCATGCCGAGCTCGGAGCGGATATGATCCACCTGCTTCTGGCTCTCCGGCCGGCTCTGGCCGTTCTTCCTCACCATGCGAATCTGCTCGCCGTCGACGAAGATCTCGCCGTCCGTCGCTGTCTCCAGGAGGTTGATGCACCGCAGGAAGGTCGATTTGCCGGAGCCGGAGGCGCCGAGCAGCGAGATCACGTCGCCGTCTTCGGCGTCGAGCGAAATGCCCTTCAGCACTTCGTGACTGCCGAAACTCTTGCGGATATTGCGGACGGAAAGGCGGGTCACGCCGGGCATCGGGATCTCCCTCAGGCTTTGACGGCCGACGGCGGGGCCGCGCGGCGATGTTTGGAGAGCGAATGTTCGAGCAGCGCCATGCCCTGCAAGATCAGGAAGTTCAGCACGAGATAGATGACGGCCGCGCAGAGGAAGACCTCCATCGTCCGGTAGGTCTGCGAGATCAGCCGCTGGGCGACGCCGGTCACTTCCCAGACGGTGACGAGGCTGGCGAGCGCGGTCGACTTCATCATCAGCACGATTTCCGTCGAATAGGCCGGAAGCGCATGGCGGAAGGCGATGGGCGCGATGATGCGGCGGACCAGCAGGAAGCCCGACATGCCGATCGCGCGCGCCGCCTCGATCTCCTTCGGCGAGACGGCACGGATGCCGCTCCGGAAGATTTCCGCCGAATAGCCGGCCGTGCAGAGCGCCAGCGACAGGACGGCGCAGACGACGGGCTCGCGCAGGAACGGCCACAGGAACGAATAGCGGATGACGCCGAACTGGCCGAGGCCGTAGAAGACGAGGAACATCTGGATCAAGAGCGGCGAGCCGCGGAAGACGAAGATGTAGCCCTTGGCGAAACCGGAGAGGATCCGGTTGCCGGAAACCCGCATCGTGACGATCACCAGCGCCAGAAGGCCGCCGAAGAACACCGAGAGCGAGAACAGGAGAAGCGTCATGGGCACGGCCTTGAGGAGCGTGACCATCGCGGAGGAAAGGAAGGCGATATCCATCAGGCCTGCCCCATGGCTGCGGCCGGCATGCTGCGGTTCGCGCGCCGCTCGGCGCGGTTGAACACCCGGTCCGAAAAACTGGTGAGCAGCAGATAGAGAACACCGCCGACGATGTAGAAGAGGAAATATTGCCGGGTCGAGCCCGCCGCCACCTGGCTGGTGCGCATGAGCTCGGCAAGGCCGGTGACCGAGATCAGCGCCGAATCCTTCAGCGTGAGCTGCCAGACATTGCCGAGGCCGGGAATGGCGTAGCGCAGCACCTGGGGCATGACGACACGGCGCAGGCGCAGCATGCGGTTCATGCCGATGGCCGAGGCCGCCTCGAGCTCGCCCTTGGCGATGGCAAGATACGCTCCGCGATAGACTTCGGCCTGGTAGGAGCCGGAAATGATGCCGACCGCAAGCGCGCCGGCCGCAAAGGACGGCAGGCCGAGGAAGCCTTCATAGCCGAGCCACTGGCCGACGGCGGTGACCGCCGACGAGCCGCCGAAATAGATGAGATAGATGATCAGCAGCTCCGGCACGCCGCGAAACACGGTCGTGTAGACATTGCCGAGGCCGACCAAAAGCACGTTGCCCGAGAGTTTGGCGGTCGCGACCAGGGTGCCGAGCACGGCCCCGATCAAAAGCGCCGTCGCCGTCACCGCGAGCGTCATCAGCGTGGCGACCAGAAGCAGCGCGCCCCACCCGTTCTGGCCGAAGCCCAGCAGTTCCAAGGTTGCCATGTCCGTTTTCCGTCGATTGCGGCATCAAGACAAATGCGACGCGGACCCCCGGCAGCGTTGCCGGAGGCCTCGATCGCGAAGACGTATCGCGCGGCTTACTCCGCCGGGCTGACGTCGACCTTGAACCACTTCATCGACAGGTCCTTCACGGTTCCGTCAGCAAGCGCCGACTTGATGGCCTCGTTGAACTTGTCGCGCAGGTCCGTATCCGCCTTGCGAATGCCGAGACCTTCGCCCTCGCCCCAGATCGGACCGACGATTTCCGGGCCGGTAAAGGCGAGCGCGCCGTTGGCGGCAGCAAAGGCATTGCCGAAATAGACGGCGTCGTCGAAGCCGAGGTCGATGCGGCCGTTCTGGAGGTCCAGGTCGCGTTCGGCGCCCGTCTTGTATTCACGGATCTCGGAGCTCGCGCCGAAATTGTCGTAGATGAATTTCGCATAGACGGTCGCGGCCTGGATGCCGATCGTCTTGCCGGCGAAGGCCTCCTTCAGCGCGTCGATTTCCTTCACGCCGGTCTCGCCGGGCGTCATCTTGACGGTCGCGCCGGTTCCGGCCGCGTTGGCCAGCGGGCTGTCGGCCGCCGTCGCGAAGGCTGCCGGGGTGGCGGCATAGGGAATGGTGAAATCGATGATCTGCTTGCGCTCCTCGGTGATCGACAGCGCGTCCATGATCACGTCGAACTTGCCGGCATTCAGCGCCGGGATCATGCCGTCCCAGTCGGAAGCGACCAGCGTGCATTCGATCTTGGCGCGCTCGCACAGCACCTTGGCAAGCTCCGGCTCGAAACCGCCGAGCGTGCCGTCGGCATTGGTGAGGTTCCAGGGCGCATAGGCGCCTTCGAGCGTGATCGTCGCCGTCTTCCAGTCCTTGGCGAAGGCCGGGGCAGAGAGCACGGCCAAGGCAGCCGCGCCCGCAAGAATAAGTTTCTGCAGTTTCATTTGAAAATCCCTCTGAAGTTCGTTGACTACCGTTGCCTGCCGATCTTCGCCGGCTTGCCGCCATCGCAAATGCTCTGGGGAGGTTGTATATGGTACCATAGGATAAAACTTATGTTATGCAAGATAGATATTCGGTTTTTTGATGGTCGGGCGCGATGCCGGGGATTCGACGATGAAACGTATCAATGAAATGCGGACCGAACTGGCGGCGAACGATACGACCCCCCTCTATGTCGGCGTCAAGCAGATCATTCTCGACAGGATCCATAGCGGGGAATGGCCGCCGAAGCATCGCGTCCCCTCGGAGAACGAGTTGGTGGCCGAGCTCGGCGTCAGCAAGATGACGGCCAATCGCGCGCTGCGCGAACTTGCAAACGAAGGCGAACTCGTTCGAATCCAGGGCATCGGCTCCTTCGTGGCCGAGCGCAAGGGCGTATCGACCCTGTTCGAGGTCCGCAACATCGCGGAGGAGATCGCGGAGCGGGGCCACACCCACGAAGCGAGGGTGGTCACGCTGGCGGAAGCCTCCGCGCCCCCGGATGTCGCGGATGCCCTGGGGCTGGAAATCGGCGCTCCCGTTTTCCACTCCCTCATCGTCCACAGCGAGGAAGGGGTGCCGGTGCAGATAGAGGACCGCTACGTGCATCCCGGCGTTGCGCCCGACTATCTCAGCCAGGACTTTTCGGCCACGACGCCGAATGCGTACCTGTCGGCCATCGCCCCGCTGAGAGGCTCCGAGCATGTCGTCGAGGCAACGATCCCACAGCCTTGGGAATGCAAGCTCCTGATGATCCTGAAAACCGAGCCCTGCCTGATGATCCGGCGCCTGACCTGGTCGGATCGCAATATCGTCTCCACCACCCGGATCATCTATCCGGGACAACGATACCGCCTCGAAAGCCGCAGCGGCACCAGGCCCACACCTTAGTTGTATATGGGACACGTCCTGGGGACTCGCACCAACCGGCAGAAGCCCGCTGCGGCCTGTCTTGCGACCGCTTACCCGCGTTTCGCAGGTCCCCGTCGCCTTGCCCCACGCCCATGTCGCCGAGATAGCGCTCGAGCTTTGCGGTTCGTTCTTCGTCAAGGCTCAGGATCGCGCCGACATAACCGTCCGGCCGGATCAGCACGCACTCGCCCGGTGCCAGTTCGTAGGCATCGCGGAGATGTCCCCAGGCGTCGACGATATCGCCTTGCGGGCCGATATGGTGGATATGCAGCCCCGGGCGAGAGGCGACCGCCCCGAGCCCGGCGTCATGGACGAGCAGCGTCCAATGCTGCCCCCGGAACAGCTGGAAGAGCCGGGACGGCTGGCCCGCTGCACCCCGGATCGGGGCATCCGGCGCGCGATCCCCGGCGCGCAAGCTTCCGTCGCGTTCGGACAGTTGCAGGGAAAGCGGCGAACCCGGATAGCCGATATCGAGCTGGCGCACCTCGCGGCCGCGCCGCATCCCGCCCTGCTTTTGCGCATCGAGCAGGCGGACCGAAAGCCCGAGCACCGATGCCGCGACCGGGCGCCGTTCCGCCTCGTAGGTGTCCAGCAGTTGACCGTCCGCGCCCCGAAGCACGGCGGCCAGTTTCCAGCCCAGGTTATAGGCATCCTGCACGCTGGTGTTGAGGCCCTGGCCGCCCGTCGGCGGATGGATATGGGCGGCATCGCCGACGAGGAACACCCGGCCGACGCGGTAGCGATCGACAAGCCGGGCGTTCATGGCGTAGGCCGAGGCCCAGGCGACCGAATGCACCTGGATATCATGGCGGCCTGTCCGCTCGCCGACCATCAGCCCAAGGCCCTCGGCCGAGAGATCGACCGCGCGGTCCGGCGGGACGGGGGCCTGGATCTGGAAGAGATCGGTTCCTGCAAGCGGGCAGATTGCCACCATCCGCTCCGTGTCACCGTCGTTGAACTGGTGCCATGCATCGCGCTCCAGCCCGGACAGATCGACATCCGCCACGATCGCATGCACGCCCAGCGTCTTGCCCGGGAACGCGACCCCGAGGGCATGTCGCACGAAGCTCCGTCCGCCGTCCGCGCCGACGAGATAGCGCGCATGGACGGTCTCTTCGCCATCCGGCCCGGCAAGGCGCGCCTCGACGCCGTTCCCGCCCTGTTCGAAGCCGACCAGCTCGCATCCGAACTCGACCTCATGGCCCAGCTCGGCCAATCGCTCCCGCATGATCCGCTCGGTGAGGAACTGCGGGATCATCAGTGCCAGATGATACGGCTCCGAAGGCGTCGGATCCTGGCGCTCGAGGTTGTCCTTCTCGGTCCAGCCGCCATCGTCACGATAGACACGCAATGGCGGATAGGTGCCGCCCGTGGCGGCGACCTTGTCGAGAATGCCAAGGTCCTCGAAAATCTCCTGGGTCCGCGGCTGAATGCCCTTGCCGCGCGAGCCGTGGAAGGGCTCCTCGCGCTTTTCGACCAGCCGGAAGGATATCCCGTGCCGCGCAAGCTCGATCGCCAGCGTCAGGCCAGCCGCTCCCGCGCCGCAGATGAGCACATCTGCCGCAAAATCGTTTGTCATGTCCGTCTCCATGTGTGTATTATGCACATAATAGGAGGGCGAGATGCCGTCAAGAAAAAATGTGAAAAATACACATATCGAGAGTCGCCTGCTTCGGCAGCTCCACGGCGCGCTGATGGACATCGTCAGCGTCATGAACCGGCCGCAGCGCGACGAGCAGATGGTGCGGGAGGCCGGGATCGCGCTGGATCGCGCCCTGTTTCCCCTGCTGGTCGGGATCGAGCGGGTCGGGCCGATCGGGATCGTGGAACTCGCCGACCGGGCCGGCCGCGACTACACCACCGTCAGCCGCCAGGTGGCGAAGCTGGAAAGCCTCGGCCTTGCCGAGCGCCGGCAGAGCGCCACCGACCGCCGCGTCAACGAGGCCGTGATCACGCCGAAGGGCAAGGCGATGACCGACAGGATCGACGCGGCGCGCGAACGCTACGCCCGCGCCATCTTCGAGACATGGGACACCCACGACGTCGACGAACTCGTGCGGCTCATGCGCAAGTTCGCCGATGCCGTGAGAGAGGAGCCGACAATTCCGCCACGCGGCACGGAGATGACGTAGCCGTTCAACGCGCCGACGAGCCGCCCCTCCGTTCCAGGGAAGCGGCATGGTCTTGCGGCCTTCAGCCATCCTGGCGTCGCTTGAAGGATAAACGGCAATGCGGCCGGAAGCGGCCGTTCGGGCATATCCCAGGGAATTTATGTGATGCTGCGCTTCGCGCGATCGAATTGAAGGGGGCGCGGCGCGCCCCCTTCCCTGCCGTCCTACTTCTTGCCGCCCCAGCGCTCCGGGTAGCCCGGCAGCTCCTGGCAGCCGCAGAGGCTGTAGTGCAGCGGCGGCATGCGCTCGTCGACATAGTCGGCGAGCACGTCCTCGGTGATCGCGGGCTGCGGCAGGACCCATTCGGGGCCCGGCACCTGCTTGCCGTCCAGGACGTCGAGCGCGGCGATGACGGCCGTGCGCCACTGGTAGGTCGGGTAGGACGGGCCGATCGCCGTCAGCTTGTCCGCCTGCCACTTGCGCAGGAAGTCCTGCTGGTCCTCGCCGCTGATGACGGGATAGGGCAGGCCCGCGTCCTCGAAGGCTTCGAGCGCGGCCGTTGCGGTATCGCCGGCGTCCATCCAGACCGCGTCGATCTTCTCGCCGCGGTTGATGTAGTCCTCGACGACGGACTTGGTCTTCGCCCGGTCGCTGCCGGTGAACTCCGAGCCGATCACGTTGATGCCGGCCTCGTCGAAGATGGTCTTGGCGGCGGAATAGCGGGTCTCCAGCACGTCGACGCCCGGCATGATGCGCAGCGCCAGCACGTTGTCGCCCTTCTTCAGCTTGCTGGCGATGAACTCGCCCGAGGTGATGCCGAAGCCGTAGCCGCCGACCGGGTGGATATAGGTCACCGGGCAGGACGTGTTGACGCCGCGGTCGAAGACGATGACCGGAAGCTTGCCGCAGGCCGCCTCGACGGCCGGCGTCAGCGCCGCCGTCGTGTTCGGCGAGACGATCAGCGCGTCGCACTTGCCGCCGCTGACCAGCGCCTCGATGTCGGAGATCTGCTTGTCGTCCTTGCCCTCGGCATCGACGACGACCAGCTCCTTGAGGCGGTCCTTGTGCAGCTCGGCCTCGGCGTTGAGGTTGTTGAGGCCGACCACGCGCCAGGGGTTGAAGACGCCGGCGTTGGAGAAGCAGAGCGTCACCTGCCCGTCCTTCTTGTACTTGGCCGTATCGACCATGCCGTCGCCGAGATGCTGCGCCCAGGGCTGGCCTTCCGGCCCCTGCGGCGTCATCGAAAGCTGCTCGCGCTGCTTCTTGAACTCGGCCGGGTCGTTGAAGTCCTGCGCCAGCGCCTGACCGGCGAATGTCAGCGCCACCGTCGTCGCCAGAAGTGTCCTCAGTGTCATGTCTTCCTCCTCCAGAAAGCCGGCCGCGCCGGCGGTTGATGATGGTCGGTCAGGTCCGCCGCCGGGTGCGCCACAGGCTGGCGCCCACCGCGGCGATCAGGATCACGCCCTGGATGCTGTCGCGCAGCGCCTGCGGCAGGCCGATGAGATTGAGCAGGGTGAAGAGCGCGAAGAGGCTGAGCGCCCCGAACACCGCGCTCCAGATGGAGCCGCGCCCGCCGAGAAGCTGCGCGCCGCCGATGACGCAGGCGGCGATCGCCTGCAATTCCAGCCCCTCGCCCGCATTGACGGAGACGCCGGAAAAGCCGCCGATCAGGATGCCGGCCGTCACCGCCGAGACAGCGGAGACCACGAAGGCGAGGATGCGCGTTGCCGCCACCGGCGTCCCGGCAAGCTCCGCCGCCCGCGGATTGTCGCCGACGGCGAGCGCCCGCTTGCCGTAGACCGTGCCGTTGAGCCCCCACCAGGCGAGCGCCACGAAGCCGGCAAGGACGATGGCCGCCAGCGGCAGCGTGCCGACGAGGGGAACGCCGCGCCAGACGAGCCGGCCGAGATTGCGGAAGTTGTCGGGCAGGTCGCCGCGCGCCGCCCCGCCGGACCAAGCGAGCGCCAGCCCGTTGACGGAGAGCATCGCGCCGAGCGTCGCGATGATCGAGGGCACCTTGAGGAAGGCGACGACGAGGCCGTTCATAAGGCCGACCGCGATGCCCATGACGTAGAGCGTGCCGATGACCGCCCAGGTCGTCTCCGGATCGCCGTTGATGAGGATCGAGGCGGCGAGCACCGCCAGCGTCGCGACCGCCCCCATGGAAAGGTCGAAGCCGCCCGTCAGGATGACGTAGAGCTGCCCGCAGGCGAGGATGACGAGGGGCGCCGCCCGCCGCAGAAAGTTCATGAAGAGGCCCGGCTCGAGATAGTTCGGCTGGAGGAAGGCGATGGCCGCATAGAGCGCGAGGAAGATCACGAGGCCGGCATTGACGGCAAGGCGCGCCGGACGGCGAACGGGAGACGAGGTCTGCGGGAGCGGGCTCATGCGACGTGCCCCTTCGTGCGGACGGCATGGATGGCGACGGCGGCGACCACGATGGCCCCGCGCAGCACCTGTTTCAGGAAGGCGTCGATGCCCAGCATGTTGAAGGCCGCGTCGAGGCTGGCGAAGAGCAGGACGCCCGCCAGCGTTCCCGCGACGCCGCCCTTGCCGCCGGCAAGGATCGTGCCGCCGATGACCGTGACGGCGATGGATTCGAGGTCGTAGATGCCGTCGCGGCCGATCCACGGCGTGCCCGATTGCAGCCGGGCGGCGAGGTAGAGCCCCGACGCGCCGGCGAACAGGCTGGCGACCACATGGGCCGAGAGCGTGACGCGCTCCGTGCGGATGCCGGCGAGCCGCGCCCCCTCCGGATTGCCGCCGACGGCGTAGACGCGCGCGCCGAACAAGGTGCGGTCGAGCACGAAGGCGGCCGCGAGCGACAGGACGGCGAGCAGCAGGATGGAATAGGGCACGCCGAGGACGCCGCCATAGGCAAGGACCTGGAATTCCCGCGCCACCGCGCCCTGCAGCGCGCCGAAGGAGGCGGCGAGCACGCCCTGGACGATGAGCCCCGTGCCGAGCGTCGCGATCAGCGGATTGATGCCGCCATAGGCGACGAGCACGCCGTTGACGAGGCCGACCGCAAGGCAGAGGCCGAGGCAGAGCAGGATGGCCGGCAGGATCATCGCCGGATCGCCCTGCATGACATGCGAGGCGAGGACGGCGACGGCGCTGATGAGCGCGGCGACCGAAAGGTCGATCGAGCCGACGAGGATCACGAAGGTCTGGCCGAGCGCGACGAGCCCGAGCGCCACCATGCGCTGGAGAAGGCCGACGATGCCCTGCCCGCCGAGCTGCGCCACCTCGCCGGTGGCAAGCGCGACCGCGACGAAGAAGCAGATGGAAAGGCCCGCGAGCAGCACGGCGACGGGCAGGCCCCGGGCGGCCGGCTTGTTCTTTGCGATATCCGCCGTCATGCCCGCGCCTCCCGCTGCGGCGTGTCCGCAAGGCCGAGGGCGAGATGCATGACCTCCTCCTCGCCGGCGCCCCGCGGCAACTGGCCGGAGATTCCGCCCTGGTGCATGACGAGGATGCGGTCGGCGACGCCGATCAGCTCCGGCATGTCGGAGGAGACGACGACGATGCCGCGGCCGGAATCGGCGAAGGCGCGCATCGTCCGGTAGATCGCCGCCTTGGCCGCGATGTCGATGCCGCGGGTCGGCTCGACGAAGACGAGGATGTCGCAGGCCCGCGCCAGCCAGCGCACGATGATCGCCTTCTGCTGGTTGCCGCCGGAGAGCGTGCCGATCTCCTGGCCGAAATCCGCCGCGCGCACATCCATGTCGCGCAGCTTCCCGTCGATGGCGCGGGGCGCGAACGCGCCGCGCCCCGGCCGCGTGAAGAGGCCGGCCATCGAGCGCAGGGTCAGAAGCGCGTTGTCGCGCACCGACTGGCGCAGCGCGAGCCCTTCCCGCTTGCGGTCGCCCGGCAGGTAGCCGATGCCGGCGGCCGTCGCCTGGCGCGGCGTGCGCAGGGCGACCGGCCTGCCACGCAGCGCGACCGTGCCGCCGGAAAACGGCGCGTCGCCGACCAGCGCCTGCGCCAGCGCCCCCTTGCCGGAATCCTCGAGGCCCGCCACGCCGACGATCTCGCCGGCCCGCACGTCGAAGGCGATGTCGCGCAGCGCGGCATTGGCGCCGTCCTTCACGGCAAGCAGCACCGCGCCCGGCGGGGGCGCCGGCGGCGCCGGGTAGAAATCCTCAAGGTCGCGGCCGACCATCGCCCGCACGATCTCGCCGATCGGGGCGGCCTCGCGCGGCCGCGTCCAGACCTTCCGTCCGTCCTTGAGGATGGTGATGCGGTCGGCGATGGCGGTGACCTCCGGCATGCGGTGCGAGATGTAGACGATCGAGACACCCTCCCCACGAAGGGTCCCGACCAGCTCCAGCAGCGCCCGGCTGTCGCGCTCGTCCAGCGCCGCCGTCGGCTCGTCCATGACGAGGATGCGCGCGTCGAGCAGCAGCGCCTTGGCGATCTCGACGAGTTGCTGCATGGCGATGGAAAGCGAGGAGACGGGCGCCTGCGGATCGATCTGCTCGCCGATGCGGTAGAGCAGCGCCGCGGCCGTCTCGCGCATTGCCGCCCGGTCGAGGATGCCGCGCCGGGCGATCTCGCGCCCCATGAAGATGTTCTCCGCCACGGTGCGGTGCGGCAGCAGGCTGAGTTCCTGGTGGATGATCGAGATGCCCGCCTCGGCGGCCTGCCGGGGATGGGTGAAATGCACGTTTGCGCCGGCGAGGCGGATCTCGCCGGCATCCGGCCGGTAGCTGCCGCCGAGGATCTTCATCAGCGTCGACTTGCCGGCGCCGTTCTCCCCGCAGATCGCGTGGACCTCGCCGGGCAGGCAGTCGAAATCGACGCCATCGAGCGCGCGCACGCCCGGAAAGGCCTTGCTGATGCCGGACATGCTGAGGGCGGGAGCGGCCGTCATGCCAGCCGCTCTCCCGCCGCCGCCCATTCGCGGCGGATGAAGGCGATGCTCTGGGAAAAGAGGCCGTCGAGATCGTCGAAGAGATCGCGCCACACGCGGGTCGCCCCGGCGAGCTCCGGCAGCGCCCGGCCGAAGGATTCGACCGTCAGCCAGCCGTCGTAGCCGCAGCGGCGCAGCGCGTCGAAATGGGCGGCGAAGGGCACATGGCCGCTGCCGGGAACGCCGCGGTCGTTTTCGGAGACGTGGAAATGGTTGATCTCGCCGTGGTAGCGCTCGAAGGTCGCCGGCGGATCCTTCTCCTCGATATTGGCGTGGAACGTATCGAACATGTAGCCATAGTTGGGATGGTTGACGGCGCGGTGGATGGCCGACGCCTCAGCGATGGTCGACATCATGTAGCATTCGAAACGGTTGACCGCTTCCGCCGAAATGCGCACGCCCGCCGGGGCCGCATATTCCGCCATCGCCCGCATCGCCTCCACGCAGCGGTCCGTTTCCGCCGCCGTCGGCCCGAAGCCGGTGAAGACGCCGACGGGCGAATGCAGCGGCCCCGCGACGATCTCGCCGCCCATCGCCGCCGTGCAATCGACGATCCAGCGATGATGGTCGCGCGCTTTCGCGCGCACCGCCGGATCGGGGCTGACGGGGTTCGCCTCGGGCGTCGCGACGGCCGCCGCGCCCGCCGTCAGGCCGATATCGGCAAGGAGCCGGCCGAGCGCCGCATAGTGCTCCTGCCTGCCGGAGAAGACCGGAACCTCCACCGCGTCGTAGCCGAGCGCCTTCAGCCGCTCGAGCTGGCGCGCGTGCTGCATGCCGATATCCGCGCCGATGACGAGCAGGTTGAATGCGACTTTCACGGATGTCCTCCCCTTCGCCGCGCCGGCCTCTTCCACCGGCATCCGCGACACGAGCCACAATGGCAGGCTTGACTCGGCAATTCTTGCGGACGACAACAGTGGTAGATTTCTTAAGTCGTTTTGTGTTGGGAGGCGCGACGTGAACAGACATGCGGTGATTTCGCCGGCCGGTTGCCGGCCTTCCGTCTTCCGCCAGCCGGACTCCGTCATGTATGCCGACAACTGCAGGGAGCTGCAGGCCGCCGCCCGGCGCGGCGAGGTCGAGCTGCACGCCTGGACGCGCGGCAGCTATCCCGGCACCTCGCTCGGCGAGCGCCTGCCGGGCATCCGCACCGTCGGCTTCTGGGATGCGCGCCACGGCCAGTCCTGGGGTCTCGGCCGGCATTGCAACGAGGGTTTCAAGATCGCCTATCTCGCCCGCGGCAGCCTCGACCTCGTGGTGGACGAGCGGACCTACGCGCTCAAGCAGGGCCAGTTCATCGTCATCCGCCCCTGGCAGCTCCATGCCATCGGCAATCCGAATGTCGGGCCGAGCCGGCTCCTGTGGATCATCCTCGACGCGGGCCTGCGCCGGCCGAGCGAGACGCCCGACTGGCCGGACTGGCTCGTCTTCTCCAGAGACGAGGCGGCGCGGCTCGGCGAGATCCTGACGCAGAACAACCAGCCCGTCTGGGACGGCGGCGCCGAGCTCTGCCGCGCCTTCGAGGCGATCCCCTCCATCCTGCTGGATCGTAGTCCGGAGGACGGCGAGACGCGCCTGAAGGTGGCGATCAACGCGATGATGCTGAGCCTGATCGACCGGATGAGCGAGCAGGTGCCGACCCTCGATCCCGACCTTTCGACCTCGCAGCACACCGTCGCCATCTTTCTGCGCCGCCTCGCGCTGGCGCTGGAGGAGGACTGGTCGCTGGAGGGGATGGCCGAGGAATGCGGCCTCTCGCGCACCCGCTTTGCCGACCATTGCAAGAAGCTCACCAACATGGCGCCGCGCCAGTACCTCCAGCACCTGCGCCTCGAGCAGGCCTCGCGCCTGCTGCAAGACCCGCGCAAGACCAGCGTAACGGAGATCGCACTGAGCTGCGGCTTCAATTCGAGCCAGTATTTCTCGAACGCCTTCAAGAGGAGATACGGCCACTCCCCGAGCAGCTACAGATAGAGACCGGCCGGCCTTGAGATGAAGGCGCCATAACCCGAGGCACTCGGGCTGGATAAAGCGCTCGTGTTATTGTGTACGGCAGACCTCGATGAAGGCGCGTAGCGGCGCTGACGTCATGCGGCTGGGGTAGTAGAGACGAGGGCCATCGAGGGTCGTCCAGCATTCCGGCAGGACTGGAAGCAGGGTGCCGACCCGGAAATCGTCTTCGAGCCAGTTGCGGAACACGCCGATGATGCCCGTTCCCGTCCGGGCGTAGCCGAGCGCCGCATTCATCGCGTTCGCGCTCAGCACCAGGCGCGTCGTCGGCTCTACAGCTATAGCCTCGTCCGCATGATGCAGTTTCCAGACAAGGAGGCCACCCTCGGAAAGCCGAAAGCGGATCGCGTCGTGCTCTGCCAGGTCCTTGGGAACGCGTGGCCGGCCGCGAGCCTCGAGGTAAGCTGGAGAAGCGGCAAGGGCAAACGTCTGGGCACGGGGGCCGATGGGAACCGACACCACGTCTTTGGCAAGGCTCGCACCGTAGCGAATGCCGGCATCGCAACCCGACGCGATGATATCTACAAGATCGTTGTCGATCACGATCTCCACTTCGACATTCGGATGCCGGCTCTGAAATGCAGCGAGAATGGGCGGCAGGATGTCGGGTACGACCGCCCCGGGGACATTGAGCTTGAGCCGCCCGCGAACCTGACCCGCGGAATTGGACAGTTCGCTCACCGCGGCGTTTATGTCCGCAAGATGAGGCCTCAGCTTCGCAGCGAACCTGAGGCCCTCCTCCGTCGCGCGAACGCTTCTGGTCGAGCGCAACAACAGCGGCACGCCGAGATCCGATTCAATCCGCGTTACCGTCGTGCTCACATGCGATGGCGCGACGCCCAGGCGCTTTGCTGCCGCCCGGAAACCGCCTTCTTCCAGCACCGCAAGAAAATAACGGAGGTCATCTATGGAAACATTGTTCTTCATCGAGAACGCCTTGTTCAAAATTCAGCCGATTATCCCCGCAAGCGAGAACAGTCATGGTGTTCGTAGCAATCGCGCGGGTGACCGACCAGACGCTCGCGCCCAATTTTTGGAGCACGAATATGATCATCGTAACGGGTGGCTCGGGTCAGCTTGGCCGAAAGGTCGTCGATAACCTCCTGCACCTCGTGCCTGCAGAACGCATTGGCGTCAGCGTTCGCATTCCCGATAGGCTCGCGGCCGTCGCCGCCCGCGGTGTGCGCGTGCGGCACGGCGATTTTGAAGACGCCGAAAGCCTTCGGCACGCTTGGGAGGGCGCAGAGCGGCTCCTCCTGATCTCCTCGAACGCCGCTGCGACCGGTGGCGACATGCTCAAGCAGCATGCAACGGCGATCGAAGTGGCGCGAGACCTAGGCGTCGATCGGATATTCTACACGAGCCAGGTCTCCAGCTCGGAGAATTCATGCTTTCCACCCGGCAGAAACCATGCCGCCACCGAGAGAATGCTTGCCCAATCCGGGCTCGCATGGACGTCTTTGCGGCACGGTTTCTATGCGGACAGCGCCCTATCGATGAACGCAACCGCATTCGAGAAGGGTGTTCTCGCTGCGCCTGCCGATGGCAAGGTTGCCTGGACCACTCACGACGATCTGGCCGCCGCCGATGCTGCGTTTCTGACCGGCAAGATCGTCATCGACGGCCCTACCCCGCCGCTGACTGGCGGCGAGGCACTGGATCTTGCAGATCTGGCAGACCTTGCCGGGGAGATCATGGGAAGGACGATCCGCCGGACCGTTCTTCCGGACGAAGACATGAAGAACAGCTTTTTGATGGGTTACTATCTTGCGGCCCGGGCTGGCGAATTCGCGAGCGTAGATCCCACCCTGACCGAGATACTCGGCCGCGCGCCCGAGACCATGCGCTCATACATGACGGCGAATTTGCGTTGAGCCTACGCCAAGCGCAGACGCTGCGACAGCACCAAGGCCGTGAATGCCCCGGCGAAGTGTCGACTGACGCCTTTCCGGGGCAGGGCATGCTCGCGATGAGCGATCCAAGAGCCTGTTCAGCGCCGCATGACCATCAAGACAACCAAGCACCTCGACTTCCGCAGCCGGGCCCGCGATCAGGATCGCACCGGCTGTCGATGCGCCTTGATCAGACGCGAAGCAATCTCACGCTGCCGGGAACATCGCCTCTCGAAGGGAGTTCGGTTGATTGGGCCAAAGACAGGCACCGAACAGGCCATTGGATGCACGCGCACCGGCCTTCGATTTGAACGAGCGAGGCAATCATGACCCTGACTGCGTTGGCCCTTAACTGCACCCTCAAGACGAAAACCGCCAGTGAGTCCTCCTCCACCGAGCGCATGTTGAAGCTGCTCGCCGCCAGCATGGAACCGCTGGGCGTAAGCACCACGTTCCTGCAGCTTGCCGATTACGACATCAAGCCGGGCGTCACCTCCGACGAAGGCAATGGGGACGACTGGCCGGGCATCCGCCGCAAGATTCTGGACGCCGATATCCTCGTCATGGGCACGCCGATCTGGATGGGCCAGCCGTCAAGCGTCTGCAAGCGGGCGCTCGAGCGCATGGACGCCTTCCTCGAGGAGAAGGACGACGCGGGCCGGATGGTTTCCTACGGCCGGGTCGCCGCGGTTGCGGTCGTCGGCAACGAGGACGGCGCGCACCATGTTTCGGCCGAGCTTTTCCAGGCGCTGAACGATGTCGGCTTCACCATTCCCGCCAATGCCGTGACCTATTGGGTGGGCGAAGCGATGGGCTCGGTCAATTTCGTCGATCTCGAAGAAATCCCCGAGGTCGTGCGCTCCACGCTCGACCTCGTCGCCCGCAACACGGCGCATGCCGCCCGCCTCTTCAAGGCGCAGCCTTATCCCGGCGAAGGAGACTGACCATCACGGGCCTTAAGGCATCGAGACGACAAAGGAAGCGAAAGCCACGTCTGTCGCCTGCGCGAGGAACAATGCCCATCGCCTCTCGTTAGCGATCCATCCTCGCAATGAAAGGCAGCACCATGGACACCGCGCTTGAAGGTCGTCTCCCGACCTGTTCCCTCTCCCTGGCGATCAACGGCAACCACCACTCACTCGATGTCCACCCATGGACGACGCTGCTGGACTTGCTGCGCGGTGATGGGTATCGGCATGGCCCTGCACGAGGAGGGCATGATCGACCACCGCACCGGCCGCATCATGAACCATAATCTGGCTGAATATCATGTGCCCGCCCATGCGGACATTCATGACATCGACGTGATCTTCGTGGAGGAAGACGACGACAAGGCAAGCCCGATCGGCGTGAAGGGACTTGGCGAGATCGGCATCGTCGGCGTTGCGGCCGCCGTCTCGAACGCGATCTTCCACGCGACCGGCAAGCGCATCC
Source organism: Shinella sp. Sh6 (assembly GCF_055392685.1). Lineage (NCBI taxonomy): Bacteria > Pseudomonadati > Pseudomonadota > Alphaproteobacteria > Hyphomicrobiales > Rhizobiaceae > Shinella > Shinella sp. Sh6. The sequence goes on along the minus strand of NZ_AP044005.1, from coordinate 758,941 downwards.
GCGACCTGCCGATCACCATCGACAAGATACTGGAAAGCGAGGGCGTTCACTGACCAGCCGGGGTTCACGCTCCTTCGTTGGAAGGTTGATCGACGTCTCCGTCCTAGACGCCGAGATAGCGTTGCAGCAGTTCCGGCTGCTTCTTCAGTTCGCTTGCCGGCCCTTCATGGGCGATATGGCCGTTGTTGATGATATAGACGCGATCGGCCAATGCGAGCGTCGCCGCGAGGTTCTGCTCGACCAGCACGATCGTCTGGCCAGCCCTGGCCAGATCCTGGCAGGCGCGCATGAGGTCGCGGACGATCACCGGCGCAAGCCCTTCGAACGGCTCGTCGAGCAGGACGACCCTGGGGTCGCGAACGAGGGCGCGTGCGATTGCCAGCATCTGCTGCTCGCCGCCGGAAAGGTCGGTGCCGCGGCTGGTGCGGCGCTCCTTCAGGCGCGGAAACATCTCGTAGATGCGGTCGAGCGGCCACCTGTTCTCGGCGGTCAGGCCGGCGAGGATGATATTTTCCTCGACATTGAGGCTGCCGAAGATGCGCCGGTCCTCATGGACGAGCTGCATGCCCCGGCGCGCGACGGCATGGGCCTTCCGGCCCGCCAGTTCCTCGCCCTCAAGCCTGATGCTGCCGGTGCGCGGCCGCACCACGCCCATCAGGCTTTTCAGCGTGGTCGACTTGCCGGCGCCGTTGCGGCCGATGAGCGCGACGACCTCGTTCTTCTCCACGCGCATGGAGACGTCAAACAGGATGTGACTGTCGCCGTAATAGCTGTTCAGCCCTTCGACTTCGAGCAGGCTCATGCCATCTCCTCGTCAACGCCGCCAAGATAGGCTTCCTGGACCTTGGGGTTGTTCTTGATTTCTTCAGGCGTGCCCTCGACAAGGACCCTGCCCTCCTGGAGCACCGTGACTTTTCCGACGAGTTCGAACAGCGCATCCATGTCGTGGTCGATGATGATCATGGTGCGGCCGATCGCAATCGACTTCAGCAGGGCAACGGTGGTCACGCGTTCCTGCGGGCTCATGCCGGCCAATGGCTCGTCAAGCAGCAGCAGGCTGGGCGAGGTCGCCAGCGCCAACCCGATCTCGAGGCGCCGCTTCTCGCCATAGGCGAGTTCGGAAACGGGCGTATCGAGGCGGCGGGTCAGGTTGACCAGTGCGGCGGCGCCCTCGACCTGGTGATCGAGGCCCGGCACGCCCGACAGGCTTCTGTAGAGGTCGAGCTTGAACTTGCCGCGCAGCAGGCCGAGCGCCGCGATGGACAGGTTCTCGCGCACCGTCAGCCGCTCGAACAACTGGTTGATCTGATAGCTCTTAGTCAGGCCGAACTGGCACACGTCGGTCACGCTGAGGCCGGTGATGTCGCGGCCTTCGAACACGATCTTGCCCGATGTCGGCGACACTTCGCAGGTGAGCATCTTGAAGAAGGTCGACTTGCCGGCGCCGTTCGGCCCGATGATGCCGCGCATCTCGCCATAGTCGACCGAGAAGTCGATGTCGCTGTTTGCAACGACGCCGCCATAGCTCTTGGTCAGGCCCGTTGCCTTCAGGATGGCACCGACATTCTCGCTCGACGGCTTGCGGGCGAGCATTTCGGCGCTGCGGTTTGCAATCGCGGCCATGTTCTCGACTTCGGCGCCCGTCCCGGCGGCCGTTTCGTCGACCGGCTCGTGCTTGCGCTTTTCGCCGGCCGCGAGGTGATAGAGATCGACGAACGCGCCGACGAGGCCGCGGCGCAGGAAGCAGACCAGGAGCACGAAGACGATCCCGAGGACGAGCTTCCAGCTGGCGCCGAGGTTGAGCGTGGTCTGGAAGAAATCGCTCATGAAAAGCCATGCGCCTGCGCCGAGCAACGGGCCGAACAGCGTGCCGGCGCCGCCGATCGCCGTCTGCATGACGATCTCGCCCGATGTTGCGAACATGAACGCATCGGGCGGCATGAAGCCCTGGAACATGCCGAGCAGGCCGCCGGCAAAGCCCGTGTAGATGGCGGCGATGACAAAGACCGACAGCTTGTATCCGTGAATGTTGTGGCCGAGCGCCTCGGCCCTCAGCGGATTGTCGCGGATGGCGCGCAGCAGCAGGCCGAACGGCGAGCGCACGATGCGCAACGCAATTGCCAGCCCGACGAAATACCAGAAGGCAAAGAAGATATACATCGTCCAGTTCGAATCGAACTCGATCGTCGTGAACCCGAGCGAAAGGTTCGGCGTGGGAACACCCGGCAGCCCGTTTTCGCCGCCGGTATATTCAGACAGCGGATTGAACTCGACGAAGAAGAAGACCTCGGCGATCGCCACGGTGATCATGGCGAAATAGATGCCGGTGCGCCTCAGCGCGATCAGGCCGACGAGATAGCCCACGACGCCGGCGGCGGCCGCGCCCAGGAACAGCGCCAGGATGGTGTTTTCCATCGGCGTCTCCGTCAGCATGTAGGCGGCGAACATGCCGCCGGTGCCGAAGAAGGCCGCCTGGCCGAAGGAGAGCAGCCCGGTATAGCCGAACAGCAGGTCGAAGCCGATGCCGAGCAATCCCCAGATGAGGATGCGGTTGATGGTGCTCGGCGTAAAGCCGAGATAGGGGAGCACGAACGGCGCCAGGCACAGGCCGATGACGACGAACAGTTCGATGAGGTAGGGGCGTTGTCTGATCATGGGGACCGCGTCTATTCGCGGCCCGCCGTGCCGAGCAGTCCGTGAGGACGAAGCACGAGCACCAGCGTCATCGCCACGAAAAGCATGACATAGGAATAGGCCGGGTTGAACATGGAGGTGATCGAGATGATCTCTCCTGCGATGAGGCCGCCAATGATGGCGCCGGGGAACGACCCGACGCCTCCTATCACGACGACCACGAAGGTCTGGACGAGGATCGCCTCCCCGACATCGGGCGCGATCGAAACCACCGGCGCATTGACGATGCCGGCAAAGCCGGCCGCCATCGCGCCGATGCCGAAGACGAGCATGAACACCTTGTAGACATCGATGCCCAGCGAATCGACCATGACCGAATCCTCGATGCCGGCGCGCACGATCATGCCGAGACGCGTCTTGTAGAGGACGAAGTAGAGGACGAGCAGCGCGATCGCGACGATGCCGAGCGCAGCGAGGCGATAGGTCGGATAGACCATGAAACCGAGATTGGTGATGCCCTGGAACATCGCCGGCGGCGGGGTCGTACGCGACAGGCTGCCGAAGAAGAAGCGGACCAGTTCGACGAAGACGATGCCGAGGCCGAAGGTGACGAGCAACTGGTCTTCAGGCGGCCGCGCATAGAAATGCCGGATGATCAACCGCTCGGTGACGACGCCGGCAAGCATGACGAACAGCGATCCGACGACCATCGCGGCTATGAAGGAATCGGTATAGGTGTAGGCGAGCCAGCCGGCATAGCCGCCGAGCATGAACATCGCGCCATGCGCGAGATTGAGCACGCCGAGCGTGCCGTAGATGATCGTCAGGCCCGATGCGATCAGCGCCAGCAGCGCGCCCAGCACAAGCCCGTTGAAGCATTGCGAGATAAAATTCGCCCAGTTGACCACGCCGCCCCACCTTTGTAATGGCCCGCCCGGACTTTTGCGGGGCTCGCCCCCGCGCCGCCGTTGGGCCGGATATAAACGGACCCCCCGCGGCTTTGGGCCGCGGGGAGACTGTCGCGCCTCAGGTATAGTCGCCCGGCTGGCAGCCGAAGGCGTCCGGCGCCTGGATGACCGTGTCGCCCGCGACCATTTCGAGCACTTCCCAGAAGTCCTCGTCGTTCTTCATTTCGGACTGGGCCTTGCCCTTGACGATGACGACCGGGCGCACGCACTGATGGTCTTCGGGGCGATAATGGACATCGCCGAGCAGCGAGGGGATCGTCTCGCCCTTTTCGTACTGCTTGATGACATCCGGCGGATAGAAGCTGCCGGCTTCCGTCACCATGCGCGCCCAGTGGGCGAAGCTGACATAGCTGTTCTCCGCACCCCATTCCGGCCGGTAGCCGTATTTCTGCTGGAACACCTCGACGAACTGCTTGGCCAGCGGGAACTTGTCCTCCAGCGTCCACCAGAAGTCGGTCGCCGCGAAGACGCCGGCGGTGATGTCCGGGCCGACTTCCTTGGCGAGGAACGGGATCTGGTAGGGAATGACCAGCGTCATCGTCGGCAGGATGCCGAACTGCTTGGCCTGCTGGGTCGACAACACGGCGTCGCGACCCCAGTTGACGTTGATCAGGAACTCGGCGCCCGAATTGGCGATGTTCGTCAGATACTGGCTGAAGTCCTGCGTGCCGAGCGGCGACACCTGATTGGTGACCATCTCCCAGCCGGCCTTCTGCGTCAGGTAGTCGTTGACGGACTTCGTGGTGGTGTGGCCGTAGGTGTAGTCGGGCGTCATGAACGCCGCCTTGCGCTTCTCCCCGAAATTCTTCACCAGCACCGGGCCGATCGCGTTGGCGGCCATTTCCCCGTAGAAGCCCTGGCGGAAGCCGTAGCGCACGCAGTCCTTGCCGGTGGTGTCGTTGGAACCGGAGATGCCGGCGAGGTAGAGAATCTTTTCGCGCTGGGCGAACTTGTTGAGCGCCACCGCGACGGCCGAGGAGGTCGACCCGGTCATCAGGACGATCTTGTTCTGGTTGATGAACGTCTGTTCGGCCTGCACCGCATTGTTGGGCTTGGCGGCGGAGTCGGCCGAAAGAAGCTGGACCTTCTTACCCAAAAGGCCGTTGTCGATCTTCGGCGCGATCGCCTTCATGAGCTCGTGATTGGTGTTGATGTGCTCGACGGCGAGCTCCCATCCCTTCAGCTCGTCGGCGCCCTGCACCGCATAGGTGCCAGTCAACGGAACGGCCGCGCCGACATAGATGCTGTCGCCTTCGGAGCCGGCCGGCCATGTGCCGATCGGCGGCTTGTCGTCCGCCCATGCAAGGATCGGCATTGACGGCAGCATTGCCGCACCCGCCGCGCCCGCGCCGGCAAGCAAGGCCTGGCGGCGCGTCCACGCGCTATTCAAAATTCGAGACATAGACTTCCTCCCGTTTCAGACGCCGGCCCTCCCGGCCGCCCTGAGAACTCGATGGAGGAAAATTCCCTCGACAAATCCCGCAACAGGGCGTACGGCGTGCGCCGGCGACCCGGAATGAGCAGGATCAGCTCCTCCACTGAATCCAGGCTTCAATAAACGGCAGCAAACTGATCGAAACCTGACACAAAGCTGACGCGAAACTGAATTTTGTTAGTTTTTCGTGATTTGCCGTGTCGGTGGAACCGCCGCGTCAATCGCACCGATCAGCACATCGAGGGACGGCGCGGCAGCCACATGCGCGGACGAGCGCGCCGCATGCACGCCGTTCTCCAGCGCCAGCGCCGCCTCGCTGATCTCGGGATACCCGAACGTGCCGGCGGCGCCCACAAGCCTGTGCGCCAGGCTCTCGAGGTCCGCCAGCACATCGTCATCGGTCGGGTTGTAGCCGAGAAGGTCCGCGAAACGCGCGAGCGCAAGACGATCTTCGGCAAGACGCGCGGCAAACGCCCCGTCCGGGTCGAGACGTGCGAGATCCGCCGGGCCCGGCCGCTTCATCATTTGGTTGCAGCGGGTCGTTTCCACCAGCCGGTAGCCGATGCCGCGGCGGGTCTCGACCTTGGCCTCGGCGCCGACGGAGTGCAAAACCTGCCTCAGTTTGGAGATATGGGCCTCGATCGCATTGCCGGACACCTCGTCGCTGAACGAATAGAGCGCCTCTTCGATCATCCGTTTCGGCGTCATGTGGTTCTTGCGCCGGGCCAGCAGCTCAAGCAGCTGGAATTGCTTGCGGGTCAGCGGCGCGCTGACGCCGCCGACGATCGCCTCGAGCGCATCGCGGTCGACGACGATGTTGGCCACGACCAGCCGATTGTCCTTCATCGACGACGGCCGGCGCAAGAGGGCGGCAATCCGGGCGCGAAGCTCGGGAACGGCGAACGGCTTCACCAGATAGTCGTCGGCGCCGTTGGCGAGCCCGCTGACCTTGTCCTCCACCTTGCCGCGCGCCGTCACCATCAAAATGGGGGCGGCAATCGAGCGTTTGCGCATTTCGCGGACAAGCTCGAGCCCGTCACGGTCGGGCAGGCCGATGTCGACGACCATCAGGGAGTATTCCGTCTCGCGCGCGGCAGCGAGCGCGTCCTCGGCAAAACCCATGACGTCGACCGTGAAGCCAAGCGCGCGCAGCTCCCGCCCGACAAGCCCGGCGACGTCGCGATCATCTTCCACGACCAGAACGCGTGGCGACGCGGACACCATTCCATCATCGAATGCAGCGTTTTTTCCCGGCTCCGCCGTGGAAGCGCGGTTCACCATCTCACTCGCCCGATTGTTTCACCCCCCGGTTGTCTTGGGATTTTGGAAGGCTTGTGAGGCAAAAGCAAGAGGTTTACATATTTCGCCAGGGACCAGGAGCGTTCGTCGAACCGACATCCGGCACGCGGCAACGATTTCCTGGCCGAGGAGGAGGCATGTCGGCTTCGGTCCTGATCGCCGATGACGATCCGAACATATCGCGCGCCCTGGGTTTCCTGATGCGCCAGGAAGGCTATGACGTGCGCATCGTCGCCGATGGCGAGCAGGCGCTGGCTGCCGTCAGCAGCGATCCGCCCGACGTCATCCTGCTCGACGTCATGATGCCCAAGGGCAACGGATATGACGTGTGCCGCGCGTTGCGTGCAAACGGGTCGTACGGAAATATCCGCATCATTATGCTGACGGCCAAGGGTGGCGAGGCTGACCAGAAGGTCGGCATGGAGCTGGGCGCGAACGCCTATATCACCAAGCCGTTTGCCATCATCGATGTGGTCTCGTGTGTGCAATCGGTGCTGTCCACCCGGATGCCCGAGTAGCGGCGGATGCAAGGATGCTGAGAAAAACGGCAAGACGGGATCGCGTACTGGCACTGTTCGGCGCCGGGGTGCTGCTGCTCAACCCGCCGATCGTCAATCTCTTCTCCGGATACGTCTTCGGCGTACCGGCGCTCTATCTCTACTTCTTCGGCGTCTGGGCGCTGGTGATCGGCGCCGTCGCCCTGATTTGCGAACGCGGCGCAGGCCAGGCGGCCGACGGCGGCAGGGACACGCCGCCGCAATGAGCCAGCCGGTCCTCGTCGCGATCGCCGTCGCCTATCTGCTGTTGCTGTTCGCGATCGCCTGGGCGGTGGAGCGCGGATCGGACCGGCTGTCGCGGCTCACCGGCTCCAGCGTCGTCTACACGCTGTCGCTCGCCGTCTATTGCAGCTCGTGGACGTTCAACGGCGGCGTCGGCAAAGCCTCGCAGACGGGCCTCGACTTCCTGCCGATCTATCTCGGGCCGACGCTGGTCTTCTGCCTGGGGCCGCTGGTGCTGCGCCGCATCCTGCGCATCAGCCGCGCCAACCGCATCACCTCGATCGCAGACCTCATCGGCGCGCGCTTCGGCAAGCGCGCCAGCCTCGCCGCGCTGGTGACCACGATCGCGGTGATCGGCCTCGTTCCCTACATCGCGCTGCAGCTCAAATCGATTTCCAACGGGCTCGCGGCGCTGAGCAGCAGCGGCTCGGCAGCCGGCATAGACGGACCGGTGCTGGCGGACGGCGCCCTGTGGGCCGCCATCGTGCTGACCATCTTCGCAATGCTGTTCGGCAGCCGCAGCATCCGGCCGGGCGAACACCATCCCGGCATGGTCGTGGCGGTCGCGGTCGAATCGATCCTGAAGCTGATCATCCTGACGGTGATCGGGCTCTTCGTCGTCTATTGGCTGTTCGACGGATTCGGCGACCTGTTCGCACAGGCCTCGCAGGTGCCGGACATCGGCGCCGTTTTCGACGGGTCGTCGCAGCCCTACGGCTATAGCTGGATCAGCATGACGCTGCTCGCCGCACTCGCCATCTTCTGCCTTCCGCGGCAATTTCAGGTGATGGTGGTCGAAAACGTCGACGAACGCCATCTCAACCGGGCGCTCTGGCTGTTTCCGCTCTATCTGCTTGCGATCAACCTGTTCGTGCTGCCGATCGCCATCGCCGGCCGGCTCATACTGTCGCCCGACACCGATCCGGACAGCCTCGTGCTGGCCCTGCCCTATCTGACCGGACATCCGTGGCTTGCGCTGATTGCCTTTCTCGGCGGCCTGTCCGCCGCGGCGAGCATGGTGGTGGTCGAGGCCACCGCGCTGAGCCTGATGGTCTGCAACGATGTCGTGATGCCGGCGCTGCTGCGGGTCAAACGGCTCGGCCTTGCCGAGAAATCCGACCTCACGCGACTGCTTCTGTGGATCCGCCGCGCGGCAATGGCCGCGATCATGGCGCTCGGCTACCTCTACATGCGTCACGACAGCGCCCAGTTCGCGCTGGTGTCGATCGGGTTGATGTCGTTCGTTGCGGTCGCGCAGTTTGCGCCGGCCATCCTCGGCGGCATATATTGGCGCAACGCCACCTGGGCCGGCGCCTTTGCCGGCATTTCACTGGGGTTTGGCATCTGGTGCTACACTTTGCTGCTGCCGTCCTTCGCGCGGTCCGGCGCGCTGGGCATGGAGTTCATCGCGCACGGCCCCGCCGGCATTGCGCTCCTGAAGCCCTATGAACTGTTTGGGCTGCGAGGCCTCGATCCCGTCACCCACGCCACCTTCTGGTCGCTGCTCGCCAATATAGGCGCCTTCGTGGCGGTCTCGCTCGTCGGCAACCAGCGGCCGATGGAAAGGGCGCGCGCGACGATGTTCGTCGATGCCGTCGATTCCGGCGAGGTGGCGCAGATCATGCGCCGCACGGCGCTGGTTCCCGATCTGATGACCGTGACCGCACGGTTCGTCGGCCGCGAGAAGGCCGTCGAAGCCTATGCGAATTTCGCCCGCACCCGCGGCGTCGATCCGGACACGACGATGCGGGCCGACGCCGAGACGGTGCTGTTTTACGAACGGCTGCTGGCAGGCGTCATCGGCGCGGCGTCCGCGCGCGTCCTCGTAGGCGCCGTCGTCGAGGAGGAACCGCTCGGCATGGACGAGGTCATGCGGATTCTCGACGAGACGTCGAAGGTGTTCGAGGCCAACCGGCAGCTCCAGGAAAAATCGTACGAGCTGGAGAACGCGACCGCCGAGTTGCGGGCTGCCAATGCACGGCTGAAGGTGCTGGACCGCCTGAAGGACGATTTCGTCGTCACGGTGAACCACGAGCTGCGGACCCCGCTCGCCTCGATCCGCGCCTTCTCGGAAATCCTTCGCGACCACGCCGGCATCACCGATGGCGAGCGGCGGGAATTCCTGCAGATCGTCGTCAACGAATCGGAACGGCTGACGCGCCTTATCAATCAACTGCTCGATCTGTCGAAGATCGAGGCCAACGGATCGATGCCCGTCGCCAACAGCAAGGTCGATCTGGCCGAGGTCGCCCGCGAATCGGTCGCCGCCGTGCGGCAGGTCTTTGCCGAGAACCGGGTCGGCCTGTCGCTCGACATCGCGGTGGAACCGGCTCACGTCCTCGGCGATCACGACCGGCTCGTGCAGGTGACCATCAACCTGCTGGGCAATGCGGTAAAGTTCTCGCCGCCGGAAACAGGCAAGGCTCACCTTTCGCTCCGCCGTGAGAGGGAGTTCTTCGAGATCGCGGTGTCCGACAATGGCAAGGGCATCCGGGCCGAAGACCGGGAAGTCGTGTTCGAGCGCTTCCGGCAACTCGGGGATACGATGACCGACAAGCCGCACGGCGCCGGGCTCGGACTTGCCATCTCGCAACGCATCGTCGCCCAGCACGGCGGCGACATATGGGTGGAGGGCGCCGAGAACAAAGGCGCGATCTTCAAGATCAGGCTGAAGGCAATGCCTTCGAAGATCTCCGGTGCAAAACGAGCTCGATAAGACTGATCTCTCAAGGTCGTGGCTGTCCGATCCCAGGCTTTGGCGATGCGGTCCCTTTCGCAGCGATGGAGGGATGCGCCAGAGTCTGCATGGGAGATCGCCGTCAAACGTCAATCCCCTGCGGGATTGTGGAAACCCCGCCTGTTCGGGACGTGGGGGCCGAGTGTTCGAACCACTCCGACCAGCCGAAAAGTTTCCCGGCTTTTCCCTTTCCGTAACCCGGTTTCATTCTTCCCGCGGCACCCGGTACTGTTGCAATTCCGCACGGTCCTTGCGCGTTGTGCGGGGAGGACGGCAAAGTTGGGGCGGGGGCGATTTTCCTTTTGCGTGCGCTGCGCTATGGCGGGAAACGAGGCTGCGGCCCGACTCGCGGGACCGCACGGAGTCCGAGGAAATGGCACACATGAAATCCCGCATCGCAATCCTGGCAGGCCTTGGCCTTGCCCTCGCCGGCTGCACCACGGCGACCATCGCGTCCAACCCGCTGCAGGCCCGCTGGAACGGCAAGGCCGCCGGCGCCTTCTTCGCGGCCTACGGCCCGCCGCTGTCCGATACGGCCGGCGCCGGCGGCACGACGCTCTACAAGTGGCGCGGCGGCTTCGTGAAGGGCAAGTCCTGCACCGTCGAGCTGACGGTCAACGACGGCTACAAGATCAACAATATCCGCGCCATCGGCGACCGCGTCGATCCGAAGGGCGGCCCCTCGCATTGCGAAAAGGTCCTCGACGCCGCCGACGCGAAGTAACGCCGGCCGGCATCGAACCGATCCGGGGCCGCGCGGCAACACGCGGCCCTTTTCTTTCCCGGAGGAACGCATGGACGAAGATCGCCTCTACCACGATCCGGACCTTGCCGATTTCTACGACCTGGAGAACGGCTGGGAACGCTCGCCGGATTTCGCCTTCTGCCGGGCGCTGGCGGACGGCGCGGCAAGCGTGCTGGACCTCGGCTGCGGCACCGGGGAGCTTGCCGTGGCGCTCTCGTCCGGCCGCACGGTCACGGGCGTCGATCCCGCGCCCGCCATGCTGGCGATCGCCCGCGCCAAGCCGGGCGCGGACGGCGTCAGCTTCGTCGAGGGGGATGCGCGCAGCGTCCGGCTCGGCCGGCGCTTCGATCTCGTCCTCCTCACCGGCCATGCCTTCCAGGTGTTCCTGACGAAGGACGACCGGCGCGCGGTGCTCGCCACCATCGCGGCGCATCTAGCGCCCGGCGGCCGCTTCGTCTTCGACAGCCGTAACCCCGCCTGCCGGGAATGGGAGGAATGGGGGCCGGAGGCCTCGATGCGGACGGTCGACCATCCCCGCTTCGGCGCCGTCTCCGCCTGGAACGACGCCGCCCTCGATCCTGCGACCGGCATCGTCACCTACGAGACGCATTACGAGATCCGCGCCACCGGCAAACGCCTCTCCGCCACCTCCCGCATCGCCTTTCCGGCCAGGGAGGAGCTGGAATCGCTGATCGCCGAAGCCGGCCTTCGCACCGAGCGCTGGCTCGGGGACTGGCAGGGCAATGCCTGGCATCCCGGCGCCGCCGAGCTCATTCCCCTCGGCACGCTCGCCTGACGATGCTTCAGGTCCGCCTTGGCAGGCGGGCGGCGGGAAGATAGGGTTTGGCCGATGCCCGCCTTCCCGGGCAGCCCGCTTCGAGGAACCGCCATGTCCCAGTTCCGCGCCCGGCCGCCGGCCGTACCCACCCTGCTCCTCGACGACGCCATGGTGCGCGTCACGCGCTGGGATTTCGAGCCGGGGGCCGATACGGGCCATCATGTGCACGGGCTCGGCTATGTCGTGGTGCCGATGACCGATTGCCACTTCCTCATCGAGGAGGAGACGGGCGAGCGGCGCGTGTTCACCGTGGCGGGCGCCGTCTACCGGCGCGAGGCGGGCGTGGCGCACAATGTCGTCAATGGCGGCGAGGCGCCCATGAGCTTCATCGAGATCGAGTACAAGTGACCCTGCCCGTGAGCGACGACAAAGAGGAAAGCCCGCATTTCGACCTCGCCTTCCGCCCGGCCCATGGCGAAGCCGTGCCGGTGGCGCCGCGGGTGCAGCGCATCACCGTCAACAATCCCGGCCCCTTCACCTTTCACGGCACGAACAGCTATATCGTCGGCGACCGCTCGGTGGCGGTGATCGATCCGGGGCCGCAGGACGAGGCGCATTTCCGGGCGCTGATGGCCGCGCTTGCCGGGCGCGAGGTGACGCACATCGCCGTCAGCCATACGCACCGCGACCATTCCCCGCTTGCCCGCCGGCTGAAGGCCGAGACCGGGGCGGTCGTCGTCGCCGAGGGCCCTCACCGGGCGGCGCGCCCGCTCCATGCCGGCGAGGCCAATCCCTTCGCCGAGAGCGCCGACACGGATTTCGTGCCGGACATCGCGCTTTCCCACGGCGACAGGGTGGAGGGCGACGGCTGGGCGCTGACGGCGCTGCTGACGCCCGGCCACACCGCCAACCATGCCGCCTTCGCGCTCGACGGGCCGGAAGGCATCCTCTTTTCCGCGGACCATGTCATGGCCTGGGCGACGACCATCGTCGCCCCGCCGGACGGGGCCATGGCGGACTACATGGCCTCGCTGGAAACGCTGCTGGCGCGCGAGGACCGCATCTACCTTCCCGGCCATGGCGGGCCGGTGACGGAGCCCGCCTCGTTCCTGCGGGGGCTGCGCACCCACCGGCGCATGCGCGAGCGGGCGGTCCGCGAGCGCATCCGCGCCGGCGACCGACTGATCGCCGACATGGTCAAGGCGATCTACCGCGACACCGACCCGCGCCTGCATGGAGCGGCGGCGCTTTCGGTGCTGGCGCATCTGGAGGACCTCGTCGGGCGCGGCGAGGTGGTGACGGAAGGACCGCCTTCGCTGAACGGGCTTTATTTCCCCGCTCCGGGGCTTTGATCCCGCGCCGGCAATGCCGGGTGATCCCTCGCCGGCATGCCGGTGATCTCTTGCCGGCAATGCCGGGCGATCAGTCGCCGGCGATGCCGAGCAGTTCGGCGTCGAGCGCCTTCAGGTAGCCTTCCACGAGATCGGCGCCCATGCCGAGATCGTGCGGCCCGTAGCGCGAGGCGGCGCGCATGTCGACCAGTGTCGTTTCCGCCTCTTCGCGCAGGCGAATGACCACGTCGAAGCGGAAGCCGAAGACGGGCGAGCGCCATTCGCCCTGCAGCAGCACATCCCCCGACCCGCCGACATGCGGCACCAGCGGCGTTTCCAGCGGACGCGCCTCGGGGATCGGCACGTCGCCGAGCGCGTCGACGCCCTTGGCCGCCTTGTTCGGATCGATGACGAGGTCCTCGAGATCGGCGAGGATGTTGTCGAGCCCGTCCTCGGCGACGATCTGGATGCCGTAGGCGGTCGCGACATTGCGCACGCCCTGGTAGACGCGGTCGAGCGCACCTTCGTAGCGCCGGCCGGAAAGGCCCGGATAGGCCTCCATCTGCTTTGCCCTGTCCTCCGCCGTCACCGTGCCGGCGCGCGACAGGAAATCCTGCGCGGCATGCGGCTCGGCAAGCCAGGGCGGCGGGGCGGCCGTATCCGTCGTCACGTCGTAGAGCGCGGGCTTGTAGAGATAGGAATAGGCGGCCGCCCCCGCCGTGCCGAGCGGCAGCAGCGAGAGGAGCAGCGCCATGAACGAGGCCTTGCCGCCGCGCGCGCCGACCTGCCAGAGGCGCGCAAGGCCGATGACGGCAAGCAGCACGGCGAGCGCGGCCATGGCCGCGGCAAAGCCGGCAAGCACGAGGAAATGCGGCGTCGTCAGCGGGCCGAAGCGGTGGGAGAGCACGACGGCGAGAAAGAGCAGGCAGGACAGGAGCGCCAGGCGGCGCGCCCAATGGGCCGCATGGGAAACGGGCCGTTCGTACTGGATCGTGATCGCCATGGCCTCACCGGATGCGCGCGGCGCCGCTGCCGCCATCGTTTCCTAGCGCAGGGCGACGGTTTTTTCCATCGGCAAGAAGACCCCCTCTGCCTGCCGGCAATCGCCATGGCTTGAAGGCCCCTCCCCAACCCCTCCCCACAAGGGGGAGGGACTTACTGCGCGGCACTCTCCGCGTGAAAATTGAAGGGAAAAGCAGTCGTCTGGCGTTCTCCCCCCTTGTGGGGGAGATGTCGGCAGGCAGAGAGGGCCTTCACATGCGCCCCTCTGCTCGCGGGAAACGGCTTTCGCGGCGTGCCGTAAATTCGCCACGCTCGTTAACGAATTTTGCGAGGTACGGGGGAGAACAGGAGAAGACGATGTTGCCGACGCAGGCTTCCGCCGACACCCCTCTTGCCACGCCCACGGGCGAGCCTTCCCTTCCCCTCGAACTTCTGGAACTCGAACTCTCGCTCGACGGCTTTGCCGGCGGCGCGGAGGCCTTCGCCACGGCCGTGCGCGCGTCGGCCGACCGGCTTGGCGGCGATTTCCTCTTCGAGCTGCCGGCTTCCGGCCTTGCAGAAGATTGCCAGCGTATCGCGGCGCTCCGCGTGCCGAAAGGCGAGGACGGCGCGCTGAAGGTGGTCTTCGCCCTGCTCGATGCGGAAGGCGCGGCGATAAGGGTGGAGAACCCCGACGAGAGGACCGCCGACCTCAAGCGCTTCGCCGAGGCCTTCGTCGACGTCCTCCAGCGCATCTGAGGCCTTGCCGAGGTGCCCCGGCAGGCCTATCTGCCGGGTATAACGCATCGCCGGGAGCTTCCATGTCCAAGCCCATTGCCAGAGCGGCCGCCCTTGCCGCCACCCTTCTTCTCCTCGCCGGCTGCCAGACGGCGGAGGAGATGCGCGCGGCGGACGAGAACCGCTGTATCTCCTACGGGTTCCGCCCGCGCACCGATGCCTTCGCCGAATGCCTGCAGCGCATCGACATCGACCGCCGCATGAGCCTGCGCGAGGCGAGCCGCGATGCGCTCTTCATGCCGCCGGTCGTCGTGGTGCGCGAGCACCGGCATCACCACCGCCACTGAGGCGGCGCTTTACGCCTTGCCGCCGTTGAAGGCGGCCTGCGCTGCCGCAAGCCTTGCGATCGGCACGCGGAAGGGCGAGCAGGAGACATAGTCGAGCCCGGCATCCTCGCAGAAATGGATGGAGGCCGGGTCGCCGCCGTGCTCGCCGCAGATGCCGAGCTTCAGGTCGCCGCGCGTGCGCCGGCCGCGCTCGGCGGCGATGCGGATGAGCTCCCCCACCCCGTCGAAATCGAGCTGCACGAACGGGTCGCGCTCGACGATGCCCTTCTGGATGTAGGTCGACAGGAACGCGGAGGCGTCGTCGCGCGAGATGCCGAAGGTCGTCTGCGTCAGGTCGTTGGTGCCGAAGGAGAAGAATTCGGCCGATTCAGCGATGACATGGGCACGAAGGGCCGCGCGCGGCAGCTCGATCATCGTGCCGACGAGATAGTCGATGGGAATGCCGCTTTCGGCGATCACCGCTTTTGCGACGCCCTCGATGCGCGCCTTGACGTAGTCCAGTTCCTCCTTGAGGCCGACGAGCGGCACCATGACCTCCGGCACGACGGCCGCGCCGGTCTTCCTTGCCGCGTCCGCCGCCGCCTCGAAGATGGCGCGCGCCTGCATTTCCGCGATCTCCGGATAGGAGATGGCAAGCCGGCAGCCGCGATGGCCGAGCATGGGGTTGAACTCGTGCAGCGTCTCGACCCGGCGACGCAGCACCGCCTCGTCGATGGCAAGCGCGCCCGCCACCTCGGCGATCTCCTCGTCGCTCTTGGGCAGGAACTCGTGCAGCGGCGGGTCGAGCAGGCGGATCGTCACCGGCAGGCCGTGCATGATCTCGAAGAGCTCGGCGAAATCCGAGCGCTGCATGGGAAGCAGCTTTGCCAGCGCAGCTCTACGGCCGGCCTCGTCCTCGGCAAGGATCATCTCGCGCATCACATTGATGCGGCTGCCCTCGAAGAACATGTGCTCGGTGCGGCAAAGGCCGATGCCCTCCGCGCCGAAGGAGCGGGCCGCACGGGCATCCGCCGGCGTCTCGGCATTGGTGCGCACCTTCATGCGGCGCGTGCGGTCGGCCCATTCCATGATGCGGCCAAAATCGCCGGAAAGCTCCGGCTGGAGCATGGGGATCCTGCCCTTCAGCACCTGGCCGGACGAGCCGTCGATGGTGATGACGTCGCCCTTCCTCAGCGTCACGCCATGGGCGATCAGCAATTCGTTGCGCAGGTCGACGCGCAGCGTGCCGGCACCGGAAACGCAAGGCGTGCCCATGCCGCGCGCGACGACGGCCGCATGGCTCGTCATGCCGCCGCGGGTCGTCAGGATGCCTTCGGCGGCGTGCATGCCGTGGATGTCCTCGGGGCTCGTCTCGATGCGCACGAGGATGACCTTGCGGCCCTCCTCCTCGGCATGGACGGCGTCCTCCGAGGTGAAGACGATCTCGCCCGTGGCCGCCCCCGGCGAGGCCGGCAGGCCCGAGCCGATGACGTCGCGGCGGGCCTGCGGGTCGATGGTCGGGTGGAGGAGCTGGTCGAGCGAGGCGGGATCGATGCGCGCCACGGCCTCGCCCTCGCTGATGAGGCCTTCGGTCGCCATGTCGACGGCGATCTTCAGCGCGGCCTTGGCCGTGCGCTTGCCCGAGCGGGTCTGCAGCATCCAGAGCTTGCCGCGCTCGATGGTGAATTCGAGGTCCTGCATGTCGCGGTAGTGCCGCTCCAGCCGGTCGCAGATCTCGCGGAAGGCGGCGAAGGCCTCCGGCATCAGCTTTTCCAGCGACGGCCGGTCGGAGCCCGAGGCGATGCGCGCCTCCTCCGTGATGTTCTGCGGCGTGCGGATGCCGGCGACGACATCCTCGCCCTGCGCGTTGACGAGGAATTCGCCGTAGAGCTTGTTCTCGCCGGTGGAAGGGTTGCGCGTGAAGGCGACGCCCGTGGCGGACGAATTGCCGAGATTGCCGAAGACCATGGCCTGCACGTTGACCGCCGTGCCCCAGATCGCGGGGATATTGTGCAGCGTGCGGTAGGTGACGGCGCGGGCGTTCATCCAGCTTGCGAAGACGGCGCCGATGGCGCCCCAGAGCTGGACTTCCGGATCCTGCGGGAACTCCTCGTCCAGTTCCTCGCGGATCACCTCCTTGTAGCGGGCGATGACGTGCTGCCATTCGACGGCGGAGAGCTCGGTGTCCTGCTCGTGACCGAGCCGGCCCTTCTCGTCCTCCAGGATCTCCTCGAAGACCTCGTGGTCGAGGCCCATGACGACGTCGCCGTACATCTGGATGAAGCGGCGGTAGCTGTCCCAGGCAAAGCGCGCATCGCCCGCATCGTGGCCGAGGGCTTCGACCGTCCGGTCGTTGAGGCCGAGGTTCAGCACCGTGTCCATCATGCCGGGCATGGAGGCGCGCGCGCCGGAGCGGACGGAGAGGAGCAGCGGCTTTGCCGTATCGCCGAAGGTACGGCCGGTGATGGCCTCCATGCGGCGGAGCCCGGCGCGGACCTCGTCCTTCAGGCCCGGCGGCAGCGTGCGGCCGTTCTCATAGTAATAGGTGCAGGCGGAGGTGGCGATGGTGAGCCCGGGCGGCACCGGCAGGCCGAGATTGCACATCTCGGCAAGGTTCGCGCCCTTGCCGCCGAGAAGGTTGCGATCGCCCGCGCCCCCCTCCGCACGGCCGTCCCCAAAGGTGTAGACCCACTTGTCCATCGACGCCTCCCCAAATGCGCCCCTGCAATCTACAGGAACTCCGGTTCTTTGAAAACGCGAGGGCGACAGGATTTTGTTGCGTTGCGGCAAAATTACGACGGCAACGCAACATCATGGAAGCTGCACAGGGAAAAGCCGCGCTCCCGGCCGGGAACACGGCTTGCGTTCGAGCCCGGCGGCTCAGTTCTCCTGAACGGAAAGCCCCTGCTTGTCCAACCGGATCTCGACGCCGTCCGGCTTCTTCTCCTGCTGGTAGGCATAGTAGGAAAACCCGGCCACCACGACGATGAGGGCGCCGATGATCATGTAAAGTGCGTTTCTGCTCACGTTTCATCCCCGATTGCACAAGCGCCCGCGGCAGGGCAGGCGCTCCTCAATGCGCAAGGGCGCGTTTTGTTCCGATTTCACCGCTTGAAGCGGCCGGATTCGATCTCCTGCCGCGCTCCGAGTACCCGGACAACCACGACCTCTCCTTCAAGGGACACATAGAAGACGAGGTGCTTCCGATAAGGAAAGCTGCGCAGCCCCGGCGCAAGTTCGGGGCGCAGGCGGCCGGCCGCCGGATTTTCCGAAACGAGATCGAGAAGGTCGTAGAGGCCGAGAATGTAGGCTTGCGCCTGCGCCTCTCCCCAGGTCGTCAGCGTATAGGAAAGAATGGCATCGACGTCCTTCTCCGCCTTCTCGGTGAAGCGGAAGGCTCGTGCCATCAGGATGCCGTAGCGCGGGCTTTTGCCAGGAATTCCTCCGCCGTTACCGGCCGGTGCCGCCCCCTTGCCAAATCCTCCAGCCCTGCGCGGATATCCTCGCGCGTGGCGGCAAGGTAGGTTTCATGCAGGCGAAGGGCGTCGTTGACCACGGCGCTGGCATCGGCAAAGCGGCCGCTGCCGACCTCCTGCGCGATATAGTCTTCGAGTTCCTTGGCGATAGAGAGTTTCATTCATCGTCTCCGATTGCCGGCAAGTCTATCACAACCGGTTGGCGATCGCTACGACGCCTCGCGTAGCTGCTCCGCCGCCTGCAGGTCGACGGAGACGAGCTGGGAGACGCCCTGCTCGGCCATGGTGACGCCGAAGAGGCGGTTCATGCGGGCCATGGTGATGGGGTTGTGGGTGATGATGACGAAGCGGGTCTCGGTGGAAGCCGCCATCTCGTCCATCAGGTTGCAGTAGCGCTCGACATTGTGGTCGTCGAGCGGTGCGTCCACTTCGTCCAAAACGCAGATCGGCGCCGGGTTGGTGAGGAAGACGGCGAAGATGAGGGCCATGGCCGTCAGCGCCTGCTCGCCGCCCGAAAGCAGCGTCATGGTCTGCGGCTTCTTGCCGGGCGGGCGGGCGAGGATTTCGAGGCCGGCATCGAGCGGGTCGTCGCTCTCGATCAGTTGCAGCTCCGCCGTGCCGCCGCCGAAGAGGTGGGTGAAAAGCCGCTGGAACTGCACGTTGACGACGTCGAAGGCGGCCAGCAGCCGCTCGCGGCCCTCGCGGTTGAGGCTCTGGATCGCCGAGCGCAGCTTGCGGATCGCCTCGATGATATCCTCGCGCTCGGCGACGAGGGCGTCGAGCTTTTCGGTGAGCTCCTTCTGCTCCTCCTCCGCGCGCAGGTTCACCGCGCCGAGGCGCTCGCGCTCGATCTTCAGCCGGTCGAGCTCGCGTTCGCGCTCGCGTGGATCGGGCAGCGGCGCATCGACGGGATGGCCCGTCAGCCGCAACGCCTCGTGCGGGGCGCAGGACAGCGCCTCGCGGATGCGCGCCTCGCCCTCGACGCGGCGTTCGCGGGCGGAGACGAGGCGCTCTTCGGCGCGCCCGCGCGTCTCACGGGATTCGGCAAGCTGCGAAAGCGCGGTGGCGGCGCTGCGGTCGGCCTCGCGCTGGCGGTTCTCCGCCTCCTGGAGCGCATCGGCGGCCTCGCGGCGCGCGGCCTCGGCATTGGAAAGGCCGGTCAGGAGCTCACGGCGCTTCTCCTCGATCTCGTCCGGCGCCTCGGCAAGCTCTTCCATCTCCTCGCCGGCTTCGGCCTCGCGCTCGCGGAGCGTCGCGATATGGCTCTCGGCATTGGCGGCGCGGCTCTTCCACGTCTCGCGCTCGGCGGAAATCGCCATCAGCCGGCGGCGGCGCTCGGCCATCTCGCGGGCTAGGCCGTCATGGGCAGCGCGGGCCTCGGCGAGGGTCGCGCGGTCGGTCGCGACCTCCATCGTGTGCGTGCGAAGGCGCAGGTCGAGATCGGCGAGGTCCGGCGCGTCTTCCAGCGCGGCGCGGGCATCCTCCAGCGATTCTGCCGCCTCCTCCACCTGCGCCTCGATCTGCGCGCGCGTCTCGGAAAGCACGGCGCGGCGGCGGATGAGATCGCCGGCGGCACGCTCGGCAGCTTCCAGTGCCTCGCGGGCTTCGGCAAGCGTGCGGGCCGCATTCCGCTGCGCTTCGCGCGCGGCCTGCTGGCGCTGCGTCTCGGCGCGGATCGTCTCGCCGGCGCGGGCAAGGTCGGCCTCCGCTTCCGCGAGCGCAGAGCGGGCCCCCTCCAGTTCGGTTTCGAGCTCGGCGAGGCGGTTCTTCTGTTCAAGCCGGAGCGCAGCGGCGCTCGGCGCATCGGCGCCGGTGACGTGGCCGTCCCAGCGGAAGACGGCGCCTTCGCGCGTGACGAGCCGCTGGCCGGGCTTCAGCGCCGGCAGAAGCGATAGCGCCGCCTCGGCGCTCCCGGCGATGCCGATCTGGGCGAGCCGGCGATGCAACACTTTCGGCGCACGGACATGGGTGATCAACGCCGGAATGCCGGGCGGCAGGGCCGCATCGTCCGCGCTGTCGCCAGCAAGGCGCCAATGAACGGGCGCGGCCGGGTCGGCCGGCGAATCGAGATCGTCGCCGAGCGCCGCGCCAAGCGCGGTCTCATAGCCGCGGTCGACCTCCACCTCCTCGACCACCGGCGCGAAGGCGCCGCCGGCGCTGCCGGCCTCCAGCATCCGGCGGATGGTGCGCGCTTCCGTCTCGATGCCGGCAAGGCGCGCGCGGGCGGTATCGACCGGGCCGCGCAGGGTGGATTCGTTGAAGCGGGCTTCCTCCAGCGCCTCCTCGACGGCGACGAGCATCTCGCCGGCCGCCTCCAGCGCCTCCTCGGCGGATTGCACGGCGGCGCGGCGTTCCTCCGGGTCCGGCAGCGCGGCGATGCGGGCGTCCATCTCCTCCAGTTCGCGGGCCTGCGCGTCGCGCTGCTGGCCGAGGCGCAGGTGCCGTTCGGCAAGGTCGCGGATCGCCTTTTCGAGCTGGTTGCGGACGGCCTGCGCCTCGGCGCGCTCGGCAGTGACGGCGGCAAGCGCGCCTTCGCTTTCGGAAAGTTTTGCGGCGGCCTCGTCCATCGTCGCGCGCGCGCCCTCTGCGCGCTCGTCGGCCTCGGCAAGGATCTCGCCGATCTCCTCCTCCTCCGCCGTCAGCCGCTCCAGCACGGCGGCGTTGTCGGCCACCATGCGCTCCTCGCGGGAAATGTCCTCGGCAAGCTGGGCCATGCGGCGGGCGAGCTCGTCGCGGCGGCGCAAGAGCCGGGCGGAATCCTCTTCGAGCTGCGCGCGAGCGATCTGGAGGCGCTGGAGGACGGCGGCGAGCTTGGCTTCGTTCTCGCGCAGCTCCGGCAGCTTGAGGCTGGCGACGGCCTGGTCCTTCGCGGCCTGCATCTGGGCGTTCGCCCGCTCGGCGACGAGCGAGGTCGCCTGGTTGAGCTGGCTTTCCGCCTCGCCTTCCGCCTCCTTCGCCTGCACCCAGCGGATATGCAGCAGCATCGCCTCGTGGCGGCGGATATCGGCGGAGAGCGCCTTGAAGCGGTTCGCCTGCCGCGACTGGCGCTTCAGGCTCTCGATCTGGCTTTCGAGCTGCGAGGTGACGTCGTCGAGCCGTTCGAGATTGGTTTCGGCCGCGCGCAGGCGCAGTTCCGCCTCGTGGCGGCGGGAATGAAGGCCGGAAATGCCGGCCGCCTCTTCCAGAAGCTGGCGGCGGGCCTGCGGCTTTGCCTGGATGAGCTCGCCGATACGCCCCTGCCCGACCATCGATGGCGAGCGCGCGCCGGTCGAGGCGTCGGCGAAGAGGAGCTGCACGTCCTTGGCGCGCGCCTCCTTGCCGTTGATGCGGTAGATCGAGCCGTTCTCGCGCTCGATGCGGCGCGTCACCTGGATCTCGTCGGCATCGTTGAAGGCGGCGGGCGCGGTGCGGTCGGAATTGTCGAGGTAGAGGCCGACCTCGGCGGTGTTCCTCGCCGGGCGGTTGCCGGAGCCGGAGAAGATGACGTCGTCCATGCCGGACGCGCGCATGTTCTTGTAGGAGTTCTCCCCCATCACCCAGCGCAGCGCCTCGACGAGGTTCGACTTGCCGCAGCCGTTCGGCCCGACGACACCGGTCAGGCCCCGCTCGATGACGAATTCGGTGGGCTCGACGAAGGACTTGAAGCCGAGGAGGCGGAGCTTGGTGAATTTCATGCGGCAGCCTTGGGGGCGGGGTACCCTCGCTCGCCGTGGTGAAGCATGCCCCTCACCTGCCTGCCGGCATCCTCTCTCCGCAAGCGGGGAGAGGAACGATGGGCGCGCCGTTTTCCTCCTTCTCCCCGCTTGCGGGGAGAAGGTCCCGGCAGGGGGATGAGGGGCAGCGCCACCACCCAATAAAAAGCGGGCGCACGGCTTCCGCCGTCGCCCGCCGAAAATCCGGTCGAAGGATCAGAGCTTGCTGTCGATGAGGGCCGACATGGTGTCAACCGACATGTCTCCCGAGTAGCGCTGGCCGTTGATGAGGAAGGTCGGGGTCGCCGCGACACCGAATTCCTTGGCGCCGCGTTCGCGGACCGCGTTCACATCATCCAGAAGTTTCTGGTTCGTCAAGCAGGCCTTGAAAGTTTCCTCGGTAAAACCGGCAAGCTTCGACATCTGCATCAGCGCCTCGCGGCCGTCCTGGGCGGCGGCCCAGGTCTCCTGCTGCTTCATCAGCATGGAGAGCATCGGGAAATACTGCGCAGCTTCCGTGAGCTTGGAGGGGTCCTGCGGGTTGCAGCGCGCCAGCATGAAGGCGGCGGCAGCACGCGGATCGAAGGGAAATTCGCGCACGATGAAGCGCACCTTGCCGCTATCCACATACTTCGCCTTGATGGCGTCGAAGGTGTTGTTGTGGAAGGCCGCGCAGTGCGGGCAGGTCGTCGACATGTATTCGACGATGGTGACCGGCGCATTCGCCTCGCCGAGCGCCATGTCCGGCAGCGCGCCGGGCTTGAGCACCTCGGCCATGTCGACGTCGCCCTCGGCGGCGGGCACCTCGGCGGCGGCGGACGGCGTGGCGGCGGTCGTCTCGCTGGAGGTGGCGGTGCCCGAAGAGGTCGCCGGCGTCGAGCTTGCGCTTTCGCCGGTCGTCGTCTGGCTGGTCTCGGGAGCCTTGGCGGTCTCCTTCTTCTCGTCGCTGCATGCAGCCAGCGTCACGGCGAGCGCCGCGACGGCGACGCCGGAGAAGAGGCGCTTCATCAGGCTCATTTCGGAAAGGGACATGGTCTCTCCTGTCGGAAGGGATGGGAATTCTGTCGCGATCCCCGTTATACCTGCTTTCGGGCGGGAACAAGCGGCGTCGCTGCGAGTAACTTCAAAGAATTGTGACCGTTTTAGCGGCGCCGGCCGAGCACCGCCGTGCCGAGCCGCGTCAGGGCCGCCTTCAGCGCATCGCCCTCGATGCCCTCGACGAGCCCGTCGAGATGGCGGGCGGCCTCGCCGGTGAGCGGGCGCGGTTTCGGGCGATGGCGCGCCTGCGGCGTCACCGGCTTCTGCACGATCTTCACCTGGTTGATGGCCGGGAAGCCGAAGAAGCCGTTGATGCGCTGGACGATCTCGCCCTGCTGGTGGCTGAGGAAGAGCGCGCGCGCGCCCTCGCAGGCGATCGTCAGCACGCCCGGCTGGTACTTCTCCCCCTCGCCCGCCATTTCGGAGGCGCGGCGCGGCCAGGTGATGCGCTCCGGCCGGGTGCATTCGGCAAAGTCCATGCCGGCGATCTCGTCCCACGAGCCGAGCAGCATCGTGTTGATGCCGGCGCGGCGCGCCAGAACGGGGTCGATGAGGCCGTTCGCCACTTCGCTGATCTGGACGATGCCGCGCCGGGGCGCCTTCCTATTCACAATCCTGCTCCCGTTCGGGAAAATATTCCTGCATTCGCCGTGCTCGACCTTGAAGATCGCGGCGCGCTCGGCCAGTTATAGAGCATTCCAGCGAAGTGTGCAGCCGTTTCCCGTTCAGGCAAGACATGACCAAGCCCCACCGGACCACGGCGTCCGCCGACCTCGTTCTCGCCTGGTACGACCGGCACCATCGCGACCTGCCCTGGCGGGTGAGCCCGCCGATGGCCGCGCGCGGCGAACGGGCCGATCCCTACCGGGTCTGGCTTTCCGAAGTCATGCTGCAACAGACGACCGTGCAGGCGGTCAAATCCTATTTCGCGCTCTTCACCTCGCGCTGGCCGACCGTGACGGACCTTGCGAAGGCCGATACCGAGGACGTCATGAAGTCCTGGGCGGGGCTCGGCTATTATGCGCGCGCCCGCAACCTGAAAAAATGCGCCGAGGCCGTCGCCTTCGGGCACGGCGGCGTCTTTCCCGACACCGAGGAGGGGCTGAAGGCCCTGCCCGGCATCGGCGACTATACGGCCGCGGCCATCGCCGCCATCGCCTTCAACCGCAAGAGCGCCGTGCTCGACGGCAATGTCGAGCGGGTCATCTCGCGCCTCCACGCCGTCGAGACGCCCCTGCCGGCGGCAAAGCCGGACATGCGCGCGCTCGTCGCCGCCATGACGCCGGAGGACCGGCCGGGCGATTTTGCGCAAGCCATGATGGACCTCGGCGCGACGATCTGCACGCCGCGCCGGCCGGCCTGCGCGCTCTGTCCGCTCAATGCCGCCTGCCGCGTGCTCGGCCGGGAGGATCCCGAGCTCTACCCGCGCAAGGCGGCGAAGAAGGAAAAGCCGGTGCGGCTCGGCGCGGCCTTCGTGGCCGAGGACGAGACGGGCGCCGTGTTCCTGCGCAAGCGGGGGGAAAGCGGGCTTCTCGGCGGCATGACGGAGGTGCCGGGCAGCGCCTGGACGGCGCGCACCGACGGCGAGAGCGGCCCCGCCGCCGCGCCCTTTGCCGCCGACTGGCAGGCCTGCGGCACCGTTATCCATGTCTTCACGCATTTCGAGTTGCGCCTTGCGGTCTACCGTTCCAAGGTATTGCGGAATGCGGCCACGGACGGCGGCTGGTGGCAGCCGAAGGAGACGCTCGACGGCGAGGCGCTGCCGACCGTCATGAAGAAGGCCATAAGACAGGCAATACCCGACGCATTCGAAAAGGCGAGGAAAGCATGAGCAGCATCGACATCCGACACATCGTTTTCGACATCGGCAGGGTGCTGATCCACTACGATCCGCATATCCCCTTCAGCCGCCTCATCCCGGACGATGCGGAGCGCAACTGGTTCTTCGCCAATGTCTGCACGCATGACTGGAACCTGGAGCAGGACCGCGGGCGCAAGTGGGAAGAGGCCGAGGCGCTCTTGATCGAGGCGCATCCCGACCGCACGGAGCATATCCGCGCCTTCCGCAAATACTGGCACGAGATGGTCTCGCACGCCTATGTGGAGAGCGTGGCGATCATGGAGACGCTGATCCAGCAGGGCCACGACGTGACCATGCTCACCAATTTCGCGGCCGATACGTTCAAGGAGGCGAGGAAGCTCTACCCCTTCCTCGACATGCCGCGCGGCGTGACGGTGTCCGGCGAGGTCTGCCTTCTCAAGCCGGACCTAGCAATCTACGAGAAGCATGCCAACGATTTCGGCCTGACGCCGGCCCACACGCTCTTCATCGACGATTCCGCCGCCAATGTCGAAGGCGCGCGGATGGCCGGCTGGAACGCGGTGCAGTTCACCGATCCGGAAAAGCTGAAGAGCGACCTTGCCGCCCATGGCATCGCGCTTTGAGCAAGCCCCCGAAACCGAAACGCCCGGAGCCTTGCGGGCTCCGGGCGTTTTCGCATTTCCGGGACTGAAGGTACAAAAACCGGAAAAGCGATATCCGGCCTGCCCGGCCGGTTGATCGGCCCTGGCTTTCCGCAACGATTTCCGTTGCTTGGCCCGACGTGTTTGCCAGGGAACACTAAGCCTTCGATGGTTAAGATCACCTGAATGGCGCATACGGAAGTTGGGGAGAGCGCGCCTTTCCAAAAAGCCACAGCCCCCGGTGCAGGGAACACCGGAGGCCGCAGCTGGAGAAACTGTTATGAGGGTGGGCCGGCCTATTCGAGGCCGGCTATGCCGGCGCGCACGACGGCGCGCAGCGCGTCGATCGGCTTCAACTCCGCCCCGTCCGCATAATGCCAGAAGGTCCAGCCGTTGCAGGCGTCGAGCCCCTGCACCTTGGCGCCGAGCCGGTGGATGGAGCCGGCATCGCTGCCCGAGGCGAGCGTGCCGTCGGCGCGCACGATGGCGCTGTGGCGGCGGCGCGCATCCGTCAGAACGGTGCCGGGCGCAATCAGGCCGCTCTCGATGAGCGTGTTGAAGGCGACGCGCGGCTCGGCCTTCTTGCCGCTCATCACGGAAAGCGTGCCCGAGCCCAGCGGCTCGACCGCATCGATGCGCGCGCGGGCCGCGTCGATATAGTCCTGCTCGCGCTCGATGCCGACGAAATGGCGGCCGAGGCGCTTTGCCACCGCGCCGGTCGTGCCGGAGCCGAAGAACGGGTCGAGCACCACGTCGCCGGGCTTTGTGGAGGCCATCAGGATGCGGGCGAGCAGGGCTTCCGGCTTCTGCGTCGGATGCACCTTCTTGCCGTCGGCATCCTTCAGCCGCTCGCCGCCGTTGCAGATCGGGAACAGCCAGTCCGAGCGCATCTGCACGTCGTCGTTGGCGGCCTTCATGGCGTCGTAGTTGAAGGTGTAGCCCTTGGCCTTGGGATCGCGCGTCGCCCAGATCAGCGTCTCGTGCGCGTTCTGGAACCGGCGGCCCTTGAAGTTCGGCATCGGGTTCGTCTTGCGCCAGATGACGTCGTTGAGGATCCAGAAATTGAGGTCCTGCAGGGTCGCGCCGACGCGGAAGATATTGTGGTAGGAGCCGATGACCCAGATCGTGCCGGAGGGCTTCAGCACGCGGCGGCAGGCGAGCAGCCAGGCGCGCGTGAAGGCGTCGTAGGCCTCGAAGGAGGCGAACTGGTCCCATTCGTCGTCGACGGCGTCGACGAGGCTCTGGTCCGGCCGCGTGAGCATGCCGCCGAGCTGGAGGTTGTACGGGGGATCGGCGAAGATGACGTCGACGGACTGGTCCGGCAGCGCTTCGAGCGCGGCGACGCAGTCTCCCTTGATGATGGTGTCGAGCCAGCCGCTCTTGCGGGGCGAACGGGAGACGTCTGCAAGCGAAAGAACAGATGGCATTTGATACTCGCTGATACGCTTACTCGGAACGGAACTTGATGGGGCTTATGGTTACCGAAGATGGTTACCAAAGGCTGAAGGTTCCGGAGAAAAAGCGAAATGCGCGAGTGCGAGGCAAAGACCCTCTCTGCCTGCCGTCATCTCCCCCACAAGGGGGGAGAAAGCAGAAGGCTTGCTCATCGTTCAAAATGGAACGCCAAGAGGGAGGCACGTTAAGTCCCTCCCCCTTGTGGGGAGGGATTTAGGGAGGGGTCTTCAATTCCTATGCGATCTCCCCGCTACGCCGCGTGGAACGCCCGGCTGTCCGCCGGCGCCTCGTCGCGGTCGTTGAGGCCGTAGTCGCGGACGACGCTGGCGATGCGCAGGCGGTAGGCGTCGAAGACGCCGTTGCGGCCGGCGGCCTGGGCGGCGCGGTGTTCCTCGGTCGTGCGCCAGGCCCTGACCGCCTCCTCGTCGCGCCAGAAGGAGAGCGAGAGCAGCCGCGTCGGATCGGTGAGGCTGCGGAAGCGCTCGATGGAGAGGAAGCCGTCCACCTCGTCGAGCAGGGGACGCAGGTCCCGCGCCGTGTCGAGATAGGCGTCCATCCGGCCGGGCGCCGGCACCACTTCGAAGATGACCGCGATCATGACGACACCTTCTTCAGGAAGATGCGGTCCTCCTTGAGGATGAAGCGCTCCTTGCGGGCGAAGGCGTAGTTCTCCCGGCCGAGCGGATCGGCGGCAAGGCGCGCGCGGTAGGCCTCGTAGGCGGCGAGGTTCTCGATGGAATAGACGCCGTAGGCGGTGGTGGCCGAGCCCTCGTGCGGGCCGAAATAGCCGATGAGGTTCGCCCCGCAGCGCGGGATCGCCTCGCCCCAGTTGCGGGCGTAGGCGGCGAAGGCGTCCTTGCCGAACGGGTCGATCTCGTAGCGGATGAAGCAGGTGATCATCGTCGTCTCCTTGTTGCGATGCCCCCTTTTCCCATATTGCCGGACGCGAATGCTTCGGTTACCATCGAAGTATGAAAGAAGGACCGGACATTTCCCAGATCGGCGCGCTGATCGGCGATCCCGCCCGCGCCAACATGCTGACCGCGCTGATGGGCGGACAGGCGCTGACGGCGAGCGAGCTTGCCGGCGCGGCCGGCATCACGCTGCCGACCGCCAGCTCCCACCTTTCCAAGCTGGAGGCCGGCGGGCTCGTCACCCAGCGCAAGCAGGGCCGGCACCGCTATTTCACGCTCGCCGACAACGAGGTGGGCCTGCTCCTGGAAAACATCATGGGCTTTGCCGCGGGGCGCGGCCACCTTCGCACCCGCCCCGGCCCCAAGGACCCGGCGCTGAGGAAGGCGCGCGTCTGCTACAATCACCTTGCCGGCGATTTCGGCGTGCGCATGCTCGACCGGCTGATCGCCGACGGCGACGTGACGCTCGACGGCGAGGAGGCCGCGCTGACACCCTCCGGCGAAGCCCGCATCGCCGCCCTCGGCATCGATGTTCCCGCGCTGAAGGCGCAGCGCCGCCCCGTCTGCCGCACCTGCCTCGACTGGAGCGAGCGCCGCTCGCACCTTGCCGGCTCGCTCGGCGAGGCCCTGCTTGCCCGCTTCATCGCCGACGGCTGGGCGAGGCGCGAAAAGGACAGCCGCGCCGTGCGCTTCACCGCCGAGGGCGAGCGGCGGTTCACGGCGGCTTTCGGGTAGGAAAGGCCCCTCCCCAACCCCTCCCCACAAGGGGGAGGGACTTACAGCGCGGCACTCTCAGCGGACAATTTCAAGGGAAAAGCGGGCTGCCGGCTTTTCTCCCCCTTGTGGGGGAGATGCCCGGCAGGGCAGAGAGGGTCTTGAACCCGCATAGCTCTCTTCCCCAATCGGCAATTGTCCCCGCACCCCCTTTCGTGTAGGGAACCGGCGGCTTTCCGGGCGAAACGCGCCCTTTCCCTCTCCCCTTGCGGCGACAAGCGCATTCTTGAAAGACAACAGGCCATGAACGGTTTCGATCTCATCATCTTCGATTGCGACGGCGTGCTCGTCGATTCGGAAATCATCGCGGCGGAAGTGGAATCGGGCCTGCTCACCGAGGCGGGCTATCCGATCGGCGTGGAAGAGATGGGCGAGCGCTTCGCCGGCATGACCTGGCACAACATCCTGCTCACCATCGAGCGCGAGGCCTCCATTCCGCTCTCCGCCTCGCTGCTCGACAAGTCGGAAAAGCTGCTCGACGCGCGCCTTGCCCGGGACGTTCAGGTCATCGACGGCGTCAAGGCGATGCTGTCGCGCCTTCGCAAGCCCTATTGCATCTGCTCCAACTCCGCCTCGCACCGGCTCGACATGATGCTCGGCAAGGTCGGGCTGCGGGAAATCTTCACCCCGCACATCTATTCGGCCAAGGATCTCGGCCCGGACCGCGTGAAGCCGAAGCCGGACATCTTCCTGCACGGCGCAAAGCAGTTCGGCGCCGACCCGGCCCGCACGCTGGTCGTCGAGGATTCCGTGCACGGAATCGCCGGCGCACGCGCCGCCGGCATGCGCGTCGTCGGCTTCACCGGCGCCTCGCACACCTACCCCTCCCACGCCGACCGCCTGACGGAAGCCGGCGCCGAGACCGTGGTCTCCCGCATGACCGAATTGCCGGACGTCATCGCCGCGCTGGCGGAATGGAGCGAGGCGATCTGAGGCCTTGCGCCAAACCTCTCCTTCGTCGTGCTCGGGCTTGACCCGAGCATCCATGCCCCGCGCTCAGCGCGTGCCGTGAAGCGTGGATCCTCGGGTCAAGCCCGAGGATGACGGCGGTGGGGTGGCCGCGGAAGCATCTTCCGCGGCCTTCGTGTTTGCAGAGCCGGAAAAACCGTTACTTGCGCTTTTTCTTCTTCGCCGGACCGTCCTCGAAGCCGACATAGACCTTGGTGAAGCCGCCGGAGCCGCCGGGGATGGCGACGTTGGCCTGGGTGAAGATGAACTGGCCGGAGCCGGTGTCGGCCGGGATGGTCACGGGATATTGCACGGTCTGCGAATAAAGCTCGTTCGGCCCGTCGAGGACGGCGACGCGGATCGGCAGGTTGACCGAGCCGCTGCCGCCGGCCGGCCCGCTGACGATGCGGCCCTGCACCATGACGGTCATGACGAGCTGGTTCTCGTTGATGACGCACTGGCGCGTCGTGTCGGCGAGCGTCGCCTGGTAGAGCAGGTTCTGCGGATCGTCCTTGGCGCCCTTGCCGTAGCGCTCCAGCACGGCGGTGCCGTCGCGCAGGTAGACCTGCGGGCACGAGCCCTGCACGACGGCGACCTGCGTCTGCTGCTGGGCGGCGGCCTGAACGCCCGACGGATCGCTGGTCACGCCGAGATTGACGGGCTTGTCCGTCTGGTTGCAGCCGGCGACGACGGCGAGAAGGGAAATGCCGAGAAAGCGGCGGATGGTCATTCCATACACGTTACGTCTACCCCTGCGATCAGGCTCCGCCTCCGGCGCGCAAGCCTTTCGGAACTCGTTTCACGGGCCTTTTCACGACCCCAGGCGATGGTCTATAGCAGCGACGCGGCGAAAAATCGATTGTCGAATGAAACCGCCCGCAGAATTTCGGAGAGGCCGTTTCGGGAGCCGGCAGGCCATGCCTTCGCAAGCCCGACCATTCCAAGGACGTGTGAACGTGGATTATGTTTCGACCCGGGGCGAGGCCCCTTCCCTCGGTTTTTCCGACGCGCTCCTGGCAGGCCTTGCCCGCGACGGCGGCCTCTACGTGCCGCGGCAATGGCCGACCTTCTCGAAGCGGGAGATCCGGGCGCTGCGCGGCAAGTCCTATGAGGAGATCGCCTTCACGGTGCTCACCCCGTTCGTGGAGGGCGACATCCCGGCCGACACGTTCCGCGCGATGATCGACGAGGCCTATGCCACCTTCCGCCACCCGGCCGTCGCGCCGCTGGTGCAGACCGGGCCGAACGCCTTTGTCATGGAGCTCTTCCACGGCACGACGCTCGCCTTCAAGGACGTGGCGATGCAGCTTCTCGCCCGGCTGATGGACCATGCGCTGGCCGCCCGCAACGAGCGCGCCACCATCGTCGGCGCCACCTCGGGCGACACCGGCGGGGCGGCCATCGACGCCTTTGCAGGGCGCGAGCGCACCGACATCTTCATCCTCTTCCCCGAAGGCAAGGTCTCGCCGGTTCAGCAGCGCCAGATGACGACCTCGACGGCGAAGAACGTCCACGCGCTCGCCATCAAGGGCAATTTCGACGATTGCCAGAACCTCGTCAAAGCGATGTTCAACGATACGAAGTTCCGCGACGGGATGAAGCTTTCCGGCGTCAACTCGATCAACTGGGCGCGCATCATGGCCCAGATCGTCTATTACTTCACCACCGCCGTCACGCTCGGCGCGCCGGACCGGAAAATCTCCTTCACCGTGCCGACCGGCAATTTCGGCGACATCTTCGCAGGCTATGCGGCAAAGCGCATGGGCCTGCCGATCGACAAGCTCGTCATCGCCACCAACGAGAACGACATTCTCGTGCGCACGCTGAAGACCGGGCGCTACGAGATGAAGGAGGCGAAGGCCACCACCTCGCCCTCCATGGACATCCAGATCTCGTCCAACTTCGAGCGCCTCCTGTTCGAGGCCCACGGCCGCGATGCCGGCGCAGTGCGCCGCGCCATGGCGAGCCTCAAGCAGGCGGGCGCCTTCGACATCGAGCCGGGCGCGCTGAAGGCGATCCGCAAGGAGTTCCGCGCCGGCCGCGCCTCGCAAAAGCAGGTCGCCGAGACGATCCGCAAGACGCTCGCCGAGACCGGCTACCTGCTCGACCCGCATTCGGCCATCGGCGTCTTCGTCGCGGCCAGGCACGAGAAGGCAAACGCGCCGATGGTGACGCTGGCGACGGCCCATCCGGCCAAGTTCCCCGCGGCAGTAAAATCGGCCTGCGGTATTGACCCGGCGCTTCCGACGTGGCTTGCTGACCTCATGCAAAGGCAGGAGCGGTTCGACGTCCTGAGCGCAGAACTCGACGTCGTGGAAGCCTATATCGGCGACCATTCGCGAATCCGGGGCTAGGCAATTCCAGGGGCAGGCTTGCGCCCGGGATTGCGGGATCACAGGGAGGACCTTTCCGATCCCCCGGGAGCGGAAAGGCTGGAACGCAGAAAGTGCGCATGATGAAAGTTGAGTGCACCCGGCTTGCATCCGGGTTGACCGTGGTAACGGAAAACATGCCCCATCTCGAGAGCGTGGCTCTCGGCGTCTGGATCAAGTCCGGCTCGCGCAACGAAACCACGGACGAGCACGGCATCGCCCATCTTCTCGAACACATGGCCTTCAAGGGCACCGAGCGCCGCTCGGCCCGGCAGATCGCCGAGGAGATCGAGAATGTCGGCGGCGAGGTCAACGCCGCCACCTCCACGGAAACCACCTCCTACTACGCCCGCGTCCTCAAGGACCATGTGCCGCTCGCGGTCGACATCCTCGCCGACATCCTGACGGAATCCGCCTTCGACGAGGACGAGCTGCGCCGCGAGAAGCAGGTCATCCTGCAGGAGATCGGCGCGGCGAACGACACGCCCGACGACGTGGTCTTCGACCGCTTCTCCGAGGTCGCCTACCGCGACCAGATCATCGGCCGCGCCATCCTCGGCACGCCGGAGACCCTGCTGTCCTTCACGCCGGGCGAAATCCGCCATTATCTCGACCGCAACTACACCACGGACCGCATGTTCGTGGTGGCCGCCGGCGCGGTCAATCATGAGGAATTCGTGCGCCAGGTCGAGACGCGCTTCTCCTCGCTGCCGACGGCGCCCAAGCTCTCCCCCGTCTTCGAGCCGGCCCGCTATACCGGCGGGGACGTGCGCGAGACGCGCGACCTCATGGACGCGCAGGTGCTTCTCGGCTTCGAGGGCAAGGCCTACCACGCGCGCGACTTCTACTGTTCGCAGATCCTCGCCAACATCCTCGGCGGCGGCATGTCCTCCCGCCTCTTCCAGGAAGTGCGCGAGCACCGCGGCCTCTGTTACTCGATCTACGCCTTCCACTGGGGCTTTTCGGATACCGGCATCTTCGGCATCCATGCGGCGACGGGCGGGGAGAACCTGCCGGAGCTGATGCCGGTCATCTTCGACGAGTTGAAGAAATCCTCCGAGACGATCGAGCAGCAGGAAATCGAGCGCGCCCGCGCGCAGATCCGCGCGCAGCTCCTGATGGGCCAGGAAAGCCCGGCCGCCCGCGCCGGCCAGATCGCCCGCCAGATGATGCTCTACGGCCGCCCGATCCCCAACGAGGAACTGATGGAGCGCCTTGCCGGCATCACCATCGAGCGCCTGACGGACCTTGCCGGCCGGCTGTTCTTCGACACGGTCCCGACGCTCTCGGCCATCGGCCCGCTGGAACAGCTCGTCTCGGCCGGCGACATCACGCGCTCGCTGACGCGCGGCACCATCGATCGCGCCGCAAGCTGAGGGCTTCGCCCTCTTTCCAGCCGGATGCCCATAACAAAAAACGCCCGGGAACCGGGCGTTTGGCAGATGGGTTCGTCGTTGTCGCGGCGGGTTCTGGCGCCCCGCGCGAGGCCGGCTTCAGCCGAAGACGACCAGGCCCTTGACGGCGGACTGGATGTTCGAGCGGGAGATGCCGAGGTCCTGGAGGGCGCGGTCATCGAGGGCGCTGAGTTCGCGCATGGCGCGGCGGTCGGCTACATTCTTCTTGAGCTTTGCGAAAACGTTCATGATCAACTCCTTTGTGTTGCCCAATAGATAGGCGCTTTCCTGCCCGGAAAAAATGCATATGTTCGCAGCAGAGGCATGCGAATATTGCATAGGCCGCGGGCGGCGTTCTCCGCTCCATTTGACGCCGGCGAGCCTCTCGGCATAGTGTCCCCGCAACGGCATGGCGGAGGACTGAATGGCACGGTCGGTATTTCGGTTTCTGTCCCGGCAGTCCGACGCCGTCGAGCTTGCCGGCGAGAGGCATTTCCTCCGCCTGCCCCGCTTCCAGGACTATCGCCAATGGTATGCGCTGCGCTCGGAAAGCCGCCGCTTCCTCGAGCCATGGGAGCCCGTCTGGCGCGCGGACGAGCTGACGGAAGGCGCCTTCCGCGCCCGGGTCATCCGAAATGAACAGGAATTTTCATCCGGCCAGGCCGTGCCGCTTTTCCTCTTCTCCCGCGAGGAAAAGACGCTGCTGGGCGGGCTGACCATCGGCTATATCCGGCGCGGGGCCGCGCAATGCTGCATGATCGGCTACTGGATGGGCGAGCGGCACGCCGGCCAGGGGCACATGCTGGCCGCACTGAAACTCGCCATTCCCTATATCTTTTCCAGCCTTCAGTTGCACCGTATCGAGGCAGCCTGTATTCCAGACAATACAAGAAGCATTCGTCTCCTTGAAAAGGCCGGCTTTCAACGGGAAGGCTACCTTCGGGAGTATCTGAAGATAAACGGGGAGTGGCGCGACCACGTGATGTTCTCGCTTCTGGCTGCCGACAGGCGACCCTGAGCGAACACGGGAACGCGGCAGGACTGGGCAGACTAAGGACAATGCGCTTTCAATGACGTCTTCTTTCGTGCCGCACATGCAGCGTGCCAGCCGGTTGCTCGCTTTCCTTCTCCTGGCGGCGATGCTTTTCGTCGGCCTGTCCTGCGGCCGGGCCTTCGCCGTCGAGCCCGTCAAGATCTCCCGTGACGACACGGCGCTGGACCTTACCGCCACGACCGAGATCTATACCGGCCGGGGCGAGGCCTTCCAGGTCTCCACCGCGCCCGGCACCGACGGCATCGTGCGCCGCATCGAGGTGCGCGCCACCTCGGACGAGCATCAGGGCGACTGGGCCGTCTTCGCGCTCGCCAACGTCTCGGACGAGCAGATCGACCGGCTGATCGTCGCCCCGCATTTCCGCCTCGTGCAGTCCAAGCTCTTCTGGCCGGATCTCGGCGCCAAGCGCATCATCTCGATCACGCCGAGCCAGGGCTTCGCGCTCGACCGCCAGCCGAGCGAGGAGGCCGACGTCTTCCGCATCACGCTCGATCCCGGCTCCGTCGTCACCTTCGTCGCGGAGCTCGCCACGCCCGACCTGCCGCAGATCTATCTCTGGCAGCCGGACGCCTACAAGGACACGGTCAACGCCTTCACGCTCTACCGCGGCATCGTGCTCGGGATTGCGGGCCTGCTCGCCGTCTTCCTCACCATCCTCTTCGTGGTGAAGGGCACCTCCATGCTGCCGGCGACGGCCGCGCTCGCCTGGGCGGTGCTCGGCTATATCTGCGTCGATTTCGGGTTCCTGTCGAAGCTCATCTCGATCACGGCGGGCGACGAGCGGATATGGCGCGCGGGAACGGAGGTGTTCCTTGCCGCCGGCCTCGTCGTCTTCCTCTACACTTATCTCAACCTCAACCGCTGGCACGCGCATCTTTCCTATGCGACGCTCGCGTGGATCCTCGGGCTCGGCCTTCTCTTCGGCGTCGCGATCTACGATCCGCCGATCGCCGCCGGCATCGCCCGCCTGTCCTTCGCGCTCACCGGCACCGTCGGCATCGTGCTCATCGCCTATCTCGGCTTCAACCGCTACGACCGCGCCATCCTGCTGGTTCCGGCCTGGTCGCTGATCCTCGTCTGGCTGTTCGGCGCCTGGCTGACGGTGACGGGCCAGCTCAACAACGACATCATCCAGCCCGCGCTCGGCGGCGGCCTCGTGCTGATCGTTCTCCTCATCGGCTTCACGGTGATGCAGCACGCCTTTGCCGGCGGCGCCTATAGCCAGGGCCTCTTCTCCGACCTCGAGCGCCAGTCGCTGGCGCTGACGGGCTCGGGCGATACCGTCTGGGACTGGGACGTGGCGCGCGACCGCGTCGTCACCATTCCCGACATCTCCATCCAGCTCGGCCTCGCCCCCGGCGTCATGCACGGCCCGGCCCGCAACTGGCTGCCGCGCCTTCACCCGGACGACCGCGACCGCTTCCGCGCCACGCTCGACGTGCTGCTGGAGCATCGCAAGGGCCGGCTGAACCATCAGTTCCGCGTGCGCGCCGAGGACGGCCACTACCACTGGCTCTCCATCCGCGCCCGGCCGGTGCTGGGCGCCAACGGAGAGATCATCCGCTGCGTCGGCACGATCATCGACATCACCGAGCAGCGCAATTCCGTCGACCGCCTCCTGCAGGACGCCCTGCACGACAACCTCACGGGCCTGCCGAACCGCCAGGTCTTCCTCGACCGGCTGCAATCGATCCTCTCGCTGACGGCAAGCTCCGACACGGTGCGCCCGACGGTGCTGACCATCGACATCGACCGCTACAAGCAGGTCAACGACGCGCTCGGCATTGCCGCGGGCGACAACATCCTCATCGCGCTGACGCGGCGCCTGCGCCGTCTCCTGAAGCCGCAGGATACCTTGGCGCGGCTTTCCGGCGACCAGTTCGGCCTGATCCTGATGTCCGAGCGCGACCCCGCCAAGGTCGCCGATTTCGCCGACGCCGTCAGCAAGGCGATCATGGTTCCGATCAATTTCGGCGGGCGCGAGATCATCCTGACGGCCTCCATCGGCCTCGTCTCCTGGGTCGACCAGCAGGAGGACGCGGCCGGCCTGCTCAACGACGCGGAACTGGCCATGTACCGCGCCAAGAAGGCGGGCGGCAACCGCGTCGAGCCCTTCCGCCCGGCCTTCCGCACCTTCGGCGCCGACCGCCTCCAGATTGAGACGGACCTTCGCCGCGCCATCGAGCGCAAGGAGCTCTCCCTCGTCTACCAGCCGATCGTCCGCCTCTCGGATGCGGAGATCGCCGGCTTCGAGGCGCTGATGCGCTGGGACCATCCCAAGCGCGGCAACATCTCGCCCACCGAGTTCATCCCCATCGCGGAAGCCTCGGACCTCATCAACCAGCTCGGCCTCTTCGCCTTCGACAAGGCGGCGAGCGACCTGATGGACTGGCAGCTCCAGACCGGCGACCTGCCGATCTTCGTCTCGGTCAACCTGTCGAGCGCGCAGCTCCTCAACAACGAGCTCTACAACGACGTGCGCGCCGCACTCACCAAGACGCGCTGCGAGCCGCAGAAGATGAAGCTCGAGCTCACCGAATCCGTCGTGATGGAGAACCCGGAACAGGCCCGCCTCATCCTCGCCAAGCTGAAGGACGTGGGCCTTGGCCTCGCGCTCGACGATTTCGGCACCGGCCATTCCTCCCTCTCCTACCTCACGCGCTTCCCCTTCGACACGATCAAGATCGACAAGGCGCTGGTGCGCGACGGCTCGGACAAGCGCACCGTGCTCCTGCGCTCCGTCATCTCCATGGCGCGCGAACTCGACATGCAGGTCGTGGCGGAAGGCATCGAGTCGGAGGAAGACGCCATCGAGCTCGGCGCCATGGGCTGCGAATTCGGCCAGAGCTACCTCTTCGGCCCCCCCATCGGCTTCGATTCCGTGCTGCGCCTGCTGAAAGAACGGTTTCCGCTGATGAAGCGGGCGTAGGCGTCAAGCGGCCGTAAGGACGCGAAGGACCGCTTCCGGCTCCTTCTCCATGACGCGCAGGAGCGTGCGAGCCGCGCCGCTCGGCTGCCGCTGCCCCTGCTCCCATTTGCGGTAGCCCGAAACGCTCGTGCCGAGAAACTGCGCCATCTGCGCCTGGGTAAGCTTGAGATGGCGCCGGACGGCCCTCGGATCGACGCTGTCCGTATCGACGGCGTGAACCCGCGTGCCTTCGACGGGTGCGCCGGAGGCATGGGCGAGCGCCTCGGACATGGCGGCGGCAAGGTCGCTCCCGAATGCGGTTTTCTTCGCCATGTCACTTGCTCCTTTGATGCTGCTTGATCGCCTTCGCGATGGCCGCAACGGTCTTCTTTTCCGCAGGGGAAAGATCGGTCCGAACGTTCTTGGCATAGACGAGCAGCGCGTAGATCGGCGCGTCCTCGCTGTACCAATAGTAGATCACCCGCGCGCCACCGCGCTTTCCCCTGCCGCTGGCGGCGAAGCGCAGCTTGCGCACGCCGCCGGCGCCGGGGATTTCGTCCCCAAGCATGGGGTGGGCCGCCAGATAATCGATGAGCGGCGTGCGTTCCTCCGGCGAGAAGATCGCCTCGGCCTGCCGGATGAACGTGGGAAGCTCAACGACCGTCTGCATGCCCGAATATAACCCATTGGGTTATATTTTCAAGCGCACCGCACCAACCCGTTGATGAAATCGAGCTTCTCCACCACGGGCGGGGAGAGGACGAAGGGGTAGCTGTCGGGCTGGCCCATGGAGCGCTGGATGGCGTTCATGGCGACGGAGAGCGGGACCCAGGCCTCGACGAGGCGGCCGGCATCAGGCGCGCGGTAGGGATCGAAGGTGACTTCGGCCTCCAGTTCCTCGTGGCCCTTCGGATCGGTGTTGAGGCCGAAGGCGCGGGCGGTCTCCAGCGTATCGGCGATATGGAAGAAATGCGCCCAGCATTCGGCAAAATCCTCCGCGGGATGGGCGCTTGCATAGGCGCTGATGAAGCGGTCCTGCCAATCGGGCGGCGGGCCCTGCTCGTAGTTGCGCCTGAGGGCCGCCGCGTAGTCCTCGCGCTCGTCGCCGAAGAGGCGGCGGGCTTCCGTAAGGCTCGCCTCGTCGCGGACGAGCTGCCCCCAGTAGAAATGGCCGATCTCGTGGCGGAAATGGCCGAGCAGCGAGCGGTAGGGCTCGCCCATGGAAACGCGCACGCTCTCGCGCACCGCATCGTCCGCCTCGGCCGCGCGCAGGCTGACGACGCCGGCCTCGTGGCCCGTCATGGCCGCGGCGACGACCGTGCCGTCCGCGCCCACCGTATCGGCCAGGAAATCGAAGACGAGGCCGCCCGCCGGATCCTCCTCGCGCGTCGGATGCGGCAGCTTCCAGCGCAGGATGGAATAGAAGAGGTGACGCTGCGCCGCGCCGATGCGCCGCCAGCGCTCCAGCCCCTGCGGGTCGATGGTCGGCACGATGCGGTTGTGCCGGCAGGCCTCGCAATAGGCGTGAGGGCCTTGCGCCGGCACCAGCCAGTTGCAGACGTCCTGCACGGCGTTCGCGCAGAATCGATAGGCGCCCTCTCCCGGCGCGAGCGCCCAAAGGCCTTCGCCTTCCGGCACCAGCGCGTGGAGCGCCATGTCGTCCACGCAGAAGCCGAGCGTCGCCCCGCAGCGCACGCAGACGCGGTTGTCGAAATGGATGGTCTGGCCGCAGGTGCTGCAGGTGAAGAGCTTCATGACGTCCCCGGCTTCAGGCGAGACGCCCGCATCGGGCGGCGATGCGGGCATCCTCGTTCGTTCGGCGGCTTGGGCTCAGAGCCGGTCGACGGCGCCCTTGACCGCGTCCTTGGCCTTGCCGACGGCCTTCTGCGTCTTGCCCTTGGCTTCCTGTGCGGCGCCTTCCGCGCGCAGCTTCGGGCTGCCTGCCGCCTTGCCGGCGGCCTGCTTGGCCTTGCCCGTCACTTCGTTCGCCGTGCCCTTGATCTTGTCGGTCGTGCTGCTCACCGTCATGCTCCCTTGTTCGAAGCGTCCACATCGACGCGGCCCGTTAACGGCGAACCGCGCGACAAGTTCCGGGGAACCCGTGAAAATCGCACTCAGGCGTGGCCGGCCTCGGCCGAGAGCATGGCGGGCGTGACACCCATCAAAGCGAGCGCACGCTCGTACTTGCTGTCGAGATTGGTGTCGAAGATCAGCTCTTCCTGCGCCGGGCAGCTCAGCCAGCCGTTGGCGCCGATCTCGTTCTCGATCTGGCCGGCGCCCCAGCCGGCATAGCCGAGCATCATCAGGCCGCGCTCGGGCCCGCGCCCGCGCGAGATGGCGCGCACGATGTCGAGCGTCGCCGTCAGGCAGATGTCGTCGCTGACGGGGATGGAGGATTCCGACATGTAGTCGTCCGAATGCAGCACGAAGCCGCGGCCGCTTTCCACCGGCCCGCCGCAGCGGATGGGAAAGTCGCGCGAGGCGCCCGGCATGCGGATCAGCTCGTCCTCGCCGGCAAGGTCGAGATGCAGGAGCACGTCGGAGAAGCTCAACTGCTGCGGCCGGTTGATGACGAAGCCCATGGCCCCGTCATCCGAATGGGCGCAGATATAGACGACCGTGCGGGCGAAATTGGCGTCCAGCATGCCCGGCATGGCGATCAGGAACTGACCGTCAAGGAAGCCTCGCTCTCGTCTGTTTTTCAGAACCGACATAGCCATGATGCCTCAGCCTATCAATTCATCGCCAAATGAAAAGCGCTCTTTTTGCCCGGACGACGCCCAAGCCTTGCAGAAAAGCTAAGGTCCGCGCGCCGAAGATCAAGCATTTATGATCGGCCGGCCCGGTTTTGCCGCTGGAAAGGCCCGGCGGGCGGCGGTAGATGTCGCAGCATGAAACATGTCAAAGCCGCAGCGCTCGCCCTGCTCCTCCTTCCCTCCGCCGCACCGGCCGCGACCTCCGGCTGGGTCGAGACGCCCGGCGGCAGCGTGCGGCTCATCGCGCTTCCCGCCGATGCCGGCGGAAAGGCGAGCGCCCTTCTCGATATCCGCCTCAACGAAGGCTGGAAGACCTATTGGCGCGATCCGGGCGGCAGCGGCATTCCGCCGTCCATCGCCGTCTCGGGCGCCACGCTCGATACCATCGGCTTTCCCGCGCCGCAGCGACTCGGCGGCGATGACGGCCACTATATCGGCTATAATGCGCCCGTGCAGTTCCCCCTGACGCTGGAAAAGGCGAAAGGCGGGCCGGTCACCGCGGCGATCTTCCTCGGCATGTGCAAGGACATCTGCATTCCCGTGCAGGCCGAGCTGACGGCGGACGCGAGCGGCGAAGCCTTCGCCAGCCCGCTGGAACAGGCCGCCCTTGCGGATGCCGAGGCGAAGCTGCCGCAGGCCGCGACGGAGGGCTTCCGGCCGCTTTCGGGGCATTTTGCGGCGGACGGCAAGAGCATCGCCGTGCGCTTCGAGGCGCCGGCGGACGGCCCCGTGCCGGAGGTCTTCGTCTCGGGCGATTCCGCGCTCGAATTCGGCGCTTCGGCGCCCGCGCGGCGGGAGGGCGACGCCTTCGTCGCCGACGTGCCGGTGCTGCACATGCCGAAGGCGTTCGATGCGGCAAAGGCGGCGATCCGCCTGACGGTGCGGGCGGGAACGCGGACGATGGAAGCCCCGCTTCCGCTCGATTGAGGCCCCTTCCGTTTTCGGCGCGAAAGCGCTTCGCAGCCCCGCCGCCTTTGCTATAGTGCGGCCGAACCATCCCCCAGGACAGACGAGGAGAGACACCGTGACCATTGCCGTTGGAGACAAGCTGCCCGATCTCAAGCTGAAGGAGCGCACGCCGGACGGCCCGGCCGACATCTCGACCAGCGACCTCTTTTCCGGCAAGCGCGTCGTGCTCTTCGCCGTGCCGGGCGCCTTCACCCCCACCTGCTCGCTGAACCACCTGCCGGGCTATCTGGAGAACCGCGACGCGATCCTCGCCAAGGGCGTGGACGACATCGTCGTCGTGGCGGTCAACGACCATCACGTCATGGGCGCCTGGGCCACGTCCACCGGCGGGGCCGGCAAGCTGCGCTTCATCGCCGACTGGGACGCCGCCTTCACCAGGGCGCTCGGGATGGATATCGACCTTTCCGCCGGCACACTCGGCGTCCGCTCCAAGCGCTATTCCATGCTCGTCGAGGACGGCGTGGTGAAATCGCTCAACATCGAGGAAAGCCCCGGCCAGGCCACCGTCTCCGGCGCGGCGGCGATGATCGAGCAGCTTTGAGCTGACGATTCCGGTGAGGCTCGCCCCTCACCTGCCTGCCGGCCACCTTTGTAACTTCCCTTTGCCCGGGATTGGCGTTGTACTGCCGATTGCGGTGGCGGATGAGAGACCGCAGCACCTTTGGGACACCAAGCCCGTGGGAGAGCCTGGGTCTTCATCCGCCGTTCCATCGAACCCGAACAGTCGCCAGGGCCGCTCGCGCATGCGAAGCCCGCTTAGGCAAGGATGGGACAGGATGGACGTGATCGTTGGCATTGATGTTTCGAAGGACCGGCTGGATGTGCATGTTCTTCCGGCCGGTGACAGTTTCCTTGTCGGCAACGACCATGCCGGCGTGGATGGACTGATCACCCGGCTGCGAGAGGCAAAGGCCGATGTCGTGGCGCTGGAAGCGACCGGCGGTTACGAGATGCTTGCGGCTGCGGGCCTGTCATCGGCCGGCCTTGCCGTTGTCGTGGTCAATCCGGCGCAGGTTCGTTCCTATGCCAATGCGCTGGGCAAACGTGCCAAGACCGACCCGATCGACGCGGCGGTGATCGCAGCCTTCGTGGCGGCGACGAAACCGGATATCCGGCCGTTGCGCGATGAGGAGAGTGAAGCCTTCTCGGCCATCGTGTCGCGCCGCCGCCAGATCGTGCAGATGATCACGGCGGAAGAGAACCGGGCGCGGATGGCGCAGACGAAGGAGACACAGAAGAGCATCAAGCGCCTGCTTGCCGCGCTCCGGCACGAACTTGCAAGCCTGGACGACGAGCTCGACGGCCGTATTCGCAAGTCGCCCTTGTGGCGGGTGCGCGAGGCGCTTCTGACGTCTGTGCCGGGTGTCGGGCCGACCACCGCCCGCACGCTGATTGCCGAGATGCCCGAGCTCGGCACGCTCGATCGGCGCCAGATCGCCTCACTGGCGGGGATCGCGCCGTTCACGCGGCAATCGGGCAAATGGCGAGGCAGGAGCTTCATCGGCGGCGGTCGCGGCAAGATGCGCGCCGTGCTCTTTATGGCCGCCCTCGTGGCGTCCCGTCACAACCCGGTCCTCAA
Organism: Shinella sp. Sh6; assembly: GCF_055392685.1. Lineage (NCBI taxonomy): Bacteria > Pseudomonadati > Pseudomonadota > Alphaproteobacteria > Hyphomicrobiales > Rhizobiaceae > Shinella > Shinella sp. Sh6. The sequence continues at coordinate 716,398 of NZ_AP044005.1, read as the reverse complement.
GGCTTTCCGCGACAGGCTCGTGGCTGCCGGCAAGCCGAAGATCGTCGCCATTGTCGCGACAATGCGAAAACTCCTCACCATCCTCAACGCAATCATTCGCGACGGTAAACCATGGAAAAACGCTTGACCACAAAGACAGTCGCTCTCCCCGCAAGCGGGGCGAGGAACGATGGGCTCACCGCTTTCCTCCTTCTCCCCGCTTGCGGGGAGAAGGTCCCGGCAGGGGGATGAGGGGCGATCGCTCTATCCCTTCTTGAACGGCGCCATGCCTTTCCGAGCCAGCTCGTCTGCCCGTTCGTTCTCCGGGTGGCCGGCGTGGCCCTTGACCCAGTGCCATTCGACCTTGTGGCGCAGGCGCGCCTCGTCGAGCAGTTGCCAGAGGTCGCCGTTCTTCACGGGCTTCTTGTCGGCGGTCTTCCAGCCGTTCTTCTTCCAGCCGAAGATCCACTTCGAAATGCCGTCCATGACGTATTTCGAATCCGTGTAGAGATCGACCTCGCAAGGGCTCTTGAGGGCGGCAAGCGCCGAGGCGGCGGCCGTCAGCTCCATGCGGTTGTTGGTGGTCTCCGCCTCGCCGCCGCACATTTCCTTCTCGACCTCGCCGTAGCGCAGAACCGCGCCCCAGCCGCCGGGGCCGGGATTGCCCGAGCAGGCCCCGTCCGTGAAGATATCGACATGCTTCATCGCGAAAGCCCGTACTCGGCCGGGCCCTGCACCTGCCGGTGGAAGCGCGATTTGCGCAGGTATTCGAGCGGGTCCTTCTTGACGACCAGCGCGCCGGGCGGCGTCGTCAGCCAGTCGTAGAGGCGCGTCAGGAAGAAGCGCAGCGCCGCGCCGCGCGAGAGGAGCGGCAGGGCGGCGGCCTCCGCGTCCGAGAGCGGGCGCACGCTCTCGTAGCCGGCAAGCAGAGCCATGCCCTTGGTGAGGTTGAAGGAACCATCCTTCTCGAAGCACCAGGCATTGAGGCAGATGGCGACGTCGTAGGCGAGGAGGTCGTTGCAGGCGAAGTAGAAATCGATGAGGCCGGAGAGCTCGTCGCCGATGAAGAAGACGTTGTCCGGGAAAAGATCGGCATGGATGACGCCGGTCGGAAGCGCCTTCAGCCAGCCGGCCTCCAGCGCGGCAAGCTCGCCGGCGATCTCGTTCTCCAGCCCCTGTTCCACCTCGTCGGCACGGGCGGCCGATTTCTCCCACAGCGGCCGCCAGCCGCCGACGGAGAGCGCATTGGGCCGCGTGATGGCGAAGCCCTCGCCGGCAAGATGCATCTCGGCCAGCGCGCGGCCGACCTCGCGGCAATGCTTCGCCGCGGGCTTCCTCAGCCACATGCCTTCGAGGAACGAGATGACGGCGGCGGGGCGGCCGGAGAGCTCGCCCAGTAGCGCGCCGTCGCTGCGCGGCAGCGGCAGCGGGCAGGACAGGCCGCGCTCGGCCAGATGGTGCATCAGGCCGAGGAAGAAGGGCAGGTCGTTCGGGTCGACGCGCTTTTCGTAGAGCGTCAGGATGAGCGCGCCCTTCGTGGTGTGCAGCAGGAAATTGGAATTCTCCACGCCCTCGGCGATGCCCTTGTAGGAGAGCAGCGTGCCGGCATCGTAGGCGGCGAGGAAACGGGAGAGATCGTCTTCGGTGATATCGGTATAGACGGCCACGGGCGGGTCTCAGGCTTGGGGGGATGGGGATGACCGGGGGATACCCCCCTCTGCCCTGCCGGGCATCTCCCCCTCAAGGGGGGAGATCGTATGGGAAAGCGTCTCGCCCACTTGAGCTGTTGCAGAATGGGCAATGCCCTCACGCCCTGCCGATCTCCCCCCTTGAGGGGGAGATGGCCGGCAGGCCAGAGGGGGGTGCGCCGCGAAAGTCATGCTTCCGTCACTCCCCGTTCACAAAGGCCATGTCGGCGGGGGTGAGTTCGATGGCGCGCAGTTCGCGGTTGACGAGGAAGTGTTCGTTCTCCTCGACCGTATCGGCAAGTTCCACGGCGGCATCGTACCGCGTTCGGAAGGCCTCGATGATCTCGTTGACGATGACCTCGGGCGCGGAGGCGCCGGCCGAAAGGCCGATGGTGCGGATGTCGCCGATGGTCTGCCAGTCGATCTCGGAGGCGCGTTGCACGAGGACCGACCGTTTCGCCCCCGCGCGCAATGCCACCTCGACGAGGCGCTTGGAGTTGGAGGAGTTCGGCGCGCCGACGATGAGGAAGAGGTCGCAGCCGGGTGCGGCCTGCTTGACGGCCTCCTGCCGGTTGGTCGTCGCATAGCAGATGGAATCGGCGGCGGGGGCCGTGAGGTTCGGGAAACGCTCGTGCAGGCGCTTGATGACGCCGGCCGTGTCGTCCACCGAGAGCGTCGTCTGGGTGACGTAGCCGAGATTGTCGGGATCGGCCGGCACGTATCTGTCGGCGTCCTCGACGGTCTCGATCAGCGAGACGGAGCCTTCCGGCAACTGGCCCATCGTGCCGATGACCTCCGGATGGCCGGCATGGCCGATCAGCACGACATGGCGGCCGAGGCGCTGGTGGCGCATCGCCTGCTTGTGCACCTTGGAGACCAGCGGGCAGGTGGCGTCGAGATAGAAGAGGTTGCGCGCCATGGCGTCCGCCGGCACGGATTTCGGCACGCCATGGGCGGAGAAGACGACGGGCTGCCGGCGGTGCTCTTCCGGGATCTCGTCGAGCTCCTCGACGAAGATCGCGCCCTTGGCCTCCAGCCCTTCCACGACATAGCGGTTGTGGACGATCTCGTGGCGGACATAGACCGGCGCGCCATAGGCCTTCAGCGCCAGCACGACGATCTGGATCGCGCGGTCGACGCCGGCGCAGAAGCCGCGCGGGCCGCACAGCCTGATGGTCAAGTCCGGTCGGGTTTCACTCATGCTCATCGCTTATCCGGTGGTCTCAGACGCCTTGCGCCCATATAGGCCGCCCGAGGCCGGCCCGCCAAGGAAAAACCGCCCCGTCCCGTACTTTCAATCGCCCTTGCGGCGGAACAGCGCGTAGAGGCCGACGCCGGCAAGCGCTGCGGCAAGGCCGTACCAGGTCATGGCATATTGCAGGTGGTTGTTCGGCAGGTCGAACTGCGTGACGGCGCCGATCGGCAGGCCCTTGGGATTGGGCGCATCGCCCGCATCGACGAAGAAGGGCACCAGCGCATCGGCGGCGATGCCGGTGCTGGCGGCCATCGCGTCGAGGTCCTTCCAGTAGAAGATGTTCTTGGCGATGTCGTTGTCCGGCACGAGGTAGGAGGGCTTTCCGGCAAGGCGGGACCGGGCAAGGCCCGTCACGGTCTGCGTTCCCGTGAGCTGGCCCTGCTTGCGCATTTCCCGCTCCTTCGCCTCGTAGGGCACGAAGCCGCGGTTGACGAAGAGGAAGCGGCCGTCGGCAAGGCGGAGCGGCGTATAGATGTAATAGCCCGTCTGGCCGTGCCAGGTGGCGAAGAAGTGGCGCTCCCTGTTGTTGGCGAAGACGCCGGTGGCGGTGACGGGGCGGTATTCGATATCCTCGCCCTTTGCCGCCATCGCCTCGATATCGGCGAGCGGCACGGGCGCGGCGGTGCGGCGCCCGGCCATGTCGGCTAGCAGCGCCTCCTTCCACTGCAGGCGCTCGACCTGCCAGGTGCCGAGCGCAAGGAGGATGGCGAGCGCGACGAAGAAGGCGATCGTGGCAAGGACCGTCCGGCCCCTGCCCTTCGCCTTGCCCGGGGCATGCCCTGCCGGCACCTCAGCCACGGTCGATCTCGCCGGGCCTTGCATTGTTGCGGTACTGCAGGGAGATCAGCAGGCCCTTGGCGAGGCGCGTGAGCCACAGGCCGAGGACGATGACCAGCGGGATCCACAGCATGAAGTGCACCCAGAGCGGCGGATTGTAGTTGATATCCGTCCAGAGCGCCGCGCCGACGACGAGGAAGCCGACGATGAACAGCACGAAGACGACCGGGCCGTCGCCCGAATCGGCGAAGGAATAATCGAGCCCGCAATTGCTGCAGGCCGGCCGCACCTTCAGCAGCCCGTCGAACAGCTTGCCCTGCCCGCAGCGCGGGCAGCAGCCGCGCAGGCCCGCGCTGAAGGGATCGATCGGGGGATAGAGTGCCTTGTCGTCTTCCATGGTCGTTTCCGTATTTCCGCCCGGCAGCAAACCGAGGCAATTGCATCCGAGGCGCAGGCCGGGCCCCTCACCTGCCTGCCGGCATCCTCTCCCCGCAAGCGGGGCGAGGAACGATGGCCTCACCGTTTTCCTCCTTCTCCCCGTTCATGGGGAGAAAGTCCCGGCAGGGGGATGAGGGGCCGTTACGGCCGCATCCTATATCGCCCTTCCGTCCAACCGAAAGCCCCAAAAACGAACGGCCGCATCGCTGCGGCCGTTCGGAAGGTCGTTTCTGCCGGGTCAGCCGTGGGCGACCGGCGCACCCCAACCGCCCCAGATGTAGATGGCGAAGAAGAGGAAGAGCCAGACGACGTCGACGAAGTGCCAGTACCAGGCGGCGGCCTCGAAGCCGAAGTGCTGCTTGGGCGTGAAGTCGCCGCGCACGGCGCGCACGAGGCAGACGATCAGGAAGATCGTGCCGACCAGGACGTGGAAGCCGTGGAAGCCCGTCGCCATGAAGAAGGTCGCGCCGTAGATCGAGTCCTTGAAGGCGAAGGGAGCGTGGGCGTACTCGTAAGCCTGCACGAAGGAGAACAGCATGCCGAGCAGCACGGTGAGCGCGAGGCCGTTTACGAGGCCCTTGCGGTCGTTGTGCAGCAGCGCATGGTGCGCCCAGGTCACGCAGGTGCCCGACAGGAGCAGGATGACCGTGTTGTAGAGCGGCAGGTGCCAGGGATCGAGCACCTCGATGCCCTTCGGCGGCCAGACGCCGCCGGTGAACTGGGTGCGCGCGGCCTGGATGGCCTCGCCCGGGAAGAGGCTGGCATCGAAGAAGGCCCAGAACCAGGCGACGAAGAACATCACTTCCGAAGCGATGAACATGATCATGCCGTAGCGCAGGTGCAGCGAGACGACGCGGGTGTGGTGGCCCTCATGGGCTTCCTTCACCGTGTCCGACCACCAGCCGAACATCGTGTAGAGGACGATGAGCAGGCCGATGAAGAAGACCCACGGCGTGGCAAGGTCCGCACCGAACAGGTGGAACGAGCCGCCCGAAAGGTAGCGCATGTAGGCGACGCCGCCGAAGGCCATGATGAAGGCGCCGATGGAGGCGAGCAGCGGCCACGGGCTAGGGTCGATGATGTGGTAGTCGTGTTTCTTCTGATGCGCATCGGCCATGTGACTTATCCCCGAATGTATCGCGTTCCGTTCCGGCATAGCCGGAAACGCATGTCTTTCAAAGTTTCTTCGCGTCGTCCGCCTTGCCATCCGCAGTCGAAGCCACCGGCTTCGACGCCTCATGCGGATAGAAGGTATAGGACAGCGTGATCGTATGGATATCCTTCGTCTCCACGGCATCGACGATCTCGGGATCGACGAAGAAGACGACGGGCATTTCCAGTTCCTCACCGGGCTTCAGCGTCGTTTCGGTGAAGCAGAAGCACTCGATCTTGTTGAAGTAGGCGCCGGCCGATTCGGGCGTGACGTTGAATACCGCCTGCCCCGTGGTGGCGACCGACGAATTGTTGCGCGCCTTGTAGAAGATCTGCGTCGTCTCGCCGATGCGCATCTCCACCTCGCGCTGCACGGGCGCGAAGGTCCAGGGCAGGCCCGGGCCGACATTGGCGTCGAAGCGCACCTTGATCGTCTTGTCCAGGATGACGTCGGAAGCCTGCTCGACGCGCTGCGTCGTGCCGCCGTAGCCCGTCACCTGGCAGAACATGCGGTAGAGCGGCACGGCGGCATAGGCCATGCCGACCATGCCGATGACGAAGGCGCAACAGATGGCGACGATGGTGCCGTTGCCGAGGCCGCCCTTTCCGGTCTTCTGCGTCTTGCTCATGTCAGCCTGCCATTCCGCCGGCGAGCTTGACCAGCGTGATGATGTAGAAGAGGACGACGAGGCCGAGGAGCACGGCGCCGAGCGCGATGTTGCGGTTGCGGCGCGCCTTCTTCTGGTTTTCGGTAAGGTTCACGGTTTCCATCACAGCCCCCATCCAAGCGATGCGATCAGGTGGTCGAGCATGAGCCCGGAGAAGACCGCGAACAGGTAGACGATGGAGAAGGCGAAGAGCTTCTTGGCCGGCACCATCGCGCGGTCGCCCTCCGGCATGCGCAACACGCCGACAGAGTACCACACGAAGCCCGCGCCGAGGGCTGCGGCAAAGAGACCGTAGCCGAAGCTGGCGAAGCCGAGGACGGCCGGCACGACGGCGATCACCGCGGTCAGCACGGCATAGACGAGGATCTGCACCTTGGTGGTGGCCTCGCCGGCGACGTTCGGCAGCATCGGCACGCCGACGGCGTCGTAGTCGCGCATCTTGAAGAGCGCGAGCGCCCAGAAATGGGCCGGGGTCCACAGGAAGGTGATGAGGAAGAGGACGACGCTCTCGATGGAGACGCCGCCGGTCACGCACGCCCAGCCGATCATCGGCGGGAAGGCGCCGGCCGCGCCGCCGATGACGATGTTCTGCGGCGTCGAGCGCTTCAGCCACATCGTGTAGACGACGGCGTAGAAGAAGATGGTGAAGGCGAGCAGCGCGGCCGAAAGCCAGTTGACCGCAAGGCCGAGGATGACGACCGAGAAGGCCGAGAGCGTCAGGCCGAAGGCGAGCGCCTCTTCCGGGCGCACGCGGCCGGACGGGATGGGGCGCTTAGCCGTGCGCGACATGACCGCGTCGATATCGGCGTCGTACCACATGTTGAGGGCACCGGACGCGCCGGCGCCCACGGCGATACAGAGGATGGCGATGGCGCCGATGAACGGATTGATGGTGCCCGGCGCGACGACGAGGCCGGCAAAGGCCGTGAAGACGACGAGCGACATGACGCGCGGCTTCAGAAGCTCGAAGAAATCACGCGGGGACGCTTCGGAAAGGTAGACCTCTCCGCCCGGAACCGTTTCGTGATGCTCGATGACCGCCATGTTCTTTCCGTTCTTCTGTCCGGGAGCGAGGGGCCTCATGCCCTTCCCTCTCCTTCGTCATCCTCGGGCTTGACCCGAGGATCCATGCCACATCCTCCGGCGTGCCGCGGGTGTGGATCCTCGGGTCAAGCCCGAGGATGACGGAGGATGGGGTGCGGGCTGCCGGTTATGCTGGCGCCCTTGCCCCGGCCTCCGCCGGTATTCCGTATGTTCGGAAGCCGCCGTTGCCGGCGGCCCCGATCTTTCGAAGACCTTACTTGATCTTCGGGAGCTGTTCCCACTGGTGGAACGGCGGCGGCGAGGAGAGCTGCCATTCCAGGGTATTCGCACCCTCGCCCCACGGATTGTCGCCGGCGACGCGCTTCTTGGCGAAGGCTTCGGCGACACCGAAGAGGAAGATCAGCACCGCGACGGCCGAGATGTAGGAGCCGTAGGAGGAAACCGCGTTCCAGCCGGCAAAGGCATCCGGATAGTCGATGTAGCGGCGCGGCATGCCGGCAAGGCCGAGGAAGTGCTGCGGGAAGAAGATCAGGTTCACGCCGATGAACATGATCCAGAAGTGCAGCTTGCCGATGAACTCGGAATACATGTAGCCGGTCATCTTCGGGAACCAGTAGTACCAGGCGGCGAAGATGGCGAAGACGGCGCCGAGCGACAGGACGTAGTGGAAGTGGGCCACGACGTAGTAGGTGTCGTGCATGGCGCGGTCGAGGCCGGCATTGGCGAGCTGGACGCCCGTGACGCCGCCGATGGTGAAGAGCAGGATGAAGCCGATCGCCCAGAGCATCGGCGTCGTGAAGCGGATCGAGCCGCCCCACATCGTTGCGATCCACGAGAAGATCTTCACGCCCGTCGGAACCGCGATGACCATCGTGGCGAAGACGAAGTAGCGCTGCGAGTCGAGCGACATGCCGACCGTGTACATGTGGTGCGCCCACACGATGAAGCCGACGACGCCGATGGCGACCATGGCATAGGCCATGCCGAGGTAGCCGAAGATCGGCTTGCGCGAGAAGGTGGACACGATGTGGCTGATGATGCCGAAGCCGGGAAGGATGAGGATGTAGACTTCCGGGTGGGCGAAGAACCAGAACAGGTGCTGGAAGAGGATCGGGTCACCGCCGTTTTCCGGCGCGAAGAAGGCCGTGCCGAAGTTGCGGTCCGTCAGCAGCATGGTGATGCCGCCTGCCAGAACCGGCAGCGAGAGCAGCAGCAGGAACGCGGTGACGAGAACCGACCAGGCGAAGAGCGGCATCTTGTGCAGCGTCATGCCCGGGGCGCGCATGTTGAGGATCGTGGTGATGAAGTTGATCGCGCCGAGGATCGACGAGGCGCCGGCGATGTGCAGGCCGAGGATCACGAGGTCCATGGCCGGGCCCGGCTGGCCCGAGGTCGAGAAGGGCGGGTAGATCGTCCAGCCGCCGCCGGAGCCGTAGGCGCCTGCGGGGCCCTCGACGAACATCGAGAGCAGCACCAGCGCGAAGGCCGGCACGAGCAGCCAGAAGGAGATGTTGTTCATGCGCGGGAACGCCATGTCCGGCGCGCCGATCATGATCGGCACCATCCAGTTGGCGAAGCCGCCGATCAGCGCGGGCATCACCATGAAGAAGATCATGATGAGGGCGTGCGCCGTCGTGAAGACGTTGAACATCTGCTTGCCGCCGTCGATGGCGGCATCGCCCTGGTAGCCGTAGACCATTTGGGCGAGACCGTGGAAGATCTGGATGCCCGGCTCGTGCAGCTCCATGCGCATGACGACGGAGAGCGAGCCGCCGATGAGGCCGGCGATGATCGCGAAGATCAGGTAGAGGGTGCCGATGTCCTTGTGGTTGGTCGACAGGAACCAACGCTGGAAGAAGCTAAGCGGCTTGTGTTCATGGTGATCATGGTGATCGCCGTGGGCAACGGATGTTCCGGCCATGGTCTCAATCTCCCTAGGTATTACTGCGCGGCGTTTGCAGCGACGGCGACGGACTTGTCCGCACCATCGATGGACGCGATCAGGGCCTTGTTCGCTTCGCCGACATTCGTTGCGGCGGCGGCGAGCCAGGTATCGAACTTGTCCTGCGAGACGACCCGGACAGCGATGGGCATGAACGCATGGTCCTTGCCGCACAGCTCGGAACACTGGCCGTAGAACAGGCCTTCGCGGTCCGCCTTGAACCAGGTCTCGTTGAGACGGCCCGGCACGGCGTCGATCTTCACGCCGAAGGAGGGCATCGCGAAGGCGTGGATCACGTCGGCGCCGGTGACGAGCACGCGGACGTGCTTGCCGACCGGGATGACGAGTTCGTTGTCGACGGTCAGAAGGCGCGGATAGACGGCCTTGTCTTCCTTGCCGGCGGCCGCGCGGTCCGCATCGGCCAGCAGCAGGCTGTCGAAGGAGACCGGATTGTCGCCGACCTGGTATTCATAACCCCAGTACCACTGGTAGCCGGTCGCCTTGACCGTCAGCTCGGGCTCTTCCGTGGGTGCAAGCTGCTTGGTCAGAAGCTGGAAGGACGGAACGGCCAGGAACAGGAGGATGATGACCGGGCCGAGCGTCCAGACGACCTCGATGGCCGTGTTGTGGCTGGTCTTGGAGGGAACCGGATGCGCGCCCTCGCGGAACTTCACCATGACGACGATGAGCAGGCCCAGAACGAGGAGAGTGATCGGGACGATGAACCAGAGTGTGTACTGCTCGAACCAGCGGACCTCTTCCATGATCGAGGTCGCAGCGGGCTGAAACCCCGTCTGCCACGGCATCGGCTGGTCCGCGAAAGCGGTCGAAGCAAAGAGCAGACAGCCGAGAGCGGCCAGACCTGCAAAAGCTTTGTTTTTCACAACGTATCTCCCCAAGGCGTTTGATCGGGATCAAACAGACGCGCAGAATCCCTGCTATACTGAGAGCTTAAAACCACAGTTTCATGCTCGCCGCAACCGCCATGGGGGACACCCCATGCGGCATTTTTGCGCAAAGGCAAAAGCGCGCAGCCGCTCCACACACTTTCTTCATAATTTCCTATAGCACGAAAGGTTTGACCGTGCGCCCTCCCCTTCGCGCCGCCCGGCGGGCGCTTCCAAAGCGCCTCTATTTATAAAGCGCGCCGGCTTGTCCAATTTCCGCCGTCAATCAATCGGAAAGGAGCCCTTGGGGCTTTTCATTTCGCTGCCGCCTATTCAAAGATACCGCGACTGATTCGAGATTCCGAGGTTTTCATGGGTTTTTCCTCCCTTTCCCGGCTGTCCCGGGCGGCCCTTGGCCTTGCCGCTCTGGGTTTCGGCACCGCCGCGCTCGCCCCCCTTGCGGCAGCCCAGCAGCCCGGCACGGTGAAATCGAACCATGGCGCCTGGTCGATCGTCTGCGACCAGCCGGCGGGCGCCTCGGGCGAACAGTGCGCGCTGATGCAGAACGTGCTGGCCGAGGACAGGCCGGAGCTCGGCCTTTCCGTCGTCGTCCTGAAGACCGCGGACCGCAAGGCGAAGATCCTGCGCGTGCTCGCCCCGCTCGGCGTTCTCCTGCCGAACGGCCTCGGCCTCAATGTCGACGGCAAGGATATCGGCCGGGCCTATTTCGTGCGCTGCTTTGCCGACGGCTGCTATGCCGAGGTCGTGCTGGAGGACGAGCTGCTGAAGACCTTCCGCTCGGGCGCGACGGCGACCTTCATCGTCTTCCAGTCGCCGGAGGAAGGCATCGGCATTCCCGTCGACCTCAAGGGCTTCGGCGAAGGCTACGACGCATTGCCGTAAGCACGGCGGGCTTGCCGCCCGCCGCCGGGGGACTTACATGAGCCCCAGATTATGACGCTTGCGGAGCCCGCCATGAACACCGACCTCCTCTCCCTCTTCGACGCCGACGAGGCGACCGTGCAGGCGGTGCTGCGGGAAACGCTGAAGGACGCCGACGACGGCGAGCTCTTCCTCGAACACGCGCAGGCCGAATCGCTCTCCTTCGACAACGGCCGCCTCAAGGGCGGCAGCTTCAACACCGACCAGGGCTTTGGCCTGCGGGCCGTGGCGGGCGAGGCCGTCGGCTACGCCCATTCCGGCGAGATGACGCTTTCGGCCTTGAAGCGCGCGGCCGATGCGGCCGGCGCCGTCACGCGCGGCTATTCCGGCGACTATTCGGCCGCCCCGCAGGGCACCAACCGCCGGCTCTATACCGAGGACAACCCGATCGGGTCTCCGACCTTCGAGGAGAAGGTGGCGCTCTTGACCGGGATCGACGCCTATCTGCGCGGCAAGGACCCGAAGGTGCGGCAGGTGACGGCCTCGATCGCCGCGAGCTGGCAGGTCGTCAACATCCTGCGCGCCGACGGCCACCGCGTCACCGACGTGCGCCCGATGACCCGCATCAACATCTCCGTCGTCGTCGGCGAGGGCGACCGGCAGGAAACGGGCAGCTACGGCATCGGCGGGCGCACCACCTTCGACGCCTTCCTCACGGAGGAAAGCTGGCGCTCGGGCGCCGACGAGGCGCTGCGCCAGGCGCTCGTCAACCTGGAAGCCGTCGAGGCCCCGGCGGGCACCATGGACGTGGTGCTTGCCAACGGCTGGCCGGGCGTGATGCTGCACGAAGCGGTCGGCCACGGCCTCGAAGGCGACTTCAACCGCAAGAAGACCTCCGCCTTCGCCGGGCTGATGGGCGAGCAGGTGGCGGCAAAGGGCGTCACCGTCGTGGACGACGGCACCATCGACAACCGCCGCGGCTCGATCACCGTCGACGACGAGGGCACGCCTTCGGCCTATAACGTGCTGATCGAGGACGGCAAGCTCGTCGGCTACATGCAGGATAGGCAGAACGCCCGCCTGATGGGCATGCGCGCGACCGGCAACGGCCGGCGGCAGGGCTATGCCCACCGCCCCATGCCGCGCATGACCAACACCTACATGCTCTCCGGCGACAGGACGCCGGAGGAGATCATCGCCTCGGTGAAGAACGGCCTCTACGCCGTCTCCTTCGGCGGCGGGCAGGTGGACATCACCTCAGGAAAATTCGTCTTCGGCTGCACGGAAGCCTATCTCATCGAGAACGGCAAGGTAACGGCCCCCGTCAAGGGCGCCATGCTGATCGGCAACGGCCCGGACGCCATGCGCCGCGTCTCGATGATCGGCAACGACACCAGGCTCGACACCGGCATCGGCAATTGCGGCAAGGCCGGCCAATGGGTCCCCGTCGGGGTGGGCCAGCCGCATCTTCGGATGGACCAGATCACGGTGGGCGGGACGAAGGCTTAAGGCAAGGCCGCCAATTGCCCCTCATCCGGCCTGCCGGCCACCTTCTCCCCGCAAGCGGGGTGAAGGGGATTGCCGCATCGTTTTCCCATCACAAAGTTCCGCTGGGCGCAGGGAGCAAGCATCCTTTCCTTCTCCCCGCTTGCGGGGAGAAGGTCCCGGCAGGGGGATGAGGGGCTGATTTCCTCCAATCGCCACAGGAAAGTCGCCGTTAACCCCTCGGATACCGCCCGGGTGCGATAACGGCCGCCTGAAAGACGAAGGATAACAACGCCACATGCCGATCCGCAGCGTCATGAGACAGGGGCTGAAGCGCGCCGTGATCACCGGCGGGCTGGAGGTCGCCCATCTGGCCGGACGGGCCGGGCTCATGGCCGGCGCGCGCGGCATGGGCGCGATCTTCACGCTGCACCACGTCCGCCCGAAGACGCCACAGGCCTTCGATCCCAATGCGCATCTGGAGATCACGCCGGACTTCCTCGACGCTGCGATCCGGCACCTTGCGGACGAGGGCTACCAGTTCGTGGCGCTTTCCGACATGCCGGCGCGCCTTGCCATCGCGCGGACGGGCGAGCGCTTTGCGGCCTTCACGCTCGACGACGGCTATCGCAACAATGCCGTCCACGCCCAGCCGGTTTTCACGCAGCACCGGGTTCCCTTCACCGTGTTCGTCGCGCCGGGCTTTGCCGCGCGCACGCACGGCATCTGGTGGGAGACGCTGGCCGAACTTTTGCGCGCCGTCCCGCATCTCGAATTCGATTTCGGCTCCGGCCCCGTGACCCTGCCGCTCGCCACGCCCTTCCAGAAACAGGCGGCCTTTTCCCGCTTCGCCCGCTTCATCCAGGCCGAGATGGACGAGGCCGCCGCGATCGAGCGGCTCGACGCGGCCGCCCGCGCGCACGGGATCGATCCGCTGATGATCACCGAGAAGCTCGTCATGCGCGAGCCGGAGCTGAAGAGCCTCGTCCTCAATCCGCTCGCCGCAATCGGCGCCCACACCGTGAGCCACCGCGCGCTGGCGCGGCTGGACGACGGCGAGGCGCGCCGCGAAATGGCCGAATCGGCCGAGCGCATCGCCGCGATCACCGGCCGGCGCCCGGAAACCTTCGCCTATCCCTATGGCGATGCCCCCGCCGTCTCGGCGCGCGAGCACCGGCTTGCCAAAGACCTCGGCTTCCGCGCCGCCGTGACGACGGAGCCCGGCACGCTCTCGCCGCGCTCCTTCGATGCGTCCATGGCGCTTCCCCGCATCTCGCTGAACGGCCTCTACCAGAAACCGAAATATGTCGGCGCACTGGCCTCCGGCATCCCCTTCCGGCTGATGCGGCGCTAGGCTTTGGCGGCGCTTCCCGACGTGCTATATAAGCCGTGGAGACCGAACGATGCTTGACCTTCACCTGCCCGCCGATATCGAGAAACGCCTCGACGAGCTCGCCCGGAAAACCGGGCGCAGCAAGAGCGACCATGTCCGCGACGCCATCATCGAACATCTCGACGACCTCGAAGACCTGCAGCTTGCCGAAGAGCGCCTGCGCGAATTGCGGGACGGATCGAGCAAGGCCATCGCGATTGGCGAACTGATGAAGGCCCATGGCCTGGAAAATTGAGTTCCATCCGGGCGCGGAGAAGGAACTTGCCAAGATCGGCCCTGTCGCCGCGCAGCGCATCCTGCGCTTTCTCCACGACCGCATCGCGCAACTCGACAATCCCCGTGCCGTCGGCCAGGCCCTGAAAGGGTCCGAACTCGGGGAATTCTGGAAATACCGGGTCGGCGACTATCGCGTCATCGCGCGGATAGAGGATTCCGTCGTCACGATCTTCATCGTTCGCATCGGCGGCCGGAAATCCGTCTACCGCCGCTAGCCGCTCACGGATACATCCGCACCTTCTCCCAGCCCTTGCCGTCCGCGGTGCGGCGGAATTCGACGCGGTCGTGCAGGCGGAAAGGGCGGTCGTGCCAGAACTCGATGGAGACGGGCCTGATGCGGAAGCCGGACCAGTGGGCCGGGCGGGGGATGGTGCCGACGGCGTAGCGCGCGGTGTATTCGGCGACCGCCTTTTCCAGCGCGAAACGGCTTTCGAGCGGACGGGACTGCTTGGAGGCCCACGCGCCGATGCGGCTGCCGCGCGGGCGCGAGGCATAATATTCGTCGGCCTCCGCGTCGCTGACGATCTCGACCTCGCCGCGGATGCGCACCTGGCGGCGCAGCGATTTCCAGTGGAAGCACATGGCGGCCTTGCGGGCGGCGAGGATCTCCGTGCCCTTGCGGCTCTCGAAATTCGTGTAGAAGACGAAGCCCCGCTCGTCGAAGCCCTTCAGCAGCACCATGCGCACGTTCGGCAGGCCATCCTCGTCGACGGTCGCGAGCGCCACGGCGTTCGGATCGTTCGGTTCGCTCCCGCCGGCATCCGCCAGCCACGCCGCGAACAGGCCATAGGGTTGGTTTTCCTCGGTAAAGTCACCGCTTGTTAACGCATTTTCGCTCATATTCTACTCAAATGCCGATCTATCTAGCTGTATGAGGCAGTCTGGAGTGAAAGACATAGCAAAAACGCGACCGGACACAAAGCGATACTGGACGCGCAGCCACGGGATCCTAGCCGTCATGATGGGCGGCTTCATCCTCTCCGGCTGCATGAGCGGTCTCGACCTTTTTTCCGACAGCGGCGTCGACAAGACCGTGCACACGGGAACGGTGCAGAACGGCAATGCCGAGCGGCTGACCGACGAGATCACCGTGCGCAACGCCGTCTCCTCGGCCGACCTCCTGCGTACCGGCGGCAACCCCATTCCATGGGCCAATTCCGCCTCGGGCAGCGCCGGCGTCATCAGCCGGATCGCGGAGAACCGGGACCGGGACGGCCGCCCCTGCCGCGATTTCGTGACGACGAAGCACTCCTACCAGGGCATCGCCAATTTCACCGGCCGGACCTGCCTCGGCAATACCGGCGAATGGCTGCTGCTCGCCTTCGACAAGCAAGGATAACACTTTCTCAACCCTGATCCGTAACAGGCGATTAGGACGTTCATCGCTATTTTGAACGGTACAACGGAGACGGGTGGAAATTATGCGTGATCCCTATTCGGTCCTCGGCGTGAAGCGCAGCGCGGGACAGGAAGAAATCAAGGCGGCCTGGCGCTCGCTGGCAAAGGCCGTGCACCCGGATCAGAATCACGACGACCCGCTCGCCACCGTCCGCTTCACCGAGGCCGGCCGCGCCTACGACCTCCTGCGCGACCCGGACAAACGCAGCCGCTACGACCGCCAGCAGCGCGAGGCCGAGTTCCGCCGCATGGAGCAGATGCGCCGCCGCGAGGCCGAGCGCAAGGCAAAGGCCGAGGCCCCGCCCCTTTCCGGCGAGGACGCGGAGGACATGATCGCCCGCATCTTCGGCGTCGACGCCCGCACCGCGCAGGCCGAGGGTAAGCCGCAGGCCCGTCCCCAGGCACAGGCACAAACACAGGCCCAGCCGCAGGCAGGCGCGGCCCCCGCGCAGGAAGCCCGCAGGCCGGCGGACGACGCAGCGGCCGGCGAGGAAATGCCGGCGAGCCGGAGCGCGCCGTCGGCCGCAACGCTCGTCTCGGCGATCCTTCGCCGCATCCGCGGCAGCCGCGCCAAGGCGGACAAGGCGCCCGACCTCATGGCCGAGGTGACGGTGAGCGTGGAGGATATCCTCGCCCGCACCCGCCCGACCATCGAGACGCCCGAGGGCCAGACGATCCGCGTGCCGATCGGCGCCGGCACCACCGAGGGCCAGGTGATCCGCCTCAAGGAGGCCGGGCACCGCATCGAGAATCTCCGCCGCGGCGACGTGGTCGTGACCGTGCGCGTCGCGCCCGGCCGCTTCCGCATCGACGGCTTCGACCTCAAGATCGACCTTCCGGTGACGATCGAAAATGCCGTGCTCGGCTGCGAGATGACGGTGGAAGGGCCCTCCGGCCCGCTTTCCGTGACGGTGCCGGCCTGGTCCGGCTCGGACCGGGAAATCCGCATCGAGGGCGAAGGGCTGTTGCGGGACACCGGCGAGCGCGGCGACCTCGTCGCGCAGGTCCGCCTCCTGCTCTGGGAAAAGCCCGACGACAAGATGATCGACCTGATGCGCTCGCTGCGCGAGGGGCTCTACCTTTAAATCGGTTTATGACGCTTGCGTGAAAGATGCACCCATTGTTACGGGTGCTAACAGTTCCTGAACCTGTGCGCGCTTGAACCGCATTGCCGCCTATGCCATAGGCAATTCCGACTTATTGCACGCAATTCCAGGGGCAAGGCGCTTCGCGCCTGCCGGGATTGCCCTAGATATCAGGGGACAAACCATGGTTCAGGCATCTGGTCTGATGAAGGGCAAGCGCGGCGTCATCATGGGCGTCGCCAACAACCGCTCCATCGCCTGGGGCATCGCCAAGGCCATCCACGCGCAGGGCGGCGAGATCGCCTTCACCTATCAGGGCGATGCGCTGAAGAAGCGCGTCGAGCCGCTGGCCGCCGAGATCGGTGCTGTGCTGGCCGGCGATTGCGACGTTTCCGACGAAGCCTCCATCGACGCGGTCTTCGACAATGTCGAGAAGATGTGGGGCAAGATCGACTTCATCGTGCACGCCATCGGCTTTTCCGACAAGGACGAATTGACCGGACGCTACGTCGACACGACGCCGGGCAACTTCGCCAAGACCATGCAGATCTCGGTCTATTCCTTCACCTCCGTCGCGCGGCGCGCGGAAAAGCTGATGACGGACGGCGGCGCGATGCTGACGCTGACCTATTACGGCGCTGAGAAGGTCATGCCGAATTACAACGTCATGGGCGTCGCCAAGGCCGCGCTGGAGGCGAGCGTGAAATATCTCGCCGTCGACCTCGGCCCGAAGAACATCCGCGTCAACGCCATCTCGGCCGGCCCGATCAAGACGCTGGCCGCCTCCGGCATCGGCGATTTCCGCTATATCCTCAAGTGGAACGAGTACAACGCGCCGCTGCGCCGCACCGTCACCATCGAGGAAGTGGGCGATGTCGGCCTCTACCTCCTGTCGGACCTGTCGCGCTCGGTCACCGGCGAGACGCACCATGCCGACAGCGGCTACCACGTCATCGGCATGAAGGCCGTCGACGCGCCGGACATTTCCGTGATTAAGGACTGAACCTTCAGGACGCCGCCTTGCTCCTCTACATGATCCGACACGGCCAGACCGCGTGGAATGCAGAAGGCAGGCTGCAGGGCCAGAAGGACATCCCGCTCAACGAGACCGGCCGCAGGCAGGCGGCCGGCAACGGCCTCGCCCTCAGGGGCGTGCTCGGCGACACGGTTTCCGATTTCGATTTCGTGGCAAGCCCGCTCGGGCGCACGCGCGAGACGATGGAGATTTTGCGCGGCGCCATGGACCTCGACCCCCTCGCCTACCGCACCGATCCGCGCCTCGTCGAAGTCTCCTTCGGCGACTGGGAGGGTTTCACGCTGGCCGAACTGGAGGCGCACGCGCCCGAGCGTGTGGAAGAGCGCAGCCATTCCAAGTGGAACTTCATTCCGCCGGGGGAAGCGGCCGAAAGCTACGAGATCCTCTGCTGGCGGATCGGCTCGTTCCTCGCCGACGTGGCGCGACCGACGGTCTGCGTCAGCCACGGCGGCGTCTTCCGCGCCGCCTTCCGCCTCCACGGCATGAGCGAGGAGGAGGCCGCCAACGCCCCCATCCACCAGGACCGCATCCTGCGGCTCGACGGGACGGGGATGAACTGGCTCTGAGGGGCGGCGACCGCCCGTTACTGCTGCAGCACTTCGAGGTCGTTGATGACGCGCTTGCCGTCGACTTCGGTGTAGAACACCAGCACCTTCACACCCGGCTCCAGCCCCTCGAAATTGAACTCTTCCGGCGCCTGGTACTTCTTGCCGTCGTCGAGAGAGAGGCTGAGGTTGGCGGTGTCGACCTTGGTGATCACGGCCTCGACATCCGCGCTTTCGGCAGAGGCGACGAGCGGTGAAAGGAAAGAGGCCGTGGCCATCAGAGCCGCGATGAGCAACCGCATCTTGTGAATCCCTGGGAATGAATCAGTCTTCTTGCCGGTCACGTCAGATGCCCCCCAAATATGGCGAAATTCGCCCGCTTGCGGGAAGGAAAGCCGGAAAGGATGCGCGAATCAAGGCGCGCGGCCGCGTCATCCCCGGGTTTGTCCGACAAATGCGGCGAACCCGCCGCCGCGCACCCCTGCCGTTTCAGGGGAAGCGCAAGTATTTCAGCGAGTTATAAATGCAATTTTAATGAAACATCCCTATGGTCCCTGGCATCATCGGGGACCGCATTCTTGCCTTTGACCGCCGCATTCCGCCGCGCCGTGGCGTCCATCGCAGAATGGGCGAAGCCCTCGCTCGTCCCGGCCGCGATCGCCGGCTGCGTCATCCTGACGGCGGGCATCCTCTACGAGCGCCAGAACGAGGGCGTCTATCGCAACGAATTGCAAAGCCATGTCGCCGGCGACCTCGCGCTGGTCGGCGCCCGGCTGCAGAGCGAGGTGAACGGCAACGTCGCGGCGCTGCGCAGCGTGGCCAATCTCTTTTCCGCCGCGCCCGATCAGGCGGCCTCGCAGTTCTCCGTCTTCGCCCGCAAGCTCCTGCTGCAGAACCCGCACTTCCGCCGCGTCGGCGTGGCGCCGGGCGGAAAGGTCGCGCAGGCCTTCCCGCTCGACCGGAGCCGGCACTATATCGGCACGGATTTCAACCGCTTCGGCTCCTTCCGCATGGCCGCGGAGGCGGACGGCACGCAGGGGCGCCCGCTGATGTCCGGCCCCATCGAGTTCGCCAGGGGCGGGCGCGGCTTCAACCTCTTCATCCCGGTCTTCACCAACATAGACGCGCGGCCCTATCTCTGGGGCTATATCGACGGGCTGATCGACGAAAGGAAGCTCTTCACCGATGCCGGCCTCATCGACGGCGACCGGCATCTTTCGCCAGGCATTGCCGGGCACGCCCGCGATATCCGGCTGGCGATCCGCGACGTCAGCGTGGCGGACAACATCGTCGATCCGTTCTTCGGCGACGTGGAGGTCTTCGAGAGCGAACCCGTCGTGCAGGTGCTCGATTTTCCGGGCGGGCGGTGGGAGCTCGCCGCCATTCCCGCGGAAGGCTGGCATCATCCGCCCGGCAATCTGGCGCGCCTGAGGCTCATCATCGCCGCCGCCGCGCTCATCATCATCCTGCCGATCTTCCTGACCGGCGGCCTCGTCAGCGAGCGCCAGCGCAACATCGCCCGCCTCAAGGCGCGCGAGCGGCAGGTGCAGTCGCTCTCCCAGCGTCTCGACATCGCGCTCGACGCCTCCAAGATCGGCATCTGGGAGATCGAGCTTGCCACCGGCGCGCGCAACTGGGATGCGCAGATGCACCGTCTGCACGGCTTTCCCGAGAACGAGACGCCGCAGGACAGCGCCTGGCGCGCGGCGCTCCACCCCGACGACGCCCCGACGGCCAAGGCGGAGATGGACGTCATCCGCGCCGGCGGCAACGAATACAAGTCGCAGTA
This sequence comes from Shinella sp. Sh6, assembly GCF_055392685.1. NCBI lineage: Bacteria > Pseudomonadati > Pseudomonadota > Alphaproteobacteria > Hyphomicrobiales > Rhizobiaceae > Shinella > Shinella sp. Sh6. Next base: position 696,679 of record NZ_AP044005.1, on the reverse strand, counting down.
CCGCGTCCGCATGCCGGACGGGAGCTGGCGCCACATCCGCAATGTCGGCTCCCGCCTCATCGGCCCGAACGGCGAGGAGAAGCTGACCGGCATCAGTTGGGACGTCACCGAGGACGTGCTGCTCAACGAGGCGCTGAAGAGCGCCAAGGAGCACGCCGAGGTGCAGAACGCCGAGCTCGCCCGCCTGACGCAGCGCCTCGACCTCGCGCTCGATTCCTACGAATGCGGCCTGTGGGAAGCCGATCTCGACGTCGGGCGGACCTTCTGGGATCCGCGCATGCACCAGCTCTACGGCCTGACCTTCACGGACGGCATCGTGTCCCACGAGGACTGGCTCGGCACCGTGCATCCGGACGACCGCGCGTCGATCCTGGAGAATGTCGAGCGCTGCACCGCGCAGGACCTGCCCTATGCGCACGAGGCGCGCGTCGTGCTGCCCGACGGCGAAATCCGCCATGTGCGTTCCGTCGGCAAGATCCACTACGGCCACGGCGGCACCCGCAAGCTCGTGGGCCTCGCCTTCGACGTCACGGAGGACGTCGCGCTGCGCGAACACCTCAAGGCGGCGAAGGAGCAGGCGGACGCCAAGAATGTCGAGCTGGAGCAGGCGAAGGTGCGCATCGAGCACAACGCGCTGCACGACCCGCTGACGGGCCTCGGCAACCGGCGCATGCTGGACGACGAGCTGACCGAGATCGCCGGGCTCAGCGAGCTGGTGGACGTGCGCGCCGCCATCCTCCACATCGACCTCGACCGCTTCAAGCAGATCAACGACACGCTCGGCCATGCCGCGGGCGACGCGCTGCTCGTCCACGCCTCCAAGGTGCTGCACGCCTCCACCCGCAAGGGCGACATCGTCGCGCGCATCGGCGGCGACGAATTCGTCGTGGTCGTCACCAACACCACGGACGAAGCCTATCTCAGCACGCTCGCACGCCGCATCATCACGCTGATGCAGCAGCCGGTGGAATATGAGGGGCACCTTTGCCGCTTCGGCGTCTCCATCGGCATCGCGCTCGCCGAGGGGCGGTCGATCGATACGGCGAAACTCCTCGTCAACGCCGATATCGCGCTCTACCGGGCCAAGGCCCTCGGGCGCAACCGGCACGAATTCTTCACCGAGGCACTGCAGGCCGAGATCATCTCGAACAAGCGCATCGCCGACGACATCCTCGCCGGCATCGAGAACAACGAATTCGTGCCCTACTACCAGCCGCAGATCGACGCCGGCACGCTGAAGCTCGCCGGCGCGGAGGCGCTGATCCGCTGGAACCACCCGCGCGACGGCCTGCTTGCCCCCGACCGCTTCCTGAAGATCGCCGAAGACCTCAACGTCATGGCGACGCTCGACCGGATCGTGCTGGAAAAGGCCCTTCTCGACTGCGCCCGCTGGGCCGCTCAGGGGCTCGTCATGCCGAAGATCTCGGTCAACGTCTCGGCCCGGCGCCTGCGCGACGAGAGCCTCGTCGAAAGCCTCACCGGCCTTTCCATCCAGCCCGGCCAGATCGCCTTCGAGCTGGTGGAATCGATCTTCCTCGACGAGAGCGACGACGTGGTGCTCGCCAACCTCGCGCGCATCAAGGCGCTCGGCATCGACATCGAGATCGATGATTTCGGCACCGGCCACACCTCCATCGTCAGCCTGCTGAAGCTGAAGCCGAAGCGCCTGAAGATCGACCGCCAGCTCGTCGCGCCCATCCTGTCCTCGCACAACGAGCAGGCGCTGGTGCGCTCGATCATCGAGATCGGCCGCTCGCTCGGCATCGAGATCGTGGCGGAGGGCGTGGAGACGATGCAGCACGCCGAAATGCTCGGCCTCCTCGGCTGCGACCTCCTGCAGGGCTACGCCTTCGCCAGGCCCCTCTCCCGCGACGCCTTCCTCGCCTTCGGGCAGGAGATGCGCTGGAAGCTGGCGTCGTAGGGAAACTCTGTTCCGGGATACCCCCCTCTGCCCTGCCGGGCATCTCCCCCACAAGGGGGGGACTGTTTACCCGGACCGCTTTTTGGATTCTGTTATAGAGGTGATTTGCGGGGAGGCCCACGATGGATTGCCCAAGCTGTGGCGGCACAGATCTGATCAAGCGCGGCAGCAAGGCCGGGCATCAACGCTACCGATGCCGCGCCTGCGGGCGCTATAGCACCGACAGCCCGCCCAAATTCAGCGCCCAGACCAAGGCCATGGCGATCGAGATGTACATGAACAGCATGGGCATTCGGGCGATCGGCCGGGTGCTTCGTGCTTCGCCCGCGACGGTGCTGAACTGGATCCGCAAGGAGCATGCGGTCCTGCAGCACAAGCTGGCCCAGGCCGAGCCGACCGACACCGGGATACCCGATGTCATCGAGATGGACGAGATCTACACCTATGTCCAAAAAAACAGCGGCGGGCGGTGATCTGGACGGCCTATAGCCGTCGCCAACGCCGGGTCGTCGCATACCATATCGGCGACCAGGGCGTGCGCAGCGCCATCGCCATCTACGATCTGGCCAAGGCCGCCGTCGGCCAGATCGGCGCCATCTTCACCGACGCCAACTCCTGCCATCATCTGGCCTTCGAGCGGATCAAGGCGACCGAGCCGCATCGGCAGACCAAGGCGCAGACCCATCTCATCGAGTCCTCGAACGCCTCGTTCCGCGACATGCTGGCCCGATTCAATCGAAAAACAAAACGGGCCTCCAAGTCACTCGAAATGCTTCAGATCACAATCGACATCTTCATCGCAAGAAAGCGCCTCGCGAGTCCAAGATGAACAATCCCCACAAGGGGGGAGATTGGATGGAGCAATGTTTCGCCCATCATCGGCGTATCAGATGAAGCGATAGGCTTGCATCTTGCCGATCTCCCCCCTTGTGGGGGAGATGCCCGGCAGGGCAGAGGGGGGTTCTATCGCCAAAACCGCTTCGCTTGCGCGAAACCCTTGTCCCTCCCCCGCCTTTTCCACTAAGAGAGGGCGCACTTCCCATCGGGTCCGGGTCCGCTCATGTCGCACAATAGCTTCGGTCATCTTTTCCGCGTCACCACCTGGGGCGAAAGCCACGGGCCAGCGCTCGGCTGCGTGGTGGACGGCTGCCCGCCCGGCATCCGCTTCACGCTCGCCGAAATCCAGGCCTGGCTCGACAAGCGCAAGCCCGGCCAGTCGCGCTTCGTCACGCAGCGCCGCGAGGACGACCTCGTCAAGGTGCTCTCCGGCGTGATGCCGGACGAGGACGGCGAAACGATGATCACCACCGGCACGCCGATCTCCATGCTGATCGAGAACACCGACCAGCGCTCCAAGGACTACGGCGAGATCGCCCGGCGCTACCGCCCCGGCCATGCCGACTACACCTATGACGTCAAATACGGCATCCGCGACTATCGCGGCGGCGGCCGCTCCTCCGCCCGCGAGACGGCCGCGCGCGTCGCGGCCGGCGGCCTTGCCCGCAAGGTCGTGCCCGGCCTTGTCGTGCGCGCCGCGCTGGTGCAGATCGGCAAGCACAGGATCGACCGCAACAACTGGGACTGGGCCGAGGTGAACAACAACCCGTTCTTTGCCCCGGATCCCGCCATCGTGCCCGTCTGGGAAGAGTATCTCGACGGTATCCGCAAGGCCGGCTCCTCCATCGGCGCGGTCGTCGAAGTCGTCGCCGAGGGCGTTCCCGCCGGCATCGGCGCGCCGATCTACGGCAAGCTCGACCAGGATATCGCCGCGCTCCTCATGTCGATCAACGCCGTCAAGGGCGTCGAGATCGGCGAGGGCTTCGCCTCGGCCGAGCTCACCGGCGAGGAGAACGCCGACGAGATGCGCATGGGCAACGACGGCAACCCGATCTTCCTGTCCAACCATGCCGGCGGCATCCTCGGCGGCATCTCCACCGGCCAGCCGATGATCGCGCGCTTCGCCATCAAGCCGACCTCCTCGATCCTCACCGAGCGCCGCTCGATCGACGCCGACGGCAACAATGTCGACGTGCGCACCAAGGGCCGCCACGATCCCTGCGTCGGCATCCGCGCCGTGCCCATCGGCGAGGCCATGGTTGCCTGCGCCGTTGCCGACCATTACCTCCGCGACCGCGGCCAGACCGGCCGCCTGAAATAGGATTCTGCCATGAGCTACGACCAGAAGCGTGTCGTCGACGCCATCCGCGCCTTCGAGGCCGGCGAGATCGTCGTCGTCACCGATGACGACGGCCGCGAGAACGAGGGCGACCTCATCGTCGCCGCCGTGCACTGCACGCCGGAGAAGATGGCCTTCATCGTGCGCCACACCTCCGGCATCGTCTGCACGCCCATGCCGCGCGAGGAGGCCAAGCGCCTCAACCTCAACGCCATGGTGGCGGAGAACGATTCGGCCCACACCACCGCCTTCACCATCTCCGTCGATTTCAAGCACGGCACGACGACCGGCATTTCGGCCGACGACCGCACGCTGACGGTGCGCAACCTCGCCAATCCGAATGTCGGCCCGAGCGACTTCGTGCGCCCCGGCCACGTCTTCCCGCTCGTCGCCCGCGAGGGCGGCGTGCTGATGCGCTCAGGCCATACGGAGGCGGCCGTCGACCTCTGCAAGCTGGCGAGCCTGCCGCCGATCGGCGTCATCTGCGAACTGGTCAACGACGACGGCACCGTGATGCGCGGCCCGCAGGTCTCCAGCTTCGCCGAGAAGAACGGCCTCAAGCAGGTCTCCGTCGCCGACCTCATCGCCTATCGCCAGCGCAAGGAAACGCTGATCGAGCAGGTCGGCAGCTTCGACATCGACACGCCCGGCGGCAAGGCCAGGGCCTATGCCTACACCCTGCCCTGGGACCCGATGCAGCACCTCGCCGTCGTCTTCGGCGACATCCGCGACGGCGTCGACATCCCGGTGCGCCTGCACCTCGAAAATGTCGGCGGCGACGTCTTCGGCGCGGATCGGCAGATCGACGCCATCATGAAGCGCATCGCCGGCGAAGGCCGCGGCGTGATCGTGTACCTGCGCGAAGGCTCGGTCGGCGTCGGCCAGTCCGAAACCGCGCGCAAGGGCAAGCACGACCGCGAGGGCCACGACGAGGCGCAGGCGCGCGAAAGCGAATGGCTGGAAATCGGCCTCGGCGCGCAGATCCTCAAGGACCTCGGCATCAGCTCCATCCGCCTCCTCGCCTCCCGCGAGCGCCACTATGTCGGCCTCGAGGGCTTCGGCATCCGCATCACGTCCACGGATCTCTGCTGAGGCGCATATCCGGCGGCATGGCCGCCCCTCATCCCGCTGCCGCGACCTTCTCCCCGCAAGCGGGGAGAAGGGGATTGCCGGGCCGGCTTCCCGAGTTTCCGAATAGTGTGAGGCGGCGCCGCATGTCCCTTCGCCCCGCTTGCGGGGAGAAGGTGCCGGCAGGCGGATGAGGGGTACTACGCCCCCTCCAGCCAGCGCACGTCCTCGACACCCGTGAACTTCGCAAGCCGGGCCAGTTCCGCCTCCAGCCTCTCCATCCGCCCCGCCGAGGCGCGGACCTTCGGTTCCCACCAGAGGCGCCTGACGTCGAGGGTGCCGGCCTTGCGGTCGGCCTTCATGTCGATGCGGCCGACAAGGCGGTCGCCTTCCAGGAGCGGGAAGACGTAGTAGCCGTATTGCCGCTTCGGCTCCGGCACGAAGACCTCGATGCGGTAGAAATAGCCGAAGAGCCGCTCGGTGCGGTTCCGGTCGCGGATCAGCGGATCGAAGGGCGACAGGACGCGCAGGCGCTGGGGCGGTTCGGGGATGTCGCCGAGACTGTCCGGGAAGCCGGCGAAGGCGTGCGAGGCGCGCGGCTTGCCGCCGTCCGCCGGTTCGACGGAGACGGGGCGCAGCTCGTCGCGGTGCGCCTCCACCCAGGCCTTCGCCTCGTCGGGCGAGATGAGGGCCCAGAAGGCGGCGATCTCGCCGTGCGTGGCAAAGCCTAGCCTTTCGAGCGCGCTGCGGCAGGCCCAGTCGACGAAGGCGTCGTGGTCGACATCGGGCGCATGATGATGCGGCGGCAGCACGCGCTCGACGAGGTCGTAGACCTTCTGGAAATTCTCGCGCCTTGCGATCCCCACCTTGCCGGTGCGCCAGAGATATTCCAGCGCGGTCTTGTTCGGGTGCCAGTTCCACCAGCCGCCGGACTTGTGGTCCTCCGCCTTCAACTCGCGCGACAGCACCGCGCCGCCCGAGGCGATGCGCTCATAGGTCTCCCCGAACGCTTCCTCGAAGCCCGGCTCGCGCCATTTTCGCCAGCGCTCGAGGATCGTTTCGTCCTCGCGGCGGAAGCGGTGCTTCCAGTAGCGGAAGAAGGCGCTCGGGATGATCGAGGCGTCGTGCGTCCAGTTCTCGAAGAGCTCGCCGTCCTCTTCGAGAAGCTCGGCAAGGTGCTCGCGCCGGTAGGTCTGGTTGCGCGAGAAGAGGATCTGGTGATGCGCCCGCTCCACGGTGGCGATGCTGTCGACCTGCACGAAGCCGATATCGTGGATGAGCTGCAACAGGCCCGCCTTGCCGAGCATGCGGCCGGGCGGCGCGCTGAGCCCCTGTCGGGCGAGGAAGATGCGCCGGGCCTCGGCATTGGAAAGGAGAATCGTCATGCCGGATGATAGGCACATATTCCCGGTTTGTTCCACCCGGTTTTCTTTCCATGTTCAAGACCCTCTCTGCCTGCCGGCATCTCCCCCAACACGGGACAGGGCAATCGCATATGGACTTCGACAGGTGCCGCCTGCCCCCTTCTCCCCCTCGGGGAGAAGGTCGCGGCAGCGGGATGAGGGGGCCGCTGGCGCACTACAGCACGCTTGCCCCCTCATCCGACCCTTCGGGCCACCTTCTCCCCGCCGGGGAGAAGGGGAAGAGGCAGCCGCCTGCCATAGGCGATACCCTTTCCCACTGTGAGGAGGGGTCTTCAATCCACATGCAATCGCCCCCGCGGTTTCCTTTACCGCCCGTCGTGTTATAGCTCGCCGCGAATTTCTGCGAACCGGGAACCGCTCTTGGATATCGTCTTTACCGCCGCCACGGTGCGTTATGCCGGGCGTGTCGCGCTCCATCCGCTGGACCTTGCGCTTTCCGAACGGCGCATCGGCATCGTCGGCCTCAACGGGTCCGGCAAGACGACGATGGCGCGCCTGATCAACGGCCTGGTGAAGCCCACCGAGGGCACGGTGACGGTGGACGGGCTCGATACCGTGGCCGACGAGAAGGCCGCGCGGGGAAAGACCGGCTTCATCTTCCAGAACCCGCAGCACCAGATGATCCTGCCGATCCTTGCCGAGGATATCGCCTTCGGCCTGAAGAACCGGGGCCTTGCCAAGACGGAGATCACGGAGCGGACGGAGGCGATCCTTGCCCGCTTCGGCATATCCCATCTCGCCCGCCGCCGCGTCCACGAGCTTTCGGGCGGCGAGACGCAGCTTGCGGCCATCGCCAGCGTGCTCGTCACCGGGCCGGACCTGTTGATCCTCGACGAGCCGACGAACCAGCTCGACCTGAAGAACCGCGCGCTGATCGAGCGCACCGTCGCAGGCCTGCCCGAGCAGGTCATCGTCATCACGCACGACCTCGCCCTCATCGAGGGCTTCGACCGGGTGCTGGTCTTCCACGAGGGCCGGCTTGTGGCGGATTCGCGCCCGGCGGAGGCCATCGGCGCCTACCGGAAGATCGCGGCATGCTGAACGCGCTCGACATCGAAGGCGATTCGCCGCTCCACCGCATGCCGGTGCGCGGCAAGCTGGTCCTGCTCTTTTCCGCCGCCGTCGGGCTCTTCGTCGTTTCGGACCTTCGCCTGCTGGTGCCGGCACTCGCGCTTTCGGCGGGGCTGCTGCTTTCGACGGGCATCGGTGCCGGGCAAGCGTTCCGGCGCACGCGGTTCGTCCTCTTCACCGTGCTTCTCGTCGCCGGCGCCAACTATGTCTTCGTCTCGCCGCACGAGGCCGCCGTCGTCTTCTGCCGCCTTGCCGCGCTGGTGCTGCTTGCCGCCGCCGTCACGGCGACGACCGGCATTTCCGCCTTCATGGACGAGATCGCGCGGCTCCTCACACCGCTGGAGCGCTACGGCTTCGTCCGCGCGGCGGATGTCAGCCTCGCGGTCGGCCTCGTCATCCGCTTCGTGCCGGAAATCCTTTCGCGCTACCGGGATATCGCCGAGGCGCACCGGGCGCGCGGCCTGCCGGTGCGCCCGCTCACCACGCTCGTTCCGCTCATCATCCTGACGCTGAAGGATGCCGATACGATCGCCATGGCGATTGACGCCCGCGGCTTTCGGCGGCACTAAGCACCCACCCGATCCTGTCCATTCGAGGAATTTTCGACATGAGCACCAGAGACATCGTCCTCGTCGCCCTCTTCGCCGCCATCATCGTGGTGCTGGGCCTGCTGCCGCCGATCACGCTCGGCTTCATCCCCGTGCCGATCACCGCGCAGTCGCTCGGCGTCATGCTGGCCGGCTGCATTCTCGGGGCAAGGCGCGGCGCGGCGGCGGTGCTGCTCGTGCTGCTGCTGGGCGCCATCGGCCTGCCGGTGTTTTCCGGCGGGCGCGGCGGTCTTGCCGTCTTCGCCGGCCCAACCGCGGGCTATCTCGTCGGCTTCGTGCCCGGCGCCTATGTCTGCGGCCTGATCGCCGAGCGCCTCGTCAAGGAAGACCAGGCGGACCTTTCGCAGTTCCTTTCCTTCCTTGCGGCCTCCGTCGTCGGCGGCATCGCGGTCGTCTACCTCTTCGGCATTCCGTGGCTCGCCTATATGAGCGGCAAGGCCTTCTTCGGGACGGCCGCCGCCTCGCTCGTCTTCCTGCCAGGCGACCTCATCAAGGCCTTCGTCGCCATGCTGGCCGGCCGGGCGGTGCTCGCCGGCTATCCGCTGCTGCCGCAGCGCGCCTGAGCCGATGCCGCTTTCCGGCGCCCTCGAACGGCACGCCGCGCGCATCCCCGCAAACCCGGCCTTTGAGATCGAGGGCCGGGTTCTTTCCTATGGAAGCCTTGCCGCGACCGCCCGGCAGGCCCATGCCGCCTTCGCGGCGCTCGCCCCGGCGGGCGCAAGCCTTATCGGGCCGCAAACCCGGCTCGTCGCGCTTCTCACCGGCAACCACGCGCTCTTTCCCGCCGCCTTCGCCGCCGCGACGGCCGGCGGCACCTGCGCCGCGCTGATCGACCCACACCTGCCGGAAGCGACACGCGGCCGCCTTCTCGAAAAGCTCGCTCCCGACGTGATCGTCACCGCCGAGGGCCCCGATCTCCTCCTTTCCGCCCCGAGAAGCGGCGAGACGCTGCGGCTTGCCGAAAGCGCGGCACCCGATGCTCCCCCGCTGCCGCAGGGAAATCGCATTGGGCAGGCCATTGCCTCTTTCCCCTTCTCCCCGCCGGGGAGAAGGTGGCCCGAAGGGTCGGATGAGGGGGCAAGGCTTCAGCATTTTGCCAGCGGCTCCCCCTCATCCCGCTGCCGCGACCTTCTCCCCGCTGGGGAGAAGGGGCAGGTGGCACCCGCCGAACGCCATGGGCTATCACCCTGCTCGCTGCCGGAAGGGGACGACGACGGGCCGTTTCTCATCGTCTTCACCTCCGGCACCACCGCCGATCCGAAGCCCATCATCCGCGACCGCCGCTCCTGGCGCGTGAGCCTTGCGAGCGGCGCGCCGTTCTTCGGTATCGATGCCAAGACCGGCACCTATGCCCCCGGCCCCCTCGCCCATGGCCTTGCGCTCTACGCAATGACGGAGACGCTGCTTGCCGGCGCGACCTTCCATTCCGCCCGGCATTTCGATGCCGCGGAAGCACGGACGGCGATCCGGGCGGAGGGCATCCGCCGTCTCGTTCTGGTGCCGACCATGTTGCGGCGGCTGTGCGAAGGCGCGCCGGTCACCACCGTCTCGGCCGTCACCGTTGCCGGCGCCAAGCTGACGGCCGCCGACCATGCGCTTTGCGCGGCGCATTTCCCGAACGCGGCGTTGCGCGAATATTACGGCGCGTCGGAGCTCGGCTTCATAACCGTTACCGCGCCCGGCGATCCCGCCTCCTCCACCGCGGTCGGCAAGGCCTTTCCGGGCGTGCGGCTTTCGGTTCGCGACGATGCGGGCGCGGCGCTGCCGGCCGGCGAGACGGGGACGATCTTCGTCGAAAGCCCGCTCGTCGCCACCGGCTATCTCGGCGCGGAGCCGGCGCGTTTCGGTACGCTCGCCACGGTGGGCGACCTCGGCTTTCTCGAAGCGGGCGGCACGCTGCATCTTCTCGGCCGCTCCGGCGGCATGGTGCTTTCCGGCGGCAACAACATCTATCCCTCCGAGGTGGAGGCGGCGCTGACCGGCCTTGCCGGCGTGCGGGCCGCCCATGTCTTCGGCCTCGACCATGCCGATCTCGGCAGCGAGCTCGTCGCCGTGATCGAGCCTGCGGCGCCCGGCCTCACTGCGGCGGCGCTGAAGACGGCGATGGGCGCCGTGCTGCCGCGCTACAAGCAGCCGCGCCAGCTGTGGCTCTGCCGCGCCCTGCCGGTCACGCCCTCCGGCAAGGTCGAGGCGAAGACGGTGCGGCAATGGGTGGCGGAGGACAGCGATGCGCTCGAACGACTTTATTGATCCCGCGCGCATTCCCGTTATCGCCGCGGCGTTCCGCACGCCCATCGGCCGCAAGGGCGGGTCGCTTGCCGCCGTCGAGCCGGCAAGCCTTGCCGCGCCGCTCATCCGCCGCATCCTCGCCGAGACGGGGCTTGCTCCCGGTGCCGTCGACGACGTGATCCTCGGAAATGCGGCCAACAGTGCCGGAAACCTCGCACGCCTTGCCGCGCTGGAGGCGGGCCTTCCCGTCTCCGTACCCGGCATGACGGTGGACCGGCAATGCGGCTCGGGGCTGGAGGCGATCGCCCTTGCCGCGCGGCTGATCGCGGCCGGGGCCGGCCGCTTCTACCTTGCCGGCGGCACCGAGAGCACCAGCCGGGCGCATCTGCGCTTCCGCCCGCCGGCAGAACCGGGCGGCACGCCGGAGCCCGTGCCCCGCGCCCGCATGGCGCCCGATTCGGTGGGCGACCCGGACATGGGGATCGCGGCGGAAAACGTCGCCGCCCATGCCGGCATCTCCCGCGCGCGGCAGGATGCCTTCGCGCTTGAAAGCCATCGCCGCGCCGTGGCGGCGCAACAGGCCGGGCGATTCGACGGCGAGATGGTGCCTGTCGGGGACATTCGCAGCGATGAGTGCCCGCGCGAAAACACCTCGCTGGAAAGGCTCGCCGCGCTGAAGCCCGTCTTCCGGCCGGACGGCACGGTGACGGCGGGCAATGCCTGCCCGGTCAACGACGGCGCGGCCGTGGTGCTCGTCACCTCGCTGGCCGAAGCGCGCACCCCCGGCCTTTCCCCGCTGCTGGAGGTGGTCGACAGCGCGGTGGCGGGGCTCGATCCCAACCTGCTCGGCCTCGGCCCCGTGCCGGCCATGGAAAAGCTTGCCGTGCGCAACCCCGGGCTCGATGCGGCGAAAATCCCCTTCGTCGAGTTCAACGAGGCCTTCGCGGCGCAGGTGCTCGCCAGCCTCGATGCGCTCGGCATCGATCCCGCAGCCGTCAACCGCGACGGCGGGGCGCTGGCGCTCGGCCATCCCTATGGCGCATCCGGCGCGATCCTCGTCACGCGGCTTTTCGCACAGATGCGGGAAGCTCCGGCGGGCACGGAAGGGCTTGCACTGATGGGCATCGGCGGCGGCATGGGGATCGCCGCGCTCTTCCGGCGCGTGTGAAAGGCGTCAGGAAAGGAAGGCCTTCAACCAGTCGCGCACCGTCTGCGGCACGTTGACGGGCTGGCGCGTTGCGGGATCGACGGCGACCCAGACGATCTCCAGGTCCGCGACCGGCGCGCCTTCCGAGGTGATCGCGACGGCGAAGGTGAGCGAGGTCGCGCCGATGCGCGTGACGGCGACCTTGAAGCGGGCGACATCGTCCAGCCGCAGGCCGCGGTGGAAGGTGCAGCCGGATTTGCGGACGAAATAGACGGGGTCGTTCTCCCCCTGCGGGCGGTGCCGCCAGAGGCCCGCCACCGCCGCCTCGGCATGGGCGTAATAGGCGGCATTGTGCATATGGCCGTGCATGTCTATATCGCGGAAGGGTATCCGGACCTCGCCGACCGTGATGTCTGCCGCCTGTTCCACGTCTTGTCCCAAGGTCAAACCATGCTTCGTGCCGTTGTTAGAGCGTTCGGCGAGCCCCGGCAAGCGGTCGGCATCGAAGAGGCGGAGCGCATCGCGCCCGGACCCGGCGAGGTGGAGATCCGCATCCGCCGCGCGGCGATCAACCCTTCCGACCTCATCCCCGTCACCGGCGCCTATCGCAGCCGCACGACCCTGCCCTTCGTTCCCGGATTCGAGGGCGTGGGGGAGATCGTGCGGATGGGGGATGGGGTGGCGGAAGCCTACCCCCCTCTGGCCTGCCGGCCATCTCCCCCACAAGGGGGGAGATCGGCAGGAGGCGGGAGCCCCACTCAAACTGCAACGCCGGAGAGGGGCGAGACGGAGCTCCATCCAATCTCCCCCCTTGTGGGGGAGATGGCCGGCAGGCCAGAGGGGGGTGAGCGGCAAACCGCCTCCCGCTTCTTCGTCGGCCAGCGCGTCCTGCCCATCGGTGCAAGCGGGCTCTGGCAGGAATATCTCGTCCGCCCCGCCGAATGGTGCTTTGCCGTGCCGGACGATCTTTCGGACGATCAGGCGGCCATGGCCTATGTGAACCCGCTGACGGCCTTCCAGCTGGTCAAGGCCGTCAGCGCGCATTTCGGCGCGGCGGACGGGCGGCGCGTCGGCGTCACCGCCGCCGCCTCGGCCATCGGGAAGATGCTGCTGGTGCTGCTGGCAGACGCCGGGTTCCGGCCGGTCGCGCTGGTGCGCGGCCCCGCCACGGCCGCGCGGCTGCGGGAGGGCTTTTCCGGCGAGATCGCCGTCCAGTCCGCCCCGATGCCCGATGCGGTGCTCGATGCCGTCGGCGGGACCGCCGGGGATGCGCTCTTCCGGCAGGTCCGTCCCGGCGGCGCCTTCATCCAGTACGGCGCGCTCTCCGGCGCACAGCTCGACCCGATGCTGGTTTCGGAGCGGCGAGGCGCGGTCGCCTTCTCGTTCCTCTGGCTGCGCAACTGGGTGCATTCCGCCCCGCGCGCGGCCATCGAGGACGCTTTCGCGCGCAGCTTTTCCGGGATCCGCGCCGGCGTGCTCGGCTCGGCCATAGACGGCACTTTCCCGCTTTCCGACCTTGCAGCGGCCCTTGCGCGGCAGGAGGATCCGGCGCGCAAGGGAAAACTGCTTCTGGCGCCGTGACTGTTGAAAAGGCGGAAGGACCGGCCCATTTCCCGTGGACCTCGCCAACCGCAATGGGTAGCCTTCCGCCATGACGACGTTTCTCTTCGAGAACCCGATCTTCCTTGAGCACCATACGCCGGAGGGTCACCCGGAGCGCTCCGACCGCATCCGCGCGCTGAACCTTGCGCTGGAGCACGAGCGCTTCGCCACGCTGACGCGCAAGACCGCGCCGCAGGCGAACGAGGATTTCGTGCTGCTCGCCCATCCCGAAAGCCACCTGCGCGCCGTGATGGACGTGATCCCCGAAGAGGGCATCAACCATTTCGAGGCCGATACCCATGCGAGCCCCGCCAGCCTCCAGGCGGCGCTGACGGGCATCGGCGGGGCGGTCGCGGCGGTCGATGCGGTCTTTTCGGGCAAGGCGGACAATGCCTTCGTCGCCGCGCGCCCGCCGGGCCACCATGCCGAGCGCGAGAAGGCGATGGGTTTCTGCTTCTTCAACAACGCCGCCATCGCCGCCCGCCACGCGCAGAGGGCCCACGGGGCCGAGCGCGTCGCCATCGTCGACTGGGATGTGCATCACGGCAACGGCACGCAGGACATCTTCCTTGCCGACTCCTCCGTGCTCTTCTGCTCGACGCACCAGATGCCGCTCTATCCCGGCACCGGCGCGAAGGACGAGACGGGCGCGGGCAACATCGTCAACGCGCCGCTTTCGCCCGATACCGGCAGCGACCATTTCCGCGAGGCCTTCCGCTCGCGCGTGCTGCCGCGCGTCGCCGATTTCCGGCCGGACCTCATCATCATTTCCGCCGGCTTCGACGCCCATCACCGCGACCCGCTGGCGCAGATCAACCTCGTCGCCGACGATTTCGACTGGGCGACGGGCAAGCTGATGGACCTTTCCGAAAAATCGGCGAACAACCGGGTGGTCAGCCTGCTGGAAGGCGGCTACGACCTCGAAGGCCTTGCCGAATCCGCCGCCACCCATATCTTCCGCCTGATGAGAGGCTGACCCCATGACTGCACCCGCCCCCGACGTCTCCGCCCTCTCCTTCGAGCAGGCCGTGGAGGAACTGGAAAAGATCGTCGCGGCCCTCGAACGCGGCGATGTGCCGCTCGACCGCTCCATCGAGATCTACGAGCGCGGCGAGGCGCTGAAGAAGCATTGCGAGACGCTTCTCTCGGCCGCCGAGAACCGCATCGAGAAGATTCGCCTCGACCGCGCCGGCAAGCCCCAGGGCACCGAACCGCTCGACGGCTGATGCCCGTCATGGTAGCATGAAGCCATGACGAAGGACGAGATCATCGCGAAACTGCTGGAGCACCGGAGTGAATTCGAGGCTGCCGGCATCATGCATATGTCGCTTTTCGGTTCGGTAGCGCGCGGAGACGACGGCCCCGAATCGGACATCGACGTCGCGATATCGCTGGAGGATCGCGTTATCCAGTCCGGTTTCGGTTATTTCAGCACAATGGAGATCGTCAAGGAGCGGATCGAGGATATCACCGGCCGGAGCGTTGATGTCCTTTCAGAACCGGTACAAAAGGAGCGCCTGCGGCTCGAGCTTGAACGGGATCGGGTCGTTGCCTTCTAAAAGACCGAGCAAACGCCTTGAGGATATCATCGAGAATATCGATGTAATCCGGGAATATACCGTGGACATGGATTTTCACGCGTATCTGGCTGACCGCCGGACGATGGATGCCACCGAGCGCTGCCTGCTCAGAATATCGGAGGCGGCAATAAAACTTGGCGACTTCGCCGAGGAGCAGATGCCAGACGTGGATTGGCGCGGCATCCGTGGGATTGGAAACGCCATACGCCACGCTTACGATCAATTGGAGCCCAAGGCCATTTGGGCTATTGTTACCACCAAGTTGGAGCCCTTGTCAGTCGCGACACGCGAGGCGCTAACACGCCTGGGAGCGGAATAGAAGCAAGGTCCTCTCTCTGCGGCAGTGCTTGAAATTCTGACCACACCGTCAACGCCGGCCGGCCTATCCCTCTCCTCCGCCTGCCGCTAGCATGCCTTCCACGAACCATCACAGGAGGGTGCGATGAGCTTCTTTCCGGGAAAAGACCCCGAGGCCGGCGATGCGGCGGCGTGCGATGCGCTGGACCTTTTGATCATTCCGCGCACCAGCGACATCGGCGGGCTGGAGGTGCGGCGCGCGCTGCCGACGGCAAAGCGCCGGCTGGTCGGCCCGTTCATCTTCTTCGACCGCATGGGCCCCGCGCTGCTGCGGGCGGGCGAGGCGATCGACGTGCGCCCGCATCCCCATATCGGCCTTTCCACGGTCACCTATCTCTTCGACGGCGAGATCAAGCACCGCGACAGCCTCGGCACCGAGATGGTCATCGCCCCCGGCGACGTGAACCTGATGACGGCGGGGCGCGGCATCGTGCATTCCGAGCGCTCGCCGGAAAACCTGCGCGGCCGGCCGCAATCCATCTCCGGCCTCCAGACGTGGCTGGCGCTGCCCGACAGCCAGGAGGAGATGGCGCCCGTCTTCTCGCACACCACGAAGTCGGAGCTTCCGGCCTTTTCGGCGGACGGCATCACCGGGCGCACGATCATCGGCAAATACGAGGGCCACGCCTCGCCCGTCGCCGTGCCGACGGACACGCTCTATACCGACCTGACGCTCGCCCCCGGCGCCGCCGCGCCGCTTGCGGCCGACTGGGAGGAGCGCGCGGTCTACGTGCTCTCCGGCACGCTGGACGTTGCTGGCGATCTCTTCGAGGCGGACCGGCTGCTCGTCTTCCGCCCGGGCGACGCGATCACGCTGAGGGCCGGTCCCGAAGGCTGTCACATCATGCTCTTCGGCGGGGCGGCACTCGGCTCGAAGCGCTACATCTGGTGGAACTTCGTCTCCTCCTCGAAGGAGCGGATCGAGCAGGCCAAGGAAGAATGGCGCACCGGCCGCTTCGACATCGTGCCCGGCGACGAGGAGGAGTTCGTGCCGCTGCCGGAGGGGTGAGGCTCTCCGGCTTCTCGTGTCTCTCCTCTCCCTTCCGTCGCTCCGGCCTCTCCTGTATCTCCGGCCGTCCTGTTCCTCTGTCTTCTCCTGCCTCTCTGCCCTCTCCTCCGTCATGCTCGGGCTTGACCCGAGCATCCATGCCACGGCGACGGCGTGCCGTGGGACGTGGATCCTCGGCTCAAGGCCGAGGATGACGACGGAGAGGGTGGCGGGCTTTCTTGCCGGCTTGACGAACCCATAGCCATTCAGCTATATAAAAATCCATAGCCATTGAGGTATGGATTTTGACAGAGCCCCACGACATCCTCTTCCGCACATTGGCCGATCCGACGCGGCGGGCGCTTTTCGAGCGGCTTTGCCGCGAGGGCGAGAAGACGGTCGGCGCGCTGACGGCGAAGGCGGGCGTCTCGCAGCCGGTCGTCTCGAAACATCTTAGCCTGCTCAAGCAGGCGGGCCTCGTGCGCGACCGCCACGAGGGCCGGCAGACCCATTACAGCGCGCAGCTTGACGCGCTCGCGCCGCTGGTCGACTGGACCGGCCGGATGACCCGGTTCTGGGAGGCGCGGTTCGACGATCTCGAAAATCTGCTGAGGAGAATGGACCAATGAACACGGAGATACGCTCGGTCGTCGTGGAGCGCGAAATCGCCCACCCGCCGGAAAAGCTCTGGCGCGCGCTGACGCAGCCGCATCTCATCGCCGAATGGCTGATGCGCAACGATTTCGCGCCGGTCGTCGGCCACAGGTTCACGCTGAGCGGGGACTGGGGCAGCGTCGAATGCGACGTCCTTGCGGTCGAGCCCGGGAAAACCCTGACCTATACCTGGAACCACCCGCATGCCGACCCGGCTTTCGACCTTAGAAGCGTGGTCAGCTTCACGCTGACGCCCACGGGCTCCGGCACGCTGCTGCGCATGGAGCAGACCGGCTTCCGGCCGGAGCAGAAGCAGGCCTTCGGCGGCGCGCGCCATGGCTGGGAGCAGAACTTCACGAACCTCGAACGGGTTCTGGCGGAACTGGAACAGGAAGGGGAACGAGAATGAACTGGACGCTGAAGATCCGCCAGGTCCATCGCTGGCTCTCGGTTGCCTTCACGCTCGCCGTGCTCGTCAACATCGCGGCGATGACCGGAGGGCAGCCGCCCCTCTGGATCGGCCTCCTCGCCCTCTTCCCCCTCATCCTGCTTCTGGCAAGCGGGCTCTATCTCTTCGCGCTGCCCTATGTCGCGCGATGGCGGCACGGCTGACGGCTGTAGCGAAAGGACCCTGCTAGCGAAAGGACAAGGCATGACGGAAACAGACACCCCTTCCAAACTGATCGACAGGCGCATCGCCGAACTCAACGACTGGCGCGGCGAGACGCTCGCCCGGCTGCGCGCGCTGATCAAGGAAGCCGATCCCGATATCGTCGAGGAATGGAAATGGCGCGGCGTTCCCGTGTGGGAGCATGACGGCATCGTCTGCACCGGCGAGACCTACAAGGCGGCGGTGAAGATGACCTTCGCCAAGGGAGCGTCGCTGGCGGACCCGGCCGGCCTCTTCAATTCCAGTCTCGACGGCAACACGCGCCGCGCCATCGACGTCCACGAGGGTGCGGAAATCGACGAGGAGGCGCTGAAGGCGCTTATCCGCGCCGCCGTGGCGCTGAACCGGTCTGCGCGCGCCCGGAAGAAGAAGTAGGCCGCCGGCCGGAAACCCCGTCCGCAAAATGCCCGAATTGCCCGACACAACGCAGCAATGCGTCGGATTGGGCGGTATCAATCGGGCGAAATACGCTCTAGACTTGTCGAAACGGTTGAAATCGCGCGCCGCATTCTGCATTTGACAGGCAAGCGCGGTTTGGGCCGCATGTCCGGCGCGGGCTTCGCAACGGAGCTTTCGCAACCGGGCGCGACAACGAGGCATAGAGTGACACAGACGCCAGCCACCCCCCTGCTCGACAAGGTCCACGTTCCGGCGGACCTGAAGGCCGTCGAGGACCGCGACCTGCCGCAGTTGGCAAGCGAGCTGCGCGCCGAGATGGTCGACGCCGTCTCGCGCACCGGCGGCCATCTCGGCGCGGGCCTCGGCGTGGTGGAGCTGACCATCGCCATCCACAAGGTGTTCGACACGCCGCACGACCGGCTGATCTTCGACGTCGGCCACCAGTGCTACCCGCACAAGATCCTCACCGGCCGGCGCGAACGCATCCGCACGCTGCGCCAGGAGGACGGCCTTTCCGGCTTCACCCGCCGGGCCGAGAGCGAATACGACCCCTTCGGCGCCGCCCATTCCTCGACCTCGATCTCCGCCGGCCTCGGCATGGCGGTGGCCGCAGACCTTTCCGGCCAGAAGCGCAACGTCATCGCCGTCATCGGCGACGGCGCGCTTTCGGCCGGCATGGCCTACGAGGCGCTGAACAATGCCGGCGCGCTCGATGCGCGGCTCATCGTCATCCTCAACGACAACGACATGTCCATCGCCCCGCCGACCGGCGCGATGAGCGCCTATCTCGCGCGCCTTGCCTCCGGCCGCACCTATATGGGCTTCCGCGACCTCGGCAAGAAGCTGACGGCCTATCTCGGCAAGAAGGTGGACCGGGCGATCACCCGCGCCGTCGAGCATGCGCGCGGCTACGTCACCGGCGGCACGCTCTTCGAGGAGATGGGCTTCTACCATATCGGCCCCATCGACGGGCATTCCTTCGAGCACCTTTTGCCGGTGCTGCGCAACGTGCGCGACAACGCCAAGGGCCCCGTGCTGATCCATGTCGTGACGCAGAAGGGCAAGGGCTATCCGCCGGCGGAAGCGGCCGCCGACAAGTACCACGGCGTCAACACCTTCGACGTCATCACCGGCGCGCAGGCGAAGGCCAAGCCGAACGCGCCCGCCTATACCTCCGTCTTCGCCGAGGCGCTGGTGCAGGAGGCGGGCTTCGACGAGAAGATCGTCGCCATCACCGCCGCCATGCCGGCCGGCACCGGCATCGACAAGTTCAAGACGGCCTATCCCGCCCGCACCTTCGACGTCGGCATCGCCGAGCAGCATGCCGTGACCTTCGCCGCCGGCCTTGCCGCCGAGGGCTACAAGCCGTTCTGCGCGCTCTATTCCACCTTCCTGCAACGCGGCTACGACCAGGTGGTGCACGATGTCGCCATCCAGGGGCTTCCCGTGCGCTTTCCCATCGACCGCGCCGGCTTCGTCGGCGCGGACGGGCCGACCCATGCCGGCTCCTTCGACACGACCTATCTTGCCACCCTGCCCGGCTTCGTGGTGATGGCCGCCGCCGACGAGGCGGAGCTGAAGCACATGGTGCGCACCGCCGCCGCCCATGACGCGGGCCCGATCTCCTTCCGCTATCCGCGCGGCGAGGGCGTCGGCGTCGACATGCCCGCGCGCGGGGAAATCCTTCCGATCGGCAAGGGCCGGATCGTCAAGCAGGGCTCCAAGGTGGCGCTCCTCTCCTTCGGCACCCGCCTTCGCGATTGCCTCCTGGCAGCCGAGGATCTCGATGCGGCGGGGCTTTCCACCACCGTCGCCGACGCGCGCTTCGCCAAGCCGCTCGACCACGACCTCATCCGCCAGCTCGCCCGCCACCACGAGGTGCTGATCACCATCGAGGAAGGCGCCATCGGCGGTTTCGCCAGCCATGTGCTGCAGTTCCTCGCGCTGGAAGGGCTGCTGGAGCAGGGCCTGAAGGTGCGCCCCATGGTGCTGCCGGACATCTGGATGGAGCAGGCCAAGCCCGAGGCCATGTATGTGAAAGCCGGCCTCGACCGCGCCGGCATCGTCGCGACGGTGTTCCAGGCATTGGGGCAGAAGGGCGCAGGTATCGGCGCGGCGGGGTGAACCTCCCGCGAAACCGCCCCTCAT
This sequence comes from Shinella sp. Sh6, assembly GCF_055392685.1. Classification (NCBI taxonomy): domain Bacteria; kingdom Pseudomonadati; phylum Pseudomonadota; class Alphaproteobacteria; order Hyphomicrobiales; family Rhizobiaceae; genus Shinella; species Shinella sp. Sh6. The sequence goes on along the minus strand of NZ_AP044005.1, from coordinate 676,637 downwards.
CCCCCTGCCGGGACCTTCTCGCCACAAGCGGCGGGGTATGACATAGGGAATGAAGGCCCCTCCCCAACCCCTCCCCACAAGGGGGAGGGACTTACATTGCGGCCCCTCAGAGAGAAAATTTCAAGGAAATGCAGGCTGCCGGCAGGCAGAGAGGGTCTTCATAGCTATTGCCTCTTGTCCTGCAAGGCGTCATGAGAGGCCATGTCTGAAACCACCCGCCTCGACCAGCTTCTCCTCAATGCCGGCCTCGTCGCCAGCCGCTCGCGGGCGCGCGATGCCATCGCGCGCGGCACCGTGAGCGTGGACGGGCGCGTCGTCACCAAGCCGAGCGCCGGCTTTCCCGCCTCCGCCGTGCTCGCCATCAACGATCCGGCGCAGGCCTATGTCTCGCGCGCCGCGCTGAAGCTGACGGCGGCGCTCGACCATTTCGGCCTCGATCCGAGAGGGCTTGCCTGCCTCGACATCGGCGCCTCGACCGGCGGCTTCACCCAAGTGCTGCTGGAGCGGGGTGCGGCGCATGTGGTTGCCGTTGACGTCGGCCATCATCAGCTTCATCCGCTCTTGCGGGACGATCCGCGCGTCAGCAACCGCGAAGGGCTGAACGCGCGCGGCCTTGCGCGTGACGACATCGGCGACGGCGCCATCGGCGCGGTGGTCTCGGACGTCTCCTTCATCTCGCTGAAGCTGGCGCTGCCGCCGGCCCTTGCGCTCGCCGAGCCGGGCGCCTTCTGCGTGCTGCTCGTCAAGCCGCAGTTCGAGGCGGGGCGCGAGGCGATCAGCAAGGCCGGCCTCCTGAAGGACCCGGAGAGCGCGCCCGCGGTCGCCGCCGAGCTGGAGCGCTGGCTCGTCGAGGACATGGGCTGGCGGAGCCTCGGCCTCATCCCCTCGCCCATCACCGGCGGCGACGGCAACCACGAATTCCTTCTTGGAGGGCGAAAGCCATGACGACGGAAACCCTCACCATCGCGCGGCTCGGCTCGGGCGGCGACGGCATTGCCGATACGCCCGGCGGCCCCGTCTACGTGCCCTTCACCCTGCCCGGCGAGGTCGTCGCCGTCGCGCGGGTGAAGAACCACGCCACCGTCATGTCCATGTCGGTGGCTTCGCCCGAGCGCGTGACGCCGCCCTGCGTGCATTTCGGCCCGGACGGCAGGAACGGCACCTGCGGCGGCTGCACGCTGCAACATGCGGGCGATGCGCTCTACCACCCCTTCAAGCGCAACCTCGTCGTCGCGGCGCTGAAATCGAAGGGCCTGACGCCGGAGGTGGCGCCGCTCGTCATCGCCCGGCCCGGCGAGCGCCGCCGTGTCGTCTTCACCGCGCGCAGGACGGAAAAGGGCATGCTGCTCGGCTTCAACCAGGCCGGCAGCCACCACATCGTCTCCATCGACCACTGTCCCATCGCCAGCGACGGCATCGTCTTACGGCTGGAGGACATCCGCCGCGTCGCCGGCGCCATCGCCACCTCCAGCGAGCCCTTCCGCCTCACCGTGCTCGAAACGCTTTCCGGCCTCGACCTCGCCTTCGAGGGCGTGAAGACGGTCGGTGACAGGGAGCGGCGCGCCGTCACCCAATGCGTCCTTTCGCTGCGCGGCATCGCACGGGTATCGAACGACGGCGAGATCCTGATCGAGCCGCAGAAGCCGGAGATCGATTTCGGCGGCGTCCGCGTCTCCCCGCCCGCCGGCGGCTTCACGCAGGCGACGAAGGAGGCCGAGGAGGCGATGGCCGGCCTGGTGCTTTCCGCCATCGGCAAGGCCAAACGCGTCGCCGACCTTTTTGCCGGCTCCGGCACCTTCGCGCTGCGCATCGCCCGGAAGGCCAAGGTGCATGCCGTCGAGGGCGAGGAAAAGGCGGTGAAGGCGCTGGACCACGCCGCGCGCAACACACAAGGGCTCAAGCCCGTGACGGTGGAACGGCGCGACCTCTTCCGCCGCCCGCTGATGGCCTCGGAGCTGAAAGCCTACGACGCCGTGGTCTTCGACCCGCCGCGCGCGGGCGCCGAGGACCAATGCAGGGAACTCGCCCGCTCCGGCGTGAAGACCATCGTCGCCGTCTCCTGCAATCCCGTGAGCCTTGCCCGCGATCTCGCCATCCTCACCGCCGCCGGCTACCGCATCCGCCTCGTGACGCCCATCGACCAGTTCCTCTGGTCGGCCCACGTCGAGGCGGTGGCGGTGCTGGAGAAGTAATCCCTCAGACCGCTTCCCACGGATTGACGACGCCGACGCCCATCGGCGCGAAATCCACGACATTGCGCGTGACGATCGTCATCCCGTGCACGAGAGCGCTCGCGGCGATGAAGGCATCCCGCTCCGGGCGCGGGTCGGGCACATGGAGCCGCGCGCAGGCGAGCGCGACGGCCCTGTCGATCGGTATGGTCCGCTCGGAGAATTCGGGAAGGACATGGTCCTCCATCCAGACGCGCAACCGCGCGCCCTGCGCCGGATCGCGCCGCTCCATCAGCAGGATTCCGAGGTCCAGTTCCATCAGCGTGACGGCGGAGACGTAGCAGGCCGCGGCATCACGGGCGGAGAGCCAGGCGACCACATTCGGGTCCGCCTTGCCCGAGCCCGCCTTGCGCAGCTCGGAAACGACGTTGGTGTCGAGCAGGAACATCAGGAAAGGTCGGCCGGGCGCGGCAGATCCCGCGCGCGGGGAATGTCGAGGTCGATATCGGCAAGGCCGGGCATGGAGAGCGCCTCGACAAGATTGCGGCCGCCGCCGGTGATCCGCTGGTAATCCTCGAAGCTCAACAGGACATGCGCCGTCCGGCCGCGATTGGTGATGAAGACGGGCCCGTTCCGCGCAGCCTTTTGCGCCTGATTGGCATTCTGCTGGAATTCCCGGCTCGACAGGGTCGTGATCGTCATGGCAACACCTCATCGGTCGATATTTGTTGCTACATTAGAACATTTCCCCTGAAATGACAACGCCGGCCCCAGATCAGGAATCTGGAGCCGGCGCGATTCTGTCGGGTCTGGCGCGGTCAGGCCGCCCGGCGCGTAGCCGCTGCGGCCGTTTCCGAGCCCAGGCGGAACTGGGCGAGGAGGGCGTTGAGGGCGGCGGCTTCGGCGGCGAGGCCGTGGCTGGCGGCGGTCTGTTCCTCCACCATCGCGGCGTTCTGCTGGGTGCCCTGGTCCATCGTGTTGACGGCGGTGTTGATCTCCTGAAGGCCCGTCGACTGCTCGCGGGCGGACGTCACGATGGCGTTGACGTGGCCGTTGATCTCCTGCACCTCGCGGACGATCGTCTCAAGGGCCGCACCCGTCTCGTCGACCAGCGCCACGCCGGAGCGGACCTGATCGCCAGAGGTGGTGATGAGCGCCTTGATCTCCTTGGCGGCATTGGCCGAGCGCTGGGCAAGTTCCCGCACTTCCTGCGCGACGACCGCAAAGCCCTTGCCGGCTTCGCCCGCACGGGCGGCTTCCACGCCGGCGTTCAGCGCCAGCAGGTTCGTCTGGAAGGCGATGTCGTCGATGACGCCGATGATGTTGGAAATCTCGTGCGAGGACTTCTCGATGCCCTGCATGGCCGAGACGGCGCGGCGCACCACATCGCCCGACTTTTCCGCACCGAGACGGGTGCGCGAGACGAGCGAGCCGACCTCCTCGGCGCGGCGGGTGGAGTCCTTGACGGTCGTGGTGATCTCCTCCAGCGCGGCGGCGGTCTCCTCGACGGAGGCGGCCTGCTGCTCGGTGCGGCGGGCGAGATCGTCGGCGGCCGAGCGGATTTCCGTTGCGCCGGCATCGATGGCGCGGGCGTTCTGGCCCACCGTCGTCATGGCCTGGTGCAGCCTGGCGACGGAATTGTTGAAGTCCGTGCGCAGGCGGTCGAGATGGCCGGCGAAGGGCGTGCCGATACGATGGGCAAGGTCCCCTTCGGCGAGGCGACCGAGGCCGTCGGCCAGCGCCTCGACCACGTGCCTGATCTCCTCGGCCTCGCGGGCCTTGGCGGCCTCGCGCTCGCGGCGCTCGCTTTCGGAGAGCACGCGGCCCTCCTCGGCGGCGTTTTCGAGGCGCGTGCGCTCGATGGCGTTATCGCGGAAGACGGCGACGGCGGCGGCCATGCGGCCGATCTCGTCCCTGCGCTCCTGGCCGGGAATGTCGGTGCCGACATCACCGGCCGCAAGCTTGTCCATGGCGACGGTCATGTCCTTGACCGGGCGCACGACGAGGCGCGAGAGCACGGTGGCGAGGAAGCCCATCATGACGATGACGGCGAGCACGGTGGCGATCGTCGCCGCGATGCGGAACTCGTCGATGGCAGCGAAGGCCATGCCGCTGTCGATGGTGAAGCCGAGATACCATTCCACCGACGGCAGGCCCGTGACCGGCACGAAGGAGACCAGCACCGGCTTGCCGGCATAGGTGGTGTGCATGATGCCGCCGCCGATGGCGGGCGTCTTCTCGGGGAAGACATCGGCCAGCGTCTTGGTGACGAGCACCTTGTCCTGATGGACGAGGATCTGGCCGTCCTTGCTGACGAGGAAGGCAAAGCCCGCACCGCCGAGATCGACCGAATTGACCATGTCGACGAGGGACTTCAGCGAGAAGTCGCTGCCGGCGACGCCGACGAGCTTGCCGTCGCGCTTGACGGGCGTGGCGGCGCTGATGATGAGGTCGTTGGTGGAGGCGTCGATATAGGGCTCGGTCAGCACGCTGCCGTTCGCCTTGACGGCATCCTGATACCAGGGGCGCTTGCGCGGATCGTAGCCTTCCGGCATCTCCGACTTCGGCCACTGGGTGAAGACGCCCGCCTCGTCGCCGACATAGGTGGTCATGAACTGGCCGACCAGAACGTCGTTCTGCAGCACGGCCTCGATGCCGGCGGGGTTGGCGGCCTTGGCGGCGGCGTTGCCGGCCATCTCGGTCAACGCCACGCGGGCGTTCAGCCAGTTGGCGATGCCCTGGGCCGCCTGCTTGCCGGAGGATTCGATGCTGGATTCGACCGAGCCCGTCAGCACCTTGCGCTGCAGGCTGTCGATATAGACGGAAAAGCCGGTGAAGGCGGCAACGACGACGAGGGACGCGACGACAAGGATGCGCGTCATGAGATTGGTGCGCTTGGACACGGGTGCGGTATTCCTTCGGGGGCCCGCCGGGCGGCGGGCGCGATGCTGAACGGCATGCCGGAGGCGAAAATCAACCGCGTCATGCGGCCGCCGGCAGAACGCCGGAAAGTGACCGCACTATAGGAAAACGTGTTTAAGACCCTGTTAAAATTGGTCGACCACAAATCGCCGAAGGCTCACCGGCGGGCGATGAAGGCCTCGAAGGCGGCGCGGGCTTCGGCGCTCTTCAACTGCGCGGCGAAGTGGGCGGCTTCCTCGTCGATCCGCGCCAGCACGTCGGCACGGTCGCCGCGGATGAGGCTGCGGGCGATGGCGAGCGCCTTCGGCGGCTTGGCGGCAAGGCGGCAGGCGGCGGCGAGCGCCTCCGCCTCCACCGCCCCGGGCTCGACCACGGCATAGACGAGGCCCGCCTCGCGCGCCGCATCGGCCGAAAAGCCGTCCCCTGCCGCGAGCAGCGCGAAGGCGCGCTGGTGGCCCATCAGGCGCGGGGCCAAGAGGCTGGAGGCCGCCTCCGGCACCAGCGCGAGATCGACGAAGGGCGTGCGGAACCGGGTGCGGGCCGAGGCATAGGTGAGGTCGCAATGGAGATGGATCGTCGTGCCGATGCCGATGGCAAGGCCGTCGACGCCCGAGACAAGCGGCTTGCCGTGCGTGGCGAGCGCATGGAGGAAATCGATCACCTCGCGGCCCATCGTGCCGCCCATGGCGAAGGCCATGAAGTCGTTGAGGTCGTTGCCGGCGGAAAAGCAGCCGTCCGAGCCGAGGAAGACGGTGGCCCGCACCGCCTCGTCCGCATCGGCAGCCTTCAGCGCATCGGTCATCGCCTGGTACATGGCGCGGGTGATGGCGTTCTTCTTCTCCGCGCGGTTGAAGCGGATCACCATGACGCCGGGGGCGTCTTGCGGGCGCTCGATCAGGATGTGGTCGGTCATTGTCGTCGCTTTCTCCACTGGAAGACCCTCTCTGCCTGCCGGCATCTCCCCCACAAGGGGGGAGAAAGGCTGGCAGCTTGCTTTTCCATTAATTCTTGAATGCCGAGAGTGCCGCGGGTTAAGTCCCTCCCCCTTGTGGGGAGGGGTTGGGGAGGGGTCTTACCCCAAAGCCACCCGCGCCGCCGCAAGGCTCGCCGCGCCGGTCATCACCCGATCCCGCAAGGCCGCCGTCTCGCCGATCACGTTCTCAGCCGCGAACCGGCAGAGCGCGGCGCGCTCGGCGTTGCGGCCGTCGCCGCCGTCGGCAAGCGCCCCCTTGGCGAGGTAGGCGCCGGTCAGCACGAGGCCGAAGAGGCGCTGATAGGGCGTGGCGCCGGCGAGCGCTTCGGCCTGTTTTCCTTCGGCAAGCGTGGCGAGCAGCCATTCGGTGGCGGCTTCAAGGTCGGCGATGGCGGCTTCGAGGCGGGCGCCGGTCTCGCCAAGCGCGGGGGCGTTGGCGGCGCCGGCCTTTGCGGCGATCTCACGCAATTCGGCGATGAAGCCGCGGACATGGCCTCCATCCGACAGCGGAAGCTTGCGGGTGACGAGGTCGATGGCCTGGATGCCGTTCGTGCCCTCGTAGATCGGCGCGATGCGGGCGTCGCGGTAAAGGCGGGCCGCGCCCGTCTCCTCGATGAAGCCCATGCCGCCATGCACCTGCACGCCGAGCGAGGAGACGTCGACGCCGGCATCGGTGGCAAAGCTCTTGGCGATGGGGGTGAGGAGGCTGGCGCGCTCCGACCAGTGCGTTGCCTCCTCGCCGTGGCTCATGTCGACGGCGTGGGCGCAGGCATAGGTGATGGCGCGCGCACCCTGCGTCAGCACCTTCATGGTCAGCAGCATGCGGGCGACGTCCGGGTGCTCGATGATCGGGCTCATGCCGGAGCCCTGCCAGCCGGGCGCCTTGCCCTGCGTGCGCTCCTTCGCATAGGCGATGGCCTTCTGCGTGGCGGCCTCGGCGATGGCGACGCCCTGCATGCCGACGGCAAGGCGGGCATTGTTCATCATGGTGAACATGCAGGCAAGGCCGCGATTCTCCTCGCCGACCAGCCAGCCGATGGCGCCCGGCTCGCCGCCGAAGCGGCCGTCGCCGTAGATCATCGTGCAGGTGGGCGAGCCGTGGATGCCGAGCTTGTGCTCGATGGAATGGCAATGGGCATCGTTGCGCGCGCCAAGCGACCCGTCTTCGTTGACGAGGAATTTCGGCACGAGGAAGAGCGAGATGCCGCGCGTGCCGGCGGGCGCATCGGGGAGGCGCGCGAGCACCAGGTGCACGATGTTGTCGGTGAAGTCGTGCTCGCCATAGGTGATGAAGATCTTCTGGCCGAAGAGGCGGTAGGTGCCGTCGTCGCGCCGCTCGGCGCGGGTCTTCATCACGCCGAGGTCGGAGCCGGCATGGGGCTCGGTGAGGTTCATCGAGCCCATCCATTCGCCCGAGACCATCTTCGGCAGGTAGGTGGCCTTCAGATGATCCGAGCCGTGCGCCGTCAGCGCCTCGATGGCCCCGATGGTGAGCGTCGGGCCGATGGCGAATGCCATGGAGCCGCTGTTCCACATTTCGAGCGCGGCGACGTGCAGCATGTGGGGAAGCCCCTGCCCGCCGAAGTCCGGCGAGGCCGTCAGCGAGTTCCAGCCGCCCTCCGCCCAGGCTTTGTAAAGGGCGGGCCAGCCGTCCGGCATCTTCACCTTGCCGTCGACGAGGCGCGCGCCCTGCGTATCCCCTATCGCGCCGAGCGGGGCCACCTCCTCGCTGGCGAAGCGCCCGGCTTCGGAAAGGATGGCATCGACGAGGTCGTCCGTCAGGTCCCCGAGATGGCCGCCCTCCAGCGCAGGCGCCAGCCCCGCGACATGCTTCAGCGTGAACGCAATCTCCTCGACCGGCGCCTTGTACATCTCTATCCTCCCCGCAGTCATCCGTTTCACCGGGAGATTATTGATTTTTACGTAAACGTCAATGTTTGCGATACTCTTTCATGCAGCAAAAAGGCCGACCGGTTCGCAACCGGCCGGCCTTTCCGCAAGAGGCATGCGCGTGTCAGCCATAGGGCGAGACGCATTGCCGACGCGGGCCGTTATAGGGCTGGAACGTGTTGTCATAGGCGCGATACGAGCGGTAGCGATTGGCGCACCAGTTCACATGGGCGCTGCTTCCGCCCTGATAGCCGCGGTCGTTGGCGATCGCGCCGCCGATAACCGCACCCGCACCGAAGGCGGCGAGCGGAAACCAGAAGCCGTCGTGGTAGCGGTAGCCGTGCCGGGCGTGACGATATCCGCGATGGCCGCGATACCAGCCGCGACGATCATGGTGGATACGGCGCTCCTGATAGCTGCGCCCGAAGCCGTTGCCGCTCGGCTTGCTGTCGCCGAACCAGTGGGTCTGGTCGTGAAAGATGCCGCGCGCCCGCGACTTGCAGTAGAGGCAGCGGCGGCTGTCGACGAGCTGGATATCGGTTCCGCCGCCGGCCGGCTGCGCCGTCGTGGCCGCGGAAAGCGGCATGGCGGATACCGGCGCGACGGGCATTGCGGCAAACAGCGCGGAAAGGGCGATTGCGAGATACTTGCTGGAACGTCTCATGGCGCTTCTCCCAAATTCATCCGCGGATTTCCACGGAGGACGGTTTGAGCAGACAACGCCACGGAAACCCGATTGTTCCGCGCCAGGGCCTCACCCGGCAATCCCCGATTAGCCCTTCGTTAACCATGCCGGCCGCATCATCGCCGCTTGCGGGGAAGAAGAGATTCGCGAAGGACCGTCCATGAACGTCAAGCAGCTTTCCGGCCTTGCCGCCCTTCTCCTTGCCGCTGCGCTCCCCCTTTCCGGCCTTGCCGCCGACAGGGCGCCGTGGAAGAAGCCGGAAAACGCCATCGTCATCGACGCCTACGAGCTGAACGCCATCGAATGGTCGGACATGCTGACGGACGGGCGCATCGCCGGCTTCATCTCGAAAGCCTCCGACGGCCTGCCGGAAAGCTATAGCTGCAAGGGCGACCATGGCGGCGACACCGTCGCCCATTGCAAGACCATGTGGCGCAAATACGCGGTGAGCCGCGAGCTCTACGAGACGCGCCGGCTGCTCGCCCGCTCGAAAGGCCTGCTCTGGGGCGCCTATCACCTTGCAAGGCCCGGCAATCCCGTCGAGCAGGCCAATCATTTCCTCGACTATGCCAATCCGCAGGACGACGAGATGATCGTGCTCGATATCGAGGGCCGCAATCCCGAGACCGACATGTCGCTGGAGGATGCGCAGGTCTTCGCCGGCCATATCAAGACGCGCACGGGCCGCTATCCGGTGCTCTACACCAACCACGCGACCGCCCGCTACATCGCCGCGAACCGTGACACATACCGCATCCTCTCGCGCCTCCCGCTCTGGTATGCCCGCTACCGGCCGGAGATCGCCGGCACCTTCCCGATGGGCAACTGGGACAATTATGCGCTCTGGCAGTTCTCCGCCGCCGCCAATTGCACCAAGCGCCGCTGCCCCTACCGCGTCAAGGGCGCGGCAAACGACATCGACGTCAACGTCGCGCCGATGACGAAGGCGGCGCTGGCGAAGATCTGGGCCTTCGGCGCCCTCGTGCCGGAAAAGCCCCTCGAGCCGGTGGACGAGATGCTGACGGCCTCCATTCCCGCCGCCGGCGCGCTGAAGGCCAGCGCCGATGCGGACGCCTCGGCCGGGGTAAGCGTGCAGACCGCGGGCGCGGTGACGCTCGCCTCGGGCACGGCGGGCGCCTTTGCCGTCAGCGTGTCCGCGGAGGCCGGTGCCGGCCTTCCCGCCGCCGGGGCGGCAACCGTGATACCGGGCAAGCGGATGGTCGAGATCACGCCGCTGAACTATCGGGATTTCTGAGGGCGCTCGCCCCTCACCCTAACCCTCTCCCCGCAAGCGGGGAGAGGGGACTTGCCTCACGAACCGACATTGCTTGAGGAAACCAGCGCGGCCTATCCCCTTCGCCCCGCTTGCGGGGAGAAGGTGCCGGCAGGCGGATGAGGGGCAATCCCACGCCGGAGGGGTCCTACCACCCCCCGCCGCCACCACCGCCGCCACCGCCGCCGGAAAAGCCGCCGCCTGACGAAAACCCGGAGGACGAGCTTTTCGGCGGGTCGGGGAGCGAGCGGGTCATGGTGTCGGCCATGGAGCCGGCAAAGCCGCCCATGCGGTCTGAGAAGCTGCCGGAGGAGAAGCCGTCGCCGTGATACCAGGCCGGCTGGTAGGCGACGGCAGCGCCGGCCGCCGCGGCGGTGAGCAGCCAGCGGTCGAAGGTCTCCGACCATGGCTTTTCCACGCCCAGCGCCACGGCATAGGGCAGCAGCGTCTCGTAGTGGCGCGGCGACATATCCGGCGCACCGGCCATGTTCATGCGGTCCTTCTCGGCCAGCGTCAGGTATTGCCGCAGGCCGGCGATGCCGTCCATCATCCGCCGGCCGAGCGGCGTCGGCGCGCCCATCAGGAAGAAGAAGACGAGATTGGCGACGACGATGCCGCCCACGGCGGCGAAGATCGGCAGTTGCCCCGTCGCCTCCGCCTCGGCGAAGAGCGAGAGCGCGATGCCGCCGAAGACCGTGAAGAGGACGAAGCCGAAGAAGGCGGCGAAGGCGACCGCGGCGATGCGCGAACCGAGCGATTTCGACCGCCGCACGCTCTGCCCCAGCGTCATGGCGAAGATGGAGACGAAGACCGAGGCGAAGACGGGCAGGATGACGAGCACCACGCCCTCCTCCGGCAGCGAGCCGAACAGCAGGAGGGCGGCAAGGCAGGCAAGCGACAGGAAGACACCGCATATCACCTGCGGCCAGTTGGCGAGGTAGTATTTCTGCCGGTGCTCCTTTTCCATCGCGTCGCGGAAATCGGCGCCGAGCTTCTGCACCCGCTTGCCGTTGGCCTTCTCGATGACGAAGCTGCTGCCCTCGCCCGCCATGGCATTGATGAGGGTGGCTTCCCCCGTCGGCAGCGGCGCCTCGACGGGCTTTGCCGTGCGGGTGACGGCAATCGAGGTCTTCAGGTCCTTCAGCTCCACCAGCCCCTTGACCGCAAGGTTGAGGAAGGAGGCGGACACCGCGGTCCAGCCGCGCCCGCCGAACCCCTTCTCGTCGATATAGTTGACGAGCGCGGGCGATATGCCCTCCGGCGCATCCCAGCGCGGCACGACCACGCCGGCCGGCGGATCGCGCCCCACCGAGACCCAGGCCCAGAGATAGTAGCCGACGACGAGGAAGAGCCCGCCGAAGGCGAGGAGGAGGTTGCGGTTGTCCTTGAGGAAGAGCGCGCGTTCCTCGGCCGCCGTCGGCTTGTCGATGCTGCCGGCCGGCATCTTGATGCCGATGGTCAGGCCCTCCTCGGGCCCGAGCGGCTGCGTCGTCTCGAAGAAGATCGTCTCGCCGCGGTTCTCCGCCCGCGCGTTCTTCTCCGCCGCGCCGTAGGGGCCGGTGAAGAAGGTGAGCTCCTGCGCGCGCACGCCCTCCGGCAGCCGCACCACGGCCGAGGCCTTGCGGATGGGAAAGGCCCATTCCGTGCCGGTGACGTTCCAGAAGAGTTCGTCGTGCGTGTCGAAGAAGCGGATCTGCCGGCTCGTCTCGTAGGTGAGGCGGTATTCGTGGAAGCCGGGCTGGAGCAGCACGTCGGACGAGCCGAAATAGATGCGCACGCCCCGGCTGATGCTCTCGGTGTGATAGGGCTCCGGCCGGCCGTCGCGCTCGACGGCGATGACCTTGAAGCCGACCTCCCGTTCGCGGCCCTTGGCATCGGTGAAGGTCAGCGGGAAATCGCGGTAGACGCCGCGGCGGATCCGGTCGCCCTCGGCATGGACACGGATCGCTTCCGTCACCGTCAGCGTGCCGTTCCGCGCCACCGCGATATCGGAGCGGTAGCTGTCGAAATATTCCTCCGCCCGCGCCGCGCCCCCGACAAGGAGGCAGAAGCACAGCGCCAGAAGGGCGGCGATCCGCGTCATGAGCGCCTCCGGGATCAGAATTTTACGCTGGGCACGGCCCGGTCGGCCGGGTTGTCGATCTCGAAATAGGGCGCCTTGACGAATTTGAAGACCCCGGCAACGAGGTTCGACGGGAAGCTCTCGACCTTGACGTTGAGGTCGCGCGCCGCGCCGTTGTAGTAGCGCCGCGACATCTGGATCTCGCCCTCGATCGTCTCCAGCGTCGCCTGCAACTCGGCGAAATTCTGGTTGGCCTTGAGGTCCGGATAGGCCTCGGCGAGCGCGAAGAGGCGGCCGAGCGCCTGGCTCAGCATGCCTTCCGCCTGCGCCCGGCCGGCAACGTCGCCGGCGGGCAGCGCCTGCGCGCGGTTGCGCAGCTCCACCACCTTCTCCAGCGTCTCCTTCTCGTGCGCGGCGTAGCCCTTCACGGTCTCGATGAGGTTGGGGATGAGGTCGGCGCGGCGCTTCAGCTGCACGTCGATGCCGGACCAGGCCTCTTCCTTCATCTGCCGGGCGCGCACGAGGCCGTTGTAGATGACGATGGCGTAGATGACGACCACCGCCACGATTGCCAGAGCGATCATGACCTTCTCCGTTGCTTTCCTGCGTTGGGCGCGACCTTAGCATTCATGCCGCCGCAGAAAAGCCCCCCTTTGCGCAACGGTCGCGCCTGTCACCGGGGGAACCGCGCCGCCGGTGTCTTTGCCCGATAGTCGCTTCACCAGTGAGATCGGACCCGCAAGGCAACACCCATGAAAACCCTCGCCCTTATCCTCAACGTCATCTGCTTTTCCGCCCTCTTCCTCACCTATACGGCAGGCGACAGGGCCGAGCGTCCGGCCGGCGTGCGGCGGACGCTCCAGATCTATGCCGGCCAGTTGCCGACCGGCGCCCGCCCCACGCTCAAGCCCGTGTGGGAGCTTGGGGTGAAGGTTTCCGCGCCGGGGTGAAGCCCTGCTCCTCCTCTCCGTCGTCATCCTCGGGCTTGACCCGAGGATCCACGCCTCGTCCGCAGCGGGTGCCGCATGGATGCTCGGGTCAAGCCCGAGCATGACGGAGAGGAGGAGAGCAAGTAGGGAATGGCGGTGGGCGAAGAAGCAGACCGGACCGAAAGGTCAAACCGAGCGGAAAACGCAGAGAAAACAGCCACGCTATCGCCCGAAGGGCGGTCGCTCAGGCGGCGTCCCTCGTCCAGTTCGCGCCGCCTGCGTCGGTGAGCAGGAAGGCCTCGCCGCAGGCCTTGGCCAAGGTGCGCACGCGCAGGATGTAGCTCTGGCGCTCGGTCACGGAGATGACGCCGCGCGCGTCGAGCAGGTTGAAGACGTGGGAGGCCTTGATGCACTGGTCGTAGGCCGGCAGCACGCATTTGTGCAGCGCGTTCGTATCGCCCGGCGCGCCGGCGGCGAGCAGCGCCTGGCACTCCTTTTCCGCATCGATGAAGTGGCGGTGCAGCATCGCCGTATCGGCATATTCGAAGTTATGGCGGGAATATTCCTGCTCGGCCTGCAGGAAGACGTCGCCATAGGTGATCTTCTCCGCGCCCTCGCGGCCGTTGAAATTGAGGTCGTAGACGTTGTCGACGCCCTGAACGTACATGGCGAGGCGTTCGAGACCATAGGTCAGCTCGCCGGCCACGGGCGCGCATTCGATGCCGCAGACCTGCTGGAAATAGGTGAACTGCGAGACCTCCATGCCGTCGCACCAGCATTCCCAGCCGAGGCCCCAGGCGCCGAGCGTCGGGCTTTCCCAGTCGTCCTCGACGAAGCGCACGTCGTGCAGCAGCGGATCGAGGCCGATGGCGGCGAGCGAGCCGAGATAGAGTTCCTGCAGGTTCGACGGGTTCGGCTTCAGGATGACCTGGTACTGGTAATAGTGCTGGAGGCGGTTCGGGTTCTCGCCGTAGCGGCCGTCGGAGGGGCGGCGCGAGGGCTGCACATAGGCGGCGCGCCACGGGCGGGGCCCAAGCGCGCGCAGCGTCGTCGCCGGATGGAACGTGCCGGCGCCCACCTCCATGTCGTAGGGCTGCAGCACCGCGCAGCCCTTGTCCGCCCAGTAATTGTGCAGCGTCAGGATCAGAGCCTGGAAGGAACGGGTCGGATTCATGTGGTCAGGCAGGGCGGCAGGGGTCATCGGTTCATGTCCGGCATACTTGGGAAGCTGGCGGACTGGTGCCACGATGCGCCGGAAGGGTCAAGGGTTTCGGGCGCCGGCACGGCCACGAGGGGAGCAACACGCCATACCCCCCTCTGCCCTGCCGGGCATCTCCCCCACAAGGGGGGAGATTGAATCGTGGCACCGCCTTGCCTCAAGCCGATCTCCCCACCTGTGGGGGAGATGCCCGGCAGGGCAGAGGGGGGTAATGAGGGCAAAGCGGTCAGACTCGCATGACACTCAATGCCGCTCGAGCGAGCGGAAGAGGCCCGAGCCCGCCGCCTGCGTGACGGCGTGCACGCGCTGCGGGGCGAGGTCCGGCACGCGGCGGACCTGCCGGCGGGCGCCGCCCGGCACGCGCGCGCCATACCAGGCGGCAAGCATCGGCAGTTCGCCGGCGAGCGTTCCCGACGCCTTCCAGCCGAGCGCTTCCAGCGCCGCCGTATCGAGCGGCGAGCGGCTGGCATTGCCCGGCCGGCCGCCGGTGAAGGCGACGCCGGAAACCGGCTCCTGCACCGCATCGAGCACCATGCGGGCGACGGAGAGCACGTCGAGATGATCGCGGCCCGAAACGTTGTAAGTGCTGTTTTCCGCCCCGCGCGTGACGACCGTGCGCAGCGCCGCGCAGAAATCCCGCACGGTGAGGAAGGCGCGCGCCTGCATGCCGTCGCCATGCACCGGCAGCGGCCGGCCGACGGCGGCAAGCTCCAGGAAGCGCGGCAGCAGCTTTTCCACGTTCTGCCGCGTGCCGACGACGTTCACCGGCCTCAGCACGCGGATGTCGAGATCGAAGGAGCGGGAAAGGCCGGCGATCAGCATTTCGGCGGCCGCCTTGGAGGCGCCGTAGGGATTGTCCGGCAGGAGCGGCGTCGCCTCGCCGAGCGGCAGGCCCTTGCCTGTGCCATAGACCTCGGCGGAGCTGACATGGATCATCAGCGGCACGCGGCGCCGGCCCATCGCCTCCACGAGCACCTGCGTGCCCAGCGCATTGGCGAGCGTGAAGCGCTCCGGCACGGAGAAGGCGCGCTCGACATGGCTTTCGCCGGCCGCATGCACGACGAGGTCGGCATCCTTCAGCATCTCGGTCACGAGGTCGAGATTGCCGACATCGCCCTCCTGCAGCGTCACGCGGCCCGTGCGGAAGGCCGCGTCGAGATGGGCCATGTCCGCGGCATAGGTGAAGGTATCGAGCACGCGGATGCGCGCGTTCGGGCAATGAAGGAGAAGATCGTCGACGATATGCGAGCCGAGGAAGCCCGCGCCGCCCGTCACGACGATGGTGCGGATCCGGTCGAGGTCGAGCGAGGCCATGGTTTACTCCGTTCATTGCAGACATCGGGCGGCCGCATTGAATCGGCCTTGCCCCTAGATCGGCCCGGCCCCGCGCGGGTGCAACGGCTGGGAAAGCCGCAAACGGATAAAACGGGGGTTAACCTTACGCGTCGTGGTTAATGTGCCGGAATGGGGCGGCGCGGCTGTTTTTCCCTTCCCGCCGAGGCACAGAACCGCGCAAAGCTACTCGTCGTCGCGGCGCAGGCGGTATTCGCCGGTCTCGGGATCCTTGACCAGCGTGCCGGTGGCGCCGGTGCGGCGCTCCTGCTCGCTTCGCCGCTGCTGCTTGGCGAGGCGCTCGGCGTCCGAGACGAATTTGCGGTAGCCGTACCAGGCAAGGCCGACGACCAGAAGCAGAAAGATGATCTGGGCCATCGCCCCTCCCCTCGAATGTGACGGCGCCTATCCCGAAAGGCCGAAGCGGCCCCACAGCGCCTTTTCTTCCGCAAGATCGGCCACCGCCGACACGCCGCCCGAGCCTATACGCTCCGCCATGCCGCCGGAAAGCCCCCCGACGCCGGGCATCCTGCGACCAAAGAGCCCCTTGGGCGCGGAAATGAGCTCCAGCCGCGTCTTCGGCCCGTAGCGCCGCTTCAGTTCCGTGCGCATGTCGGAAAGCCCGTCGACGAGGCCGAGCGCGCGCCCGCGCGTGCCCGTCCAGAACAGGCCGGAGAAGAGGTCCGGATCGTCCGCCAGCTTGCCGCCGCGGCGGGCCTTGACCATGTCGATGAAGACCTGGTGGATCTCGAGCTGGAGGGATTTCAGGTATTCGATCTCGTTCTCGCGCTCCGGCTGGAAGGGATCGAGGATCGCCTTGTTGGTGCCGGCGGTATAGACGCGCCGCTCGACGCCGATCTTCTTCAAAAGCTCCGGAAAGCCGAAACCGCCGGAAACGACGCCGATGGAGCCGACGATGGAGGTCGGGTCGGCGAAGATCTCGTCGCCCGCAAGCGCGATCATGTAGCCGCCGGAGGCCGCGACATCCTCGACGAAGACGAGGACATGCTTGCCCTTTTCCGCCGCAAGATCGCGGATGCGCTGGAAGATCAGCCGCGACTGGACGGGCGAGCCGCCCGGCGAATTGATAGAGATCGCCACGGCCGGCGCCTTCTTGTCGCCGAAGGCCTTTTCGAGGACCGGCGCGGCACTGGCAAGGTTCAGCGCGGGGCGGAACTGGCTGCCGTTCGCCATGATCGCCCCCTGCAGCCGCACGACGGGGATCGTCACCCCCTCGTTGCGAAACCTCCTGGGAACCAGCCTCTTCAAAATTCCGGCCATCGCGTGATCCTGTCTCTCATGTTGCCCGGCTGATGTATGCACGGCGGGCGAAAACGCAAGATCGGCCGCGGAAATCGCTTACGGCGCCTCGTAATCCGCATCGTCGTCGAGCGGCAGGCCGGGCTCCGCCTGGCGGCCATGGCGTATGAGCAGGACGAGGACGTCATCCCCCGCCAATTCGTAGTCCACGCGATAGTCGCCGAGAACGATGCGGTAGATACCGCCGAGCGGAATGTCCTGCCGCAGGAAACCCGACTGCGGAAAGCGGGCGAGCTGGCGGCCGAGATGCGCAATGCCGGCACGAAAGGCGATGGCGGCAGCCGGGCTGCGGTCGCGCAGGTAGAGGATTTCCTGTTCGACAAAGGCCCTTGCCGGCGGCGCGAACAGGACTTTCGGCATCAGGCGGCGTCGCCCGGCAGAATACGCTCCATTTTCGTCAGGAGGTCGTCGAGTTCCGTCGCCCCTTCTTCGGCAGCGGCACGCCGCGCCGCGTCGAGATCGAGGATGTCGCGGCCTTCGCTTGCAAGATAGGCCTTCATCGCCCGCACCATGACCCAGCTGCGGGTGCGCCCGCAGATCCGGGCGACCGCCTCGATATCCGCCAGCACGTCGCCCGGCAGCCGCAGCGTCAAGGGATCGGACAGGTTTCTTTGATTTTCCATGGGAAACCTCATATTTTGTAATACAAGGTCGCCGATTTTCGGAAAATTGTCAACGCGGCAGGCGGAGATAGGCGGCGCGGCCGTTGTTGAGGTCGTCGACGAAAGGGGTGAAGTCGTGCTGGCCGGGCTCGTGCATGACAAGCGGCATGCGCAGGGCGAGGCGGGTGCGCGAACCCTTGATGGCGGTGACGAGGATGCGCAGTGCGTTTTCGCCGGCGCGGGCGTGGAGGGCGGTGATCTCGATGCCGCCGAAACGGCGCCCGCAGGCGGCGATGATCTCGGCGATCGATTGCGGGCGGGCGATGAGCGAGAGCTGGCCGCCGGGCTTCATGATGGCGCCCGCCGTCTTGATCCAGCGCTCGAAGAGGTTGTGCTCCATCGCATGGGCCTCGGCCTTCAGGGCATCGGGCGTGCGGCTGTCGATGCGGTCGTTGAAGGGCGGGTTCATGATGACGTGGTCGAAGACGTCGTCGGCAAGGCCGGCCGCGATGCGCGCCTTGCCGGCGAGCGCGACGTCGGCCTCCAGCACCGAGACGCGGGAGGCGAAGGCGTCGTTGGCGGGAAGCGCCAGCGTCTTGCGGGCAAACTCCGCCATCATCGGGGAGCGCTCGACCAGCAGGACCTCGGCCTTCTCGATGCGCGCGGCGACGGCAAGGCCGGCCGCGCCCGCCCCCGCGCCGAGATCGGCGACGCGCATGGGGCCGTCACCCGTCACGAGGGCGGCCAGCAGCATGGCGTCCATGCCCGAGCGGTGGCCGATGCCCTTCGGCTGGACGAGGTGGAAGCGGCCGTAGTGGAAGGCGTCGACGGTTTCGCGGACGGTCATGGGTGGAAGCGCCTCTCGTGGGAGAAACGGGCGTCGCTCACCCCCCTCTGCCCTGCCGGGCATCTCCCCCTCAAGGGGGGAGATTGGATCGTGGCAAGGCCCCGCCCATCACCAGCGGCGCGGACGAAACGATATCCCCGCTCCCAGCCGATCTCCCCCCCTGAGGGGGAGATGCCCGGCAGGGCAGAGGGGGGTATCCCACGCTCCATCATCAACAGGATACCGGCCTTCACCCCCGCAACTCCGCCGCAAGACCCGCGTCCTTCAAGATCCGCCGCGCCTCGTCCTCCCGGTCGCTTTCCACGAGAAAACGGCGCGGCAGCATGCCGAGGGAGCCTTCCAGGATGCTCATGCCCTGGTCGGCGATCAGGCAGTGGATGCCGGCTTCCTTCATCAGGCTTTCGGCAAAGGAGAGCAGCACGGCGTCGTTGGTTCGGATCAATTCGATCATTCGGTCGTTTTCCAGCCATAATTCCGAGGGCGGGACAATTCGCCTCTTGCCGCAGAAGGCCCCGTTTTCTATTGTCTTTCAACAAAAATGAACAGGAGTCCGGGCATTTGGGCGTCGTGATACCGCTTGAAGAAGGCAAAAACAAACAGGCATCGGTGAAGCCGCTCGTCGACCTGACAAAAGCCGACATGGAGCGGGTGAACCAGCTCATCCTGTCGAAGGCCGGCTCCGACGTGCAGATGATCCCGGAGGTGGCCAACCACCTGATCTCCTCCGGCGGCAAAAGGCTGCGCCCCATGCTGACGCTCGCGGCCGCCGCGATGTTCGGCTACAAGGGGGACCAGCACGTCAAGCTCGCCACCAGCGTCGAGTTCATGCACACGGCGACGCTGCTGCACGACGACGTGGTGGACGAGAGCGACCTTCGCCGGGGCAAGTCGACCGCCCGCATGATCTGGGGCAACCAGGCGAGCGTGCTCGTCGGCGACTTCCTGCTCGGCCAGGCCTTCAAGATGATGGTCGAGGTCGGCTCGCTGGAGGCGCTCGACGTGCTCTCCACCGCCGCCACGGTGATCGCCGAGGGCGAGGTGCTGCAGCTTTCCGTCGCCAAGAACATGGAGACGACCGAGGACGATTATCTCGAGGTCATCCGCGCCAAGACGGCCGCGCTCTTCGCCGCGGCCGCCGAAGTCGGCCCCATCGTCGCCAACACGGGCAAGGCCGAGCGTGCGGCGCTGAAATCCTACGGCATGAACCTCGGCCTTGCCTTCCAGCTCGTCGACGACGCGCTCGACTACGGCGGCAAGGCGGCCGACCTCGGCAAGAACACCGGCGACGATTTCCGCGAGGGCAAGATCACGCTGCCGGTCATCCTCGCCTGGCGGCGCGGCACGGCGGAAGACCGCGCCTTCTGGCGCGAGGCCATCGAGGGCGGGCAGAGCGACGATGCGAACCTGGAGCGCGCATTCGGCCTCATCACCCGCTACGGCGGCCTTTCCGACACCATCGCGCGGGCCCAGCACTACGGCATGATCGCCCGCGACGCGCTGGCGCCGCTGCCGGCAAGCCCGTGGAAGGACGCGCTGCTGGAGGTCATCGACTTCTCCATCGCCCGCGTCAGTTGATCCCGGGCGGAGCGCGAAAACGGTTGACGCGCCGCCCGGCGATGGTAACCTTTCCTTCGGAACGGCCCTCTTTGTGGCATTCGCAAGAATGACCACGTGCAGGCACCAGATGCCGTCGGAGCGAGCCGTTCCACCCTCACCCTATCCGAAGCGGGCCGGCAGGATTTTCTTGCCGCACTGCGCCAAAAAAGCCATTCTCTGCCCCCATGTATCCGTGACTGATTTGGGCGGCACCGTGGCATGACCTGTACGGAAGACGCACCAAACGAACTCCCATTGCGGCGAAAGGCATCTTGATGCGGCAGTCCCTTCTTCTTCGGCTTCTCTGCGGCGCGGCGCTCGCGGCGAGCATCGCCCTCACCGGCCCCCTTGCGGCCTTCGCGGAGGAAAAACCGGCCGCGGCCGCCGCCGAGGAAAAGCCCTTCGACCCCGCGAACGTCAACACCTTCTCCGGCGCGTTCCTCGCCGCCCGCACGGCGGATTTCGACAAGGACTACAAGACCGCCGTCGCGCTCTACAAGATCGCCCTGCAGTTCGACCCGACCAATTCCGACGTCAAGCAGCGCCTGATGGTGACGCACCTGATGAACGGCGATTTCGAGGAGGGCGTGAAGTTCGCCGACGCGCTGAAGAACGATCCGGCCGTCGAGCGCATCACCTCGGTCGTGCGCGGCATGGAGGCGATCCGCAAGCGCGAATACAAGAGCGCGGAAAAGATCCTCGCCTATTCCGGCCCGAACGATCTCGACCGCATGATGAACGACCTGCTGCTCGCCTGGGCCAAGTTCGGCGACGGCAAGCCGAAGGAAGCCCTCAAGCTCATCAGCGGCATGAAGGGGCCGGAATGGCTCGCCATCTTCAAGAATTACCATGCCGGCGCGCTGGCCGCGGCGGCCGGTGACAAGGTCACCGCGCGCGCCCGCCTCAACGACGCCATCCTCGACCGCAACGGCGCGAGCGCCGCGCCGGACACGTTCCTGCGCGCCGTCATGGCGCTCGCCCGGCTGGAGGCGCGCGAGGGCAACAAGCAGAAGGCGCTGGACGCCATCTCGGTCGGCGACAACTTCATCGCCAGCTACGCGCCGCTGAAGGCGCTGCGCCAGAGCATCGAGGCCGGCGAGAAGCAGGAGCAGCAGGTGCGCACCGCCGCGCAAGGAGCGGCCGCCGTGCTCTTTTCCATCGGCGGCGCGCTGAACCGCGAGGGCGCGGAGGACATCGTCTCGCTCTACCTCCAGACCGCCCGCGCGCTCGATCCGGACAGCGACGACGTCCTGGTGCTGCTCGGCGGGCTCGCCGAGAGCGAGAAGAACCCGGAAAAGGCCATCGAATACTACCGCGCCGTGCCGGAAAAATCGCCGATGCGCCGCATTTCCGAACTGCAGCTCGGCATCAACCTCGCCGACACCGGCAAGGTCAAGGACGCGGAAACCCACCTCCAGGAGCTGATCGACGCCGACCCGTCTGACCTGCGCTCCTATCTCGCGCTCGGCAGCGTGCTTTCCGAGGCCAAGGACTATAAGGCCATGGCCTCGCTCTACGACAAGGCGGTCGCGGCCATCGGCGCCGTTCCGGCGCGCAACCACTGGAGCATCTTCTTCCAGCGCGGCATCGCCTACGAGCGGCTGAAGGAATGGGACAAGGCCGAGCCGAACTTCCGCAAGGCGCTGGAGCTCAACCCCGACCAGCCGCAGGTGCTGAACTATCTCGGCTATTCCTGGGTGGACATGAACCTGAACCTCGACGAGGGGCTGGACATGATCCGCAAGGCCGTCAGCCTCAAGCCCGACGACGGCTATATCGTCGATTCGCTCGGCTGGGCCTATTTCCGCCTGAACCGCTTCCAGGACGCCGTCGCCGAACTGGAGCGCGCGGCCGAGCTGAAGGCGGGCGACCCGACGATCAACGACCATTTGGGCGATGCCTACTGGCGCGTCGGCCGCAAGCTGGAGGCGACCTTCCAGTGGAACCGCGCGCTCGGCCTTAACCCCGAGGAAGCCGAGATCCCGAAGATCAAGCTGAAGATCGAGAACGGCCTGCCGGAACTGAAGAAGACCGACCCGGCCTCCGCCGAGGCGAAGGAAGACAAGCCGGCCGAAAACACCTCGCCGGAAAGCAAGGCGGCGGACCGCAAGTCCTGATCGGGGATGGCGGCCGGGACGCCTGTTTATGAGCCGTAGCATCACCGGACACCCCCCTCTGCCCTGCCGGGCATCTCCCCCTCAAGGGGGGAGATTGGATGGAGCATTGCCCCGCCCCTCTCCGACGTTGCAATTTGAGCGAGGTTCCCTCCGCTTGCCGATCTCCCCCCTTGAGGGGGAGATGCCCGGCAGGGCAGAGGGGGGTGCTCGCCATGCCTGACAGCCTCGCCCATTTCGCCCTCATCGAGCCGGCCCCGGCCAAGATCAACCTCGCGCTCGCCGTCACCGGCCGGCGGGAGGACGGCTATCACCTGCTCGACAGCCTCGTGACCTTCGCCGCCTTCGGCGACCGCATCGGCCTTTCGCCGGCGGAAGAGGACCGCTTCACGCTATCCGGCCCCTTCGCGGGCGCGCTTGCGGCGGAGGGCGACAATCTCGTCACCCGCGCCCGCGACCGGCTGCGGGAGGCCCTCGGCGGCGCGCCGGCGGTGCATATCCATCTCGAAAAGAACCTGCCCGTCGCCTCCGGCATCGGCGGCGGCTCGGCCGATGCGGCGGCGACGCTGCGCGGGCTTCTGGCACTCTGGCAGGCGGGCCTGCCGCACGACGCGCTGAATGCCATCGCGCTCGGCCTCGGCGCGGACGTGCCGATGTGCCTTGCAAGCCGCCCGCTGGTCGCCCGCGGCATCGGCGAGGCCATCACGCCGCTCGCCCTCCCCCCGCTTGCCATGGTGCTCGCCAATCCGCTCGTCGGCGTCTCGACGCCCGCCGTCTTCAAGGCCCTCGCCTCGACGGACAATCCGCCGCTCGCCCTTGAGGGAGCATCGGCCGACTGGCCGGCGGCCATCGCGGGCCTGCGCAACGATCTCGAACCGCCCGCCCGCCGGCTCTGCCCGGAGATCGCGCGGATATCCGAAAGCCTTGGCGAGACCGAAGCGCGGACCGTGCGCATGTCCGGTTCCGGCGCGACCTGCTTTGGGCTATATCCTTCGCGGGAGGCGGCGGACGCAGCGGCAGCCGCGCTTTCCCGGCGGCATCCGCACTGGTTCTTCGCCGCCACCACGACGCTTGGAGCATCCGATGGCGCGCATTGACGAGACGAGGCCCTTCATCCCGGTCGGCATCGCCGTGCTGACCGTCTCGGACACCCGCACGCCGGAGACGGACCGCTCCGGCGACACGCTCGTCGCCCGCGTCACCGAAGCCGGGCACCGCCTTGCCGCCCGCGCCATCGTGGCGGACGACGTCGCCGCCATCCGCGCGCAGGTGGAGGCCTGGACGCGGGAGGAGGCCATCGACGTGGTGATCACCACGGGAGGAACGGGCTTTACCGGCCGCGACGTGACGCCGGAGGCGCTGGAGCCGATCTTCGAAAAGCGCATGGACGGCTTTTCCGAGGTCTTCCACCGCATTTCCTACGACAAGATCGGCACGTCGACGATCCAGTCGCGCGCGACGGGTGGCGTGCTCAACGCCACCTTCGTCTTCGTGCTGCCCGGCTCGCCGGGCGCCTGCAAGGACGCCTGGGACGGCATCCTGAAGGCGCAGCTCGACTATCGCCACATGCCCTGCAATTTCGTGGAGATCATGCCGCGCCTCGACGAGCACCTGAAGCGCTCGGCCGGCTGATCAGCCGGCGCGCAGCGCCCGCGTCGCCCAGGCCGGCGCGATCTCGGCGGGCAGCATCCGCACCTTCGCCCCTGCCGCAAGTCCGGCAAGCCCCATGCCCGGCCGCGCCGCGTCGGCGGCCTGCCGCTTCGTAACGAGATATCCCTCTTCGAGCGGCAGCCTCTGCCCGAGCCGCTGCAGGAACGGCCGCTTGCGCGCGCCGCGGAACCGGGCCGGGCCAGGATGGGCGGCGACGTGATCGGCGATCGCCTCCACCCAGCCGGAAAGCGGCCGCGCGCCGGGCTCCAGCAGCAGCAGCCAGTCGCCGCGCGCCGAGCCCAGCACATCGGCAAGGTCCCACGTATCGAGGAAGCGGCAGCCGGCTGCGTCCGCCACCGTCGCCGAGCCGTCGCGCGAGCCGTGGTCGAGCACGATCACGTCGCGCACGAGGCCTTCCACGGCCCCGGCGACGAGCACCGACAGCGTCTGCGCCAGCTCCGCCTCGTTGTCCCGGCATTCCATGATGATCGTCAGCATGGCCTCTCTTACCGCATCGCAGCATGGTTTGTCATCGGCTCATCCATGAAGACCGCCCCTCATCCGCCTGCCGGCACCTTCTCCCCGCAAGCGGGGCGAAGGGGTATGTTGCGCCGGCTTCCTCAAACAGTATCTGCTCGTCAGGCACGTCCCCTCGCCCCGCTTGCGGGGAGAGGGTTAGGGTGAGGGGCAAAGCGGCATATACCGTTTTCCGCGCCTTCCACGAGAAGCCCCTCCAATTTTGTTCTTGCAATGTTCTCATTCCGGCGATAGGAATATAGTCATTGAATCGGGGCGGATGGCCCCGTCGGAGACAGCCATGAACGATCTTGTAAGCCTCAGGCAGGGCGCGCTTGCGCCCGGCCATGCGAAGGACGTTGCCGAAGCGTTGCTGGCCGAGACGGGCCTGCGCGTCGATACGGAGCGCCGGCGCGGCCGGGGAGCCGGGCTGAACTTCACCGGCCGGTTCGAGCCGCTGACGCGCGAGGGGTTCGACGACGGCTGGCAGACGCTGGAGGACCTGCCGCCCTTCCGCACGGAAGTGCAGGTGGAAAAGCCGCGCGCCATCATCACCCGCAACGAATCGCCCGACATTCCCTTCGACCGCTCGATCAATCCCTATCGCGGCTGCGAGCACGGCTGCATCTATTGCTTCGCCCGGCCGACCCATGCCTTCATGGGCCTGTCCGCCGGCCTCGATTTCGAGGCGAAGCTTTTTGCCAAGCCCGATGCGCCGAAACTCTTAGAGCGGGAGCTTTCCAGGCCCGGCTACAAGCCGCGCGTCATCGCCATCGGCACCAATACGGACCCCTACCAGCCGATCGAGAAGGAATGGCGGATCATGCGCCAGATCCTCGAGGTGCTGGACAAGGCGAACCATCCGGTCTCCATCGTCACCAAGTCGGCGCTCATCATGCGCGACATCGACATCCTCTCGCGCATGGCGGCGCGCGGGCTTGCCTGGGTCGGCCTTTCCGTCACCACGCTCGACCGCAAGCTCGCCCGCACCATGGAGCCGCGCGCCGCCACGCCGCCGCGCCGGCTGGAGGCGATCCGTGCGCTCTCGGAGGCGGGCATCCCGACCGCCATCATGATGGCGCCGATCATTCCCGGCCTCAACGACCACGAGATCGAGCGGGTACTGGATTCGGGCAAGGCGGCCGGGGTGCTGGAGGCGAGCTACGTGCTGCTCCGCCTGCCGCTGGAGGTGAGCCCCCTCTTCCGCGACTGGCTGCTGCGCAACTATCCCGACCGCTACCGCCATGTCATGTCGCTGGTGCGCTCCATGCGCGGCGGCAAGGATTACGACGCCGAGTTCGGCAAGCGCATGAAGGGCGCAGGCCCCTATGCCTGGCAGATCGCCCGCCGCTTCGAGATGGCCTCCAAGCGGCTGGAGCTGACGCGCACGCGCCGCAATCTCGCCGTCGACCAG
This sequence comes from Shinella sp. Sh6, assembly GCF_055392685.1. Lineage (NCBI taxonomy): Bacteria > Pseudomonadati > Pseudomonadota > Alphaproteobacteria > Hyphomicrobiales > Rhizobiaceae > Shinella > Shinella sp. Sh6. The sequence goes on along the minus strand of NZ_AP044005.1, from coordinate 651,122 downwards.
TTCGTGCCGCCGTCGGGCAGCGGCGTGCAGCTCTCGCTGCTGTGAGCACGGCGCGCCATGAAATCGGCCGGGCGACGTCGCCCGGCCCCTATCTCCGGTCCGCTTCCCCGCGCTGACCGGCGTTCCTCCGGCATCCGCCTCCTGCCGGAGGACTTGCAGGGAATCGGATGGATGTGCGAGGTTCGCCGCATGTCCCGTCCCGCATCCTCCGATTCCCGCCTTCTTTTCGACCTGCCCGAAGGGCCGGATTTCTCCATGGAGCTTGCCGCCCGCAATCGTGGGATCTGGCCGGTCGCCGGCACGGACGAGGCGGGCCGCGGGCCGCTCGCCGGCCCCGTCGTCGCTGCCGCCGTGGTACTCGATCCGGAGAATATCCCGCCCGGCCTCAACGATTCCAAGCAGCTCAGCGCCGCGCGGCGCGAGGCGCTCTTTGCCCTCATCATGCAGAGCGCCTTCGTCTCCGTCGCCTCCAGCTCGTCGCGGCGGATCGACGTCATCGATATCCGCAAGGCGAGCCTCGACGCCATGCGCCGGGCCGTGGCGGGGCTGGAGGTCGCGCCGAAGCTGGTGCTCGCCGACGGGCGCGACGTGCCGCCGGGCCTTGCCTGCGAGGGCCGCGCCGTCGTCAAGGGCGATGCCCGCTCGCTCTCCGTCGCCGCCGCCTCCATCGTCGCCAAGGTGATGCGCGACCGCATGATGGCACGGGCCGACGCCACCTTCCCGGGCTACGGCTTTGCCGTCCACGCCGGCTACGCCACCGAGGTGCACCGGCGGGCGATCGAGGCGATCGGGCCCTGCCGCCTGCACCGCATGAGCTTTCGGCCGCTTCGGCAGGAGTGAGGTGCGGCGGCGGCGTGCCGCAGGGCGTGGATCCTCGGGTCAAGCCCGAGGATGACGATGGAAGAGAGGTCTGGCGATAAAAGCGGCGGCACGGCGTTCCGCGCCGTTCAATGGGCCGGTGTCCTTCCCCACCCACCGTCATCCTCGGGCTTGACCCGAGGATCCACCGCCACAGCCTCCCCACCCCGCAGACGCAAAAAAGGCCGGATCGCTCCGGCCTTTTTCAAATCGTCCGATGAGGGCGCCGCTTAGTTGAGGCGGGCCTTCACTTCGCTGATCGCGTTGTCGAAGAGCGCCTTGCTGGTCGCGGCATCGGCCTTGGCGGCGATGACCTTCTCGGCGGCGGCGACGGCAAGGTCGACGGCGGCGGCGCGCACGGCGTTGATCGCGTCGGCTTCCGCCTGCTTGATCTTCTGCTCGGAGAGCGCCGTGCGGCGGGTGACGTATTCTTCCGTCTTCTGCTTGGCGTCGGCGGTCAGGGCGCTCGCCTCGCGTTCGGCGGCGGCGACGATGCTTGCGGCTTCCGCCTCGGCATCCTTGCGCTTGCGCTGGTATTCGGCCAGCAGGTGCTGGGCCTCCTCGCGCAGGCGCTTGGCCTCGGCCAATTCGTTCTGGATCTTTTCCGCGCGTGCGTCGAGACCCTTGGCCATCATGCCCGGCACCTTGAGATAGGCGATAAGGGCAAGGAACAGGAGGAAGCCGACGAAGGCGAAGAATGTTGCGTCGAATGCCATGGGAACCTCCTTATTCGCCTGCGGCCGTCTTCACGGCCGAAGCGACTTCGGCCTTGGTGGCCTTGGCGCCGATCAGCTGCTCGACGAGCGCGCCGGTCGTGTCCTCGGCGATCGTACCGACATCGGCAAGCGCCTTGGCCTTGATCTCGGCGATGCGGGCCTCTGCGCCGGCGATCTTGTCCTGCAGCGAGGCTTCGATCTTGGCACGCTCGGCATCGGCCTTGGCCTTGGCTTCGTCGCGGGCGGTCGAGGCGATCGCGTTGCCCTTGGCGCGGGCGGAGGCCAGTTCCTGCTCGTAGGAGGCGATGGCGGCGTCCGCTTCCGCCTTCAGGCGGGAGGCCTCGTCGAGGTCCTGCGCGATGCGGTCATGGCGCGTCTCGAGAATGCCGCCGATACGCGGAATGACGAGCTTCGACATGAGAAGATAGAAAAGACCGAAGGTGATCGCCAGCCACAGGACCTGCGATGCGAACGTGGTCTGGTCGAAAGGCGGGAAGACGCCGGAGGCGTGCTCTTCACCGTGTGCCACACCCGTCTCGGTGTGCACTTCGCCCGCCGGCTGCGCCGCATGCGTGTCCGCAGGGGTTTCCGCCTGGGCGATTTCGAAAGGGGTGGACTCGGCCGACGCCGGGGTCACGGACATGCTCACCTCCAGGGGGCATTCACAATCATGTACTCAAGCGTACGATGGACCACGGCCCGAAGGGCCATGGTCCGGTCCTCGGCCGATATCAGACGGCGAAGAGGAGAAGGAGAGCGATGAGCAGCGAGAAGATGCCCAGAGCTTCCGTAACGGCGAAGCCGAATACGAGACGGCCGAACTGGCTGTCGGCAGCAGACGGGTTGCGCAGAGCACCGGAGAGGTAGCTGCCGAAGATGTTGCCGAGGCCGAGGGCCGTGCCGGCGAGACCGAACGTGGCAAGACCTGCGCCGATGAACTTTGCTGCTTCCGCTTCCATGTTGAACTCCTTGAATGGGTTGTTGCGGCTTTTAAGCGACGCCCGTGGGCGCCGGCGACTGTTTCCTAGTGACCACCCGGATGCAGGGCATCGTTGAGGTACATGCATGTCAGGACTGCGAAGACATAGGCCTGCAGGAACGACACGAGGAATTCGAGACCCGTCAGGGCGACGGTCATGAGAAGGGGCAGGATCGAACCGGCGACGCCGATGGCGCCGAACGCGCCCAGCGAGGCGACGAAGCCTGCGAAGACCTTGAGCGTGATATGGCCGGCCAGCATGTTGGCGAAAAGACGGATCGACAGGCTGATCGGACGCGAGAGGAACGAGATGACCTCGATCGAGACGACCAGCGGCAGGAGCGCGCCGGGAACGCCGGACGGCACGAAGAGCTTCAGGAAGCCGAAGCCGTGCTTGAAGAAACCGTAGAAGATGACCGTGCCGATGACGAGCAGGGCCAGCGTGAAGGTGACGATGATCTGGCTGGTGACCGTGAAGAAATAGGGCACCATGCCGATGAGGTTCGCCGTCAGCACGAACATGAAGAGCGAGAAGACGAACGGGAAGAACTTCATCCCGTGGCTGCCCGCCCCGTCCCGCAGCATCGAGGCGACGAACTCGTAGGACATTTCGGAGACCGACTGCAGGCGGCTCGGAACGAGGCCGCGCTGGGAGGTCGTGAAGTAGAGGAAGCCCGCGGCGGCCGCGACCGTCGCGACCATGAACAGCGAGGAATTGGTGAACGAGAAATCGATACCGCCGATCTCGATCGGAACAATCTTGTTGACCAGGAACTGGTGGGTCGGATCGTTTGACACCGTGTATCTCTCTCGCTTGCCCGCCTTGCGGCGGAAGTCACCCTAATTGAGACCGCGCCGTCAGGCGCCGTCCTTCGTCTTACTTCCGTCCCGCCCCGCCAGCCTGTCGACCGGGTGGGGCGATGCCACCATGCCGGCCGCGCGCATGACGTTCAGAACGCCGGCACCGAAACCGAGGAGCAGGAGTGCGATCATCCCCCACGGCCCTGTACCCGCAAAATGGTCCAAAAGATAGCCCAGAAGCGCCCCGACGATGACGGCGGCGACGAACTCGCTCGAGAGCTTCATGGCGACCGCATAGCCCGTACGGCTCTCGGCTGCCCGCGTCTCGGCGGCTTCTTCCGCCCCGTCCGTCCTGCGCTTCTCCGCGAGTTCCGCGTCCAGGCGCTTCAGCCGGTCTTCCAGACTTCCCTTTTGCTGATCGGTCATGGCATCCTCACATTCTTTCCGGCGGTGCTTTCGCCCCATTGCGGACATATTGAAGGCTAGGATTCAAGCCAATTCCGACCCCTTTCGAAGTCGGGCGCAACATAGTTTTAGGTGCCTGCATAGTCAAGGCGTGGCAGAGCTTTGCGCGACTGCAAATAAATCAAATAAAATCAATAGATTATCGTGAATCGCGTGTCAGGGTGCGACTCTCCGCCCGGGAATCGCGCGCGCCGCGGGGCGGACTCACCGCACCGCGCAGGGGCGGGCTTGCCGCCCGTCAGCTCCAGCCGCCGCCATAGGTGCGGTAGAAGATATGCTTGCCGATCTTGGAGACGCGCTGCATCGTGCGGCCCCACGGCGGGTTCACGTAGGTGGCGTGGTAGTGCGTCGCCGAGCCCACGTCGTCGAGCCAGATCTTGCCGGCCGTCACGGCCATGGCGATTTCCTTGGCGGTCTTCCAGTTCCAAGGCGAGAGGATGAGATCGGGAATGCGGTCGCAGGCGAACGAGAACTGGCAGCGCCCGCGCATGTGTTCGTTCTGGTAGACGACGCCGCAGATCGTGTTGGGATAGGCGGGGTTGCGCACCCGGTTGAGCACGACCTGCGCCACCGCGGCCTGGCCCCTCGGCTGTTCGCCGCGCGCCTCGAAGTAGATGGCCTCGGCAAGGCACTTCTGCTCCCTGGCGGTGAACACCTCCGCCGGCAGCACGCTTGCGGCCCAGGCATGGTCGTCAGGCGAGATGTCCGGAATGAAGCGGCCCGCCTCCTTCTTCGGCTTCAGGATGGAATCGAAGGGAGATTCGCGGGCATAGTCCGGCTCGACGCGGGCATAGGCGGTCGCCAGCACATCGGCGGTCTCGTTGGTGACGAGGCTTGCGATCATCGGCGAGACGCCGTCGTCCGCATGGACCGGCTTCTTCTTGTAGAAGGCGGTGGCGATCTCGATCTCCTTGCCCTTGATCTTCGGCCGGGCGAAGGCCATGCGCTCGCCGCTGTCGAAGAGGGGCGAGAGGAGCGAGCTGGTGCGCTCCAGGATGGAGCCGGCGGCAAAGCCCTTCGGCGGCGTCACGGGCAGCACCGCCACGATGCGCCCCTTCTTGTCGCGCCGGTTGACGCGGTCCTCGTCGGGCGTGCCGCCCTTGCCCTTGCTTTCGCTGCGCAGCGCCGCCGTGCGGCCGTCCGGCAGCTCCACGCCCGCCCCGCCCTCGATGCCGCCCGTCGTCATGGCGTCGGCGAAGGCGATCTCGACCTCGTGCACCGAGCCGGCGGGCGAGCGGGTGAGCACCATCGTCTCGTTGCCGCCCTTGCGGTTGATGCCGGCGAGATAGGCGGCAAGGTCTGTGCGGGCCGATTGGGTGGGAAGGATCGCGACGAGGCCGAGGCCGAGCGCGAGGGGAAGTTTCCACTCCCGTTTCAGGGCGGCGAGAAAGGGAAAACGGCCTGCCCGGGCATGACGAACGCTACGCTTACGCAACTGTTTACTCCGCACTTCCACGCATGCGCAGGCCCTTCGCGCCGACGCATGCCGGCGTGTCGTCCTGCCCGGATAAGATCGTATGGGAGCCTGCCGCGCCGAGGCACGGGCCTTGAGCGGCTCGTTCTCAGGCTAAAATGAAGCATTAACCTTGATGGTTGGTTAATGCCGGCGGCCGGCAAATGGGGAGGCGGCGTCAGATGACGACGTGCGAGCCGAGTTCGACCACGCGGTTGGTCGGCAGGCGGAAGTAATCGGACGGGTCGGCCGCAAGGTCGGCGAGCGCGATGAACAGGCGGTCCTGCCACATGGGCATGCCGGATTGCGCATCGGGCACCAGCTTGCGGCGGCCGAGATAGAACGAGGTCGACATGATGTCGAACTTGTGCCCGGCCTTGCGCAGGAGGCCGAGCGCCTGGGAGACGTTCTGCGTCTCCATGAAGCCGAAGCGCATTTCTATGCGCGCGAAACGTTCGGAGATCTTTTCCACCGCGAAGCGCTCGGCGGGGATGACGCGCGGCGTGTTGGCGGTCTTCACCGTCAGGATGAAGTTCTGCTCGTGCAGGACGTGGTTGTGCTTGAGGTTGTGCAGGAGCGCGGCCGGCGCGAAATCCGGGTCGCTGGTGAGGAAGATCGCCGTGCCGGCGACCTTGACCGGCGCATGGGCGCTCTCCTTTTCCACCGACTTGACGAAGGCCGGCAGCGGCACCTCCGTGCGGCGCGTCTTCTCTCGCAGGATGCGCGTGCCGCGCGTCCAGGTCCACATCAGGATGACGACGCCGCCGGCGATCGTCACCGGCACGTAGCCGCCGTCGTGCACCTTGAGGAGGTTGGCGCCGAGGAAGGTGAGCTCCAGGAGGAAGAGCGGGGCGAGCGCGGCGGCGGCCGCGAGCGGCCGCCAGCGCCAGCGGATGCGCAGGAACTCGAAGGCGAGGACGGTCGTCACCACCATCGCGCCGGTGACGGAGATGCCGTAGGCGGTCGCCAGCGCCTCGGAGGAGCCGAAGATGAAGACGAGGACCATCACGCCGAAGAGCAGCACCGTGTTGACGCCGGGCAGGTAGATCTGGCCGGTCTGGGTCTCGGAGGTGTGGAAGATCTCCATGCGCGGCAGGAAGCCGAGATGGATCGCCTGGCGGGTCAGCGAGAAGGCGCCGGTGATCACCGCCTGGCTGGCGATGATGGTGGCGGCCGTCGCCAGGACGACGACGGGCAGCAGCGCCCATTTGGGGAACATCAGGAAGAACGGGTTGTCGACCGCCTCCGGATGGGCGAGCACGAAGGCGCCCTGCCCGAGATAGTTCAGCGTCAGCGCCGGGAAGACGAGACAGAACCAGGCCCACTGGATCGGCCGGCGGCCGAAATGGCCGAGGTCCGCGTAAAGCGCCTCGGCGCCCGTCACCGTCAGGAACACCGCGCCGAGGACGACGAGGCCGACATAGCCCTCGCTCGCCATGAAGAGCACGGCATACCAGGGATTGAACGCGGAGAAGATGCCGAGGTCGTCGCTGATATGCTCGATGCCGCCGAGGCCCATGACGAGGAACCAGACGGCGGTGACCGGCCCGAAGAACTTCGAGACCGCGGCCGTGCCGAGCGACTGGACGGCAAAGAGCATGACCATGATGACGACGGAGATGGGCACGACATAGTCGGCGAGCGTCGGCGTCACCAGTTTCAGGCCCTCGACGGCCGAGAGCACCGACAGGGCCGGCGTGATCATGGCATCGCCGATGAAGAGCGCCGCGCCTGCCGCGGCGAGGAAGAAGAGGACGGTGGTGCGCTTGCCGGCCGTCTTCGTCAGCAGCGCCAGAAGCGAGAGCGTGCCGCCCTCCCCGTGGTTGTCGGCGCGCAGGAGGAAGAGCACGTATTTCAGCGTGACGATGATCGTGAGCGTCCAGATCATCAGCGAGATGAGGCCGACCACCTCGGTGCGCTGGAGGCCGTCGCCGGCGACCGGCCGCAGCGCCTCGCGGAAGGCATAGAGCGGGCTCGTGCCGATGTCGCCATAGACGACGCCGACGGAACCGAGGGCGAGAAGGAACAGCGTACGCGCCCGGCTATGGGCCTGCGGTGCTTGCATGGGAGCGATCCGGCCTAGAGCCAGCCTTTCCAGCGGAAGAAATAGAAGGGAAGAACCGCCGACAGGACCATCGCGCCGAGCGTCACCGGATAGGCGAAGGGGACGTGCAGCTCGGGCATGAACTCGAAGTTCATGCCGTAGATGGAGGCGATCAGCGTCGGCGGAAGCAGCACGACGGAGGCGATCGAGAAGATCTTGATGATGGCGTTCTGCTCGAGGTTGATGAGGCCGAGCGAGGCGTCGAGCAGGAAGGTGATGTTGCCGGCGACGAAGTTCGCGTGCTCGGACAGCGACTGCACGTCGCGCGTCACCGCGCGGCAGAGCTCCAGGCTCTCGCGGTCGGACTGGAGCGCCGGCAGGCCGTGCAGGAAGGTCAGGAGCCGCGAGAGCGACATGAGGCTGTCGCGCGTCTTGGCAAGCAGGCGGTGAAGGGCCGAGACCTGCACGACGCGGTCTTCCAGATAGCGCGGCGGCCGGCGGGACAGGTGGCGGTTCTCGCCGAACACTTCGAGGGAGAGCCGGTCGGCGCGCGCCACGGCGATTTCGAGGATCTCGGCGGTGCGGTCGGCGATGGTCTCCAGAAGCCGCGTGATCATCACGGTCGGCGAGGAACAGCCGCCGGGAATGCGGTGCATGCCGGCCTTGAAGAGCGCGAAGGAGCGCGGCTCGGCATAGCGCACGGTCAGGAGCTTGCCGTCGGTGAGGATGAAGGCGATGTCGGTGAGGTGCGGCAGGTCGCTTTCGGCCTTCACCATCAGCGAGGCCGTCATGTAGGCGGCCTTCTCGTCGGTATAGAGGCGGCTCGACGGCTCGATGTCCTTGAGCTCGTCGCGGGTCGGCACGTCGAGGGAAAGCACGCGCTCGATCAGCGCCTCGTCCTCCTCGGTCGGCTCCAGGAGATCGACCCACACGGCCCCGGCCAGCGCCTCGGCGGCGGCGGAATCGTCGTTCGTCGGCAGGCTGCGCGCCTCGCCGTTGGGACGGAAAACCGTGATCACCGGCGAATGGCTCCGCAACGGACCATCGCGCTTACTCCTGGTTAAACACCGCCGGGCGGCAGGCGCGCGATATTGCGCAACGCACTATAAAAATCAAGGGCCTCTTGTTTTTGGGGTGTTGACGGCGTGCCGGGTGGCTTACCCCCCTCTGGCCTGCCGGCGATCTCCCCCACAGGTGGGGAGATTGAATCGTGGCACCGCCTCGCCCCAAGCCGATCTCCCCCCTTGTGGGGGAGATGCCCGGCAGGGCAGAGGGGGGTGCTCCGAGGAAGAACGCCTACTCGAACACGATCGCCGGCGCGCCGCGCTCGCCCTTGCCCTTCAGCGTTTCCAGCTCCTGCCAGACGCGGGTGGCGATCTCGCGGTAGACCTTGGCGGCCGCACCGTCCGGGTTGGAGACGACGACGGGGGTGCCGGCATCCGAGGTCTCGCGGATATCCATGGTCAGCGGCACCTCGCCAAGGAAGGGCACGCCGATGCGCTCGGCTTCCTTGCGCGCGCCGCCATGGCCGAAGATGTCGTAGCGGTTGCCGGTGTCCGGGGCGATGAAATAGCTCATGTTCTCGACGATGCCGAGCACCGGCACCTCGACCTTCGAGAACATGTTGAGGCCCTTGCGCGCATCGATGAGGGCAAGGTCCTGCGGGGTGGAGACGATGACGGCGCCGGCGAGCGGCACCTGCTGGGCCATGGTGAGCTGGGCGTCGCCCGTGCCCGGCGGCATGTCGACGACGAGGACGTCAAGATCGCCCCAGGCGACCTCGCGCAGCATCTGCAGGAGCGCCGACTGGATCATCGGCCCGCGCCAGATCATCGCCACCTCCTCGTCGACGAGGAAGCCCATGGACATGACCTTGATGCCGTAGTTCTCCATCGGCTTGATCGTGCGGCCCTCGAGCTGCTGCGGCCGGCCGGAGATCTTGAGGAGCCGCGGCATGGAGGGGCCGTAGATATCCGCATCGAGCACGCCGACGCGAAGGCCGTTCGCCTTGAGCGCCAGCGCGAGGTTCACCGCCGTGGTGGACTTGCCGACGCCGCCCTTGCCGGAGGCGACCGCGATGATGGCGCCGACGCCCGGAATGCCGGTCTTGGCGCGCTGCGGCGCTCCGCCCGGTGCGCCGTGGGCATGGCCAGCATGGCCCTGCGGGGCGCTACGGCCGGGCGGCGGGGGCGCGGGCGCGCGGGCGGCGGCGGGGCCGGAGGCGGAGCGCTTGTCCGCCGTCAGCGCCACCATGGCCGCCGTGATGCCGGGGATTTCCTTGACGACGCGCTCGGCGGCGGCGCGCATCGGATCGAGCTCACGGGCGCGCTCGGCCGGCACGGTGATGGAGAAATAGGCCTTGCCGTCGGAGATGAAGACGTCGGAGACCAGCCCCAGATCGACGATGTTGCCGTCCATGTCCGGCCCGCGCACCGTGCGCAGCCGTTCCAGCACCTGTTCCTTGCTTACGTCCGTCATGAAACCCTCGAAACCCTGCTGCGGCCATGCCGGCCGCTTCTTCCCGTAGATAGTGCACGGCGAAGCCGCCGCCAAACGAATTTACCTGCGACGAGAGGCAGCGGCTTTGCGGCAGAGCATGGAACTTCGATTAGGCGATGAGCCCGCGGCGGATGGCCTTGACGACGGCCTGGGTGCGGTTGACCGCCTCCAGCTTGCGGGTGACCTGGTTGAGGTAGTGGTTGACCGTATGCTCGGAGAGGCCGAGGATTTCGGCGATCTCCAGGCTGGTCTTGCCCGCGGCCGTCCAGCTCAGGCACTGGATCTCGCGGTCGGTCAGCACCACCTGGCCCGACTTCCACGCCGCGCCGATCTCGGCCAGCCGGTTGAAGAGATGGACGGAGATCATCTGCAGCATCAGCCGGTCGTCGCGGCCGAGCGTCGGGCTTTCCCCGCCCCAGACGACCGCGCCGCGGTTGCCGAGGGCGTCGTGCACCGGGAAGAAATGGCCGATGAGCATGCCGTGGCTGTTCATCAGGTCGAGCACTTCGCTGAAATCCGCCTGCTCGGAGGATTCGCCGATCCATTCGCGCATGTCGTAGGAGAAGGGCACCGTGGTCAGGCGCAATTTGCGGATGCCGGCGCTGTGGCGCACCATGCGCAGCGCGTCGTACTTGGCAAGGATCTCCTGCGGCCAGTTGCTGACGACGGAATAGGCCGACAGCTTTTCCGCCTCGAAGCCGGGCAGCGTGAAGACGATGAAGTATTTGAGGCCGTATTCCTCGCACTTGCGCCGCATGTAGCGCACGATATCGAACTGCGTTTCGAGGGCGGCGATCTCCGCGCCTTCGTCCTGAAGCTGGTTTTCGCCGCTGCTGGTCTCGTCAGGCGTCATCATATCCCGCCTTCCGTCGTCTTCGCCTCGTGCAATCGGAGCAGAGCCATATGAATTCCTGAAAAACAACGCGGTGAATATGCATTAGTTCAAAAGTCCGGCGCGGATCGCCTTGGCGACCGCCTGAACCCGGTTGACCGCGTCGAGCTTGCGCGTGGCGCGGTTGAGGTAATGATTGACCGTATATTCCGAAAGGCCGAGGATTTCCGACATCTCCACGCTGGTCTTGCCGGCCGAGGCCCAGGACAGGCACTCGATCTCGCGGCGCGACAGCGAGACGTGCTGCCGGCGCCCGGCGCGGTGCTCCAGGATCTCGGTGAAGGCGCGGTTGGCAACGGCATTGAGCTCGGCCATCTCGCGCGGATTCAGCGCCTCGCGCATGCCGCCGAAGGCGAGCGCGCCGCGCTGGCCGGCCGAGTTGTGCGCCGGGAAATAGGCCCCGCGCGACAGGCCGTGCCGCTCGAAGAGATCGGCGGCGATCGTCGCCTTGCCGTCGGCGCGGCGGCGGTTCGTGCGCTCGGCATCGTAGACGAAGGGATTGGTGCTCTGGCGCAGCCGCTCGATGACCGGACTGCCGAAGATGAGGCCGGCATGGTCGTAGGTCTTGAGCATATCGTCCGGCCAGGAGGTGAGCAGGACGTTGGAGGAAAAATCGGTCGAGGTCTCGGAGGGGACGGTGATCAGCAGATAGCCGCGGAACCCGAAGCGGGCGGCAAGACCGCCCAGCGTTTCGGCAATGTCGTCCTCTGTACCCGGGACGACCGGGCTCGCGCCCCAGCCGCGGGACTGTGCAGACGCCGTATAGAATCGATCCGCCATATCCATCTTCCTTCAGCACGCACGCAAGACGCGGCAGCCCCTGCCGGCGCAATGCACTGCTTGCCTCAGGAACCCCCGTATCCCAATGCAAGTATGTTCGAAGTACCGCGCCTCAAGTCGCGGGCGGCGACGCAGCTCCAGGCCGGTCGAAAGGGAAGCTAATGACGCCCCTTTCCCACGTCCAGCGCGATTTTCTAATTTACCGTAAATTGCCCTCATAAGACAACCTCGCGATCATGAATGCATAAGTAAGCTCGACTTATCGTTGCGGGCCGAGCCTTGCCGAGAGTTCCGCGGTGATGGCGCGGGCGGTATCGCGCACCAGCGGCGCCCATCCGTCCAGCCTCTCCTCGCCGACCCGGTAGGCGGGCCCCGTGACGGAAACGCCTGCGGCGAGCGCGCGTTCCGCATCGAAGACGGGCGCGGCCACGCAGCGGATGCCGGGCTCGTGCTCCTCCCGGTCGAAAGCGACGCCCGACCGGCGGATCGCCTCGAGCTCGGCGAGGAGCCCGGCCCGGTCGGTGATCGTCGCCGGCGTGAAGCGGCGGTATTCGATGCCCGCCAGGATCGCGTCGAGCGCGGGACCGGCCAGCGCGGAGAGCGCGGCCTTGCCGACGCCGGTGCAATAGACGGGCGAGGCATTGCCGATCTGCGAGTTCATGCGCACGGCCTGCCGGCTCTCCACCTTGTCGAGATAGATGATCTCGCGCCCGCGCAGGACGCCGAGATGCACGGTCTCGCCCGTCTCCCGGTGCAGCGCCTCCAGGAAGGGCGCGGCGACCATGCGGAATTCGTTGCGGGCCCAGCTCGCCGAGGCGAGTTTCAGGAGGCGAAGGCCCGGCACATAGGCATGGTCGGCATTGAGCTCCAGGAGCCCTTCCTGCACGAGATGGGAGAGCTGGCGGTGCAGCGTGCCCCGCGGCTGGCCGCTGAGGCAAAGCACGTCGGTGAAGCGCATCGGCCCCTCGGCGAGCGCCACCGCCTCCAGCACGGCCATCGCCTTGCCGAGCGTGCCGGTGCCGCCGTCCTCGTCTTCCCGCTGCCGTATCGTCACCGCAGGCCCCTTTTGCTTGACAGAGCTCGCATCCTAGCGGAATAATTCCGAATAATCAAACTCAGTTCCACATATTGGAACATTCTGGGAGGATTGCGATGGCCGGCCGGTATCCGGACCTTGCAGGACAGGGCGTGCTCGTCACCGGCGGCGGCTCGGGCATCGGCGCGGCGCTGGTGCGCGCCTTTGCCGCCGAGGGCGCGCGCGTCGCCTTCCTCGACATCGCCGAGGCGGAAAGCCGCACGCTGGTCTCGGAGCTGGAAGGCAAGGTCGAGCACCTTCCCCATTATAGAAGGGTCGATCTGCGCGACATCGCCGCCCTGCGCGCGGCCGTGGAGGAAGCGGCAGGCCTGCTCGGCGGCATTCGCGTCCTCGTCAACAATGCGGCGCGCGACGACCGGCACGATCTCGAAACCGTCCAGCCGGACTATTGGGACGAGAACCAGGCGGTCAATCTCCGCCACCATTTCTTCGCCGCGCAGGCCGTCGTGCCGCACATGCGCGAAGGCGGGGGCGGCGCGATCGTCAACTTCTCCTCCATCGCCTACCTTCTCAACATGGGCGAGCTTCCGGGCTATGCGGCAGCCAAGGCCGGCATCATCGGCCTCACCAAGTCGCTCGCCGGCAGGCTCGGGCCGGACAAGATCCGCGTCAACGCCATCCTGCCCGGCATGGTGCTGACCGAGCGGCAGAAGCGCCTGTGGATCGACGAGGCGGCGATGGCCGGCGGCATCGCCCGGCAATGCCTCAAGCGCTCGCTCGTCGCCGAGGACATGGCCGGCCCCTGCCTTTTCCTGGCGTCGGAGGCTTCCGCCGCCATCACCGCACAAACGCTCATCGTCGATGGAGGCATGCTCTGATGACCGATACCGCCCGCGAAGCCGCCTATGTGGCTGTCGACTGGGGAACCTCCAGCTTCCGCCTCTGGCTGATCGGCCGGGACGGCAATGTCGTCGCCGAGCGCCGCAGCGGCGAAGGCATGACGACCGCCGCCCGCACCGGCTTTGCCGCCGTGCTGGAAAGCCATCTTGCCGCCGTCGCCGCGCCCGCCGGCCTGCCCGTCCTCATCTGCGGCATGGCCGGGGCCAAGCAGGGCTGGGTCGAGGCCGGCTATCTCGACACGCCCGCAGCGCTTGCCGACATTCCCGCCGCCGCCGCGCGCATTCCCGGCAGCAAGGCGGATATCCGCATCCTGCCCGGCCTTGCCCAGCGGGACGCCGCCGCGCCGGACGTCATGCGCGGCGAGGAAACGCAGCTTCTCGGCGCCGCATCCGCGCTCGGCGGCGACGACCACCTCGTCTGCATGCCCGGCACGCACAGCAAATGGGTGCGCCTTTCCGGCGGCCGGGTCGCGGGCTTTTCCACCTTCATGACGGGCGAGCTCTTCGAGGCGATCGCCAGGCACACGATCCTCAGCCATTCCATCGCCGATGCCGGGGCGATCTCCGGCGACAACGCCGCCTTCCGCGCGGCGGTCGCGCGCATGGTCGAAAATCCGGCGCTCGCCACCAGCCAGCTCTTTTCCGTGCGCGCCGGGGCGCTGATCGCCGGGCTCTCGCCGGAAGACGCCAAGGCCCGCCTTTCCGGCACGCTGATCGGGCTGGAGATCGCCGGCGCCCTCTCGCTCGTCGCCGAAGGCACGCCGGTGGCGCTCGTCGTTTCCGGCGGGCTCGGCGCACTTTATAAGGAGGCGCTTGCCGCCGCCGGCCTTTCCGCCACCGTCATCGATGCCGATACCGCCGTTCGCAACGGCCTTGCCGCGGGCGCCAGGGCGCTCTGGTCCCTCTAAGGAAACGAACATGAGCCGCATTCCCTTCCCCCCCATGACCTATCCGCTGATCGCCATCCTGCGCGGCCTCAAGCCGGGCGAGACCGAAGAGGTCGTCGGCGCGCTGATCGAGGCCGGCTTCACCGCCATCGAGATCCCGCTGAATTCGCCCGAACCGTTCAGGTCCATCGAGATCGCGGTGAAGATGGCGCCGGAGAACTGCCTGATCGGCGCGGGCACCGTGCTGACGGTGGACCATGTCAACCGCCTTGCCGATGTCGGCGGCCGGCTGATGGTGAGCCCGAATGTCGAGCCGGACGTGATTTCCACGGCCGCGGCCAAGGGCATGGTGACGATGCCCGGCGTCTTCACGCCCACCGAGGCGCTCGCCGCCGCGAAGGCCGGCGCGACGGGCCTCAAATTCTTCCCGGCGAGCGTGCTCGGCCCGTCCGGCATCCAGGCGATCCGCGCCGTGCTGCCGGCCGAGCTGGAGATCGCCGCCGTCGGCGGCGTTTCCGACAGGAACTTCGCCGACTATGCCGCCATCGGCCTTCGCAGCTTCGGCCTCGGCTCCAGCCTCTACAAGCCGGGCATGAGCGGGGCGGACGTGCGCGCCCGCGCCAAGGCCACGATCGAAGCCTACGATGCCGTCTATGGAGTTTCCCGATGATCGAGACCCACGCCTTTACCGGCCGCATCCTCTGCGAGACCGACTGCCAGCTCGGCGAAGGCCCGAGCTACGACCCCGCAAGCGACAAGGCCTTCTGGTTCGACATCCGCGGGCAGAAGCTGCACGAATTGCACCTTGCAACCATGACCAAGGCCGTGCACGACCTGCCCTTCCTCGGCAGCGTGCTCGCCGTCATCGACGCGGAGCGCCAGTTGATCGTCTCCGACCAGGGGCTCTTCGTCCGGCATGTCGCGGACGGCCGGCTGACGCCCTTCGCCAAGCTCGAGGACAAGCCGCAGAACCGCTCCAACGACGGGCGCGTGCACCCGTCCGGCGCGCTCTGGGCGAGCACGATGGGCCGCGGGGCGGAAAAGAATGCCGGCGCGATCTACCATGTCGCCGGCGAGCAGGTGACGGAGCTCTATTCCGGCATCACCATCCCGAACGCCATCTGCTTCTCGCCGGACGGCGGCACGGGCTACTTCACCGATTCGGCCCTCAACCTGCTGATGCGCGTGGCGCTCGATCCTGCGACCGGCCTTCCGACCGGGGACCCGCAGGTGCTCAGCGACGAGAGCGGCACGCCGGGCGACGTGGACGGGGCGGTCTGCGATGCCGACGGGCTCATCTGGAACGCCCGCTGGGGCATCGGCGCCGTCGAGGTCTACCGGCCGGACGGCACGAAGATCGCCCGCTACGCCGTGCCGGCCACGCAATCGAGCTGCCCGGCCTTCGTCGGGCCGAAGGCCGACCGGCTGCTCGTCACCTCCGCCTGGCAGGACATGGACGCGGCGGCCCGCCGCGCCGACCCGAATGCCGGCAAGACCTTCGAGCTCGGCATTGCGGTCAAGGGGCGGTTCGAGCCGAAATTCGCGCTCTGAACCGCCTCTCCTGCATGGCTGTCATCAAAAAGAGGGCAATTTTCATCGGAACCAAACCGGGGGGACATCGTTCCTTGTCCATCAGCCGGCGCGGAACAGGTATTCGAAACCGCGCCGCGCCTTGATGCCAACGAGACGAAAGGCAGGTTCACGATGACCAATAAATTTCTCACTTCCGTTGCCGCTGGTGCACTCTTCCTGGGCGCGGCCATTGCTCCGGCAGCTTATGCGCAGGACAATACTCAGCCGGCCCAGACCCAGACCATGGACCAGCAGCCGATGAACGGTGACGCCGCCACCGGCACCACGCCGGGCGATACCGCCGCAAACCCCGACGCGGCAGCGCCGAGCGAAGACACCGCGCAGACCCCGGCCACCGGCACGGACAACACGGATACGGCCCAGACGCCGGCAACCGGCACCGACAATACGGACACGGCGCAGACCCCCGCAACGCCGAGCGAGGATACCGCGCAGGCTCCGGCCGCCGGTGAAAGCTATCTGACGGCCCAGACCGACGACCAGATCAGCGCCAACACCTATATTGGCCAGGCGGTCTATAACAGCGCCGACGAAAGCATCGGCAAGATCTCCGACCTGATCATGGAGAAGGATGGCGGCATCACCGCAGCCGTCATCGGTGTCGGCGGCTTCCTGGGCATCGGCGAAAAGTGGGTGGCCGTGCCGTTCGACACGATCTCGATCACGCAGGTCCCGGACTCCGACGACGTCAAGCTGACGACGACCGAGACCGCCGAAAGCCTGCAGGCAGCGCCGGAATTCAAGACCAAGGCGCAGCAGGTCGCCGAACGCCAGGCCAGCGCCCCGGTCGACAACGCGACGACCTCGTCGACGACCACGGGCACGGCCCCGGCCACGACCCAGCCGGCCGAATAACCCGGCCGACCCTTCTGACCTCCGCCCGGCAGCGTCCCCTGCGCTGCCGGGTTTTTCGTGCGTTAGCGGGCGAGATACCCCCACGCACCGTCAATACCAGGCGTCCGCCATCGACCGCTTCTTGCGCTCCATGTAGTCGCAAAGTGCCTCGTCGATGCCCTCGTCCAGCGGTGGGGCCTTGTATTCGGCGAGCGTCTTCTTCCACTGACGGTTGGCGCGGGTGGCGATGTCGGTCGAGCCGCCTTCCTCGCTCCATTTCTCGAAGGGTTCGTTGTCGGAGAGCGTCGAATCCCAGAAGGCCGTCTGGTAGTTGCGCATCGTGTGGTCGCAGCCGAGGAAATGGTGGCCGGGGCCGACCTCCAGGAACGCATCGAGCGCCAGCGCATTGTCGTCCACCGTGACGCCGGCGAGATAGGAATGCAGCGCGCCGCAGACATCCGCATCCATCACGAACTTCTCGTAGGACATGGAGAGAAGGCCGTCGAGGAAGCCGGCCGAATGCAGGATGAAGTTGGCCCCGCAATGGACGGCCGACAGCATGGACATCAGCCCTTCCTGCATGGCCTGCCCGTCCGGTAGCTTGGAATTGGAGAAGTTGCCGGCGCAGCGCAGCGGCAGGTTCAGGCGGCGGGCGAGCTGGCCGACGACCATGGAGCCGATGGCCGGCTCCGGCGTGCCGAAGGTGGGCGAGCCCGAGCGCAGCGACATGGAGGAGAGGAAGTTGCCGAAGATGACCGGCGCGCCCTTCCGTTCGAGCTGCGTCAGCGCGCAGCCGGCGAGCGTTTCGGCGAAGGACTGGGCGATGGCGCCGGCATTCGTCACCGGCCCCATCGCGCCACCGAGGATGAAGGGCACGATGACGGCGGCCTGGTTGGCGCGGGCATAGGCGCGCAGCGACTTCGTCATCGTGCCGTCCCAGACGAGCGGCGAGTTGACGTTGACATTGCCGAGGATGACGCAGTTCCGATCGACGAAATCGGCGCCGAACAGAATGCGCGCCATGTCGATGGAATCCTCGGCGCGTTCCTCCGCCGTGATCGAGCCCATGAAGGGCCGGTCGGAATACCTGATATGGCTGTAGACCATGTCGAGGTGGCGCTTGTTCACCGGGATGTCGACCGGCTCGCAGATCGTGCCGCCGGAATGGTGCAGCCAGGGGCTGGACTGGGCGAGCTTGATGAAGTTGCGGAAATCTTCCAGCGTGCCGTAGCGCCGGCCCTTGTCGAGGTCCATGACGAAGGGCGAGCCGTAGGCGGGCGAGAAGACGACGTTCTTCCCGCCGATCTGCACATTGTTCGCCGGGTTGCGGGCGTATTGGGTGAACTCGGCGGGCGCGGAGGAGACGATCTCGCGCAGCATGCCGGGCTCGAAGCGCACCAGGACGCCCTCGACCTTCGCACCGGCCCGCTTCCAATGGTCGAGCACGGCGGGATCGTCGCGGAACTCGATGCCGACCTCGGCGAGGATGCGGTCCGCCGTGCGCTCGACCTTCTTGAGGTTCTCCTCCGACAGCACGTCATAGGTCGGGATGCCCCGCACGATATAGGGCACGCCGAGAGGCTTTGCCGCATTGTCCCGCCGCGTGCCCCTGCTCCGCCTTGCCGGCGCTTCGCTCACTGCTGCCTCACCCATGAAGTCCTCCATAATTCACGATGAGGCTAGGCGCGAATGCGCGCGTTGTGACGCTGGAAAAAAGTTTTCGATACTATAAGCTCAATTTATGGAAACCCTGCGCCGCCTCCTGCCCTCCGCCTCCAGCCTCATCATCTTCGAGGCGGCCGGGCGGCACCAGAATTTCACCCGCGCCGCTCACGAGCTCGGCATGACGCAGGCGGCCGTTTCCTATGCGGTGCGCAACCTGGAGGAACAGCTCGGCGTCGCGCTCTTCCACCGCGTCCACCGCGCCGTGGAACTGACGGATGCCGGCGAGCGCTTCCATGCGGACGTGACGCTCGGCCTCTCGCGCATCCAGAAATCGGCCGAGGACATCCGCGCCAAGGGGCGCGAGGCGAACGTGACGCTCGCCGCCTCCACCGCCTTCGCCTCGATGTGGATGCTGCCGCGGCTCGCCAAGCTGCGCGCCGACCTGCCGGACATCGACCTTCGCATCCAGACCAGCGTGCGCGACCTCGATCTCGACGAGGAGCCGATCCCGCTCGCCATCCGCGGCGGGGATCCCGGCAAATGGCCGCGCTACCATGCCGCGCTGCTGGCGCCGGAGGTCATCACCGCCGTGGCGAGCCCCGCCTTCGTGGAAAGCCACGGGAACCCGCAGACGCCGGAAGTGCTGCTGAAGCTGCCGCTCATCCATCTGGAAGAGCCGGTGCGGTCGGCCTGCGACTGGCCTCACTGGTTCGCCAGCGCCGGCGTGCGCTACCCGCCGCAGGCGCGCCGGCTCGCCATCAACGATTATGTGCTGGTCATCCAGGCGGTGCTTTCGGGCGAAGGCGTGGCGCTCGGCTGGCAGCACCTCATCGAGGGCCAGGTGCGCTCCGGCGCGCTCGTCCCCGTCGGCGGCCATGCCCTCACCATGCAGGACGCCGGCTTCTACGTCGTCTGGCCCCGCTCGCGCGAGCTCAACGGCCCCGCCCGCCGCGTGCGCGACTGGCTGGTGGAGGAAGGACGGCTGAGCCGGGAACGGCCGGCCTAGAGCAGAAGGCCCTCTCTGCCTGCCGGCATCTCCCCCACAAGGGGGGAGAAAGGCTGGCTGCACGCTTTTCCCTCAAGTCGTGAACGCCGACAGTGCCGCGGGTTAAGTCCCTCCCCCTTGTGGGGAGGGATTAGGGAGGGGTCTGCTTCAGCGCCGCAGCACCGGCCGCACTTCCTCGTGGAAGAAGCGGAAATAGGAGGTGATCTGCGCCAGCGCATTGGTCGACAGCTTGTACTGGATGCCGAGGCGGCCGTTGGAATACCAGCGCACCGTTCCGGTGAGGCGGCCGAGTTCCTCGCTCTCCACCGTCACCATCTGGCCGGCCAGCGCCTGGATCGGCTTTTCCACATCGAAGGCCATTCCGGTCGGCGAAAGATCGACGACGCGCGCCCGCGTCGACTGATGCATCACCTTGACCGTTGCGAAAATGCGGACCCTGGAGCGATCGTTCGTCCGGGTGGGCATGTCCTTGATCGTCGCCATCCCTCTTCCCCATTGTTGTCGTGGGGGGAAGCATAACCGGCACCGATTGCCTTGCCGCTAAGGAAAAGGATGCAATTTTAGCGAACTGGCCCGTTCGGGGACAGGTTTGCCTCAGGAGACGGCACGGCTCTCGACGCTGACATAGCGGTCGGAGAGGTAGCGCATGGTGGCGACAGCGTCGGCCGGCTTGCCGTAGAAATAGCCCTGCCCCATGCCGCAGCCGAGCGCCTTCAATTTCAGCGCCTCGGAGAAATCCTCGATGCCCTCGGCGACGACGGAAAGGTCCAGCCCCTCGCACATGGCGACGATGGCCTTGATGATGTGTTCCGACGCCTTGTCGTTGGAGATGCGCGAAACGAAGGCGCGGTCGATCTTGACCTTGTCGAAGGTGAAGTCGCGCAGGCGCCCGAGGCTCGACTGGCCGGTGCCGAAATCGTCGAGCGAGATGCGCACGCCCGCCGCGCGCAGTTCGCCGACGATCTTCTGCGCCGTGTCGGCATCCGTCATGACGGCGGTCTCGGTGATCTCCAGCTCCAGCCGGCGCGGATCGAGCCCTACGCGGTTGAGGATCGCCAGCGTGTTGAAGGCCGTCTTCGGATCCATCAACTGGGCGGAGGAGAGATTGAAGGACAGGAAGAGCTCGCGCGGCCAGGAAAGCGCGGCCTCCGCCGCCTTGCGCAGCAGCGTGTCGGAGAGCGCATCGATGAAGCCGCGTTCTTCCGCGAGCGGCACGAAGGCGGCCGGCGAGACATAGCCGAGATCGGCATCGCACCAGCGGGCGAGCGCCTCGAAGCCGACGACCGCATCGTCGCGCAGGCTGACGATCGGCTGGAAATGCACGTCCACCTCGTTGGCGATGATGGCGTTGCGCAGCGCCTGCTCGAGCTGCGTCGCCCGCTTCATCTCCTGGGCGATCTCCTGCGAATAGACGGTGATCTGCCCGCGCCCGCGGCGCTTCGAGCGGTAGAGCGCGGTATCGGCGCTCTTCAGGAGCTCGGCGAAGTCCTCGCCGGCGAAGGGGAAGATGGCAAAGCCGAAGGAGGCGGAAAGCCGCACGTTGCGGTCGCCGAGGTCGAAGGGGGCCGACAGCACCTCGCGCAGCATCTGGCCGATCTTCTCCGCGCCCTTGCGCTCGAAGACGAGCGGCAGCACGAAGGCGAACTCGTCGCCGCCATGGCGCGTGACGGTCGCCCCGTCCGGAATGCAGGCTTTCAGGCGATGGGCGACCTGGCAGAGGATCTCGTCGCCCGCGCGCGGGCCGAAAAGATCGTTGATGGGCTTGAAGCCGTCGAGATTGGCGATGCCGATGGCGAAGGGCGCAGGGTCCTCCTCGCGCTCGCGCGCGATCTGGCGGACCTTGTCGCGCAGGCGATAGAGATTGCCCAGCCCCGTCAGCGGGTCGGTATAGGCCATGGCATGGAGGTCAGTCTGGGAAACGTCCAGCGCCGCATGGTCAGCAGACTTCATCAATGATTTCCCGTACTTGCACCTGGCCTTCCGATTATTTTCCCACGATGAGGCATGACTGTTAACAAAAGCATAGCAAGCGATCGTCAGTCCTGCCCACCTGCCTCCCCAAATCTGGGGAGTTGACCGGCCCTGCTCAACCTAGGCGACAGATTTCTGGGGCCTCTCGGCCGCATAGCGCCGGTAGATGGCCTCGATCATGTCGGGGCTGACCGGCTTGGTGATGTAGTCGTCCATGCCGGCATCCATGCAGTTCTGCATGTCGACGTTGAGCGCCTGCGCCGTGACGGCGACGATGGGCGTGCGGGTTCCGGTGCCCTTTTCCGCCTCGCGGATCTCCAGAGCGGCGTCGATGCCGTTCATCACGGGCATGGAGATGTCCATCAGGACGAGGCGCGGCTGGTGCTTGCGCCAGAGCATGACGGCCTCCTCGCCATTCTCGGCGATGCGGTGCGAGACGCCCATGCCCTCGAGGATCTGCGAGAAGACGAACTGGTTGATCTGGTTGTCCTCGGCCACCAGCACCTCCACGTCGCCGACGGCGGCCGGCAGCATGGTCGAGATGTCGGTGGCGATGTACCAGTCGTCGGAAAAGCCGACGGGCGTGACGATGTCGCCGAGCGGCGAGCCCTCGTCCGATAGCAGCTCGTGCTCTTCCACGAGGGTGCGCATGAAATCCGGGCCGATGCCGTCCGGCGCGATCGGCCGCACGGCAATGCCGTGGCCGTTCTCCAGGATCGCCTCGTGGCCTGAAAGGTTGTCGTCGACGATGACGAGATCGATCGCAAGCCCCTCCTCCGCCGCAAGGGCGAGGAAGGCGTCGTGCTCGCGCACGCTGGTGACCGCGCAGCAATCGGCGCCGCGGGCCTTGAACTCGGCGAGAAGGATATCCTCGATATGCGGATTGGGCGTCACCAGCAGCACGCGGCGGCCGGCGAGGGCGCGCAGCTCGTCGGGATTGAGCTGGTCGAGCAGCAGGCGGCGCTCGGCGTCGCGCACCGGATCGAAGCAGTTCTGCGCCTCCACGAAGCCGCCCGGCACGCGCAGCAGCGCGTCGTCGGCATCCGTCATCGGCTGCTCGCCCGAAACCAGCGCGGAGACGTCCTCCATCACGGTGACGAGCGCGTAGTGCCCCGACGCACCGATGCGGTACTTGCGGGTGATGACGTAGAGGTCCGAGCCGTCGGCGCGCACGATATGCTCGGCAAGGACATGCGGCTCGCCCGTCTCCAGCACGGAGCGGTCGGTGGTTTCGATGCGCTCGGCGCTCTCGGCGTCGGCAAGGCTCCAGATCGAGCGGCCGACGATGCTGTCGGCATCGACGTCATAGATCGCGCAGAAGGCGGCGTTGGCGGCGATATAGGTGAGGTTGCGGTCCTTGATGACGATGGGTGACGGCAGCGTCTCCAGGATCTCCTCGGTGAGCGCGATGCGCTCCAGGTCGAGGCGCCATTGCTCTTCCTGCTTCTTCTGCTCGGAGACGTCGACGAGCGTCGTCACGTTGTAGCCGTTCGGCAGGCGGCGCTTGCGGAAATGGATCCAGCGGTCGCGGCTCAGGCGCTCGATGGCGTCGTACTGCTCGCGCCAATGGGCGGAGATCTGGGCGGAGATCCATTCCTCGCGGTTGACCGCGCGGTGGCGCTGGTCCGGGGCGAGGCCGTAGCGCATGCCGCTGTCGAAGATGGCGCCGAGCACGTCGCGCAGGCGCGCTCCCGGCTTCAGCGCATCGGCGGGAATGGGAAAATAGCGCAGGACCTGGCGACTGGCGAAGACGAGGCTGTCGTTCTTGTCATAGACGATCACGGCCGCGGCGAGGATATCGCACGCCGCTTCGAACATTCCCAGCCGGATGTGCGCGTCGGAGGACGCTACATCATTCATCGTGGCAGACCTCGCCTGTCTGGCATTCCCGAAGACATGCTGATCGGTGCTTTCCGCACCCTTGGACATGGGAATGACAGCGGCCAGCGACGCTGAAATTGTCCGCCGGAGACCGGCCGGCTTGTGCTCATACAAGCGCCTGCGCACGTTGGCAGCATTTTATTAAAGCCTGATTAAACACAAGGGCCGGTAGTGCCCCTGCTGCGCGGGGCCGCCCTCTCTGCCTGCCGGCATCTCCCCCACAAAGGGGGGAGAAAGGCTGGCCGCACCCTTTTCCCTCGATTTTTAAACGCCGGACGTGCCGCGGGTTAAGTCCCTCCCCCTTGTGGGGAGGGATTTAGGGAGGGGTCTTCAACACGACGGATTGCCTTGCATAAACCATCCCGCCCACTGGCGGGCGGCGGGCGAATCCGCGAAAATGGCGCCATGAGCATCAGGCAGCTTTCCGAAACCCTCATCAACCAGATCGCCGCCGGCGAAGTCATCGAGCGGCCGGCGAGCGCCGCCAAGGAGCTGATCGAGAACGCGCTGGACGCGGGCGCGACGCGCATCGAGATCGCCACGGCCGGCGGCGGCAAGACGCTTCTGCGCGTGTCCGACAACGGCTCCGGCATGACGCCCGCCGACCTTGAAATGGCGATCCGCCGGCACTGCACCTCCAAGCTCGAAAGCGACCTCCTCGACATCCGCACCCTCGGCTTTCGCGGCGAGGCGCTGCCCTCCATCGGCTCGGTGGCGAAACTCTCGCTCCTCAGCCGGACGGCGGAAGCGAACGAGGGCGCGGAGATCAGCGTGACGGGCGGAAAGGTGGTGCCCGTGCGCCCGGCCGCCGCCAACCGCGGCACGGTGGTGGAAGTGCGCGACCTCTTCTTCGCCACGCCCGCGCGCCTCAAATTCCTCAAGAGCGAGAAGGCCGAGGCCTCGGCGATCTCCGACGTCGTGCGCCGCATGGCCATCGCCTTCCCGCATGTGCGCTTCGTTCTCTCCGGCTCCGACCGCACGACGCTGGAATTTCCCGCAACCGGCACGGACCGGCTCGCCCGCATCGCGCAGGTGCTCGGCCGCGATTTCCGCGACAACGCCATCGAGATCGATGCGGAGCGCGAGGGCGTACGCCTGACGGGCTTTGCCGGCGTTCCGACCTTCAACCGCGGCAACAGCCTCAACCAGTTCGCCTTCGTCAACGGCAGGCCGGTGCAGGACAAGCTGGTCTGGTCGGCGCTGCGCGGCGCCTATGCCGAGACGATCCCGCACGGGCGCTATCCCGTCGCCGTGCTTTCCATCGAGATCGACCCGGCGCTGGTCGACGTCAACGTGCATCCGGCGAAATCCGACGTGCGCTTCCGCGATCCCGGCCTCGTGCGCGGCCTCATCGTCGGGGCGATCCGCGAGGCACTGGCGCGCGAGGGCGACCGGGCGTCGACCACGGGCGCCTCCGGCCTGATGCGCGCCTTCCGGCCCGAGGCGCCGCGCCCCGCCGCGCCCTGGACGCCCGCCGCCTCGCCCTACCGGCCCTTCGAGGCAGCCCCTTCCAGCCCGGCCGCCGGCCGGCAGGCGGGCTTTGCCGAGTTCGAGGCGCCCTCGGCGCGCAGCGAGCCGGCCTTCGCCCCCTCGCCCGCCGAGGAGCCGCCGCAGCGCCATCCGCTCGGCGCGGCGCGCGCGCAGCTCCACGAGAACTACATCGTCGCGCAGACCGAGGACGGCCTCGTCATCGTCGACCAGCACGCCGCGCACGAGCGCCTCGTCTTCGAGGCGATGCGCAACGCGCTGCATGCGCGCGCCGTGCCGGCGCAGGCGCTGCTGATCCCCGAGATCGTCGATCTTCCCGAGGACGATTGCGACCGGCTCGTCGCCCATGCGGAGGAGTTTTCGAAGCTCGGCCTCGGCATCGAGCGCTTCGGCCCCGGGGCGGTCGCCGTGCGCGAGACGCCCGCCATGCTCGGGGAAATGGACGCGGCAGGCCTCATCCGCCAGCTTGCCGACGAGCTTGCCGAATGGGACACGGCGGGCGGCCTCAAGGCCAGGCTCGAATACCTCGCCGCCACCATGGCCTGCCACGGCTCGGTGCGCTCGGGCCGGCGCATGCGGCCGGAGGAGATGAACGCGCTCCTGCGCCAGATGGAGGCGACGCCCGGCTCCGGCCAGTGCAACCACGGGCGCCCGACCTATATCGAACTGAAGCTTTCCGACATCGAGCGGCTGTTCGGCCGCAGCTAGGCGCGGCGAAAGGGCTGGCTATTTTCCGGTCGCCACGCTATGGCATGGCGAAGAAATCTGCGGATATTGAAGTCGATGATGAACCGTTTTGAAGGCCGCGGCGGCAGCCGGGAAGCGAAGATCCGTTACCTCGACGGCGATTTCCAGATTCTGATGCCCGGCTCCCACGTCATCTGCGCCATGACCGGCGAGACGATCCCCGTCGACGAGCTGCGCTACTGGAGCGTCGCCCGCCAGGAAGCCTATGTGAGCTGCGCCGCCTCGCTGGACGCGGAAAAGCGCGCCGGCGCGCTGCCGACGCAAAAGCGGTAATCCCGCCCGTTTCCTCTCCGTGACAGCCCCTCATCCGGCCTGCCGGCCACCTTCTCCCCGCTTGGTGGGAAGGCGCATCCTGCATGGATTCGGTTGGCGCCACCTGCCCCTTCTCCCCTCGGGGAGAAGGTCGCGGCAGCGGGATGAGGGGGGAGCCGCTGGCGAAATACGGCACGCTTGCCCCCTCATCCGACCCTTCGGGCCACCTTCTCCCCAAGGGGAGAAGGGCAAGGGGCCGGATATGCCTTGAAAATCATTCCCCGCGCGGCCGCTGCAATTTCCGCCGGCGGGCATTGGCGATCGCGGCATCGATGATCGCATCCGGGCCCTTCGGATCGTCGAAGCGGATCTCCACCTCGATCACCCGGCTCTTCTCGCGCAGTTCCTCCGAGCGGCCGTGGCCGCCGGCAAGGCGCACGCTGTCCTTGGCGGTGGTGACGAGGCGGTAGCCGCGGGCCGCCGCGTCGTCGAGGAGGTCGGCCACCTCGTCGTCGCCGAGATAGTGGTGGTCCGGAAAGCCGCGCGTCTCGGCGAGTTCCGCGCCCGTCTCGCGGACGGTGCGGTGGAATTTTGCGTTGTCGGCAATGCCCGACCAGGCGATGACGACCTCGCCTTTCAGGTCCTCCGCCCCGACGGTGACGAGGGTGGCGGAGTGGATCGCCTTGCCGGCGCGGGCGGCTTGGCGGATCAGCCGGTCGGCCGCCTCGCCGTCGCCGATGGCCAGAAGCGCGCTTGCCTGCCGCATCTGCTCGGCAAGCGGCGCGCGCACCGGCCCCCCCGGCACGAGATGGCCGTTGCCGATGCCGCGGCGGGTGTCGATGACGACGAGCGCATAGTCGAAGGCGAGCTGCGCGCTCTGGAAACCGTCGTCCATGATGATGAGGTCGGCGCCCTCCTCGACCAGCTTCTGCGCCCCCTTGACGCGCCGGCGCGAGATGACGGTCAGCGCCTCACGGGCAAGCAGCAGCGGCTCGTCGCCGACCGCCCGGGCGCGGTGATGGTGCGGGTCGACCACGGTGGTGACGTCGAGCGAGCCGCCATAGCCGCGCGACAGGAACCCCGGCTTCAGCCCGCGGGCCTTGGCGGCGCGGGCGATGGCGATGGCGGTCGGCGTCTTGCCGGCCCCGCCGACCGTGAAATTGCCGACGCAGATCACCGGCACCGGCACCTCGGCGCGGCGCCCGCGGCGCATGCGCCGGCCGGCGACGAAGCCATAAAGACGCGAGAGCGGCCAGAGCGCATAGGCGCGCCAGTCCGGCTCCGTCCACCAGAAGGGCGGCGCTTCACTTACCATTGCTGTCCCCTGCCATCGGCCATGTGGGCCACAAGAAACGCGAGACGGCGGGGAAAATCAACTGAGGCGAGGACAAAGCCTGGGGCCTGCCCCTCATCCCGCTGCCGCGACCTTCTCCCCGCAAGCGGGGCGAAGGGGAACGCCGTGCGGGTTTCCCGCATCTCGATTGTGGAAGGCACCCGCCTCCTGCCTCCTTCGCCCCGCTTGCGGGGAGAGCCGCGGGCCGCCGCGTCGTCGAGGAGGTCGGCCACCTCGTCGTCGCCGAGATAGTGGTGGTCCGGAAAGCCGCGCGTCTCGGCGAGTTCCGCGCCCGTCTCGCGGACGGTGCGGTGGAATTTTGCGTTGTCGGCAATGCCCGACCAGGCGATGACGACCTCGCCTTTCAGGTCCTCCGCCCCGACGGTGACGAGGGTGGCGGAGTGGATCGCCTTGCCGGCGCGGGCGGCTTGGCGGATCAGCCGGTCGGCCGCCTCGCCGTCGCCGATGGCCAGAAGCGCGCTTGCCTGCCGCATCTGCTCGGCAAGCGGCGCGCGCACCGGCCCCCCCGGCACGAGATGGCCGTTGCCGATGCCGCGGCGGGTGTCGATGACGACGAGCGCATAGTCGAAGGCGAGCTGCGCGCTCTGGAAACCGTCGTCCATGATGATGAGGTCGGCGCCCTCCTCGACCAGCTTCTGCGCCCCCTTGACGCGCCGGCGCGAGATGACGGTCAGCGCCTCACGGGCAAGCAGCAGCGGCTCGTCGCCGACCGCCCGGGCGCGGTGATGGTGCGGGTCGACCACGGTGGTGACGTCGAGCGAGCCGCCATAGCCGCGCGACAGGAACCCCGGCTTCAGCCCGCGGGCCTTGGCGGCGCGGGCGATGGCGATGGCGGTCGGCGTCTTGCCGGCCCCGCCGACCGTGAAATTGCCGACGCAGATCACCGGCACCGGCACCTCGGCGCGGCGCCCGCGGCGCATGCGCCGGCCGGCGACGAAGCCATAAAGACGCGAGAGCGGCCAGAGCGCATAGGCGCGCCAGTCCGGCTCCGTCCACCAGAAGGGCGGCGCTTCACTTACCATTGCTGTCCCCTGCCATCGGCCATGTGGGCCACAAGAAACGCGAGACGGCGGGGAAAATCAACTGAGGCGAGGACAAAGCCTGGGGCCTGCCCCTCATCCCGCTGCCGCGACCTTCTCCCCGCAAGCGGGGCGAAGGGGAACGCCGTGCGGGTTTCCCGCATCTCGATTGTGGAAGGCACCCGCCTCCTGCCTCCTTCGCCCCGCTTGCGGGGAGAGCGACTGTCTTTGTGGTCAAGCGTTTTTCCATGGTTTACCGTCGCGGATGATTGCGTTGAGGATGGTGAGGAGTTTTCGCATTGTCGCGACGATGGCGACGATCTTCGGCTTGCCGGCAGCCACGAGCCTGTCGCGGAAAGCCTTGAGGACCGGGTTGTGACGGGACGCCACGAGGGCGGCCATGAAGAGCACGGCGCGCACCTTGCCGCGACCGCCGCCGATGAAGCTCCTGCCTCGCCATTTGCCCGATTGCCGCGTGAACGGCGCGATCCCCGCCAGTGAGGCGATCTGGCGCCGATCGAGCGTGCCGAGTTCGGGCATCTCGGCAATCAGCGTGCGGGCGGTGGTCGGCCCGACACCCGGCACAGACGTCAGAAGCGCCTCGCGCACCCGCCACAAGGGCGACTTGCGAATACGGCCGTCGAGCTCGTCGTCCAGGCTTGCAAGTTCGTGCCGGAGCGCGGCAAGCAGGCGCTTGATGCTCTTCTGTGTCTCCTTCGTCTGCGCCATCCGTGCCCGGTTCTCTTCCGCCGTGATCATCTGCACGATCTGGCGGCGGCGCGACACGATGGCCGAGAAGGCTTCACTCTCCTCATCGCGCAACGGCCGGATATCCGGTTTCGTCGCCGCCACGAAGGCTGCGATCACCGCCGCGTCGATCGGGTCGGTCTTGGCACGTTTGCCCAGCGCATTGGCATAGGAACGAACCTGCGCCGGATTGACCACGACAACGGCAAGGCCGGCCGATGACAGGCCCGCAGCCGCAAGCATCTCGTAACCGCCGGTCGCTTCCAGCGCCACGACATCGGCCTTTGCCTCTCGCAGCCGGGTGATCAGTCCATCCACGCCGGCATGGTCGTTGCCGACAAGGAAACTGTCACCGGCCGGAAGAACATGCACATCCAGCCGGTCCTTCGAAACATCAATGCCAACGATCACGTCCATCCTGTCCCATCCTTGCCTAAGCGGGCTTCGCATGCGCGAGCGGCCCTGGCGACTGTTCGGGTTCGATGGAACGGCGGATGAAGACCCAGGCTCTCCCACGGGCTTGGTGTCCCAAAGGTGCTGCGGTCTCTCATCCGCCACCGCAATCGGCAGTACAACGCCAATCCCGGGCAAAGGGAAGTTACAAAGGTGCCGGCAGGCGGATGAGGGGCAATCCCGGCCTCACTCCGCCGGTACGCCCGCCCCGGTGAAGAGCGGCACGAGCTCGGTGATGTCGTTGAGGCAATAGTCCGAGGCGGCGGAGAGGGATTCGCGCGAGCCGGTGCCGGTCAGCACGGCGACGGTGAGGCCGGCGCCGGCGGCGCGGCCCATGTGCAGGTCGTGGTTGTTGTCGCCGACGACGGCGACCTGGTGCGGCTCGAGGCCCGTCGCCGCGCAGAAGCCGAGCACCATGCCGGGCTCCGGCTTGACGCCGAAGCCGCTGTCGTAGCCGGCGACATAGTGCAGGTAATCGGCAAAGCCGAAGCGCTGCGCCGTCGCGCGGATCGAGGCCTCGTTGTCGCTGGAGGCCACGCCGAGGCGATAGCCGCGGGCATGCATGGTGGCGAAGAAGCCCGCAAGGTCCGTGACGGCGACGGCAAGCGCTGCGGAATTGGCGAAGAGCCCGTCGAAGAGTTCGGCCAGCGCCTCGACCGAAAAGGGCGCGCCCGCGGCGACCAGCCCCTCGGCGATCTCCACCGTGTTGCCGGCGGCCAGCAGGCTGTCCGGCGTGACATAGCCGGTGTCCGGGTCCATGCCGCCCGCGACCAGCAGGCGGCGCGACAGGTCCTCGTCGCCGCCGGCGGCGATGCGGGCGAGCTCGTAGTTCACCGGCACCCAGCTCCTTGCATAGTCGAGGAGCGTTCCGTCCTTGTCGAAGAGGATGCCGGAGATCGTCGCTGCCTCGGTCATGGCTGCTCCTTCAGGAGGTCTGGCGCGGATGGAGCCGCGCCTTCACGGTAAGCGGGTTGATATAGGGCTCCAGCCCCTTGACGGTCGCGCGCAGAGCCCCGCGCATCTCCTGCACGGTCTCCTGCCCCGCGTCGATCATCTGGCGGCGCATCTCGTCGTGGTTGAGGAGATAGTGCACGCCCTTGGCCAGCATCTCGACGTCGCGCACCATCTTGGCGCTGCCGTTGCGGGCGAGCTGCTGGTAGGCCTCGCGGAAATTCTGCACGTTGCCGCCCGAAAGGATGGCGCAGCCGAGCATGGCCGGCTCCAGCGGGTTCTGCCCGCCTTCGGCGAAGAGCGAGCGGCCGACGAAGGCGATCTCCGTCATGCGCAGGTAAAGTCCCATCTCGCCGATCGTGTCGCCGAGGAAGATATCCGTCTCGGGCGTCAGCGGCTCGCCGGAGGTGCGGCGCACGACCTTGAGCCCGCGCGCGGCGAGCATGTCGGCGACGGCATCGCTGCGCTCGGGATGGCGCGGCACGATGATGGTGAGGAGGCCGGGCGTGCGCTCCTTGAGGGCGCGGTGCACGTTGCCGGCGGCCGCCTCCTCACCCTCGAAGGTGGAGATGGCCGCCCAGGTGCGCCGGCCGGCGATCTGGTCGAGATAGGTTTTCAGCACCACAGGATCGGCGGGCGGGGCGTCCGTATCGACCTTGAGGTTGCCGGAGACCATGACGGGCAAGGCGCCGAGCGTGCGGAAACGATCCGCATCGATCTCCGACTGGGCGATGACCAGCGCGAAATTCTCGAAGAGCGCGTCGGCGAAGGCATGGCGGCGCTTCCAGCGCGGGAAGGAACGGTCGGAGATGCGGCCGTTCACCAGAACCTGCGGGATATGGCGCTTGCCGAGCTCCAGGATGGTCATCGGCCAGATTTCGGACTCGGCCATGATCGCGAGGTCCGGGTGCCAGTATTCGAGGAAGCGGCTGATCGCCGGCTTCAGGTCGAGCGGCACGAACTGGTGGATGACGTCGGAGCCGAGCCGGTCGCGCACCACCTTGGCCGAGGTGACGGTGCCGGTGGTGAGCAGCACGGCGATGCCGCGCCGGCGCACTTCCTTGACGAGCGGCACGATGGAATTGGTCTCGCCGACGCTTGCGGCATGGAACCAGACGAGCGGGCCGGCCGGCCGCTCGACGCCGGCCACGCCATAGCGTTCGCGGCGGCGGGCGCGGTCTTCCTTGCCCTTGGCTGCGCGCAGCGCGATGTAGGGGCCGACGACCGGATAGAGCGCGACGCCGCCCCAGCGGTAAAGCGACAGCGCTAAACGGGCGAGCCGGCTGCTCATGGGCAGGGCACCTTCGTCTTAGCGCTCGGGCGGTCGAGGATCATGGGGTCCGGTCTTTCTGTCCGGCGCGGAAAGGCCGCGCGGGACGGACGGTCAGCCGTTCTTCGGGTCCAGGAGACGGTGCATGTGGACGATGAAATAGCGCATGTGCGCATTGTCCACGGTCTGCTGCGCCTTGCCCTTCCAGGCGACGAGGGCGCTGGCGTAATCCGGGTAGATGCCGACGATGTCGAGCTTGTCGAGGTCGCGGAACTGGACGTCCGTGAGGGTCTTCAACTCGCCGCCGAAAACGAGATGGAGAAGCTGTTTCGGTTCGATCGATTCGGTCATGTTTCTCTCTTTTGTTCTTGCGCAATTCCGGAGGGGAAACCGGGTCCCACTTTCCCGGGAATTGCCTGTTATGCCGATTTCGGCAGACGGTTTGCGGTATTCCGCGGGAAAGGTCAATGGCCGGAAAGGTGCCGCGCGGCCTCGACAAGCCCGGAAAGCCGGGCGCTGCCCGCCGCGCACAGCGTCTCGTGGCTGACGGTCGGCCGGTTGTAGGAAAGCGGGGCGCCGTCGAGCGTCACGAGCCCCCCGCCGGCGCGCGAAAGGATGAGGTCGGCGGCCGCCAGGTCCCAGTCGTGCGAATTGCGCTTGACGAGTGTGGCGTCGATCCGCCCGTCCGCCACCATGGCGAGGCGGTAGGCGAGCGAGGGCACATGGGAGATGCGCTGGACGCCGCCCGCCATGTTCGGTTCGAGGCCGTGCGCCATGTCCTCGGCCGCGGCGATGCGGATCGGCCGGCCGGCATCCGGCTCGCTTGCCGAAACGGGCCTGCCGTTCTTGAGGGCGGGCCCGTCCGCGGCGGCGGTGAAAAGCTCGTCGAGCGAGGGGGCGAAGAGCACGCCCGCCACCGGCCGGCCGCGATGGACGACCGCCGCGCTGACGCACCAGATGTCCTTGCCGGCGATGAAGGCGCGCGTGCCGTCGATGGGGTCGATGACGAAGACGGTCTCGCAGTCGAGCCGCGCCGCGTCGTCGTCGGTCTCCTCCGAGAGCCAGCCGTAGTTCGGCCTTGCGGAGAGCAGTTCCTTCTTGAGGATGTCGTTGGCGGCGAAATCGGCCGCGCTCACCGGCGAGCGGCCTTCGTTCTTCCACCAGACTTCCGGCCCCTTGCGGAAGAAATCGAGCGCCCTTGCGCCGGCAAGCCGCGCCGCGCCGGTAAGAAGATCGAGATCGGCGGTCCAGGCGGCAGCGGCATCGGGCATGGTCTTACTTCCCGGCCAGCGTCATGCCTTCGACGGCGAGCGTCGGGGCGGCCACGCCGAAGGAACGGTCGATGTCGTTCGCCGGCGTGATGCGCAGGAACATGTCGGCAAGGTTGGAGGCGACGGTGACCTCCGAGACGGGGAAGGTCAGCTCGCCGTTCTCGATCCAGTAGCCCGACGCGCCGCGGCTGTATTCGCCCGTCACCATGTTGACGCCCTGGCCGATCAGTTCGGTGACGTAGAAACCGTTACCGACGGAGCGGATCAGCTCTTCCGGCGAGATGTCGCCCGGCTCCAGCGCGAGGTTGGTCGAGGCGGGCGTCACGGACGTGCCGCCGCGCACGCCGCGGCCGTTCGTCGTAAGGCCGAGTTCGTTGGCGGTGGAGGTGGAGAGGAACCAGTGCTGCAGCACGCCGTCCTCGATCATCGCGAGGCGCCTGCCGGTGACGCCCTCGCCGTCGAAGGGGCGCGAGGAGGGGCCGCGCACGATCAGCGGATCGTCGGTGACGGAAAGGCCGGCCTTCAGCACCTGCTTGCCCATCCTGTCGCGCAGGAAGCTGGTCTTGCGCGCGACGGCCGCGCCGTTGATGGCGCCGGCGATATGGCCGGCAATGCCGCGCGCCACGCGCGGGTCGAAGACGACCGTGACGTTCTTCGCCGTCGGCACCTGGCGCGGGTTGAGGCGGCGCACCGCACGGGCGGCGGCCTCGCGGCCGATCTCCTCGCTTGCGCGCAGGTCCGCGAAATAGAGCGCCGAATCGAAGTCGTAGTCGCGCTCCATCTTCGTGCCCTCGCCGGCGATCACGCTGACGGAGCGGCCGAAGCGGCTGGCGCTGTAGGCGCCGGAAAAGCCGTGCGAGGTGGCGAGCACCAGCCCGCCCATGCCGGCCGAGGCGCCCGCCCCGCCGGAATTGGTGACGCCGGAAACGGCAAGCGCGGCGGCTTCCGCAGCAAGCGCGGCTTCCGTCAACTGGTCGGCGGAGACTTCGGTCGGGTCGTAAAGCTGAAGGTCCGGCCAGTCCTTCGCAAGGTCGGCTTCGGCGGCGAGCGTCGCATAGGGGTCCTCCGGCGAGGCCTTGGCCATGGCGACGGCGCGCTCGGCGAGCACCTTGAGGTCGAAGCCGGGATTGGCCGAGACGCTGGCGACGCGCCTGCCGACGAAGACGCGCAGCGAGAAGTCGTCGCTCTCGGAGGCTTCCGTGCCCTCGACCTTGCCGAGCCGCACGCTGACGGAGGAGGAGCGGCCCCGCACGACCACCGCATCGGCCGCGTCGGCCCCGGCCTCCCTCGCCCGGTCGATGAGCTCGCCGGCGCGCGCGAGAAGGCTTGCGGTTTCGATCGTCTCAGACATGACTTGGCCTTTCTTTGCTGCCCCATTTATTGTGCACCGTGACGGGCATCAAGGGCCACGCGCCTTTTTTGCCCTGCCACCGGCCCGAAGCATGGTAAGCCTTCCCGATGACCTATACCCACAGCTCCTACAACGAAGTGCTCCTGATGCTCGGCGGCGCGCTTCTTGCCGCCCCGATCTTCAAGCGGCTGGGGCTCGGCACCATTCTCGGCTACCTCGCCGCGGGCGTGGTGATCGGCCCGATCCTCCACCAGATCCGCGACGGCGAGGAACTGCTGGGCGTCGCCGAGCTCGGCGTCGTCTTCCTGCTCTTCCTCATCGGGCTGGAGCTGAAGCCATCGCGCCTCTGGGCCATGCGGCGCGATATCTTCGGCCTCGGCATCGCGCAGGTGACGGTCACCGGCCTCATCCTTGCCGGGCTTACGCTCTCCTTCGGGCTGGAGGAATGGGACGGGGCGCTCATCATCGGCTTCGGTCTCGCGCTTTCCTCCACCGCCTTCGCCATGCAGATCCTCGACGAGCGCGGCGACATCAACACGCGCTACGGCCAGCGGGCCTTTTCCATGCTGCTGCTGCAGGACCTCGCCATCGTGCCGCTGCTCGCGCTGATCCCTCTCCTTGCCGAGCAGAAGCCGGAGGACACGACCAGCGCCTTCGAGGATTTCGCCATCGCGCTTGCCGCCATCACGGCGCTCCTCGTCGCCGGCCGCTACCTGCTCAACCCGCTTTTCCGCGTCATCGCCCGCACCGGCGCGCGCGAGGCAATGATCGCCGCCGCGCTCTTCGTCGTGCTCGCCGCCGCCATGCTGCTGCAGCTTGCCGGCCTCTCCATGGCCATGGGCGCCTTCCTTGCCGGGGTGCTGCTCGCCGATTCTTCCTACCGCCACGAATTGCAGGCGGACGTGGAGCCTTTCCGCGGTATCCTGCTCGGCCTCTTCTTCATGGCCGTGGGCCTGTCGCTCCATCTCGACGACATCTTCTCGCACTGGCTGACGGTGCTGATCGCAACACCCGCCGTCATGCTGATCAAGAGCTTCGTCATCTACGCGCTCTGCCGCCTCACCGGCTCGCCGCACAACGATGCGGTGCGCATCGCGCTCGTCCTGCCGCAGGGCGGCGAATTCGGCTTCGTGCTCTTCACGGCGGCGGCGGCCGGCGGCATCTTCTCCAACGGGCTCGCCTCGCTGCTGATCGCCGTCGTCACCATCTCCATGGCGCTGACGCCGATTGCCGCCGCGCTCTCGCGCTTCCTCCTGGTCGAGGACCCGGAGGAGGAGATGGAGGAGGACTTCGAGGGCGCGGGGGCGGACGTGCTGATGATCGGCTTCTCGCGCTTCGGCCAGATCGCCGCGCAGATCCTGCTGGCCGGCGGGCGCGAGGTGACCATCATCGACCATTCGACGGACCGCGTGCGGCAGGCGGCGAATTTCGGCTTCCGCATCTATTTCGGCGACGGCACGCGCAAGGACGTGCTGCGCGCCGCCGGCATCGAGCGCGCCAAGATCGTCGCCATCTGCACGCAGGGCAAGGCCGCGACGGACCGCATCGTCGACCTCGTGCAGTCCGAATATCCGAACGCCACGCTCTTCGTGCGCTCCTACGACCGGGTGCACACGCTGTCGCTGCGCGCCCGCGGGGTGCAGCACGAGGTGCGCGAGACCTTCGAATCCGCCCTCGTCTTCGGCCGGGAGACGCTGGAGGAACTGGGCGTGAAGCCCGACGACGCGCTGGCCATCAGCGACGACATCCGCCGCCGCGACCTCGCCCGACTGGAGCTCCAGGCCGTCGAGGGCATCAGCGCGGGACGGCACATGCTGCATTCCAAGCCGGTGAGCCCCGAGCCGCTGCTGAAGCCGAAGAAGAAGACGCAGAGCGAGGCGGAGGAAGAGGAGAGCGCTTGAGGGGTAGCGTCTGCCGCGCCCCCTCTGCCCTGCCCGCTACGGCAGCGCAGAGAACGCGGCATCGAGCGCCCGCTTCAACTCTTCCCGCACACCGGCGGAGGCCGCCAGCACCTCTTCCGCCTTGATGAAATCCATCACGCGGAAACGGCCGACCTCCGGGCGCAGGTAGATATCCGGCGCGCCCTTCTCCAGCTTCAGCGCGACGATGGAGCGCATGGTGAGCTGGGTGGCGCCGTAGAGGCTGTCGATGCCGTTCGGCACTTCCGCCGTGCCGGCGGGCGGCTGGCCGATGACGTCGATGCCGATGGCGATATCCGCCTTGCCGGCGAGATGGTCGAAGGGCACGGGGTTCCACAGGCCGCCGTCGATCATCACCCGGCCGTCGAGGAGCACCGGGCGGAAGATCGCGGGCAGCGCCGCGGAGGCGGCAAGCGCCGGCAGGAGCGGCCCCGCCTCGCAGACGCATTCGCACTGGGCGTAATAATCCGAGGCGATGACCTTCAGCGGGATTTCAAGGCCCTCGAAGGTCTCCGGCAGGCGCTCCGGCAGGAAGGCCTTCAGCACCCGCTCCAGATTGAACTGCCCGAGGCGGAAGCCGCCCGCCACCATCTCGGAAAAGCCGGCCGGACGCAAGCTCCACAGCCGGTTGGCGATGTGGCGCGGCTGGCCGATGGTCGCCAAAGTATGCTCGCGGATCTCCCGGCCCGACATGCCCGCCGCCATGGCCGCACCGAGGATGGCGCCGATGGAGGCGCCGGCGATCAGCACCGGGCGGATGCCGAGCTCGTCCAGCACCTCGATGACGTGGATATGGGCAAGACCCCGCGCCCCGCCGCCGCCGAGCGCAAGGGCGACCTTCGGGCCGGAGGGCCGGCGTTCAGGGGATACGAGGGCGTCGGTCATCGCGGACCTCCTCGGGCGGGCGGAACTCAGCCGGCCCGGTAGCGATAGAAATGCATGCGCGTATCGCCGAAGGTGCGGACCTCGAGGGGCTCGAAACCATCGACGGCGGCAGGCTGAATATCGGCGCGCTCCTCGAGGATCGCAAGGGCGCCGCCGACGAGGAAGCCGCCGCGCGCCGCCGCATCAAGCGCCTTCTCGCCGAGACCCTTCGCATAGGGCGGATCGGCGAAGAGGACATGGAACGGCTCCATGGTGCCGACCGCGCCGAGCGCCGTCGCATCGCGCCGGAATATCTTGGCGCGGCCGATCACGCCGAGCGCCTCGATGTTGGAATGGAGAAGCCCCCTGCCCTCGACGCCCTGCTCGACGAAGAGCACGGCGCGCGCGCCGCGCGACAGCGCTTCGAGGCCGACCGCGCCGGTGCCGGCGAAAAGGTCGAGCACGCGCGTGCCGTCGAGCGCGCCCGGATAGGCGTGGGAGAGGATGTTGAAGAGGCTTTCGCGCGTGCGGTCCGAAGTCGGGCGGATGGCGTCCGACTTCGGCGTTGCGAGCGCGCGGCCACGGAATTCACCCCCGACGATCCGCACGGCGCGTTATTTCCCCTTGCCGCGCGGACGGCTGCCGCCGGCCGGCCGGCCACCGCCGGGCCTTGCGCCGCCGGGTTTGCCACCGGAGGGACGACCGCCCGGCTTGCCGCCGAAGGATTTTCCGCCCGGTTTTCCGCCGAAGGGTTTCCCGCCGAAAGGTTTGCCGCCGTCGCGGCGCGGCGGGCGGTCGCCGAAGGAGCGTTCGCCTTCCGCGCGCGGCTTGCGGTCGCCGCGGGGCGGACGGTCGCCGAAATCGCGGGGTGCGCGCTCGTCGCCGGCGCCGGAGCGCTTGCGGGCGAAGCCGCCGCGGCCGCCCTCGTCGCGGTCGCGCTTTTCCGGCTCGGCGGCGCGAATCCACTCGCCGTCCTCGTCGCGCGTCTTCAGGATGCGCGGCTTGTCGTCCCTGCCGCCGGCGGGTCCGCGGGCGCCGGCCTTACGGTCCGGGTCGAACTTCTGGGCCGAGCGGGTGAGCGCGCCCTCGGCGGTGCGGCCGTAGCGCTTGGTCTTCGGCGCGCCGTCCGGGCGCTCGCGCGGCGCGCGCTTTTCGCCTTCGGCGGCCTCGGCCTTCTTCTCGGCGACCGGGCGGGCGCCCGGGGCCATCCAGACATTGGACTTGCGGGCGCGCCCGCCGGGCTCGCGCTTGGGCCGGGCCTCGAAACGATCGTCGTCGCGGTCATGGCCGCGGTCGCGCGGGCCCCCGCGCGGCTTGTCGGAGAAACGGTCGTCGCGCTTCGTATCGAGGCGCGCGCGGGCGTTCTCGCGCCGGTCAGCCGGCTTTTCGCTGCGGGCGGGCCGGTCGTCGCTGCGGGGCTTGCGCGCAGGCGCCTCCGCCTCTTCCTCCTCGGCCTTGCGGTCGAAGAGCGGGGCATCGAAATTCGCCCCGGATTCCTCGATGAGGCGCGGGCCGAGCTGGTCGCGGAGCGTGCGGCCGCGGATCTCCTGGGCATGGCCCTCCGGCAGTTCGCCGAGCTGGAAGGGGCCGTAGGAGATGCGGATCAGGCGGTTCACGTCGAGGCCGAGCGCGCCGAGCACGTTCTTGACCTCGCGGTTCTTGCCTTCGCGGAGGCCGAGCGTCAGCCAGACGTTGGAGCCCTGCACCTTGTCGAGCGTCGCGTCGATGGCGCCGTAGAGCACACCGTCGACGGCGATACCCTCTTTCAGCTTGTCAAGGTCGGCCTGCTCGATCTTGCCGTGGGCGCGCACGCGGTAGCGGCGCAGCCACCCCGTCGTCGGCAGCTCCAGCATGCGGGCAAGGCCGCCGTCGTTGGTCAGCAGCAGCAGGCCTTCGGTGTTGATGTCGAGGCGGCCGATGGACATGACGCGCGGCAGGTCCTCGGGAAGGTTCTCGAAGACGGTCGGGCGGCCTTCCGGGTCGGCATTCGTCGTCACGAGGCCGGCGGGCTTGTGGTAGAGCCACAGGCGCGTGCGCTCGATGCCGCGGATCGGCGCGCCGTCCACCTCGATATGGTCGGCGAAGGTGGCGTTGAGGACGGGCGTGTCCAGCACCTTGCCGTTCACGCTGACGCGGCCTTCCATGATCATGCGCTCGACGTCGCGGCGCGAGGCGACGCCCGCCCGGGCAAGCAGCTTGGAGATGCGCTCGGGCGCAAGCTCCGCGCCGGCGGTGCTCGGCTCGGGCCTTGCAGGCCGGGCCGGCCTTGCCTCGCGCACGGGCTTGCCGTTGCCGGCGGAGGGCTTTCCGCCGAACGGCTTCTTGCCCGCCGGCTTTCCGGCCGGGAAGGATTTCTTGCCGGCGGCCGCCGATGCGGCGCCACGCGGCTTGGTATCGCGGCCCGAGGGCTTGGCGCCCGGCCGTTTTGGCTTGTCTTTGGATGTCATTTGTGCTGCCTGCGTTTTGCCGTGTCCTATCAGGTCAGGCGTCCGGGGTTAAGAGGAATTCGTGCCGGTCATGACAAATCGCTTCATGGAGATCGCGCTTGCCGAAGCCCGCGATGCCGGCGCGCGGGGCGAGGTGCCCGTCGGCGCCGTCCTCGTGCTCGACGGGAAGATCCTCGCCCGCGCCGGCAACCGCACCCGGGCGGAGAACGACGTCACCGCCCATGCCGAGGTCGCCGTGATCCGCGAGGCCGCCGGAAAGCTCGGGCAGGAACGGCTGGCGGGCGCCGATCTCTACGTGACGCTGGAGCCCTGCACGCTCTGCGTCGCCGCCATCTCCTTCGCCCGCATCCGCCGCCTCTACTATGGCGCGGAAGACCCGAAGGGCGGCGCGGTGGACAATGGCGTGCGCTTCTTCGCGCAGCCGACCTGCCATCATGCGCCGGACGTCTATTCCGGCATGAGCGGCACCGAGGCGGCCGGAATTCTCAAGGATTTCTTCACCGAACGGCGCTAGGCCGTTTCCGCGAAGCGCTTCAGCTTCTCGCCGGAAAGGCGATAGCGGATCCATTCGCCGTGGGGCTCGGCGCCGATCGCGTCATAGACGCGGATGGCAGGCGTGTTCCAGTCGAGCACGCTCCATTCGAAGCGGCCGCAACCCTCATCGAGGGCGATGCGGGCGAGCGCACGCAGCAGCATCTTGCCGACGCCGCTGCCGCGATGGTCGGGCGTGACAT
This sequence comes from Shinella sp. Sh6, assembly GCF_055392685.1. NCBI lineage: Bacteria > Pseudomonadati > Pseudomonadota > Alphaproteobacteria > Hyphomicrobiales > Rhizobiaceae > Shinella > Shinella sp. Sh6. The sequence goes on along the minus strand of NZ_AP044005.1, from coordinate 610,996 downwards.
AGAGGTCTTCGAGATAAAGGCCGTTCTTCGCCTGCCAGGTGGAATAGGTGTTGAAGAAGACGGCGGAGCCGGCCGGCTCGCCCGTCTCGGTCTCGCAGATCAGCGCCCGGCTCACCGAGCCCTCGCCGAAGAGCGAGGCGGCGACGGTCTCTTCCGTCGCGGCGACCTCGTGCAGGGCCTTCTCGTAATCGGCAAGCTCGCGGATGAAGCGCAGGATGATGCCCGCGTCGGCGACACTCGCCGGACGGATGCGGTAGCTCGTCATGAGGTCATCCCTTTGCGAACGGAAAGCGCCTGCGGCGTCAGGTCAGAACGGCCACCAGGAGGAGCCCTGCTTGGCGGCCTTCGCCTCCTTCTTGCGGCGGCGCTCCTTCTGCTTTTCCGGCTCGCCGAGATCGGCCTGCGCCTCTTCCGGCATCTTGCGATACTCGACCGGCGGATCGCTCAGGTAGCGCCGCTTGTCGGTATAGGCGCCCATCTGCAGGCGGCGGGCCTCACGATAGGCCTCCGTCTGCTCGGCCGTGGAAAGCTTGCGGTTCGTCGCGTTCTGCGTGACGAGCGGCGAGCGGTAGTTCGGGTCGTCGCGCTTCTCGTCGGCCTCGGTGCGCAGGCGCTCGCGCATGTCCTCGGGGCTTTCCAGCCATTGCGGATTGTCCTTGCCGGCAACGGAATCCTGCGGCGTGACGAGCGCCGTCTGGTCCTTCGGCACGACGAGCTTGCCGCGCGGCTGGTAGCGGATCTTCTTGGCTTCGTCATTGCCCGGCTGGATCATGATGGCGTTGCCGAGATCATCGACGAGCTGTTCGCCGGCGGTCTTGTCGGTGCCGTAGGTCGGGCCCATGCAGCCGGTCAGCAGGAGGCTTGCGCCGAAGAGGCCGAGAAGGCCGGTTCGTACCCGAATATTTCGCGTCATTCCCATGAACACCCTTCCAGCAGAGCCGGCACGCCTAAAACTAACGCATGGCGATAGCACTAACGTAAAACGTCAGTTCGCCGTGCCATGGCGGAACAATCCGACCATTTTCAGGCAGCAATACCGGATGACGCCCTCAAGCGCAATTCACCCGGCAAGATCGACGGCCGGAAAGCACCGGCCGTCAACAGAAGGGCCCGTCAGGCCGCGCGGCGGAAGCCGATCTCGCGCAGCGCCGCGGCGTCGCGCGCCGAGACGTCCGGATAATCCGGGTCCGAGCCGACATCGGTGGTGATACGCCAGGAGCGTGCGCATTTCGTACCCTCGGCCAGCTTCGGCTCGACGGAGACCCTGGCGACCTCCGGCAGGCGGAAGGCGCCTTCCGGCCCTTCGCCGGCAACGACGGTGATGGCCGAGGTGATGCAGATTTCCGCGAAATCCTCGCCTTCCAGCGCCTTCAGCAGCTCCGGATCGGCGACATGGACGACCGGGGCCGCTTCCAGCGAGGCACCGATGCGCTTCTCGCGGCGCTCGATCTCCAGCGCGCCGGTGACGACCGAGCGCACTTCTCGGATCTTCTCCCACTTCGCTTCCAGCGCATCGTCGCGCCATTCGGCCGGCACCGCCGGGAACTGTTCGAGATGCACCGAGACGGCGTCGGGCTTCAGCGACAGCCATGCCTCCTCCGTCGTGAAGGGCAGCATGGGCGCAAGCCACGTCACGAGGCATTCGAACAGCTTGCGGATGACGGCAAGCGCCGCGCGGCGGCGCAGCGAGGACGGGGCGTCGCAGTAGAGCGCATCCTTGCGGATATCGAAGTAGAAGGCCGAGAGCTCGACATTGGAGAAGTCGATGAGCGCGCGGGCGATCTTCTTGAAGTCGAAGGCGTCGTAGCCCTCGCGCACCAGCGCGTCGAGCTCGGAGAGCCGGTGCAGCATCAGCCGCTCCAGTTCCGGCATGTCGGCAAGGGCGATCTCCTCGCCCGTGTCATGGGCGAGCGTGCCCAGCATCCAGCGGATGGTGTTGCGCAGCTTGCGGTAGGCGTCGATGTTGGTCTGGATGATCGTCTTGCCGAGGCGCTGGTCTTCCCAGTAGTCGGTGGTCATGACCCACAGGCGCAGGATATCGGCGCCCGATTCCTTCATCACGTCCTGCGGCGAGACGACGTTGCCCTTGGACTTCGACATCTTCTCGCCCTTCTCGTCCATGGTGAAGCCATGGGTGATGACGGTGTCGTAGGGCGCGCGCCCGCGGGTCGCGGCCGATTCGAGCAGCGAGGAATGGAACCAGCCGCGGTGCTGGTCGGAGCCTTCCAGATAGACGTCGGCCGGCCATTTCAGGTCCGGGCGGTCTTCCAGCGTGAAGGTGTGCGTCGAGCCCGAATCGAACCAGACGTCGAGGATGTCCATGACCTGCGTCCAGCCCTCGCCGGCGCGGTTGCCGAGGAAGCGCTGGCGCGCGCCTTCGGCGAACCAGGCGTCCGCGCCTTCCTTCTCGAAGGCCTCGAGGATGCGGGCATTGACGGCCTCGTCGACCAGCACTTCGCCCTTCTCGTCGGCGAAGACGGCGATCGGCACGCCCCAGGCGCGCTGGCGCGAGAGCACCCAGTCCGGGCGGCCCTCGATCATGGCGCGCAGGCGGTTCTGGCCGGCAGAGGGCACGAAGCGCGTGTCGTCGATGGCCGCAAGCGAGCGCGAGCGCAGCGTGGTGCCGTCACCGAGCTCCTTGTCCATGTAGACGAACCATTGCGGCGTGTTGCGGAAGATGACCGGCTTCTTGGAGCGCCAGGAATGCGGATAGGAATGCTTCAGCCGCCCGCGGGCGAAGAGGTTGTTCGCCGCGATCAGCGCCTTGATGACGCGCTCGTTGGCATCGCCCTTCTTGCCGTTGTCGTCCATGACGCGCGCACCCTCGAAGCCGGGGGCGTCGGCCGTGTAGAAGCCGGCGTCGTCGACGGTGAAGGGGATCTTGGAGGAGATGCCGCGCGCTTCGAGATTGCGCGCCTCGGCCATCCAGGCGTCGAAGTCCTCGCGGCCGTGGCCGGGCGCGGTGTGCACGAAGCCCGTGCCGGCATCGTCGGTGACATGGTCGCCATCGAGCAGCGGCACCTTGAACGTGTAGCCGAGGTCCTTCAGCGGATGGGCACAGGTGATGGCGGCAAGCTCTTCCGGCGCGACATCGCGGACGAACCTGAAGGTAAGCTTCGCCTTGGCGGCGGCTTCGTCGGCAAGGCGCGTCGCGAAGATCAGCTTTTCGCCGGGCTGCGGGCCGAAGGTGTTCTCGGCGCTCTCGACCTCATAGAGGCCGTAGGGGTAGCGCGAGGAGAAGGCGATGGCGCGGTTGCCGGGGATCGTCCAGGGCGTGGTCGTCCAGATGACGACGAAATTGCCCTCAAGGTCGGCCGGACCTTCCGTGACCGGGAACTTCACCCAGATCGTGTCGCTCTCGACATCGGCATATTCGACCTCGGCCTCGGCGAGCGCCGTGCGCTCGACGACCGACCACATGACCGGCTTGGAACCGCGGTAGAGCTGACCGGATTTCGCGATCTTCAAGAGCTCGCCGGCAATGCGGGCTTCCGCGTGGAAGTTCATCGTCGTGTAGGGATGCTCGAAGTCGCCCTCGATGCCGAGGCGCTTGAACTCCTCGGTCTGGACCTGGATCCAGCCCGCCGCGAAGTCACGGCATTCCTGGCGGAATTCGTTGACCGGGACCTCGTCCTTGTTCTTGCCCTTCTCGCGGTACTTCTCCTCGATCTTCCATTCGATCGGAAGGCCGTGGCAGTCCCAGCCGGGCACGTAGTTGGCATCGCGCCCGCGCATCTGGAACGAGCGGGTGATGACGTCTTTCAGGATCTTGTTCAGCGCATGGCCGATATGGATATGGCCGTTGGCATAGGGCGGGCCGTCGTGCAGCACGAACTTCTGGCGGCCGGCGGCGGAGGCGCGCAGCTTTTTGTAGAGGTCCATCTTCTGCCAGCGGGCCACCATCTCGGGCTCCTTCTGCGGCAGGCCGGCGCGCATCGGGAAATCCGTCTGCGGCAGGTAGAGGGTGGACGAATAATCGACTTTTTCGGGCGTATCGGTCATGGGTATGGCTATCGTCTTTTCGCGCGGAATGGTGTCAGGCACTGACGGCGGGGGCGCTTTTCTGGAAACGCCCGAAATCCCGGACCTTCCGGCCTCGCTCAGAGCGCGCGGAAGGCCGGGCCACTAATTCGCAGGGCGATGGTCGGCCGGTGGAGCATCATGCGCGCGGTCTTACGGCCTTTTCAGCGTTTTGAAAAGACGGCGGACATATATTTGGGCGCTGTCGGCGGTTGGCAGTGGATTGCCCCTCATCCGGCTGCCGCCACCTTCTCCCCGCAAGCGGGGCGAAGGGATATGCCGCACCGGTTTCTTCTTCCAATGTCCGTTCGTGGGGCAAGTCCCCTCTCCCCGCTTGCGGGGAGAGGGTTAGGGTGAGGGGCAAACCCGCACGGGAAAAGCTCAAAAACAGAGACGCGCATCGATGCTGCCCAGCGGTCTGACGCCGGAAAGGAGTGCCCTTGCCTCCTCCTCGTCGCGCTTCATCTGCACGACCAGCGGATCGAGGCCGTCGAATTTCAGTTCGTCGCGCAGGTGGCCGAAGAAGGAGACGGCGGAGATTTCGCCGTAGAGGTCGCCGGAGAAGTCGAAGAGGAAGGTTTCCAGCAGCGGGGCGCCGTCCGCGTCCACCGTCGGGCGGCGGCCGTAGCTGGCGACGCCGTCGTGGAGGGAGCCGTCCGGGCGGCGGAAGCGCACCGCGTAGATGCCGTTGCGTAGCTCCACTTCCGGCGGAAGCTGCATGTTGGCGGTGGGAAAGCCGAGCGTGCGGCCGAGCTGCTTGCCGCCGACGATCTCCGCCTCGACCGTGTAGCGGTAGCCGAGCTGGCCTGCCGCTTCCGCCACCTTGCCCTCGCCGACCAGCGCGCGGATGAAGCTGGAGGAGATGACCGAGGCGTTCTCGTCGCGGAAGGCATCGACCAGCGTGACGCCGAAGCCGTTCTCCTCGCCGGCGGCCATCAGGAAGGCGGGGCCGCCCTCCCTGCCCTTGCCGAAATGGAAATCGAAGCCGGTGACGACCTCGGAGGCATGCAGCCAGTCCATCAGGATCGCACGGATGAAATCCTGCGCCGAGATTTCCGAGAAGGAACGGTCGAAGGGATATTCGATGACGGCGGAAAAGCCCATGCCTTCGAGGATGCGGGCCTTGAGCGGGGCGGGCGTCAGGCGGAAGACCGGCTTGTCCGGCCGGAAGACGGTGCGCGGATGCGGCTCGAAGGTCAGCACCAGCGCGGGAACGCCGCGGCTGCGCGCGATATCCAGCGCCCGCTGCAGTACGGCCTGGTGGCCGCGGTGCACGCCGTCGAAATTGCCGATGGCGATGACGCCGCCGCGCAGATGCTGCGGCAGCGGCTCTTTCGTCTCGTTCCTGTGAAATACCGTCATGATGCGCCTCTGCGTCACTGAAGCCGGGGCATCCACCATTTCGGGTGGGCGTTCTCGGCGGCGAGGAAGGCGGCGAGCCTGTCCTCGTCGGTGCGCCCGCCCTCGACATAGTGCTGCGCGTGGATGCCGCCGGAAATGTAGAGCACGTCAAGGCCGAAGGCTTCGGCGCCGCGCACGTCCGTCGGCATGCCGTCGCCGACGGCGATCACGCGCGACAGGTCGAAGGCGCCGTGGACCTCGCGCGCCTCGGCGAGCGCCTGCTCGTAGATCGGCCGGTGCGGCTTGCCGGCGATGCGCGTCGCAACGCCGAGGGTTTCGTAGATCACGGCAAGCGCCCCGGCACAGGGAATGAGCCTGTGGCCGCGCTCGACGACGAGGTCCGGATTGGCGCAAATGAAGGGCAGTTTGCGCGCCGCGAGGAGGGCGAGTTCGCCGCGATAGTCCTCCGCCGTCTCCCGCTCGTCGTCGCGAAGGCCGGCGCAGACCACGGCCTCGGCCTCTTCCATCCCCACCTCGGTGACGCCGAGGCCGTCGAGCAACGGAAGGTCCTTTTCCGCGCCGATGAACCAGATCTTCTTCGGCCCCTCGGCGATCAGCGCGCGGGTGACGTCGCCGGAGGTGACGATGCGGTCATAGGCCTCGTCCACAACGCCGAGGCCGCGGATCTGCACGCGCACGCCCGGATGGGGGCGCGGCGAATTGGTGATGAGCACGACCGTGAGGCCCGCGGCCCGCGCGGCGGCAAGCGCCTCGCTCGCATGGGAAAAGGCCTCGACACCGTTATGCAGGACGCCCCAGACGTCGCAGAGCACCACGTCGTATTGCGCGGCGATGTCGCGGAAGGATTGGATGCGTTGAGCCATCAGGGTTTCCCGTGTCGAGATCGAGCCCGGCTGACATTGCAAAGCGAGGCCAAGAAAACAAGCCTCTTCCCGCATTTTTGCGCCGCCCGCCGGAAAACGGCCGAAAATTCACGGGACTGCCTTGATGGGCTGTGAAGGTGCCCCCATCTGCCGCCAGGCGGACGAGGACGGCGGTAACCATTCCGGCCGAAATAATTTCGAGGCGCCGTTCTTGACTCGAAGGGCCCTGCCGCCTATCTCGGTTCCGCTAGCACTCGCGATAGATGAGTGCTAACACCAATCCAACGGATCCGCTCGCGATCCGCAATGTCATTTGATCGAGGGAAAAGACAATGGCAAGCACCAACTTCCGCCCGCTTCACGACCGCGTCGTCGTTCGTCGCGTCGAGTCCGAAGCCAAGACCAAGGGTGGCATCATCATCCCCGACACCGCCAAGGAAAAGCCGCAGGAAGGCGAAATCGTCGCCATCGGCTCCGGCGCCCGTGACGAAAGCGGCAAGGTCGTCGCTCTCGACGTCAAGGTCGGCGACCGCGTCCTGTTCGGCAAGTGGTCGGGCACCGAAGTCAAGCTCGACGGCGAAGACCTTCTGATCATGAAGGAAGCCGACATCATGGGCATCATCGGCTGATCGCCGGTCATCCCTTCCCAATTTTGCTGACACCTCTTCAGGAGTTCTCACAATGGCAGCCAAAGAAGTAAAGTTCGGCCGCAGCGCGCGCGAAAAGATGCTGCGTGGCGTCGACGTCCTCGCAGACGCCGTCAAGGTAACCCTCGGCCCGAAGGGCCGCAACGTCGTCATCGACAAGTCCTTCGGCGCTCCGCGCATCACCAAGGACGGCGTTTCCGTCGCCAAGGAAATCGAACTGGAAGACAAGTTCGAGAACATGGGCGCCCAGCTCGTCCGTGAAGTCGCTTCCAAGACCAACGACATCGCCGGCGACGGCACCACGACTGCAACCGTCCTTGCCCAGGCCATCGTTCGCGAAGGCGCCAAGGCCGTTGCCGCCGGCATGAACCCGATGGACCTGAAGCGCGGCATCGACCTCGCCGTCGCCGAAGTCGTCAAGGATCTCCAGGCCAAGGCCAAGAAGATCAACACTTCGGAAGAAGTCGCGCAGGTCGGCACGATCTCGGCCAACGGCGAGCGCCAGATCGGCCTCGACATTGCCGAAGCCATGCAGAAGGTCGGCAACGAAGGCGTCATCACGGTTGAAGAAGCCAAGACCGCCGAAACCGAACTCGAAGTCGTCGAAGGCATGCAGTTCGACCGCGGCTACCTGTCGCCCTACTTCGTGACCAACCCGGAAAAGATGGTCGCCGACCTCGAAGACGCCTACATTCTCCTGCACGAGAAGAAGCTCTCGAACCTCCAGGCCATGCTCCCGGTTCTCGAAGCCGTCGTCCAGACCGGCAAGCCGCTGGTCATCGTCGCTGAAGACGTCGAAGGCGAAGCCCTCGCCACGCTCGTCGTCAACAAGCTGCGTGGCGGCCTCAAGATCGCTGCCGTCAAGGCTCCGGGCTTCGGCGACCGCCGCAAGGCCATGCTCGAAGACATCGCCATCCTGACGGGCGGCACGGTCATCTCCGAAGACCTCGGCATCAAGCTCGAGAGCGTCACGCTCGAAATGCTCGGCCGCGCCAAGAAGGTCTCGATCTCCAAGGAAAACACGACGATCGTCGACGGTGCCGGCCAGAAGGCCGAAATCGAAGGCCGCGTCGCGCAGATCAAGGCCCAGATCGAGGAAACCACCTCCGACTACGACCGCGAGAAGCTGCAGGAACGCCTTGCCAAGCTCGCCGGCGGCGTTGCCGTCATCCGCGTCGGCGGCTCGACGGAAGTCGAAGTGAAGGAAAAGAAGGACCGCATCGACGACGCCCTCAACGCGACGCGCGCTGCCGTTCAGGAAGGCATCGTACCGGGCGGCGGCGTTGCCCTGCTGCGTTCCTCCACGAAGATCTCCGCCAAGGGCGAGAACGACGACCAGGAAGCCGGCATCAACATCGTCCGCAAGGCGCTGCAGTCGCTGGTTCGCCAGATCGCGGACAACGCAGGTGATGAAGCCTCCATCGTGGTCGGCAAGATCCTCGACAAGAACGAAGACAACTACGGCTACAACGCCCAGACCGGCGAATACGGCGACCTGATCGCCCTCGGCATCGTCGATCCGGTCAAGGTTGTCCGCACGGCCCTGCAGAACGCCGCTTCGGTTGCCTCGCTGCTGATCACGACGGAAGCCATGATCGCCGAGCTGCCGAAGAAGGACGCTCCGGCAATGCCGGGCGGCATGGGCGGCATGGGCGGCATGGACATGATGTGATAGGCGCAAGCCTATCGCAGCGTGACCATCAAGCTTCGCCCATGCACTAAAGTTGGTTCAGCGCGTCAAGCGCGCTGAACTGGCGGCATGGACATGATGTGATAGGCGCAAGCCATCACATCTGAGCCATCCGGTTCAGTTCGGAAAGGGCGGTCTTCGGGCCGCCCTTTTCTGCTTGGAACGACTGTATCGTTTCCGGAGAAAGAATTTTTCCATTTGAATAATTATTATCAAAAACCCGTTGCTGGCATCAAAAAACCAACTATAAAGACGCCCCAAGTGAACTTTAAGATTCACCAAGGGGTTCAGGTACTGGTTTTCGGCGTATAGCCGGTCCGTTTCCGGGATTCCTCAAGTCTCATATCCCGCCGGCAGATTCGAATGGGAAATCCGCCGCGGTTTTCATGCGTACGTTCGATCCGATGCACGAGACGGAGCCGGACGCAGTTCAATACATGAAGGCATGGTTCGGCAGGCTTCGGGGAGTCAGCCGGCGCTGATTTTTACCATGTCGCGCCCGCTTCGGGCGGGCGTGCCGGCTGAATTCGAGCAACTGCTGGGGTCGTAGGTGTTCAAGATAATCAAGACCGATCTCTCCTCGCCCTTCCTTCCGGGTTCGATGGAATTCGACGAGACGGACAACGAACTGCTGACGCAATACTGCGTGACGGAGCGTTGGGCCGGCGATCTCTCCAGCGGGCTCTTCACGCTCGGCGAAAAGGCAGCGCTGGCGCACGGCCTGCCGCAGCGCCCCTGCGGGCTGCTCAACCTGATCCGCTGCTACGAGCCGGCCGACCGCGCGCGCGTGCTGGAGCTTTTCGAGCAGGCCGCGGCCTCCTCCTCGTCCTTCTGCTTCTCCACGACGATCCACCTCGACGGCGCCCCGCGCCAGCCGGTGTTCTGCGTGGGCGAATCCACGGGGCTTGAGGAGAAATACGCCGGCACGATCATCGGCGTCTTCATCTTCCCCCGCTTCCAGATCGACCTCGTGGGCCGGCGCTTCAAGCGGCAGTAGCAGAGGGGGTGAACGCCACCCGCCTCATTTCCGGTCTCAAGCCGCCGCCGTCTTCTCCATTGCGGGCCGGATATGCCCCACGGGAACGGGCCGGCCGAGGAAATAGCCCTGCGCCTCGTCGCAGCCCTCGTCGAGCAGGATGTCGAGTTGGCTGCGGGTCTCCACGCCCTCGGCCAGAACCGGCACGCGCAGCGTATGGCCGAGCGCCAGGATGGCGCGGATGATGGCCTTCGCCTCGGGGCTCGCCTCCACCTCGCTCATGAAGGAGCGGTCGAGCTTGATCTTGTCGAAGGGGAAGGCACGCAGGGTTTCCAGCGACGAATAGCCGGTGCCGAAATCGTCGATGGCGATGGTGACGCCGAAGGCCTTGATGCGGCGGAGCGTGGCGAGCGCCCGCTCCTTGTCGCCGATGATGGTCGATTCGGTGATCTCCAGCTCCAGGCGGCGCGGGCTGAGCCCCGTCTCGAGGAGGACGCGGTGCACGAGGTCGGCGACGTCGGCATTGGCAAGTTGCACCGGCGACAGGTTGACGGCGATCTTCTGCTCGTTGCCCCAGGTCGCGGCCTCGCGGCACGCTTCCCGCAGCACCCATTCGCCGATCGGCAGGATGGCGCCGCATTCCTCGGCGATCGGGATGAACTCGCTCGGCGGGATCGTGCCGCGCGAAGGATGGTGCCAGCGCAGCAGCACCTCGTAGCCGATCGTCTCGCCGGAATGGACCGCCTTCTGCACCTGGTAGTGCAGTTGCAGCTCCTTGCGGTCGACCGCCTGCCAGAGGTCGTTGGCGATGAGGCGGCGGCTGCGCGCGGCCTCGTCCATCGAGACCTCGTAGAAGCACACCGTCTCGGTCAGCGCGTCCTTCGCCCGGTACATGGCAAGGTCGGCATTGTTCAGCAGCGCCTCGATTTCGTCGGCGTCCTGCGGATAGATGGCGACGCCGATGCTGGCGCCCGGCTTGATGTCGTAGCCGTCGATGCGGATCTCCTCGTTGAGGCAGGCCTCGATGCGCTGGATGAAATCGGTAAGGTCCGACATGTCTTCGAAGCGCTTTGCGGCCGCGAACTCGTCGCCGCCGAAGCGGGCGACGGTCTCGTCGGCCTGCAGGCAGGCCTGCATGCGGCGCGACAGCGTGACGAGCACCTCGTCGCCGGCGGCATGGCCGCGCGTGTCGTTGATTTCCTTGAACTTGTCGAGGTCGATGCCGATGGCCGCGACCTTGCTGCCCGAGCGGCGGGCATTGTCGAGCTCCGCTTCCAGGCGGCCGTTGAAGTTCGCCCGGTTCGGCAGGCCCGTCAGGCCGTCGTGGCGGGCGAGGAAGGAGATCTGCTCCTCCGAGCGCAGGCGCTCGGAAATGTCCTCGTAGGTCGCGACCCAGGCGCCGTCCGGCAGCATGCGGTAGCGCAACTGGACCGAGACGCCGTTCGGCAGCTTGTCCACGGTCGCCCCGCCATTGTCGCCCTGGATGGCCGCGCGGCGGCGGATATAGGCATCGCGCGCGATGGCCGGGCGGACCTCCGGATCGGCATAGATGTCGGCCACGCCCCTGTCGACGATCTCGCGCAGGGTCATGCCCGGCCGCACGCTGCCTTCGGAAAAGCCGAAGATCTCGCTGTAGCGCTTGTTGGCGAGCAGCAGGCGCTCGTCCTTGTCGAAGAGGCAGAGGCCCTGCGACATGTTCTCCAGCGCGAGATCGAGGTTCTTGGTGACTTCGGCCAGCCGGTCGGCGTTGAGCTTCTCCGCCGTGACGTCCTTGGTGATCTTGGCATAGCCGATCAGCACGCCGGACGCATCGTGGATCGCATTGAGGACGACATTGGCCCAGAAGCGCGAACCGTCCTTGCGGTAGCGCCAGCCCTCGCTCTCGAACTTGCCCTCCTGCCGGGCGGCCTCAAGCGCCCGCTCGGGCAGGCCGGCGGCCCGGTCCGGCGCACTGTAGAACCGCGAGAAATGCACGCCGACGATCTCGTGCGCCTTGTAGCCCTTGGCGCGCTCGGCACCCTCGTTCCAGTTGGCCACGCGCCCCTGCGGATCGAGCATGTAGATGGCGTAGTCCTTGACGCCCTGCACCAGCATGGCGAACTGGCGCGTGCTTTCGCTGGCCGCAAGCTCGGCCTGCCGGGCGAAGATCGCCGCCGTGAGGCCGGTGAAGAGCAGCGAGAAGGCGACGACGGCGATCAGCGGCACCATCAGGCCGGTGGAGATCAGCGTGTCGTCGCTGACCGGCATCAGGCCGGGCTCGATCGTCACCGCCGTCATTCCCGTGAAATGGAGCGACACGACGCCGACCGCCATCAGCGCGGTGGCAAGGGCCCGGTCGCGCGCACGCGGCTGCGGGCGCATGCAGGCGATGAGCGAGAGCGCGCCGAAGACGCCGGCGAAGACGAGCGACAGGGCCACATAGCCGGGCGCCCAGCGGATGGCGCCGGGAAGCTCCACCGCCGACATGCCGATATAGTGCATGGAGCTGATGCCCGCGCCGAGCACGATACCGCCGGCGACCAGCGCGCCGCGGCCGGAACGGTAGGTGGCGATGGCAAGGCCGATGCTCGTGACGACGATGGCGACGGCCAGCGAAACCAGCGTCAGCTTCATGTCGTAGCCCACGACGACGCCCGCATCATAGGCCACCATGGCGATGAAGTGCGTCGCCCATATGCCGAAGCCGCTCGACGTGCCCGCCGCGCCCAGCCAGAGCGCGCGCGCCATCCCCTCCGATATCGCCGCCCGTTGCGCCAGCGTCACCGCCACATAGCTGGACAGGAAGCAGATGAGCGCGGCAAGCAGGACCAGGCGAAGGTCGTGCTCGACGGCGATGCAGGTGAGGATACGAAACATGAGCGGCCACCGGGCGGGATCAGGATGGCCCCAATCAGCCCGAGAACACTAAAGAATGCGTGAACCGGGAAAGCATCGCCCAGTTGGCGCAGGTCCGAGGACATATCATACTTAACGAATATCAAAATAATGCAACCGGGTGCCCCTGTCGGGGCCGCGCGGCGCAACCTCAAAGCGTCAGCGCCTTGAGGTCCGTGGCCGGGTCTTCGAGAAGCGCGCGCTCGGGCGTGCGGCCCATCTCGATCAGCTTCTTGCCGACGACATAGGCCTTCGCGTCGTTGATCGCATCGACCGCGATCAGCCGCCCGTCGCGGAAATACCAGACGGAGACGCTGCCCTCGCGCTGGCCGGGGCGCACGAACGTGTCGTCGAAGCCCATGCAGAAGCCGGCGATCTGCAGCTTGACGTCGTACTGGTCGGACCAGAACCAGGGCTTGGGCTCATAGGGCGCATCGCCCCCGGCGATGACGGCGGCGGCGGCCTCGGCCTGATCCACCGCGTTCTGCACGGATTCGAGCCGCACGCGGCTGCCCTCGAAGGGCAGGACCGCGCAGTCGCCCATGGCGAAGATCGAAGGATCGGAGGTGCGGGCATATGCGTCGACGACGATGCCGTTCGCCACCTCCAGCCCCGCCTCGCGGGCGAGCCCGTCGTTGGCCGCCACGCCGATGCCGGCGATCACCACGTCGACGGGCAGCACGAAGCTGTCCGTCAGTTCCGCGCCGGTGACGCGGCCGTTCTCGCCGAGAAGGCGCACGAGGCCGGTCTTCTCGCGCACGTCGACGCCGCGCGCGGTGTGGATCGCCTTGAGGATGGTGGCGGTGGCGGGGGAGGCGACGCGCGCGAGGATGCGGTCGGCCATCTCGATGACCGTGACATGCAGCCCCCGCCCCCGCGCGACCGCCGCCGCCTCCAGCCCGATATAGCCGCCGCCGACGACCAGCGCGCGCCGGCCCTCCTGCATTTCGAGGCCGAGCCGGTCGGCGTCGCGGTAGTCGCGCACGGTGAAGACGCCGTCGAGGTCGCCGCCGATCCCGGCCGGCAGGCGGCGCGGCGTCGCGCCGGTGGCGAGCGCCAGGAACTCATAGTCGAGCGTCAAGCCGTCGCTGAGCGCCACGCGCTTTTGCGCCCGGTCGATGGAGGTCACCTCGGTGGCAAGGCGGATCTCGACGCCGTTTTCCGCATACCAGTTTTCCGGGCGGAACATCAGGCGGGAAAGGTCGGCCTCGCCGAGCAGGTATTTCTTGGAAAGCGGCGGGCGCTGGTAGGGATGGGAGGCTTCGGCGGCGATGATGGTGATCGGCCGCTCGTCCTTCAGCGCGCGCAATTTGGCAACGAGGGCAAACGCGGCCTGGCCGCCGCCCGCAACAACCAGTCTTCCCGTCACGATGGCTCCATCCCTCTATCGTCCTGCCCAAGAGGTAGCGTGCCGCGGCGGGCGGCGTCAACGGGCCGCCGCGCCGCCGGTTTCTTCGTTTGCGTCAGCCCTATGCCGGAATCTCCAGGCCCTTTGCGGAGGCCGGGCGGGCAAGGCAGCGCTCCAGCCAGGCCATGACGGCCGGGAAGGACGCATAATCGAGCGCCTCGCGCCCGCCGTAGAAGACGTCCGCGCCGCGCACCCAGGGGAAGGTCGCGATATCGGCGATGGTGTAGTCGTCGCCCATCAGCCACTTACGGGTCTTCAGGCGCTCTTCCAGCACGGAAAGCAGGCGCTTCGATTCGTCCCGGTAGCGCTCCATGGGGTAGGAATTGTTGGCGACCTTGTCGGCGGCATATTTGAAGAAATGGCCGAACTGGCCGAACATCGGCCCGATGCCGCCCATCTGGAACATCACCCAGCACAGCGTCTCGTAGTGGCCCGCCGCATCGGCCGGCAGCAACTTGCCCGTCTTCTCCGCGAGGTAGACGAGGATCGCGCCCGATTCGAAGAGGCCGATCGGCTTGCCGTCCGGCCCGTTCGGATCGATGAGCGCGGGAATGCGGCCGTTCGGGTTGAGCGAGACGAATTCCGGCGACTTCACGCCCTCGGCGCCGAACTCGATGCGGTGCGCCTCATAGGCAAGGCCAAGCTCCTCCAGTGCGATCGACACCTTCACGCCGTTCGGCGTCGGCAGCGAATAGAGCTGGATGATATCGGGGTTTTTCGCGGGCCATTTCTTGGTGACGGGGAAGGACGACAGATCGGTCATGGGCGACTCCTTGGTGGGAGCCCATAGATAGGACAGGTCGGTGGGGGATGTCAGGGTGGGGATGGAGAAATTTGCGGCGGAGGTTGGGACACCCCCCTCTGGCCTGCCGGCCATCTCCCCCACAAGGGGGGGAGATGGGCAAGTCGCAAAAATCTTGCTCAAAGTGCAGCGTTAGAGATGGGCGAAACCAGGCCCCATCCAATCTCCCCCCTTGTGGGGGAGATGCCCGGCAGGGCAGAGGGGGGTGCCACGCGGTACTGACTCCTCAAACCACCCCGCGCACCCGCTCGACAATCTCCGCCACCACCGCACCCCCCTCATGCTCCGGCTTGCGGGCGCGCACGAGGCAGGCTTCGGATTTGAGGATCACGCCGTCGGCGAGGATTTTCAGGTGGTTGGCGACGAGGGTCGAGCCGGTCGAGGTGATGTCGACGATGATATCGGCGGAGCCCGAGGCCGGCGCGCCTTCCGTAGCCCCGAGGCTTTCGACGATGCGGTAGAGCTGGATGCCGTGGTTGCCGGAGAAGAACTGCTGCGTCAGCCGCCAGTATTTCGTGGCGATGGTCAGCCTGCGGCCGTGGCGCGCGCGGAAATCGGCGGCGACGTCGCCGAGGTCGGCCATGGTGTCGACGTCGAGCCAGATTTCCGGCACGGCGACGACGACGTCCGCATGGCCGAAGCCGAGGCGGGCGCAGAACTCGACGCGGGCGTCGGCCTCCGCCAGCCCCTCGCGCACGAGGTCCTCGCCCGTCACGCCGAAATCGACGGTGCCGGCGGCGATCTCGCGGGAGATTTCCGAGGCGGAGAGGAAGGCGATCTCGATGTCGTCGCGCCCCTCGACGCGGCCGCGATAGGAGCGGTCGTTGCCGACCGCCGTGACGGTGAAGCCGGCGCGGGCGAGCACGGCGGAACTGTCTTCCTTCATGCGCCCCTTGGAGGGAAGGCCGATGGTGATCGTCATGCCGCGGCCTCCGTCAGGCTCTGGATACGGTCGAGCCAGAGCGAGAAGCCGACCGCCGGGATACGCTCCCTCGCGCCCAGCAGCGTCAGGAGCCGGTCGTAGCGCCCGCCGCCGGCCAGCACCAGCGCCGATCCGGCCGGCGCGATCTCGAAGACGAGGCCGGTATAGTAGTCGAGCGGGCGGCCGAAGGCGGCGCGGTAGGCGATGCGCGCCGGATCGGCGCCGGCTTCGCGCAGCGCCGTAACGCGCCGGCCGAAGCGGGCAAGCGCCTCGCCGAGCGCAAGGCCGGCCTTGTCCGCGAAGGCGGCGAGCGCGGCGGGGGCCTCGGCAAGGGAGAGTTCCAGCGCGAGGAATTCCCTGAGCAGCGCCAGCGTGCGGGCGTCGAGCCGTGTGTTGGCGAGCTCCATCTTCTCGCGCAGGCGCCGGGCGATGTCGGCCGGGCTGCGGCTGGCATTGGTGGAGTAGCCGGTCGCTTCCATCGTCTCGTCGATATGGGCGATCAGCGCCGCCTCGTCGTCGAGCTTGCCGAGGATGGCGAGACGCTCGACCTCCGGGCCGAAGACGCCGGCGGGCGCGGGGCTGGAAAGGTCGGCCATCAGCCTCTGGAGCTGCGCCTGGTTGCCGAAGGCGTGGACCAGCCGCTTCTGCCAGCCGGCCGGCAGGCCGCAGGCCGCCACCACCGCCTCGAAGACCGACTGGTCGCCGAGGACGACGGAGAGCGTCACGCCCGGCAGGCGGTTCTCCAGCACGGTCATGGCATCGCGCACGGCGCGCGCATCGGCGCGGGCGACGTCGGTCTCGCCCAGATCCTCGATGCCGGCCTGGTAGAATTCGTTGGCGCCCTCGCGGCGCTGGCGGAAGACCTCGCCGAGATAGGCATAACGCCGCGGTGTGCCCATCGCCGTCTCGATATGGCGCAGGCAGACGGGAATGGTGAATTCCGGGCGCAGGCACAGGCTCTTGCCCGTCTCGCTCTCCGTCAGGAAGATGCGCCGGCGAAGGTCCTCGCCCGCCATGTCGAGGAAGGGCTCGGCCGGCTGGATGACCGGCGTATCGACGCGCTCGGTGCCGAGGCGTTCGAGATCGGCGGCAAGGTCGGGGGCGAAGGCGGGGAGGTTGCTCAGGGGCATGGCGTGAAGTACCCCCCTCTGCCCTGCCGGGCATCTCCCCCACAAGGGGGGAGATCGAATTGCCGCGCTGTCTCGCCCGTCTCCAACGCCGCGCGCCAAGCGCGGTTCTCGCTTCCTGCCGATCTCCCCCCTTGTGGGGGAGATGCCCGGCAGGGCAGAGGGGGGTGTTCCGGCAAAGCGATCATCATTGCCGTCAGCCAGCCCGCGCCCGGTCTTCGGCCTGCGCGTCGAGGATCTCGCGCACTTTCGCCACGAGCTCGGCCTCCGGCACGGAGACCTGTGCCACGCGGGCTTCGCGCCAGGTGGTGTTGTCCTCGATCTCGCCGGAAAGGCGCTTGCCCTCGATGAGGTCCTTGATCTGCACGAGGCCTTCGGCCCGCTCGTCGCCGCCCTGGATGATGGCGACGGGGGCGCCGCGGCGGTCGGCGTATTTGAGCTGGTTGCCGAATTTCTTCCAGTTGCCCTGGTACATCTCGGCGCGGATGCCGGCGGCGCGCAGCTCCTGCGTGAAGCGCTGGTAGCGGCCCATGCTCTCGATATCGCCGTCCATGACGGTGACGAGCACGGGGGCGACGACCTCCTCCTGCCCGAGCTTGCCGAGGTTCTTCAGCGCCGTCATCAGGCGCGAGACGCCGATGGAAAAGCCCGTGGCCGGCACCGGCTGGCCCATGAAGCGCGAGACGAGCCCGTCATAGCGCCCGCCGCCGCCGACCGAGCCGAAGACGACCTTCTCGCCCTTCTCGTTGGTGACGGCGAACTGCAGCTCGGCCTCGAAGACGGGGCCGGTGTAATATTCGAGGCCGCGTACGACGGAGGGGTCGATCTTGATGCGGTCCGGCCCGTAGCCGGCCGACGTGACGAGATGGCCGATCTGATTCAGCTCGTCGACGCCCTCGCCGCCCCTCGCCGTGCCTTCGACCAGTTTGGCGAGGTCGGCGGCGCTCTCGAAATAATCCCTGATGCCGACGAAGAAGAGCACCTTGCCGATCTGCTCTTCATTGAGGCCCGCGCCCTTGGTGAAGTCGCCGGATTCGTCCTTGCGGCCTGCGCCGAGCAGGAGCCTGACACCCTCGGGGCCGAACTTGTCGAGCTTGTCGATGGCGCGCAGCACGGTGAGGCGGGCGCCTGCCTTGTCGTCGCCGCCGAGGCCGATCGCCTCCAGCACGCCGTCGAGGACCTTGCGGTTGTTGACGCGGATGACGTAGTCGCCGCGGGCGATGCCGAGGGCTTCCATCGTGTCGGCCATCATCATGCACATCTCGGCATCCGCCTGCACGCCCGCCGCGCCGACCGTATCGGCGTCGAACTGCATGAACTGGCGGAAGCGGCCCGGGCCCGGCTTCTCGTTGCGGAAGACATAGCCGGCGCGATAGGTGCGGTAGGGAAGCTGGATCTCGTTGAAGTTCTCCGCGACATGGCGGGCGAGCGGCGCCGTCAGGTCGTAGCGGAGCGACATCCACTGGTCGTCGTCGTCCTGCAGCGAGAAGACGCCCTCGTTCGGCCGGTCGGCATCGGGCAGGAACTTGCCGAGCGCGTCGGTATATTCGAAGAGCGGCGTTTCCACCGGATCGAAGCCGTAATGCTCGTAGACCGCGCGGATCTTCGCGGTCATCTCGTTGACGGCGCGGATATCCGCGGCGTCCCGGTCGACGAAGCCGCGCGGCAGGCGGGCTTTCAGCTTCTGCGGTTTTTTCTGCTTTTCGCTCATCGGGATACCCGAAATTCCGTATTTCCGTTGCCGGTTTCCCTAGCGGATTGGGCGGGCAGCGGCAAGGGCGCAAAAGCCCGCCGGTTACGGACGGCGCGAGAGCGTATCCCAGCTATGCACGATGACGGCAGACGCGGTGGGCGCCTGCGCCTTCGGAATGAGGGTCGAATGGGTGTCGCCCCGGATGATGCCGCGCATCTCCGACTGGAAGGAAAGGCGCTTCAGCTGCACGTAGCCCTCCGGGATGGACGTCACCGAGAGCGCCGGGCCGCCATAGATCTCGATGCCGGCGATCTCGCGGGCACAAAGGCTTGCGACCAGCGCCCGGTCCTCGACGCAGGCGCGGTAATGGCCGGTGAGATAGCGGCGGATGCTGGTCCCGACCACGGCGCGCATTTGCGGGCTCTCGCGGTATTCCTGCTGCGAGCCGCCGAGGTAGCGGATGTCGCGGCCCTCCCAGAGATTGCGGCTTTCCCGCGAGGCGAGGATCGAGGCGAGCAGGCGCCGCTCGGTCTGCGCATCGGCCCGGCGCAGGAAATCGACGATGGCGCCGGTCGCCCGAAGGTCCGGCACGGCGATGCCGCGCTCCCAGCGCGAGACGGTGGTGGCGGAGAAGCCGAGCTTCCAGGCGATATCGTCCTGCGTCAGCCCCGTCTTGCGGCGATAGGCCTGCAACTGGTCGACCAGGTCGTGGCCGGTATGGAGGACGAAATCGGGCATTCAACCCTTCGGGGAATTTTTGGAAAACGCGCCGTCCAGTCGAGTAAACGACCAGTTGCCCCGCTTCCGGCGGCGGGCGATGTCGGTTACCCTTGAGAAAAGGTAAACGTCCATCCCGTCCGTTTGGCAAGGCGTTTTGCCCAGCGGGCGGCGGCAAATCGCGCCGGGTCCCCGGGCGCGGCCACCTTCCGGACCGATCGAATGGCATCGAAACCGATCATGCTCTCCCCGCGCCCCGCCTCCGTGGCCGATCTCATCGGCATCGACGCCGGCGAGCTGGAGACGGCCTTCGTCTGCGAGGAATGGCGGGCGGAGCTTGCGACGGGGCTCGTGCATCTCGGCCCTGCACGATCTTTCCGGCACGCGCTGCGGCATCATGGACCTCATCCAGTTCTACGAGCCGGCCGACTGGCAGAAGGTGCTGCTGGCGCTGGAGGAGGCGTCGACCGTTTCCACCACCTTCAGCTTCGCCACCGCGATCCGCCCCGGCCCCGGGCTCTACCGCCCCGTCTTCTGCTTCGGCCGGTCGGACCTGGAGGGCGTGGCGGGCGGCGTGCTTTTCGGCACCTTCGCCATCGCCCGCCTCTGTCTCGAAACCGCGTCCGGCCGTCACGGCATGGTGAACTGAGCGGTCCTTTTCTTTTGCGAAGGCAGCCCTTATCTCTGCCTGCATGAGACAGGTCCTCTTCGTCCTCGCCATCCTGGGCGCCATGATCTCCGGCTGGGTGCCGGTGGTCGCGGCGACGCTCCATGCCGCCCCGCAGGCCGGCATGCATGCGATGCACCCGATGGCCGGCGACGACGGCGCGGAGACCGGGCACAAGGGCAAGGCGGCCGCCCATCCGGTCGCGTGCTCGGCCTGTTTCGCCATCGAGGCCGAGCGGCCGGCGCCGCTTTACCGCCGCCTCGACATTTCGAGCCGCGTCCCGGCGGCAACGCCGCGGCTTGCGGGCCTCGGCCCCTTCCCACTCGATCCCCCTCCCCGGTCCTGAAAAGCGCGTGACCATCCGGGCGCCCCGCGCCCGGCCGACAACCCGCATTTTCAGAACTGGAAACGACAATGAATGCAAAGAACATGCTTCTCGGCGCAGCCCTCGCGCTCGCCTTCGCCCTTCCCGCCGCTGCCGAAGACGCCGGCAACACCGCCCATCAGGGCATGGAGATGGGAACCTCCGCGGGCAACCAGAGTGCCTCGACCAAGGCTTTTCTCGCCGCGAATGCCAAGATGCACGAAGGCATGGAGATCGAGTTCACCGGCAATGCCGACGTGGATTTCGTCCGCGGCATGATCGCCCACCACCAGGGCGCCATCGACATGGCCAAGGTCGAGCTCGAACACGGCAAGGACCCGGCCATCCGCAAGCTGGCGGAGGACATCGTCACCGCGCAGGAGGGCGAGATCGCCATGATGAAGGAATGGCTGGAGAAGAACGCCAGGTGACAAGACAGGGGCCTGCCGCAAGGCGGGCCTCTTTCTATTGGGCGGCGTGCCCTACTCCGCCGGCGTATGGTGGGCGGACGAGGCCTCGAGCAGCGAGGCGGCGATGGCGCGGGCCATCAGCAGGCTCGTCTCGCGGATTTCGGATTGGGTGCCGCTGCGGGCGGAGCGGATCAGGCGGAAGCCCTCGCGCAGCATGATTTCCTCGGCCTTGCCGCAGGCCCAGCGTTCGAGACGCATATCGACGGTTGCAGATGCGTTTGGCGCCATGTTTCCCCCACATGCCAAATCATTCAGCACAAAGCGGCACGCGCGCCAAAGCGCACGCTGACCCCGAAACTCGCATTACATGAATTTGCCGCTCAACCTTAGGCTACATGATTCGCTTGAAAAACAAACCCTTATTTACCTGACAAGACGCAAATTATGGCCTTTCGAGCTCCTTGCGCCGCTCTTCGACGGCCTGCCGGCAGAAGCAGCCCTCCACATGGTCGTTGACGAGGCCCATCGCCTGCATGAAGGCGTAGACGGTTGTGGGCCCGACGAAGGTCCAGCCGCGCTTCTTCAGGTCCTTCGACAGGCGCACGGAGGTGGGCGTGGTGGGATTGGCGGCGATGGTCTCCCAGTCGACGCGGGCGGGCCGCTCCTCCGGCTTCGGCTCGAAGCTCCAGAAATAGCGGGCGAGCGAGCCGAACTCGTCGCGCAGCGCCTGCGCGCGGCGGGCGTTGTTGACGGTCGAGACGATCTTGCCGCGGTGGCGCACGATGCCGGTATCGGCAAGGCAGCGGGCGATATCTTCGTCGCCGAAGGCCGCCACCCTGTCGAAATCGAAGCCGGCGAAGGCGGCGCGGAAGGCCTCCCGCTTCCTCAGGATGGTGAGCCAGGAAAGGCCCGACTGGAAGCCTTCGAGGCAGATCTTCTCGAAGAGCCGATGGTCGCTGGTGACGGGATAGCCCCATTCCTCGTCATGGTAGCGGCGGTAGTCGTCCAGATTGCCGTGCCAGGCGCAGCGCATGTTTCCGTCCGTGCCCTGCAGAAGTCCCCGTTCCGTCATTGCCGCCTCCGTTTCCCGTTTGTTCCGCTTTACCACTCGTCAACCACATTTGGAAAGCGGGCAATAACCCTACCCGAAGGTTTATCCGCATCGCACATATCGAATGAACGGGCGTTTACCTTTCGCTTCATCGAAGGGTGCAAGCATTCGAGGCGAACCAGCGCCGTCTTCCAATTTTTTCGCGGCGCATTCCCGGCGACGATCAGTAGCGAGTACGTCCGATGTCGATACGCATTCTCCTTGCCGCGGCCCTTCTTGCCGCCCCCGGCCTTGCCCATGCGGGCGACCGGTACATGAGCCGCCCGCCCGTCATCGTCAGCCCCGACCTCACCGCCCCCTGGGTGATGCAGCTCACCGGCGAAGGCGTGCAGCCGGCCGTCGCCACCCGGCGCGTCATCCAGCGCCAGCAGGCGGTCCAGCGCCGCGTCATCCGCCGCGACGGCGTGGCGCGCGTCGAACAGGTCTCGGCGACGGGCCAGGCGCGCACCGCCGTGCGCTCGAAGTTCGATCCCATGTACCTGCCGCAGACCGTCGCCTATGACAGCCAGTACAAGGCGGGCACGATCGTCATCGACACCAACAACCGCTTCCTCTACCTCGTCCTCGGCGACGGCAAGGCGCGGCGCTACGGCGTGGGCGTCGGCAAGCCGGGCTTCGAATGGGCCGGCACGCACAAGATCACCCGCAAGGCCGAATGGCCGACCTGGACGCCGCCGAAGGAGATGATCGAGCGCGAGGCCGCCAGAGGCCACTACCTGCCCGCCTCCATGGACGGCGGGCCGGCCAACCCGCTCGGCTCGCGCGCCATGTATCTCGGCTCGACGCTCTACCGCATCCACGGCACCAATGCGCCCTGGACGATCGGCTATGCCGTTTCCTCCGGCTGCATCCGCATGCGCAACGAGGATGTCATCGACCTTTACGACCGCGTGAATGTCGGCACGAGGGTCATCCTGATCTGAGGCCGCAAAGCACCGCGCACAGCCTGGTATAGCGACCGTCCCCCGCAGTCCGCCTGCGGGGGACGATTGCGTTTTACAGCGCTTTTGCAAGCAACGCTCCGAAGAAAACCCCGCCCGTGCGCGTCATCGATTGCGCGAGGCGACTTGAAATCGGTCAAAACTTGGCTAGCCTCGCCACATTCAGGAAGTGAGAGGGATATACCAATGCGGAAATACGCACCGATCCTGCTGGCGGCAGCCGTCGCCGTCACCGGGACCTTGCCGGCGACGTCGGCGAACGCCTTTCCCGCCGCACGACAGGGCGAGCGGATCGAGACCGCCCCGGCCGTGACGCTCGTCGCCCAGCCGCTGAGCAAGAAGCAGGTCGCGGCCAAGTTCAAGCGCACCAAGGTGCGCTTCGTCACCGACCAGGCGCCGGGCACGATCATCGTCGATACCAACAACAAGTTCCTCTACTTCGTCGAGGGCAAGAACCGGGCGACGCGCTACGGCATCGGCGTCGGGCGCGAGGGCTTCGGCTGGTCGGGCGTGGTGAAGGTCGGCCGCAAGGCCGAATGGCCCGGCTGGACGCCGCCGGCAGAAATGCGCCGCCGCGAGGCCAAGAAGGGCCATATCCTGCCGACCTTCCAGCCCGGCGGAGAGGACAATCCGCTCGGCGCGCGCGCGCTCTATCTCTACAACAAGGGCGGCCACGACACGGCCTTCCGCATCCATGGCACGAACCAGCCCTGGTCGATCGGCCTCAACCTGTCGTCCGGCTGCATCCGCATGATGAACCACGACGTGGAGCATCTCTACGCCCGCGCCGGCGTCGGCACCAAGGTCATCGTCGTCGGCCCCGGCAACAGGCAGGGCGCCGTCAGCTACAACGACCGCGGCGTCGATTTCTTCGGCAACCTGTTCGGCTTCGGGGGCTGATGGGCGGGGCCACGGCTCCGGCCGTGGCCTGCCTTGGGGGGCGAGGGATCCTCGGGTCAAGCCCGAGGATGACGACAGAAGAAAGGCATGGGGAATCGGGCAACGGTTCCGCATGCCGCACCGCTCGATGCGGTGGGCATCCTTCCCTCCCCACCGTCATCCTCGGGCTTGACCCGAGGATCCACCCACGTCGCAGACGACGCATGCCGGCCTCAGGCCGGCATTTTTATTGCAGCCGGCCGCTCCCCGCCGTAGGCCCAGTCCAGCAGTTCAACGGTGTGCAGGATCGGCACCGCGGTCCCGGTGGATATCTGGGTGATGCAGCCGATATTGCCGGTGGCGATGACGTCGGGCTTCGTCGCTTCGATGTTCTTCACCTTGCGGGCCTTCAGCTTCCCGGAAATCTCCGGCTGGAGGATATTGTAGGTGCCTGCCGAGCCGCAGCAGAGGTGCCCTTCCGCCGGATCGCGCACCGTAAAGCCGGCCGTCTTCAAAAGCGTCTTCGGCGCCATGGTGATCTTCTGGCCGTGCTGCATCGAGCAGGCCGAGTGATAGGCGACCGTCAGGCCCTTGGCCTCCTGCTGCGGCAGGTCGAGGGTTGCCAGATACTCCGTCACGTCCTTTGCAAGTGCCGAGACGCGGGCGGCCTTTTCCGCATAGGCGGGATCGAGCCGCAG
Organism: Shinella sp. Sh6; assembly: GCF_055392685.1. Lineage (NCBI taxonomy): Bacteria > Pseudomonadati > Pseudomonadota > Alphaproteobacteria > Hyphomicrobiales > Rhizobiaceae > Shinella > Shinella sp. Sh6. The sequence goes on along the minus strand of NZ_AP044005.1, from coordinate 586,825 downwards.
CATGAAGCCGTAGTCCTTGATCGTCGTGCCGCAGCCGGAGGCCGTGACGATGATCGCATCGAGCCCTGCGCGCTCTGCCTCGGCGAGCCAGACGTCGACATTGCGCCGCGCCGCCGCCAGCGCATCGCCCTCGCGGCCCATATGGTGGACGAGCGAGCCGCAGCACACTTCGCCGGCCGGCGCCACGACCTCGACGCCGAGGCGGGTCAGGAGGCGGATGGTCGCCTCGTTGATCTCCGGCTTCAGCACCGGCTGGGCGCAGCCGGAAAGGATCGCGACGCGGCCGCGGCGCGCGCCCTCTGCCGGGTGCGTGCCCGGCCGTGCGCCTTGCGACGGCTTCGGCACCGCGCGCGGGGCAAGGTCCAGCATGGCCGCGAAGGGCTTCAGCGGCTCGAAGCGCCTGAGAAGGCCGGCGAAGGGCCGGCCGAGCGCCGCAAGCTTCAACGCCAGGCGGAAGCGGCCGGGATAAGGCAGGACGGCGGCGAGGATGCCGCGCGTCAGCCGGTTCCAGAACGGGCGCCTGTAGGTCTCCTCGATATGCATGCGGGCGTGGTCGACGAGGTGCATGTAGTCGACGCCGGAGGGACAGGTGGTCACGCAGGAAAGGCACGAGAGGCAGCGGTCGATATGGGTCACCACCTCCGCATCCGCCGGCCGGCCGTTCTCCAGCATGTCCTTGATGAGATAGATGCGCCCGCGCGGGCTGTCTAGCTCGTTGCCGAGCGTCACATAGGTGGGACAGGTCGCGGTGCAGAAGCCGCAATGGACGCATTTGCGGAGGATTTTTTCGGACGTCGCGACATGCGGGTCGGCGAGCTGTTTGGGGGTGAAGTTGGTTTGCATCAGCGGATACCTTTTCCATGCCGGCAATCGCACTGATGCCCCTCACCTGCCTGCCGGCATCCTCTCCCCGCAAGCGGGGCGAGGAACGATGGGCGCGCCGATTTCCTCCTTCTCCCCGCTTGCGGGGAGAAGGTCGCGGCAGCGGGATGAGGGGCCGTCACGACATCAACCATTTCCATTCACCCCATCATCCGAGACACGAACAACCCATCCGGATCGAAACTCGCCTTCACGCGACCCTGCAACGCAGCCACGGCTTCCGCCTGCGGCTGGAAGGCCTCTCCGGCGGCCAGCACCTCCGGCCGGGCGCGCAGGAGCGTCGCATGGCCGCCGCCGACGGCGTTGATGTAGCGGCGTAAAAGCCCGGCCTCGGGGGCCGCTTCCATGCGCAGCCAGACGAGGCCGCCCTGCCAGTCGTAGAAGGCGTCGACGCCGGTTTCGAGGCGGAGCGCGGCGACGAGCTGCTGGCCGGCGGTGGGGGCGACGGAGACGCGCCAGAGCGGGCGCGCCGTGCCGTCGGCGTAGGGCGTGGCGTCGCGAATCTCGCGCCAGAGGCGGCGCGTCTCTTCCGCTTCGAGGCGCGCGACCGGGCCGAAGCCGGCCATGGCGACGGCGAGTTTTTGCGCACGCACTTCGACGGAGGCAGAAAGGCCTTCGAGGCGCAGCGCCGTGGCGGCGCCCTCCGGCAGCGCGCCGCCGGCAAAGCGGCCGCGCACGCTTTCGGGCAGATGCGCGGCGCCGGAGACCTCCACCGACATCGACATGGCCGTCGCCATGGCGGCGGCGGCTTCTGCGTCGTTGAGGCCGGAAACGAGGATCGTGACGGCGGTTTCGGGCACCGGCAGCAGGCGGAAGGTGACTTCGGTGATGAGCGCCAGCGCCCCGTGCGAGCCGGCAAGCAGCTTCACGAGGTCGAGGCCGGTGACGTTCTTCATCACCCGGCCGCCGGCCTTCACCACCTCGCCCCGGCCGTTGACGAAGCGCAGGCCGAGCAGGCTGTCGCGCGCCGCGCCCGCCGTCAGCCGGCGCGGGCCGGAGGCATTGGTGGCGAAGACGCCGCCGATGGTGGGAATGCCGGAGGAACCGAGCACGCCGCGCAGGTCCGGCGGCTCGAAGGCGAGCATCTGGCGCTTTTCGGCAAGCGCGGCCTCCACCACCTCCAGCGGCGTGCCGGCGCGGGCGGTCATGGTCATTTCCGCCGGGTTGTAGGCGACGATGCCGGCAAGGCCGCGCGCGGAAAGCACGTCCGCCCCTTCCGGGGCGGCATGCAGGCTGCGCGTGCCGCCGCCGCGGATGACGAAGGGCGACTTGGTGAGGGCGGCGACCTGGACGAGGCGGGCGGCGGCCTCCTCGGAGAGCGGTTCGTGGATCGGCGTCATGCGGCGGGGCGCCCTTCGAGCGGGAAGACCTTCGACGGATTGAGCAGCCATTGCGGATCGAAGGCGGCGCGCACGGCCATCTGCTGGGCAAGGTCGGTGTCGGAATACTGGTGGCGCATCAGGTCGCGCTTCTCGATGCCGACGCCGTGCTCGCCGGTAAGGCAGCCGCCGACATCGACGCAGAGCTTCAGGATATCGTTGCCGGCCGCTTCCGCCTTCGCGGCGTCCTCCGGGTCGTTGGCGTTGAAGAGGATGAGCGGGTGCATGTTGCCGTCGCCGGCATGGAAGACGTTGGCGACGCGCAGGCCGTATTTTTCGACGATCTCGGCCGTGCCGCGCAGCACGGCGGGAAGCTGGCCGAGCGGCACCGTGCCGTCCATGCAGATATAGTCGGCGATGCGGCCCGTCGCGCCGAAGGCGGACTTGCGGCCCTTCCAGATCAGCGCCGCCTCCAGCGCGGACTGGCTTTCCTTGACGACCTTGACGCCGTGGCTGCGGGCAATGGCGATGATGCTGGCGAGCATCGCGTCCATCTCCGCTTCCGAGCCTTCCACCTCGACGATGAGGAGGGCTTCAACGTCCATCGGGTAGCCGGCATGGGCGAAGGCCTCGCAGATCTCAATGGCGGGCCTGTCCATGAACTCGATGGCGACGGGAATGATGCCGGCGCCGATGACGTCGGCGACGCAGGCGCCTGCCTCCTCCGAGCTGTCGAAGCCGAAGAGCACGGGCCGCGCGCTCTCGGGTTTCGCGATGAGGCGCACGGTCGCCTCGGTGACGATGCCGAGCTGGCCTTCCCCGCCGCAGACGACGCCGAGAAGGTCGAGCCCGCCGGCATCGAGAGCCTTGCCGCCGAGTTCCACGATGGTGCCGTCGATGAGCACCAGCTTGACGCCGAGCAGGTTGTTCGTCGTCACGCCGTATTTCAGGCAATGCGCGCCGCCGGAATTCATGCCGATATTGCCGCCGATGGTGCAGGCGAGCTGGGAGCTCGGGTCGGGCGCGTAGAAATAGCCGTCGGCGGAGACGGCATCGGAGATCGCAAGGTTGGTGACGCCGGCCTGAACCCTGGCGGTGCGGTTGGCGTAGTCCACCTCAAGGATGCGCGCCATCTTGGAAAGGCCGACGACGACGGCATCCTCCTGCGGGATCGCGCCGCCGGAAAGCGAGGTGCCCGCCCCGCGCGGCACGACCGGCACGCCGTAGCGATGACAGTATTTGAGGACGGCCGCCACCTGCTGGGTCGTCTCCGGCAGGGCGACGGCGAGCGGCAGGCGGCGATAGGAGACGAAGGCATCCGTCTCGAAGGGCACGAGTTCGCGCGGCTCGTGCACGAGGCAGCCTTCCGGCAGGAGATCGAGAAGGTCCGTGACGATCTCCCGGCGGCGGGAGAGCACCGCCGGCCGCGGCTGCAGAAACCCGATCTGATCCATATGCCTCGCCTCCGCCACAAGTGGTCTTTTTTCTTTACCACTTACCGATCCACCGGGCAAATAGTAAGCACTTTGTCCGCCCGGGCAACAATTGCCTCCACGACCTGGGGGACAAATATGGCCCCCGCGCGGCGGCGGATTGACCCTCCCGGCAGCGAATGCGACAGTCGCGCGACGGGGACTCGGCGGCATCGCGGACGCCTCCGTAACAAGAAAAGAGAGAGGAAACACCATGCGCAGGTCGCTCACCGCCCTTTCGGCCCTTCTGCTTCTGGCGGCTCCCGCCTTCGCGGAGGACGTGTCGAACCTCAATCCGGGCATCACCACGTCCGAGATCCTCGCGACCGCGCCGGTGCACTGGGTTTCCGTCGACCAGATCGCCGCCTCGCTGGAGGGCCAGGCGCCCATGGCCGTCGGTTTCGACGTGGACGACACGGTGCTCTTCTCCAGCCCCTGCTTCTATTACGGCAAGATGAAGTACTCCCCGACCTCGGAGGACTACCTGAAGATGGATGCCTTCTGGACGGACATCCATACCAACAATTGCGACCAGTATTCCATCCCGAAGGACGTCGCCCGCAAGCTGATCGACCTGCATACCGCGCGCGGCGACGACATCTACTTCATCACCGGCCGCACGCGCGGCAGCGGCGGCGAGACGCTGACGGCGGCGATCAAGAAGGCCTTCAACATCGAGAAGATGAACGACGTCGTCTTCACCGCTTCGTCCGAAAACAAGGTCGAGTTCCTGAAGGACCACAAGCTGAAGATCTATTACGGCGACGCCGACAGCGACATGAAGGCGGCCATCGCCGCCGATATCCGGCCGATCCGCGTGATGCGCGCGCAGAATTCCACCTACAAGCCGGAACCCAAGAACGGCAAGTTCGGCGAGGAAGTGATCGTCGACTCGACCAACTGAGACGGCGATAAGGAAGACGGCGCGTGACAAATCTCGGCGACCTCGAAATCTTCTCCCGCGTCATCTCCATGGGCAGCATGTCGGCGGCAGGGCGGGCGCTCGGCCTTTCCCCCGCCGTCGTCTCCAAGCGCGTGAAACGGCTGGAGGAACGGCTCGGCACCCGGCTCTTCCAGCGCACGACGCGGCAGATCTCGCTGACGGAGGCCGGACAGGGCTTCTACGACCGCATCGTCGGCATCCTGTCCGGCATCGAGGAGGCGGAGGCCTTCGTTTCCGGCCGGTCGGGCGCCGTGCGCGGTACGCTGCGCATCTCCGCGCCCACCTCCTTCGGCCGCATGCACATCGCGCCCCATCTCAAGGGGTTCATGGACAGCTATCCGGACCTCGTCGTCAATCTCGTGCTGACCGACGACTTCTCCGACATCGTCGGCGGCGGCTTCGACCTTGCGATCCGCATCGGCGAACTGTCGGATTCCTCGCTGGTCGCGCGAAGGCTGGCGCCCGTGCGGCGCGTGCTCTGCGCCTCGCCGGACTATATCGCCCGCCACGGCATGCCGGCGACGCTGGAAGAGCTATCGGGCCACATCTGCCTGCCGCCGCATACACAGGACGTCTGGCGCCTCGAAGGGCCGGACGGCAGCGTCACCTACCGCCCGCACGGCTCGCTCTACACCAATTCCTCGGAAGTGGTGCGCGAGGCGGTGTTCTCCGGCATGGGGATCGCGCTGCGCTCGACCTGGGACGTGGGGCCCGCGCTGAAGAGCGGCGAGCTCAGGCAGGTGCTGCCGGACTACGAGGGCTCGCGCAACGTCGTGCTCTCGGCGGTCTATCCGAGCCGCCAGTTCCTGCCCGTCAAGGTGCGGCTCTTCATCGACTACCTCGCCGAGCTCTACGGCCCGCACCCCTACTGGGAGCACTGAGGACACGCCTCAGTGCTTGTCCTCCTCGGCGTGGCGGTTGCGGATCGCCCGCACCATCAGCCACATGCCGGCGATGACGAAGGGCACGGCGATGCCCGTCAGCGTCTCCGGCTTGATGGCGAGGCCGAATTCGTGCAGCGCCTTGGCGACATAGCCGAAAAGCCCGATGACGTAATAGGAGATCGCCGCCACCGACAGGCCCTCGACGGTCTGCTGGAGGCGCAGCTGGAGTTTCGCGCGGCGGTCCATGGAATTGAGCAGCGTCGTGTTGAGCTGTTCCAGCTCGACGTCGATCCAGCTTCGCAGCAGCGCCGTCGCGCGGGCGAGTTTTCGCGAGAGGTTCGCCTGCCGCTCCTCGACGGACTGGCAGGTGCGCATGGCGGGCGCAAGGCGCCGCTCCAGGAAGAAGCCGAGCGTCTCGTAGCCGGGCACGGCCGTCTCGGCCAGCGTGCGGATGCGCTCCTGCACGATGCCGTAATAGGCGCGGCTCGCGCCGAAGCGGTAGAGGCTGAGGGCGGCATTCGCCTCCAGCTCGGCGGCAAGGCGGGTGATCTCGGTCAGGAGCTCGTCGGCCTTGTCGCGGGCGTGCTGCTTCATGGCGTTGGTGATGCCCGTCAGGCCATCCTCGATGCGGCGGATGTCCGGCGAGAGCGACTGGGCGAGCGGCAGGCCCATCATGGCGAGCGTGCGGTAGGTCTCGATGTCGAGCAGGCGCTGGACGAGCGCGCCGCGCCCCGCCTCCGTCATGCCGCGGTCGATGACGAGGATCGGCGTCAGCCCGTCGCCGTTCTGGCGAAAGTCGGTGACGATGATCGCCTGGCCGTTCTTGATCTCGCTGTAGCAGAGGCTCGTCGGATCGAAGGTGGCGATGGCTTCGCGCGTCTCCATCGTGTCGGGACGGATTTCCAGACGGATACCGGAGATCAGCGTGCCGGGCGGGGAGAAGCTGTCGCCGAAGGGATGGACGGGGACCTCGGCGCCGAATTTTTCCGGCACCGGCGCATCCCAGAAATAGGTGGAGAACTCCGTGTGCCGCTCCCAGCGCAGCGTGCCCTGCCCCCAGCTCAAGACATGGTGGCTGGAATCGCGGCCGGGCGGGGAAATGCCGCGCGAGCGCGACAGCTCCGCCATCACGGCATGGTCGACCGCCGAGCCGCCCTCCGTGAGGAAGGCAAGCTGGAAGATGACGCGCGGCGACGGCACCAGCGCATACGGCCTTGCGTGAATTTCCCCAAGCGCCTGCGCACGCGCGCTCGCCTGCGGAAAGGCGAAACTGCCCTTTGCCATGCGGCATCGTCCCCCTCATGATGCAACAGCACATCCTTAACAAATGTCAGGCCGGTTCAGATAGGGCGCATTGACGCAGCAGCGGAAAACGCACGGCTTTCCGCGCGGCCCGCCGAGTGGACAAGATTATTGACCAGTTTCCGGCCGCCTTGCTAAACTTCCACGCGTGACCGACAGCGCCTTCGACCTCTTTTCCCGCATCAGCCACAGCCGGACCTCGGACGAGGTCGTGCGGCAGATCGAGCTTCTACTCCTGGAGGGCATTTTGCGCGACGGCGACCGGCTGCCGGGCGAGCGCGAGCTTTCCCGCCGCTTCGACGTCTCGCGGCCGATCCTGCGCGAGGCGCTGAAGGAGCTGGAGAACCGCGGGCTCCTCGTCAGCCAGCATGGCGGGGGCACCTATGTCGCCGACATCATCGGCCAGGTCTTCTCCCGCCCCGTGGTCGACCTCATCGCCCGCCACCAGCGCGCGACGGAGGACTATATCGAATACCGCCGCGAGCTGGAGGGCATCACCGCCGAGCTCGCCGCCCGCCGGGCGACGGACTACGACCGGCAGATGCTGGCGCGGATCATGGAGGCGATGCGCGCGGCCCATGCGGAAGGCTCCTTCGACGCGGAGCTTGAGACGGACGTGGAACTGCACAACGCCGTGGGCGAGGCCGCGCACAACATCGTCCTGCTGCACACGCTGCGCGCCTGCTACCGGCTGCTGGCGCAGGGGATATTCTTCCACCGCCACCTCGTCTTCTCCTCCGAGGAGGCGCGCGGGCACCTGCTCTCCCAGCACGAGGCGATCTATGCGGCGATCATGGCGGGCGACGGGCCGGCGGCGCGCGCGGCCGCGCAGGCGCACATGGACTATATCGCCGCCGCCATCCGCCAGGCCGAACGCAGCGGCGAATGGCAGCGGATCTCGCAGCTTCGCATGCAGAAGCGCGGCCTTCCCCCGCAGGCCTGACTTGCGCCGCAAATCTCGCGCAAGCAAGATGACCGATAACAGTCATATACGCTTTCCCACGAAGGACCGAAGACCGCCTTGAACATTCTCAACCGCATCGTCAGCGACGTCCAGCTCATGTTCCGCCGTCCCGTGCGCGAGCAGTACGGCGCGCTGTGCTACCGGCTGAGGAAGGAGGACGGGCCGGCGGTCGAGGTGCTGCTGATCACCAGCCGGGACACCGGCCGCTGGGTCATTCCCAAGGGCTGGCCGATGGACGGCAAGAGCGCCTGCGCCGCCGCCGCGCGCGAGGCGTGGGAAGAGGCCGGCGTCAAGGGCGCCGTCTCCGCGCAGGCCGCCGGCAGCTACCGCTACAGGAAGGGCCTGCCGCATGGGCTCAAGGTCGATTGCCGGGTGCGCGTCTTTCCGCTCGCGGTCGACGACCTGTGCAAGAATTTTCCGGAAAAGGACGAGCGGCGCGCGGAATGGGTGAGCTGCGCCGAGGCGGCGGAGCGCGTGCAGGAACCCGGCCTCAAGGCCCTCCTCCTCGCCTTCGAGCGGCAGGTCCTCGCCGGGCAGGCGCCCGCCGCGAAAAACGGCGCGGGCAGCGCCTGACGAGCCGTTTCATATTGCCGCCCGGGCCGGGATTCTGTAGTCCCTTCGGTGAAACCGGAGCAGCATGAATGCCGAATTCTCAGGTCCAGCTTCGCAAGCCGACGCTGGACAAGGACCTCGAAAAACTCACCTTCACCGAGCAGGCGACGCAGTTCGTTCTGCGCTCGTGGACGGGCGTGGGCATTTCCCTGGTCTTCCTGCTGATCGCCACGGCGATTGCCGGCAGCTTCGCCGTCGGCACGTCCGGAGTGACGATCATCGCCGTGACGGCGGCGCTCGCCGCCTACATGGCCATGAACATCGGCGCCAACGACGTGACGAACAATGTGGGCGCGGCCGTCGGCGCGCGGGCGATGAGCATGGGCGTGGCGCTCGTCATCGCCGCGATCTTCGAGATCGCCGGCGCGCTGCTTGCCGGACAGGGCGTCGCCGAGACGGTCGCCTCCGGCATCGTCGACCGCTCGATCTTTCCGAATCCCGAGACCTTCGCCTGGGCGATGATGGCCGCGCTCGTCTCGGCGGCGCTGTGGATCAACATCGCGACGCTCGCCAACGCGCCGATCTCCACCACGCACGCCATCGTCGGCGGCGTCATCGGCGCCGGTGCGGCGGCGAGCGGCCTTCACAGCGTCCAGTGGGAAGCCATCGCCGTCATCGTCATAAGCTGGACGGTCTCGCCGATCCTCGGCGGCATCATCGCCGCCGCCTTCCTCTTCTTCATCAAGGAATTCATCGTCTACCGCGACGACAAGGTGGCGGCGGCGCGGACCTGGGTGCCCGTGCTCGTGGCGCTGATGGGCGGTTCCTTCGCCGCGTTCCTCGCCAACGGCGGCACCAACGGCTTCTACAGCCTGCCCTTCGGCGAGGCGATGCTGATCGGCCTTGCCTTCGGCCTCGCCACCTATGCCGTCACCCGCCCGATCGTGCGCCGCCATGCCGAAGGGCTCGACAACCGCAACCAGTCGCTGCGCACGCTCTTCCGCATCCCGCTGATCTTTTCCGCGGCGCTCCTTTCCTTCGCCCACGGGGCGAACGACGTCTCCAATGCCGTCGGCCCGCTCTACGGCGTCGTCTCGGCGCTCGGGACGGCGGGCGCGGCGACGATCCCGCTCTGGGTGATGGTCATCGGCGCCTTCGGCATCTCGCTCGGGCTCCTGCTCTTCGGCCCGCGCCTCATCCGCATCGTCGGCAGCGAGATCACCAAGCTCAACCCGATGCGCGCCTTCTGCGTGGCGCTCTCCTCCGCCGTCGCGGTGCTGACGGCCTCGGCCTTCGCCATTCCCGTCTCCTCGACGCATATCGCCGTCGGCGCCGTCTTCGGCGTCGGGCTCTTCCGCGAATGGTACACCCGCAATTCCCGGCGGAGGCTCGACTATATCCGCAGCCGCGGCAACCGCGTCGCACCGGAGGAGGAACCGGCCAACCCGGACGAGACGCGCCGGCGCTACCTCGTGCGCCGCTCGCATTTCATGACGATCGTCTCGGCCTGGATCGTGACGCTGCCCGTCTCGGCGATCCTGTCGGCCCTCGTCTTCGTCGTCCTCGACGCGCTCTTCACCTGAAGGACGGACCATGCGTGCCAATTACCGGATGCAGCGCCTCTTCATCGATGCCGGCCTTGCCGCGGGAAAGCCCGTCGAGGCTTCGAAGGAACAGTTCCACTACCTTGCCAACGTGCTGCGCATGGCGGAGGGCGACGCCGTGCTCGTCTTCAACGGGCGCGACGGCGAATGGCGCGCGGAACTCTCCTTCCCGACCCGCAAGCGCCTTCTCCTGACGCCCACGGAAGAAACCCGGCCGCAGCCGGCGCCGTCCGACCTCCACTACCTCTTCGCGCCGCTGAAGGTCGGCCGGCTCGACTATCTCGTGCAGAAGGCGGTGGAGATGGGCGCGGGCCTGCTCCAGCCCGTTATGACCCAACATGTGCAGGGCAAGATCAACAGCATCGAGCGGCTGGAAGCCAATGTCGTCGAGGCGGCGGAACAGTGCGGCATCCTGTCCATCCCGCGCGTCGCGTCGCCGCGCAAGCTGGAGGACCTGCTTGCCGACTGGCCGCGCGAGCGGCGCATCGTCTTCTGCGACGAGGGCCACGGCAGCCAGAACCCGCTGCCGGCGCTTGCCGCCATCACGGAGCGCAAGCTCGCCCTCCTCGTCGGCCCCGAAGGCGGGTTTTCCGACGAGGAGCGCACGCTCTTGCGCAGCCTCGATTTCGTGACGCCCATTCCGCTCGGCCCCCGCATCCTGCGCGCCGATACGGCGGCGGTCGCGGCCATGGCCGTCATCCAGGCGGCGATCGGCGACTGGACATAGGATGCGGCGAAAAGTCGAACGGTTTTTTTTGAACCTGCCTTGAAAGGAATTCGCTTGCACCGCATCTAATTCCGGTCCAAGCACCCTTCCAAGGCCCGGTCTTCAGCCGGGCACCATCCGTTCAGAAGAAGACGCCCATGGCCCGTGATACCACCGACCAGACGCCGATCCGCTCGCTCGCGGACATGGCGGAATACCTCGCCGCCGGCTGCAAGCCGAAGGAGAAATTCCGCATCGGCACCGAGCATGAGAAATTCGTCTTCTTTACGGCGGACAACAGCCCCGTCCCCTATTTCGGCGAGGCCAGCATCTCGGCCCTCTTGAACGGCATGCGCGGGAAGACCGGCTGGGACCCGATCATGGACGGCGAGAACATCATCGGCCTTGCCGAGCCGTCCGGCATGGGCGCGATCTCGCTGGAGCCGGGCGGCCAGTTCGAGCTTTCCGGAGCGCCGCTGGAAAACCTGCACCAGACCTGCAAGGAATCCAACCAGCACCTTGCCACGCTGCGCGAGGTCGCAGAGCCCCTCGGCATCCGCTTCCTCGGCATGGGCGGCAGCCCGAAATGGACGCTGGCCGAAACGCCGCGCATGCCCAAGAGCCGCTACGACATCATGACCCGCTACATGCCGAAGGTCGGCACCAAGGGCCTCGACATGATGTACCGCACCTGCACGATCCAGGTGAACCTCGACTTCTCCTCCGAGGCCGACATGCGCCGCAAGATGCAGGTCTCGCTGAAGCTGCAGTCGCTGGCGACCGCGTTCTTCGCCTCCTCGCCCTTCACCGACGGCAAGCCCAACGGCCTTCTCTCCTGGCGCGGCGACATCTGGCGCGACACGGACAATGCCCGCTCCGGGCTCATCCCGTTCGCCTTCGCCCCCGATTTCGGCTTTGCCGACTATGCCGAATGGGCGCTCGACGTGCCGATGTACTTCGTCGTGCGCGACGGCAAGTACCGCGACTGCACGGACATCACCTTCCGCCAGTTCATGGCCGGCGCGCTGAAGGGCAAGATCGCCGACTGGGAACCGAACCTCGGCGACTGGACGAACCATCTGTCCACCCTCTTTCCCGACGTGCGTCTCAAGCGCTTCCTGGAAATGCGCGGGGCGGACGGCGGCCCGTGGCGGCGCATCTGCGCGCTGCCCGCCTTCTGGGTCGGCCTTCTTTATGACGACGGCGCGCTCGATGCCGCCGAGCGGCTGACGCGCGACTGGACCGTCGCGGAGGTCTCGGCGCTGCGCGACGCCGTGCCGGCGCAAGGCCTCAAGGCCGAATTCCGCGGCAAGCCGCTGTTCGACATCGGCCGCGAGGTGCTTGCGATCTCCCGCCAGGGCCTTGCCGCCCGTGCGAAGGTCAACGGCGACGGCGTCGACGAGACCGTCTTCCTCGCCCCGCTCGAAGAGGTGCTGGCCAAGAAGGCGACGCTCGCCGAGGACATGCTGGCGCTCTACGAGGGCCGCTGGAACCGCTCGGTCGAGCCGGTCTTTTCCGAATACCAGTACTGAGCCGCCCTGAAGAAAGCGGTTTGCGCGGCCGAAATTCCCGTTATAGTGCAATCACATGCCTGCAAACGGGAGACGGCCATGCTTTCGCTTTACGAGATGATGATGCAGGCCCAGAACGGCAACGCCGTCGAGGCGATGGCGCGGCAGTTCGGCCTGGCGCAGGAACAGGCGGCCAAGGCCGTGGCCGCGCTGATGCCGGCCTTCTCCGAGGGCTTCAAGCGCAACGCCGCCAACCCCTATGACCTCGCCGCCTTCATGAAGGCGCTGACGACGGGCGAGCACGCCAAGTATTTCGAGGATATCGGCAAGGCCTTCACGCCGCAGGGCATGGCGGAGGGCAACGGCATCCTCGGCCATCTCTTCGGCAACAAGGAGGTCTCCCGCGCCATCGCCGCGCAGGCCGCGCAGATGACCGGTATCGGCCAGGAGATCTACAAACAGATGCTCCCCGTCATGGCGAGCGCGCTGATGGGCGGCCTCTTCAAGCAGACGCTCGCACCCTTCTTTCCCGGCGCCGGGGCGGGCACGACGTCCGCCAATCCCTTCGCCGACATGATGCAGCAATGGGCCGAGGCGACGGGCTTTGCGAAGAAGCCGGAGCCGGCCAACCCCTTCGACAATCCCTTCACGCAGGCCGCGCAGGAATTCTTCGGCACGAAGAAGGAAGCGCCCGCCAACCCCTTCACCGACAATCCTTTCGCAAAGGCCTTCCAGGACATGATGGCCGGCATGGCGGGCCAGCCCGCGGCGGCGGAAAAGCCGGACGCACCGGAAGGAACGCCGGCGGATTCGCTGAAGACCCTCGTCAACACGATGTTCGACACGGGGCTGGAGATGCAAAAGGACTACCAGCGCAACATCGAGACGATCTTCGAGACCATGCAGGGCGGCCCGAAAGCCTGAGACGAAAAAGCCCGACGCGGACCTTGGGAGTCGCACGCCGGGCAAGCGGCAGGGCTATTGGCTCTCACCCTGCGGGGAAGTGGGACGTCGCCCCGGGAGGTAGGGCGGCGCCGCGGGAAATCAATCCATGCGGCCGGTGCGCAGGTGGCGGCGGGCCCTCTCGCGCGAGACGATGGTCAGGTGCAGGCCGGCATCGGCGACGAAGGCGGCCGAGCGGACATCCTGGATATCGCTGCGGCACAGGCCCATGTCGAAGAGCTGGTGATCGTCGAGCTCGCTGAGGCGGTTGACGGCGCGGCGGTTCTGCCATGCGCGAACAAACTTGTAAGCCCCGTTGCGGACGCGCTCGAAGAGGCCGGGGGCCGCACGGCGCGTTGCGGGCGCGTCGATTTCCATTCTGCGGTCGATCATGCGCATGGCATTTCTCCTTTCCGGCCCGGCGATCCACCATGCTGCGGTGGGGTTTCGCGCAATGCCCGTAATCGTATGCCGCCCGCAGGGACGGGCGACTGCTCAAGGTCTGGTGCAAGAAGAGCCGCCCACCGGGAGGTCGGGGCGAAGCGGCAGATCCCGTCGAACGGTTTCCGTAGGGACAATCGTTCAACAATCCCTTTTTCGCAGAAAGCCATTGATCAGTCCAACGAATGTTTCTAATAGTATCGATCAAACAATCTTATGAGTATCGCCATGTCCGCTCCGTTAGACATCGACCAGCTCCAGACCTTCGTCGCGATTGCAGATACGGGAAGTTTCACGCGGGCCGCCGAACGGGTCTTCAAGACCCAGTCGGCCGTCTCCATGCAGATGCGCCGGCTGGAAGAACGCATCGGCAAGCAGCTTTTCATGAAGGACGGACGCGGCAACAGGCTGACCGCCGAGGGCGACCGGCTGCTCAACTATGCCCGCCGGATGCTGCGGCTCAACAACGAGGCCATCGCCGCCTTCGACGACAACCGCCTCGAGGGCCTGCTGCGCATCGGCACGCCGGACGACTATGCCGACCGCTACATGCCGGAAATCATCATGCGGTTCGCCAAGACACATCCGAATGTCGAGCTGTTCATCGTCTGCGAGCCCTCGGTGGACCTTGCCGAGAAGATGGCCAAGGGCGAGCTCGACATCGCGCTCGTCACCCACAATCCGCGCCAGCGCCAGTCCGACGTGGTGCGCACGGAGCCGCTGTGCTGGGTGATGTCGGCGAACCATCCCCTGCCGGAAAACGCCCCGGTGCCGCTCGCCGTCGGCCGGCGCGACTGCCAGTGGCGGCAGATCGCCTGCGCGGCGCTCGATTCGGTCGGGCGCGACTACCAGGTCCTGTTCACGAGCTGGTCGTCCACCGTCGTCGCGGCGGCGGTGATGGCCGGCATGGCGGTCTCGGTGCTGCCGGAATCGGCGCTCCGGCCCGGCATGAAGGTGCTGACGCAGGCCGACGGCTTTCCGCCGCTCGCCCCGGTGCAGATCGGCATCATGCGGCGGCCGGGCCTTTCGCCCTCGCTCTCCAACGCCATCACCAGCCATATCAGCGCGTGCCTCGACAACATCACGCCGCTGACCGCCGCCGACGACCTGCCCGAGGCGGAAGTGAAGGTCTTCCCCCGCATCCCGCGCCTGCGACCCAACCAGATCCTGCCGGGGTGGTGAGAGGGACCCGACGTGAAAGCGCCTTGGCCATTCCCCTACCCGCTCCCGCTATTGAGGATTGCCCCTCACCCTAACCCTCTCCCTGCAAGCGGGGAGAGGGGACGTGCCCTATGAACGGATTTTGCCTGGGGAAAGGGGCGCGGCATACCCCCTTCGCCCCGCTTGCGGGGAGAAGGTGCCGGCAGGCGGATGAGGGGCGCGGGAGGAGGATCAGCCGCCCGTGCCTTTCCATCCGTTGCTAAATTTTGTGACAGTGGAAATCTATCCCGGTAACATCCGTCCCGTTCAGTTTATATCCGAATATGCTCAATGTATTATAGACCTCCCCGTAAATCTTGCCACTTCCCCCATCGGCGAAAACGTCTGCCTTTGCCGAATAATAATAGCCCGCGCCATCCTCGTTGATAGTAAGCATTACCGATCTTATCTCGATCTTCTTCGGTTCAATATCGCATAAATCAGCGACGGTTCTTGCAAAAGCCGAACTCGCATCCATCTGAGCTGAACGGTAGTCGTATTTACGCTTCCCAACGCCGGCATATGAAGAAAATAAAATCAGGATCGGTAGCGAGGCAAAAATGACGGCTTTTCTCATTTACTTTCAAGCGCCCGGCTGCCGGGGAGACGTCCACCGCAAAGGACGCCACCCATATCATGTGATCTCATATTAAATAGTTTCCCCCGATGAACTTTTCTCCCGCCGCCCGCATGAGGCGATCCGTTGCTGCGCGGTTGGAGACGCTCTCTCCCACCGATCACCCGATATTCTTCTTCAGAAACGCCACCGTGCGCTGCCAGGCGAGGTCGGCGGCGGCCTTGTCGTAGCGGGCGGCGGAGGTGTCGTTGTTGAAGGCGTGGTTGGCGCCGTCGTAGACGTGGATCTCGAAGGTCTTGCCGTTTTCCTCCAATGCCTTGCGATAGGCGTCGATCCCCGCGTTGATGCGCTCGTCGAGGCCGGCATAATGCAAGAGCAGCGCCGCCTTGATAGCCGGCACATCCTTTGCGGGCGGCTGCGCGCCGTAGTAGGCGACGGCCGCCTTGAGCTCCGGCGACTTCGTGGCGAGGCGGTTGACCAAGCCGCCGCCCCAGCAGAAGCCGATAGCGCCCACCTTGCCGTTCGCCCCGTCGAGCCCCGCGAGGAACTGCAGGCTGGCCTCGGCGTCGGCGACCGTCACCGCCGGGTCGAGCTTGCCGATCATGTCGCGCGCCTTGTCCTCGTCGTCCGGCGTACCGCCGGAGGGCGAGAGGAAATCGGGCGCGAGCGCGATGAAGCCTTCGAGCGCCATGCGGCGGGCGACATCGCGGATATGCGGGTTGAGGCCGCGGTTCTCGTGGATGACGATGACGCTGCCGAGCGGCCCCGTCTCGTCCTTCGGGCGGACGAGGTAGCCCTTCATCTCGCCGGAACTGCCGCCATAGACGACATCGCGGGCGTTGAGGCGCGCGTCGTCCGCGGCGATCATCTCGGCGCTTGCGGAACTGGCGGCCAGCAGGGGCGCGATGGCCGCGGCGGCCGCGCCCGATCCGGCCAGCGCCGTCAGGCGCTCCATGAAGCGGCGGCGGTCGAGCGTCAGGTGGGTGTATTCGTCATAGGCATCGATCATCGCCTGCGTGATCTGCGACTTGTCCATGGCGGTTCCTCCGGTTGCCTGGCCGGAGGATAAGATAGGCCGGCCGCAGAGGGGCGCCCAACACTTCTGCGTTACCGCCGGTCAGGTGAGCGCCAGCCACACGGCAAGCCAGACCCACAGGAGGACGAGGACCAGCATTCCCGCAATGAAGAGCGGGCGCCGGTAGCGCAGGCGGTTGCTGGTGACATGCACATAGGCATGAGCATAGCGCAGCGCCACGAACAGCCAGCCGCCCGCCACCGTCACGGGATTGTCCGCATCGACGAGATAGAGAAGGATGCTCACCGCATAGAAGAGCATCGGCAATTCGAACTGGTTGGCGATGGAATTGCGCACCAGGAGGCTGTCGGCCGGCTCCTCGCGGTTTTCGCGGAACTGCTCGGGCCGCGCCCGCCCTTCCCGCACCGCCCGCATCCGGCGCGCGGACAGGAGAAGATAAAGGACAACGACCAGCGCGACATGCGCGATCATCGGCCAGATGGTGGCTTCAGTGGGAGACATGGCGATCCTTCGGCTTGTCGTTTCGACCGCATGCATAAAGCATTTCGGGGAAAAGTGGATACCGTACCGGCGACAAGCCGAAGGCGGCCCGTCCTATTGCGGCGTCAGGACTTCCGTGCCCGAGCCGTCCTTGCCGCTGATCGTCCAGGCGCCGTGCAGCGATCCGTCGTCGTTCACCTCGTAGACGACGAGGCCGACGGCATCGCCCAGCACATAGGCGGCGGCGAAGGCGTTGTCGTAAAGCATGCAGATGCCGTTGGACGTGGTCGAGCCGGTCTGCCATTCGATCGCGCAGGTCGTCTCGCTCGTCAGCGTGATCGTCGCCGTGCCGCCATAGGCCGAACCGTCGAGGTTCGTCCCCTCCACGTCGTAGGTGCCGGCATTGACCGTCTGCGCCTGCGCAGGCGCGATCAGCCCCAGGCCCAGCAGGGCGCCAGCCAGTATCTTCCTCATGATGTCCCCCAGTTGGCCGGCGAGATTGCCGACATTTCATCTTATGCGCGAAGACGAAAAAACGGAACGGGAATCAGAGGCCGTCCGAAAGCGAAAATGCCCGGCAAAGCCGGGCATTCCAGAGGGTGGCGGGGGCCTTTGGCGACCTCAGACGGCGCCCGGATAATTCGGGCTCTCGCGGGTGATCGTGACGTCGTGGGCGTGGCTTTCGCGAAGGCCCGCGCCGGAGATGCGAACGAAGGTCGCCTTCTCCTGGTAGTCCTTGAGATCCTTGCCGCCGACATAACCCATGGAGGCCTTGAGGCCGCCGGCGAGCTGGTGCAGCACGCCCGAGACGGGACCCTTGTAGGGCACCTGGCCCTCGATGCCTTCCGGCACCAGCTTCAGCGTGTCGCGCACTTCCGCCTGGAAATAGCGGTCGGCCGAGCCGCGCGCCATCGCGCCGACCGAGCCCATGCCGCGATAGGCCTTGAAGGAGCGGCCCTGGTAGAGGAAGACCTCGCCCGGGCTCTCGTCCGTGCCGGCGAGCAGCGAGCCGACCATGACGGCCGAGGCGCCGGCGGCAATCGCCTTGGCAAGGTCGCCGGAGAACTTGATGCCGCCGTCGGCGATGACCGGGATGTCGGAGGCCTGCGCCGCCTCGACCGAGCCCATGATAGCGGCGAGCTGCGGCACGCCGACGCCGGCGACGATGCGGGTCGTGCAGATCGAGCCCGGGCCGATGCCGACCTTGACGGCGTCCGCGCCGGCATCGATCAGCGCCTTGGTGCCGTCGGCCGTGGCGACGTTGCCGGCCATGATGCGCACCGAGTTCGACAGTTTCTTCACGCGGGCGACGGCATCCAGCACGCGCTGGGAATGGCCGTGCGCGGTATCGACGACGATGAGGTCGACGCCGGCGTCGATGAGGCGCTCGGCGCGCTCGAAGCCGTCGTCGCCGACGGAGATGGCGGCGGCGGCGCGAAGGCGGCCCTGCGCGTCCTTCGAGGCGTTGGGGTTGAGCTGCGACTTCTCGATGTCCTTGACCGTGATGAGGCCGACGCAGCGGCCGTCGCCGTCGACCACCAGCAGCTTCTCGATGCGGTGGCGGTGGAGGAGCCGCTTGGCTTCCTGCTGGTCGACCGTCTCCTTCACCGTGATGAGGTTTTCCCGCGTCATCAGCTCGTAGATCTTCTGCGACGGGTCGGAGGCGAAGCGCACGTCGCGGTTGGTCAGGATGCCGACGAGGCGGCCGGCCTTGCCTGCGCCGCCGTTCTCGACGACCGGGATGCCGGAAATGCCGTGCGCCTTCATCAGCGACAGCGCATCGGCAAGCGTGGCGTCGGGGCCGATCGTCACCGGGTTGACGACCATGCCGCTCTCGAACTTCTTGACCTGGCGCACTTCCTCGGCCTGCTCGGCGGGCGTCAGGTTGCGGTGGATGACGCCGAGGCCGCCGGCCTGGGCCATGGCGATGGCAAGGCGGCTTTCCGTCACCGTGTCCATGGCGGAGGAGAGGATCGGCAGGTTCAGTTCGAAATCGTGGGCGATGCGGGTCGCGATGTTCGTCTGGCCCGGCATGACCTCGGAGTGGCCGGGTTGCAGGAGGACGTCGTCGAAGGTCAGGGCTTCGAGTCCGGTTGCCGTTTCGATGATGCGCGCCATGGGCCAAGTTCCTTTGAGGGTAAAGCTTACGCACCAAGGGGAACTTTGGGAGCTGTCCACCTCGGTCGCTTGCAAGAAATTCTTGGAAGTTGGCGAGGGCTGGTAACACGTTCATGACGGATTGGGAATAGGAAAATGGGTAGAAGTGGCTTGCCCATAAGGGCCCACGGCGATTGCCCCTCATCCCGCTGCCGCGACCTTCTCCCCGCAAGCGGGGCGAAGGACGATCTAGCACCGCCTTGCTTCAAGTCCCCTTCTCCCCGCCTGCGGGGAGAAGGTGCCGGCAGGCGGATGAGGGGCAATCGCAGGACCGCGCCGTTCACATATCGAACTGATAGCTCACCGGCACGAAGCGAAACCCCTCGCCCGCCTTTTCCGCAAAGCCGATGGCCGGGAAGGGCATGTGGTAGCCGAGGAAGGCGAGGCGGTCGGTGGCGATCATGTCGAAGACGCGCTTGCGCGTCGCTGCCGCGGCGGCCTTGTCCATGTCGAAGCGCACTTCCCAGGCCGGCCGCTGCAGCGAGAGCACGTAGTGGTTTGCGGTGTCGGCCGTCAGCATCAGCGCCCTGCCCTCCGATTCGACGCGGAAGATCATGTGGCCGGGCGTGTGGCCGAAGGCATCGTGACCGGTGATGCCGGGCACGACCGCGCCCTCGTCCTCGATGAAGCTGAGCCGCTCGGCAAGCGGCTGCACCTTGGCGAGCACGCCCTGGTGGCCCTGCTCGGCGGGCGTGCCCATGCGCTCCGGATTGACCCAGAAATCGTATTCCGTGCGGCCGGCGACGTAGCGCGCATTCGGGAAGGCCGGCTTGCCGCCTTCCATCAGCCCGCCGATATGGTCGCCGTGCATGTGGGTGAGGACGACGACGGAGATCTGGTCCGGCGTATAGCCCGCATATTTCAGCCCCTCGCGAAGCCGGCCCATGCCGGCCTGCCGCCCGCCCTCGCCCATGCCGGTGTCGAACAGCACGACCTCCGCGCCGGTATCGACCAGCGCCGGGGTGAAGCTGTTGACGAAGCTGCCCGCGGGCAGGAAATTGTCCTCAAGCAGCCTGCCCACCGCCTCGGCGGGCTGGCCGATGCCGTAGGTCTCGCCCGGATTGCCGGAGGCGCGCATGCCGTCGCGCACCGCGAGAATTCGGAAGCTGCCGAGCTTGAAGCTGCGGATCTCGATGGGGCTCATGCGCATGTCCGTGGTGTCCTCGGCGGATCGGGCAAGGGCCGGCGTGCGGGAGAACACCAGCGGGGCGGCCAATGTGCCGGCACCGGCGGCCAGAAACAAGGACCGGCGCGAGATCGTGGAAGGGTCGTCCATGGCTCTTTCCTCTTTCGTGACGGCGCCGTCGGCGGCGCGATGCCACGGTTCCATCTAGGGCACGCGTGCGGCGCGGGCACGCCCGCATCACGGGCTTGTGATGGCGGCGGCAAATCCTCGCGGTTTGACAGATCGCGGCAAGGGGCGCAGAAGACGGGCCGGCCCGCACGGGGCCGCGGACCCGATTTGCCGATGAACCGTCTCGTACCCCTCATCCTGGCCGTCGCGCTCTTCATGGAGCAGATGGATTCCACGGTGATCTCCACCTCGCTGCCGGCGATCGCCGCCGACCTCGGCGTGGGGCCGATCACGCTGAAGCTGGCGCTGACGGCCTACATGGTCTCGCTCGCCACCTTCATTCCGCTCTCCGGCTGGATGGCGGACAGGTTCGGGGCAAAGCGCATCTTCCGCCTCGCCATCCTCGTCTTCATCGCCGGCTCCATCCTCTGCGCGGTGGCCAACAGCCTCGTCGCCTTCGTCGTCTCGCGCTTCCTGCAGGGCATGGGCGGGGCGATGATGACGCC
The DNA here is from genome assembly GCF_055392685.1 of Shinella sp. Sh6. NCBI lineage: Bacteria > Pseudomonadati > Pseudomonadota > Alphaproteobacteria > Hyphomicrobiales > Rhizobiaceae > Shinella > Shinella sp. Sh6. The sequence continues at coordinate 566,053 of NZ_AP044005.1, read as the reverse complement.
CGTGGCGCGCCTCGTGCTGGTGCGCAGCACCTCGCGCTCCGAGCTCGTCTCGGCCATGGCGCTCCTGACCATTCCCGCCCTCGTTGGCCCGCTTGCCGGCCCGCCGCTCGGCGGCTTCATCACCACCTATTTCTCCTGGCACTGGATCTTCCTCGTCAACGTGCCGGTCGGCATCGTCGGCTATATCCTGTCGGGCATCTACCTGCCGGAAATCCGCGCCGCCGCGCCGCCGCCGCTCGACTGGCTCGGCTTCTTCCTCAGCGCGATCGCCGCCTCCGGCACCATGTTCGGCCTTTCCGTCGTCAGCCTGCCGGCGCTGCCGCCGATCATCGGCGTCGTCGCCACGGCCGTGGGGCTCCTCTGCGGCGTGCTCTATGTCCGCCATGCCCGGCGCCATCCGACGCCGCTGCTCGACCTGAAGCTCTTCCGCGACAGCGCCTTCCGCGCCGCGGCCATCGGCGGCACGCTGTTCCGCATCTCGGTCGGCGCCGTGCCGTTCCTGATGCCGCTGATGTTGCAGGTCGGCTTCGGCCTCTCGCCCTTCCAGTCCGGCCTCGTCACCTTCACCGGCGCGATCGGCGCGATCACCACCAAGGTCATCGCAAAGCGGGTGCTGGTCTTCGCCGGCTTCCGCACGACACTGCTCGTCGCCAGCGTCTGCGGAGCGGTGCTGACCTTCGTCAACGGCCTCTTCACGCCGTCAACGCCCTTCTGGTTCATGGCGGGCGTGCTGCTCGTCGCCGGCTTTGCCCGCTCCTTCTTCTTCACCAGCGTCAACGCGCTCTCCTTCGCCGACATCCCCGATGCCGACGCCAGCAAGGCGACCTCGATGAGTGCGGTGCTCCAGCAGATCAGCCTGGCGCTCGGCGTGGCGGTCGCCGGCTCCATCCTGGAGATCGAGAACGCGCTGACCGGCACCGGGCTGGAACTGAAGGATTTCCAGATCGCCTTCATGGTGATCTCGGCCCTGACGCTGACCGCCATCCTTCCCTTCCTCGCCATGGCAAAGAACGCCGGCGCCTCCGTCTCCGGCCATCGCATGGCGATGCAGCGGGAGGAAACGGCGGCGGTGAAATAGACAGGTTGAAGAGGGGAGCGCGGCTATTCCGCCCTCTCGCACACAGCGACGAGCTTGTTGCCGTCGTGGTCGCGGATGAAGGCGGCGTAGAAGCTGGCGTGGAAGGGGCGCAGACCCGGTGCGCCTTCGTCCGTCCCGCCCGCGGCAAGGGCGGCGGCGTGGAAGGCGTCGACGGAAGCGCGCGTCGGCGCGTCGAAGGCGATGGTGACGCCGTTGCCGAAGGTCGCCGGCTCCCGGTTGAAGGGTTCCACCACCCAGAAGCGGCAGCGCACGTCCTCGTCCGCCGCATAGCCGATCTCGCCCGGCGCCTGCTTCTGCCGGCGATAGCCGATGAGCGGCAGCACGGCATCGTAGAAGCGGCCGGCGCGTTCGAGATCGTTGGTGCCGACGGTGGTATAGAGCAGCATCAGGCTTCCTCGTCCGCCGGCTCTGCCTCTTCCCGGGCCTTGCGGCCCTTGAAGCCCTTGGCGAGCAGGAACATCTCCACCGATTCGGCGCGCGAGGCGCCGGGCTTCACATGGATGACCTGCCGGAAATTCTGCTTGAGCAGGTTGAGGAGGTCGCGTTCCGTGCCGCCCTGGAAGGTCTTCGCGAGAAAATGCCCGCCCTCGGCCAGCACCTCGATGGCGAAATGCGCGGCGACCTCGCACAGGTGCATGGTGCGCAGATGGTCCGTCTGGCGGTGGCCGGTGGTGGGCGCGGCCATGTCGGAGATGACGAGGTTGGGCGTGCCGCCGACCGCCTCGATCAGCTTTTCCGGAGCCTCGGGATCGAGGAAGTCCATCTGGAGGATGGTGACGCCCGGCAGCGGGTCCATCTCCAGGAAGTCGATGGCGGCGACGCGCGGGTCGGCATCCGTCGAATCGGTCACCTTGGCGGCGATCTGCGACCAGCTTCCCGGCGCCGCGCCAAGGTCGATGATGCGCCGTGCGCCGGAAAGGATATTGTGCTTCTCGTCGATCTCCAGCAGCTTGAAGGCCGCGCGGGCACGATAGCCCTCGAGCCTCGCGCGCTGCACGTAGGGATCGTTGATGTGGCGCTCCAGCCAGCGGCGGGAGGAGGCCTTGAGCTTCGTCTTCTTGACCTTCTGGCCGAGCTTGCGGCCGGTGCGGTTGCCGCCGATGGGGGGCTTGGTCATCACGCCTGTCCTTCGGGCTTTGCCGGGTTGCGGTGGCCGCCGCGATGGTTGCGGCGGTGGCGGCCGCGGCGCCAGACGCCGTCATCGGCCATCATGTCCGTGAGCAGGCCTTCCCGCAAGCCGCGGTCGGCGACGCGCATGCGGCGCGAAGGCCAGCGCTTGCGGATCGCCTCCAGGATGGCGCAGCCGGCAAGCACGAGGTCCGCCCTGTCCGGCCCGATGCAGGGATTGGCCGCGCGGGCCGAAAAATCCCAGGAGAGCAGGCGCGCCTGCATGGCCGTGACCTCGTCGTCGGAGAGCCACACGCCGTCGACCCGGCGGCGGTCGTAGCGCGGCAGGTCGAGGTGGACGCCCGCAAGCGTCGTCACCGTGCCGGACGTGCCGATGAGGTGGAAGTCCTCAGGCGCATGGACGACATCGCCGGGACAATCGAAATTCGCCAGCATGCCCTCGACTTCCGAGACCATGCCCGCAAAACTCTCCGGCGTCACGTCGCGCCCGCCATGGCGCTCGGAGAGCGTGACGACGCCGACCGGAAGCGAGGTCCAGTGGGTGATGTGGTTGGCAAGGCGACTGGAGCGGTTCTCGCCGATGCGGATGACCGCGATCTCCGACGAGCCGCCGCCGATATCGAAGAGCACGACGGATTTCGCCTCGCGCCCGACCAGCGAGGAGCAGCCGGAAACGGCAAGCCGCGCCTCGGTCTCGCGGTTGATGATCTCGAGCTCCAGCCCCGTCTCTTCCTTCACGCGCTGGAGGAAGGTCTCGCCGTTCTCCGCCGCGCGGCAGGCCTCGGTGGCGATGAGGCGGGCACGGCGGATGTTGCGGTTTTTCAGCTTGGCCGCGCAGATGCGCAGGGCCTCGACGGAGCGGTCCATCGCCTCGTCGGAAAGCCGGCCGCTCGCCGCAAGGCCCTCGCCGAGCCGCACGATGCGCGAGAAGGCGTCGACGACGCGGAACTGGCCCGGCCGCGTCGGCTGGGCGACCAGCAGGCGGCAATTGTTGGTGCCGAGGTCGAGCGCGGCATAGAGCGGCGCGTCGTAGCCGTCCCGTTCGCCGCTGCGCGGCTGCGAAGCGAAATCGCGCCGGGGCTGTTCGGGCTGGTGGGCGGGCCGAGGCGGGGCGACGGGCGCGGCGACCGCGATGCCGGCCTCGGCGGCGGGCGAAGCGGCGCGTGCGGCGGCCTTGCGGCCGCGATGCTTGCGGCGCGCCTTGCGGCCTTCGCCGTGGTGCTGGTCCTGCTGAAGCGTCTCGCGCTGGCCGACGGGCGCGAGCGGGCGCACGTTCTCGCCGCCGGCACTCCTGCCGTGCTTGCGGCGCTTGTTGCGGCGCGCGGTAGTGCCGCCGGGGACGGCCTGGGGGCGCTCGGCAAGGCCGGACGAACCGGCTGCCTGGCCTGCGGACGGCTGGGCGGCAGAGGGACTCATGGCGCCCTTCTGCTTTCCCTTGCGGCGGCGCGACCGCTTCGGCCGCCCCGCATTGCCCGCATCTTGCGCCCCGGAAACGGGCGGCTTTTCGCCGCTGTCGGGGTCGTTCACGTTACTGCCTATGGCGCCGCGCAAAGCTCAAATTGCTGCAAGCAGGCGCTCTCTCGATCTTCGTTGTCCCGACATTACCAGCGCCCGGCCCTTTCGCCAAATTCTTTTTGCGGCCGACCGGCGACGCCCAACCCTGCGAAACGGCCGATGCAATTTTTCCCGAAAAAACCATTTGCATCTCGCCGCCTTTTGTTTATAAGCCCGCCTCACAGGCACCGGCCCAGCCGGAACCAGCCATGCTGGGGAATAGTTCAACGGTAGAACGACGGACTCTGACTCCGTTAATCTTGGTTCGAATCCAGGTTCCCCAGCCAATTCTCCCTTCATAGAATTCAGCAGAAATATCAGCCGTTTCCGGCTGTCCGATGCGCTTGCGCATCCTGCGGATTCTCGTAGCCGCGACCCCACAACGCGAGCTATCGGCAATCCGGCGCGGCAGGCCGTGTTCGGCGATGAGGCGGGGGCTTAGAATTCGAAGCGCAGCGATGCGCCGATGTTTGCGCGCCAGACGTCGTCGATCCCGTAGGGATTGATCGGCGTGACGCCGAGGTTGCCGCTTCTCGTGGTGCCCGTCGCAAAGCCGCCGTTGTAGCTGAGCGCGGCGTCGAGGCCGAGGATTGCGCTTGGTGCCAGCCTGTGCCGGATCCCGGCGCCGAGCTGGGCCGCGGGGCTGACATGGGTGTGCCCGGCGATGTCGGCGAGGAACAGGCCCGATGCCCCGTCCTTCTCCACCACGTCGGAAAGGGTGTTGAACGAGAGCCCCACCCCGGCCGAGGCCCTGAGGATCGTGTCGCCGGAAAGCGCGAAATCGTAGCCGAGGTTCGCCATGACGGTGTCGCTGACGGCGGTGCCCTCGAAGCTGGAAACGATGCCGAAGGCGGGGAAGTCCACGTCCCAGTTCACGCCTCCCTGGCCGTGCCGGTAGCTGACGAATGCGGACAGGGCAGGATCGAACCTGTAGCCGATCTCGCCGCCGATCCCGACGGCGCCATGGAACTTGACGTTGCCGACCACGCCGCCGCCCGCCCAGGGCGCGCCGCCGTCCGTCGTGCCGGAGGAGCCGAAGGCCGTTCCGCCGGAAAGGTCGAGGCCGGCGAAAAAGCCCGTATCGTCGGCAAGGGCCGGTGCGGGGATGAAGGCGGCAACGACCGTTGCCGCAATCCAGGGTCTCGACGCCATCGTCACCTCCAGGAGCCGCCATCCCCTTCTTTTGGCAGAACATGGTTAATGAAACCCTCCTTCGCACGCCAGGCGTGTGGGCTTGCCGCTTGCCTTCGCTTCGCCCGCCGCCTATGTCCTTCCGCGAAAATCAGAAGAAAAAACAACGATGTCGATGACCCGAAACCTTCTCCTCTCCGCCCTCGTCGCCCTCGCCGTCGGCGGCGGCAAGATGGCTTACGACACCTGGCGCGGCGCGGAATGGGAGGTTTCTCCCCGGCAGATCGCCGATGCGAAGGCGCAAGGAAAGGCCGGTTACGAATCGTCTCCCGGCACCGTGGCCGTGCTGCCGATCCGCAGCGAGACGGCCGATCTCCTGCCGTTCATGTGGGTGCTTTACGGCCTTGCCGCCGGCGCCGTCACCTTCATCGGCCTTCGGAAAAGGAAAGCGGCCTGAGGAAGGTATAAATCCTGCGGCCGGAGACTTGCCAGCGATTTGCTCTGCTGGCACGGTGCAACCGCACGATTCACACTTGCCGGAGGGAGAAGCCCATGGCCCACAAGTTCGAGATCTACAAGGACAAGGCTGGCGAATACCGGGTTCGCTTCAAGTATAACAGCGAAGTGATGTTCTCGACCGAGGGCTATGCGAGCAAGGCTAGCGCGCAGAACGCCATCGATTCGATCAAGAAGAACGGCCCCGGCGCGCCGGTGGAAGACAATTCGCAGGCCTGACCGGCCCTGCCCCGAAAGCCCGCCCACCGGCGGGCTTTTCTCTTTCAGAAGGTCGGCGGCGTGCAGGCGCTGATGACCTCGCAGGGCACCGGCCCGACGCAGCGGAAACGGTGCGGCCGGCGGCTCTCGAAATAATAGGCATCGCCCGGGCCGAGGACGCGGCGCTCGTCGTCCACCGTCACCTCGAGCCGGCCGGAGAGCACGATGCCGCCCTCCTCGCCGTCGTGGACCAGCGGCACCTTTCCGGTGTCGGCGCCCGGCTGGTAGCATTCTTTCAGGATCTGCAGGCTGCGGCCGAAGAGGTTGTCGCCCACCTGGCGGTAGGAAATGCCGCCCTTGCCGATCTCCGTCAGCTCGTCCACCCGGTAGAAGGCCTTCTTCGGGCGGTCGGGCTCGAAGGCGAAGAATTCGGCAAGGCCGATGGGGATGCCGTCGAGGATGCGCTTCAAGGCCCCGACCGAGGGATTGGAGGCGTTCGATTCGATCAGCGAGATCGTCGAATTGGTGACGCCCGCGCGCTTGGCGAGCTCGCGCTGGGAGAGATTGTGGGCCATGCGCAGGTGGCGCAGCCTGCCACCGATATCGACGGACATGACATCCTCGTGTTCCAGATGTTCGAAATAGCGAAAATCGCCTCTCCCATATCCTTTCTTTTCAAACGCTTGCCGTCAACAAGAAAAGGACTTGTTCGCTTTGGCAAATCATGGCGTCAATCATTTTAACGAGAGGAGTTCTGTCATGAACGTTCACAACAAGCCCAACGCGCCGGTGCTCGACAGCTACTGGATGCCCTTCACCGCCAACCGCCAGTTCAAGGCCGCGCCGCGCCTGCTGGCCGCCGCCGAAGGCATGTACTACACCAGCGCCGACGGCCGGCAGGTGCTCGACGGCACGGCGGGCCTTTGGTGCGTCAATGCCGGGCACGGGCGCCGGCAGATCGCCTCCGCCGTCGAGCGGCAGCTGACGCAGATGGATTTCGCGCCCTCCTTCCAGATGGGCCATCCCATCGCCTTCGACTTTGCCGAGCGCCTTGCCGAGATCGCGCCCGGCCCGGAAGGCGCCAAGCTCGACCGCGTGTTCTACACGGGCTCCGGCTCCGAATCGGTCGACACGGCGCTGAAGATCGCCATCGCCTACCAGCGCGCCATCGGCCAGGGCACGCGCACGCGCCTCATCGGCCGCGAGCGCGGCTATCACGGCGTCGGCTTCGGCGGCATCTCGGTCGGCGGCATCGTCTCCAACCGCCGCGTCTTCCCGCAGCTTCCCGGCTCCGACCACCTGCGCCACACGCACGACCTTTCGAAGAACGCCTATGTGAAGGGCCAGCCCGAGCACGGCGCGGACCTTGCGGACGACCTGGAACGGCTCGTCGGCCTGCATGGCGCGGAAACCATCGCGGCCTGCATCGTGGAGCCCGTTGCCGGCTCGACGGGCGTGCTGATCCCGCCGAAGGGCTATCTCGAAAAGCTGCGCGCGATCTGCGACAGGCACGGCATCCTCCTCATCTTCGACGAGGTCATCACCGGCTTCGGCCGCCTCGGTGCCGTCTTCGCCACCGATTATTTCCGCGTGACGCCGGATATCGTGACCACCGCCAAGGGGCTGACCAACGGCGCGATCCCGATGGGCGCGGTCTTCTCCAGCCGCAAGGTGCATGACGCGCTGATGCAGGGCCCGGAAAACGCCATCGAACTCTTCCACGGCTACACCTATTCGGGCCATCCGGCGGCCTGCGCGGCCGGCCTTGCCACGCTCGACATCTACCGCGACGAGGGCCTTTTCACCCGGGCTGCCGACCTGCAGGACGACTGGCATGCCGCGATGCACTCGCTGAAGGGCCTGCCGCACATCATCGACATCCGCACGATCGGCCTCATCGCCGGCATCGAGCTTGCCCCGCGCGAAGGCAAGCCGGGCGCGCGCGCCTACGACGTCTTCGTCGATTGCTTCGAGAAGGGCCTGCTCATCCGCGTCACCGGCGACATCATCGCCTTCTCGCCGCCGCTGATCGCCGAGAAGAAGCACTTCGAGGATATCGTCTCGATCCTCGGCGATGCATTGAAGCGCACCGCCTGACCTTTCCCCGCTTGAAAACGCTGTTATATCTGGGCCCCTCATCCATGACGGGCCCAGTTTCATGCCAGCAGCCGCCAAAATCGAACCGAAACTCATCTTCCGGCTCCAGTTCGAGCCGGAGGGGCGAATCGGGCGCGGCAAGATAGAGCTGCTTTCGCATATCAAGGAGACCGGCTCGATCTCTGCCGGCGGGCGGGCCATGGACATGTCCTATCGCCGGGCCTGGCTGCTCGTCGACGAGATGAACCGGATGTTCCGCCAGCCGGTGGTGGAATCCCAGCGCGGCGGCAAGCAGGGCGGCGGCGCGCTGCTGACGCCCTTCGGCGAGGCGCTGATCGCCCACTATCACGCCATGGAAGAAAAGGCGCAGGCGGCGCTTGCGGACGACATCGGCTGGATCGTCGCCAACCTTTCGGACTGATCTATTCCAGCGCCACCGTCTTGATGACGGCGTGCACCGGCTTGCCGGTGACAAGGCCGAGGCGTTCGACCGAGAGCGCCGTGATGCGGGCGCGGACGTGATCGCCGCCGCAGGCAATGGAAAGGCTCGCCATGCCCTCCCCGTCCGGTTCGATGGCGTCGATGACCCCATCGAGGATGTTGAGGGCGCTGAGGCCTTCCGGGCGCACCGTCGCCACCATGACGTCGCGGGCGGGAATGCGAAGGCGCACCGCCTCGCCGGGCGAGACGGCCGCGCCCGGCACGAGGATCGCCGCGCCGCCGGCAAGGCGGATCGCGGCAAGGCCGTGCTCGGCATCGCGCGCCTCGACATGGCCGGCAAGCACGCTGCCGGCCTCGCGGCGGTCGGCGGCGGAGGCAAGGCGCGGGCCGCCGAGCACATCGGAGGCCGGGCCGACGGCCTCGACGCGCCCGTCCGCCATCAGCACGACGCGGTCGGCGAGGCGCGCCACCTCGGCCACCGAATGGCTGACATAGACGATGGGCACGCCCGCCTCGTCGCGCAGGCGCTGGAGATAGGGCAAGATCTCGCCCTTGCGCTCCTCGTCGAGCGCGGCGAGCGGTTCGTCCATCAGGAGGAGGCGCGGCGAGGAGAGCAGCGCCCGGCCGATGGCGACGCGCTGCTTCTCGCCGCCGGAAAGGTTGGCCGGCTGGCGGTCGAGGAGGTCCGCGATGCCGAGGAGGTCGATGACGCGGTCGGCGTTTTCCGTGCGCGCGCCCTTCGGCAGGAACCAGCGGCCGTAGTGGAGGTTCTGCCGCACGGTGAGATGCGGAAAGAGCCGCGCCTCCTGGAAGACATAGCCGAAGCGGCGGCGGTGCGGCGGCACGAAGCGGCCGCGGGCGGTATCGACCAGCACGTCGCCGTCGAGCACCACGCGGCCCTCGACCGGGCGCGCAAGGCCGGCGATGATGCGCACGAGCGAGGTCTTGCCCGAGCCGGAGCGGCCGAAGAGAGCCGTCACGCCCCCCTCGGAGGTGAAGGCGGCGTCCAGCGCGAAGGTGCCGAGCCTGTGGCGGATGTCGACGACGAGGCTCATTCGAGATGCACCTTGCGGCCGAGGCGCTGGGCGAGGATTTCCGAGGCGAGCAGCGCGACCATGGAGATGGCGATGGCGACGACGGTGAGGCGCAGCGCCCCCGCGTCGCCCCCCGGCACCTGCGTGAAGGTGTAGATGGCGGCCGACAGGGTCTGCGTCTCGCCGGGAATGTTGGAAACGAAGGTGATGGTGGCGCCGAACTCGCCCATGGCCTTGGCGAAGGAAAGGATCATGCCGGCGATGACGCCGGGCAGGATGAGCGGCAGGGTGACGGTGAGGAAGACCCAGAGGGGGCTTGCGCCGAGCGTTCCGGCCGCCTCCTCCAGCTTGCGATCCACCGCCTCGATGGAGAGCCGTATGGAGCGCACCATCAGCGGAAAGCCCATGACGCCGCAGGCGAGCGCCGCACCGGTCCAGCGGAAGGACAGCACGATGCCGAACCACTCGTCGAGCACGGAACCGACGGGCCCGCGCCGGCCGAACAGGATGAGCAGGATGAAGCCGGTGACGACCGGCGGCAGGATGAGCGGCAGGTGGACGATGCCGTTCAGAAGCGACTTGCCCCAGAAGCGCCCGCGCGCGAGCGCCAGCGCGACGAGGATGCCGAGCGGCAGGCTGACGACCACGGCCACCGCCGAGACCCGAAGGCTCAACCGGATCGCCGTCCATTCCTCCGCGCTCAAGGCCAGCCAGTCCAATGCGTCTTCCTTCGAAATGCGAATGGCCCCTGGTATCCGGAGCCGGGTGGAAGAGTAAAGCGCCCCCCTTCCCTACTTCCCGTTTCCTGCCTCCCTCCTCCCTCTCGCCTCTGTCATCCTCGGGCTTGACCCGAGGATCCATGCCGCGGGTGAGGCGGTGGATCCTCGGGTCAAGCCCGAGGATGACGTTGGAGAGGAGGTGGGTCTCGGTGCCCCAATACCCTCAATGCCCCGGGCCCCACAGCGCCCCGGATACCCACAGCCCCATCAGCGTCAATCAGCACCATCAGGCTAGTATCCGGGGCTTTCGCGAATCTGCCCTATTTCAGGACGGTAAATCCCTGCTCGGTGAAGAACGGCGCGGCCTTGTCGGACTTCAGGAAATCCAGATAGGCGCTCGCCGCCGGGCTCTTGGAATCGGCGAGGATGGCGACCGGGTAGATGATCGGCGGGTGGCTGTCTTCCGGGAAGGCGCCGACGATGGCGACGCCCGGATCGGCCGCGGCGTCCGTCTGGTAGACGATGCCGTAGGGCGCCTCGCCGCGCGAGACGAGGGCGAGCGCGGCGCGCACGCTCTCGGCGCCGGCCACCTTGCCTTCGACCGAGGACCAGATGCCGAGCTTTTCGAGCGCCGCCTTGCCGTACTTGCCGGCCGGCACGCTATCGACCGCGCCCATGGCGAGCTTGCCGTCGCCGATAAGGCCGGCAAGGTCGAAGCCTTCCTTGATCTCGACCTTTTCTGCCTTGTCCTTCGGGGCGATCAGCACGATGCGGTTGCCGAGGAGGTTGGAGCGGGTGTCTTCCCTGATCAGCTTCTTTTCCGCGACATAATCCATCCAGGCAAGGTCTGCCGAGATGAAGAGATCGGCGGGGGCCGCCGCCTCGATCTGCTTGGCGAGCGCCGAGCTTGCGGCATAGGAGACGGTCGTCTCGTTGCCGGTTTCCTTCTGCCATTCGGCATTGGCGGCATCGAGCGCGTTCTTCATGCTCGCGGCGGCAAAGACGGTGACCTTGTCGGCGGCGGCGGCCGGCAGGGCGAGCGGCAGCGCGGCAAAGGCGGCGACGACCAGTTTCAAAAGCAGACGACGGTTCATTCCTGTTCTCCCTTTTCCTGCCTTCCGGCATCGTAATATTGCATTGAATATATCGACGCTCGCGGCTTTGCCAGCGCTATATTTTCAAAAATATAGGGAAAATGCCTCAGGCAAACCGGAGGGAAGACGCCGGATCAGAACAGGGCGTCGTCGAAAAGCTCGTCGTCGCTCTGGGCCGCGACGGGGGCGGCCGGGGCATCCACGGGCGTGCCGAAGAGGCGGGCATGGACCTCGCGCTCGGAGACCATGGTGTAGGTGCGCGCGATGCGCCCGCCGAGCTCGGCCATCGCCTCCTCGAGGCCGGCGGTCTCGGGAAGGCCGGGGCCGGTCAGTTCGCCGGCACGCGCCGCGCAGTCGGCCAGCACGTCGCCAAGTTCGGCATTGAAATCGAGGTCGGCGATCGTCTTGCCGGCCTTTGCCGAGACGTCCGCGCCGCAGGCGCGCAGCGCCGCCATGTCCTCTTCCATGCGGTCGCCCGCCCGGCGGATATGGTCGAGCACGTCTTCGAGATGCGCGTCGAGCGAGCCGCCGGCGGCCGCGCCCGCCTCGCCGAGCTTGCCGGCATCGAGCTCCAGCGACTTGAGGGCGGCGAGGATGTGTTCGGCGGTCTCGTCGAGCTGGGCGGAGAAGGTGCGCAGCTCCGCGGTGACCACGTTGATCGCCCTGCCCTCTTCGCCGAGCTTGCTGCAGCGCAGGTTCGTGTTGAGCGCCATGTAGTGGATGTCGGTGCGCACGAGCTGGATGGTCTTCACGCCCTTCAGGAGTTCCTGCACCGTCTCGACGGTGCCGGAGCCGAGCGCGTTGGCCTTGCCGGCGGCAAGCTCGATCTCCTGCACCACGGCGCGGGCGGCCGCGATATCGGCCTCCAGCGTGCGCATGGCGCGGTCCGCCGAGCGGCCATCGGCCGAATCCATGCCGCCGTGCAGCGCCATCAACGCATCGATATCCCCGCCGAAGCTGCGGATCGTGCCGACGACCGTCCTGCATTCGCGCTCGAAATCGCGGGCGATCTCCACGAGCTGGTCGTGCACGAGGCAGCGCACGAGCGCCGTGAGGCGTTCGCCGCTCTCGCCGTCCAGCGTACCGGCGGAAAGATACTCGTCGAGGAAGGCGAAGGCGGACTGGCAATGCTCGATGCGCTGGCGCGTGATGTCGCCGATCTGCATGGAGGAGAGCGTGGTGGCGACCTTGCCCTGCACCTGGCGCGCGGAAGTGCCGACGCGGGCGGCAAGCTGCGAGAGATGGCGGCGCTGGCCGGTGAGGTCGGCGGCATTGCGCGAGAGGTTGCCGGCGATATCGGGCACGCTGCGGCGGAAGCGCTCCAGCGCCTCCCCGCCGCCGGCCGAGGCCGCGCCGATCACGCCGGCGAGCGTGGAAATCTTCGCGCCGAGCGCGTTGACCTCGCGCGTGCCGAACTGGATGCGCTCAAGGATCTCCTCAGCGAAACCGGCGAAATCGGGAATGGCCGCGCCGGTGATCTTGGCGGTGGTGGCGAAGGTGCGCAGGTAGCGCAGCGTCTCCTGCATGGTCGCGATGTAGCCGCCGAGCGACTTTTCGGTAACGGCGACGGCGGCAAGACGCTGCTGGCGCGTCTCCTCGATGCCCGGCAGGGCGGTGAGCCGCTCGACGGTGGCCGTCAGCCGGCCGGTCGTCGCCGCGGCGGTCTCCTCGTCGAGCGAGCCGGAAAGGTTCTCCAGCGATGCAACCAGCCGGTTCAGCACGTCCAGAACGGACAGGAGCACGACGCCACCATCGAGGAAACGCTGCTCGATGCGGGACCGGGCGCCTTCGAGGCGCGAGACGAGATCCGTCTCCGCCGTCTGCCGCTCCACCCGCGCTACGCTTGCTGCTCCTGACACGCCATACCCCATCCGCAAGAAATCCTGGCCGAAGCCTATGGGGCAACAAGGTAACGGCCAGTAAATTCGCGATTTCTCATAAAGTAAAACGGGGCCTGTCAAGCCCGGTTCGGGCCCTTCTACCGCGGGATGCAGGCACCCTCAGAATTAGGGATTTATAAATGATATCACTTATATCTAACTTTTTAGATTACTATTTAAAAATAATAGCTTATCTGATTTCCCTTCCGTAACGTCAGGTGTTGCATCGCTTGCCCGCCGACTACCATGGGCTGAAAGACTCAACCGGGATTTACCGTTCATTAAACCTGATCGGCGATTCTGACGCGGGAAATACTCTGTGTCAGAAGGACTACCGGGGCCGCCATGTCCATCACCCTGCCCGGTGACGCGCCGTTAACCTTACCGGCGTCGCTCACGATCAAGAATATATCGGCTGTCCGGGAGATGATCCTGGACTTCATGAACAATAATTCGACCGCGGTACTTGATATCGACGAAGAGGCACAGGTCGATCTCAGCTTCGTGCAGCTCGTCGTGTCCGCCCGCAAGCAGGCGGAAGCCGGCGAAGGCCGCCTTCTACTTGCCCGCCCGGCCGCGGGCGACCTTTACGACGTGCTGAAGCGTGGCGGTTTCCTCGACGCGATGACGCCCGAGGCCGCACATTTCTGGTTGCATCAGGAGAAGAATTGATGACCGCAAAAATCCTGACCGTCGACGATTCCGCCAGCATCCGCCTGACGACGCGGGTGACGCTCGGCAATGCCGGCTACACGGTGGAAGAGGCGGTCGACGGCCTCGACGGCCTCAACAAGCTGAAGGCCGGCGAATACGACCTCGTCGTCACCGACCTCAACATGCCGAACATGGACGGCCTCACCATGATCCGCGAGCTGCGCAAGCTGCCCGCGCATACGGGCGTGCCGGTCATCTTCCTCACCACCGAATCCGACGGCGAGCTGAAGGCGCAGGCAAAGGCCGCCGGCGCCACGGGCTGGCTCACCAAGCCGTTCGATCCGGAAAGCCTCGTCAAGATCGCCAGGAAGGTCCTCGGAAAATGAGCAACCCGGACCCGATCTCCGTCTTCCGGACAGAAGCGGCCGAACTGCTGGAACAGATCGAGTCCGGCCTTCTTGACCTGACGCGCAGCCTCGACGACCGCGACCGGATCGACGCCGTGTTCCGCGGGCTGCACACGCTCAAGGGCTCCGGCGCGATGTTCGGCTTCGACGCGCTGGCCGCCTTCACCCACCATTGCGAGACCGCCTTCGATCGGGTGCGCAAGGGCGACGTGCCCGCGACGCACGAACTGGTCTCCGCGGTCCTTTCCGCGCAGGACCACATGCGCGCGCTGCTGGAAACGCCGAACGGCGACCACGACGCGATGAGCGCGACCCTGCTCGACAACCTGCACCGGGCCGTCAACGGCGGCGCGGGCGCCCCTGCCCCGGCCGTCGCGGCTGCCGCTGCGGTTTCCGCGCCCGCCGCGCAAGCCGCCGGCGGCTTGCGCGAATGGCGCATCCGCTTCAGCCTGCCGGCCAATGCCATGGCGAACGGCACCAACCCGCTCGGCCTTCTCGACGAGATGCGCGACCTCGGCGAATGCCGGATCGTCGCGGACGCCGCAAAGGTGCCGGTGCTTGCCGCGCTCGACCCGCGCGACATCCATCTTGCCTGGGACGTGACGCTCAGGAGCGAAAAGCCGCGCAGCGACATCGAGGACGTCTTCATCTTCGTCATGGACGATATGGAGCTGGAGATCACCGAGATCGCCGTCGAAGAGCCGGCTCCCGCCCCCGTGGAAGCGCCCGCGGCAAAGCCCGCCGAGCGCGAGGCGCCGGCCGCGCAGGCCGTGAGCGATTCCAAGCAGGCGAAGTCGGCGGAGAACGTACGCGTTCCGGCCGAACGGCTCGACGAGATGATGGACCGCGTTGGCGAGCTCGTCATCGCCCAGTCGCGCCTCACCCAGCTTGCCGGCACGGCCGCGGACCTCGGCCTTCGCTCCGTCTCGGAAGAGATCGAGCGGCTTTCCGGCGAATTGCGCGACACGATGATGGTGCTGCGCATGATGCCCGTCGCCAGCCTCTTCAGCCGCTTCCGCCGCCTCGTGCACGATCTTTCGCGCGAGACCGGCAAGGAGATCGAGCTTGTCACCGAGGGCGAGAGCACGGAGGTCGACAAGACGGTCATCGACCGGCTCGCCGATCCGCTCGTCCATCTCGTGCGCAACTCCATCGACCACGGCCTGGAAAAGCCCGAGGAGCGCATCGCCGCCGGCAAGGAGCCGAAGGGCAAGGTGATCCTCTCGGCGCACCAGACGGGCGGCGAGGTCATCATCACCATCAAGGACGACGGGCGCGGCATCAACCGCGAGCGCGTGCGCGCCAAGGCGGAGGCCTCCGGCCTCATCCAGCCGGGCGCGATGCTGATGGACCAGGAGCTGCTGCAGCTCATCTTCCAGCCCGGCTTTTCCACCGCCCAGACCGTCACCAACCTTTCCGGCCGCGGCGTCGGCATGGACGTGGTGAAGAAGACGGTGGAGGCGCTGCGCGGGGCGATCGATATCACCAGCAAGCCCGGCGACGGCTCGGAAGTGTCGCTGCGCATTCCCCTGACGCTCGCCATCATCGACGGCCTGCTCGTGCGCGTCGGGCAGGGGTGCTACGTCATCCCGCTCTCGGCGGTCGAGGAATGCCTGGAACTCTCGCTCGAAGACGACCTGCGCTCGCGCGGGCGCTCCTTCATCTCGCTGCGCGACAGCCTCGTGCCGTTCCTGAGATTGCGCGAGCTCTTCCGCACCGGCACCGAGCCCGATCCGCACCAGAAGGTGGTCGTCATCTCGACGGGCGCCGAGCGGGTGGGCCTCGTCGTCGACCAGATCATCGGCGACCACCAGACGGTCATCAAATCCATGTCCAAGCTGCACCATGACGTCGCCACCTTCTCGGGCGCGACCATCCTCGGGGACGGCAGCGTCGCGCTGATCCTCGACGTCACACACCTGGTCGCAGCCGGCCAGCACCAGGAGGCGCAATTGCGCGCGGCAGGATGAGCGAAGCAGCACGGAAAATCGACTACGACGCGATCTGGGGCGAGGAGGAGGACCTGTCCGTCCTTACCTTCAACCTCAACGGCGAGACCTTCGCCATCGAGGCGATCGTGGTGCAGGAAATCCTCGATCTCCTGCCGGAAACCCATGTTCCCGGCAGCAAGCCCTTCGTTTCCAGCGTCATCAACTTCCGCGGCAAGGTGATCCCGCTCGCCGACATCCGCCTCGCCTTCGGCATGGACGCCACGGACACCACCATCGACAGCCGCATCATCGTCATCGAACTCGACCTCGACGACGAACCGACGCTGATCGGCATCCGCACCGACAAGGTCAACGAAGTCACCATGCTTCCGCGCCTTGCCAGCGAAGCGCCGCCGAGCGTGGGCATGCGCTGGCGCGCCGACTACATAAGCTGCCTCGTCAAGCGCGGCGGCGAATTCATCATCGTCCCGAACCTGCACGCGATCTTCTCCTCAAGGAAAGACCGCGCCGGCACGACCCAAGCGCCGAACTAGGCCCCGAGGAGAGACCCATGCGCTTCACCATCAAACTCAAACTGTTCCTGGCCTTCGGCTTCATCATGGCCATCCTGGCGGGCACCGCCGGCTACGGCATCGTGAACCTCGGCGCCCTCAACGATACGCTCGGCCACGTCATCACGGGCCCGGCCGCGCGCCTCAGCCTCGCGCAGGAACTCAACATCCTGCAGCTCCAGCAGATCCGCCAGCAGAAGAACATGCTGTCTTCCGCCAGCACCGCCGAGACGAACAAATACATCGCGGTCAGCGACAAGGCCCGTGCCGACTTCGACACGGCCTTCCAGGACGTGACGGCGAAGGCGACCGAGCAGGGCAAGGCCTTCTGGACCAAGCTCGACACGCTCACCGCACGGTTCCGCCAGCAGGACGACCGTATCCGCAGCATGATGCTGGCGGGCGATGCCGCGGGCGCCCTTCGCGTTTCGTCGTCGGAAGCGCGCACCGTCGCCACCGATATCGACGCCCTGCTCGCCGAAGTGGTCGACCTCGAGCAATCCCGCCTTCAGGAGGCCGACGACCAGGCCGAGGCGCAGTATGCGAGCACCCGCACGATCATGATCGCCGTCGCGTCCATCGCCTTCGTGATCGCCGGCGTCGCCGCCTTCTGGATCGTGCTGTCGATCAACCGCGGCCTCGGCCGTGCCGTCGGCGCCGTGCAGAACGTGGCGGACGGCGACCTCTCGCGCTTTGCCGACATCACCACCCGCGACGAGATCGGCGACCTGCTCGGTCACGTCAACACGATGATCGAGCGCCTGCGCGGCGTCGTCGCCGATGCCCTTTCGGCCTCCGACAACGTCTCCTCCGGCAGCCAGGAACTCTCGGCAAGCTCCGAGCAGCTCTCGCAGGGCGCGACGGAACAGGCGTCCTCCGCCGAAGAGGCCTCCGCCTCGATGGAAGAAATGGCCTCCAACATCAAGCAGAACGCCGACAACGCCGCCCAGACCGAGAAGATCGCCCGCCAGTCCTCCAAGGACGCGGAAGCCTCGGGCCTTGCCGTCGGGCGCGCCGTCACGGCGATGCGCACGATCGCGGAAAAGATCTCCATCGTGCAGGAGATCGCCCGCCAGACCGACCTTCTCGCCCTCAACGCGGCCGTCGAGGCGGCCCGCGCCGGCGAGCACGGCAAGGGCTTTGCCGTCGTCGCCTCGGAAGTGCGCAAGCTCGCCGAACGCAGCCAGGCGGCCGCCGCCGAGATCAGCGCCCTTTCCGGCGAGACGGTTTCCGTCGCCACGGAAGCCGGCGAGATGCTGAACCGGCTGGTGCCGGACATCCGCAAGACCGCCGAACTGGTTTCCGAGATTTCCGCCGCCTGCCGCGAGCAGGATATCGGCGCCTCGCAGATCAACGAGGCGATCCAGCAGCTCGACAAGGTGACGCAGCAGAACGCCGGCGCCTCGGAAGAAATGTCGGCGACCTCGGAAGAGCTCGCCGCCCAGGCCGAGGAACTCCAGACCTCCATC
Source organism: Shinella sp. Sh6 (assembly GCF_055392685.1). Lineage (NCBI taxonomy): Bacteria > Pseudomonadati > Pseudomonadota > Alphaproteobacteria > Hyphomicrobiales > Rhizobiaceae > Shinella > Shinella sp. Sh6. The sequence goes on along the minus strand of NZ_AP044005.1, from coordinate 548,129 downwards.
GCCTTCTTCCGCGTCGACAGCGCCGCCGTCGGCCGCAAGGAGCCGAGCCACGCCGACAAGTTGCGCGCCACCGCCGCGAAGATGGCGACCTCCGCCCCCGTCAAGCGCCCCGCCGCAGCACCGGCCCAGCGCCCGGCGCCGGTAACGGCCAAGGCAACGCGCACCAACGGTTTCGCCCTCGACATGTCGATGGGCGGCCCGGACGCCGACGACGCGGACTTCCGCGAAAGCGCCTGATCATCGTCATGGCGGCGCGTCCGGCAACGGACGCGCTGCGCCAGTCAACCCGGCGCATGTAGGCGCCGGCGCAAGGGCTGCATGGCAGCCCGCGGAAGGGTGAGTGTATCGGTCTTCACGCATGGGAGCGCCGCGGTCGCGGCCGCTCCGCCCTTAACAGGCATCTGCGACAAGGAGATTCCGGGATGCGCCTCACCATCAAACTGAAGCTGGGCCTTGCCTTCGGCTTCCTGATTGCCCTTCTTTGCCTTTCGGCCGGCATCGGCATCCGCGAGCTCGACGCGATGAACACGCTGCGCAACGACCTCATCGAGGGCCCGATCGAGCAGGACGACTACGCCAACGACCTTGCGGCCGCCTTCGACGGCCTCGGCCTTGCCGAGGGCGACCTGCTGATGGCCAACTCGCTCGAGCGCACCAACAAGGCGAAGGCGACCATTGCTGCCGAACGCGAAGCCTTCGAGAAGGCCCTCAACGAGGGCGAGAACGACGCGACCGGCGAATTCAAGGCCAAGTGGCAGGACATCCGCGATTTCTGGGACGACTACGTCGCCATCAACGACAGGATCATCGCGCTCATGGCGTCCGGCCAGCGCGAGCTGGCGCTGGAGGTCAACCAGACCGAAGGCTCCGTCGCCGCCGACAAGCTCGACGAGATGACCAAGGGCCTTTCCGCCCTGACCGAAGCGGCCATCACGAATTCCGACAGCGTGGCCGACGCCAGCTACGACACGGCGTTCTACACGCTCATCACGCTCGCGCTTGCCGCCTTTATCCTTTCCACCGGCGCCGCCGTCTGGATCGCACTCGGCATCAATAGCGGCCTGCGCAAGATCCGCGACGTCGCCGAGGCCGTCGCCGTCGGCGATCTCGACAAGAGCGTCGAGGTCAAGACGAACGACGAGATCAAGGACCTCGTCGACACGATCAACGTGATGACCGGCAACCTGCGCAACACGGCAACCATCGCCGACCAGATCGCCAACGGCGACCTCACCGTCACGCCGAAGCCGCTTTCCGGCAAGGATACCCTCGGCCTTTCGCTCGAAAGCATGGTGGAACGCCTGCGCGGCGTCGTTGCAGACGCGCTCTCGGCCGCCAACAACGTCTCTTCCGGCAGCCAGGAGCTCTCGGCAAGCTCCGAGCAGCTCTCGCAGGGTGCGACGGAACAGGCCTCCTCCGCCGAAGAGGCTTCCGCCTCGATGGAGGAGATGGCCGCGAACATCAAGCAGAACGCCGACAACGCCGCCCAGACGGAAAAGATCGCCCGCCAGTCCGCCAAGGATGCCGAGGCCTCCGGCGAGGCGGTCGGCCGCGCTGTCGGCGCCATGCGCACCATTGCCGAGAAGATCTCCATCGTGCAGGAAATTGCCCGCCAGACGGACCTTCTCGCCCTCAACGCCGCCGTCGAGGCCGCCCGTGCCGGCGAGCACGGCAAGGGCTTTGCCGTCGTCGCCTCGGAAGTGCGCAAGCTCGCCGAGCGCAGCCAGGCGGCCGCCGCCGAGATCAGCACGCTCTCCGGCCAGACGGTCTCCGTCGCCACGGAGGCCGGCGAGATGCTGAACCGGCTGGTGCCGGATATCCGCAAGACCGCCGAACTGGTTTCCGAGATTTCCGCCGCCTGCCGCGAGCAGGACATCGGCGCCTCGCAGATCAACGAGGCGATCCAGCAGCTCGACAAGGTGACGCAGCAGAACGCCGGCGCCTCGGAAGAGATGTCCGGCACGTCGGAGGAACTCGCCGCCCAGGCGGAGGAACTCCAGACCTCCATCGCCTTCTTCCGCGTCGACCGCGCTTCCGGCGTCCCGGCCGCAGCCCAGCATCGCCCGGCATCCCACGCCGCGCGCCCGGCCGCAAAGCCCGCCGCCTCGGCCGTTCGCAAGTCCGACAACAGCGTCAACGCCCAACAGGCCCGCGCCCGCGGCTTTGCCCTCGACATGTCGATGGGCGGCCCGGATGCCGACGACGCAGACTTCAGGGAAAGCGCTTGATCATGGCCGGCACGTCCTCCGAATCCCAGTACGTCACCTTCTCGCTCGACAACGAGGTCTTCGCGGTGCCCGTCTCGGTCGTGCGCGAAATCCTCGACCACGAGGACGCCTTCAAGATCCCGCACGGGCCGGATTACCTGCTGGGGCTTCGGGACGTGCGCGGCCAGGGCGTGCCGGTGATCGACCTGCGCCTTCGCCTCGGCATGTCGAAGACCGAGAAGACCCCGCACACGCGGGCGCTCGTGCTCGACGTGCCGATCGGTGAGAAAATCCTCACCCTCGGCCTCGTCGCCGACCGGGTCTACGAGGTCGTTCCCTTCCGGGACGAGGAGATCGAGGGCGCGCCGGACATCGGCGTGCGCTGGCCCTCCGACTACATTGCAGGCGTGGTGCGCCGCAACGGCGGCTTCGTCGTCATCGTCGATCTTGCGCGGCTCTTCTCCGGCGCGGAAGTGGCGATGATGGGCTCGGCGGGCCGCCTCGCCGCCACCGCATAAGAACCGGGAGAACGGGTGTGGGAGCAGCATTGCGGGCGCAGGTGAGCGAAGACGGCCTGAGCAGCCGGAATTTCGAGGCCCTGTCGCGCTATATCTACGATTACAGCGGCATCAAGATGCCGATCACCAAGCTGACGATGCTGGAGGGCCGCCTGCGGCGGCGCCTCCGGGCGACCGGCATTCCCAGCTTCAACGCCTATTGCGACTATCTCTTCAAGCACGGCGGCATCGAGAAGGAGGCGATCTTCCTCATCGACGCCGTGACGACGAACAAGACGGACTTCTTCCGCGAGCCCAAGCATTTCGAGTTCATGGAGCAGGTCGGCCTGCCGGAGCTTGCGGCGGCCGGCCACCGGCGGCTGCGCCTGTGGAGCGCGGCCTGCTCCATCGGCGCCGAGCCCTATACGATGGCGATGGTAATGCAGGATTTCGTCGAGAGCCGGTCGGGCATCGACTACCGCATCCTCGCCACGGACCTTTCGACGGACGTACTTGGCGCGGCCCGCCGCGGCGTCTATCCGCGCGACATGATCCAGCCGGTGCCGGCGGAGATGCAGCGGCGCTACGTGATGGTCTCGCGCGATGCCGGGCGGGGCGAGGTGCGCATTCATCCGCGCCTGCGCTCGGCCATCGGCTTTGCGCGCATGAACCTCATGGACAACGCCTACAGGGTGGGCGACCCCATGCACATGATCTTCTGCCGCAACGTGCTCATCTATTTCGACAAGCCGACGCAGGCCAGGGTGCTGTCGCGGCTGTGCGACTGCCTCGCCCCCGGCGGCTTCCTCTATGTGGGCCACTCCGAAACGGTCACCGGCATCAGCCTGCCGGTGCGCCAGGTCGCCAACACGGTTTTCAAGAAGATCTGAATGCCCCTGCCCGGAAAAAAGATCCGCGTCCTCATCATCGACGACTCGGCGAGCGTGCGCCAGGCGCTGACCCGCGTTCTGGAGGAGGATCCGGAAATCGAGGTGATGGGCGCGGCCTCCGACCCCTTCATGGCGGCGCGGAAGATCCAGGAGGAAATCCCCGACGTCATCACGCTCGACGTGGAAATGCCGCGCATGGACGGCATCACCTTCCTGCGCAAGATCATGTCGCAGCGGCCGATCCCCGTCGTCATGTGCTCCTCGCTGACCGAGGAGGGCTCCGAGACGCTGATGCAGGCGCTGGAGGCCGGCGCCGTCGACATCATCCTCAAGCCGCGGATCGGCGCGGCGGACCACCTTGCCGAATCGGGCACGCGCATCCGCGAGGCGGTGAAGGGCGCGGCCGTCGCCCGGCTCGGCACGAACCGGCGCGCCGCCGCCGCCTCGAGCGGGCCGAGCGCGAAGCTCACCGCCGATGCCGTGCTGCCGCCGCCGACCGGGCGCGCCATGGCCAAGACGACCGAGATGGTCGCCTGCATCGGCGCCTCGACGGGCGGCACGGAAGCGCTGCGCGTGCTGCTGGAGCAGTTGCCGGCCAATTCCCCCGGCATCGTCATCGTCCAGCACATGCCGGAAAAGTTCACCGCCGCCTTCGCAAAGCGGCTGAACAGCCTGTGCGAGATGGAGGTCAAGGAAGCCGTGCATGGCGATCCCGTCCTGCGCGGGCATGTGCTGATCGCCCCCGGCGACCGCCACATGATGCTGGAGCGGCAGGGCGCGCGCTACCATGTCGCGGTGCGCGAAGGCCCGCTCGTGTCGCGCCACCGGCCCTCCGTCGACGTGCTCTTCCGCTCCGCCGCGCGCGCGGCCGGCGGCAACGCCATGGGGGTCATCATGACCGGCATGGGCGACGACGGCGCGCGCGGCATGGCCGAGATGCACCAGGCCGGCGCCTATACGGTGGCGCAGGACGAGGCCTCCTCCGTCGTCTTCGGCATGCCCAAGGAGGCGATCGCCCATGGCGGGGTCGACAAGATTCTGCCGCTCGACCAGATCGCCCGGGAAATCCTCGCCGCCGACCGGCGCCGATAGGCGTTTTTCACCGGCTGTTAACCATGATTGGCGAGGATGGGGACGCACCATGCAGGGTGCTTCCTTCCGAGCGATGACCGGCTCGCCAACCCTCCGGGGAGCCTCATGCCCGTCATCACCTTCGCCAACACCAAGGGCGGCGCCGGCAAGACCACCGCCGTGCTGCTGCTCGCCACCGAGCTTGCCCGCCTCGGCTTCCGCGTCTCGGTGCTCGACGCCGACCCGCAGCACTGGATCACCCGCTGGCACGAGAACTCCGGCAGCCTCGTCGGCGGCCGCCTTTCCGTCGTGCCCTATGTGACGATGAGCACCATCGACCGGCAGGTGGCAGAGGAGAAGGCGCGAGCGGATTTCGTGCTCGTCGATCTGCCCGGCTCGCGCAGCTCGCTGCTCGCCAAGGCCGTCGGCCATGCCGACTACGTGCTGATTCCCGTGCAGGGCTCGGCCATGGACGCCCAGGGCGGGGCGAACGTCATCGAGCTGCTGCAATACCTGGAAGACAAGGCCGATATCCGCATCCGCCATTCCGTCGTGCTCACCCGCGTCAACTCGATGGTGACGACGCGCGCCATGCAGGCGGTGAAGGACCTGCTCGCCGCCCGCCGCGTGCACCTGCTCGAAACGCCGATCATCGAGCGCGCCGCCTTCCGCGACATCTTCGGCTGCGCCGGCACGCTCTATTCGATGGATGCGAAACGCATCAGCAACCTCGACAAGGCGCAGGAGAACGCCCGCGCGCTGGCGCTGGAAGTGCTGCGGCAGATCCCGGCCGCCGTCCGCCAAGCCGGAAAGGCGCCGCTGCGAAACGTCGCCTGAGGCGAATCACAACTTCCGCGAAGAACCGCATCATGCCCGGGCCTGCCCCGGGCATTCGTCGTTCTGCGCACACGCGGCATGGCCACCGGGCCGGGCCCGTCCGCTGCCGTTCTGTCTTCTCATCGGGGAAATTGGGTCCTGAAATGGAAAAGCCTGCCGCGGGAGGAGGAGGCGGCAGGCTTTCCGATAGAACCGAATGGCGACTGGGAGGAGGAGTGTCGCCATTCCCGCAGTCGGTCTTGGGAGGAGGAGTAGACCTTCTGCAACATCGAAACTTCGTGGGAGGAGGTACGTTGTTTCGATAAGTATGACTATACGCGATTCCTGATTATTTCATAGGCATCGTTTTGCAAGGCAGCTATGCGTTATGCGCTTGGCGTATGCCTCAATCGTGCCGAATCGGCCTAGCCGGCCTTCGCTTCTTCGCACATGCAAAAACGCCCGCCGGAGGGCGGGCGTTCCAGGAATTTCCGGCTTGCGGCGTCTTGGCTCAGAAGCCGACGGCAGCGCGGGCGACGGCCTTGATCTGCGAGCGCTCGATGCCCAGATCGCTGAGTTCGCGGGCGGTCATGCGGTCGAGTTCGTTGATGGTCTGACGGTACTTGCGCCAATTGCTGAAGGAACGTGCCATGTTCATGATGATCCCCTTTCCTGAGGCTCTCTGTTCGGCACCGATCCGTGGCGCCGCGTCTTTCGATGGGTGCTTTATACGTCGATGCTGCGATGCGAAACAGCGCCAAGTCGGCACGCCACCCATGCAACTGACGCATGGGTAAAAGGCCCGTTCCTTCGGCCTGCCGAGATCCGGTCGAAAAGCGTTGCGCCGCCCCGGCGATCCGCTAGGGTCGTGCCGCCGGTCCGGGACTTGCTCGGGAGACTGTCGGAACTGGTCGCGGACGAGTCGCAGACAGGCTGCACAGGCGCCGGGCGAGGCCCTAAAATCGGCCGCAAATTCTCATTGGGGTCTCAAGAATGGCAGAGTTTCCGCAAAAGGCGAAGGTCGTCATCATCGGTCTGGGCGGCATCGTGGGCGCATCCATCGCCCATCATCTCATCGAGCGCGGATGGGACGATATCGTGGGCATCGACAAGTCGGGCATCCCGACCGACATCGGTTCGACGGCGCATGCCTCGGACTTCTGCTACACGACGAGCCACGACTACCTTTCGGTCTGGACGACCCAGTATTCCATCGATTTCTACGAGAAGATGGGCCACTACGCCCGCATCGGCGGCCTCGAAGTCGCCCGCACGGGCGACGATACATGGATGGAAGAGATCAAGCGCAAGCTCTCCTCCGCCAAGGCCTTCGGCACGCGCGCGCACTATGTCTCGCCGTCCGAGATCAAGGACATGTTCCCGCTGATCGAGGAAGACCAGGTGCAGGGCGGCCTCTTCGACCCCGACGCCGGCCTCGTTATTCCCCGCTCGCAGACCGTCGCCGGCAAGCTGGTCGACGCTGCCGAGAAATCCGGCAAGCTGCAGGTCTTCGGCAACACGCCCGCAACCTCGCTCCTCGTCGAGAACGGCCATATCAAGGGCGTCGTCACCCATCGCGGCACGATCATGGCGGACCACGTCATCGTCTGCGCCGGCATCTGGGGCCGCCTCATCGCCGAAATGGTCGGCGAGGACCTGCCGGTCATGCCGGTCGACCATCCGCTCACCTTCTTCGGCCCGTACAACGAGTTCGAGGGCACCGGCAAGGAAATCGGCTTCCCGCTGCTCCGCGACCAGGGCAACTCCGCCTATATGCGCGATACGGGCGACCCGAAGACCACCGAGGGCGGCCAGATCGAGTGGGGCTACTACGAGACCACCAATCCGCGTCTCTGCCACCCGCGCGACATTCTCGAAAAGCACGAGGCGCGCCTTTCGCCCTCGCAGCGCGACCTCGACATGGAGCAGATCATCGAGCCGCTCGAAAAGGCGATGGAGCTGACACCGATCCTCGGCGAGCTCGGCTATAACGAGGGCCATTCGTTCAACGGCCTGCTGCAGGTCTCCGCCGCCGGCGGGCCCTCCTGCGGCGAGAGCCAGAAGGTGCGCGGGCTCTGGTACTGCGTCGCCATCTGGGTCAAGGACGGCCCCGGCTACGGCAAGCTCATCGCCGACTGGATGACGGACGGCCGCACGGAGATCGACCACAACTCGATCGACTATGCCCGCTTCTACCCGCACCAGCTCGAAGAGAAGTTCATCGAGGGCCGCACCTTCGAGGCTGCGCAGAAGATCTACTTCCCGGCCGTCCACACGCGCGAGCCCTATGCCAGCGGCCGGGGCGTCAAGCGCTCGCCCTTCTACGAGCGCGAAGTGGAACTCGGCGGCTACTTCATGGAGCTCGGCGGCTGGGAGCGCGCCCACGGCTACAAGACCAACGAACATCTTCTGGAAAAATACGGCGACCGCGTGCCGGTGCGCGAGAACGAGTGGGACAGCCGCCACTTCTGGCGCGTCTCCAATGCCGAGCACCTGGCGATGAGCGAGGATTGCGGCATCGTCAACCTCTCGCATTTCCACATGGTCGATATCGAAGGCCCCGACCACGTCGAGCTTCTGGAATGGCTCTGCGCGGCGAAGATCGGCGGCGACGGCAATATCGGCAAGGGCATCTACACCCACTTCCTCGACGACGAGGGCATGGTGCGCGCCGACTTCACCGTCTTCCGCATGGCGGACCGCTGCCGCCTCGTCAACGGCGCCGATGCCGGCCCGCGCGACTTCCACTACATGAAGCGCGTTGCCGAGGACCGCGGCCTCGACGTCACCATCACCGACGTCTCGGAGAAGTTCATCACCATCGGCATCTGGGGCCCGAACGCCCGCGAGACGCTCAAGAAGGTGGTGGCGGACCCGGCAGGACTCGACCAGGAGAACTTCGCCTTCGCCGCGATCAGGCAGATCGAGATCGCCGGCAAGCCCGTCACCGCCTTCCGCATCTCCTATGTCGGCGAGCAGGGCTGGGAGCTGCACATGAAGTACGAGGACGGCCTTGCCGTCTGGGATGCGCTGCGCGCCACCGGCGTCATGGCCTTCGGCGTCGAGACCTATGCCAACTCGCGCCGCATGGAAAAGAGCCTGCGCCTCCAGAACGCCGACCTTCTCACCCAGTACAACCTCATCGAGGCCGACCTTGCCCGCCCGAAGGTCAAGGAAGCCGATTTCCGCGGCAAGGCCAAGCACCTCGAATACAAGGCGCGCGACCACCAGCCCGCCATGCTCTGCACGCTCGTCATGACGGAGAACACCGACAGGAACGGCGTGAAGCGCTACCCGCTCGGCAACCTGCCGGTCATGGACCCGGAGACGGGCGAGGTGCTGGTCGACGAACTCGGCCGCCGCTCCTACACGACCTCCATTGCCTTCGGCCCGACCATCGGCAAGAACATCGCTCTTGCCTACCTGCCGTGGGCCTATTGCCAGGAAGGCCGCAAGCTCAACATCTCGTACTTCGACGAGACCTATCCGGTCGAGGTGGCCGGCATCGGCTACAAGCCGCTCTACGACCCGGAGAACCTGAAGCCGCGGACGTAAGCGGCAAGGCGATCAAAAAAGGGCGTGCCGGCGGAAGCGGGCACGCCTTTTTCATTTTGGGGAATGCCTATGGGGTCGTCCCACTCCCCTACTCTCTCCCTCTCTCTCTCTCACCCTCTCTCTCACCTCTCCTCCGTCATCCTCGGGCTTGACCCGAGGATCCATCCATTCGGCACGCCCTGAGTTTGAGAGGTGGATCCTCGGGTCAAGCCCGAGGATGACGACCGAGAGGGAGAAGAGGAAGGATGACCGAGAGGGAGGAGAAAGGAGGCGCCCTCAGCGCACCACGGCCCCGTTCTCCGCGACAAGCCGACCGGCCTTGAACACGCGGCGGCCCTTCGGCACGGCCACGACGGCCTCCGGCACATGCTCGGCGTCGAGCGTCACGAAATCCGCCTTCGCGCCGACGGCGATGCCGTAGCCTTCGAGGCCGAGGGCTTTTGCGCCGGCGGCGGTCACCACGTCGAAGGCGGCGGAAAGCTCTTCGTCGGTGTAGAAGCCGGAGCGGTAGCCGATCATCATCGCCCGGCCCAGCATGTCGCCGTCGCCGTAGGGCCACCAGGAATCGCGGATATTGTCGTTGCCGGAAAAGACGTTGACGCCCTCGGCGCGCAGCAGCGCGACGGGCGGGAAGACGTGGTCGCCGGGGGCGTTGGTCATGATCGAGATGCCGGCGGCAGCGATCTTCGCGCCGATACGGCGGGCAGCGTCCGCATCGAGGTCGCCGAGCCCGTAGGCATGGCTGATCACCACCCTGCCCTGCATGCCGAGCGCCACCGTGCGCGCGCAGATCTCCTCCACCGTGAAGGCGCCGAGCGTGCCGAAATCATGGAGGTGGATATCGACGCCGACGCCGCGCCTTTCCGCCACGCCGAAGACGACGTCGAGGTGGCCGTCGAGGTCGCGGTCGAAGCTCGCCGGATCGAGACCGCCGACGAGATCGGCGCCGAGGCCGATCGCCGCATCCAGAAGCTCCGGCGTGCCGGGGCTCGAAAGGATGCCGCTCTGCGGGAAGGCGACGAGCTGGATGTCGATGATGTCGCGATAGTCCTCGCGCACCTTCAGGATCGTCTCCAGCGACTTCAGCCCGACCGAGCCGTCCACCATGACGTGGCTGCGCATCTGGAGCGAGCCGTTGGAGACGCACAGCTCGAGCTGCTTGCGGGCGCGCTCGTCCATCGGCGCAGCCATCGCCATGTTCTCGGCCTGGAAGGCGACGCGCTCATGCACGTCGAAGCCGTCGGTGCAGGGTTTGTGGGGGATCCACCTGTCGCCGTAGAAGCTGGTGTCGAGGTGGATATGCCCCTCCACGAAGCCCGGCACGAGCAGCGCGCCGGCGATGTCGACGCGGCGGCCCGCCTCGCCCCCCGCCCCGGCCGGCGCGATGGAGACGATGCGGCCGCCGGCAACGCCGATGTCCTTCACGGAGCCGTCCGCGAGCTTCGCATTGGTGAAAAGCGTTTCGATAACGGTCATGTCCTTACGAGCTCGTTCCAGGCGGTGCGATCAATAGATGCCGGCGGTTTCGACGGCGGAGCCGAGCACCAGGATGGGCGTGCCGGGCTGGACGCGGTTGTAGAGGTCGACCACGTCCTGATTCATCATGCGCACGCAGCCGGAGGAGACGGACTTGCCGATGGTCCACCATTCCGGCGAGCCGTGGATGCGGTAGAGCGTATCCTGACCGTCGCGGAAGATATAGAGCGCGCGGGCGCCGAGCGGGTTCTTCAGGCCCGGCTCCATGCCGCCGTTGCGCCAGCTATAGGGCTCCAGCTCGGGCTGGCGGGCGATCATCTCGTCCGGCGGCGTCCAGCGCGGCCATTCGCGCTTGTACTGGATGACGCCGCGGCCGGCCCATTCGAAGCCCGCCCGGCCGAGGCCGACGCCGTAGCGCATGGCCTGCCCGCCCTCATAGGTGAGGTAGAGGAAGTGCGTGGCCGTATCGACGACGATCACGCCGGGCCGCTCGCCCGTCGGGTTCGGCACCATCTGGCGGTAGAAGCGCGGATCGATCTTCTGATAGGGAATGGCCGGCAGCGGATACGCCTCGTCCGGCTTCGGCCCGTACATCTCGGCGTAGATGCTGGTATCGACCGGCTCGGGCTCGACGGCGACCCTCTGGCGGACCGGCGTGACGCAGCCGGAGAGGATCGTGGTTGCCAGTCCCGCGCTGCCAAGCAGGAAGGACCGGCGGGTTACGCTTTCACCAGTCAATACAGTTCCTCACACATCAATCGTCATAGGGATCGGCCAGCGCGGCCTCGGGCCGGCTGACGGGATATTTGGTGCGCGAAATGCGCGCGGCCATGCCTTTCGCGCCTTCGTGCTTGAGCAGCGAGCGGAAGCTCGGATGCATGCCGCCGTCCACATAGGCGAAGCTCGAAACCGGCGTGGCGTTCGCGAAAGCCGCATCCAGCTTCCTTTGTTCCGCGCCGATCTTCGCCATCAGCTCGGGCTGGACGCCTTCGACCGTCGCCGGGCAGGCCGCGAGCGGATCGTCCGGCTCGCCGCCGACGAAGTCCTTGTCGAAGACATAGCGGCCGCTGCACAGCGAGACCTTCGGCTGGCTCCGCGTGAATTCGAAGGCGTCGTAGCCCTCCTTCAGCGTGCGCCAGAAGGGCATGTTCGGATCGCCGCGGTGGGCGACCATGTTCTGCGTCGTCATGCGGAAGGGGTAGGCCTGCACCTGGAAACGCTGCTGCCCGCCTTCAAGCGCCTTCTGCACGATGGCGAAGATCTCGCCGACGCCCTGGTCGGTCATGGCGTAGCAGCCGGAGGACGAGCAGGCGCCGTGCACCATCAGCGCCTCGCCCGTATAGCCGAGCGCCGATTCCAGCCTGTTCGGATAGCCGAGGTTGAAGGAGACGTAATATTGCGAGTTCGGGTTCAGCATGCCGGCGGAGACATGGTAGAAGCCTTCCGGCGCCTGACGGTCGCCGATCTTCGTCTTCGGCCCGAGCTTTCCGGACCAGCGGCACATCGGATAGGTCTTGAAGAGCGCGTATTTGCCGCTCGCATCGACCTTCCAGACTTCCAGCTCGCTTTCCTGCTTGAAGATGCGCACCAGAACCGGGCTTTCCGGCCGCATCTTCTTCTTCGCCATCTCGGCCTTCACCTTGCTGGAAAGCTGCGGAGCCTCGGCAAGCGAGGCGACATCCATCGCCATGCAGCCGGCAAGCAGGCCGCCGGCGACCGTCGCCGCGGCAAGGCGCGCGAGGAGGCGAAGGCGTGGACGGGCGTTTTCACGGGAAAGGCGATGGCGAAGCGCAAACATGGGTCGTTTTCGGTTGTTCGGGATCGGGGCGCGCCGCTTTCCGCGCGACGCATCATCCTGTCAGAGTCCAAGCGATTGCTTAGAACTTCGTTAATCTTGTGGCTCTCATCGGTCTTTGTGCGTATCCGGCCATAAACCTCAGACCCCTCGGCCTTCAAGGCCTGGCGCCACGGTTTATGCCATCCGGCGATCACGCAGCGAACACAAAAGCGTCAGAACCTTGCGCTGGCCCTGCGAAGACCCTCTCTGATGGAGTTCGATGGGTGCCACTTGGCCCTTCTCCCCGTCGGGGAGAAGGTCGCGGCAGCGGGATGAGGGGGAGCCGCAGGCGCAATGCAGCACGCTTGCCCCCTCATCCGACCCTTCGGGCCACCTTCTCCCCGGCGGGGAGAAGGGGAAAAGGCGACCGTCTGCCATATGCAATTGCCCCCCTTGTGGGGAGGGATTTAGGGAGGGGTCTTTCGCCGCGAGCCGCCCGCTAAACCAATCCTTGATTTGCCGGCCGTCTCCCCACATGTCTTGGCGAAGACAACACGAAGAGGCATGACATGCTGACCATCGGCGATCTTTCGAAGGCGACGGGCGTCAAGGTCCCGACCATCCGCTACTACGAGCAGATGGGCCTCCTTTCGCCCGCCGAGCGCTCGGAGGGCAACCAGCGGCGCTATTCGGCCGGGGAGCGCGACCGGCTCGCCTTCATCCGCCATGCCCGCGACCTCGGCCTGACGCTCGACGCCATCCGCGAGCTGATCGAGCTCAGCCAGCACCCCGAGCACCCTTGCCGCGACGCCGACCGGATCGCCGCCGAGCAGCTTGCCGCCGTGCGCCGCAAGATCGCGCGGCTGCGCAAGCTGGAGGCCGAGCTGGAGCGCATCACCACCCATTGCCACTCCAACCAGATCAGCGATTGCTACGTCATCCGCGCGCTTGCCAACCACGACCTTTGCAGCGACGAGCACGACTGAACCTACCGGATCGGCCGCAGGAGGCGCAGCGCGTTGAGCGTGACGAGGACGGTCGCGCCCGTGTCGGCGAGGATCGCCGGCCAGAGGCCGGTGATGCCGGCGATGGTCGTCACCAGGAAGACGCCCTTGAGGCCGAGGGCGATGACGATGTTCTCGAAGATATTGCGCATGGTCCGCTTCGAAAGGTCCCGCATCAGCGCGACGTCGCCGACGCGGCCGTGCAGGATCGCCGCATCCGCCGTTTCCAGCGCGACGTCCGTGCCGCCGCCCATGGCGATGCCGACATTCGCGGCGGCGAGCGCCGGAGCGTCGTTGATGCCGTCGCCGATCTTGCCGACGACGAAGCCCTCGCGCTGCAATTCGCCGACGATGCGCTGCTTGTCCTCAGGCATCAGCTCGGCGCGCACCTCGATGCCGAGCAGGCTGCCGACGGCCTCCGCCGTGCGGGCGTTGTCGCCCGTCAGCATGACGGTGCGGATGCCCGCCTCCTTCAAAGCCGCAAGGCCGGCCGCGGCATCGGGGCGGGGTTCGTCGCGCATGGCGAGGGCGCCGGTGAGCGTGCCGTCCACCAGGAGCAGGGAGACCGTCTTGCCGTCGTCGTTGAGCGCCGTGACGGTGGCCTGGACCTCGGCTGAAAGCGTGACGGTCTCGGCGGCGGCCTTCGGCGAGCCGAGGAAGACCTCCCTGCCCTCGACCGTGGCGGCGACGCCCTTGCCGCCGAGCGCCCGCGCACCGGTCGCGGCGGGGGGAACAATGCCCTCTTCGGCGGCCCTTGCGAGGATGGCGAGCGCCAGGGGATGGCTGGAGCCGGCTTCCAGCGCGGCGGCAAGGCGCAGCACCTCGCCCTCCGTTCCGCCGAAGGCGAGGATATCGGTGACCTTCGGCTTGCCCTCGGTGAGCGTGCCGGTCTTGTCGAAGGCGATGGCGGTGAGCTTGCCGAGGCCTTCCAGTACCGCGCCGCCCTTCATGAGCAGGCCGCGGCGCGCACCGGCAGAGAGCGCGGCGGCGATGGCGGCGGGCGTCGAGATGACGAGCGCGCAGGGGCAGCCAATCAGGAGCACGGCGAGGCCCTTGTAGACCCATTCGCTCCAGACGCCGCCGAGGAGAAGCGGCGGGACGATGGCGACGAGCGCGGCGACGACGACCACCCCGGGCGTATAGTATTTCGAGAAGCGGTCGATGAAGCGCTCGGTCGGGGCCTTGGATTCCTGCGCCTCCTCGACCAGCTTGACGACACGGGCGATGGTGTTGTCGGCCGCAGCCGCCGTCACGCGGATGCGCAACGCCGCATCGCCGTTCACCGTGCCGGCGAAGACCGTGTCGCCGGCCTCCTTGCGCACCGGCGTGCTTTCGCCGGTGACGGGCGCCTCGTCGATGGCGCTCTCTCCCTCGACGATGGTGCCGTCGGCCGAGATGCGGTCGCCCGGGCGAACGAGGATGATCGCGCCCACGGCAAGCGATTCGGCCGGCACCTCCTTCGTGCGGCCGTCCTCTTCCAGCAGCGCCGTCTTCGGCACGAGGGCGGAGAGCGAGCGGATGCTATCGCGCGCCTTGCCGGCGGCAACGCCTTCCAGCAGCTCGCCGACGAGGAAGAGGAAGACGACGGCGGCCGCCTCCTCCGACGCGTCGATGACGACCGCGCCGACGGCGGCGATGGTCATCAGCATTTCGATGGAAAAGGGCGTGCCGGCGAGCGCGGCCATGATCGCGCGCCGGGCGATCGGCACGAGGCCCACGGCCATGGCAAGGATGAAGGCATAGGTCGCGACAGCTGGGACGAGATGGCCGATGCCGTAGGCGACGAGCAGCGCCGCCCCGGAAAGGATGGTGAGCCGTCCCTTCCTGCCCTTCCACCACGGGCCTTCGGACGGGCCGTGGTCATAGCCGTGCAGGCCTTCGACGGCGGCGGCCTTCACCGCAGGGCCGTGGTCGTGCTCATGGTCATGATCGCAGCCGGGACCGTGTTCGTGTTCCGCCGCCGGCTTTTGCGCGGCCCCATCGGCCGGCATCACGCCGTAGCCGAGGCCGGAGACCTTGCGGCGGATCGCGTCGAGGTCGCTCGTCGCATCGTGCCGCACCCGCATCGTGCCTGCCGTCACCGAAACCGAAACGTCGCTGACGCCCGGCATGCGGCGCACGGCGGTGTCGATCTTGCTGGCGCAGGAGGCGCAATCCATGCCTTCGACCCTGAAACGCGTCTCTTTCACATCGGACATCGGCAAATCCTCTTTTGTCTCGATAATGTTCTACGACCTCTAGCGACTAGAGGTGCAAGAGCCGAAATCGGAAAATTTCCGGCAAAAGAGGTGCATTGAAATCCGTTGCCGCCCTGTGCTAGAGAGCGCCCCACTTAGTGCAGGTTTCATCTGCTGGTTGGGGAGGACGCCATGTCTTGCGACGCCCTCTTCCAATCGGGGATGGGCTCGGTCGATGCCCCCCGAACGGAAGAACGCTTTTCGATGCGTGCCATCGCGGCACGCTCTGGCTTTTATGCCGTTGCGCCCACCGGCCCCATGCGGCCGGTGAAGACACCGCGCCTGCCCGCTCTCCTGCCGGCACGGCACCGCGCCAAGGCGCTGTCGCACCGCCGTGTCCGCACGACGATACCGTAACATCCGGTTTCCAGTCCGAGACCCCGCGTAGCGGAGGGCGATGCCTTCCGTGCGCGCGGCGTTTTCGCATTGCCACTCCCCACGGAAGACAGGTCCCCATGTCCCTGACGACGCCCTACTATCTGATCGACAAGTCGAAGCTCCTCATCAACATGGAGAAGGTCGCGCGCCTGCGCGAACTTTCCGGCGCCAGGGCGCTGCTGGCGCTGAAATGCTTCGCCACCTGGTCGGTCTTCGATTTCATGCGCGAGTACATGGACGGCACCACCTCCTCCTCGCTCAACGAGGTGCGCCTCGGCCACGAGCGCTTCGGCAAGGAGACGCACGCCTATTCCGTCGCCTATGCCGACTACGAGATCGACGAGGTCGTCAGCCACGCCGACAAGATCATCTTCAACTCCATCGGCCAGCTCGACCGTTTCGCCGACAGGGCGGCCGGCATCGTGCGCGGCCTTCGCCTCAATCCCGGCATCTCGTCCTCCAGCTTCGACCTTGCCGATCCCGCCCGCCCCTTCTCGCGGCTCGGCGAATGGGACGTGAAAAAGGTCGAGCCGGTGATGGACCGCATCTCCGGCTTCATGATCCACAACAATTGCGAGAACGGCGATTTCGATCTCTTCGACCGCATGCTCGGCACCATCGAGGAGAAATTCGCCCCCCTTCTGAAGAGGGCCGAATGGGTGAGCCTCGGCGGCGGCATCCATTTTACCGGCGAAAACTATCCGCTCGAAAAATTCGCCGAGCGGCTGAAGCGCTTTGCCGGTGAATACGGTGTGCAAGTCTACCTGGAGCCCGGCGAAGCCTCGATCACCAAATCGACGACGCTGGAGACGACGGTGCTCGACCTTCTCGACAACGGCAAGCACCTCGCCGTCGTCGACAGTTCCATCGAGGCGCACATGCTGGACCTCCTGATCTACCGGGAGAACGCCAAGCTCTCGCCCAATACAGGGCCGCACCGCTACATGGTCTGCGGCAAGTCGTGCCTTGCCGGCGATATCTTCGGCGAGTTCGATTTCGAGAAGGAGCTGAAGGTCGGCGACCGCATCTCCATCCAGGATGCGGCCGGCTACACGATGGTCAAGAAGAACTGGTTCAACGGCGTGAAGATGCCGGCCATCGCCATCCGCGAGCTCGACGGAAACATCCGCACCGTCCGCGAATTTTCCTATGCGGACTACGAGACAAGCCTTTCCTGAACCCCCTATCCAACCCAGAAGGAGCTATTCCGGGACATGAAGAAGAACGTGCTCATCATCGGCGCCGGCGGCGTTGCACAGGTCGTGGCGCACAAATGCGCCCAGAACAACGACGTGCTCGGCGACATCCATATCGCTTCGCGCACAAAAGCGAAGTGCGACAAGATCATCGCGTCGGTCCATGAGAAGAAGGCGATGAAACAGCCGGGCGTGCTGGAAGGCCATGCGCTCGACGCGCTCGACATCGAGGCCACCAAGGCGCTCATCGCGTCGACGAGGTCGCAGATCGTCATCAATGTCGGCACCGCCTTCCTCAACATGTCGGTGCTGCGCGCCTGCATGGACACGGGCGTCGCCTATATCGACACGGCGATCCACGAGGAGCCGGGCAAGATCTGCGAGACGCCGCCGTGGTACGGGAACTACGAGTGGAAGCGCGCCGCCGAATGCGCGGAGAAAGGCATCACCGCCATCCTCGGCGCCGGCTTCGACCCGGGCGTCGTCAACGCCTATGCTCGCCTCGCCAAGGACGAATATCTCGACACGGTCACCGACGTCGACATCGTCGACATCAATGCCGGCAGCCACGGCAAGTATTTCGCCACGAACTTCGATCCGGAAATCAACTTCCGTGAATTCACCGGCGTCGTCTATTCCTGGCAGAACGGCGGGTGGCAAACCAACAAGATGTTCGAGATCGGCAAGGACTACGACCTGCCGGTCGTCGGCACGCGGCGCGCTTATCTGTGCGGCCACGACGAGGTGCATTCGCTGGCGAAGAACATGGATGGCGCGAATGTCCGCTTCTGGATGGGCTTCGGCGATCACTACATCAACGTCTTCACCGTCCTGAAGAACCTCGGCCTTCTCTCCGAGCAACCGGTCAAGACGGCCGAGGGCCTCGAAGTCGTGCCGCTCAAGGTCGTCAAGGCCGTGCTGCCCGATCCGGCCTCGCTCGCCCCCGGCTACGAGGGCAAGACCTGCATCGGCGACTACGTGAAGGGCCTGAAGGATGGCAAGGAGAAGACCGTCTTCATCTACAACGTGGCCGACCACAAGGAAGCCTATGAGGAAGTGGGCAGCCAGGGCATCTCCTACACCGCCGGCGTCCCGCCGGTCGCCGCCGCGATGCTGGTCGCCACCGGCGAATGGGACGTGAAGACGATGGCGAACGTTGAGGAACTGCCGCCGAAGCCCTTCATCAACCTCCTGAACCGGATCGGCCTGCCGACCCGCATAAAGGACGAAGACGGCGACCGCGCCGTCAGCTTCTGAGCATAGGAAGGGCCGGCGAAAGCCGGCCCTTTTTCGCTCCCCGCCGGTCCGTTTCTTTCCGGTCCGTTTCCGTCCGTTTCGTCTCCGTCCGTTCCGTTATCTTCCCTCTCATTCCGCTACCCTCCCTTTCCTTTCCCCTCCCTTCTGTTCCGTTCCGTTCCGTTCCCTCGCCCTCTCCTATCGTCATGGTCGGGCTTGACCCAACCATCCACGCCACAGGGTGGGGATGGGTCAAGCCCGAGGATGACGCAGGTGGGGGGAGGATGGAGGTGGGGGAGGGGGGAGGATGGAGGCGGGAGAGGACGGGGGGGAGGATAGAAGAGGTGAGGCGATGGGGAATACTGAAAGGAGGAAGAGGGAGAGGAAAAGGCGTGGAAAATCTCCTGCCAAACGAAGGCCAGCTCTCGCCGGCCTCTTCGTTTCAGGCGATCGTCATCACCTCGAGCTCCTGCTCGCCGATGGTGACGACGTCGCCGACGGATTTGCCCAGCAGGAGCCTTGCGACGGGCGAAACGTAGGAGATCGTGCCCATCTTGGGATCGGCCTCGTCCTCGCCGACGATGCGGTAGGTCTGCACGCGCCCGTCGTCACGGCTGAAGGTGACGGTGCTGCCGAAGGCGACCGTCTCGTTGTCGGCCGGCGGCGGCATGGGCTGGGCGGTGCGCAGCCGCTCGGAGAAATAGCGAAGGTCGCGCGCCGGGCCGGCCGCCTGCCGGCGCCGCTCGTTGGCGTCCTCGACGGCGTTCGCCGCCTCGAAGGCTTCGCGCGCGGTCTGAAGCGCATGCTCCAGCGCCTTGGGGCCGGTTTCGGTGACGAGATTGGGATGCAGCGAGACGGGGCGGTCCGGCAGTTGGGTTTCCGCCGCCGTTTCGGCGCTCTCTTCCTTGACGAATGCGACGCTCACGCCAGACCTCCGTTTATCTGCCTTCGAGGTTTACGGAGTTTCGCATCCGTTGCAAGGCTCTATGCTAGCGCAGCCAGATCGCGATGTCCGACGGCCGCCCGGCGCGCCGGCTCTTCAGCCCCAGTCGTTCCCAGGCGAATTTCTGCGCGGCTGCCCGCGCGGCGTCGCGATTGGGATACGTATCCGGCAGGACATAATCCTTGCCCTCGCAGGACAGGAGCGCGCGGCAACTCAGAACGTCGAAATGCAACTGGATATTGGAAACCTCTTCCATTTCGTCCTCCCTTCAAGACAGGGGAGAAACCGCGATCCTGACGGAATGTTCCGCGGGAACAAACATGATCTTGCGGAATTTCCTTCCCAGCGAAATCCGGAAACAATCCCATGACCTCAGCAGGCGAAACAACGATGCGGCAGCCGGAAACGCTGTTCTTTTCCGCAAGCGAATGGGTGCCGAACCACCCTTTCCTTCCGGTGCTCGTCTATCGCGGGGTCCTCGGTCCCGAGGTCGACGACCGGGCGCACGCCTTCGAGGGCCTTTTCTACGATTCAGGCTGGGAAGGCGTGTGGCGCAACGGCGTCTTCTCCTACCAGCATTATCATGTCGGCGCGCACGAAGTGCTCGGCATCGCCGAGGGGAAGGCCGAGCTCCTCATCGGCGGGCCGGAGGGCGCAAGCCTCGATGTCGAGGCGGGCGATTGCCTCGTGCTTCCGGCCGGCACCGGCCACAGGCGCCTCTCGGCGAGCGACGACTTCCTCGTCGTCGGCGGCTATCCGCCGGGCCAGCATGCCGATATCGAGACGGCGGCGGCAACGCCCGGCGAATTGAAGATCATCGCCGCGCTGCCGGTGCCGGGCAGCGATCCGCTCTACGGCCGCGCCGGCCCGCTTCTCACCCTCTGGAACCGTTCCGCAAGAAGCTAGCGCGCGGCCGCGATGCCGGAGGCAGCCGGTTCCCCCGCCGCGACAGTGGCAAGCGCCGTGCGGATGGCCGAGGGCGAGGAGGCACGGGCGAGCGCGCAGGTGGCATGCGACAGCGAGCCGACGCGGATCGACTGGCCGCCGCGCGCATTGGCGAGCGCGAACATCGATTCGTCCGTCAGGTCGTCGCCGACGGCAATCGGCAGGCGGCCGGCAAACGGCGCCTGCTCCAGGAAGGAAGCGACCGCATCGCCCTTGCTGGCGCGCGAGGGGCGCACCTCGAAGACCATCTTGCCGGGCTGCAACATCCAGTCCGGCCCCGCCTTCTCGGCGAAATCCCGCATGATCTTCTCCAGCGCCGTGTCGAGCGCCGGGGCCAGCCGGTAGTGCGCGGCGATGGCCGCGCCCTTGTCCTCGATCAGCACGCCCTCCATCCAGGCGGTCTCCTCCACCAGCCGGCGCTTCAATTCCGTAAAGGCGGGGGTGGCGCGGGCGACGGTCGTTCCGCCGTCGACGGCCCGCAGCTCCGCGCCGTGCAGGCCGGCGATGGGAAAGCGGGCGGGGGAGAACAGCTCGTCCGCATAGGCAAGGCTCCGCCCCGTCACCAGCGCCAGCGCCCCGCCGAGGCGGGAGGAGACGGCGGAAAGGTTCGCCGTCAGCGACAGCGGCACCTGGATGGCGTCCGGCGTCACGGCAAGGTCGATCAGCGTGCCGTCGATATCGAGGAAGAGGGCCCAGCGGTCCGGCTCGGCGAGCAGGCGGCGGACCAGATGGCGGATCGCCGCATCGGACGGTTGCAATTGTTCGTCGTCGTCTAGCATGACACCTGCAATTAGGCCGCAATCGCCCGCCGGCAAGGGTTCTGCGAGGAACAACTTTCGCTTCGCCGCATTTCCAATCCGCATACGCAAGGGAGCGGGCATGGGCAGCGAACAGCGCAAACGGCAGGCAAGACAGGATGACGAGATCGGCGCGCCGGTCTCCCATGGCGCCGGCGACCTGCCAAAGGTCGAGGTCGCAAGCTACAATCTGGAACTGCGCGACAAGGCCGGCTTCATCGGCGACCGCGCCAACAAGACCGCCTTCCGCGATGCCCTCGACGGCTGGCGCAAGCGGGTGCGCGCGGGCGGGCCCGATCCCCTCGGCGACACGCCGACCGACGATCTTTCCAAGAAGGACATCGACGGATTGCTGAAGGACGGCGAGAGCGAGGCGGCGACGCTCGTGCGCGCGGCCGTCGACGATTTCGCGGCAGCGCTCGCCGGCATTCTCCTTCGCTATCTTGATGAGGACGCCTGGAAGGGAACGCGCCGGATCGTGGTCGGCGGCGGGTTCAGCGACAGCAAGGCCGGGCTGATGGCGATGGCGCGCACCCAGCTTCTCCTTCGCGCCGAGGGCATGAAGGTGGAGCTCGTGCCGATCGGCCATCATCCAGACGAGGCCGGCCTTCTCGGCGCGGTCCACCTCATTCCCTCCTGGATGCTGAAGGGGCACGACGCCATCCTCGCCGTCGATATCGGCGGCACGAACATCCGCGCCGGCGTCGTCAAGCTCAACCTCGACGACAAGCCGGATTTCTCCAAGGCGAAGGTCTGGAAATCGGAGCTCTGGCGCCATGCCGACGACGAGCCGAAGCGCACCGCCACCATCGAATATCTCGTCGAGATGATCGAGGGGCTGATCGCCAAGGCGGAGAAGGCCAAGCTGACGCTGGCGCCCGTCATCGGCATCGGCTGCCCGGGCGTGATCGCGGCGGACGGGTCGATTGCCCGCGGCGGGCAGAACCTTCCGGGCGGCAACTGGGAAAGCACCCATTTCAACCTGCCCGAGGCGTTGCGCAAGGCGATCCCCGCCATTAGCGGCGAGCCCACCTTCGTCATCATGCACAACGACGCGGTCGTGCAGGGCCTTTCGGAGGCCCCGCGCATGGCCGATACGGAGCGCTGGGCGGCCGTCACCATCGGCACCGGCCTCGGCAATGCCAGCTTCCGCAACAGGAAGGAGGCGTGATCCTCCTCCTGCCGTGCCCGCTCAGATGATGCCGCCGCCACCGGCGGCGGAGGCCGGCCGCTCGGCCGCGACCTTGCGGCGGTAGCCGCTGGCGCGATAGGCGGCGACCGGGTCGATGGCCCCGCCCGTGCGACGTCGGGTTTCGGCGAGGATCGGCTCCACATCGGTGCGGTAGGCGCGCTTCAGCGTCTCGGTCGCCATCAATGCGTCGTTGCCGTCCTGATGGCCTTCGAGCGCCTTGCGGTCGACGAGAAGGGCCTGCGCATAGGCGCGGCGGATCTCGTTCGCGCTGTTGATCAGGCTCTCGATCGGATCGGTGACATTGTGCGACTGGTCAATCATATGGGCCGGGTGGAAGCCCCTGGCCCCGCGCTCCTCGGCATCCACCAGCTCGTTGAAGACGAGGAACAGGCGGTAGGGCTCGATGGCGCCGGCATCGAGGTCGTCGTCGCCGTATTTCGAATCGTTGAAATGGAAGCCGCCGAGCTTGCCGAACTGGATGAGCCGGGCGACGATCATCTCGATATTGGTGTTCGGCGCGTGGTGGCCGAGGTCGACGAGGCACTGGGCCTTGGGGCCGAGCGTCTGGGCGATGAGGTAGTTGGTGCCCCAGTCCTGCACGACCGTCGAATAGAAGGCCGGCTCGTACATCTTGTGCTCGGAGAAGAGCTTCCAGTCGTCCGGCAGCGCCTTGTAGATCTCCGCCATGGCGGCAAGGTAGCGCTCGAACGCCTTGGTGAAGTTGCTCTGGCCGGGGAAGTTGGAGCCGTCGCCGACCCACACCGTCAGCGCCTTCGAGCCGATGGCCCTGCCGATCTCGATGCATTCCAGATTGTGCTCGACCGCCTGGGCGCGCGTTGCCGCGTCCGTATGGCTGAGCGAGCCGTATTTGTAGGAATGCGCCTGGCCGGGCGCGTCGGAGAAGGTGTTGGAATTCATCGCGTCGAAGCCGAGGCCGAGCGCGTCGCCCTTCGCCTTCAGCTCCTTCGGGTCCGCCTTGTCCCACGGGATATGCAGGGAGACATTGGGCGTCGCCCGCGTCAACTGCTGGATGACCGAGCAGTCGTCCAGCTTGTCGAAGATGCCGCGCGGCTCGCCGGTGCCGGGAAAGCGCGCGAAGCGCGTGCCGCCCGTGCCGACGCCCCAGGAGGGCACGGCAACGAAGAATTTTGCCACCTTCGCCGTGACGGCCTCGATGTCGATGCCGCGGCGGGCGAGATTGGCGCCGAGCGCGTCGTAGTCCTCCCGCAGCGCCCCGGCCCGCTTGTCGTTTTCCGCGACGATCACATCCGCCGCGATCTTGAACTCAGCCATTTCCAGCCTCCCTGATCAGCGCGGAAAACTCTGCGCGTTGCCGGCATCCACGTTGATGATATTGCCCGTCGACTTCGCCGAAAGGTCGGAAGCGAGGAAATAGATGGCCTCTGCGATGTCCTCCGGGAAGACGTTCAGCTTGAGCATCGAACGCTTGCGGTAGTGCTCCTCCAGCTCGCTCACCTCGATCTTGGAGGAGGCGGCGCGCTGTTCGCGCCATTCGCCGCCCCAGATCTTCGAGCCGCGCAGCACCGCGTCGGGATTGACGGTGTTAACGCGGATGCCCGCTTCCGCCCCTTCGAGCGCAAGGCAGCGCGCAAGATGGATCTCGGCGGCCTTGGCGGTGCAATAGGCCGAGGCGTTCGGCGAGGAGGCAAGGCCGTTCTTGGAGGCGACGAAGACCACGTTGCCGCCAAGCGCCTGCCGGCGGAAGAGGCGGAACGCCTCGCGCGAGACGAGGAAATAGCCGGTCGCCAGAATGTCCATGTTCTTGTTCCACATCGAAAGCTCGGTGCTTTCGACGGGCGCGGAAGAGGCGATGCCGGCATTGGAGACGAGGATATCGACGCCGCCGAACTCGACGCAGGCTTGCGCGAAGGCGGCGATCACGCCGGCCTCGTCCGTCACGTTGAGCTGGACGGTGCGCACCGCGTCGCCGCTGTATTTCTTCGCGAAGTCCGAGCCGACCTCGCCAAGCGCATCGGCATCGATATCGGCGAGCACCACGCAGGCGCCCTCGCCCGCCAGCCGCTCGGCCGTCGCGCGGCCGATCCCGCCGGCCCCGCCGGTGATGAGGGCGACGCGGCCGGCAAGGCTCTTCGGCTTCGGCATGCGCTGGAGCTTCGCCTCCTCCAGCAGCCAGTATTCGATATCGAAGGCCTCCTGCTCGGGCAGGCCCTGATATTCGGAGACCGTGGACGCGCCGCGCATCACGTTGATGGCGTTGACGTAGAACTCGCCGGCTATGCGCGCGGTCGCCTTGTCCTTGGCGAAGGAGAACATGCCGACGCCCGGCACGAGGAAGATGACCGGGTTGGGGTCGCGCATCTTCGGCGAATTGTCGTGCTTGCAGGTTTCGTAATAGCGCGTGTAATCGGCGCGGTAGTCTTCCAGCGCCTTGTCGAGGCCGGCGATCACGGCGTCGGCATCGGGCTTTGCCGGATCGAAATCGACGATCAGCGGGCGGATCTTCGTGCGCAGGAAATGGTCCGGGCAGGAGGTGCCGAGGCTGCCGAGCGGCTTCAGGTCCTTCGAATTGACGAATTCGAGCACGGCGGGCTGGTCGTCGAAATGGCCGAGCTTGCGCTCGCCCTTGCCGATGCGGCCGCGGATTTCCGGCATCAGCTTCGCGGCGACGGCGCGGCGCTCGGCTTCACCGAGGCTCTGTGCGACGGCGCCGCCGAAGATCGTCTTGCCTTCCGTCTCCTTCGCGAACCACGCGATCGCCTTGTTGATGATCTCCAGCGTCAGGAGGTAGCAGTCCTTGGCGTCGTTCGCCCAGGTGAAGAGGCCATGGCTTTCGAGGACGACGCCCCTCGCCTTGGGGTTCGCCTTGACGAAGGCTTCGAGGTCGAGGCCGAGCTGGAAGCCGGGGCGGCGCCAGGGCAGCCAGCCGATGTCGTCGCCGAATATCTTTGCCGTCAGCTCCTTCGAGTTCTTCGCCGCGGCAATGGTAATGATCGCGTCCGGATGCATATGGTCGACATGCGTATAGGGCACGAAGCCGTGGAGCGGCGTGTCGATGGAGGCGGCGCGCGGGTTGAGGTTGAAGGTGCAGTGCGGCAGGAAGCCGACCATGCGGTCCTCGTCATGGACGCCCTTGTAGATGCCCTTCAGGGCCTCCAGCTTGTCCATGTAGAGGGTGGCGAAACCGTCGAGCCTGATCGTGCCGACGTCGCCGCCCGAACCCTTCACCCACATGACGCGGGCCTTTTCGCCGGTCAGCGGATCGGTTTCCGCCACCTTGGCCGACGTGTTGCCGCCGCCGTAATTGGTTATGCGCTTGTCGGCGCCGAGGAGGTTGGAGCGGTAGAGCAGCTTGCCGGGCTCGTCGAGCTTTGCGGCATGGGCATCATCCCAACGGTTTTCGAGAAGGCGGGGCTGACCCGTCATGATTTCCTCCCTGGCTTGACACTTGGCGGGACGCCACGCCGGCCTCCCGTCTCCTTCTGTGCGAGCTATGGCGCATTCCTTCCCGCAATGTCAATCATTTTTGATCATTAAAGATCATTGTGCAGCGCAACATGATCTTTTTTGATCGTTTCTGATTGACAGGATAAAAAGAATACGAATAAATCATCCTCAGGAGGAGCCCCATGCACGAACGCGAACGCCATCGCATCATTTTGAGCGCAATCCAGGAAAAGCCCGTCGTGACGGTGCAGGATATCGCCGAACTGACCGAGGCATCCGAGGCCACGATCCGCCGCGACATCGCCGCCCTGCACGTGCAGGGCAAGCTGCGCCGCGTGCGCGGCGGCGCCGAGGCCATGCATCCCCCGCAGCTCGGCAATCTGGCCGCGCGTCCGTTCAAGGTTTCCGAATCGATCAATATCGATCGCAAGCGCGCAATCGCCCGCCGCGCGGTCGAGCTGTGCGAGGAGGGCGATTCCATCGTCATCAACGGCGGCACCACGACGTTCCAGATGGTGCATTTCATGTCGGCCCGCCGCCTTCAGGTCATGACCAATTCCTTCGCCATCGCCGAGCATCTGGTGAAGCACTCCAAATGCACGGTCAGCGTTCCGGGCGGGGCGATCTACCGCGACCAGAGCCTGATCCTCTCGCCCTTCGACAACGACGCGATCCGCAATTTCTATGCGCGGCGCATGTTCATCGGCGCGCAGGGCGTCAACGCGCTCGGCATCATGGAATCGGACGCGCTGGTCATCCAGAGCGAGCAGAAGCTGATGCGCCAGGCCGAGGAGCTGATCGTCATGGCCGATTCCAGCAAGTTCGACCGGCGCTCCAGCCTCATCCTGTGCCCGCTCGAGAACGTCTCGACGATCATCACCGACGACAGGATTTCGGACGAGGCGGCCACGATGCTCGCCCATGCCGGCATAAAGCTCATCACCGTGAAGCCGATGGCTTCGACGGAGAAGGAGGATTCCACCTCGGCGGCCTAGGAACGGCGCCGGGAGGAGTGACTTTGGTTTCAACATCGGGAGGAAGACAATGAAACTATCCACGAAACTGCTCGCCGGCGCCGCGCTCGCGCTTACCGCCATGATGTCCTCAGCCAGCGCCGCCGACATGAAGATCGCGCTGCTCGTCAAGTCGCTCGGCAACGGCTTCTTCGAAGCCGCCAACAAGGGCGCGGAAGAGGCCGCCAAGGAACTCGGCGGCGTCGAGATCATCTATACCGGCCCGACCACGACGACGGCCGAAGGCCAGATCGAGGTCATCAACTCGCTGATCGCCCAGGGCGTCGACGCCATCGCGATTTCGGCGAACGACCCGGACGCCGTCGTGCCGGCCCTCAAGAAGGCCCAGCAGCGCGGCATCAAGGTAATCTCCTGGGATTCGGGCGTCGCGCCGGAAGGCCGCATCATGCACCTCAACCCCTCCTCCAACGAGCTGATCGGCAAGATGTGCCTGCAGCTTGCCAAGGACCACCTGCCGGACGGCAAGGGTGACTTCGCGATCCTGTCCGCGACGACCACCTCGACCAACCAGAACATCTGGATCGAGGAAATGAAGAAGCAGCTCAAGGACTTCCCCGGCCTCAACCTCGTCACCACCGTCTACGGCGACGACCTTGCCGACAAGTCCTACCGCGAGGCCAACGGCCTGCTCACCTCGCAGCCGAACGTCAAGGTCATCGTCGCGCCGACGACGGTGGGCGTTCTCGCCGCCTCGCAGGCCGTCAAGGATGCCGGCAAGATCGGCGAGGTCTACGTGACGGGCCTCGGCCTTCCCTCCGAAATGGCCGGCGCCATCAAGTCGGGCGCGACGAAGGAATTCGCCATCTGGAACCCGATCGACCTCGGCTATTCGGCAACCCAGATCGCCTATCACCTCGTCAAGGGCGACACGGACGGCGCTCCGGGCTCGGAAATCGAGGCCGGCCGCATGGGCAAGATCAAGGTCGGCGACAACGGTGAAGCCGCCATGGCCGATCCCTTCGTCTACGACGCCTCGAACATCGACCAGTTCTCGAAGATCTTCTGATCTTCCGAACGTCTTCCCGGCGGCGCATCGCCGCCGGGTCTCTTTCCATTTTCCGGTGTACCTGATGAGAAGCGTTGCATCCTCGATGATTGCCACGAAGGCCGAAACGGTCGGCGCGCCCATTCTGGAGATGCGCGGCATCTCGCAGATCTTTCCCGGCGTGAAGGCGCTCGACGGTGTCGATATCGCGCTCTATCCGGGTCAGGTGACCGCGCTGATCGGCGAGAACGGCGCGGGCAAGTCGACGCTGGTGAAGATCCTCACCGGCATCTACCGCCCCAACGAGGGCGAGATCGTCATGGACGGCGCGCCCGTCACCTTCGCCAATGCGCAGGCCGCCATCGACGCCGGCGTCACCGCCATCCACCAGGAGACCGTGCTTTTCGACGAATTGACGGTCGGCGAGAACATCTTCCTCGGCCATGCGCCGCGCACGCGCTTCGGCCTCATCGACTGGAAGACCATCAACGAGCGCGCCCGCGCGCTGATGCACCAGCTCGAAAGCGACATCGACCCGACGATCAAGCTGAAGGACCTTTCCATCGCCCAGCGGCATCTGGTGGCGATCGCCCGCGCGCTCTCCGTGGAAGCGCGCATCGTCATCATGGACGAGCCGACCGCCGCCCTTTCGCGCAAGGAGATCGACGACCTCTTCCGCATCGTCGAGACCCTGAAGAAACAAGACAAGGCCATCCTCTTCATCAGCCACAAGTTCGACGAGGTCTACGAGATCGCCGAGAACTACGCCGTCTTCCGCGACGGGCGCATGGTCGGCGCGGGGCGCCTCAAGGAGACCCCGCAGGAAGAGATCGTGCGCCTCATGGTGGGCCGCGACGTGCATGACGTCTTCCCCAAGAGCAAGGTCGCCATCGGCGAGACCGTGCTCAAGGTCGAGGGCTACTGTCACGACACCGAATTCCGCGACATCTCCTTCGAGCTTCGCCGCGGCGAGATCCTCGGTGTCTACGGCCTCATCGGCGCGGGGCGCTCGGAAGTCTGCCAGTCGCTGTTCGGAACGACCGTGCCCGCTTCGGGCAAGACCTTCCTCGACGGGCGCGAAATCGTCATCCGCTCCTCCGCCGATGCGATTGCCGCCGGCATCGTCTACGTGCCGGAGGAGCGCGGGCGGCACGGGCTCGCGCTCGACATGCCCATCTTCCAGAACATGTCGCTGCCCTCGCTTGCCCGCACCTCCGTGCGCGGCTTCCTCAAGGCGGCGAACGAATTCTCGCTGGCGCGCAAATATGCCGAGCGGCTGGACCTTCGCGCCGCCGCGCTTTCCGTGCCGGTCGGCACGCTTTCGGGCGGCAACCAGCAGAAGGTGGTGATCGGCAAGTGGCTCGCCACGCGGCCGAAGGTCATCATCCTCGACGAGCCCACCAAGGGCATCGACATCGGCTCGAAAGCGGCCGTCCACGCCTTCATCTCGGAACTTGCCGGCGAGGGCCTTTCCATCATCATGGTCTCGTCCGAACTGCCGGAAATCCTCGGCATGTCGGACCGCGTCATGGTGATGCGCGAGGGCCTGATGGCGGGCATCTACGACCGCGAGGGGCTGACGGCGGAAACGCTGGTGCGCGCGGCGACCGGCAATGCATAAGGACGGATCACCATGCAGCGTCTCCTGAAGAACCGTGAACTCCTGCTGGCGCTGATCATCCTCGTGATGATCGCCGGCTTTGCGACGCGCGCGGCCGGCTTTGCCGCGCCCGCCAACCTCGCCAACATCTTCAACGACACGTCGATCCTCATCATCCTCGCCCTCGGGCAGATGACGGTGATCCTGACGAAATCCATCGACCTTTCGGTGGCGGCGAACCTTGCCTTCACCGGCATGGCCGTCGCCATGCTGGACGCGGCCTATCCCGGCCTGCCGCTTGCCCTTCTTATCGTGCTCGCCGTCGTCATCGGCGCGGCGATGGGCGCGATCAACGGCTTCCTCGTCTGGCTGCTGCAGATCCCGCCCATCGTCGTGACGCTCGGCACGCTCACCATCTATCGCGGCATGGCCTTCGTGCTTTCCGGCGGCGGCTGGGTGAACGCCCACCAGATGACGCCCGATTTCCTCAACCTGCCGCGCCTTCCCGTCCTCGGCCTGCCGATCCTCTCCTGGCTCGCCATCGCCATCGTGCTCGCCATGTGGTTCGTGCTGATGCGCACGCCCTTCGGCCGGTCGGCTTATGCCTCGGGCGGCAATCCGACGGCGGCGGTCTATGCCGGCATCGACGTCGGCCGCGCGCGCTTCCTCGCCTTCGTGCTTTCCGGGGCGCTTGCCGGCCTTTCCGGCTATCTCTGGGTGTCGCGCTATGCGGTCGCCTATGTCGACATCGCCGCCGGCTTCGAGCTGGACACGGTCGCGGCCTGCGTCATCGGCGGCATTTCCATTGCCGGCGGCATCGGCACGGTCATCGGCACCGTGCTCGGCGCGCTCTTCCTCGGCGTCATCAAGAATGCGCTGCCCGTCATCGGCATCTCGCCCTTCGCGCAGATGGCAATCTCGGGCGTCGTCATCATCCTCGCCGTGGTCTTCAACGCCCGCGCCGAGAAGAAGAAGGGCCGCATCATCCTGCGTGAGCGCGCCGCCAAGGAGAAGCTGGCATGAGCACCGCAACGACCGGCGAGACCGCAACCCGCCGCCAGATCCCCGACCGGCTCGGCACGCCCTTCACGCGTCTCCTCGCAAGCTGGGAAGTGCTGCTCTTTGCCGTGGCGGTGGCGATCTTCATCGCCAATTCGCTCGCCTCGCCCTATTTCCTGAACGCCTGGAACCTTTCCGACGCCACGTTCAACTTCACGGAAAAGGCGCTGATCGCCTTCGCCATGGCGCTGCTGATCATCGCGGGCGAGATCGACCTTTCCGTCGCCGCGATCATCGCGCTCGCCTCCACCGCCATGGGCGCGGCGGCGCAGACCGGGCTCGGCACGCCGGGGCTCGTGGCCATCGGCATCGGCACCGGCCTTGCCTGCGGCGCCTTCAACGGCGTGCTGGTCGCCGGCCTCAAGCTGCCCTCCATCGTCGTCACCATCGGCACGATGAGCCTCTTCCGCGGCATTTCCTATATCGTGCTCGGCGATCAGGCTTATGGCAAATACCCCGCCGACTTCGCCTGGTTCGGCCAGGGCTATGTCGCCTGGGTCTTCTCCTTCGAATTCGTGCTCTTCCTCGTCATGGCCGCGGTCTTCGGCGTGCTGCTGCACCGGACGAATTTCGGCCGGCAGGTCTATGTCATCGGCAACAACCCGCTTGCCGCCCGCTTCTCCGGCATTCCGGTCGAGAGGGTGAAGTTCATCCTCTTCCTCCTGACCGGCCTGATGAGCGGGATCGCCGCCGTCTGCCTCACCTCCCGCCTCGGCTCCACCCGCCCCTCCATCGCGCAAGGGTGGGAGCTGGAAGTGGTGACGATGGTCGTGCTCGGCGGCGTGTCGATCCTCGGCGGGGCGGGCACCATCGCCGGCGTCGTCATCGCCGCGTTCGTCATGGGCCTCGTCACCTTCGGCCTCGGCCTCCTCAACGTGCCGGGCATCGTCATGTCCATCTTCATCGGCCTCCTCCTGATCGTCACCATCGCCCTGCCGATCATCGCGCGGCGGATCAAGCATGCGAGGAAAGCCTGATGGAGCGGTATGCCTTCAAGATGAAACTCAATCCCGGCATGGCGGCGGAATACAGGAAGCGCCATGACGAAATCTGGCCGGAGCTTGTGAGCCTGCTGCGCGAGGCCGGCGTTTCCGACTATTCGATCCACCTCGACCCAGAGACGAACATCCTCTTCGGCCTCCTCACCCGGACGGCGGACCACACGATGGCGGCCCTGCCCGATCATCCCGTGATGAAGCGCTGGTGGGCGCATATGGCGGACATCATGGAGACCAATCCGGACAATTCCCCCGTCCAGAGCGACCTCGTTTCCGTCTTCCACATGCCATGACCCATATCGCCGTTCTCGACATCGGCAAGACCAATGCCAAGGTCGTCGTCCTCGACGCGGAAACGGGCGCGGAAATCGCCAGCGCCCGAACACCCAACACCGTCCTCGAGGACGGCTCCTACCCGCACTACGACGTGGAGGCGCTGTGGGCCTTCGCGCTCGATGCCTTCCGGCGCTTTGCCGCCGACCCCGGCTTCGATGCCATCTCGATCACCACGCATGGCGCGTCCGCCGCGCTTCTCGATGCCGACGGGGGGCTCGTCCTGCCCGTCCTCGACTACGAGCACGAATACCCGGCGGACATCCGCGCGGCCTATGACGCCCTGCGCCCGCCTTTTGCCGAGACCTTCTCGCCGCGCCTTGCCATGGGGCTCAATCTCGGCGCGCAGCTGCATTATCAAAAGACCGTCTTCCCGGAGGATTTCGCACGGGTCGCGGCCATCGTCACCTATCCGCAATACTGGGCTGCCCGGCTGACGGGTATCGCCGCCAACGAGGTGACCTCGCTCGGCTGCCATACCGACCTGTGGAACCCGAAGGCGGGCGCCTATTCCGCGCTGGTCGATACGCTCGGCATCCGCCCGCTGATGGCGCCGGTGCGCCCGGCCTTCGATGCGCTCGGGTTGGTGCTGCCGGAGATCGCCGCGGTCATCGGCACGTCCGTCCCGGTCCATTGCGGCATCCACGATTCCAACGCCTCGCTGCTGCCGCATCTGGTGGGGCGCAAGGCGCCGTTCTCCGTCGTCTCGACGGGCACCTGGGTCATCAACTTCGCCGTCGGCGGCGATCTCGCGCATCTCGATCCGGCGCGCGATACGCTCGCCAATGTCGACGCCTACGGCCGCGCTGTGCCCTCCTCCCGCTTCATGGGCGGACGGGAGTTCGAGATGCTGTCCGCGGAGATCGGCAACGTTTCGGAAGAGGAAGCAACGGCTGCGCTGCCTTCGGTGATCGCCAAGGGGATGATGCTTCTGCCGAATGTCGTTTCCGGCTCCGGTCCCTTCCCGGGCCGCCAAAGCCGCTGGGTGAATGCCGAGGGCGCACGCCGCGCCGAACGGCACGCGGCCGCCTGCCTCTATCTTGCGCTGATGAACGAGGCCTGCCTCGGCCTGATCGGCGCGGGCGGGCCGACCGTGGTGGAAGGCCCCTTCGCGGCGAACGGGCTCTACCGCATCCTCCTTGCCGCGCTGACCGGGCGGCCCGTCATCGCCGTGCCTGGCTCGACCGGCACAAGCCAGGGCGCGGCGCTGCTGGCCGGGATTGCCCCGGTTGCAGCGCCGGAAACCCATGTCGCGCCCTCGGCCGTCCCCGGCCTCGACGCCTATCGCACAGCCTGGCTTGCCGCTTAATCCGCGCTGAGCGCCACGGCCGGCTGGAGGTGCGAGGCGTTGCGCGCGGGCAGGTAGCCGAAGACGAGGCCCGTCAGGAACGAGCAGGCGAAGGCGAGCGCGACCGGCCCGACGGTGAAGCTGACGGGCAGGCCGAAGACCTGCGCAAGCCCGCCGACCGAGAGCCCCAGCACGACGCCGATGGCCCCGCCGATCGCCGAGACGACCAGCGCCTCGATGAGGAACTGGAAGAGGATGTCGCGCCGGCGCGCGCCGGTCGCCATGCGCACGCCGATCTCGCGGGTGCGCTCGCGCACGCTCACCAGCATGATGTTCATCACGCCGATGCCGCCGACGAGCAGCGAGATGGCCGCGACCGAGCCGAGGAACAGCTTCATCGTGTTCGACGTCTCGGTGAAGGCCTCGCGCACGGAGGACATGTTGGTGATCTGCGTGTCCTCGGCCTTGTGGCGCTGGTTGAGCAGCGTCTGGATGGCATCCTGCGTGGCGTCGATGGCGGCGGCATCCTCCACCTGCACGGTGATGGTGCGCACGTTGCGCTGGCCGAAGAGCCGCATGCTGCCGGTCGACAGCGGCACCAGCATCGTGTCGTCCTGGTCGTTGCCGCCGGCGCTCGCCCCCATCTCCGCCATCACGCCGATCACCTGGAAGGGGATCTTGTTGACGAGGACATATTGGCCGAGCGGATTGCCGCCGTCCGCAAACAGGGTCTTCGCCACCGTCTGCCCCAGCACGACGACGGGAGCATAGGTGTCCATGTCGTCCTGGTTGATGAACTCGCCGGAGGCGACCTTCCAGGATTTCGCGCGCGGGAAGGCCGGCACCGTGCCGTTCGCCGTCGTCTGGTAGTCGATATTGCCGTAGCGCACGGTGACGGAGCTCGTCATCTCCGGCACGGCGAAGGTGACGTTCGGCACTTCGAGGATCGCATCGGCGTCGGAGGGGATGAGCGTGACGGGCGCGCTGCCGCCGCCGCGGAAATTCGCCATGCTCGGGCGCACCAGCAGGAGGTCCGAGCCCATGGCGGAGATGCGGTCGAGCACGGAATTCTGCGCGCCGGTGCCGATCGCCAGCATCGCCACCACCGAGCCGACGCCGATGACGATGCCGAGCAGCGTGAGGACCGTGCGGAAAAGATTGGCGCGCAACGCGCGGAAGGCCATCTTGACCGCCTCGGAAATGTCGGCGATGGCGGCAGAGCCTTCCTTGACCGCCTTTTGCAGGCCGGCCGCTGCCTCACCGGAGGCGCGCGGCTTGCGGTTGCGGTCGGCGATGATGCGGCCGTCGCGGATCTCGATCAGCCGGTCGGCGGCCTCCGCCACCTCGCGCGAATGGGTGATGAGGATGACCGTGTGGCCGTCCTCGTTCATCCGGCGCAGCAGCGCCATCACCTCCTCGCCGCTCTGGCTGTCGAGCGCGCCGGTCGGCTCGTCGGCGAGGATGACGCGGCCGCCGTTCATCAGCGCGCGGGCGATGGAAACGCGCTGCTGCTGGCCGCCGGAAAGCTGGTTCGGCCGGTGGTCGAGCCGGTCGCCGAGCTTCAGCGAGCCGAGCAGCATGTCCGCCCGCTCCTGCCGGGCGCGTGCGGGAAGGCCGGCATAGATCGCCGGCACCTCGACATTCTCGCGGGCGCTCGCCGTCGGGATGAGGTTGTAGCTCTGGAAGACGAAGCCGAAGGTGCGCCGGCGAAGGCCCGCAAGCTCGTCGCCGTCGAAGTCGGAAACCGGCACGCCGTCGATGCGGTAGTCGCCGGAGGTCGGCTGGTCGAGGCAGCCGAGGATGTTCATCAGCGTCGACTTGCCCGAGCCGGACTGGCCGATGATCGCGACGAACTCGCCCGCCTCGATATCGAGCGAGATGCCGTGCAGCACCTCGACGGAAAGGCCGCCGTTCTCGTAGGTCTTGGTGACGTCGCGAAGCGAGAGGAGCGCGCTCATCGCCCCCTCCTCAGAACATCGGCGGCATGCGCATGCCGCGGCGCGAGCCCCGATTGTTGCCGCTGCCCGCCGACTGGCCGTCCGAGCCGGGGGTGACGACGACGCGCTCGCCCTCTTCCAGCCCGCTCTTCACCTCGACGCTGACGCGGTTGCGGATGCCGGTCTCGACCTTGCGCACCTCGCTTGCGCCGGAGGCAGCCACCACCGTCACCTCGGCCTGCGGCTTGCCGCCGGCCTCGCCGCGCTTCATCCGCACGGCGCCGGCCGGCACCACGAGCACGTCGCGGGCGGCGGCCTGCACGAAGAAGACCTGCGCGCTCATCGACGTCATCAGCTCGCCGTCCGGGTTCGGCACGTCGAAGAGGGCATTGTAGAGCACGACATTGTTCTCGACGGTCGGCGTCGGTTCGATCTGGCGCAGCTTGCCGGCAAAGCGCTTGCCCGGCTGACCGAGCAGCGTGAAATAGGCCTCCATGCCGACCTTCAGCCGGCCGACATCGGCCTCGGAGACTTCCGCGCGCACCGTCATGGTGGAAAGGTCGGCGACCGTCACGATGGTGGGGGCGGACTGGGCGGAGTTCAGCGTCTGCCCCTCCTTCACCGGGTTGGCGACAATGGTGCCGGCCATGGGCGCGTAGATCTTGGTATAGCCGAGGTCCACCTCGTCGCCGGCAAGGGTCGCCTGCTGCTTGCGGATCTGCGCCTCGATGGCGTCGACATCGGCCTTGGCGCTCGCAAGGTCGGCCACCGCCTGGTCGAGCGCCTGTTTTGCCGCGGCATTGCCGGCGACGAGCGAGCGCTGGCGGTCGATATTGGCCTGCTTGAACACGAGCTGGGCCTTCTTGGCCTCTTGCTGCGCCTGGAGATTGGCGAGCTCCGCCCGGTCGATCTCGATGCGGTTCTCGATGGTCGCGGGGTCGATCTCGGCGACGAGCTCGTCCTTCGTCACCGTATCGCCGATGGCGACATGCAGCGCCTTCAACTGGCCGGAGACCTGCGCGCCCGCATCGACGGATTTCACCGCTTCCAGCGTTCCCACCGCCGTCACGGCGTTCTCGATATCGCCGCGCACGACAGGCTGGGTGACGACGGCCTCCGCGGTCTCGGCCGGCGCATAGGCGCGCCAGCCGTAATAGCCGGCGCCGGCGAGAAGGGCGAGCGCCGGCAGCCAGATCCAGGCGCGCGAGCGGCGCTTGCGGCGAACGGGGGGCGTCGCGCCGGGCATGAAGG
This sequence comes from Shinella sp. Sh6, assembly GCF_055392685.1. NCBI lineage: Bacteria > Pseudomonadati > Pseudomonadota > Alphaproteobacteria > Hyphomicrobiales > Rhizobiaceae > Shinella > Shinella sp. Sh6. The sequence goes on along the minus strand of NZ_AP044005.1, from coordinate 512,001 downwards.
TCACGTTCGTCCGGCCGGCATCCCCGGCGGCCTGATCGTCCTTGTGCGGTTTTACGGTGCTGGTCATCGCTGTTCCACAAGTCGAGGCTTTGCCTCTTCGTCCCTTCAAAGGACATGTGGCACCCCTTGCCCTCAAGGAGAAGCCCTTGGGATCATTATATTTCCGTAATGTTTGCCGCTTCGGGCGACGATATCGCCCGGGAAGGGCGAACCGCGCTAGCCTTCGGCGAGCGCGCGGACCTCGGCGATGTAGCGCTGAAGGCGGGCCGCGTTGTCGGGAAGATCGGGCCGCGCCGCCGCCCAGCCGATATAGGTGAGCGCGCGCAAAAGCAGGAAGAGCGGCAGGTGCTCCAGCTCCGCCTCGACCTGCGGCCGGATCCGGGCATAGCCTTCGATCAGCGCGGCCGAGAGCGCCGGATAGGCCGGCTCGCGGCGGTTGCGCAAAAGCGTCGTCGCAAGGTCGAACAGGCGGAAGCCGAAGCCGCAATCGTCGAAATCGATGAAGGCGACGGCATCTCCCTGCACGAAGATGTTCTCCCGCACAATATCGGCATGGATCAGGCCGTAGTCGAGCCCCGGGGCGATGGCCGCGAGCCGGGCGGCGAGCGTTTCGCGAAGGCCCGTCAGATAGGCCCGGTCCTCCGCCGCCAGCATCGGGCAATCCCAGAACCGGCCCCAGAACGGCGCCGCGCCGAGCAGGCCCGCCGCATCCCAGGCCGGGCGCTCGAAGCTAACCGGCTGGCGGAAGGCGTCCGCCGCGCCGTGCAGCAGCGCCATCTCGCGGCCGATGGCGCGGAAGATCGCGGCAAGGTCGCGGCCCTTCCCGGCGAGGAGAACGCCCGTCTCGCCGAGCGGCTCGCCTTCCACCCAGCCGATCAGGTCGGCATGGAAGGGTCCTTCGCCGAAGGCGACGAGCAGCGCGCCGTTCGCCGCCGGGATCGGCTGCGGCACGGCAAGGCCCCGGTCGCGCAGGTTCGCCATGAAGGCGAGCTCCGAGGCGAGCGCGGCCGCGGAATGATAGGCCTGGCGATGGAGACGGAGCGCTGCCGGCTCGCCCCAGGCGAGCCTCACCTTGAAGACCGCGTTCTCGCGGTACTTGATGAGCTCCGGCACCTGCCCGGGCAGGTCCCAATGGGCAAGGGCGGCGACGGCCCGCTGCGTCAGGGTCTCGGCCATGCCGTCCATGGTTCAGAGCCCGCCGAGGACGTCGTCGAGGGTCGACAGCATCAGGTCGGCATTCTCCTTCGAGAAGGGCATGGGCGGGCGGATCTTCGTGGCGTTCTGGTGGATGCCGAGCTTGCCCATCAGGACGCCGCGCTCGCGCATGCCGTTGATGACGCGCGTGGCGATGTCGGCGGCCGGGGTCTTCTCCTTCCGGTCGAGCACCAGTTCGGCGCCGAAGAACAGGCCGCTGCCGCGCACATTGCCGATGAAGGCGTGCTTTTCGGAGAGCTTCTGCAGGCCTTGCCGCGCGTATGTGCCGACCGCCAGCGCGTTTTCCCGCAGCTTCTCGTCCTCCAGCACGTCGAGCACGGCCATGGCGGCCGCACAGGAAACCGGGTTGCCGCCGAAGGTGTTGAAATAGCGGAAGGCCTTGCGAAAGGCGTTCAGCGTTTCGGCCCCAGCGACAACGCCGCCGACCGGATGGCCGTTGCCCATCGGCTTGCCGAGGGTGACGATATCCGGGGCGACGCCGGCCTTCTGATGGCCCCACATATGGGTGCCGGTGCGGCCGAAGCCCGGCTGCACCTCGTCGCAGATGAGAAGGCCGCCCGCCTTTCTCACCGCCGCGACGGCGGGGGCGAGGAAGCCTTCCGGCAAATCCGGGAAACCCTCGTTGGCGAAGAACGGATCGACGATCAGCGCGGAGAAGCCGAAGGGGCTTTCCTGCAAGGAGGCGATGGCCTCCTCCACCTTCGCCGCGAAGGCCTCGGCGAAGGCCTTGCCGCCCTCCCCGCCGAGCGGGCGCCAGGCATCGGGCGCCGGCACATGGCGCACATGCCCGCCATAGCCGCCGACGGGCGGCATGCGGGTGGAAAGCTGCGAGACTGCCGCTGTATTGCCGTGATAGGTGAAGTCGGTGGCGATCACGCCGGTCTTTCCCGTCACCGCCTGAGCCATGCGCAGCGCCACGTCGTTCGCCTCGCTGCCGGTGCAGGTGAGGATCGCCGTGTCAAGGCTCTCGTCGAAGGTGGCGGTCAGGCGCTCGACATAGTCGAGGATGCCTTCGTGCAGGTAGCGGGTATGGGTGTTGAGGGTTGATGCCTGCCGGCAGATCGCCTCCACCACGCGCGGATGGCAATGTCCGACATGCGGCACGTTGTTGTAGCAGTCGAGATATTTCCGCCCGTCCGCATCCCACAGCCACACGCCCTCGCCCCTCACCAGATGGACCGGGTCCTCGTAGAAGAGCGACATGTTGCGGCCGAGCAGGCGTTCGCGGCGGGCGCGGATGGTGTCGGTCATCGGCGTACCCCCCTCTGCCCTGCCGGGCATCTCCCCCTCAAGGGGGGAGATTGGATGGAGCGGCGTTTCGCCCATCGTTGGCGTAGCAGTTTGAGCAAAGGGCGTGCTTCTTGCCGATCTCCCCCCTTGAGGGGGAGATGCCCGGCAGGGCAGAGGGGGGTGAAATCGTCCATCGCCCTCACCCCCTGGCCGCCGAGAGCCCCGCATCCAGCGCCGAGACGATCTTCTGCACGTCGGCGGCGGTGATGACGAGCGGGGGCGAGATGATGACGTTGGCGCCGGAGGTGCGGACCATGACGCCCGCCTCGTAGGCCGTATCGTAGACCTTCTGCACCGCGTCCTTGGCGGCGGGGCTCTTCTTCGCGCGGTCGGAGACGAGTTCCAGCGCGGCCATCAGGCCCTTGCCGCGCACGTCACCGACAAGCTCGTGCCGCGCCTTCAATCCTTCGAGGCCGGCCATCAGCTCGACGCCGCGGGCGGCGGCATTGGCGGCGGTGTCGACCCTGGCGGTTTCCTTGAGGGTCGCAAGCGCCGCGGCGGCGCCGACCGGATGGCCGGAATAGGTGTAGCCGTGGCCGATGGAGCCGAGGGCATCCTTGTTGCTCTCGAAGACGCCCGCCACCTTGTCGGAAATCATCACCGCGCCGAAGGGGAAATAGCCGTTGGTGATGGCCTTGGCCGTCGTCATCATGTCGGGCCTGACGCCCCAGCCGCGCGAGCCGGTCCAGGCCCCGGTGCGGCCGAAGGCGGTGATGACCTCGTCGGCGATAAGGAGGATGCCGTGCCTGTCGCAGATGGCGCGCATCAGCGGCATGAAGGTCTCGTGCGGCACGATCACGCCGCCCGCGCCCAGCACCGGCTCCATGATGAAGGCGGCGATGGTGTCGGCGCCCTGGAAGGCGATCTCGTCCTCGAACTGGCGGGCGATGGCCTGAGCGATCTCAGCCGGGTCCGCCGTGTTGAACGGGTTGCGGTAGGGATAGGGCGCGGCGAGATGGAAGACGCCGGGCAGCAGCGGCTCGTAGTTGCGGCGGAAATTGGCGTTGCCATTGACGGAGGCGCCGCCGAAATGCGTGCCGTGATAGCCCTTCTTCAGCGCGACGAACTTGGTGCGCTCCGGCTGGCCGTTGATCTTGTGGAACTGGCGGGCAAGGCGCAGCGCCGTCTCCACCGAATCCGAGCCGCCCGAGGTGAAGAAGGCGCGCGTGAGCCCGTCTTCCCTGAAGAATTCGGCAAGCTCGTAGGAAAGCTCGATCAGCGGCGAATTGGTCGTGCCGCGGAAGGTGGAGTAATAGGGCAGCTCCTCGAGCTGGTCGCGGATCGCCTTCTTCACCGGCTCGCAGGAATAGCCGAGATTGACGTTCCAGAGCCCGCCGACGGCATCGAGCACCTTCTTGCCGTGGATATCCACCACCTCGACGCCCTCGCCGGCATTGATGATGCGCGGGGGCTTGGCCTGCATCTCGGCGGGATGGGCCATCGGGTGCCAGAGATGGCGGGCGTTGTTCTCGATCAGGAAATTGGAATCGCGCATGGGATTTCCTTTCAAATTCCAAGCATTTTCAGTGCCTGCGCATAGCTCTCGGCAGGCCGGGTCACGTCGAAATGCACATGGGGCAGGTTCACGGCCTCCGCCCCCTCGATGTTCTTCTTCTGGTCGTCGACGAAGACACAGTCGGCCCGGTCGATGCCGAGTTCGGCGAGCACCAGTTCGTAGGCGCGCGGATCGGGCTTCAGTATCTTCGTATAGGTGGCGTCGACGATGACGTCGAAAAGGTCGATCAGCGGGAAGCGCCTGCGGAAGTCGACGCCGTAGAAGAGGTCGAGCTCGTTGGAGAGGATGGCGAGCTTCAGGCCGGCATCCTTCGCGGCCAGGATCGCGTCGCGCGCCTCGGGCCGCAGCACCAGTTCGGCATCCGCTCCCCGCGCCCGCTGCACGAAGGTCTTCATGTCCGCCCACTCCTCGCCGAGGAGCGCGCCCACTTCTCGGGTGCGGGCCATCCAGTAGCCGCGCTCGGTGATTTCGCGCGCCTGCATCGACACCCAGAGCGGATCGCTTGCCGGATCGAAGGGGCCGCGCCAGGTGAGCGTTCCGGCCGGAAGCCCGAGCGCGCGCTCGGTGATGTCGTGCGTCTCGAAGAGCGTGCGGGTGACGACGCCGCCGAAATCGAGGATGAGGGCCTTCGTCATGCCACGCGCCCCTTTTCCACGATGCCCTCGGCGACCCAGCGGTCGAAGACCTCGAGCGCCTTGACGGCGAAATCGGGGGCGTTGATGTGCGCGTCCACCTCCGTGAAGGTCACGGAGGCCGGCACGGCCCTGCGCATCTCGTCGAGGAAGGCCTCGAGCGCTTCCGGCTCGTGCAGCGGCTCACCCATGCGGTCCCATTCCTGGATGCCCTGCGCGGGCAGGAGGAAGGCGACGGGCGCGGCCGAGCCCGCCATCTTGGCGGCGACGACGCGGGCGACCGCGCGGCGCTGCTCCGGCGAGACGGTGACGGAGGCGATCAGCCGGTTGTGAGCGTGGTAGGGCCGGCCGGCGAAGCGTGCCGGCGTCTCCTGCCAGGCGGGCATGTCGACCATATCGACCGCACCGGGCGCGACGATCTGCGGGATGCCGGCGCGGCCGGCATTTTCCAGCCGGTCCGGGCCGGAGGTGACGACCGTGCCGTTTTCCGCGTTGGTGACTTCCTGGATGCAGAGGTCGAAGACGGCGGCGAACCCGCCGCGGGCGGCAACCGCCTCATAGGCCCGCCCACCCATGCCGGTGGAGTGAAAGACGGCGACGTCGTAGCCGCGTTTTTCCAGCTCGGGTTTCAGATATTTCATGTAGCGAAGGCAGGAGGAGCCGAGCGAGGTCATGCCGATCAGCGGCCGTTCGCGGCCGGGCCGTTCCACGGCCTTCGCCGCCCCGACGACGGCGCCGGCGGCCTGCGAGAGCACGGCCTTGCAGATCGGGTTCAGCCCGTAGAGCCCGCCCGCCCACAGGATCATCATCAGATCGGGCGCGATGCGCTCCGGCGGCAGGAGATGCGAATAGGCGATGGTGGAGACGACGAATTTCGGCACGCCGATCGGCAGGACGGCGGCGACGTCGAGGGCGAGGTCCGTGCCGAGCGAGCCGCCGAGCGCGATCATCCCGTCGACCTTGCCGGCCTCGCAAAGCGCGCGCACCAGCGCCGCAGCCCCGCTCGCCATCAGCGCCATGGCGCTGTTCTCGTCGCCGCTGGCAAGGATCGCCTCCATGGAGGTGCCGGCGGCGGCGGCGACATCGTGCTTGGAATGGGCGGGAACATAGGGCGGATCGCCGAGCACGCTGACATCGACCATGACCGGCACGCCGCCGGCCTTGCCGATGACGTCGGCCATGAACAGCAGTTCCTCGCTCTTGGTGTCGCCGGTGCCGATCACCAGAATATGGGGCAGACGGGCGCTAGCGCTCATCGACCATTCCTCCTCGTTGCGTGGCCGGCCGGGATTGAGGGCGTTCGCCCCCTTTCCGTCAAGCCGACCCTCATCCGCCGCACCTCCTCCGGCGCCGCGAATATACTTAACACGATAATTAATTTGGCAGGAAGCGCATTGGATTGCAAGTCCTATATTTGAAGCAACGGATCATATAATGAACCATCGCAGCCTCAGAGCTGGATCCACGCCGTCTTCAGGTCGAGGTATTTTTCGAGCGCGTGAAGCGACTTGTCGTGGCCGTTGCCGGACTGGCCGACGCCGCCGAGCGGCACGGTATTATCCGCCCCGCCATAGGTGTTGACATGGACCACGCCGGCGCGGATGCCGCGCACCATGCGGTGGGCACGCGACAGGTTGGACGTCCAGACGGCGGAGGCGAGGCCGTAATCCGTGCCGTTGGCGATCCGCAGCGCCTCCTCCTCTCCGTCGAAGGGGATGATCGAGAGGATCGGGCCGAAAACCTCCTCGCGGGCGAGCGTCATGCCGGGCGTCACGTCGAAGACGGTCGGCTCCATGTAGAAGCCGCCGGTCTCGGCGAGGATGCGCCGGCCGCCGGTGCGCAGCCGCGCGCCCTCGCAAAGCGCCTGCTCGGCAAAGCCGAGGTCCTTGGCAAGCTGCGCCTCGCTGGAGACGGCGCCCGCCTCGGTGGTCAAAAGTAGCGGATCGCCGACCTTCATGGCGGCGGCGATACCGGCCACCTTTTCGGAGAATTCCCCGGCGATGGAGCGCTCGACGAGGAGGCGCGAGCCGGCGACGCAGACCTGGCCGGAATTGCGGAAGATGCCGTAGGCCGAGACCTTCGCAGCCCTGTCGAGATCCGGCGCGTCGGCGAAGACGACGTTCGGCGACTTGCCGCCGAGTTCGAGATAGACACGCTTGAGGTTGGAGCGCGCGGAATATTCGAGAAGCCGCCGGCCGATCGGGCCGGAGCCGGTGAAGACCAGCACGTCGATATCGGGATGGAGGCCCATCGCCTCCCCGGTAACCGCGCCGCGACCGGTGACGACGTTGAAGACGCCTTCGGGAAGCCCGGCCTCGGCGCAGAGTTCGGCGAGCCGCAGCAGCGAGAGCGAGGCGGCCTCGGCCGGCTTCAGCACGACGGAATTGCCGGCAGCGAGCGCCGGGGCGATCTTCCACGCGCCGATCATCAGCGGGAAGTTCCACGGCACGATGGCGCCGACGACGCCGACCGGCTCGCGGTGGACGAGGGCGAGGATATCGCCGGCCGTCGGCGCGATCTCGCCATAGACCTTGTCGATCGCCTCGGCATAGTAGCGGAAGCTGCCGGCGGCGCTGCCGGGCTCTGCCTTCAGCGCCATGGCGATTTCCGTGCCGTTGTCGCGCACGCCGAGCACGGCAAGCTCCAGTGCGTGTTTCTCGATCAGCTCGGCGATCCTCAGCAGCACCTTCTTGCGCTCGGCGGGCGCGGCCTTCGCCCAGCGGCCCTTCTCGAAGGCGGCGCGGGCGGCCTTCACCGCCCGGTCGACATCCGCCGCGCCGGCATCGGCAATCGTCGTCAGGCGCCGCCCGTCGATGGGCGAGACGACGTCGAGCGTTGCCCCGCCCTCCGCCTCGCGGAAGGCGCCGTCGATGAACAGCGCCTGCGGGGCGATGACGCGGTTGCGGAGCGCTTCGATCTTTTCCTGCATGGTCTTCCCTCGAAAGGACGGGTGGCGCCGGAGCGCCACCCCATTGTCTCAGACTTCGCGGCCGACGCCGAGCCGGGCGAAGGCGACGGCATCGCCGGCCTTCAGGCGCAGGGCGCACAGGAGGCCGATGACGGCGGCGATCAGCACGAGGCCCGGCAGGAAGAGGGCAAGCGCCCCTTCCGCCCCGGCAAGCGCGCCGAAATTGGTGGCAATATAGAACACCAGCGCCAGAAGGATGAGGCCCGTCACCACCGGCAGCACCGTCGTCACCAGCTTGTTGCGCTCAAGGCCCGGATTGCGGCCGAAGAAGGCGACGATGGAGAAGGCCGTCAGCGCCATCAGGAGGATGATCGCCAGCGTGCCGACATTGGTGAGCCAGGAGAACAGCGCCAGCACCGGATCCTGCCCCGTGGCAGCGAAGAGGCCGACGACGAGAACGGCGATGACCGTCTGGACGACCGAGCCGACATGCGGGCTCTGGAACACCGGATGGGTGACGCCGAGCGCCTTCGGCAGCAGGCCCTCGCGGCCGGCGACGTAGAAGTAGCGCGCGACCCCGTTGTGGAAGGCGACGACGCCGGCAAAGAGGCTGGTGACGAAGAGCAGGCCCATGACGGTGGTGATGCCGCCGCCGACATAGCGATCCGCAAGGCCGAAGAGGAAGGTCGTCGGATCGGCAAGGCCCTGCAGTTCCGGCACCAGCTTGTCGACGCCCGCGCCGTTGACCATCAGCCAGGAGGTCAGCATGTAGAAGAGGCCGATGATGAGCACGGAGATATAGGTGGCGCGCGGCACGGTCTTGGCCGGCTCGCGGGCCTCCTCGCTGTAGATGGTCGTCGCCTCGAAGCCGATGAAGGCGGCAAAGCAGAACAGGATGCCGATGGCCGGCGTGCCCGAAAGGAAGGCCGTCGGCGTGAAGGGCGCGGCCGAAAGGCCGCTGTCGCCGCCCTTCATGAGGATGGCCGCGTCGATGACCAACACGACGAGATATTCGAGGACCACCAGCACGGCGAGCACGCGGGCGGAGAAATCCACCCGGCGGTAGCCGAAGACGGCGACGAGCGCGATGCCGACATAGGTCCATACCCACCAGGGCAGGTCGAGCCCGTAGCCGGCGAAGAAGCCGGACGTGGCCGCGCCGAAGAGGCCGAAGACGCCGATCTGCATGGCGTTGTAGGCGAGGATCGCGATGAGCGCCGCCGCCCCGCCGGCAAGGCCGCCGAGGCCCTGCGCCGTATAGGCGTAGAAGGCGCCCGCATTGCTGATGTGGCGGGCCATGGCGACATAGCCGACGGCGAAGAGCAGCAGCACCGTCGTCACGAAGGCGAAGGTCAGCGGAATGCCCGGCCCGTTGCCGAGCAGCATGGACAGCGGCACGCCGCCGGCAACCGCCGTCAGGGGCGCTGCGGCCGAGACGACGAGGAATGTCACCGCCCCGACGCCGAGGCTGTTCTTGCGAAGCTGGTTCGCGCCGCCGAGCGGCGCGGTCTGGTCTGTCATGATCGTTCTCCCATCCATGGCGGCACGGCCGTCCCGCAGCTGCCGCCTCTCCTCAGCCGGCCACGACGCGGCCGGCGGTTCCCATTCAGATATTCCGCTTGCGGTTCATTATTTGAACCTCTATTTTAATTATAGATTTGCAAAAGCCATTTCCGGCGTCAAGTTATTTCTCATGTTAAGTATCTTTCGGGATGCGGGAAAACAGGAGGATGCGCGCGGCGACGGGAACGGCCCGAAGAAACCGGGGCTTCAAAGCCCCGTCCATCACGCCTGGAAGAGACGCATGAGCACCATCGGAAAAGCCCTCGCCCTCCTCGATTCCCTCTGCGAGCTCGACAGGGACATCGGCCTCAGCGACCTTGCGCGCCTCAGCGCCCTCGACAAGGCGACGACGCGGCGCTTCCTGGTGGAGCTGGAGAAATACGGCTTCGTGGAACAGGACGGCGAGACGCGCAAGTACCGGCTGGGCGCCGCGCCCGTGCGGCTCGCGCGCATCCGCCAGGCGCGCTTTCCCTTCGCCAGCGTCGCCGCGCCCTTCGTCAAGGCGCTCGCCGACGCGGTGGGCGAGACGGTGCACCTGTCGGAATTTGCCGGTGGGCGGCTTGCGACCATCCATGTGGAGGATTCCACGCAAGCCCATCGCGTGATCGTCGATGTCGGCGCCACCCTGCCCCTCCACGCCACCGCCTCGGGCCTTGCCTTCCTCGCCTTCCTGCCGAAGGCGGAAGCCGACCGCGCGCTCGCCCGGCCGCTGCAGCGCTTCTCCCCGGAGACCGTCATCGACGCGGATGCGGTGCGCGCGCTCCTTGCCGAAACCGCAGCGCGCGGCTTCTCCGTCAACCGGCAGGGCTTCGAGACGGGCGTCATCAGCGCCGCCGCGCCGATCGTCGCCCCGAACGGCCGGCCGGTCGGCGCGCTTGCCGTCGCCGCACCCATTGCCCGCGCCAATTCGGCGAAGATCCTCGACATCGGCGAAAGGACCGCATCCGCCGCCAGCGCCATCGCCGAAAAATATTACGGCACGAAACGCTGAGCGGAACCATTCCGCGCCTTGCGCGTTGAGATTGGCCGGCGCGTCCGATCAGGCGGACGTACGGAATGTGCTGCCTATAAATGAAACAGAAATTCCATATTCCTAAATTTTCGATCTCCGTATTCCATTTTCCCTTGCACGTTCATAAAAGTTCGCTTTTAATTCGTTCGCTTTCGCCACGAAAGCCAGGTGCGTGCGATCAAGGAGGGTCGGGCGCATTCGAGGACTGCCTTTTGCCGTGAAAAAAATGGGAGGAATCACCATGACACGCTTCACCTGGACCCTTGCGGCCACATCTGCGCTTTCGTTCTTCGTCGCATCCAACGCCTTCGCCGCCACGGAGCTTGCCTGGTGGCACGCCATGACCGGCGCCAACAACGAGGCGGTCGAGCAGCTCGCCAAGGAATTCAACGAGAGCCAGAGCGAATACAAGGTCGTGCCCGTCTACAAGGGCAGCTATCCCGAAGCCCTGAACGCCGGCATCGCCGCCTTCCGCGCCAAGCAGGCGCCGGCGATCCTCCAGGTGTTCGACGCCGGCAGCGGCGTAATGCTGGGCGCCGAGGGCGCGATGATGCCGGTGGCCGACGTGCTCCAGAAGGGCGGCTACGAGTTCAAGAAGGACGACTACCTGCCGGGCATCGTCGCCTATTATTCCAAGCCGGACGGCACCATGCTGTCCTTCCCGTTCAACTCGTCCTCGCCGATCCTCTATTACAACAAGGACGCCTTCAAGAAGGCCGGCCTCGACGCCGAGAACCCGCCGAAGACCTGGCCGGAGGTCTTCGAGGCCGCCAGGAAGATCAAGACGAGCGGCGCGGCCAATTGCGGCTTCACCTCGACCTGGCTGACCTGGATCCAGACCGAGAACTTCGCCGCCTGGAACAACGTGCCCTACGGCACAAACGAGAACGGCCTTGCCGGCCTCGACGTCGAACTGAAGATCGACGCGCCGATCTATGTCGATCACTTCCAGTCGATCGCCGACCTCAGCAAGGACGGCACGTTCCGCTACGGCGGGCGCACCTCGGAAGCCAAGCAGCTCTTCATGTCGGGCGAATGCGCGATCCTGACGGAATCCTCCGGCGGCCTCGGCGACATCGTCAAGTCGGGCGTCAACTACGGCGTCGGCCAGCTGCCCTACTACGAAGGCCACGGCCCGCAGAACACCATTCCGGGCGGCGCCAGCCTCTGGGTCTTCGCCGGCAAGAGCGATGCGGAATACAAGGGCATCGCCGAGTTCTTCCACTTCCTCTCGCGCACGGACATCCAGGTCCGCCTGCACGAGGTCTCGGGCTACCTGCCGGTGACGATGGCCGCCTACGAGGAGACCAAGAAGTCCGGCTTCTACGACAAGAACCCGGGCCGCGAGACGCCGATCAAGCAGATGATGGGCAAGGCCCCGACCGAGAATTCCAAGGGCGTGCGCCTCGTCAACCTGCCGCAGGTCCGCGACATCCTCAACGAGGAATTCGAAGCGATGCTCGCCGGCCAGAAGGATGCCAAGGCTGCCCTGACCGAGGGCGTGCAGAAGGCGAACGCCGCCATCGCCGCCGCCATCGGCAAGTAATCCTCCCGTCCATAACCCGCGCCGCCCGGCGGCGCGGGACCGTCCTTTCCGGAAGGGGAACGCCATGCAGTCTGTCGTCTTTCCCAACAAGGTCCTGCCGTATCTTCTGCTGACCCCGCAGATCGTGCTGACCGTCGTGTTCTTCTTCTGGCCGGCCAGCCAGGCGCTCTATCAATCGGTCCTCCGGGAAGACCCGTTCGGGCTGAGGTCGGGCTTCGTGGGGCTCGCCAACTTCCGGGCCATCCTCTCCAATCCGGATTACCTGCACTCGCTGAAGGTAACGGTGGTGTTCAGCCTTGCGACGGCGCTCCTCTCGATGGCGGTGGCGCTGCTTCTGGCGACATCGGCCGAGCGGGTCGTGCGCGGGCGCAACATCTACCGCACGCTCCTCATCTGGCCCTATGCGGTCGCCCCGGCCATCGCCGGCATGCTGTGGCTCTTCATGTTCAATCCGGCCATGGGCACCTTCGCCTATATCCTGCGGCGCAACGGCTTCCACTGGGATCCGCTTCTCAACGGCAACCAGGCCATGACGATGGTGATCATCGCGGCCGCCTGGAAGCAGATCAGCTACAATTTCCTGTTCTTCGTCGCCGGCCTGCAGGCGATCCCGAAATCGCTGATCGAGGCGGCCGCCATCGACGGGGCGCGCGGGGCCAAGCGCTTCTGGACCATCGTCTTCCCGCTCCTGGCGCCGACGACCTTCTTCCTGCTCGTCGTCAATACGGTCTACGCCTTCTTCGACACGTTCGGCATCATCCATGCCGTCACGGGCGGCGGGCCGGCCAAGGCCACCGAGACGCTGGTCTACAAGGTCTACAACGACGGCTTCGTCAATCTCGACCTCGGCGGCTCGGCCGCCCAGTCGGTGATCTTGATGATCATCGTCATCGCGCTCACTGCCTTCCAGTTCCGCTTCGTCGAGAAGCGGGTCCACTATTCCTGAGGCCCGGCCATGATCGAGAACCGCCCCATCTCCACGCTGGTCAGCCACCTGGTGCTCGTCATCGGCATCCTGGTCGTCGCCCTTCCCATCTACTACACGTTCATCGCCTCGACCCACACGTCGATCGAGATCGTGCGCCCGCCGATGTCGCTGCTGCCCGGCAGCGCCCTTGCCGAGAACTACGGCGAGGCGATCGGCGGCGGCGTCGAGCGCGTCGTCGGCGTCAGCCTCGAGCGGCTTCTGTTCAACTCGACGGTCGTGGCGCTCGCCATCGCCATCGGCAAGATCGCCATCTCGTTCCTGTCGGCCTTCGCCATCGTCTTCTTCCGCTTTCCGCTGAAGATGCTGTTCTTCTGGATGATCTTCGTCACGCTCATGCTGCCGGTGGAGGTGCGCATCCTGCCGACCTACAAGGTCATCGTCGACCTCGGCATGATCGACACCTATGCGGGCCTCACCCTGCCGCTGATGGCATCCGCGACGGCGACCTTCCTCTTCCGGCAGTTCTTCCTGACGATCCCGGGCGAGCTGGTGGAGGCCGCGCGCATCGACAATGCCGGCCCCTTCCGCTTCATGCGCGATATCCTGCTGCCGCTTTCGGCGACGAACATCGCCGCGCTCTTCGTCATTCTCTTCATCTACGGCTGGACGCAGTATCTCTGGCCGCTGCTGGTGACGAACGACGCGAAGATGAACACCATCGTCATCGGGCTGAAACGCATGGTGGATTTCGCCGATGCCTCCACGCCCTGGAACTATGTCATGGTGACCGCGATCCTCGCGATCATCCCCCCCATCGTCGTCGTGGTGCTGATGCAGCGCTGGTTCGTCAAAGGCCTTGTGGAGACCGAGAAGTAATGGCTGAGATCACCCTCAACAACGTCCGCAAGTCCTATGGCACCGTGGAGGCGATCAAGGGCGTCTCGCTCGACATCGCCGACGGCGAATTCGTCGTCCTCGTCGGCCCGTCGGGCTGCGGCAAGTCCACGCTGCTACGCATGATCGCCGGGCTGGAGGGCATTACCGGCGGCGACATCCTCATCGGCTCGCGCCGGGTCAACGACGTGGAGCCGGCCGAGCGCGACATCGCCATGGTGTTCCAGAACTATGCGCTCTACCCGCACATGACGGTGCGCCAGAACCTCGCCTATGGCCTGAAGAACCGCAACACGCCGCCGGCCGAGATCGAGCGGCGCATCGCCGAGACGTCGAAGACGCTGGAGATCGCGCAATATCTCGACCGCAAGCCGCGCCAGCTTTCCGGCGGCCAGCGCCAGCGCGTGGCCATGGGCCGGGCCATCGTGCGCGAGCCGGCCGCCTTCCTCTTCGACGAGCCGCTCTCCAACCTCGACGCCAAGCTGCGCGGGCAGATGCGCATCGAGATCAAGCGCCTGCAGCGCGCGCTTGGCACCACCAGCGTCTACGTCACCCACGACCAGATGGAGGCGATGACGCTCGCCGACCGGCTGGTCGTCGTCAATGCCGGCCGCATCGAGCAGGTGGGAACGCCGCTGGAGCTCTACGAGAAGCCCGCCACCACCTTCGTCGCCACCTTCATCGGCTCGCCCTCCATGAACCTCCTGGAAGGCACGGACACGTCCTCCGGCTGGTCGCTCTCCGCCGACGTGCCGCGGCCGGAGGGGCGCTACATGCTCGGCGTGCGCCCGGAGGACCTGCACCTTGCCCCGCCGGACGGCAGGCCCTTCGCCTTCCAGGCGACGGCGCATATCGACGGCATCGAGCTCGTCGGGGCGGAAAGCCTGCTGCACGGCAGGCTTGCCGACGGCACGCCCCTCGTCTTCCGCGTTTCCGGCCGCAGCCGCAGCGAGATCGGCGACGAGGTGACGGTGGGCGCGAGCGCCGACGCGCTCCACATGTTCGACGCGGACGGCAGGCGCCACGCATAGGCGTATCGGCCAAAACCGCCGCCCGCGCGCAGATTTTCTTTGACAGTCTTCCCGTGGCGGCTAAATCCCCCCATGACCCGTCGCGCATTCGCCCGGAAGGCATCATGGCACAGAATACACCCCGGTTTCCCGGCACGATGAAGCGCCTGCACAAGCTGCGCCCTTCGGTGCTCTACCGCTTCCTGAGCCTGGAACTGATGCGCACCCTGCCGCGGCGCAGCGAATTCGGCCTGATGCTGGCCGGCGCGCTGGTGGGTGTCGCGGCGGGGCTCTCCGTCTCGGCCATGACCTATATCACGCGCACCATGCACGCCCTGATCTTCGGGCTGGAGCCGGACGAACGGCTGAGCGGGGCGACCGTCGACGACAGGATCCTGCTGCTTGCCGCGCCGATTGCCGGCGGCATGCTGCTCGGCGTCCTCCTCTTCGTGCTCGCCCGCTGGCGCAAGCGCCCGCTCGTCGACCCCATCGAGGCGAACGCCCTGCATGGCGGGCGGCTGTCGCTGACAGACAGCCTGATCGTCGCCGTGCAGAACATCGTGTCGAACGGCTTCGGCGCCTCGGTGGGCCTCGAAGCCGGCTATACGCAGGTCGCCTCCGGCATCGCCTCGAAATTCGGCAGCAAGCTGAAGCTGCGCCGCGCCGACATGCGCATCCTCGTCGGCTGCGGGGCGGCAGGGGCCATCGCCGCCGCCTTCAACGCACCGCTGACGGGCGCCTTCTACGCCTTCGAGCTGATCATCGGCGCCTATACGATCGCCTCGCTGACGCCCGTCGTCGTCTCCGCCCTCATCGCCAACCTCGTCGCCCGGCTGCTCGCGGCCAGCGACGCCGGCATCGATGTCGGCAGCATCGGCAGCGTGGTGCCGGCCGACTATGTGCCGGCGCTGCTGCTCGGCATCGTGTGCGGCGGCGTCGGCATCCTCCTCATGCAGGCCGTCGCCTTCGTGGAGGAGACGGCGCGCAAGAGCTCGATCCCCGGCTATGTGCGCCCCGCCATCGGCGGAACGATCGTCGGGCTGCTGGCGATGATCAGCCCGCAGGTGCTTTCCGGCGGGCACGGCGCGCTCCACGTCAACCTGGAGACCGACGTGTCGATGGCGGGCCTGCTCGTCCTCTTCCTGCTGAAGGCGACGGCCTCGGCGGTCTCCATCGGCTCGGGCTTTCGCGGCGGCCTGTTCTTCGCCTCGCTTTTCATGGGCGCGCTTCTCGGCAAGCTCTTCGCCTTCGCCGCGCCCTTCATCGGCCATGCCGCGCTCGCGCCGGCAAGCTATGCGGTCGTCGGCATGAGCTCGCTTGCCGTCGCGGTGATCGGCGGGCCGCTGACCATGACCTTCCTCGCGCTGGAGATCACCGGCGACTTTCCGATGACCGTGCTGGTGCTCGCCGCCGTCATCACCTCCTCCTTCATCGTGCGCACGCTCTTCGGCTACTCCTTCGCCACCTGGCGCTTCCACCTGCGCGGCGAGACGATCCGCAGCGCGCACGACGTCGGCTGGATCCGCAACCTCACCGTCGACAAGCTGATGCGCGCGGACGTGCGCACCGCGGCCGCCGACATGTCGGTGAAGGATTTCCGCGCGAAGTTCCCCATCGGCTCCACGCAGCGCGTCATCCTCGTGGACGAGAACGGCAAATATGCCGGCATCGTCCTCGTGCCGGACGTGCACGGCAACCTCGTCGAGGGCGAGAACGAGGGCGCCTCCATCCGCTCCTTCGCCAGGCACCGCAACGACATCCTCCTGCCCACCATGAACGCCAAGCAGGCCGTCGCGCTCTTCGACGAGACCGAGAGCGAAGCGCTCGCCGTCGTCTCCGACATGATCGGCCAGAAGGTGATCGGGCTTCTTACGGAAAGCCACACGCTGCGTCGCTACAGCGAAGAGCTCGACCGCAACCGCCGGGAAATTTCCGGCGAGCTATGACTTGCGGCGGAAATGCCTATGATCGGCGGGGCCACGCCCTGCCCGACGAACGAGGAAACCGATGTCCCAGTCCTATCTCGCCGAAATCGCCGAACAGCCGGCGGCCATCCGCAAGCTCGCCGGCCTCCTGACGCCGCGCCTTGCCGCCGAGGTGCAGGCGATCCGCGGCGCCATCGGCCGCGGCGAGATCGGCCATGTCCTCATCACCGGCATGGGCGGCTCGCTGTTCAGCGCCTACGGGACCTGGCTGCGGCTGAGCGAGGGACTGTCCGTCCCCGTCTCGCTCTGGGATACGTCCGAGCTCATCCAGCAGGCCCCCGGCGTGCTGCGGAAGGGAACGCTCATCATCGCCGTCTCCCAGTCCGGGGAAAGCGTGGAGCTGCGCCGCATGACGGAAATCGAGGGCGGGGCGGCCGCGCGCGTCGCCGTCACCAACACGCCCGACAACACGCTGTCGCGCTGGGCTTCGCTGGCGCTCGCCACGGAGGCCGGGCCGGAACAGACCGTCTCGACCAAGACCTATACGGCGGGCCTTGCGGCCCTCTATCTCTTCGAGCAATTGCTTCTCGGCCGCGATAGCGAGGCGCTTGCCGGCGAGATCGAGGCGCTGGCCGATGCCGCCGGAAACGTCCTTGCCGACCTGCCGGCCCGGCTCGATGCCATGCTGGCCTTCCTCGGCCATGACCGGCCGCTCACCTTCATCGGCCGCGGCGGCAGCTACGGCAGCGCGATGATGGCGGCGCTCGTCACCGCCGAGGCGGCCAAGGCCCCGGCGCAGGCGCTTTCCGGCGGGCAGTTCCGCCACGGGCCGCTGGAACTGGTGCGCGAAGGCTTCCGCAGCGTCTTCTTCATGGGCGGCGAGGCGGCAACGCGCGACCTCAACATGCGGACCGTCGCGGACATCCACCGCTTCGGCGGCGCCAGCCTGACGATCGCGCCCGAAGGGGCCGCGGACGGCGCGACGGATGCCGGCATGCTCCTTACCCTGCCGGCTGTTGCCGAGGGGCTGCTGCCGGTGCTGGAGATCCTTCCGATCCAGCTTCTCATGGTGCCGATGGCGATCGCCCGCGGATACGAGCCCGCGAAATTCCTCAACGGCTCGAAGGTGACCGTGATCGAGTAAGGCGGCGCCTCACCGCGGCCGGAACTCGACGAGCAGCGATTTCAGCTCGACCTCACGGACGCGGCGCGCCGCTTCGTCCGGGGTGACCCAGGCGAGGACGCGCTCGCCCTTCTCCTTGAACTTCCCGGCAAGCCGCGTCGCCTCGACCTGGAAGACGTCGACGACGCAGGGCACGACCTCGCCGTCGTCCATCAGCTTCAGGTAGGTGTAGCTTCCGACGGGTTTCTTGCGGACCTTTCCGCTGACGCCGGCCTCCTGCCGGGCCTCGATGGCGGCCGCCTCGTAAGGCTCCTTGCCCTTCATCGGCCAGCCCTTGGGGATGATCCAGCGCCCGCTGTCGCGCGAGGTGACCACGAGGATCTCGATGCCCGGCCCGTCTTCTGCGGGGCGAAAGCACAAGGCGGCATATTGCTGGCGGAAAGCCCCCGAAAACAGCTTTTCGGGGGTCGCGGCCAGCTTCTGCAGGATCGTCTTCGGTTTTTCGGCCTTGTGCGCCTTCGCCTTCTTGATTGCTCTCCGCTCCTCGTCTGCGGGGCGATGCCGATTCCACCCCGATATTCCCCTTGCCGCTCATACGCCAACGACGCGCAAAAGGACAAGTTCCAAGCGGCAAGGATCGTCCACGAGGTACCCCTGCCCCCGGTTTCGCGCATGGAAAACCGTCGCCGGGGAGACCTTATGCGCCAAGCCCGGGCATTTCGGCTTTACAATCCCGCAATTAAGGATATTAAATATCCATAAGGATAAACTATATCCTTAATAAAGGAGACGGACATGACCCAACGCCTGAACTACCCGCAGCAATCGCCGGAATTCTTCAAGAAGATCTCCGAGCTCAGCATGGCGCTGAAGGACAGCGTCATCGAGCAGGGTATCCGCGATCTCGTGAACATCCGCGCCTCGCAGCTCAACGGCTGCGCCTTCTGCCTCGACATGCATGTCAAGGAAGCCAAGATCCACGGCGAGAGCGAGCTGCGCCTCTACCACGTCGCCATCTGGCGCGAATCCAACCTCTTCGATCCCCGCGAGCGCGCGTGCCTTGCCTGGACCGAGGCGGTGACCCGGCTGCCGGAGGGCGGCATTGCGGACGAACTCTACGAGCGCGTGCGCGGCCAGCTCTCCGAGAAGGAGGTTTCCGACCTCACCTTCTCGATCATGACCATCAATGCCTGGAACCGCCTCGCCATCGCCTTCAAGTCGGTGCCGGGCTCGGCCGATAAGCTCTACGGCCTCGACAAGGCCGGCCTCAACTGAGACCCGCCGCCGCCCGAAAATAGCGGGCAGCCCGGGTCGGCGGCTCAGCCGACCCGCTTCATCACCCATTCGAAGCTCTCCCGCCAGAGCGCCGGCGGAACGTCCTTCTCCAGGCTTTGCACGAGCATGGCGAGCGTGACGGCGCGCAGGCTCGCCCGCCATGCTTCGTCCGCATCCCACATGATGCGGGCGATGGCGCAGGGACCCGCATCGCAATAGCCTTCCGGCCGGCACGGATTGTTGGCGCGGATGTTGTTGCAGACGAAGGTGCGCTCCTTGCCCTCCACCGCCTCGACCACGTCGAGGAAGGTGATCTCGGCCGGCGGGCGCGACAGCCGGTAGCCGCCGCTCGGCCCCAGCGTCGAATCCACCAGCCGCGCCTGCGAAAGGCTCTGCAGCGCCTTGGAGAGGTATTCCTTCGGCAGCCCGTGGAACTCGGCAAGCGCCTTGGTGGAAAGGTAGCGGCCGTCCGGAAGTCCGGCGAGAATGGCGCAACAGTGCAGCGCCCATTCGACTTGGCTCTTGAGGATCATTCAACCTTGCCCATCCAATAAGGATAAACGATATCCGTATTGGAAAGCCCTGTAAACGGACAATTCCCCGTTACGGGGGCGCAAGCCCGCCTGGCGGGCAGAAAAGAGGCGTGACGCGGGTTGATTATCTTGATACCTGCCCATCTCACCTCCTGTGCGCAATGCGCAACACCTGCAATCGGACCCAAGCGAATGGATGAGACACCCCGTGTGAACGGACCCGCGGCGACGGCCTTCGCCCTGTCGGACCCGGAGAAGAACGTCATCATAGGCGGCGTTCTCCTGTCCATGCTGCTGGCCGCGCTCGACCAGACCATCGTGGCGCCCGCCATGCCGACCATCGGCAAGGCGCTCGGCCATGCCGACTACCTGCCCTGGGTCGTGACGGGCTATCTCCTGACCGCGACGGCCATGGCGCCGCTCTACGGCAAGATATCCGACGTCTACGGGCGCCGCTCGACCATCTTCGCGGCCATCATCATCTTCCTCGCCGGCTCGCTGGTGAGCGCGCTCGCGCCCAACATGCTGACGCTCATCATCGGCCGCGCGGTGCAGGGTCTTGGCGGCGGCGGGCTGTTCGCGCTGTCGCAGACGGTGATCGGCGACCTCGTGCCGCCGCGCGAGCGGGCGCGCTATGCCGCTTGGATCTCCGGCACCTGGGCCGTGGCGAGCGTCGCCGGGCCGCTGCTGGGCGGCACCTTCGCCGAGCATCTCCACTGGTCGCTGATCTTCTGGATCAACATTCCGCTGGGGCTTGCGGCGCTGGCGATCATCAACAACCCGCTGAAGAAGCTGCCGGCCGTCGCGCGCTCGCACAGCATCGACGGCGCGGGCGCGGCCCTGCTGGTGACCGCCACCGCGCTCCTGCTGCTCGCCCTCAACTGGGGCGGCAGCCGCTACGACTGGCTGTCGCCCGCCATTCTCGGCCTGCTCGGCTGCTCGGCCATCTTCTGGCTTCTCTTCGCCTTCCGCCTGCGCCACGCCGACGAGCCGCTGATCTCGCTGGAAGTGCTCGGCAATCCCATCGTGCGCTACGGCACGCTCGCCATGTTCATGGGGCAGACGGCCGGTATCGGCCTCTCGGTCTATATCCCGGTCTACGGGCAAGCGTTCCACGGGCTTACGGCCGGCAGTTCCGGCTTCGTCATGCTCGGCCTGCTGCTCGGCACCGTGTTCGGCGCCACGACCAGCGGGCGGACGATCCCGCATGTCACCCACTATAAGCGGCTCGCCGTCGCCGGCGGCCTCTTCAGCGTGCTTTGCCTGATCGCGCTGGCCTTCCTTTCGGGGCGGACGTCGCTGTTCTCGCTGGAGCTCCTGATCTTCGGCACCGGCTTCGGCTCGGGCATGACGTTCCCGGTCGCCACCGTCTCGGTGCAGAACGCGGTGGACCAGGCCCATCTCGGCGTCGCCACCGGGGCCCTCACCTTCCTGCGCTCGCTCGGCGGCGCCCTCAGCGTGGCGCTGCTCGGCGCCATCGCGCTCGGCAACGGCCTGCCGCTCGGCGGCGAGCACCTGACGGCGGCGGCCATCGGGGCCAGCGCCGCCTCGGCAACGGCCTTCACCTATATCTTCATCGCCTGCGCCGCCTCGACGGCGGTGGCGCTCGTGCTCTTCCAGCTCATGCCGGAAAAGCCGCTGCGCGGCCGCGAGACCGAGATCCCGCCGATCATGGAGTGACGCGGCGTCACTCCATCACGGCACTGTGGTCCATCGCCGGCGCCGCCTGCGGTTTCTTCAAGAGAAGGACGAGCGGCATGACGGCAAGCGACATCAGCATCAGCAGCTTGAAATCGTCCATATAGGCGATGATCGTCGATTGCAGCGTGATGACGTCGTTGAGCGCGGCGCGCCCGGCCGCCGTCAGCGGGCTGAGGCCCTGCGCCGCCACCGCGTCGAAGGCGCGGTTGAACGGCGTCACATAGGCGGCGATGGACTCGTGGTTGCTCTGCGTGTTCTCGACGATCAGCGCCGTCACCACGGAGATGCCGACGGACGAGCCGATGTTGCGCGAGAGGTTGTAGAGGCCGGTGCCGTCCCCGCGCATGTGGGCGGG
This sequence comes from Shinella sp. Sh6, assembly GCF_055392685.1. Classification (NCBI taxonomy): domain Bacteria; kingdom Pseudomonadati; phylum Pseudomonadota; class Alphaproteobacteria; order Hyphomicrobiales; family Rhizobiaceae; genus Shinella; species Shinella sp. Sh6. The sequence continues at coordinate 490,575 of NZ_AP044005.1, read as the reverse complement.
AAGGGTCGAGAAGGCCATCGTCGTCAGCGGCACGAAGAGGAAGCCGAGCCCGGCGCCCTGGATGAAGCCGACCGAGACGATCGTCCATTGCGAGATGTCCGGCGTCCAACTCGTCATGTCGTACATCGCCCAGGCGGTGAGCCCGAGGCCGAGCGCCAGCAGCCAGCGGGAATCCACCTTGCCGATCAGCCGCCCGACGATGAACATGCACAGCATCGTGCCGAGGCCGCGCGGCCCCATGACGATGCCCGCCGTTATCACCGGATAGCCCATCAGCGTCTGCAGATAGGGCGTCATCAGCGCCAGCGAGGCAAGGTAGGTGATGCCGATCACGAAGATGAAGATCATGCTGATCGTGAAGTTCTGGTCGAGGAAGAGCCTTGGATTGACGAAGGACTTCTCGCTCGTCAGCGTGTGCACCAGCAGGAGATAGAAGGCCGCGGCGCAGACGATCGCCTCGATCATGATCTCCCCGGAGGAGAACCAGTCGAGCTGCTCGCCGCGGTCGAGAAAGAGCTGGAGCGCGGCGATGAACAGGCTCATCAGGGCGAAGCCGAACCAGTCGAGCTTGGCCAGCGCATCCCGCTTGGTCTCGCCGACGAAGACGACGATGCCCATGAAGGCGAGCGCGCCGATCGGCACGTTGATGTAGAAGACCCAGCGCCAGCTTATGTTGTCCGTCAGCCAGCCGCCGAGCACCGGCCCGAGGACCGGGCCGACCATGACCGAGACGCCGAACAGCGCCATGGCCGAGCCGCGCTCCTCGACGGTGTAGATGTCGAGGAGAATGCTCTGCGACAGCGGCACGAGCGAGGCGCCGAACAGGCCCTGCAAGAGGCGGAAGGCGACGATCTGGTTCAGCGACTGCGCAAGCCCGCAGAGGACCGACGCGCCGACGAAGCCGGCGATCGCCGCCAGCAGCACGCGCTTGCGGCCGAACTTCGCCGCAAGGAAGCCCGACGGCGGCGTCATGATCGCGGCCGCCACGATATAGGAGGTCAGGACCCAGTTGATCTGGTCCGCCGAGGCGGAAACGCTGCCCTGGATATAGGGCAGCGCGACATTGGCGATGGTCGTGTCCAGCGCCTGCATGATGACGGCAAGGATGACGCAGGCGGTGATGGCGCCGCGATTGGCGACCGTCACCGCCGGGGAAGCGGCGGAACTAGCCATGGGTCTTGCCGGTGAAACGGTCCAGGAGGGACTGGAGGGAATCCGGCAGGCCGCGGGCGTGGCCGGTCTCGACATCGACGACGGTGCTCATGCCGACGCGCAGCGGCGGCTTGTCCGCGCTCTCCTCGATGCTGACGCGCATGGGAATGCGCTGGACGACCTTGACCCAGTTGCCGGTGGTGTTCTGCGCCGGCAGCAGCGAGAAGGACGAGCCGGAGGCAGGGCTGATGCTCTCGACCTTGCCCTTCCAGGTGACACCCGGATAGGCATCGACGGAGATGGTCGCCTCCTGGCCGGGCTTGACGTAGGTCAGCTCGGTCTCCTTGGGGCTCGCGGCGATCCACAGGTGATGGGTCGAGACCAGCGAGAAGGCCTGCTGCGAGGCCTGGAGGTAGGAGCCGACCTGCAGGGCGCTGACATTGGTCACGACGCCGTCGAAGGGCGCGCGCACGACGGTGTGGTCGAGCTCGCGCTCGGCATTGTCGACATCGGATTTCGCCTGGAGATAGAGCGGGTTCTGCTCGACCGGCTGGTCGGCGTCGCCGCCGAGCTGGGCGAGGGTCGCCGCCGCTTCCGCCTTGCTGACCGCCACCTTCTGCCGTGCGGCATCAAGGTTGTGCTTGGCCTCGTCATAGGCCGAGCGGGCCGCCCCGCCGTTCGTCACGAGGTTCTGCTGGCGGTCGAACTGCGCCTGGTAATAGGGCAGGTCCGCCTCGGCCTGGGTGATCTCGGCCAGCGACTGGCGGTAGCTCGCCTTCAGGTTCTCGATCTGGTTGCGCTGGATGCCGAGCTGGGCCTTGGCGCCGTCGAGCTTGATCCGGAACGCATCGGGCCGCAGGCTGAAGAGCTCCTGCCCGGCCTTGATCGTCTCGTTCTCGTGCACGTCGATGCGCTCGACGATGCCGGAGACGTCCGTGGCGATGCCCACCATGTCCGCCTGGATATAGGCGTTGTCGGTCGACATGACCTGCCCGCCGGTGACGTAATAGTAGCCGCCGACGACGAGGGCGACGGGCAGGAGGGCAAAGAGCACCGGGCGCGCAAGCGGGCGCCGGCGGCGCGGCCGGACGGCAACGGGTGTCGCTTCGGCGGCAGCGGCGGCGGAAACCGGGGACGGGGCCTCGGCAACGGTCTCCTGCAAATCGAGGGCTTCGCTCTCGTCGGCAGCGTTCTCATCATCGGAAATGACACGGAAATTGGGTTTGTCAGTCATGCTTTCGCTCTTGTTCGGCAATGGGGGCCTCGCACGCCAGCACGAGGTTGTTCTTGATCTCGGAAAGGACGGTGAAGGTTTCCTCCAGCCGTTCGTCCGCAATGTCCTTCAACGCCTCGGCGCGCGTCGCATCGGCCAGGGCGTGAATCTCGTCGAGGAGCGGGCGCACCTCTTCGCGCAGGTAGAGAAGCCAGATGCGCCGGTCGGTCGGATGGCGCCGGCGCTCGACGAAGCCGCGCTCGCCGAGCTTGTCGAGAACGCGCACCAGCGTGATCGGCTCGATTTCCAGGAGCTCCGCCAGTCCGCCCTGATGAATGCCCTCGTTCTTCGACAGGTAGGCGAGCGTGCGCCATTGCACGCGCGTCAGGCCGAGGCTCTGGGCCCGTTGCTCGAAGCGCTTGCGTACCAGGCGGCCGATATCGGCGAGGAGGGAGAGAGACTGTGTGGAACTCATAGATGCGATTATCATTAGCGCCCTAATAATATGGTTGTTTAGCACACAAAACCGGGCCGCGCAATATGCGCCGGCCCGGTTTCGTTCATCGGTTACTGGGAGGATAACGGCGGCTCAGCCCGTGCCGGCGGCGCGGCGCATCTGGTGGCCGGCAAGATGGCGGCGGTCGTCGAGGCTCGAGCAGACGACGGCAAGCGCAATGCCGATGGCCGCGCCGAGGAGCGTGTCGAGCACGCGTTCCGGCACCATCGCCAGCCCGGCGGCGTGTGGCGCGGCAAGGTAGCTCATGAGCAGCGCCATCGGCGTCACGAGGATCTGCCCCAGCGCATAGTTGGCGCCGATGATCATCTCGGTGGCGAATTGCAGGCCGGCGAGCAGCGCGATCACCGTAAAGAGCGAGGGCGCCTGCTGCAGGATCAGCCAGACGACGACGGCGCCGATCGCGGTCCCGAGCGTGCGCTGGAGGGCCCGGTTCATGCTGATGTGCAGGTGCGGGCCCTGCATGACGGCCATCGCCCCGAGAACCGCCCAGGCGGGATGGGCCGCGCCGAGGGCATGGGCGGCAAGGGCCGCGACCATGGAGCCGAGCGCGATGCGCAGGGCGGCAATCGCCCTGTGGCTTGCCGGCCGCAGCGGTTCGGGCGCAGGCACGCCCTCCCCGCCGGCCTTGCGGCGGAGGATTTCCGTGGCGCTGCAGATGAGCCAGGCCAATGCCGCGACGGCGGCGGTGGCGAGGGCGCGTTCGGCGACCTCCGCTCCCGGGACCGCATGCCCCATGGACGCGCCGGCCGCGAAGACGAAGATGAGAGCGCCCGGCGGGCCGAACCGGCCCGTGGCGACGACGAAGAAGAACAGGCCGGACAGAAATGCCAGCAGGAGAAGCTGGCCTACGACCGGCAGTCCCGACCACGCCGCCAGCGACATGACCAGCACGGCGGCAACCTGCCAGAAGGCGCATTGCAGCACGACGCGGCCCCGCCCGCCGCGCGGCGCGAAGCGGCCGAACAGGGCGACGAGCGCGCCCAGCGAGGCGAAGCCGATGAGATGCGGCCAGGGGGAGAGATGGACGAGCGGCAGCGCGACCAGGGCCGTGACGGCTGCCTGCAGCCCGGCAAGCGCCGAATTGCGCCAGGCCTGCTGGGCCGAGAGCGCCATGCTTTCGCGGAACTGCCGCGGCTGCAGCAGGTGGCGCGCGGCGTCGATCCGCCGGGCGGGAAATGCCGCGCTCGATGGGCCCTGCGCGCTCATTTCGACGCCTCCTTGCGGCGGCGCACCTGCATGGCGGCAAGGCGCTCCTCGATCCTCTTGAAATGCTGCAGCATGGCCGCGATGTCGGCGTCCGAAATATCGGCCAGCATCTCCTCCTCGCCCCTGGCCAGCTCCCGGCGGATCGCGGCGACCCGCTTCTCGCCGTCTTCGGTGAGGAAGATCAGCCGGGCACGGCTGTCGTTCTCGTCGACGCGCCGCTCCGCCAGCCCCTGCCGGCAGAGGATATCGAGCAGGCGCACGAGGCTGGAGCCGTCGATGCCGACCAGCGCGGCAAGCTCCTTCTGCGTCACGCCGCCGCCGGTTTCCTGAAGATGGATCAGCGGCGCCCAGGTGGCATCCGACAGGCCGGCCTCGGCAAGGCGCTCGTCGAGCGCACGCCGCCAGCGGCGGGCGAGCAGGGAGAAACGGATGCCGAAGCGGGCGCGGGGCGATGATGGTTTCGTGTTCATGAGGCGGTTAAACAGCAAAATGATTTGAATTGCAATTCAAATCATTTTGCTGTGCCGCGCTGTCTCCCCGCGCAAACAAAAAGGCCGGAGACTTGCGGTCCCCGGCCCCGTCGTTCCTTCTTTCAGAGAAGGTTCTCTTCCCTGAACGCGGCCTGCACCTTCGGCCGCGCCACGACGCGCTCGCGCAGCTTCAGCGCCTTCGGATAGGCGGACAGGTCGATCTTGAGGCTGACACCCCAGCCGATGACGACCGAGGCATAGGCGTCGGGCTGCGTGAATTCCGCGCCGAGCCAATAGGGCTGCCCTTCCGGCAGCATGGCTTCGAGCTGCCCCATGCGGCGGTTGATGTTGGCGAGAACGCCGGCCTTCGTCTCTTCGCCGAGGTTGGGCGCGAAGAGGCCGCTGAAGGCGGCATGGAGGTCCGAGCAGAAGCCGAGCGCTTCCTGAAGGCGCGCCCGCTCCAGCGAACCATAGGCCGGCTTGAAGGCCGCGATGTCGGAATGGTCGCCGATATATTGCAGGATCGCCGCGTTCTGGGTGACGACGACGCCCGGCTCGACCTCGAGCGCGGGAACCGCACCGCGCGGATTGATCGCGAGGTAATCGGCCTGGTGCTCCGTCTTCTTCGTCTTCAGGTCGACGGCTTCCAGATCATAGGCAAGACCGGATTCGCTCAGGACGATATGCGGCGCGAGCGAGCAGGCGCCGGGCTTATAGTACAATTTCACGGAAGTCTCCTATCGGGTCATGACGGCCGGCTTCTATCAAGTCCCGCACGCCCGGCAACGCGGATACCTACACTTCTTCGTGTAGACGGCCGCCGTCTCGCGGTGCCGAAACCCGCGGAAAGGCGGCGGCCGGAGGCAATTACCCCGGTTTTCCACGAAAGATCTTACTCCTAAAATTGAAAGTCTTGTTCGCTTTCAACGAAAGCCTCCCCATGGCGGGCAAGGGGGCGTCCATTGCAACCATATGTTTTCGTTCGCCATTCAATCTGCAAAAAGGCAAAAATCCGGCCCGCTTCTCAACGCGCGGCGCGCGGCGGGAAGCGCGGGCGAGATTGACACCTCACGGCCGCGGGCTCACCTTCCGCGCCATAGTGTTCAACACGTCAGGGAGGGGACAAGGATGACGCTACCACTCGATGCATCGCCACAACTGTACAACGAGGACCTCGCGCCCGCGAAAGTGCGCAACTGGGGGGCCTTCTCGATCTTCAACGTCTGGACGTCGGACGTGCACAGCCTGTGGGGCTACTACCTCGCCGCCAGCCTGTTCCTGTTCTGCGGGAGCTTCCTGAACTTCATCGTGGCCATCGGCATCGGCTCGCTGATCATCTTCGCCCTGATGCACATGGTCGGCCTTGCCGGCGTGCGCACGGGCGTGCCCTTCCCGGTCCTCGCCCGCGCCTCCTTCGGCATCTGGGGCGCGAACTTCCCGGCGCTGGTGCGCGCCATCGTCGCCTGCTTCTGGTACGGCGCGCAGACGGCGGCCGCCTCGGGCGCCATCGTCGCGCTGCTCATCCGCAACGAAAGCATCCTGCAGTTCCACCAGTCGAGCCACATGCTCGGCCATTCGACGCTGGAGCTCATCTGCTACATCATCGTATGGGCCCTGCAGCTCCTGATCATCCAGAACGGCATGGAGACGGTGCGCAAGTTCCAGGACTGGGCGGGGCCGGCCGTCTGGATCATGATGCTGCTTCTCGCCGTCTATCTCGTCGTCAAGTCCGGCGGCTTCTCCTTCAGCCACACGATTCCGATGGACGTGCTGCTCGACAAGACCAAGGACGCGGGCGTGCCGGGCACGCCGGGATCGTTCGCCGCGCTCACGGCGGTCGCCGCGATCTGGGTCACCTATTTCTCGGCGCTCTACCTCAACTTCTGCGACTTCTCGCGCTATTGCCCGAGCGAACGGTCGCTGACGGTCGGCAACCTGTGGGGCCTGCCGGTCAACCTCGTGCTGTTCTCGCTGGTCGCCGGCGTCACCACCATCGCCGCCTACAACGTCTACGGCGAAGTGCTGCTCTACCCCGACCAGATCTCGGCCAAGTTCGACAGCGTCTTCCTGGCGCTGCTTGCCGCGGTGACCTTCGCGGTGGCAACGCTCGGCATCAACGTCGTCGCCAACTTCGTCTCGCCGGCCTTCGACTTCGCCAACGTCTTCCCCAAGCACATCGACTTCAAGAAGGGCGGCTACATCGCGGCGCTGATCGCGCTCGTGCTCTACCCCTTCGCCCCGTGGGAAGGCGGCGCGGCGCACTTCGTCAACATGGTCGGCAACACGATGGGCCCGATCTTCGGCGTGATGATGGTCGACTACTACCTCATCCGCAAAGGCCGGGTGAACGTCGAGGCGCTCTACCGGGAAGACGGTGAGTTCCGCTTCGAGAACGGCTGGCACGTCAACGCGCTGATCGCCGCCGGCATCGGCATCGTCTTCTCCTCGATCCTGCCGGGCCTGACGTCCATCATGCCGTCGTGGTGGGGCGTCTACGGCTGGTTCTTCGGCGTCGCCATCGCAGGCGTGATCTATTACGGCCTGCGCACCGCCAAGATGGGCAAGCCCCTGCCGGCCTGACCGGCCGCAGGGCAACCGCCGACAACCGAGGCCCCGGATGCATCGCAGCCGGGGCCTTTCCACAGGCTCATGTTCCCTCTCCCGCTTTCCGTGAAAAAAGGCATAGTGAGCGGCCCAGCCACGGAGGTGCGGATGCTCGTTGGAATCACCATCCTTCTCGTCTTTCAGTTGATCGGCGAAACCGCCGCCTATTTCCTCGGCGGCTTCGTGCCCGGGCCGGTCATCGGCATGGCGATGGTGGCCGTGGCGCTCGTGGCGACCGGCGGCGTGGCGTCGCTGCAGCCCGCCCACCGGCAGACCCTCGAAACCTCGCGGGCGATCCTGGCCAATCTCGGCATCCTCTTCGTGCCGGCCGGCGTCGGCATCATCCAGCACTTCGACCTCATCCGCGACCGGGGCCTGGCGCTTCTTGCGATCATCGTCCTGTCGACGGTGATCACGCTGGCGGTGACGGTCTGGGCCTTCCTCCTCGTCAAGCGGCTGACCGGAGGTTCTGCCGATGAATAGCGGTCTCTGGGTCTATCTCGCCACCTCGCCCCTCCTCTGGCTCGCCGGCACGCTGGTCGTGTGGCTCGCCGCCACGCGCATCGCCGCGCTCAGCCCCGGCAATCCGCTGCTCAACCCGATCATGCTGTCGATCGCCGCCATCGCCGCGGTGCTTCTTCTTTCCGGCGTCCAGTACGGCACCTATTTCGAGGGCGCGCAGTTCATCCATTTCCTGCTGGGGCCGGCGACCGTCGCGCTCGGCATTCCGCTTTACGAAAAGCTCGCGCTGGTGAAGACCAACCTTCTGCCGATGCTCGCCGCGCTCATCGCCGGCAGCCTTGCGGCCGTCGGCTCCACCGTCTTCCTCAGCCACCTCTTCGGCTTCTCGCCCTCGGTCGTCGCCTCGCTCGCGCCGAAATCCACCACGGCGGCCGTCGCCATGGCCATCTCCTCGGGCCTTGACGGCGATCCGGCGCTGACGGCGGCGGTCGTCGTCCTCACCGGCATCTGCGGGGCCATCGTCGTCACGCCGATGATGAACGCCATGCGCATCAGGGACTACAGCGCCCGCGGCTTTGCCGCCGGCCTTGCCTCGCACGGCATCGGCACCGCGCGCGCCTATTCCGTCGATCCGGTGGCGGGTCTCTTCTCCGGCATCGCGATGGGGCTCAACGCCGTCCTCACCTCCCTCATCGTCCACCTCTTTCTCTAGGCGGAGGCCGGCCGCTTCTCACCGGCGGTTAACGATTTCACGATAGGAATTGACAAAAGGAAGCCTCAGCACGTCGGTGGCGAATATGGGAAACCCAGCAGAAGACGCGGAACGGGACGTTCTCCAGCCCGTTTGCGATCTGGCTTCGGCGCCGCAATCCACGCTCTATTCCCTGTTGGGCCGCCTGCGCGCCGCCCTCACGGGCCCGTCCGACACGAAGGCCATCGGCCAATTGCAGCGGCAGGTCGAGCATCAGGCAGCACTCCTGCGCCGGGCCGAGGCGGCGCTTGCCGGCGTCGACATCTTCGAGCGCGCCTCCGCGGCCGCCCGCATGGGCATGTGGCAATGCGAGCTGCCCGGCGAGCGGCTTACCTGGAGCGGCGGGACCTACGACATCTTCGGCGTCCGGCACAGCCACGGCCTCGTGCGCAGCGACATCCTGAAAAGCTATTCGGAGGAATCGCTCGCCCGCCTGCAGAAGGTGCGGGGCGGCGCCATCGCGGCCGGGGCCGGCTTCCGGCTCGATGCCGAGATCCGCAGCGCCGAATTCGGCACGCGCTGGATCCGGATATCCGCCACCGTCGAGCGGCGGAACGGCGAGCCGGTCCGCCTTTTCGGCGTCAAGCAGGACATCACCGAGGAACGGACGGTGTTCGAGCACATGCGCCAGCTTGCCGAACACGACGTGATGACAGGCCTTGCCAACCGCACGCAGTTCCAGGTGCGGCTCGCCGACCTCTGCGAGACGGGCGGCGCGCTGATGCTCATCGACCTCGACGGGTTCAAGGAGATCAACGATACGCTCGGCCACGCCTTCGGCGACGAATGCCTGATCGAGTTCACCCGCCGGCTTTCGGCGACCTGCGCCTCGGCCGACCTGATCGCCCGGATCGGCGGCGACGAGTTCGCGGTGCTCTTCGGCCCCTCCGCGGACCTGCGGACGGTCGAGCGCAGCGCGCAGCGCGTGGTCGAGGCGGCAAGGGCGCCGATGACCTGCTCGGGGCGCGTCTTCACCATCAGCGCCTCCCTCGGCATCGCCTTTGCCGGAGAGGAGACGCCGGACGCCCTCTTCATGCGGGCGGACCTCGCGCTCTACGCCGCCAAGGCCGCCGGCGGCGACACGTTCCAGCGATCCGCCTGACGGCGCTGCGGCCGGGGCGGATATCCAGCCCGGCCGCATATGGTCCAATGTCGGGAGTTGAGGCGGGCTACTGGAGCTTCGCCGCGCCTTCCTGCGGCCAGCCGCCCATCGAGGCGTAGCGGATCCAGTCCTCGCCGCGGGTCGTTTCCAGCGTGTCGGCGGCCGTCTTCAGGAGATCGTCGAACTTCGCCTGGTCGGCGAGGATCACCGCGCCGGCCCGGATCGACAGGGGATAGCGCACGCCGGCCGGGAAGAAATCGAGGCCGGTGACATTGTCGTGGATGCGGTTGGCGACGCCCCTGGCATCCGCCTCTCCCGCGCCCGGCAGGAAGACGCCGAACTGGTTGCCGGAGATGCGGCCGACGATATCGCCCTGGCGGACGGTGCCGCGGATCGCGGCGGCGACCCGGGCAAGCGCCTCGTTGCCCCAGCTATAGCCGAAGCGGCCGTTGACCACCGGGATATCGTCGAGATGGATGAGGAGGATGGTGCCGCGGGTGGCGCCGTCCTCGACGGTGCGGCGGCCGGCATAGGTATCGACGAGCGCCGAGAAGGTGGGCTCGTTGAGGCAGGCCGTCAGCCCGTCGCGCTGGCCGAGGCGCTGGACTTCCCGGCGCAGGAGCTCGACCCGGCTCGCCATGCGGCTGCAGACGTAAAGGAGCGGCAGCGCGACGACGAGGGCCGCAACGCCGGCAAGGATGGTGCTGCCCGTCACGGATGCCGTGGGCGAAACCGCATTGGCGATGGCGGAGACGGCAAGCCCCAGCCCGAGCGCGGCCGCGCCGCCGCCGGCCAGCCATGTGGCCGTGGTTCCTCGCGGGGAAAAGGTTTCCTGCAGATCTCGCATGCCCATCGTCCGTCTCTCTCCGATGTCCCTGTATTGGCGAGAGCTATAAGGCAGGGGGGTAAAACCGCGGTTTCCGATACCTGTCGAATTCTAGCAATAAGCGATATAAATCGGGCCAGTTCAACGGAGAGCCCTTCCATGCCGGCGTTTCGGTCTCGTCTTTCGCCCGGTCGCCTTGCGATCCTTTCCGCCCTGCCGGCCCTGCTGCTCGCCTTTCCCGCCCCAGCGGAACAGACGGTCCGCCAGTTCGACGCGAGGGCCGGCAAATGGGTCGTGCGGCGCATCGACAACGCCAGGCTCGCCGGGCGCCTGAACGCCGCGCCGATCGCAGCGCGGAACGTCGCCTATGCCGGGGAATTCAAGGCCGGCACCGTTATCGTCGATACGCAGAAGCGGCGTCTCTTCTACGTCAACGGGAACGGCACCGCGCGCGAATACGTGATCGGCGTCGGCCGCGAGGGCTTTGCCTGGAAAGGGCGCGAGAGGATCAGCCGCAAGGCGGAATGGCCCGTCTGGACGCCGCCGGCCGAGATGGTGAGCCGGGAGGCGGCGAAGGGGCGGATATTGCCGGCATCGATGGAGGGCGGCCCGGAAAATCCCCTCGGGGCGCGGGCGATCTACCTCGGCGACACCCTCTACCGCATCCATGGAACCAACGAACCGTGGACACTCGGCAAGGCCGTATCCTCGGGTTGCATCCGGATGGCCAATGACGATGTGGTCGAACTGTTCGATAAAGTGGATGTCGGAAGCCTCGTCGTCGTGCGGTAATACGCGGGAAAATGTGGCAGAATCGCCACAAGGTTGTAGATAATATCGCATTGTTCTGATGCTCGTGCGGGGACCGATTGCCGCTTGCCTTTGGGCATGCCTAAGATGAGGTTAAGAGAATCTGGATGCCGGCTTTGCACGTCTGGCATATGTAATGGGGTTGGGGGCATGCATAAGTCGTTACTGGGCGCCGTTTCGGCAGCTCTGCTTGTTGGGGTGGCGTTTTCGCCGGTCAACGCGAATGCCCTCACGCTGAAAGAGGCGATGGCGGTCACGCTGGAGTCCAATCCCGAGATCGGACAGGCCAACGAAAACCGCGAGGCCACCGAATTCGAGCTGCGCCAGGCACGCGGCCTCTACCTTCCCAGCATCGACCTCGAAAGCGGGGTCGGCATCGAACGGCTCGACAGTGCCTCGCGGCGCCTTGGCGGGCTTGACGACGACCCGCTCTATCCCGCCGATGTCGGCCTTTCCGTGACGCAGAAGCTCTTCGACGGCGGCGCACGCCGGGCCGAGCTGGAGCGCCAGGCCGCCCGCGTCGACAGCGCCTCGTTCCGCGTGCTCGAGCGCTCCGAGACCATCGGCCTCCAGGTCGTGCGCGAATATCTCGAAATCATGCTGCAGGGCGAGATCGTCCAGGAATCGCGCCGCAACATGGCCGTCCACCAGCAGATGCTCGGCGACATCGGCGCGCTTATCTCCGGCGGCACGCTGACCGACGCCGACCGCCAGCAGGCACAGGAGCGGCTTCTGGCCGCCAAGGCCCGCACGAAGGAAGCCGAAGAGGAGCTGGAAGGGGCCAAGACGCGCTTCCTGCGCCTCGTCGGCAAGCCGTTCAGCAATGCCTCCATGCCGCCGTCCATGGCCTCCTTCCTGCCCAAATCGCTCGACGAGGCGATCGGCATGGCGCGCGCCAACAATCCGCGCATCAAGGTCGCCAATGCCGATATCGACGCGGCCGATGCGATGGTGAAGGCCTCGCGCTCCAACCTCTTCCCGGAGATCTACCTGGAAGGGCGCGCGCGCACCGGCATGGACATCGACGGCGCCGACGGTCGCACGTCGAGCCTGCAGGCCCGTGTCGTGGCCAAGTGGAACCTCTATCGCGGCGGCATCGACATCGCCAACGAGCAGGAGCAGATCCGGCGCGCCAGCGAGCAGCGCCTCGTGCTGCACCAGAGCTTCCGTGAAGTGGAGGAAGCGGTGCGCATCTCCTGGGATCGCCGCATCCGCCAGACGGAACTGGCCGCAACGCTCAGGCAGCAGGCACAGGCGAACGGCAACCTGGTGGAATCCTACCGCGAGCAGCTTTCCGTCGGCCGGCGCTCGCTGCTCGACGTGCTCGGCGCGCAGAACTCGCGCTATACCGTCAACGTGCTGTCGAAGACGGCGCAATATGCCGCGCGCTTTGCCGAATACCGCATCCTTGCCGCCAGCGGCATGCTGCTTTCCAGCATGAACCTTGCCGCGGCCAAGCAGTCCGAGGCCTATGCGCGCGAGGAATTCCATGTCCCGGAAACCGCGCCGGCCGAAACCTATCGCCGCATGCCGTCGAGGCAGGTCAACGACCTGCCTCTCGACCTCCTGGCGACCATGAAGTGACGAGCCGAAAGCAGCACGCATGCCTTGCCGCGACCCGATTGGCGTGAGCCGGAGCGCATCGACGCTTTTTGCGAAAAGCGCCGGGCCATCGCTTCGCTGCGGGCAATGCCCATGACGTCGGTCCCCGAAGCGGCCGGCATCGCGCAATCCATCCGCCAGCCGGCCTCGGCCGGTGGAGAAGCCTTCAGAACAGCCTTCCAGCGGGTCGCCGTCTTTCTCGGCCGGCCCGGGTCGGATGTCGTCCTCTTTTCCGGCGTGCCCTTCGACGAAGCGTCCCCGTCCTTCGAGGACGTGCAGCGCCTGAGCGACAGGATCGGCCTCGACGTGCGCAGCTTCGGCTGGCGCGACCTTGCCGCCGGCAATTTCGATCTTCCCGCCATCGTCCTCCTCAACGACGGCTCCGCCGTCACGCTGCTTGAGCTTCACGGCGGCGGCTCGTCCTATATCGAGGCGATGCGCAGCCAGTTGCAGGGCCGCCTGCCGGCCAGGGACGATATCCGGATGGTGCTCGCCTTCAGCGCCGTCAGCGCGGATACGATGAAATCCGCCGTCGAGGGCATGGACGGCGCCATCGTCCGCCAGCACTGGCTGGTGAGCGCGCTCGTGCCGTTCTGGCGCTCCTATGCGCAGGTCGCGGTCGCGGCGCTCTTCATCAACCTGCTGGCGCTGACCTCGCCGCTCTTCACCATGAACGTCTACGACCGCATCCTGCCGAACGACGCCAAGGCGACGCTCTGGGTGCTGGCGCTCGGCGTCTCGGGCGCCGTGGTCTTCGACCTCGTGCTGAAGACCGCGCGCGCCGCGCTGATCGATTATGCCGGCCGGCGCGCCGACCTCAAGCTGTCCTACCTGCTCTTCGAAAAGGTCCTCAACGCGAGCATGTCGTCGCGGCCGATGCAGACCGGCGAATATGCCAGCCGCATCACGCAGTACGAGTTCGTCCGCGAGTTCTTCACCTCCAACACGATCAGCGTGCTCATCGACACGGTCTTCGTCTTCGTCTTCCTGATCGTCATTTACCTCGTGGCGGGCTGGATCGTCATCGTTCCGACCTGCGCCTTCCTTCTGGCGCTGACGATCGGCCTCATCGCGCAGCACCGGATCGGCCGGCGGGTCGCGGCGGCGACGAACGAATCGTCCATGAAGCAATCGCTGCTGGTCGAGACGATCTCGACCATCGAGACGGTCAAGTCGCTGAAGGCCGAGCGCCATCTCCTGCGCAAGTGGCACGAGCTCTCCAAGAAGGCGGCGCTCACCTCGGAGGAGATCAAGCAGCTTTCCGCCTCGGCGGCCAACTGGACGCAGTTCGTTTCCCAGCTCGTCTCCGTCGTCATCATCCTTGCCGGCGCCTATGCGTTCTCGCAGGGCAAGATGTCGTCGGGCGCCATCATCGCGGCGGTCATGCTGTCCGGCCGCGCGGTCGCGCCGATGGGGCAGATCGCCATGACGCTCGCGCGCCTGCGCCAGGCGCTCCTGTCGCTGCGCATCCTCAATTCCATCATGTCGATGCCCGAGGACCTGCCGAGCGCCACCGGCTTCGTCAACCGCGATATCGACCGCGGCGGCTTCGCCTTCCACCAGGTGGATTTCGTCTATCCGGGGTCGGACCAGAAGGTGCTGAGCGGGCTGTCGTTCTCCGTCCAGCCGGGCGAGCGCGTCGGGGTCATCGGCCGCATCGGTTCGGGCAAGACGACCATCGGGCGCCTTCTCGGCGCGCTCTACCCGCCGACCGCCGGCAGCCTGATGATCGACGGCATCGACATCCGCCAGTATCACCCCGCCGTGGTGCGCACGGCGGTCGCCGTGGCCTCGCAGGCCGCCGACCTCTTCTCCGGCTCCGTGAAGGAAAACCTCCTCATGGGCAATCCGGAGGCGAGCGACGCGGAGATCATCGAGGTGGCGCGCCGCACGGGCGTCGACGAATTCGTCTCGCGCCATCCCCGCGGCTACGACATGCCGGTCGGCGAGCGCGGCGGCAACCTTTCCGGCGGCCAGCGGCAGGCGGTGGCCATCGCCCGGCTGCTTCTTGCCCGGCCGAAAATCATCTTCCTCGACGAGCCTTCCGGCGCGATGGACCTTGCCTCGGAGCGCCGGCTGATCAACAACCTCGCCACCGCCTTCGGCCCGGAAACGACCATCGTCATCTCCACCCACCGATACAGCATGCTCGAACTCGTCGACCGCCTGATCGTCCTCGATGCCGGCCGCGTCATCGCAGACGGGCCCAAGGCCGCGGTCATCGAGGAGCTGCAGAAGAAAGCGGGGCGCCCCGCATGACGACGGACGCCCCTCCCCTCTGGGCTCGCATGAGCCTCGTTTCGGTCGCCCTGCTGATCGTGAGCTTCGTCGTCTGGGCGGCATTCACCGAGGTGGACGAGATCGCGCGCGGACAGGGCAAGGTCGTGCCGGTCTCCCGCACCCAGCTCATCCAGGCGAGCGAGGCGAGCGTGGTGCAGGAAATCGCGGTCAAGCTCGGCCAGATCGTCAAGAAGGGCGACCTTCTCGTGCGGCTCGACGACACCGCGACGACCTCCACGCTCGGCGAGCTGGAGGCGCGCGCCCGGGCGCTGCGCGTGCAGATCGCCCGCCTGGAAGTGGAGCAGGCCGGCGACATGACCTCGCCGATGACCTGCCCGCAGGAGGTCGCCAAGACGAGCCCGGAAATCTGCGAGAACGAGGCCCAGCTTCTCAAGGCGCGGCGCGATGCCTTCCAGAACAAGCTTTCGGTGCTGCAGGAACGCCACCTGCAGCGGCGCAAGGAACTCGACGAGGCGCTGGTGAGCATTCGCCGGCTTGAGGAGAACGTCGCCCTCTCGCAGAAGGAGGCCGGCCTTCTGGAGCCGCTCGTCCAGCGCAAGCTCGCCCCGCAGACCGATCTTCTGCGCGTGCAGAAGGAGCTGACCGACGCCACCGGCCAGCTCAAGCTGCTGCAGGAATCGCTCGACCGCCTTCGCGCCGCCATCAAGGAAGCCTCTCTCCAGGTCGACGAACTGATGCTCACCTTTCAGCAGGAGGCGCTGGCGGAGAAGACCAAGGCGCTCGCCGACCTTTCCGTCGTCACGGAAACCGTGCGCGGGGCGTCCGACCGGGTGCAGCGCACCGACCTGCGCTCGCCGGTGGACGGCGTCGTCAACCGGCTGGAGATCACCACGATCGGCGGCTACGTGCAGCCCGGCACGGTCGTCGCCGAGGTGGTGCCGACCTCCGACACGCTGCTCGTGGAAGCGCGCATATCGCCCAACGACATCGCCTTCATCCGCGTCGGGCAGCCGGCGCTGGTGAAGGTCACCGCCTTCGACTTCTCCATCTACGGGGGCCTGCAGGGCGAGGTGTCCAACGTTTCCGCCGATTCCATGTTCGACGAGAAATCCAACGAGACCTATTATCTCGCGCAGGTGAAGACGGACAAATCCGAGATCTTCCGCAACGGCAAGTCCCATGCCATCATTCCCGGCATGGTGGCCTCGGTCGACATCATGACCGGCCGCAAGACGATCCTGCAATATCTCCTGAAGCCGATCAACAAGGCGCGCACCGAGGCCATGCGGGAACGGTAGCCATGGAGCGTCCTTCCGACACGGCGGGAGGCCGCCCGCCGACGCAGGACACGGATCTCGTCTTCCGCGTCGTGGAGGTTGACGGCGTTCGCCGCGGCATCCGCCTCGAAGCTGTCTACTGGCAGGTGCTGAAGGAGATCGCCGACGCCCGGCAGAAGAAGATCGGCGCGCTGGTCGGCGTCCTTCTCGCGGATGCGCCGCAATCGGCCAACGCGACATCGCTCCTGCGTGTCCATTGCCTGCGCTGGGCGCTCGACAAACTGGCCGCCGAGCGCAGGATCACCGATCCCTCCGGCATCGCCAACCTGGTGCGGGCTTCGCCCGGCCCGGCATTCGCCCTCGGGCCGGACAGGCAGCTCGTCGCCTACAACCAGGCTTTCCTCGGCTATATCCAGGCCCGGTTCCCGACCGCGGAAACGGAGCCGGTCAACCGCGACCTCCGTCTTGCGCTCGACGTGCAACTGAGCGCTCTGGCCGCCATCCTGAAGGAGAGCGGCAACCGGCCGCTGGGCGTTGGCTTTACGGTCGGGTTCGGCGGCCGGCGCATGCGCGGGCAGCTCAATGCCCTGCTGGCGCCGGCCTCGGACCGGACCGTCATCCTCTGCTACGTCCTGCCCTGAGCGGGCCGACGCCCCGTCAGAACGAGACGGGGATGCCCTCGCCCGGCTGCACCGCATCGAGCGAAGCGGGGCGCTTCTGCATGGCGTATTCCGAGCCGCGCTTGTAGCCGTGCACCCAGGCCCGCTCGGTTCCGAGCGAATAGAGCGCCTGGTATTCCGGCAGTTGCCGGTCGGTCAGGACCGCATCGCGCATGTTGTCGAGCACGTAGTTGCGGCCATCGACCGAGACGGTGAGGACGGCGTGGTAGAAATTGCGCCGCGATTCCCGCAGCACGACCAGCGTCATGTCGTCGGCCTCGACGCCCGCCTGACGCAGGGCGGCGAGCTTGAGGATCGCATAGTCCTCGCAGTCGCCGCGGCCGGAAGCGAGGATTTCCGTCGGCATGGCCCAGTAGTCGAACTTGCCGTGCACGTCGATATCCTTGCCGTAGCGGACCATCCGGTTCACCGCGACGTTGACCGCCTCGATCCTGCGCAGGAGCGGCTCGTCCGCCGAAGCGTCGATCGTCTCGCGCAGCATCTTCGAGCGGATCCGGCAGGTGACCTGCTCGCCGCAGTCTTCCTGCGAAAGGCCGGCGGCGGCCTGTTCGATCTGCTTCCAGCGCGAGAGAGCCCCCGGCTTGAAGGGGAAGGCGACGGAGCCGAAGAGGCCGGTCGTCACGGTGCTGGTCGTCGTCATGTCGAGGCCGAGGTCGAGATCGTTCGCCGCGCCAAGGTTCGCGCTCATCTCGACGCCTGCCGGGATCGCGGGGAGCGGGACATCGGCGCTCATGTCGCCATTGGCGACGCTGTCGGCGAAGAGAAAGCCGCCGAGCACGATGCCGCTTACCGCTGCGATGTAATGCCGTCCTGCCGAAAATGCCTGTTTCTTTGCCATCGGTCTGCTCTCCAAGGTTGAGAGCAAACTACCCGACCGAATTATATATCCCGCTAAAATACACGGTGAACGTGCGCTTTATTTCGAAATGCAACTTGACTAAAATTCTACGCGATGGCGCAACGGACCGTTAACCAAGAAGATGTGCCGGAACGGGTCAGGCCGCCGTTCCGGCTTCGAGGCGCGCGCCGTCGAAGCGGTCGAGCATGGCGAGGATCGTGCCGGTATCCGGCATGAGGCAGGCGGCCGTCGCCAGGGCGTCGGCGATTGCCGCCGAGGGGGCGGAAATGGAAATCGCCCGCCATTTCGCGGGCGCGGGCATTCCCGTCGCGGGATCGATGATATGGCCGTCATGTCCGGCCTGGTCGAAAGTCGTGCCGAGCGGGGCGGAAGTGGCGAGCGCGCGCTGGCGCAGCGCCACGCGCTCGCCCGTCTCCAGCCGCACCGGCCAGTCGCCGCCCCGCGGCTCACCACCGAGGGCGCGGAACTCGCCGGTGTCGATCAGGATGTCGGTGAGGCCCTCGGCCTCCAACAGCGTGGCGACCCTGTCGGCGACGTAGCCCTGGCCGATCCCGTTGAGGGTGAGCGCCATGCCGGGCCGGAGGGTGATTACACCGGCGTCGAGCGCCACCTTCTGCCAGCCGGTCTTTTTCAGCACGGCCTTGACGGCCTTTTCCGACGGCCGCTCGCCGCGGACCGCAGCTTCCGCCCAGAGCGCCCAGAACGGCTGCACGGTCGGGTCGAACCGCCCGGCGCTTGCCGCATGCACCGCGCCGGCCAGCGACAGGCATTCGAGAAGCTCGAAGGGCGGTTCGGCAAGATGCCCTTCGGCGTTCAGCCGCGAAAGGGCGCTATTCGGGCGATAGAGGCTGAGGATGTTTTCCAGCCGGTCGATCTCGGCCATGACGCGGGCGGCGATGGCCGCGCCGTCCGGGTGGTCGATGCGGATCGAGGCGCGCGCGCCGAGCGCCTGCCCGGTCCACAGATGCGCGGTCCCCGTGCCGGCGCGGGCGGCGGCGGGCAGGACGGCGAGAGCGGCGGAAATCGCGATCAGGCGGCGGCGGGTCAGCATCATGGGATCAATCTCCGTCTTTCTGTGGCAGGGCGCGCAGGCGGTCGAGGTAGTCCTCGTCGCCCTCCTTCTGGTCGTCCGCGCCGGTCTCCACCGGCGTCAGCACCATGGCATCGGTAATCTCGGCGAGCGCCAGCACGCGGCCGCCCTCCGCACGGGCGAAGACCTCGGCCTTTTCCCGTCTGGAGAAGGGCGCGGTCTCCGGCGCGCCCATGCCGCCGCGCCTGTCGGAGCCGACGACATAGAAGGCGGCGTCCGCGGCGATCCAGTTGCCCTTGCCGGGCTGGTCCCAGGTCGCCCCGGCCGCACCCATGTCGTTGACATAGACGGCGAGGATCGGCGCGACCTGCTCGGGCCCGCGCATATAGGCGATGGCGTCGCGCACCTGGCTGAAGAACAGCGGCGCGGCATTGCCTTCGAGGAAGACCTGCGCCTTGGGGCCGGGATGTTCCAGGAGGTTCATCTGGCAATAGTGGCCGAGGGTTTCCGGCGTCATCTCCTGCGGCACGATGTTCTGTTCCACATCCTCCTTGCAGGCGGACAGCAGCGCGAGGGCGGCAAGAAGCAGCACGGGGCGAAGGCGGGTTCTCATGGCGTCACCTTGCGGAAGGCGGCAACGGCGAGCGCGAGGGCGGCGAGCGGCCAGAGGAAGAGCGAGGCGGCCGATTGCCAGAGCGGGATCGCCCCGGCCGCCCCGCCGATGCCGCCGGCGGCCGCGACCGCCTCGGCAGCAGAGAGATTGAAGACGCGGAAGGCATCGGCCGGGTTGGCGAGCAAGGCGACGGGCAGCGCCCCGGTGGTGAAGGCCCCGCCGCCGTCGCTGACGATAAGCGCAAGGAGAGCGAGATCGTAGAGCACCACCGCGGCAAGCCAGAGGGCGATGGCAAGGCCCGCCGCGCCGGAGGGCCGGCGCGAGAGCGCCGAGAGCGCATAGCCCGCGCCGAGGAAGGTCGCCCCCAGCAGCACCGAGGACCAGATCAGCCGCCAAAGCGCGCCGAGCCCCTTGATCGCGGCCGGATCGGCCCATACCGCCACCAGCGCCGCCGCGCCGTAGCCGAGGCAGGCCGCAAGGCCGAGGATGGCGAGATGCGCGGCGAGCTTGCCGATGAGGATTTCGAGGCGCGAGACGGGATAGGTGAGCAGCAGCGGCAGCGTGCCGCGCTCCACCTCGCCCGCCACCGCATCGAAGCTCATCAGCAGCGCGAGCAGCGGAACGAGATAGACGGCGAGCGAGGTCAGCGAGGCGACGGTCACCGAGAGCCGGTCGACGCCGACATCGCCGGTCGGGGCGGCACCGGCGGCGGCAAGCACCAGCGCGAACAGCACCATCATGCCGGTAGCGATGGCGACCCAGCGGTTGCGGAAGGCGATACGGAATTCCGAGAGCGCGGTGGCGAGGATGCGGCTCATCATTGCCCGTCCCTCCGGCTGAAATGGCTGTAGATGTCCTCGAGGCTCGGCGGGATCACGTCGATATCGGCGACCGCCGCGCCGTGGGAGGCGATACGGGCAAGGAGCGGCAGCTTGTCCTTCTGCGCGCAGGAAAGGCGCAGGACGCCGTCCTCACCCCGGGCGGCTTCCGGAAAGGCCGCCGCCAGCGCCGGAGCATGGCCGGGCGCGGGGCGAACGGAGAAGGAGACCGGCAGCGCGGCGCGGGCGCGCAGGTCGGCAAGCGTGCCCTCGGCCACCAGCACCCCGCCGGACAGGATGAGGATGCTGTCGGTGCGCGCCTCAACTTCCGTCAGCACGTGGGAGGAGAGGAGGATCGCCGTTCCCTCGGCGGCGAGGCCGTCGAGGAGATCGTAGAAATCGCGCCGGGAGACCGGGTCGAGGCCGGAGGTCGGCTCGTCGAGCACGAGGAGGCGCGGCCTGCCGATCAGCGTCTGGGCAAGGCCCACACGCTGGCGCATGCCCTTGGAATAGGTGCCGATCCGCCGCCGCGCGGCATGGGCAAGGCCGACACGCGCAAGAAGGTCCATGGCCTGGCGCGGACTCTCGCCGCGCAATGCCAGATAATAGCGAAGTTGCTCTTCGCCCGTCAGCGCCGGGTGGAAGGCGACGTTTTCCGGCAGGTAAGCAACCTCTACCCGCGCGGCGGGCGAGCCGGGACGCAGGCCGCAAACGGAAACCTCGCCGCTGTCGAAGGGAATGAGGCCGAGGACGATCTTCATCATCGTCGACTTGCCCGCGCCGTTATGGCCGAGCAGGGCCGCGCGCTTTCCCGGCTCCAGCGCGAGCGAGACCGCCTTCAGCGCCTCCACCGCGCCGAAGCGCTTAGTGAGCCGCGAGATCGTCAGTGTCGGTGTCATCGTCATTTCCTTCGGCCCAGCGGCCGGCAGCCTCGGCTTCGTAGCCGAGGATTTCGGGCGGGACGGATATGGCAAGGGGGCGCATCAGCGGTGCGCTGTCGCGCACGCCGCCGGGGAGCGTGGCGGGAAAGTCCCGCTGGCTCCAGCGCACGAGCTGCACGGCGGGCGAGCCGATGAGGAGGCTTGCCGCCGGCTGCGACCAGAGGATCTGGTCCATCAGGTCGTTGGGGCGGTAGAAACTGTCGGCGATGCCGTCGCCGTTGAGGTCGAAGGCCGGGTGATCGGACCAGAAATTGCCCCTGCCCTCATGGCTCCATTCCATGTTGCGCGTGCCGACATATTTCACCTGCTCGCGGTTGGCGATGAAGGCGTTGCCGGTCAGCACGTTCTTCTCGGAGCCGGCGGTGAAATGGATGCCGATGCCGCAGCCCTCGAAGCGGTTGTTCCAGATGAGGTTCTTGTGGGCGTTGTAGATGAAGAGGCATTTCTTCGTGCCGCCGCGCACCAGGTTGCCGGTGACGTCGGCATTGTTGGCATAGTTGAGCATCAGCCCGTGCTCGCGGTCGCCGAGGCTGAGATTGCCCCGGATCTTCGTGCGGTCGGAGAACATGATGGCGAAGCCGAGATGGTTGCCGACGGAGACATTGCCGGAAACCTCGGTATTGCGCGTGTACATGAAATGCACGGCGAAACGCAGGTCGCGCATCACGTTGCCGCGATAGATGCTGTTCGAGCTGGCATTGGAGAAGATGCCGTCGCGGCCGTAGCGGATGAGGTTGCCTTCCAGCAGCGTGCCCGGGCTGTTCCAGACATAGATGCCGTTGCCGCGCTCGTTCATGCGGGCGTCGCGCGTGCCGACGATCTCGTTTGCCGTGACGGCGGCGTCACGTCCGCCGTGCACGTCGATGCCGTGCATGTTGCCGGCAACGAGCAGCTTTTCGATGCGGGCGCGGTCGGCGCCCTTGACGATCTTCACGCCGGCGTCGAGGTCCTCGTTGATGCGGCCGGAGCCGGTGACGGTGAAACCGGAAAGCCTCACGTCCGGCGCGGCGACCGTCATCACGCTGCCCTTGCCGAGCCCGTCGACCACGGCCCCGCGCGGGCCGGTGATGGTGAGCGGCCGGTCGATGACGACGGGGCCGGCATAGGTCCCGCCGGATAGCAGCAGCACATCGCCGGGGGCGGCCCCGGCGATGGCGGTAGCGAGGCTGCCCGCCCCGGGCGCGACCGCACGCTCCGCCGCGGCAAGCGGCGAGGCGAGAAGAAGGCCGATGAGGAGGACGGGCAGGCGCATGGCTCAGGCGTCCTTCGGTTCCACGAACATGCGCCCGCGCATTTCCATGTGCAGGGCATGGCAGAACCACTGGCAATAGTACCAGTAGACGCCCGCATTGGCCGCGACGAAGGTGACGGAGCTCGTCATCTGCGGCCCCACTTCCATGGCAACGCCGTGGTTGCCCATGGTGAAGCCGTGCGTCAGGTCGTCGATCTCGTCGAGGTTGGTGACGATCACCGTGACCTCGTCGCCTTCCTTCACCGTGAAGCTCTCCTGGCTGAAGCTCGGCGCGACGGAGGTCATGTAGACGCGCACCTTGTTGCCGTCGCGGATGACGGCGTCGGTCCACTCGTCGATGTTGACGCCGTCGGCCTCGGCCTGCTTGCGCGTCTCGGCCCAGTGCTTGTCCTGGCGATCCCAGACCGACTTGATGTTCGGCAGGATCGAGGGTGCGACGGCGATGGCGTCATGCGGCTCGGCGAAGGTCGGGCCGTCGTGCACCAGCTTCATCTTGTCGCCGGAGATGTCGATGAGCTGGTCGTTCTCCGGCTTCAGGGGACCGACATTGAGGAAGCGGTCCTTGGAGAACTTGCACAGGCACACCAGCCAGTCGTTGGCCGCATCCAGCGTCTCGCCCATCACGATCTTCAGGTGGCCGGGCTGGTACTGGACGTCGAGC
Organism: Shinella sp. Sh6; assembly: GCF_055392685.1. NCBI lineage: Bacteria > Pseudomonadati > Pseudomonadota > Alphaproteobacteria > Hyphomicrobiales > Rhizobiaceae > Shinella > Shinella sp. Sh6. The sequence goes on along the minus strand of NZ_AP044005.1, from coordinate 467,488 downwards.
TTGTCCTTGATCGGGTCGATCTTCTCGCCGGCATAGGCGCGGATGGCCTCCTCGATGTTCCACTTGACCACCTGGCTGTCGAGGAAGAGCGAGGTATAGGCGTTGCCCCGCCCGTCGAAGGCGGTGTGGAGCGGGCCGAGGCCGAGTTCCGGTTCGGCGACGACGGCGCTGCGCGGTTCGGCGTTCTCGTAGAAGATCGCGTCGAACTTCGTCACGTCGAGCACCGTGACCGTCGGCGAGAGCTTGCCGGCGACGCACAGGTGCTTCCTGTCCGGCGCCATATTGCAGCCGTGCGGGTTGTTGGCGACGGGGATGTAGCGGGTGAAGAGGGACTTGGCCTCCTTGCGCCCGTCGAGCACCTTGACGCCGTTGATCTCCTCGTACTTTCCGGCGGCAATCGCCTTCTCGATCTCGGCGAGGTTGAAGACGACGACGTGGTCCATCTCGGACTTGGTCATCTCCTCCAGCGACATGCCCATTTCCGAGTTGTAGGAGGTCGAGAAGGCCCACTTGCCCTCGTAGTCGGCATCGCAGTTGTCGAGGTTGCCTGAGACCTGCACCTGCCAGGCGACCTCCCACTTGTCGGCGTCGACCGCGGTGAAGATGTTCACGTAGGTCGACACGTCCGTCATGGTCGAGCCGTCGTTGACGAGCGGCGCTTCGTCCTCGCCGTTGCAGAAGACGTAGTTCGAGCGCGGCCACTTCTGCGGGCGCAGGCCGTGGATGCCCTTGGCATTGGGGATTTCGAGGATGGCGTCGGTCTTCATCACGTCGCAGCGCACGCGGGCGACGCGCGTGTTGGCCTTGTCGTTCATGAAGAGGTAGCGGCCGTCGTACTTGCCCTCGGTGAAGGACATGTGGACGTGGTGCAGGTCGCCGTTGTCGTGGATCTTCTTGCCGTTGGCGGCAAGCTGCTTCTTCGTCTTCTCCGACATCGTGCGCTGGTGGATGCGGATCGATTCATTGGTCTGGCCCCAGCCGGTGGCCGAGCAGCGGTTGAACACCGGAACGCGCATCAGCTCGCGCATCGAGGGGATGCCGAGAATGCGCATCTCGCCGCTCTGGCCGGAGGACCAGAAGCCGTAGTAGTCGTCGAGCTTGCCCGGTGCGACCGAGCCGTCGGCGCCGCTGGCGGCACGGGCCGGGGTGGCAAGCCCGGCGGCACCGAGGCCGAGGGCGGCAGGCCCCATCGTGCCGGCGAGAACGGCCGTGCCGGCGGTGGCGCTGAACAGCGCTCGGCGGCTCAGCCCCTTGTTTTCCTTCGATTCCATGGATGGCTCCTTGTGGTTAAACCTTGGCGGTTGGTTGTGGATGGGCCGGAGCGCCGCCGGGACTTGCCGCGAGCTTGGCGCGCGACTTCATCTTCTTGATCACGACGGGGCAGACGGTTTCGGACTGGTAGAGCACCTGGCAATGCAGGCAGTTGATGCATTCGTTCGGGTTGATCTCGCCGGTCTTGTGGATCGCCTGCACCGGACACTGGTTGGCGCAGGTCTGGCAGGGGTTCCCGCATTCGTGGTAGCGCTTCAGCCAGTCGAACATGCGGATGCGTGCCGGGATCGCCAGCGCCGCGCCGAGCGGGCAGAGGTAGCGGCAGTAGAACCGCTCGACGAAGAGCCCGGCGACCAGCAGCGCCACGGCATAGGCGACGAACGGCCAGGCGCGGATGAACTTCAGGATGATCGCCGTCTTGAAGGGCTCGATCTCGGCGAGGTGCTCGGCCTGCTCCACGCTGACCAGCGAGACGCCGAAGAGGCCGAGGAAGACCATGTACTTGATCGGCCAGAGCCGCTCGTGCAGGCCCCAGGGCAGCGTCCATTGCGGAATGTGCAGCTTGCGCGCGATCTGGTTCGTCAGTTCCTGCAGGGCGCCGAAGGGGCACAGCCAGCCGCAATAGGCGCCCCGCCCCCAGAACAGCAGCGCGGCGGCGACGGCGAACCACAGGATGAAGGTCAGCGGATCGAGCAGGAAGGCCTGCCAGCTGAAGCCGTTCACCAGGCTGCCGAAGAGCGCCATCAGGTTGACGACGGAAAGCTGCGCATTGGCGTACCAGCCGAGGAAGACCAGCGTGACCGTGAGGAAGGCGATGCGAAAGATGTAGAAGCCGCGTGCATTGCGGACGACATAGGTCTGGAAGAAGAACGCCCCCGTCAGCACCACCAGCATGGCGCCCAGCACCGCGATCTTCAGCCTGGAATCCTGCCAGATGCGCTTCCAGAGTTCGGCCTGCGCGCTGCCCTCGGTGCGCTCGGTGGCGACGGCGACCTCCTTGGCCGGCGGGGCGACCGCGGTAAGGTATTTCTGCGGCAGCTGGTAGGCGAGGTCGAAGGTGTGGAAGACCTTCTCGATCGGCCCGACCTCGCGATGCGCGAGAAGCTGGATGCGGAAGGGCTTTGCCGGGTCGAAGCCGACATTGGCGGGAATGCGGAACAGGTCCATCTCGGAGAAGTCCGGCGCGCCGGCAAGCGCGATGGCGCCGAGGCGGCGGTGGTCGCGGTCGCGGAAGCGCACGGAGACGTCGTCCTGGATCAGCACGATGCGGTCGAAGATGCCGCCGCGCACATAGCCCGAGCCCTTGAAGGAATAGAGACCGCGGCCCATCACGGCGATGGCGTTCTCGCCCTCCTTCAGCCAGCCCTTGAGGTTCGCCTCCTCGGCCGGGCCGAGCAGGGCCTTGCCGATGGCGGGGACGGAGACCAGCGCCGCCTGCATGTCGATGAAGGTGGCATCCGGCGCCTCGGTGAGCGCCCTGTCGCGGGCGCGCGCATCCGGATGGTCGGCGAAGGCCTTGTTGACCTGCGCCACGTCGAGCGAGAGCCGGCGCAGCGTGCCGTCGCCCTCGGCCTCGATCCAGTCGGCGGGGGCGGCGGCATCGGGATTGACCTTGAAGCGTGGGCCCTCCCCGTCCTTTTCCGGGGCGAGGCCGCCAAGGCCGAGCGCACGCGCGACCTTCAATCCCGAGCGGACGATGGAATCGTCGATCACCATCACCGTCACCGTCGCGCCGGAGATGATGTCCACCTCATGCGCCGTGCCGCCGGATTTCGCCTCGGCGGCAAGGTCGAGGCCGGCATAGCCGGCGACCAGCGCCTTCACCTTGGCTTCGGGAATGCCGATGAGGACGATGGGCTCGGAGTGCTTGACGAGCCGCACGCCGATGATCTTGGCATCCTTGCCCACCGCCACGAGGGTGTGGATGGGCTTGCCGGAATAGCCCGTCGTGCCGACGAAATCGGAGGTGACGAAGACCCAGGCCACCATCTCGCCGCCCTTCAGGACCGGCGCCACCGCAAGGTCCTCGCGGATCGGGCCGAAGCCCTCCGCGCCGGGGACGAAATCGGAGGCGACCGCGGACGGCAGGTAATCCTGCAATACGGTGCGCGCGCTGGCAGATACCGCGCAGCACAGGCTGGCGCAGAGCAGAAGGACGAAGCCGATGAATTTCATTCCAGGGTATTCCCGCAAGTCGTGGCGGGACATTGGAATGTTCGCGGCGGTCCGTCGTTGAGCTAAATCAATCCGGAGCGAAGGGGCAGTACCGGATCCGGCACGGCCCCTCCAAGTCTTATACTTACCAGGACTTGCTGAGCTTGAAGGTGATCGTGCGCGCCTCGCCGTAGCCGCAGACGTTCACGCCCTGGCACCCGCTGACATAGTCCTTGTCGAAGAGGTTCGCGACGTTGAGGGACGCGGTCCAGTCGTTCTTCTTGTAGCGGACCGCCGCATCGACGAGCGCCGCATCGGAGACCTTGAGCGTGTTCGCCTCGTCCGCCCAGGATTCGCCCTGGTAGCGGACGCCCGCACCGACGCTGAGCCCGTCGAGCGCATCCGTGGTGAAGGCATAGTCGAGCCAGAGCGAGGCGGTGACCGCCGGCACGATATAGGGCGAGTTTCCGACGAGGGACGGATTGAGCGGGTTCTTGCTGATCTCGATGTCCGTATAGGAGAAGGAGGCAAGGGCGCGCCAGTTCTCGTTCAGATTGACCTTGCCCTCGATCTCGAAGCCGCGCGACCGGACCTCGCCCAACTGGCGCGAGATCGTCGAGGGAGCGGGCTCGCTGACGGTGAAGTTCCGCTTGTCGATCTGGAAGAGCGAGGCGGTGATCATGCCGTCGACGAAGCCGGGCTCGTACTTGACGCCCAGTTCGTACTGCTCGCCCTCCTCCGGCTCGGCCAGCCCCGTGGCGGTCGTGGCGATGAGCGGGCTGAAGAAGGTCGCGACGCTCGCATAGGGCGTGACGCCGTTGTCGAATTCGTAGGCGATGCCGGCGCGGCCGCTCCAGGCGCTCTCGCTATAGCCGTAGCTGTTGGCAACGGGGTTGAACGCCGAGACGCCGTTGTCGCTGTCCGTCTTCACGACATCGTAGCGGCCGTTCAGGGTGACGAGCCAGCCATCGCCGAAACGCACCTGATCCTGCGCGTAGAGGCCGATCTGGCTCAGGCTGACGACCTGGTCGGTCGACAGCACGCCGGTGCCCAGCGGCAAGCCATGGACCGGGTCCGTGGCGCTGATCGGCGGGGTGGTGGTGCCGCAGCAATACTGCTCGGTATCGAGGCGGTAGTAGCGGTAGTCGAGGCCGGCCATGAAGCTGTGGCTCGTCGGGCCCAGATCGAACCCGGTCTCGACGCGGTTGTCGATCGTGAAGCTGTCGGCAACCGACTTGTGCTCGAAGCGGGACCGCGCCAGCTCGTAGTCGGGCCCGGTCGGAGCGCCGCCCACCCATCCGCCGAGGAAAAGGCTGTCCTCGTGCTTGCGCAGGTGGCCGTACCGGACGTCCTGGGAGAATTTCCAGCCGTTGTCGAACGTGTGCTCGAACTCGTAGCCGAGCATGTTCTGCACGTAATCGCCGTCGTCTATGCCCGGCTCGCTGTAGAAGGCCTTGCGATCGATCCTGCCGAACGGCGCGTCGACCTCCGTGCCCACATAGGGGAAGAAGCCGTTGCCGACATGCACCTGGTCGAGCGCGCCGGCATAGCCCCAGACGGTGAGGCTGGTGGACGCGTCCGGCGTGATCGTCAATTGCGGCATGAGGAAGCCGCGCAGGTCTTCCGAATAGTCGGAATAGTTGTCGCCGCCCGAGATCTTGCCGGTCAGGCGGTATTTCACGGTGCCGTCCGCGTTCACCGCATCGGACATGTCAAAGCCGAGGAAGGCGTTGCCGTTCGAGTTTATGCCCGTTTCGGCATAGCGGAGCGGGTCGTCGGTCGGCCGCTTGCGCACCATGTCGATCAGGCCGCCGGGCGTCGCGCCGCCGTAAAGAACGGAGGACGGGCCCTTCAGCACGTCCACGCGCTCCAGCATGAACGGATCGATCTGGGTGCCGCCGAAGCCGTAGGTGAAGAGGCTGAGGCCGTCCAGATAGACCCCGGTCTGCGCCACGTCGAAGCCGCGGATATAGAACCAGTCGGTATCCGGGTCGCTGCCGAACGGCTGCGTCGCGACGCCCGGCGTATAGCGCAGGATCTCGTCGACCTTGTTGGTGATCCCGCGGTCCTGGAACTCCTGCTGGCCGACGACGGAGACCGCCTGCGGGATATCGCTGATCGCCGTGTCGCTCTTCGAGCCGGCCGAAGACGCCTTGGCGACATAGCCCTTGACCGGCGCGACGGCGGAGCCCGCCTTGCCGGCCGCCCCCTCGACCACGACGGCCTGAAGCTGCGTCTCCTGCGCCAGCGCGGGCATGGCCGCGCCGAGCACGGCGGCGGCCGTGCTCGCCTTCAACAGACCCTTCATCATCCCCGGAACTCTCGTCTTCATGAAACAACCCCACCGATGCCGCAGCCCCTGCATGCGGCGTAAATAAGATGAGCAATTAACTCATCTTTAGCGGGGCGGATTGAACGCATTTGCGGTTCTTGAACGGATTTGGGCAATTTTGACCGCTTTGCGGCTACTTCTGCGCCTTGCGCCAATGGGCGGGCGGAAGGCCGGTGACCTGGCGGAAGATGCGGGTGAAATGCGCCTGGTCGGAAAAGCCCGTCTCCGCCGCGATGTCGCTCAGCGCATTGCCCTCCGACAGCAGCATCTGCTGCGCCCTGCGGATGCGCATCTTCATCTGCCACTGGTGCGGTGCCGCGCCGGTCGATGCCTTGAAGGCCCGGCTGAAATGCGATTGCGACAGGCCCGTCAGCGCCGCGAGCTCTTCGAGGCGGATGCCGCGCAGGCAATTGGCCTCGATGAAATCCAGCGCCCGCCGCAATTGCCATGCGGCAAGGGCGTTGCGCCGGCGCGGCGCGGACCGGCCGAGCTTCATCGCGTCGATGATCAGCGCCATCGCCAGCCCATCGCCGTAGAGGTCGTGCAGCGGCTGCGGATTGGCGCATTCGGCGGCGATGAGCTCACCGAGTGCAACGATCCCGGGATCGTTGAAAAGCAGGTGCGGATCGTCCAGCTTCTTCGGGTCGAGGTCCTCGCCGAGGCGCCTGAGAATGACCTGCGTATCGAAATGCAGGTCGAGATGGCGCATGGAGCGCACGCCGATCACGTCGACCCACAGGTCCATGCCGGCCGGCACGAAGGAGATCGGCCGCTGCCCGGTGTCCTGTGGCGTGGCGGCGCCGTCGGCGGTCATCTTCAAGAGCGGCCGCCCCTCGCCTTCCGCCTCGAGCAGGATGAACAGCCGCGGATCGGCGGCGATATAGTAGCCGCCGGCGCTCGGCGCGCATTCCACCTCGGTAAGATCGGCGGTGATGCCGTTCCACCGGCGGCTATGGATGTTGCCGACGACCTTGAAGCCGCTGATCCGGTTGTTCATTCGGGGCTGGAATGTCAACACGCACCCCATAAGTGGAGTATAAACTGAAACTTTCATGCGCGAAGGCGGCGCCACTGTCAATCGGGCATCTGCCCCGCGGCGCGACAAAAGCCGCAGGCTCAGGCTTTCGCCGCCCGGGCCGCCAGATGCGTGCGCGCCAGCAGGGGCACGAGCCAGTCGACGAAGACGCGCACCTTGTTGCTGAGGTGCCGGTTCGGCGGATAGACGACATAGAGGGGGACGGGAACGGTGCGCCAGTCCGGCAGCACTGGAACGAGCTGGCCTCTGGCAAGCGCCTCCTGCGCCATGAAGCACGGCATCGGCGCGACGCCGAGCCCGGCGAGCGCGGCGGCAAGGTAGCTGCGCGCGTCGTTGACCGAGACGATGTAGCGGCCGTTGACCTCGACCATCTCGCCCGCCCGCTCGAACTCGAACGGGATGACCCGGTTGGTCTGCGCGAGGAAATAGTTCACGCAATGATGCGCCGCCTCCAGCTCCGAAGGGTGCCCCGGCGCGCCGAAGGTTTCGAGATAGCGCGGCGCGGCGCAGGCGATCATGTCCATCTCCCCGACACGGCGGGCGATCAGCGACACGTTGCCCGGCGAACCGGCGCGCAGCGCGCAGTCCACGTTCTCGGCAAGATAGTCCACCGTCCGGTCGCCGACGCCGAGGTCGATATGGATATCGGGATAGCGCTCATGGAAATCGTTGAGCTCGGGGATGACGATAAGGTCGGCGAAGGCGCCCGACATCTCCACGCGCAGGCGCCCGCTCGGGCTGGTGCGCGAATGGGTGAGGCTGCCGTCCAGCTCGTCGAGCTCGCTGACGATCTGGTTCGCCCTTTCGTAGTAGAGTGCCCCGTCGGTCGTCACCATGACGCGGCGCGTGGTGCGGTTGAGGAGCTTGGTCTGGAGATGGGTCTCGAGATTCTGGATGAGGTTGCTGACCGTCGCCTTGGGCATGCCGAGCGCGGCGGAAGCCCGCGTGAAATTGCCCGTCTCCACCACGCGGAGGAAGGCGCGCATCGCAGAAAGCTGATCCATGGAACATTCCCGCCCTGGAAGATATGATTGTTCGAAATATTGGACAGTGAAATCGGTTTTACCATACTTATCCGAGGCAAAATGACGAACGATATAAATGGTGAGGGCCCCGCCTATTTCCAGACGGGCCGCAGGACAAAATCGATGCCCGTAGAGATCAAGGACATGACATTCGACACGGTGGCCCCCGGCCCCGTGCCGGTGCGCGTCTACCAGGGCGCCGAGTGCGCCAGGGGCGCGCCCGTCCTGCTCTATTTCCACGGCGGCGCCTTCAGGGAAACCGGGCTTTCGCATTGCCCGCTTGCCGAATGCATCGCCGGCACCGGCGCCATCGTCGCCGTGCCGGACTACAACGCCGCGGGCAGCGTCTTCCCCGCCCCGCTCGAGGTCGGCTTCTCCATCTTCTCCCATCTCGCCAAGAAGCGCGCGGGCCTCGGCGACCGCAAGTCGCCGCTCCTCGTCGGCGGCGAGGAGGCCGGCGGCAACATCGCGGCCGGCGTCGCGCTCAAGGCGCGCGACCACTTCGCCGACGAGCTGGACGGCCAGGTGCTGCTCTCGCCGCTGCTCGACCCGTTCATGGCGACGCAATCCTTCGGCAGGGCCGATAGCGGCATGCGCGAGCGCTGGGCGGACGGCTGGAGCCATTATCTCAGCGCCGGCGTCTGCCACCCCTATGCCGCGCCCTCGCTCTGCTCGCGCCTTGCGGGCCTCGCCCCGGCGCTGGTCCTTTCCTCGGCGGACGATCCGCTGCTCGACGAGACGCTCGGCTATGCCGCCCGCCTCACGCAAGCGGGCGTCACGGTTCGCCAGCATGTCCTTCCCGCGGGAACAGGCTGGCCGGGAATTTACGGCGGGACACTCAACGGGGCCGAACCCTGGGCGGATATCCTCTCCGACCAGTTCTGCGGCTTCATTCAAGATATTAGCGTTCACTGATTTTATATGAAAACAACGCATAGCGTGGCCTGAGGCCACAAGGAGAAAACAATGATGTCGAAGCGCAAGCGCTGGGCCCTCACGGGCGCCGGCCTGGGACTGGCCGTGTCCGTTTCTGCCGCGGCCCTGATGCTGCACCTGCCGGGCACGGCTGCGAAGGCCGAGGCCGTCGCAGTTGCCGAAGTGCCCGCCGTGCCGGTGACGGTCTCCGTGGTCGAGAATCGCGACGTCGTGACATGGCAGGAATTTTCCGGCCGGCTGGAGGCGATCGACCGCGTGCAGGTCCGCTCGCGCGTTGCCGGCGCCATCCAGTCGGTCGACTTCCGCGAAGGCGCGCTCGTGAAGGCGGGCGACCTTCTCTTCACCATCGATCCCGAGCCCTACAGGACGGCGGTGACGCAGGCCGAAGGCCAGCTCGCCTCCGCCGAGGCGCGGGTGAAGCTGGCGAAGGTCCAGCTCGAGCGCGGCGAGCGCCTCGCCCAGAGCAACAGCATCTCGCAGAGCGACATTGACCAGCGCCAGAACGCGCTGGCCGAGGCCAACGCGGCGCTCAAGACCGCGCAAGCGGCCCTGCACGCCGCCCAGCTCGAGCTCGACTACACCAATGTCCGCGCGCCCGTTTCCGGCCGCGCAGGCAAGGTGGAGATCACCGTGGGCAACCTCGTCGCGGCGGGGTCCGCCTCGCCGGCGCTGACGACGCTCGTTTCCGTCGATCCGATCTATGCGGGCTTCAATGTCAGCGAGGAGACGGTCACCGCGGCGCTCGCCGCCCTGCCCGCCACCGACGGCGCGCTGCGGCCCATCGAGCAGATCCCGGTCGAGGTCGGCACGCTCGCCGACGAGGGCACGCCGATCCGCGGCAGGCTCCAGCTCATCGGCAACGAGGTGGATGCGGCAAGCGGCACCGTCGCCGTGCGCGCCGTCTTCGACAATCCCGGCGGCAGACTGATCCCCGGCCAGTTCGTGCGCATCCGCATGGGCGAGCCGCGCGCCGAGAGCAAGATCCTCGTCAGCGAGAAGGCGGTCGGCACCGACCAGGACAAGAAGTTCGTCTTCGTCGTCGACAAGGACAACAAGGTGGCCTACCGGCCCATCGTGCTCGGCAGTCTGTCGGACGGTGAACGCGTGGTCGAAAGCGGTCTTGCGGCCGGCGACAAGGTCGTCGTCAACGGCCTGCAGCGCATCCGCCCCGGCGCCGTCGTCGATCCGCAGGTGCAGGAAAACGTCGCCTCCGTGAAGTAGGCGAAGCCCCCTCATCCGGCCCTTTCGGGCCACCTTCTCCCCCAGGGGAGAAGGGAAGAGGGCGGGCGCAGCCTCTCGTTTCCCCCTTCTCCCCTCGGGGAGAAGGTGCCGGCAGGCGGATGAGGGGGCGCGGCAATCGCCATACCCAAAAGATCAGCAGGACGCCCGCGCCCTGCCTCCAACCACAGAAATCCCATGCCTGCCGGCGGAGCCTTGCCCGCCGGACGGGTCCGTTCGTCCCTGGAGAGGGGTTCATGACATGAATATTTCCCGTTTCTTCGTGGATCGCCCGGTGTTCGCCGGGGTGCTGTCGATCCTCATCGTGGTGGCAGGCCTGATCGGCATGCGCGCCCTGCCGATTTCCGAATATCCGGAGGTCGTGCCGCCATCCATCGTGGTGCGCGCGGTCTATCCCGGCGCAAACCCCGTCGTCATTTCCGAAACCGTCGCCACGCCGCTGGAAGAGCAGATCAACGGCGTGGAGGACATGCTCTACATGAACAGCCAGGCGACGTCCGACGGCGTCCTGACGCTGACCGTCACCTTCAAGCTCGGCACGGACGCGGACAAGGCACAGCAGCTCGTGCAGAACCGCGTGGCGCAGGCCGAGCCGCGGCTGCCGGCGGAGGTGCGCGCGCTCGGCGTCACCACCGTCAAGAGCTCGCCCGACTTCATCATGGTGGTTAACTTCGTCTCGACGACGGACCGCTACGACGTCACCTATCTGCGCAACTACGCGACGCTGAACATCAAGGATCGCCTCGCCCGCATCGAGGGCGTCGGGCAGGTGCAGGTGTTCGGGGCGGGCGACTATGCGATGCGCGTGTGGATCGACCCGCAGAAGGCGGCCGAGCATGCGCTTGCGGCAAGCGACATCACCAATGCGATCCGCGAGCAGAACGTGCAGGCCGCCGCCGGCATCATCGGCGCCTCGCCGACGCCGTCCGACGTCAACCTCCAGCTCAACGTCAACGCGCAAGGGCGGCTGCGCACGCCGGAGGAGTTCGGCAACATCATCGTCAAGGCCGGCCCGGAAGGGCAGATCACCCGCCTCCGTGACGTCGCCCGCATCGAGATGGGCGCGGCCGACTATACGCTGCGCTCCCTCCTCGACGGCCAGCCGGCCGTCGCCATCGCCGTGCTCCAGGCGCCAGGCTCCAACGCCATCGAGATCGCCGACAACGTGCGCGCGACCATGGACCAGCTCCAGCTTTCCATGCCGGACGGCGTGAAATACGAGATCGTCTACGACACGACGGAGTTCGTCCGCGCCTCCATCGACAAGGTCGTCGATACGCTCCTGGAGGCGGTGGCGCTCGTCGTGCTCGTCGTCATCCTGTTCCTGCAGACCTGGCGCGCCTCGATCATCCCGCTGCTCGCCGTCCCCGTCTCCATCATCGGCACCTTCGCGGTGATGTATGCCTTCGGCTTCTCGGTGAACGCGCTGACGCTGTTCGGCCTCGTGCTCGCCATCGGCATCGTGGTGGACGACGCGATCGTCGTCGTCGAGAACGTCGAGCGCAACATCGAGAACGGCCTTTCCCCGCGCGAGGCGACCTACCGGGCGATGCGCGAGGTCTCGGGGCCGATCGTCGCCATCGCGCTCGTGCTCGTCGCCGTCTTCGTGCCGCTCGCCTTCATCAGCGGCCTGTCGGGCCAGTTCTACCGGCAGTTCGCGCTGACCATCGCCATCTCGACGGTGATCTCGGCGGTCAACTCGCTGACCCTCTCGCCGGCGCTGGCCGCCCTTCTCCTGAAGGACCACCACGCCCCGAAGGACTGGCTGACCCGCGCCATGGACCGCCTGTTCGGCTGGTTCTTCCGCGGCTTCAACCGGGTCTTCGGCGCGGCCTCGAACGGCTACGGGCGCAGCGTCGGCGGGCTCGTCTCGCGAAAGTCGCTCGTCATGGCGCTCTATCTGGTGCTGGTCGGGGCGACCTATACGGTGTTCAACGCCGTGCCCGGCGGCTTCGTGCCGGCGCAGGACAAGCAGTACCTCATCGGCTTTGCCCAGCTTCCGGACGGCGCCACGCTGGACCGCACGGAAGAGGTGATCAAGAAGATGAGCGAGATCGCGCTGGAACAGCCGGGCGTCTCCCACGCCATCGCCTTCCCGGGCCTGTCGATCAACGGCTTCACCATCGGCTCCAATTCGGGCATCGTCTTCGCCACGCTGGACGATTTCGACAAGCGCACGACGCCGGAGCTTTCCGGCGGGGCGATCGCCATGCAACTCAACCAGAAATTCGCCGGCATCCAGGATGCCTTCATCGCCATCTTCCCGCCGCCGCCGGTCAACGGCCTCGGCTCGACGGGCGGCTTCAAGCTGCAGATCGAGGACCGCGCGGGCCTCGGCTACAAGGCGCTCGACGAGGCGACGAAGGCCTTCCTTGCGAAAGCCTACCAGACGCCGGAGCTGGCGGGCCTCTTCTCCAGCTTCCAGATCAACGTGCCGCAGCTCTACGCCGACCTCGACCGGGCCAAGGCCCAGCAGCTCGGCGTCAAGGTGACGGACGTGTTCGAGACGCTGCAGATCTATCTCGGCTCGCTCTATGTCAACGACTTCAACGCCTTCGGGCGGACCTACAGCGTGCGCGTGCAGGCTGATTCCGCCTTCCGAGCGGAGCCGGAGGATATCGGCCACCTCAAGGTGCGCTCGCAGTCCGGCGAGATGATCCCGCTTGCCGCCCTCCTGAAGGTGGACGCCACGACCGGGCCGGAGCGCACCACGCGCTACAACGGCTTCCTTTCCGCCGACATCAACGGCGGGCCTGCGCCGGGCTTCTCCTCCGGCCAGGCGCAGGAGGCCATCGAGAAGATCGCCGCGGAAACCCTGCCGGCAGGCATCGACTTCGAATGGACGGACCTCACCTACCAGCAGATCCTCGCCGGCAATTCGAGCATCGTCGTCTTCCCGCTCGCGCTGCTGCTCGTCTATCTCGTGCTCGCCGCGCAATATGAGAGCCTGACGCTGCCGATCGCCATCATCATGATCGTGCCGATGGGCGTGCTCGCGGCGCTGGCGGGGGTCTGGTACACGGGCGGAGACAACAACATCTTCACCCAGATCGGCCTCGTGGTACTCGTGGGCCTTTCTGCGAAGAACGCGATCCTCATCGTCGAGTTCGCGCGCGAGCTGGAATTCGAGGGAAGGACGCCCGTGAAGGCCGCGATCGAGGCGAGCCGTCTTCGCCTGCGGCCGATCCTCATGACCTCCATGGCCTTCATCATGGGTGTCGTGCCGCTGGTGCTGTCGACCGGCGCGGGGGCCGAGATGCGCGCCGCCATGGGCCTTGCCGTCTTTTGCGGCATGATCGGCGTCACCTTCTTCGGCATCTTCATGACGCCGGTGTTCTACGTCCTCCTGCGCCGGCTGGCGGGCAACCGTCCGCTCGTCCAGCACGGCCGCTCGACGATGGCCGGCGAGCCGGACGCCCTGCCGGCACCGCAGCACTGACGAAAAAGGATGACCGGGGACGATGCCCCCGGTCACGTTGTCTGCCTGTTACTGGAACAGTTGCAGGGTATTCAGAAGGGTCTGGAAGACGCCCCAGACCAGCGGAATGCCGACGAAGCCCCAGGCGAGGACGAGCTGCAGGGTCGTGGTTGTGGTGCGATTGGTGTTTTCCATGGCCGCCTCCTATGCCTTGGCCGCTGCATCGGCGGCGCCCAATGCAGGAGTTTCGTTCTTCATGTGGAAGCGGGCGTCGACCGCCTTGACGAGGAAGTTGCAGATGAAGCCCAGCACGAACAGGCCCGCCATGATGTACATGGTGGTCCCGTAGGCCTGCGCCTTGGGAACGTCGTGGGTGACGTTGTACTGGCGGATGTAGTTCACCAGCACCGGCCCGAAGATGCCCGCCGCCGACCAGGCCGTCAGCAGAAGGCCGTGGATGGCGCCGACATAGCGGGTGCCGAACATGTCGCGCAGGTAGGCCGGCACCGTGGCAAAGCCCCCGCCATACATCGAGATGATGATGCAGAAGCACAGGACGAAGCCCGCGACGGAGCCGATCGCGCCGGTATAGGGCACGAGGCAGTAGAGGATGAAGCCCAGCGTCATGAATACGAAATAAGTGTTCCTGCGGCCGAGATAGTCCGACGTCGTCGCCCAGGCGAAGCGCCCGCCCATGTTGAAGAGGCTCATCAGGCCGACGAGGCCGGCGGCGGCGATGGGGGTGATCTGGCCGGGGAACATTTCCTGGCTCATGGCCGAGGCCTGGCCGAGCACGCCGATGCCGGCCGTGGTGTTGACACACAGCACCACCCAGATCAGCCAGAACTGCGGCGTCTTCAGCGCGTCGTAGACGTAGACGTCGTTCTTGCTGATGAGCTTGTTTTCCCTCGGGGCGACATAGCCTTCCGGCTTCCAGTCGGCCGCGGGAACCCTGACGATGATCGAGCCCACCATCATGAAGACGAAATAGACGATGCCGAGGACGACGAACGTCTCCATGACGCCGATATGGGTCTCGGTGTTGAACCTGTTCATCAGCCAGACCGAAAGGGGCGAGGCGATGAAAGCGCCGCCGCCGAAGCCCATGATGGCCATGCCGGTCGCCATGCCCGGGCGGTCGGGGAACCACTTCATCAGGGTCGAGACCGGCGAGATGTAGCCGATGCCGAGCGCGATGCCGCCGAGCACGCCGTAGCCAAGATAGATCAGCCACAGGTTATGGATGGAAACGCCGAAGGCCGAGATGAGGAAGCCGCCGGCCCAGCAGCAGGCCGCGGTGAACATCGCCCGGCGCGGACCGCCCTCCTCGACCCAGCGGCCGAACAGCGCCGACGAGACGCCGAGGAAGAAGATGGCGAGCGAGAAGATCCATCCCAGCTCGGTCAGCTTCCAGTCGTCGGGCGCAGATTCAGAAATGCCGATGAGCTTGGTCATCGGCAGGTTGAAAACGCTGAAGGCATAGGCTTGGCCGATGCACAGATGGACGCACAATGCCGCCGGCGGCACCATCCAGCGGCTGAAGCCGGGCTTGGCCACCGTGCGCTCGCGGCTGAACCAGCCGCCGCCCCCTGATCCTGTCTCCATGGGTTGTCTCCTCCTTGAAAAAATCCCTTAAAAACGTCTTCGAACGACACCGGGCACCCCTCCGTACCCGGATCCCGCGAGAAACCAGCGCTCCTCTTGGGATTCGGCAATTCTTTCATGCTCGTTCGACACGTCAAGCGGGCGAGCCCGCGCACAACCCCTTTGCACACGGGATATGTCGGAAAACGATACGTCTTTCACGCGAAAGCGGCCGCGGAAAGCCGGGCGGCCGCTCGCAGGAAGGAAAAACCGGGGCGAATCGCGCTCAGGGCGCCTTGAAGACCCCGGTATCCAGGAAGGTCTCGATGGTGTTGCTCCACGGCGCGATGTCGATGCCGTTGCGCTCCAGCCATTCGGGATTGAAATAGGTGCCGGAATAGCGGTCGCCGCTGTCGCAGATCAGCGTGACGAGCGAGCCCTCGCGGCCCTCCCTCATCATGCTGTCGGCGATGGAGAGGAGCCCGAAGAAGTTCGTGCCCGTCGAGGCGCCCACCCGGCGGAACAGGCGGTCGGAGAGGACGTGCGCGGCGGCGATGGAGGCCGCGTCCGGCACCTTGATCATGTGGTCGATGACCGTGGGGATGAAGGAGGGCTCGACGCGCGGCCGGCCGACGCCTTCGATCCGCGAGGGCGCCGTGCAGGTCGTTTCCGCGTCCCCGCTCTTCCAGGCGTCGAAGAAGACCGAATGCTCGACGTCGGTGACGCAGAGCCGGGTCGCAAGGTTGCGGTAGCGGATATAGCGGCCGATGGTCGCCGAGGTGCCGCCAGTGCCCGCGCCCATGATCACCCAGGCCGGCACCGGATGGGCTTCCCGCTCCATCTGGCCGAAGATGCTCTCGGCGATGTTGTTGTTGCCGCGCCAGTCGGTGGCGCGCTCGGCATTGGTGAACTGGTCGAGATAGTGGCCGTTCGTCTCGGCGGCGATGCGCGCGGCCGTCTCGTAGACTTCGCCCGGCGCGTCGACGAAGGCGCAGCGCCCGCCGAAGCGCTCGATGACGTCGATCTTCGCGCGGCTGGTGCTGCGCGGCATGACGGCGATGAAGGGCAGGCCGAGGAGGTTCGCGAAATAGGCCTCCGAGACGGCGGTCGAGCCGGAAGAGGCCTCGACCAGCGTGGTGCCCTTGCAGATCCGCCCGTTGCAGATGCCGTAGAGGAAGAGGGAGCGGGCCAGCCGGTGCTTCAGGCTGCCGGTCGGGTGCGTGCTCTCGTCCTTCAGGTAGATCGAGATGCCCTTCAGCCCCTTGAAGACCGGATTGACGAGGTGCGTGTCGGCCGAACGGCGGGCGTCGCCCTCCAGGATGCCGATGGCGTGCCGCGCCCAGGCGCGGTCCGCGCCGTCGAGCGAGGAGACCGGCTCCGGCTGGAACGAGGTCGAAAGCGTCGTATTGTCGGGATGGGAAGCCATCGTTCGGGTCCGCTCTGGTCAGCTATCGTAAAATCCGTGGGCGCCGGGCGCCTCTCCCGCAATAGCAGGTTCGCACCGCCGGCGCATTGCCGCGATGAGGAAAATTCGCGCGGTCAGGCCGGGTCGGGCTGCGCTACGGGATAGACGACGGATTTATCCGGTCGGATGACGGCCCCCGGCGTCAGGCGGGCGGATTCGAGCCGGCCCTTGTCCATGATGTGGATCACGGTTTCGCCGTGCGCGATCAGGTTGTCGGCGATGAGGCGGCGGTGGCACCGCCACCAGACGGCCTCCGAACACATGACCGCGCAACGTCGCTTGCGGCCTTCTCCGATCAGGTGGGCGAGCCCTGCACGGAATTCTTCCGTC
The DNA here is from genome assembly GCF_055392685.1 of Shinella sp. Sh6. NCBI lineage: Bacteria > Pseudomonadati > Pseudomonadota > Alphaproteobacteria > Hyphomicrobiales > Rhizobiaceae > Shinella > Shinella sp. Sh6. The sequence continues at coordinate 450,697 of NZ_AP044005.1, read as the reverse complement.
AGCGCGTAGTCGGCGTAGTTGTGGAAGCTCCGGTTCTCCCACAATCCGTTGACGTCGGAGGGCTCAGCCGGCCGTCTGCCGCGAAGGCCGCCGAGCGCGGCGATATGCTCGTAGGATATCTGGTACGGCTCGAGCGCAAGCGGCAGGCTGTCTCGGTTGAACTGCGGGTTGGCCCGTGACATCGGCATCTTCCGCACGTCGACCACGCGCTCGACCCGCGGCTCCTGCAGCAGTTCGACGAACGTGTCGATGCTCCGGTTGGAGTGGCCGATCGTGAAGAACGGAAGCGTCACGCCTCTCCCCTATATGTGCCGGAGGGCGCTGCCTTTGTGAGCCGCGACGTGGTCGGTCTTGTCGCTCTTGATCTCATATTGCGGGTCTTCCTTGGAGGCGCGGTGCGTGTGGCCCTTGTAGTCGAAATCGCGGGTGTGGACCTTGACGATCGTTCCCGAGACCTGCCCCGCCTCGGAATTCCAGCCCACATGATCGCCCACCTTGAATGTCTTTGCCATCCCGGTTCCTTCCTTCGCGGCCGCCGGCGGCCTCGGCGGAGGACGTCCGACCCGATTTAGTGCTATTCCTTCAGGCGGCAAGGCTGCGCGGGTCCGGCAGCACAGGACGATGACAGGAGAACGACCATGGACATTCTACGGGCAGGTACACGATCCTCGGCAAAGGGGCCGGAGGCCTGGTTCACCGGGACGGTGCGCATCGATCCGCTCTTCAACCCGTTCGACGCCGAACGGGTGCAGGGCGCGCAGGTGACCTTCGAGCCGGGCGCGCGCACCGCCTGGCATACCCATCCGCTCGGCCAGACGCTCATCGTCGTCTCCGGCCTCGGCCGCGTGCAGCGCGAGGGCGGCGCCGTCGAAGAGATCCGCCCCGGCGACGTCGTGTGGTTCGCACCGGGCGAAAAGCACTGGCATGGCGCCGCGCCCGATGTCGCCATGACCCATATCGCGCTCCAGGAGGTCAAGGACGGCAAGGTCGTCGACTGGATGGAGCATGTCAGCGATGCCCAGTACGGCGCCTGAAGTTTGCATCCGCCAAGGCGCGTAATCGAAACGTCGCCTCCCGCAAATGCCCAGCAGCGTGCGGGCTGGAGATTGCCCGCACGCTGCCCCGAGCGCGCAAACCGGCACGAAAGCGCGGACCTCTGCCGGCCTGCCGCGCGGGAGGACCCTTACTCGCTCGAACCGGCCTTCGGCAGGGCGGCCCATTCGGCGAGGAACGCATCGCGGCTGCGGGCGGCCTCCTCCTCGTCGATCTTGAAGACCTTGATCGAGGAGAGTTCCGGCAGCTTCACGTAGTCGGAGACCTTGATGTCGGTGCGGCTCGGGCGGCGGAAGGCGACCTTCAGCAGCTCCGTCTGCGCTTCCTTGGAGAGCAGCGCGTCGATCGCCTTCTTGGCGTCGTCGCCGGCCGGCGCGCCCTTGACGAGAGCGGAATATTCCGGCGTCGTGAAGGTGCCGGAAGACGGGTAGACGATGGCGATCTCGGTCTGGCCGCCGTCGACATAGCTGTAGCTGTTGGTCTCGAAGGTCAGGCCCACGGCATATTCGCCCATCGCCACGCCCTTCGGCACGGCGGAGGACGAGGACGAGACGACGAGGTTGCCGACGAGCGCCTTGTAGGTCTCCGCGTCGAGCAGCTTGGAAAGGCCCCAGACGATGGTGTAGCCCGTCGAGCTGTTGGCCGGATCGGGAAGGATGATGCGGCCCTTCCAGGCGGGATCGGCAAGGTCCTTCCAGTCGGCGGGCGCGGGCGTGCCGTCAAGCTGGTCGGTGTTGACCATCACGGTGACGACATGGAGGTTGGCCGGCTGGAAATAGTCGTCGGCGACGCGCAGGTCCGCCGGCACATTGGCAAGTTCGGGCGAGGAATAGGGCTCCAGCACGTCCTTGAAGGCGCCCATCGTGTTGGCCGAGGACGACCAGAAGACGTCGCCCTGCGGGGCGGCCTTCTCCGCCTCGATGCGGCGCAGCAGCACGCCGCTGCCGCCGGTGATGATACCCGTGGTGAGGCCGGCTTTTTCCTTGATGACGGCCTGCGCGGCTTCGACGGCCGGCACCGGATTGGTGGTGTAGATTACCGGGTCGGCGGCATTCGCGCCGGCGGCAAGGCCGGCCAGCAGAAGGGTGGTTGCGGCAAGTTTCTTCATGGCAGTTCCTCTCTTTTGGTTTTGCGTTTCACTTCGAGGCGAACAGGTCGACCTTGAACACGGTGGTGGCGACGACCACCGGCACGAGGATCACGGCGACGAGCACCAGGCCGTAGGCCGAGGCATAGGCCATCAGGCCGGAATCGATGAGCCGGAAGATCTGGATCGGCAGGGTCTCGCGCCCGCCCGAATAGACGAGCAGCGAGGCCGAGAGCTCGGACACCGTCGTCGTCCAGGTGAGGATCGCGGCGGAGGCGACGGCGGGCAGCATCATCGGCAGCACGACGCGCAGGAAGGTCCTGAGCGGCGGCGAGCCGAGGCTGATCGAGGCCTCCTCGAGGGAGTTCGGGATGTTGTGCAGGATCGCCTGGCCGTTGCGCATGCCGAAGGGCATGCGGCGCACGACATAGGCAAGCACGATGATCGTCGAGGTGCCCGTCAGCGCGAGGAAGCCGCCGTTGAACGAGGCGAGCAGCCCGACGCCGAGCACCGTGCCGGAGAGCGCCAGCGGAATGGCCGAGACATAGTCGATCATCGGCGTCATCAGGTTCGGCTTCTTGACGACGAGGTAGCTCACCAGCGTCGAGAAGGAGACGGAGATGACCGTGGCGATGCCGGCATAGACGATGGAATTGACGAGCGGGCCCGGCGCGGTGATGAAGACGCGCGCCATGTTGTCGAGCGTCCATTCGCCCCAGCGCATGACCGGGCCGCGCGAGACCGTGAAGGCGCCGACGGCGATGGTGACGAGCGGCAGCAGCGAGACCGCGACGACGATGCCGGCGGCGGCGCTGACGAGGAGGCCCTGCGCGCCCTTCAGCGGCTGGGGCTTGGCGCCACGGCCCTGCACGATCTCGTAGCGGCCCTTGGCGATGATGCGGCGGTTGACGAAGAGCACGGCCATGACGATCAGCACCGAGGTGCTGGCGAGCGTGCTCTGCATGGTGAGGTTCGTCGCGCCCTCGGCGACCGCCGCCTGGTAGATGGCGACCGACAGCAGCGGCAGGTTATGGCCGAGGATGGTGGAGATGGCGAAGTTGCCGACCACCATGGTGAAGACGAGCAGCGCCGAGGCGAGGATGGCCGGGCGGATGACCGGCAGCATGACATGAAGGCGCGCGCGCACCGGCGGCGTGCCGAGGCTCTGGGCGGCCTCCTCGAGCTGCGCATCGAACTTGCCGATGGCCGCCACCGTGCCGATGTAGACATAGGTGTAGTAGATGAAGCTCATCGACGTGATGAGGCCGAACCAGCCGTAGAAGCTGGGGATCAGGATGCCGTAGCCCTTGAGGAAGCGGGTGACGACGCCGTTGTTGCCGAGGATCATCAGCCAGGTCTGCGCCGTCACGACTTCCGGTATGACGAGGGTGATGAGCGGCAGGAGCGTGATGAACAGCTTGCCGCGGAAACGGTAGCGCGCCGAGACATAGGCGAGCGGCACGCCGATCAGCGTTGCGAACAGCGTGACGACGCAGGCGAGAACAAGCGTGTTGCCGATGGCCTCCAGGCTGCGCCTGTCCTCGAGAAGCTGGAGCCAGCCGGACCGGCCCTCGCCGGCAAAGCTCGCCGTGAAGATATAGAGCAGCGGATAGAGGACGAAGACGCCGAGAAGGGCGAGCGCGAGGGCCGAAAGCCAGGGCCAGGGGGTGCGGAGCGTCGAGTGGTTCATGAGCGGATCACCCGTGCGGCTGCCGGCTCGAAGCCGAGATGGACATGGGCGCCCGGCAGGAAGGCATCATGACCCGCGCCGTGCATTTCGGCATTGAGGAGGAGGCCGCCGGCGCACTCGACGCTGTAGCTGGTGCGCGCGCCGAGATATTGCCGCCCGCGAACGGTCGCCGGCAGAGACTGGCGGCCCGCGGCGGGTTCGGCGGAGATGTTCAGGTCCTCCGGGCGCAGGACGAGGAGACCGCGCTCGGCGGGGCCTTCCAGCGCATCCGTCGCCGTCAGGCGATGGCCCGCCACCTCGACCTCGACGAGGCCTGCGGAAGCCGGGCGGACGGGGACCTCGGTGCGGTTCGCCGCGCCGACGAAATCGGCGACATAGCCGGTGCGCGGCGTCGCGTAGATTTCCTGCGGCGTGCCGAGCTGCTCGACCTTGCCCTTGTTCATCACGCCGATGAGGTCCGACATGGAAAGGGCCTCCTCCTGGTCGTGCGTGACGAAGACGGTGGTGATGTTGGCCTCGCGCTGCAATTCGATGATCGTCTCGCGGATCTGCACGCGCAGCTTCGCATCGAGATTGGAGAGCGGCTCGTCCATCAGCAGCACCTGCGGCTTGATGACGAGGGCGCGGGCGAGCGCCACGCGCTGGCGCTGGCCGCCGGAAAGGGCGGCCGGGTGGCGGGAGAGCAGATGGCCGAGGCCGACGCGCTCCAGCGCGGCCTTCACCTTCTCCTCGACGCCGGGGCCCTTCTCGCCGCGGGCGCGCAGGCCATAGGCGACGTTGTCGGCGACGGTCTTGTCGGGAAAGAGCGCATAGTCCTGGAAGACCATGCCGATGGCGCGCCTGTGCGGTGGAAGCTCGGTGACGTCGCGCCCACCGAAGCGGATCTGGCCGCCGCTGGCCGGCGCAAAGCCGGCGATGGTGCGCAGGAGCGTGGTCTTGCCGCAGCCGGAGGGGCCGAGCAACGTGAAGAAGCAGCCTTCCGGAATATCGAGGGAGAGGCCGGAAATGACGGTCTCGGCCCCGTACTTCACCGAGAGGTTTGAAATCGCTATGCCCATGGGTTCCCCCTCCTCCTTGGTCTTTTCGCTCATGCGCCGGCCGGAACGGCCTTCAGGTCCTTGATGAGGTCGAGCGCCTGGCGGTGGATCTTGGCATCGCCCGCGCCGAGAAGCTGGCCGGAGCTTTCGAGCGTCAGCGGCGCGCCGGCCCAGTCCGTGACGATGCCGCCCGCCCCTTCCACGATGGGCCGGAAGGGCGCGAAATCGAAGACCTTCTGGCCGCCGTCGATGGCAAGGTCCGTGCGCCCGTCGGCCAGCAGGCCGTAATTGAGGCTCGCCCCGCCATAGACGCGCGCGCTGGTGACGGCGCGCAGCCGGTCGAGCGCGGGGCGCTCCTTCAGCGCGAAATAATCCTGGTTGCTGTTGGTCATGATCGCCTGTGCCAGCGAGGGGCAGGCGCGGGTGCGCACGGGCGTGCCGTTGCGCGTCGTCTGCCGGCCCTCCGCGCCGATCCAGCGGGAATCGATTGCCGGAATGTCGATGATGCCGAGGCGCGGCACGCCGCCGACGGCAAGCGCGATCAGCGTGCCGTAGACCGGCATGCCGGCGATGAAGGCCGTCGTGCCGTCGATGGGATCGAGCACCCAGACATGCTCGGCGCCGGGGCGCACCCATTCGCGCTCCTCGCCGATGATGCCGTGCGCGGGATAGCGCGCCGCGATCAACGCGCGCAGGCGGTCCTCGATGAGGATGTCCATCGCCGTGACGAGGCTGCGGTCCGGCTTGACCGAGACGTCGACGCGCGCCACGTCGTTCTCGCGCAGCACCGTGCGGGCCACCTCCGCCAGTTCCACGGCAAATGCCACATGCTGGTCTTCGATGAGGGCGGCGCTGGTCATTGTCTGTTCGACGCTTTCCCGGTTTCAGGCAAGCCGCCGCCCTTCCCGCGAACATGCGGGTTGGCGCGCCGGCAATTGCATTGCGACCGATTGATGGATTTGGCCGGGCCATTTCCGGCCCTTGCCATTTACGTACATCCATTTTGCAGATGTGGCAATATGTGTTTTTAGTGGCAAAGTGAGTTTTTATGCGGCAAGTGACATGCCGCTTGTGGCAAAGCGAGGCGTCACGTATCAAGGAAGGCGCCAAAGGAGGTGCCGCATGTGGCAAGAAGAGCGTCAGCAGAAAATCCGTTCGCTGCTTGCGGCCTATGGCCAGGTGTCGATCGACCGCATCGTCGAGGATTTCGGCGTGTCGCGGGAGACGATCCGGCGCGACCTCATGGAGATGGAGGTGGCGGGCGAGCTGCGCCGGGTGCGCGGCGGCGCGGTGCCGGCAGCGCGCGAGGACACGACCTTCGGCGTGCGCATCACGCTGCGCCTGCAGGAAAAGCGCGCGATCTGCGCGGCGGCCCTCGGCTATCTGGAAAGCGGCCAGACGATCTTCATGGATGCGGGCTCGACAAGCTCCACCATGGCGGAGGCCTTGGCCGGGCCGACGGGCCTCACCAACCTCACGATCCTCACCAATTCCGTCGACGTGGCGAGCCAGCTTGCGGAGCGCACGGGCGAACTTTCGCGCGGCACGCGCGTCATCCTGCTCGCCGGCAACGTCAAGCAGGACCCGATGGAGACCTATGGCGAGGCGACCATCAACGACATCCAGCGCTACCGGGCGGATATCGCGCTGCTAGCCCCCTGGGGGGTCGACGCCTCGATGGGGGCGATGAACTACTTCCTGCACGGCGCCGAGATCGCCCGCGCCATGGTGCGCAATTCCGGCCGCACGATCATCCTCGCCGACCATTCCAAGGTCGGCGTCGTCAGCCGCTCGGTGTTCTGCGAGACCGGCGAGATGGCCCATCTCATCACCGACGCGAAGGCCCGCCAGAAGCCGGGCTTCGAGGCGCTTGCCGCGGCCGTGCCGGGCCTCGTCGTGGCGGGGGAATAGGCCCCGCGCCTATGACGGCACGGGGCCGCCCACAAGGCTGCGAATATAGGCGGAGAACATGTCGGCCATCGCATCGGCATAGGCCTCCATCTCGGCAAGGCTGCGCGGCGTTTCCGAGAATTCCTTGCCGACCGTGCTCATCGTCGTCATGACCAGGTCGGCGGCAAGGTCCCGCACGGCATCGGTGCTATCGGGAAGGACCTCCCGCAGGAAACCCGCGAAGATCGGATCGCCCGCCTCCTTCGCCTCGCGGGCCTCGGGCGCATCCCGATAGAGCGGGGCCGCGTCGTCGAGGGCGATGCGGACCGTCGCCTCCTCGCATTCGGACCGGATGAAGGCATGGACGAGAGCCCGCAGCCGGGAGAACGGCGGCTGCGCGCGGTCCTCCAGGATGCGCCGGAGAAGGTCGTTGGTCTGCTGCCACTCGTCGCTTTGCAGCCGGAAGAGGATCGCCGCCTTGTTCGGGAAATACTGGTAGAGCGACCCGATGCTGACGCCCGCCCTTTCCGCAACGCGGGCGGTGGTGAAACGCTGCGCCCCCTCCTCCGCCAAAACCTGAACAGCAGCCTGCAAGACGGCCTGGACGAGCGCGCCCGAGCGCGCCTGCTTCGGCTGTTTTCGCGAGGATATACGGGCACTTGGGCGGTCGGTCATGGGCGCGCTCGGCAATGCGATTAGAAAACGCGATGGATTATTCGTATTTTCACCGCGAACACAAGCCACGGAGCATTTTTCATGACCACCCTGACGACGGAGCCGCTCGCATCGCTTCTCGACCGGCTTTTCGAGGAAGCCGAGACGGCCTCCAGCCCGGAGATGGCCGCGATCCCGCACGACGAGCGCGAACGCCTCATGCGCAGCAAGACGGAATATCTCGATCTCTACGGCCGGATGAAGGACCTCTGGCTGCCGGTATCGCGCGAGACGGGCGCGCTGCTCTACATGCTGGCCCGCAGCCGCGGTGCGACGTCCATCGTGGAGTTCGGCACGTCCTTCGGCATCTCGACGCTCCACCTTGCCGCCGCCCTGCGCGACAATGGCGGCGGCCGGCTGATCACCAGCGAGTTCGAGCCCTCCAAGGTCGCGCGGGCCCGGCAGAACCTTGCCGAGGGCGGCCTGATCGATCTCGTCGAGATCCGGGAAGGCGACGCGCTGGAGACCCTGCGCACCGGCCTGCCGGCGACAATCGACCTCCTGCTGCTCGACGGCGCCAAGTCCCTCTACCGCGATATCCTGGAACTGGTGGAGGACCGCCTTCGGCCCGGCGCGCTGATCGTCGCCGACAATGTCGACTATTGCCCCGACTACCTCGCTCACATCCGCTCGGCCGCATCGGGCTACATCTCCGTGCCCTTCGCGGACGACATCGAGCTTTCCATGCGGGCGGCGTGACCGGCCGCTCCCGAAATTCGCACGATCAAGATCGGAAAACACCATGCACATATTCGTAACGGGAGCGACCGGCTGGGTCGGCTCAGCCGTCGTGGACGACCTGTTGAACGCCGGCCATCGCGTCACCGGCCTTGCCCGCTCCATGGAGAAGGCCGAGCGCCTTGCCGCCACCGGCGCCGACGTGCTTCTGGGCACGCTTGAAGACCTCGACATCCTGCGCGAGGCCGCCGCGGCGGCGGATGCCGTCATCCACACCGCCTTCAACCACGATTTCTCGAAATTCCTCGAGAACGCCGCCGGGGACCAGCGCGTCATCGAAGCGCTCGGCGATGCGCTCGAAGGATCGGACCGGCCGCTCCTGGTGACCTCGGGCCTTTCCGGCCTGCCGAGGGGCGCCACGGAGGCGGACCTTCCGAACCCCGCCGCGCCGCGAAAGTCCGAAACCGCCGCAAGGGCCCTTGCCGCGCGGGGCATACGGGCGGCGACCGTGCGCCTTGCCCCCTCGGTCCACGGCATCGGCGATCACGGCTTCGTGCCGATGCTCGCGGACCTTGCGCGCAGGACGGGCGTGTCGGCCTATATCGAGGAGGCAGAGAACTGCTGGTCGGGCGTGCACCGGCTCGATGCGGCCCGCCTCTACCGGCTTGCGCTGGAACAGGGCGTGACGGAAGCCGCCTACCACGCCGTCGCCGACGAGGCGGTGCCCTTCCGGCAGATCGCCACCGTCATCGGCCGTCGGCTCGGCCTTCCGGTCGCGGCGCGCCCGCGGGAGCATTTCGGCTGGTTCGCCATGATGGCGGGCGCGGACATGGCCGCCTCCAGCCAGCGGACCCGGGCCCTCCTTAACTGGCAGCCCGCCGGCCCCGGCCTTCTCGAAGAGATCGACCAGCCCGCCTATTACGGCGCGTAATCGCGGCCTCCTCCTGAAATGCCGCGCGCGTTCGCGCGCCCGGCCGTAAGCGTTCACGTCATCCAACGCGCTCACCAGCCCATCGGGAAGACGGCGTTCATGCCCCTCCCCGCCACGATCCTCATTCGGAGTGCGTATCCATGCCTGCCATCGAACGGCCTGATCCGGCCTATCGCCACGTCGTCGCCCTGACGATCGCCCTTTTCCTCTCCTATCTCACCGTCGCCATGTCGCTGTCGGCCGTGACCGTCCACGTCGTGCAGAATCTCGGCCTCGGCAACACCTATGGCGGCCTTGCCGTCGGCATCGCCTTCCTGTCGACGATCCTGACGCGCGGCTGGGCCGGTGCGCTCGCCGACCGGATCGGCGGCAAGCTGTGCATGCAGCGCGGCCTTCTGATCTATGCCGCCGCCGGCCTGATCTGCCTTCTTGCGGGCTGGCCCGGGCTGTCCGCCATGTCGCGCTATGAAGTTCTGCTCGCCGGCCGGCTCCTGCTCGGCCTCGGCGAGAGCGTCGCCATGGTCGGCATGATAAGCTGGGCGATCGGCCTGATGGGACAGGCCCGGTCCGGCAGGGTGATGTCGCTTGTCGGCATGGGCCTTTACGGCGCCTTCGCCGTCGGCGGCCCGCTCGGCCTGATGCTGCTCGACCGCCTCGGCTTTGCCGGCCTGATGATCGCCTGCACGCTCCTGCCGATCGTCGGCATGGTCGCTGTCAGCCCGATCCCGGCGGTCGCGCCGCAGTCCGGCCACCGCGAACCGTTCTGGCGGATCATCGGCCGGATCTGGCGGCCGGGCGCAGCCGTCGGATTGCAGGGCGTCGGCTTTGCCGCGCTGGGCGCGTTCTTCTCGCTCGCCTTCCTCAGCCGCGGCTGGCCCTATGCCGGGCTGGGGCTCACCTTCTTCGGCGCCGGCCTCGTGCTGGTCCGCCTGTTCTTCGGCCACATGCCGGATCGGTTCGGCGGCCTGCCCGTCGCGGCGGTCTCGCTGACGGTGGAAGCGGCCGGGCAATACCTGCTCTGGCTCGCGCCGGGGCCCTATGCGGCCCTTGCCGGGGCGTTGCTGACGGGCCTCGGCTGCTCGATGGTGTTTCCCGCCATGGGCTCGGAAGTCGTCAAGCAGGTGCCGGCGCATCTGAGGGGCACGGCGGTCGGCGGTTTCGCCGCGTTCCAGGACCTCGCCTACGGCGCGACCGGCCCGGTCGTCGGATTGCTGGCGGATGCCAGGGGCTATTCCTCGGTTTTCCTGGTCGGCGGGCTTTCCGCGACCGTCGGGCTCCTGCTGGTCCTGTCCATGCGCCGACCGGGGATGAGAAGGCCCGCCGAGGCCTGACCGCATCCGCAGCCTCCCCTCATATCGGGTGCCCGGCTCGCCTTTCGCCTCACGCGGCCGGCTGGGCGCCCAGTTCCATCGGATTCGAGATGAGATCTGCCAGCGTATAGCGCTCGACGGTGTGGCTGAACGCGGCGAACGCCTCGTGCAGGACGCCCCGCAGGCGGCAGCGCGGCATCAGCATGCAGCGGCCGTCTGCGGCAAAGCACTCCACCAGCGTGAAGTCCGGCTCCGTCACGCGCAGCACGTCGCCGAGATTGATCTCCTCGGGGGCCTTCGCGAGCGTCAGCCCGCCGGACCGGCCGCGGACCGCCTTCAGGAAACCCGTGCGGGTGAGCTGGTTGGCGATCTTCATCAGATGCGCGCGCGAGATCCCGTGCAGCGTGGCGGTCTCCTCGATGGTGATCAGCCGGTCGCCCCGCTCGGCCGCGAACATCAGCACCCGCAGCGCATAGTCGGAAAAATTGGTCAATCGCATCCGGCGGGCTCTCCTGATCTTTCGCCATTGCATTCCTGAAAACAGAGGAATACATGTATTTAAAATATATCTTTATGCCGAAATGACAAGGCGGTGCGACGCCGCCGTCTTCCTGCGAGGTTTCCATGCCCTTCAACGAACGCTCCAGGCACATCACGCAAGGCATCGCCCGCTCCCCCAACCGGGCGATGTATTACGCGCTCGGCTACGAGAAGGCGGATTTCGACAAGCCGATGATCGGCATCGCCAACGGCCATTCCACCATCACCCCCTGCAATGCCGGCCTCCAGCCGCTCGCCGATGCCGCCGCGCAGGCCATAAAGGAAGCGGGCGCCAATCCGCAGACCTTCGGCACGCCGACGATCTCAGACGGCATGTCGATGGGCACGGAGGGCATGAAATACTCGCTCGTCTCGCGCGAGGTGATCGCCGATTGCGTTGAGACCTCGGTGCAGGGCCAGTGGATGGACGGCGTGCTGGTGCTCGGCGGCTGCGACAAGAACATGCCGGGCGGCATGATCGGCATCCTGCGCGCCAACGCGCCCGCCATCTACGTCTACGGCGGCACCATCAAGCCCGGCCGCTGGAAGGGCGAGGACCTCTCCATCGTCTCGGCCTTCGAGGCGGTGGGCGCCTTCATGGCCGGCACGATGAGCGAGGAGGACTTCGAGGGGATCGAGCGGAACGCCTGCCCCACGACCGGCTCGTGCGGGGGCATGTACACCGCCAACACGATGAGCTCCTCCTTCGAGGCGCTCGGCATGTCGCTCCTTTATTCCTCGACCATGGCGAGCCCCGACCGCGAGAAGCTCGACAGCGCCGCGCAGTCCGGCCGCGTCCTCGTGGAGGCGGTGAAGCGCAACATCCGCCCGCGCGACATCGTCACGCGCCAGTCGATCGAGAATGCGGTAGCGCTCATCATGGCGCTCGGCGGCTCGACCAATGCGGTGCTGCACTATCTCGCCATCGCCCATGCGGCGGAGATCGACTGGACGCTCGACGATTTCGAGCGGGTGCGCCGCAAGGTGCCGGTCTTGTGCGACCTGAAACCGTCCGGCCGCTACATGGCTGTGGACCTGCACGCGGCCGGCGGCGTGCCGCAGGTGCTGAAGATCCTGCTCGATGCCGGGCTTCTCCACGGCGACTGCCTGACGATCACCGGCCACACGCTCGCCGAGGAGCTTGCCGACGTGCCCTCCGAACCTCGCGCCGACCAGGGCGTCATCATGCCGATGACCCGGCCGCTCTATCGCGAAGGGCACCTTGCCATCCTCAAGGGCAACCTTGCCGAAAAGGGCGCGGTCGCCAAGATCACCGGCCTCAAGAGCCCCGTCATCTCGGGCCCGGCGCGGGTCTTCGACGACGAGGCTTCCGCCATGGAGGCGATCCTTGCCGACCGCATCCGGCCCGGCGACGTGGTGGTGCTGCGCTATCTCGGCCCCAAGGGCGGGCCGGGCATGCCGGAAATGCTGGCGCCGACCTCGGCGCTGGTCGGCAGGGGGCTCGGCGAGAGCGTCGGCCTCATCACCGACGGCCGGTTCTCCGGCGGCACCTGGGGCATGGTCGTCGGCCATGTCGCGCCGGAAGCCTATGTCGGCGGCACGATCGCCCTCGTCGAGGAAGGCGACACCGTGACAATCGACGCGCACCGGCGGCTGCTCCAGCTCGAAGTGGCGGAAGAGGAGATCGCCCGCCGCCGCGCCGCCTGGATCCAGCCGGAGCCGCGCTATCGCCGCGGCGTGCTCGCCAAGTTCGCCGCCCTCGCCCGGCCGGCCGACGAAGGTGCGGTCACCGGATAGGGAACCCACGCCCATGAGCCATTTCGCCCTCGTCACGCTGCATCTCTTCGCCGCCATCACGTTCGGCGGCACCGTCTTCTTCGAAGTCCTCATTCTCGAAGGCATCCGCAAGCCCGTGGGGCGCGAGGCCATGCGGACCGTGGAGACGGCAATCGGCCGGCGGGCCCGCCGCCTGATGCCGTTCGTCATCGCGGTCCTCTATTGCGCCGGCATCCTCATGGCCTGGCAGTACCGCGACGACCTCGCCCATCCCTTCGCCAGCAGCTTCGCCACGCTTCTCTCGCTGAAGATCCTGCTCGCCCTCAGCGTCCTTGCGCATTTCATCACCGCCATCACGCTGAGCGCGCGCGGCAAGCTGAGATCGAGGCACTTCAAGTTCATCCACCTCAGCGTCTTCTGCCAGATATGCCTGATCGTCTTCCTGGCGAAGGCGATGTTCTACATAAGTTGGTGAGACGAAGCTTCTGAAGCGCGGAGACGGCGAGGAATGCGACGGCGAAGCGGTCCGGGACACGTTCGGAATAGGACCTGCACGGTTTGAGGATAAGGCGCCGCCTAGTAGCAGGCGACGCTATATCGGCCCTGGCTCTGCAGGACCATGCCGCTCACGGGGGCCAGCGAGCGGGCGGCCAGCGCACCGCCGGGCCCCGCAAAGCTCACGGCGGCAAGCGCGCTCCTCGTGGCCATGCTCGTCGCCTGCACGCGCCGCGAATGCGCCTGAAGCTGGTCGATGCACTTCTGCGCCGAGGCGTAGCCTCTTGCGCGCTCCCTGTCCCCGGCCGTGCCCTCGGGACGGCTGGCGGCCAGTTCCGCGGCGGCCTGCCGGTTGGCCATGTCGGCGCGCAGGGCGCTCATCCGCGCATCGCCGCTGCTGCAACCGGCCGCGAGCATGCAGAGCGCGCCTGCAAGAAAGCGTCCTGCGATCATGGTCCGGGCCACCCTTTGCGCGATGCGATCTCGAACAGCCGGGTATCCGGGCCGCCGCCGGACCGCCTCCTGAGCGCCGCCGATGCATGGACGGCCACAAGCAGGCCCCCGACCACGGTGATATGCTCCATCGCGACATGGAATTCCGCCGTCTTCCGCGGTTCTTCCATCGCCCAGAAATCGTGGGCGATGGGAATGGTCAGGAGGGTGAAGACGGCAAGGGCGCCCGCCCCCAGCCATGTCCCTTTATCGAGGATCACCAGCAGCGAGCCGATGAGCAGGGTGATGACGGTGAGGAAATAGTAGAAGAAGCCCGGCTCGAGCCCGAAATGCCGCATCTCGGCAAGGGCGGCATCTGCATCGCCGAGCTTTGCGAGCGCGCTCGACCAGAACATGAAGGTGAGCACCGTTCTGGCCAGATAGCCGAACCAGACCGTCGAAGCGGCGGCATCGCTCCTCCCCGATGTGGTTGCCTCGTTGGAAATGTCGAAGTTCATGGTTTTGTCCGTTCGTATGATTGGGGAAGCGAGCCGCTTCGCCTTAGAACCTGATGTTGAGATTGGCCTTCAGCGACTGGTCGACGGCGCCTGAGCCGACCTGCGTGCCATAGGAAACACCGAAATCGGCGTCCGGCGTCAGCGCGACGTCGAGGCCGGCTTCCACGACGGCGACGTTGCGGGCGACCGGCACGCCGGCGACGGTAAAGGCGTCGCCGGCACCGGCGAAGCGCATCCGCGAGGTCGGCGTCATGTTGCCGAAGCCGTGCCGCCAGCCGACCATGCCCCTGGCGGTGACCGTCGTGCCGTCGAGGTCGACATTCGTCGAAGCCCGCAGGCCGAGCGTCGTGAAGGCCATGTCGGTGCTGGACGCGCCGGCCTTCAGGGCGGCCGCGCCGCCCTTTTCGGCAAAGCCGTCCGTATGCAGGTTCACATAGGCAAGGTTCGCGAAGGGCTCGAAGCGGGCCTCGCCCATTCTGAAGCCATAGGCCAGCTCGCCGAAGACCTGCCCCGTGCCGGCATCGTAGTCGGCCTTCAGGCTATCGGTGAAGCCGGCGAAGGCGACGCTGCGGCTGGTCGAGATGTCGTGCCACGTATAGGCGCCGCCCGTGCGCAAGGCGAACTCGCCCCACTGCGCGCCGCCATAGAGGCCGAAATGGTAGTTGTCGCTCGATCCGGACGAGCCGCGGTCCTTCACCTCGAAGCTGCTGTGGCTGTAGCCGGCCACCGCGCCGAAGCGCCAGGTGTCGAACACCGACGCATCGGCACCGGCGAAAAAGCCGCCGGTCGAACGGTTCAGGCGCGCGGCATTGCCGTCGCCGCCCGTGTGATCCCAGGCGCCGAAACCCTGGCTCCAGAGCGCGAAGCCGTCCGTGCTCGCCGCCGCCGCGCCCGGCCTGCCGTCGTCATAGGTGGTGACGACGCCGGCCGGAGCGCCCGCGGCATCGAAGGCCGCCCGCAGGCGGTCGTTGACGGCACTGCGCAGGAAGCGGCTGTCCTCGATCCGCGCGGCCTTGGCCGAAGCGTGGATCTCGCCCGAAAGCCGGTCGAAGGCGCCGCGCGCCTGATCCGCGGAAAGGCCGAGGGCCGCATCGTAAACCGCATTGCCCGCGCCGAGGCTTTCCACCGCCCCGCCCGCCGCGACCTGGTTGCGCGTGTTGCCGACATTCTCGAAGGCGACGCCGTTGCGGGTCATCGTCAGGTAGACGTTGTTCTCGTCGTATTCGAGGTCGGGCGTGAGGAAGGCAAGGTTCGAGGTCACGCCGTCGAAACGGTCGTCCTCGCTCGCAAAGCCGCCGTCTGCGGAAAGGATGGTGTAGCGGGTGGAGGCGGCGTAGTTGCCCGTGCCCCCAAGCGCCATCACCGTGCCGCCGTCGAGCGTCGCCACGCCGGAGGCGAGGATATGGTCCGATTCCCCGTCCGCATTCACCTCGACCTCGAAAACCGAGCCTTCGTTGAAGGCGATGTCCGCGACGTGAAGCGTGCCGATCGACAGGCCCGGCGCGATCGTGCCGGAAACGACGACCTGCTCCAGCGTGCCGAGGCCGGTCAGGCGGCCGTCGGTCCCAACGTCCAGCAGGCCGGCGATCGAGCCCTCGTTACCCTCGTCGCCGATCTGGAGCGTCCCCTCGCGCACCTCGGTGCCGCCGCGATAGGCGTTCTCGCCCGTAAGGATGAGCTTGCCGAGGTCGGTCTTGATCAGCTTGCCCGCGCCGTCGAGCTTGTTGGAGATGGTTGCCGTATAACTCGCTCCGGCTGCCGTGCCGTCGCCGACGCGAATGAACGCATCGCCGGCCACCAGCTCGAGCAGTTCGCCTGATATGACATATCCGTCGGTGGCGAACTGCATGCCGGTCGCCTTCACCTCCCCGATGCCCGTATAGACGACGACGTTACCGGCCTTGCCGCCGAATACGGCGAAGCCGGGCTGCGGATCCATCTTGCCGTTCTGCATGCCGTATGCATCGGTGAAGGAGTAGCCGTACTTGCTCCACTGGCCGTCGCCGCCATCGATCTTGCCGTTGTCCCGGTTCGCCGGATCGTCGCCATCCCAGAACATCACGGGGCCGTAGTCGGGATCGTCCGCGACGAGGTTGACCTGCCCCGCCATTGACGTCTGCACGGCGAGATTGTCGGCATCGTAGCCCATCGGCGCGGTGCCGATCTCAAGGCCCCGGTCGTCGAGCGCGCCCGCATAGCTGATCAGGCGGTAGAGGCCCGGGCCGAAGCCGCCCATGTTGTTCACGTTCAGCGTGCCGTCCAGCACGAGGTCGCCGGCGACGTCGAAGAGCGCCGCGCTGTTCTCCGTGCCGAGGTTGGCCTCGACGATCGCGTTGCCCGTAAGGTAGAGGTCCCGCATGGACAGCGTGGCACCGCCCTTGCCCGCCAGGATGCCGCCGTCCACCGTCACGTCGCCGAGCTGGCCGGCCCCGCTGAGGCGGCCGCCGGTGACGAGAACGGGCGTGCCGGCGAAATTGCCGCCGACGGAGAGGTTCCCCGCTTCCACGGTGATCCGGCCGTAATAGTCGAGGCCGTCGCCATTGAGCGTCTGGCTGTTTCTGCCCACCTTCACCAGATGCGCCTCGTCGTCCCCGACGAGTTTCCCGCTGAAATCGGCCCCGACAGCCTGATCCGTGCCGAGCGTCAGCTTGCGGGAACCGAGATCGAGCTTGCCTGCGCTGGTGACTGTAGCGACCTGCTGGTCTGCTTCGAGCTTCAAGGTTCCCGCACCGAAGATGGCGTAGCTGCGGCCGGCAAGGACGTCCTCGGCCGCGGCCGTCAGTTGCCCCTCGTCGACCCTGAACTGATATCCGGCGTCGATGGCATTGGTGACGACGAGTTCGCCTGCCCCCGTTTTCGCCAGGAAATGCATTCCGCTGGCCTGATCGATCCGGCCCGACTGCGTCGCCGTGCCCGATGCGACGTGAAAATCCGTATTCCCGGTTATCAGGACGTCATTGCCGACCGTGACACCATCCGCATAGGACAGTGCCGACGAGTATCCGAACCGGCCGATGCTGAGCGTCCCCGTGCCGAGCGCATGGTCGTTCTCGACATGAACGATCCCGCTGCGCACCGTCAGGCCGCCCGAAAACGCGCTGTTGTCCGCCGAAAGGGTCAAAGTCCCCCCGCCGGTCTTCGTCAGGCCGCCCGTTCCCGACAGGGTGCCCGAGATCGTCGTGTGCTGCGCGGTATCGAGCGTGGCATTGCCGTTGAACGCCATGTCGTTGGAAAGCGTCGTCAGGGCGGGCGCGTAGATCCCGAGCGTCCCGCTGTCGAAGGTGATCGTGCCGGAGCCGAGCGCCTTGCCGTTTTCCGCCCGCACGGTTCCCTCGTGGATGAGAAGGCCGCCCGTGAAGGTGTTCTCGCCCGTCAGCGTCAACGTCTTTTCGCCGAATTTCTTGAAAAGCGACCCGCCGGAAAGCACGCCCGACAATGTCGTGTCCTGCATCGTGTAGAGGACGGTGGCATTGTTGAACACCATGTCGTTGGACATGGACAGCGCGTCAGGCCCCAGGAAGCCAAGGCTGCCGCCGTCGAACGTGACGGCTCCGGTGCCGAGGCCGCTGCCATGCGTCAACCACACATAGCCGCTGGCGATGTCCGTGCCGCCGGAATAGGAATTTTCCCCTGTGATGGTCAACGTACCCGGGCCGGTCTTGGAAACCGACCCCGTTCCCGAGATCGTCCCCGCCATGGTCGCACCCGTTGCTTCCTTGACGAGGAAGGTGGTGTTGCCCGGCTGCGAGATCGCGCCGGTTTCGACCTCGCCGTTTTCCAGCTCTATCGTTGCCGCCGGGGCCGGAAGGCCAAGCGCCAGCATCGAGGCCCCCGCCAGAAGCGCCTGTACATGCCGAAGACGCGGCCCCCTGGCCGGACGCGACGGATTGAAAGTCCTGTTCTGCAATTTCCTGCTCCCGTTTTTTTGCCGGCTGCGGACACGCCGACACCGGCGACGGACGCCTGCGCATCCGAAGTCTGAAAAACCGATTGTTCTGCTTGATGGTCCGCCCTGCCGCGGACGCGGCGCAGCCCCTCGGGCCGACGCCGCCGGCCGATGGACGGCGCTAACGCTCGCGATCTATCGCAAAGCTCCTTGTGGGGCCGAAAAGACGGTCAGCGACAATTCTTCTGTCGTTTCCCGCCCTGATGCCTGCCGCACGGCAGCATGGGAAATGCCGGCCGGCCGAACGGATGGACACGGCTGCGCGCGCATCGTCTTGCGCGCCCGCACGCGATGCCGTCAGCAGGCCGTTGCTATGAAATACCGAGCGCACTCCGTAACTCCCTGGTCATATCGAACTGTCTCCAACGTGGATTTGCGACGCGGAGACCGATTCCGCATCGTTGACGCTGAACGATACGAAACGGGGCCATGGTGCTCTTGGGAAATACGGAACCGATTTTTGACGCTGGACGCACATATGCCGGACCATCCGGCCGCTCGATCTCAAAAGGACGAGCGCCGGATCTCGGACGGCGTGGCGTTGAAGCGCCGGCGAAACGCCCGGCTGAATGTCGACAGGTCCGAGAAGCCGACATCGTAGGCGATGGCGGTGATCATGCCGGAATCCGCCTCGCGCTCCTTGAGCAGGCGGAAGGCGAGGTCGAGCCGACAGTCGCGCACATATTCCGTGAAGGTCGTGCCTTCGCTCTCGAACAGGCGCTGGATGTAGCGCGGGGTGACGCCCTGGCGCTGGGCGACGAGATCGATATGGAGCCCCGGATCGGAGAGGTTCTCCAATACGTCCCTCTGTACCAGCCGGCGCCGCGCGGCCGCCTTGCTGCGTTCGTTGCGCTCCGCCCCGCCGCGCACGAAGCCGTCGAGCACCAGCGCCGTCAGGTCGTAGATGTGGCGCGACGCCATGTCGCCGGCCTTGGCCGAGGCGGGCGGATGGCGGCGCAGCGTCTCGACATAGTTCGCCAGCAGCGGCATGCCGCAGGCCGATGCCGGTATCAGGTAGCTCGCTTCCAGCTCGATGCGGGGGGCGAGATCGGCAAGCGTCTGGCGATCCAGCGACACGAGGTCGACGGTCGTCGGCCTGCCGTACCAGAATTCGTGGCAGGTCCCCTCGTTCAGGAGAACGATATCGCCCGGGGCGATCTTGACCAGCGCCTTGCCGTCGATCGAAATCTCGTGCTCCTCGTTGTGGATCAGCAGCAGGTATTGTTCACGGCCGTCCTGCAGCAACTCCCGCGTCCGGGCGCCGCCCATCGGATTGTAGTGGCCCCGGGCCACCGTCAGGCCGCCGGGCAGGGGCATCGCCTCCATGTCGATGCGGACATTGTCGCGGTCGGCCGGGGCAAACCGGCGCCCGCCGATATGACGCGCCATGAAATCGTGCACGAAGGCAAGCCGCTCGCGCAGCGGAACGTCTTCCGTCGACAATCGACGCGTGGGAAACAGGATGGAACCCAACCGCTATCCTTTCAGTTTGGCGACTTCGAAGGTTTCCAGCAAATACGACGGATGCAGAGAGTTCGATTCTGTACCGTTTTGCGGAATTGTACAGGCATTCGCGCAAGGTTGGCTTGACCGGCAGCGAACACGTATTTTCCCGCAAGCGAACATATGCCGCCGCAAGCGAGAGGATCGCTCACCTCGCTCGGAAATAGCGGCACTTTTCCGGTGCCGCGACTTGACCGTGGAAACCGCCGTTTTCAAACTCAAGGAGAAGCGGGACTCGCAAGGTTGCCGCCGGTCCGCAGGGCAGGAGATTGCATGGAGAATATCGGTATCGCGCTGATCCTGTTGCTGGCGGTGGTCGTGAGCGGGACGCTTGCCCGCCTCTCCCCGGTCGCCGTTCCCCTGCCGCTGGTGCAGATCGCGCTGGGCGCGGCCATCGCCGGCGTCACCGGATCCAGGGTGGAGCTCGAACCGCACTTCTTCTTCCTGCTCTTCCTGCCGCCGCTCCTGTTCCTCGACGGCTGGCGCATTCCCAAGGAAGGGCTGTTCCGCGACAAGGGAACGATCCTCGAACTCTCACTCGGCCTCGTCGTCTTCACCGTGATCGGGGTAGGCTTCTTCATCAACTGGCTCATCCCGTCGATGCCGCTGCCCGTCGCCTTCGCGCTCGCGGCCATCGTTTCCCCCACGGACCCGATCGCGGTCTCGGCGATCACCGCCCGCGTGCCGATCCCCAAACGCCTGATGCATATCCTGGAAGGGGAGTCCCTATTGAACGACGCCTCGGGCCTCGTCTGCATGCGCTTTGCCGTTGCCGCCGCCCTCACCGGCGTCTTTTCGCCGGTTTCGGCGCTCGGCACCTTCCTGTGGCTCGCGCTCGGCGGCATCGTCATCGGCGCGGGCATGACCTGGATCGTCATGAAGGCCAAGGACCACCTCTCGCGCAAGCTCGGCGAGGAGCCGGGCTCGCAGATCCTCATCAGCCTGCTCATTCCCTTCGGCGCCTATCTCCTTGCGGAGGAGCTGCATTGCTCGGGCATCCTTGCGGCCGTCGCCGCCGGAATCGCGATGAGCTATGCGGAACAGACCGGCCAGGCCCTCGCCGTGACGCGCGTGCGCCGCGCGGCCGTGTGGGACACGGCGCAGTTCGCCCTCAACGGCATCATCTTCGTGCTGCTCGGCGAACAGTTGCCGAGCATCGTGGCGGGGGCGGCGCAGGTGGTGGTCGATACGGGTCATCACGATCCGGTCTGGCTGGCGATCTACGTCGTGGCGATCAACCTCGCGCTGGCCCTGCTGCGCCTCGTCTGGGTCTGGATATCGCTGCGCTTCACCCTCTATCGCGCCGCACGGCAGGGACGGACGGTCGCGAAGCCGAACTGGCGGCTGGTGGTGGCGATGTCGGTGGCCGGCGTGCGCGGCGCCATCACGCTGGCCGGTATCCTCACGCTGCCGCTCGTCCTCGACGACGGGACGCCGTTTCCGGCGCGCGACCTTGCCATCTTCCTTGCGGCGGGCGTGATCATCGCATCGCTCCTTGCCGCCAGCATCGGCCTGCCGTTCCTGCTTCGCGACCTGGAACTGCCGCCCGAGCCCGGCCATCAGCGCGAGGAGGACGCGGCGCGCATCGCCGCGGCGGAAGCGGCGATCCGGATGATCGAAAGGCTGCAACACGAACTGGGCGAAGGCCGGGGCGACGCCGACCTCTATGCCGACGTCGGGAGCCGGCTGATGGAGCTCTACCGCCAGAGGATCGACACCCGCTCCAAAACCGGCGACGAGGCCGAGCAGGTCAAGCATCTCGAGGAGATCGAGCGGCGGCTGCGGCTGGCCGGCGTGAGAGCCGAACGCGACGAGATCTACCGCCTCGGACGCGCCCGCAAGCTCTCCGACGACCTCGTGCGCAAGCTCGTGCGCGAAGCCGACCTCATGGAAGCCCGCTACGCCGCCATGGCCTAGGATCGCCGCGCAAGCTCAAAACCCGGACGGGGCCGCATCCAGCAGGCTGGGCTTGCCCTGGGAGAGCCGGTAGATGGCGAAACGGCGCTCGACGCGGCCGTTCGCATCGAAGCGGAAGACGCCCGTGGCGCCCGCGAAGCCCGATGCGGCACGCAGGGCGTCGTTGGTCAGGCCCGCCTCGCCCTTGGCGCGGACGATGCCCGCGGCAACCGCGACGGCATCGAAGGCATAGGCGGCCTCCAGCGAAAGCGGCCGGCCATAGGCCGCCTGGAAGCGGGTGGAGATGCGCTTCAATGCGCGCTGATCGACCAGCGCGAGGAGCGAGCCCTCCAGCGCGGGCTCGGCAAAGCTCTCGACCGGCCATGTGCCCGCGCCGAGGAAGGGAACGTCCGCGGGCAGCACGCCGCCCTGGCGCAGGATGGGTGCGATGACCTTCGGCGCATCGGCGCCGATCAGCAGCACCGCCTGCACGGAGCCGAGCTTGGCAAGGCTCTTCTTGCCGGCCGGAGAGCTGGGGTCGGTCACGATATCGACGAGGTTGGCGCCCGCCTTCTTGAGGCCGCCGCGAAGGCGCTGTGCCTGCGCCTCGCTCAACGGGCGCGCCGCTACGGCCATGAGTTCCGTCTTGCCGGCCCCCGCCGCATAGGCCCCGGCCTCGACAAGGGCGTCGATCTCGTCCGAGACGATGGCGACGCCGCCGCTTTCCGGTTCGCTGGAAAGAAGCACGAAGGCCGATCCGCCGGCGCTGTCCGCAACGGCCTTGGCAAGGGACGGCGAGCCGATGAAGAATTTCGTGCCTTCGGCCGAGGCCTTCCTCACCTGTCCGGCAAGGTCGGCCGATCCCGCCTGCAGGTCATGCACGGTGAGCGCGAGCTGGCCGGCACCGAGTTCCTTCGCCGCCAATGCGGCACCGTCGCGATAATCCTCGGCATTTGCCGCAACGGCGCGGTCGATGAAGAGATCGAGATGCACATTGCCCGTGCCGACGCTGGTCGAGGTATCGGCCTTGCTCTCCTGCTGCGCGCTTGCAAGCACGTCGGGAGTCGAGGCGGACTGGCATCCGGCCAGCACCCCGAGCGCAAGCGAACAGACGCCGAGAATGCGCCGGCAGCGGGAAAAGACGTGCATGGGTGGGATCAGTTCATGTATTGCAGCATGCGCGAATGGAAGCACTCGCACTTGTTGATCGAATCCTCGTCACGATAGCTGGCCTTGAGATAGCCATAGGCCATGCCGCAGGCGACCTTCGTCTCCGAAGCCCAGGTGAAGGCCGGCTGGCGGGAATTGATCCAGCGCGGATCGTCGGCAACGCCGACCGCCTCGTTCATCAGCCGCACCACCTCATCGGAGAGCGCCGCATTGTTCTCCTGGCCGAGCAGGCTCGAGCCCGTCGCCAAGGCGCATTGCGCATAGCCTTCCCCAAGATCGGCCGCCTGAGCGGTCACCCCGCCGGCAAGCAGGATCGCCGCGGCAAGAACCCTTCGCATCGAAAACATGAAATCCCCCGAAAGACTGGAAAGCCTCTATTCGTCTACGCTTGTTTTCAGTCCGTTTCAACGCCCGGCTGTCCTGGAAAGGCCAGCCGGGCGTTCGGTTCACGCATCAGGAATGCGGAATGACCGCTTCCTTGTGATCATCGTTATAGAGGATCTTGACGCCGGCACTGGCGTCGAGAACGGCCACAGTGTGGAAGTCGCCCGTATCGCCGCTGATGTTCACCTGCAGCTTGTCCGCCGCACCAACGCCCCCTTCAAGAACCCGTACGTGGTTGTTGATCTCCGCAGGCGCGATCGCGTGGAGAAGAGCACTCAGGTCGACCACGTCACCCTCGGAATTCTTGTAGTCCATGATCAGGTCGGCCATGGCCGGTCCCTCGGTCACCGCTGCGTGATCGATCACGAAGGTATCTGCCCCGGCTCCCCCCGTCAGCGTATTGTGCCCCGGACCACCAAGCAGGACATCATCTCCATCCCCGCCGGTCAGCCAGTCGTCGCCTATCTCGCCAATGAGCGTTTCCGAATGAGAACCGCCCACCAGTGCATCCGCACCATCCGTTCCCGTGATCGTCAAACCCGTCGTCGCGGCCTCGATCGCAAGCGTACCGCTGGCCGTGTCGCCATCCTTGTCTGTCGCCGTGAGATCGAAGTTCATCTCGATCGGGCTGGTCACTTTTGTATAGGAGACATCTATGATGCCGAAGTTTCCATCCTTGAGCCCTGGGACACCCGCGAAGGCGTCTTTGGCGGGGTTTTCGATTTCGATACGATCGAAGCCGGCATCCCCGTAGACGGTGATCCTGGAATCGGCCGTCAGCCCCGTGAGAAGATAACCACCGTGCCCGTCCGAAGTAAGCTCCGACAGCGCGCGGAACTCCGTGCCGACCACAATTCCGGTGATTTCACCTTGCGATGCATGTTCCGACGACAAACTATTCCAATGGGTAGCGGAGTCCGTGCCATCCGGATTGTTGTCCGGCGCATCATAGATACGAATCCAGACATCGATCCCTGAACCGGAACCATCCTTTACCTTCGCAAGACCGAAGGCTACCGAGCTTACCGAATAATGCTCGGAATAATTGAAATAAGAGTCACCGTGCTTCTTGCCGGTCTCCACATCCTTTGCGAAATCGATCCGAAGAATATCGTCATCGTTGATCGACTGCCCCTTGCTCACCCCGATCGATTTCTCGCTGGGGTTTACAGATTCCATTTTATAGCCCGAAACAGCTCTGGACGCGGCGGAGAATAGCAATTCATTGTCAGTTGGCGTCTTGAAGGTCTCTTTTGAGTTATCCTTGAAGTCCTCCATTGAACCATAACTTCCATCATCCAGAGTCTGATGGAATGTCACGGTATAAGAGTCTTTCGTTTCGTCCGTCGCATCGGGATGGAGATGAACCTCGAAGATCAGCTTTCCGTTGGCGCCACTAGGCGCTGCTCCGGTCTTGGCGAGCAACGTGGTGCCATCATCGGCGAGATACAGCTTCACGGTCTTGCCCCCGGAAGTCACGTTGTCACCGTTTGAAGTCAGGGTCGTGCCGTTTTCCACGTTGAAGACGACCTTACCGCCGTCTGCACCGATATGATCGAAGAAATGCAGCGCGCCGCTGCCTTCGGCGTCGGCCTCATTCACGATGTGCATCGGCGTTGCGGTAAACTTCTCCGGCGCATCGTCCTCCACAACGACCGTTACCTTTGTCGATGTACTGGCCGAACCGTCCGAAACATTCACGCTGACATCGAACGACAAATCATCCTCGCCGCCGTGCGCATGATCAAGGGGACCGGCAAGCGTTGCAGTTACATTGCCTGTATCGTCTACATGCAACGTGACGATCGTCTTGCCGTCGACCTTGCCAACCAACGTATCGCTGTCGGTGCCGGTCCAAACCAGGGAATGCCCGCCGGACTTCAGATCCGATGGCGTGGAGGCGAATGTGATAGCCAGCGCATCGCCGTCCGCATCTTGCGGGTGGACGCTACCCTGCCCGCTTGCCTCGTTTTTCGTATCCTCAGCGCCTGCAACGGACTTGCTGTCGGCGATGCCATGCGGCAACCCTTCTTCGGATACGCGGATCGTCACTTCCTGCGCCGTCGGCGGAGTGTTCTGCACCGGGAGAACCGGCGCCTCGACCGTGATCGTCACATGTCCGAGCGTGACAGCATCGCCATCACCGTCAACCGCAACGACATACTTGCCGAAATCGAGCTTCACGTCCTCGTCCTGGCTGTGATCAAGCGGGTGATAAAGCTTGAAGACGGCCTTTCCATCGACGATTTCGAGTGTGAAGACGGGGTCGCCGGAGTTTGCTCCGGTGTAGCCGATGAGTTTGTAGCCGGACTGCTCGTTACCGATCCTCTCGACCGTTATCTGTTCGTCGCCGGAGGTTACACCGGCAAGAATCTCATGCGCCTGCGAGAGTTGGAAACCGCCAGCCGCGTTCTGTCCGTCGGCCCCGAAGGCCGCCGCCGTCGAAAGATCGACCGTAGTTTCGGCGGGTACAACTACTCCGGGCGTAACAGAGCCCGTTCCGATAGTGAGGTCGTCGATCTGAACCTCTGTATTCACCGAGTTCGGAGGCCAGATTTCCAGTCGCACGATCTCCTTTCCGGCAAAACCGGACGCTCCTGCTCCCGCCGTAAAGAGGGTGGTCAAAGGGTTTCCGACAGGGGTGGTGTCTGGAACAGTAACGCTCTGTTCAGCGACAAGGTGCCCCTGCGCATCATAGCCGCGCAAGACGACTGTCATCGACTGAGTGGGTCCAGCCACACCGATCTTCATCTGGTAAACTTCGAAAGGCTGGGTGCTGTCTTTCGCCGTTATAACAATGGGTTTGCACTGAAGGCCGTAGACGCTACCGAAACCGGTCCCGATGGTGCTCCCGTTGAACGTCAGATTTCCGACATCAGGAGCATGTACAGTTTGAACGGTCTGGCTGAAATCGATCGTCGTCGTCAACGAATCACCAGGCTGAACCGTGATCCCGCTCTCGCTCACCGATCCGCCAACATCTACACCGCGTCCCGGTGAATCATCGTTGACCGCTACGGTCAGTTTCGCGCTGGCAGTGTCGTTGTCGCCATCGGTTACCGAATAGCCGAATTCAAGCCGCAGATTGTCTTCCCAGGAAGTCTGCGTGCCGACGCCGTTTTCGCTCGTGAACGGGTGAGCGAGCGGGGCCTGTATCACTAGAGCATAGGTGCCGTCCGCATTGACGGTGAGCGTGAATACATCGAACGGATGGTCGGCATCGGCTCCCTGTGCGGTGCCCTTGAGCGTGCCGCCGACGCCGTCCTGCGTCCATTCGACTTTCACGTCGCGCTCATGCCCGACGCCATCGCCGTCGATCCAGATCGCCTTCAGCGAGATTTCGGCGTTCTTGTCGTCGTAAGCCTTCACCGTCTCTGCAACTTCGACCTGCTTCAGCCCGTCGGCGCCGGCGTTGAATGTCAACTGGCCGGATATCTGCGTATCCGTGCCGCTCACATCGCCAGGCCCGTTTTCGACACCCGCAGACAGCGGGTTTTGAAGATTCTCGTCGTCTAGCGTCGGCGTGTTCGATGTGTTGTGAGCGTCCGGCGCATCGTCCTGGAAGCGGATCTGGTCGCCGATATCGACGGACTTGACGACCGTGTCGCCGTCGTAGTCGGTCACCGTCAGCACGACCTTGACCTTGCCGGCGAGCGTCTCGATGTCGTTTACGCCGTTGTTCGGGTCGTGCTCGATCGGCAGGTACTGCGCCACCGCGATGTGGCCGCTGGCAAGGCCGGTCGACAGCGAGACCGCGAAGGCGACCTTGCCGTGCGCATCCGCATGACCCTGGGCATCGGCCAGGCGGCCCACGACCAGCCCGTTTTCCATGAACAGGTAGATCGAAGCACCGCCCGTCGTCTTCAGGCCGGAATCGACATCGCCGCCGCTTGCAAGCCCAAGGCTCACCGTCCGGGTCGCCGGCTCATCTGCGCCGGGAACCGAGCCGAACAGGACCTGCGCCGCCAGATTGGCCGCATAGCCAAGGGCCGTGACCGGATGCCCGGGCGTGCCTTCCGCCGCTTCCAACGCCTGGAACTGGTGCTTCACGGAGGCCGATTTGGTATCGTCCGCCTGCAGGTTCGCACTCTCGTCGTGCGTCACGCTGAAGCCCGTCGCGGTCAGGAACGTCTGCGGGATGTCGTCGGTCACGGTCACGTTGACCTTGCCGCCGAGCCCCACAGTGTCTCCGTCGCCATCCGTCGCCTGGATGATCGCGCCGAAGTCGATGGCGGCAATGGAGCCGGACGAGGCCGTCGTGCTCTGCAGCCCGGTATTCTCCTCTCCGCCCGTCACATGATCGAGCTGGTCGAACAGCTTGAAGGTGAAGTCGCCGTTGCCCGAAAGCTTGAACTCAAAAACGGTATGGCCGTTGGCCGTCGCCGTCACCGTGTCGCCCGAGACATGATAAACGAGATCGGTCCCCTTCGACGTCAGCCCGAGGCCCGCAAGGGCGGCCTGGGCGTCTGCCGCCTTGATGAACGAGAAGCCGCCGCCGGCAGCAGGGCCGTCCGCACCGAAGTTCACCAGCCCCGCCAACTTGCCCGATGCCGTCGCCGGACCAGGATCGAACGGCGACGAACTGCCCGTATGCGAACCGTCCCCGTCCCCGTCACTCGGCGACGTGCCAACCGAGTACCACGTCACAATGTCGTCCTCATCGACCGTGATGGCGGCGTCCTTGCCGGACACCAGCGCCGGCGCATCGTCCTGGAAGCGGATCTGGTCGCCGATATCGACGGACTTGACGACCGTGTCGCCGTCGTAGTCGGTCACCGTCAGCACGACCTTGACCTTGCCGGCGAGCGTCTCGATGTCGTTTACGCCGTTGTTCGGGTCGTGCTCGATCGGCAGGTACTGCGCCACCGCGATGTGGCCGCTGGCAAGGCCGGTCGACAGCGAGACCGCGAAGGCGACCTTGCCGTGCGCATCCGCATGACCCTGGGCATCGGCCAGGCGGCCCACGACCAGCCCGTTTTCCATGAACAGGTAGATCGAAGCACCGCCCGTCGTCTTCAGGCCGGAATCGACATCGCCGCCGCTTGCAAGCCCAAGGCTCACCGTCCGGGTCGCCGGCTCATCTGCGCCGGGAACCGAGCCGAACAGGACCTGCGCCGCCAGATTGGCCGCATAGCCAAGGGCCGTGACCGGATGCCCGGGCGTGCCTTCCGCCGCTTCCAACGCCTGGAACTGGTGCTTCACGGAGGCCGATTTGGTATCGTCCGCCTGCAGGTTCGCACTCTCGTCGTGCGTCACGCTGAAGCCCGTCGCGGTCAGGAACGTCTGCGGGATGTCGTCGGTCACGGTCACGTTGACCTTGCCGCCGAGCCCCACAGTGTCTCCGTCGCCATCCGTCGCCTGGATGATCGCGCCGAAGTCGATGGCGGCAATGGAGCCGGACGAGGCCGTCGTGCTCTGCAGCCCGGTATTCTCCTCTCCGCCCGTCACATGATCGAGCTGGTCGAACAGCTTGAAGGTGAAGTCGCCGTTGCCCGAAAGCTTGAACTCAAAAACGGTATGGCCGTTGGCCGTCGCCGTCACCGTGTCGCCCGAGACATGATAAACGAGATCGGTCCCCTTCGACGTCAGCCCGAGGCCCGCAAGGGCGGCCTGGGCGTCTGCCGCCTTGATGAACGAGAAGCCGCCGCCGGCAGCAGGGCCGTCCGCACCGAAGTTCACCAGCCCCGCCAACTTGCCCGATGCCGTCGCCGGACCAGGATCGAACGGCGACGAACTGCCCGTATGCGAACCGTCCCCGTCCCCGTCGCTCGGCGACGTGCCAACCGAGTACCACGTCACAATGTCGTCCTCATCGACCGTGATGGGCGCTGCCTGTCCATCCACTGCGACTGGTATGTCATCCGTGATAGACGCGCTCGTGCTACCGGAGACAACATCACCGCTTTTGTCGGTGATGTTGAATGCAATGTCCTTCAAGGTGACGTGGTCTTCGCCAGCTTCCCCATGCTTGACCGGGCCGAGTATCTTTAGCTCAAGGTCGTAGGTAACCTGGGACGCCCCGGGATTCGCGATGGCACTTTTGAGTGATATTTCAACAAGTGAAACATTGCCCGCCCGGCCGATTAGGACACCGTTCTCAAGCGAAAAGACGATGGGAAGGCCATTGACGGAGTAGAGTTGGCTGTCCAAGCCGCTCACGTTCGCAAATTTGAAAGAGGCAGAAGGGTTCGTCGGCATATCATTGCCGAAGTCGACGATCACTTGCGCGGTGGCGGAAGCCATCCCGCCGGCATTCACCTCCCCCACACGCAGCGATGGCGAGCCATCCTGGTTGGCGCCCTTGAGGCCATCCTCATCCAGGCTGGAAAAATCCGTAATAGAGAGAATAACCGGATCGTCATCCTCTAATGTGAGGAAAATCTCCTGCTCATCGAGTGTGCCGATCTGCAGCGCAGTCGGGGGCAACAGACCGATGGCCGTGTTGGCCTCACCGATATCGGAAGCGGTCTCGCTGAAATTGCCGCCGGCGCTCTGGCTGCCGGAGGCCGATGCCGTCAGCGTGCCGTCGGGGCCGGCCGCAACGTTGATGTTGCTTGCCTCGAGCGCCGCGACCAGGGCTTCCTGCGGGATTTCCACGTCGTCGATCACGAAGGTGGGGACGTGGAGGGCCGCATGCTCGATGACGATCCGGGTGCCGTCCGGCTGGATGAGGATAAGGTTGTCGCCGTCGATCTCGATCTTCTCGATGGAGGTGCCGGCAGGAAGCTTGACGACGTTGTCCGCGGCCGCGACGACCTCGACGCCCGGCTGGGCGGCGGGAAGCGCATCGGCGCCTGCCTGCGTTTCGGCCTGCGCAAGCTGCTGCGGATGCGCTTCATGAAGCAGTGCCGCCGCCTCGTGCGGGAACGCCACAGGGCGCTCACCGTCATACGAAACGTCGGAAACGGACAGGTTGTCGCTAAAGCTCTCGGTAGTCATTGCCGAACCCCTTCTACAATTGCGCTAGCCAAATCACGGAATTTTGAGGCGTTCAAGAGGGGGGGAGCCCAAACAATATACTGCGATATATAGCCCCCGAAACTTTTTTAACGATTGGTTAACCTGTCAATCAAGCAAGACTGTAGGGGGCACGGGGTGAGCCTCCGACGTCTCAGCGGCGGCCCCTCGGCAGTCTCTTCCAGCTGGATAGCCGCGAATGAGGGAAGCCCGAAAGAGCCTTGCATTGCATATCCAATAGCGGCATGGATGAGATGGCCCCATGGACGGGGACTGATTTGTTTCCAGCAGCTCCATGCGGGATTACGAACGTCATGCAGGTCAGCGCCAGCGATACCCTCAAAAGCGGTTCGGACAGCGACAACGAACTCCCCCTCGCCGTCGTGGCCTCGGCGGAGGATACTGCCGCGGTAAACGTGATCGACGGTCTCGATACCGTTGGCGGCGACATTGTCGATTTGACTTTCCTCCTGGACAGTGCACTCGAGCCACCGCCGATCCCCTCCGCCGTCGCGGAGGTCATCGGTTTGGCGGCAGGCGGATTCGAGCAGGAAATCGATGGCAGCGTTGCTGGCGCTGGAGCCGTGCCGGCTTCCTCATTCGTCAATGAGCCGGGCTTCCGGATTCTCTACGATGACGATCTTGCGTTCCACCATGCCAATCCGGCTCTTTAGTCCTGGTTCAAGGCAAGACATAGCAGAGGATGATGCCGGGGCCTGAAACGGCCGCCAGAACGGCGTTCAACCTGCCCCGCAGGTTCTGGCCTCCGAGGCTGACGACGAAACCGATCTCCAGCGGCCGGTTGCCGTTTGCCTTCAATGTCGCAGCCAGGGGGGACAATTGAACGTCAAGGGCAAGTCCGAGATCGTGCCTCACCGGCTCGGGCTCGGCGTCTGAAAAATGAGCCTGGATGTAGTCGAGAAAGGGCTGGTTGTAGGCTACGAGCCGCTTGTCGAGCCCGAGGGCGAAAGCCGGCCCAGGCGAAGCCATCACCAGCTTGCTGACACCAGCGGGATTCGTGATCTCGCGCTCTGCGGCGAGCAAGTCACGCATCCAGCGCAGGCAATATGCCCGCAAGAATGCGGTCGCGTTGACTGACGGGGGAGCCTCGGCAAGAATGCTTCCGACTAGGGCGCCGATCTTCTTCTGTCTGGCGGCTGCGATTTCCCTCAAGACCTGCCAGTAGATCGCCTCGAGGCGGATGCCGCGACGGATTTTGCCCGCCTCGACCACACGAAAGACAAGTTCCGTATCCTGTGCCGCTGAAGAGGCCGGCGTAGCGGATACCTGTTCGCAGGTCGCGCTTGAGAGATGCTCCACCGGTCTATCCCTCTCGCTTGGCCGCAGCCAGGTTCATGCTGGCGCGAGCACGCGGAACGAGGCGCTGTCGACGCGGGCGGCCCGGCGCGCGCCGCCATCGAAGAGCTTCTCCGCCACGGAAAGGCCGACATCGGCAGGATAGAGCGGGTCGTCGTCAAGCCCGCCGAGGCGCCGCGAGGCACTGTCGAGCCGTTCGATGCCGACCCCGCTTTCGAGGTCGATGCCGGGAAGGTAAAGGCCGCGCGCCTGGCGCAGCTCGAATTCGGTGGCCTCGCGGTTCTCGTTGGCCTGTCCGATCTCGGGATTGGACTCCAGCGTGACCGCCATCGCCTCCTTCAGCGTGAGGGCATTCGCGTTGACCGGCGAAAACGCCACCCCAACAAGCAGAGCTGCCGAAACGGCGCCCAGTAACGACTTATGCATGCCCCCAACCCCAAATCGACGCGAGCGCCCTGTCCCCCAAGGCCGCCACGCGATAAAGTCGCATTCTCTATATCTATACACGCTCCATATCTACCATCAATTTCCCGCCGGGCAAGCGTCACTGATCCGGAGCAGCGTACCTAACCCCATGACAGACATGCCACGAATGTACAGGCTGGATAATTGCCAACCTTTCGGAATAGAGAATCGCGAACATTCGCGCGGCAGTTGCATCGAGCGCGGGGCGACGCTGATCAAACCGCCTCGGTCTTAGAGGATGCTGGTGTCCATGTTCTTCAGCGAACGGGCGCGCAGCTCCCGACATCGGCCGGCTTGAGGCGGCCTGCCTGAAGGTCGCTCCATTGCGGTATCGACGGGTCATGACCGCCGATCGATGCCTCGAAGGTGGCGCGGTCCAGCTTGACGATCCGTCCGCTTGACGTGAGGCTCACCATCTCCTTCTTGTTGACATAGGCCAGGCTGACATTCAGCCGGCAGAAGAACCGCTTGCTACCGTTCGAGACGATCCAGCCATACGCACCGGACTTTCCCCTTGTGAGTTTGCCGACGGCGTAATCCTGCCGTGCAAGCTTGGAAAAGGATTCCGCCTGCGCAATACCCGGCATGGCGGTCAGGCCGGCCATCGCGACGGCGACCAGCCACTTGAATGACATACACATTGATACCCCCGAAGCAGCCCGATACGTTCAATAGGGCCTGATAGAAAATTAATCCGAGAAATGCTTAACGCCAAAAGCATCCCTTAACTTGCGACCTTTGCCGGATGGTCACCTATCGAAAACAATGGTGATCAGCGCATCCGGCCCCAGCTCGATGGTAAAGTTCTTTAAGGATCATATCCTGATTGCAACAATACGGCGATCTGCCTTCGGGCAAATTACATCCCAAAATTGAGCTGTCAACCGGAAACATCGCATCGCGACATATTTTCAAAAGAAAGCTGCGCGAACGGCAGTTCTCTCTGCCCGTCGCCGTCGTTTCCTGCTGATTCATACTGCGGCGGGCTCTACCCCTCCTCGCCTACAGGAAATCGTCCCGGCGCGGGGTGAAGGTGTCGATCAGCAGGCCGGGCGTCAAGGCGACCACGCCGTGCACGAGGTTCGGCGCGACGATGAAGCTGCTTCCGGCCTCGAGCCGCGTGGTGACGCCGTCCACCGTGACGTCGAAGGAACCTTCGGCGACGTAGCTTGCCTGCGTATGCGGATGCGAATGGAGGGCGCCGACGGCGCCCTTCTCGAAGCGGAAGGCGACGAGCATCATTTCCGGGCGCTCACTCAGCACTGCGCGACGATTGCCGGGTGCGACCTCGGTCCAGACGGTGTCTTCAGGCAGGGTATAATACATAGGTCCTCTCATCGCAGCGCTTCCATCGGCACCTTGTCCATGTCCGTGAAGCTCATGTTATCGCCGGCCATGGCCCAGATGAAGGCATAGCGCCCGGTGCCCGCGCCGGAATGGATCGACCAGCCCGGCGACAGCACCGCCTCGCGGTTCTTGAGGACCACATGCCGCGTCTCGCCCGGTTCGCCCATGAAATGGAAGATGCGCGTCGCTTCCTCCATGCCGAAATAGAGATAGACCTCCATGCGCCGGTCGTGCACATGCGCAGGCATCGTGTTCCAGACGGAGCCCGGCTCGAACATGGTGAGGCCGACGAGGAGCTGGCAGCTCTCGCAGACGTCCGGATGCACATACTGGTTGATGGTGCGGGCGTTGGATTCCTCCGCCGAGCCGAGATGCACCTTCCTCGCCATCTCGCGCGTGATGTGCACGGTCGGGCAGGCGCGGTGCGCCGGCGCGCTCAGGAGATAGAACAAGGCGGGCTCGGCCGGGTCGTCGCTGGCAAAGGCAAGCTCCCCCTCGCCCATGCCGACATAAAGCGCCTCCTGGAAGCCGAGCGCGTATTCCCGGCCGCCGACGCCGACCCGCCCGGCACCGCCGATATTGACGACGGCGGCCTCGCGGCGCTCCAGAAAGCGCTCCGTGCCGGTCTCGGCGACCCGGTCGATCACGAGCGTTTCGCTGGTCGGCACGATGCCGCCGACCACCATGCGGTCGAGGTGGCTGTAGGTGAGGTTCACTTCGCCCGGCTGGAACAGCGCCTCGATGACGAAGCCTTCGCGCAGGCCCTGCGTGTTGCGCCTTGCGGCGTCCTCGGGCCCGACGACCTGGCGTACGGATACGGAAATGGTCACGGCATCTGCCTCCTGCTTTCGGGGACGCTCAGGTGAGCACGACATAGTCGGTGAGCTGGCTGATGGTCGTGTCGGCCTTGGCGACGTCGAAGACCTTCGTGCCGTGGCTCATGATCACGAACCGGTCGCAGACCTGGTAGGCGTGGTAGATATTGTGCGTCACCAATACGCTGGAGACGTTCTCCGCCTTCAGCTTCAGCACCTGGTTCAGGAGCGCCTCGGTCTCGCGCACGGAGAGCGCCGAGGTCGGCTCGTCGAGCAGCAGCACGCGCTTCTTGAAATGGACGGCGCGGGCGATGGCGACGGCCTGCTTCTGCCCGCCGGACAGGTTGCCGACCAGCGTATCGGGCGAATCGATGCCGGAAATGTGCACGGCGTTCTGCAGCACCTCCATGGCGATGTCGCGCATCTCGCGCTGGCGCAGGAAGCCGAAGCGGTCCGTCAGCTCGCGCCCCATGAAGATGTTGCGGGTGATCGAGAGCGAATCCACCAGCGCCGTGTGCTGGTAGATCGTCTCGATGCCGGCCTCGGCCGAATCCGAGCGGCAGGTGAACGCGGCCTTCCGGCCGTCGACGGTCAGGTAGCCGTCGGTCGGCTTGTGGATGCCGGAGATGAGGTTGACCGTCGTCGACTTGCCGGCGCCGTTGTCGCCGAGCAGGCCCACCACCTCCCCTTCGCCGATGTGGAAGCTGAGGTTGCGCAGCGCCGTCAGCGCGCCGAAGCTCTTGGAGATGTTGTGCAGTTCGAGGAGATGAGACATCACGCAAGCCCTCGCCGCTCGATAAGATGGTTGAAGATGGCGGCCAGCACGATCAGCGTCGCGATGAACATGTCGAGATAGAAGCCCGGCGCGCGCAGGAGCAGCAGCACGTCGGTGATGGTGTGGATGAGCAGCACGCCGAGGAAGACGCCGACGATCGAGCCGCGCCCGCCTCGCAGGGAAAGCCCGCCGATGACGCAGGCGGCAATCGCCTGCAATTCGAGCCCGGCGCCCTGCCCCGGCTGCACGCTGCCGACGCGGGCCGTGGCGAGGATACCGGCGACCGCCGCCATGCCGCCGGCAATGGCGAAGGCGATGAGCTTGACGCGGTTCGTGTCGATGCCGATGGCCTCCGCCGCGCCGCGGTTGCCGCCCGTCGCGAAGACGTGGTTGCCGAAACGGTGGCGGTGCAGCAGGAAGTGGAAGCCGATAACGAAGAGCACGATCCAGATGAAGGCGGCATTGATGCCGAGCAGCGTGCCGGAAAACAGGCTGGTGAAGGCCGGCTCGGGATCGAAGCGCACCTGCACCGCGCCGTTGTAGAGCAGCACCGCGCCCCGCCAGAACAGCAGGCCGCCGAGCGTGACGATGAAGGACGGCAGGCCGAAGCGCAGCGTGATCTGGCCGTTGAGGAGGCCGATCAGCACGCCGGCGAGGATGCCGAGCGGCGCGGCGAGAAAGGCGCTGAGGCCTGCGCCGACGAGGCTTGCCATCAGCACCGCGGTGAAGGTGTAGACGGAGCCGACGGAAAGGTCGAACTCGCCGGCGATCATCAGCACGCCCGCGCCGAGCGCCAGCGAGCCGAGCACCGGAACAGCCTTCATCAGGATCGTCAGGTTCTGCGGCGAGAGATAGCGGAAATCGTCGGGATAGAGGAGCGCGCCGGCGATGCAGACGATCTGCAACGTCACGAAGACGAGCAGGATCGCCCCCGCGGGCGTGGCCATGATCCGCTTGAGGATGGATTGTCTTTGGGTGCGCGAGCGGGGCGCGGCGCTTTCTGCAAGGATGGGTGTCACGGTCTGGACTCGATCGTTGGGGAACGGGAACCTGCCGGCAAGGCCGGCAGGCCCCTCTGGGCACGATTAGCGGTAGCTGCCGATCAGCGGCTTGACCGAACCGATGCGCGACTTGTCGAGGAAGGCGCCCTGCCCGGTATCGATATCGGTCGGCGTCAGGCCGTACTTCTTGGAAAGCGCGATCTGGGCGATCGGATAGTAGCCCTGGAGATAGGGCTGCTGGTCCATGGTCGCGAACATCGCGCCGCTCTCCACCGCATTGACGATCTCGACCGCAAGGTCGAAGCCGCCGAACGGGATATCCACGCCGGCATCCTTGATGGCGCCCGCGCCGACCGTGGAGGTGACCGAGCCCGTGCCGAACAGCGCCTTGACGTTCGGGTTGGCGATGAGGAACTGGGCAATGATGTTCTGCGCTTCCGCCGGATCGAGGCCGGCGCGCACCGTCTCGACCTTGATGCCGGCCTCCGTCATCGCCTTCTCGATGCCGCCGCCGCGCGCGACGGCGAAGCTCGCCTCCGGGATCTCGCGCGGATTGAAGACGACGTCGCCGGATTTCAGGCCGAATTCCTTGATCATGCGGTTGCCGAGCTCGTAGCCCGAGGCGAACTCGTTCATGCCGACATAGGCCTGGCGGCAATTGCCCTTGGCGCCGTCGAGGTCGTCGTTATTGAAGCCGATGACGACGATGCCGGCCTTCACGGCCGCGCAGATGCTCTCGTCGAAGGCGTCCGAGGAGGAGATGGAGACGGCGATACCGTCGACGCCGCTTGCCGTCGCGCTCTCGATCAGGTCGTTCTGGCGCACCGGATCGTTGTTGGCATATTGCACGTCGAGGTCGACGCCGAACTGGGCGGCGGCATCTTGCGCGCCTTTCACCACGGGATTAAAGAACTGGACGCTCGGATCGAGGTAGATGATCATCGTCGCCTTCACGTCGGCGGCGAGCGCCGTCGATGCGAGCATGGTGGTAACGCCCGCGGCAAGAACCGCGGCTTTCAACCTGGTCAATTTCATTTGCGTATCCTCCCTTTGGATGTGCAATGCGGGTCCAAAAGACCCAAGTCTCGGCTGGCGGGCTCCGACCAAAGATTTCGCCAGCCGAGATTTTCCTCCTCCTGATCGCCTCGCGGCAGCCGGTTATGCGAACCAGGGCGCCGGGCGCCCGAGCGTGACGTGCACGCCCTTGAACTGGGAATATTCGTCGAAGCCGTAGCGGCCGAGCTCGCGGCCAAGGCCGCTCTTCTTGTAGCCGCCGATCGGCAGTTCCGGCGTGCCGTCGATCACGCTGTTGATCCAGCAGCGGCCGGCACGGATGCGGCGGATGCTCTGCAGCGCGGTTTCCAGATTGGTCGACCAGACGGAAGCCGACAGGCCGAACTCGGTGGCATTGGCCATCGCGACGGCCTCGTCCGCCGTTTTAAAGGTCAGCGTCGAGAGCACCGGCCCGAAAATCTCCTCCCGGGCAATCGACATGTCGGGCGTCACGCCGGCAAAGATCGTCGGCGCATAGTAGAGCCCGGCGTCCCTGCCGACCCTCTCGCCGCCGAGCAGCAGTTCCGCGCCCGCCGCGACGCCGGCCTCTACGTAGGAATGCACCTTCTCGGCATGCGCTTCCGAGATCATCGCGCCGATCTTCGTACGCTCGTTGAGCGGGTCGCCGAACGTCACCTTGCGGGAAATGTCGATAAGGCGCTCCATCAGCGCATCGCGGATGCCCTCCTCGACGAGAAGCCGGCTGCCGGAAATGCAGCACTGGCCGGCATTGTGGTAGACGCCGTAGGCGATGCCGTCGGCCGCCGCATCGAGGTCCGCATCGGCGAAGACGATCTGCGGGCCCTTGCCGCCGAGCTCCAGCCCGACGCGCTTGACGCTGCGTGCCGCGATCTCGCCGAGCTTCGTGCCGACGCGCACGGAGCCGGTGAAGGCCACCATGTCGACGCCGGAGTCTTCCGCCAGAACCTGGCCCGCCGGATCGCCGTAGCCGGTGACGACGTTGAAGACGCCGTCCGGAATGCCCGCCTCGCGCGCCAGCTCCGCCATGCGGATCGAGGTGCCGGAGGTGAACTCGGACGGCTTCAGCACCACCGTGCAGCCGGCGCCGATGGCCCACGGCACGCGCTCGGAGGCGATGATGAAGGGGAAGTTCCAGGGCGTGATGATGCCGACGACGCCGACCGGCTCGCGCAGCACGAGGCCGAGGCGATCCTCGCCGATATTGTTGTGGCTCTGGCCTTCGAGCGCGCGCGCCTGCCCGGCCGCATAGGACCAGAGGTCGGCGCAAAAGCCGATCTCGCCGCGCGCCTGGGCAATCGGCTTGCCGACCTCCAGGCTTTCGGCAAGCGCCAGCTCCTCCTGATGGGCAAGGATGAGGTCCGCCACCTTGAACATCAGGCGCGAGCGCTCGGCGCCCGACATGCGCGGCCAGGGGCCGGTATCGAAGGCGCGGCGCGCGGCGGCGATTGCCGTGCGCACGTCGTCGGCCGAGGCGTCCGGCCAGGTGCCGACCACGACGCCGGCATGGCCGGGGCTCACCCGGTCGATGGTCCTGCCCGAGGCCGCGTCCACGGACTTGCTATCGACAAGCATCCGGTAGCGGGATTTAATGCCGAGGCGGGGATCACGGGAATCGGGCGCAATGAAATTGGTCAGCAATATCGTCTTCAGGCCGGCCACGCGGTGCCCGCCTCTCCCTGTTGCATCATCCGGTTTTCAGCCGCCGGATTTCTGTTGGCTTGAATTGTATGGTACTGTATGGTGGTTTAAATTGGATGTCAACGCGTGATGGCGGCGAAAGAAATGAACCTTGAATCCATGAAGATCGACACCGGCGAGACGGCGGCTGCGCAGGTGGAGCGGGACCTGCGCGAATCCATCATCCGGCTGGAGCTCGCGCCCGGCGTGCGGCTCTCCGAACAGGAGATCGCCACCCGCATGGGCGTATCGCGCCAGCCGGTGCGCGAGGCGCTGATCGCACTCGGCAAGTCGAAGCTGGTGGATATCCGCCCGAACCGGGGCACGGTCGTCGTGCGCATCTCCGCCCGGCAGATGATGGAGGCGCGCTTCGTGCGCGAGGCGATCGAGACCGCCGTCGCCCGCCGCGCCAGCGAGACCTTCGACGGCTGGACACGGCGCAGGATCGACACGATCCTCGCCCGCCAGAAAGCGGCGATGGAGGCGCAGGACCACAATGCCTTCCGCCGCGAGGACGAGCAGTTTCACATCGCGATCGCCGAGGGCGCCGGCTGCGGCCTTGCCTGGAACGCCATCTCCGACATCAAGGCCCACATGGACCGGGTCTGCAACCTCCAGCTCCGCCATCCCGATTCCATGACGAAGCTGATCGCCGAGCACGAGGCGATCATCGCCGCCATCGACACGCGCGATGCGGGAGCGGCCGAGGCCGCCATGCGCCGCCACCTCAACGGCATCCTCGCCGACCTGCCGCAGATCGAGGCCGACAACCCGGACCTCTTCGAATAGGCATGCGCCTTCCGGCCGTCTCGGCGCCTGATAGCGATTGTGTTTGCCGCTCTCGCCCCGGCTCCCTCAAGCGCGCATCGCCCTAACCACGGATCACGGCTCGGCGGATGACATCTCCCCCGCGAGGTTCGCGCGTTCGCGCGGCATGCCGAAGCCGGTGTCGGGGGCAAGGCCCGCGGCGGGCCGGCTCTCGATCATGTGCAGGTTCCGCCAGTTGCCGAAGCGGTAATAGGCCGCGGCCAGAAGCAGGGAGGTGATCGAGCCGGCAGGGAAGCTCCACCACAGCGCATCCTGGCCGAGCACGCTCCGCAATGCGTAGGCGAAGGTCGTGCGCACCAGCAGCACGGAGATGACCAGAATGATGAGCGGCGGCATGACGGCGCCGGTCGCCCGCACCGTGGCGAAGAGGACGATGGTGATGCCGAACAGGATGAAGGACCAGGAGGCGGCGTTGTTTATGTGGATGGCGATATCGATGGCGGCGCTGTCTCCTGTCAGGAAAAGGCCGAGCACCGCCCGGTCGAACAGGTACAGGGCCACGACCAGCACGCCCGTCAGCACGAGGTTGAAACCGACGCCGGCAGCGGTGATCCGGCCGATCCGGTCCCATCGGCCCGCGCCGACATTCTGCGCGGCCATGGAGGAAACCGCAGCCCCCACCGCCAGGGCCGGCATCTGGACATAGGTCCACAGCTGGGCGGCGATGCCGTAGGCGGCCGCGACCCGCGAGCCGTAGGTGTTCACGAGCCCCATCACCGTCAGCGCCGCCGCGGAGATCACGATCATCTGCAGGCCCATGGGGACCCCCTTGACGACGACGAGACGCAGGAGCGCAGCGTCGGGCCGCAGCAGCGAGAGGTCTTCGCCGGCAAGCCGCAGCGGATGCCGGCGCGCATAGAGCAGGGCCAGGATCGAAACGGCGCTGACGGTCTGCCCGATGAGCGTGGAGGTAGCCGATCCGGCGATGCCCATTTTCGGAAACGGACCGATCCCGTCGATGAGCAACGGGTTCAGCACGACGTCGAGGAAGACGGCGAGCGCCATGAAAACGAAAGGCGTGCGCGAATCGCCCGCGCCGCGTAACACGGTCATGACGAAGGCGAGCAGGTTCATCACCGGCACCGCGAGGAAGATGATGCGCAGATAGGATCGGGCCAGCGGAAGGGCATCGGCCGGCGTGCCGAGCAGGGTGAGGATCGCATCGACCCAGACCCAACCGCAAACCGCGAACAGGACCGAGATGGCCAGGAAGAACGTGGCGCTGGTGCCGACGATACGGCGCGCCTCGGGCAGGTCGTGCGCGCCGACGGACTGGGCCACCAGGATCGTCGCGGCCATGCCGATGCCGAAGACCGTGCCGAGAATGAGAAACAGGACAAGATTGGCGTTGGACGTGGCCGTCAGCGCCGACTCGCCGAGAAACCTTCCCACCCAGATCGCATTGATCGACCCGTTCAGCGATTGCAGGACGTTCGCGCCGAGCACGGGCAGCGCGAAGACGAGCAAGGTGCGCGCAATCGGCCCGGAGGTGAGATCGCGGGTTCGGCTGGGTTTCGCCACGGCATTCTCCATCGCAGGTGAACTGGTTGCCCGGACGTCTATCTACCGCGCCCGCAATTCATGTCCACCCCGTCGTGCACCTAGCGGCGCATGGAGACAGCAGCCGGTACCCGCTCCCCGTCGCGTCAGGCCGCGGAAGAACCCTCCAGCCTGACCGGCCATCGCGGTCATCGCGATGGCCGGTCAGGCTGGATGTGTTTTCATGCCGCTGCTGCGCGCCTCATGTGGCTGACCGTCAGCCAGATGGCGGAGACCAGGAAGTAAAAGGCGCCGAGGCCCGCATATCCGGCGACATTCGCGATCGACGGCTCGTCGGGCATACCCGCCTGGGCGATGAAGAAGGCGCCCGCTATTGCCGATTGTCCCCCGCTGAGGATCATTACCCACTGACCGCCGTTCGTCTTCCAGCGGCGGACGGCGGCGCTTAGCTGCAGCAAACCGGAAAAGATCGCCCATATGCCAAAGACGGCAAGCACCCAGTTCATGCTCACGTTCAGGGCGAAGATGACGATGACGGTCATGAGCGAACTGACTGCGAAATTGAACGCCTGACTGCGGTTCCTTGCCAAACCGCCGTTTCGCGTCGCATCGATGACGTTCGCCGCGGCATCCCATGCGGGATAGACGGCCAGCAGCAGGGCGGCAACGGCGAACGACTGCCTTCCTGCGACAAGCGCCGCGATGACCCACATAGTGGAGAATGCCGCCCGCACGAAATAGTAGCGCTTCAGCCAGTATTCGTTGTCGTTGAAGGTGCCGGGTGTCTGGTTGGTCATTGTATACGTCCTTGTTTTCGATTGATGGCTGCGTTTCACCCCTTGCCCGCGAAACGCTCAAATGTAGAAGGCGCGGCCGCCGGGAGGTGTTGTCTCGTCCCAGGCCGGCTTTCCGATACGTTCGCTCTCTCCCGAGAGCTTCCGGGGTCGCCGGCGGTGAAAATCCGCCGCCGGCTGGCCGCGCCGTTCGAGGCCAGCCGTGATGGCCGACTGCCGGGCGGCGACCCAGCGCCCGTCGGGATCCGTCAGGATCGAATTCGTCTGGCAGATACCAACGGGGCTCGATGGCGCCGTCGCCGAAACCGGCTCGATCGCGGCTAGCCGCCTCGACACAACGGCCTCCTCCCGGCCTCGCTTGAACATTCGCGAGTGCGCGCCATGGCGGCGATCGGTGTCTTGATCACATTTATCTTCCTACTAGTTGATAGGCAAAGAGAACGCATTTTGCCCACGGGCGACGGCTCGCCCGCGAGATTACTGGATAGCGGTTGCGGACAGGCGCTGTAGGGCCGGATGGAGCACCGCGGCAAACATGTCCGGTCGCCCATAGGCGCGCGCCGACAGCATCGCTCCGTGAACGCAGGCGAGGAACGTCTCCGCCTCGACCTCAGGGGGGCTCGACAGGGTCAGGGAACCCGTTACCGCGCCTCGCTCCATGACGACGGTCAGCCATCTGGAGAGGAAACGGAAGAAGGCGGTCACTTCCGTCGCGACCTCCGGCGGCAGCGAAGGCAGTTCGCTCGCCAGCATTGCGCAAACGCAGAACGGCCGGCTTGCATCCTCGATGCATTTCGCCCAGTGGTCCGCATATGTCCTGAGGATGTCGAGGGGTTGCCCGCCGCTATTCTCAAGGGCGGCGACGCCGCTTTGGGCGTCTTCCCGATAGCGCAGCACCAGTGTCCGGACAAGATCCGCCTTGGTCGGGAAATGATGGTGGATGCTTGCCTTGCGTATGCCGACGACGTCCGCAATGTCGGCATAGCTAAAGCCATTGTATCCGCCGTTCACGATCAACGTGCGCGCGGAAGCGAGGATCACGTCAGAGGTGGTCGATAAGTTGCTCATGTGGCCAATCTACCTTCCAGTAGGTAGTTATATCAAGTGCGACGCCCGCGTGGAGACTGCGCGAAAGCAGAGGCGGGAAAACGGCGGCATTCCCTCATGCCGCCGGGATTGATCCTAGTCCTGGAAGCCCGTCGATACGATGTCTTCCTTCCAGATCGCGACAGCCTCGCCAAAGGCGGCGAACTTCGCATGGGCGAGTTCGATGACGCGCGCGCTCAGAGGAAGGCGGAGCGGAGGGCTTTCGGAATCGATCGCCTTCATCATCAGCGCAACGCCTTTTTCAGGGTCCCCGAGCTGCCTTCCATCGTTCGTCGCGCGGTAGGTCCGGGCGCCGCCGGCCGAAACCGCGTAGTCGTCGATGACATTCCTTGCGACCGTCATCGAGCGCCCCAGGAATTCCGTCCGGAACGGCCCCGGCTCCACGACGATGACGGCGATGCCCAAGGGCGCCAGTTCCGCGGAGAGGGCATCGGAAAGTCCCTCCACGGCGAACTTCGTCGCATTGTAATATCCATGCCCGGCGGTTCCCCTCAGGCCGGCGCCTGACGACAGGTTGACGACCCGGCCGCCTCTTTGGCGACGAAGCAAGGGAAGCGCCGCCCTTGTCGTCTCGATCAGCCCGAAGACATTCGTTTC
This sequence comes from Shinella sp. Sh6, assembly GCF_055392685.1. Lineage (NCBI taxonomy): Bacteria > Pseudomonadati > Pseudomonadota > Alphaproteobacteria > Hyphomicrobiales > Rhizobiaceae > Shinella > Shinella sp. Sh6. Next base: position 407,471 of record NZ_AP044005.1, on the reverse strand, counting down.
AAACAGCGGTCGATATTCGGCGGGCGTGCCTTCCTCGATAGCGCCGATCATGCCGTGGCCGGCATTGTTTACCAGCACATCGAGACGGCCGAACTCTTTCTCCGCGAAGCTTACGGCCCTTTGCGCATCTCCCGCACGGGTCACGTCTAGTTCGACAGCCCTTGCGGTTTGCGGATATTGAGCGGTGAACTCGCCGAGCGAGTCCAGATTGCGCGCCGTGGCGACGACACGGTCGCCGCGCGCAAGCGCACGATGCGCCAGGATTTTTCCAAAGCCGCCGGAGCATCCTGTAATCAGCCAGACTTTCATCAAACATCTCCTATATTCGGGATAGGTGCCGGGCCGTCCGTGATGGACGGTCCGGTCTCCAGGCTTCAGATCTGCTCCAGTCCGCCATCGACCGTCAGTTCGATACCGTTGATATAGCTGGCGTCCTGCGATGCGAGGAAAAGGCCGGCGGCGGCGATCTCGGCCGGCTCGGCCATGTAGCCCAGCGGGACCTCGCGAGCGGTGAAGTCTCTGAGAGCCTGGATCTCGGCCTCCCCCATATTGAGGCCATTCTTCATGAGAGGGGTGAGCGTGAAGCCCGGGCTCAGCGCGTTGACGCGGATTTTCCGGCCGCGAAGTTCGTTGGCCCAGGTACGCGCGAACGACCTGACAGCGGATTTCGAAGCGTTGTAGAGGCTCAGCCCCTCCATGCCGTTGTTGGCGCAGATCGATGCCGTCAGCACAAGCGAAGCCCCGTCCTTGACGAGGGGAACCAATGTCTGGACGGTGAAGAAAACGCCTTTGACATTTATATCGAACGTCTTGTCGAAATCCGCTTCGGCCGTGTTGCCGAATTCGTTCTTCTCGCAGATCCCGGCATTCGCGAAGACCGAATCCAGCGTATCGCCGCGTTCTTCGATCTCGCCCTTCAGCTTTTCCAGGTCGGAAAGGCTTGAGACGTCGGACACCACCGGGACGGCCGCGCCACCGAGCAGAGCGGCGGCCTCGTTCAGCGTGCCGGCCGACCGGCCGGTGATATAGACCCGCCTGGCCCCTTCGGCGATGAGCCCCTGGGCGATGGAGAAACCGATGCCGGTGGATCCTCCGGTCACCACGGATACGTGATTTTCGAACTTCCTTGACACTATTTTTAATCCCTTTCGAGGTGAGCGGATTCGCGTTTCCGAACCGGCCGTAAGCCGACGATCAATTTTCGGCTTCGACGACTATTTCGGAACCATTCAGTACCTAACAGGACGGAGCACGCAACGCGCATTCCCCATCCCCACCCTATTTGGAACCATTCAGTTCCTATTTCAAGTAAAATCTTTCCACCCCCTTCACGGGGAGCCGCCGGACCAGGGCCTACCAAATCTCAGGAAAGCAGTTTCATGACGAGATCGACATTCGCGCACATCTGCTTGCGGGATGATCCCGCCTTGCCGAGCACCCTCATCCCGTTGGCCTGGGAGACGATAAAATGCGCCACCGCCTGAGCGTCCAGGTGCTTGCCGAACTCGCCGGCCTTCTGGCCCCGCACGATCGCGTCAGCGAAGAGGTCCTGCAGCCGGCGAAACAAGGAAGCGATGCGCCGGGCGGCCTCGGGATTGGCCGGCAGCATTTCCGTTGCGGTCCCCACCGCGAAACACCCACGCCGCCCTTCATCGCCTGACGACAGATCCGCGTATCGCAGTAAGGCGTTCCGTATGGCGATCGCCGGCGAGACGTCGGCTTTCAGGATCTCGCGCATATCTCGAACGGCATCTTCGATATAGATATCCAGGGCACGGAGAAACACGGCTTCCTTGTCGCCAAAGGCCTTGTAGAAGCTTCCCCGCGACAGCTCCATGCCACCAAGCAAATCCGGCAGCGAAGCATCGTGATAGCCGCGGTCCCAAAAAACGTTCATCGCCTTTCGCGTTACCTCCCCGATATCGAATTCGCGGGGCCTGCCGATGGTAGGAGAAGGGCTTGATGGCTTTTGCATGCCATAATGTAGACTGAATGGTTTATATATGCAAACGACTATGCCGCCATTCGGCTGCGGAGCACCTATCGCTGCTATCAAAGGACGTCGATAGTGACATTCAGTGACTGCACAGACGTGGAAAGCGGCCTGGTCGCGAACATTGGCCGTCGCCTCTGTGCGGCGAACAATCAAGCGCGGCGCGTTGGGCACGGAGGCCAAACACATCAAGCCCCGCGGCTGTTTGGCTGCGGGGCTTGCTGTGAATGTTGGTTGCGGGGGCTCACAACCGTCATTATCGAAGCCAAATAAAGTGCTACATCTAGGGAAGCTTGCGTGACCGCTTCGCGCCGTCATCCCGGCCGTTCACCATCGGAGTTGAGCTTGCTGAAAGCTGCCTTTCGGTCGCAGGATATGTCGAACCCGCGAGTCTCGCATTCAATGCCCGCATCATTATAACGGTTGTTCCGGATCAACCGGCGACATGGCCGGAACCGACGATGCAACTGCGCGAAGAACTCTTTGCCGGCATCCTCGTTCGCGTTGCCATCCATATGATGCGCCCGGGCTCGATTCAGTTCTAGAGGCGTTACTACACTCGAACCGGCCCTTCTCGCGGTCGAACAAGTGCGCTTTCGAAATCGCCCGATTGGGTGCGCATCCACGATAGCACATGTTCAACCGTCGCATTCACAAACGGGGGGCGCAGGCCGCATTCCCACACGATTCCGACCCGCCATCCCGCGTCGTGAAGGGCGGCCTGTACCTTCGCGTCGCGAATCAGGTTTCCCTCGAACTTTGCCTTCCAGAAATCGGCTCTCGTGACCGGTGTGCTGCACCAGTGGCATCCAGCATGTCGGTGCCAGAAGCAGCCGTGAACGAAGATCGCGATCTTCCGAGATGGAAGAACAATATCAGGTTTTCCCGGCAGTCCGGCCGCATGCAGCCTGAAGCGCAGGCCGGCACGGTGAAGCCGCTGGCGCAGCATGATTTCCGGTTTCGTGTTCCTGCCACCTATGCCCGCCATCATGCGCGAGCGCGTGCTCGAATCGACTATGTCGCCCATGTATCGGAGTCTGTCATTTTTTCCTGGACCTGATAATCATCGAGCTTGTGCTCGTGTCTACTGAAAGAGTCCGATTCTTGCCAACATATTCCGTTGTCGACATATTTGCAGGCCCGGGAGGGCTGGCCGAGGGATTTTCCCGTGTCCCGGCGGGGAATGGCGAACATGCCTTCCACATCGCCCTCTCGATCGAAAAGGAAAAGACGGCGCATTCGACACTGCGACTGCGCAGCTTCCTGCGGCAATTCGGCGACGCGTTGCCGAAGGAGTATTACACGTTCATCAACGAAGGCGGCGAAGAGCCGGACTGGATGGCTAAATACCCCCAGCAGTGGGCCGCGGCAGTTGACGAGGCGTGGCAGCTCGAACTGGGCAAGGAAGACCCTGAAAAGAGATTGAACAAACGTCTCGATAAGATTCGGGCCGACAGCGATGGCCATACCATCCTGATCGGCGGCCCGCCATGTCAGGCCTATTCCTTGGTCGGCCGTGCCCGCAACTTGGGAATCAAAAAATACAAGGCTGCGGAGGACCACAAGCACTTCCTCTACAAGGAATATATCCGGATTCTCGATCGTCTTCAGCCTGCGGCATTCGTCATGGAAAATGTGAAAGGCATGCTCTCGTCGTCAATCGATGGCGAGAACCGCATTTTCGATCAGGTTCTTCGCGACCTCCGCGGAGAGCGACCCGGGGCTACTGCTTACACGCTCATTGCGCTTGATCCAAGATCACGCCGGCAACTGGATCTCACGCACTTCGAACCATGCGCGTCCGACTTCATCGTCCGTGCCGAGGACTTCGGCGTTCCACAGGCCCGGCACCGCGTAATTGTCGTAGGTCTCCGAGCTGATATTGCCGAGGGGTTGCCGCCGTCCTCGCTGGCCGATCTGATGGTAAAGCATAATCTGCGAGCCACTGTTGGCCATGTCCTTAATGGCATGCCGAAGCTGCGCAGCGGCCTCAGTCGAGGCGAGGATGGAAAGGATGAATGGAAACAAACCGTCGAGATCGCGATGGCGTTTGTTGCCGGAATGGACACCGGGCTCACTGCCCCGGCGCAGGAGAAATTCTCGGAGCGAGCGACAATATACCTCCAAGCTTTCAAGGCGCTCAACGAGGTTCCAGCGCGCGAAGCACATGGCGTGGGCATCGCGGACGACTGCCCGGCAGACCTCAGGGACTGGCTGATCGATTCGAAACTCGAGACCCTTCCGAACCACACGACTCGTGGTCATATGGCGAGCGATCTTGCTCGGTACTTCTTCGCAGCTGTCTTCGCGGAGGTCGTCGGCCGCTCACCGAAAGCGTCCGATTACCCGGACGAACTCGCGCCCGCGCATGCAAACTGGACCTCGGGTAAGTTTGCCGACCGGTTCCGCGTTCAGCTGTCAGGCGGACCATCGACCACCGTGACAAGCCATATTTCCAAGGATGGCCACTACTTCATTCATCCCGATCCGATTCAATGCCGCAGCCTGTCCGTGCGCGAAGCTGCCCGCCTGCAGACGTTTCCGGACAACTATTTCTTCAAAGGGAACCGTACGCAGCAGTATGTGCAGGTTGGCAATGCTGTTCCGCCACTGCTTGCGCGATGGATTGGTGGTGCGCTTTGGTTCATCCTCAATACACGGCGACTTGGTGACGAGACCGTGACGGAGGCCGCAGCGCTCGATCATGTCGGTTAACACTGAAGATTATGATCTCGCCAGTCCGGGTGCGGCCGAACTCTTCGAGTCCTTACGCGCGTTTGGCTATGATCTTCCCACTGCGCTCGCTGACATCATCGACAACAGCATTTCAGCGAGCGCCCGGAACATCTGGATCGAGATGATCTGGGATGGCCCCGAATCGCGCATTACAACGCGCGATGACGGGACCGGCATGACCGAGGATACGCTGTGCCAAGCGATGCGGCCTGGCAGTCTCAGCCCACTCGAGGTTCGCGGCGCAAATGATCTCGGCCGTTTCGGGCTCGGCATGAAGACCGCCTCCATCTCCCAGTGCCGTTGTCTCACCGTAATGTCGAAGACGCGTGGCGGCGAGATCAGCATCCGGCGCTGGGACCTCGACTATATCGCCTCGACCGGGACCGGCGAATGGCGGCTCCTCAAGGGAAAAGAGCTGCTGAGTGACGAGGACCGGGCGCTGCTCGATGGTCAGGAGCAGGGATCGATCCTCTTCTGGGACCGCCTCGACCAGCTCGTTGGCGATGCCACCATCGACGACGAGACCGCGCAGAAGCACTTCCGCGAGCGCGCAGATTCCTTGAAGGCCCACCTCGCCATGGTGTTCCATCGATTCCTGCGGGGAAGGAATGCGGTCAGACTTCACCTCAACGGTCGCCAGATCGAACCTTGGGACCCGTTTCTCGAGGATACCGACAAGGTCGATCCTCTGCCCGCCGAGACGCTCGTTGCCGATGGCGAGGCGGTCGAGGTCAAGGCGTTCATCCTGCCGCATCATTCGCGGATCTCGCCCGAGCAGCATGCCTGGGCGGCCGGCCCGCGCGGGTGGAATGCCCATCAGGGCTTCTATATCTACCGCAACAAGCGCCTGCTAGTCGCGGGCGACTGGTTGGGTCTCGGCATGCAGAAGGAAGAGCATTTCAAGCTCGCCCGGATCCGCATCGATCTCGCCAACTCCGCCGATCTTCTCTGGCAGATCGACGTCAAAAAATCCCGGGCGCGACCGCCGGCCGCGCTTCGCCGCGATCTCCAGCGGATCGCCCGCACTGCCCGGGGTCAGGCTGCGAGCATCTATCGCCATCGTGGCAAGGTCGTGCAGCGCAAGCTCGGCAGCAACGATGTGTTCCTCTGGAACCAAGTCGTGAAGCGCGGAAAGACCTACTACAAGATCAATCGCGATCATCCGCTTGCGCGCAAGGTGCTCGACACGGCCGATGACAAGGCCCCGGTCCGTGCCCTTCTTGCGCTCATCGAACAGACGATTCCGGCCCCGCTGATCGTCATCAACAACGCAGAGACACCCGACGGCTTTGGACAGCCGTTCGAGGACTCCGCCACCGATCTCAAAACGGCCATGGCCGAGACGTTCCAAGCACTGCTCGAGGACGGCCGCGGTCGTCCCGACGCAGCGCGTGCGCTCCTGACCATGGAACCGTTCAACCAGTATCCCGAAATGGTGGCAGCCTTTCTCGATGAAGTGGCGACCGGACAGTAGCAGGAGTGAAATTCATGGGGGGAGGCCCGGGGGGACCGATGTTCGAGGCTGCCTACGCCGTCGCGAACGGCTTGCTGATGATGGAAACGCGCGTCACGCCCGAGGCGCTCGACCGGGCTGTGGCGACGGTGGCCGGCATGCCCAATTTTGCCGGCATCAACGCCGATCGTCTTCGTCGCGAGCTGGAGGCCAACAACAATGTTCATGTCGGCGGCTATTCGGTCATCGACGACCGCGACTTCAAGGCCTGGATCAAGGCAGCGCGCGAGAACCGGAAGTTCGATTTCTGGTCCCGCTACCGTAAGTATCTCGAGCTCCGAAAGCGCATGGCGCGCGACGTGGTCGAGCAGCTCGACGGCCTGACCGACGACATTCTCGACCGACTGCGCGATCCGCTGACCGAAGGGGAATGGGATCGCCGCGGTCTCGTAGTAGGTGACGTGCAGTCCGGCAAGACGTCCAACTACACCGGCCTAATCTGCAAGGCCGTCGACGCCGGATATCCCCTCGTCATCGTGATGGCCGGCGTACACAACAGCCTGCGCAGTCAGACACAGATTCGCCTCGACGAAGGCTTCTTCGGGTTCGACACCCGTCTCAATCTTCGGGCCGACCAGCAGAACCAGCGCATCGGCGCAGGAGCATTGCCGGGTGCGCCCTTCCTGGTCGCCCATTCGCTGACGAGCAGCATGGAGAGTGGCGACTTCAAACTGTCTACCGCGCAGGGAACTAAGATCATTCCCGGCGGCAAGGATCCGGTGCTGCTGGTAGTCAAGAAGCGGGTCAGCATTCTCGAGAACCTGCACAAGTGGCTGAAGGTTCGGGCGGAGAGGGACGAGGGCGTGCCCGGAGGGGACATCGTTCGGGGCGTGCCGCTGCTGATCATCGACGACGAGGCCGACTATGCCTCCGCGAACACGAACGAGTATCGCGACCAAGACGGTAACATCGACGAAGATGCCGATCCGACCAATACCAACAAGCACATCCGCCGGCTGCTGACCCTCTTCGAGAAGAGCGCCTATGTCGGCTACACAGCCACGCCGTTCGCGAACGTCTTCATCCACCACGAAGGGTGGAGCAAGAAGTACGGCGAGGACCTCTTTCCTCGCAGCTTTATCATCAACATCCCGGCGCCTTCCAACTACATTGGCGCCGAGAAGGTCTTTGGTCTTGCCCGTCCGGGTCCCGACGGCGAGAGCCGGGGGCTGCCCATCATCCGCGAAGTCGACGATGCGGAGACCATCTTTCCCCCCAAGCATAAGAAGGAGCTTTCGGTCACTGCGCTGCCCGGAACACTGCACGAGGCCATCCTCGCCTTCATTCTCGCCTGCGCTGCCCGTCGTGTGCGGGGTGACGTGTCGGTCGACAACTCGATGCTCGTCCACGTCACGCGGTTTACGTTTGTCCAGCAGCAGGTCGCGCGCCTCATCGAAGAGGAGCTGACCGACATTCGCCGTCAGCTCGAATATCCCGGTACCGGCGGCGATGCGCTTGATCGTCTGGAAGCGGTCTGGCGCAGCGACTTCGAAGCGAATTTTCCAGCGCTGCATGAAATGCTCGCCGATCATCAGCTCGCACCGTTGGAGTGGGATCAGGTGCAAGAGCAACTGTTCGACGCCACGCGCCGCATCGAGGTGCGGGAGATCAACGGCTCCGCCAAGGATGCCCTAAACTATGCCGAGCACCCTGACGGCCTTTCGGTGATCGCCATCGGAGGTGACAAGCTGTCGCGCGGCCTTACTCTCGAGGGCCTTTCGGTCAGCTACTTCGTCCGCACCTCGAAAATGTACGACACGCTCATGCAGATGGGCCGGTGGTTCGGCTATCGCCCGGGCTATGCCGACCTCTGCCGTCTGTACACGTCGTCCGAGCTCGTAACTTGGTATCGTCACATCGCCGTGGCGACCTCCGAGCTGCGCGAGGAATTTGACCTCATGTACGCGACCGGTCAGACTCCCGACCAGTTCGGCAACCGCGTCCGGGCGCATCCAAACGGTATGCTGATCACTGCGGCGAACAAGATGCGCGCCGTGACCAAGGTGCGCGCCGGCTTTTCCGGTACGATCTCCGAGACGGTGTCATTCGACACCGCCAACGCGGCTCGCAATCTCGAGACCTTTTCCGGCTTCATCGCCGGGCTGCCAGTGATCCAGCCCGAACTCAACCGCTACATCTGGACCGGAGTCGATGGCGCGGATGTCGCGGCTCTGATGGCGCGGGTCGAGACAGCCAGGGAATCCTGGAAGGCGAATTCGCGCGCGATCAGCGACTACGTCTCCGATCGGGTGTCGGACGGGCAGCTCGACAACTGGACCGTCGCCCTGCTTGCCGGTGGGCGCGGCGGCGGGCGGCACTACATCGGCGGCTACGATATCGCCCTCACGCGCCGCGAGAACAAGTCGCCTCGCCAGAAGGGGAAATACACGATCGGCCGCTTGATCAGCCCTTCCGACGAGGTGCTCGACCTCGATCGAGCCCAGGTTGATGCAGCGTTCGATGCAACGCTGGCAGCTTGGGAACTCAAGAAGCCACCGAAGCGCGACCAGCCGAGCAGTCCCAGCGGGCCCTTCATTCGCCGTCAGCGCGATCCTTCGCGTGGCCTGCTGCTGATCTATCCGATCGACACTGGGGCGGGATCGACGCCGCTGATAGGCTTCGCGGTCAGCTTCCCCTGGGACGAGAATGCCCGCGAGATCGAATATGCCGAGAACAGTGTGAAACAGCTTGAGGACCTCTTCGATTGACCCCGGCCGACCTCATAGATCGCTGGGCGAATCTTGCTTCCGGGCGGCGCAGCATGTCGGGGATGGATCAACGCCGCCTCGACGCACAGGCGGCGGTCGACGTCTTCGCCTGCATCTTCTGGCCTCGGGGACGCAGCGGCCTTCTGGTTGAAGGCGACGGGCATATCGCCGATCTGGCGAAGCGTGTTCCGCGCTGCCGAGGAGTTCGCGTGGTCCTCGAGGAACATGGCGGCGGTGGTCAGCCCGAACGCACGCGGCTTGCGATCGTCCTCGAGGAGGAACGGCTGCGCGAAATCTTCGCCGTACTCTCGGCCGATCTTGTCAACGCCATCATCGCCGAGCCCAGTTCGGCATCAGCGCTGCAGCGCTGCATCAACCGGCTCTGCATGTGGCAGGGACTGTTCGATCGGATCGCACCGGAAGGCCTGTCAGAGGAACGACAGCGCGGACTGTTCGGCGAGCTCGTCGTCTTGGATCAGCTGTTTCTCGAGAGCGGAACCCTGCTCGATGGCGTCACGGCCTGGATCGGCTCCGACAGTGCCCACCAGGATTTTCGCCGAAGAGGGCTTGCGGTCGAGGTCAAGGCCTCGCTCGCCAAGCGTCACGCAAAGATCATCATCTCGAACGAGAAGCAGCTCGACGAGAGACCGCACGACACGCTCGTCCTTGCGAGCGTGCGGCTCGACGAAAGCGAGCCTCATGGCCTGTCGCTGCCCAACTTGGTCGCACAGCTGCGGCTGCGGCTTGCCGGTGACGAGCCTGCGGCCCGACTGTTCGACGAGCGCCTGCTGCTCGCCGACTATCTCGACGTCCACGCGCCGCTGTATGAGGCACGGTGCTATCGTGTCGCAATGACCCGGTGGTTCCGCGTCGAAGGCGAATTTCCGAGGCTGACCGAGGCAAACCTGCCGGCCGGGGTCGGCGATATCCACTATTCGATCATCGCCGACGACCTTGGAGCATGGGAAATGGATGAAGAGACCGTGCGTTATATGACCGGGGGCGGAGAATGACCGAAACCGAGGAACTAGCCCAGTTTGCGCGAGACCTGCAGCAGGACGTCTTCGCCAGGGCGGACGCGGCGGAGGATGGGGCGCTGCGCGCCAGCGCCTTCACCGAACTCATGATAGAATATTTGGTCGATGCGTCGGAAATCGATGACGGTACGGCTTGCGACTTCGAAGGGCGCGCCATGCGCTGCAGCGGCTGGTACTTATCGGAAGACGGCGACCGGCTCGACCTCTTCCTGTCGCTGCCCCGGCTGGACGGCAAGGCAGGAACGGTGCCTAAAGCCGATGTCGACGCCGCCTTTCGACGCCTGTTCACCTTCCTGTCGCGGTCGCTCGACGGGCAGCATCGCACGATGGAGGCGGCGCTCGATCGCTACGACATGTGTCGCTCGATCCACGATGCGCGCGACGATCTAAGCCACGTCCGCCTCTTCGTGCTAACGGACGGCGTCGCCACCGTCGATCGCATCGAGAATGAGATGATCGGGCGGATTGAGGTTTCCAGCCATCTCTGGGATTTGCGCCGCCTGATGCGCGCGTGCTCCTCGGGCGTCGACCGCGAACCGATCGAAGTCGATTTTGGCCGGCTGGGGAAGCCGGTTCGGTGCATCGTTGCGACCCCGCCTGACGCCGGCTATCGCTGCCTGATAACGATGCTGCCCGGCGACGCCCTCGTCGAGATGTATCGTCAGCACGGGCCTCGGCTGCTGGAGCGCAATGTGCGCAGCTTTCTCCAGCTGAAAGGGAAGGTTAACCAAGGAATCCGCAAGACCATCATCGAAGAGCCGGAGATGTTCCTGGCTTTCAACAACGGACTCTCTGTCACCGCCTCCGGCGTGAAGCTGGTGGATCATGGTGACGGCACCGCAGACCTGCTCTCTGCGAGCGACTTCCAGATCGTGAACGGCGGCCAGACCACCGGTTCGATTTTTCGGGCATGGCGCAAGGACAGCGCTGACCCTGCAAGGCTGCAGGTACCGGTGAAGATCACTGAAATCCTGTCGGACGGCGACCTCGACGACATCGCCCCGCGCATCTCGCAATCTGCCAACAACCAGAACAAGGTAAACATGGCAGACTTTTCGTCCAATCATGCCTTTCACCGACGGATGGAGGAGCTGTCGCGCTCGATCTGGGCGCCGCCGGTGGGCGGGCTCCAGCGACAGACACGCTGGTTCTACGAGCGTGCCCGCGGCCAATATCATGACGCGTTGGCGCAGAACCGGACCGACGCCGAACGCCGAAAATGGGAGCTAATCCATCCACGCAATCAGCTCATCACCAAGACGGATCTAGCAAAATACGAGCACAGCTGGTCGCAGCTGCCGCACATTGTCAGCCGGGGCGGACAGAAGTGCTATCTCGATTTCATGGACGTGCTGGAGCAGCGCGGAGGTTTCGAGCCGGACGAGTGCTGGTTCGAGCGTGCGATGGCCCGGGCGATCCTGTTCCGACAGTCAGAGAAGATCGTCTCGCGTCAAAAGTTCGGCGGCTACCGCGCGAACATCGTCACCTACAGCATCGCCTGGCTCTCCCATCACACCGAGCGCCGGATCAACCTCGACGGCATCTGGGCAGCCCAAGAACTGACCTTGGCACTGGCCGGCTTCGTCGAAACGCTCAGTCACCACGCCCACGAACACATCACCAATCCGCCCGGCGGTCAGAACGTGACTGAATGGGCGAAGAAGCTCGCCTGCTGGGAAGGCTTCCGTGATCTCGCCATCGAGATTCCGGCGGTCGTGAAGGCAGAACTCGTGACTCGCGACGGCGCGCGAACGGCAGAGGGCGCGCACGTCTTCGAAGAGCAGGTCAGCGCCTCGGAAAGCGAACAGCTCGCGCGGGTTGCGGCCGTGCCGTCGCAGACCTGGTTCGACCTCGCCGCTTGGGCCAAGGACACCCAGAGCCTCCAGCCATGGCAGAGGTCGCTGTCGTTCAGCCTTGGTAGGGCCGCCGGCAATGGCAAGCCGCCGACCCGCAAGCAGGCGGTGCACGGGGAGAAGATCCTGACAGAGGCGCGATCTCTGGGATTCAAGGGTTGAGTGCCGTCTTGCCCGCGGGCAGTTCCGATACGAGTCCCCTGCGCGAGTTCTTCGACGCACTCACGGAGCAGGAAGGGAAGTTCGCTGCTAAGCTCGCAACCGATAATCTCGGACTGTTCCTCCGTGCGGCGATCAACGAGCTGGACTGGTATTCCTACAATTTTGCGCGCGCGGCGGAGCCGACCTTCGATCAGCAGGAGCAGTTCTATCTCATGCACCTCGGTATCACCCGGTTGATCAAGCTGACGCTTGAAAGCCGACCGTCGTTCGATGTCCCTACGGTGCTTTTCCGCCGTGACCGCAGCATTACAATTCCTGTGCTAGAGATCGCTATAGGCTTGGGCATGATCGAGCACGGACGGCGCGTGGCGCAGATGGCAATGACGGGGCTCGGCAAAGTGGAGCGCACGGGACCGATCGAATATATCGTAACCCTGCCACCGGTCCTCCCGGACGATGAATATTATGAGCGCGCCGTCGCCGAACATTTCTACGCGATCGCGCGCGAGGACTTCGAGGAGCTTCTCCATTCGGAGATCGGCAGGGACATGGCTGCCGACGTCGAGCGGTTGCTGACCGAGCTGGTCCACCCCTTCATGGACCACTTCATCGGCTATGATGCCCACCCGACCCTCGACACGTACTTCTTCGGCGTCGCCTCCCACCTGCTTCGGATGAAGGAGGGATACGACGCTTTCCATTTCGCCGTGAGCTTCGGGGGCGTGCCCTTTCAGACGTACATGCTCGGGCTCACCTTCCTGATGTCCCTCGCTGTCCGGCACGAACGCTTCGCTGAAGCCCTCGTGAAGAAGGTGCCGGGCATTCGTCTCGAGAACGTGCTCACGGTATCCGCCGAAACCGCCCCGTTCCTCGACGATATGCTCGCGGCAATAAACTTCTTCGGCAGTCTATTCGACGACTACGAGGACGCGACGCCGGAGCAGGTCCGAACGGTGTTCGAGGTGCTCTCGGTCGGACGCGAGAACACCAAGTTCCTGGACAGGCCCGGCAGCCCGCTGCCGCCCATGATCAGATGCTCGGACAACGACTTCATCCGGTGCCAGTCGGCGGTTCTCGCCAATCCGATTCAGTACCTTCTGGACTCGCTGCGGCATCATTTTCCCGGTGAGTACGACCAGAACCAGCGAACGCGGGAACAGTCGATGCAGCGCGCCGTCAGGCGAGTGCTGGACGACGTCATTCCCGGGCTGGAATATCGCGACAATGTCCATCTCCGGAAGGGAGGAAGGACACTGACGGACATTGATGTGGTCGCCTTGGAGCCTGCAACCGGGACAGCGGTCCTCATCCAGCTCAAGCACCAAGACATCTACGGGATGGACATCCACTCGGGTCATCTGCGAGGCAGACGGCTTCGAGAACAGTCGGAGCGCTGGCTGGGCGCAGTTGCCGACTGGACACAATCCGCTGATGGCAGTGAAATCCGGGCGACCCTTCGCGTCGGGGCCGACTTTCCGAAAGTCGAAACGTTCCGCGTGATCGTCACACGACATTTCGCGCATCCGCTCGGCGGCGTCACGCAGGCGCCTGACGTGGCGTTCGCCAACTGGAATCAGTTCTACAACGCGACATTGCAGGCGCGGCACAGGCATGAACGGCTGACACTGGTCGACCTCGTGACACTGCTTCGGGAAGGCGAACGGCCTGGTGGCCCGATGCAGCATGAGCCCGAACCTCGGAGCGAGTGGAACATCGACGAGCTGAGATTCACCATCAGGCAGGAGGTCGCAGCCTCGGAGTCACCAGAGAGATAGATGATGACCGTGGCGAGATTCTGAAACCCGGCGCCCTCGTAGGTGGCATTTTCGGCCATGGGACGGACGTACGGCGATTGCGGCGCGGGTGTAACTGTCTTGGCCAAATTTTCGACCAGCCCGCGACGCGCTGAGCGCCGTGACTGCCGCTTACGGAGACGTGCCGATTTGGCGACAAAAAATGTCCGCTTCCTGATATTCCCCTAATATCTGACTGTCCGGAGTCGGCCCCCCTTCAAACCTAGACTTTGCGCGTTTTTCCTATGGCCAATGGTTGGCCTGAGGAGAACTTAAATGGGTATTGCGCAATATGATCCTGCCGCGCTGAGCAGACCGGCATGGAACGCCGGCCGACAAGTGGGCGTGAAGAAGCCGCTAAAGCAGCGCCAAATCTGGGCGGTCCGCTTCTTCCTAGATCGAGAGGGGCGAATGAGAGACCGCGCCCTGTTCGATCTCGCCATCGACAGCAACTTCGAGGCTGCGATCTCGTTAAGATCAAAATTGGGACCCTCGTCACAGGCCAAGAAATTTGGACTCGTTCCATGGTCGTTCAGCAGAAGACTGGACGTCCAGTACAGTTCGAGATCACGTCCGAGGTCAGGGCAAGCCTGCTTGCCTAGCTTCAGTGTAGGGGAGGAACTGTCGATGACTACGCCTTTCCCAGTCGAGTTGATCACGCCGAGCATCTCAGTACTAGACAATATGCCCGGTTGGTTGACGAGTGGGTGACGGCCATTGGTCTGAGGTGTGAGGACTACGGAACACACTCGCTTCGACGCACGAAGGCAGCAATGATTTACAAGGCAACAGGCAATCTTCGTGCGATCCAGATTCTACTCGGACACACTAAGATCGAGAACGCGGTCCGGTACTTCGGGGTCGACATAGAGGACGCGCTGAAACTGGCGGAGCATACAGAGATCTGACAATGAGCGGCCTCGCGCCATGTGGGGCCGCGCCTCGGCAGAAAGCGGCTAAGCGCCTTCGTCTTGGTCAAAGATGTCTGCACCGCTTTTGCCTGAAACGAGCCGTCATCTTTGAAAGAGATTTCGCTTCAGAGCCATGTTGTGCACGTATATCGGGGGTGTTGTCGTCCAACTACCCCAGAAACCCAGTGAGGCTTCGTGAGGTTTCAAGAGGGTGTTCGAGGCAAGACAATCGTGGGTTTGGTCGGGATCGTATGTGACCATCTTCCGCCGAGCTGGCTACAGGACCTTTTTCAGGGCGTCGACAACGCCTTTGTGCGGGAGGTAGCCGATAATGCCGTGAGCATTGCTCGTCTGATTGTCTACGGTTCCATCATTTTCGATCCCTGCCGCGAACGTGTTCTCATCCAGATCTTTTCCAAGCGCGACCAGATCGGAGGGGTCGTAGAAATTTACCCAGCGATTGACGAAGGAAGGCTTGCGGCGCGGCGGGCCGATCTTCTTCTTGAATGCGTCCAGTCCGAGCGGTGATCCCATGGTGATTAGCAACGGCATCTCGACACTTTTGCCCTGTGCTTCCATCTCTCTCAAGAGTTTAAATGCAATAACTGTTCCGAGTGAATGGGTGATCAGCACTTGCGGACTTTTTTGTAGGTATGGACGCACAATGGCGTCGACCGCCGTTCCCGCTCCCGGCGCGGACAGATAGGTGTGGCCTTGTTTGACCACCCGTAGCAGGATCGACCCTTTCGCCGGAGATATCTTTTCAAGCGCACGAACCAGACCGACAATGCGCCGGCCGAAGAAAGTGTCCATGGGAACGGCGTCGTTGCCTGCTTCCTCGAGTGCCGCTTCTATCTCTGCTTCTCCGCCACCACTTTCAACAAGAGCCTCCTCCAACGCTGAGGCTAGGAACTTCATTTCCTCATCGTCACCGATATCGACCTCAGTGTCATCGGCGCCCATCCCGACAGCGCCTTTCGTCTTGCGGGTCGTCCAGTCGGCAAGAGTGGTGCCGTAATAGGCCATATTGACAGTGGAGCCCTTGAGCAGGCCGGGCGCGACGCCGTGCAGGCTGTTGGTCCATTTGTCGATCAGTTGGTGCTGCGTCGCCCCTTCCTGGCCAATACCGTGGATCATCAGGACGTTCATATGTTCCCCTCCATGTGGAATTTTCGGATCAGGATCTCTGCGCCTTCCTTCTTAAACGACGAGAACTGCGATGGCAGCAGGAACGGGATGACGTTGCGTAGGCTATCGGCTGCCGCCTTCTCCTCAGCTTCCGGATCTTCGACGAACTGCCACCCCTGACGCAGCCACGGCCAGAAACCGGCGATTTCACCCCTTTGTGCGGGTGTTGCGCGTGCGACCCATTCCGGAAGAGCATCGTTGTGAGGGGATTGCCTACGCGCGTCTACGGCCGGCACTTTCGCCTCATAACCGTGCTGGCGACGCCTGATTGGGAGCAGTCCCATGAAAGCGATGTCGAACGGGATGGCCTGATCATACTGGCAGTAGAAGTAGGCCATGCGGCGTATGCTGTCGATATCGCCGCCATAGTCGTAAAGGTAGCTCGAAATCGCTCCGACGACCGGGTTGACGTGCTTCATTTCGCGAAGGCCTGCCGCCATCCGATCGACCTGATCGGCCGGCAGTTTGCCAAGTTGCAAATTGGCGATGACATTGATCGAGTTTTCGATTTGGGGCTGTACTTCCATCCATCGGTTCACACAAGTCCAGCCGATCACACCACGCTTGTCACGGCTCAAAACGGTGATCAGATCCCGGTAAACCACTGCCGAGGCAACTACCCTATCGCGAAACTCAACGAGAACCTGAACCGCCGCGTCTTCCACATTAATGCGATATTCGCTAGGACGCCCGGGACTGCCATTGCGCCAAGCGATCGCCGTCGCCCAGATGCGCTTCGGTGTCTGACCCAGCACGACCAGATTTGTACCGTCGCCTAGAAAAGCTTTTCCAACCGAGAAACTGTCGCGAACGTATCGCTGTTTCGTTGTTGATTCCCAATCTTCCAATGTGGCCCTGGGATCCAAATCCTCGGGTAGCTTCGTCTTCCACTCGGCGATGAGCCTGTCATGAGCTGGATCTTCGGGCGGTGCCGGCCACTGCGGCGGAGGTATATTGCCACCGGGCGATTTGCCGCGCTGAAAATAGACAGTATGTTCGCGGGGAATGCCGGTCGAGACGTCGGGCGAGCATTTCAGGCGGTATCGCTCACCGATCTCCCGCATTCGTGCTTGCGAGAACAGGCCAAGGGATTCTGGAATGACGCAATCCGGAAGGTACTTGTCGAAAGCCTCATCGCGGTGACCGCACAAACCTTCGAGTATGACAGTTGAGAAAATGCAGCGGGCAGGGGATGTCTGGTCTCCCTTCAGCATAAAGGCCTTCTCGCCATCCATGACCGCACTGAAGCGGTCGAGTACGGGCTGAACGGGATCATAAGGTCCACGCGGAAGGACAGGGTCCTCTGCTATATCTGCCGTCTCGATGTCTGGAGGGAGCGATCTGCAGGCGTCACTGAATATGGAGAGGCTCTTGATGCCGTGGCGGTAAAGTTGGCGTCTCAGCCCCTCGACCGAAATGCCCCGCATTTCCTGATACCAGTCGCTCGGCAGCCAGACGTTCTGTTCGGCGCCGGTACGAAATCCGTGTCCCGCAAAATGCAGGATGAAGAGTTCCACCTCATCGTTTTGGGGCAACATTGCCAGCAAGGTTTCACGGACACGAGATATCGTGACCGGCTCGTCTGCTTCGTCGGTGATCAGCTTGGTCGCGAAACCGGATTGTTGGGCCCAAGTGGCCATTTCATGAGCAACGGTTATCGCACCAGGCAACAGGGTTAGTGGGGTTGAACGAGACACCCCGATCGTCAGGCACAGCTTCACGATTATCCCCCAAGATCGCGCCTCCCCAAAAGGTATAGTACAAAAAACGGGTGCAATTTCAACTTGTCTCTCAGCGATCAATCGTCAAACAGTTGAGTTCAGTTGGCATTTTGTCACATTGGCGACACAAGACGAATGCGCGTCGCGTTGCTGATCCTCCGGCGAAACAGCGCAGCCCCGTCCTAAAGAGCAGCAGTGTCGAGCCATGTGCGTTGTGAAGTTTGCGAACCGGGGCGCTGGCCAGAAAGGCTTGGGCTCTGGTGGGCGAGGCGCGCTAACGCCGTCCGTTTCCAATCCGAGGGCTTGCTTAGCCTCCAGCCGAATGTCCGCTAGGTGCATCATTCTACGCGAAACCTGCCAGTCGGCTCCCGGCCCCTTTACCGTCATTTCTCTAACCCAGGCGATGTCCTTTTCCTCGCCAACACCCTGATCTGCTCGACGGCGAGTTCGAGTGTGTCGTCCGATAACTCTCGTGTGATAGACTGCAATTCCTCTATCAGCTGAGCCCTGCGCCTGGAGATCGGTGCTTCGTCGAAGTCGAACAAGGTCTTGAGCGGGACATCGAGCGCCTGCGACAGTTGCTCGACCGTGACAAAGTTCGGGAGGCTTTTGCCGCGCTCGATGTTCGACAACGCATCGACCGAGCGCCCGATCCGGGTGGCCAGTTCCTCCTGCGTCAGCTTCTTTTCCCTGCGGATCGCCTTCAGGCGCAATCCAAAGCGCGTTTTCGTGTCCATACCCGTATTTCAATCCGGGTTGGGGATTCGAGAACGGAGCGAAGTCGGAAACGATTTGTAAACCCGTACAACTATACGGTTTATATGCGAATCCCGATCTCGGCTCCTGTTTGTTCCGCGTCGTCACCGTCGACGGGTTTGTATCGGGGAAATCCCCTTCAACCAAAACCAGCCGCGGCCAAGGACCGCGGCAAGACGGAGTTCCTGTCGTGATCAGAGCAACATACCTTTCAAGCCTTCTCATGATTGTCGCGGCGTGTCCCGCAATCGCCGCCGATATCGACAAGCCGATCATCGCCGGCAGGCCGTTCTCGTCCTATGACAATGCCGCCGACACGACGGACATGCTGGAGCCGTCGGGCTCCGGATTTTCGGGTTACGTCGAAGGCAGCTTCAACAAGGCTTTCGACACGCCTTATGATGTCGACGGCCATGCCTGGGCCCTGCGAGGCTCCATCAATATCGAAGGTCCCGGCGGACTGAACGTCCAGTTCGATGGAGGCTATGCAAGAACTACCGTTGAAGACGTCGGAGTCAACCAGCTCATCGGCGCCGGACACGCCTATTACCGAGACCGGGAATTCGCCGCTGGCGGCTTCGTCCAGGCAAGTTCGATCGATGCCGATTACCTCGGTTATGGCCTGAACGACACGATCAAGGACTATCTGGGGGGCGTCGAGGGCGCCTGGTTCATGGATCAGGCAACGATCTACGGGCGCGCCGGCTACGGCCAGGCAAGGTGGGAAGGCTACGCGGCGGATCATGCCGTGGGCGCAATCGGCGCGCGCCTTTATGCGACCGACAATTTTCGCTTCGATGTGGAAGGTGCAATCAATCGCCTCAGCCATGCCGATCTCAAGCTGAATACCAGGTCTGCGACCTTCTCGATCAATTACAGGCCAGAGAGCGTTCCGGTCACCGTCTTCTCCGGCTATCGCTTCGACCAGATCGAGCCCTTCATGAGCGGAGCCTCCCTGGGACACGCCAATGTCAGCACGATATTCGCGGGTCTTCGGTTCTCCTTCGGCTCGAGCAGCCTCAAGGACGAAGAGCGCAATGGCCCGGTCTGGACAGCGTCGAGCCTACTGCCATGAACACGGTCATCAGGATCTCGACATGACCAGGATATATGCTCGCCCCGTTCTCGTCAGCAGGACGAACACACGCTGCGAGTTAGAGCGGATTCATCTGGGCGCCGGTACTCATGATGAGGCATGGCTTCAGGCATTGATCCACGATCATCCCGCCATCCTGCCCATCGCGGATATCGAGCCGGGTTTCGGCGACCTCCTGCCTGCCGCGCGGGAAGTCCCCTGTGGGCACGGTTTTATCGACAACCTCTACCTCACGCCTGCCGGCGACATCGTGCTGGTGGAAGCGAAGCTTTGGCGCAACAGCCAAATGCGGCGGGAGGTCGTTGCGCAGGTGCTCGACTACGTCGCTGCCCTCGGCAGGATGAGCTACGAAGGTTTCGAAGCCGCCATCCGGCGGGGGAACGGCGCACCGGAGCGGCTGTTCGATCTGGTCCGCGATCACCCGGAGGCGTTAAGCGAAGCCGCGTTCATCGACGCCGTGGCGAACAATCTGCGCCGGGGCAGGATGCTTGCCATCGCATTGGGTGACGGCATCAGGGCCGAGACGGAAGCGCTCGCCCAGCTCCTGCAAAGTCATGCCGGCGCGCATTTCACCTTCGCGCTGATCGAGCTGTCTGTCTGGCGGAATGCGACCGGTGACCTTCTCGTCGTGCCGAGCACGCTGGCCAGAACCGTCATGATCGAACGCGGTATCGTGCGTGTAGAGCATGGAGCGGTGTCGGTGCATCCCGTTCCACAGGAAGAGCAGCTCGGACCACAGTCGCTCAGTTCATCCGATTTCTGGGAAGCGATCGGCCGGCGCGGTCCACGTTTGCCGGGCGTTCTCCATGATTTCCTGGCGGCGCTGGAGCCTCTAGGCGTCTATCCCGATCTCAAGGCCAGCCTGAACCTGAAGGCCGATCTTCCCGACAGACAGAAGCCGATCAATCTTGGCTATATTACGAAGAATGGCCAGCTCTGGACGAACCCGGCGGCTTGGGAAGCGCCAGAAGACATATGGCGCCCCTACATGGAGAAACTGGCCGGATTGATTGGCGGCACCATTGCCACCGGCTCCACGAACTATGTCAGCATCGACGGCAGATCCGCTCCGCGCATCGAGCAGTTCCTGCCGGCCCACCGGGACGCATTCGTTCAGGCGATTGGGGACATGCTGCGCGCGCTTGCCGAACGGGATGCTACGGAGGCAAGGAGGCCTTCCCGGTTCATATGGCGGGAAGGAGACGTGATCGTCAAATAACGCTGCGGGATTTCTCTTATAAACATTTGTTTTTACTAGGTTAAACAGAAGAATAGGTCACGCAAACAAAAACCAGGAGTTTTGCGTATGACCAAATAGGACCCCTATCTCGACGACAAGATCGCCATCATCGCCGATTTCGTCGGCCGCGATTTCATGCGGTTGGCCAAGGAGCTGCGGCAGGTACAGGAGCAGCGCTCAGACATTTTTGCGGAGGTGGCCGAGCAGGTCGGCATCGGCAGGCGCCGGGCCTACGCATTGGCAAGAGTGGCCCGCATCTTTGACGATCTCAATGCCTCCGATGAGCGCTTGAACCGGATCGGCTGGGCCAAATTGAACCGCCTGAGCGGCCATCTCAACGAGGACAACGCCGAACAGCTTCTGTCTCTCGCCGAGGAAACGACCGCCTACGGCCTTGACGCTGTTCTCAGGGGCGAAGTGCCCGTCGCTGGCGCCAGGGTTGTACTGCTCTATCTTCCCGAAGCCGTACATGATCGCTTCCAGGCACTGTTGGTCAAGCACGGCGCCAAGCCGAAGGCAAACGGCGGTCTCACCGGTAAGGAGAACGCCCTCATGGGGCTTATTTCGGGGCTGGCCAATACCTGAGGACGGTCTCCACATCCTGCCTATGCCCGGAACCAGAGACTGTTTCGGGCATAACGGTTTTCGGGAGGCCTGGCGGTTTCCCTCCGCAAATCAAGGACATCCACTCCGGTAGCTATGCACTAGCCAAATTCACCCGGATCACCGGCTGAACCAGCTGATAAATCGGCACTTTTCCTCTTTCCAGCTCCACCTATCCTGATTGCCAGACACGCCCTCATGGTGACGGTGTGTGAACCGAGAGGCACAGGCAATGTCTTCCGTAAGGCGGAACGACAGGACGGGGAAAGAGACAAGGGCGACGCCGTCGCCTGATGCATTTGTGCAATTAATTGCACTTTCTCGCATCCTCGCCCGCCAGGCCGCCCGCGAAGCCATCGCCGCACGAACCGCCTCTCCTCACGACGATAAACAGGAGCACGAACCCGATGGCGCCGCTTGATCCCAATCGCATGATGACCCTGGAGCAGGCTGCCAACTTTCTGTCGGTCAGCACCCGCACGCTTCGCCGCAAGATCAAGTCCGGCGAACTCGCGGCCCACAAGTTCGGCCGTCTCTGGCGCATCGCAGAGAAAGACCTTCTGGCCTTCATCGAGCAGCACAGGAAGAGCTGATCATTCCAGTCCACTAATGGCCTGATAAGTCACCTCAATTCCGATTATCGGGACAATACAGACGCCAACTTTGGCCTCAAGTTCGCAGCGGTATTTTCCCGATTTTCCGCTCCTGATCACACCTGTCCTGTCAGGACCTCTCCCATCCCCTCTTGTTCAATTGTGACCTTATCAGAAGGAGCATTTTTTATGGCTATCGTCATCCGCAAGGGCGGCCGGAAACGCCAACCCATCGACACACTCGATGACCTCATTGCGTTCCTGGGCAACAACAAAACGCTGGCCGCCAAACGCCGCCGCGACCTGATCTCGGCCTGCAACAGCACGGCCAGGCTCGTCGGCCGGCCTCCGTCAGACATCCTGACCAATATCACAGCCTTGCGGGATCTGTTCGCCAAACTGCATCCTGTTCAGTGCCGCATCAGCAAGAAGCGCCTTGCCAACATCCGTGCGGACCTGGCCGCCGCTCTCGAACTTGCCGGCATCATCCCTGCCGACAACCGCGACACCGAGCCCCTTCCGGCGTGGACGGAGTTTCTCAACCATGCCACCGCAAAACACCATGCATGGTTCCTGTCACGGTTCGCTCGCTTCTGCAGCCAGCGTCAGACAGAACCGGCGAATGTTGATGATGCCATCGTGCGGGAGTTTCGCACCTGGCTCGATGCCCGCGTCCTGACCAACGATCCGAAGAAGATCGTCAAGGACACAGCGACCGCATTCAACGCCATCATCAAACGCGCCGGCCTCGACATCTCGCTGCTGACCACAGCCCTGTCTGAGCGTCACCTTGCCCGCCGCCTCGGCACCTACCCCGCTTCCCTTAGGGAAGACATCGAGTGCTACCTGAAGCGCCTGCGTGAACCCGACTTGTTTTCCGGGGAAGGGCCACGCAGGCCGTTGCGTCCGACGTCCCTGCGCAACATCGAGGCCCATATTCGCCAGACTCTCGATGCTGCGGTTGCCGCCGGCTACCCGCCCGAGCATTTCAAGGGGCTGGCCGATCTGATCCAGATCGCGGTGATCAGTGCAGCGGTCCGCCATATGATAGCGCGGCACGACGGGAAGTTCCCCTCCGGCCTCAGCAACATTCTCGCGACCATCATGGCCATTGCGCGCCACTATCTGAAGCTGGACAAAACCATCATCGACAAAATCGCCGCCGCCCAGAGCCAGGTTGGGGATCAACTGGGAATGAACCGCTCCTCCATGTCGGAGAAGAGCCAGCGCCGCATGAATCAGTTCGAGGCACGCGACAACATTCTCCGCCTCACCAATCTTCCCATGTCTCTGCTTCAGCGCGCGGAGAAGGCAGCAGGCAACAAGTCCGGTACCGTCGGCGCCATGATCGCCGCCGCCATCGCGATCCTTCTTTGTTGCCCCATGCGCGTCAAGAACCTGTCCAACCTGCACATGAAGGAGGATCTGACCATAGTCAGGGAAGGCAGGAGCGTCGTTATCCTCGTTCACGTTTCGCCCGACAAGACCAAGGGGCGTCAGGCAATCGACGCCGTGATCGAACCGCCCTACTCAACGGTGATCGCCCGTTACATCAGTCATCATCGCAAGTATGCAGCCGACGAGCTCTCCGACTGGCTGTTTCCCTCCATCTCAGGTGTGCCTCGTACCCCTGCTTATTTCGGGGAATTGCTCAAGGAACGCATCTTCCGGGAGACCGGCTTGATCATGAATGTGCACCTGTTCCGTCATTTCAGTGCCTACGTCTTTCTTGAGGCTCACCCCGGCTCCTACGAGGATGTCCGCCGCGTTGTCGGTCATGCGAAGATGGATACGACAACGTCGTTCTATGCCCCGGCCTCCACCAAGGCCACCTTCAAGCGCTACGGTGATGTTCTGCGGACCTATGTATCGAAAAGGCCGCGCAAATGACCGCCCCCATCATTCCTCTGATCATCAAGCTGGCCGCCTGGCCGAAGATTGACCGTAAACTGTGGGAACAGGCCTTCAACTCCGGAGGCCTGTTCGACACAGGTGGTGCGTTCGCCGGCTGGTCTACCGGTACCCGCCGCCTTCATGCCCAAAACTACGGAAGCTGGCTGTCATTTCTGCATCGCAGCCAGCCTGATCGTCTCGACCTCCTCCCGACCGAGCGCATCACAAAGGACGCCGTGAGTGCCTTCATCGATGAAGGCAAGCAGCGCCTCGAGCTCCGCTCGATCTCCAATCAGATACTGTCCCTTGCGGTTATCGTGAGGGGTTTCGATAAGGACGGCGATTGGTCCTGGCTCTTCCATGCAGCCCGGTCGCTCTACGAACAGTCCAACCCCCATCAGTTGAAGCCGCCCATTCCGATCACCGCCGCCGAGTTGTTTGAGTGGAGCCTCACTTTACTTAACCGGATTGTGGATATGCCTTCACCCAACCCGCTCGCCGATGCCATGCGGTTTCGCCAGGCATTGATGGTCGGCCTGTTGATTGCTCGCCCTGTCAGGGTGCGCGCCTTCATGGCCATGACCGTCAGCCAGCATATCGAGGTTTCAGACCACGGCATGGTCCTGGCGTTTTCGGCCGCGGATATGAAGGACCGGAAAGCACGCCGCTTTCCCTTTCCCGAGCCCCTTCTCCCCTTCATGCGCCTTTATCTCGACGTCCACCGCCCTACCCTGTTGCAAGGCAATGAGTCCGACGCCCTGTGGATCAGCCAGCGCGGCGGCCCGATGTCCATCGACAGCTTCACCGGCGGATTGGCCCAGTTGACAAACCGCGTCTTCGGACTCACGTTGAGACCCCATAAATTCCGTCACATCGCGGCGACCTCGATTGCCACCTACGCTCCGCAGCATGTCGGCATCATCCGCGACATCCTGGGTCATGCGACGCTCCGGATGGCCGAGAAGCATTACAACAGGGCGACTGCGGTCGAGGCCAGCCGCAAGTTCCAGGAGGTGTTGCGCAACCTGCGCAGCGACGGACGCAAGAGGGCAAAGGCAGAACGCCGCAACCGGCAAGCCTACAGAACGGAATAGGAAAGGACATCATGCGCGCCGCGATCTACGCCCGCTATTCCTCCGAACTGCAGCGCGAGGCTTCGATCGAAGACCAGCATCGCATCTGCCGCCGCCTCATCGACGAGCGCGGCTGGAGCGAAGCAAAGCTCTATGCCGACCAGGGCCTCAGCGGCAGCTCTCATCTGCGGCCCGGCTACCAGACGATGATGATGGATGCCCGCAGCGGCATGTTCGACATCCTTGTCGCCGAAGGCCTCGACCGCCTCTCCCGCGACCAGGAACACATCGCCGCCCTCCACAAACAGTTGCGCTACCTCGGCATTCCCATCGTCACGATAGCCGAAGGCGAGATTTCGGAGCTCCATATTGGCTTGAAGGGCACGATGTCCGCCCTCTTCCTCAAGGATCTCGCCCAGAAGACGCATCGCGGTCTCGAAGGCCGCGTCCGCGACGGCAAATCCGCCGGCGGCATCTCCTATGGATACCGGGTTGCCCGCCAGCCATTGCCGGATGGCACCTTCACCACAGGCGAGCGCGCCATCGACGAGCAGGAGGCCGAGGTCGTCCGACGCATTTTCCGGGACTATGCAAGCGGCATCAGCCCACGCGCCATCGCCGCCCGGTTGAATGCCGAGCGAGTCCCCGGTCCTGCGCGCACATCCTGGGGTGCCTCCACCATCTACGGCAACTGGCGGCGCGGGACCGGCATCCTCAACAATGAACTCTACATCGGCCGGATGATCTGGAACCGCCAGCATTTTGTGAAGGATCCGGAGACCGGCAAGCGGCAGGCCCGCCCCAATCCCGAGACTGAATGGGTCATCCAGGAGGTGCCGGAACTTCGTCTCCTCGAACAGGCGCTCTGGAATGCTGTCAAGGAACGCCAGGGCATCACACGGCGTGTCATGGAAACGGAAGACCGGGCGTTTCGCCCCGAGCGCGCACGCCGCACCCGCTATCTTCTCTCCGGCCTTCTCGCCTGCGGCTGTTGTGGCGGCGCATACACGCTCGTCGGCGGCCAGCATTACGGCTGCGCCAGCGCCCGCAACAAGGGTACCTGCGACAATCGCCGCATGATCCATCGCAGCCGCCTGGAGGACCGCGTTCTCGGCGGCCTGCGCGACAAGCTCCTCCATCCGGACCTCATCGCCGCCTTCGTCGAGGAATACCAGCGGGAATACAACAAGGCCATGCAGGCCGATCTCGCTATCCGCACGGCAAGCGAGACAGAATTGGCGAAGGTCGAGCAATCCATTACCCAGATTGTCGATGCGATTGCCGATGGCATGTATCACCCGTCGATGAAGGAGAAGATGACGGCGCTGGAGGCCCGCAAGATTGTAATCCGCGACGAACTGAGCGAGCTCGGTGAAGAGGAACCGCTCCGGCTTCATCCGGGTCTGAGCGACATCTACCGCCGCAAGGTCGCGGCATTAACGGAAGCGCTGAACAAGGACGAGCTTGCCCGCAACGAAGCGGTCGAGGTTTTGCGTGGTCTGATCAGCACGATCCGGTTGACGCCCGATGGTGAGGGCGATCTCCATATCGAACTCGTGGGTGAGCTCGGCGCGATCATGCTGCTTGGGGAGACAGACGACAAAAAGCCCCGTCGGGGTTCCAACGGGGCTTATTATGTAACACTGGTTGCGGGGGCAGGATTTGAACCTGCGGCCTTCAGGTTATGAGCCTGACGAGCTACCGGGCTGCTCCACCCCGCGTTATGGGTGGTTTTGTGGTTGAGAAGATTTTGATTGCCTTTAGCAGACCTGGCAGCGACCTACTCTCCCGCGTCTTGAGACGAAGTACCATTGGCGCTGGGGCGTTTCACGGCCGTGTTCGGAATGGGAACGGGTGCGGCCACCCCGCCATGACCACCAGGTCGGCTAAGGGCAATCTTTCGAGAAGCTGGTAGAGGAAGGGTTTCTTCCTCGTTTGTCTTTTGTGAACACGTCTTTTTCTTCGGGCTGCGCCTTCGGCCGGGGGGCCGCAAGCGCACGGAAGAGATGGCTCATCGAGTTTGTTGGATGAGCATGAACAATGAGAACGATCAAGCCAATCGAGCGATTAGTAACGGTAAGCTTCATGCATTGCTGCACTTCCACACCCGTCCTATCAACGTGGTCGTCTTCCACGGCTCTCAAGGGAATACTCGTTTTCAGGTGGGTTTCCCGCTTAGATGCCTTCAGCGGTTATCCCTTCCATATATAGCTACCCTGCTATGCCGTTGGCACGACAACAGGTCCACCAGAGATATGTCCATCCCGGTCCTCTCGTACTAGGGACAGATCCTGTCAATATTCCTACACCCACGGCAGATAGGGACCGAACTGTCTCACGACGTTCTGAACCCAGCTCACGTACCGCTTTAATTGGCGAACAGCCAAACCCTTGGGACCTGCTCCAGCCCCAGGATGCGATGAGCCGACATCGAGGTGCCAAACAACCCCGTCGATATGGACTCTTGGGGGTCATCAGCCTGTTATCCCCGGCGTACCTTTTATCCGTTGAGCGATGGCCCTTCCACGCGGGACCACCGGATCACTATGACCGACTTTCGTCTCTGCTCGACTTGTCAGTCTCGCAGTCAGGCGGGCTTATGCCATTGCACTCGACGAGCGATTTCCGACCGCTCTGAGCCCACCATCGCGCGCCTCCGTTACTCTTTCGGAGGCGACCGCCCCAGTCAAACTACCCACCATACACTGTCCCGGACCCGGATGACGGGCCGCGGTTAGACATCCATGACGATAAGGGTGGTATTTCAAGGATGGCTCCACAGGAACTGGCGTCCCTGCTTCAAAGCCTACCACCTATCCTACACATGCCGACACGAATGCCAGTGTAAAGCTATAGTAAAGGTGCACGGGGTCTTTCCGTCTGACCGCAGGAACCCCGCATCTTCACGGGGAATTCAATTTCACTGAGTCTGCGTTGGAGACAGCGGGGAAGTCGTTACGCCATTCGTGCAGGTCGGAACTTACCCGACAAGGAATTTCGCTACCTTAGGACCGTTATAGTTACGGCCGCCGTTTACTGGGGCTTCGATTCAAAGCTTGCACCTCTCCTCTTAACCTTCCAGCACCGGGCAGGCGTCAGACCCTATACGTCGTCTTGCGACTTCGCAGAGCCCTGTGTTTTTGATAAACAGTCGCTACCCCCTGGTCTGTGCCACCCCACCATACTTGCGTACAATGGGGTCACGCTTCTTCCGAAGTTACGCGTGCAATTTGCCGAGTTCCTTCAACGCAGTTCTCTCAAGCGCCTTGGTATACTCTACCTGACCACCTGTGTCGGTTTCGGGTACGGTCTATACGGTGGAGCTATTTCCTGGAACCGCTTCCCTGCACACCCAATCCAATAAGAATGTACAAGTTACGCAATCCGTCACTACCACCAGGCCCACGAATATTAACGTGGTTCCCATCGACTACGCGTGTCCGCCTCGTCTTAGGGGCCGGCTAACCCTGCTCAGATTAACTTTAAGCAGGAACCCTTGGTCTTTCGGCGAGGGGGTCTCTCACCCCCTTTATCGTTACTCATGTCAACATTCGCACTTCCGATACCTCCAGAGGCCCTCACGGGTCCTCCTTCGCAGGCTTACGGAACGCTCCGCTACCACGTATCTTGCGATACATCCTCAGCTTCGGTGCATGGCTTCAGCCCCGTTACATTTTCGGCGCAAAGACCCTTATTTAGACCAGTGAGCTGTTACGCTTTCTTTAAATGATGGCTGCTTCTAAGCCAACATCCTGGTTGTTTTGGGATCCTCACATCCTTTCCCACTTAGCCATGACTTGGGGACCTTAGCTGGAGGTCAGGGTTGTTGCCCTTTTCACGACGGACGTTAGCACCCGCCGTGTGTCTGCCGAGTAGTACTCCACGGTATTCGGAGTTTGGTTAGGATCAGTAAGACGGTGAGTCCCCATAGCCCATCCAGTGCTCTACCCCCGTGGGTATTCGCTCGACGCTCTACCTAAATAGATTTCGCGGAGAACCAGCTATCTCCGAGTTTGATTGGCCTTTCACCCCTAGCCACAAGTCATCCCAATCTATTGCAACAGATGCGGGTTCGGTCCTCCAGTTGGTGTTACCCAACCTTCAACCTGCTCATGGCTAGATCACTCGGTTTCGGGTCTAATGCAACGAACTGAACGCCCTGTTCAGACTCGCTTTCGCTGCGCCTACACCTATCGGCTTAAGCTTGCTCGTTACACTAAGTCGTTGACCCATTATACAAAAGGTACGCCGTCAGGCTTGCGCCCTCCGACTGCTTGTAGGCATCCGGTTTCAGGTTCTATTTCACTCCCCTTGTCGGGGTGCTTTTCACCTTTCCCTCACGGTACTTGTTCGCTATCGGTCATGCACGAGTACTTAGGCTTGGAGAGTGGTCTCCCCATGTTCAGACAGGATTTCACGTGTCCCGCCCTACTCAAGGACAACGGCTGTTCTACGTGTACGGGGCTATCACCCGCTAAGGCCGGACTTTCCATTCCGTTCCACTTCATTCACCGTTGCCACTGGCCTGGTCCGCGTTCGCTCGCCACTACTTGCGGAGTCTCGGTTGATGTCCTTTCCTGCAGGTACTTAGATGTTTCAGTTCCCTGCGTTCGCTTCTTACCCCTATGTATTCAGGGTAAGATACCTTATCACAATGCTTGGAAACCTAAGCCGTACCGAAGCACGGCTTAAATTCTCCAAGCATTTAAGGTGGGTTGCCCCATTCGGAGATCCATGGATCAAAGCTCATTCGCAGCTCCCCACGGCTTATCGCAGCGTATCACGTCCTTCATCGCCTGTGCATGCCAAGGCATCCACCAAATGCCCTTACGACACTTAATCGTTCTCATTGTCTATGCTCATCGTCTAGCCGTCATCCCGAAGAGATGAACGGCGGATAGGGCTACCTTTTACAACCCGACCCACTCGACAATGCCATCGACGTGTTCGATAGACCTGCTTTATCGGAGCCACGCCGAGCGGCTCGCTTGCAGTCTATCATTAAGACCAGCTTCTCGAGATCAAATCCGAGGATGCGCGGTCAGGCAACATCCACCAGGACACGCGTCAGACAAGGGCAAGCCCTCGAACAACACATGACC
>NZ_AP044005.1:0-375000 GCF_055392685.1 Shinella sp. Sh6 | reverse complement strand
GCGGCGTTATAAGCCCACCCCCAGCGATACGTCAACAGGGGGAGGAAAGAAAAATCAGAAAAAATTCCAGTTTCCGAATTGTTAAGCATAATCAACGGATTGGCGGTGCATAGACTGAATGTCGGGGATAAGGACCGGCCCGGCGCTTGACTCTTGCCCAATTCGGGAAGTCACCGACACGCAAAAGGGGCGGCATCCGCGGACGCCGCCCCTTCCGTCATATTTCGTCCTCATGCCCTGCGGAACAGGCCCGCGATCAGGGACAGGACCAGAAGGGCGAGGAAGACGAAGAACAGGATTTGCGCGATACCGGCCGACGCGCCGGCAATGCCGCCGAAGCCGAGCAGGCCGGCGACAAGGGCGATGACGAGAAACACGAGAGCGTAATACAGCATTTTCGAACTCCTTCGTTGTATCGCAGGAGAAACGGAGGCGGATTGAAAAGGTTCCGGAATTCCGCCTTCTCCCCTCCCCTTCCCCCCAAAAGAAACCGCCGCACCCTTGCGGGATGCGGCGGCGCATGGGAAGCCGGCAGGCG
The DNA here is from genome assembly GCF_055392685.1 of Shinella sp. Sh6. Classification (NCBI taxonomy): domain Bacteria; kingdom Pseudomonadati; phylum Pseudomonadota; class Alphaproteobacteria; order Hyphomicrobiales; family Rhizobiaceae; genus Shinella; species Shinella sp. Sh6. The sequence continues at coordinate 374,462 of NZ_AP044005.1, read as the reverse complement.
GAGAGCCTAGTGGCGGCGCGTCCAGTCGTCGATCTGCCGCTCGGCCTCATCCTTCGCAATGCCGTAGCGCTGCTGGATCTTGCCCGAAAGCTCGACGCGACGGCCCTGGATCACGTCGAGGTCGTCATCGGTGAGCTTGCCCCACTGGGCCTGGGCCTTGCCCTTGTATTCGTTCCACTTGCCTTCGATGATGTCCCAGTTCATGTCGCTGTCCTTTCTGTTGCGTTGAGCGGATGGCGTTGACGCGAAAGACAATCTTTCCGGCCGCGAAAAGTTCCGGGCTCAGGGAAGCCGGGCCTCTCCTTTAACGAGCTGCGCCGTCGCGACGATGACATCGCCGGAGGGCGGCGCGACGAGGCGGACATCGACGACCAGGCCGCTTTCCTTCGTCATGCGCCAACTGATCTCGACGTCCTCCTCGGTCCAGGCCGGATCGATGGCGGCGCAGCGGCCGTGCACGATCCTCGCGCCGTCGCCGGCGCTGCCGATGGCGAGCGGCAGGGCGCCGACGCAGTCTTCCATGGTCTCGTAGGCGACCTGCGGCGCGGCCAGTTCCCCGCAGGAGAGGCCGCCCTTGCTGCAGCCGACCAGAAGCATGATTGCGGCGATGTGCTCCATCTCGCTCTTCCTTCCTGTGCGTTCCTGCGGCAGGCAACGGAGCGGAGGCCGGAAGGTTCCCGGGACGGCGCGGTCACGCCGATGTCACTTTTACGGGAACAAAATCCGTTGTTGCCCGTTTTCGGCCCAACGCTGGACAGCGAACAGGACGCGAAAGGAAGCGCAGATGCTCGGTACCATTCTTCTCATCATCCTCATCCTCCTCCTGATCGGCGCCCTGCCGAACTGGGGTTACAGCCGGAGCTGGGGTTACGGCCCGTCCGGCGGGCTCGGCCTCATCGTCGTCATCCTTCTCATCCTCGTCCTCATGGGACGCATCTGACCCCGTCAACCCAACCTGGAGCAGGAACCATGAAGAATACAATCATCGCGATTTGCCTTGCCGCGTCCTCCCTGACCCTGGCCGCCTGCAGCGAGACCGAACGCGGGACCGCGATCGGGGCGGCTTCGGGCGCCATCATCGGCGGTGCGGTGACCGGACGAGCGGGCGGCGCGCTGGTGGGGGCCGCCGTCGGCGGCACCGCAGGCTATCTCATCGCCCGCTCCGACCGGCGCGGCTATTGCCTCTATCGCGACCGCCACGGCCATCGCTACGAAGCCCGTTGCCGCCGCTAACCGGCACAGGCCAGCAAAAAAGGGAAACGGGCCTTGCGGCCCGTTTCCTCATGTCCAGATGCGGGAAGTTGGATGATCCTAAGGACAACTCTTCGCTCGACGTTCAGCTTCGTCGAGCTTTTCCAGAAGATCGAGCAGGCGGTCGGGCACGGGCTCGGTCTCGATCACGTCATAAAAGGATTTCAGCTTGCGGCCGATCGCACCGTTCGGGTCGAAAGCCTTCGCGGGAGCGGCGGCACCGCCCCGTTTTTTGTCTTTGCCGGACTCGATCATGGTCTTGTTTCCATCGCCTGCCGACCGCTATCTTCCTTTTGCCCAATATTCTCAATAGCAAGTCAGACTCAGCATGCTACCAATAGGTTTCCGCATCATGAACTCTAGCGGAAACGGTTCCGATGCGGAACACATTCAGGGAGAACGAAATGTCACTTTCCACCCGTATCGCACCGCATCTCGCCTATCTGAGGCGGTTTTCCCGTGCCGTCACGGGTTCGCAGACCTCCGGTGACGCCTATGTCGCGGCGATGCTGGAAGCGCTCGTGGCCGATATCGGCCTCTTTCCGGAGGGCCGCAGCGACCGGATCGCCCTCTACCGGCTCTATTGCACGCTGTTCGACAACCTCGACGTGACGTTGCCGGACAATTCCTCGCCCTTCGGCTGGGAGCGGCAGGCCGCCGCCAACCTCGCCAACCTGCCGCCGGCCGAGCGAAAGGCCTTCCTGCTCGTCGCCGTCGAGGGCTTCGACATCGCCGAGGGCGCCGACATCATGGACGTTTCGGAAGAGCGCTTCGGCGAACTGCTCGACGAGGCCTCGCGCGACATCTCCCGGCAGGTGGCGACCGAGATCATGATCATCGAGGACGAGCCGCTGATCGCCATGGACATCGAGGACATGGTGCGGGGGCTCGGCCATACCGTGACCGGCATTGCCCGCACCCATTCCGAGGCGGTGGAGCTCTATCACCGCACCTCGCCGCGCATGGTGCTCGCCGACATCCAGCTCGCCGACGGCAGCTCGGGCATCGACGCGGTGAACGACATCCTGAAGAACAGCACGATCCCGGTGATCTTCATCACCGCCTTCCCGGAGCGGCTTCTGACCGGCGAGAAGCCTGAACCGGCCTTCCTCGTCACCAAGCCGTTCAACCCGGACATGGTGAAGGCGCTGATCAGCCAGGCGCTGTTCTTCGACGAACAGGCGCGGCTCGCCAAATCCGCCTGAATGCGAAAGGCCCGGGAAACCGGGCCTTTTCTTTTTTGCCGTCAGGCGACGCGCTTGCGCCGTTCGACGCGGGCGCGGATGGCGTCGATGTCGACGCGGGGCGTCGCGGCGAAGAGAGTCTTCGTGTAGCTGTGCTGCGGATCGTCGAAGACCTGGTCGCGGCTGCCGTACTCCACCGCCTCGCCGAAATACATCACCATCACGTCGTCCGCGATGTGGCGCACGACCGAGAGGTCGTGGCTGATGAAGACGTAGGTGAGACGGAACTCGTCCTGCAGGTCGGCGAGGAGGTTCAGCACCTGCGCCTGCACCGAAAGGTCGAGCGCGGAGACCGGCTCGTCGAGCACCAGGAGGCGCGGATTGAGCATCAGCGCGCGGGCGATCGCCACGCGCTGGCGCTGGCCGCCGGAGAACATGTGCGGGTAGCGCCCGTAATGCTTCTCCTCCAGGCCCACCTTCTTCAGCATGGCCATGGCGCGATCGCGCCGCTCGCCCGCCGGCACCTTCGTGTTGATGACCAGCGGTTCCGTCAGGATGTCGCCGATCTTCTTGCGCGGGTTCAGCGAACCGTAGGGGTTCTGGAAGACGATCTGCACCTTGCTGCGCATCTCGGAGGTCAGCGGCTCGCTGGCGATGTCGACCTTGCGGCCGTCGATCAGCATCTCGCCCTCGGTGATCGGGTCGATCATCGTGACCATGCGGGCAAGGGTGGACTTGCCGCAGCCGCTTTCGCCGACGATCGCGAGCGTCTTGCCCTCCTCGACCGTAAAGCTCACGCCCTTGACGGCGTGAACGGTCTTGGCCGGCTTCATCAGGCTGCCGGGAATGTGGTAGTCGCGCTTGAGGTTCTTGGCTTCGAGCACTGGGGTCATCGCACGGCTCCCGCGAAAATCTCGGCGTCGGTCAGCTTTTCCGTGATCGTCGGCAGGCGGCCGCCCGTGGCGTTCTCCGGCAGGGCCGAAAGAAGGGCCTTGGTGTAGACGCTTTTCGGGGCCGAGAAGAGCGAGAGCACGTCGGCCTGCTCGATCTGCCGCCCCTTGTACTGCACGATGACGCGGTCGGCGGTTTCGGCGACGACGCCCATGTCGTGGGTGATGATGATGAGGCCCATGCCGTGCTCGGCCTGCAGCTTCATCAGAAGGTCGAGGATCTGCTTCTGGATCGTCACGTCGAGCGCGGTGGTCGGCTCGTCGGCGATCAGGAGCTTCGGATTGCAGGCAAGGGCCGTTGCGATCATCACGCGCTGGCACTGGCCGCCCGACATCTGGTGCGGATAGTGGCCGAGGCGCTCTTCCGGGCTCGGGATGCCGACGGACTGGAAGAGTTCGATCGCCCGGTCGCGGCGCGCCTTGCGGGAAAGATCCGTGTGGATGCGCAGCACCTCCTCGATCTGGTAGCCCACCGTGAAGCACGGATTGAGGCTGGCGATCGGCTCCTGGAAGATCATGGCGATCTCCCGGCCGATGATCTTGCGGCGCTCGGCGTCCGACATCGACTGCATGTCGCGGCCGTTGAAGGTCAGCACGTCCGCCGTCACCTTCGCCGTCCAGGGCAGGAGCCCCATGGCGGCGAGCATGGAGACGGACTTGCCCGAGCCGGATTCGCCGACGATGGCGAGCACTTCGCCTTCGTCGACCTTGAGGGAGACACCGTCCACCGCCCGGAAGGGGCCGGAGGCCGTCTGGAATTCGACGGTGAGGTTTTTGATTTCGAGAAGCGACATCACGACCTCTTCAGCTTGGGATCGAGGGCGTCGCGCAGGCCGTCACCCATGAGGTTGATGGCAAGCACGGTGATGAGGATGGCAAGGCCGGGGAAGGTGACAACCCACCAGGCGCGCTGGATGAATTCGCGCGCTTCGGCGAGCATCGTGCCCCATTCCGGCGTCGGCGGCTGGGCGCCCATGCCGAGGAAGCCGAGCGCCGCCGCATCGAGGATCGCCGAGGAGAAGGCGAGCGTCGCCTGCACGATGAGCGGGGCGAGGCAGTTCGGCAGGATCGTCAGGAACATGAGGCGGAGCGTGCCGGCGCCGGCGACCTTGGAGCCGACGACATAATCCTTCGATTTCTCCGCCATCACCGCCGCGCGCGTCAGGCGCACGAAATGCGGCTGGTTGACGAGCGAGATGGCGATCATGGCATTCAGGAGGCCCGGCCCCAGAACCGCCACCAGCACGAGGGCAAGCAGCAGCGAGGGGAACGCCAGGATGATGTCCATGATGCGCATGATGAAGGTATCGACCTTGCCGCGGAAATAGCCGGCGACGAGACCGATCAGCACGCCAGAGACCACCGACAGCGTCACGACGACGAGACCGATGAAGAGCGAGAAGCGCGCGCCGTAGATGAGGCGCGAGAGGATATCGCGGCCGACCGCATCGGTGCCGAGGATGTGGCCCCAGGTGCCGCCCTCCTGGAAGAGCGGCGGCAGGAGCAGCAGTTCGCGGTTCTGGACGCTCGGATTGTGCGGCGCGACGAAGGGCGCGAAGACCGCGACGACCAGGATCACCAGGAAGATGAAGAGGCCGATGACGGCGCCCTTGTTGCGCGAGAAGTAGAACCAGAATTCCGGGAGGCCCGAGGGCGGCGTTCCGCCCGTCTTGGCCTCGGTGGTGTTGGAAACAGCACTCATGGAATTGCCTCCTAGTGCCGGATGCGCGGGTTGACCCAGCCGTAAAGCAGGTCGACCACGAGATTGACGATCATGATGACGGCGGCGATCAGCATCAGCCCGCCCTGCACCACGGCATAGTCGCGCTTGAAGACGCTGTCGACCATCCACTTGCCGATGCCCGGCCAGGAGAAGATCGTCTCCGTGAGGATCGCGCCCGCCAGGAGAACGCCGACCTGCAGACCGATCGTGGTGATGACGGGGATCATCGCGTTGCGCAGCGCATGGATGCCGATGACGCGGAAGGGCGAGAGGCCCTTGGCGCGGGCGGTGCGCACGAAGTCCTCGCCGAGCACTTCGAGCATGGCCGAGCGGGTCTGGCGGGCGATGACCGCGAGCGGGATCGTCGCGAGCACGACCGTCGGCAGGATCAGGTAGGTCAGCGCCGACTTGAACGCCCCCGCCTGCCCCGACAGAAGGCTGTCGATCAGCATGAAGCCGGTGACCTGCGGGAAGAAGTACATCAGCGAGATGCGTCCCGAGACCGGCGTCCAGCCGAGATAGCCGGAGAAGAAGATGATGAGCAGCAGCCCCCACCAGAAGATCGGCATCGAATAGCCGACGAGCGCGACGCCCATGATCGACTGGTCGAGCCAGGTCCCCCGTTTCACCGCCGCGAGCACGCCCGCCGGGATGCCGAGGGCGACGGCGATGATGATGGCGCAGAGCGACAGTTCCAGCGTTGCCGGGAAGAGATTGATGAAATCGTCGAGAACCGGACGCTTGGTGACGATCGACGAGCCGAAGTCGCCCGAGAGCAGGCCCGTGAGATAGTCGAAATACTGGGCGTACATGGGCCGGTCGAGGCCGAGCTGGTGCATGAGCTCGGTATGCCGTTCCGGCGACATGACGCGTTCGCCCGACATCAGCATGACAGGGTCGCCCGGCAGCAGTCGAATGAAGGAGAACGCGATGAGCGATACCCCGAGGAACGTGGGTATCAGGACGGCGAGCCGTCCGAAGATGAAGCGCAACATGGGAGCCAATCCCTTCTTTTTTGAAAAACCGGCGGCCCGAATGTCTTCGGACCGCCGGCCATTGCACGCTCTTTGCGGCGTGCCTTTCTTCTGCCGATCTTACTCGGCGATGTCTACACCGTCAAAGCGGTGAATGCCCAGCGGGTCCATCTTGAAGCCCGAGACCTTCTTGCTCATCGGCACGACGACCAGCGAATGGTCGAGGGTGTTCCAGGGCGCTTCGCGCTTGAAGATGACCTGGGCTTCCTCGTAGAGCTTCGTGCGCTCTGCGACGTCGGCGGTTTCCTTCGCCTTCGTCATCAGGTCGTCGAACTCCTTGTTGCACCACTGGGCGCGGTTGTTGCCGCCGACGGCATCGCAGCCGAGCAGCGTGTCGAGGAAGTTGTCCGGGTCGCCGTTGTCGCCCGTCCAGCCGAGGATGGCCGCGCCGTCACGGTCCTTGGCGGAGGAGAGCTTCAGGTACTCGGCCCATTCGTAGGAGACGATCTCGGCGGTGACGCCGATCTTGGCAAGGTCCGCCTGCATCAGTTCCGCCGCGCGGCGGGCGTTCAGCATGTACGGACGGGCGACGGGCATCGCCCAGATCTTCATCTTGAGATCCTTGACGCCGGCCTCTTCGAGCATCTTCTTGGCCGCTTCCGGATCGTACTTGTCGTCTTCGACGGCGTTGTTGTACGACCACATGGTCGGCGGGATCGGGTTCTTGGCGACGGTCGCCGCACCCTGGAAGACGGCATCGACGATGGCCTGCTTGTTGACGGCCATGTTGAGGGCCTTGCGGACCTCGACCTTGTCGAACGGCGGAACCAGCGTGTTGTAGGCGAGGTAGGCGACGTTCAGGCCTTCCTGCTCGAGAACCTGCAGGTTCGGGTCGGTCTTGAGCTCGGCGACGTCGGCGGCGTTCGGATAGGCCATGATGTGGCACTCGCCGGCCTTCAGCTTCTGCGCGCGCACGGCGGCATCCGTCGTGATGGCGAAGACGAGGTCGTCGATCGGCTGCTTGCCGTTCCAGTAGTCGGGGTTGGCCTTGTAGCGGATCGCCGCATCCGTCTGGTAGGCGACGAAGGTGAAGGGACCCGTGCCGAGCGGCTGCTGGTTCAGCAGCTCCATCTTGCCGTCAGCCTGCAGCTTGTCGGCATATTCCTTGGACATGATGGAGGCGAAGTCCATGCCGAGGTTGGCGAGGAATGGTGCTTCCGGGCGCTTCAGCACGAACTTGACCGTCAGGTCGTCGACCTTCTCGATATGGTCGATGAGATCGGGGAAGCCCATGCCGGCAAAATATTCCCAGGAGGCGCCGGCCACGTACTTGTTCCACGGATTGTCCGTCTTGTACTGGCGCTCGAAGGAGAAGATGACGTCGTCGGCGTTCAGCTCGCGGGTCGGGGTGAAGTAGTCCGTCGTCTGGAACTTCACGCCCTTGCGCAGCTTGAAGGTGTATTCCTTGCCGTCAGCCGATACTTCCCAGCTCTCGGCCAGGCCCGGTTCCAGTTCCGTGCTGCCGTGCTTGAACTCGACGAGGCGGTTGTAGGCGGTGCGCGAAGTAGCATCGAAGGTCTGGCCGCCCGTGTAGAGGCCGGGGTCGAAGCCTTCCGGCGAGGCTTCCGAGCAATAGACCAGCGTCTTCGACCAGGCAGCAGTCGCCATCAGCGAGGCAAGCGCCGTCGCTGCGAGGAGAGTAGTCAGCTTTTTCATATTGAGCTTCCCAGGTTTGCTTTTTTGTTCTCTTGTGCGGGCTCGGGTGCGTTTCCAGCCCCGACCGTGCGCGGATGGAACGACATTTGCCGCAGGATTGCAATAAGTCCGCGGACAAATTTGTCCAAATGGAAAACCTCGCAGAATATTCTTCTCCACAGCATTGGAAGACGGCCGCGAATCAGGCCCGCCGCCCCCGTCAATCCCCACCAGGACGGATGGCGGGGCCGCCGCGGCCGTGCCATATGGGCACAACGAGGCGAAAGGGGCTGCCCTTTGCCGTTTCATTCCGTGGCGGCGGAGCGAGACGACAAGGCGAAGGGCGCCCCGGCTTCGTTTTTCCCCTTTCTTATCAGATAGTTGAGTTGCGGACGGCAAGAAAATGCCGTGCGTGTGCGAAATTGTCCGGTAAAACCCTTTGCTGCCGGAGATTGCGGCGCTAGATTGATCGCGTGGAACCCGGGGGTGGAGGCCACGTGCCCGTACTGGACAGACACTTCAGGCGATACGATTTCGAAGGCGATCTGGAGAAAGCTCTCAATCGCGTCGATTTCTTTCGCATCTTTCATACGATGGCCCTGCGCTACGGCTTCGAGCATTTCGGCGTGCTCCAGCTCGCCAACGAGCACGAGACCAGCCTTCTCGCCAGCCGCCTGCTGCTGCACGACCTGCCCGCGGGGCTGGCCGAGACCTACGACAAGCGCTACCGCTTCAATGATTCCGCCTTCTTCAAGAGCTTCTACAAATCGACGATCCCGACCGTCTGGCGCGCCTCGGACCGCCCGGAAAACGGGCTGCGCGAGGGTTCGGACTTCCTCGACCAGATCGGCTTCGACATGGCGCTGTCCATTCCGGTGCATTCGGTCGCCGGCACGCGCTATGTCGTGCTCTTCCTCGGCGACGGCGAGGATATCGAGCGCGACGCGCATTTCGAGATCTGCTACGAGGCCAATTGCGCCTTCGACTACTATTACCGCCAGGTGCTCGCCAACAAGGCCGGCATGGGCCTCACCCCGCGCGAGACGGAGATCCTGCGCTGGATCTCCTACGGCAAGACGGCGAGCGAGATCGCGCTCATCGTCTCGGTTTCCGAGCATACGGTGAACTCGCACACCGCGACGATCCTGAAGAAGCTCGACGTCGTGAACCGCACGCAGATGGTCGCCAAGGCGATCCGCGAGCAGATCATCCAGTAGCGTCCCGAAACAGGTCAGCAATGTTACGGATAACAGGAGTGAGGGACTTGTTAATATTCGCCGCCTGAACGACAGTAGCCGCGGTTTTCCGGGGCCTGCCGCCCTTTTGACGCAACCAGGTTCATCTACCGCCATGACTGCACAAGTGCATATCCTGCTCGTCGACGACGACCCTGCGGAGAACGTCATCCTCAGCGCGCTGATGCGCAAGGTGGCGAGCTACGCGATCAGCCTGCACTATGTCGAGACGGTGGATGGCGCGCTCGACTTCATCCGCGCGGCGGGCGTTCCCCTCGACATGATCCTGATGGACAACCGGCTCCAGCCGCAGGCGGATTTCCGCGAGACCGTGCCGGAGCTGCGCCGGGCCGGCTATATCGGCCCGGTGGGCGTTATCTCGTCGTCGATCAGCGATGCCTATTTCCAGAAGATCGACGACTACGGCGTCGACTTCCGCATCGACAAGGCCGAGCTGGACCCGACGGCCATCGAATTCATCCTGCAGGAATATGTGAAGCGCGACGCCGGCGCCGGGATCTGATCGCCCGTCCGCGACCGCCGGGCGGCGTCAGGCCGCCGGCTGGCGGGCGGCCTGCGCGTGGTCGAGGCCGAGCAGCATGCCGATCTGCGGGCGCGCCTTGACGAGGTCGTCGATCGTGTACTGCTGGAGCACTTCGAAGAAGGCGTTCAGCGCCTTGCGCAGCGCGGCGTTGAGGCCGCAGCTATCGACGAGCGGGCATTCGATCTCGCCGGCCTCGAAGCATTCGGCCATGGCGAAGGAATCCTCCGTCACGCGCACCACGTCGAACAGCGTGATCTCGGTGGCGGACCTGGGCAGGCGGACCCCGCCGTTGCGGCCGCGCACGGTCTCGATGATGCCGGCGCGCGTGAGCGGCTGGAGGATCTTGAACAGGAACAGCTCGGAAACGCCGTAGGCACGTGCGATTTCGGGAATGCGGCTGAGCTTGTCGCCGTTCGCTGCGCAGTACATCAACATGCGCACGGCATAGTTCGTTTGCTTCGTCAGACGCATGGGAAACTCCGAATCCGGCCTTTGATGCACCACATATAGGACAGAAGCACGTTTAGAACAATTCCAAAAAGCGGAAAAACACATTCATGTTTATATGGGCGCATCATTGCCCGTCCGAGCCCGGTTTGCCGGCGTCGTTCCGGCGATGGAGGATGCCCGAAATCGCGCAATGCAAAAGGGCTCCCGGTCGGGAGCCCTTTCGGCAGTCGGATCGCGAGGATCACTTCATCGTCGGCATGGAGAACTCGGCGCCGTCCTTGATGCCCGACGGCCAGCGGCTGGTGATCGTCTTGGTGTGTGTCCAGAACTTGATCGAGTCCGAGCCGTACTGGTTGAGGTCGCCGAAGGCGGAGGACTTCCAGCCGCCGAAGGAGTGGTAGGCGAGCGGAACCGGGATCGGAACGTTGACGCCGACCATGCCGATGTTGATGCGGCTGGCGAAGTCGCGGGCGGCATCGCCGTCGCGGGTGTAGATGGCGACGCCGTTGCCGTATTCGTGTTTCATCGGCAGGTCGAGGGCTTCCTCGTAGTTCTTGGCGCGCACGACCGACAGGACCGGGCCGAAGATCTCGGTCTTGTAGATTTCCATGTCCGGCGTGACGTTGTCGAAGAGGCAGCCGCCGACGAAATAGCCGTCCTCGTAGCCCTGCAGCTTGAAGCCGCGGCCGTCGACGACGAGCTTGGCGCCTTCCTCCACGCCCCTGTCGATGAGGCCGAGGACGCGGGCCTTGGCTTCCTTGGTGACGAGCGGGCCCATGTCGGCCTTCTCGTCGGTATAGGGGCCGATGCGCAGGCTCTCGATCATCGGCGTCAGCTTCTCGACGAGGCGGTTGGCGGTTTCCTCGCCGACCGGGACGGCGACGGAGATCGCCATGCAGCGCTCGCCGGCCGAGCCGTAGCCGGCGCCCATCAGGGCGTTCGCGGCCTGGTCGAGATCGGCATCGGGCATGATGACCATGTGGTTCTTCGCGCCGCCGAAGCACTGGGCGCGCTTGCCGTTGGAGGCGGCTGCGCCATAGACGTAGCGGGCGATCGGCGTGGAGCCGACGAAGGAGACGGCCGCGATGTCCGGATGGGTGAGGATCGCGTCGACCGCGCCCTTGTCGCCGTTGACGACATTGAGGATGCCGGCGGGCAGGCCCGCTTCCATCATCAGTTCGGCAAGGCGGATCGGCAGGGACGGATCGCGCTCGGAGGGCTTCAGGATGAAGGCGTTGCCGCAGGCGATGGCCGGGGCGAACATCCACATCGGGATCATGCCCGGGAAGTTGAACGGCGTGATGCCGGCGCCGATGCCGAGCGGCTGGCGGATCGAATACATGTCGATGCCCGGGCCGGCGCCCTCGGTGAACTCGCCCTTGGAAAGATGCGGGATGCCGATGACGAATTCGCACACTTCCAGGCCGCGGATGACGTCGCCCTTGGAATCTTCCACCGTCTTGCCGTGCTCCCTGGAGATCAGGACGGCCAGCTCTTCCATGTTCTGGTTGAGGAGCTCGACGAACTTCATGAAGACGCGGGCGCGGCGCTGCGGGTTGGTGGCGGCCCATTTCGGCTGCGCGGCCTTGGCGGCGTCGACGGCGGCCTGGAGCTCGGCGGGGCTCGCCAGCGCGACCTTCGCCTGAACCTCGCCCGTCGCGGGGTTGTAGACGTCCGCGGTGCGGCCGCTCGTGCCGGCAACCGGCTTGCCGTTGATGAAGTGTCCGATCTCACGCATGGGGAGTCCTCCTTTGTTGTGGGCGGATCATCGCACTACAATTTGCACAACTCAATCGCCTCGTCTAAGGAACCGTTGTGCAGAAATTATAGCCGGAGGCGCCCATGAACTGGGATGACGTGCGCATGTTCCTCGCCGTTGCCCGCACGGGGCAGCTGCTCGCCGCCTCCCGCCGGCTCGGCGTCAACCACGCGACCCTCAGCCGCCGCGTCAGCGCGCTGGAGGCGGCGCTGAAGACGCGCCTTCTCATCCGCCGCACGAACGGCTGCGACCTCACCGCGGAAGGCGAGGCCTTCCTCGCCGCGGCCGAGCGCATGGAGACGGAGATGCTGGCGGCGCAGGCGCGCATCGGCCGCATCGACGCGGCGGTCGCCGGCACCGTGCGGGTCGGCGCGCCGGACGGTTTCGGCGTCTCCTTCCTCGCGCCCCGCCTCGGCCGGCTGACGGCGCGCCATCCCGAGCTGAAGATCCAGCTCGTGCCGGTGCCGCGTTCCTTCTCGCTCTCGCAGCGCGAGGCGGATATCGCCATCACGCTGGAGCGGCCCGAGCAGGGCCGCCTCGTCTCCTCCAAGCTCACGGACTACACGCTCGGCCTCTACGCCTCGCGCGGCTACCTTGCTGAGAACGGCACGCCGGAAACCGTGGAGGACCTCAAGGCGCACCGGCGGATCGGCTATGTGGAGGACCTGATCTTCACCGCCTCGCTCAACTTCACCGGAGAGATCATGCGAAGCTGGGATGCCGGCTTCGAGATTTCCAGCGCGACGGGCCAGACGGAGGCCGTGCGCTCCGGCGCGGGCATCGGCATCCTGCACGACTATATCGCCCGGCAATATGGCGAGCTCGTCCGCCTGCTGCCGGCCACCTCCATCCGCCGCGCCTACTGGACGACCTGGCACGAGAGCGCGCGCGACCTCGTGCGCGTGCGCACCGTCGCCGAATTCGTGCAGGAACTCGTGCAGCAGGAGCACGGCATCTTTCTCTAGGCGGCATGCACCGGCATGCGCGCCCTTGCCACGATGACGATGCCGGCAAGCGAGACGAGAAGGCCCATCGCCATCGCCCAGGACAGCGGCTCGCCGAACATCAGCCAGGCCCAGATCATCGTCACCGGCGGGCTGAGATAAAGCACCGCCGTCACCCGCGCCGGCGAGGACTTGCGCAGCGCGAGGTAATAGAGGCTCCAGGCGCCGAAGGTGGCGACGAAGACCAGCCAGAGGATGCCGCCGGCAAAGCGCGCCTCCATGACCGGCAGCACGCCGCCCTCGTGCCAGGCAAGGCCCGCGAAGATTGCGGACGCCGAAAGGCACTGGATGCAGAGGCTCTGGTAGACCGGCATGGCGTTCACGGCGCTGCGCTTCTGCAGGAGGGTCGCAAGCGCCAGCGAGAGCGTGCCGAGGACGGGAAGCCCGTAGGCCCAGAGCGGCACGTCCGCGACCTTCAGCGACCAGCCGGAGGCGATGAACACGCCGGCAAGCCCGATGAAGGAGCCGATCCACTGGCGCCCCGTCAGCGCCTGCCCGAGGATCGGCCAGGAGAGCAGCGCGACGGCGAGCGGCAGCATGTCGGTGATGAGCGCGGTAAGGCCGGTCGGCACGCCCATGCCGATGGCGAGCGCGAAGCCGGAAAGATAGCCGGCCATGGCAAGCGCCCCGAGCAGCATCTGGAAGGCGACGTCCACTATACGCAGGCGCGGCCCCATCGCCAGCGCGAAGGGCAGCAGGACGAGCCCCGAGACGAGGCTGCGCCAGAGGAGGATCAGGAAGATCGGCGCATGGTCACTGGCAAAGCGCACGCCGATGAAACCGGCGCTCCAGCACACCACCAGCGCGGCCTCGACGAGGACGATAAGGACAAGGCCCCGCAAACGGCCGGATAGACGGGGCGGCGGCGAAGCAAGACCGGCGGCGCTCACAGGCTGTCCACGATGGAAACGGCGATCCTGCGCGCCGCCTTCAGCCGGCCGTCGTGCCCGTCGAGGCCGGCCCGCGCCATCGCGCCTTCCAGCACGAAGGAAAGATGCTCGGCCGTCTCCTCGATCCTTGCTCCGGCGCCCGGCTTCATCTCGCGCAGGTAGCCCCGGAAAAGCTCTTCCACCTCTTCCTTCTGGAAGGCCACGGTCGCCCTGCCGGCATCGCCGACGGGCAGTTCCGCCGCGGCGTTGAGAAGGCCGCAGCCGCGAAAGCCCCAGCCATAGGCGAGTTCCGCATGGTCGACATAGGAATCGAAGACGGCGAGCAGCTTGTCGCGCGGCGTTTCGGCCTTCGCCAGCCGCATCTCGAAAAGCCCGTGCCATTCCTCCAGCCGCGCATCGAGATAGGCTTTCACGAGGTCCGCCTTGGAAGCGAAATTGTTGTAGAGGCTCATCTTGGCGACGCCCGCATGGGCGGTGATCGTATCGATCCCCGTCGCCCCCACCCCGTCACGGTAGAACAGTTCCGCCGCCGCCTTCAGCAGCCGCTCGCGCACCGGCACCCGCTCGCCCATTCCGCCCTCCAGATATTATGTAGACCGATCTACCTAATTTGTCGGCGCTGTCAAGGCGCACAGGCGCAACGGGTCCAGGCGCTGAATGGTATAGAGAGAATGGATGGGAGAAGAATGGTACGGTTGGTGGGAATCGAACCTACGACCTCAGGTGCCACAAACCTGCGCTCTAACCAACTGAGCTACAACCGCACAAGGCGCGCATCCGGCGCGCTTGGTGCGTCACATACGGGCAGCCGCACCTTTTATCAAGCCTTTTTTGCGAGGCTTCAAACGAAAATGGCCGGGCGATCGGCCCGGCCATTGTCTCATGCGGCCCTTGCCGGCGCGATGCGCGGCTCAGACGGTCTTGAAGGACTTCATGGCCTTTTCGGCAGCGGACTTGCCGGGGGCGGAGACCTTCTCGGCGACCTTCTTGGAGGTTTCCTGGAGGCCCTTGGCCTGCTCGACGACGACTTCGGCCTGCTTGCGCAGGAAGGCGGTCTGCAGCTCGAAGAGTTCGGCAACGGACTTCACGCCGAGCAGGGCTTCCATGTGCGAAAGCGAGTTCTCGGCATTGGTGCGAAGGGCTTCGATGGCCTTGAGGCCGAGTTCGACGGAGCCGGCCTGCGCGCTTTCGAGCGTCGCTTCAACGGTCTTCGTGGCGTCTTCGGCGGCTTCCTTCATCTTGGCATAGGCTTCCTTGGTCTGCGCGGCGCCCTTTTCGGCGAAGTCGCGGAAGCTCTCGGAGAACTTGGCCGGGTCGATGGATGCGATGGAAAATACGTCGTCGGTCTTCTTGGTAGCCATGTCATGCGCTCCTTTGTTTGGCCCTCTCAGAGGCGCCGGGTTCGGGGATGGCGTCTATATAGGCTCTTTTCTTTCGCATTGCAACAATTTTGTGCGCTGCACAATAATCCTCTCGGGAACCGATGATGCCGTTAACCCTTTCGCCTGAAAGCCCGGGGCTTTGCGGCCCCGCCGCTGGACCCCTCCCCCGGGGGCCGCTATTAATAAAGCGTTAATCGAAGACCGGGACGCCGGAAGCCAGATACAGGCCTGAACATGTCCGCAAAGCAGTATCCCTTTATCGACGTCGCCGTCCACGAGCGGGTGCGCCTGCCCTTCGCAAGGGGCGACGCCGTCGTGCTGTTTTCAAGGGACATGGCGCGCGTGCTCTGGTCGAACGGGCGCGGCGCGGCGCTCTTCGGCGAAGAGAACATCTACGACTTCCTCGATGCCGGCCCGGACCGCACCGACGTCGCCTTCCGCCAGCTTGCCGCCACCGCCGGCCAGGTACGGACGCCCGGCGAGCGGCGGGCCTTCGTCATGCGCATCGGCAACGGCTTCCGCAGCGTGCCGGTGAACGCCGCCGTCGAGGCGGTGACCCTTCGTCCCGGCGAGGACGCGATCCTCTTCAGCGCGCCCGTCGCAGGCGGCGGGGCGGAGGAAGCGGCCGCTGCCATGCTCGCCGGCTTCGACGATCCCGACACGCACATGGCCGTGCTCGACGGCGAGGGCGCCGTCGTGGCCGCCTCGGAGGGTTTCGCGGCGCTTGCCATCAGCCCGGAGACGCGCCGCGCCCTGGCGGAGGCGGCCGGCCGCAGCGCCGAGCGCCTCGTCAAGCGCCCCATCGCCACCGGCCTCGGCCACCTGCCCGCCGCCATCGGCCGCATTTCCGACGATCCGGCGCTGCACCTGCTCTTCGCCGTCGAAACCATTCTCGGCCATCTCGATCCCGACGAGGACGAGGTGCACGCCGAGCCCGAGCCTGTCGTCCCGGCGGAGGCATCGCCGGAAGAAGCGGCCGAGCCGGCTTCCGCCTCCGAGGTCGCCGCCCACGGCGACGAGACGGCGCGCGCCTACGCGCTTGCCGAGGAGGACGAACTGGAGGCCGCAGAGTTCTCCGCCGCAGAAACGGAAGATGTGCCGGACGCGGTCGACGCGGCTCCCGTCTCCGTCGATAAGAGTGTCTCCGAAGACCACAGCCCTGCCGACGAGGCGGACGAAACAGCAGGCCGCTTCACCTTCAATCCGCAGGGCCGGCCGATCCGCTTCGTCTGGAAGATCGACGCCGAAGGCCGCTTCAGCGAGGTTTCCGACGAGTTTTCCGCTGCCGTCGGCCCGCATGCCGCGGCCATTGCCGGCGAGCGTTTCACCGACGTCGCCGCCCGCTTCGACCTCGATCCCGAAGGCAAGATCGGCGACCTGCTGCGCCGGCGCGACACCTGGTCAGGCAAGACGATCCTCTGGCCGGTGGAAGGCACGCGCCTCGTCGTGCCGGTCGACCTCGCCGCCCTGCCGACCTATTCGCGCAACCGCGAATTCGACGGCTTCCGCGGCTTCGGCATCGTGCGCATCGCCGATGCGACCGAGGACGCCCATGCCCGCGGCCTGACGCTCGGTGCGGCCGAGGCCGAGGACGCAGCCCCGGCGGAAGAAGCAGCCACAGAAGAGGAAACGCCGGTCGTGGACGATGCGGCCGGCGACGCCCCGGCGATGGAAACGCAAGAGCAGCCCGCAACGCCGCCCGCCGACGAAGAGGATGCCTTCCGCGGCGAGCGCCCTGCCCTTCGCCTCGTCGAGAACCCGAGCCGCCGGCAGTCGGACAAGGTCGTGCAGCTCGAAACGCGGCGCAACCGCGGCGGCCTCTTCGACGGCCTTTCCACCGGCGAGCAGGCAGCCTTCCGCGAGATCGCCCGCCAGCTCGGCGAGACCTTCGGCAAGCGCAAGCCGGAAGACCGTCCGCCGGGCGACCCGATGGGCGCTGCCGGAGAGACGGAAGAGAAGGCCCCTGAAGAACACGGCGCCACCGAGGAGCCGGCGGAGGAAATGCCCGGCCTCGAAGTCGGCCCCCATGCCGACGACATGCTGGCCGAAGATCACGGCGGCGACCGCGCGGCCATCGCGCCGCCGCGCCGGCAGATGGACTACGGCCTCACGGCCGCCGTCGTCGACGCGCTGCCCGTCGCGCTGCTCGTCCATGTCGGCGACCGGCTGATCCACGCCAATCCGGAATTCTTTCGCCTGACCGGCTACGGCAGCATCGGGGACCTCGAAGCCTCCGGCGGGCTCGACATCCTGCTGGCCGGCCCCGACGAGGACACGGAAGACGGCAGCGGCACGATGAACCTGCGCCATGCGGACGGGGAGATGACGAGCGCGGTGCGCGCCCGCCTCCAGTCGATCCGCTGGGAAGACGGCACGGCCCTCCTCCTGGCGCTGACGCCGGCGCATGAAAAGCCGGTGCTCTCGCTGGTCGAGACCGCGCCCGCCCCGGCGGATGCAGACGAGCGCACGGGCGAGCAGGCGGCCATCTCGGCGCTGCGCATCGAGGTCAGCGAGCTGCGCTCGATCCTGGAGACGGCGACGGACGGCGTCGTGGTGGTGGGCCAGGACGGCGACATTCGCTCGATGAACCGCTCGGCGAGCGCCCTCTTCAACTACGACGAGGACGAGACGCGCGGCCGGCCCTTCGCCATGCTCTTCGCCCATGAGAGCCAGAAGGCTGTGCTCGATTATCTCGCGGGTCTCTCCG
This sequence comes from Shinella sp. Sh6, assembly GCF_055392685.1. Classification (NCBI taxonomy): domain Bacteria; kingdom Pseudomonadati; phylum Pseudomonadota; class Alphaproteobacteria; order Hyphomicrobiales; family Rhizobiaceae; genus Shinella; species Shinella sp. Sh6. The sequence goes on along the minus strand of NZ_AP044005.1, from coordinate 356,714 downwards.
GCCACGGCGTTGCGAGCGTCCTCAACGACGGGCGCGAGGTGATCGGCCGGGAAGCGGCCGGCGGCTTCATCCCCCTCTTCATGACGATGGGGCGCCTCTCTTCGTCTTCCGGCTACTGCGCCGTCATCCGCGACATCACGCAGTGGAAACGCACCGAGGAGGAGCTGCGCAACGCCAAGCGCGCCGCCGAGACGGCGAACGCCCACAAGAGCGATTTCCTCGCCCGCGTCAGCCACGAGATCCGCACGCCCCTCAACGCCATCATCGGCTTTTCCGACATGATGGCGACGGAGCGCTTCGGGCCGATCGGCCATCCGCGCTATATCGAATATGCCAACGATATCGGCCGCTCCGGCCGGCACGTCCTCGACATCGTCAACGACCTCCTCGACATTTCCAAGATCGAGGCGGGCGAGATGGAGCTGGAATTCACCGCGGTCGGGCTCAACGAGACGATCTCGGAGGCCGTATCGCTGGTGCAGCCGCAGGCGAACGCCCAGCGGGTCATCATCCGCACCTCGCTGTCTGCCAATGTGCCGCAGATCGTCGCCGACCTGCGCTCGATCAAGCAGATCGCGCTCAACATCCTGTCGAACGCCATCCGCTTCACGCCGGCCGGCGGGCAGATCGTCGTGTCCACCGCCTACGAGGCGAACGGCAGCGTGGTGCTGCGCATCCGCGACACCGGTGTCGGCATGACGCGCAGCGAGCTGGAACAGGCGATGAAGCCTTTCCGGCAGGTGACGACGGGCGCGCGCAAGCGCGGCGACGGTACCGGCCTCGGCCTGCCGCTGACCAAGGCGATGGTCGATGCCAACCGGGCGAGCTTCGCCATCAGCTCCACACCCAACGAGGGCACGCTGGTGGAGGTGGTCTTCCCCTCCCCGCGGGTGCTGGCGGACTGAGGCGGCAGGATCGCGGACAAAAAAGAGGGCGGCATGCGCCGCCCCGATAGTTTGAATGCTGTCCAACAAAAGCGTGGGTGAACGGCTTCATGCCATCGGGGCCGGGAGGACCGGAACGCCCATCATCGGGCGCGCTCAAGTTGGCACGACCTTGCGCCGTCCCGGCTTAACGAATCCTTACCTGGCCCGTTCCGGCACAGCGCCCGCGTTCACAACTTCGCAAACTTGGTTAACGCGGCGTGGCCATCCGTTAACGTTCACGTCCTCAGGACGGCGAGATCGGCAAAGAGCGCCAGCGCCTCGGGATTGGCGAGCGCTTCCTTGTTCTTCACCGGCCGGCCGTGCACGACCTCGCGCACCGCAAGCTCGACGATCTTGCCGGACTTGGTGCGCGGAATGTCGGCGACCGCGACGATCTTCGCCGGCACATGGCGCGGCGAGGCGCCGGTGCGGATCTTCGTCCTGATCTTCTTTTCCAGCGCCTCGTCCAGCGTGACGCCGGGGGCAAGGCGCACGAAGAGCACGACGCGCACGTCGTCGTCGAAGTCCTGGCCGATGCAGAGGGCCTCGGCGACCTCTTCCATCTGCTCGACCTGGTTGTAGATCTCCGCCGTGCCGATGCGCACGCCGCCGGGATTGAGCGTGGCGTCGGAGCGGCCGTGGATGACGATGCCGCCATGGCTCGTCCACTCGGCGAAATCGCCGTGGCACCAGACATTGTCGAAGCGCTCGAAATAGGCGCCGCGATACTTGGCGCCGTCCGGATCGTTCCAGAACATGACCGGCATCGAAGGGAAGGCCTTGGTGCAGACGAGCTCGCCCTTTTCGCCGCGCACCGGCCGGCCGTCCTCGTCCCACACGTCCATGGCAAGGCCGAGGCCGGGGCCCTGGATCTCGCCGCGCCAGACGGGTTTCAGCGGAATGCCGAGCACGAAGCAGGAGACGATGTCCGTGCCGCCGGAGATCGAGGCGAGCTGCACGTCCGGCTTGATGCCCTCGTAGACGAAGGAGAAGCCTTCCGGCGAGAGCGGCGAGCCGGTGGAGGTGAGGAGCCGCAGGCTGGAAAGATCGTGCGTCGTACGCGGCGTGAAACCGCCCTTGCGCACGGCGTCGATATATTTGGCGGAAGTGCCGAAGACGGCGAACTTCTCCGCCTCCGCATAATCGAACAGCACGTTGCCGTCCGGATGGAAGGGCGAGCCGTCGAAGAGGCAGAGCGTCGCGCCCACGGCAAGGCCGGAGACCAGCCAGTTCCACATCATCCAGCCGCAGGTGGTGAAGTAGAAGAGACGGTCGCCTTCGGTGAGGCTGCAATGCAGGTTGTGTTCCTTGAGGTGCTGCAGCAGCGTGCCGCCCGCCGAATGCACGATGCATTTCGGCACCCCCGTCGTGCCGGAGGAAAAGAGGATATAGAGCGGGTGGCGGAAGGGGAGCTGCGCGAAGGTCAGCGGCCTGGCGTCATAGGGCGCCGTCAGCGCTTCCAGCGTGCGCCCGTCCGGCAGGGCGGCGGCAAGCGCTTCGGCATCGCCCGCATAGTGCACGACGAGGACCGGCACGCCGAGCTTGCCGGCAACGGCCTTCACCTTGGCCGAGACGTCCTGGAGCTTGCCGGCATACCAGTAGGCGTCGCAGGCGATGAAGAGCTTCGGCTCGATCTGGCCGAAACGGTCGAGCACGCCCTGCTCGCCGAAATCGGGCGAACAGGAGGACCAGATGGCGCCGAGCGAGGCGGCGGCGAGCATCAGGGCGATGGTCTCCGGCATGTTCGGCATCATGGCCGCCACACGGTCGCCCTCGCCGATGCCCATGGCGGCAAAGGCCTGCTGGAGTTTCGAGACGCGCGCGCGCAGATCGTCCCAGGACCAGCGGTAGGAGACCTTGTCCTCGCCGCGGAAGACGATGGCATCGCCGGGGCCGGCCTTCTTCAGGAGGTTTTCCGCGAAGTTCAGCCGACCCTCGGGGAAGAACCGCGCCTCCAGCATGCGCTCGCCGTTTTCGAGCGCGATGCCGCCCTTCTCGCCCACGGCGCCGCACTCGTCCCAGACGGCGGTCCAGAACGCGGCCCGGTCTTCCACCGACCAGGCGTGCAGGTCGTCATAGGTCCTGAAATCGCGCCCGGCCTTCGCGCCGGCGGCCTTCATGAAGAGCGCCATCGGGCTCTTTGCCAGGATGTCTGCCGAAGGTTCCCACAAGGGCATTTCTGACGTCATGCTGTCCTCCACTCCATGGCCTGATATAGCATGTTGCGCCGCGGTATAAAGCGCCGAACGCCGGATCGCGCCGTCGCCGCGCGCAATTCCGCCACGGCGGCATTTGATTTCTTTCGCCCGAGCGCCTATCCCCGTTCGACCTGAGACATGAATGCGCCCGGCAGAGGAACTGCGCCTGAATGAGCCTTTCCCGTTTCCTACGATCGAAGCGCCTGTGGCGGACGGCCCTTGCCGTGCTTCTCGTTGTCGCCGGCCTGCGCATCGCCTTTCCCTTCCTCGTGCAGACGGAGGCCGTGCAGCGCGGCATCGAGCAGGCGCTGGAGGACTGGACGGGCGCGAACGTACATGTCGGCGAGCCAGCGGAATTCTCCTTCTGGCCCTATCCGCGCGTGACGCTCGGCCGCGTCAGCTTCGTGACCGAAGAGGGCGAGGAGCTGGCGAAGGTCGAGGCCGTTTCGGCGGACTTCGATCTCCTCGGTGCCGTGCGCGGCCAGCCGGCCTTCAGCGATTTCGAGCTGGCGCGGCCGGTGGTGCATATCGGCTGGAAGGCGGACGGCACCCTCAACTGGCGCCACAGCGGCTGGCTGATCGAGGCGATCGACGCCACCGCCAAGACGGCCGAGGGTCAGCCCGCCGTCGCCCTGCCCGACCAGCGCATCGGCACGATCGACCTGCGCGACGGGATCGTCGACATCACGCGCGCAGACGGCAGCCGGCACCGCGTCACCGACATCGACGGCAGCATCACATGGCCGACCCTCGGCCGGCGGCTCGCACTTTCGCTTTCCGGCGTTGTCAACGGCGAGCTGACGCGCGTGACCTTCGCCTGCGACAAACCCCTCCTCCTGCTTGCCGGGCGGAACGCGGACGTGCATGCCGGCCTCACCGCCGATCCCGCGACGATGAATTTCGAGGGGGTCGCCAATCTTTCCGACAACGCCTTCGTTTCCGGCGCGCTGCAGCTTGCGACGCCCTCGCTCGCCCGGCTCCTCGTCTGGCAGGGCAAGGATATTCCCGCGGTCGGCACTGTGGGGCAGGTCGCGCTGGAAGCGAAGGTCGCGACGTCGGGCTATTCCGCCAAGCTGGAGGACGTCCAGCTCACGCTCGACAATGCGCAGGCGACCGGCGTCCTCGACATCGCCATGCCGCCGGAGGGCGTGCCGCAGCTCGGCGGAACGCTCGCCTTCGACCGGATCGACCTGCGCGCCTTCCTGACGGCCTTCTCGCCGCTTCCCGGCACCGATCCGAACGCGCCGACGATCGATACGGCCTTCATCCACCAGTTCGGCATGGATCTCCGGCTTTCCGCCAAGACGGCCGACTTTTCGCCCTTCTCTCTCCAGGACCTTGCCGCCGGCATGCGCATCGAGAAGGGCCGCGCCTCCTTCGACATCGGCGACAGCACCTTTCTTGAGGGGCGCATGACGGGGCGCATCACGCTGGCCGAGCAGGGTTTCCGCGGCGGCGGCCAGTTGCAGATGTCGCTCGGCAATGTGGATATCGGCGCTATCGTCAGCACACTCGGCCTGCCCGGGCCGCTTCCCACCGGCATCGGCTCGGCGGATTTCGAGCTTTCCACCGACCGGCCGCTCTGGGCGACGACGGCCTCCGACATGTCGGGCCGCTTCCAGCTCCATATGGGCCAGGGCACGCTCACCCATTTCAACCGCAAGGCCTTCGAGGAGCGGGCAGCGAAGAACACATTCTTCAATATCTCCGAGGCCGCCGACGGCTCCTTCGACTTCACGCGGGCGGAGGTGGACGCGCGGCTGAACCGCGGGCTTGCCGAACTGGTCAAGGCGGAAATCGAAGGAAGCGGCAGGCTGCTCGCCCTTTCGGGCATGATCCCTTATCGCACGGGCAGCGTGGCGCTGGCCGGCCGCCTTGCCGAACGGACGGCGGACGGGACGACGCCCGCCAATCCTCCCATCAGCTTCTTCGTCGGCGGCTCCTGGCCGGACCCGGTGATCTCGCCGATCTCCATCCTCACCGGCGAGGACCCCCGCCGGCAGGATTGATCATCGTCCGGCGAACGCCGCCTGTTCGTCGCGCTGGCGCTGGAGCTCGCGCCGCTTCGTCATGACCGAGGCGATGACGACGCCGATGGCGACGAGGCCGATGAGGATAGTGCAGGCCGCGTTGATCTCCGGCGTCACGCCGAGGCGCACCTGGCTGTAGATCTTCATCGGCAGCGTGGTGGCGCCGGGGCCGGAGGTGAAGCTGGCGATCACAAGGTCGTCGAGCGAGAGCGTCAGCGCCAGCATCCAGCCGGAAAGCACGGCCGGCGCGATGACCGGCAGCGTCACCTCGAAGAAGGTCCTCACCGGCGTCGCCCCGAGATCCAGCGCGGCCTCCTCGATGGAGCGGTCGAAGGAGAGCAGGCGCGACTGCACCACCACCGTCACGAAGCACATCGAGAAGGTGATATGCGCCAGCGTCACCGTCCAGAAGCCGCGGTCGAAGCCGATGGCGACGAAGAGCAGGAGCAGCGAGAGGCCGGTGATGACCTCCGGCATGACGAGCGGCGCATAGACCATGCCGGAAAAGAGCAGCCGGCCGCGGAAACGCGTGTAGCGCGTCAGCGCGAGCGCCGCCATCGTGCCGAGGACGGTGGCGATGCTCGCGGCGAGCAACCCCACGCGGACCGTCACCCAGGCGGCATCCATCAGGCCCTGGTTATGGAAGAGCGAGACGTACCATTTGAACGAGAAGCCCGCCCAGACCGTGACGAGCTTGGACTCGTTGAAGGAGAAGATCACCAGAAGGACGATCGGCAGGTAGAGGAAGGTGAAGCCGAGGACGACCGAGACGATGTTGAAACGCGACCAGCTGTTCATCGGCTTACCTCCCCTGCTCTTCGGCCTTGGCCTGCGCATTCTGGAAGAACACGATGGGCACGACCAGGATGAGGAGCAGGATGGTGGCGACGGCGGCGGAGACCGGCCAGTCGCGGTTGGCGTTGAATTCAGTCCACAGCGTCTTGCCGATCATCAGCGTCTGCGACCCGCCGAGAAGGTCGGGGATGACGAATTCGCCGACGGCCGGGATGAAGACGAGCATGCAGCCCGCGACGATGCCGGGAATGGAAAGCGGGAACGTCACCTTCCAGAAGGCGGTGATCTGCGGGCAGCCGAGGTCCTGCGCCGCCTCGATCAGCGTGTTGTCCATCTTCTCCAGCGCCGAATAGAGCGGCAGCACCATGAAGGGCAGGTACGAATAGACGATGCCGATATAGATCGCCCAGTTGGTGTTCATGATGATCAGCGGGTCGTGGATGACACCGATGCCGATGAGGAACTGGTTGAGCAGCCCCTCGGGTTTCAGGATGGCGATCCAGGCATAGACGCGGATGAGGAAGCTCGTCCAGAACGGCAGGATGACGAGCATCAGCAGCGTCGGGCGCAGCGAGCGCGGCGCCTGTGCCATGCCGTAGGCGATCGGATAGCCGATCAGGAGCGTGATGAACGTCGAGAGCGCGGCGATCCACACGCTCGATATATAGGCGTTGAAATAGAGCGCATCCTCGGTCAGCCAGACGAAATTGTCGAAATGGAACTGCCCGATCTTCGCCCACAGGCCGGAAAGGCCGTCCGACAGCGCGAAGACCGGCGTATAGGGCGGCTGGGCGATGGCGGTCGTCGAGAGCGAGATGCGGAAGACGATGAAGAAGGGGATGAGGAAGAAGAACAGCAGCCAGGCATAGGGAATGATGATGACAAGGCGGCTGAAGATGGCGGAGCCGAGCTTGTTCATGTGCTCAATCCTTCAACACGACGCCGGCGGTCTCGCCGAAGGAGACCCAGACCCTTTCGTCATAGGCCACCGGATCCTCCACCTCGCGCTGGGCGTTGAGCATGGAGGCCTTGACCACCTTGCCGCTGTCGAGCTTGACGTGGAAGACGGTCATGTCGCCGAGATAGCCGATGTCCCAGATCTCGCCCTGTGCCGCGTTGACGGAGGCGTCCGCCGGGGCGGCGCGCGTCACCTTCAGCTTTTCGGGGCGGATGGCGAAGCCCGCGGCGCTGCCCGTCGCGGGCGCGTTGGCAGCGGCGGTGCGGACGGTGAAGCCCTCGTTCGTGGCAAGCTCGATGCGGCCGTTGCCGCTTGCCGAGACCTTGCCGTCGAGGATGTTGACGTCGCCGATGAAGTCCGCGACGAAGCGGGAATTAGGCGCCTCGTAGATTTCCGCAGGGGTTGCCACCTGGATGACCTTGCCGTGGCTCATGACCGCGATGCGGTCGGCCATCGTCATGGCCTCCTCCTGGTCGTGGGTGACGACGACGAAGGTGAGGCCGAGTTCCTGCTGCAGGTCCATCAGCTCGAACTGGGTCTCCTCGCGCAGCTTCTTGTCGAGCGCGCCGAGGGGTTCGTCGAGCAGTAGCACCTTGGGGCGCTTGGCGAGCGAGCGGGCGAGCGCCACGCGCTGGCGCTGGCCGCCGGAAAGCTGGTGCGGCTTGCGCTTGGCGAACTGCTCCAGCTTGACGAGCTTGAGCATCTGGGCGACGCGTGCGGCGATCTCGCCCTTCGGCATGCCGTCCTGGCGAAGGCCGAAGCCGATATTGCTCTCGACGCTCATATGCGGGAAGAGCGCGTAGGACTGGAACATCATGTTGACCGGCCGCTTGTAGGGCGGGATGCCGGCGATGTCCTGGCCGTCGAGGATGATCTCGCCGGCGGTCGGCCGCTCGAAGCCGGCCAGCATGCGCAGGAGCGTGGACTTGCCGCAGCCCGATGCGCCGAGCAGGGCGAAGAATTCGCGGTGGTAGATGTCGAGGGTGAGGTCGTCGACGGCAGTGAAATCGCCGAACTTCTTGGTGACGTTGCGGAAGCTGATGAACGGTTTGGCATCCGGATCCGTCCACGGCGCAAAGGAACGACGGATATTGCCGAGAGATTTCATGGCCTGTCCCCAAACTTTATGATCTTGGCAGTCGGTCGAAACGAAATTGCCCGGAAATATCTTTCCGGGCAATTCCTCCTGACCGATTACTGGCCGGTCACGACCCTGGTCCAGGTCCGGGTGAACAGACGCTGCGTCTTGGCATCCAGCGTCGTGTTGGTGAAGAGCTTCTTCAGCGTCGCCTCGTCCGGATAGATCGTCGGATCGTTGATGATATCCGGCGGCAGGAGGGCCTGCGAAGCCTTGTTGCCGTTGGCGTAGTGGACGTATTCCGTCGACTTGGCGATGACTTCCGGGCGCATGATGTAGTTGAGGAAGGCATGGGCCTCCTCGACATGCGGCGCATCGGCCGGGATCGCCATCTGGTCGAACCACATCTGCGTGCCTTCCTTGGGGATGGAATAGCCGAGCTCGACGCCGTTATTGGCTTCCTCGGCACGGTCGCGCGCCTGGAAGATATCGCCAGACCAGCCGATGGCGATGCAGATATCGCCGTTGGCAAGGCCGTTGATGAATTCGGACGAGTGGAACTTGCGCACGAAGGGCCGCACCTTCAGGAGCGCTTCCTCGGCCTTGGCGATGTCGTCCGGCTCATGGCTGTCGGGGTTGAGGCCGAGATAGGCGAGCACGACCGGAATGATGTCGGTCGGCGAATCCAGCATGTTGATGCCGCAATCCTTCAGCTTTTCGGCATTGGCCGGATCGAGCAGCACGCTCCAGCTATCGATCTGGTCCGTGCCGAGGGCTTCCTTGACCTTGGCCTTGTTGAAGCCGATGCCGATCGTGCCCCACATGTAGTTGATCGAATATTCGTTGCCCGGGTCGAACGGCTGCATGCGCTCGGCCACCATGTCCCACATGTTCTTGATGTTCGGCAGCTTGGACTTGTCGAGCTTCTGGTAGACGCCCGCGGCGATCTGGCGCTGGAGGAAGGTGTTGGTCGGCACGACGACGTCGTAGCCCGTGCCGCCGGCGAGCAGCTTCGTTTCCAGGATCTCGTTGGAATCGTAGACGTCGTAGACGACCTTGATCCCGGTCTCCTTGGTGAAATCGTCGATGATCGAGCTATCGATATAGTCCGACCAGTTGTAGACGTTCACGACCTTGTCTTCGGCAAAGGCCGCGCCGGCACCCAGAAATGCACAAAAGGCGGCAGTCGCCAAAAGAGTACGTCTTATCATTGATTTATCTCCCAGTTTTTTCGCGGGCCTATACGTTGGCTTGAAGAACAGTCGCCGATTATGGAGTTTTTTCAAGAGGCGACAAGCGGCATTCGACGCAACGTAAGGTGAATTTTGATATCACATTGTTCCCATTCCTATCATATTTGAAACCCTATCCTCGGCGGAAAGCAAGCGGAAATTCACTGGAAGTCGAAAAGGCTGAGGCCGGCGACCATTTCGTCGAGCCCGAGGGGCCGCGTGACGGGCGGCTCGGCCCTTGCAAGACAGCCCTGCCGCTCGCAGAGCCGGCAGGCCGCTCCCACCGCCACGGCCCCTTCGCGGCGCACCGCCTCGCCATAGACCGTCTCCTCGGCATGGGCCGCATCGCAGCCGACGAGCAGCGCCGTGCGGCGCACCCGCTCGGCAAAGGCGCCCTGCGGGCCTTCCAGCGTGCGCGAGACCGTGAGGAAGGCGGCCCCGTCCGGCATCTCCACGCGGTCGACGAGGATCTGGCCGGGCTGGGAGAAGGCAGCATGGACGCCGAGCTTGGGACAGCCGCCGCCGAAACGCGCCTGCGGAAACCCTTGTGCGCCCGCCCGGCGGAAGCGGTTGCCGGCATTGTCCGTCTCCAGCATGAAGAAGGGCACGCCCGCCCTGCCCGGCCGCTGGAGCATGGTGAGCCGGTTCGCCGCCTGCTCGTAAGAGACGCCGAAACGCGCGCGCAGCACGTCGATATCGTAGCGCGCCCGCTGCGCCGCCGCATGGAACGCCTCGTAGGGCATCATCAGCGCATGGGCGGCATAGCGCGCCAGCTCGAAGCGGGCGATGCGCCTGGCCTCCGCCGTCGAGAAGGCGAGGCGGTCGAGCTCGGTGAAAATCTCCTCCTGGAGGGCAAGCTGCACCGTCTCCATGGCGATCTCGCGCAACTGGTCGAAGGGCGACAGCCGCTCCGACAGGAAGAGGCGCATGGAGTGCCGGTCGAAGCGGCGCCGCAGGGTCGGCATCGTGTGGACCGGCAGCAGACGCACGACGACGCCGTGCTCGTTGCGCAGCCACCCCTTCAGGGCGCCGGCAAGCTCGTCGCCGGGCGAGAGCGCGGCGTAAAAACGCTCCGCCGCCTCGTCGATGGCCGCGAAATAGTTGGGGCGGCTTTCCAGCTTGTCGCGCACCTCGTCCATCGGCAGCAGCGTACCCGACAGCGTCGTGGCATGGCCCTCGCGGGCGAGGAGATCGGCAAGGTCGGTGAGGCGCGCGGCCTGCTCGCGATAGGCGCGGTAGAGCTTGACGATGCCGCTCGCGACGTTCGGCGCGGCGTCGGCTATCTCCACCAGTTCGTGATCGCCCGGCAGCTCGCCGGCAAGCAGCGGATCGGCGAAGACCTCGCGGAGCTGGCGCGCATGGCCTGCGCTCTCGCCCTGCAGGTCGTCGAGATCGACCTTGTAGACGGAGGCAAGGCGCAGCAGGAGCTGCACGGTCAGCGGGCGCTGGTTGCGCTCGATGAGGTTGAGATAGGACGGCGAGATCGATAGGCCCTCCGCCATCGCCGTCTGAGTAAGGCCGAGCGTATTGCGGATGCGCCGGACCTTCGGGCCGGCAAAGATCTTGTTCTCCGCCATCTGTCAAATCCTTTACGGCACCGGCAGGGCTGTCAATTTTACAATATTTACTTTTTTACAGAGCCGATCTGTCAAAGGCAAGACATCGTTACCCGATTGTCGCGCTGGTTTTCCGGTTTCCCGTCGCATTATTGTGCGCTGCGATGTAAATACTGTCACATGAAATCGGGCAGCCAAACGAGCCTGTTCCGATCCCAAGACATCGCAGCGGAGGATATCATGACCGATTTTTACAACCTCGTTCCCAGCGCACCGAAAGGCCGTTTCGACGGCATCGAGCGCCCCTACACGGCCGAGACCGTCGAGAAGCTGCGCGGCTCGGTGCAGATCCGCCACACGCTGGCGGAGAACGGCGCGAACCGGCTGTGGAAGCTCATCCACGAGGAGGATTTCGTCAACGCGCTAGGCGCGCTCTCGGGCAACCAGGCCATGCAGATGGTCCGTGCCGGCCTGAAGGCGATCTATCTCTCGGGCTGGCAGGTCGCCGCCGACGCCAACACGGCCTCGGCCATGTATCCCGACCAGTCGCTCTATCCGGCGAACGCCGCGCCGGAGCTTGCCAAGCGCATCAACCGCACGCTCCAGCGCGCCGACCAGATCGAGACGGCGGAAGGCAACGGCCTTTCGGTCGACACCTGGTTCGCGCCGATCGTCGCCGACGCGGAAGCCGGCTTCGGCGGCCCGCTCAACGCCTTCGAGATCATGAAGGCCTTCATCGAGGCGGGTGCGGCCGGCGTCCATTTCGAGGACCAGCTCGCGTCGGAAAAGAAGTGCGGCCATCTCGGCGGCAAGGTCCTCATCCCGACGGCCGCGCATATCCGCAACCTCGACGCCGCGCGCCTTGCCGCCGACGTCATGGGCGTTCCGACGCTGATCGTCGCCCGCACGGATGCCGAGGCCGCAAAGCTCCTCACCTCCGACATCGACGAGCGCGACCAGCCTTTCGTCGACAAGGACAGGGGCCGCACGGTCGAGGGCTTCTATCGGGTCCGGAACGGCATCGAGCCCTGCATTGCCCGCGCCATCTCCTATGCGCCGCACTGCGACCTTATCTGGATGGAGACCGGCAAGCCGGACCTCGAACAGGCGCGCAAATTCGCGGAAGCCGTGCACAAGGCCCATCCCGGCAAGCTGCTCGCCTACAATTGCTCGCCCTCGTTCAACTGGAAGAAGAACCTCGACGACGCGACGATCGCAAAGTTCCAGCGGGAGCTGGGCGCGATGGGCTACAAGTTCCAGTTCATCACGCTCGCCGGCTTCCACCAGTTGAACTACGGCATGTTCGAGCTCGCCCGCGGCTACAAGGACCGCCAGATGGCCGCCTATTCCGAGTTGCAGGAAGCCGAATTCGCCGCCGAGATCAACGGCTACACCGCGACGAAGCACCAGCGCGAGGTCGGCACCGGCTATTTCGACGCCGTCTCCATGGCCATCACCGGCGGCCAGTCCTCGACCACCGCCATGCACGAATCGACCGAGCACGAGCAGTTCCGCCCGGCCGCAGAATAACCCGACCCATCAACGTTCAAGAACCCCGCTCAAAAGAGGAGAAATGCCATGACAGTCCAGACCCGCGTCAAGGAACGGGCGGAGGAACAGGCCTCCGCCATGACCCCCGACCAGCAGGCCATGATCCGCATGGTCGCCAACGACCTGCACCGCCTCAACCAGTCCGTCATGAAGGCGGTGGAGGCCGGCGTCTCGGTCGAGCTCGTCCGCTCCGCCCGCCACCACGGCGGAGAGGGCAACTGGGGCGACCTGCTGATCCCCGTGATCGTGACGCAGGGCCGCGGCTGACGGCGCAATCTCCAGTCAAGTCAGAATCCCCGGCGTCCCCTGCGCCGGGGATTTTCACGTCCGGCTCGGCCGCCTGCCGGCAAAGAGATCGGCATGGCTTTTCAGCAGCCGGAACAGCCTGTCGGAAACCGTACGGATGTCGCGCCGGTGCCGGTCCTCGCCGTTGGCGACGATCCATTGATGGTGGCGCAGGCCGCGGATCTCCTCGCCCGCCCGCTCCAGTCCCGGATCGAGATCGCCGACGAAGCAGGGCAGCACGGCCTGCCCCGCCCCGGCGCGCGCAAGATCGAGCAGCGAGCGCGGGCGGGTGACCGTGACGGCGATCGCACCCGCCGCCTGCTCATGCGGCCAGCGCAGATAGGCCGAGACCGCATCTTCCGACGATACCGCGAGCCATCGGCCGGCAAGCACCTCGCCGGTATTGCGGCGCCGATACGCCGCATAGGCCACCTCGCCGGCATGGCGGCTGATGAGGCCCGGTTCCGTCGGCTCGACGGCGCGCACGCCGATATCCACTTCGCGGTGGGCAAGCGTCGCCCGGCGCTCGGAGACGGAGAGATCGAGCCGGAACGGATCGCGCTCCGTGCAGACGGCCGCGATGTTCTCGCAGACGAGCCAGGTGACCCAGGTGCCGGCCATCAGCCGAACGGTGGTCGTCCCCTGCCCCTCCTGCCGCCAGCTTTCGACGCCGCGCGCGACGGCCTCCATGCCGAGCAGCCGGTCGAACAGCGCCTGCCCCTCCGCCGTCAGCCGGTAGCCCGTCTGGCTGCGCAGGAAGAGCGGCCGGCCAATCGCCTCCTCAAGATGCAGCACGCGCCGCCCGACGGTCGCCGGGCTGAGGCCCGTGGCCTCGGCGGCGCCGGTGAGCCCGCCATGACGGGCGACTTCCAGGAAGATGCGGTAGCTTTCCCAAGACATGTCTTTCATCAATGAAAAACATAGTCCGGATTTTGCCGTTCGTGAACCCGGATTTGAACGATAGCCTTCTCCTGCAAACCCAAACGACCGATGCCGGCTCCAGCCTTTGCGCCATACCGCGCCACGGCTTGCCGCGTCCTTGAAGGAGACAGACATGCAGGACATGTTCGCCCTTGCCATGCTCTTCGAGCTTTCGCAGAAGAACCGCCAACGCCGCCCGCGGGAATTCGACCATCTCTCCCGCAAGCCGTCGCTCGCCGCCCGGCTCCGCCGCCTGTTCGGCGCCTTGCGCGCGCAGAAATGAAAAGGCCCGGCATCGCTGCCGGGCCTCTCTTCGGTTCGAAGACGTCTGTCAGGCCGCGCGGTGCATCGACTGTTCGTCGGCGTCCAGTCGGAACTGCTCGACCAGCATCATCAGCGTATCGGCGTCACCGGCGAGCTTGCGGCTCGCGGCCGTCGTCAGGTCGACCATCGAGGCGTTCTGCTGGGTCATCTGGTCCATCTGGTTGACGGAGCCGTTGACTTCCTGGAGCGCTGCCGCCTGGTCGCGGCTTGCCGTCGCCATCATGTCCACATGCTGGCTGACGGTGACGATCTGCTGGCTGATGGAGGCAAGCACCGCGCCCGTCTCCTGCACCAGATGCGCGCCGGCACTGACCTCGCTCGTCGATTTCTCGATGAGGCCCTTGATCTCGCGGGCGGCGCTTGCCGAACGCTGGGCAAGCTCGCGCACTTCCTGCGCGACGACGGCAAAGCCCTTGCCCGCCTCGCCCGCACGGGCTGCCTCGATGCCGGCATTGAGCGCAAGCAGGTTGGTCTGGAAGGCGATATCGTCGATCACCTCGATGATCTGCTCGATCTGGCGCGAGGCACCCTCGATGCGGCCCATGGCGGCGATCGCGTTGTTGACGACGTCGGCGGAGCTGTCGGCGCTGCGCTTGGTCGTGCCGACGACGAGGTTTGCCTCATGCGCCCGCTCGGCGGAGGAACGGACGGTCGCGGTGATCTCCTCGACCGCGGCAGCCGTCTCCTCGAGCGAGGAGGCCTGCGATTCGGTGCGCTTGGAAAGCGCATCGGCCGATTGCAGCATATCCGCGCCGCTGCGCTGGATCGACAGCGCATTGGTGCGGATCTGGCCCATCGTGTCCTGAAGGCGCACGAGCGAGACGTTGAAGTCCTGGCGGAGCTGTTCGAGGCGGCCGGTGAAGGGAGTCTCGATCTGGCGCGACAGGTCGCCCTGCGCAAGGCGGCCGAGGCCGGCGGCAAGCGCATTGACGGCGAAGTCGATCTGCTGGTCGAGGCTCTGCTTCTCCGCGTCGTTGCGGGCGCGTTCGGCTTCGGCGGCGGCGCGCTGCTGCTCGCTTTCCGCCTCGATGCGGATCTTCGACAGGGCGTTCTCCTTGAAGACGCCGAGCGCCCTTGCCATGTCGCCGATCTCGTCGGCGCGGCCTTCGCCGGAAATGCCGGTGTCGAGGAAGCCGTCGGCCAGGCGGCGCATGGCGCCGGTGATCTGGCCGATCGGGCCCTTCAGCGTCAGCACCAGCGCGATGCCGGCGAGGACGGCGATGGCGGCACCGGCGACGGTGGCGAAGACGGAGACCTGGTTGGCCTTTTCGCGCTCGGTGCCGGCGCTCGTCTTCTGCTCTTCGGCGAACTGGCTGAGAAGGTTCCAGATCGTGTCGATCGACTGGCCGGCGGCCTCGAAATCGGCGGCGCGCTGCGTGCTGATCTCGACCAGCGAGGCGCTGTCGGCGTCGATCCGCTCGAGCATCGGCTTCAGCGTCTCGTCCAGCTTGTCGAAGAACGGCAGGCCGCTGGCGCTGCCGCGCAGGCCGTTCATGTCGATGCCGAGCATGGAGACGTAGCCGAGCAGCTTGGTGCGGTTCTCCGCCGATGTCTGGCCGAGGAAGCGCGCGGCGGCGACCTTGATCTCGTCGATGGAGGACACCAGCTTGCGCGTGGAGCCGAGGATCGCCTCGGACTTGATGATCGGCGCGTCGAGCTCGCTGAAGATGCGGGTGGCGTCGCGCATCTTCTGGGCGGCCGCGCTCTGGAGCTGGATGGCGACCTGGCGGAAGCGGTTCACCCGGCGGGCGATTTCAGGCACGGTGACGGAAGCCGGATCGGTGGAGGACAGGAAGCCGCCCATCTCGTCGATCGTGTTGCGGATGGTAATCGAGATGACCTTCTGGCTCTTCGGCAGGATCGACGAGATGGAGCGCTCGGTCTTCGAGATGAGCGGATAGCGTTCCTTGGCGACCTTGAGCTGGTCGTCCGGCGTCGCGCCGCGGCTGAAATCGGTCAGCAGCTCGGAGAAGAACTTGCTGGCATTGGTCAGGCGTTCGGCCTCGCGCAGCATGCTCTTTGCGGAATTCTCGTTCTGCCGCACCTCGCGCTGGAGCTTGGTCGCCTCATCGAGGACCTTGACCTGCTCGGCGCCGAGGGCCGTCAGGGTCTTGCCCATCGCCGCGTGCAGGCTGGCTTCGTTGACATAGAGCGACCAGAGCCCGTCCATGCGCGCCTCGATGCCCTTGGTCTGGGTCTGGGCGTCCATCAGCTTGGACTTGTCTGCGTCGGGGGCGAGGCCGTCCATGGTGGACTGGAGGACGGCGACCTGCGCCTTCAACTGGCCGTGCACGGCGTCGCGGCTTTCCTCGCTGGTGTTCTGCAGGAAGCGGTTCATGCCCGCATAGACGTCCTTGAAGCCGTTGAGCGACTGGAGGACGCTGTTGGAAATCTCCATTCGGCCCTGCAGAAGGCCGGAGGCATAAAGCCCGGTGAAGCCCACGGCACAGATGCTGAGCACGAAGGGCAGGATGAACACCAGAACCTTGGTCTGGATCTTGAAGCGCGCGAGAATCCTGTCGATGAACATGATGGACTATCCGTTGTCGGCGCTCTCCACCCCTGCCCGTTGCGGGCCTCCCCAGGATGCGGACGCCGGATTACCGACATCATGCGGCCGCAATGCCGCGTATCCGGGGGAGCAATCATTGCCTGCCGCGTCGTCAACCCTCATGGGGACGCGGCATCCGGAACCCTATCGGCGGATCATCGGCGGCAATCTTTAAAATTCCCTCACCGTTTAAACCGATTTATGACAATGGAACGCCTCAGAGCGCCAGAACGGCGAGCAGCGCGAGGAGGCTCGCGGCAAGCGTGCAATTGGCGGCAAGGGCGATAAGGCGGCGGCGGTTTTCCGCGGCGGCAATGGCGATGGCGCGGGCGGGACGACGGCTTGCAGGCATGCGGCGATACTCCTTACACGATCGGGGCAACCCGGTGATCCGGTCAGCCGGCCTACATCATGTTGTCTCCGCCCCGCGGCGGAAATGCCGACATGAGGGGAGCATCCGCCCCGAGGTCTTAAAGGACGGTAAAGAGCGGACCCACGCTTTCAGGCGTCCTCGCCGGCCGCATGGCCGGAGGCCCAGGCCCATTGGAAATTGTAGCCGCCGAGCCAGCCCGTCACATCCACCGCCTCGCCGATGAAATAAAGGCCCGGCACCGCCTTTGCCGCCATGCTGCGGGAATCGAGCGCGGCCGTATCGACGCCGCCGAGCGTGACTTCCGCCGTGCGATAGCCTTCCGAACCCGGCGGGCGGAAGCGCCAGTCGCGCAGCTTCTGCACCAGCGCCTCGATGCGCCGGCCCGGCTGTTCGGCAAGCGGCCCGTCGATGCCGAGCTCGGTGACGAGAAGCTGCGCCAGCTTCTTGGGCATGTGGTCGGCCAGCACCGTCTGCATGGCCTGCCGGCCGTTTTCCTTGCGGGCCGCGGCGATGACGGCGGCGAAGTCGACGTCCGGGCGGATATGCAGCGCGATCTCCTCGCCCTCGCGCCAATAGGAGGAGATCTGCAGAATGGCGGGGCCGCTGAGGCCGCGATGGGTGAAGAGCGCCGCCTCGCGGAATTCCGTCCTGCCGTGCCGGGCGACGACGTCCACCGAAACGCCCGGCAGGCCCTCATGGGCCGCGAGCGTCGCCGGGTCGAGCGTCAGCGGCACGAGGCCGGCACGGGTTTCCGTCACCGGCAGGGCGAACTGCTCGGCGATGCGATAGGCAAAGCCGGTCGCGCCCATCTTCGGGATCGACTTGCCGCCGGTGGCGATGACCAGCGACGCGGCCTCCACCGCGCCATGCTCCGTGACGACGCGGAAGGCGTGGCCGTCGTGCTCGAGGGAGGCGACGGGCGTCGAAAGGCGCAATTCCGCACCTGCCGCCTTCATCTCGGCGAGCAGCATGGCGATGATGTCCTTCGCCGAATTGTCGCAGAAGAGCTGGCCCAGCGTCTTCTCGTGCCAGGGAATGCGGTGGCGCTCGACGAGGTCGAGGAAATCGCGCGGGGTATAGCGGGCGAGCGCGGACTTGGCGAAATGCGGATTGGCCGAGAGGAAGTTCTTCGGCCCGGCATGGATGTTGGTGAAGTTGCAGCGCCCGCCGCCGGAAATGCGGATCTTCTCGCCGGGCGCGCGGGCGTGGTCGAGGACGAGCACGCGGCGCCCGCGCCGGCCCGCCGCGATCGCGCACATCATGCCCGCCGCGCCTGCCCCGATGATGACGACGTCCCGCCGTTCCGCCACGTATCCGATCCCCGTTTGCCGCCTTCCTTTCGGCCATCGGAAAGGAAAGTCAACCGGCGCCCGGCGCACAAATTCCTGAAAAATCGCGTTTTCTACCCCCGGGGGGGAGCTAGCCAAGGGCTCAACTCCGTCTATGATGGTTCATCTTCAACCAAACCCGGTGTGTCATGCCGTCCAAAAAGAAAGTCGTTGCCCCCACCATAGAGAAAGCCGCACGCTCCGCCAAAATCCCTCCCGCCATCAGCGTGCCGCGCGGGGTAAAGACCTGGAAGGACGCCGCAGACTGGCTTCGCGCCCGCGGCATCGAGGATATCGAATGCATCACGCCCGACCTTGCCGGCGTGCCGCGCGGCAAGATGATGCCGTCGTCGAAGTTCACCTCGAACACCTCGCTCGCCCTGCCGTCCGCCCTCTACCGCCACACGATTTCCGGCGACTATCCGGAGGAGACCGGCAATTTCCGCTATGAGCCGCGCGACAGCGACCTGAAGCTCCTGCCGGACCTTTCCACGCTCTCCGTCGTGCCGTGGGAGACCGACCCGACCGCGCAGGTCATCTGCGACATCGTCGGCTCGACCGGCGAGAGCGTGCCCTATACGCCGCGCAACGTTCTCAAGAACGTCGTGCAGCTCTACCGCGACCGCGGCTGGAAGCCGGTCGTGGCGCCCGAGATCGAATTCTACCTCGTCGCCGTGAACGACGACCCGGACTACCCCCTGCATCCGCCGAAGGGCCGCTCCGGCCGCGCCATCCAGGGCGGACAGGGCTATTCCATCGCCGGCATCAACGAGTTCGACGAGCTGATCGACGACATCTACCACTTCTCCGAAAAGCAGGGGCTCGAGATCGACACCCTGATCCACGAGGAGGGACCGGCGCAGCTCGAGATCAACCTTCGCCACGGCGACCCGATCGAGCTGGCCGACCAGGTGTTCCTGTTCAAGCGCACGATCCGCGAGGCGGCGCTGAAGCACGGCATCTACGCCACCTTCATGGCCAAGCCCATGCAGGGACAGGCAGGCTCGGCCATGCACATCCACCAGTCGGTGGTGGAGATCGAGACGGGCAAGAACGTCTTCTCCAATCCGGACGGCTCGGCCTCGAAGGAATTCTTCCATTTCATCGGCGGCATGCAGGCCTATGTGCCGAAGACGCTGGTGATGATGGCGCCTTACGTGAATTCCTACCGGCGCCTGACGCCGGACATGTCGGCGCCCGTGAACAATGCCTGGGGCTACGACAACCGCACGACGGCCTTCCGCGTGCCGGTGTCGGACGCCGCCGCGCGGCGCATCGAGAACCGCCTGCCGGGCTCGGACGCCAATCCGTATCTCGCGCTCGCCGCCTCGCTCGGCTGCGGCCTCCTCGGCATCATGAACGGGATCGAGCCGACGGCGCCGACGGAGGACACCGCCAACGAGGGATCGATCGAGCTGCCGCGCGGCCTTCTGGAAGCCGTGTCGCTGCTCGAATCCGATCCCGCGCTGGCCGAGGTGCTGAGCGCGGAGTTCATCGGCCTTTATGCCGGCGTCAAGCGCGGCGAGTTCGAGACCTTCATGCAGGTGATCAGCCCCTGGGAACGCGAGTTCCTGCTGCTCAACGTTTGAGCGGGCCGGCGGTCCGGGCCGCCCGTCGGGATCGGACCTGAAAGCGGCCGGCGCCCCGGCGCGCCGCCGCATCCTCTCTTGAAGAAGAGTATGTTGAATGGCCTGGCAAAGCCCGATTTCCCCCGGCATCTCCTGGTATGAGGCAAGCGTCGGGGAACGTCCCGAATATGCCCCGCTCGACGGATCCGTCGATGCCGACGTCGCCGTTGTCGGCGGCGGCTTCACCGGCCTGCAGGCCGCCCATAACCTTGCGAAGAAGGGCGTAAACGTCGTCCTCATCGACGCGCATCGCTTCGGCGACGGCGCTTCGGGGCGCAACGGCGGCCAGCTTGGCACCGGCCAGCGCGCCGAGGCAGAAAGCCTCGAGGCCGAGCTCGGCTTCGAGCGCGCCAGGGCGCTGTTCGACCTTGCCGAAAATGCCAAGCGCCATATCCACGACTTCGCGGCGGCGCAGGACCTCGACATCGAATACATGCCGGGCCAGCTCAATGTCAGCCACAAGGCGAGCTACGAGAAGGAATTCCGCGACCACGTCGAGATCGCCGCCACCCGCTTCGGCTATCCGCACATGCACTACATGGACCGGGCGGAGACGGAGGAGCGCGTCGGCTCGAAGCGCTTCTTCTTCGGCATCCGCGACACCGGCACCGGCCATATCCACCCGATGAAGCTCATCGTCGGCATCGCCCGGGCCGCGCAGGCGGCGGGCGCGCACCTGCATGAACAGACCCCGGCGCTCAGGATCGAGCGGGCGGGCGGCAAGGCGGTGATCACCACGGCAAGGGGCACGGTCCGCGCCGACAGGGCGCTGATCGCCTGCAACGCCTATATCGGCGACCTGGAGCCGAAGACGGCCGCCCATGTCATGCCGATCCGCTCCTTCATCGGCGCGACGGTGCCGCTCGACAAATTCCCTTCGATCATTCCCGGCAGCGAATCCATCGCCGACACGCGCTTCGTCGTGCGCTACTTCCGCAAGACGCGCGACGGACGGCTGCTCTTCGGCGGGCGGGAGGCCTATTCGGAAAACCTCGACGACATGACGCCGCCCATCCGCCGGCAGATCGAGGAGGTCTATCCGGAACTCAAGGGCATCGAGCTCACCCATGCCTGGGGCGGCTCCGTCGGCATCACCATGCCGCGCAAGCCCTATGTGCGCGAGGTCATGCCCGGCATCACCTCGATCGGCGGCTATTCCGGCCACGGCGTCATGCTGTCGAACTATTGCGGCAAGCTCTATGCCGAGGACGTGACGGGCGGCAGCGCAGAACTCGACCTGATGAAGGCCCTGAAAATCCCGGCCTTCCCCGGCGGTTCAAGGTTCCGCTCGCCGCTTCTGTTCCTCGCCATGACGTGGTACGCGCTACGCGACAAGCTCTGATCGAGTCGGAAACACCGATTTTGTTGCGTTGCACTCTGGCGTTTTTAAATCGATTAGATTATAACACCCGGCAACAGAACGAGATCGAGATATCCGATGAGCAGCCAGATCATTCCCGTTGAACCCTTCGACTATGTCGTCTTCGGCGGAACCGGCGACCTTGCGGAACGCAAGCTCCTTCCGGCCCTCTACCATCGCCAGCTCGCCGGCCAGCTGACGGACCCGACGCGCATCATCGGCGCCTCGCGCACCGCCTATACGGACGCGGAATACCGCAAGTTCGCCGTCGACGCGCTGAAGGAGCACCTCAAGCCCGGCGAATTCGACGAGGCCGAGGTCAAGACCTTCTGCGACCGGCTGTTCTATGTGGCGGTCGACGCCAAGTCCGAGCAGGGCTGGGACAAGCTGAAGGCCCTGCTCGACGAGGGCAAGGACCGCGTGCGCGCCTTCTACCTCGCCGTCGCGCCCGCCATCTTCGGCGACATCTCGGAAAAGATCCGCGACCACAAGCTGATCACCAAGCAGACCCGCATCGTCGTGGAAAAGCCGATCGGCCGGGACCTTGCCTCAGCCAACGAGCTGAACAACACGATCGGCAAGGTCTTCCACGAAGACCAGATCTTCCGCATCGACCACTATCTCGGCAAGGAGACGGTGCAGAACCTGATGGCGCTGCGCTTTGCCAACGCGCTCTACGAGCCGCTGTGGAACTCCGCCCATATCGACCATGTGCAGATCACGGTCGCCGAATCCGTCGGCCTCGAAAGCCGCGCCGGCTACTATGACAAGGCCGGCGCGCTACGCGACATGGTGCAGAACCACATCCTGCAGCTTCTCTGCCTCGTCGCCATGGAAGTGCCCTCCTCGATGGACGCCGAAGCCGTGCGCGACGAAAAGCTCAAGGTGCTGCGCGCGCTGAAGCCGGTCGACCAGTACAATGTCGAGCGCCTGACGGTGCGCGGCCAGTACCGCGCCGGCGCCTCGTCGGGCGGCCCGGTCAAGGGCTACCTCGAAGAGCTGGAAGGCGGCGTTTCCAACACCGAGACCTTCGTCGCCATCAAGGCCGAGATCGGCAACTGGCGCTGGGCGGGCGTTCCCTTCTACATCCGCACCGGCAAGCGCCTTGCCGCGCGCATGTCGGAGATCGTCATCACCTTCAAGCCGATCCCGCATTCGATCTTCGATCCCTCCGCCGGCCGCATCGAGCAGAACCAGCTCATCATCCGCCTCCAGCCGGACGAAGGCGTCAAGCAGTCGCTGATGATCAAGGATCCGGGCCCCGGCGGCATGCGCCTTCGCAACGTCTCGCTCGACATGAGCTTCGCCGAAGCCTTCGAGGCGCGCAATGCCGATGCCTACGAGCGCCTGCTGCTCGACGTCATCCGCAACAACCAGACGCTCTTCATGCGCCGCGACGAGGTCGAGGCCGCCTGGCGCTGGATCGACCCGATCCTCAAGGCCTGGGAGACCACCGGCCAGCAGGCGCAGGGCTACACCGCCGGCACCTGGGGCCCGAGCCAGGCCATCGCCCTCATCGAGCGCGACGGCCGCACCTGGCACGAAACGTAAGGAGCGGCGATGAGCGCGAGACTGCACGAATTTGCGGATGGGGCGGCGCTTGCCGAAGGGCTGGCGGACGCCGTTTCCGCAGCGCTTGCCGAGGGCGTCGCCGCGCGGGGGCACGCCACCATCGCCGTTTCCGGCGGCTCGACGCCGAAGGCCTTCTTCAAGGCGCTGTCCACCCGCGACATCGACTGGAGCAAGGTGACGATCACGCTCGTCGACGAACGCTTCGTGCCGGCCGACAATCCGCGCTCGAACCACCTGCTCGTTGCCGAGAACCTGCTTCGGGACAAGGCGAAGGCCGCGTCCTTCCTGCCGCTCTACCGCGCGGCGGAAAGCGCTGAGGCGGCCGCGAGGATCGCGACGGCGGATGCCGCCGCGCTCGGGGCTCCCTTCGACGTCGCCATCCTCGGCATGGGGACGGACGGCCATACGGCTTCGTTCTTCCCCGGCGGCAGCCGCCTTGCCGAGGCGATCTCGCCCGAAACGCCGCGCGGCGTCATCACCATGGAGGCGGAGGGCGCGGGCGAAACCCGCCTCACCTTCACCTTCGCCAGCCTCCAGGATGCACGCCTTCTGGTCCTGCATATCGAGGGACAGGGCAAGAAGGACGTCCTTGCCGCGGCCGAAAAGGACGGGCCGGAGACCGACATGCCGATCCGCGCCATGCTGCGGCGGGCGGCAACGCCGGTCGACATCTACTGGGCGCCCTGAGACGCCCGGCCGGCTTCGCCCGGCCCCATCCGGCGTATCACGCCACCACCAGCGGACGGCGCAGCTTTCCCGCGCGCTAGCCCGTGCGAAAATGCAATCGAGAAGTCAGGATCGCTCCCATGTCCGCCGACAAACGCATCGAAGCCATTACCGCCCGCATCGCCGAACGCTCCAGGCCGCTGCGCGAACCCTATCTCGACCGGGTGCGCGCCGCCGCCGCCAAGGGCGTGCACCGCTCGGTACTCTCCTGCGGCAACCTCGCGCACGGCTTCGCCGTCTGTTCTCCCGCCGAGAAGGATGCGCTCGCCGGCGACCGCGTCCCCAACCTCGGCATCATCACCGCCTATAACGACATGCTCTCTGCCCACCAGCCGTTCGAGACCTATCCGGCGCTGATCCGCGAGGCCGCGCGCGAGGCGGGCGGCGTGGCGCAGGTCGCCGGCGGCGTGCCGGCCATGTGCGACGGCGTCACGCAGGGCCAGCCGGGCATGGAACTGTCGCTCTTCTCGCGCGACCTCATCGCCATGGCGGCGGGCGTCGGCCTCTCGCACAACATGTTCGATTCGGTCGTCTACCTCGGCGTCTGCGACAAGATCGTTCCGGGCCTCGTCATCGCCGCGCTGACCTTCGGGCACCTGCCGGCCGTCTTCGTTCCCGCCGGGCCCATGACCTCGGGCCTGCCGAACGACGAGAAGGCCCGCGTGCGCCAGCTCTATGCCGAGGGCAAGGTCGGCCGCGCCGAGCTGCTGGAAGCGGAATCGAAGTCCTATCACGGCCCCGGCACCTGCACCTTCTACGGCACCGCCAATTCCAACCAGATGCTGATGGAGATCATGGGCTTCCACATGCCCGGCGCTTCCTTCATCAATCCCGGCACGCCGCTGCGCGACGCGCTGACGAAGGAAGCGGCAAGGCGCGCGCTCGCCATCACCGCCGAGGGCAACGAGTTCACGCCGGCCGGCGAGATGATCGACGAGCGCTCCATCGTCAACGGCGTCGTCGGCCTGCATGCCACGGGCGGGTCGACCAACCACACGCTGCACCTCGTCGCGATGGCGCGCGCCGCCGGCATCATGCTGACCTGGAAGGACATTTCCGACCTTTCGGACATCGTGCCGCTGCTGGCCCGCGTCTATCCGAACGGGCTTGCCGACGTGAACCATTTCCACGCGGCCGGCGGCATGGGCTTCCTCATCAAGGAACTCCTGCAGGGCGGCCTGCTGCACGACGACGTGCGCACGGTCTACGGCCAGGGCCTGCAAGCCTATACGATCGAGCCGAAGCTCGGGCCCCAGGGCGGCGTCGAGCGCGAGCCGGCGCCGAAATACAGCCACGACCCGAAGATCCTCGCCAATATCGAGGCTCCGTTCCAGGCGAGCGGGGGCCTCAAGATGCTGACGGGCAATATCGGCAAGGCCGTGATCAAGATCTCCGCCGTCAAGCCGGAGCGCCATGTCATCGAAGCCCCGGCAAAGGTCTTCCACGACCAGCTCGACCTCAACGCGGCCTTCAAGGCCGGCGAGCTGACGGGCGATTTCATCGCCGTCGTGCGCTTCCAGGGTCCGAAGGCCAACGGCATGCCGGAGCTGCACAAGCTGACCACCGTGCTCGGCATCCTTCAGGACCGCGGCCAGAAGGTGGCGCTGCTGACCGACGGGCGCATGTCCGGCGCCTCTGGCAAGGTCCCGGCCGCCATCCACGTCACGCCCGAGGCGGTCGACAACGGCCCCATCGGCCGCATCCGCGAGGGCGACATGATCCGCCTCGATGCGGTTGCCGGCACCATCGAGGTGCTGGTGGACGAAGCGGAATTCTCCGCCCGCCCGCAGGCCCCCGCCGATCTTTCCGGCAACGAATTCGGCATGGGCCGCGAGCTCTTCGCCCCCTTCCGCGCCATCGCGGGCCCGGCGGATCACGGGGCGAGCGTGCTGTTTGCGTGATGGAATAGGGGCCGGCCGCTTCTTCGCGCTGCCTCTTCACGGCGCGCCCGCCACACCCACTAGCGTCATCCTCGGGCTTGACCCGAGGATCCACGTCCCACGGCAGGGTATCGCTTGTGGCATGGATGCTCGGGTCAGGCCCGAGCATGACGGAGGAGAGGGACGGCCTTACCAGAGGCCACAGAGTGCGAGGCACCGCTAGTCAGGCGGCAGCCCCCCCCTTTCCTCAGCTATAGATATCCAGCGTCCGGCCCTGATGGTTGCGGTGCGTCGAGTAGACGAAGATGCGCTGCAGGTCCTTGTCGGAGAGCAGGCGCAGGAAGCGGGCTTCGACGACGTCGTTCGGATAGACGCGCTGCGTCAGGCAGCCGATCATCGGGATGCGGGCGCTGACGATGTCGAGGTAGAAATTGCGCGGGAGCTGGAATTTCGTCGTCATGGTGATGACGGCGCCGCTGCGCGAGAGCTTGGTGATGATGCCGCGCCGGGAGACGAGGTTGACGAGGCCGCCGCTCTCGGTGAACTCGATGCGGGCCTCGTTGCAGGTATCCTCCATCGGGAAGCTCTTCTCCCGATCGTACATGAAGGATTCTTCCTTGTTCAGGTAATTGCGGTTCGGCGCTTGATCCTGAAAACGCATCTGACTGGTGCCCCGGCATGTTCACTTCGGGAAAAATCCTAGGGGAACAACGCTTAACATCGGGTTGAGCGGCAGGACGAAATCCTGCCGCCCGGGCCTCAGGCGGCGCGATAGCTCTTTCCGGCGGGGTCGAAAAGATGGAGCTTGGCCCTGTCGGCCGTCAGCCGCACCTTGTCGCCGCGCTTGACCGGAAGGATGCCGGGAATCTTGGCGATGATCGGCTCGCCCGGCACGAGGCCGTCGATATAGAGCAGCGTCACCTCGCCCAGCGCCTCGACGATCGAGACGGTGCCCTCGAAGAGGAAGTCGTCGTCCGTGGTGATCGCAAGGTCCTCCGGGCGAACGCCGAAGCTCGCCGTCTTGCCGGCCTCGGACGCGGCCGTTGCGATCCCGACGTCGCAGACGCGCCCGCCGGTCAGCTCCAGCGCGGTCGTCTCGCCGGCCGCGGTGATCTTCGCCGGAATGACGTTCATGGCCGGCGAGCCGATGAAGCGGGCGACGAAGAGGTTCGCCGGACGTTCGTAGAGCTCCAGCGGTGCGCCGACCTGCTCGATATGGCCGGCCGAGAGCACGACGATGCGGTCGGCGAGCGTCATCGCCTCCACCTGGTCGTGCGTCACGTAGATCATCGTCGTGTCGGCCATCTGCTCGTTGAGCTTGGCGATCTCGATGCGGGTGGCGACGCGCAGCGCCGCGTCGAGGTTCGACAGCGGCTCGTCGAAGAGGAAGACCTTGGGATTGCGGCAGATGGCGCGGCCGATGGCGACGCGCTGGCGCTGGCCGCCCGAAAGCGCCTTGGGCAGGCGGTCAAGATACTGCGTGAGCTGGAGGATATCGGCGGCCGAGCGCACGCGACGGTCGATCTCCTCCTTGCTTTCGCCGGCGATCCGCATGCCAAAGGCCATGTTGTCGTAGACCGTCATGTGCGGATAGAGCGCGTAGGACTGGAACACCATGGCGATGCCGCGCTTGGACGGCGGCACGTCGTTGACGCGCTCGCCGTCGATCGTCATCTCGCCGCCGGTGATCTCCTCGAGGCCCGCGATCATGCGCAGGAGGGTCGACTTGCCGCAGCCGGACGGGCCGACGAAGACGACGAACTCGCCCTGCCTGATATCGAGATCGATGCCGTGGATGACGTCCACCGCGCCGTAGGACTTGCGGATATCCTTGAGCACCAGTCCTGCCATGTCTGTCTCCCCCTGTCGTTTGGCCGGTTACACGAAGCGGGCGAAGAACCCGCTCCAGGCTGGAAGTTCTATGGTCTCTTCATGCATCACGCTGTCGAAGCCGTGGCCTTCCAGCGCTTCCAGCGTGCCGGCCGGCAGGTCGGCAAGGCGCGCGACCGGGCTCATGTTGAAGGCGCAGAAGACTTTCTCGTTGCCGTGCGTGCGCACGAAGGAAAGGATCGCCCCTTCGGCCGAATGGAACTCGATCTCGCCCTTGGCGAGCGCCGCATGCTCCTTGCGGAAGGAAAGGAAGCGGCGGTAGTGGGCGAGCACCGAGGCCTGGTCCTTGTCCTGCACGCTGACGGCGCGCTCCAGATGGGCTTCGGGGACGGGAAGCCAGGGCCTGCCGGCGCTGAAGCCGCCGGATTGCTCGCCGGCATCCCAGACCATTGGCGTGCGGCAGCCGTCGCGGCCCTTGAAGTCCGGCCAGAACTGGATGCCGTAGGGATCCTGCAGGTCCTCATAGGCAAGCTCGGCCTCCGGCAGGGCCAGTTCCTCGCCCTGATAGATGCAGACGGAGCCGCGCAGCGACATCAGGAGGCTGGCGAGCAGCTTGGCATGGGCGTCGTGGTCGGTGACGCCGAAGCCCCAGCGGCTGACATGGCGCATCACGTCGTGGTTCGAGAAGGCCCAGCACACCCAGCCCTCGGGCGCGGCCTTTTCCAGCGCGCGCTGCGTCTCGGCGACGAAGGCCGGCGTCAGCGCATCGGGCGCCAGAAACTCGAAGGCATAGCACATGTGCATCTTGTCGCCGCCGGAGGTGTATTGCCCGGCGATCTCCAGACCGCGCTGGCTGTCGCCCACCTCGCCCACGGCGGCAATGGCCGGAAACTCCTCCATCAGCGCACGGAAGCGTTTCAGGAAGTCGAGGTTCTCCGGCTGGTTCTTGTCGTAGAGATGTTCCTGGTAATTGTAGGGGTTCACGGCGGGCGCCGTCTGCGCGTTGCGGCGCTCGGGCGGCAGCGACGGATTGTCGCGCAGTTCCTTGTCGTGGAAATAGAAGTTGATCGTGTCGAGGCGGAAGCCGTCGACGCCGCGCTCCAGCCAGAAGCGGGCGACCGAGAGCAGCGCGTCCTGGACCTCGGGATTGTGGAGGTTCAGGTCCGGCTGCGAGGTCAGGAAGTTGTGCATGTAATATTGCAGGCGCGTCGGGTCCCACTGCCAGGCCGAGCCGCCGAAGATCGACAGCCAGTTGTTCGGCGGCGTCCCGTCCGGCCTGGAATCGGCCCAGACGTACCAGTCGGCCTTGGGATTCGTGCGGCGCGAGCGGCTTTCGACGAACCAAGGATGCTTGTCGGAGGTATGCGAGAGCACGAGGTCGATCATCACGCGGATATCGAGACGGTGCGCCTCGGCGATCAGCGCGTCGAAATCGGCAAGCTCGCCGAAGATCGGGTCGACGTCGAGATAATCCGCGACGTCGTAGCCGAAGTCCTTCATCGGCGAGGTGAAGAAGGGCGAGACCCAGATCGCATCCGCCCCGAGGGAGGCGACGTGATGGAGGCGCTCGGTGATGCCGCGCAAATCGCCGATCCCGTCGCCGTTGGTGTCCTGGTAGGAGCGCGGATAGATCTGGTAGATCACCGCGCCGCGCCACCAGTCCTTGTCCGGCGTAAGAAGCGTTGAATCCGACGTCGTCATTCTCGTTTTTCCTGTCTGCTTGAAGTCTTCAGCCGCCCTTGACCGATCCCGCCAGCAGGCCGCGCACGAGATAGCGCTGCAGGCTGAAGAAGACGATGAGGGGGACGACGATGGTGATGAAGGCGGAGGCCGTGAGGATTTCCCAGTTGCCGCCGCGCGAGCCGAGGAGGTTCACGAGGCGCCCCGTCAGCACCAGCTCGTCGTTGCCGGTGCCGAGGAAGACCATGGCGACAAGCAGGTCGTTCCACGTCCACAGGAACTGGAAGATGGCGAAGGAGGCAAGCGCCGGGAAAGAGAGCGGCAGGATGATCTTCACGAAGATATCGAAATCGGAGGCACCGTCGACGCGGGCCGATTCCATGATCTCGCGCGGCAGGCCGGCCATGTAGTTGCGCAAAAGATAGATGGCGAGCGGCAGGCCGAAGCCCATATGGGCGAGCCAGATGCCGACATAGGTCTTGGCCGGCACGCCGAGGAAGGCGCCGACGCCGTTGTAGAGCCTGAGCAGCGGGATCAGCGACATCTGCAAGGGCACGACGAGCAGGCCGACGACGACGGCGATCAGGATCGCCCGGCCGGGAAACGGCATCCAGGCGAGCGCATAGGCGCAGAAGGCGGCGACGAGGATCGGGATGATCGTCGCGGGAACCGCCACGGTCAGCGAATTGATGAAGGACGAGCCGATGCCGGCAGCGCTCAGCACTTCACGATAATTATCGAGCGTGAAGCGCGGCGGCACGGTTGCCGTGTAGAAGATGCGCTGGCCGCGCGTGCCTTCCATCTTCGTCGGCGAGACGATCTCGTAATTGCCGTCCTCCGCGACGGTCAGCGTCTGGCCGTCGCCGATATCGGCGGCGGTGCCGGCCTTGAAGGCAGCCGGCTGCATGGGGCGGACGCCGAAGGCCGAGACCCTGGCATTGTCCCTTTCGAGGAGATTGCCGGAAATGACGAACTTGCCGTCGCGCTCGACCTGCGTTTCCGGCGAGGCGGCGCGGCCGGTCATGTTCTGCGCGGAGGTGGATAGCGCCGTCCACCAGCCGGAAACGGCAAGCTGGTCCTTGTCGCGCAGCGAGGAGATGAGAAGGCCCGCGGTCGGCAGCGTCCAGAGCGCGACGATGAGCAGGACCGAGAGATGGACGACGATGATGAGCGGCGAACGGGAGGTGGCGGTCATCTCAGCGCTCCATTTCCTTGGTGGCGTTGCGGATGTTCCAGATCATGATCGGCACGACGAGGATCATGATGACGACGGCGATGGACGCGCCGCGCCCGAAATCGCCGCCGCCGCGGAACATCCAGTCGAACATCAGGTTCGCCAGAACCTGCGTCTGCCACTGGCCGTTCGTCATGGCGAGCACGATGTCGAAGACTTTCAGGACGAGGATGGTGATCGTCGTCCAGACGACCGCGATCGTGCCCCAGATCTGCGGCACCATGATCTTGAAGAAGATCTGCACGCCGTTCGCCCCGTCGATGACCGCCGCCTCGATGGTCTCCTCCGGGATGCCGCGTAGCGCCGCCGAGAGGATCACCATGGCAAAGCCCGTCTGGATCCAGATCAGGATGACCATGAGGAAGAAGTTGTTCCAGAAGGGAATGGTCATCCAGGCTTCCGGCGCACCGCCGAAGGCGACGACGACGGCATTGAGGATGCCGATCTGCTCGGAGCCTTCCGAGCGGTAGTCGTAGACGAATTTCCAGATGACGGCGGCGCCGACGAAGGAGATCGCCATCGGCATGAAGATCAGCGTCTTGGCGATATTGCCCCACCAGATGCGGTCGGTCAGCGCGGCGATGACGAGGCCGAAGAAGGTGGAGAGCGCCGGCACCACGAGGAGCCAGAGGAAATTGTTGAAGATCGACTGGCGGAACTCGCCGTCGCCCAGCATCCAGACATAGTTGCTGAAGCCGACGAACTGGCGGCCGGAACGGTCGAGGAAGGAGAGGCGGACGGATTCGAAGACGGGGTAGACGAGGTAGATGGCGAGCGCGAAGAGAGCGGGCGCCATGAAGAGCCAGGGGCGGATGGCATTGGTAAGCCTGAGGTTACGCGATGCCTCCGCCCCGACCAGCCCCTTGGAGGGGAACAGCTTGTCGAGCAGCCAGTTCGTTCCGAAGAAATAGACGACGCAGGCAAGAACGCCCCCGATCATCGTGAAGATGGCGAATAACAATTGCTGCACGGCAGTCCCTCCCCCAGGAATGCGCCCCAGACGTTCTTGTCACGGCCACGCTTCGCGCTCACGCGGAGCGCCCGCATGGTCCGGCTGCACTTGGCATGCTTTGGGAAAACCGGCCGGCGGGTGCCGGCCGGTTCGCCGCAATGTTACTTGATGGCGTCCCAGGCCTTCTGGACGTCGGCCGCGACGTCGGCCGAGGACTTGCCGCCGACGAAGTCGACCATGCCGGTCCAGAACGCGCCCGCGCCGATCTTGCCCGGCATCAGGTCCGAGCCGTCGAAGCGGAAGGTCGTGGAGTTGAGCAGGATTTCGCCCTGCTTCTTCATCGGCCCGTTGGCATAGGCTTCCTTGTTGGCGCTCTTGAAGGGCGTCAGGAAGCTCGACTGGGCCATCCAGACCTCATGGGCGATCGGCGTCTTGAGGAACTCGATGAAGGCGCGCGCGGCCGGCGTGTCCTTGGTGATCATGGCGAGCGTGCCGGCACCGAGGACCGGATTGCCGAGCTCAGGCTTGCTGGCATAGGGCGGCATGTAGAAGAAGTCCGCATCCTCGCCGACCACCGTGCCTTCCGGGAAGAAGGACGGGATGAACGAGGCCTGGTGGTGCAGGTAGCACTTCGGCGGCGAGGTGAAGAGGCCCTTCGGGCTGTCGCGGAAGTCGGTGGAGGCCACCGCCGCCGCGCCGCCGTCGACGAACTTGTCGTTCTTGGCGAACCAGCCGAACTCGTCGATCGCGCCGATCACGGCCGGATCGGTGAAGGGGATATCGTTCTTGACCCACTTGTCGTAGGTATCGGGCGAGGCCGTGCGCAGCATCAGGTCCTCGACCCAGTCGGTCGCCGGCCAGCCGGTGGCGCCGCCCGAACCAAGACCGATGCACCAGGGCGTGCCGCCGTCGGCGACGATCTTCTCGGTCAGCGCCTTGAGGTCCTCCATGGTCTTCGGCACTTCGTAGCCGGCGTCCTCGAAGTTCTCCGGCACGTACCAGACGAGCGACTTCACGTCGATCTTGTAGGGGAAGGCATAGAGCTCGTCCTTGCCGTCCTTGCCCTTGTAGGTGGAAAGGTCCACCCAGGACTGGCCGGCGGCATAGTTGTCGAGCAGCCACTGCTTGGTCTCGTCGCCGAGCGGCGTCAGGTAGCCCTTGGAGGCGAGGTCGGCGATGAGGCCCGGCTGCGGCAGGATGGCGACGTCCGGCGGGCTGCCGGCCTGCGTGTCGATGACGATCTGCTGCTCGTAGTTCTCGGAAGAGGAGTATTTCAGGTCGACGCCCGTCGCCTCGACGAAATAGGCGTAGACGTTCTTGAAGAGCGCCTCGTCCTCGCCGCGCCAGGGGCCGAAGATGGTGAGCGACTGGCCCTTGAGGTCATGGCCCTTCTTGAAATCCTCGAAACTCTGCCAGTTGAATTTGGCGTCCTCGCCCGGCTTGAACTTCAGATCGGCGGCGGCAGCGCCGCCCACCATCAAAAGCGCGAGCGCGGCCGTCATCAGCAATGTCTTTTTCACCGGATTGCCTCCCATAGCAAACCCGCCTCTTCCGGGCGGGCATCCTCTAAAATAGCCAAAAATTCAAAGCGCTTTGGTTTTCCTTTCATCACACCTCACGCTCGGACTCGTCAAGTACCCCCAAATCATTTGGCCGCAAAAATGCCGCCTTTGACGCAATGCAGCGTAGTTTTGCGGCGCAAAACGGCCAAATCCGCTTTTCCTGCGGAATTCGCTGATGTTAGATGCCCGAAGCGCTTTGAAGGAAATGACGGGACAGGGAACGGAAGATTCAAAGCGCTTCGACTGTTCCTAGAAAGCTAAGCATGTGAATCTCAAGCAGTTATCGCAATTGCTGGGCCTCTCGCAGACGACCGTCAGCAGGGCGCTGAACGGCTATCCGGAGGTCAATGCCGAAACGCGCCAGCGCGTGCTCGAGGCGGTGCGCGAGACGGGATATCGCCCGAACCGCGCAGCGCAGCGCCTCGCGACCGGCCGGGCGGGCTCCATCGGCCTCGTCATGCCGACGGCCGACGGCATCGAATCCGACGTGCATTTCGGCGAGTTCCTTGCCGGGCTCGGCGACGAGGCGGTCAAGCACGACTTTCATTTCGTGATCAATCCGAGCCATCCGGACGAGGAGGTGGCGACCTGCCGGCGGCTGGTGGCGAGCGGCAATGTCGACGCGCTTTTCCTTGCCTACATGCGCGTGAAGGACCCGCGCATCGCCATGCTGAAATCGCTGAAGACGCCCTTCGTGGTGCACGGGCGCTCGATGGGCATGCCGACGGACTATCCCTATCTCGACATCGACAATACGGGCGCGTTCTACGATGCCGCGCGCCTGCTCGCGCAACTCGGCCACCGGCATTTCGCACTCATCAACGGGCCGGACCACCTCACCTTCGCCATCCGCCGCCGCAAGGGCACGGAGCGGGCGCTTGCCGAGCACGGCCTGACGCTGCGCGAGGAGTGCGTGGAGCATTCGCAGATGACGGACGAGCACGGCTACCGGGCGATGGAGCGCTTCCTGCAGCTCGAAACGCCGCCGACGGCCGTCCTCTGTTCCAGCACGGTGCTGGCGCTCGGCGCGGTGCGGGCGATCAGCCAGGCGGGGCTGACGCTCGGCACCGACATCTCCCTCATCGCCCATGACGACGTGCTGCCCATGCTGAAGCCGGAGAATTTCCGCGTGCCGCTGACGACGACCCGCTCGTCGCTGCGCGCCGCCGGCCAGCGCATCGCCCGCCGCCTCATCGCCGATATCCTGCGGCTCGAAGCGCTGCCGCAGCAGGAATTGTGGAAAGCCGACCTCATCGTACGCGCCTCGACCGGACCGGCGCCGGCGGGGAAGTGAGGCGCGTTCCGGAGTGTCTGTTGCGCCGAGCGTTGAGCGCTATTGGACGGGAAGCCCCGTCCTCCTCCTCTCCCTCCGTCATCCTCGGGCTTGACCCGAGGATCCACCGCGGCACCCGCGGCGTGGATGGTCCGGTCAAGCCCGACCATGACGACCGAGAGGTGTCAAGAGGGTGACGACGGAGGGATGGCAAGAGGGCGACGACGGAGAGGCGGCAGAGGCGCATCGCCAGGGAGGTGACAATGGGGGCCGGCGACGTTGGCAGCAGGAGGGCAGCACCGCGAGGCACGGCTGCCCCGCCCCCACAACCGATCAGAACTTCGGCGGCGTCCTGCCGGCCTTGCGATAGGCGGCGATCACCGTGTTGGCCATCAGCATGGCGATGGTCATGGGGCCGACGCCGCCGGGGACCGGTGTGATGACGCCGGCGACCCTGGCGCATTCGTCGAAGGCGACGTCGCCGACGAGACGGGACTTGCCCTCGCCCTTTTCCGGCGCGGGAACACGGTTTATGCCGACGTCGATGACGGTCGCGCCGGGCTTGACCCAGTCCGCCTTGACCATTTCCGGCCGGCCGACGGCGGCGACGAGGATATCGGCGTTGCGGCAGACGGCGGCGAGGTCCTTCGTGCGCGAATGGGCCGTCGTCACCGTCGCGTTGGCGGCGAGCAGCAGGGCCGACATCGGCTTGCCGAAGAGGTTGGAGCGGCCGATCACCACGGCGTTGAGGCCGGAAAGGTCCTCGCCGTGCGTGCGCCGCACGAAGACCATGGCGCCGGCCGGCGTGCAGGAGACGAGACCGCCGTCGAGATCGCCCGTCGCCACCTTGCCGGCATTGACGACATGCAGGCCGTCGACGTCCTTCTCGGGCCGGATCGACTGGATGATCGGCTCGGAATTCAGGTGCCTGGGCAGCGGGAGCTGGACGAGGATGCCGTGGATGGTCTCGTCGGCGTTCAGCGTCTCGACCAGACGGGCAAGCTCTTCCTGCGTCGTTTCCTCCGGCAGCGTGTGCTGGACGGAGTTGAAGCCGCATTCCTTGGCCATGCGGCTCTTGGAGGAGACATAGGCATGGCTTGCCGGATCGTTGCCGACGATGACGACGGCAAGGCCGGGCTTCACGCCGGCGTCCTTCTCCAGCGCGGCGGTGGCGGACTTCACGGCGTCAATCACGGAAGCGGCAACCTGCTTCCCATCGATAATGGTGGTCACGTTTGTCTCCCCGAATGAATTGCGGCCACTCTAGCGGCGGGCGGAATGGCGCAATGGCCTCCCAACGCCCTATGCTGTCCAAAACGGATAAATTCAAGCCTTGCGCGGCGGAAAGAACGCCGCATGCCTTTCCGGCCGGCCGGCGTCCTTTTCTGGAGCAGCCTGCAGATTCCTGCCGGCGCGAAAACCCGGCCAATTGGAAATATTCAAGCTAAATCAATCGATTGCTCCAAAGGTTAGCAAGGGATGAAAACCGGCGCCGGCATTTTCAGGGTTTCCTTAAACGGCCTTTCAAGCCGAGTTGCTACACCGCAGGCAACGCACCAGCTTCCTGGGAAAAGCATGAAGCCCGACCTGTTGTATCCTGCCGGCGTTCCGCGCCGCACCGTGAAGGCCCGCACCGTTCGGCGTGCGCGCAGCGCCCTGCCGAACCTCGTTTCGGGCAGCACGCTCGGCTCGCACCGCGATATCCTCGGACTTGCGGTCTGCGATCTCGGCTGGGCGGATCTCTTCGCCTTCGCCGCGGAAGCGGCCGAACGGCCGTTCGGCCAGAGCGTCATCGCCTTTCTCGATGCGGACAAGGCGAACCGGATGCGGCGCGACGCCGACTACAGGGCCGTGCTCGAACGCCAGATCGTGCTGCCGGACGGCAAGGGCGTCGATGCCGCCTCGCTGCTGCTTCACGGCCGGGGCTTTCCGGCAAAGCTCACCGCCGCGGATTTCGTCCCGGCGCTTCTCACCTATATCGAAAGGCCGATGCGCGTCGCGCTCATCGGCGGGCAGCAGGCCGCGTTGATGCGGGCGACGGAGCGGCTGCGCCGGCATGCGCCCTGGCACACCTTCCTGCCGGTCGCCGACGGCGCCTTCGATCCCGCACAATCCGACCTGGTCATGGACCGGGTGCGCGCGGCGGAGGCGGATATCCTGCTGGTGGCGATGGACGAGCCGGCGCAGGAGAAATGGATCGACCGGCATGTCGGCCCCGGCCATGCGCGGCTCGTGCTCAGCGCCGGCGGCCTGTTCGAGACCCTGCTGGAGGAAGCCGCCGATGCGCCGCACGGCCTCGAAAAGCCGAGTCACGGCCGGCTGCACCGCTTCATGAGCGATCCCGCGCGGCGGCTTCGCCGATACGGCGCCGACACGGTTCTCCTCTATCACGCCTTCTGCCGGAAGCTCTCCTCCAGAACGGCAAAGGCCGGCCTGCACTAGGCAGCCGGCCCATCCCTGTCATCGATGCCTGGCCGGCCTCAATGCCCGCCGCTCTTGCCCTCGGTCTTCTGTGCGGGAACCTCGCCCTTCAGCAGCGTGACGCCGCGCTTGGGGGCCGGGTCCTCCACGGAGGCGGTGGTCAGATAGTCGATCTGCTCGACATAGACCTCGTCGATGACATTCGCGCCGAAGCGGCGGTTCAGCCCCTCCTTGACGACGCCCCGGAAGGCTTCGAGGTCGAAGCTGCCGACATCGGCGATATCGATCATCTTCTTGCCGACGAGAAGCGTGTAGAGCTCGTCGGTGATCAGCTCCGGCAGCGGCACGACCTGCTTGGCCGCCAGTTCCTTGTTGGCCTTGTAGGCGAGCTTGGTGAGGAGGTAGCCGTTGACGCCCCCCTCCCCGATCACCGGCACGGTCGTCGTATAGCCGCTGACGAATTCCATCGCCGCCTCGCGCTCGGCCGCGGCGGTATCGACCTTGGGGGCCGAGGCCATCTTCAGCGAGAAATAGACGGAGGCGAGCGTGATCAGGAGAATCCAGACGCCGGTGCCGACGAGCTTGATCATGTGCCGTAACCCATGCGGAACTGCTCCTGCGAATAGGTGCCGTCCGCCTCAAGGTCCTGCACGGCGTTCTTGAGGATGGTGACGACCTCGCGCACGGCCTCCAGATGCGCCGAGACGCGCTGGGCGTTGGTGGCGAGCTTCTCGCGCACCCGGCCGAGCTGGACGGAGAAGGTCGGCGGCACCTCGTCGGGGCGCACGTCGCGCGTCAGCATGGCAAGCTCGTAGAGGCAGCGGCTCTTGTGGGCATTCGAGGTCGGCAGGTCGAACTGGGGGTCGCGACCGATATTGTCGTTCTCGTTGTCGATGATCGTTTCCAGCCGGCCGAGCACGGTGCGGATCCGCAGTTCGTTGTTCGCCTGTTCCATCTTATCGTTCTCCGCTTATGCTTTTTTCTTGTCGTCTTCCTTGACGGACGGGATGAGGTCCGCGAAGGCCTGCCGCTGCAGCGTCTCGACCATGCCGGCGGCGACGCGGTCGGTATCCCGGTCCCTCGGATTGGTGGTGATGCCGCTCTTGCCGGCGAGGCTTTCGGCGATGCCGATGCCGC
Source organism: Shinella sp. Sh6 (assembly GCF_055392685.1). NCBI lineage: Bacteria > Pseudomonadati > Pseudomonadota > Alphaproteobacteria > Hyphomicrobiales > Rhizobiaceae > Shinella > Shinella sp. Sh6. The sequence continues at coordinate 319,353 of NZ_AP044005.1, read as the reverse complement.
CGCCCTTGGCAAGCGCCTCGCCGAGCTGGTCGGCCATCATGCCGCGCCACATCTCGCCGGCCGTGCCCTTGCCGTAGAGCTCCTCGCTCTCGGTCGGCATCATCGACTTCACGAAATTCTGCAGCACCATGGATTCGAATTTGCGCAGGTGCTCCGGAACGGCCTTCGCGCCGACGGCGGTGACGCTGCCGGAACTCGTCGCGGCATGGCTTGCCGCCGTATCGCGGTTGAGAATGCCGACGGCGGCCTGGAAGCCGGCGCCGGCCTCGGCGAGGCTGTTGGCCTCGAAGGCGGCGCGGTTCGATTTCAGCTTGGCTTGCGCTTCCTGAACCTGCGCCGGGTCGGCGGCGCGCACGACATCGAGCACCAGGTCGCTGGGGGGAGAAATTGCCACGTCTCAGAGCCTTTCGGGTGGTTCCGCAAATGCCGCGCCCGTCTTCATGACGGTCTGCCGGCCTCATGACCATTCCGGACCTCGGCTGCTTTCGGCAAACCTCGTCATCGTCCTGATGCGACTATCGCTGCTCAACCTTACGGGAGGCTGGTGGCCGATGACGAAGCCGTGATGGCGGGCCTTCAGCTTTCCATTCCGGCGCAAGCCTCGCGGTCAGTCGTCGTCCTGCTTGTAGGCGATGTGCTGGTCGATGAGATCGTAGATGGAATTGTCCGCGGCCTCGCGGTCCTCGGCGCTGCGGGCTTCCTTCCGGTGCTCTTCCATGCGGTCGCCCTTGGTGCGCTCGCGCACCACGCGCATCTCGTGCATCTGCTGGACGTTGGCCAGCATCTGGTCCTGCTGCTGCAGGCGGCTGTACTGGCCGGAATAGTGGCGCGAGAAGCTGCGGTGCACGGGCTCCAGCGAGGCGATGGCCTCGGCCACCACGTCCATCGTCTCGGCCACCTCCTGGCGCTGGCGCGTCGTGTTGGCAAGGTCGATCTCGGCCATCTTCTCCAGGTGCCGCTGCACGCTCACGAGGCGCTTCAGCTTCTCCGACCGGCTCTGCGCCATGCTATTCTCCCCGGAAGACCGGCAGGAAGCCGGCGGTGAAGATTTCCAGCAGCGAGGAGACGCCGAAATAGAGCAGGATCATGCCGCCGATGATGAGGAAGGGCAGCGAGATGAAGTAGATCGGGATCTGCGGCGCCAGCTTGTTGATGAGGCCGATCGTGACGTTGAAGACGAGGCCGTAGAGGATGAAGGGGCTCGCCAGCCGCAGCATGATCATGAAGGTCTGGCTCAGCGTGTCGGTGAGCGTGATCAGCGCGCTTTGCGGGTTGAAGCCGGCGCCGAGCGGCATGACGGAATAGGAATCGACCAGCGCCCGCATGACGACATGATGGAAATCGAGCAGGAACAGCACCATGAGGGCGCAGAAGGACAGGAGGTTCGTCAGCTGGTTTTCCGCCGTCTCCTCCAGCACGTCCGGCGTCGGCGGCGCGTTGAAGCCCATCATCATGGTCAGCACCGTGCCGGCGAACTGCAGGCCGAGCACGTAGTAGCGGGCGATGAGGCCGATCACCGCGCCGGTCAGCGTCTCGAAGGCGATCATGGAAAGGTAGCCGTCGAGCGAGCCGCTGGCGCGCGGATAGATCGTGTCCCACATGATCGGCAGGATCGCCATGGAAACCGCCACCGACACGAAGAGGCGGATCTGCATGGGAATGCGCGCGGAGGAGAACCCCGGCATCAGCATGAAGCATCCGCCGACACGGCAGAAGGCGGCAAACAGCGCCAGCACCGTGCCTTCGGGATCCGTGATCATGAGATGGAGCCGAGAATCTTGATCTCGATGCCCTTGGCAAGCTCGACATGCGAGAGAACCGGCAATGTGGCGAAGAGGCGCTCGATGATCATGCGCACATAAGAGCGGGATTCGGGCGAGGTGACCAGCACAAACGGCGTGCCGCGGTCGAGAAACTCACGGATAACCCGGGTCGCCTGCTCGGAGAACTCCTCGAGCTGGCGCGGGTCGATGTCGAACTCGACAATCTCGCCCTTGGAGTCGCGCTTGAGCGCCTGGTGGAAGACCATGTCCCACTTGTTGCCGAGGCGCAGAACCGGCAGCACGCCGTTCTCGGCAAGGTCGCCGCAGATCTGCTGCGACATGCGGATGCGCACATGCTCGACGATCTGCTCGGTCTTGCGCACATGCGGGGCGAGCTCGGCGACCGCTTCGAGGATGAGGTGCAGGTTGCGGATGGAGACACGCTCGGCAAGCAGCAGCTTGAGCACGGCCTGCAGGCCCGAATAGGACATGTGCGAGGAGCAGATCTCGTCGGCGAGCTTGCGGTATTCCGGGTCGAGCCGTTCGATCAGCACCTTCACGTCCTTGTAGGAGAGAAGCTGCGGCAGGTTGTTGCGGATGACTTCCGAAAGGTGCGTCAGCACGACCGAGACGTTGTCGATCGGGTGGAAGCCCTCGCGGCGCAGGTCGTCTGCGAAGGTTTCCAGGATCGAGACGGCCGGCATGCCGAAGGCGGGCTCGCGGATATCGTCGCCCGGCACGCTCGGCTTTCGGCCGCCGCCGGTGACGACGAGCACTTCGCCGACGCGCACGATGTTGGACGCGACCGTCGTGCCGTGGATGCGGATCTGGTAGGACTTGTCGGGAATGGAGATGTCGTCGGAGACCTTGATCTCCGGCACGACGAAACCGTACTGCCCGGCGAATTTCTTGCGCATCTTGCCGACGCGGAACGCCAGTTCCTGATGCGCGCCGAGAAGGCGCGTGGAGACCTGCTTGCCGAGCAGGAGCTCGATCTCCGCGGTCTTCAGCACGGATTTTACCGAATCCTTCTCCTGGTCGCGCGAGGCCTGGACCTCGCGGGCCTCCTGCTCGCGCTTGACGCGGCTTTCCTCGGCGATGCGGCGCGGAATGACCCAGCTGCCGAAGGCCATGACGCCGCCGAGCATGGCGAAGGGAATGAGCGGCAGGCCCGGCATGATGGCGAGCAGGAACATGAGGCCGGCGGCCACGAGTAGCGCGCGCGGATAGCCGGAAAGCTGGTTGACAACCGCCTGGTCGGTGGAGCCGGCCGTGCCGCCGCGCGAGACGATGAGGCCGGCGGCGAGCGAGACGATGAGGGCGGGGATCTGCGAGACGAGACCATCGCCGACCGAGAGCTTCACGAAGACGTCGGCGGCTTCCGAAAGCTCCATGCCGTGGCGGAAATAGCCGATGACGATGCCGCCGAAGACGTTGATGGCGGTGATGATGAGGCCGGCGATGGCATCGCCCCGCACGAATTTCGAGGCGCCGTCCATCGAGCCGAAGAACGAGCTTTCCTCTTCCAGCTCGCGGCGGCGCACCTGCGCCTGCTTCTCGTCGATGAGGCCGGCGGAAAGGTCGGCGTCGATCGACATCTGCTTGCCGGGGATGGCGTCGAGGGTGAAGCGGGCGCCCACTTCCGCGATACGCGTCGCGCCCTTGGTGATGACGATGAAGTTCACCACGATCAGGATCATGAAGACGATGAGACCGATGACGAAATCGCCGGACATGACGAGGCTGGCAAAGCCGGCGATGACGCCGCCGGCCGCGTTATGTCCCTCGTTGCCGTGCGACAGGATCACACGCGTCGTCGCGATGTTGAGCGACAGGCGCACCATGGTCGCAATCAGCAGGACCGTCGGAAAGGACGAGAAGTCGAGCGGCCGCTGGATCCACAGCGCGACCATGAGGATGAGCACGGAGAAGGCGATCGAGAAGGCAAGGCCGATATCGATCATGAAGGCCGGGATCGGCAGGAACAGGATCGACAGGATCGTCAGGATGCCTACGGCGAACGCGATATCGCGGAACTTGAGGCCGACCTTCGGAAGGTTGATTGCCGGTACTTGTGCCATCTGAATGCTTCCCGTCTCGTCATGAGAGGCGGCGGCGCGCCACGCATGCCGCCCATTTCACCCGATGACCTACAGGGCGAAGCTTGCGCGAGGGTGGGCTAGAACCCGCTTTGTATTCGCGAGAAGACGAGGTCGGTGAAGATGGAAATCTGGGCGCCGATGAAGGGGGCGGAGATCGCGATGGTGACGAAGATCGCGAGGATCTTCGGGACGAAGGTGAGGGTCATTTCCTGCACCTGCGTCAACGCCTGGATGAAGGCGATGGTGACGCCCACGAGCATGGCGGCGAGCACGGCCGGGCCGGAGGCCACGATGACCGTCCAGATGGCTGCCTGCGCTATATCGAGGGCGTCTGCCTCATTCACGGAATAGGATCACTTCACGGTTACGCCGGGTCCGACGACGATCTTCTCGCCCGAATCAAGCGTCGCAACGATACCGTCATTGTATAGCGCGACTTCCTTGACGACGCCAGAAACCTTGCCGTCGTCGCTGGTGACCGTGCGGCCGATGACGGAATTGGCTTCCTGCAGCGAGGTGCGCTGGAGAAGGCTTTCCAGGTTCTTGTTCGTCTTGATGGTCTGCTCGACCTGCGAGAAGGTCGCAAGCTGCGCCATCTGCTGGCTGGCGTCCATCGGCTCGGTGGGATCCTGGTTCTTCATCTGCGCCACGAGCAGCTTCAGGAAACTCTCGTAGTTCAGCGTCGCCTTGCTGGAATCGGTGCCGGCATCGGCGCCCGTCACGCTCGGGATATAGCCTGAAGAGGTGGTGGAACCGACAGCGTCTACCATGGTGCGATCTCCCTGCGGATCTGTTCGACCGTTGCCGGCGTCAATTCCTGGTTGTTGAGGATGCGATCTTCGATCGGGTAAAGGGCGCGGATGGCCTTCAGGGCCTCGAAGGCGCGGCCCTGCGTGACGAGCGCGTCGACGCGCTTCAGCTCGGCCAGCACCTCCTCGTTCTTGAAGCAGGTGAGCAGCATGATGACCGACTTGCGGAACATGGCGATCGACTGCTCGGCGCCTTCCGGGTTGATCAGCGACATCTGCGCGATGAAATAGAGCTGGCGGAGCGGCGTGGTGGCCTGTTCCGGCTGCAGGACGTGGTTTTCCAGAAGGAAGGTCACATCGTTCAGGAATTCGATCGCGACCTTGCGATCGACCCGAAGGACCGCGCCGTTGACGAAAATGCGCTCACCGGACTTCAGCGATATACGCAGCGTACTTTTCATTTGATGCCATCCTTGATGATGGTGGTGATGTCGATGATGCCCTGGAAATTCGTGGATTCGCGTTTGCGGATCTTTTCGATCTCCTTGAGAATCCAGATGGCAATCGAGATGAGATTGGCCCGAAGCTCGTCTTCGAGTTCGTTTTCGGGATCGCCGAGATCCTCGATGAACCGGATCCAGACCCGGCGGGTGAAATAGACGGCTTCCACCGTGGCCTTGCCGCCGTCGGACTCCATTGCCGCCTTCAGGAGCGCTATCGACCGCTCAAGGACCTGCCGTTCCCGATCCTTCGAGACGGCGACCCCTTCCTCCATGATCTCGGCATATGAAAACTGGTACATTCAGACATCCTTCATGTGTGTCCGTACCCTCTGGTTCATCAGAGGTAGTTCAGCAGGCTCAGGTTCTGGATCCTCGACGTCAGCGTGTAGGCGAGCGACAGCTGCGATTCGAGCGTGGTCACACGCGTGGCCGCCTCGTAGGTGTCGATGCCTTCCATGTCCGTGATGCTCGTGTTCAGGATGGTGACCTGGGCATCGAGCGAGGTATTGGCCTGGGTGACGCGCGATTCGGAGATGCCGAGCTTGGAACGCTCGCTGTCGACGCCGGCAATGGCCCGGCCCACATAGTCGATCGCCGCATCGCTGACCGTCTTGCGCGTCTGCTCGGAAATATCGAGCGCCAGCATCTCGTGGCCGATCACCAGGCCGAGCGCCGTATAGCGGATGCCGTCGGCATTGGTGTTGGTCGAGCTCTGCACGGTCTCGGCCGCGCTGATCCGGCTTTCCATGTTCTCGTTGGAGGCGTTCGACCAGTTCGTCTCCCAGTCGGGGCCCATGAAGCTCGTTTCGAGATCGCCTATGAAGGCCTGCATGTCGGCCGGCGTGATGTTGGCGACGTTGGGGTTCGACTGGTCGAAGCCGAAATGGGCGAGGAAGGCGGCATCGAAGGCAGCCTTGGCGTCCGAAGGCGGCGTTTCCTGCAGGTAGTCGTCGAGCGGCATCACGTCGGAATTGATGCCGGCAAAGAGATATTCGCCGCTGAAGGAGGTATTGGCGGCCGCCGTGAAGGTCGAAAGCGCGTTGCCGAGATTCGTCTTGGCAAGGTCGAGCTGGTCGGCCGAGGTCATGCCGGAAAGCGCGATCAGCACTTCCATTGCGTCGTTCGCCGCCGTCGACATCTGGCCGAGCGCTTCCTGCGAGGCGGCAAGGCGCTGCGTCGTCAGCGCGTTGGTGCTCTTCAGCGATTCCATGCGCTGGAGGTCGCGGTGGAGGTTCAGCGTGCGCGCGGTCTTGGCACCGAGCACGGCCCCGACATCCGCATGACGGCCGGTGACCGTCTCCTCCTGGAGCTGCGTCATCTCCTTCTGCGCCTTGGCCACGGTCAGGCGCATCGTATTCTGGAGAGACAGGTTGGAAACGAAAGAAGCCTTCATGACTTACCCCGCCGCCTGTAGAAGTGATGTGATCATCTCATCGACCGCCGAGACCAGCTTCGCGGAAGCCTTGTAGGACTGCTCCAGGTCGAGCAGCAGCGACAGTTCCTCGTCGAGGCTGACGGAGGTCACGTTCTGGAGCGCTTCCTGCGTGCGGCCGAGCAGCGCGTTCTTGTCGTCGCTCGCCGTCGTCGCCGCGCTGCGGTTCTGTTCCAGCCAGCCGACCGAGCCGGTCGAGAAGGCGAGGATCGTGCCCGTCGTGTCGATCGCCGCTTCCGGCGCGAAGGTCGTCGGGGTCTCGAACGCCGTCGTATAGTTGTTCAGCAGGTCGGAGAAGCTGGCGTCGCCGTTGACGTTGTAGGTGGTGTTGATGCCGTCGCGCAGCAGCATGGCGTTGCCGCCCTGGCTGGTGATGACATCCGGGTTCACCTTGATGACCGTCGAGAGGCCGGGGACGACCGCGGTGACGGTGAGGTCGTCGCCGACGGCAACGCCGTTGCGCACGAAGAGCCCGTCGTCACCGTTCTCGGAGAACATGTTGATGAGGCCGCGCGAGATCTCGTCGAGCTGGGCCTGGAAGGTGGGTGCGGTATGGTCGCGAAGCTGGAGCAGCGCGGGAAGGGAGCCGCGTGCGCTGGTATTGCCGCCCGTGCCCGCCTGTACCGGCACGCCGTCGATGAGGATCTGGTTGCCCTCGACCGTCGCCGTATAGGTGGTCGTCGGCTGGAAGCTGACCGCGCGCGGCACCGTCTCGAACAGCACTGTGCCGTCGCTGGTGTAGAGCGCCAGGTCGTTGTTCGTGCGGGTGACCGTCGTCACGCCGATGATCGAGGAGATGTCGGTCAGCAGCTTGTCGCGCTGGTCGAGCGCGTCGTTGACGTCAGTGCCGGCGGCCGTGCCCTGCCGGACCTTGTCGTTGTAGGTCTGGAATTCGGAGAGGAGACGGTTGAGCTCCGTCACCGAGGTATCGATATCCGCATCCGCTTCCGCGCGCGCCTTCTGGAGGGCGAGCGAGGTGCTGTTCAGCGAGTTCGCGACGTCGACGGCATCCGACACGACGGTCTCGGCCAGCGAGACCTCGTTCGGCTTGTCGGCGAAGGTCTGGAGGTTGTCGCGCAGCTTGGCGAGATAGGTCGACGGCGAGAGCTCGTAGTCCTCCCCGCCGAGCATCATCTTCATCTGCGTGAGGCCGGAGAGCAGCGTGTCCTGGCCGGAGGACTTGGAGATCGAGAGCAGGTTCTGCTTCAGCAGCGCCTCGTTCTGCGCGCGCTGCGTTTCCACCACCGTGGCGCCGGAAGACGCGGTGGCGAGGACCGCCGCGCGGCGGGCGTAGTTCGGGTTGCTCGCATTGGCAATGTTCTTCGACGCGACGGCCGATTGCAGGCCCACGTTGGAGAAGCTGGACTGAGCAGTCTTCATTGCTGCTGTAAGCGACATCGGATCTACCTAACTCTCGAATGCACGCGGTGGCTTCAGGCCGCCTATCTCTTGAGGTTGACGAGGACTTCCATGAGTTCGGAGCCGGTCTGGAAGACCTTGGAATTCGCAGTGTAGTTTCGCTGCGACTCGATCATGCTCGTCAGTTCCTCGGCGATATCCACGTTGGAATCCTCCAGCGCGCCGGACAGGATCGTGCCGTAGCCGCCGTTGCCGGCGTACCCCATGACGACCACGCCCGAATCCGGGCTCTGCGTATAGACGTTGCCGGGCAGCGGCTTGAGGTTGTCCGGGCTCTGCACGTTGGCCATGGCGATACGGTATTTCGGCGCCATGTCGCCGTTCTCGTACTTGAGGTAGACGATGCCGTCGTCGCTGATCTCGTAACCGGCCACGCCGCTCGGGCCGATGCCGTCGATGTCGCCCTTGGCCGCGAAGGCCGAGGCGAGCTGCGTCGAGCCGCCGGTGTCGCCGCCGATGGAGATGTTGAGCGCGTTGAGCTCGCCGCCGCCGATGGTCATGCCGAAGGTGCTGATGTCGGTCGGGTTGGTGAGCTTGCCGGACGTGTCGAAGCTGAGCGCCTCCTGCGTGGCCGCGGCCGGCGAGGCCACGATGGCCGTGTCGGGCGTCGGGCTCAGCATGTCGTGGATGGCGCCGGAATCGTCCGTATAGGTCACGCTCAGGTTCCATTCGCCGGGCGTTGCCGTCGTCGAATAGGTGAAGTCGAGCTTGCGGGTGTTGCCGAGGCTGTCATAGGCGACCAGCGAGGTCGCCTTCGAATAGGGATGCGCCTCGTTCGACGGCAGGTTGACGTGCAGGTAGCCGCTTTCGGACGCCTTCACGTTCAGTTCGCCGGAAGCGAGGTTGATCTTTTCCAGGCCGGCAAAGCCGTTGATGACGATCGTCGGGTCTTCCGTGGAGGAATAGGGATAGCCCATCAGCGTGAAGCCGGCGCTGTTGCGCAGCGTGCCGTCGTCCATCGGGGTGAAGGCGCCGGCGCGCGTCATGTATTCCTGGCCGTCCGCACCCTCGACGATAAAGAAGCCCTTGCCGTTAATGGCAAGGTCCGTCGTCGACGTCGTGTAGGTGAACGTGCCCTGCGAGGAAATGGAATAGCGGATGTCCGTCGTGACGCCGCCCGAATTGTAGGCGCCGCCGGTCGACGGCAGGATCAGCGAGGAGAACTGGGTCGAGGCCTTCTTGTAGCCCGTCGTATTCGCGTTGGCGATGTTGTCGGCAACCGTGCTCAGGCGGTTGGCCTGCGCATTCATGCCGGAAACACCCGTTCTCATCGTACCGTAGAGGCTCATGTCATTTCCCCGTTCGTCTCGTACCAGGACCCTATGGGACGGGCCTTGCGTGAAGCTGGCTGCCGGGTCCGCCTCCCGCCAGCCGGCAATCTTCTTTCAACCCTGCCAGTCGATGCAGTAGCCAAGGAAGCGCTTGGAATCGATCGGGTCGAAACCGAGCTTCTTGCGCAGCTTCTTGCGCAGCTTGGAGATGTGGCTTTCGACGACGTTCTCTTCGACGTCCTCGTCGAAGATGCCGTAGATTGCGTTGAAGATCTGGGTCTTGGAGAGCCGGCGGCCGCGGTTGGCGACCAAATATTCCAGGATGCGGCGCTCGCGGCGCGGCAGGGCGAAGACGTCGCCGGAGATTTCCGGGTCGCGGCCGTCCGAGAAGACGCGGATCGGGCCGATGTCGGTATGGTTGGCAAGCGCCTTGAGGCGGCGCCGGATGGCGGCCGCGCGGGCAAGGATCTCACGGGGATGGACCGGCTTCCTCACGACGTCGTCGACGCCGCTGTCGAAGAAGGCGAGCGTGGTTTCGAGGGAGGGCGTGTCGCTGACCGCGATCACCGGGGCCTGCGAGCGATCCCGGATCGCCCGCGGCAGATCCATGGAGAGCTGGCCCTGGCCGATCAGGAACGCCTCGACCGCGTCGATATCGGAATCGGCAGCGGTGTTCACCCACTCGCCGAATTCACGGGGATCGAACCCCGTCGAGGGCACGCCCTCGCGACCAAAAAGAGAAGTATAGCCGTCTTTAACGAGCTCGCGCTCATCAACCACTACGATCATTCGTCCGCCTCCGAATCAGTGTGGTGCCTCGTTCAGGCAGTGGTACGAATCGGGCGAATCACCGGCAACTAGAGGAAGTGACTGGGTGGAATTAACAGTTGATTAAGAATTGCGTGCCGATTTGATCTACATATAGTATGCTAAATTGGAAATAGCCACAATTTTACGGTGGAAAAGTTAACAAAGGTTAACGCCGTGCCTTGCCACTCCAAAATGAGGCGCATTCTTGCCACAATACGGCACAGGTCGTTTTCGGCGACAGATTTCAACTATCGGATGAATCAGCGGCAGAACTGTTTCGCGTTCGGCGTCCAGCTTCCATAGCCGGTCGCCACCAGGTTCGCGATCACGCGGCAGACATATTGCTTCTGCGCCGGGTCGTTGTTCGGGCCGGCATGATAGCGCGCGACGGCCATGGTCCAGGTCTCGTGGCGCGCATGCAGGCGCGCCAGGAACGAGGCCGCGTAGTCGACGTTCCGGCGCGGGTCGAACATCTCGGCGGGCGAGGCGAAATGCTCGCCGTGGAAGTAGTGGTTGATCTGCATGCAGCCGAGGTCGATCAGCTTCGCGCCGCGCGCGCGGGCCGCCTCGAAGGCCTGCAGCGCCTCCTCCCGGTTCCGGCCGAAATAGGCCTTGCCCTCGATGTTGAGCGCGAAAGGCTGCAGCGATCCCTTCCGGCCGGTCTCGGCGAGACCGACGGAGTAGAGGATGCCGGGCGGGATATCGTACTTGGCCGCCGCCGAGAGGATTTCCCGCTCGCAGGCGCCCGTGGACGCGCTGGCGTCAGAGATAGACGCCGCCAGAGCGCACAGGCTGCCCGCCAGAGCCGGCAGAAGCGTTTTCCGACGTATTGCCTTCATAGGACCTTCCCTCGCGTGCAGACGCACCCTCGCCGCCCTGGCGGCCGTTGCCGCCCTCCTGGGCCTGCGGCTGGCCGGAGAATTGCTGTTGCGGCTGGCCCTGGGCATTGGTCTGGGCGCTGCGATCCGTCGGGGCGAGCTGCACGCTCACCTGGTCGACGGCAAAGCCGTGGCCGCGCAGGGCCCGCACGATGGAATCCTGGTCGTCGCTGAGCTGGCGATAGGCATCGCCCGTCTCCACCTGCAGCGACACGACGAGCTGCTCGCCCTGCAGGTGCAGCGTCGCCGTCACGAGGCCGAGCTCGATGGGATGCATCTGGATCTTCAGCGTGTTGACGACCTTGCCGGTCGCCGCCGCATCCGTGTTTGCAAGGCCCCCGGTCGCGCTCAGCGAGGCCGCCCATTGCGGATCCTGCGTGATGGCCGCGGTCACCGCCGACGCGTTGCCGGTCTGCGCGAGGCCGATATAGCGACGCGCGTCGAGGACGGCCACCGCCTCGCCCTTCGGCCCGGTCGGATTGGCATCGCGTACCGAAGTCCGCTCGCCATTGCCGGAAATGTTCATGTCGAGGCTGCGGCCCTTGCCGTCCGCCCGCATGAGGCGGAACAGCCGGTCGGTGCCGGTTTTCGGAAGGTCCGCGCCCTCCGCCGCATCCTCGGCGCTGCCGGTCTCGGTTCCCGTGTCCGTTTCCGCGGCGACCTTGCCGGACGTCTTGCCGCCGGCCTCGGCCTTCACGTCGGAAACGCCGTGCACGGCAGCCTTGCCGCCGGCGCTGCCGACAGCATGCGGCAGGACGGCAGGCGCCGCGAGCATATCCAGCAGGTTGCCGACCTCGGTGCGCGCCGCGGGCTTGTCCCCCGCATCCCCGGCATCGTCGTCGGCAGCCTCCCCGGCCTTCTTCGCGGACTTGTGCTTTTCGGCGGTTTCCTTGTGGCCGACATGCTCGGCGGCCACCGCCTGCGCCGCTGCCGCCTCACCTTCCGGCTCTTCTCCCGCCTTGCGGAAAGCCTCGGCAAGCGCCGCCATGTCGGCGAGCGCGGATTTTCCGCGCGTGCCGCCCGCCTGCTCGGCCTTCTCGCCGTGGGCCGTCGCGGAAATCGAAATCCGCCCGCCCTTGCGGCCCTCGCCGCCTTCGCGCCCCTGGAGATTGGCGATGGTGGTGGCGAAATCGCCCTTTTCGGACATGCCCTCGCCCTTGCCCTGCCCGGCCTTGCCCTTCGCCGATGCATGCCCCTGGACGATGCCCAGAACCCCGCTGTCGATGGTGCTCAACTGCCTTCTCCTTTCAAGAGCGCGTCGATTTCGTCGAGCTTGGACCGGCCGCCCGATACGAATGTATCGAAGGCCGGGTCGATGCCCGCCGCCGCATTCTGTTCCTGCTTTTTCTTTTCCTTGTCCGGCGCCGCGTCGAGCGCGACGGGCGTATCCGCCGCCCCGGCCTGCGGGTCCATCGCGCGATCCGCCGCCTCCGCCTCGCTCAGCCCCTCGTAGGAGGCGTCCTCGGCCACGGCGGGCGCTACCTCTGCGCTCTTGCGGGCGGTCTCCGCCGGCTTCGCCTCCGCTGGCGCGCGCAGAACCTCTTCCGCGACCGCCTTGGCGGCCGCCTTCAGCGCCCGGTCCTTGGCCGACAGCTTCTCGTCCGGAATGGCGATGATCGATTCCATGGCCGAGGCGACGTCGTTGGACGGCACCGAGGCGAGGCCCGAATAGAGGTCGGCAAGGACCTTCGGCACGCTTTCGCCGTCGCCCGACAGGATCTGGGCGCGCTCGGCGGCAAGCGAGGCGAGCTTGTTCTTGCCCGATATCGCCGCAAGGCGCGCCATGCGCAAATAGACCTCGCGCTGGCGCGGTACATCCATGAAGGAGAGGATCTCGAGGATGTCCTCTTCCTTGATCTCGTCGAAATGGTCGACCGCGAGCTTCACGAAGAGGTCGGCGAACTGGCTGGCATAGGGCGAGCGCAGGTAGCGCCGCGCATAGCGGTTGGCATAGGCCATGCTCTTGTCGATCCAGCCGGCCTCGGTCGCGACATAGATGGAACGGCGCAGCGCCGCCTCCTCGACGATCGTGCCCGGCGCGACGAGCCGCGCCCAGTCGAAATAGTCGAGCGCCAGCTTCGGGTCCTTGCGGATCACCGAATTGGCCGAGACGAGCGCGAGGTATGGCCCGACGCGCGAGCGCTTGTATTCGGGGAAGATCTCCGCCAGCGACTTCACGCTCTGGTTGCCGCGCCCGCTCAAATAGCCGCGCAGCGCATCGGTGAGACGGGAATCGAAATGCCCCGCGACATCTTTGCGGATCAGATATTCCAGCGTCTGGGGATTGCCGCCGCTCATGGCATAGACGAGCGCCGCGTCGACATTGCGCGGGTCGTCGAAGATCGAAGGGTCCGCCGTGCGCAGCCGCTCGTCGATCGTGCCGAGCAGGAAGCGCTGCATCTCCATGGCCGAATGGTCGCCGAGCACCACCGTGTCCTGCACATATTGCAGCGAGCGGATCATCTTGTAGGGCGCAAGGTCGTCCGGCGCCTGGGCGCGTGCGGCCGCGCCGGCGCAGAGCACCGCGCCGAAAACCGTACCCGTCAGGAGGAGGCGACGCAGGAGGCCCATCGCATCAGCCGCCTTCGGCCTGGATGAGGATTTCGATGCGGCGGTTGGCATCGGCCATCGGATCGTCCGGAACCTTCAGGCGGCGGTCGGCGAAGCCCGAGACCTGGCTGACGCGCTTTTCCTCGAGGCCGCCGCGCACGAGCATGTAGTAGGCGCTCTGCGCGCGGTCCATCGAAAGGCGCCAGTTGTCGTTCTTGCCGCCGGCGAAGGGCCGTCCGTCCGTATGGCCGCGAATGGCGACCGCCCCGGGCCGGCCTTCGAGGATCTTGCCGATCTTCTCCATGGCCAGCACCATTTCCTTGCGCGGAACGGCCGAGCCGATGTTGAACATGGGCGTGTCGAGCTGGTCGGTGAGGCTTACCAGAAGCCCGCCCTCGGCGGGCGTGACGGTGAGGCCCTCGGCAAGCTTGCCGAGCGAGCCGATCTCCCTGGCGATCTGCTGCTTCAGGTCGTCGGCCTTCTTTTCTTCCTCGGCCTTGGCGTCTTCCGCCTTGTCCTTGGCGTCGGCGGCCGCGGCCTTGTCGGCTTCGGCCTTGGCTTCTTCGGCCTTCTTCGCCGCTTCCTCGCTGTCGGCCTCCTTCAGCGCGTCCTCGACCGTGCGGTCGGCGTCGACGGCGGCCATCTGCTGTTGCTGCTCGGCGGGCTTGCCGTCCTTCGCCGCCGCCTCGCTGCCGGCATCGGTCGCCTGCGAGATCTCGACCTGCTGCGTCCAGAAATCGGGGTCGAAGGGGTCGCGATAGGCTTCACCGCCATTGGCGCCGGTCGCCGGGCCGGAATTGGCCGCGCCCCCTTCGCCCTTGGCGCTGACATTGGCCTGCTGGCCGACTTCCTGCGCGATCTCGGAGAGGACCGAATAGGGGTTCTCGAAGAAATCGGCCTGCGAATACTGGGTTTCCTCGCCGGCCGTGGTGTTCTCGTCCTTGCCCTTTTCCGCGCCGTTGCCGCTTTCCTGCTGCTGGCCCTGTTCCTTGGACTTATCCTGGGTGGCTTCGCCCTCCGCGCTGTTGGCGGGCTTCTTCACGGATTTTTCCGCCGGCTTGTCGTCGGTGAGCTTGATCGGGTTGAAATAGGAGGCGACGGAGGCCTTGGTCTCCTCGTTGGCGGCGTTGACTAGCCACATCACGAGGAAGAACGCCATCATCGCCGTCATGAAGTCGGCATAGGCGATCTTCCAGGCGGCGGCATGGTGATCGCCGTCGTGGTCGCCGTGGCGCTTGACGATGATGATCTCGTTCTTGCCGTGGTGGTGATTTTCGCCTTCGCTCATCCAAGCACCTTGCGCACGGTGTCAGCCCAGGCCGCCATCCGCGTTACCAGGACGGTGTCGCCGAATTCCACCGTCAGATCGACATCCTGCATTTCGACATGGCGGAAGACCGGCGCGGCCTCTCCGAAATGCGACTTCAACTGCTCGAAGAGGTTTGCCGGCCCCTTCACCGTGATCGTCAGCCCCTCGCCTTCGGGAAGGCCTTCGGCGACCATGCGCGCAAGGTCGGCGACGGCGCCCTTGGTAAGGACCTCGTTCATGACCGGGGCGAGCACATGGGCGACCTGCGCGGCGACGAGCTCGCCGACCTCGAAGGAGAGCGCCGAAAAGCGCTCGGCGAGTGCTGCGGCATAATCCTGCTCGTAGCGCGCCCTCAGCGCCTCGGCCTCGGCGCGCTGCGCCTCCTTGAGGCTGGCGATCTCCGCCTCGTGCCGGGCGACGAGCTCGGCTTGGGCCTCGGCGCGCCCCGCGGCATGGGCTTCCGCGCGCTCGGCCTCGATATCGACGGGCGGCAGCGCGGCGGGCATGGCGAAGGGCTCGCCCATTCCGGCATCCGGCTCATCGAGGCCGAAGGCGGGTGAGGACTGGAAGGCCGGGGCCTTGGCGCGCGCAGGGGCGCCGAAATCCTTGAGGTAGCGGGCGAGTTGGGCGCTCATGCCGCGCCTCCCGGCCGAAACGCGTGCCGGACGAACGCAAACGAGGCCCGGCGGGAAACCCGCGGGCCGCTTCGACGTTCGCTCTTGGTAACACTGGAACCTGACAACACCGCTGACCTGTCTCCCCGGACACCGCGCCTTCATGAAGGAAAACGCGCGCGATCTTCCTGATCGTGCCGTCGAACCTAGGCGTTCAAACTTGTGCGAGGATGAAGATGGAGGGTGTTGGGCCGCGCCAGGGCAATCGCGCGGCCCAACCGCCCGCCCGGCCGTTGACCTTCGGCCGGGGGGATTCGTGAAGCGCCCGCCCTTACTGACGGAAGAGCTGGAGGATGTTCTCGGCGCTGGAATTGGCGATCGAGAGGGACTGGATGCCGAGCTGCTGCTGGGTCTGCAGGGCCTTGAGGCGCGTCGATTCCTCGTTCATGTCGGCATCGACGAGACGGCCGATGCCCTTGTCGATCACGTCGTTGAGCGTGGCGACGAAGCTTTCCTGCATGTCGATGCGGGTGGAGATCGCGCCGAGGTCGGCCGCGGTGCTGGTCATCGTCTCCAGCGCCGTATCCACCATCTTGAGGAGACCGTCGAGCTGTGCGGCCGTCGTGCTGTTGCTGATCGACAGCGACTCGACGGACGATGTCGTGGCCGACACGGTGTTGGTCGTGTCGACGGCCCACAGGTTGTTGCTCGAATCCTCGTAGGCGACTTCCTGGCTGGGAACGGTGGTCTGGTTGACGGCGAGGACCCAGGTGTCGTCGGCGACCTTGACGTAGTTGTTCGAGCCGTCGGTGGCATAGCTGCCGTCGAAGGTGGAGGCGCCGGCACCGGCGGCAATCACTTCGTCGGTCGTGAACGCGGCGACGGTGTGCTCGGTGAAGACGCCGCCCTCGTTGATGTTGAGCGTGACGGCGGGGCCCTCGATCACGGATGTCTTGTCGAGGATGCCGAGATTGCCGCCCTGGTCGAAGAGAACGGTCGAGCCGTCGAGCAGATAGTCCACCGTCTTGACGGAAACGGTGCCCGAGGCGTTGCGGACGAAGGAGGCGACGACGCTCTTCGTCACCGAGCCGCTGGCCGCCGTCAGGTCGGCCTGCAGCCAGTTCTCGCCGGAGAAGGAGGCGCCTTCGGCGATGCTGACGAGCTGCGACTGGAGCTGGGTGATCTCTTCCTGGATCTTCGCCTTGTCGACGCCCTCTTCGGTCGCGGCGACGAGCTTGGCGCGGATTTCCGTGACGACCTCGATGGCGGATTCCAGACCGGCATAGGCGGTGTCGATCTTGGCGGCGCCGAGGCCGAGGGCGTCCTGCACCGTGGAGATGGCGCGGTTGTCGGAGCGCATGGTGGTCGCGATCGACCAGTAGGCGGCGTTGTCGGCCGCGGTCTCGACGCGAAGGCCGGAGGAAACGCGTGCCTGGGTGGTCTCCAGGCCCTTGTCGATGGAACGAAGGGTCTGCAGCGCCGCCATGGCGGCGGAGTTGGTCAATATGCTGGTCATTGGCACTTGCCCTGGAAAGAAGTGTCGGGGACAGGCCGGAGTGAGGCGGGACCGGCAACGACAGGGGCTTCATGCATTCGGCGCGCATTTGCCCTGGCGCCGATCCATCGTTCTTAACAACTGGTTAACGACGAATGGTTAACAAATGGTTAACGCCGTTAACGCTTCATAAACGAAAATGAAGAAAGCGTAAATTTCGCATGGCCAGATCTGGCCATGCGTCGATCCTCAGGCCGGCCAGAGGCGGGTGTCGTGCGGCAGCGGCGAGAACGCGTCCCACTGCGCCAGCTTCTCGAGATAGCGGCGGCGATAGGCCTCCTCGCTCTCGAATGCGGGGTTCTCCTGAACGAGTTCCGCGCCGATCTCGTAATAGACGTCGAGGTTGCGCAGGTCCGGCACGGGCGTCTCGCCGCGCTCGGCTTCGCCCTGCATCTGCCAGAAGAGCTCCTCGAGCCGGCGGGCAAGCCCCGGCATGTCGCGCAGGACGCAGGTGTCGCGGTTCCGCGTGAGCGTCTTACGGACGGCGTCGAGGCGCTTGCGGTCTTTCGCGAGCGTAATGGCGCGCTCGACATACTCCTCCGGCGAGGCGCAGATCAGGTCCGCGATGCCGGCGGCGGCGACGATGCTGGCGCAGAAGCGCGCCGGGAAGGTCTTGCCGGGAACGGTCAGGACCGGCAGGCCCATGCCGATCGCGTCGGCGCCCGTCGAATGCGCGCCGTAGGGGAACGTGTCGAGGAACAGGTCGGCGAGCGCGATGCGGGCAAGGTGCCGCGGATTGGGGATCTTGGGCGCGAAGATGATGCGCTCGGGGGCGACGCCCGCCTGCTCCGCCTTCTGGCGCAGGTTCCGGCTGGCGGTATCGTTCTCGCCGAGCAGCCAGAGCACGCTGCCGGGCGTGGCCGCGAGGATGGCGAGCCAGCGCGTGAAGCACTCCTCGGTGATCTTCTGCATGCCGTTGAAGCAGGCATAGACGAAGGCGTCCTCCGGCAGGCCCGCCTCGGCCCGCGTTGGCCGCGCGGCGATCTCGCGCTTGCGGTCGACGGGCTGGCTGCAGGCGATGCGCAGGACCTTCTCGGTATAGTAGATCTCGTTTTCCGGCGGGATGATATAGCCGTCGGTGATCATGTACTGGTGGTAGGGGCTCGCCATGGAGCCCGGATAGCCGCAGAAATTGACGATGACCGGCGCCGGACGATAGGCGAAGATCGCCGTGCGCGCGTGCTTGGTATAGCCGTTGACGTCGACGAGGACGTCGATCTCGTCGTCGCTGATCAATCTGGCCGCTTCGACATCGCTGATCGCCGCGATGTCGCGCCAGCAATCCACGGCGGCCTTGATGCGCGCCTGCGTCTGATCGTTGGGAGCCGGGTCGCCGCAATAATAGGCGAAGACCTCGACGCTCTTCTTGTCGTGCAGTTCCAGGACCTCGCTGAGGGCGAAGCCGACCGCGTGCTGGCGCAGGTCCGAGGAGACGTAGCCGACGCGAAGGCGCTGGCCGCTGCCCGACTTGCTGCGGGCGGGCTTGCGCGGGACGACGCTGATGTCGGGCCGGCCGACCAGCGTCTTGTTGTAGCGGTAGGCCCTCGCGAGCTGGAAGATCGGATCGTCCGCATAGCAGCCGAGCGTCAGCGGCGACTGCGCGTCGACGAGCTGGCGCGCGGTGACATGGCTCGACGGCGTCATGATCGGCCACTTGCACTGGTGCTGGCGGATCGACAGCCAGTGCTGCGCCGCCTCGGGCTTCATGGGCTGCAGCTCGATCGCCTGCCACAGGATGGCTTCCGCCTCCTCCAGCCGGCCGGCATTCTCCAGCACACGCCCGGTATGCTGGAGGCTCATCAGGCGATGCCCGAGCCTTTCGGGCGTGATCTCCTTCGTCGCCTCGACGAAGGACAGCCACTGGCGCACGGCCTGGTCGATCTGGCCGCCATCCTCGAAGGCGCGGCCGAGATTGATATGGGCGGGGCCAAAGGTCGGATCCATCCTCAGGCAGGCCTGCAGCGCATGGATCGTGCCGACGACATCACCCGCCTGGCGAAGCGCCACGGCATAGTTGAACGCGGCCATGTGGACGAGCGGATTGCTTTCGTTGAAGGCGATCCAGGTCTTGTAGAGGTCGATCGCCTGCGCCAGCAGCCCCGCGCCCGTCAGGGCCTCGGCGGATTGCATGAGCTCGGCCAGGGACAGTTTCTGGCTGCGCGCGCGCTGGAACACATTGACGATGGGCGATGCCGGGTCCGCAGCCACAGTGGTCTTTACGTTCATGTCATCCTCCGACAAACGGCCGCGGAAACGCAATTGCAGGCGCAGTGAAACACCCTGCGCTTATTGCCCGTCTGGCTTGTGCGGGGCTGGCTGTCATGGACCCATGAACGAAAACGGGCGGCGCAAGAGCGCCGCCCGTTTCCCGTATCGCGGTGGAGGATGCGGCGCGGCCGAGGCCGTGCCGACCGTTTCCGTCAATTACTGTGCGTTGGTCGTTTCCGTGTAGGCGGCGATGATCCAGTTGGTCTGGTCCTGCGAGAAGAGCGATTCGCGGGCCGACGTCAGCTCGTCGAGCTGGGCATCGGTCATGTGCATCAGGTCGTCTTCCTCGAGGCCCTTGAGAGCGGCGTCGGAGATGGCAGCGAATTCGCCCGCGCTGAAGAGGGCGAGGTCACCATTGTCGAGAGCCGCGATCTGGGCCGAGGACATGGCGCCAACCTGCGCCGTGCCCATGGCGGTGACCTGGTCGCTCGTCAGGCCGGCGATCTTGTCGGTCGACAGTACCTTGACGAGGTCGGAGCTGAGGCCGCTGAAGACAGCCGCGTCGAGCTTGCCCATCTGGGTCGTGTCGAGAGCGGCGAAGGCCTTCGAGTTGAGGGCGTTGACCTGGGTTGCGTCGAGCGCGGCGACGTTGTCGGTGGACAGGCCTGCAACGCCGGTGGAGCTGATGGCGCCGAGCTGTGCGGTCGTCCAGGCGTCCAGGGCGCCGTCGTCGATGGCGGCGATCTGCGTCGAGTTGAGAGCGCTGATCTGGCCCGCGGTCAGGAAGCCCTGCTGCGTCGAGCTGAGGGCGGCGATGCTCAGGGACTGGATCTGCTTGGAGGCCAGGGCCGCAACCTGATCGGAGGTCCAGCTACCGACTTCGTCGCTGGTCAGCGCAGCAACCTGTGCGGAGCTGAGCGCCTTGATCTGGTCCGTCGTCAGCTTGGCGCCGCCGTCGGCGTCGAGTGCTGCGATATCGGTGCCGTCCAGGCCGGCGAGGGCCTTGGTGGAGAGCGCGGCGATCTTCGACGATGCACCGGCGAAGAGGGCGGTGATGTCAGCGGCTTCAAGGCCGGCGACGCCGTCCGAGCTCATGCCGGCGAGCTGGGTGGCGGTAAGGGCGGCAGCGGCCGCATCGTCGAGGGACGTGATCTGGGCGCCGCTCAGCTTGCCGACCTGTGCAGCGTCGAGGTTGACGATGGAGGTTGCGCTGAGCTGCGATGCGTTGAGCGCGGCGAGCTGCTTGGACGTCAGGGCCTTGACCTGGGACGCATCGAGCGCGTCGAGGTCGGCCGTTACGAGCTGGCTGACCAGGCCGGTCGAAAGGCCGGAGACCTGGGCATCGGTGAGGGAGGCCGTGGCAGACGTGTTGATCTGCTGGAACTGGCCGAGCGTCAGGCCGGCAAGAGCGGCGGTCGACAGGCTGCTCAGCTTCAGCGATTCGATTTCATCGTCGGCGATGACCGCAAGCTGGCTGGAGGAAAGTGCGGCAACGGCTTCGGACTTCAGCGCGCCGACGGCAGCGGTATCGAGTGCCGCGACGTTCGTGGTGGAGAGGCCCTTGACCTGCGTTGCAGACAGGCCGGAAACAAACGAAGTGAGAGACATGGATTTACCCCAAGATTGAAGTTGGCAGACGCAATCACCTGTCGCACGTCCGGTAATCCAGGAGGTTTCACGGCGAGGATGTCGAAATCCTTGCGCATGATACGAGGCCGCCGACGCTGCGCATGCCCTTATCGGCATCGGCAGGCCCGGCACCGCCCTTGGCCGGCGTTTGTGCTAGGTGAAACATGGCTCGCGCGAGCCAGCACAGCGGAATGGCATCATGCACCCAGAGCAACGAATGTCTCTGATCCCCACGCCCTCGAAAGCAATCGTCCCCCACCTGGAGCCGGCTTGCCGGCAGGGGCCCGAATGCATCTTCAGGCCCTGGATTCGCGAGGGAATTTCGCGTTCAACCGGAGATTATCCTCCAGCCTTTAATTTTGGGTTAACGGTGGCTCAAACGTCTGTCCCGAATTGTCCGGAATCAAGCCCGCAGGCCAGCATAGGCAGAAAACCTCAAGCACAGGCGCGCAGATAGACTACATGGGGCGAGTATTAATGATTAACGGGCGCCCGCCGGAGATGACGGACGCCCGTGAAAGGTTCGCATAGGGTTTTCGGCCGGGCCGCGCCCGCCCCTTTCGCGTCAAAGACCCTCGAATTCGGCGTAGGCGGCGACCACCGCGTTCACCTGCGCGACGGTCATCGCCTGCGCCTGCGCCGTCGTGAAGCTGTCGAGCTGTTCCGAGCTCAGGCCGGCGACCTGCTGCGTGGTCAACCCCCTGATGGCCCGGGTGCCGATCGCCGCGATCTCGTCCGTCTTGAAGGTCTGGATATCCTCCAGCAGCATCGCCGCGATCTGCCGGCTGCTCAGCGCGCCGATCTGCGCGGAGTTCAGGATATCGATCTGCTCGGAAGACAGGGCCGCGATCTGCTCGGAAGACAGCGACGCCACCTGGCCCGTCGTCAGGGCCCCGATCTGGCTGCTCGTCAATGCGGCAATGACGCTGGTGGACAGGCGGGCAATCGTCCGCGAACCGATCTGCGCGATCTCGCTCGTCGTGAACGTCTGGATATCCTCGGCCTCGAGGCCGGAGACGCCGGAGACCGAAAGGGCCGCCACCTGCCCGCTCGTCAGGGCAGCCGTCTGATCGGACGAAAGGGCGGCGATCTGGTCGCTCTTCAACGCGGCGATGAAGGCCGTGGAAAGTGCCGCAGTCTGGGCCGTCGACAGCGCGCTCAAATCGAGGCCCGACGCCTGGCGTGCATTCAGCGCGCCGATCTGCGTCGTCGTCAGCGCACCGAACTGGTCGGAGTTGAGGACGGCGAGCTGGGCGGGCTTGAGCACCGCGATCTGATCGGACGTCAGGGCGGCGACCTGCGCGGTGGAAAGCGCCGCGACGGCATCGGTCGCAAGCCAGACGATCGCCCGCGTGGCGATCCGGGCAACCTCGTCGGCCGTGAACGTCTCGATATCCGCGGCCGCAAGGCCCGTAACGCCGGCGGCCGAGAGCGCGGCGACCTGCCCCGTCCCGAGGGCGGAGGCCTGCTCGGTGGAGAATGCGGCAACCTGATCGCCCTTCAACGCGGCGATGAAGGTCGTCGACAGGGCCGCTGTCTGGGCGGTTGAAAGGGCCGTCACGTCGAGGCCCGCGGCCTGGCGTATGGCAAGCGCGCCGACCTGCGCAGTCGTCAGCGCACCGACCTGCTCGGAGGAAAGCGCGGCCAGCTGGCCGGTCGAGAGCGCCGCAACCTGCGCGGTCGTCAGCGCACGGACCTGTGCGGTGGAGAGTGCGGCAACGGCATCGGTGGCGAGCCGCGCGAAGACCTGCGTCTTGATTCCGGCGATCTCGTCGGTCGAGAACGTCTCGACATCCTCGGCTTCCAGGCCGGCAACCGCAACGGCCGAGAGCGCGCCGATCTGGGCGCTCGTAAGAGCCGCCGCCTGGTCGGAGGAAAGCGCCGCGACCTGATTGCTCTTCAACCCGCTGATGAAGGCCGTCGACAACGCGGCGGTCTGCGTGGTCGACAGCGCCGTCACGTCGAGGCCGGCGGCCTGGCGGGCGGTCAGCGCGCCCACCTGCCCCGAATTCAGCGCACCGACCTGTTCGGAGGTCAGGGCGGCCAACTGGGCGATGGAGAGCGCGGCGACCTGCGCCGTGGTCAGGGCGCCGACCTGCTCGGAGGTCAGGGCGGCGATGGCGTCGGTGGTGAGGCGCCCGAGCACCTGCGTCTTGATGCTGGCGATTTCGCCGGTCGAGAACGTTTCGATGTCCTCGGCCTCGAGCCCGACGATGGCCGTGGCCGAGAGCGCCGCGACCTGGCTGCTCGTCAGCGCCTCGGCCTGGTCGGAAGTCAGGGCGGCGACCTGCTGCGTCTTCAGCCCGGCGATAAAGGCGGTCGAGAGGGCGGCGGTCTGTTCGGTCGACAGCGCCGTCATGTCGAGGCCGGCGGCCTGGCGTATGGTCAGCGCCCCCAGCTGGACGGTGCTCAGCGATTCCACCTGCTCGGAGGTGAAGGCGGCCAGTTGCGCGACCGAGAGCGCCGCGACCTGCGCCGTCGTGAACGCGGCGACCTGCTCGGGCGAAAGCACGGCAATGGCATCCGTCGTAAGGCTCGGCAAGGCCTTGGCATTGATCGCCGCGATCTCGCCGGTCGTGAAGGTCGCGATGTCGTCGGACGTGAGGGCGTGGACTTCCTTCGCGGTAAAGGCGGCGATCTGCGTGCTGTCGAAGGCGGCGATCTGGTCGGCGTCGAGGGCGTCGATCTGCTGCGAATAGAACGCGCCGACCTGCGCCGTCGTAAGGGCCTGGATGTGCTGCGAAGACAGGTAGGCCAACTGGTCGACCGTCAGGCCGCTGATGGAGCGCGCCGACACGGCGCGGATCTGCTGCGTGGTGAGCGAGCCGACATAGCCTGCATCGATGCTAGCGACCTGGCGCGCGTTCAGCACGCCGATCTGCGCGGTGCTGAGGGCAGCCACATCCTCCGCAGTCCAAGCCTGGATCGCAGCCGTCGAGAGTGTCCGGATCTGGCTGGTGGAAAGCGTCGGGATGGTCGATGTCATGAGCTACCTTCCAAATATTGACGTCATTTTCGATTCGAGAACGCAACGCGCCGGGGCGGTCCGTTCTCTTCCGCGTGCCGCCTTGGTCGGCAATGCAACGACACACGTCGAAAAGGATTGAAAATACATGGCTCTGACGAGCCTCGCGCTGGAAGGACATCATGCATTCGAAGCCGGAAACAGCTTCGAAATCCTGCGCTGAGGGCGGGAAAATCCCGTATTGAAACCGGGCGTGCCAGCCACCTTTCGGCGAGTGCGATTTTCGGCAAGCTACCCCCAATAAGTAAAGAGTTAACTGTTGATCCTTAAATTTTTATTAACGAGGCCTGATAGCCGCGCCTATATATTTGAAAATCTATGATTTTTGCCAACACGCTCTTCATCTGCCTGCAAGCCCGACACAAGGCAGTTGCGCTAGCCAGAGCCAGGGCCCTCTTACTGCAACCTCTCCACCGGGACAAAAGGCCATGAAGGCAGGCGAACGCATTCTCATTGTCGGCGCGGGGCTTTCCGGCGCCGTCATCGGCCGCGAACTCGCCGAGGCCGGCCACCGGGTCGAGATCATCGACGCGCGCAGCCACATCGGCGGCAATTGCCATACCGAGCGCGACGGGACGACGGGCGTGATGGTGCATGTCTACGGCCCCCACATCTTCCATACGGACGACGAGGAAGTCTGGGGCTACGTGAACGGCTTCTCGGCCTTCATGCCCTACAAGAACCGGGTGAAGGCGACGAGCTGCGGTCAGGTCTACTCGCTGCCGATCAACCTGCACACGATCAACCAGTTCTTCGGCAAGTGCCTCCGGCCGGACGAGGCCCGCGCCTTCATCGAGGACCAGGCGGACAAGACCATCGCCGATCCGCAGACCTTCGAGGAACAGGCATTGCGCTTCGTCGGGCGCGATCTCTACGAGGCGTTCTTCAAGGGCTATACGCAGAAGCAATGGGGCTGCTCGCCGACCGAGCTGCCGGCGTCGATCCTGAAGCGCCTTCCGGTGCGCTTCAACTACGAGGACAACTACTTCTTCCACAAATACCAGGGCATGCCGGAAAACGGCTATACCGCGATGATCGAGCGCATCCTCGACCATCCGAACATGACGGTGACGCTGGAGAGGAATTTCAGGCGCGGCGAGGAGGCCGGCTTCGGCCATGTCTTCTATTCCGGCCCGCTCGACGGCTATTTCGACTACGAGCTCGGCCGGCTCGGCTACCGCACGCTCGATTTCGAGCGCTTCACCCATGACGGCGACTACCAGGGCTGCGCGGTGATGAACTACGGCGACGTCTCGGTGCCCCATACGCGGATCACCGAGCACAAGCATTTCTCGCCCTGGGAGGAGCATCGGGGCTCGGTCTGCTACCGCGAATTCTCGCGCGCCTGCGAGCCGGGCGACATTCCCTACTATCCCATCCGCCTCGTCGAGGAGAAGGCGCAGCTTGCCGACTATGTCGCCCGCGCCGAGCGGGAGGCGGGTGTCACCTTCGTCGGGCGTCTCGGCACCTACCGCTATCTCGACATGGACGTGACGATCCGCGAGGCGCTGGATACCGCACGGCTTTACCTTGCCCGCAAGGCCGAAAACGCGG
Source organism: Shinella sp. Sh6 (assembly GCF_055392685.1). NCBI lineage: Bacteria > Pseudomonadati > Pseudomonadota > Alphaproteobacteria > Hyphomicrobiales > Rhizobiaceae > Shinella > Shinella sp. Sh6. The sequence continues at coordinate 293,982 of NZ_AP044005.1, read as the reverse complement.
CCATGCCGACCTTCCTGCATCCGCCGCTTTGAGCGGCACGGCGAAACGAAGAAAGCCCCGGCAGAACCGGGGCCTTCAGGTTCAAACGATGCCTTCCGATTAACGGAAGAGCGTCAGGATGTTCTGCGAAGCGGAGTTGGCGATCGACAGCGACTGGACAGCGAGCTGCTGCTGGGTCTGCAGGGCCTTGAGGCGGGTCGATTCCTCGTTCATGTCCGCATCGACGAGGCGGCCGACGCCCTTGTCGATCGAGTCGGTCAGCTTGGAGACGAACTCTTCCTGCAGGTCGATGCGCATGCCGATCGAGCCGAGGTCGGCGGCAGCGCTCGTCATCAGCGTCAGGGCGTCGTCGACCATGCTGATGAGCTTGTCGAGCTGGCCGCCCGTCGTCGAGTTGTCGATCGTCAGGTCGGAGACCGAAGCCGTGAGCGTGGCGCCGGGCGTGGCGGTCGTGTCGACTGCCCACATCGTGGAGCCGTCGTCGAAGGCGACCTGCTGCGTGGGAACGGAGCTCTGGTCGACGGCTTCGACCCAGACGTCGTCCGAAACCTTGACGTAGCTCTTCGCGCCGCCGGTAGCCGAATCGCCGGTGAAGACGGAGCCCGTGTCGGCGATGACGTCGTCGATCGAGTAGGCCTTGACGGTGACGGCGCTGACGACGCCGCCCGTGTTGATGTTCAGCGTGACGCTGTCGTCTTCGATCGCGGTCTGCGAATCGAGGATGCCGGTGTTGCCGACGGTGTCGAAGAGCACCGAGGAAGCGCTCAGGTCGTAGTCGACCTTCTTGACCGAGACGTTGCCGGAAGCATCACGGACGAAGGAGCCGACAACGCTCTTCGTGACGGTGCCGCTGGACAGGTCCGTCTGCAGCCAGTTCTCGCCGGAGAACGAAGCCGCGTCGGAAATGCTCGTGAGCTGATCCTGGAGCTGCGTGATTTCTTCCTGGATCTTGTCCTTGTCGACGCCGTCTTCGGTTGCGGCAACGAGCTTGGCCTTGATTTCCTTCACGACCTCAATGGCCGAGTCCATGCCGGCATAGGCGGTGTCGACCTTGGCGGCGCCGAGGCCGAGGGCGTCCTGAACGGCCGAAAGGGCCATGTTGTCGGAACGCATCGTGGTCGCGATGGACCAGTAGGCGGCGTTGTCGGAGGCTTCGCCGACGCGAAGGCCGGACGAAACGCGGGCCTGCGTATCTTCCATGCCGGTCTCGATGGACCGGAGGGTGGAGAGCGCAGCCATGGCTGCGACGTTGGTCAGAATACTCGTCATTACTAAGTGCCCCTTGAATGGCTGATTTGAGAAGGGACATTCCGGTCACCACCGGGAACGACAGGCAGCGTCATGCTTGCTAACCTATTAATTTTCAAGGTTAACCTGCCGTTTCTATAAGACCATCTAACCGCAAGATGGTTAATGAATGCCGAAGGGGTGAGCGGAAAAAGCAGGATGGAAAAGAAAAACCGCGCCGGGGCTCCGGCGCGGTTCGCATTCGGGAAGGTGCAGCGGCCGTCAGGGCCGCCGACCTGGCTTTTCTGCCTCTTAACGGAAGAGGGTGAGGATGCTTTCCGAAGCGGAGTTGGCGATCGACAGCGACTGGACAGCGAGCTGCTGCTGGGTCTGCAGGGCCTTGAGGCGGGTCGATTCCTCGTTCATGTCCGCATCGACGAGGCGGCCGATACCGGAGTCGATCGAGTCGGTCAGGGCATTGACGAAGTCTTCCTGCAGGTCGATGCGCATGCCGATCGAGCCGAGGTCGGCGGCGGCGCTGGTCATTGAGGAAAGGGCATCGTCGACCATGCTGATGAGCTTGTCGAGCTGGCCGCCCGTCGTCGAGTTGTCGATCGTCAGGTCCGAGACCGAAGCCGTGAGCGTGGTGCCGGGCGTGGCCGTCGTGTCGACTGCCCACATCGTGGAGCCGTCGTCGAAGGCGACTTCCTGCGTGGGAACCGAGCTCTGGTCGACGGCTTCGACCCAGACGTCGTCCGAAACCTTGACGTAGCTCTTCGAGCCGCCCGTGGCCGAGTTGCCGGTGAAGACGGAACCCGTGTCGGCGATGACGTCGTCGATCGAGTAGGCCTTGACGGTGGCGGCGCTGACGACGCCGCCCGTGTTGATGTTCAGCGTGAAGCTGTCGTCCTCGATACCGACCTGCGTGTCGAGGATGCCGGCGTTGCCGACGGTGTCGAAGAGCACCGTGGCGCTGCTCAGGTCGTAGTCGACCTTCTTGACCGAGACGTTGCCGGCGTCGTCACGGACGAAGGAACCGACGACGCTCTTCGTGACGGTGCCGCTGGACAGGTCCGTCTGCAACCAGTTCTCGCCGGAGAACGAAGCCGCGTCGGAGATGCTGGCAAGCTGGTCCTGAAGCTGGCTGATTTCTTCCTGGATCTTGTCCTTGTCGACGCCGTCTTCGGTTGCGGCAACGAGCTTGGCCTTGATCTCCTTCACGACCTCGATGGCCGAGTCCATGCCGGCATAGGCGGTGTCGACCTTGGCGGCGCCGAGGCCGAGGGCGTCCTGAACGGCGGAGAGGGCCATGTTATCCGAACGCATCGTGGTCGCGATCGACCAGTAGGCGGCGTTGTCGGAGGCTTCGCCGACGCGAAGGCCGGACGAAACGCGAGCCTGCGTATCTTCCATGCTGGAATCGATGGACCGGAGTGTCTGGAGAGCAGCCATGGCTGCGACGTTCGTCAGGATGCTTGTCATAATAAGTGCCCCATAGTTGGCTGACGGGAGAGGGACATTCCGGGTGGCGCCGGGAACGACGAGCAGCGTCATGCCTGCTAACGAGCTTCTTAAAGAGTGTTAACTCGCCGTTTCGTTGTGCCCATATAATCGTGGCATGGTTAACGAACTCTAAATTTGAATTAACGATATGCATCACAAAGCACGAATGCCGCGCCCGTTTCCGGGCGCGGCGTTCGAGAGGCGATGGAGGCTCAGCCAACCTCCATGCGCATCGATTAGCGGAACAGCGACAGCACGCTCTGCGAGTCGGAGTTGGCGATCGACAGAGCCTGGATGGCGAGCTGCTGCTGGGTCTGCAGGGCCTTGAGGCGGGTCGATTCTTCGTTCATGTCGGCATCGACGAGACGGCCGACGCCCTTGTCGATCGAATCGGTCAGCTTGGAGACGAACTCTTCCTGCAGGTCGATGCGCGAGGAGATCGAGCCGAGCGATGCAGCGGCGCTGGTCATCGAGCCGAGGGCATCGTCGACCAGGCTGATGAGCTTGCCGAGCTGCGTTGCCGTGGTGTTCGAATCGATCGTCAGGTTGGAGACCGAAGCGTTCGTCGTGGCGGCGGGTGCCTTGGTCGTGTCGACCGCCCAGGCCGTGGCGCCGTCGTCGAAGGCGACTTCCTGCGTGGGAACGGTGCTCTGGTCGACGGCTTCGACCCAGACCTCGCTCGAGACCTTGACGTAGTTCTTCGCGCCGTCGGTGGCATAGTTGCCATCGAAGGTGGACGTGCCTGCGCCGGCCGTGATGATGTCGTCGATCGAGTAGGACTTGACCGTGACGGGGCTGACGACGCCGCCCGTGTTGATGTTCAGCGTGATGCTGGCATCTTCGATCGAGGACGTCTTGTCGAGGATACCGGTGTCGCCGCCGGTGTCGAAGAGAACCGTCGTGCCGGTAAGCGCGTAGTCGACCTTCTTGACCGACACGTTGCCGGAGGCGTCACGGACGAAGGAACCGACAACGCTCTTGGTTTCAGAACCGCCGGCTGCCGTCAGGTTCGTCTGGAGCCAGTTCTCGCCCGAGAACGATGCGGCTTCGGCGATGCTTCCGAGCTGGTCCTGGAGCTGGGTGATTTCTTCCTGGATCTTGTCCTTGTCGACGCCGTCTTCGGTTGCGGCGACGAGCTTGTTCTTGATCTCCTTCACGACTTCGATGGCCGAGTCCATACCGGCATAGGCGGTATCAACCTTGGCGGCGCCGAGGCCGAGGGCGTCCTGAACGGCCGAAAGGGCAGCGTTGTCGGAGCGCATCGTGGTCGCAATCGACCAGTAGGCGGCGTTGTCGGAAGCCGAACCGACGCGCAGACCCGAAGAAATCCGGTTCTGGGTATCTTCCATGCTGCTGGAGATGGACCGCAGCGTGGAAAGCGCTGCCATTGCGTTGGTGTTGGTGAGAATGCTGGTCATTGCTTGTCCCTTTGAACGAAATACTGAGGGGGACATACCGGGTTGGATTACTTACCGGTCATGACGGTTCGGCCTCATGCCAACTCGGCTCCTCCGGCGTTCCGGAGGGATACCAAACCCGTCATCTGAGGCAAAATTCGCAGCCATTTCTTGCCAACAGCTTAACCGGCACCGGAGGGAGCGAGCCATCCCCGGCGTGTAGTGAACGAAACCTTAATCGGATTGGTTAACGCCGGTCAGTTGAACGAGCGCACGAGACTGCCGACGAGGAGGTTCCAGCCGTCGATGAGCACGAAGAACAGGACCTTGAAGGGCAGCGAGATCGAGGTCGGCGGCAGCATCATCATGCCCATGGCCATGGTGATGGTGGCGACGATCAGGTCGATGACGAGGAAGGGCAGCACGACGAGGAAGCCGATCTCGAAGCCGCGGCGGATCTCCGAGATCATGAAGGCGGGGATGACGACGCGCAGGTCCGCGACATTGCCCTCGACGACCTTCTGCCCGCGCTCCTCGGCGAGCGAGATGAAGAGATCGATGTCCTTGTCGCGGGTATTGGCCACCATGAAGGCGCGGAAGGGCTCGGCGATCCTCTTGGCCGCCTCCGTCTCGTCGATCTGGTTGGCGATGAGCGGCTCGACGCCGTTCTGCCAGGCGCGGTCGAAGGTCGGCGCCATGACGTAGAAGGTCATGAACAGGGCGAGCGAGACGAGGATCATGTTCGACGGCGTGGTGGAAAGCCCCATGCCGGATCTCAGGATCGAGAAGGCGATGACGAAGCGCGGGAAGCTCGTCACCATGATCAGGATGCCGGGCGCCACCGAAAGGACGGTCAGGAGCCCGAAGGTGCGGATGATCCAGGAAGCGACCGAGCCGTTGACCGGCGCATTGAGGAGGTCGCCCGGCAACTGCAATTGCTGCTGGGCGTAGGCCATGCCGGTCATCGCCATCATGGCGAGAAAGGTCAGAAGGACTCGAATCATTCGATCACGAAGGTGCGGAACATGACGTTGGTTACGCGCCCTTCGGACCTGAGGTCAACCCGCTCCTGCAGGTCCTCCCTGAGATATTGGAAACCGCGCGGTCCCTGCACCTGCTGGAGCGAGACCGTGCGCATGTAGGCCATGATGTCCTGGTGGATTTCCTCCGCCAGCTTGACGTCCGGCGCCCCCTTGAACATGAGGGCCACTTCGAGGCGGACCCGGTTGTCGGAAGGATAGGCGAGATTGCTGGTGATGGGGTCGAGCAGGACGATGCCGTTCTCCTGGGTGGAGATATGCGGGATCTCCGCGCCCTCGCCTTCCTTGCCTTCCTTGCCGCCTTCTGCCTTTGCCACTTCCGCGGCCGGCTTTTCGGCCGGCGGCGGGGCGAGCATGTTGCCGACGAACCAGCCGCCGCCGGCGGCAAGCAGCGTCAGCACCGCGACCGCCGCGATGGTGACGACCAGCGAGGGCTTCTTCTTTTCCGTGGCCTGTTCTTCGTCCGCCATAGGCTTCTTCCCGTGTTGCGTCAGAGCGGCGAGAACAGATCGACGGCCTGCTGGCCCCATGGCGGCTGCTGCACCTCGGTCAGGCGGCCGCGGCCGCCGTAGGAGATGCGCGCTTCGGCGATCTTCTCGTAGGAAATCTGGTTGTTGGCGTCGACATCCTGCGGGCGCACGATGCCGGCGACGTTGAGGATGCGCAGCTCGTGGTTCACGCGCACTTCCTGCGAGCCGCTGATCAAGAGGTTGCCGTTCTCGATGACGCCGGTGACGACGGCGGCGACGAGCAGGTTCAGCTTCTCCGAGCGCTCCGTCGTGCCATCGCCCTTGGTGCTGGTCGAGGAGCCGAAGGAAAGGTCGGCCTTGGTATCGACGTCGAAATTGTTGCCGGAACCGCCGAAGCCGATGTTCATGCCGCTCTTGTTGGTACGCGAGCGGTCGGTCTTGTTGTCGAAGCTCGCCTTGTCGTTGACGCGGATGTTGACGGTCAGGATGTCGCCGATCTTGAAGGCGCGCGAATCCTTGAAGAGCGCCGACTGCTGGTCGCGCCAGATGGAATAGCCCGAGACGGCCGTGCGCGGCTGCTTGGGATACATTGCCATCTGCGGCGTCTCGGCATAGTTCAGCCCGCTGCCAATGGGGCTCATCGACGGCGCCTTGCCGATCTCGTTCACGGCCTGGCTGGTGCAGCCCGACAAGGCCAGCGCGACGGCAAGTGCGGAGGCGGTCTTCTTCATGACGGGTCCTTTGACGTGTTCGGATCGCTCGCCGAGGCAATGATGCGGGTGAGCACGGCGGCCTTGTCGGCGGGCATTTCCCCGAGGATCGTGCTCGACTGGCGCGGCGCCAGCTTCATGACGATGGCCGATGCGATTTCCGGATCGAGCGCCGCAAGCTGGGCGGCGGCGGCATCCGGCTTCATCTTCTTGTAGATCTCGACGAGGCCGGCTTCCGCCGACTTCAGGAAATCGTTGCGGCGCTTCAGCCAGTCCTCGTATTCGGCGCGCCGGGCCTCGAGCGTCTTGATGCGTTCGTCGACGTCCTTCTGCAGGTTCTCCAGTTCCTGCTTCTGGAGCAGGTAGCGCTGGTCGCGCGCGGCGTCCGCGATATTGGTGCAGAACTCGCGGATCTCGTCGGCGCTCGCCTTGGTGGTCGTGATGACCGGCCGTTCCTCGGCGAAGGCGCCGGGGATGGCGAGCATCACGAAACCGGCAAGAGGAAGCGCCAGCTTGCGTGCGAGGGCGGGAAGCGTCATGCCTTTGTTCATTGCAGCACCAGTTCCGCCTGGAGAGCGCCGGCCGTCTTGATGCTTTGCAGGATGGAGATGATGCCATCCGGCTTGACGCCGATGCTGTTGAGACCCGAGACGAGCGAGCGCAGGCTGGACCCGTCGAGCATGGCGACGTTGCCGCCGTCCTGCTGGACGAGGATATCCGTGCGCGGCTGGACGGCCGTCACACCCTTGGAGAAGGGTTCGGGCTGCACCACTTCGGGCATTTCGTTGACCTGCACGGTGAGCGAGCCGTAGCTGACGGCGACCGGCGAGATGCGCACGTCCTGGCCGATGACGATGGTGCCGGTGCGCTCGTTGACGACAACGCGCGCGGGCGCGTCCGTCTCGATCACGAGGTTCTCGATATCGGCCATCAGGCGGGAAAGGTCCGCCATCTTCGGCTTTGCGACATAGACGGACTGCGAATCGCGCGATTCGGCGATCGGCGCGCCGTATTGCGCGGCCGCATAGCGGTTGATTGCGTCGGCCATGCCGACCGAGGTCGAGAAGTCGGGGTTGCGGAGCTGCAGCACGAGATCGGCGGCGTCCTTGAAGCGCGAGGGCAACTCGCGCTCGATGATCGCGCCGTTCGGCACGCGACCGGCGGTCGTCACGCCCTGCTGGACGGTCGCCGCATCGCCGTTGGCGCTGACGCCGGTGACGACGATGGAGCCCTGCGCGACGGCGTAGATCTGGCCGTCGGCGCCGGAAAGCGAGGTCATGACGAGTGTGCCGCCGCGCAGCGAGGTGGCGTCGCCAAGCGAGCCGACCGTCACGTCGATGCGGCTGCCGGGGCTTGCGAAGGGCGGCAGGTTGGCCGTGACGAGCACGGCCGCGATGTTCTTGGCGCGGGTCTGCGTGCCGACCATCGAGATGCCGAGGTTCTGCAGCATCGCGCGCATGGACTGTTCGGTGAAGGGCGAGGAGCGCATGCTGTCGCCGGTGCCCTGGAGGCCGACGACGAGGCCGTAGCCGATGAGCTGGTTGTCGCGGCCCGACTGGAGCGAGGCGACATCCTTGATGCGGGCGGCGGGAAGCGCCGGACCTGCTGCCAGCATGAGGCAGGCGATGGCGGCAAGGGCGCGGCGGAAGAAGGATTGAATCATTTCACCACCACATGCACGGTTCCGTCGTCCATGACCGTGCCGGAGACGATCACGCCCGAATCCTTGTTGCGGACCTTGATGAGATCGCCGACCGCGGCATCGGCCAGCGGCGTTCCGGCGGCGCGCAGGACGAGCGAGCCGTTGTCGAAGACGAGCTGGACGGTGGTGCCGCGGGAAACGGCGAAGGGCTCGCGCAGCGCCGAAGTGAGGATGACGCGGCCGGGCAGCAGCGTGCGCTTGGTCACGAGGCCGCTGACGTCGGCGATGGTCTCGGCATAGCCCTTGACGATGTTCGGGTTGGTCACCTCGACCTCTTCGAGCTGGCCGGCATCCAGCTCCTCGCCGGGATAGATGATGCGCTTCGGCACGACGGCGGTGTGCGCGTCGGCAAGCGCCGCCCCGGCCACGCAAAGACCGACGAGCGCGGCGGGCGCGACAAAGGCCGCGCGCCGCAGGGCCGGAAGGATTCTTCCCGTACGAAGAGCTGCTGTCAGGCGAAACATCATGTTCCCCGCGTGTCCGGTTGCTATCTCAGGTTCTTGCTGACCACCGCCGCCATTTCGTCGGCCGCCTGGATGATCTTGGAGTTCATCTCGTAGGCGCGCTGAGCCGAGATCAGGTCGGTGATTTCCTTGACCGGGTCGACGTTGGAGGCTTCGAGATAGTTCTGCTGGATATAGGCGAAGCCCGCCTCGTCCGGCGCGCCGACATTGGCGGGACCCGAGGCCGCCGTCTCGCGGTAGAGGTTCTCGCCGAGCGGCTCGAGGCCTGCCTCGTTGACGAAGTTGGCAAGCGTGATCTGGCCGAGTTCCTGCTGCTCGCCCGCCACGGTGGCGAAGACCTGGCCCGACTTGCTGACGGTCACTTCCGTCGCGTCCTCCGGCACGGTGATGCCGGGCACGACGGTATAGCCGTCGAGGGTGACGAGCTGGCCTTCGGCATTGGTGTTGAAGGCGCCGGCGCGGGTATAGAGCGTGGAGCCGTCCGCCGCCTCGATCTGGAACCAGCCGCGACCGATCAGCGCGAGGTCGAAGGAGTTGCCGGTGGAGACGAGCCCGCCCTGGAGATGCAGGTTGCGCACGGCCGCGGTCTTGACGCCGAGGCCGATGATCGCGCCTTCCGGCACGACAGCCTGGTTGGCGCGGTTGGGAACGCCGGCGGCCCGCTCCGTCTGGTAGAGAAGGTCGGAGAACTCCGCGCGGGCGCGCTTGAAGCCGGTGGTGTTGATGTTCGCGATGTTGTTCGCGATGACTTCAAGGTTGGTCTGCTGGGCGTTCATGCCGGTCGCGGCAATGGCAAGGGCTTTCATGTCCGGTCCTCAGATCTGCATTCTGGCGATTTCGAGATAGGCGGTGACGACCTTGTCGCGGATGGCGATGGCGGTCTGCAGCGTCTGCTCGGCATTCATGACGGCATCGACGACTTCGCGGGTCGACGCCTTGCCCTGGATGGCTTCGAAGGATTTGGTCTCGCCCGCCTTCAGCGTGCCGACCATCTCGCTGGCCATGTCGGTCATCACCTGGGCGAAGCTCGTCTGGGGCGCGCCCTGCGCGGCAGCGGCGGTGACGGAATTGGATACGCCGGTTTCGACGCCCGAAAGAGCGCTGCTCGGAAGAAGGCCGTTGAGGCCCTTTACACTCTCGATCATTGCGAGGCCCTCAGAAGGTCGATGGTCGCGCTGATGAGGTCGCGCGACTGCTTGATGCTCTGCAAGTTTGCTTCATAGGAGCGGTTGGCCTCGCGCATGTCGGCCATCTCGACCAGCATGTTGACGTTAGGGACCTTCACGAAGCCCTTCTCGTCCGCGGCGGGGTTGCCCGGATCGTATTCCGTCTGGAAGTCGGTCTCGTCGACGCCGAGCTTGGACACTTCGACGAGCGAAGCGTTGGTGGCGCGGTCGAGCTCGGCCGAGAAGGTCACGGTCTTGCGGCGGAAGGGGTCCGCGCCGGGCGTGTCGCCGGTGGAGCGGGCATTCGCCAGGTTTTCCGAAACGATGCGAATGCGGGTGGACTGCGCCTCAAGTCCCGAGGCCGCGACTTTCATTGAAGCTACAAGCGGATCCATTTTTTACCTTCTGACTGTCATCAGCATCATGCGATGAAAGGCCTTTACGAGGCCGGCATTCAACTCGAACTCACGCTTGACCTGGCCTTCCTTCATGAGCTCCTCGGCAAGGCCGACAGTATTGCCGGACTCCTGCACGCCGATCTCCTCGGTGGGCTTGGTCTCGATGACGCGGCTTGCCATTTCGGTTTCGGTGAAGTGGCCGGGCTGCGTCGCCGCCATGCGGATGCCCGTGGTTTCGAGCACCGACTGGAAGGGGGTCACGTCCTTCGCCTTGAACCCGGGGGTATTGGCGTTGGCGATGTTGCCTGCAACCACGCTCTGGCGGACTGAGAGCCATTCGGCCTGCTTCGATGCCAGTTCAAACAGTTGTATCGGTTGCATGACAAGCTCCATCCTTGTTCATGGCGAACCTACGGAGCCAATCTTGCGTCAGACTTGCTGTCCGGCCGTTTCCCGGCAACACGCTGAATTTGCGGGGGAATAAAGTGTGCGCCCCTGTGCGCGGCGCGCAAAGGCCCGCCAGTTCGCACATGGCGGGCGGCAGAATCGGCGCGGGGGGGGGGGGATCCCCGCCCGCCGTCAGTTGCGCTTGATGACGTCGCCGTTCGAGGTGACGATGACCCAGGCGCCGTCGCGCTGCTCGAGCGTCGCAAGGCGGCTGTTGTCGGGCAGGATGGAGCCGACGCGCACGATATACATGCCGCGGGCATCCTCGATCAGCGCCCGTCCGTTCGCCACATGCATCAGGCGGAAGCCGTCGCTGACCGGCAGCGGCTGGTCGAGGCCGGTTTCCAGCGGGGCGCCGAGCTTCGATTCCTTGCCGAGGCCGGGCGTGGTGGCGGTCGCGACGGGATCGACGCTTTCGAGCGGCGGGTCCTTGTCGTTGTCGATCATCGCCATCGGCGAAACGCTCATCACCTCGCGCGGCGCCGTCTCCGGCAGGTCGCGGGTCCTGCCCTGCCAGAGCGCGGGCACGGAGAACTTGCCCGGATTGAGGAAGACATACCAGGGGAAGAAGGCCGCGCCCGCGGCGAGCAGCACGCCGGCGCCCACGGTGACCTTGTCGCTGGTGCTGTAGCGCGTGCGCTCCGTCCGCCTGATCGGCTGGATCTTCTCGTCCGCGTCGAAATCCGTCACTGTCAACCCCTCCGGTTTGCCGGTGCGGCGCCCTGCCCGGCCGCATTCTTCAGCGCCATGGCGAGATCCGAGAAGGCGTCGCCTGCCGGGGGCTCGCCCGGCGTCTGCTTGAGGACCTCGTAGATGATCGGCACCTGCTTGATCGCCATGTCGAGGTCGGGATCGCCGCCGGGGCGATAGCCGCCGATGAGCCGCAGGTCCCGCGTTTCCTCGAAGCGGTGGATGAGCGCCTTCAGCCGCGCCACCAGCTTTTCCTGGTCCGGCGTCCAGGCCTTGCGGGCAAGACGCGAGATCGAGGCGAGCGGGTTGATCGGTGGATAGCGTCCCTCCTCGGCCAGCGAGCGCTCCATGACGATATGGCCGTCGAGGATGCCGCGCGTGGAGTCGGCGATCGGGTCGTTGTGGTTGTCGCCGTCGACGAGGATCGAGATGATCGCCGTGATCGTGCCGGTGCCTTCCGCACCCGGGCCGGCGCGCTCGAGAAGGCGCGGCAGCTCGGTGAAGACGGAGGCGGGATAGCCGCGCGCGATCGGCGGCTCGCCGGAGGCCGTCGCCACCTCGCGGATGGCGTGGGCAAAGCGCGTCACGCTGTCGATGATCAGAAGGACGTTGTCGCCCTGGTCGCGGTAATGCTCGGCGATGGTCACCGCCGTCAGCGGCGCCATCTTGCGCAGCATCGGGCTCTCGTCGCTGGTCGCCACGACCGCGACGGACTTGGCGAGGTTGTCGCCGAGCGTGTCCTCGATGAACTCGCGCACTTCACGGCCGCGTTCGCCGACCAGCGCGATCACCACCTTGTCGAAGGCATCCGCCCTTGCCAGCATCGACAGCAGCGTCGACTTGCCGACGCCGGAGCCGGCGAAGATGCCGAGGCGCTGGCCGAGGCACAGCGGGGCGAAGAGGTCGATGGCGCGGACGCCGGTGTTGAAGCCGGTCTCCACGCGCCGGCGCGTCATGGACGGCGGGGCGGAATTGGAGATGGAGCGGCGCACGTCCCCCTGCACGAGCGGGCCGAGCCCGTCGATGGGCTCGCCGAGCGCGTTGATCGTGCGGCCGCACCAGGAGGCGGCCGGCGCGACGCGGAAGGCGCCCTTGCGGATGACCGTGTCGTGGATGCCGATCGGCTCGCCCGGCTCGATGGGGCAGACGACGACCGAATCCGGCTCGACGCGGACGACCTCGCCGAGATGGATGCCCGTGGCGCTCTTGTGCGCGACGAACTCGCCGAGCCGCACATGGCGCGACAGGCCGCTCACCGTGTAGTTGCCCGCCGCGATGGTCTGGACGTGGCCGCCGTGGGCGACCGAGAATTCCGGCGAGGAATAGCGCCGCACCAGCCCGGCCAGCGCATTGAGCATGCGCCCGCCTTCGGGATTGCGCGCCGTGCCGGCCGTCGTGCGTTCTGCCCGCGTCATCGGCGCTTACCGGCTGCCGCCGAGGGTGTTCATGGCGTCCTTCATGGAATCCTCACTGTCGCGGATGAGGGAGGCGACGCTCTCGAAAGCGCGCGTGACCTGGATGAGCTGCGTCATCTCGCCGATGGCGTTGACGTTGGATTCCTCCACATAGCCCTGCACCACGCCGGCATCGACGCGGTCGACGATGGGTTCGGGCGGGATGGTCGTGATGATGCCGCTGTTGCCGGCGCGCACGAAGCCGCCGGAAAGGTCGGCCTGGAAGATGCCGAGCGAGGTCACCGGCCGGCCGGCTTGGTTGAGCTGCCCGTCGGCGCTGAGGGTGATGGGGCCTGCCGTCGCGTCGATCTGGATCGGCCCGCCGCCGGCATCGAGAACGGGATAGCCGTTCAGCGTCACCAGTTCGCCGGCGTCCGTCAGCGTGAAGCGGCCGTCGCGGGTGAGCGTCGGGCCGGAGGGCGTTTCGACCTGGAACCAGGCATCGCCCTTGATCGCGAAGTCGAGCGGGCCGCCCGTCTCGGTGATGCCGCCGCTGCGGCCCGACAGGAATTCCTTGCCCTCGGAGACGAAGGCGACGTCGGCCGTCTTCTGGTCGCTGACGACCTGGTTGAACTTGACCTCGGTGGCGCGGAAGCCGACCGTCGTGGAGTTGGCGACGTTGTCGGCGAGCGTGGCCATGCGGCGCTCGAGCGCAAGCTGGGACGAAAGCGATACGTAAAGCCCGGTCTGCATCTCAGCGGCCTCCAAGTTTCAGGTTGTTGATGGAAATGAGGAGGTCCGTCGAAATGCCGGTGAGGCTGGAAGACTGGAAGGCCGCCAGCGGATCGGTGCCGCCCTCGGGATTGTCGAGTTCCCACATCGCGGTGAAGCGCTCGAGGAACTTGCCGACCTTGGCGGGGTCCTTGAAGTCGTCGAGGTTCAGGACGTCCTCGTAATAGGCCGCCTGCCGGTCGATGTCGGTCGCCGCGAACTCGTCGGGAAGCTGGAAGGCAGTGCGCACGACCTGCGCCAGCGCATCGTCGGCGATGATGGAATAGCCCGAGGTGATGGAGGAAGCCATGCGCTCGAAATAAAGCGCGAGGCGGACGCCGGTATTGTCCTCGCCGGCGCTGACTTCCAGCGTCTGGCGGGTGTATTTGTCGACGATACCCTTCTGGGCCTTGTCGAAGGAGGTGGCCGCCGCGCCGTCGCGGGCGAAGTTCAGCGATTCGGCCAGCTCCTTGTAGCGCGTGTCGGTGAGCTGGTTGGCGAAGGCGTCCTTGTCGTCGACACCCTCGGTCAGCACCTTGCGCATGAAGGCCTTGGCATAGGCCATGTCCTCCAGCCCGTGCGCCTTCATCACATAGTTATAAAGCCGGCTGTCGGCGAAGAAGTCGTCGATCGATTTCACATTGCCGATGTTGGCGAGGTAATATTCCGTCTCGCGCTTGACGTCGGGCTGCTCCGAGACGCGCTTCAGCGACGTCTGCAGGTCGGAGGTAATCAGCTTGTAGCTCGTATAGGTGGTCGTCACGATGGTCCGCCGATCAGGATCGAATGGGCGCGAAGGCCCGTTTTGAACCATGATCTTCAAGGCTTTTGCTTGTGCGAACCTGATCGATAAACCCGCCGTTAGGTACAGCTTCACGCAAGGCTGGAACCGTATCTCCGGAAGGGTCAGAATTGTGTCGGGACACCTGCGCTCATGAACATCATTATCGGCCTCATCGTCACCATCGGCTGCGTCTTGGGCGGCTTCATGGCCATGGGCGGGCATGTCAGCCTGCTGGTCCAGCCATTCGAACTCATGATCATCGGCGGCGCCGGGGTCGGCGGCTATATCGTGGCGAACACGATGAAGGTGATCAAGGACACCGGCAAGGCGCTCGGCGAGGCCTTCAAGCATAAGGTGCCGAAGGAGCGCGACTATCTCGATACGCTCGGCGTGCTCTACAGCCTGATGCGGGACCTGCGCACCAAGTCGCGCAACGAGATCGAGGCGCATATCGACAATCCGGACGAGTCCCCGATCTTCCAGTCCGCCCCGACCGTTCTGGCCAACAAGGACCTCACCGCCTTCATCTGCGACTATGTCCGCCTCATCATCATCGGCAATGCCCGCTCCCACGAGATCGAGGCGCTGATGGACGAGGAGATCCAGACGATCACGCGCGACAAGATGAAGGTCTACCAGTCGATGACGACGATGGGCGACGCCTTCCCGGCCATCGGCATCATCGCGGCCGTCCTCGGCGTCATCAAGGCCATGAGCCATATCAACGATTCGCCGGAAGTGCTCGGCGGCCTCATCGGTTCGGCACTCGTCGGCACCATGCTCGGCATCTTCCTGTCCTATTCGGTGGTCGCGCCGATCACCAGCAACATCAAGATCGTCCGCGAGAAGCAGAACCGCCTCTACGTCATCGTCAAGCAGACGCTGCTGGCCTACATGAACGGCTCGGTGCCGCAGGTGGCGCTGGAATACGGCCGCAAGACCATCTCCTCCTACGAACGCCCGTCGATCGACGCGGTGGAGCAGGAGATGATGAATCCGGGCGGCGGCGGCGATTCGAAGGCGGCCTAAGAGATGAATGCAGCAAGCGTGACCTCCCTTCCCGCCATGGACCCCGAGATCCTCGCCCGCCTCACCGGCAAGCTCGGCGACCAGGCGACCATATCAAGGCTCTGCGCCAGCCTCGGCGAGGTCTTCTCCGAATTCCTGCCCGACATGCTGGAAAGCGAGCTCGGCTTCGAGGTCGCGGTTTCCTATGCCGGCTTCACCACGGGCCGCCACGGCGAACTGACCGAGGGCCTCGGCGGCGCCATGGCCTTCTGCGATGCGTCGCTGCGCGACTGGTGCGATCACTTCACGCTCATCTGCGACAGCCCGATGGTCATCACGCTCGTCGAGAACATGCTGGGCGCGGTCAGCGATTCCATCGAGGACCCCGAGCCGCGCCCGCTCTCCAAGATCGAGCTCGACGTCGCCGCCATGATGTTCGACCGCGTCTCGAGCGTGCTGACGACGGCGGTGGGCGGCGGAAACGGCTTCGAGCCGCTGCTCGGCCCGGCGCACAACGCCGAAACGCGCAAGCCCCCCGAGGATGGCATCGAGGATCCGTTCGCCGCCATGATCAACATGGCCGTCGGCATCGGGCCGGTGCTCTCGACCTTCCACGTCGTCATTCCGCAAGGGGTGCTCCTCAAATCGGCCATCACGGCGCCGAAGCCGGCGAACGCGCCGAAGACCCGCGCGGAATGGAGCGAACAGCTCGGCGAGCAGGTCCGCCGCTCGAAGGTGACGCTGGAAGCGCGCATCCGTCTCGAATCCCAGACGCTCGACACCGTCAGCCGCCTCCAGGCCGGCGACATCATCCCGTTCAACGAGGCCGCGGACGTGCGCGTGGAGGTCAACGCCAACGGGCGCAAGCTCTATGTCTGCGAATTCGGCCGGTCCGGCGCCCGCTACACGGTCCGCGTCAAGGACACCTACGGTTCGGAAGAAGAGCTTCTCCAGCACATCATCGGATAGTTTACGCATGACGCGTACGAGGCGGCGAGCCTCAGGCAAGTTTCGAATGGAATAGTGGTCTTATGGCACCGAAGAAAACACCCATCGCTGACGACATCATGTCTTCCATCAACGCGGGCGACCAGGAACTGGAGCAGGCGATCGACGACCTGCGCGGCGTTCTTCAGAAGGATGCCAGCGGCACGCTCGACGCCGGCGGAACGGAAGCGGCCGAAAACGACCCGCTTGCCGCGTTCGGCGGCGATTTCGGCGGTTCGGACTTCGGCGGAACGGATTTCGGCGGCGCGGCCGCCACCTCCGACTTCGGCGGCGACACCAGCTTCGGCGGCTCGGATTTCGGCGGCGGCGACTTCGGCGCCGGCAACGACTTCTCCGCCGAGCCCGGCGAAGCGCCGCGCCCGGGCAGCGCCATGGAATCCAACATGGACCTCATCATGGACATCCCGATCGATCTGCAGATCGTTCTGGGATCCTCGCAGATGCAGGTCTCCAGCCTTATGAACCTCAGCGAGGGCGCCACCATCGCGCTCGACCGCCGCATCGGCGAGCCGGTCGAGGTCATGGTCAACGGCCGGGTGATCGGCCGCGGCGAGATCACGGTTCTCGAAAACGACGACACCCGTTTCGGTGTCAAGCTCATCGAAGTGAAGAGTACACGCAAGGTCTGACACCCGGTCGAGGGTTCAGGAGGATGATCCATGATGGATTTCGAAAATTTCGGCACCTCGACGGCGGTCGGAACACCGCTTTCGCCGGTTGAGAAGGCAGCAGCCGTCCTTCTCGCCATGGGCAAGGGGGTCGCCGGCAAGCTGCTGAAGTATTTCACGCAGAGCGAGCTCCAGGCGATCATCGCCGCTGCGCAGAACCTGCGCGCCATTCCCCCGCACGAACTGATCGACCTCGTCAACGAGTTCGAGGACCTCTTCACCGAGGGCGCGGGCCTGATGGACAACGCCAAGATGATGGAAGGCATCCTCGAAGAGGGCCTGACGCCGGACGAGGTGGACGGCCTGCTCGGCCGCCGCGCCGCCTTCCAGGCCTTCGAGACGACGATCTGGGACCGCCTGCAGGACGCCGACCCGGTCTTCGTAGCGAAGTTCATGCTCAACGAGCATCCCCAGACCATCGCCTATATCCTGTCCATGATGCCCTCCTCCTTCGGCGCCAAGGTGCTGCTGGAGATTCCGGAGGACCACCGCGCCGACATCATCAACCGTACCGTCAACCTCAAGGATGCGAGCCCGAAGGCCACCGCCATCGTCGAGGCGCGCGTCATCGAGATGATCAACGCGCTGGATGCGGAGCGCAATTCGATGGGCTCCAACAAGGTCGCCGACCTCATGAACGAGCTGGAGAAGTCGCAGGTCGACGAGATGCTGGCCTCGCTCGAAACGGTCTCGACCGAATCGGTCAAGAAGGTCCGCCCGAAGATCTTCCTCTTCGAGGACGTGCTCTACATGCCGCAGAGAAGCCGCGTGTCGCTGTTCAACGACGTCTCCGGCGACATCATCACGGCGGCCCTGCGCGGCGCCTCGATGGAACTGCGCGAAGCGGTCCTCTCCTCGATCGGTGCGCGCCAGCGCCGCATGATCGAATCGGACCTTGCCGCCGGCGACCAGGTCAACCCGCGCGAGGTCGCGATCGCCCGCCGCTCGATCACGCAGGAAGCCATCCGCCTTGCCGCGGCCGGACAAATCCAGTTGAAGGAAAAGGACGAAGCCCAGCAGGCCGCCTGATCCGCCTTGACACGGTGAGGCCGCAGGCGGAGCGTATTTCCGGCCCGAATCTCCTCAAGGGGGTTCGGGCCGCTTGCTTTTGCGGCAGGCACAATTCCAGCCGGAGCGCACCGTGGCGGACGACGACGACAAGGAAAGCAAAACAGAGCTTCCGACCGAGAAGAAGATCCGCGAGGCGATGGAGAAGGGCAACACCCCCTTCTCGCGCGAAGTCACGATCTTCGCCTCGACGCTGGCGATCTACCTCTTCCTCGTCTTCTTCATGCCGGGCGGCATTGCGCGGATGAACGAGACGCTGCGCGATTTCTTCGAGCAGCCGGAGGCCTGGAACCTGAAGACCGGCACCGACGTCATCGCCATCTTCCGCCATCTCGGCTGGGAGGCCGGCGCCATGCTGCTGCCGATCCTCGCCATGATGATGGTCTTCGGCATCGCCTCCTCCGTCTTCCAGAACCTGCCGAGCCCGGTGATGGAGCGCGTGCGCCCGCAGGTCGGCCGGCTCAACCCGATCAAGGGCCTCGGGCGCCTCTTCGGCAAGCAGGGCCTCGTGGAATTCGGCAAGTCGCTGATCAAGATCCTCCTGGTATCGCTGGTCGTGGCGCTCGCCATGCGCGGCAACTACTTCGCCTCGCTCGACACCATGTTCTCCGAGCCTGCGACGCTCATCTACATGATGAGCTCGGACATCAACAAAGTCCTCATCATCATCCTCTTCGCCACCGCCCTCATCGCCGGCATCGACTTCGCCTGGACGCGCCATCACTGGTTCACCGAACTGATGATGACGAAGCAGGAGGTGAAGGAGGAAATGAAGCAGGCCCAGGGCGACCCGATCGTCAAGGCCCGCATGCGCTCCATCCAGCGCGACCGCATCCGCCGCCGCATGATGGCGGACGTGCCGCGCGCAACGCTCGTCATCGCCAACCCGACCCACTTCGCCGTCGCGCTGCGCTATGTGCGCGAGGAAGGCGATGCGCCGATGGTCGTCGCCAAGGGCCAGGACCTCATCGCGCTTCGAATCCGCGAGATCGCGGAGGAAAACGGAATCCCCGTCTTCGAGGATCCGCCGCTTGCCCGCTCAATGTTTGCGCAAGTCTCGGTGGATAGTGTCATTCCGCCGGTGTTCTACAAGGCCGTGGCGGAGCTGATTCACCGGGTTTACGCAGCATCGCCCCAGACCAGACGGGTAAACGAGATCCGATGAGAAAATGCACCTATTCCGCCGAGCGAGAGAAGATTGTCGCCGAAGCAATCTGCCCGGTCGCGACTGAGCTGAGACTGCTCGATGCCGCCGATCTCGTCTCGCTGTTGCGTTTCGAGTGCTACGGTAACCTGGCCGACCTCGTCTCATCGGCCGCCGAACTCTATTTCCTGCCCGGCACCGTCAATTTCGGTGCCGGCGGCGACTATCGCCTCGATTGGGACACGGAACCGGAAGTGACGCTCGACATGGAACTGCGCCCGCAGGGCGTGACGGTCTATGCGAAACTCCTCCTGCAGAAGGACAAGGCCGGCGTGGAAGTGACCCATGTGGCCTTCAGCGACCCGGCCGCCGACCCGGACGACAACACCGCCTTCCTGCGCAAGAGCCTTGCGGAAGCGCGCTACGTGAAGGGCGATCCGGCGTCGATGCATTGAGCGGTCCGTGCACACCCAAAGGTCATCCTCGGCTCAGGGCCGGGGATGACGAAGGAGACGTGAGCGGCCGCGGCTGGTAAGCCGGCCTATCCCGTCAGGTGATATATCCGAGCCGGATGGCCTTCGCGATGGCCTGGATGCGGTTGACCGCGTCGAGCTTGGTCGTCGCCGTGCCGAGATAGGCGTTCACCGTGTGGACGGAGAGCCCCATCTTCTCGGCGATCGCCTCGGAGATGCAGCCGTCGCCGGCCATCTGCAGGCAGGCGATCTCGCGCTCGCTGAGGGCTTCGGCCGGCGTCAGCTTCTTCTCCTCGCCCGCCAGCATGTCGATGAGGAGCTGGCAGCTCTTCATGTGCATGTCGACGATGAGGTCGCTGGACGGCGCGATGAAGGTGCCGAGGAAGACGACATAGCCGTTGCCGTGCGCGCCGAGGCGGACGGGAAAGGCCATGCCCGACCAGGGCAGGAGCCGCGCGGGCAGGCGCGCGGTGAAGGGTTCGGCGCCCGATTCGGCGAACTGGTTCTCGCCCGCCCCTTCCCAGAGGAGCGGCAGCATGGACGCTTCGAGATGGGCGAGCATCGCCGGGCCGTAGGCCTCCATCAGCGCGCGCGCGTTGACGTCGACCTCGTGGGCCCAGTTGTGCAGCGAGAGCGTGAGCTTGCGCGCCGAGGGCAGGCCGTGGCCGCTGAGGCGGAGCACGGCGAAGTGCTCGGCGCCGAGGATCGTCTGCATCACCTGGAGGCGCGAGACGAAATCGGAAGCGCGCGCCGCCTTCTGCGGGCGTGCGAGCCGGATTTCCGTCTCCATGGCACCGGGGGCGGAAAGCTGGATGTCCATGGCTGTCCTCCTCACACCAGGCTGTTGCGGACGGCCCAGGCGATCGCCTCGGACCGCGTCTTGGTCGCGGTCTTGCGCATCACGCTGGTGATGTAGTTGTTGATGGTGTTGCGCGAGATGCCGAGGATGACGGCGATCTCGTCGCTCGTCTTGCCTTCCGCGATCCAGTATAGGCACTCGACCTCGCGATCGGTCAGTTCCATCTCCCGGTCCTGCCGGAGGATGGCGCCCTGGCAGCAGACGCTGGCGAAATAGCCGGTCATGACGCCGACGTCGCGCAGCTTGCTCTGGGAGAGGATGAAATGCTCCGGGAAGAGGAGCAGCAGCGACATGCGGACCCGCCCGACATGGAAGGCGACGACGCAATATTCCCGGCTGATGCCCTTGGGCGCCGTGACCGTCTCGTCGAGATGGCTGAAGCAGGGCTTCAGGAGGGTCAGGCATTTTTCCAGTTCGCTGGTGCGCGACTGGCTGGCGAGAAGCGCGCCGGCAATGCCGCGCACCATGTCGAAGGGCCAGTCGGAGGCGACCACCGCCTCCAGGCCCGCTTCGGGCGCGGCGTCATGCCGCACGAGGAGATAATGGGAGGCGCTGACATAATCGGTCAGCGCCCTCAGACCTGAGGAGAGGCCGGCGTGATCCGCGCAGCGTCCGAGATGTTGAACCAGAAGCTCACGCGCACTCTTACGCTCAACCGCCTCGGCGGAGAATCCATAGGATTCCCAGGCCGCGGTATCCGACCGGATCGTTTCCATGATAGCCCCCTGTTCCGATTTCGAACGGCAATGCCCCGCCTCCCTTCCGACAGGCGTTCGGAACCGTCCGAATGCCCTTTCGGGTCAGGCCGCATCGGCGAGAATCACCAAGCGAATCAGTGACTAAAGTGTACATCGGCCATCGCTAAAAACCACCGCCATCTTCTCGGGATTTACTTTTGCCGGCTTCTGTGAGTCGAGCGAGTGCAAGTGATTTGCTTTGCGGCGTGCTGCCGAACGGGCAAAGAACTCGGCGTTTAAAATATTGTTAACCATACAATATTCGACGCCGCTCACAAAATCGGGCCTCGGCTCGCCGCCCTTTTTACACCTTGACGACAACCCGCCCGAACGACGGCAAGGGCGGCAGGAGGCGCAAACTTTTTTTCGAGAGGGGCGCGTGCATGCCGGTCCGGATTCCGGCCACGCGGAAAATGGCGCTTTGGAGGCACGTAAGCGTTGCCGAAAAGCGACAGCGCGAAATCAAAATGTCGCTTCGAGCACATTGCCGGAACGCGAAGGGCGCGGCCGTTCCCGGCCGCGCCCCTTTCATTTTCCCGTCGGGAGGCCTCAGGCGGCCTCCTGCTCGGCAGACCATTTGCGCAGGATCTTGGCGGCGCGCTCCTCGCTGATCTCGACCATGCGGCCGAGGCGCCGTTCCGGACCTTCCTTGACGCGGCGGTTGAAGTTGCCGTCGCCGTCGTCGCCGGCATTGAGCAGGTCGTCCGTGCTGTCGAAGCCGAAGTCCGCGCCGAAGCCGTCCATGAGCGTGGCGCCCGGGCCGCCGATGCCGCCGGCCGGAGAGAAGTCGGGCAGTTCGAGGCCGGCCGCATCGCTTTCCAGCGCATTGGCCGCAGCACCGGCGCCGGTGACCGAACGGACCGCCGGGCGAAGGCCGAACCAGACCACCAGGAAGGCGACGCCGAGGAAGGCGAGTGCGTTGATGATGCCGCCGAGGTTGCGCTTCAGCACTTCCATCACGCTCGGGCCGGGCACGGCTTCGTCGAGGAGCTGGTGGTCGAGGAATTCCATGGCGGTGATGGTGACCACGTCGCCGCGGTCGGTGTTGAGGCCGGCCGCAGCGGTGACGATCTTCTGCATGTTGGCGATGTAGGCGTCGATCTTCGCCTGGTCCGCCGGCTCGCCCACCATGGCGGCGATGCGGGCGCTGTTGACGACGACGGCGACGGAGAGCTTCTCCACCTCGTAGCCGTTGCGCACCGTCGCGACGGTCTTGCTGTTGATCTCGTAGTTGGTCTGCTCTTCCTTCTTGTCCGCCTCGTCGCTCGACTGCGGGCCGTTGCCGTCGCCCTTCGGGCCGCCCTGCGGGATGTTCTGCTCGACGGTGGTGGCCTTGTTCGTGGCCTGCTGGCTGGACTTCTGGGTTTCCTTCGTCACGCGGACCGAGCGCTCGACGCGCGATTCCGGATCGTAGACGGTTTCCTGGATCTGCTGGGAATCGGTGTTGAGCGCGGCGGTGACGCTGGCGCGGAAATTGTCCATGCCGAGGAAGGGTGCGAGCGCCTTCTCGATATTGTGCTCGATCTCGCCCTGGACCGTCTGGACGGTCGTCAGCGAGCGGTTGAGCGGGCCGTTCTCCGGATCGTCGCCGGAAGCGAGGAGCTGGCCGGCCGAATCGAGGATCGTCACGCCGTCCACTTCGAGGCCCGGGACGGAGGCGGCGACGAGGTGGCGGATGGCGGCGGCCGATTCGCGGCCGGCCTGCGCGCTCGCGCGGATCATGACGGAGGCGGTCGGTACCTGGTCGGCCTTGCGGAAATTGCCGCGCTCCGGCATCACGATATGGACGCGGGCGGCAGCGATGCCGTTGATCTGCTGGATGGTGCGGGCGATCTCGCCTTCGAGGGCCCGAACGCGCGTCACCTCCTGCATGAAGGAGGTGAGACCGAGGGAACCGACCTTGTCGAAGAGTTCGTAGCCGGCATTGGCGCTGCTCGGCAGGCCGCGCTCGGCGAGATAGAGCCGCGCCTTGCCGGTCTGGCCGACGGGAACCGCAAGGCTCGTTCCGTCCGTTCCGGTGTTGAAGTCGATATTGGCTTCGGCGAGCGCCAGGCTGATCTGGTTGAGGTCGGCCTTTTCCAGGCCGACATAGAGGGTCTCGTAGGCGGGCTTGTTCACCATGATCCCGGCAGCAAGCACAAGGCCGATCGAGACGATGGCGGCGCCCGCCAGCATCGCGAGTTTCGCCTGCCCCAGCGAAGCCAGGTTCTTGTAGACTTTCGTCAACTGTTCCAACAGATTCATTCTGTTCCCGCACGGACTAGTCGCCTGGACGACGGCCCAACATGCCGCCGCGATCAGACGCATTTTCAATCTCGTGAGACGGAGCCGGCACATTTCCGCACGCGCCGGCCAGCCCCATGGAATACGCGGATCTGACTGATCCGGCATGGAGACTAGATCGTGAAACTTGCGCGAGCATTTCGTTGCCGCGCGGGAGAAAGGCGCGGCCGAAACGAAAGACGGCGCCCGAAGGCGCCGCCGCAATCGCCTGCCTTGCAGGAAAATCCGTCAGAATTCCTCGAAGTCGCCGGCGGCCCGGGAGATCGGCTGGGAATGGCCGTGGCGCAGGCCGTTGCCGAGCGCCTTCTGCATGTCGGCAAGCTTCACCAGGTTCAACGCCGTGGTGACGTCGACGAGCCAGCTTTCGGGAATGCTGGCGGTGATGGTGTCGATGAACTCGGCAAGCCCCCGCGTCTTCTGGACGGCAAGGTCGATGCCCTGCAGCACCATCATGCGTTCCTGCTGGTCGAGGACGGCCTCGCCTTTGACGCCGGAAAGCTGCGGCTCGATGCGTTCGATAAGGTAGGCGACATCGTGCAGTTCGGACACGATTCGCATCAGGACATCCGGAAGGGCTTCCTCCATGGCGGTCGCTGCGCTCAGATACTCGGCTTGCATGGATTACCCTCTTTGCCCGTACGAGCCGGCCGACCCTCTGTCGCTTCCGGCAACGCAATACACTTCGTACTTCCGCTTCCTTGCGGGGCGAGCCGCTCAGAAGAATTCGATCGAGCTCTCGACCGGCTTGACGACGGGTGCCGGCCGCTGTTCCAGCGCCACCGTCTTCTGCGTCTCCACGCCCGTCAGCGCATATTGCCGGGCCCGGCCGCTCGACGGCCAGTATTCCAGCTTGCGCCCGTGCTCTCCGCCCGTGCTTTCGCCGACGATCTGGATGCCTTCGTCGAGCAGGAACCGGCGGGCGAACATTGCATTCTGCTCGCCGACATTGGAAAAGCGCGCGATCGTGCGGGCACCGCCGAAGATCTTCGCCTCCAGCCGGTCGCGCCGGGCGCCCTGCTTGAGCAGGCCGTTGATCAGGAGCTCCATCAGGTGCACGCCGTAGCGCGTGGCGTCGCCCCCCGAGGCCATGGCCTCCGCGGAGCCCGGCAGCAGGAAGTGGTTCATGCCACCGACGCCAATGACCGGGTCGCGCATGCAGGCGGCCACGCACGAACCGAGGATCGTGGTGAGCACCACGGTCGGGTCGTTGATGACCTTGTATTCGCCCTGAATGACATGGACGCGGCGCGCCCCGGCTTCTGATGTCATTTCAATGCCCCGAACACGGCTTCGATGGCCGCCTTCATCTTCTCGATGGTGAACGGCTTGGCCAGAACGTTGTTCGCGCCGAGCGCCGCGGCCTTCTGCACCAGGGCACGGTCGCCTTGGGCGGTCAGGATGATGAAGGCCGCCTTCTTGGTGTTGGGGTTCGACCGCACCGCCTGCAGGAATTCGATGCCGTCCATCTTCGGCATGTTGAAGTCCGAGATGACGAGGTGGTGCGGCTGCTGGGTCATGATGGCCATGCCCTGCGCGCCGTCGCCGGCCGCCGTGATCTGCTTGAAGCCGAGCTGCTGGAGGGCATCGCCCAGCAGCAGGCGGCTCGTCACCTGATCGTCGACGATAAGAACTTTGATTTTTTCAGCGATAGACATTATTCGCTCCCTTCTCTACGGGCCGCAGTGATCTTCAAGATTTCCTCCCCTATGGAGGAGAGCGGAAACTGGTGCTCGACGGCGCCCAGCTCGAAAGCCACTCTCGGCATTCCATATACGACGCAGGTTTTTTCGTTCTGACCGATGGTCCGCGCCCCTGCGTGACGCATTTTCAAAAGCCCGCTCGCCCCGTCCCGGCCCATGCCGGTGAGGATGACGCCGACGGCGTTGCGGCCGGCAAGCTCGGCCACCGAATCGAACAGCACGTCGACCGAGGGACGGTGGCCGTTGACCGGATCGCGCTCCACCAGGCGGCAGCACGGCGCATGCGGATTGGAGATCTGGAGGTGGCGTTCGCCGCCCGGCGCCAGATAGATCTTGCCGATCTCGAGCCGCGCACCGTCCGTCGCCTCCTGCACCACGGGCGCGCAGAGCCGGTTCAGGCGGTCGGCGAAGCTCTTGGTGAAGGTCGGCGGCATGTGCTGCGTGATGACCGTCGGCGGGCAGTTGATCGGAAACTTCTGCAGCACCGCGATCAGCGCCTCGACGCCGCCCGTGGACGCGCCGATGGCGACGACCTTGCGGCCGGCGCGATAGCTGTCCGCCGGGTTGACGTTCGCGGTCGCCGGCGCAAGCGGCGGCGGCTCGGCATGGAAGCGGCGCTGCGAGCGGGCGGCGGCCTTCACCTTCTCGGCAAGGTCGCCGAAGGGACGGGCATCGCCCGGCTGCGGCTTGCCCACGCAATCGAAGGCACCGATCTCCAGCGCCATCAGCGAGGCTTCCGCGCCGCGATGGGTGAGCGTGGAGACCATGATGACGGGCATCGGCCGCAGCTTCATGATCTTGTCGAGGAATTCGAGCCCGTTCATGTTCGGCATCTCGATATCCAGCGTCACGACGTCCGGATTGAGCTGCTTGATCGCGTTGCGGGCTTCCATGGCATCGCCCGCCTGGCCGATGACGTTCACCTCGGGATCGGCATTGAGCACGGCCGTGATCAGGCCGCGCATGGTCGGCGAATCGTCGACGACGAGTACGCGCGCTGGTGCCATCATGCGTCCCTCCTGTGCTTGCCCGTGTAGCGGTAGGTGGTGATGCCGATATTGTCGAACTGGTTCTTCGCCTCGCCCGAGACGCGCTCGGAATGGCCGATATAGAGGTGGCCGTTGTCGCCGAGCATGCCGGCGAAGCGCGACCAGATCTTCATCTGCGTCGGCTCGTCGAAATAGATGACGACGTTGCGGCAGAAGATGACGTCGAACGGGCCCTTGAACGGCCATTGGGCCATCAGGTTCAGTTCGTTGAAGGTGATGAGGCGCTTCACGCGGTCCTCGACCTGCCATTTCTGGCGGCCGGCGATCTCCGTCTCGCGGAAGAACTGCTTGCGCATGACGGGGTTGACGGTCTCCAGCGCGGTCGCGTCGTAGGCCCCGGCCCGGGCGATGGCGAGGATCTTCGGGTCGATGTCGGTCGCCAGGATGCGGAAGTCGTAATCCGCGACGTTCGGCATCAGCGACAGCACGGTGAGCGCGATGGAATAGGGCTCCTGCCCGTCCGAGCAGGCGGCCGACCAGATGCGAACGCGCCCGCCGCTGCGCGCACGGGCGAGCAGGTCCGGCAGCACCTCGGTGCGCAGATGGTCGAAATGGTGGTTCTCGCGGAAGAAGCGCGTGAAGTTCGTCGTCAGGTGCGACAGCATTTCCTTGCGCGCGGCGGCGCCGGCGGGGGAGGAAACGAGAGCGCAGTATTCGCGGAAGCCCTTGAGGCCGAGCGCACGGATGTGCTTCGACAGGCGCGAATAGACGAGCGAGGCCTTCGTCTCGTTGAGATAGATGCCGGCATCCGCATAGATCATGGCCGCAATCTCGGAGAGGTCGCGGCGCGTCAGCGGGTATTCGCCGCTCGCCAGGCACTCGTCCGGAGACTGTCTCGTATCGATGGCCGGGGAATAGGTCATGCGGCTTCGCTTTCCGTATGCGGGAAGAGGGAGTCGAGTTCGATGAGGCAGATCATGCGCCCCTCGATCGCCAGGATGCCGCGGGCATAGGCCTTCTCCGCCTCATTGGCGATGTCCGGCGTCGGCTGGATGTTCTCGTCGGTCACGGTCAGGATGTCGGAGACCGCATCGACGAGGAGGCCCACCACCTTCGGGCCGACCTGGGCGACGATGATGACGTGGCGCACGGTCGGCTCGGCGGCCTTCATGCCGAGGCGCAGCGACAGGTCGACGATCGGCAGGACCGCGCCGCGCAGGTTGATCACGCCGAGGACATAGGGCGGCGCGTGCGGCATCGCCGTCGCCGGCGTCCAGCCACGGATTTCCCGCACCGACATGATGTTCACGCAGAATTCCTGATCGCCAATCCTGAAGGCGATCAATTCGCGTCCCTGGGTCAGATTCTTCACTGCGTACGTCATTTGCGATCAACCAGTGGCAGCAAGCGAGATGTCTTGCCGGAGGGACTGGCCGCGCGAGGCGGCAACCACCGCATCGACGTCCAGGATGAGGGCCACGCGCCCGTCGCCGAGGATGGTGGCGGCGGCGATGCCCGGAACATGGGTGTAGTTGGCCTCCAGGCTCTTGATGACGACCTGGCGCTGGCCCTGGATCGCATCGACCATCAGGGCGCGCTGGCCGCCGCCTTCCGATTCGAC
The DNA here is from genome assembly GCF_055392685.1 of Shinella sp. Sh6. Classification (NCBI taxonomy): domain Bacteria; kingdom Pseudomonadati; phylum Pseudomonadota; class Alphaproteobacteria; order Hyphomicrobiales; family Rhizobiaceae; genus Shinella; species Shinella sp. Sh6. The sequence goes on along the minus strand of NZ_AP044005.1, from coordinate 266,261 downwards.
GAGCAGCGCCACGCCGTCGACCGGATTGGCCTGCGTGCCGCGGAAGTTGAGGATCCGGCCGACGTCCACCAGCGGGCAGAAGGAGTTGCGGATCGAGATCAGCCGCTGCGAGGCGCCGAAGGAGTGGATAGCCGAGGCTTCCGGCTGCAGCGTCTCGACGATGGCCGTCAGCGGCACGACGAGCGTCTGGCCGGCGACCGTGACCACCATGCCGTCGAGGACGGCGAGCGTCAGCGGCAGGCTCATGGTGAAGACGGAGCCCTGCCCCGGCTTGGAGGAGATCGAGATGCGCCCGCCGAGCGCCTGGATGGAGCGCTTGACGACGTCCATGCCCACACCGCGGCCGGAAAGGTCGGAGACCTTGTCGGCGGTGGAGAAGCCGGCGTGGAAGATCAGGTTGTCGATTTCCTCGTCCGACAGGTTCGCGTCCGCCGCGATCAGGTCGTTGTCGATGGCCTTCTGGCGCACCTTCTCGCGGTTGATGCCGGCGCCGTCGTCGGCAAGCTCAATGATGATGCGGCCGGAACGGTGCTTTGCCGTCAGGCGCACCGTGCCTTCCGGGTTCTTGCCGAGGGCTTCGCGCTTCTCCGGCATTTCGAGGCCGTGGTCGACCGCATTGCGGATCATGTGCGTCAGCGGCTCGGCGAGCTTGTCGATGACGGTCTTGTCGACTTCGGTGTTCTCGCCTTCCGTGATGAGGCGGACCGACTTGCCGGTGATGTCGGCGATTTCGCGGACGGTGCGGGCCATGCGCTGGAAGACGGGCTTGACCGGCTGCGCGCGGATCGCCATCACCGAATCCTGGATCTCGCGGGTGAGCTGCTGCAGCTCCTCAAGGCCCATGTTGATCGAGGACGTGCCGTTGTTGTCGTTCTCCACGACGCTCTGCGAGAGCATCGCCTGGTTGATCACGAGCTCGCCGACGAGGTTGATCAGGCGGTCGACGCGGTCGAGATCGACGCGGATCGTCTGGCCTGCGGCAGCGGCCTGGCTCGCCTGCGCGGCGCTGGCGGCGGCAGCCTTGGCATTTTCGGCAGCGCGGCTTGCGACCTGCGCGACCTTGCTGGCCGTTTCGGCGGCGGCAACGGCGGCGGCGGCCGGGTTCTCGGCAGCCTGCTCCTCTCCGGCGGCGGAAGACGCACCTTCATCGAGCATGGAAAGGTCGAACGGCACCGGCTGCATCGGCGGCTCTTCCTCGTCCGCCGTCTCGCCGACCACGTCTTCCTCGATCGTGCGGATGTCGAGGTCGCAGTCCCATTCGGCGAATTCGAAGACGGAGCGCACGCCGTCCTCGCCCTTCTCGGTGGTGACGGAGAGCTTCCAGGAGAAATAGGCTTCCTCCGGGTTCATCTTGTCGAGCGGCGGCAGGGCGTCCATGTCGCAGTAGACGCTCATCTCGCCGAGGCGGGAGACGTCGCGCAGCAGGAGGACTGCTTCGTTCCCCTTGGCGTAGAGGTCCTTCTTCGGCTTGAAGTCGATCTGGACGGTCGGCACGTAGTGACCGGCCGGCTCATCGTCGAAATCGCCGAAGGAGAACGGGATGGGCTGGAAGCCCTCGTCGTTGACCGGCGGCTTCTCGACGACCGGCGCGGGCGCTGCAGCCACGGGCTTGGGTGCCGGCGCCTCGGCAGCGGCGGGAGCCTCGCCATGGGCAAGGGCCTCCAGCTCGCGGATGAGGGTGCGGCTGCGGGACTCGTCGACGCTTCCGCCGTCGCGCGCCGCATTGGTCAGGTCCGCCAAGACGTCGGCGGATTTCAGCATGACCTTCAGGACGTCCTGGGTCGGCTCCAGCTTGTTGGATCGAACGCAATCCAGTGTCGTCTCGAACACATGGGCGAAGGAGACGAGATCGTCGAGGCCGAATGCGCCGGCGCCGCCCTTGATCGAATGGACGGCACGGAACACGGCATTGACCGTTTCCGGGTCGCGATCCCCGTCGTTCAGCTTCAAGAGACCGGATTCCAGTTCGGCGAGCTGCTCCTCGCATTCCTGGAAGAAGATCTCTTTGATTTCGTTCATATCCATCGGGAGTGATCCTGGACTTGTGGATTAGGCTGTTACACGCTCGATTGCATCGATCAGCTTGGTCGGGTCGAAGGGCTTGACGATCCAGCCCGTGGCGCCGGCCTGGCGGGCACGGTTCTTCTTCTCCGCGTCGCTTTCCGTCGTCAGGACAAGGATCGGGATCGCGCGGTACTTCTCGTTGCGCCGCACGCCCTCGATGAAGCCGAAGCCGTCGAGGCGCGGCATGTTGATGTCGGTGACGATGACATCCGGGTTGGCGTTCTCCAGGACCTCGAGGCCTTCCACACCGTCTTCGGCCTGGATGGTTTCGAAGCCCGCATTGTTGAGGGTGACCAGCAGCATGTTCCGGATCGTCCTGGAATCATCCACGGTCAGCACTTTCTTCTTCATTGCCCAGCCTCCTGTGCCAGCAAGTGATCGATATTCACGCCGATAAGTTGCATTGTCTTCATGAAAGGGTCGGAAACCTTGCCGAAGGTGAAGGGCTGCCCCTGCTCCTCCCAGCTTTTGGCGCCGGCCATCAGGACCTGGGCACAGAGCGCACCGACCCGCTCGACCGCCGAGGCGTCGATGACGAGCGGATTGCCCTTGAGGCCCATGAGCTGCGTGTGCAGCGCCGAGGCCTCGTTGAGGTCGAGAACGGGGGCAAGGCTTAAACTTTTCTGAGCGGCTGCTTTCTTGCTCGCCATTAGCGCGTTCCTTGTCTGCGTCTGTGCAAAACCGTGATTGCGTCTTTCGGGGTGGCGAGCGGCTGGCCTGCATCCGCAAGCCGGCTGCGCGCCGTCGAAAACCAGTGCCGGGGCCGTGTCGCCGTCATCTCAGCCTCCAAAGCCGGCGGTGCGGGCCGCCAGGAAATCGAGGGAAGAGGACTGCGCCTGCGGCAGGTCGATCTCCGCGCGCGGCATGGCCGGCGCCGGACGGACGGCACGCCCGCCGGGCTGCGCGGAAACGTGGAACTCGCGGATGGTGCGGCCGAGCTCGAGGATGACGGTATGAAGGTCCCCCCCGAGCGTGCCGACGCGGCCGGCGTCCGCGGCATCGCTCTCCAGCGACCGCCCGGTCCGGCCGATCTCGGCCGTCACGCCGTCCAGCCCCTCGGCATCGGCGGCGCTGTCGCGCGCAATGCCGGTGATGGCCTCGTCGATGCCCTCGACCTGGCGCACGATATTGCCGATCGCGTCCTGCGTGCGGTGGACATGCTCCACGCCGGCCTCGACCTGACCCTTGGTGCTGGTGACGAGCTGCTTGATCTCGCGGGCCGCATCGGCCGAACGCTGGGCGAGCGCACGCACTTCCTGCGCGACGACCGCAAAGCCGCGGCCGCTGTCGCCGGCGCGGGCGGCCTCGATGCCGGCATTGAGCGCCAGGAGATTGGTCTGGAAGGCGATCTCGTCGATCACGCCGATGATCTGGCCGATCTTTTCCGCCGATGCCTCGATATCGGCCATGGCCGACATCGCCTCGCCGACGATGCCGCCGCTCAAGGCGACGGATTCGCGCGTGGATGCGGCGGCGGACTGGGCCTTGCGCGTTTCGCCGAGCGTCCGGCGCACGCGCTCGACGATGGCGCCGAGGGCGTTGGCGGTCTCTATGAGGCTTGCCGACTGCTCGGCCGAGCGGGCCGAAAGCGCATGGGCGCCGGAGGCGAGCGTGCCGACGAGGCCGTCGGTCTCGGCCGCGCGGTCGGCGGCGGAGGCAAGGCGCGACTGGATCTCGTCGAGCGCGCCGTTCAGCGTCTCGGCCATCTCGCGCCAGGCCTCCGGCATCTCGCCGGAAACGCGCGCCGAGAAATCGAGCTGCGAGAGGCTGCGGACGGTATCGCCGAAGACGCGGTCGAGCTCGGCGCGGTCCTCGCGCCGCTGGTCGGCGAGCGCGCGGGCATGGGTATGGCGCAATTCGTTGAAGCGCAGGGAGACGCCGATCTCGGCATCGACCATGGCAGTGCGCAGGAAGGCGGAGACGAGGTCCGTCAGCTCCTTGCGGCGGGCCTTGCCGGCGCCGGGCAGGATGGATTTCGGCCAGTATTCCTCGATGAGGCCGGCGACGACCGTCTCGACGACGACCGAATGGCCGGCGATGCGCCAGCGCGGGTCGAGACCCATCTGGCTTTCGCTATCGGAAAGGACCTTCACCCGCTCGGCATAGAGCCCGTCGAACCGCGCGTCGGTCAGCACGCTCCAATGGGAGCTCTGGAGGTCGTGCAGGCGGTCGATCTGGCGCTCGCTCTGGAAATGGCGGGCGGCATCGGGAAAGGTCTGGAAGCGCTGGAAGAGATCGCGAAGCGCCGTTTCGACATGCCGTTCGAGCGTCTGGCGGTGGCGGCGCAGGAGCTCGCCCTGGCTGCCTTCCACCCCGGCAAAGCGCAAACGGTCGCGCAGGCTGGCTGCCTGTCCCGTTCGAGCCTGTTCTGCCGGCATATCCTGCACCAATCTGCTCCCAAACCAATGATGCCCGGCTGCCCGATGGGGCAACCGACGGAATTCTCGCATGGAGGAGAGTGGCCGGTCCGGCCGTACTCACGAGACGGCACGCTGCCCGACGATCCATGATCAAATTCGGTGAAACTCGAATACCGGCTCGGTTCCGGTACGGCGGTTCGGCGTCATGCCTGGGTGAGAAATGGCGAATTTCCCATTCCGACGTGTAGAGCAATGTTTATGGTTAATTCCTTGCCTGAAGGTTAATAGTTCACGGCCTGCTTATGGCATTGCTAAAATTAGCGCGACCTGACGTTGCGTAAGCCACGCGCAAGCCCGCGCGCGTAGGAAAGCCCATGAACTGACGATGTTGTCAGGAGGACAGGCAATGATTGTTCTGGGACTGGGCGCCACCCTGCTTGCAAGCGCGACGCTGGCCGCCATCTACCTTCTTCTCGATATCGAGGCGGGGCGCACGCCGCAGCGCATGCGGGTTTTCTGAAAGCCCCGCGCGTTTCATCGCCTCTTGCTTTCCCCGCTACGGCTGCCACATTCACAATCGGCAGAATTGGACTGTCAAAGGGAGCATAACATGGGCATCGAAAGCATTCTGGTCTTCCTCATCGTCGGCGCCATCGCGGGCTGGCTCGCCGGCCTCATCGTCTCGGGCTTCGGCTTCGGCCTCGTCGGCAACATCGTCGTCGGCATCGTCGGCGCCTTCATCGCCGGCTACCTCTTCCCGGCGCTCGGCGTCAGCCTCGGCAGCGGCATCGTCGCCGCCATCATCCATGCCACCATCGGCGCGGTGATCCTGCTCGTGCTCATCAAGGTCATCAAGCGCGCCTGACGGAAGAAGCGGAAAACGAAAGGGCCGCGGCGCCTGCTCCGCGGCCCTTTTCGCATCCTACCAGTTGAGGCCGCGCATTGCGCGGTCGCGCGAGAGCGGCAGGCGCGTGCTGCGCGAGGTGATGCCGTTCTGCGTGCAGGTATAGACGGTGCGCGGCATCCAGTCGGAATCCGTGGGTTCCCGCTGTTCCAGCGAAGCCTCGCATTTCGGCTTGTCGCGATGCTCGTATTCCTCGGTCGGCACGACGCCCGGCAGGTCCTTGAAGACCTGCGCGCCTGCGCCGGAAGCGGCGAGCAGAGCGGCCATGAGAACGAGGGCCATGCGTGTTTTCATCGGTTTTCCCGGCGGGAGCCGGCCTTTCGCCTGTCATAAAGAGATACCGCCGGCCGGAAACTTGCGCTATAGGCCTGCGGACGATCTGACAGTTTAGATGGGGTTTTCCATGGCAAGTGCAATCCGGTATCACGAAGGCGACATTTCGGCGGCCGATGCGGCCCGCTACACCGGCGCCATCGCCATCGACACCGAGACGCTCGGCCTCATCCCCCGCCGCGACCGGCTCTGCGTCGTGCAGCTCTCACCGGGCGACGGCACCGCCGACGTCATCCGCATCGCCGCCGGCCAGAAGGATGCGCCCAACCTCGTCGCCATGCTGGCCGATCCGGCGCGCCAGAAGATCTTCCATTACGGCCGCTTCGACATCGCGGTCCTGTTCCACACGTTCGGCGTCACCACCACGCCGGTCTTCTGCACCAAGATCGCCTCGCGCCTGACGCGTACCTATACCGACCGGCACGGCCTCAAGGACAATCTCAAGGAGATGCTCGAGGTCGACATCTCCAAGCAGCAGCAGTCCTCCGACTGGGCGGCCGAGACGCTCTCGCCCGCGCAGCTCGAATATGCCGCCTCGGACGTGCTCCATCTCCATGCGCTGCGCGACAAGCTGACCGCCCGTCTCATCCGCGACGGCCGGCTGGAACATGCCGACGCCTGCTTCGCCTTCCTTCCGACCCGCGCGAAACTCGACCTCCTCGGCTGGGAAGAAACCGACATCTTCGCCCATAGCTGAGCGGCGCACGCCTCGAAATCCAGCGGGGGCAGGCTTAACGCCTGGTTAATGCCCTCGCTCTATCCTCCGGGAGACTGGAGGTTGCCATGTTGACACCGCTGCAAAGCGCGCAGTCCACTGCCGCCGTCTCGGCGATGCAGTCGATCGTCGAGACGCTCGAGGAGCGCCGCCGCGAGGACGCGGAGAAGGCGAGCGGGCGCAAGGACGACGACGTCCTCAAGCAACAGCAGGCGCATCTGCGCGCGGACAGTGCCGCGCAGCAGGCCAATGCACGCATCAACGAACACTTCTTCGGCAGCAATGCCCGCGGCGCCGACACGGTCGCCAAGCTGGTCTCGCGCTTCAGCGATCTGCTCGGCGTTTCGCAGCAGGACGGCGAGACGAGCCGGCAGTTCGCCCAGCGCCTTCTCGACCAGCTCACCCTCGTCGACGCCATCAGGCTGCCCGCGCAGGGCAGCGAGCTCAAAGTCACGGTCGCCTCGCTCGGCACGACGATGACCGCCGTCAAGGAGGCGATGAGCGGCCCGTCGGACGATGCCGCCGCCAACCTCGTCGCGCGCCTTGCCCTTGCCGCAGGCGTGACGCAGGGCGAGGAGGAGAGCGACGCCGACTTCGGCCAGCGCCTTTCCAACCTCCTGACGCGCCAGCGCAGCCAGTTGCCGGCGGATATCGACGCGCTGGAGGAAAAGAGCGGCCTTGCCGACCTCGGCCTCAAGGCGAGGGACCTCGTCGCCGCGATCGCCAATCCCTACGGCGAGGAAGCCCAGCGCGTGAAGGACGCGCTTGCCGACAAGGCGAAAGAGGAAAAGGCGCTGACGCCGGAGATGCGCAAGGTGATCGCGCGCCTCGAGGACACGGCGAAACCCAAATCCATCGAGGACCTGAAGCTTGAGCGCACGCAGCGCGACCCGACCCGCGTGGAGGATGCCGAGACCCGCAAGGAGCGCGAGGCGACGATCCAGGCGCTGGAAGCGGGCGAGAAGCTGGAGGACGTGCAGGACCTTCAGGACGCCGTCGGCACGGCCCATGAAAAGGCGGTGAAGGCCGAGGCGAAAGGCGAATCCGACGGAAAGACCGCCGACGCACTCGACACGATCCAGTTGCTCGCCTCCGGCGCGGAGGCGGCCCAACGCACCGGGAAGACCCCGGAAAAGACGAGCGAGAGCACGCTCGGGCACGTCGATGCCCCGGCGGAAACGACCGGCGAGGCGGTCCGCAATCTCGATGCGGCCAGCAGCGCGGCACAGGCCGAGCGGGAAGACGCCAAGAAGGAGATCTTCGCGCTGCGCGTCGACGACAACGGCATCTACGACCTCATCACGCGTCAGCTCGCCGGCTGAGCCTTCGGGCCCTTGCGCACGATGCCGAGCCGCGCGATCACTTCCGGCGGGATCGCGTAGCGGCGGATCGCATCCTTCTGGCTGCGCAGGCCGCACATCTCCCGCTGGATGAAAAAGGCCCAGACCTTGTCGGCCGCGTCGTCGAGGAGATTTTCACGCTCCTCCTGCAGACAGCCGGCGGCAAGACGTTCGGCAAGCAGGGCGAGCGCCTTTTCCACCTTCAGCCCGTGCCGGCCGAGCGCATCGGCCCGCTCCGACATCAGTTCGTATTCAAGGATATTGAGGCCCGTATCCTTCGTGAAGGCGGGGGCGAGCGCCTGCGGCGGGCGAACCGTCATCTGCTTTCTCCGGTCATGGAGCCAATGATGGCGCGGGCCGGCGTTCCGCACAAGGGCGGGACCAATTCCGCGCCCAGCAAAAAGCCCGCCCCTTTCGGGGCGGGCTTCGAGTTCGGCGGATTGGTGTCAGTGCTTGCCGCCCTTGTGGCCCGCTTCGGACGCGCGTTCACGGTCCTCGGCGAAGTTGCCCTTGCCGCCGCGATTCGTGTCGTTGTCCTTGTTGCCCGAAGCCTGGCGCGTGTTGTCGCCGTTCTTGTGGCTCTGCTGGCCCGCCTTGACGTGCTGTTCGTGGGTTCCACCCTGATTGGGCATATCGTTTCTCCTGTTTTTTGCGCAGGGCATTCAGTCGCCTTGCGCAGGGTCAACGGAGACGGCAGGGGGGCGTTCCTCCTGAAACATAACGTGATCGGAATGCTCAGACGGCGCGGCCGCGCACCTCCTCGAAGCTCCAGTCGACAAGCAGCCGGCCGTCGCGCCAGACGGGCTGCAGGAAATTGGCGCGGCCGGCGAGCTGGTCGGCGCGCACGGCCTCAAGGCCGATATAGCTCTCCACCACCGCCTGGCGGCCGGCCTTTGAGGCCTTGAGGTTCATCGTCGCCGGGCGCTTGAAGACGTCGTGCCAGGCGCCGGCCGTATCCTGGCGGGCATTGGCCTTCATGGCGAAGGAATAGGTGTCGCGGTTGACGCGCTGGAGAAGCCCCGCGCCCATGCCGAAAGCGATGTTCTCCGCCGAGAAGCCGAAGGCCTCCAGCCGGCCGAGGATGAGGCCGATATCGGCCGGCGAGATACCATCGCCCTGAATGACGCGCACGCTGTCGTCCAGCACCTTGTAGCCCTTGGCGTTGAGATGCGTGCCGAAGGCATAGGCGAGCTGGCGCACGACCTGCACCGGCGTTTCCACCGGATCGCCGCTGTCGGGCCTGACGACGAGCGTGCCGCCGGCCGCCTGCACGCGGTCCTTGAGCTGCTTGCCCCAGATTTCCGACACGGCGTTGCTGATGTCGTAGCTGTCCGACACCACCGCGTAGAGGCCCTTGCCGCCGAACCTCTCGATCATGTTGGCGTAGGCTTCCGCCTCGCGCTCCTGGCCCCAGGAGGTCATGGTCGAGTGCTCGGAGGCGGGGATGGAAAAGCCCGCCATCTCGGCACCGTAGTAGCGGCGGGCATAGAGCACGCCCGTCACCGTGTCCGTGCCCATGAAGTTGACGAGATGCGCCGCACCGCCGATGCCGGCCTGCTCGAGGCTGGTCGTGCCGCGGGAACCGAAATCATGCAGGCGGAAGGGCAGGACGGCAGCCGGATCGTCGCAGGTCTTTTCCAGGATCGGCTGGATGATCTGCTTCACTTTCCGCGAATTGGAGGCGACGGTGCTCGGATACCAGATCGCGCGCAGCAGCGCCGTCTCGATATAGGAGGTCAGCCAGAAGCAGGCGGGATCGGTGTTGACGACCTGCACGACGGGCACGCCGCGGCGCACCAGTGTTCCCTCCGGCAGCGCCTCGATGAGGAGCGGCAGGAAGCCGCCGTGCTTTTTGACGATATGCGTCCAGCCTTCGCGATTGAACGGCAGGCCGTGCGCCGTGACGATGGCCTCCGCCTCGTCGATATCCGCCATGGTCACCGGCTTCGACAGATATTCCTTCAGGAACATCTGGAGGCCGAAGAACACCACTTCCGCATGATCGGAATGGCCGCGCGCCTCGACATAGGAGGAGATGGCACACGTTTCCGGCGGATATTGCAGGTAGTGGCTGAACTTGTAGCTGTCTGTATTGAGGATGAGGTTCGTCAGGTTCATCGCTAGGTCTCCGCCGCAGCCGCGGCCGGAGACCCGCGGCCGAGAGTGCCGGCAAGATTTACGCGAGGTGAGCATAAGGGGCAAGGCCCGTCCGCCGGCAAATCGGCAGGCCGTTCACGCGGGCCCCCGTTAGCATTTCATTAACCATAAACTGGCATTTGTGAACGCAAGACGCCGCCCGGGAGCCTCATGGTCTCCCGTCCGGCATGGGTCGCGGTCCAGTGTTCGCCGGTCTTTCCGCCGCCGCCCGCATGATCGCCCGGTAAGCCGGGCCGAAAGCTCATGACCTCGCAGCGTCGCGCATGATGCGCCATCCGACAGACGATGGAACATTGGCAGGCCTTGCGACACGGGCATCGGCCGGGACGAACAGGAGGCAGTCATGCTGCCACGCGTGGCACCAACGACCGGGGTATCGGAGCCCTCCCCCGCCCTTGCGGCGGGCACGGCGGTCGATGCCGCCGCCCGGGCGCAGCCCACCGCCGCCGCGCTTGCCAACCTTCGCGCCGAAGTGCTGCTTCGCCTCCTCGAAACCATGCTCAAGCATATGCCGCCCATGGCCGAGGCCAATCCCGGCCGTGACCTCGTCGAGACGCTGCTGGCGATGCTGAAGACAATGCCGGGGCGCGAGGGCGAAGCCGGCCAGAAGCTCTCCGATCTCATCGCCAAGCTGCCGGCGGACCTTCGCCCCGGCGTCGAGAAGCTGGTCGGCACCGTGCTTTCCGCGATGCCGACGCGCAGCCTCGTCGAGATCGTGCGCAATCCCAACGGGCCGGAAGCGCAGAAACTCGCAACGCTGCTTTCCGCAAGCCTCGGCCTCGGCGAAAGCCCCGCGGGCAGCGCCGCAAACCAGGCGAAGCCGCTCGGCCTCACCGCCCAGCAGATCGCCGTCGTCGTCAGCCGCAACGGCCAGCAGCAGCCGGCACAGGCGCTCCCCGTCGTCACCGACGCACGCCTCCTGCAGGTCGCCCTGAAACGCCTCTTCGATACCGACGGCGGCGCAAGGCCGCGCCCCCTTTCCGGCCAGGCGAATGCCGTCACGGCGGATCACGAGACGCCGGCCGCGGCAACGCGGCTGCCTGCCGAAGCGGCGCGGGCCGAAGCCCGGATGCCGCTTCCCGCTGCCGCGACCGACGATCAGCCGGTGGAGGCCTCGGCCGCCGCCCTTCGCCACAACGGCAGCGCCGAGGAACTGGAAACACCCGCCGTAAAACGGGAGGGCATGCCCGGCCGGGCGGACACCGCCAATGGCACCGGGCAGGCACTGGCCCGCAGCGTCATGCAGGCCGTGACGCGCGACCTGCCGCCGGCCCTCCTGATGCAGGCGGTCGCCCATCTCGTCGAGAACCTCTCGCCGGAGGAAGCGACCTTCCTGCGCGCCCTGCTGGAGCGGCCCTTCGATGCGGCAACCGAGCAGGAGATCGCCGCGATCGTCCGCGAGCAGACGGAAGGCGCCGCCGATCCGGACGGCACGCCCGAAGCGGGCAAGGCGAGAGCAGGCCAAGCGCAGCCGGCGGTCGCACAGGCGCCTGCCGAGACGAACGAGCCCCTGCCCGCCGCGCAGGCCCGCGAGGCCGCACAGCCCGTTGCCGTGTCCGACGCCCTGCCCGACCGCATGGTTCCGGCCGCTGCGCTGCGCGAAGGCGTTCCGCTCGCCTTCGTACCCTACCTGCCGGCCGAAGAAGACCTCGAGTGGAAGGATGCGGCAAAGGCGTCTGAGGATGAGGAGGACGGCGAGGACGGCAACGCCGGAGAAAACGGCGAAGCCTCCGGCGAGGAAACGGATCAGGAGGCCGCCGCCGAGGCGGAACCGGAAAGCGCCGACATGGCGCGCCGGCGCGAGAAGACGGCGGAGATGGTCGGCGTCATCGAGCCCGGCCTCGCCTTCTACCAGAAGCTCGGCGACTACTGGACCTGATTTACACCACCAAAGAAAAAGCCCGCGGAGATCGCTCTCCGCGGGCTTCTTCATTTCATAAGCGAAGGCTTACTCGGCGTTGTTGCGGTTCTTCAGAGCCGCGCCGAGGATGTCGCCGAGCGAAGCGCCCGAGTCGGACGAACCGAACTGTGCGACGGCTTCCTTCTCTTCGGCGATTTCCAGCGCCTTGATCGAAAGCTGGATCTTGCGATCCTTCTTCGAGAAGTTCAGGACGCGGGCGTCGACGGTCTGGCCGACCGAGAAACGCTCCGGACGCTGCTCGTCACGGTCACGCGACAGGTCGCCGCGACGGATGAACGCGGTGATGTCCTCGTGGTTGACGAGCTTCACTTCGATGCCGCCATCGTTGACCGCGATGACTTCAGCCGAAACGACGGCGTTCTTGCGCAGGTCACCCGAAGCTGCAGCTTCGCCGACCGCGTCGCGGCCGAGCTGCTTGATGCCGAGCGAGATGCGCTCCTTGTCGACGTCCACATCGAGAACGACAGCCTTGACGACGTCGCCCTTGTTGTATTCCTCGATGACCTGCTCGCCCGGACGGTTCCAGTCGAGGTCGGAGAGGTGCACCATGCCGTCCACGTCGCCTTCGAGGCCGATGAACAGGCCGAACTCGGTCTTGTTCTTGACTTCGCCTTCGACTTCCGTGCCGGCCGGGTGGCTGTGCGCGAAGGCCTGCCACGGGTTCTCGAGGGTCTGCTTGAGACCGAGCGAGATGCGGCGCTTCGTCGGGTCGACTTCGAGAACGACGACGTCGACTTCCTGGCTCGTGGACAGGATCTTGCCGGGGTGTACGTTCTTCTTCGTCCAGGACATTTCGGAGATGTGGATCAGGCCTTCGATGCCCGGTTCCAGCTCGACGAACGCACCGTAGTCGGTGATGTTCGTGACGGTGCCGGAGATCTTCTTGCCGACCGGGTACTTCGTGCCGATGCCATCCCACGGATCCGACTCGAGCTGCTTCATGCCGAGCGAGATACGGTGGGTTTCCTGGTTGATGCGGATGATCTGGACCTTGACCTGCTGGCCGATGGACAGGATTTCCGACGGGTGGTTGACGCGGCGCCAGGCCATGTCGGTGACGTGCAGCAGGCCGTCGATGCCGCCGAGGTCGACGAACGCACCGTAATCGGTGATGTTCTTGACGACGCCGTCGACGACCTGGCCTTCTTCGAGGTTCTGGACGATTTCAGAACGCTGCTCGGCGCGCGATTCTTCGAGAACCGTGCGGCGCGAAACGACGATGTTGCCGCGGCGCTTGTCCATCTTGAGGATTTCGAAGGGCTGCGGGTTGTGCATGAGCGGCGTGACGTCGCGGATCGGACGGATGTCGACCTGCGAACGCGGCAGGAAGGCGACGGCGCCGTCGAGATCGACGGTGAAGCCACCCTTGACCTGGTTGAAGATGACGCCTTCGACGCGCTCGCCGGCTTCGAACTTGACTTCGAGCTTGGCCCAGCTTTCTTCGCGGCGAGCCTTTTCGCGCGACAGAACGGCTTCACCAAGCGCGTTTTCGATGCGCTCGACATAGACTTCGACTTCGTCGCCGACCTTCAGCGTGCCGTCCTTGGACTTGGCGCCGAATTCCTTCAGCGGAACGCGACCTTCAACCTTGAGGCCGACGTCGACGATGGCGACGTCCTTTTCGATCGCGGTAACGATGCCCTTGGCGACATAGCCTTCGGCGAGATCGTTAGCGGCGAAGGATTCCTGCAGAAGGGCTGCGAAATCTTCGCGCGTGGGGTTTGCTTGAGACATTGAAACTCCTGATGTGCCTACGGGCACGGGCGCCGGGGGTTAGCGTTGGTGATGAACGAGGCGATGTCCGCTGCCTCGTGGGCAGCAAATCCGGCGCGGGGACAGGCCTTGTTCTATTGTTTAAGGGCAGCGTCGATGAACGACTTTGCCGCGGAAAACGCCGCCTCTATACTCATTTCCGAGGTATCGAGCAAGTGCGCATCGTCCGCAGGCTTCAACGGACTGTCCGCCCGGCCCATGTCGCGCTCGTCGCGGCGGCGGATATCGTCGAGGATCGTATCGAAATCGGCCATACCGCCGCCGGCGATGATTTCGTCGTGGCGGCGCTTGGCGCGCACCTCGGCCGAGGCCGTGACGTAGAGCTTCACCGGCGCATCCGGGCAGACGACCGTGCCGATGTCGCGCCCATCCAGCACCGTGCCCGGCTCGCGCGCGGCAAAGCCGCGCTGCGCCTCCACCAGCGCCCGGCGCACCGAGGGCATGACCGCGATCTTCGAGGCCGCCTCGCCGATGCCGTGGGCCGACAGCACCGCGCGGTCGAGCCCGGCGAGATCGAGATTGCGGGCGACTTCCGCGGCGACCGCCTCGTCGTCGAGCGGCAGGCCGCGATCGAGAAGCGCCTTGGCCGTCGCCCGGTAGGTCAGGCCCGTATCGAGATGGTGAAAGCCATAGACTTCCGCGATGCGGCGCGAGAGCGTGCCCTTGCCGGCAGCCGCGGGCCCGTCGATGGCGATCGTGAAGGTCATCGGGCGCTTGCCTCATGCAGTTCGATCTTCGCGCCGAGCCCGGCCATGAGGTCCATGAATTCCGGGAAGCTGGTCGCGATCATCGTCGCGTCGTCCACCGTCACCGGGTTTTCCGAGACGAGGCCCATGACGAGGAAGCTCATGGCGATGCGGTGGTCGAGATGGGTGGCCACGGCCGCGCCCGACGCATTGCCAAGGCCCTTGCCGTCCGGGCGGCCGCGCACGACGAGCGAGGCTTCGCCCTCCTCGCAATCGACGCCGTTGAGCTTGAGGCCGGTGGCGACGGCCGCAAGGCGGTCGCTTTCCTTGACGCGCAGCTCCTCGAGGCCGTTCATCACCGTCGTGCCTTCCGCGAAGGCGGCGGCGACGGCGAGAACCGGATACTCGTCGATCATCGACGGTGCGCGGTCTTCCGGCACCGTGACGCCCTTGAGGGACGAGGAGCGCACGCGCAGATCCGCCACGTCCTCGCCGCCGGCAAGGCGCGGGTTCATGACCTCGATATCCGCGCCCATTTCCTGCAGCGTCAGGACAAGGCCGGTACGGGTGGGGTTCATCAGCACGTTGAGGATGGTGACGTCCGAGCCCGGAACGAGGAGCGCGGCGACCAGCGGGAAGGCCGTCGAGGACGGATCGCCCGGCACGTCGATCACCTGGCCGATGAGCTTGCCGCGGCCTTCGAGGCGGATCGTGCGCACGCCGTCCGCATCCGTCTCGACCGTCAGGTTCGCGCCGAAGCCCTGCAGCATCTTTTCGGTATGGTCGCGCGTCATCACCGGCTCGATGACCGTCGTGATGCCCGGCGTGTTGAGGCCGGCGAGGAGGACGGCGGACTTCACCTGCGCGGAGGCCATCGGCACGCGGTAGGTGATCGGCGTCGGGCTCTTCGGCCCGTGCAGCGTCACCGGCAGGCGGTCGCCGTCGGCGGACGTCACCTGCACGCCCATTTCACGCAAAGGATTGAGCACGCGGCCCATCGGGCGCTTGGTCAGCGAGGCATCGCCGATGAAGGTGGAATCGAAATCGTAGACGCCGACGAGGCCCATGGTGAGCCGGCAGCCGGTGCCGGCATTGCCGAAGTCGAGCGGGGCTTCGGGCGCAAGCAGCGCGCCGTTGCCGACGCCGTCGATGATCCAGGTGTCGCCGTCCTTGCGGATCTTCGCGCCCATGGCCTGCATGGCCTTGCCCGTGTTGATGACGTCCTCGCCCTCGAGCAGACCCGTAATCCGCGTCTCACCGCTCGCAAGGCCGCCGAACATGAAGGAGCGATGGGAGATCGACTTGTCGCCGGGAATGCGGACGGTCCCGGAAAGGCCGGAGGATTTGCGGGCGGTTGCGGGCCGGCTGCTTGCGCCGTGCGACATGGGCGTCTTCCTTATATGGCAGCTCTCCGCCGGGCGCTCCGGGGAGATCGCCGGCTTGCTATCACAAACGATTTAAACCGTCATCCTCCCGGCGAAAAACAATCGCCGCGAAGGGACCTGCCGTTGCCGCCTCAAGTTAGGCTTTGACAGGATTGCGCAAGACGATTAAGGGGACCGGCTAATCAATTTCCCCTTCAACGCGCCGGAACCCCCGGCCCCGCCGGAAGAAGACGGCACCTGAGAGGCTTTGACAGTGGCAAAACCGGAACTCGGAACCAAACGCATCGACCCGGAAACGGGCAAGAAGTTCTACGACCTGAACCGCGATCCGATCGTTTCCCCCTATACGGGCAAGTCCTATCCGCTCTCCTTCTTCGAGGAGACCTCCGCGGCGGCCGTTCTCGAGAAGGATGAGGACGAGGACGTCAACGAAGTCGATACGGAGAACACGGAAGTCGAGCTCGTCTCGCTGGAGGATGCCGACGAGGACGCATCCGGCGGCGACGACCTGCCGGACCTCGGCGACGACGATGTGGAGATCGACGGCGACGACGACGATACGTTCCTGGAACAGGACGAAGACGACGACAACGACGACATGAGCGACCTCATCGGCGTCACCGGCGACGAAGACGAAGCCTAAGACCTTGATAATCCGGCCGGTTTCAAAAAAATCGGCCGGATTTCATTTTTCGGCTTGCCATCTTCCAAGACGGCAAGTAATAAGCCGCCACACCGAACGGCAACGCCGCTTCGGTTCCCGGAAACCGGCCTTGCCGGACCCTTATGGGGCTATAGCTCAGCTGGGAGAGCGCTTGCATGGCATGCAAGAGGTCAGCGGTTCGATCCCGCTTAGCTCCACCAAATCTCTCCTGATAATACAGTAAGTTACCGGCCAGCGACTTTTGCTGCATTTTGCTTTCGGACTTCGGGGCACCCCGAGGACGCAAATCAGCGCTCCGCCTCATACCGCCATACCCATTGCATGACTATCGCATATTTGCTATATAGCCTTCATGCGATGGACGGTTGAAACCCTCGAAATTGTCGATTCAGAAATCGAGGCGTTGCCGCCCGGACTTCAGGCCCGGCTTATCCGCCTCATGGAAGCGGTCGAGAACGTTGGCCTGGAGCAATTGCGGGAGCCGCACGTCAAGCATCTGGAAGGCAAGCTTTGGGAACTGCGCGCCAAGGCTTCCGAAGGTATCGCACGCGGCATTTACGTGACCGTCACCGGACGGCGCGTGGTCATCCTGCATGTCTTCGTGAAGAAGTCGCAGAAGACCCCGAAAGCCGCCCTTGAGATTGCGAGAGCGCGGATGAAAGAGGTGAAGCCATGACGAAAATTGCAGACCTCAAGAAGAAGCTGATGGACAACCCGGAATTCCGGCAGGAATACGAGAAGGCCGACGCGGAATTCCGGCTTATCGAAACCCTCGTCCATGCCCGGACGAAGGCGAAGCTCTCCCAGGCCGAGCTTGCAAAGCGCATCGGCACGACGCAATCGGCCATTGCCCGGCTGGAAGGCGGCGGCGTTTCCCCTTCCCTCTCCACCCTGCGCCGATATGCCGAGGCCACCGGCGCCAGACTTGAAATCAATCTGGTAATGCCGGAGCGGGTCTAGAACCGCACGCCGACGGCGAGGCCTGCGTGGGTGATGCCGTCGTTGGGGCCGTTGCAGAGGTTGGCGTTGGAGGAGTGGTCGATCGTCGCCATGACGTTCACCGTTTCCGAGACGCGCACGCCGAGGGCGGCGTGCTCGCGGAAGAGGAAGCGGCAGCCGAGAAGCGGGCCCGTGCCGCTGTCGAGGTTGCCGTTGTGCACCGTGCCGCCGGCGCCGATCTCGGCAAAGAAGGCCTCGGTGATCGGCACATGCCAGTTGAGGCCGAGATAGGCCTGGTCCGTCGCGTCCGCGCCGCCGGACACGCCTACCTGGACGCGCGGCTCGAGAAGCGCCTTGGCAAGGCCGGTCTGCGAGGAATGGAAGGGCGCCAGATAGACCTCGGCGGAGCCGACGAGGCCCTTGTCATGGGACGAATCGCCATTGAGGCTGCCGCCGACGCCCACGCGGACCTCATCGACAAGATCGCCGGCCAGCGCGCAAGAAACAGGAAGGCCGGCAAGAACCGTCGCCAACGCGACCGCAAGACATGATTTCATGACATCCCCTCGAATCACGGCGAGGAGTGTCATCGGCGCCGCGCCGTTTGTACAGGCCAAAAAGCGGTGGGCACCAAAGTGTCCGGCAGCCTTTCGGGCAATCGGGCGGGCTTTACGGCTGCTCGCGCATTCCGGGCGTCGCCTCGCGTTCGTCGGCGTCCTCCAGGTCGGCCTTGACCATGAACACGTCGCTGTGTTCGCGGACCGCCTCGCGCAGGGCCGCAAGGTTCGGCTCGTCGTCGGGGCCGATCTCGCCCTCGCCCTTGTCGATCTCGTGCTCGCCGGCAAGGTCGATCTCGCGCTCCGCCTGAAGCCAGTGATCGTCGGGCTTGCCCTCGGGCGCCCCCTCCTGCTGCCAGAGTTCATAGGCACGCTTGCGGATGCGGTCTTCGCGGTCGTCTGTCATGATCGTACTCCCTTTGATCGATCGTGCGACCGAACGCGGGGGGCGTCAAGATGTTCCCCGCTTGCGCAGTTCAGCGACCGCGAATAAGCATGGCTTTCCGGGCGTCTCACCCGGGACGCCAGCCTTGTCGGGGGGACATCATGAGCTTCACGGAAACGACGACCACGTCCTGGTTTTCCAGGCTGAAGGGAGCGCTGGTCAGGATCCTGGCCGGCTTCATCCTGCTCATCGCCTGCGTCATCCTCCTCTTCTGGAACGAGGGGCGTTCCGTGAAGACCTATCGCGCGCTCGTCGAGGGCGCGGGGCTCGTCGTTTCCGTCGGGAACGACAGCGTCGATCCGGCCAACGAGGGCAAGCTCGTGCACATTTCCGGCCCCGTGAAGCCGGTCGGCGTGCCGCAGGACAACGCGCTCGGCATTTCGGCGGAGGGCGCCGCCGGCCTCGAGCGCATCGTCGAGATGTACCAGTGGGTCGAGACCTCCAGATCGGAGACGCGCAAGCAGCTCGGCGGCAGCGAGGAAACCGTCACCACCTATTCCTACCACAAGGAATGGAAGCGTGACGCGGTCTCTTCGGACAGCTTCCGCCAGCCGGGCCACGACAATCCGCAAAAGCCGGTCGCAGATGCCAGCTTCGCCGTTCCATCCGCGACGATCGGCGCCTTCAGCGTCGACGGGCGGACGGTCGCGCGGCTCGGCGAGGAACGTCCCGTGCCGCTCGCCGCCGCGGACGCAGGCCGGCTCGGCGAGGCGGCGACGCTCGGAAAGCCGGTCGCCATCGTCGGCGGCCAGGCCGTCTTCTCCCTCGATCCGCAGAACCCGCAGGTCGGCGATATCCGCATCCGCTTCGAGCGCTCCGACATTGCCGAGGCAAGCTTCGTCGGCGCGCAGCGCGGCACGGCGCTTGCGCCCTACAGGACGACGAACGGGCGCGACCTCTTCCTCAGCGAAGCGGGCATCGCCGATGCGAACGCCATGTTCGACGCGGCGCAGAGCGAGAACACGATCGTCACATGGCTCGTGCGCGTCGGCGGGCTCGTCGGCCTCTTCGTCGGCTTTGCCTTCATCCTGTCGTTCCTCGGCGTGATCGCCGATGTCGTGCCCTTCGTCGGCTCCATCGTGCGCTTCGGCACGACGGCGATCGCGCTCATCCTCACGCTGCTGCTCGGCCCGGCGGTCATCGCCGTCGCCTGGATCGCCTATCGCCCGCTCATCGCCATCGCCGTCCTTGCCGCCGGCATTGCGCTTGCGGCCGGCATCCTCTATCTGCGACGGGGCAAGGCCGCGGCGGCAGCGCCCGCCGGGGCATGACGGGTTGGCAAGCAGGACGGGCATGGCGTGACCTTCTACGTTTCGAAGATCTTCTGGGTTCTCGCCCAGCCGCTCTCGCTTTGCCTGCTGCTCGTCCTTGCCGGCCTCGCGGCGGGCCTTCTCAAGTGGAACCGGCTGCGTCTTGCGGCGCATCTTGCCGCCGCGCTCCTCCTCTTCGTGACGCTGTTCACCACCACGGGCGCCGTGCTGCTGCAGACGCTGGAGGCGCAGATCGCGCGCGCGACGCTTCCGGAAGGCAGGCCTTCCTGCATCATCACGCTCGGCGGGGCCTTCGAGCCGGACGTGACGACGGCCCGCGGCGGCTTCGAGCTGAACCAGGCCGGAGACCGCTTCGTGGAGACGCTGCGGCTGGCGCAGCAGTTCCCCGCCGCGCGCATCCTGATTTCCGGCGGCGACGGCTCGCTCAGTGGCGCCTATGAAGGGGATGCGGTGATCGGCACCCGGTTCTTCGCGGCCTTCGGCGTGCCGGCGAGCCGGCTGATCCGCGATCCGGATTCGCGCGATACCTACGAGAACGCCGGCAACACGAAGACGCTTCTTGCGCAGAACGGACTGGGGAACTGCCTGCTGGTGACCTCGGCCTTCCACATGCCGCGCTCGGTGGGCCTTTTCCGCAAGCTCGGCATCGACGTGCTGCCCTGGCCGACGGATTACCGCACGACCGGCACGGCAAGCCTCGGGCTGGACCTGACGCAGCCGTCGGTCAACACCCAGCTCCTGACGACGGCGGTGCGCGAGTGGATCGGCCTTGCCTTCTACTATATGGCGGGCCGCACCAGCGCCTTCCTGCCGCAATAGGCCGCCTACTTCTTCGAGATCGTCTCGAAGCGGGCGTTGCGCACGCGGATCGTCATCGTGCAGTATTCGCTGTCGCTGCGCCCGCAGCTTGCCGCGTTCGCCTTCAATTCCAGCACCATGTTGCCGAAGCGCTTCTTCATCGTATAGCCGTAGAGATCGGCGGTCGCGGCGAGGAAATAGCCGCCCTCGGCCACCCGGATGTAGAATTCGTGCGGGCAGCCGACATTGCCGCACAGGCCGCCCGGCACGCCGTCGCAATTGACCGCGCCGAGATTGAAGATCGCGTCGACGAGGCCGTCATTGTTGAAATCGATGCTGTCGGCGAAGTCCGCGCCATAGATGGCGCTCTTGCAGCGGCCGGCGACTTCCGCCTCCACGGCGGCCAGAGCATCGGGCACGATCTCGGCGGCGCGCACCGGCAGGGCGCTTGCGGCGAAGGCGGCGGAGAGAAGCGCGAGGGTTGTCATGCGGATGGCCATCTCTCAAACCTTTCCATGGCGGGCGATTCGGTCATTATGCGAGCCGGTGCCGGGTGATTCTGCGGCGGGCACTCTACTGCGGCAAAGCTGTCGCGAGGCTTGGCCGCAAAGGACCTGCAAGGAGGGAATGCGTGCCGATCCTGGAACTGCTCGATTATACCGGCGTCGCGGTCTTCGCCGCCACCGGCGCGCTGTCGGCCTCGCGCAAGCAGCTCGACATCATCGGCTTCGTGTTCCTGGCCGCCGCGACGGGCATCGGCGGCGGCACGTTCCGCGACGTCATCCTCGGCGCGACCCCGGTCTTCTGGGTGGTGAACCCGACTTATCTTCTCGTCTGCGTAGCGGTGGCGCTCATCGTCTTCGTGCTCTCCCACCGGATCGAATCGCGCTACCGGCTGCTGCTCTGGCTCGATGCGATGGGGCTTTCGGCCTATTGCGTGATGGGCGCGGCAAAGGGCCTCGCCGCAACCGGCTCGCCGACCGTGGCGATCACCACCGGCGTATTGACGGCAAGCTTCGGCGGCATCCTGCGCGATCTTCTCGCCAACGAGCCCTCCGTGCTGCTGCGGCCGGAGGTCTACGTCACCGCCGCGCTTGCGGGTGCCGCCGGCTTCACGGCCGCGATGGCGGCGGGCGCGCCGCTCTGGGCGGCCTCGGCCATCGGCATCGGCACGGCCTTCGTCGTGCGCGGCGGGGCTCTCCGCTTCGGCTGGCGCTTTCCGGTCTACAAGCCCCGGCCGGGGCGGCATCCGGACGATGTCATGTGAGGGGAAGGATCAGGCCTTGCGCGGGCGCAGGCGGATGATCACGTCGACATGCGCGATCTCCATGCCTTCCGGCGGCTCCGGCAGGTTGCCGATCTCGATATTGCTCACCGGAATGTCGAGGACGTGGTTCTCGCCCTCGACGAAGAAATGGTGATGGTCCGACACGTTGGTGTCGAAATAGGTCTTCGCGCTCTCGACGGCCAGCACCCGGATGAGGCCGGCCTCGGTGAACTGGTGCAGCGTGTTGTAGACGGTTGCAAGCGACACCGGAACGCCGGCGGTGACGGCTTCCTCGTGCAATTCCTCGACCGTGAGATGCCGGTCGCCCTTGGCGAAAAGCAGATCGGCGAGAGCGACGCGCTGGCGCGTCGGGCGCAGGCCGCAGTGGCGCAGGCGCTCGTCGATGGGCATCTCGTATGCATGCGTCATGGGCAAGGGATCCGCTCGTGTGGCCTTGAACAACAATCTTGAACTTTCGATATAACTTTAGCACGGCCGGGATTCAATAGGATCGCAGGGGCCAAACCGCGTGCAACCTGCGGAAAACCGGGGCCTTGGTGGCTTTCCGGCCACTTTGCGCTGGCTGTGGCCGCAAGCATCATGTATGCGAACTGCACAATTCATGTCTCGCCCGGACGGGGCGCGGCGATAAAAAGACAGGGAGCAGGGTGCTTCAAATCGTGCCTCGCCTCCTCTAAATCTAACGCTGACCAAGCGTGTTCAAGACCGGGGATGAGACATTCGATGACCAGGCAATCCAGCTACAACTACGAGGAAATTCTGGCCTGCGGCCGCGGCGAGCTGTTCGGCCCCGGCAATGCGCAGCTTCCTCTGCCGCCGATGCTGATGGTTCACCGCATCACCGACATCTCCGAGACGGGCGGTGCCTTCGACAAGGGCTACATCCGCGCCGAATACGACGTGAAGCCGGACGACTGGTATTTTCCCTGCCATTTCCAGGGCAACCCGATCATGCCGGGGTGCCTCGGCCTCGACGGCATGTGGCAGCTCACCGGCTTCTTTCTCGGCTGGCTGGGGGAACCCGGCCGCGGCATGGCGCTTTCCACCGGCGAGGTGAAGTTCAAGGGCATGGTGCGCCCGGAGACGAAGCTCCTCGAATACGGCATCGACTTCAAGCGCGTCATGCGCGGCCGCCTCGTGCTGGGCACCGCCGACGGCTGGCTAAAGGCCGATGGCGAGACCATCTACCAGGCGACCGACCTGCGCGTCGGCCTGTCGAAAGACAAGGAAGCCTGAGGCGGCGACGGCCGCCTTGAGCCCGAGGGCGGCGGCAAGCCGCCTTCGCAACGGACGTTCTAAAAAAGGTCAATATCATGAGACGGGTAGTTGTCACGGGTCTGGGGATCGTATCCTCCATCGGGAACAACGCGGACGAAGTGACGGCATCGCTGCGCGACGCGCGCTCGGGCATCAGTTTCAGCCAGGATTTCGCCGACCACGGCTTCCGCTGCCAGGTCTGGGGCTCGCCGGATATCGATACGACCGACCTCGTCGACCGCCGCGCGGCCCGCTTCCTCTCGCAGGGCGGGGCATGGAACCACGTCGCCATGAAGCAGGCGATCGCCGATTCCGGCCTGGAAGAGGCCGACTACGCGGCCAACCCGCGCACCGGCATCATCATGGGCTCGGGCGGCCCCTCCACCCGCACGCTGATCGAGGCGGCCGAGATCACCATCAAGAACAATTCGCCCAAGCGCATCGGCCCCTTCGCCGTGCCGAAGGCGATGTCGTCCACGGCCTCGGCGACGCTCGCCACCTGGTTCAAGATCCACGGCGTCAACTATTCGATCTCGTCCGCCTGCTCGACCTCGGCGCACTGCATCGGCAATGCCGCGGAGATGATCCAGTGGGGCAAGCAGGACATGATGTTCGCCGGCGGCCACGAGGACCTCGACTGGACCATGTCGAACCTCTTCGACGCCATGGGCGCCATGTCGTCCAAGTACAACGACACGCCCGCGACGGCTTCACGCGCCTATGACGTCAGCCGCGACGGCTTCGTCATCGCCGGCGGCGCCGGCGTCCTCGTGCTCGAGGAACTGGAGCACGCCAAGGCCCGCGGCGCGAAGATCTATGCCGAGATCACCGGCTACGGCGCGACCTCGGACGGCTACGACATGGTGGCTCCGTCGGGCGAAGGCGCGATCCGCTGCATGCGCCAGGCGCTTTCCACCGTGAAGGGCGAGGTCGACTACATCAACACGCACGGCACCTCCACGCCCGTCGGCGACTCCAAGGAGATCGGCGCGATCCGCGAGGTGTTCGGCGACAAGATCCCGCACATCCAGTCGACCAAGTCGCTGACCGGCCATTCGCTGGGCGCTGCCGGCGTGCAGGAATCGATCTACGGCCTCCTGATGATGCAGGCCGGCTTCATCGGCGAGAGCGCGCACATCACCGAGCTCGATCCGGAATTCGAGGGCGTTCCGATCGTGCGCAAGCGCATCGACAACGCCAAGATCGACACGGTTCTTTCCAATTCCTTCGGCTTCGGCGGCACGAACGCCACGCTGGTCTTCCAGCGCTACAACGGATGACACGCATGACGGGGATCATGAACGGCAAGCGCGGCCTGATCATGGGGGTCGCGAACAACCACTCCATCGCCTGGGGTATCGCACAGAAGCTCGCCGGTGCCGGCGCGGAACTCGCCTTCACCTACCAGGGCGAAGCGCTCGGCAAGCGCGTGAAGCCGCTTGCGGCCGAGCTCGGCTCCGACTTCGTGCTGCCCTGCGACGTCGAGGACATCGCCTCGGTGGATGCGACCGTCGCCGCGCTCAAGGAGAAGTGGGGCAAGCTCGACTTCGTCGTGCACGCCATCGGCTTTTCCGACAAGAACGAGCTGAAGGGCCTCTATGCCCACACCACGCGCGAGAACTTCTCCCGCACGATGGTCATCTCCTGCTTCTCCTTCACGGAGATCGCCAAGCGGGCGGCCGACCTCATGGAAGACGGCGGGGCGATGCTGACGCTGACCTATGGCGGCTCCGTCCGGCTAATGCCGAACTACAACGTCATGGGCGTCGCCAAGGCCGCGCTTGAAGCCTCCGTGCGTTATCTCGCGGGCGACTACGGCCCGCGCGGCATCCGCGTCAACGCCATCTCGGCCGGCCCGATCCGCACGCTGGCCGGCGCCGGCATTTCCGATGCCCGCGCCATGCTCTCCTGGCAACAGAAGAACGCGCCGCTGCGCCGCACGGTCACCATCGAGGATGTCGGCAATTCCGCGCTCTACCTGCTCTCGGACCTTTCGAGCGGCGTCACCGGCGAGATCCACTACGTGGACGCCGGCTACAACATCACCTCCATGCCGACGCTGGAGCACCTTCGAAGCGCGGACAGCGAATAACAAAAAAAACGGCGCGAAGTTTAAAACTTCGCGCCGTTTTTGCTTGATGGCGGCCGTCGATCAGCGCCGGCCCCAGAGCACCTTGAAACGGGCGTTGCGGCAGACTTCGCCGCTTTCCTTGAAGGCTTCCGCCAGAACCGGCTCATAGGGCAGGCCCCGGTTGGCGACCATCAGCAGGCGTCCGCCGGCCTTCAGCGACTTCGCGGCCATGCGGATCATGCCGGCGCCGAGCGCGTGATCGGCGGCATGCCCTTCGTGGAAGGGCGGGTTCATGACGATGAGGTCGTAGTGGTCGCGCGGCGTCTCGGCCGTCAGGTCGAACCAGTAGTAACGCGCCGGCACGTTCGGGCAGTTCTCCGCCATGTTCTCCCTGGCCGCCTCCAGCGCCTCGTAATGCGCCTCGAAGAGGTCGATGCCCTTGGCATTCGGCGCGCGGCCGCCGAGCATGACGGAAAGATAGCCCCAGCCCGCGCCGAAATCGGCGGCGTGGCCGCTGAAATCCTCCGGGATGCGGGTGGCGAGCAGTTCCGAGCCCTCGTCGATCCGGTCGTGCGAGAACATGCCCGGCGCGGCCGTGAAGCGGCCGACGATGCGCACCGGCTTCGCGGCCAGCTTGGCGATCGCCTCGGACGGGTCTTCCGGACGGGCGAACCAGATGGCAAGGCCATGGTATTTCGGCATGGAATCGCCCGAGAGCCCGAGCTGGTCGAGGCGCTTGCGCATGGACTGCACGCCGTCTTCCTTGCCGCCCGCGACGACGATGAGGCCGCCCGTGCGCACGCGGCGCAGCGCCTCTGCGATGCGGTTCTCGTTCTCGCCCTTGTGCTTGGTCATCAGGATGAGCGCGCCGTCGTAATCCTCGCCCTCGATGAGTGGCTTGACCGGCGCGCGCACGGCCTCCAGCCCGCGATAGAGCGAGCGCAGCGGCTGCACGGCCTCCAGCGAGGCGGCGAACCCTTCCGGCGGGCGCTGGCCGGCCTCGGCGCCGAGGAAGAGATAGCGCTCGCCTTCGCCGGGCATGGCGAGCGTGCCGGAGGCGAAGGGATGGAACAGGGTTTTCAGGGCGTCGCGGGTCATGACAGGGTTCCGGTGTTCAAAAGAAAGGGGCGCGGAACGTGCCGCTCCGCGCCCCTTCGATACGTAAGGGATGGCTTACTCGGCAGCTTCGCCGTCGCCCTTCTTGTCGGCGGCGATTTCCTTGCCGGTCGCCTGGTCGACGACCTTCATGGAGAGGCGAACCTTGCCGCGCTCGTCGAAGCCCATCAGCTTGACCCAGACCTTGTCGCCTTCCTTGACGACGTCGGACGTCTTGGCGACGCGCTCCTGGGCGAGCTGCGAGATGTGCACGAGGCCGTCGCGCGGGCCGAAGAAGTTGACGAAGGCGCCGAAGTCGGCGGTCTTGACGACCGTGCCTTCGTAGATCTGGCCGACTTCCGGTTCCGCGACGATGGAGTGGATCCACTTGCGGGCCGCCTCGATCTCCTTGCCGGAGGACGATGCGATCTTGATCGTGCCGTCGTCTTCGATGTTGATCTTGGCGCCGGTCTTCTCGACGATCTCGCGGATGACCTTGCCGCCCGTACCGATGACTTCACGGATCTTGTCAACCGGGATGGTCATGACCTCGATGCGCGGGGCGAATTCGCCGAGCTGGCTGCGGCCTTCGGAAATGGCCTTGGCCATTTCGCCGAGGATGTGCTTGCGGCCGCCCTGTGCCTGGCCGAGCGCGACCTTCATGATCTCCTCGGTGATGCCGGCGATCTTGATGTCCATCTGCAGCGAGGTGATGCCGTCGGACGTGCCGGCGACCTTGAAGTCCATGTCGCCGAGGTGGTCTTCGTCGCCGAGGATGTCGGAGAGAACCGCGAAACGGTCGCCTTCGAGGATCAGGCCCATGGCGATGCCGGCAACCGGCTTAGCCAGCGGAACGCCGGCGTCCATGAGGGCGAGCGAGGTGCCGCAGACCGTTGCCATCGAGGACGAACCGTTCGATTCGGTGATCTCGGAGACGACGCGCAGCGTGTAGGGGAACTGTTCCGCCGTCGGCAGCATCGGGCGGATGGCGCGCCAGGCGAGCTTGCCGTGGCCGATCTCGCGGCGGCCCGGGGAGCCCATGCGGCCCGTCTCACCGACCGAGTAGGGCGGGAAGTTGTAGTGCAGCAGGAAGCGTTCCTTGTACATGCCGGTCAGGCTGTCGACATACTGCTCGTCTTCGCCGGTGCCGAGCGTGGCGACGACGATCGCCTGCGTCTCGCCGCGGGTGAAGAGCGCCGAGCCGTGCGTGCGCGGCAGGATGCCGACTTCCGAGACGATCGGACGGACCGTTTCCAGGTCGCGGCCGTCGATGCGGCTCTTGGTGTCGAGGATGTTCCAGCGGACGATCTTGGCCTGCAGGTGCTTGAAGACGGCGCCGATGACTTCGGCGGTGTACTTCGGCTCGACACCTTCGGGGAAGAAGTGCGCCTTGACCTTGGCCTTGACGGCGTCGACGGCGGCGTAGCGGTCGGCCTTCTGGGTGATCTTGTAGGCGTCGCGCAGTTCGGCTTCGGCAAGGCCGAGCATTTCGGTTTCGAGCTCGGAATAGTCTTCCGGCTGGAAGTCGCGCGGTTCCTTGGCGGCGACTTCCGCAAGCTTGATGATCGCGTCGATCACCGGCTGGAAGCCCTTGTGGCCGAACATGACGGCGCCGAGCATGACGTCTTCGGCGAGTTCCTTGGCTTCCGACTCGACCATCAGGACGGCGTCCTGCGTGCCGGCGACGACGAGGTCGAGGCTCGATTCGTCCATCTCGTCGAGATGCGGGTTGAGGACGTATTCACCGTTGATGTAGCCGACGCGGGCGGCGCCGACCGGGCCCATGAAGGGAACGCCGGAAATTGTCAGGGCGGCGGAGGCGGCAACCATCGACAGGACGTCGGGATCGTTCTCGAGGTCATGCTGGACGACCGTGACGACGACCTGCGTGTCGTTCTTGTAGCCTTCCGGGAAGAGCGGGCGGATCGGACGGTCGATCAGGCGGGAAACCAGCGTTTCCTTTTCCGACGGACGGCCTTCACGCTTGAAGTAGCCGCCCGGGATCTTGCCGGCGGCGTAGGTCTTTTCCTGGTAGTTGACGGTGAGCGGGAAGAAGTCCTGGCCGGGCTTCGGCGCCTTGGCGGAAACCACGGTGGCGAGAACGACCGTCTCGCCGTAGGTGGCGAGCACGGCGCCGTCGGCCTGGCGGGCGATCTTGCCGGTTTCCAGCTTGAGCGGACGGCCCGCCCACTCGATTTCGACCGTATGGGTATCGAACATGTCTTGTCCTTCTTTGCAGATACGCGCACCGCCGCCCGGAAAAGGCGCAGGTGGTCTATCCGCGTTCGTGACGCATCATGGGCAAGACAACGGGAGGCTTCGTTTCCCCGGTCGGTCGCGATTCCCGGCGGAATCGCCCCGAAGAAGCATCCTGCAATCCTGCCCCATGACAGGCCATCGGTTGGTTCCGCAGGACCGGCCCATCCGGCCTGCTGGAAAGGCAGCGGGCGCTCCCCGTCAGGAAGCGCCCGCTGAAATGTCTTAGCGGCGAATGCCCAGCGAAGCGATCAGCTTCGTGTAACGGGATTCGTCCTTCTTCTTGAGGTAGTCAAGAAGCGAGCGGCGGCTGGAAACCAGCGTCAGAAGACCACGACGGGAGTGGTTGTCCTTCTTGTGGTCCTTGAAGTGGCCGGTCAGGTTGTTGATGCGCTCGGTCAGGATCGCGACCTGTACTTCCGGCGAACCGGTGTCGCCTTCCTTGGTGGCGTATTCCTTGATCAGCGCAGCCTTGCGCTCGGCAGTGATCGACATCGAGATGTCCTTTCATGAATGGGAACCAAAGTCGCCAAAAGCCGGGATGTCGTCCAGCGATGGCCGTGAAGGCAAGCGGGCGGGCCCGCATTGCTGGCGTGCCTATAAACCATTCGCCGCCGAAAGAAAAGGCCCGTTTAGCGCTGCTCCGCCGGCTGGCCGGGCGCAAGCGCGCGCACGTCGCCCGCCTTCGGGCAGACGACATAGGCGCCGAACACCCAGCCGAGCCGTTCGCCCTGCCGCGCCACGAAAAGCCAGGGCTTCGTGCCGATCTTCCTCTCCTCGATCACCTCCAGCCGCGTGCCGTTGCCAAGCGTCGTCACGATCGTTCCGTTGGGCGCCGAGCGCACGTTGAGCGGCGTGCCGGTCGGATCGTCGACGAGGCATTCGCCGGCGGCGACGGCGGGAACGCTGCGGCGCAGAGGATCGCCGCGGCGGCGGCACCCTTGAGGAGAAGGGTCATGGAACGCACCTTCGGGGTTTTTCGGAAGGAAACGGCGGCATCATTTGGCGCCGTTCCCGTCATGGGCGTGGTCCTCTCGCAGGCGGGCGAGCGGGATCGTCACCCGCCATTCGATGCCGTCGTCATGCACGATAAAATCCAGCTTGGCATCGAGCGCCATGCCGAGCATGCGTTCCAGCACGACGCTGCCGAAGCCCTTGCGGCTTTCGGCGATCGCCGCCTTGTCGATCGTCGCACGGCTTTCCCGCCAGATAAGGTTGAGGTCCTCGCCGGACGTCGCCCAGGTCAGCGAGACGTTGCCGGTCTCGTTGGCGAGCGCGCCGTATTTGGTGGCGTTGGTCGACAGTTCGTGCAGCGCCATGCCGAGCGTCTGGGAGGCCTGCGGGTCGAGCAGCACGGCGGGCCCGCTGATGCGCACCCGCGCCGCGTCGTCCGGCGTGAAGGGCTTCAACTGGTTCTTCGCCAGTTCCATCAGGTTCACGCCCTGCGTCGCGTTGGCGATCATCAGATCGGTCGAGCGCGCAAGGCCGGCGACGCGCTTGCGGAAGGTCTCGGCGAAGTCGAGGGCATTTTCCGCGCCCGCCGCCGACTGGTTCAGCATGGCCTGGATGACGGTGAGCTGGTTCTTGGAGCGGTGCGCCACCTCGCGCATCAGGAAGCGCACCTCGTTCTCCGACTTGACGCGCGCATCGGCCGCTTCGGACAGCGCCCGCGAGACGGTCTCGAGCTCGGAAATGACATAGCGGCGCATCGCGATCCGCTCGCCGTGGCCGAGCCGGCGCGCATCGGTGGCGAGCAGCCGCACGTCGCGGGAAAGGACGCGCGCGATGCCGAACGCGCTCACCGCGGCAAGCGCGGCGAAGACCGCCCCGCCGATCGTCAGCCACAGGAAGGAGGAGACGGCCGGGGCCTGCACGTCGGCGGACTTCGCCCAGGCGATCATGCGCCAGCCGGCGAGCGAGGAGAATTCGGTGACGACCTGGTAGTTGACGCCGTCCTCCCGCATCTTGCTGACGCCGAGGCGGAGCGAGGGAACGACCTTGAGGAAGATGGGCTTGCCCGTCTTCTGCGTCTCGTCCGTCGAGACGATGACGGTGCCCTGCGTGTCCAGCACCGCGGCGTTCCAGCCCGGCGACAATATATCGGGATTGACCGCGCGCCGCAGCGCCTCGGCGTTCTTCGTCAGCGTCAGCAGCACATGGCGGCCGTTGTGAAGGCGCATCGGCAGGTAGACGTTGAACACCCATTGCTGCGCGGTCTTGCCGAAGAAGAGATCGGAGACCATGCGCTCGCCGCGCGCCAGCGCCTGCCCTGCCGAAGAGGGCTCCGATGCCGCACCCAGCGGCGTGCCGTAGGGAACGCGCGTGTTGAGAAGCTGGCGCATCGTCTCGTCGATGACGAGGAAATAGATGTCCGTGCCTTCCAGCGCCTTCGACGCCTGCCGGTAGAGGCCCGCATAGTCGGGCTCGCGCAGGCTCTCGGAGGTCGACAGGAAGTTGAGCGTCGAGAACATGCCGGAGATCTCGCGCTCGACGGCCCGGTTCACGGCGCCCGTGGAGGTGCGCAGCAGCGATTCGAAGATGCGCTCCTGCGCTTCGTTGGTGCGCTTGAGCACCACGATGGAGAAGAGGAAGGCGGGAATAACGACGACGAGGATGAGGCAGACGAGATAGAAGGCGACCGGGTGATGCATGCGCCGGCGGGCCTGGACGGGGCTGTCGCCCCCTTCCGCCCGTCTGGCGGATGCCGTTCTGTCAGTCGGCGCAATCGTCAACGACCAGCCCTTTCACCCTTCGCCGGAGCGGCCACGGCGGCAATGCGCCGCCCCGGCCCGCCGTCAAGCGAACCTCGCCGGCCCATAAAGCCCTCAGCTTGTGGTGAAATCAAGTCGGGAGCCGTTGGTTCCAACCCCCGAATTCTTGCGTATGCGGCAAAGGCCTCAGCTCGTGAAAACGCGCTTCGGGCGGAATTCGCCGCCGCCGATCTCGCCGATGGCGACCAGCTTGCCGCGCGCGGTGGCATAGGCCTCGTCCGCCGACACCGGCGCATCGCGGCCGCGCACGATGATCGGATTGCCCATGCGCAGGCGGTGCGCCTGGTCGTCATTGACGACGATCTGCGGCAGGCTGGAGAGCGCTTCGCCGGTGTCGATCAGGAAGGCGTCGAGGGCCGCAAGCCGCTCGGCCTCGTCCTCGATCCCCTCCAGAGCCGTGAGATCGGCGAGCGGCACCATGTCATCCTCGCCGAAGGGCGCGACGAAGGTGCGGCGCAGCGCCGAGATATGGCCGTAGCAGCCGAGCTCGCGCCCGAAATCGCGGGCGAGCGCGCGCACATAGGTGCCCTTGCCGCACTCGACCTCGAAGCGGGCCGTGTTCTCATCCGAGCCGATCAGCGTCAGGCGGTGGATCTCCACCTCGCGCGAGGGGATCTCGACGGTCTCGCCGTCGCGGGCAAGGTCATAGGCGCGCTCGCCGTCGATCTTGATGGCGGAGAACTGCGGCGGGATCTGCTGGATGACGCCCGTATAGCCGCCGAGGATCGCCTTGATCGCGTCGGCGGTCGGGCGCGTGTGGGAGGTGCGCGTCACCTCGCCTTCCAGGTCGTCCGTCGAGCGCTCCTCGCCCCAGGTCACGGTGAATTCGTAGATTTTCCGGCCGTCCATGACGTAAGGAACGGTCTTGGTGGCGTCGCCCAGCGCAATCGGCAGCATGCCGGAGGCGAGCGGATCGAGCGTGCCGGCATGGCCGGCCTTCTGCGCCTTGAACAGCCACTTGATCTTGGAGACGGCCTCGGTCGAGCCGAAATCGAAAGGCTTGTCGAGGATCAGCCAGCCGGAGACCGGCCGGCCCTTGGGTTTGCGGGGCTTGGACATCGTTATCCTGGAATATCTTACTGTTCGTCGCCGTCTTCGGCGTCAAGATCGCGGGCGACTTCCGGCGAGCGCAGGAGATCGTCGATCTTCTTGTAATTGTCGAAGCTGGTATCGTCGCGGAAGCGCACGTCCGGCATGTATTTCATCTGGCGAAGCTGCGGGCCGAGACGGCCGCGAATGAACTTGGCATTGCGGTTCAGCGCCTCGATCACCGCCTCATGGTCCTTGACGCCGAGCGGCGTCACATAGGCGGTCGCGTGCTTGAGGTCCGGCGACATGCGCACTTCCGAAATGGAGATCACGGTCTTTTCGAGAAGCGGGTCGCGCACCTCGCCGCGCTGGAGGACCTGGGTGATGGCCGCGCGCACCTGCTCGCCCACGCGCAGCATGCGTTGCGACGGCGCCGAGGATGTTGCTCTGGTCATGATGGTCACCTTCAAAAAAATGCGAGCGCCGAAAAGGTCCGGCGCTCGCATGATACGCTTTTCGCGAGGCGCTTACAGCGTACGCGTGACATGCTCCACGCGGAAGCACTCGATCTGGTCGCCTGCACGGATGTCCTCGTAGTTCTCGAAGGCCATGCCGCATTCCTGGCCGACATTGACTTCCGAGACCTCGTCCTTGAAGCGCTTGAGCGTCTTGAGCTTGCCTTCGTGGATGACGACGTTGTCGCGCACGAGGCGGACGCCCGCGCCGCGCTCGACCTTGCCTTCGGTGACGCGGCAACCGGCGACCTTGCCGACCTTCGTGATGTTGAACACCTCGAGGATCTCGGCGTAGCCGAGGAAGGTTTCGCGGCGCTCCGGCGAGAGGAGGCCCGACATCGCCGCCTTCACGTCATCCACCAGGTCGTAGATGATGTTGTAGTAGCGGATCTCGATGCCCTGGCGCTCGGCGAGCGAGCGGGCCTGTGCGTTCGCACGGACGTTGAAGCCGATGATCGCGGCGTTGGACGCCTCGGCAAGCGAGATGTCCGATTCCGTGATGGCGCCGGCGCCCGAATGAACGATGCGCACGCGCACTTCGTCGGTGCCGAGCTTTTCCAGAGCGCCGGCAATGGCTTCGATCGAGCCCTGCACGTCGCCCTTGATGAGCAGCGGGAATTCCTTGAGGCCGGAATTCTGGAGCTGGTTCATCATCTGCTCGAGCGAGCCGCGCGAACCCGACTGGCGGGCCACCTGCTTTTCGCGGGCGAGGCGCTGGCGGTATTCCGAAATCTCGCGGGCACGGCTTTCGTTCTCGACCACGGCGAACTTGTCGCCGGCGGCCGGCGTGCCGGAAAGGCCGAGGACCTCGACCGGCATGGAGGGGCCGGCTTCCTTGACGTGATCGCCCTTGTCGTTGACGAGCGCGCGCACGCGGCCCCACTGGTCGCCGGCCACGATGATCTGGCCGGGCTTCAGCGTGCCCGTCTGCACGAGGACGGTGGCGACGGCGCCACGGCCGCGGTCGAGCTGGGCTTCGACGACGACACCTTCGGCGGTGCGGTTCGGGTTGGCCTTGAGATCGAGGATTTCGGCCTGCAGGAGGATCGCTTCGAGCAGCTTGTCGAGGTTCGTGCCGTTCTTGGCCGAGACTTCGACGTCCAGCGTCTCGCCGCCCATGGATTCGACGAAGACCTCGTGCTGGAGGAGTTCGGTGCGAACCTTCTGGGCATTGGCGGCCGGCTTGTCGATCTTGTTGATCGCCACGATGATCGGAACACCCGCCGCCTTGGCGTGGTTGATGGACTCGATCGTCTGCGGCATCACGCTGTCGTCGGCGGCGACCACGAGGATCGCGATGTCCGTCGCCTGCGCGCCGCGGGCACGCATGGCGGTGAACGCGGCGTGGCCGGGCGTGTCGATGAAGGTGATCTTGTTGCCGTTCTGCTCGACCTGGTAGGCGCCGATATGCTGCGTGATGCCACCGGCTTCGCCGGCGACCACGTTGGCATGGCGGATGGCGTCGAGCAGCGAGGTCTTGCCGTGGTCGACGTGGCCCATGATGGTCACGATCGGCGGACGCGATTCCAGATCGCCTTCCTCGTCGGCAACGTTGAAGATACCTTCCTCGACGTCGGATTCCGAAACGCGCTTGACGGTGTGGCCGAATTCGCCGGCGATGAGTTCGGCCAGGTCGGCGTCGATCAGATCGCCGGGCTTCATCATCTGGCCTTCCTTCATCAGGAACTTGATGACGTCGACGGCGCGTTCGGACATGCGCTGCGACAGTTCCTGGATGGTGATGGTCTCCGGCAGAACGACTTCGCGCATGACCTTCTCGCGCGTCTCCTGCATCATGGAGCGCTTGAACTTCTCCTGGCGGCGGCGCATGGCCGAGAGCGAGCGGCCGCGCTGCGTGCCGTCCTCGTCGGTCGAGGCGGTCGTCAGCGTCAGCTTGCCCTGGCGGCGGCCATCATCGGTCTTCGGGCGGGCCGGCGCCTTGGCCGGTTCCGGACGCTTGACGGCGCCGCGGTTGG
This sequence comes from Shinella sp. Sh6, assembly GCF_055392685.1. Taxonomy (NCBI): domain Bacteria; kingdom Pseudomonadati; phylum Pseudomonadota; class Alphaproteobacteria; order Hyphomicrobiales; family Rhizobiaceae; genus Shinella; species Shinella sp. Sh6. The sequence goes on along the minus strand of NZ_AP044005.1, from coordinate 231,691 downwards.
CGGGCGCACCGCCACGCGGGCGCTTGTCGTCTTCCTCTTCGGCATCGCGGCGGCCACGGCCGGCGACGGCGGCCGGCGTGGAGACCGGGACGCGGCCCGGCTGCGGACGCGCATCGGCGGCGGTTTCCGCGACGGCGGGCCGTGCCGCCGGCTGCGCGGCAGCGACCTCTTCCACGGCAGGAGCCGGCGCTGCGGCCTCGGCGGCGCGGCGCTCTGCCTCTTCCTTCTCTCGGACGAGACGGGCTTCTTCCTCGGCCTTGCGGCGGGCTTCCTCTTCCACCTTGCGGCGGGCCTCGTCCTCGGCGCGCTGGCGCGCTTCGGCGGCGTCGCGGATCTGCGCTTCGGCAAGCGCGCGGCGACGGGCCTCGACCTCTTCGGCGGAAAGCTGGTTCAGCACGACGCCGACGCGCGGACGGCCCTGGTCGGCCTGCGGGGCCTGACGGGAGGGCTGCTGCGCGGGACGCGACTGCTGCGGCTCGGGCTGGCGCTGCTGCACCGGAGCAACGGGCGTCACGGGGCGCTCGTCTTCCGGGCGATTGATGCGGCGCTTGCGGGTTTCGACCACGACGGCCTTGGTGCGGCCACGACCCATGTCCTGGCGCACGGTCCCCTGCTGAACCCCGGAGGGCTTCAGCGTCAGGGTCTTCTTGCCTGCCACGCTGATCGTCTTGTCGTCTTTGTTGTCGGTCATTCCGTTCCGTTCCTAATCAGGGCCGGATGCGGATCGGACCCTGTCGTTCGATTGTGTTCGTCCAATGCGAATGCGGCCGGCGCCAAGCCGGTGACCGCGTCATTGGTTCGGCTGGCCAGCGCCGCCATGTGCTCCCACCCGGGCGCCGCCCCGGTATTTTTCGAGCATGATTGCGCGCTTCACTACACCCTCACCCGCCTGCCCTGCAAGCGCTGCGGCATGGATAAAAGCATTCTGGCCCAAAAGCTCCTCCAATTCGCCTTCCGAGAAGAGCCTGAAGGAGGGTATTTCCGTTTCGTCGTCGGTCAGGAAGCTCGCTGCCTTCCGCGCCTGGTCTATCTTTCTGACGCCGTCGGCAGCCGCGTCCGCCGCATGGAAGACGGCAAGGGCGGCCAGAGACCGCACCGCCTGATCCACCTTCGTCGAGCCGGTGACGAACTGGCCGGCCTTGCGCGCCATGTTCATCATGCCGCCGAGCTGGGCCGCCAGAAGCCGGTCCACCTCGGCCCCGAGCTCGGGGCCTGCCTTCGCATCGGCCCGAAGGGCGCGGGCGAAGAGCTTGCGGGCCACCGCCTTGTCGACGATCGCCCGTTCGGCCTTCACCCAGCAACCACGTCCGGGGAGTTGACGCTTGAGGTCCGCGACGACGCTGCCGTCGGGGCCGGCGACGAAGCGGATGAGATCATCCGCTTCCCCGCTTTCGCGCGTCACGATGCACATGCGCTCGTTCACGCCGTCGTCCTTCTTGCCCATATAGGTTCCCGTTCCTGCCGACGCAAACCGCAACGGGGCGGGCGGCATGTCAAACCCTCAAGGACGCCGGTCAGGCGTCCTGTTCGGCGCCTTCCACGACCGGCTCTTCCTCGGTGGCGAGATCCTCTTCCGTGATCCAGCCGGCCGCAAGGCGGGCCTGCACGATCATGGCCTCGGCCTCGGCGCGGGAGACCTCGAACTTCGAGAACAGACCCTCGAACTTCTTCGTCTCGCCGTCCTTGCGCTCGGTCCAGCCGACGAGGTCGTCGGCCGCGCAGCCGGCGAAGTCTTCCATCGTCTTGATGCCGTCCTCGCCGAGGGCGACGAGCATCTGGCCCGTCATGCCGTCGATCTGGCGCAGTTCGTCGGCAACGCCGAGCTCCTTGCGCTTGGCGTCCATCTCGGCCTCGATGCGGTCGAGATATTCGCGGGCGCGGGTCTGGATCTCCTGGGCCGTGTCCTCGTCGAAACCGTCGATGGACGAGATTTCGTCGAGGTCGACATAGGCGACTTCCTCGACGGCGGCAAAGCCCTCGGAGGCAAGGACCTGGCCGACCATCTCGTCGACGTCGAGGGCATCCATGAAGAGGTTGGTGCGCTCGTTGAATTCCTTCTGGCGGCGCTCGGATTCCTCGGCTTCCGTCAGGATGTCGATATCCCAGCCGGTGAGCTGCGAGGCGAGGCGCACGTTCTGGCCGCGGCGGCCGATGGCGAGCGAGAGCTGCTCGTCCGGCACGACGACCTCGATGCGCTCGGCGTCTTCATCCAGAACCACCTTGGCGACTTCCGCCGGCTGCAGGGCGTTGACGATGAAGGAGGCCGGATCCTGCGACCACGGGATGATGTCGATCTTCTCGCCCTGAAGCTCGCCGACGACGGCCTGCACGCGCGAGCCGCGCATACCGACGCAGGCGCCGACCGGATCGATGGAACTATCGTTCGAGATGACGGCGATCTTCGCACGCGAGCCCGGGTCGCGGGCCACCGACTTGATCTGGATGATGCCGTCGTAGATTTCCGGCACTTCCATGGTGAAGAGCTTCACCATGAACTGCGGATGGGTGCGCGACAGGAAGATCTGCGGCCCGCGCTGCTCGCGGCGCACGTCGTAGACATAGGCGCGCACGCGGTCGCCGTAGCGCATGTTCTCGCGCGGGATCATCTCGTCGCGGCGGATGATGCCTTCGCCTCGGCCGAGGTCGACGATGACGTTGCCGTATTCGACGCGCTTGACCGTGCCGTTGACGATCTCGCCGATGCGGTCCTTGTATTCGTCGTACTGACGGTCACGCTCGGCCTCGCGCACCTTCTGCACGATGACCTGCTTGGCCGACTGGGCGGCGATGCGGCCAAAGTCCATCGGCGGCAGCGGGTCGGCGATGAAGTCGCCGAGCTTGGCGTCCGGGTTGCGGTCGCGCGCCAGTTCCAGCGGGATCTGGGTGGAATAGTCCTCGGCGTGCTCGACGACTTCCAGCAGGCGCTGGAGGCGGATTTCGCCGGTCTTGGAATTGATGTCGGCGCGGATGTTGGATTCCGTGCCGTAACGCGAGCGGGCTGCCTTCTGGATGGCGTCGGCCATCGCGGCAAGCACGATCTCGCGGTCGATGACCTTTTCACGGGCCACGGCATCCGCGATCTGCAGAAGCTCAAGCCGGTTCGCACTGACTGCCATTGTCTCAGGTCTCCATGGTCGGGCCGGGGCCTAGCCGCCAGCCTGTCGGGAGCGGCGCGCCGCTCCGGTTCCGTCCTCTCCGCTCCGCCGCTTTCGGCGAAGCGCACTCACACTTATTCTTCGTCGTCGCCGTCTTCTTCGTCGTTCTGGTTCGCGGCCTGCGCGGCCTTCGCCTTCTTGTCGGCGGCCAGCGCGTCGCGGATCAGCTCGTCGGTCAGGATCAGCCGGCCTTCGGCAAGCGCCGTGAAGGGGATGACGACCACCGGCTCGTCGCCGGGGGCGGGCTGGTCCCGCTCCAGCGTGAAGCCGTTCTCGTCTGCGGCGACGATCTTGCCGCGGAAGCGCTTGCGCCCGTCGACCAGGATCGACGTCTCGCATTTCAAAAGATGGCCGAGCCAGCGCGTGAAGTCTGACTTGCGGACCATCGGCCGGTCGATGCCGGGCGATGAGACCTCCAGATGATACGCCTTGTCGATCGGATCCTCAACGTCGAGCACCGGCGAGATGGCCATCGAGACCTGCTCGCAGTCCTCCACGGTGATGGTGCCGTCCGGCCGCTCGCACATGATCTGCAGCGTCGCGCCGTTCTGCGCCGAAAGGCGCACGCGCACGAGTTGGTAGCCGATCTGCTCGATGGTCGGCTCGATGATGTCGGCGACGCGCCGGTCGAGGCCGGTCTCGACGATCAGCCGCGGCTCGACGGCGGTGTTTTCTGCCTGGGTCGTGTCGTTCATGACATGCCCTCCCGGGATGTTCGTTATCATGCGCTCGATCGGGGCAATAAAAAAGAGCGGGTCCTTGCGGGCCCACTCTTCATCTGACGATCAAGAATTTGCGGCTGATATAGACCCACTTCGCCGCGAATGCAAGATCGGCGGCAAATCCGCCTGTGGGCGGGCGCATCTACCTGCACGTGGCCGGGTTGCCGCAATTTCCCGATGGACTAGATTGCCCCTTGAAACCGCGTCGAGAAAGAGTGCCCGCCGTGCCGGATCGCAAGTCCCCCCTCGCCCCCTTTCGCAACGAGACCTATCGCCTGATCTGGGCCGCCAGCCTCATTTCCAATTTCGGCGGGCTCGTGCAGTCCGTCGGCGCGGCCTGGATGATGGCCTCGATCTCGCCTTCGGCCAACATGGTGGCGCTGGTGCAGGCCTCCACCTCGCTGCCGATCATGCTGTTCTCCGTCGCCGCCGGGGCGCTCGCCGACAATTTCGACCGGCGCAGGCTGATGCTGTCGGCCCAGTGTTTCATGCTGGTCGTCTCCATCGCCCTGACGCTCTGTGCCTGGCAGGGCCTCATCACGCCCTGGCTGCTGCTGACCTTCACCTTCCTCATCGGCTGCGGCACCGCGCTCAACAACCCGGCCTGGCAGGCCTCCGTCGGCGACATGGTGCCGCGCGAGGACCTGCCGGCGGCCGTCTCGCTCAACAGCATGGGCTTCAACATCACCCGCAGCGTCGGGCCGGCCATCGGTGGCGTCATCGTGGCGGCGGGCGGGGCGGCGGCGGCCTTCGCCGCCAATGCGCTCAGCTATTTCGCCCTCCTCTACGCGCTCTTCCGCTGGAAGCCGAACGTGCCGCGCAGCGCGCTGCCGCGCGAGGATTTCGGCCGCGCCATCTCGGCGGGCCTGCGCTATGTCTCCATGTCGCCGAACATCTGCAAGGTGCTTTTGCGCGGCTTCGCCTTCGGCCTTGCCACCAGCTCCATCCTCTCGCTGCTGCCGCTCATCGCCCGCGACATCGTCTCGGGCGGGCCGCTGACCTACGGCATCCTGCTCGGCTGTTTCGGGCTCGGCGCCATCGGCGGGGCGCTGCTGAACGCGAGCGTGCGCGAGCGCTTCTCCAGCGAGACCATCGCGCGCCTCGCCTTCACCGGCTTTGCCGTCAGCGCATGCGTTTCGGCCCTCAGCACCTCGGCGCTGCTGACCGGTGCGGTGCTGCCCATTGCCGGCGCCTCCTGGGTGCTGGCGCTCTCGCTCTTCAACACGACGGTGCAGCTTTCCACGCCGCGCTGGGTCGTCGCCCGCGCGCTTTCGCTCTACCAGACCACCACCTTCGGCGGCATCGCCGCCGGAAGCTGGATCTGGGGCGCGACGGCCGACACGCACGGCGCGCAGACCGCGCTCATCGCCTCGGCGGTGACGATGATCGCCGGCGCCGCCCTCGGCCTGCGCTTTTCGCTGCCGGAGCTCGAAAGCCTCAATGTCGATCCGCTGGGCCGCTTCAGCGAGCCGGACCTGCCGCTCGACCTCAAGCCGCGCAGCGGCCCCATCGTCATCCTCATCGATTACGAGATCGACGAGAAGGACATTCCCGAATTCCTTGAGACGATGACCGAGCGGCGGCGCATCCGCATCCGCGACGGCGCGGGCCAATGGGCGCTGATGCGGGACCTGGAAAACCCCACCGTCTGGACCGAGACCTACCATGTGCCGACCTGGGTGGAATATGTGCGCCACAATCAGCGCCGCACGCTCGCCGATGCCGCCAACGGCGAGAAGCTACGGCTCCTCCACCGCGGCGCGGACGCCCCGCGCGTCCACCGCATGATCGAGCGCCAGACGATCGTTCCGCATCAATACGAGCGGTTCAAGCAGCAGGTGGTGGTACACTGACCCATCTGTTTGTTTTGCGCATTTCCGGACGCAGAACCGCTGCACACTTTTGCTGGAAATGCCCTAGCGCAGCTTGGCCTTAAGCGAGGCGTCGGGAAAGCAGGTAGGGGCAAGGCCGTTCTTCGCCTGCCAGTCGCCGAGCGAGCGGCGCGTCTTGTAGCCCGGCAGGCCGTCGACCTTGCCGACGTCGTAGCCCTTGGCGACGAGCGCCTTCTGCATGGCAAGCACGTCCGAGCGCAGCATCCTGCCGACATCGCCCCAAGCGCCGCGGAACGGGCCGCTGCCATAGGCGATGCGGTCGGCGAGGTTGCCGAGGAAGAGGGCGTAGAGGTCGGAGTTGTTGTATTCCTTGAGCACGTAGAAATTCGGCGTGACGATGAATTCCGGACCGTGCGTGCCGGCCGGGACCAGCATCATGCCGGAGGCCTTCGCCTCGCCGGCCGGGAACGCCTTGCCGGAGATGCGCGTGATGCCGCTCGAGGCCCATGCCGAGATCGGCTTGGCGAGGTCCGGCCCTTCCTGCGCGCAGGAGACGCCGTCCGGGATCGAGACCTCGTAGCCCCAGCCACGGCCCGGCTGCCAGCCCTTCTTCACGAGGTAGTTGGCGATGGAGGCGAGCGTGTCGGGCACCGAATCCCAGATGTCGCGCACGCCGTCGCCGTCGAAATCGACGGCATATTGCAGGAAGCTCGTCGGCATGAACTGCGGCTGGCCGAGCGCGCCGGCCCAGGAGCCGCGAAGCTGCCCCACCGTGCGGTCGCCGCCGTCGACGATGTGGAGCGCGGCGATCAGCTCCTTGCGGAAGAGGTCCTTGCGCGTCGACATGAAGGCCTTGGTGGCCAGAACCTCGACGGCCGAATAGGGGATCTTCGCGCTGCCGAAACCGGATTCACGGCCCCAGACGGCAAGCACGATCTCGCCCGGCACGCCGAAGCGCTGCTCGACCTTGCGCAACGTCGAGGCATGGGCCCTGGCAAGGCTGCTTCCTCTTGCCGCAAGGCTTTGCAGGCGCTTTTCGGAGAAATAGGCGCCGGGCGCGGAGAACTCCGCCTGGCTCTGCGCCTGTTCCTTTTTCGGCTTTGAGCCGGGCGGCACGAGGTCGGGAAGGTCCCAGTTGAGCGTCACGCCGTCCATCGCCGCGCGGAAGGTCTTCTCGCTGACGCCGGTTTTCCTTGCCGCCGGCCAGAGGTCGTTGTCGATCCAGGCGCGGAACATCGCCTCCACCTCGGCCTTGGAGGCCGCGTGGGCGGGGAAGGAAACGAGCGCGAGCGCAATCATCAGCGCGAGGCGGGCGAGGATACCCCCCTCTGCCCTGCCGGGCATCTCCCCCACACGGGGGGAGATTGAATCGTGGCACCGCCTCGCCCCAAGCCGATCTCCCCCCTTGTGGGGGAGATGCCCGGCAGGGCAGAGGGGGGTGAACCGCAACAGCCATCGCAACATGAACACTCTCCTCAGATCGCCGTACGCGCCCGGAGCGCGGCCGTCAGCGTGCCTTCGTCGAGATAGTCGAGCTCGCCGCCGACGGGAACGCCGTGGGCGAGGCGCGTGATCTTCACGTCGAGGCCGGAAAGCTGGTCGGTGATGTAGTGGGCGGTCGTCTGGCCCTCGACGGTGGCGTTGACGGCGACGATCAATTCGCGCACGCCGCCCTTCGCCACCCGGTCGACGAGGCCGCGGATGTTAAGGTCGTCCGGGCCGATGCCGTCGAGCGGCGAGAGCGTGCCGCCGAGGACGTGGTAGGCGGCGTTCATCGCGCCGGCGCGCTCCAGCGCCCAGAGATCGGAAACGTCCTCGACGACGATGATGACCGACTGGTCGCGCTGCACGTCCGTGCAGACCGTGCAGGGGTCCATCGTATCGACGTTGCCGCAGCACGAGCAGATGCGCACCTTGCGGTGCGCCTCGCCCATCGCGTCGGCAAGGGGACCCAGAAGCTGGTCCTTCTTCTTGACGAGGTGCAGCGCCGCCCGGCGCGCCGAGCGCGGCCCGAGGCCCGGCACCTTCGCCAGAAGCTGGATGAGTTTTTCGATTTCAGGGCCGGTGACTCGTTTTGCCATTGCCGGTATCTAGCCCATATCAAGGGGAAACGGAATCCACCCCGCAGGGAGGCAGCGCTGATCAGGATAGTTGCGGTATGCACGGGCCTTGCCCGTCCGGTTCCCGGCAAAAGCTACAAGACCGGCATTTTCAAGACGCCGACCGATGCGGCCGTCGTCGTCGACCGCGAAGGGCTGCTCGGCGACGCCATCTGCAACCGCAAGCACCATGGCGGCCCGGAACAGGCGGTCTACGCGCTCGGCTCGGTCGATCTCGACTGGTGGACGAAGGAGTTCGGCAGGACCATCGAGCCGGGCACCTTCGGCGAGAACCTCGTCATTTCGGGCATCGACAGCCGCAGCGTCTCGGTCGGCGACCGCTTCGAGACGGAGAGCGTCCTCCTCGAAGTCACCTCGACGCGCATCCCCTGCGCCACGCTCTCGGCGCGCATGGGCGATCCGGGCTTTGCCAAGCGCTTCATGCAGGCGGGGCGGCCGGGCTTCTACTGTCGGGTCCTTCGGGACGGCGTGATCCAGGCGGGCGATACCGTCACCTATACGCCCTTCGACGGCGCGCCCGTCACCATGCCGGAACTCTTGCGCACCTACGGCAGGAATCTTTCCGAAGAGGACCGCAACCGCTATCTCGCCGCGCCCATCAACGACAAGCTGCGCGCGGCCCTGACCGGCTGATCAGCGCGTCGCGATGGCCGCCGCCGCCCCGGCCATGGTGCCGGCGCTGACGCGGTTGGCGATGCGCACGGCGCGCGGGCTCCTGAGGAACCGGCGGGCGCGCGAGGCGAGGAAGACCCAGGCAAGGTCGATCGCCACCAGCACGACGAACATGGTGACGACGAGCTCCGCCCAGCCGGTGAGCGTGACGGCGCCGAGATCGATGATCGCCGGCAGCAGCGCGACGTAAAACATCATGATCTTCGGATTGCCGAGCGTCACCGTCATGCCGGCGAAGAACAGCTTTGCGCCGGAGCGCGCCTCGGGCAGCGCGGCCTCGCCCGTGTCGACCGGCGCGAACCACATCTTCCAGGCGAGGTAGAGAAGGTAGAGGACACCGAGCCACTTGATGGCGACGAAGGCGGCGTAGAAGGTCTCGGCGATGGCCGCAAGGCCGAGCACGGCGCAGGTGAGCCAGATGCCCTCGCCGATCCACATGGCGGCGAGGAAGGGAAGCACGTCCCTCGCCCCGCGCGACAGGACACGCGCGACCAGCGCGGCGATACTCGGGCCGGGCGAGCCGGCCGCCATCATCAGCGCGCCGGCGAAGATTACGAGGGTCGTCAGGCTCATCGGAAATCCTCCTCAGGAGCCGTCGACCCTACAGTATCAGAACGGCAGTTTGAAGCCGGGCGGGATCGGCAGGCCGGCGGTCAGCGCCTTGGTCTTTTCGGCCGCCTGCGCCTCGGCCTTTTCCTTGGCGTCCTTGTGGGCGGCGACGATCAGGTCTTCCAGGATCTCGACGTCGTCTTCCTTGAAGAGCGAGGGATCGATCTTCAGGCCCTTGAGGTTGCCCTTGCCGTCGAGCGTGACGGAGACGAGGCCGCCGCCGGAGGCGCCGGAGACTTCGAGCGCGGCGATCTCCTCCTGCATCTTCTCCATCTTGGCCTGCATTTCCTTGACCTTGCCCATCATGCCCATGATGTCGCGCATCGGCCTCTCCTCTTTCTAGTGTTCGATATCGTCGCCGGGCAGGATGTCGCCCTCGGCGGATTCGGCGGCGGCAGGCGCCGCGACGGTCTCGATCTCGTCTTCCGCTTCCTGCACCTTGATGCGCACGTCGGTGATCTTGGCGCCGGGGAAGCGCTGCAGGATGGCGGCGACGTCCGGGTCCTGCCGGGCGTCGGCGACGCGCGCCTCCTGCGCCATCGTCTCGGCCTCGGACAGCGTCGGCCCGCCGGCCTCGCGCGAGAGGATGACCAGCCAGCGCATGCCGGTCCATTCCTGGAGGCGATTCTGAAGGTCGGTAATCAGCGATTTCGGCGCGTCCTGCGCAAGGCCGATCTCCAGCTTGCCGGCCTCCACGCGCACCGGCTTCACGAAGGCGCGCACGAGCGCGCGCAGGCGGATGTCGCGGTTCTTCGTGCAGAGGTCGGCGATGTCGGAGAGGGAATTGACCGGCACCTTCGGCGCAGCGGCCGGCTGCTCGGCCGGGGCGGTCTCGATGCGGCCGACCGGCTGGGGTGACGGCTCGGCCTGCGGCACGGCGCGCAGCATCGTCGCGCCGCCCGACTGGGCGCGCGCCGGTGCATCCGGCTGGCGGGAGACGGCGGAAACGGCGGCCTGCGCCGTCGGCTGGCCGCCACCGTTGCCGTCCGCTTGCGGCGCGCGGCCGCCACCAGCGCCGCCCTCGCCGCCCGAAAGCTCGGCAAGGCGGCGCGCGGCCTCTTCCGGCGAGGGAAGGTTCGCGGCATGGGCAAGGCGGATGATGACCATCTCCGCCGCGCCCGCCGGGCGGCTGGAGGCTTCCGCCTCAGGAATGCCCTTGAGGAGCATCTGCCACATGCGCGAGAGCGCTGTCACGGCGATGGAATTGGCGAACTCCACGCCGCGCACGCGCTCGATCTCGCTCAGCGACTGGTCGCCGGCCGCATCCGGCACGTATTTCATGCGGGTGACGAGGTGGGTGAAATCGGCAAGGTCCGTCAGGACGACGGAGGGGCTGGCGCCGGCCTCGTACTGTGCGGCGAACTCGGCGAGCGCAGCGGCCGCATCGCCCTTCACGATATGCTCGAAGAGATCGACGATGCGCGCCCGGTCGGCAAGGCCGAGCATGGAGCGCACGGCCTCGACCTCGACGCGGCCCGCCCCATGGGCGATCGCCTGGTCGAGCAGCGAGAGGCCGTCGCGGGCCGAGCCCTCGGCGGCGCGTGCGACCATGGCGAGCGCATCCGGCTCGAAATCGACGCCTTCCTTGCCGAGGATGGTGGAAAAGAGGCCGACAAGGTCGGAGGCGCCGATGCGGCGCAGGTCGAACCGCTGGCAGCGCGACAGGACGGTGATCGGGACCTTGCGGATCTCCGTCGTCGCGAAGATGAACTTCACATGCTCCGGCGGCTCTTCCAGCGTCTTCAACAGGCCGTTGAAGGCCTGCGTCGAGAGCATGTGCACTTCGTCGATGATATAGACCTTGTAGCGCGCCGAAACGGGGCGGTAGCGCACCTGCTCGATGATCTCGCGGATATCGTCGATGCCGGTATGGGAGGCGGCATCCATCTCGATGACGTCGACATGCCGGCCTTCCATGATGGCCTGGCAATGCTCGCCGGGCACGCGAAGGTCGATCGTCGGCCTGTCGATCTCGGGGGTCTTGTAGTTGAGCGCGCGGGCGAGGATGCGGGCGGTCGTCGTCTTGCCGACGCCGCGCACGCCCGTCAGCATGTAGGCCTGGGCGATGCGGCCGGTCTCGAACGCATTCGTCAGCGTGCGGACCATCGGCTCCTGCCCGACCATCAGGTCGGAGAAGTCCTTCGGGCGGTACTTGCGGGCAAGCACCCGGTAGGCGGCCGGTTTTTCGCTGGACGGATTTGTGGTTTCGTCGCTCATCGACCCTGCCGCAAATGAGGCGCTTTAGTCCCGACAGGACGGTAAGGTGGGAGGCTGGCACGATGACCCGTGCCGGGGCTCGTTAGGGCTGCTTCCTTCCGGACCTGACCCGGTTGGCGAGTGGCTCGTCCACCACCAACCTCCCGCCCTCCATATCGGCAATATTCCGGCCGAATGCAAGCCGAGGCGATAAAAAACTGTTGGAGGGAAATCGGCTGCGTGGCATGACTCTTCAAAACAGGCATGCGGAAGAACTTCATGAGCGACTTTCAACCCGACGAACGGCTGGCGCGCGACAGCGATCTCCTGACGAAGATCGGCCTGTGCGAACTGCGCCTGATGAAGGACAAGCGCTGGCCCTGGCTGGTGCTCCTGCCCCAGCGGGCGAATGTCAGCGAGATCTTCGAGCTGACCCCGCTCGACCAGACCATGCTGACCTTCGAGACGGTGCTGGTGGCCGAGGCGCTGAAGAAGGTGACGGGTGCGACGAAGATCAACACCGGCGCGCTCGGCAACATCGTCCGCCAATTGCACGTCCATGTCGTCGCGCGCAGCGAGGGCGATGCCAACTGGCCGGGCCCCGTCTGGGGCCACGGCACCGCCGAGCCGCGCACGGCCGAGGAAACCAAGGCCTTCGCGGCCAAGCTCCTGGATGCCCTGACCCCATGAAGCCTTCCCTTTTCGATTTCTACCGCCCGCATCCGGAACCCAGCACCATGGTGGCCTTTGCGGAAAACACGCTCGACCGCCGCTCGGAGCACCGCGCGCCCGATTGCCTGGAACAGGCCTTCAAGGCCGAGAACGTCCACGCCTTCGCGCTCGCCGGTGGCAAGCTCGTCGTCAAGCACGACGAGAAGATCATCGATCCGCTGTTCGCGCCCTACGAGCTTGCCGAGCTCGGCCCGGTGCCGGAGGATTCCATCCTCCTCGGCTACCTGAAGAACGGTGAGCCGCGGCTTGCCATCCCCGTCAAGGCCGATCCCGATACGCTGCACGAGCCGCTGAAGGCCGCCGACGGGCGCACGCTCTACCGCCAGCAGATGCTCGACGACGACCTGCTCGGCCAGTTCGCCCAGGCCTCCAGCATGATGACCTGGAACGCGAACAACCGCTTCTGCGGCAAGTGCGGCTCGCCGACCCGCTCGGAGATCGGCGGCTACCGGCGCATCTGCGAGGCCTGCGGCCACACGATCTTCCCGCGCACCGATCCCGTCGCGATCATGCTGGTCATCGACATCGAACGCGACCTCTGCCTGCTCGGCCGCTCGCCGCATTTCCCGGAGGGCATGTATTCCTGCCTTGCCGGCTTCCTGGAGCCGGGCGAGACCATCGAGCATACGGTGCGGCGCGAGACCTTCGAGGAATCCGGCATCAAGGTCGGCCGCGTGCGCTACCACGCCTCGCAGCCCTGGCCGATGCCGCATTCGCTGATGATCGGCTGCTACGGCGAGGCGATCTCCTTCGATATCCGCCGCGACGAGGCGGAGCTGGAGGATTGCCGCTGGTTCACCCGCGCCGAGACGGCGGCGATGATCGAGCGCAATGCCCTTTCCGGCCTCGCGCCGGGCGTCACGGCCCCGCCGCCGAAGGGCGCCATCGCGCACCGGCTGATGCGCGACTGGCTGGATTGGGAAGGCTGATCAGCGCAGGCCGAACCGCGGCTCGTCGCCCGGATGGCGGTGCAGCCGGAGGCTCGGCGCGATGAAACGCGCGATGACCGGGCTGACGAGGAAGGTGACGGCGATCCAGGCCGGCAGCAGGTACTTGGCGTGCGCGTTCAGCGCCGGCACGGCGAGGATGGCGATGGTTCCGGCACCGAAGACGACGGCGTTCACCATCATCGACACCAGGATCGTGATATAGGTGATCGTGCGCATGGGCATCTCCTTTCGCTTGGGAAATGCCGGTGCGGCGGCGCGGTTCCGGCCTACCTGACGATCGTCAAGTCCGGTGCGCGCCTTTAAAACGCGCTGCGCATCGGGTGTGCCCGGTAGGTGCCGAGGATGCGGACCTTCTCCGAGAAGAAGCGCAGTTCCTCCAGCGCCTGGCGCACATGCTGGTCGTCCGGATGGCCTTCGATATCGGCATAGAACTGGGTGGCGATGAACTTGCCGCCGATCTGGTAGCTTTCGAGCTTCGTCATGTTGATGCCGTTCGTCGCAAAGCCGCCGAGCGCCTTGTAGAGGGCGGCCGGAATGTTGCGCACGTTGAAGACGAAAGTGGTGACGACGATGCCCTCACCGTCACGCTCGGCCTTCTTCTCCTCCCGCGAGAGGACGACGAAGCGGGTGACGTTGCTTTCCGTATCCTCGACGTTCTCCGCGACGATCGACAGGCCGTAGAGATCGGCCGCAAGGCGCGGGGCGAGCGCAGCCATGGTGCGGTCGCCACTCTCCGAGACGAGCTTGGCAGCACCCGCCGTATCGCCGGCGATCACCGGCTTCCAGCCGTTGCGGCGCACGATCTTGCGGCACTGGCCGAGCGCGTGGATATGGCTGTGGACCGTGCGGATATCCTCGCGCGTCACGCCCGGCAGCACCATGAGCTGGAAGCGGATCGGCATGAAATATTCGCCGACGATGTGCAGGTTCGATTCCGGCAGCAGATTGTGGATGTCGGCGACGCGGCCGGCGATCGTGTTCTCGATGGGGATCATCGCAAGATCCGCATCGCCGTTCTCGACGGCCAGGAACGCATCCTCGAAGGTCTGGCACGGCAGCGGCTCCATGGTCGGGAACATGTCGCGGCTCGCCATGTCGGAATTCGCGCCGAACTCGCCCTGGAAGGCGATCTTGTTGGTCTTCATGATCATGGCCGGGTATCCGTATCAGATGGGGTGGGCCGCGAGCATCGCCCGGGCCTTTTCGAGGTCGGCGGGAGTATCGACACCGAGCGGAACGGTGTCAACGATCTCCGCGTCGATCCGCATGCCGGCCTCCAGCGCCCGGAGCTGCTCCAGCGACTCGCGCCTTTCCAGCGTCGAGGGGGCAAGCGAGACGAAGGCTTCGAGCGCCTTGCGGCGATAGGCATAGAGGCCGATGTGATGGTAGAGCGGCCCCTTGCCGTAGGGCGCCGTCGCGCGGGTGAAGTAGAGCGCGCGAAGGCGGCTCTCGCCGATCGGCGAGCCGACGACCTTCACCACGTTCGGATTGGTCTTCTCCTCCTCCTCGCGGATTTCCGTCGTCAGCGTGGCGATGTCGGTCGCGGCGTTCTCCAGCGGGCGGAGCGCGGCGCGGATCGTTTCCGGATCGATGGTCGGCAGGTCGCCCTGCACGTTGATGACGATCTCGGCGCGCCCTTCCGGGTCGCTCTTCGCCAAGGCCTCGTGGATGCGGTCGGAGCCGGACTGGTGGTCGACGCGCGTCATCACCGCCTCGAAGCCTGCCGCCGTGACCGCATCGAAGATGTCCTGATGGTCGACCGCGACGACGACCCGGCCGACGCCGGCGGCCGCCGCGCGCCGCGCAACCTGCACGATCATCGGCAGGCCTGCGATATCGGCGAGCGGCTTGCCCGGAAGGCGAGTCGAGGCCATGCGCGCCGGAATGAGCACGAGGGTCTTGTCAAAATTGGCGCGATTCATCTCAGGCCCTTCAAAACCCCCGGGAAAAGTGTCAAAAGGTCTCAGTGCGGGGGCTACAATCACTGTTGCAACGAAGCAGCAAAAGACATAGGTTCCGCGCGATTTCAAGACTGGCCGGCGTCTGTCCGCCGGTTGCTAGGGGAGCGTTTGGATGAACTCTTATGTGAACATGGGCGTTGGTGCCCTGCTTGGCACCGTCTTCGTACTGATGTCCGTGTCGATCGCTTCTGAAGGCATTTTCCATTCGGAAGCTCCCGAGAAGGAAGGCTTCACGATCGTCGCCGAGGAAACCGGCGGGGCGGAAGCTGCCGGCGGAGACGAAGCCGCAAAGGCCGTTCCGATCGCGACCCTGCTTGCCAGCGCCGATGCAACCGCCGGCGCAACCGTCTTCAAGAAGTGTGCGAGCTGTCATAACGCCGATAAGGGAGGCCCGAACAAGGTCGGGCCTAACCTTTGGGGAGTCGTGAACCGCCCCATCGCCTCGCATGAGGGCTTCAGCTACTCGGCCGGCATGACGACCTTCTCCGAAGACCACAAGCTCGTCTGGGACTTCGACCACCTGAACTTCTTCCTCGAAGCGCCGAAGAAGCATGTTCCGGGCACCGCCATGGGCTTTGCCGGCCTCAAGAAGGACGACGAGCGCGCCAACCTGATCGCCTACCTGCGCACGCTCTCCGACAACCCGGTTCCGCTGCCGACGGCCGACGCCGGTGCTGCGGCGACCGAAGGCGGCGCTGCCGCCACCGATGGCGCGGCTGCCACGGACGGCGCGGCTCCCGCCGAGGGCGGCGCTGCTGCAACGACCACCGAGGGCTCCACCCCGGCCGAAGGCGGCACGACGACCGAGCAGCCGGCCGCACAGTAAGAAGCGGCCCTACCGACGCAGACACCGAAACCCGGCCTTCGCGCCGGGTTTTTTGTTGCCCTGGGGGAAAAACAGTTCAGCCGAGCAGCCAGGCCCAGAACGACACGGTGAAGACGCCGAAGGCCGTCGTCATGGTGATGGTGGAGGAGGCGAGCGCGTGGCCGACGCCGAAATGGTTGGCGAGCAGCCAGGCATTGACGCCCGTTGGCACAGAGGAGGTCAGCACCATGGCGGCCGTCCACTGGGGGCTGAGGCCGAGCAGCCGGCAGGCGACATAGACGGAGCCCGGCAGGAGCACGAGCTTCAGGGCCGTCATGGCGAGCGCGATGCCGGCATTGCCGCCGACCTTGTACCTGTTGAGCGCCATGCCGATGGAGATGAGGGCCGCCGGCCCCGCCATGGCCGCGACCTGATCGACCATCACCTTCACCGGCCCCTTGAGCGGCACGCCGCCGACATGGAACAGCGCGCCGACGAAGAGGCCGATCACCAGCGGATTGCGCACGAGGTTGCGCACGATGCCGAGGAGGAGGGCCGCAAAGCTCTGCGGCGGGCGCGTGCCGTCCTTGCGCTCGGCACGCTCCATGAGCACCGTGCCGGCGATCATCATGACCGGCAGATGCACCGACAGCAGCACCGAGATCGCCACGAGCCCGTCTTCGCCGACGACGCGCGAGACGAGCGGCAGGCCGATGAAGACGGTGTTGGCGAAGGCGGCGGAGACGCCCGCGAGCACCCCCATCCTCCGGTCGCGCTTGAAGCCGAGCGTCGCCGTCAGATGCGCGACGGTCCAGGTGACGGCGACGCCGGCGAAATAGGCGACCCAGATGCGCAGCGGCGATTCGCCGGCAAAGTCCGCCTCCGCGATGGTGCGGAAGAGCAGCACCGGCACGGCCACCCGGAAGACGAAATCGCCGAGCCCCTCGCCCAGCTCCTCCCTGAGATAGCCGGTGCGCACCAGCGTCCAGCCGAGGAGGATCAAGGCGAAAACGGGCAAGACATTGAGGGCGACGTCCGACATGAAACCGTCCGAGTGAGAAAAAGACGGTCTTCGGTAGGGCAACTGGCCGGAAGCGTCCAGCGGCAAGCGCCGGGCGGGCATGAAAAAAGCGAGGGTCGCCCCCCGCTTCCTCATCCCGGCCTTGCCGGGCCAGTGTTTCGCGCAGTGCCAGTACATCCGTGGTCACCGCGTTGCCGAAACACGACTTTCGTGTCTGACGAAGGGTCTACCCGACCGCTGTTACAGCGGTATGACAGAAGCACATTCGTCGATAATGCCAAGTCTGCGCGCATATGGTTAACAAAAGGTTAACGCGGGCGACCGCGAAATTTTTCGCATTTCCGGCGATGGAACGGCGATCTCGAAACGTCTTCCCCCTGGTTCCATGCGCCGTCTCCCTTTAAGGCCTTCCGGCTCCCTTCCCTTGCGGTTGACAAGCCGGGCCCGGGCCGAAACAGTGACGGCGGCAACGGGACGGGCAGCGGTAGGAGGACATCATGTCTAGGCGCGCAATCTTCGGTTTCTCGGCACTTCTTCTTTCCGCCCTTGCCGCACCGCCCCTTCCCGCCCATGCCGGGGAGACGCGCTCCGTCGTGACGACGGAGAACAGCGACTATTTCGGTTTCGACCTGCGCACCGTTCAGGACGTGACGCTCGACCAGTGCAAGACGGATTGCATCGACGACCTTTCCTGCCGCGCCTTCACCTATAATCCCAAGGTGAAATGGTGCTTCCTGAAGAGCGACTTCAACCAGCTCAACCATTTCCAGGGCGCCGTCGCCGGCAAGATCGTCAAGGCGGACGATGCCGCCGATATCGGCGCGCCGCCGGCGCTCTCCTTCGTCGGCGATTACATGCTGGGCGAGGCCCGCAGCTTCCGCAGCGCCCTTGCGCTCGCGCCGGAGCACCAGGGCCAGGGCGCCGAAAGCCTTGCCTCGCTCGGCCGCATCGAGGCGGCGTCCGGCCATTTCGACCGGGCGCTGACGGCCTTCCGCGGCGCGCTGTCGCTCGCGCCGGAGGATTATTACCTCTGGATCGAGACGGCCGAGACCATGGGCCGGGTGAACGACAACAGCTACCTCGCCGGCCAGGGCGCACTTGCCGCCATCAACGCCTACCAGCTCTCGCGCACGACGGAGACGCGCGCCCGGGCGCTCGCCGTGCTCGGCGACACGCTCGACAAGTCCGCCAGCTACCGCGCCGGCATCAACGCCTACAAGGCGAGCCTTGCGCTGAAAGAGGACGTCGCGGTGCAGTCGGCCTATCTCGGCCTTCGCGCCCGGCAGGGCTTCCGCGTCGTCGGCCACACGATCGATTCGGACAGCGCAAGCCCGCGCGCCTGTGTGGAATTCTCCGAGCCGCTGGTGAAATCCGGCGCCGACTACGCCTCCTTCGTGACGCTCGACGGCGCCGCGCCCAAGGCGGTCGAGGCCAAGGACCGGCAGATCTGCGTCGAGGGCCTCACCCACGGCCAGCGCTACAAGATCGGCTTCCGCGCGGGCCTGCCCTCCTCCGTCGACGAGCCGCTGGCCTCGGCGGTCGACCTTGAAGTCTATGTGCAGGACCGCGCCGCAACGGTGCGGTTCACCGGCGACGGCTTCGTGCTGCCGGGGAGCGTGCGCCGCGGCATCCCGATCGTTTCCGTCAACACCGACAGCGCGGACCTCAAGCTCTACCGCGTCGGCGACCGCGCCATCGCCGCGCTGCTCGCCGACAGCCAGTTCCTGACCCAGCTCGACGGCTATTCCGCCGACCGTATCGAAAGCCAGAGCGGCGAGCTCGTCTGGCAGGGCAAGATCGACATCGCGCCCGACCTCAACAAGGACGTCGTGACCAGCTTCCCGGTCGACGAGGCGCTGCCGGAGCGCAAGCCCGGCGTCTACGTTCTCACCGCCGCCGCCTCCAACGGCCACAGCAACGAATGGGATTCCAAGGCGACGCAATGGTTCGTCGTCTCCGACGTCGGGCTCACCACCTATGCCGGCACGGACGGCCTTTCCGTCTTCGCCCGCTCGCTCGACACGGCCGGGCCGCTCGAAGGCGTCGAATTGCAGCTCATCGCCAGGAACAACGAGGTGCTGGGCACGGCGACGACGGACGCAGACGGTCGCGCGACCTTCACCGCCGGCCTCATCCGCGGCACAGCCGCCAACACGCCCGCCGTCATCCTGGCGAAGAAGGGCGAAGGCGACTTCGTCTTCCTCGACATGACGCGCGCCGGCTTCGACTTGTCCGATCGCGGCGTCACCGGCCGCCCGGCGCCCGGCGCCATCGACGTGCTCGCCTGGACCGAGCGCGGCATCTACCGCGCCGGCGAGACGGTGCATGCGACGGCGCTCGCCCGCGACATCGAGGCGAACGCCGTCGAGAAGCTGCCGCTCACCTTCGTCTTCACCCGCCCGGACGGCGTGGAGGACCGCCGCATGGTGGCGGACGGGGCGGCGCTCGGCGGCTATGCCGTCGATCTGCCCCTGCAGGACAACAGCATGCGCGGCTCCTGGACCATGCAGGTCTTCACCGACCCCAAGGGCACGGCCATCGCCGAGAAGCAGTTCCTCGTCGACGACTTCGTGCCGGACCGCATCGAATTCGACATGACGAGCGAGGCCAAGGCCATCGAGGCCGAGGTGCCGACGCCGGTCTCCGTCGAGGGCCGCTATCTCTACGGCGCGCCGGGCGCGGGGCTGGAGATCGAGGGCGACGTCGCGCTGAAGCCGACGCGGCAGGACCCCGCCTATCCCGGCTACGTCTTCGGCCTTGCCGACGAGGAGGCGATCGAGGAGAACCGCATCCCGCTCGAAGGCCTCGACGTGCTCGACGAGGAGGGCAAGGCGACCTTCGACGTCACCGTCGCCGACCTTCCCTCCACCACCCAGCGCCTCGAGGCGCTGGTGACGCTGCGCATGAACGAGGCGGGCGGACGCGCCGTCGAGCGCAGCCTGACTTTGCCCGTCAAGGCCGAAGGGCCGATGATCGGCGTGAAACCCGACTTTTCCGGCGACCTTTCGGAAAACAGCGTCGCGAATTTCCACGTCGTCGCGGTGAACCCGGACGGCGGGAAGGAGGCGATGCAGGGCATGCCGTGGAAGCTGCTCTCCGTCGAGCGCGACTATCAATGGTATCGCGACGGCAGCTCGTGGCGCTACGAGCCCGTCATGACGACCAAGCAGGTCGCCACCGGCACGCTGGACGTTAACGCCGACGGCGGGCGCATTTCCGTGCCCGTCACCTGGGGCCGCTACCGGCTCGAAGTGGAAAGCCCCGAGGCGGAAGGCCCGGCGACCAGCGTCGAGTTCGACGCCGGCTGGTATGTCGCCGCGACCTCGACGGAAACGCCGGACGCGCTGGAAATCTCGCTCGACAAGGAAAGCTACAAGGTGGGCGACACGGCACGGCTGAAGGTCTCGCCGCGCCATGCCGGCCAGCTTCTCGTCACCATCGGCGCGGAAAGCCTGATCGCGACGCAGACCGCGTCCATCCCCGCCGGGGGCGGCGAGGTGGACATCCTCGTCACCGCGGCATGGGGGCCCGGCTCCTATGTCACCGCCACGCTCTTCCGCCCCGGTGCGGACCAGGAGAGCCGCATGCCGATGCGCGCCATCGGCATTACCTGGCTGAAGGTCGATCCTGCCGAACGCAAGCTCGATGTCGCGCTCGACATGCCGGAGAAGACGCTGCCCCGCCAGCCGCTCGACATCTCGCTGAAGGTCGCAGGGGCCGGCGCGAACGAGGAGGCCTATATCACGGTCGCCGCCGTCGACGTCGGCATCCTCAACCTCACCCGCTACGAGGCGCCAGATCCGGCCGGCTGGTATTTCGGCCAGCGCCGGCTCGGAATGGAAATCCGCGACCTCTACGGCCGGCTGATCGACGGCTCGCTCGGCACGACCGGCCGGCTTCGCACCGGCGGCGACGGCGGCGAAGGCGCGCTCCAAGGCAATCCGCCGACCGAAAAGCTCGTCGCCTTCTTCGCCGGGCCCGTGAAGCTCGATGCGGAAGGCAACGCCAAGGTCAGCTTCGACATTCCGCAGTTCAACGGCACCGCGCGCGTGATGGCCGTCGCCTGGACGAAGACCGGCGTTGGCAGCACGTCGAAGGACGTCGTCATCCGCGACCCGGTCGTCGTGACGGCGAGCCTGCCGAAGTTCCTCGCCCCCGGGGACCGCGCGGACCTGAGGCTCGACATCGCCAATACCGATGCGCCGGCCGGCGACTACACGGTGGAGGTCACGCACAACAGCTCGGTCATGGTCGAGCAGAGCGGCGCCGGTGAGACCGTGACCCTCACGCCCGGCGGCAAGACCGCACTCACCCTGCCGCTGATCGGCGGCGAGGCGGGCGACGGGCTCGTCACGATAAAGCTCTCGAACGCCTCCGGCCTCTCGCTGGAACAGGTGCTCAACGTGCCGGTGCGCCCGGCCGCCATGCCCATCACCACGCGCCGGCCGATCGAGATCGCCGCGAACGGCAGCCTGACGATCGACGACCAGTTGCTCGCCGACAGCCAGCTCGCCGGCGCCTCCGTGAGCCTCAACGTCTCGCGCGCGGCGGCCTTCGACATTCCGGCGCTGCTGATGGCGCTCGACCGCTATCCCTACGGCTGCACCGAGCAGACGACGAGCCGCGCGCTGCCGCTGCTCTATCTCAGCGAGCTCTCGAAGCAGTCCGGCCTGCCGGAGGACACGGAAACGCAGAAGCGGGTGCAGGACGCGATCTACCGCGTGCTCGCCAACCAGTCCTCCTCCGGCAGCTTCGGCCTGTGGGGGCCGGATTCGGGCGACCTGTGGCTCGACGCCTTCGTCACCGACTTCCTGTCGCGGGCCCGCGAGCAGAAGTTCGAGGTGCCCGAGCAGGCGATGCTCCAGGCGCTCTCCAACCTGCAGAACGCCCTTTCCTATGACGTGAACGTCTCCACGCAGGGCAACGAGATCGCCTATGCGCTCTACGTGCTCGCCCGCAACCGCAAGGCCGCGATCAGCGACCTGCGCTACTATGCCGACACGAAGCTTTCGGAGTTCACCTCGCCGCTCGCCCGCGCGCAGATCGCCGGTGCGCTCGGCCTCTACGGCGATGCCCGGCGCTCGCTGGCGATCTTCTCCAACGCGCTCGGCATCGCGCGCGACAGCGTGATCAATGCCAGCCTCTCGCGCAACGACTACGGCTCGTCGCTGCGCGACGGCGCGGCGATCCTGGCGCTTGCTGCGGAAAGCCGGCCGGTTCCGGACGTCATTCCGCAACTGACGAAGCTCGTCGCCAACCAGTGGGAGAACAAGCGCTGGACGAGCACGCAGGAGCAGACCTGGATGCTGCTCGCCGCCCGCGCCGTGAAGGATGCCGACAAGGGCCTGAAGCTGGAGATCAACGGCGCGGAACGTTCCGGCGGCTATGCTGTGCAGATGACGGGCAAGTCGCTCCTCGAAAACCCGCTGACCGTCGCCAACCGCACGGGCGAGCCGGTCTCGGCCGTGGTGACGACGGTGGCCGCCCCCACCGATCCGCTGCCGGCCGGCGGCGACGGCTTTGCCATCGAGCGCAGCTACTACACGCTCGACGGCGAGGAGGCCAACATCACCGAGGCGCAGCAGAACGAGCGCTATGTCGTGGTGCTGAAGGTGACGGAGCAGAACGACTGGCCGTCGCGCATCATCATCACCGACCTCCTGCCCGCCGGCTTCGAGATCGACAATCCGAGCCTCGTCGACAGCGCGAAACTCGCCAATTTCGATTGGCTCGGCGAGACGGAGGCGGCACATACGGAGTTCCGCTACGACCGCTTCGTGGCGGCCTTCAACCGCAGCCAGGGCGACAACCGCGAGGTGACGCTGGCCTATGTCGTGCGCGCCGTCACCCCCGGCACCTACGACCTGCCGGCGGCCCAGGTGGAGGACATGTACCGGCCGCAATATTCCGCCCGCACAGCGACCGGCCGCATGCAGGTCGTCAAGGCGGAATAGGAGGGCTGCCATGGCGCTCCGGCGCAAGCTCCTCATCGGCTCCCTTTGCGGGGCGGCGTCCATCGCCGCCCTCGCCTTCGGGCTCGTCTCTGCGGACCGCGCCTTTCCGCCGCCCGTCCATGTCGCCGATACCGTCTCGAAGGAAGTGGTGGACCGCGACGGCCGGCTTCTGCGCGCCTTCGCGACACCGGACGGCTACTGGCGGCTGAAGACCACGGCCGCCGATGTCGACCCGCAGTTCATCCGCATGCTCGTCGCCTACGAGGACCGGCGCTTCCGCGAGCATTCCGGCATCGATCCGCTGGCGGTGCTGCGCGCGGCCGGCCAGTTCGTCGCAAGCGGCCATATCGTCTCGGGCGCCTCGACGCTCTCCATGCAGGTCGCCCGGCTGATCGAGCCGCGCGACAACCGCTCGATCCTTGCGAAGCTGCGCCAGATGGCGCGCGCCGTGCAACTGGAGCGGCGGCTTTCCAAGGACCAGATCCTCGACCTCTACCTGACGCTCGCCCCCTATGGCGGCAATCTGGAAGGCGTCCGGGCGGCAAGCCTCGCCTGGTTCGGCAAGGAGCCGAAGCGGCTCACCGTCGCCGAAGCCGCCCTCCTCGTCGCCCTGCCGCAGCTTCCCGAAAAGCGCCGGCCCGACCGGCACCGGGCCGCCGCCGAGGAGGCGCGCGGGCGCGTGCTGACCCGTCTGGCCGTTTCGCAAGTCATCGGCGAAGGGGAAGCCGAACGCGCTTCGGCGGAAGCCGTGCCGCAGCGCCGCCGGCAGTTGCCGGCCTATGCCGCGCATCTTTCGGAACTGGCGCTGCGCAAGGACCCCACGGCCGTGGAGCATCGCACGACACTCGACCGCTCGGTGCAGGACGGGCTCGAAGCCGTCGCCCGCGAAGCGGCGCAGCGCCTCGGCCCGAAGGTCTCCATCGCCATGGTGATGGCGGACGCGCGCACCGGCGCGATCCTCGGCGAGGTCGGCTCGGCGGATTATTTCGACGGCAGCCGCGCCGGCTGGATCGACATGACGCGCATCCGCCGCTCGCCGGGCTCGGCGCTGAAGCCCTTCATCTACGGGCTCGCCTTCGAGGAGGGGCTGGTCGCGCAGGAAACCATCGTCGAGGACCGGCCGGCCGATTTCTCCGGCTACCGCCCGCGCAATTTCGACATGACCTACCAGGGCGACGTCAGCGTGCGCAAGGCCTTGCAGATGTCGCTGAACGTGCCGGCCGTGCGCCTGCTCGATGCGGTCGGCCCGACGCGGCTGATGGTGCGCTTCCGCCGCGCCGAGGTGCGCCCCGTGCTGCCGCCGGGCGAAACGCCCGGCCTAGCCATCGGTCTCGGCGGCCTCGGCATCACGCTGCGCGACCTCACGCAGCTCTATGCGGCGCTCGCCAACCGGGGCATGCCCGTCAAGCTCGGCGACGGCATCGGCGAGGCGCCCTCGATCATCGACGGCGATCCGCTGCTCGATCCCGTCGCCGTCTGGCAGGTCTCGGACGTGCTCTCCGGCGTCATCCCGCCTACCGGCAGCCGCCGGCTCGGCATCGCCTACAAGACGGGCACCAGCTACGGCTACCGCGACGCCTGGTCGGTCGGCTACGACGGGCGGCATGTGCTCGGCGTCTGGGTCGGCCGGGCCGACAACGGCGCGGTGCCGGGCCTGACGGGCTACGGCTCGGCCGCGCCCATCCTCTTCGAGGCCTTCGCCCGCTCGGGCCTTGCCATCGTGGCGCTGCCCGGCGCGCCGAGGGGTGCCGTGCGGATCGCGCAATCCGAGCTTCCCGCGAGCCTGCGCCGCTTCTCGGCGACGGCCAACGGCCTCGTCTCCACCTTCGCCCGCGAATCCGCGCCACACATCGTCTATCCGCCGGAAGGCGCCCATGTGGAACTCGGCGCGACGACGGGCGAGGCGATCTCGCCGCTGGTGCTGAAGCTGCAAGGCGGCCGCGCGCCCTTCCGCTGGCTCGCCAACGGCAAGGTCCTGCCCGACGCCGCCCGCCGCCGTACGACGCAATGGCTGCCGGAGGGCGCGGGCTTTTCGACGCTGACGGTGATCGACGCCGCCGGGCGCGCGGCGAGCGTGCGGGTGTTCATCGAGTAGGGCGAGTTTGCCCCTCATCCCGCTGCCGCGACCTTCTCCCCGCAAGCGGGGCGAAGGGGTATGCGGCATCGGCCTCCCCAATCAATATATGTCCGTGGGGCAAGTCCCCTCTCCCCGTTTACGGGGAGAGGGTTAGGGTGAGGGGCAATCCCTTACTTCGCCGTACCCGCCAGCACCCACCCCGCCTTCCGCTTCTCCAGAAACGCCGCGATCCCTTCGGCAGCCTGTGGCGTCTCCCATGTGTCGGCGAGCCGCATTAAGGTCATCTCGATCAGTTTCTCGTCGATCGGCGGGGCGAGCGCGTGGGCGAGCGCCTTGGCGGCCGCGACGGCCTCGGGAGAGGCGGCGAAGTAGGGCCTGATTTCCGCTTCCACGGCCGCATCAATATCCTCGGCCGGCACGACGGCGCTCAAAAGCCCGATGGCGCGGGCGGCCTCGGCGTCTATGAGGCGGGCGGAGGTGGCAAGGCGCAGGAAGGCGGCGGGGCCGATGCGGGCGGCGACATAGGGGCTGATCGTCGCCGGGATGAGGCCGAGGCGGGTTTCCGTCAGCCCGAAGCGCGCGCCCTCGACGGCAATGGCCGCATCGCAGACGCTGATGAGGCCGACCCCGCCGCCATAGGCCTGCCCGTTGACGCGGGCGATCAGCGGCTTGGGCAGGTCGCGCAGCGCCTTCAGCATCATGGCGAGCCGGCGGGCTTCCGCGATGCGCTCCTCGCGCGTGGCGGCGATCTGCTCCTTCATCCAGTTGAGGTCGCCGCCGGCGCAAAAGCTCTCGCCCTCGCCCGCCAGCACGACGAGGCGCACCGCCGCGTCTTCGCCGAGAAGGCCGGCGACCGCCGTGAGCTCGCGGATCATCAGGCCGGAAAGCGCATTGTGCTGGGCGTGGCGGCGGAGCGTCAGCGCGGCGACGCCACGCCGGTCGACGGATACGGAGATCGTCTCGAAATGCATCTTTGAACCTCCCATCTTTTCGCCTCAGGCGCTCCGGCGCGCATCGTCCTTGCCGGCGATGCGCCGCGCGAAGGCGGCGGCAAGGGCCAGCTTGCGCCGGTCGAGCCCGGTTTCATAGCCCTCGGCCGCCAGCATGTCGGCAACGGCGAGCGTATCGACATTGCCGCGCGCGCCCGGCGCATAGGGGCAGCCGCCGAGCCCGCCGACAGAGGCGTCGAAGACGGAAAGCCCGCGATCGAGCGCCACGCGGATATTGTCGAGCGCCAGCCCGTTCGTATCGTGGAAATGGCCGGCGAGGTTTTCCGGGAAGGCGACGGCGAGTACCACGTCCAGCATGGCCGCGACCTCGGCGGGCCGCGCGCGGCCGATCGTGTCGCCAAGGCTCACCTCATGGCAGCCGAGCCGCAGGAGCTGGCCCGTCACCCGCGCAACGGCGCAGGGCTCGACCGGGCCGTCATAGGGGCATTGCACGACGCAGCTCACATAGCCGCGCAGCGGAATACGGTCCGCCTTTGCCGCCTCTGCCACCGGGCGCACGCGCTTGATGCTCTCGGCGATGGAGCAGTTGAGATTGGCCCGCGAAAAGCCCTCGGAAGCGGAGAGGAAGACGGCGACCTCATCGGCGCCGGCCGCCTTCGCCGCCTCGTAGCCCTTCATGTTGGGCACGAGCGCGGCGTAGGAAATACCGGGGCGGCGGCGGATGCCGGCCATGACCTCGGCGCCGTCGGCAAGCTGCGGCACCCATTTCGGGCTGACGAAGCTCGTCGCCTCGATGCGGGCAAAGCCGCAATCCGATAGCATATCGATCAGCGCGATCTTGTCGGCGGCGGGGATGATCGCCTTCTCGTTCTGCAGGCCGTCGCGGGCCGCCATCTCGACGATTTCGATGCGCCGGCTCATGCCGCTTCCTCCGGCTCCAGCGCGACGAGCAGCGTGCCTTCGGACACCTGGTCGCCCGCCGCCACCGGCACCGCGGCCACCACGCCGTCGCGCGGGGCGGCCAGCACCAGCTCCATCTTCATGGCCTCCATGGTGACGAGCGGATCGCCCTTTTCGACGCGCACGCCCGGCTCCGCCGAGACGATGCGCACGAGGCCCGGCATCGGCGCCGAGAGCCGGTCGCCGCCCGCCGTTTCGCCCTGATGGCCCTCCTCCTCGGCAATGACGAAGGCGTGGCGGTGGCCGGCGAAGAAGACGGCGATGGCGCGCCCCTCGCGATGCACGGTGGCCGGAAGCGTATGGCCGTCGAATTGCACGCGGATAGCGCGACCATCGGAAGACGCGATGCGAAGATCCGTAGCCACGCCCTCGTGCTCGACGCGGAAGCGGCCTTCGCCGCGCATCGTCACGCGCAGCGCGTGCTCCGCACCGCCGTGGTCGAGGAACACGGTCTGCACAGCCTCGCCCCACAGGCGGAAGCCGCGGAGATGCTGCCACGGGTCGTCCCCCGATGGCGCGGCGAGGAGGCCGAGCGCCGCGAGGGCGGCGAGGGCGAAGGCCTCTTCGGAGGCTTCGGGCTCCGCCAGCAGGCCCGCGCCGGACCGGCCGATGAGGCCGGTGTCGACATCGCCCGCCGCGAAGGCCGGCAGGCGGCAGAGGCGGGCGAGGAAACCGGCATTGGTCGTCACGCCCGCAACGCGGCACTCCGCGAGCGCGCCTTCCAGCCGGGCGAGCGCTTCGGCGCGGGTGCGGCCGTGGGTGACGACCTTGGCGATCATCGGGTCGTAATAGGGCGTGACGAGGTCGCCCGCGCGCACGCCGGAATCGACCCGCACGCCCTCCGGCAGGTCGAAGACCGAAAGACGGCCGGTCGCGGGCAGGAAGTCGCGCGCCGGGCTCTCCGCGTAAAGCCGCGCCTCGAAGGCCCAGCCGTCGATGGAAAGCTCGTCCTGCCGCTTCGGCAGGGGCTCGCCGGCGGCGACGCGCAGTTGCCACTCGACGAGGTCGAGGCCGGTGATCGCCTCCGTCACGGGATGCTCGACCTGGAGGCGCGTGTTCATCTCCATGAAATGGAAGCGGTCCTGCCGCAACCCTTCGGAAACGTCGGCGATGAACTCGACGGTGCCGGCGCCGCTGTAGCCGATGGCCGCTGCCGCACGCACGGCGGCCGCGCCCATCGCGGCGCGCATCTCCGCCGTCATGCCGGGGGCCGGGGCCTCCTCGATCACCTTCTGGTGCCGGCGCTGGAGCGAGCAGTCGCGCTCGAAGAGGTGCACGACATTGCCGTGGCCGTCGCCGAAGACCTGCACCTCGATATGGCGGGGCTTGGCCATGTATTTTTCGACCAGGACGCGGCCGTCGCCGAAGGCGCTTTCCGCCTCGCGCCGGGCGCTCTCCAGCGCGGCGACGAAGTCTTCCGGCCGCTCCACCTTGCGCATGCCCTTGCCGCCGCCGCCGGCCCGCGCCTTGATCAGCACGGGATAGCCGATGGCCTCCGCCTCGCCGGCGAGGAAGGAAGGCTCCTGCCGCTCGCCGTGATAGCCGGGGACGACGGGAACGCCGGCCTTCTCCATCAGGGCCTTGGCGGCGTCCTTCAGGCCCATGGCGCGGATGGCATTGGCCGAGGGGCCGATGAAGACGAGGCCGGCGGCCTCCACCGCCTCCACGAACTCGGGATTTTCCGAGAGGAAGCCGTAACCCGGATGCACCGCCTCCGCGCCGCTCGCCCTGGCGGCCTCGACGATGGCGGCAATGTTCAGGTAGCTTTTCGCCGCCTCCGCCGGGCCGATGCGGACGGCTTCATCCGCCATGGCGACGTGCAGCGCATCCCGGTCGGCATCGGAATGGACGGCAACGGTCGCAACGCCCATGCGGCGGGCGGTGCGGATGATGCGGCAGGCGATTTCGCCCCGGTTGGCGATGAGGATCTTGCGGAACATGCTGCCTCCTACATCCGGAAGACGCCGAAGCGGGTGGGCTCGACAGGCGCGTTGAGCGCCGCCGAGAGCGAGAGCGCCAGCACGTCACGCGTCCTGCGCGGATCGACGATGCCGTCGTCCCACAGACGCGCCGAGGCATAGAGCGGGTGGCTCTGGCGGGCGAACATGTCGATGGTCGGCTGTTTGAAATCGGCCTCCTCCGCCGCCGTCCATGTGCCGCCCGTCCGCTCGATGCCTTCACGCCGGACGGTGGCGAGAACGCCCGCTGCCTGCTCGCCGCCCATCACGGCGATGCGGCTGTTCGGCCAGGTCCACAGGAAGCGCGGCGAATAGGCCCGGCCGCACATGCCGTAATTGCCCGCACCGTAGGAGCCGCCGATCAGCATGGTGACCTTCGGCACCTTCGCGGTGGCAACAGCGGTGACGAGCTTGGCGCCGTGCTTGGCGATGCCGTCCGCCTCGTACTTCCGGCCGACCATGAAGCCGGTGATGTTCTGCAGGAAGAGAAGCGGAATGCCGCGCTGGGCGCAGAGCTCGATGAAATGCGCGCCCTTCAAGGCCGCTTCGGAGAAGAGCACGCCGTTGTTGGCGAGGATGCCGACGGGCAGGCCGTGCAGGGCCGCAAAGCCGCAGACGAGCGTGGCGCCGAAGCGGGCCTTGAACTCGTCGAAGCGCGAGCCGTCGACCACGCGGGCGATCACCTCGCGCACGTCATAGGGCGTGCGGGTATCGGCCGGCACGATGCCGAGCAGGTCTTCCGGATCGTAGAGCGGGGCTTCGCCCTCGCCGATTTTCGTAAGTTCTTGCTTACGCGTGTTGAGGTTGGCGGCGATCTGCCGGGCGATGGCGAGCGCGTGGCGGTCGTCGCGCGCCAGATGGTCGGCGACGCCGGAAAGGCGGGTGTGGACATCGCCGCCGCCGAGGTCTTCCGCGCTCACCACCTCGCCCGTCGCGGCCTTCACCAGCGGCGGGCCGGCGAGGAAGATCGTGCCCTGGTTCTCGACGATGACGGTCTCGTCGCTCATCGCCGGAACGTAGGCGCCGCCCGCCGTGCAGCTTCCCATGACGACGGCGACCTGCGGGATGCCGGCGGCGGACATCTGCGCCTGGTTGTAGAAGATGCGGCCGAAATGATCGCGGTCAGGGAAGACCTCGTCCTGGTTCGGCAGGTTCGCTCCGCCGGAATCGACGAGGTAGATGCAGGCCAGCCGGTTCTCCGCGGCGATCTCCTGCGCGCGCAGGTGCTTCTTCACGGTGATGGGGTAATAGGTGCCGCCCTTCACCGTCGCGTCGTTGCAGACGATCATGCATTCGCGGCCGGAGACACGGCCGATGCCGGCGATCATACCGCCGGACGGCGCGGCGCCGTCATAAAGGCCGTGGCCGGCGGTAAGGCCGATCTCCAGGAAGGGCGAGCCCGGATCGAGAAGCTGCGCGACGCGCTCGCGCGGCAGCAGCTTGCCTCGGGCGACATGGCGCTCACGCGCCTTCGGCCCGCCGCCGTCCATGGCGACGCTTGCCGCCTCCTCCACCAGCGCCAGCGCATCGAGCATGGCTTTGCGGTTCGCCTCGAAGGTTTCGCTGCGCGTGTTCACGGCCGAGGGGATGACCGGCATCACAGCGTCTCCTGGAATATCTCGCGGCCGATCAGCATGCGGCGGATCTCGGATGTGCCCGCGCCGATCTCGTAGAGCTTGGCATCGCGCAGCAGGCGGCCGGTCGGGTAATCGTTGATATAGCCGTTGCCGCCGAGCGCCTGGATGGCCTCCAGTGCCAGCTTCGTGGCGGTCTCGGCGGAATAGAGGATGCAGCCGGCGGCATCCTTGCGCGTCGTCTCGCCGCGGTCGCAGGCGCTCGCGACGGCATAGACATAGGCGCGCGCCGCATTGAAGGCGACATACATGTCGGCAACCTTGCCCTGCATGAGCTGGAATTCGC
Organism: Shinella sp. Sh6; assembly: GCF_055392685.1. Taxonomy (NCBI): domain Bacteria; kingdom Pseudomonadati; phylum Pseudomonadota; class Alphaproteobacteria; order Hyphomicrobiales; family Rhizobiaceae; genus Shinella; species Shinella sp. Sh6. The sequence continues at coordinate 201,097 of NZ_AP044005.1, read as the reverse complement.
CGATCGGCTGGCCGAACTGTTTTCGCTCGTGGATATAGGGCACGACCACGTCGAGGCAGGCGGCCATGATGCCGAGCGGACCGCCGGAGAGCACGACGCGCTCATAGTCGAGGCCGGACATCAGCACGTTGACGCCGCGCCCCACCGTCCCCATCACGTTCTCCTCCGGCACCTCGCAATCGGTGAAGACAAGTTCGCAGGTGTTCGAGCCGCGCATGCCGAGCTTGTCGAGCTTCTGGGCGGTCGAAAAGCCCTTGAACCCCTTCTCGATGAAGAAGGCGGTAATGCCGCGCGCGCCGGCCTCCGGATCGGTCTTGGCGTAGACCACCAGCACGTCCGCATCCGGCCCGTTGGTGATCCACATCTTGTTGCCATTCAGCACATAACGGTCACCGCGCTTTTCCGCGCGCAGCCGCATGGAGACGACGTCGGAGCCTGCCCCCGGTTCGGACATGGCGAGCGCGCCGACATGCTCGCCGGATATCAGCTTCGGCAGGTATCTTTCCCGCTGCTCCTTGCTGGCGTTGCGCACGATCTGGTTGACGCAGAGATTGGAATGGGCGCCGTAGCTGAGGGCGACCGAGGCCGAGGCCCGGCTGATCTCCTCCATCGCCACGCAATGGGCGAGATAACCCATGCCCGATCCGCCGTAGCTTTCCGGCGCGGTGATGCCGAGGAGGCCGAGATCGCCAAGCTCGCGCCAGAGCGGCATCGGAAAAGCGTTCGTGCGGTCGATCTCGGCGGCCTGCGGCGCGATGCGCTCCGATGCGAAGCGCCGCACGCTCTCGCGCAGCGCCTCGATATCCTCCCCAAGCCCGAAGCTCATTCCGGCGTCATACATGTCCGTCCTCCCCATGCGGCCTTATGCGGCCGCCTTTTCCTGTCCTGCCGTGTCGAAGGCCTTGCACATGACGGCCTCGCGCGCCTTCACGCGCTTTGCCGCTTCCTCCTTGACGGGCCCGTAGCCGCGAATCTCGCCGTAAAGCGCAAGCAGCGCAACGGCGGCGTCGAGGTTCTCGCGGCGAAGGTTTTGCAGCACATGGCCCACAAGCGCCTCGTAGTCGGCGATGAGCCGGCGTTCCATGCAGCGCTCGGCGGAGTGGCCGAAGGGGTCGAAAGCCGTGCCGCGCAGGCCCTTCATGCGGGCCAGCACGCCGAAGACCGGCAGCATCCAGCGGCCGAAGTGGCGCTTGCGCGGCCGGCCGCTCGCATCCTCGCCCTTGAGAATGGGCGGCGCGAGGTTGAAGACGATACGGTACCTGCCCTCGAACTGCTCGGCGAGCCCCGCCTTGAAGGCCGGATCGGTAAAGAGCCGGGCGACTTCGTACTCGTCCTTGTAGGCGAGGAGCTGGGCGTAGACATGGGCCACCGTGCGGGTCAGCCTGTCGGCCGGGCCGAGCGCTGTTTCCCCCGTCAGCACCCGCTCCACCAGCGCCTTGTAGCGGTCGGCGAGCGCGGCGTTCTGGTAGGCGGTCAGGTGCTTCACGCGGTGGGCGATCAGCTCTTCCGTCGTCATGGTCTCCAGCGTCGGCACGGGCTTGCCGGGGTGCAGCAAGCGTTCGGCGCGGGCTGGATCGGCGGCAATCAGCCGGCCCCAGCCGAAGGCCGAGAGCGTGGCGTCGACCGCGACGCCGTTCAGCGCGATCGCCTGCTCGATGGACTGGCGGGTGAGCGGGATCAGGCCCTTCTGCCAGGCGTAGCCGGTCATCAGGATGTTCGTCGCCATGGCGTTGCCCGCGACCTTCTCGGCGATGGTCGTGAAGTCGAGGAGGTGGGACGGCTCGCGCAGGCCCTCGCGGACGGTGTTCTCCACGTCGCGGCGGCGGAAGTCGAAATCGCGCTTGCGCACGAAATCGGCAACGGGCGTCAGCCTCGTGTTGACGACGCCCGTGGTGCGGTGCCGGTCGCAGAGCGTGATGGCGTCCTTCGAGGCGCCCACCACATCGTCGGCGGCGATCAGGAGGTCGGCCCCGCCGGTGACGATGCGCGGCGAGGACACGTCTTCGTCGCGAAGGCCGATGCGCAGGTGGCTCATCACCGCGCCGCCCTTCTGCGCGAGGCCCGCCATGTCGAGGATCATCGGCGACCTGCCGTCGAGATGGGCGGCCATGCCGAGGATGGCGCTGATCGTCAGGATGCCCGTGCCGCCGATGCCGGCGATGGCGATGTTGTAGGCGCGCGCGCCGATCCGGACGATCTCCGGCTCGGGAAGGCCCGCCATGTCGGGGTTCGTGCGCGCCGCCTTGCGCAGCCGCCCGCCCTCCACCGTCACGAAGGAAGGGCAGAAGCCCTTGAGGCAGGAATAGTCCTTGTTGCAGGAGGACTGGTTGATCTTGCGCTTTCGGCCGAGCGCGGTGTCCAGCGGCTCGACGGAGACGCAGTTCGACTGGGTGGAACAGTCGCCGCAGCCCTCGCAGACGGCGGGATTGATCATCAGGCGGACCGGCGGATCCTCCATCAGGCCGCGCGAGCGGCGGCGGCGCTTTTCCGCCGCGCAGGTCTGCACGTAGACGATGGCCGAGGAGCCGGGCGCTTCCCGGATATCGCGCATCACCCGGTCCATCTCGTCGCGGTGGCGCACGACGGTGCCGGGCGCGAGCGTCGCGGGCGAATAGGCTTCCGGATGGTCCGAGACGAGGTAGATCGGCGCGACACCCTCGTCGTAGAGCTGGTGCGTGACCGCTTCTGGGCTCAGCGGCCCGTCGACGGGCTGGCCGCCGGTCATCGCCACGGCGTCGTTGTAGAGCAGCTTGTAGGTGATGTTGACGCCGGCGGCGACCGACTGGCGGATGGCGAGGATGCCGGAATGGTAATAGGTGCCGTCGCCGAGATTGACGAAGATGTGCTTCTCGTCGGTGAAGGGCGCGATGCCCGACCACGGCACGCCTTCCGCGCCCATATGGGTGAAGGTCGTGGTGGAGCGGTCCATCCACTGCACCATGTAGTGACAGCCGATGCCCGCCGTCGCGCGGCTTCCCTCCGGCACCTTGGTGGAAGTGTTGTGCGGACAGCCGGAGCAGAAATAGGGCACGCGCTCGACCGGCGCGGCATGGGCCTTGCGCAGCTTCTCGCGCTCCAGCAGGTAGGAGAGCTCGTCGGCGATCACTTTCTTCAGGCCCGCGTCGAACTCGAAATGCAGGAGCCGCGCGGCGATCGCGCGGGCGACCATGCCGACGGAGAGCGCCTGCGAGAGCGGCAGGAACGGATGGTCCTCATGGTCGAACTTGCCGATGATGCGCGGCCGCTCGCCGTGATGCCAGTTGAAGAGCTGCTGCTTGATCTGGTTCTCGATGATCTCGCGCCGCTCCTCGACGACCAGAACCTCTTCCAGCCCCTGCGAGAATTCGCGCACGCCCTCCGGCTCCAGCGGCCAGGGCATGCGGACCTTGTAGACGCGCATGCCGATCTCGGCCATCTCGGTAGGGCCGATGGACAGCTCCTTCAGGGCCTGAAGCACGTCTTCATAGGCCTTGCCCGAGGCGATGATGCCGAAGCGGGCGCGCGGGGCGTCGTGCGTGATCTCGTCCACCCGGTTGGCGCGGGCAAACGCGATGGCGGCATAGCCCTTGTAGGTCTGCAGCCGCTCGTCCTGCGGCAGCGGCGGATCGGGCCAGCGCAGGTTGAGCCCGCCCGGCAGGAGCTCGAAATCCTCCGGGACGACGAACTGCCGGCGCTCGCCGGCAAGGTCGACGGAGGCCGTCGTCTCGACCGTGTCGGCGATGAACTTCATGCCGACCCAGCAGCCGGAATAGCGCGACATCGCCGTGCCGAGCAGGCCGTATTCGACGAATTCGTGGATGGACGAGGGATAGAGCACCGGGATCAGCGCCGACATGAAGGCGTGGTCGGACTGGTGCGGGATGGAGGACGACTTTGCCGAATGGTCGTCACCGGCGAAACAGAGCACGCCGCCATGTTGCGAGGTGCCGGCGGCATTGGCATGCTTCAGCACATCGCCGCAGCGGTCGACGCCCGGCCCCTTGCCGTACCAGTAGCCGGCGACGCCGTCGTAGCGCGCGCCGGGCGAAAGGTGCAGTTGCTGCGTACCCCAGACGGCGGTGGCGGCCAGATCCTCGTTGACGCCCGGCTGGAACACGATGTCGTGCGCCGCCAGATGCCTGCCCGCCTTGGCGAGCTGCTGGTCGTAGCCGCCGAGCGGCGATCCGCGATAACCCGAGATGAATGCGGCGGTGTTCAGCCCCGCGGCACGGTCGCGCCGCATCTGCACGATCGGCAGGCGCACGAGGGCCTGGATGCCGGAAAGGAAGATCCTTCCTTCCTCCGCCGTATACTTGTCCTCGAGAGAAAAGCTCTGCTTCAGCATGACTTCCTCCTCGATGGCTCTCCTCCACGAAAGCCATCCTCCTAATGTAGGAGCTTAGTGAGGGATTGGGAGGAGCGGGTCCTTATTTTCGGCCCGGCACGGCGGGCCGCTAGGACGGCATCCGCAAGGCAGGCCGCTTGGCGCAAAGCCATCCTATTTTGCTCAAAGCGGCACGCGATGCGTGTTCTTCAATTCGTCGAGGGCGAAGCTGGAATTGACGAAGCCGACGCCCGGCAGCTTGAGCAGCGCCTTCTTCAATATCTCCTCGTATTGCCGCACGCTGCTCGTCAGCACCCGCAGCACATAGTCGTGGTCGCCGGTCATGGAATAGCACTGCACGACCTCGGGCATGTCCTTCACCGCCCGCTCGAACTCCAGCAGCGTCTCCTCGTCGTGCTGCTTGAGCCTGACGAAGCAGAAGACCGAGACCTCGAAGCCGACACGCTTGGGATCGACGGCGATGACGCGGCCGCGGATGATGCCCTGCTTCTCCATCTCCTTGATGCGCCGCCAGCAGGGCGTGTGGCTGAGGCCGACGCGCTCGCCGATCTCGGCGACGGTCAGGTCCGGCTCGCTTTGCAGCAACCGCAGGATTTTCCGGCTCGTCTCGTCGAGGACGCCCTCGGCCATGTCAGAGCAGCCCGCGGCTGGAAAGGTTGCGCATCAGCGTGGCGATGCCGAAGGTCCAGGGCGAGCATTCGGTGGAAAGGCGCACGGTGTTGACGAGCGCGCCGAGCTCCGGGTTCGAGATCGTCACCCGGTCGCCCGTCTTGTGGGTGAAGCCCTGTCCGGGCGCGTCGCGGTCTTCCACGGGCGCGAAGAGCGTGCCCATGAACAGCATGAAGCCGTCCGGATACTGGTGATGCCTGCCGACGGTCTGGGAGACGAGGTCGAGCGGGTCGCGGCTGATCTCGCGCATCGTGCTGCGGCCCTTGAGCACGAAGCCGTCCTCGCCCTCGATCAGGAGATCGAGGTCGGCCTTGCGCACGTCCTCGATGGAATAGGTCTCGTCGAAGAGGCGGATGAAGGGACCGATGGCGGAGGAGGCGTTGTTGTCCTTCGCCTTGCCGAGGAGCAGCGCCGAGCGGCCCTCGACGTCGCGCAGGTTCACGTCGTTGCCGAGGGTCGCGCCCTTCGCACGGCCGGCGCTGTCGACGGCGAGCACGATTTCCGGCTCGGGATTGTTCCACTTCGAGACCGGGTGCAGCCCTACCGAGGCGCCCCAGCCGACGGAGGAAAGCACCGGCGCCTTGGTGAAGACCTCCGCATCCGGGCCGATGCCGACCTCCAGATATTGAGACCACACGCCTTCCTCGATCAGCGCCGCCTTGACCCTCGCCGCCGCCTCGGAGCCGGCCTTGAGATCGCGCAGGCTGTCGCCGATGATGGCGGTGACGCGGCCGCGCACCTTTTCCGCCAGCGCCGGATTACCCGCCGCCTTCTCCTCGATCACCCGCTCGATCATCGAGCGGGCGAAGGTGACGCCGCAGGCCTTGACGGCCTGGAGATCGCAGGGGGCGAGGAGGTGAAGCGCGGAAAAATTGCCCGTGCCTTCCACGGAAGTCTCCAGCACGGCATCGAGCGCGCCGAGGTCCTCGCCGGACGCGGTGCGGGCGAAGGCGGCCGGGTCGTCCTTTTCCAGGAGGTCGCGCATCGTGGCGCAGTCGATGGAGGTGACGTCGACGAGCCGGCCGCCGCGCAGCACGACGATTGCCGGCCCCTGCACGTCAGGCCGCCAGACGCGCCCGACGAATGTTCCTTGCGAAAAATCTCCTGCCGTCATCGTCACCGTGCGCTCCTCCCGTCATCTTCGTCCAGCAGCGTTCTAGACCGAAACCGGCTGCGTCGAACAGGGCGAAGGTGGGGGCCGGCGGAATTTCCGCATCCGCCGGCCTGCCTCCATCATGCCGGACGGGTGCGCACCGCCGTCAGGATCGTCAGCGCGGCGAGGAAGAGCGCGACGCCGCTCGCGACGAAGACGCTGGAAACGCCGCTGAGGTCGAAGAGCGCCCCGCCGGCGGCCGCGCCGGTCGCGATGGCGAAGTTGATGGCGGCGACGAAGAGGCCGCCGGCGCTTTCGGCTTCATCCGGCACGGCGCGGGTGATCCAGGTCGACCAGGCGACCGGCACGGCGCCGAAGGCAAGCCCCCAGAGCGCGACCATGGCGGCATCGGCGACGAGGTGGCCGCCGAAGGCCGAGAGCGAGAGGGCCAGCACGCCCATGACCAGCGGCATCGTCGCCAGCGTGAAGCGCATGGACCGCTCCAGCAGCACCGCGCCGAGCGAATTGCCGAAGAAGGTGGCGATGCCGAAGCCGAGCAGGACGGCCGAAATGCCCTCGACGCCGATGCCCGTCACCGTCTCGAGGAAGGGGCGGATATAGGTGAAGAAGGAGAAGTGGCCGGTGAAGACGAGGAGGATCGCCAGCATGGCGAAGCCGACGCCCGGCCGCTTCAGCACCTCGACCAACGTGCCGAAGCGAGAATGGCCGCGCGGCGGCAGCGACGGCAGGGTCGCGACCTGCACGACGAAGGACAGTGCGCCGAGCACCGCCGCGCCGAGGAAGACGTTGCGCCAGCCGACCATGTCGCCGACATAGCTGCCGACCGGCGCGGCGAAGACCGTGGCCGCCGAGACGCCGAGGAACATCACCGAGAGGGCCTTGGCCACATGGGCCTCCGGCACCAGCCGCATCATCGTCGCCGCCGAAAGCGTCCAGAAGCCGCCGAGCGCCATGCCGAGCAGCACGCGCCCGCCGAGCAGCATGGGAAGGCTGTCGGAAAAGGCGACGAGCAGGTTCGACAGGATCAGCAGCACCGAAAGGCCGAGCAGGACGAGCCGCCGGTCGAGCCTGCGCGTCACCACCGTGACGAGAAGGCTGGTGAGGAGCGCGACGGCCGCCGTCGCTGTCACCGCCTGCCCCGCCATGCCTTCCGAAATGCCGAGATCGGCCGCCATCGGCGTGAGGAGGCTTGCGGGCAGGAATTCCGCGCCCACCAGCGCGAACACGCCGAGCGTCATCGACAGGACGCCGCCCCAGGCCGGGCGGGCATCCGCCTCGCTCTCCGGCGTCATGATTGTTGCATCCGTCATCTGCTATCCCTTTCCTGTTGCAGTGCGTGCCCGGAAAGGTGGGTTGAAAACCAAGACGCACAATGCCATTTTATCCGCAATGTTTGATCAATCGTCCGACCTCCCGAAAAATGCCCACGATCCCGTCAGCGAGTTGCTGATGGGCATGCGCCTGCGCGGGGCGAGCTACGGCCGGCTGCAGCTCACGCCGCCCTTCGGCATCCGCTTTCCGCCAGCACCCGAGGCCCGCTTCCACTTCATCGCGCGCGGCAAGGTGCTGCTGCGCGCGCCGGGCGAGAGCGGGCGCGAACTCGTCTGCGGCGATGCCGTGCTCCTGCCGCGCGGCGAGATGCACGAGATCGTCACCGGCCCGAACGTGCAGATGCGCGACTACGAGAGCTACGCGCGAAAGCCGCTCTGCCCGGAGGTGGCGGCAGTGGAGGCCTGCATAAAATCCGCGGACCGGGAGAACGACACGCTGATCTTCACCGGCCGCATGGAATTCGAGCTGGATACGCTCCATCCCCTCGTCGGCCTGATGCCGCAGGTCATGTCCGTCGGCGCGCTGATCGGCCGCCAGCCGGAGCTGATGCCGCTGCTGGGCGCGATGGAGCGGGAAATGTCCGAGGAGCGCGTCGGCTCGGCCGGCATCCTCGCCCGCCTTGCCGACGTTATCGCCGCCTCCATCGTGCGCGGCTGGGTGGAATGCGGCTGCGGCGATGCGACGGGCTGGATCGAGGCGTTGCGCGACCCGCGGCTCGGCCGCGTCATCGCCGCGCTCCACCGCGAGCCCGGCCGCAACTGGACGCTCGCCGACATGGCGCAGGAAATGGGCAGCTCCCGCTCGGTCTTCGCCAAACGCTTCGTCGAGGTGACGGGCATGACGCCGCAGCGCTACGTGCTTGCCTTGCGCATGCGCCTCGCAGAACAATGGTTCCGCCGCGACAAGCTCGCCATCGACACCGCCGCCCGCCGCCTCGGCTTCGGCTCGCAAGCCGCCTTCGCCCGCGCCTTCAAGCGCATCGTCGGCGAACCGCCCGGCAAGACACGCAGCAAGGCGGCATCGGGCACGATCGGAAACGGGCAGAACGGGAGGAGAAATGGTGCTGCTAGAGAGATTTGAACTCTCGGCCTCTCCCTTACCAAGGGAGTGCTCTACCCCTGAGCTATAGCAGCATCCGGCGAAACGATGCTGTTCCGCGTAAGCGAGGGCCTATTGCCACAGGTCATCCGGTAGTGCAAGCGGCCAATGTACGATTATCGCAACAAAACTGACGGGAGCCTCGCTTTGTGCGGGGAGATGGACGGGACGGCATGAGCGGCGAGGACGAGACGAAAAGCGGGAAGATCCGGACGGAGGCGGAGATCCGCGCGGAGCGGCTGGCCAGGACGCTGCGCGACAATCTCCAGCGCCGCAAGCAGCAGGCGCGCGCCCGGCGCGCCGGGGAAGCGGACGAGACGACGGGGCTTCCTGCCGCAAAAAAAGACGAATCGGACGGTTAGTCGAAAAATGTCTTCGAAAACGAAGGCGACGGGGACGGTTTCCGGGGACCGGGCGCGCAGAAAACCACGCGGCCGGCACGGTCTTCATTTTTCGATCGCGATGCTCTAAAGAGGCCGCAATCTCCGAAAGCCGATATTCTTTGAGAAAGGCGGGCCCGGCCCGTAGTCACACATGGATCGTATCCGAATTGTAGGCGGCAACGAGCTGAAGGGCATCATCCCCATCTCCGGCGCCAAGAACGCCGCGCTGCCGCTGATGATCGCCTCGCTTTTGACCGACGACACGCTGACGCTGGAAAACGTGCCGCACCTTGCCGACGTCGAGCAGCTCATCCGCATCCTCGGTAACCACGGCGCCGACATCTCCGTCAACGGCCGCCGCGAGCGCCAGGGCGAGGGCTATTCGCGCACGATCCACTTCACCTCGCGCAACATCGTCGACACGACCGCGCCCTATGAACTGGTCTCCAAGATGCGCGCCTCGTTCTGGGTGATCGGCCCGCTGCTCGCCCGCGAAGGCAAGGCGCGCGTCTCGCTGCCGGGCGGCTGCGCCATCGGCACGCGCCCGGTCGACCTCTTCATCGAGGCGCTCGCCGCGCTCGGCGCGAAGATCGAGATCGACGGCGGCTATGTCGAGGCGACGGCGCCGGAAGGCGGCCTGATCGGCGCGCGCTACACCTTCCCCAAGGTCTCCGTCGGCGCGACGCACGTCATGATGATGGCCGCGACCCTTGCCCGCGGCACGACGGTGATCGGCAATGCCGCCCGCGAGCCGGAAGTGCAGGACCTTGCCAAGTGCCTCAACGCCATGGGCGCGAAGATCTCCGGCGCCGGCACCTCCACCATCACCATCGAGGGCGTCACCCAGCTCTCCGGCGCCCGCCATCGCGTCCTGCCGGACCGCATCGAGACCGGCACCTATGCCATGGCCGTCGCCATGACGGGCGGCGACGTCGTGCTGGAAGGCACGGATGCGGCCCTGCTCGATACGGCCCTTGAAGCCATCCGCCGCTCCGGCGCCGAGATCACCTCCACGGAAAGCGGCATCCGCGTCGTGCGCAACGGCGGCGGCATCAAGCCGGTCGACGTCGTCACCGACCCCTTCCCCGGCTTTCCGACCGACCTCCAGGCGCAGTTCATGGGCCTGATGACCAAGTCGAACGGCATCTCGCACATCACCGAGACGATCTTCGAGAACCGCTTCATGCATGTGCAGGAGCTCGCCCGCCTCGGCGCGAAGATCTCGCTTTCCGGCCAGACGGCCAAGATCGAGGGCGTCGAGCGGTTGCGCGGCGCGCCCGTCATGGCGACGGACCTGCGCGCCTCCGTCTCGCTCGTCATCGCCGGCCTTGCCGCCGAGGGCGAGACCATGGTCTCGCGCGTCTACCATCTGGACCGCGGCTTCGAGCGGCTGGAGGAGAAGCTCACCCGCTGCGGCGCCGTCGTCGAACGCGTCAGCGACTGATCCTTGCCGCGCGGCGGTTGCAGTCCGCCGCGCGCCGTCCTATTTCGTCAGGACATATTCGGGATGGCGCATATCCGCGCCTCCCCGGGAAGGACACGAAACATGGACAGCCTGAAACTGCTCGCCCTCGACACGGAAGACCTTGCGGTGGTCTCCGCCCACCTGCAGGATGCGGTCTTCAAGACCGACGGCCTCTCCTACGACGCCCGGCACCACGTCTTTTCGGTCGTCGTCAACCGCTTCGTCTGGGAAAAGGCCGAGCGCGGCCGCAAGAGCTTCGAGCGCCGCCGCGCGGTCGTCGCCTTCAAGCGCGTTTCCGCCGTGCGCTCGCTCGGCATCGACCGCAAGGACAGGCAGGCCGTCTTCTCCCTGCTCGCCGTCGACTTCACGCCGAAGGGCGAAGGGCCGGACGGCACGCTCGAGCTCATCCTTTCCGGCAACGCCTCCATCGCCCTCGATGTGGAATGCGTCGAAGTTCAGCTTGCAGATACCGGCGGGGCATGGGAAACCAGCTTGAAACCCCGCCACCCGGCGGTTTGAGGCATATCCGGCGCCTGCCGCCGGGAGACGACAGGGACGAGCGACTTGGCGATCAGACTTGACTACCAGAGCAGCGATTTCGAAAGCCGGTTCGCTGCGTTCCTGACCACCAAGCGCGAGGTCTCCGAGGACGTCAATGCCATCGTGCGCACGATCATCGACGACGTGCGCGCCCGCGGCGACAAGGCGCTCGCCGACTATTCCAAGAAGTTCGACGGCCTCGATTTCTCCGTCACCTCCATGCGTGTCTCGCTGGAGGAGATCGACGTCGCTTATGACGCCGTGGACCCGAAGATCGTCGCCGCGCTGGAGCTTGCCGCCCAGCGCATCGAGAAGCACCACGCCCGCCAGAAGCCGAAGGATGACATCTACGAGGACGATATCGGCGTCGGCCTCGGCTCGCGCTGGACGGCGATCGACGCCGTCGGCCTCTATGTGCCGGGCGGCACCGCGAGCTATCCGAGTTCCGTGCTGATGAACGCCGTGCCGGCCAAGGTCGCCGGCGTGCCGCGCATCGTCATGGTCGTGCCGGCGAAGGACGGCGAGATCAACCCGGCGGTGCTTGCCGCCGCGCGCATCGCAGGCGTCGACGAAATCTACCGCATCGGCGGCGCGCAGGCGGTCGCAGCGCTTGCCTACGGCACCGGGACCATCGCCCCCGTCGCCAAGATCACCGGCCCCGGCAATGCTTTCGTCGCCGCAGCCAAGCGGCAGGTCTTCGGCACCGTCGGCATCGACATGATCGCCGGCCCCTCCGAAGTGCTCGTCATCGCCGACGGCGACAACGATCCCGACTGGCTGGCCGCCGACCTCCTCGCCCAGGCCGAACACGATGCCGGCGCCCAGTCGATCCTCGTCACGGACAGCCCCACCCTTGCCGACGCGGTCGAGGCCGCCGTCGAGCGGCAGTTGAAGACGCTGGCGCGTTCCGAGACCGCGAGCGCGAGCTGGCGCGACTTCGGCGCGGTCATCCTCGTGCCGGAGCTTGCGAAAGCCGTGCCGCTCGCCAACCGCATCGCCGCCGAGCACCTGGAGATCGCCACGGCCGATCCCGACGCGCTGCTGCCCAAGATCCGCAATGCGGGCGCCATCTTCGTCGGCCGCCATACGCCGGAGGTCATCGGCGACTATGTCGGCGGCTCGAACCACGTCCTGCCGACCGCCCGCTCCGCCCGCTTCTCCTCCGGCCTTTCGGTGCTCGACTACATGAAGCGCACCTCGATCCTGCGCCTCGGGCCGGACCAGCTCCGCGCGCTCGGCCCGGCCGCCGTCACGCTGGCCGAGGCCGAAGGGCTCGGCGCCCATGCCCGTTCCGTCGCGATCCGCCTCAACATGGGGACGTAAGGCATGGCGACGAAAGGCCGTTTCCGCCTCTGCGACGTGGTGCTGGACGATACGATCGGCCGCGCCACGCCGGATGTGGAGCACGAGCGCGCCGTCGCCATCTTCGACCTCATCGAGGAGAACAGCTTCGAGCCGCTCGGCCATGCCGGCGGCCCCTATCGCCTCAACCTCTCGCTGCTCGACTCCAAGCTCGTCTTCGCCATCCGCACCGAAGGCGGCGAGGATGTCGCCACCCACATCCTCTCGCTGACGCCCTTCCGCCGCATCGTGAAGGATTATTTCCTGATCTGCGAAAGCTACTACCAGGCGATCCGCTCGGCGACGCCCAGCCAGATCGAGGCGATCGACATGGGTCGCCGCGGCATCCACAACGAAGGCTCGCAGACGCTGATGGACCGGCTGTCGGGCAAGATCAAATTCGACTTCGACACGGCCCGGCGCCTGTTCACGCTCGTCTGCGTCCTCTACTGGCGCGGGTGAGCGGATGGAGGGCGTTTCCCCGGCACCCGAGAAAGCCCCGCAGCGAACGCCCCGTTCGGTCCTCTTCATGTGCCGCATGAATGCCGTGCGCTCGCCGATGGCCGAGACCATCGCCCGCAGCCTCTTGCCCGGCACCTATGTCGCCTCCGCCGGCGTGCGGCCCGGCGAGCGCGATCCCTTCGTCGATGCCGTGCTCGGCGAGGTCGGCCTTTCGCTCGGCCGCCACGCGCCCCATTCGCTCGACGAGCTGGAGGACGACTATTTCGACCTCATCGTGACGCTCGCCCCGGAAGCCCACCACGCCGCGCTCGAACTCACCCGCTCCATGGCCGTCGACGTCATGTACTGGCCGACGCCCGATCCGACGGTGGCGACGGGCACGCGCGACCAGATCATGAGCTCGTACCGCGAGGTCCGCGAGTTCCTGAAGATGCTGATCGAGAAGCGTTTGAAGGCGTCCGGCTGAGAAGGAAGCGGTTCTCTTTCCGGCAAATGCAGAAACCCGGCGCTTCGGTGTTCACAAAGCCCTGGCGATTGTGTAGTTTCCGGCAACTTTTTCGAGGCGGGCATCCGGCCTCCCCGAATTCACCCCACAGGAATATCACCGCAAGATGGCAAAAGAAGAAGTCCTCGAATTTCCCGGCGTCGTGACGGAACTGCTCCCGAACGCAACCTTCCGCGTCAAGCTCGAAAACGAGCACGAGATCATCGCCCACACCGCGGGCCGCATGCGCAAGAACCGCATCCGCGTTCTGGCCGGCGACAAGGTGCTGGTCGAGATGACCCCCTACGACCTCACCAAGGGCCGCATCACCTACCGTTTCAAGTAAGCCCAGGGACCGCGCCCTCGCCCCGGCTTCGAGCCGTGGCCTGAACGACGGCGCGTCCCGGACTTTTCCGGAAGACCCCATGGCGCAGACCGAAAAGCTCATCCTCGCCTCCGGCTCGCCGCGCCGCGTCGAACTGCTCGCCCAGGCGGGCATCGCGCCCACGCGCCTGATGCCGATGGATATCGACGAGACGCCGAAGCGCTCCGAGCATCCCCGCTCGCTCGCCCGGCGCCTTTCCACCGGCAAGGCGCAGGCCGCGCTTGCCGCCGTCAAGGGCGATCCCGCCTATGCTGGCAGCTATATCCTGGCGGCCGACACGGTCGTCTCCGTCGGCCGGCGCATCCTGCCGAAGACGGAGATGGTCGACGAGGCCTCCAGCGCGCTGCATCTCCTCTCCGGCCGCAGCCACCGCGTCTTCACCGGCGTCTGCCTCATCACGCCGGACCGTACGGTGCGCCAGAAGGTCATCGACACCAAGGTGCGCTTCAAGCGCCTGTCGAGCCAGGACATCGAGCAGTACCTTGCCTCCGGCCAATGGCGCGGCAAGGCGGGCGGTTATGCCATCCAGGGCATTGCCGGCAGCTTCGTCGTCAAGCTGGTCGGCTCCTATACCAACGTGGTCGGCCTTCCCCTCTACGAGACCCTCGCGCTGCTTTCCGGCGAAGGCTTCGACGTGCATGCGGGCTGGACGGATATCTGACATGGCCGGCGAGACCGAAAAGCCCTCCGCCACCGTGGCGCCGCTGCGCAAGGCCGTGCCCTGCCCGATCTGCAAGCGCCCCTCCGCGCGCGAACACTATCCCTTCTGCTCGCCCCGCTGCCGCGACGTCGACCTCAACCGCTGGCTCTCCGGCTCCTATGCCATCCCCGTCGCCGACGACGAGACGAAGGCGGACGACGACGATATGTGATGCCGCCCCGCACGGCGAAAGCGCAGTCTTTTCCACAGTTTGCAAACCCATCCAATTTTCCCGCAAAAAACCGCCGTTGGGGCTGGACACATTTTCGCAAGATGCTATAACCCCGCTCGCTTCCGGGGCGGAACCAAACGCCCCACGGATTTCAACGAAATCCAAGCCGGATGCCCGGATAGCTCAGTTGGTAGAGCAGCGGATTGAAAATCCGCGTGTCGGTGGTTCAAATCCGCCTCCGGGCACCACTCTTCGAGATTTTCAAAAACTCTTTGAGCTTATCTGCGCTGGAAATATGTGCGCGCACCTGCAAAATCGCTTCTTGCTTTCAGGGTTTCCCGCCGCGTTGAGCCGTGTCGCGGAGCTGACCGCGTAAGTTCGCGGCAAGGTATTCTCCCGCCAAAACGAAAGCGGCGGATGGTTGGGCCATCCGCCGCTCTCCGCTTGTTCTTTACGGTGGCTTACTTGGCCGCGTGGGCCGGGTCCTTGACGGCTTCGATGGTCTCGAATTCGGTGTTGTAGAGTTCGCCGTTCACGCGCTCGACCTTGCGCATGTAGATGTTCTGCACGATGTCGCGCGTCTCGGGGTCGATGGAGATCGGCCCGCGGGGGCTATCGAGCTTCATGCCCTTGGCGGCTTCGAGGAACGCGTCGCCCGTCGCGTCGCCGCCGGTCTTGTCGAGCGTCTTGTAGATGAGGTCCAGCGCATCATAGGCGGCAACGGCCACCATGTTCGGCCGCATGCCGTTGTTCTCCTTCTTGAAGGCTTCGACGAAGGCCTTGTTCTCCGGCGAATCGTGGCTGGCCGAATAGGGCCCGCCGGTGATGACGCCGATGGCCGGGTCGCCCATGTTGTTGACGAGGTCGTCGTCGGTGACGTCGGCAGCGGCGATCACCTTGATGCCCGACTTGTCGAGGCCGCGTTCGACGAACTGCTTCATGAAGGCCGCGCCCGCGCCGGTCGGCACGAAGACGAAGAGCGCTTCCGGCTTCTCGTCCGCCGCGCGCTGCAGGAAGGGCGCGAAGTCCGGGTTGGCGAGCGGCACCTTCAGCTGCACGGTGACCGTGCCGCCGTTCGCTTCCAGCGCCTTCTTGAACCAGACCTCGGCATCGGCGCCGGGGCCGTAGTCGGAGACGATCGAGACAAATTTCTTCGTGCCGTTCTTCGCCGCCCATTCGCCGATGATGTTCGCCATCTGCGGAATGGTCCAGGACGTGCGCAGCATGTAGGGCGAGGCGTCCATGATCGCCGACGTCGCCGCCACCATGACGACCTGCGGAACCCTGGCGCGCTTGGAAAGCTGGGCGACGGAGAGCGCCGTCGGCGTGTTGCCGAAGCCGGCCAGCACGGAGACATGGTCCTTCGTCACCAGTTCCTGCGCGAGGCGCAGCGCATTGTCGGGCGTCGAGGCATCGTCCTTGACGATGAACTCGACCTGCTTGCCGCCCGCCGTCTCGCCGTGGGTGGCGACGAACGTCTTCAGCGCGGCACTGATCTGCCGCCCGTTGGACTGGAAGCCGCCGGTCAGCGGAATGACGACGCCCACCTTGACCGCATCCGCCGCAAGGCCGGCGCCGGTTGCCGCGATGAGCGCGATGGCGGCGATGCCGCCTCTTGCAAAAGCCTTCAAACGCATTCTTCTCCTCCTGTGGTTTGAAATATCCGTCATGGCCGGTCCCTCAGTCCTCTCCTCCGATACCGAGGAAGCGGCCAAGCACGGCCGTGTCCGCCGCCAGCGTCCCGCTGGCGCCCGTATAGGCGACCGTGCCCCTGTCGAGGATCACGGCCCGGTCGGTGATGGCGAGGATCTGGCGGGCATGCTGCTCGACGACGATCGCCGCCATGCCCTCGTCGCGGACGATCCGGCGGATGGCCGCCAGCAGCTCCTCGACGATGATCGGCGCCAGCCCCTCGGTCGGCTCGTCCAGCAGCAGCACCTTCGGATTGAGCACGAGGGCGCGGGCGATCGCGAGCATCTGCTGCTCGCCGCCGGAAAGCTGGTTGCCGAAATTGCGCCGTCGCTCCTCAAGGCGCGGGAAGAGGCCGTAGACGGCCTCCAGCGTCCAGCGCCCCGGCCTTGCGACGGCGGTGATGTTCTCCTCCACCGTCAGCGAGCGGAAGATGCCGCGCTCCTGCGGCACCCAGCCGATGCCTGCCTCCACCCGGCGCTCCGGCGAAAGGCGCGCGATATCCTGCCCGCCGAGAAGGATGCGCCCGCCCTGCTGGCGCGTCAGCCCGATGACGGTGTTGAGCGTCGTCGTCTTGCCGACGCCGTTGCGGCCGAGCAGCGCCATGGCCTCGCCCTCGCAAAGGCCGAGGCTTAACTGTTGCAGCACCGTGGCGCGGCCGTAGCCCGCCGAGACCTGTTCCAGCACGAGAAGTTCAGCCATGCTGCCCGCCTCCGAGATAAACGTCCTTGACGCGGGGATCGTGCGCGATCTCCTCCACCGTGCCTTCGGCGAAGAGCCCGCCGGACACGAGGACCGAGATACGGTTCGCGAAGGTGAAGACGAGGTCCATGTCGTGCTCGATCAGCAGGATCGCGACGTCGGAAGGGAGCGCGGCAAGGCGCGACAGCACCTCCTGCCTGTCCGCCTCCGGCACGCCGGCCGCCGGCTCGTCGAGCAGCAGCACGCGCGGCTTCAGCGCGATGGCGAGCGCGATTTCGAGGAGGCGCTGCTTGCCGTAGGGCAGGTCCGAGCAGGTTTCCTCCGCCACGCTTTCCAGCCCGAAGTCGCGCAGGAGGTCGGCGATTTCCGCGTCGATCCCCCTCACCCGGCCGATCGGCCGGAAGGGGTTCCAGCCCTCGCCGCGCCGCTCGGCGATGACGAGCGCAAGGCTCTCGATGACCGTGAGCCCGCCGAAGAGCTGGTTGATCTGGAAGGTGCGCACGAGGCCGCGCTGGACGCGCGCTTCGCGCTTCATGCCGGTGATCGCCTTGCCGTCCAGCAGGATTTCGCCGGAAGTCGGCGAGAGAACGCCCGTCAGGAGGTTGATGAAGGTCGTCTTGCCGGCGCCGTTCGGGCCGATCAGGGCATGGCGGGCGCCGCGCTCCAGGCGGAAGCTCACGTCGGTCGTCGCCTGCAGGGCGCCGAACATGCGGTTGAGGCGGCGCGTTTCGAGAAGGGCGGTCATGGCTTTTCCTCCGCGACGCGGCGGCTTGCGGCCTTGCCGGCGAAAAGGCGGGCAAGGCGTGTGGAGACGGCCCGGACCAGCGCGCGCGGCCGCTCGCGTCCGATCAGCACGAAGGCGACGAGCAGGAGGCCGATCCAGAACTGCCAGTATTGCGGCGTGAGGTTCGACAGGACGTCCTGGATGAGCTTGTAGACCAGCGCGCCGACCACGCCGCCATAGAGATAGCCCGTGCCGCCGATGGTGAGGATCATCAGCCCGTCTGCCGATTTCTGGAACGACAGGGCGTCCAGCGAGACGAACATCTGCGTCTGCGTGAAAAGTGCGCCGGCGATGCCGGCATAGGCGCCGCCCAGCGTGTAGATGGCGATCAGCCGCGGGTTGACCGGGATGCCGACCGCCGAGGCGCGCAGCGGATTGTCGCGGATCGCCCTGAGCGAATAGCCGAAGGGCGAGGCCAGCACGATGCGGGCGACGACGATGAGCACGAAGAGAACGCCGAGGCTGTAGGCATAGGCGGTGCGGCCGAAGATATCGAATTCGAAGAGCCCGAAGAGCGGCGCGGTCTCCACGCCCTGCAGGCCGTCCGCCCCTCCGGTCAGCCAGTCCGCCTGGTTGGCGATCTCCATGAAGACGGCGGCGACGCCGAGCGTCACCATCAGCCGCGTCAGGTCCGCCCCGCGCAGCAGCAGGAAGCCGGTGAGGAAGGCGACGGCCGCGCCGGCAAGGCCGCCGACGAGGAGGCCGCTCAAGGGCTCGCCGGTGACGTGGGCCGAGAACAGGCCCGCCGCATAGGCTCCGACGCCGTACATGGCCGACTGGCCGAGCGAGACGATGCCCGCATAGCCGAGGATGAGATCGAGCGAGAGGGCGAGGATCGCGAAATTGACGATCTCGGCGAGGATGAGGTGCTGTTCCGGCAGGAAGAACCAGGCGGCGACGGCGAGGATCCAGAGGAGGATTTCAAGCACGCCCCAGCGGTTGGCGCGCCGGAGGGCGCCGGCCACGCGGGCGGGAGCGGAAGACATGCCGGAGACCATCAGTTCGCCCTCGCGAAAAGGCCCTGCGGCTTCAGGACGAGCACGGCGACCAGCACAATATAGATGACGAAGCCGCCGATGGAGGGCACGTAATACTTGCCGAGCACGTCGGCGAGGCCGAGCAGGATGGAGGCGGCAAGCGCGCCATACATGCTGGCCGTGCCGCCGACGGAAACGACGATGAGGAAATAGACCATGAACTTCAGCGGAAAGGTGGGATCGAGGCCGAGGATCTCCGCGCCGAGCGCGCCGCCGAGGCCGGCAAGCCCCGAGCCGACGGCGAAGGTGACGGCGAAAATCATGTTGACGCGGATGCCGACGCCGCGCGCGACCCGGCGATTGTCCACCGCAGCGCGAAGCTGGCTGCCAAAGCGGGTGCGGCTGTTGATGAGCTGGAGGACGATGGCGAGGATGCCGCAGACGACGATGAGGAAGGCGCGGTAGATGCCGATGCCGACCCCGGCGATCTCCACGCGCCCCTTCAGGAAATCGGGAAGCGCGAGGATCTGCTGCTGCGAGCCCATCAGGTAGTCGACGCCGGCGACCGCCATGAAGACGAGGCCGATGGAAAAGAGCACCTGATCGAGCGGGCTCCGGTCATACATCGGCTTGTAGAGCAGCCGTTCCAGCAGCGCGCCGACGAGCGCGGTGGCGATGAAGGCGATCGGCAGCGTTGCGAGGAACGGCACGCCGAACCTGTTCGTCAGGATGACGGTGACATAGCCGCCGGCCATGGCGAAGGCGCCGTGCGCAAGGTTGATGAAGTTCATCAGGCCGAGTGTCACCGCCAGCCCGCAGGACAGCACGAACAGCAGCATGCCGTAGGCCACTCCATCGAATAAAAGGGTCAGCATGCGTCCTCCCGGGGCGGGGCGTTTGCGGAACCGGCCGGTTTCCTCCCGGTCCGTGTGTGGAAGCACCTTGTTCCCAACAGGCCCCCATTTCCATTTAGAAGTCGCCCGTTCCCGATAAGAAATTGCTATAATTGACAGAACGAAAGAACGATGTACCGGCTGGAATAGACCAATAAAAACAATAAGCCGCCGGCGTTGCCAGCGGCTTATAAGGTAAAGAGGTTGTTGGGCGGCCTTCCGCTCAGCGGGGGAAGACGAGCCCGTCGAAGAGTTTTCGCGCGGTACGGATATTGCCCGCGCCGCGGATCGTTCCGTCTTCGGCGATATCGAGGAAGACCTCCATCTCGCCGGTCGGGTGCTCGATGCGGAAGCGGCCGTCCTCAGGCTGCACCGCGACGGCTGCGGCCGGGCCCGCAGCAAGCCGGCTCGCCGTCGCCACGGTGATCGCGGCGAAGACACCGACCGAGGCATGGACCCGGTGCGGAATGAAGCTGCGAGTGGAGAGCACCCCGCCGGCCCGCGGCGGCGAAACGAGCGTCATCTTCGGCACGGAGGCTTCCCTCACGTCGCCGAGATTCATCATCGGCCCGGCCTTGAGGCGGATCGCCTCGATCCGCGCCTTCAGCGCCGCATCCGCCTCCAGTTCCTCGCGTGTCTCCATTCCCGAAAGGCCGAAATCGGCGGCACCGAGGATGACGCAGGGCATGCCGTTGTCGATCAGCGTCGCCTCCGCGCCGTCGATGACGTCGACCGCATTGCCGGTCGGCAGCAGCGCGCCGCACATCGAGCCGGCAATGCCGGAAAAGAGCAGCGGAACGGCGGCATGGGTGCCGGGAACGCCGGCAATGCCGGTCGAGCCGCGATAGCTGACGCGCCCGCCGGGCGTTGCGATCTTCGCCGTCGCCACCTCTCCGGAATTGACCATGTGGATGCGCACCTGCGTCTCCTCGCCGGCCACCGGCACGAGGCCGCGCTCGATGGCGGCGGGCCCGACGGCGGCGAGGATGTTGCCGCAGCCCTGCGCGCCGCTCACCAGCGCCTGGTCGACGAAGACTTGGAGGAAGAGATAGTCGACATCCGCATCCGCCCGGCTCGGCGGCGAGAGGATCGCCACCTTCGAGGTCAAGGGATCGGCCCCGCCGATGCCGTCGATCTGCCGGGGATCGGGCGAGCCCATGATGCGCAGGAGGAGATCGTCGCGCGCGGTCGGATCGGCCGGAAGGTCCCCGGCTAGGAAATAGGCGCCCTTGGACGTGCCGCCGCGCATCCAAAGGCACCGGATGCCGTCCTCAGACATATTTCAGCCCCTTGGCGGCCAGCGTCTCGCGCATCTTGTAGATATCGAGGCCGAGCTCGCCAGCGGCAAGGCGCCTGCGCTTGGCCTCTTCGTTGGCAAGGCGCTCTTCGGCGGCGGCGAGCACCGTCGCCGCTTCCGCGCGGCGCACCACGACGACGCCGTCGTCATCCGCGACGACGATGTCGCCGGCCTCGACAGAGGCGCCCGCGCAGACGATGGGCACGTTCACCGAGCCGAGCGTTTCCTTGACGGTTCCCTGCGCGGACACGGCCTTCGACCAGACGGGAAAGCCCATCTCCGTCAGGTCGCGGATATCGCGCACGCCGGCCTCTATGACGAGGCCGCGGCAGCCGCGCGCCATGGCGGAGGTTGCGAGCAGGTCGCCGAAATAGCCGTTGTCGCAGGGGCTGGTCGGGGCGAGGACGAGGATATCGCCGTCTTTCAGCTGCTCGATGGCGACGTGGATCATCCAGTTGTCGCCGGGCGGCGCGGAGATCGTCACCGCCGAGCCCGCCACCTGCGCACCCGGATAGATCGGCCGCATGTGGCTTTGCAGCATGCCCCTGCGGCCCTGTGCCTCATGGACCGTCGCGACACCCGCGCGGGCGAGGCGGTCGACGATATCGGCATCGGCGCGCTCGATGTTCTGGACGACGACAGGCATGTCAGTGCTCCCCGGATTTGACAGGCGGCGTTCCGTGGGTGTGGAACGTCTCGATGGTCTTCAGCCCCCAGGCCTGCCCTTTCAGGCGCTCCTTCTGCGTCCAGACGACCGGCTCCCAGTCGGGCGCAAGGATGAGGCGCGCGCCGGAATTGGCGAGCTCCACCCGGTTGCCGGCCGGCTCCCAGACATAGAGGAAGAAGGTGCCCTGGACGGCGTGCTTGTGCGGCCCCGTCTCGATATGCACGCCGTTCTGAAGGAATATATCGGCCGCGCGCAGAATATCCTCGCGCTGGTCGGTGGCGTAGGTGACGTGATGCAGGCGGCCGTGGCCGCCGCCGTGCTCCTCGGTGCAGGCAAGGTCGTAGGTCTTGTTGTTGACGGTGAACCAGCACCCGCCGAGCCGGCCGTTGTCGAGGAGGATCATCTCCGTGACGCGCGAGCCGAGGCAGGTTTCCATGAAGCGGCGGAATGCGGCGACGTCGTCGCAGAGCAGGTTCAGGTGATCGATGCGCCGGGGCGCCGCCCCCGTAAAGGCGCTCGCCGTGTTCTTCAGCGCCGGCACGTCGTCGCCGGAGGGTGCGTGGCGGACCGTGTCGTAATAGATCTCGAAGACATGGCCGAACGGGTCCTCGAAGCGGAAGGCGCGGCCGTGGCCGGGATCGCCCTCCAACCAGCCGAGGACCTTGTAGCCGCTTTCCTCGATGGCCTTCACCCGCCGCTCCAGCGCCTGCGGCGAGGCCGCGCGGTAGGCGATATGACCGACGCCCGTCGTGTGGGCGCGGGTGAGCTTCAGCGAGTGGTGCTCGTAGTCGTCCCAGGCGCGCAGATAGGCCGAGGTCTCATCCTGCCCGGACAGTTTCAGCCCGTAGACGCGGGTGAAAAAATCGAGGCTTTCCTCGAAACGGTCGGTCAGCATCTCGACATGGGCGAGGTGGGCGATATCGAAGCAGGGTTCCATCATGTCCTCCCGGATGGGGCCTCCTCAAAGCTCGTCGACGGTGCGCGGGAAGACGGCCTGGAAACCTTCCGCATATTTCGCCTTGCGCCCGCCGGACTGGCCGCCGGAATTGCGCATGAAGTGGTTCGCGCGATTCTCGGCGACGTTCCTGTAATAGGCCCATAGATGTTCCTGGCCTTCCATGCACTGGATGGCCGTCCATTTCTTTTCCCAGACCGGCGTGATGTCGAGGAAGACGTCCGGCTTCCAGCCCATCTGCTCCGTCTGGTGCGGCTCGAAGAGATAGAGCTGCGGCGCGCCGAGCACCTTCTGGCCGGGATTGTGCCCCCAGGCCTGCGCGATCATGCGGGTCTCCAGCGCCACTTCGGTCGCGTACATGTGGTCGGTATTGTACGGGTCGTATTTCGAATGGCTGAGCATGAAGGCCGGCTGGACCTTGCGGATCACCTCGACCAGCCGGAACTTGTCCTCGTCCGTCAGGCGCAGCGGATAGTCGCCGAGGTCTAAGGAGACGAGATCGGCGACGCCGAGCGCTACCGCCGCCTTCTCCGCTTCCGCCCGGCGCGCCGCCTTGACGCGCTCCAGCGTCATGTCCTTCTCCTTCCAGAGCTTGGCGGATTCGCCCCGCTCGCCGAAGGAAAGGCAGACGACCGTGACGTCGTAGCCCTTTTCCGCATGGAGCGCGATCGCCCCGCCGCAGCGCCAGACGAAATCCGCCGCATGCGCGCTGATGACCAGCGCCGTTTTCCTGTCCGCCATGATCGTCTCCCTGGCCGCGTTCCTGCCCCCCCGTTCTGGCGGCAATCGCCCCGCCGGACAATTCGGAAGAGCCGCACGGCCGATAAGAAAAGGCTATAATCGCTGGCAAGTCCTGCAGCCGCACCCTTAGGATGCACGGTGAAACGGCAGGATGCGGAGGAGCGGCATGGATAGGGCAAATCACCGGAAAATCGCGCTGATCGGCTTCGGCGAAGCCGGGCAGGCCTTCGCCTCCGGCTGGGTGCGCGGCGACGGCGAGATCGTCTCCGCCTTCGATATCAAGCTAACCGATCCGTCCGGCGCCGCCGCGATCCGCGCCGCCTGCGCGGAGTTCGGCGTCGATGCCCGCGATACGCCCGCGGAAGCGCTTGCCGGCGCAGACCGCGTGTTCAGTCTCGTGACGGCGGACCGCGCGGCGGAAGCGACAGGTGAGGCTGCGGCGGCCATCGGCAAGGGCGCGCTCTTCTTCGACTGCAACTCCTGCTCGCCCGTCACCAAGATGGCGAATGCCGAAAGGATAGCGGCGGCAGGCGGGCGTTATGTCGACGTCGCCGTGATGGCGCCGGTCCATCCCCAACGCCACCTGACGCCGCTTCTCGTTTCGGGACCGCATGCCGAACCTGCGCTTGCCGCGCTGGCGGCGCTCGGCATGCGGGCCAGGCCGGCCGGAAGCCGCATCGGCGACGCCTCGGCGATCAAGATGCTGCGCTCGGTGATCGTCAAGGGGCTGGAGGCGCTGACGGCCGAGGCGATGCTGGCCGCCCGGCGGGCGGGCGTGGAAGAAGCGGTGCTCGCCTCGCTGCAAGCGTCCGATCCCGGCATCGACTGGACGCGGCGCACGTCCTACAACCTGGAGCGCATGATGCTGCACGGTGCGCGTCGCGCCGCCGAGATGCGGGAAGTGGCAAAGACCCTTAGCGACTACGGCCTTCCTAACCGGCTTGCGGCGGCCACGGCCGAATGGCAGGATGAGATCGTCGGCCTTCACCTTGCTGCCGGCGAAGACGACCTTTCCTCCCGCCTCGACCGGATCCTCGACAAGAAAGGCGCGTGAGCCAGCCCGCGGGAGCCTCCATGCGTTTCAACCTCCGGCACCTCCGGGTCTTCCTCGCCGTCGTCGAAACGCAATCGGTCACGCGCGCCGCAGAGCGGTGCCATGTCTCCCAGCCCGCCGTCACGCAGGCGCTTTCCAAGATCGAGGCGACGGTGGGCGAGCCCCTCTTCACCCGCCGCCCGCACGGGCTCTTCGTCAATCCGCTCGGCGAGGTGCTGGTGACGCGCGTTCGCCGCGCCTTCTCCTATCTCGACCCGGCGATGGACGAGGTCGCCCCGCGCCTCAAGGTGACGGCGACCCTTTCCCAGTTGGAAGCGATGATCGCCGTGCGCGAGCGGGAGAACTATACGCTCGCCGCGCACCGCATGGGCCTTTCCCAGCCGACGGTGCACCGCTCGGTGTCCCAGCTCGAGCGGGAGGCCGGCCGGCCGTTCTTCGAAAAGACCGCCTACGGCATCATGGCGACCCGCACGGCGCAGACGCTGGCGCAGGCCGCGCGCCTTGCCTTCGCCGAGCTGGCGCAGGCCGAGGCCGACCTTGCCGAGGCGCGTTCCACCCAGGCCGGCCGCCTCGTCATCGGCTCGATGCCGCTCTCGCGCTCCTCTATCCTGCCGGCGGCGATCGCGCGCTTCCGCACGAAACGCCCGCACCTGCCGATCCAGGTCTCGGAAGGGCCCTATCCGGAACTGCTTGCCGGCCTGCGGCGCGGCGAGATCGATTTCCTCATCGGGGCGCTGCGCGAGCCCGCCCCCATTGCGGACGTGGAGGAATCCATGCTGTTCCACGATACCGTCGTCATCGTCGCGGGAAAGAACCATCCCCTCGCCGGGCGGCACGACATCACCCGCGAGGAGCTTGCATCCTTTCCCTGGGTGGTTTCCCTCAAGGGCACGCCGATCCGCCAGCATTTCGACGCCCTGTTCGAGGGCTGCGCGGCCGGGCCTTCCAGCATCGTCGAATCCGCCTCGCTCATCCTCATGCGCGAGCTCGTCAGCCAGAGCGACCATCTCGGCTTCATCTCGGGCCGGCAGGCGCGGGCGGAAATCGACCGGGCGCTGGTCGTGGCGCTCGATTTCGATCTTTCCCACACCCGTCGCCCGATCGGGCTGACGAAACGGTCGGGCTGGCTTCCGACCGCCGCGCAGAAGGATTTCATCACCATCCTGCAGGCGCTCGCCTCGTCTTCCGAATGAGAGGCCTATCTTCACGGTTTCGTGATCGCCGTTCCGGCGCGCACTCGCGATAAGCTCGGCATCCTATTCCAGACAGGGGCACAACGTGCTGCGCAATCTCGATTTCAGCTCCTGGCACAGCATCCTCGTGACGGTGATCGGGCTTGCCCTCTTCACGCTGATCAGCATCGGCATCCGCCTCGTCATGATGTTCACGATCCAGCAGCGCCGGGAGCGGGCGAACCGGCAGATCAACGAGCGGCTGCGCACCCTCATCGCCGCCTACAAGACGCTGGGCGGCTCCTTCACCGGGAACCTCACCGTCGACCCGACGCACCTGCGCGACCTGCGCCAGCGGCCGGCATCGGGCGAGCCGGACAGCGCGGAAGCGCTCGAGGGCATCGTCGCCGGCTCCGAGCGCAGGCGCCGCATCCGCGATGACGTGGAGGCGACGCTTTCCGACATCATCCTGCTCGGGACGGAGGAG
Organism: Shinella sp. Sh6; assembly: GCF_055392685.1. NCBI lineage: Bacteria > Pseudomonadati > Pseudomonadota > Alphaproteobacteria > Hyphomicrobiales > Rhizobiaceae > Shinella > Shinella sp. Sh6. The sequence goes on along the minus strand of NZ_AP044005.1, from coordinate 175,210 downwards.
CAGGTGCGGCTGGCGGAGAAGGCGGCGAGAGACCTCGTCGCGGGCCGCCCGGTGCACACGCATGACCTCGTCGTCTCGCTTCGGGCCTTCATCCGCGAGGCGCTGGACCTTGCGCCCATTCCGGCCGACCTCACGATCCCCACGCAAGGCCCTGCCCGTCCTTCGGGCAGCAGCCGCGGCAAGGGCGAACGCGGCAAGGAAGGCGCACGCGGCGGCGGGGGCGGTGGAGGCGGCGGCATGGGGATGGGCGGCGGCATGGGCGGCGGCGGTGGTGGTATGGGCTCCGCCCTCGACGACGACCACCAGCAGACCGGCAGGAACTAGAGACGCGCGGCCTCTGTCCATCACCGAATTCGATGCATCTGTCAGCGAAACTCGCGTGAACCCTTCCGCAAAACCGGGTAGAGCTTTGGCGCTTCGCCGCGTCGGCGAGGCGGATTGCGGTTTGGTGGAGTGATTTTCCATGAGCATCGTCGAGAGCCTCAGCCCCCGCTCGCTCCGGGCGCCGGAGAGCGGGATCGTCGAAGTCGTGAACTATGCGCGCGGGCGCGAGGGGCTGATCCCGCTATGGGTCGGCGAAGGCGACCTGCCGACGCCGGAGTTCATCGCCCGCGCAGCCTCCGACGCCCTCCTGAAGGGCGAGACCTTCTACACCTGGCAGCGCGGCATCCCGGAGCTTCGGGCAGCGCTGTCGCGCTACTATGCGCGCCGCTTCGGCGCCGCCCTGCCGGCGGAGCATTTCTACGTGGTCGGCTCGGGCATGCAGGCGATCAAGCTTGCCGTCGAGGCGCTCGTCTCGCCGGGCGACGACATGGTGTACCTGACGCCGGCCTGGCCGAATTTCGCGGCGGCGGCCGAGCTTTCCGGCGCCAACCCCATCGCGGTGCAACTCGATTTTTCCGGCGGGCGCTGGCAGATCGACCTCGACCGCGTGGAGGCGGCGATCACGCCGAAGACGCGGGCACTCTTCATCAACACGCCGTCGAACCCGACGGGCTGGACGGCAACGCGCGAGGATCTTGCAAGCCTCCTCGCCATCGCCCGCCGGCATGACCTGTGGATCATGGCCGACGAGATCTACGCGCTCTACCACTATGCCGGCGGGCGGGCGCCCTCCTTCCTCGACGTGATGGAAGACGGCGACCGGGTGATCTTCGTCAACTCCTTCTCGAAGAACTGGTCGATGACCGGCTGGCGCGTCGGCTGGATCGTCGCGCCGCCGGAAATGGGCCAGGTGCTGGAGAACCTCATCCAGTATTCCACCTCCGGCGTGCCGCAGTTCCTGCAGCGCGGCGCGGTCGCGGCGCTCGACGAGGGCGATGCCTTCGTGCAGGCCAACATCGACAAGGCGGCGAAGAACCGCGACGTCTTCTGCGACGCGCTGATCGCCACCAACCGGGTGGAAACGCTGAAGCCCGACGGGGCGCTCTACGCCTTCCTGAAGATCGACGGCGTGACGGATTCGCGCAAGGCCGCGCTCGACATCGTCGACAGCACGGGCGTCGGCCTTGCGCCCGGCACGGCCTTCGGCCCCGGCGGCGAGCTCTTCATGCGCGCCTGCTTCCTGCGCGATCCGAAGGAGGTGGCGGAGGCCGCCGACCGGCTTTCCCGCTACATCGCGGCCCGCTGACGCCGCTCAAAGCTGCGCGATGAGGAAATCCGCCCGCGCGGCCACCGGCACCTTCGGCAGGAGGACCGGCTCGTAGCCCAGCATCGGGTAGACCCTCACAAGGCGCTCGTATTCGCCAAGCGCGGCAGCGAAATCGTGCCGGCGCCCGGCATCGGCCGCGTAGATTTCCGGCCAGGGCGGCGTGAGGAAGACGCGGCTGTTGTAGCGGTGCCCGGAGGCCAGTTCCGCAAGGTCCACCGCGCCGCCCGCCGCCTCCAGCGCCGCGGCGGCATCGATCAGCCCGCGGTCGAAGAAGACGTAGCCCGGATGGCCGCGCATCGCCTCGCGGTCGGCAAGCGCCATCGCGACGGCGCGGCGGGCGAAGGCGGCAAGATCGAGCCAGGGCAAGGCCGTGCCGCCCTTCGCCAATTCCTCCTCGACGATGCGGCGGCCGGGCTCCTCGACCGTTGCGTGGCCGCGCCGCCGCAGTTCTTCGAGGAGCGTCGACTTTCCGCCGCCCGAGCAGCCGGAAAGCAGGATGAAACGATCGGACATTGGAGCTATCCTTCGCGGAGGGAGGGGCAATCGAGGGCGGATTGCGGTTGCGTCTTGCCGGCGGGCAAGGTGATATGCCCGCAATTCGGACGATTCGGAGAGTGAAATGGCGGTTCTTGTCACGGGCGGCGCGGGCTATATCGGCAGCCACATGGTCTGGGCGCTGGTCGATGCCGGCGAGGACGTCGTGGTGCTCGACCGGCTTTCCACGGGCTTCCGCTGGGCGGTGGCGCCGGAAGCGCGTTTCTACGAGGGCGACATCGCCGATGCCGCGCTGCTTTCGACGATCTTCTCGGAAAACCGCATCGATGCGATCATCCATTTCGCCGGGTCGATCGTCGTGCCGGAATCGGTCACCGATCCGCTTTCCTATTACGAGAACAACACGGCGAAGTCACGCGCGCTGATCGCCGCGGCCGTCGCGGCGAAGGTGCCGCATTTCGTCTTCTCCTCCACCGCCGCCGTCTACGGCACGCCGGACGGCACCGAGCCCGTCGGGGAGAGCGCGGCGCTCCGGCCGGAATCGCCCTACGGCTCCTCCAAGCTGATGACGGAGATCATGCTGCGCGATACGGCCGCCGCGCATGACTTCACCTATACGGCGCTGCGCTATTTCAACGTCGCGGGCGCCGACCCGCGGGGCCGCACCGGCCAGTCCACCCGCGGCGCGACGCATCTCATCAAGGTGGCGAGCGAGGCCGCACTCGGCAAGCGCGACGGCATGGACGTCTACGGCACGGACTATCCGACACCGGACGGCACCTGCATCCGCGACTATATCCATGTCTCGGACCTTGCCGATGCGCACCTGAAGGCCCTGCAGCGCATGCGTGCGGGCGGCGGCTCCATCGTCGCCAATTGCGGCTATGGCCGCGGCTTTTCCGTGCTGGAGGTGCTGAAGGAGGTCAAGGCCGTCTCGGGCGCCGATTTTCCGGTGCGCTTCGCCGCCCGGCGACCGGGCGATGCGGTGCTCATCGTCGCCAATCCCGCCGTCGCGATGAGGGAGCTGGACTGGACGCCGAAGCACGACGACCTCGCCTTCATCGTGCGCACCGCGCTCGACTGGGAAGATCATCTCGGCAAGCGCAACCAGCGTTAGGATTCGCCGAGCTTGGCCTTCTCGTAGGCGATGGCGTGGCCGATGAGAGCGGCCCAGATATCCTCGTAGAATTTGCCGTCGAGGCCCTGTGCTTCGGCATTGCGGCGGGCGTTGTCGCGCACCTGCTTCACGCGCTCCGGCACGTCGGCGGGAATGCCGAGGCCCGCCTTGATCTCGGCGGCGCGGCGAATGAAGCTCCAGCGCTCGGAAAAAAGCGCCATCAGCGCCTCGTCCACCCGGTCGATGTTCTCCCGGATTTCCGCCATCGTCGTGCACTCGGCCGCAGTCTTGGTCATTCCGGTCTCCTCTACGGGGAACCGGATAGCAGAGGAACGGTGCGTGGGAAAGGCGTCGCCATGTCGCGGGACAAGGCCACATGCAGGCCCGGGGGTTAGGCTGAAGGAGGGTGCGGTCCTGTCTTCTGCCTGCGGGCCTGCATGCTGGCCGAGGCGGAACCTAGGCATGCAAGCTGGCGCGAGGCTGGATGCAGTGACGTAACGTGAAGCGGCCGCGGGGGAGCCTGTTTCGGCGGTGCGGAAAGACGGGCACGGGGCCGAAACGAGCGAAGCTCCCGGTGTCGCCACCGGGAGCTTCGGAGGGATGCCGGACCGGCGCCGGCGATCAGCGGGCGTGAGGGTCGACGCCCTGGTAATAGTCGCCCGAAGCCGGGCCGACATTCTCGGCAGTCGCGTTGGGGATGACGATGCGATTGTCGATGCTGTTGGTGCGGAACGTATCGATGTTCTGCTTCTGGGCCTGCTCGGACGAAATGCCCTGATAATAGTCACCGCTGGAAGCGAACGCTGCGGAACCGCCGAAAGCGGAAGCTGCGAGGAAGGCAGCGATGGCGGTGTTGATGGTCTTGCTCATTGTCTCAGTCCTTGAATTCACATGCGCGGTGGCGGTTCGCCACCGATTACTGCTGCTTGGAGACGCCCTGGTAGTAGTCGCCGGCGGCCGGGCCGACATCGGCGCTCGACGGGGCAGCCTTGGCGCCATCGAAGGTGGCGTTATGGATGCTCTGCGTGGTCGTGCGGTCGATCCGCTGGTTCTGGGCCGAGTCCGGCGAAACGCCCTGGTAATAGTCGCCACCGGCGAAGGCGGCAGAAGCGCCGAAGAGGGAGGCGGCTGCGAGGGCGGCGGTGAAGGTTGCCTTGATGGTCATGGTCGTAGTCCTTTGAAATATCTGGTCAGTCTTGGGAGGGGGTGGGCGTGGCCGTGGGGCCGCGCCTTACTGCTGCTTGGAGACGCCCTGGTAGTAGTCGCCAGCGGCCGGGCCGACATCGGCGCTCGACGGGGCAGCCTTGGCGCCATCGAAGGTGGCGTTATGGATGCTCTGCGTGGTCGTGCGGTCGATCCGCTGGTTCTGGGCCGAGTCCGGCGAGACGCCCTGGTAATAGTCGCCACCGGCGAAGGCGGCAGAAGCGCCGAAGAGGGAGGCGGCTGCGAGGGCGGCGGTGAAGGTTGCCTTGATGGTCATGGTCGTAGTCCTTTGAAATATCTGGTCAGTCTTGGGAGGGGGTGGGCGTGGCCGTGGGGCCGCGCCTTACTGCTGCTTGGAGACGCCCTGGTAGTAGTCGCCGGCGGCCGGGCCGACATCGGCGCTCGACGGGGCAGCCTTGGCGCCATCGAAGGTGGCGTTGTGGATGCTCTGCGTGGTCGTGCGGTCGATCCGCTGGTTCTGGGCCGAGTCCGGCGAAACGCCCTGGTAATAGTCGCCACCGGCGAAGGCGGCAGAAGCGCCGAAGAGGGAAGCGGCTGCGAGGGCGGCGGTGAAGGTTGCCTTGAAGGTCTTGGTCATGGTGGTCGTCCTTTCCTATATGTGGTGTTGGAAGCGGCGGTGCGGTCTTGCTCGATTGCCGGGGCGGGCCGTTTCGGGGGCGCTCACAGCTCTCTTTGCTTCAACAGTTCCGACATCGTCATTCCCTTGGTTGACTGGCGGAAGCGGGTTCGCCGCTTTCGTGAATTAAAGATGGTCCCTCAATTTGTGGGCCGCAAGGGTCTGCTTTTGGAAACAACTGTCAACGTTTCTTGAACAGTGGAAATCCCTGTTCCCGGCACCATCTTGCTTCGGAGAAATCCGGCAGAACCGTCTGAATGGACGGTTAGATGCGACGACGACGCACCAAATCAAAATATTGTTTTCACGTTAGAATTTCTATTTTCGGCCTTGGGAGGCTCTCGCGCGCACGCCGTCACTGCGCGGAAAATGAACCGCGTTTACAATTGTGGCGGTAAAATCCGGAACGACGATTTCAAGAGTTTCACGAATGTGTGACACGCGAAAATTTCGCCGTGAAACGGTCTGCTGCGCGTCTGGAAATATGTCAAAACCGTGTCAGGCGCGGCCGCCGAACGGCCCCGGCTTGTCCTCCATCGAGGCGATGATTCTTTTTCGTGCCCCTCAGCCGGCGCGCAGGTAGTGCTCGGCCAGCTCGGTCCAGAAGGCGGCGCCGATGGGCAGGAGGTCGTCGTTGAAATTGTAGCCCGGATGGTGGAGCGAGCGGTCGTTCTCGCCGCTTCGCCCGCCGAGGAAGAAATAGGTGCCCGGCCGTTCCTTCAGCATGTAGGCGAAATCCTCGCTGCCCATGAAGGGCCGTTCGAGGTCGACCACCTTGTCGGCGCCGGCAAAGCGGACGGCGAGGTCGCGCACGAGGTCGGTCTCGGCCTTGTGGTTGATGGTGGCGTCGTAGAAGCGCTGGTAGTCCACCGTCGCGCTCATGCCGTAGCTTTCGGCCTGCCGCTCGGCGATGAGGCGGATGCGGCGCTCCAGTTCGTCGCGGACAGTGGGATCGAAGGAGCGGATGCCGACGACGATCTCCGCCCGGCTCGGGATGATGTTGCTCGCCGAACCCGCATGGAACGAGCCGACCGTCACCACCGTGGGATCGAGCGGATGGATGTTGCGCGAGACGATCGTCTGGAGCGCCATGACGATGGAGGCGCCGCAGACGATGGGGTCCAGCGTCTCCTGCGGCTCGGCGCCGTGGCCGCCGACGCCGTTCACCGTGATACGCGCCTCGTCGACCGCCGCCATGATCGGGCCTTCCCGCAGCGCGAACTGGCCGAAGGGCAGGTTCGGCTCGTTGTGCAGCGCGAAGACGGCATCGCACGGGAATTTCTCGAACAGCCCCTCCTCCACCATGATCCTCGCCCCGCCGAAATTCTCCTCGGCCGGCTGGAAGATGAGATGCACCGTGCCGTCGAAATTGCGCCGTTCGGCGATCGCCTTCGCCGCGCCGAGCAGCATGGCGGTGTGCCCGTCATGGCCGCAGGCATGCATCTTGCCGGGCGTCTTGCTGGCATAGGCAAGGCCGGTCTCCTCGAAAATCGGCAGCGCGTCGAAATCGGCACGAATGCCGATCGACCGGCGGCCGGTGCCGTTGGAAAGGGTCGCGACGACGCCGGTCTTCGCAAGGCCGCGCGTGACCGTGTAGCCGTAGCTTTCCAGGTGACGGGCGACGACCTCGGACGTGCGCACCTCCTCCAGGCCGAGTTCGGGATGCTCGTGCAGGTCGCGGCGGATCGCCACCATTTCCGGCATGGAATTGAGAAGGGTGGAATGGATGGTCATGTCAGGCTCCCCGCGTCGGGATCTTGCTTTCGAAATAGCGGAAGCCCACCACCAGCACGGCGGTAAGGCAGAGATAGATGAGCGCCAGCAGCAGCAGCGGCTCGTAGGTGATGTAGGTCTCCTGCCGCACCTTGGAGACGACGGCGTAAACGTCGATCACCGTGATCGTCGCGACGAGCGGCGTCGATTTCAGTTGCAGCACGGTCTCGCCGTTCAGCGTCGGCAGCGCCCGATGCACGGCGCGCGGCAGCCAGATGCGGCGGAACAGGGTGAAGCGGCTCATGCCGTAGGCACGCGCCGCCTCCAGTTCGCCCGCCGGCACGCCGGCGAAGGCCCCACGCATCACCTCACCCTCGTAGGCGGCGAAGGAAATGGTGAGCGCGGCGACACCATAGGGCCAGGCCTCGCGCAGGTAGGGCCAGAGGAAGGAATTGCGGATTCCCGGGAACTGGGGAAACAGCGAGCCGAGGCCGTAATAGAGCAGCCAGAGTTGCAGCAGCAGCGGCGTGCCGCGCACAATGGTGCAGAAGCCGCGCGCGAGCGCCTTCAGCGGCCACGGCCCCGTCACCTGCACGAGGCCGATGGGCACGGCCAGAAGGAAGCCGATGATCGAGGTGCTGGCGAGCATAAGCAGCGTCACGCCGACACCCGAGACGAGACGGCCGGAATATTTCGGCACCCAGTCCCAGCGCATGAACCAGACGATGGAGAAGACGAGGAGCGCGGCGATCCCCATCAGCACGAGGCGGTGCGGCTTGAAGAAGCTCTCCTTGCGGGGAAGCTCGGTCAGCGCGATGGCGGAAACGGTTTCGTCGCTCATTATGCCGGCTCCGCCATGCCGCGCCGGTAACGGCGCTCGATGAGAGCGATCAGCACGTTGGAGACGAGCGTCAGCATCAGGTAGAGCACGCCCGCCGCGCAGAAGAAGAGGAGATAGGCCTTGGTGGCGCCGGCCGCCTGCCGCGTCACCAGCGTCAGTTCGCTGAAGCCGACGACGGCAAGCAGCGCGGTATCCTTGGTGGCGATGAGCCAGAGATTGGAAAGGCCCGGAATGGCGTGCGGCAGCATGGCCGGCAGCGTGATGCGGCGCAGGATCTGGCCGGGCGACATGCCGTAGGCGCGCGCCGCCTCGATCTGCCCGGCCGGCACCGCCTTGATCGCCCCCCGCAATACCTCGGTCGAATAGGCGCCTTGCACGACGCCGATGACGAAGATGCCCGCCGCAAGGCCGCTGACGTCGACCGGCCCCCAGCCGAGCGCGGCGGAGATCTGGTTCAGCACGTCCGTGCCGGCATAGTAGAGGATGAGGATCAGCACCAGTTCGGGCACGGCGCGCACGAGCGTCGTGTAGACCTCCAGGAGGTCCTTCGTGACCGGGCCGCCATAGAGCTTGCCCATGGCCCCGCCGGTGCCGAGGAGAAGTCCGAGCCCGTAGCCGCCGACGGCGATCTGGATGGAGTTCCATAGGCCGGCGAGCAGGACCCCGCCCCAGCCCGGCGGCTCGAGGGCAAGCAGGCCCCAGTTGATCATCGATCCGGCATCGGCCATGGGATTCCCATTCCTTCAGAACAGTCACGCGTCGCCCGACTGGCTCGCCCCTCATCCGGCCTGCCGGCCACCTTCTCCCCGCAAGCGGGGCGAAGGGGATTTGCCGCACCGGCTTCCGCAGGCCGCGACCTTCTTAAAGGGCAGGTCCCCTCTCCCCGCCTGCGGGGAGAGGGTTAGGGTGAGGGGCAAAGCCTCAGGCGAAACCCTCAACCGCCATAGATGTCGAAGTCGAAGTACTTCTTCGAGAATTCGTCATAGGTGCCGTTGGCGCGGATGGCCTTGATGGCGGCGTTGATCTTGTCCTTCAGCGCCGTGTCGCCCTTGCGCAGGCCGACGCCGACGCCGAGGCCGAGGATTTCCGGGTCGTCCTTCACGTTGCCCTTCATTTCGCAGCAGGCAGCGCCCTGCTCGGAATCGAGGAAGGCCTTCAGCGCGATGGAATCGGCCTGCACGGCATCGATGCGGCCGGCGGCAAGGTCGTTGTTCGCCTCGTCCTGCGTCTGGTATTCCTTCACCGTCGCGCCGTTCTCGCCGAAATACTTGTTGGCGTAGACCTGGTGGATGGTCGCGACCTGCACGCCGATGGTCTTGCCCTTCAGCCCCTCGGGCGTGGCGTCGAAATCGACGCCCTTCGGGCCCATCACGGCGGTGGGCGTGTTGTAATACTTGTCGGAGAAATCGATGGTCTGCAGGCGCTCCGGCGTGATCGACATGGAGCCGATGATCATGTCGATCTTGTTGGAGGTGAGCGCCGGAATGATGCCGTCCCAGGCGACGGGCGTGATGACGCAGTCGAGCTTGGCTTCGGCGCAGACCGCCTTCATGAAGTCCACTTCCCAGCCTTCCCAGTTGCCCGAGGCGTCCGGCGAGGTGAAGGGCGGATAGGGCTCGGCGGCGAAGCCGACGCGAACCTGCTCGGCCGCCGCGCCCGAGATGGCGGCAAGGCCGATGGCGGCGGCAAGGGCGATTGTCTTCAAGGCATTCTTCATGATCTTCCCTCTGTCGGTTATGGTTGTCAGTGGATGGAGCTGATGAACTTCTTCAGGCGTTCCGATCTAGGCGATCCGAAGATCTCCTCGGGCGGGCCCTGTTCCTCGATGACGCCCCCCGCAAGGAAGACGACGTGGCTGGCGACGTTGCGCGCGAACTTCATCTCGTGCGTGACGAGGATCATCGTGCGCTTCTCCCTGGCGAGATCGCCGATGACCGAAAGCACCTCGCCCACGAGTTCCGGGTCGAGCGCCGAGGTCGGCTCGTCGAAGAGCATGACATGGGGCTGGATGGCGAGCGCCCGGGCAATGGCCGCGCGCTGCTGCTGGCCGCCGGACAGGAAGGCGGGAAAGGCGTCGCGCTTCTCGTAGAGGCCGACACGGCGCAAGAGCGTTTCCGCCCGCTCCACCGCCTCGTCCTTCTTCACGCCCAGCACATGGACGGGCGCCTCGATGACGTTTTCGAGAATGGTCATGTGCTGCCAGAGATTGAAGCTCTGGAACACCATGCCGAGGCGGGAGCGCATGCGCTGGACCTGCCTGCGGTCGGAGGGCATCTGCCCGCCGTGGCCGTCCGTCTTCATGGCGATGGTCTCGCCGTGGATCGTCACCGAACCGGCGCTCGGCAGTTCCAGCATGTTGATGCAGCGCAGGAAGGTCGACTTGCCGGAACCCGATCCGCCGATGATGGCGATGACATCGCCCTCATGCGCCGTCAGCGATACGCCCTTGAGGACTTCGAGCGGCCCGAAGCGCTTGTGCAGGTCCTTGACCGCGATGGCCTCGGCGCGATCCGTCATCGCGCGCGGACCTGCGGCGCACGGAAAATCGATGCATGAAGCATGCCAAATTCCCCTGTTTTTTCAACGTTCCCGCGGGCATCTTCGGCCCGTCGTTTCTGCTTGTTGATGCCATCGTGGCACTTGTTAAGAAATTGTTCAAGCGTATAATAGCACCTGCGCCGACTTTTCCGCGGCACGCCCGAAGATACAATCCCCGCAAGGAGCATCGAATGACCGCCTACGGTTCGCAGGAAATGTCGGCCCCCCTGTTGCGCGTCCTCATGCGCCGCCCCGGCGCCAGCCTCAAGGCGGCCGATCCGGCGAAATGGCACTACGGCCCGACCTTCGACGGCACTCGCGCGGTCCACCAGTACAAGGCCTTCGCCGACCTCGTCGAGAAATCCGGCACGGAGATCGTCTGGCTTGAGGACGAGGGCGACGGGCTGGCCGACGCCATGTTCACGCACGATCCCTCCTTGATGAGCGACCGCGGCGCGATCATCCTTCGCATGGGCAAGCCGCTGCGCGCGGGCGAACCGGCGCTGCACGAGAAGGCCTATGCCGAGCGGCAGATCCCCATCCTCGGCCGCATCGAGGCGCCGGGCACGGTGGAGGGCGGCGACTGCATCTGGCTCGACGCGAAGACGCTCGTCGTCGGGCGCGGCGTGCGCACCAACCAGTCCGGTATCGACCAGCTCTCGGCGATCCTCGCCCCGCACGGCGTTTCGGTGCTTGCCTACGACCTGCCGCTCTGGCAGGGCGAGGAGGCGTGCCTGCACCTGATGAGCGTGATGAGCCCGCTGGCCGACGATCTCGCCCTCGTCTTCGCCCCGCTGCTGCCGGCCGCCTTCTACCAGCTCCTGAAAGCCCGCGGCATCCGCCTCATCGAGGCGCCGGCCGACGAATTCCACGCCAGCAACGGTCTTTCGCTCAACGTGCTGCCGACCCGCCCGCACGAGGTCATCATGGTGGAAGGCTTCCCGGCCACCAAGGCGGCGATGGAGGCGGCCGGCTGCAAGGTCGAAACCTTCGAGGCCGATGCGCTGTGCATCGCCTGCGAGGGTGGGCCGACCTGCCTGACGCGGCCCGTGCTGCGCCGCGCCGCCTGACGAGGAGGAACGATGGCCCGCCGCACCTTCCACCGCGCCCCCGAGGCCGAGCGCCGCCACGACCTGATCGAGGCGACGCTGGACTGCATCGCCGAATACGGCCTGCAAGGCGCGACGGTGCGGCAGATCGCCATCAAGGCGGGCGTGACGGCGGGCCTCATCCGGCACTATTTCCAGTCCAAGGAGCATATCCTCCAGGAGGCCTACCGCGTCGTCATCGCCCGGCTGACGGAGAAGGCCGAGCGCGTGACGGGCGATCCCGAGCAGCGGCTCGTCGACTTCATCGTCATCAACCTGACGGAGCCGGTCGCCAACAGCCGCAGCCTCTCGCTCTGGGCCTCGTTCATCAGCCGGGTCAGCGTCGATCCCGAGCTCGCCGTCATCCACCGCGAGGGGTATCTCAGCTTCCGCAACGCGCTGGAGGGGCTGCTTGCGGATTTCCTTTCGACGCGCGGCGCCGATGCCTCGCCGGAACGCTGCCGGCGGCTCGCCATCGCCATCAACGGGCTGCTCGACGGGCTGTGGCTCGAAGGCTGCCTTGCCGGCGAGCTCTTCGAGGAAAGCGAGCTCGTCGGGATCGCGCTGGCCTCCATCGAAACGCTTCTCGGCCTTTCCCTGAGGCAAGCCGGCACGGCCCGGTAAACGACACATAGACACGCGGAGAACGGCCATGCGCTACGCTTCCATCACAGACCGGCTCGCCAATCTCGGCTCGGAGAAATGGGCGGTCCATGCCGCCGCCCGCCGCATGGCGGCCGAGGGCCGGCCGATCATCGAGCTGACCATCGGCGAGCCGGACGTGCCGCCGGACGCGACGCTGCTCGCCGAGGCCGTGCGGTCCATGCATGCCGGCCGCTACCGCTACTCCAACGGCCGGGGCGAGCCTTCCGTCGTCGACGCGCTGGTGCGCAAATATGCCGGGCGCCGCGCCGGCGTGACGGCCGAAAACGTCCTGTGCTTTCCCGGCACGCAGACCGCTCTCTTCGCCGTCATGCTCGGCCTCGTGGAGGCGGGCGATGCCGTGCTCGTCGGCGATCCGCTCTACGCCACCTACGAGGGCGTCATCCGCGCTACGGGCGCCGAGCGCGTCGCCGTGCCGCTGCGCCCGGAAAACGGCTTCCATATGCAGGCCGCCGACCTCGAGGCCGCCATCACGCCCCAATGCCGCGTGCTGCTCCTCAACACCCCGCACAATCCGACCGGCGCGGTGCTGACGGCCGAGGAGATCGCCGCGCTCGGCGCCGTCTGCCGCAAGCACGACCTCTGGATCGTCTGCGACGAGGTCTATGAGCAGCTCGTCTTCGGCGGCCCCTTCGCCTCGCCCTTCGACGATCCGGCGCTCGCCGAGCGCACCGTCGTCGTCTCCTCCATCTCGAAATCCCATGCCGCGCCGGGCTTCCGCAGCGGCTGGGCGGTCGGGCCGGCCGAATTCTGCACGCGCCTGCTCTCGGTCTCCGAGACCATGCTGTTCGGCGGCCAGCCCTTCATCGCCGACATGACGGCGCTTGCGCTCGACACGCAGGTCGGCACCGCCGCCGCCATGCGCGCGAGTTACGGCGCGCGCGCCGCGCGCTTCGCCGCCGCTCTCGCGCGCGCGCCCGGCCTTGCGCCGCTGCCGCCGGAGGCCGGCATGTTCATCCTCGTCGACGTCTCGGGCACCGGCATGAGCGGGGAGGATTTCGCCTGGGCGCTTCTCAACGAGGAAGGCGTCGCGGTGATGCCCGGCTCCTCCTTCGGCAGGGAGGCGGAAGGCTTCATCCGCCTCAGCCTCACCGTGCCCGACGCCCATATCGACGAGGCCTGCCGGCGCATCGCCGCGCTCGCCGCAAGGTCCACGCTTCCGAAGGAGCGCCGCGCATGACGACGAAGACCGTAGGCGAAGTTCTCGTCGACCTTCTGGAGGCCAACGGCGTCGAGGTGGTGTTCGGCATTCCGGGCGTCCACACGGTCGAGCTCTACCGCGGCCTTGCCGCCTCGAAGATCCGTCATGTGACGCCGCGCCACGAGCAGGGCGCCGGCTTCATGGCGGACGGCTATGCGCGCGTTTCCGGCAAGCCGGGCGTGGCGCTCGTCATCACCGGACCGGGCCTCACCAACACCATCACGGCGATGGCGCAGGCGCGGCAGGATTCCGTGCCCATGCTCGTCATCTCCGGCGTCAACCGGCGCGATTCGCTCGGCCACGGCCGCGGCCTGCTGCACGAGCTGCCCGACCAGCAGGGCATGATGAAGACGCTCGCGCTCTATTCGCACACGCTGCTGAACCCGGCCGACCTGCCGCTCGTGGTCGAGCGCGCCTTCGCGGTGCTGCTCTCCGGTCGCCCGGGCCCCGTGCATATCGAAATCCCGACCGACGTGATGGCGAAACCCATCGAGACCGGCCGCTTCACGCCCGCCGTGGCGACCCGCCCGCGCGCCGACGCCGAAACGCTGCAGCGCGCCGCGATCCTCTGCACCCATGCCGCCCGTCCCGTCATCCTTGCCGGCGGCGGCGCGGTGACGGCGGAAGAGGAGATCCGGGCGCTCGCCGAGCGCATCGGCGCGCCGGTCGTCACCACCGTGAACGCCCGCGGCATGCTGGCCGGCCATCCGCTGCGCGTGCCGGCGAGCCCCACGTTGAAAGCCGTGCGGCGCCTGCTCGCCGATGCCGACCTCGTCGTCGCCTTCGGCACCGAGTTCGGCCCGACGGACTACGACATCAATGTCGACGGCGGCTTCCCGAAGCTGAAATCGCTGATCCGCGTGGATATCGACGCGGCGCAGCTCGCCCGCACGCCGCAGTCCGGTCTTTCGATCTTCTCCAGCGCCAAGACGGCGGCCGCCGGCATGCTCGGCTTCCTCGAAGGCCACAAGGCGACGGGCGACGGCGCCCGGCGCGCCGAGACCGCGCGCAAGAATGCATGGAACGAGCTGACGGCGAAGATGCAGGCGGAAGTCGGCGTGATCGATACGATCTGGCGCACGCTGCCGAAGGCGATCATCGTCGGCGATTCGACCCAGGCCGTCTATGCCGGCAACTATTATTGCGACGCGCCGCGCGCGCGGAGCTGGTTCAACGCGGCGACCGGCTACGGCGCGCTCGGCTTCGCCCCGCCCGCCGCCGTCGGCGCGGCCATCGCCGAGCCGGACGCGCCCGTCGTCTGCCTCGTCGGCGACGGCGGCCTGCAATTCTCGCTCTCGGAAATCGGCTCGGCGGCGGATGCGAATACCCGCGTGATCTTCCTCGTCTGGAACAACGACGGCTATCAGGAGATCGAGAATTACATGGTCGAGGCCGGCATCACGCCGGAAGGCGTAAAGCCCTCCGCCCCCGACTTCCTCGCCATCGGCACCGCCTACGGCCTCCCCTCCGAACGCCTCGCCGACGTACGGGACCTTCCGGCCGCACTGGAGCGAGCTGCCGGGCGCAGCGGCCCGAGCCTCATCGAGATCCACCAGACGAAGACGGCGGGCGCGACGGCATAGCCAGCGCCCGGCGGATGGATCCTCGGGTCAAGCCCGAGAATGACGAAAGAAGAGAGGGATGGCGGACACAGCAACAGCGCCGAATGCCGCAACGCTCAAGACGCGGTTCGCTTCTCCTTTCCATCGTCATCCTCGGGCTTGACCCGAGGATCCACGCCACACGGCACGCCCTTCCCCAACAAAAAAGGCCCGGCAGAAACCGGGCCTCTTCCACTCCAACCATATCCCTCAAACAGCCGGGCGGCTCTTGAGGAGGTCGCGGATTTCCGTCAGCAGCAGCACGTCTTCCGGCGGCGGGGCGGGCTCGGCGGCGCCCTCGGCCTTTTCCTTCTCCAGCGAGGTGCGCATGCGGTTCACGCCCTTGATCATCAGGAAGATGATCCAGGCGAGGATGAGGAAGTTGATGAGGACGGTGATGAAATTGCCGTAGGCGAAGACGGCGCCCTGCTCGCGGGCGGCGGCCAGCGTCGTCGCCGTCACGTTGCCCGACAGCGCGATGAAGTAATTGGAAAAGTCGAAACCGCCCCCGGTCAAGGCGCCGACGACCGGCATGACGAGGTCGTTGACGACCGATTCGACGATCTTGTTGAAGGCCGCACCGATGATGACACCCACGGCGAGGTCCATGACATTGCCGCGGGCGATGAACGCCTTGAACTCATTGAGCATGAGGGTCTCCTGTTGCTGCGAGGCCGAAGCAAACTAGTGCAGTTTTTCTCGTGAGGAAACTGCGCTCCGTCAAGTTTCAGGAATTTGTACACGGCGCATCTCCAACCCCGACCTTCGGCGCAATTTCCTTCCCGCACGCTTTGGCCTATTCTCCTTGCGAAAGCCGATGGACTGCGGGAGGAAGCATGCCGGGCTCGCTGATATTTGCCCTGGCGCTCGCCTATCTGCTGCTGCTCTTCGCGGTCGCAAGTTACGGCGACCGCAAGGCCAAGCATTCCGGACGCACATCGAAGGGCCGGCCGGTCGTCTACGCCCTCAGCCTTGCCATCTACTGCACCTCCTGGACCTATTTCGGCGGCGTCGGCCTTGCCACGACCAACGGGCTGGAATTCATCGGCATCTATATCGGCCCGATCCTGATGTTCACGCTCGGCATGCCGCTCATCCGCCGCATGGTGACGCTGGCGAAATCCGAGCGCCTCACCTCCAGCGCCGATTTCGTCGCCGCCCGCTACGGCAAGAACCCGGGCGTCGCCGCCATCGTGGCGCTCATCTCGCTGGTCGGCACCATTCCCTATATCGCCCTGCAGCTCAAAGCCGTGTCGAACTCGGTGGCGGCCATGGTCGACACGACCGGCTTCGGCATCGATGCCTCCGGCGGCCTCGTCGACCTGCCGCTCGTCGTGACGCTCTTCCTCGCGTGCTTTGCCACCGTCTTCGGAACGCGCCACACGGACGCGACGGAGCACCAGGACGGCCTCATCCTTGCCATCTCGATGGAATCGCTGGTCAAGCTCGTCGCCATCGCCTCGGTCGGCATCTATGTCGTCTACGTCATGTTCCAGGGGCCGGCGGACCTCTGGCAGCGCGCGGCGGAGAACGAGCGCGTCATGCAGGCGCTCACCTACGAGACGCCGATTGCGCGCTGGATCCTCCTCATCGTGCTGTCCGCCTTCGCCATCATCATGCTGCCGCGCCAGTTCCACGTCACGGTGGTGGAGAACCGCACGGCAGGCGAACTGCGCATGGCGGGCATCCTCTTCCCGCTCTACCTCGTCGCCATCAACCTCTTCGTGCTGCCCGTCGCCATCGGCGGCGTCATGACCTTCGGTGGGGCGGGCGATGCCGACCTCTACGTTCTGGCGCTGCCCTTCGCGCTCGACCAGCCGATACTGACGCTCGTCGCCTTCATCGGCGGCTTTTCCGCCGCCACCGCCATGGTCATCGTCGCCTCGGTGGCGCTTTCCATCATGGTCTCGAACGACATCGTCATCCCGGTGGTGCTGCGGCGCAACCTCATCGGTGGCGTCGAGCAGCAGGACGACCTCTCGCGCATGCTGCTGCGCATCCGCCGCCTTGCGATCTTCTTCGTGCTGCTGCTCGGCTATGCCTATTACCGCGCCGCCACCGGCAAGGCGGGCCTTGCCTCCATGGGCCTCCTCGCCTTCGCCGCGGTGGCGCAGGTCGCCCCGACGCTCATCGGCGGGCTCTTCTGGCGCAATGCGAACGCCCGCGGCGCCATGGCCGGCATGCTGTCCGGCCTCGTCGTCTGGGCCTATCTCCTCTTCCTGCCGAGCATCGGCGTCGCCGACAATGCCTACGTCGCGGAAACCGTGCTCGGCTTCCTCTTCCCCGGCGTCACCATCTTCACCGGCGCGACGGCCGATCCGCTCGTCAACGCGACGCTGCTTTCCATGATGGTCAATATCGGCGCCTACGTGATCGGCTCGCTGACGCGCAACCCGACCTCGCTGGAACGCCTGCAGGCCGGCACGTTCATCCGCCCCAAGCCCCGCCTCGAGCGCGCCTTTCGCGGCCGCCGCACCAAGGTGACCGTCAAGGACCTCAAGACCACCATCGCCAAGTATCTCGGCGAGGAGCGTATGCAGCGCTCGTTCCACACCTACGAGCGGCAGGTCGGCCGGTGGCTGGAGGACAATGTGCCGGCGGACGCGGCCATCGTGCATTTCTCCGAACAGCTCCTCGGCAGCGCCATCGGCTCCTCCTCCGCCCGCCTCGTACTCTCGCTCGTCCTCCAGCGCATCGACGACACGCCGACGGACACGGACTGGCTGCTCGACCAGGCAAGCGAGGCCCTGCAATACAATCAGGACATGCTGCAAACCGCGCTCGGCCAGATGGACCAGGGCATCGCCGTCTTCGACAGCGAAGGCACCCTCACCGTCTGGAACCGCCGCTTCCGCCAGTTGCTCGACCTGCCGGAATATGTCGGCCAGGTCGGCTTTCCGCTTTCCGACATCGTCGACATCCTCATCCAGCGCGGCGACATAAGGGAAGAAGAGCGGCAGGCGGCGCTTGCCCGCACCATGACCTTCGACGAGCCCTTCGCGCTGGTGCTTTCCGGCGGCGAGCGCATCGTGGAGGTGCGCACCAACGCCATGCCGGAAAAGGGGTTCGTGTCCACCTATACGGACATCACCGACCGGGTCGCCGCCGACCGGGCGCTGAAACAGGTCAACGAGACGCTGGAGCAGCGCGTCGCCGAGCGCACCGTCGAGCTCACCCGCGTCAACACCGAGCTTGCCGAAGCGCGCGCCGCCGCCGAGGAAGCGAACATCAGCAAGACGCGCTTCTTCGCCGCCGCCGGCCACGACATCCTCCAGCCCCTCAATGCCGCGCGGCTCTACTCCTCCTCCCTCGTCGAGCGCCTTGGCGAGACGGAGAACCGCGAGATGGTACGCAATATCGATTCCTCGCTGGAATCGGTGGAGGCGATCCTCGGCGCCGTTCTCGACATCTCCCGCCTCGACACGGGCGCGATGAAGGCGCGCGTGCAGACGGTGGCGCTGAAGGACCTGCTGAAGCGCATCGAGACGGATTTCGCGCCCATCGCGCTGGCGAAGAACCTCAAGTTCACGGTGCTCTCCTCCTCGCTCGCCATCCGCACCGATCCGAACCTCCTGCGCCGCGTGGTGCAGAACCTCGTGTCGAATGCCATCAAATACACCAATTCGGGCAAGGTCCTCGTCGGCGTCAGGCGCGCGGGCGACCATGCCTTCATCCAGGTGCTCGATTCCGGCATCGGCATTCCCGCCTCGAAATTCCGCACCGTCTTCAAGGAATTCGCCCGGCTCGACGAGGGCGCGCGCACGGCGCCCGGCCTCGGGCTCGGCCTTTCCATCGTCGACCGCATCTCGCGCGTGCTCTCCCACCCGGTCGAACTGCAATCGACGCCCGGCCACGGCACCAGCTTCAAGGTGCGCGTGCCGGTCGACGTCGCCGCGAGCCGCCATGTCGCGGACAAGCCCGCCGTGGTGCCGGCGAGCGACGAGCCGCTGCGCGGCCTGCGGGTGCTGTGCATCGACAACGAGCCGAAGATCCTCGACGGCATGCGGCTCCTGCTGTCCGGCTGGGGCTGCACGGTGACACTCGCCGAATCGGCGGCGGCCGTCGAGGCGCTGGTCGCTGCCGGCCCGCCGGCCCTCGACGCGGTCATTGCGGACTATCACCTCGACGACGGCACCGGCCTTGCCGCGATCGCCACGCTGCGCGCTGCCCTCGGCCGCGAGGTGCCCGCCCTCCTCGTCACCGCCGACCGCACGCCCGACGTGCGCGCCGAGGCCGAGCGCGGCAACATCGCCGTCCAGACCAAACCCGTCCGCCCCGCCTCCATGCGGGCATGGCTGACACAGTTTTCGGCGCTGGCGCGGGAGGCGGCGGAGTAGGCGAAGGTTACCCCCCTCTGCCCTGCCGGGCATCTCCCCCTCAAGGGGGGAGATCAGCAAGACGCAAGAGCCTTGCTTCACCTACAACGCTGATGATGGGCGGAACGGCGCTCCATCCAATCTCCCCCCTTGAGGGGGAGATGGCCGGCAGGCCAGAGGGGGGTATCACGCCCACTATGCTTGAAGGGCTAGCAAAACCTCAGGCCGCGGCCTGCGCGGCCCCGATCTTGCCGAGCTGGATGACCGCCTGGGTGCGGCTGTCGACGTTGAGCTTCAGAAGGATCGCCGAGACGTGCGCCTTGATGGTGGCCTCGGAGACACCGAGCTCGTAGGCGATCTGCTTGTTGAGCAGGCCTTCTGCGAGCATGGCGAGCACGCGCGACTGCTGCGGGGTGAGCGTGCGCAGCCGGGCGATGAGGTCGGCGACCTCGCTGTCCTGCTCGGCCCCGCGCACATAGCCGCCGGGCGTATAGACATTGCCCTCCAGCACCGAGCCGATCCCCTCGCGGATATCCTCGATGGAGGCCGACTTGGAGATGAAGCCCGAGGCGCCGAGGTCGAGCGCGCGGCGGATGGTGGCCGGATCGTCGCTCGCCGAGACGATGACGACAGGAAGGCTCTGGAACTCGGCGCGCAGCGAGATGAGGCCGGAAAGGCCGCTGACGCCGGGCATGGCGAGGTCGAGCAGCAGGAGGTCGGCATTGGGGTTGGCGGCGGCAGCCTTGCGCGCGGCCTCGAAATCCCCCGCCTCGACGATATCCGGATTGCCCGCCATGCCGGTCAGCGCCTGTTTCAGCGCGCCGCGGAACAGCGGATGGTCATCCGCGATGATGATCGTGAGTGCCGATGCCATTCACTCCCTCCCCGGAGTACGAAGACCTTCGTGGACCTCGTGACGGCCGCGGCGCGGGTCTGGCCGGCGCTGGCTGGTCCGTCAGGTCTTCTGCGGGATCGCGTCCTTCCCGGGGGCGGTTTCCTCCTTGCCGTCCTCCAGGTTCTTCACGATGCCCATGAACCTCTGCATCATTCTTTCCATGATGCTCATGGTCCGGTCAATCTCTTCGTCCGTCGGCAAGGCGGGTTTTGCCGCCGTTCCGCTCGCAACGCCGCCCTTTTCCAAGGCTTCGACGCGTTTCGTGAGCAGATCCAGCTCCTTTTCGAAGGCCGCGCGCTCGTCTGCGGCCATGCGGCAGACGATCTGCCCTTCCTGTTCCCGGCAAAGCGATATCTCGCCGGATACCGTGTCGAGCCGCACGAGGCCCGTATCGGTCTTTTCCATGCGGTAGCGGCCTTCGCCCTCGGCATGGGCCGAGCCTGCGAGCAGCGAGGCGACGAAGATCAGGGGCAGAGAGCGAATTCGCATGCAAAATCCTCCAGGAGCCGTTTTGCGAGCCTGTCGCCGGTGGACATTCGCCGTTCTTTACGGCAAGCGCTACCGTTGAAGACGGCAGGCAAGGGAGAAACGGGCGAGATGGCCAAGACAATCTACAAGATCGTTCCGGCAAGTCTGTGGCAAAATGCGAAGGACGCCGGGATTTTCGAGGGCGCGGCCATCGATCTTGCCGACGGCTATATCCATTTCTCCACCGGACCCCAGGCTAAAGAGACCGCCGCCCGCCACTTCGCCGGCCAGGAGGATCTCCTCCTCGTCGCCGTCGACGGCGATGCGCTCGGCGACAGGCTCGTCTACGAGCCCTCGCGCGGCGGCGATCTCTTCCCGCATCTTTATGCCGCCCTTCAGCTTTCCGCCGTCCTTTGGGAAAAGCCGCTGCCGCTTGGAGACGACGGCGCCCACCAGTTTCCGGAGATGCCCAACTGATGTCGCTCCTCTCGACCCTCGGCCGCAAGGGCCTCTTCCTCTTCGATCCCGAGACCGCGCACGGCCTTTCCATTGCCGCGCTGAAGACCGGCCTGGTGCCGGCCTGCCCGGCCAAGGCCGATCCGCGCCTTGCCCAGACCGTCGCGGGGCTTGCCTTTCCCAATCCGCTCGGCATGGCCGCCGGCTACGACAAAAATGCCGAGGTGCCGGAAGCGCTCCTTCGCCTCGGCTTCGGCTTCACGGAAATCGGCACCGTCACGCCGCGCCCGCAGGCCGGCAATCCGAAACCCCGCATCTTCCGCCTTGCCGCGGACGACGCCGTCATCAACCGCCTCGGCTTCAACAACGAGGGCCATGCCGCCGCGCTCGAACGGCTGAAGGCCTGCCGGCGCGATGCGCTGATCGGCGTCAACATCGGCGCCAACAAGGACAGCGAGGACCGCATCGCCGACTATGTGGCGGGCATCCGCACCTTCTACGACGTGGCGCGCTATTTCACCGCCAACATCTCCTCGCCCAACACGCCGGGCCTGCGCGACCTTCAGGCGAAGGAGAGCCTTCATGCGCTGCTTTCCGCCGTGCTTTCCGCCCGCGCCGGGGAGGAGACGCGCAGCGGGCGCAAGGTGCCCGTCTTCCTCAAGATCGCGCCGGACCTCACCGAAGAGGGCCTCGACGACATCGCCGAGGTCGTCCTTTCCCATCCGCTCGACGGGCTCATCGTCTCCAACACGACGCTGTCGCGCGCGGGGCTTTCCGATGCGCGCCTTGCGGGCGAGGCCGGCGGGCTTTCCGGCAAGCCGCTCTTCGAGAAATCGACGGCGGTGCTCGCCAGGATGCGCAAGCGCGTCGGCGAGAGCCTGCCGATCATCGGCGTCGGCGGTGTCTCCTCCGCCGAGACGGCGGCCGAGAAGATCCGCGCCGGGGCCGACCTCGTGCAGCTCTATTCCTGCATGGTCTATGCCGGCCCGAGCCTCCCCGGCGAGATCGTCGGCGGGCTCTCGCGCATTTGTGATCGCGAGCAGATCGCCTCGATTTCCGCGCTTCGCGGCACCCACACCGCCCATTGGGCGGACCGCCCGCTCTGATCGTCACGAGGGAACCACAGTCCGCTGCCAGCGTTTTCCTTCAAGCGGGTGGAGTGCCGGCAGAAGCCGGTTCGCATCGACGGTAGCCTGCACCGATCCCGCCGAAACGGCCGAAAAGGCCAGGAAGGGACGATACGATGGACGATCACGACGAACGGATCCGCCAAAGGGCCCATGAAATATGGGAGGAAGAAGGCCGTCCGGAAGGTCGCGAATATTCGCACTGGCTGCGCGCCCGGGCGGAAATCCAGGATACGGCCGGCGATGCGCCGGCTGAGGCCGGGCGCGCCAGCAAGGCCGACATTGCCCGCAACGCGCTTCCGCCGGGCACCGTGCCGGAAAATCCGACGGCCGAGAATCCCGACCGCATCGCGCGGTTGAAGCCCGCGCGCCCGAAAAAGCCGCTCGATGCGCGGGATATCGACGCCCAGCTCTGAACGGCCCGGGCCGGGGCCTAGCTCCGGCCCGCCACGGCGAATTGCCGCCCCGCCAGCGCCGGCAGGCGCAGGGCAAGGAAAATCCCCCGGAACGCCAGGAACAGGTTGAGCGCGAGCCAGAGCCCGTGATTGCCGAGGAGCGGCACGAAGAGGCCGATCGCCGCGATATAGCCGACGAAGGCTGCCAGCATCATGTTGCGCATGGCCGCCGACCAGGTCGCGCCGATGAACACCCCGTCCATCTGGAAGGCAAGCGCGCCGGTGATCGCCGTCAGCGCCGCCCAGGGCAGGTATTTCACCGCCTCCGCCCGCACGCTCTCCGTCGTCGTCAGGAAGCCGATGATATTTTCGCCGAAGAGGAGGAAGAGCAGCGTCGTCACGACGCCGAGGCCGAAGGACCAGAGCATGGTGAGCTTGACCGCCCGGTCGAAGGCGGGGCGGAAATTCGCCCCGAAAGCGCGGCCGACCAGCTGCTCGGCGGCATTGGCAATGCCGTCGAGATAATAGCCGGCGACGAGGAAGATGTTCATCAGCACGGCATTGGCCGCCAGCACCAGCGGCCCCATGGACGAGCCGATGCGCGTCATGATGGCGAAGGCGCCGATCAGCACGAAGGTGCGGATCATGATGTCCCGGTTGAGCGAGAACAGCGCCCGCATCCGCTCGCGCGCGAAGATCTCGGCGCGGGAGGGGCGTTCCCTCCGGTCGAAGCGCGAGACGACGAGGAGGAGGCCGGTGAGCATGCCGACCGTCTCGCCGGTGAAGGCGGCCCAGGCGATGCCGGCGACGCCCCAGCCGAGCCCGAGGCCGAGGACGATCGACAGCACGATGTTGACGCCGTTGATGACCGCCTGCAGGAAAAGCCCCGTCATGCCCTGCCCGCGCCCCAGCACGAAGCCGAGCAGCGCATAGTTGGCGAGCGACAGCGGGGCCGATAGGACGCGGATCGAGAAATAGATCGTCGTCACCTCCGCGACGCCGGGCGACGGCGCCATCAGGAAGAGGCCGGCGGCAAGCAGGAACGGCGAGAGCAGCGCGAGCGCGAGGCCCGAACAGAGCGCGATGGCGAGCGAGCGCCAGTAGACCGCCTGCTCCTCGCGCCGGTCGCCGCGGCCGAAGGCCTGCGCCACCAGCCCCGTCGTCGAGGCGCGCAGGAAGTTGAAGCTGCCGAGCAGGAGATCGAAGATCACCGCGCCGACGGCCATGCCGGCCAGCGCATCCGCCGAGCCGAGCCGGCCGGCGACCGCCGTGTCGGTCAGCCCGATCAGCGGCGTCGTCAGGAAGCCGAGCGTCATGGGAATGGCGATGGAAAGCACCAGCCGGTGCGTCACCTCGAAGGGGCCGGCGCCTTCATTTTCCTCTATCGTCGCTGCGCTCATGCTTCCGCCCCCTCGCTGCTTTTGCAGCCCCTCATCCGCTCAGCTCGAGAGCACCATCGACCAGTACGGCCGGTTGCCCGTGGCCGGGTTGCGCACCACCGCGACACCGAGCCCGCGATAACTCGACCCGAGCATGTTTTCCAGATGCTTCGGCGAACGATGCCAGGCCTCGAAGGCGTCCGCGGCGCTATCCTGCCCGGCCGCGATATTCTCGGCCGCCGGCAGTGCCACCTCCATGCCCTTCATGCGCTTCAGGAAATTCGCGCCGAAGCCGATATTGTGCTCCATCTTGCCGGCCGCGGCCATGCGGCTCGCCTGGTCCATCGCCGCCCGCTGCGCGGCCCTGTCGAGGACGAGCGCCGGCAGGCCGTGCTCGGCCCGCAGCCGGTTGATGGCGCCGAGCGTGGCGGCCGACTCGTCGCTGCCGGTGCCGGCGGACGGGGCGAGCACGCCCGTGGTGGAGCAGCCGGCGGCAAGCGCGGCGAGGGAGGCCGCCGAGGCGGCAAGCAGGTTTCGGCGGGACAGCATGGTCAGCGGCGATAGCTCAGGAGGCGGATGACGATGAAGACGGGAATGACGATGACGGCGCCGAGCAGGAGGTAGTCGCCGAGGCGGCCCAGCGTCTTGAAGCCCGTGTTCCACAGGTCGAGCACGAAATTGCGCACGGCGAAGAGAATGTCCTGCGGATAGAGCCCGAAGATCGACATCAGGAAGCCCACGGTCACCGACAGGATCAGGAGCTTGATGATCACGCGGATCGGCGTGTCGCCGAGGAACCCGTTCACGCCATTCGACATCGGCTGATTCTCCAAAAAGTCTCGTTTCTTCCAGATAAGCGGTCACCGCCCCCGCGGCAAGCGAACGGCGGCATACGAGAATTCGCTTGCGTTTTGCCGCGGCCCTGCCATGTAGCTCCGCCCAGTTTTCCCGTTTCAAAGCCGCCCATGACGAGCACGCACTTTTCCTCCGGCGATCTCATCGCCGACCGCCGCGCCGACTATGCCCGCATGTTCGCGCAATCGGGCGAGTTCGCCGAGGCGGCCGAGCTCATGGAGCAGGCGCTGGAACAGGTGCCCGGCTGGGCGGCTGGCTGGTTCCGGCTCGCCGAATATGCCGAGAAATCGGGCCGCAAGGAGGCGGCCGCCGCCGCGCTCGAAAGGGTCATGGCGCTCGATCCCACCGACATCTTCGGCGCCAGCCTGAAGCTCGCCGTGCTCGGCGCGGCCGAAGCCCCCGCCGCCCCGCCGACGCCCTATGTCGAACGGCTCTTCGACGACTATGCCGAGCGCTTCGACACCGCCCTCGTCGAGAAGCTGGACTATACCGTTCCGCAGACGCTCGCCCGCCTCGTGCTGAGCCATGCGGGCAAGGATGCGCATTTCGGCCTCGTCTCGGATATCGGCTGCGGCACCGGCCTCTTCGGCGTCGAGATCCGCGCCCATGCCGGGAGGCTCGAAGGCTTCGACCTTTCCGCCGGCATGCTGGCGAAAGCAGAGGAGAAGCAAGTCTACGACCACCTCGCGCAGGCCGATCTTTCGCTTGTCGCGGAGGCAAGCGGCCTCTTCGCCGGGGAAGCGGAGGCGCGTGCCGACCTCGTCAGCGCCGCCGACGTCCTCATGTATCTCGGCGACCTTGCCGAGGTCTTCCCGAGCGCCGCGCGCCTTGCAAGGCCGGGCGGGCTCTTCGCCTTTTCCGTCGAGGACGGCGGGGCGGGCGACGCACCGGTGCTGCGCCCCTCGCTGCGCTATGCCCATCCCGAGGCCTTCATCCGCCGGAAGATGAAGGAAAACGGCTTCGACCCCGTCGCCATGGAAAAGAGCGTCATCCGGCAGGATGCCGGCCAGCCGGTGCACGGCCTGCTTTTTCTGGCGCGCCGGCAGGGATAGCGCTTGCGCCCGATACGGCGCGCCTTACAACGACACAGGACCTTCGGAGATCAGGCATGGACGGCGAAAAGCGGCGTTTCGGCTTCTGGAACTCAATCCCCACCCGTCATACGCCGCTGGAGGACGTGCAGGGCATCTTCGCCAGCAGCATGATCGCCGCGCTCGGCCTCGCGCTGATGGGCAGCGCCGGGCTGGTGGCGAGCGGCACGGCGGGCGTCGCCTTCGTGCTGCATTACCTCACGGGCGTCAGCTTCGGCCTCTACTACACCGTCGTGAACATCCCGTTCTATATCCTCGCGCTGAAGCGGCTCGGCTGGGCCTTCACGCTGAAGACCATCCTCGCCGTCTCGCTGACCTCGCTCATCACCGAGTTCCAGCCGCATTTCGTGCGCATCGAGAGCATCGACCCGATGTGGACGGCGGTGCTGGCCGGCATCCTGCTCGGCTTCGGCCTGCTCGGCCTTTATCGCCATCGGGCGAGCCTCGGCGGCGTCGGCGTGCTGGCCGTCTACCTGCAGGATCGTTTCGGCATGCGCGCCGGCCTCGTGCAGCTCGCCTTCGACCTCGTGGTGCTGGTGGCGGCCTTTTCCGTCGCTGCGCCCTTCATCGTGCTCTGCTCGGTCATCGGCGCGCTGGTGCTGAACCTCTTCCTCACCATAAACCATCGCGCCGACCGCTATATCGCCATGTGAATTTTCGTGGGGGCCGCTTCACATTCGGCCGGCCGTCACTAGCTTAGGCGGGTGAGCACCATCGATTCCGCCGCCGCCCCCGCCCTCCTGCCCGCCCCCTTCGCCGACTGGTTCGAGAGCAAGGAGTGGCGGCCGCGCGCCCATCAGATGGAGCTGCTTTCCCGCGCAAGCGCCGGCGAAAGCCTGCTCCTCATCGCCCCCACCGGCGCCGGCAAGACGCTCGCCGGCTTCCTGCCGGCCCTCACGGACCTCACGCGGCGCGGAAAGATCCCGCCCGGCTCGGCCTTCACCGGCGTCCACACGCTCTACATCTCGCCGCTGAAGGCGCTTGCCGTCGACATCGAGCGCAACCTGACGAAGCCCGTCTCGGAGATGGGCCTGCCGATCACCATCGAGACGCGCACCGGCGACACGCCGCAGGCCAAGCGCCAGCGCCAGCGCCTCAACCCGCCGGACATCCTCCTGACGACGCCCGAGCAGGTCGCCCTCCTCATCGCCAACGGCGAGGCCGAGCGCTTCTTCAAGGACCTGAAATACGTGATCTTCGACGAGCTGCATTCGCTCGTCACCTCCAAGCGCGGGCATTTGCTCTCGCTCGGCCTTGCGCGCCTGCGCCGCCTTGCGCCCAGCCTCAGGACCATCGGCCTTTCCGCCACCGTCGCCGAGCCGATGGACCTGCGCCGCTGGCTGGTCGCGCAGTCTCCCAACGGGGAGAGCCACGCCGGCCTCGTCACCGCGCCGGGCGGGGCGAAGCCCGTCATCACCATCCTCAGAAGCGAGGAGCGCGTGCCGTGGTCCGGCCATTCGGCCAAATACGCCATGCCCGAGGTCTACGAGGCGATCAAGGCGCACAGGACGGCGCTCCTCTTCGTCAACACGCGCAGCCAGGCGGAAATCCTCTTCCAGGCGCTCTGGGCCATCAACGAGGACACGCTGCCCATCGCGCTGCACCACGGCTCGCTCGACGTCGGCCAGCGCCGCAAGGTGGAGCAGGCCATGGCGGAGAACCGGCTGCGCGCCGTCGTCGCCACCTCGACGCTCGACCTCGGCATCGACTGGGGCGACGTCGACCTCGTCATCCATGTCGGCGCGCCGAAGGGCGCCTCGCGCCTTGCCCAGCGGATCGGCCGTGCCAACCACCGCATGGACGAGCCGAGCCGCGCCATCCTCGTGCCCGCCAACCGCTTCGAGGTGATGGAGTGCCAGGCCGCGCTCGACGCCAACTATCTCGGCGCGCAGGATACGCCGCCGGTCGGGCACGGCACGCTCGACGTCCTCGCCCAGCATGTCCTCGGCATGGCCTGCGCCGCGCCCTTCGATGAGGACGATCTCTTTGCCGAAGTCACCACCGCCTCGCCCTATACCGGGCTGCCGAGGGAGAAATTCGCCCGCATCGTCCAGTTCGTCGCGACCGGCGGCTATGCGCTGAAGACCTACGAGCGCTATGCCCGCATCCGCAAGACCGCGGATGGCCTCTGGCGTGTCTCCAATCCGGGGGTCGCCCAGCAATATCGCCTCAACCTCGGCACCATCGTCGAGATGCCGATGCTGAACGTCCGCATGGTCAAACGCGGCGCGAAGGGCGCGGTCGGGCGCGGCGGGGCCTCGCTCGGCAAGGTCGAGGAATATTTCCTCGAAATGCTCTCGCCGGGCGACACCTTCCTCTTCTCCGGCAAGGTGCTGCGCTTCGAGGGCATCCGCGAGAACGAATGCCTCGTCTCCCAGGCCTTCTCGCTCGATCCGAAGGTGCCTGCTTACGCAGGCGGCAAGTTCCCGCTCTCCACCTATCTCGCCGATCAGGTGCGCTCGATGCTGGACGATCCCGCCCGCTGGGGCGAACTGCCCGAGCAGGTGCGCGACTGGCTCGCCCTCCAGCGCGACGTCTCCAGCCTGCCGAAGCGCGACGAGCTCCTGATCGAGACCTTTCCTCGCGGCAGCCGGCATTACATGGTCGCCTATCCCTTCGAGGGGCGGCTTGCGCACCAGACGCTCGGCATGCTGCTCACCCGCCGGCTGGAGCGCGCCGGCCGCCGGCCGCTCGGCTTCGTCGCGACCGACTATTCGCTCGCCATCTGGGCGCTGGACGATCTCGGCTATTCCTTCGCCGTCGAGCGCCCGTCGCTGGAAAACCTCTTCGACGAGGACATGCTGGGCGACGACCTCGAAGCCTGGCTCGACGAGAGCTTCATGCTCAAGCGCACCTTCCGCAATTGCGCCGTGATTGCCGGCCTTATCGAGCAGCGCCATCCGGGCAAGGAAAAGACCGGGCGGCAGGTCACCGTTTCCGCCGACCTCATCTACGACGTGCTGCGTAGCCACGAGCCGGACCACATCCTGCTCGAAGCCACGCGCGCCGATGCGGCGGCGGGGCTTTTGGATATTCAGCGATTGGGCGATATGCTGGCGCGAATCAAAGGCCATATCACCCATCGGCGGCTCACCCGCATCTCGCCGCTCGCCGTGCCGATCATGCTGGAGATCGGTAGGGAGACGGTGGCGGGCGAGGCGCAGGATTTCCTGCTGGCGGAAGCGGCGGAAGACCTGATCGCCGAGGCGATGGGCGAGGCCGGCATCTAGAAGGAACACGAAGGCGCATGCAGAGACTGGCGCTCGCATCGATGGAGATCGAGGATTTCGGCACCGTATCGGCGCGCACCGTCGTTGCCGGGGTCGAGGCCGTGTGCGATCCGCTCGGCGCGCTTTATCTTC
Source organism: Shinella sp. Sh6 (assembly GCF_055392685.1). NCBI lineage: Bacteria > Pseudomonadati > Pseudomonadota > Alphaproteobacteria > Hyphomicrobiales > Rhizobiaceae > Shinella > Shinella sp. Sh6. The sequence continues at coordinate 146,118 of NZ_AP044005.1, read as the reverse complement.
CGGAAACGCGCCTCCTCGTCGTCTCGGACCTTCACCTCGAAAAAGGCGCCGCCTTCGCCCGCCGCGGCATGATGTTGCCGCCCTACGATACGCTCGCCACGCTGAAGGTGCTGGAGGCCGTCATCGCCCGCCACGACCCCGCCATCGTCGTCAGCCTCGGCGACAATTTCCACGACCGCGTCGGCTCCGCCCACCTGCCGGAGATATTCCGCACGAAGATTGCGGACCTGGCGCGCGGGCGCGACTGGATCTGGATCAACGGCAACCACGATCCGGACGGCACCGTGGACCTGCCCGGCCAGTCGGCCGACGAACTGCACTATGCCGGCCTTGCCTTCCGGCACGAGCCGTCGCTTGTCTCCCCCGCCGGCGAGATCGCCGGGCATCTCCACCCCGCCGCCACCGTCATCCGCCGCGAGAAGGCGGTGCGCCGCCCCTGCTTCGCCACCGACGGGCGGCGCCTCCTGATGCCCGCCTTCGGCCTGATGAGCGGTGGCCTCGACCTTCGCCACAAGGCGATGACCGGGCTTTTCGAGCGCCAGAACCTCATCGCCCACATGATGGGCCGCGACCGCATCTATTCGGTGCGCTTTTCCAATCTCAGGGGCTGACGGGCCTCAAGACCGCTTGTATCCTGCAAGCAGTTCTGGAGACCCCGCATGAAAGACACCCACCGTTCCGGCTGCCCGATCAACCTGACGCTCGAAGTGCTCGGGGATCGCTGGAGCCTGATCGTGCTGCGCGACATGATGTTCGGCAACCGCCGCCATTTCCGCGAGCTTCTGACGAAATCGGAGGAGGGCATCGCCTCGAACATCCTCGCCGATCGCCTGCGCCGCCTCGTCGACCGGGGCCTCGTCACGAAGGCGGACGATCCGAGCCACAAGCAGAAGGCGCTCTACAGCCTCACCGAGATGGGCATCGCCCTGGTGCCGGTCTTCGCCGCGATGGGCGCCTGGGGCCGCCGCTTCCTGCCGGTGACGGAGGAGCTGTCGATCCGCGCCGAACTGCTCGAAGAGGGCGGTCCGGCCACGTGGGAAGCCTTCATGGAGGAGCTGCGCGCCATCCATATGGGACGGCCGCAGCCCGCCCGCTCGGTCTTCGGCGAGCTGCGCGCGGCCTATGAGGCCACCGTCGCGCGGCGGCGGGCCGAGGCCGCCGGCTGATCAGTCCTTGCGGAAGACGACGCTGGCGAGCCAGCCCGTCAGCACCGCCAGCATCACCGAGAAGGCGCCGTAGGCGAAGGACTGGTTGTAGGCGGCGTTGGAGATCATCTGCTCGATGCCGGTCTTCATGACGCGCAGCGGCAGGGCCTTTTCCGCGATGAAGACGCCGTCGCGGAAGAGATGCGCGCGCACGACATGGGTGCCGTTCGGCACGTTGGCCGGCAGCTTCACCGTCGCCTTGAAGAGGCTGGCGCTGATGAACTGCACGCCGCCCGGATCGCGCTGGTAGAAGCCGCCGCTTTCCTTGAGGCGCCGGAAGGCGTCGCGGAATTCGGTAAGGTTGCTGCCGTCGCCAAGATAGCCGACGGGCGACAGCCGGATATGCTGGATGCCGACGCCGACGCCGTTGAGGACGGGCGGCGCGGCGATGGTCTCCACATCCCGCGTGCTCGACAGCGAATAGGATTCCGGCACCAGCTCGAAGGTCATCGAGCGCCGGTTGACCCAGATGCCGAAGATGCGCTCCTTCACGCGCACGGTGTTGTTGTCCTTCGGTCCTTCCAGCGCCACGACGATATCGTACTTGCTCTGGGCGAGCAGGGACGGATCGTAGCCTTCGATGGCGCCGAAGATCGTCAGGTCCGCGCCGCGGAAATCCGAGGAAATGGCGATCTCGTCCGTGGAGATGCCGATCTCGAGCTTTTCGGGAAACTCCGCCGGCTTGTCCTCCTGCGCCCGTCCGAGCGCGGGCACGGCAAGGCCGATGACGAGGCAGAGGGCAGCGACCGCTCTCATCGGTAGACCCCCTCGCTGACGATGGAATAGATGTCCTCCGGCGTGACGACGAGGTCGACGGCAAGGCGGGCGCCGACGGCCAGCACGAGCAGCGCCAGCAGCGCGCGCAACTGTTCGCCGCGCAGCTTCTGGCCGACGCGCACGCCGTATTGCGCTCCGATGACGCCCGCCACCATCAGGATGAAGGCGAGGACGATGTCGACGGAATAGTTGGTCGTCGCCTGCACGACGGTCGTATAGGCCGTGACGAAGATGATCTGGAACAGCGAGGTGCCGACCACCACGTTGGTCGGGATGCGCAGGAGATAGATCATCGCCGGCACCATGATGAAGCCGCCGCCGACACCCATGATGGAGGTGAGGATGCCGATGCCGAAGCCGAGGCCCACCACCGGGATCACCGAAAGATAGATCTTCGACTTCTTGAAGCGCATCTTCAGCGGCAGCCGGTGCACCCAGTTGTGCTGGCCGGGCCGGCGCAGCGAGACGGGCTGGTTGGCGGCCGCGCGCCGCAGCGCCCTGATGCTTTCGAGCAGCATCAGCGTGCCGACGGTGCCGAGAAGCACCACGTAGAGCAGCGAGATGACGAGGTCGAGCTGGCCGAGGCTGCGCAGGAGCGAGAAGATCCAAATGCCGACCGTCGCCCCCGCAAGGCCGCCGACCAGCAGCACCGTGCCGAGCTTGACGTCCAGCGTGCCGCGGCGGAAATGCGAGAGCGCGCCGGAGATCGACGAGGCGACGACCTGGTTGGCGCCGGTGGCCACCGCAACGACCGGGGGGATGTTGTAGAAGATGAGGAGCGGCGTGATGAGGAAGCCGCCGCCGACGCCGAACATGCCGGAAAGGAAACCGACGGCCGCACCCATGCCGAGAATGATGAAGATATTCACCGAAAGCTCTGCAATGGGCAGGTAGACAGTCACAACGATACCCCGATCGGCAAAATTTTCCGCCCTGGCGGGCTTATCCGGCAGTCGCTCTCACCCGTTTTTCCCCGCCGCCGCGGCTGCTTTCCTCGGCGGGTCGCAGATACACGAAAGCGCCCGGTCGCAAGAAGGGAGCCCCTCCTCCGGCCGGTCGCGCCTTGCATCATGCAAGGATCGGTCATGTCGGCCCGCCGATCCGGTGTGCCGTCGCCGTCCTCATGGATGATAACGTCTGTCGAACGGATATCATCTTGAGACGACTTGTGGTTTTTCTATGGAGCGTCATGCCCGCCGGCGCCGGGCGAGTCAACCGGAGAAGCCGCTTTGCGGGGCTTCTCCGGCGTTCGAGCGGTCAGCCCGGCTGCTTGTTGCGCTTCAGAAGCTCGTTGACGAGCGCATCGTCGATCTCGCCGGTCTCCTTCTGGCCGACGGACTTCTGGAACGCCTTGATGGCGCCGACCGTCTTCTTGCCCATCTCGCCGTCCGGCGCGCCGGCATCGAAGCCGTTGTTGTTGAGGATGGCCTGGATGTTGCGGATCGCCTTCTTCATGTCGATGCTGGCGGTCTTGGCGGGCTTGCCGACCCATTCGTCGGGCATGTCCGCCGCATTCGCCTTGTCGTCGAGCGGGGCGGCCTTCCACAGCTCCGCCTTGGCCTTGGCGCCCGCAAGCTGCTCGGGCTTCATGGCGTTCGCCACCTCGTCGCGCTTTTCCGCCGCGTCCCGGTCGCCGTCACGGGCGGCGATGGCGAACCACTTGTAGGATTCCTCGAGGTCCTGCTTCACGCCGTTGCCGCGCGCATAGAGGATGGCGAGGTTGAACTGGCTGTCGCGCACGCCGAGCTCGGAGGCCTTCTGGAACCATTTCGCCGCGCCGGCAAAGTCCGGCGTCGCTTCGCCGGTGCCGGTCGCCAGCAGGACGGCGAGGTTGTGCATGGCGCTCGCATTGCCCTTTTCGGCGGCCGTCTCGTAAAGGCGGCGCGCGCGGTCGAGGTCGAGGTCGACGCCCTGGCCCTTCTCGTAGAGGTTGGCGAGGCGGTATTCGGCCGGCGCGAAGCCGCGGTCGGCCGAAAGCGCGTACCAGCGGGCGGCTTCCTTGAGATCGGTGGCAACGCCGCGGCCTTCCGTATAGCGCGCGCCGATCTCGAAGAGCGCCAGCGGATCGCCTTCGCTCGCCGCCTTGGAGAGCGAGGCCGGGGTGATCGCGTCCGGAACGGTGATCGCCGCCACCTGCGCTTCGCTTGCCGGCGCCTTCTCGACGGAGGCGTCCCTGGCCGTGTCCGGCGTTGCCAGCGGCTCGAAGCCGGCGGTCGCGTTGTCCGCGGTCAAGGCCGGCGATGTGACGATACCGGCATCCTTGGCGGAGGCCGTCAGCGCTTCTGCCTTTTCCTGCGTGCCGGAAAGCGCCGGCCCGCCCGCATCTTCGGCGACGACCGGATCGACAACCGTCTTTTCCCCGGCGACCGGGGCGGCGGCGACGTCTGCCGTGACGGCCTTGTCGGCGGCGGTCGCCGTTTCCGCAGGCTTTTCCTCGCTGCCGGCCACGGCGGTCTGCTCGACGAGCACGGGCGCATCCTCGCCGGTCAGCAGCGTGCTCACGAGCGGATAGGACATGATCGCCAGAAGCACGGCGCCGACGGCCAGCAGGATCGGGCGGCGGTGGCGCGCGAAGGCGGAGGGAGAGGCTTCGCCCTTGCCCGGCTTTGCCAGCTTTTCGGATTTCTTCGCCGGCGCGATGCGCGAGACGCTGTCGGCTTCCTCGGCGGCGAGCTTTGCGGCCCTGCGGGCGGCGGCGATGTAGTCCGCCTTGTCGGCGTCGTTGCCGGCACCGGCACGGTTGCCGGAAGCCTGCCCGGCACGCACGCGCTCCAGGATGCGGCGGACGTCCGGCACGCCGGAGCCGGGCTCCAGAAGCTGGTTGGCCTCTTCCGGCGCCAGTTCGTCGACGGGGTCGATCGAGGGCGTGGGGTCGATCTGGCGGCGCTCGGCCTGCGGGGCCGTTTCCTTGCGGGCGGGGGCGAAGCGGCGCTTCAGGCCGGCGAGAAGGCCGCTCTTCGGCTGGGCCTCCTCCTCGTCGTAGCCGGCGAGCGCCATGGCCTCGACGGCCGCGTCGTCGACGGCGTCGAAGCGCTCGGGCGCGGGGATGTGCTCCACCTCGATCTCGGCGAAGCGGCTTTTCTCCTCGGCGGGCACGGCCTCGATGGGACGGCGGGGCGCAACGCCGAAGCCGTCATCCTCGAAAGGGTAGTCGTTGATGCCGAGACCGGTGGACGGCGCGGCATCCCGGCCGACATCCATGGCCGGCATTTCGGCGCGCGGCATGGCGGGCTCGCGCCGGCCGAAGCTTTCGCGCGGGGCGTCGAGCTGTTCGAGGCGGCCGGCGATCTGCACCAGCGTGTCGTGCAGCGCATCGAAGGTGCGGGCCGTGCGTTCCTCGCTGGAACGGGTCATCTCTTCCAGCGCGCGCAGGTCCCCGGCAAGGCCGGCAATGGCTTCCATGTCCGTATGGGCCGCGGCGGTCGGTCCGGCATGACGGTAGGCCTCCATCACGGCTTCGGCCGCCTGACGGGCGGCCTCGACGATGTATTCGTCATTGGTCGCCATGTAGTCTTCGACCGTCGCGAGGCGGTTCTCGAATTCCGAAGGAACGGCGGCAGAGGCGGAGGGCGTGTTGATCAGCGTGGAGAGATGGGCGATCTGCGCCTCGAGCCCGCGCAGCGCCTCATGGTCGCCGGCCGGGGCCGTGCGCGTCGCGTCCAGCCGGTCGGCAATCGCCGAAAGGCGGCCCTCGATGTGCGAGAAGCGGTCTTCCTGGAAGGGGCTGCCGACGGGCGCGTCGAGATTGTCGATGCGGCGGGCGAGCGCGTCGAGCCGTTCGGCAAGCTCGCCGTTGACGCTGCCCTGGTCGAGCGCGTCGATCTTGCGGGAAATGTCGGAGAGGTAGTCGGCAAGCGCGTCGCCGCCCGCCATGGCGGGCGCGGCGTGATGGCTTTGCTCCAGCATCAGGGAGAGCTGCTCGATGCGCTCCTCGAGCCTCAGCGCGGCGCGCTCGTGCGACAGGTCCTCGATACGGTCCGCCAGCGCCTCGATGCGTGCGGAAAGGCCCTGGTCCTGCGCAGGCGCCGGGCGGCGGGCGATGAGGTCGAGCTGGCCGGCAAGGTCGGCGATGCGCGCTTCGAGGCGCTGCATCGTCGAATGGTCGGCCGGGGAGGACTGCTGCATGCGGCCGGCGGCGGCAATGGCGCGGCTGATCTCGTCGAGGCGGGCGTCCAGCCCCTCGAACTGCGAGGCGACGGCCGAGGCGAGGCGCCCGCCGTCCGGCTCGCCATGGCGGCCGAGCATGTCGACCGACTGCGCGACGGCCTCGATCTTGTTCTCCAGCGCGCGGATCGCGGGTGTCGCGCTCATCGTGCCGATCTGGTTCTTCAGCTCGTCGAGCCGGTAGGCGAGCGCCACCAGCTCGTCGTCGCGCGTCTGGTCGAAGGCGGAAAGCTTCTGCTCGACGCCGTTCCAGCGGTCCTCCATGCGGCGCACGGAATCCTCGCGGGCAAGGCCGTCCAGCACGGAGCGCAACTCGTCGAACTCGACGCGCAGGCCTTCGGTCTGGCCGGACTGGCGGCCGAGCTGGCTGATGCCGGCGGAAAGCCGGTGCAGCTCCTCGCGCAGGTCGTCGTTGCTGCCGCGGCCCTCGGCCGTCTGGCGGATGCCGCGGATCTCGGCGCGCAGCGTCTGCATCTCGCGCTCCAGCCCGTCGGCGATATCCTTCTTGAGGTCCTGGCGCAGCGATACGAGCGCCCGTGCGATGTCCTCGACATTCCCCTCAGTGCGGACCGGCGCGCTGCCATAAGCGGCCTGCGCCTGCTGGGCGGCGGCGTGGTGGTCGAAGGAAGAAGGCCGGCGCTCGCGTTCCAGGCGCTGGGCGACGCGCTCGCGGCTGCCGTCGATGGCGCGCTGGCGCTGCATGATCTCGGAGACCGGGTCGTCGCGCAGCGGAACGGCGCGGGCGGGCTCGTGGCGGGTCGGCTCGGCGCGCGGCGCAAAGCGCTCCTCGCTGCGTCCGCGCGTGTCCCGCCCGGTCGCCATCAGCCCCTCGATGCGGGCTTCCAGCCCCTCGATGGTGCGATTGAGCGCGTCGAGCGAAGAGCGTTCGCCGTGACGTTGCGGGTTTCGCGATCCGTTCATCTTCGCCTCGCTTTGGCGGCCATCGGCCTGCCGGGAGATACTTTTGCGGGCGCCGCCCGGCGGCTGCGCCCTTCGTCCATGGGTGGCGGGGAGAAAGTATCGTCCCTGTTCCGGCCGGCGCATCCGCCCCGGCGGCACTAAGGGCGTCGACATGATTCCCGATCCCACGCTCTCAGGCGTCACAATTCACGAAACATGGTAAACAGCGCGTTAACCGCCTCGGAAATTTTTTAACGATTTGCTCATAGACTGAGACCCGGAAGGACAAGCGTCACGCAGCGACCGGCGCCAGCGCCCGCTCAAGGACCGCACGCCTCCGCCCCCTCCCGACGAATTTTTTGCCGCATGCACGTTTTGACGTTTACGCAAACGTCAAAGTTTTATAGTATCCATCCCCAAGGAGCGGACTTTGTCCGCGGCATAGGTGAGGAACGCGAGACATGCCGATCTACAAGGCCCCCGTGAATGACACGCTTTTCATCCTGAACGACGTTCTGGCGCTGGAGCGCTACAACAACCTGCCGGGCTTCGCCGACGCGACGGGGGACATGGTGGAAGCGATTGCCGGCGAGGCGGCCAAGCTCGCCGAGGAGGTGCTGTTCCCGGTCAACCTTTCCGGCGACCAGGAAGGCTGCGTGCGCCACGAGGACGCCACGGTGACGACGCCGAAGGGCTTCAGGGAGGCTTACGACCTCTACCGGCAGGGCGGCTGGATCGGCCTTGCCGTGCCGGAGGAATTCGGCGGCCAGGGCCTTCCCTACGTGCTCCACACCGCCGTCGGCGAATACATGTCGTCGGCCAACATGGCGCTCACCATGTATCCGGGCCTGACGCAGGGCGCGATCGCCGCGATCCTCGTGCATGGCTCGGACGACCAGAAGGCCGCCTACCTGCCGAAGATGGTGGAAGGCACCTGGACAGGCACCATGAACCTGACGGAGCCCCATTGCGGCACCGACCTCGGGCTCCTGCGCACCAAGGCCGTGCCGCAGGCCGACGGCTCCTACAAGATTTCCGGCCAGAAAATCTTCATCTCCGCCGGCGAGCACGACATGTCGGAGAACATCGTGCATCTGGTGCTGGCCCGCATCGAGGGCGCGCCGGAAGGCACCAAGGGCATCTCGCTCTTCATCGTGCCGAAGTTCCTCCTCAAGGACGACGGCACGCCGGGAACGCGCAATTCCGTTTCCTGCGGCGCCATCGAGCACAAGATGGGCATCCACGGCAACGCCACCTGCGTCATGAACTACGACGAGGCGAAGGGCTTCCTCATCGGCGCGGAGAACAAGGGCCTCAACGCCATGTTCGTGATGATGAACGAGGCCCGCCTCGGCGTCGGCCTGCAGGGCCTGTCGATTGCCGAAATCGCCTACCAGAACGCCGCCGACTATGCCCGCGAGCGCCTGCAGGGCCGCTCGCTCTCCGGCGTCAAGAACCCGAACGGCAAGGCCGACCCGCTGATCGTCCATCCCGACATCCGCCGCGCACTGATGACCATCCGCGCCTGGACGGAGGGCGGCCGGGCCTTCACCCTCTGGACGGCGCTCCAGTCCGACATTGCCCACCGCGCCAGCGACGAGAAGGAGCGGCAGGCGGCCGACGACATCCTCGGCCTGATGACGCCGATCCTCAAGGGCGTGCTCACCGACAAGGGCTTCGACCACGCCGTCATGGCCCAGCAGGTCTTCGGCGGCCACGGCTATATCGAAGAGCACGGCATGAGCCAGTATGTGCGCGACGCGCGCATCGCCATGATCTACGAGGGGGCAAACGGCATCCAGGCGCTCGACCTCGTCGGCCGCAAGCTCGGCATGAACGGCGGGCGCGCCGTCATGGCCCTCTTCAAGGAGATCGGCGATTTCTGCGAGGAGAACCGGGGCGACGAGAAGCTCGCCTTCTTCACCAAGAACCTCAAGAAGGGCCTCAACGACCTTCAGGCCGGAACCATGTGGTTCATGCAGAACGCCATGGCCAAGCCCGACAATGCCGGCGCCGGCTCGACCGACTACATGCACCTCTTCGGCCTCGTCGTCGTCGGCTACATGTGGGCGAAGATCGCGAAAGCCGCCGAGGAAGGCCTTGCGGCCGGCGCGGGCGAGCGCGAGGATTTCCTGAAGAACAAGCTGGTGACGGCAAAATTCTTCATGGAGCGACTGATGCCGGAAACCGCGCTGCGCAAGACCCGCATCGAAGCGGGCGCCGACACGACGATGGAATTGGCCGCCGAAGCGTTCTGACGCTTTGCCCCTCACCCCAGCCCTCTCCCCGCAAGCGGGGCGAGGGAGTACAGTCGCAAGCCACGCAGTCCCTTCGCCCCGCCTGCGGGGAGAAGGTGTCGGCAGGCGGATGAGGGGCATCCGTCGCAGGGAATTGCAGGAATTTTAGGCGCCACCCGCGCCGCCAGGGAGAAGAGAATGACCGACGTCTTCATCTACGATCATGTGCGCACCCCGCGCGGGCGCGGCAAGAAGGACGGCTCGCTGCACGAAGTGCCGTCCGTTCGCCTCGCCGCCAAGGTTCTCGAAGCCGTGCGCGACCGCAACGGGCTCGACACGGAGAAGGTCGACGACATCATCATGGGCTGCGTCGACCCCGTCATGGATGCCGGCGCCGTCATCCCCAAGGCCGCCGCCTTCGAGGCGGGCTATTCCACCAGGGCGCCGGGCATGCAGATCTCGCGCTTCTGCGCCTCCGGCCTCGACGCCGTGAATTTCGGCGCGGCGAAGATCGCGCAAGGGGCGGACGACCTCGTCGTCGCCGGCGGCGTGGAGAGCATGTCCCGCGTCGGCCTCGGCATGTCGGGCGGCGCATGGTTCATGGACCCGTCCGTCAATTTCCCGGCCTATTTCATGCCGCAGGGCGTCTCGGCCGACCTTATCGCCACCAAATACGGCTTTTCGCGCGACGACGTCGACGCCTATGCCGTCGAGAGCCAGAAGCGCGCCGCCCATGCCTGGGAAAAGGGCTACTTCAGGAATTCCGTGATCCCGGTGAAGGACATCAACGGCCTTACCATCCTCGACCGTGACGAGCACATGCGCCCCGGCACCGACATGCAGGCGCTCGCGCAGCTCCAGCCCTCCTTCCAGATGCCCGGCGAGATGGGCGGCTTCGAGGCCGTCGCCATCCAGGCCCATCCGGAGATCGAGGGCATCAACTACGTCCACCACGCCGGCAATTCCTCCGGCATCGTCGACGGCGCCGCCGCCGTCCTCCTCGGCTCGAAGGAAGGCGGCGCGATCCTCGGCAAGAAGGCGCGCGGCCGCATCAAGGCCTTCGCCAATATCGGCTCCGATCCTGCGCTGATGCTGACCGGCCCGGTCGACGTCACGGAAAAGCTGCTCGCCCGCACCGGGATGACGCTCTCCGACATCGACCTCTTCGAGCTCAACGAAGCCTTCGCCGCCGTCGTGCTGCGCTATATGCAGGCTTTCGACATCCCGCATGACAGGATCAACGTCAACGGCGGCGCCATCGCCATGGGCCACCCGCTCGGCGCGACCGGCGCGATGATCCTCGGCACGGTGCTCGACGAACTGGAGCGCCGCGACCTCAACACCGCCCTCGTCACGCTCTGCATCGGCGCCGGCATGGGCACGGCGACGATCGTCGAACGGGTCTGAGATGAACGATGGACGACCGGACCGGAATCTGTATGCAGCCGAGCGGAACCCCGTACAACTGGAGTTCGCTCATCACAATCGCAGCAAGGATATGAAGGACGACTATGCGGCCTTCACCAAGGTCAAGACCAAGAAGGAGATGCGCGCACTTCGCACGGAGTTTCGCGTCACGCTGGTCTTCATTGTCGCGGTCATGGCCCTGTCCGGCCTCGCGATCGCCTACTTCTGATAGAGATATTCAAGGGAGAGGAATCCCATCATGAGCGCATACAAGAATTTCACCATCGAGACCGACGCCGACGGCATTGCGCTCGTCACCTGGGACATGCCGGACAAGTCGATGAACGTCTTCACCGTCGAGGTGATGGACGAGCTGGACAGGATCATCGACCAGGTCGTCGCCGACAGCGCCGTCAAGGGCGTCGTCATCACCTCCGGCAAGTCCTCCTTCTCCGGCGGCGCGGACCTTTCCATGATCAAGGGGAGCTTCGATCTCCTGAAGGAAGCCGAAGCCACCGATCCGGCGACCGCCGTCCAGAAACTGTTCGACGCCACCGGCCGCATGACCTGGCTCTTCCGCAAGCTGGAAACCTGCGGCAAACCGTGGGTTTCAGCCATCAACGGCACCTGCATGGGCGGCGCGTTCGAAATGTCGCTCGCCTGCCACGGCCGTGTCGCCTCCAACGCCAAGTCGGTCAAGATCGCGCTTCCCGAGGTCAAGGTCGGCATCTTCCCCGGGGCCGGCGGCACCCAGCGCGTGCCGCGCCTCGCCAATGCGCAGGACGCCCTCCAGATGATGACGACCGGCTCCTCGCTGACCGGTGCGCGCGCCAAGGCGATGAACCTCGTCCATCAGGTGGTCGAGCCCGACCAGCTCATCCCGGCGGCGAAGCAGATGATCAAGGACGGCCTCAAGCCCGTCCAGCCGTGGGACGAAAAGGGCTTCAAGGCCCCCGGCGGCGGCATCTGGACGCCCGCTTCCGCCCAGCTCTGGCCGGCAGCCCCCGCAATCCTGCGCCGCGAGACCGCCGGCAACTATCCGGGTGCGCTCGCCATCCTCAAATGCGTCTATGAGGGCCTTCAGGTGCCCTTCGAGACGGGGCTGAGGATCGAGCAGCGCTACTTCACCCATATCCTCCAGACGACCGAAGCCTTCTCGATGATCCGGTCGCTGTTCATCTCCATGCAGGAACTCGGCAAGGGCGCGCGCCGCCCGGCCGGCGTTCCGAAATCGGAGTTCAAAAAGGTCGCCGTCGTCGGCGCCGGCTTCATGGGCGCCTCCATCGCCTATGTCACCGCCGCCGCCGGCATCCCGGTCGTCCTCGTCGACCGCGACCAGGAGGCCGCCGACAAGGGCAAGGGCGTTTCAGAGGGCCTCGTGACGGGCGCTATCGGCAAGGGCCGCATGTCGAAGGAGGACGGCGAGAAGCTGCTTTCCCTCATCACCCCGACGCCGGACTACGCGGCGCTCGCAGATGCCGACCTCGTCATCGAGGCGGTATTCGAGGACCGCAACGTCAAGAAGGAGGTCACGGAAAAGATCGAGGCCGTGCTGCGCGAGGACGCCATCTTCGCCTCCAACACCTCGACCCTGCCGATCACCGGCCTTGCGAAGAATTCCAAGCGCCCGGAGCAGTTCATCGGCATCCACTTCTTCTCGCCGGTCGACAAGATGATGCTGGTGGAAGTCATCCTCGGCAAGGAGACGGGCGACAAAGCGCTCGCCACCGCGCTCGACTATGTCGCCGCAATCAAGAAGACGCCGATCGTCGTCAACGACACGCGCGGCTTCTACGTCAACCGCTGCGTCTTCCGCTACATGGCCGAGGCCTACGACATGCTGATCGAGGGCGTGCCGGCGGCGATGATCGAGAATGCCGCCAAGATGGCCGGCATGCCGGTCGGCCCGCTCGCGCTCAACGACGAGGTCGCCGTCGACCTTTCCTACACGATCTTCAAGGCCTCCATCGCCGATCTCGGGCCCCAGTCCGTCGACCCGCGCCACATGGAACTCGTGACGAAGCTGGTGGAAGGCGAAGGCCGCCTCGGCCGCAAGGCTGGAAAAGGCTTCTACGACTACCCGCCGAAGCCCGCCAGGAAGAAGCTGTGGCCGGGCCTCAAGGACCTCTATCCGCAGCAGAAGCCCGAGGATGTCGACGTCAAGGTGCTGAAGGAGCGCCTCCTCGCCACCATCGCACTGGAAGCGGCACGCACCATGGAAGAGGGCATCGTCACCGATCCGCGCGAGGCCGATGTCGGCTCGATCCTCGGCTTCGGCTTCGCGCCCTATACCGGCGGCACGCTGTCCTACATCGACGGTATGGGCGTGAAGGCCTTCGTGGCGCTGTGCGAGAAGCTCGCCGCGAAATACGGCGACCACTTCCAGCCGACCCCGCTCCTGAAGGACATGGCCGCCAAGGGCGAGACCTTCTACACCCGCTTCGCACCCGAGGCGAAGAAGGCCGCCTGACCGCCTTCGCCGGATCCCTTCATGCCCCTTCGGCCCTGCCGAGGGGGCATTTTCGTGCCTGTTCCCTGGGAGACAGCGCCGGATGGGGCGATGTGGGACATTCCAATCACCGGATGAGAGAGGCTCATCCCGAAGAGATCAGGAGAGACCCATGCGCAAGATCATCGTTTCCGCCGCCATCGCAGCCATCGCCGCCGTTTCCTTCGCCGCGCCCTCCGAGGCCGGCTACTACAGCTACGGCTACCAGCAGCACTGCTTCGTCAAGAAGGTCGTTTCCTACGACTACTACGGCAACCTCGTCGTCAAGAAGATCCGCATCTGCCGCTAGGCCGGCGCGGCCTACCAGGACCCGGATGTTAGCGCATCCGGGTCTTTCGCATGGCGTGCCGTGGGGCGTTGCGGCGAAACCTATGCCGGCCGGGGCGGCTCCGTCATCCGAACCAGCAGTTCGGCGCGCGTTCCGGCGGGGCGGTCGGCGTAGTCGAGGCGGCTGTCGAGGCTCGTCGCCATGGCGCCGATGATCTTGGAGCCGAGGCCGGTGCCCTGCACGGGGCCCTCGCCGCGCCAGCCGATGCCGTCGTCCTCGACGAAGAGCAGCGCGTTCTCCGCATCGAGCCGCGTGAAGCCGACGCGCACCTCGCCGCCGGCATCGCCATAGGCATATTTGAAGGCATTGGTGACGAGTTCGGTGACGATGACGCCGAGCGAGACGGCGCGGTCCGTCGGAACCTTCAGCGGCTCCAGCGTGCGGCTGAGGCGCACGTTGTGGCCCTGCCCCGCCATGGACGTATCGAGCTCGGAAAGGAGCGTGGCGAGATAGGCGCCCATGTCGACATGGCGCACGTCCTCGGAGGTGTAGAGACGGCGATGGATGCCGGCGATGGCGGTGATGCGCGCCTGCGTTTCGGCGAGCGCCTCGCGGACCGCCGCGTCGAACGCGCTCGACATCTGCAGCCGGATAAGGGCGGCGGCGAGCGCCAGCGAATTGCCGACGCGGTGGTTCACCTCCGCCAGCAGCACCTCGGCGCGCTCCTTGGCCGCGCGGATCTCCTGCTCGGCGCGCAGCTTGGCGCGCTTCAGCGCGGCGTTCTCCAGCGCCTGCCCGAGCGCATTGGCGAGCAGCGGCATGAAGTCGTCGCCGACCGACTTGATGACATAGTCGGCCGCGCCCGCCTTCAGCGCCTCGACGGCGACCTGCGCGTCGTTCGAGCCCGTCACGTAGACGACCGGCACCGCATCCGGCGCGCCGACCAGTTCCTTGAGGAAGCACAGGCCCGTTCCGGCCTTGAGGAAATGATCCAGCACGACCGCGTCGAAGCCGCCCGCCGCGAGCAGTTCGCGGCCGCGCTCCACGTCCTCGGCATGCAGCACCTCGTAGCCGAGACGGCCGAGCGCGCGCTGGGCGAGCCGCGCGAGGATCGGGTCGTCGTCGATATAGAGAATGCGATGAGGGCCTTCCTTCATTTAGTGGGTCTCGGGTATCTGGATCACGGAGAAGAAGAGGCCGAGCTGGCGGATCGCGTGGGCGAAGCTCTCGTATTCGACCGGCTTCGTGATGTAGACATTGGCGCCGAGATCGTAGCAGCGCTGGATCTCGCGCTCGTCGTCCGTCGTCGTGAGGATGACGACCGGCAGGCGCTTGGTATGGGTGTTGGACTTGATCTTCTGCAGGATGTCGATCCCCGACATGTCCGGCAGGTTGAGGTCGAGCAGGATCAGCAGGAACTTGCCGGCGCTCGCAAGGCCCGTGCGGTCCTTGCCAAGCACGAAGTCGAGCGCTTCCGTGCCGTTGGTGAAGGGCACGACCTCGTTGTGCACGCCCGCGCGGCGGATGTTCTTCTCGATGAGGCGCGCGTGGCCCTCGTCGTCCTCGACCATGACGATGGTGACTTCCTTGCCGAGACCGTTCATGCCTGCATACTCCTGACTACCTTGCTGAGGTCGGGCGGCAGACGAAGCACGAAGGTCGTCCCCTGCCCGAGTTCGGATCGAACGACGATATCACCGCCGAGATTGCGCATCAGTGAACGCACATGCGCAAGGCCGATGCCTTCGCCGGGCCTGTCCTGCGCGCCGGAGCGGCGGAAAAGCTCGAAGACGCGCTCGTGGTCCTCCGCCGCGATGCCGCGGCCGTTGTCGGTGAACTCGATGACAAAGCCCGCGCGGCCGGTGTTGCGCGCGCTGATGGAGATGCGCAGCGGCCGATCGGGCATGCGATACTTGATGGCGTTGTCGAAGAGGTTGCCGAAGACCTGCTCCAGCGAGAGCCGGTCGGAGACGACGGTCGGCAGCGTGTCGTCCACGACGACGATGCCGTCGGATTCGCCGACCTGATGGCCGACGGCCGCCGCACCCGCCTCGGCGAGCGCCTTGAGGTCCACCCGCTCGACCTTGAGCTCCCGCCGCCCGTCGCGCGAGATCTTCAGGATGGCGTTGATGAGGCCGTCCATCTTCTTGGTCGAGGAGCGGATGAAGCCGATCGCCTCCGGCAGGTCCTCCGAAGCCGCGCGGCGCGCCTCCAGGATGTCGCTCTCGCTCGGCGCCTTATCGTCGGCGAGCACATAGGCCTGGATGGAAGCGAGCGAGGCCTGCAATTCGCTGGTGAAGCCCATGATGTTGACGAGGGGCGCGCGCAGGTCGTGCGTGACGATATAGGCGAAGCGCTGGACCTCCTGGTTGGCGCGGATCAGCTCCTCCGTCCGCTCGTCCACCCGCTTTTCCAGCGTGGCGTTCAGCATCTCCACCTCGCGCCGCGCGACGATGATGTCGCGGGTATATTGGGCGATGACGACGATCGCCCCGCCGAGCACGGCGATGATGGCGATGGCGCCGATCACCGTCGTCCATTGCAGGGCGCCGGCCGACCGGAGCGTATCGGTAACGCCTTCCTCCATGCGGCGGTCGGCATCGGCCGTGATCTCGCCGAGCCGGGCGCGCAACTGGTCCATGATCACGCGTCCGCGGTCGTTCTTGACCTGCGCGGCCGCATCGGCCGGACGGCCCTGTTCGATGGCCGCGACCGTGTCGGCAAGCTCATCCAGCTTGGCGGCCACCAGCTTCTCGATCTCGGGCATGTGCCTGGCATATTCGGGGAAGCCGGCGACCTTCTCGGCAAGCACGGCCTGGCGTTCCGCCACCGCCTTGAGCGCGGCGTCGTACGGGCCGCGGAAGGCCTGATCGCCGGTGATGACGAAGCCGCGCTGGCCGGTTTCCAGGTCCTTCAGGGTGGAGAGGAGGTCGCTGGCGGCGCTGCGCGCCTCGCGCACCTCGATATAGCTGGTGAAATAATCCTGCACCTTATGGACGAGCCAGAGCGACGTGCCGACGATGCCGAGCAGCGCGATGATGCCCGCAATCAGAAGCACGATCGTTGACCGCACGAACGCGGAGTTCGATATCGGCATTCCAGTCCCCGTCAAAGCCGCTTTACAGAGGGCGACAATATCGCGCTCCGGCCGGTATGCAACCGGCCTGTGCGGCGAACCCCGGACTTCTTTTGGTCGGTCTCGGCCTTCCGCGCGAACTCAGCCATGCACCCGCGCGCGCCTTCCGAACCGCTCCATGGCGACGATGATCATGCCGGCGGAAAAGATCAGCACGGCGCCGACGAAGACGTTGGAGCCCGGCACGTCGCTCCAGATCAGGTAGCCGAGCGCGAAGGCCCAGACGAGCGAGGTATATTCGAACGGCGCGAGCACCGAGACCGGCGCGCGGCGCATGCCCTCGAACATGGCGAACTGGCCGATGCCGGCGATGATGCCGGTTCCCACCATCAGCACGAGGTCGACCGCCGAGACCGGCTGCCAGACGAAAGGCAGGGCGACCGCGGTGAAGAGGATGAAGAAGCCGCTGGAGATCGTCACCTGCACCTGCGTGCGCTCGTGCAGCGCCGTCTTGCGCAGGAGGACGCTCGCCACCGCCCAGAAGACGGCGGCCTGCAAGGCAAGGTAGATCGGCAGCGACAGCGTCAGCCCCCTGACCGCCACCCCGCAGGCGACGACCACGCCGGCAAAGCCGGTGGCGACCGCGAACCAGCGGTAGCCAGGCACCTTCTCCCCGAGGATCGGCCCCGACAGGATCGTCATGACCACGGGCGAGGCGTAGTAGAGCGTCGTCAGCTCGGCAAGGCCGAGGTCGCGCGCCGCGTTGTAGTAGGAGAGCCAGGCGGCCAGCAGCAGGAGATTGCGCAGGAGGAGGGGTTTCAGCACCGGCGAGTGCCGCGCGGCCCGCATGAGCGGCCGGCCGCCAAAGACGGCGCAGAGCGCGAACATCGTCACGCTGCGCATGAAGAGGATCTGCCAGACGGGCAGGCCGACGACGAGCCATTTGACCGACGCGTCCTGCAGGGAAAACATGAAATAGGCGAAGGACGTCAGCAGAATGCCGGAGGAGACTGTCTTGTGCACGGGGGGACCTCGGAGCGCACGGACAAGCCGCGCCACATCTTGATAGCGCGCCGCCGGTCTGCGCGAAAGTGGCAGAATTCGCGGGGGGAAGACATGAAGGAAATTTTTCCTATACCCCTTCGGCAGCTCCCCGAAATATCCGGAAACCCTCAAAAGTTTGGGCGTGCAAGCCGCACCGGACGGGTATATGCGCGGGGCCATGGACCCCAAACGACTCGGCTATGTCTTCACCCTCCTCGCGATCGTGATCTTCAGCGTGCAGGATGCGATCTCGAAGCATCTCGGCAGCGCCTATCCGCCTGTCTTCATCGCCATGCTGCGCTTCTGGGCCTTCGGTGCCTTCGCCATCGCGCTCGGCGCACGCGGGCCGGGCGGGCTGAGGGCGGCGGCGGCCACGCGGCATCCGGTCCTGCAGGTCCTGCGCGGCGCGCTGCTCGCCTTCCAGATCGTCGTGACCATCACGGCCTTCACCACGGTGGGCCTTGCCCATTCCCAGGCGATCCTTTCCTCGGGGCCGATCTTCGTGGCGCTCCTGTCCATGCCTCTCCTCGGCGAGCGGGTCGGCTGGCGGCGGTGGACGGCGATCGGCGTCGGCCTCTGCGGCGTGCTGATCGTCGTCAATCCGGGTGGCAGCGCGTTCGATGCGAGCGTCCTCCTGCCGCTTCTTTCCGCGCTGATGTTCGCGCTCTACGTCATCGCCACCCGCCTCGTCAGCCGCAACGACGCGGCCTCCACGAGCTTCTTCTATCTCGGCGTCGCGGGGGCTGCCGCCATATCGCTGGTCGGCCCGTTCTTCTGGACCAACCTTTCGCCCGTCGACTGGCTCTGGATGGGATTGCTCTGCATCACCGGCATGTCCAGCCACTATTTCCTCATCCGCGCCTACGACCTGCTCGACGCGGCGGCCGTGCAGCCGCTCACCTATCTCCAGATCGTGCTGGCGGCGATCATCGGCGTTTCCGTCTTCGGCGAGACGCTGAGCCCCAACACCGTCGCCGGCTCGGTCATCGTCGTCGGCGCCGGCATCTTCACCATCTGGCGCGAAAGCGTCGTGGCCCGCCGGCGGGCGGCGGAAACCGTCTTGCCGAACGAGACAGGAAAATAATCCTTTTTCCTTTACTCGGCCGGCATCCTTGGATATGCTCCCGATCGATCGGGCCGGCACAGGCCGGCCCCGTGCCTTGGCAGGGTTTCGCAGCATGTTCTCCCACGACCGGATCTGGGCGGCGATCGACGCCCTCGCCGAGCGCAACCGGCTCTCTCCGTCCGGCCTTGCCCGCCGCGCCGGGCTCGACCCGACATCCTTCAACAAGTCCAAGCGGCAGGCGGTCGACGGGCGCCAGCGCTGGCCCTCGACGGAATCGATCGCCAAGGTGCTCGACGCGACGGGCGCCTCCATCGACGAGTTCCTCATGCTGGCCGATCCCGCCCGCTACGGCGGCCTGCCGCAGGGCGCCTTTCCCCCGCAGGCCGGCAGCATTCCCCTGCTCGGCTTCGCCCAGGCGGGCGCCGGCGGCTTCTTCGACGACGGCGGCTTTCCGGCCGGACAGGGCTGGGATGTGGTGGAATTTCCCGCCTCGCCCGACCGCAAGCCCGGCGTCTACGCGCTCGAGGTGCAGGGCGACAGCATGCTGCCGCTCTACCGCGACGGCGACGTGCTGATCGTCGAGCCGGGCGCGCAGGTGCGCCGCGGCGACCGCGTCGTCGTCAAGACCCGCGAAGGCGAGGTGATGGCCAAGGTGCTGCACCGCCAGAGCCCGCGCACCATCGAGCTCGTCTCGCTCAATCCGGAGCACCCGAACCGCAATTTCGAGATGGACGAGATCGACTGGATCGCCCGCATCATCTGGGCAAGCCAGTAAGTCAGTGCTTACCTACATCAGCCGCCGTAGAGATTGACCGGGAAATAACGCAGGTAGATCTCCTGCAGACGTCCGTTGCGCGAGAGCGCCAGCAGCGCATGGTCGATGCCCCCCGCCAGCGCCGCATCCTCCTTGCGGACCATGATCGTCATACCCTCGCCGAGGAACTGCTCGGAAAGATAGGGGCCGTCGAACAGGCGGCAGCAGCCGGCCGAATCCGTGCCGCTCATCCAGAAGGCGAGCTGCATGCCGTCGCCGAAGACGGCCTCCACCTTGCCGTCCTTCAGGGCCGATAGCAGCGCCGCGCGATCCGGAAAGGCTTCCGCCCGGATGCGCGGGAAGAACGCCTTCAGCATCGCCTCGTGCACGCTTGCCGCGACGACCCCGACCTTACGGCCGTCGAGCGCGGCTGCCGTCTCGCCGGCGGGCGGTGTCTTCTTTGCCACGGCAAAGCGCGCGGGCAGGCGCATGAAGGGGCGTGAGAAGGCGAACCGCTGGCGCAGGTCCGCCGTGACGGCCACGCCGGCGGCGACCGCCTCGCCATTGCCGTCGGTAAGCGCCTTCTCCAGCTCGGGGAAGGTCACCGCCTGGATCTGGCACTTTTCCGTCAACTGGAGCTCGCGGCAGATCTCGCGCACCAGATCGACGTGGAAGCCGGCGAGCTTGCCGGTCTGGTCGATGAAGTTGAACGGCGGGAAATCCACCGTCGTCAGGAAGCGCAGGCGCACGATGCCGGAAAGATCCGGCCGCGCGATGCGCTCGCGCGTATCGAAGAGGATCGGCAGGTCGACCGGCGTGCGGTCCTGCGCGGCGCCGGGCATCGGCCTTGCCGCCGCCATCAGCAGGCAAAGCGCAAAAAGCCCGTAGGATTTAAGGGATGAAATTCTGCTCTGCCGCATTAACATCAACTTGGGGTTTAAGAGGGGCGTGGCCGATGACGTGCCGCGATGACGGCATGCGGCTGGCAGAATATCCCGACGACATCGCTTTCGCCACAGCAATCGGCATCCTGCCGGGACCGTTCGCGCCCTCGCCCGATGAGCAGCCCGTGCCGCCGCGCTTCATGGCCGAGGCCCGTCTCTTCCGCCGGCTCGGCCTTTCCAAGACCCTCATCGCGCGGATGCTGGTGCGGGCGAACCGCAACGGCACGACGCTGGAGGCGGAATTGCTGGCGAGCGGCGCGCTGGCGGAGGACATCTACTACGAGGCGCTGGCGGAGATCCTCCACCTGCCCTTCCTCAAGCGGCTCGATCCCGATGAGGTCGAGGATATGGTGGGAGCCGACGTGCAACTGGTGGAGCCGACCGCCGTCCGCATCCGCCATCCCTTCCGCCAGCCGATCATCGCCATCATACCCAGCGCGAAGCGGCTGGACTATCTCAGCGACCGTCTCCGCTCGCCCCTCCTGCGGATGAAGATGGCCGTGACCACGCCGTCGGCCATGCGCGCCGCCCTCTGGCAGGCCGGCCGCGACCGCCGGCTGCGCGAGAGCGTCGACCAGCTCTTCGGCGCCGTGCCGGAGGCGAGCGCCCGCATCACCCTGTGGGGCCGGCAGGGTTTCTACACCGGCACGATGCTGACGCTGGCTCTCGTCTTCGCGGTGCTGAACCCGACGGCCGCGATCCTCCTGCTCCATATCGTGCTGACCGTGTTCTTCTTCGCGACCGTCTTCATACGCTTCATCGCCCTTCTCGCCATGAAGCGGAGGAAAAAGAACACGCGGCCTGCCCTTCCCGCCGCCCGGCGGCCGGTCTATTCCGTTTTCGTCGCCCTCTACCGCGAGGCGGCGGTCGTCCCGCAGCTCATCGAGACGCTGAACCGGCTCGAATGGCCGGCCACGCGCCTCGACATCAAGCTGATCTGCGAGGCCGACGACAGCGAGACGCTCGATGCGCTTTCGGCCATGCGGCTCGGCCGGCAATACGAGATCGTCGAGGTTCCGCCGGGGCATCCGCGCACCAAGCCGAAGGCCCTCACCTATGCGCTCGGCGCGGCGCGCGGCGACTATCTCGTGATCTACGATGCGGAGGACCGGGTCGATCCGATGCAACTGGAGGAGGCCTGGCGCAGCTTCGAGGCCGGGCCGGCGGACATCGCCTGCCTCCAGGCGCCGCTCATCGTCACCAACGGGCAGGAAAGCCGGCTCAGCGCCCTCTTCGCCATGGAATATGCCGGCCTCTTCCGCGTGCTCCTGCCGCGCCTTGCCGCCGCGCGCATGCCGATGCCGCTCGGCGGCACGTCGAATCATTTCCGCACCCGCATCCTGCAGGAGGTGGGCGGCTGGGACCCCTACAACGTCACCGAGGATGCCGATCTCGGCCTGCGCCTCTACCGGCAGGGCTATCGCTGCGGCACGATCAGCCGCCCGACCTACGAGGAAGCGCCGACCGAGGCCCGCACCTGGACGGGCCAGCGCACGCGATGGTTCAAGGGCTGGCTGCAAACCTGGCTCGTGCTGATGCGCCGGCCCGTGCGGCTCGTCCGGGAAATGGGGCTCGGCCCCAGCATCGTCTTCCAGGTCCTGATCGGCGGGCTCATCCTCTCCTCGCTCGCCCACCCGCTGATCCTCGCCTATGTCGGGCTGATCAGCTGGCAGCTCTTCTTCCAGGGGGCATACCATCTGGGCAGGCTCGAATTGACCCTGTTCGTCCTCGACATCGTCAACATCTTCGGCAGCTATGCCGCCTTCGTCGCCCTTGGCCGCGCCGGCATGACACCGCAGGAACGGGCGGCGATCGGCCGGCGCTGGATGTGGACGCCGGTCTACTGGCTGCTCGTCTCCAAGGCGGCATGGCGCGCGGTGATCGAGCTGCGCAGCAACCCCTTTTCCTGGAACAAGACGAGCCACCGTCCCGCGCGGTCGAAGGTGCCGGACGAGCCGGCCGCGGCGGCGGGCTGAGCTGCCGTCAGCCCTCGTCTTCCATCCAGATCGCGACGTCGGCCGGACCGATCGTGCGGCCGCCGACGAGGAATTCCGCCGAGGCGGAGGCGGGCACGGCGGCGGGCGCGCCCGCATAATTGAAGGCGAAGCGCAGGCGGCCGCGGCGGGCAAGGCGGAGGTCCCCGAGGTCGGGAAGGCTCGCGACGCCCGCCCAGCCGAGCGTATCGCCCATCAGCCTCGTCAGGAATTCGCCGCGCGGCAGCGTGGCAACGTAGCGCGCCCTGTCATTGCCGATCACCGCAGGCGAGCCGGGCCGGTGCGCGCCCTCGAAGGTCGCCAGCACCGTTTCCGTCGTGCGGATCAGCTCGCGCCAGCCGGTCACCGGATGGCTCGCATTGCCGTAAAGCACGGGCTCGCTGTGGAACTCCGGCAGGGATTCCACGCGCGTCACGCTAAAGTCGATAAGATCGGCGAGCGGGCCGGGCGGCAGGTCGGCGGGAATGTGCATGTCGCGCGTCTTGCTGCCGCTGCGCGGGCCGAACAGGGCTTTTGCGCCCGACGCCTTCAGCCGGGCAAGGAAATCCATGTCGGGAATGACGAGGTCGGGCGCGACCACCAGCCGGTAGCCAGAAAGATCGGAATGCTGGCCGATGAAATCGACGTCCACGCCGAGGCGGGCGATGGCGCAGTACCAGTCGAGCGCGATGGCGGAGGCGGCATAGCCGCGGCCCTGCGGCAGGGCGCGGGTGGCAAAGCGCGACTCGTAATCGAGGAGGATGGCGACCGGAGCCTTTTCCCGCACCTCGCCGGCCGGAAGGCGCGCCATTTCCGCGGCCACCTGCGCGACCTCAAGATAGCCCTGGTCGGCCTCGCCGTTCGGCAGCAGCAGGCCCGCATGGAACTGCTCCTGCGCGAAAGGCGCCTGCCGCCAGCGGAAATAGGAGACCATGTCGGCGCCGTGGGCATAGGCGAGCCACGTCCACAGCCGCACCATGCCGTCGGCGGGCGACTGGTTGTGGGCGGCCCAGTTGACCGGCCCCGGCTGCTGCTCCATGACCCAGACCCGGCCGCGGCCGACGGCGCGGTAGAGATCGTGGTTGAAGGCGACCTGGTCGGGATCGCCGACGCGCAGATAGCGCGCCTTTTCTTCCTCGCTGAGGCGGCCGTTGATGAGGCCGCCCATCGGGTAGACGTCCCAGGAGGCGATGTCGATGTCCTCGCCGACCTTGTAGTGGTCGAAGTCGGTATTCTGGGACATGAAATTGTGCGTGACCGGCCGGCCGGGCGAATGGCGGCGGATGAGGTCGGCCTGCGCCTTGTTGAAGCTCTTCACCTGATCGGAGGAGAAGCGGTAGTAATCGACGAGATGGGTGGGCGTCGGCTCCTCGACGAGGTTGTTCGGCAGGTCCACCTCCTCGAAGCCGTTGTAGTGCATGCTCCAGAAAGTCGTACCCCAGGCGCGGTTCAGGTTTTCAACCGTGCCGTAGCGGGCGGCGAGCCATTGGCGGAAGGCCAGCTTCGCCTCGTCGGAATAGCTGTGGATCGTGTCGTGGTCGCCGTATTCGTTGTCCGTCTGCCAGGCGTGCACGAAGGGGTTTTCGCCGTAGCGGCGCACCATGGCCTCGGTGATGCGGGCGGCCTCGATGCGGTAGCGGCGGCTGGAGAAGCAATAGTGCCGGCGGGCGCCGAACTTGCGGGTAATGCCGCGCGCATCGACGGGCAGGATATCGGGATAGCGGTCGACCAGCCATTTCGGCGGGGCGGCCGTCGGCGTGCCGAGGATGACCTTGAGGCCGGCGCGGCCGAGCACGTCGATCGCCTCGTCCATCCACTCCCACCGGAAGACGCCGGATTGCGGCTCGATATGCGACCAGGCGAACTCGCCGATGCGCACCCAGGCAAGGCCGAGCTCCGCCATGCGGCGGGCGTCCTCGTCCCATTTATCGCGCGGCCACTGTTCCGGATAATAGCAGACGCCGAGCTCCAGCAGGCCGGTCTCCCTGCGGCCGGCGGCGAAGCGGTTCTGGTGGTCGAGCGGCTTATGCACTTTACTGTCCTTGTCATTCCCGGTGCCCGGATTTCCGAGCGCCGTCATCCTTGTCATCGGCGGGGCAGCGCCGTCAGCGTTTCGTCAAGGGCGGCGAGGAAGCGGTCGCATTCCGCCGCGCCGAAGGCCGCCGGCGGCTTCACCTTCAGCACGTTGTGGTGCGGGCCTTCGCTGGATAGCAGGATGCGGTGCCTGCGCTTCATCTCGGCGATGACGAAATCCAGTTCCTCCGCCGCCGGCTCCAACGTTGCCCGGTCGCGCACCAGCTCGATGCCGTTGAAGAGGCCGTGGCCGCGCACGTCGCCGATGATCTCGTGGCGTGTCGCAAGCGCACGGGCGCCCGCCATCAGCCGCTCGCCGGTCACCTTGCAATGGTGCATCAGCCGCTCGTCGCGGATGACGTCGAGCACGGCAAGGCCGATCTCGGCGGAGACGGGATTGCCGCCGAAGGTGTTGAAATATTCCATGCCGTTGGCAAAGGCCGCGGCGACGGCTTCCGTCGTGACGACCGCGGCCATCGGATGGCCGTTGCCGATGGGCTTGCCGAGGGTGACAATGTCCGGCACGACGCCTTGCAACTCGTGCGCCCACATGTGGCTGCCGACACGGCCGAAGCCGACCTGTACCTCGTCCGCAAGGCAGAGGCCGCCGGCGGCCCGGATATGGGCATAGGCTTGCCTCAGGTAGTTCTCCGGCAGGGTGAGCTGGCCGCCGGTGCCGAGGATGCCTTCGCTGAAGAACAGCGCGGGACGGCGCCCTTCCCCGGCGAGCGCCTCGACCTGAAGGCGCACGTCCTCGGCGTATTTCCGGCCTGCCTCGCTATCGCCGTAGCGGAAGCGGCCGCGATAGAGATCCGGCATCTCGGCGACGCAGACATGCGCCGGGCGTCCTTCGCCGCCCCTGCCGGTAAACTTGTAGGGGCTGACGTCGATAAGGCTCGACAGGTGCCCGTGATAGGCATGGTCGACCGTGACGATATCGCGGTTGCCGGTATAGGCGCGCGCCAACCGGATCGCCAGATCGTTCGCCTCGCTGCCCGAATTGACGAAGAAGCAGACGTTGAGCGGATCGGGAAAGAGCGCTGCAAGCCGGCGGGAATATTCCACCAGCGTATCGTGCAGGTAGCGCGAATTGGTGTTGAGCTTTGCCATCTGCACCTGCGCGGCCTTGACGACGCGCGGATGGCAATGGCCGACATGGCAGACATTGTTGACCATGTCGAGCCAGCGGTTGCCCTCGTCGTCGATGAGATAGGTCCCCTCCCCGCCGACGATCTTCAGCGGCTCGGCCGAATAGGCGATGGAGAGCGAGCGGCCGATGCGGCGCTGGCGCTCGCGCACCAGGAAATCCTTGTCGCGCGCGACGGTGACGGAGGCAGGCATATCAAAGCCGAAGACGACGCTCGGATCCGGGCTCACCGCACGCCAGACCTGCCAGTGATCGCGCACGCCGACGCCGTGCATGCGGCCTTCAAGGCCGAGATGATCGGTGACGACCTGGAAATGCAGGTGCGGCGACCAGTTGCCGTTCTCTTCGGCCGCGCCGAAGGAGGCGAAGGCCTCGCCCTTCGCAACAGGCTGGCCGATGGAGAGCTTCTGGACGCTCCGGCGGGAGAGATGCCCATAGAGCGTCCAGAAGACATCGCCCCCGTCGGTGCGATGTTCGAGAAGGACCGTCGGGCCGAAGCCATAGGCGACCGCGTCGTCATGGATGAAGGCGACCTTGCCGGCGAAGGGCGCATGCACCGGCTCTCCGGCCGGGGCGAAGAGATCGACGCCGAGATGCACGGTGCGGCGCGCGCCTGGCATGTCGAAGGCATCCCCCTTGTAGACGGCACGATCCTCACCGTAGAGGCCGATGGCGAAATCGGCGCCGGCTTCCGCGACGCGCGCCTCGATCAGCCGTTCGGCGCCGTCCGCATCGAGCGAGGCCCAGGCGGCCGCGTCGGGTCCCGATGCGGTAAGATCGAGGGCCAGCACCTTCGGCCTTGCTGTCTGCGGGCGGATGACGGGTGCGAAATCGTGGGCGTTGCGCTCCAGCCAGCGCTCGACGCGGGCGGCCTGCGGCACCGGCGCGAAGCCGCAGGCATCGCGGATGCGGGCGACGGCGAGCGCCGGGTTCTCCGCCTGCAGGCGCTGGAGCTCGCGCCAGACATCCTCCTGGCTGACCAGCAGGTAGGTGTTCTCCGGATTGTCGCGGATCTGCCGCGCCGCCATGCACATGCTGACGGCATAGCGCGTGCGCACGAGATCGAAGACGAGGCCCGCTTCCGCTTCGCTGATGGGGTTGGCCGCGTGATAGGCGGCGGCAAGGCGGGCGATGGTCTCGACCGGATCGGGCGTGCCGATCAGCGCATAGGCGCCGGCGACGGCGATCTCCACCACACGGAAGCTCTCGACCATATCGCCGAAATCGAGCAGGCCGCTGACGCGCCCGCCGGCATCGAGCAACACGTTGTAGTCGTTGGCGTCGTTGTGGATGACCTGGCGCGGGCAGGCTTCGAGGCGCGGCAGCACCTCGGCGGTGAAGCGCTCAAGGATGGCGCGGACGGCCGCCTGCTTCTCCGCATCCTCGATGAAGCGGAGGTTTTCCAGATGCATGCCGGCCCGGCCGATATCCCAGGCATAGAGGCGCCGCGCGCCGGCATGGGCAAAGCCTTCGAGGTTGCGGTCGAGCTGGCCGAGCAGGCGGCCAAGCGTTTCCACGCTCGCCGGCCCACGAACGGAGGAGCGCGACCAGACGTCGCCCGGCAGCCAGGTGAGGAGGCGCGCGGTGCGCGGGCCGCGGATTTCCGCGGGTATGCTCTGGGCGCCGCTCCGGTCCGGCAGCGCGCGGGAGAAGGACAGATCGGGCGCGGCCTTGGCAAGGTGATCGAGCACGGCGACCTGCATGGCAAGCTCGTCCGCATCGCCCGGCGCATGGAGCTTCAACAGGTAGCGCGTGCCGTCCGTTGCCTCGACCCGGTAGTTGAGGTCGTGCTCGCCGGGCAGCGGCGTTATCGTGCCGGCAATGCCGTAGCGCTCGGCGAGCAGCGACCCGATCGCCGCCGTCTCGTCCTGCCGTCCGGATGCTCCGTCCATCGTCCGCTCCCTTACCATGCTATCGTTCGGCCGTCGTAGGAGCGGAAGCTCCCGGTGTCCGCCAGCGTCGCCCTGTCGATCAGAGCCTTGAGGCCCGCCGCGCTCTCCGCGACGTCCACGGCGGCCTCTTTGCCGCCCATATCGGTGCGCACCCAGCCGGGATGCAGCGAGATAACCGCGATGCCGTCGCGGCGAAAATCCTGCGCCAGCTTGACCGTCGCCATGTTCAGCGCCGCCTTGGAGCAGCGATAGGCGTAGTCGCCATCATCGTCGTCCAGCGTGCCTTCCGCCAGCGAGCCGGCGCGGCTGCCGATATTGACCAGCACCCTACGCGCGCCGGCAAGAAGATTTTCCCGCAGCGCCCGCGCGAGGAGCAGCGGGGCGAGCGTATTGACGCGCATTACATCGAGAAAATCGTCCGGCGACAGCGAGGCGAGCCCGCCCGTATCGCCGCGGATCGCCGCATTGTTGACGACGATATCGACCGGCACGCCCTTCAGCCGCTCGCCGAGGGCGGCGATGGAGGCGGCATCCGCGACGTCGAGCGGTTCGCCCGGCCCCTGCCGCGTGCAGGCGATGACGCGAAAGCCGTCCGCCGCATAGAGATCGGCCAGCGCCCGGCCAAGGCCGCGCGACGCACCGGTGACGAGCACCGTGCCCCTTGCCCTGTCAGCGATGCTTGACGTCATATTTCTTCTCGATGAGGCTGATGAGGCTTGCAGCGGCAAGTGTCAGCAGGATGTAGAGGATCGCCGCCGAATTGTAGGGCGCAAACGGCAGGAAGCTCGCCGACTGGAACTCGCGCATGCGCTGGGTGATATCGCGGATCGACAGGATGGAGAGGAGCGAGGTGTCCTTCAGGATCGCGATCAGCTCGTTGCCGAGCGGCGGGATGACGATGCGGAAGGCCTGCGGCAGGATGACGAGCCGCGCCGTCTGCCAGCGGTTGAGCCCGAGGCTGCCGGCCGCCTCGATCTGGCCGGCCGGGATGGCATTGATGCCGGAGCGGAAGATTTCCGCAAGATAGGCCGAATAGGCGAGCGCCATGGCGACGATGCCGCGCATCAGGTTCGGCGGATCGAAGACGCCGGCCGTCGCATCCTTCAGCGCGCCGGAGAGCGGCAGGCCGACATAGAGCACGATGACGAGCATGGGGATGCCGCGGATCGTGTCGACAACGAATTCCGAGCCGACGGAGAGCGGATGGCGGCGATGCAGGAAGCCGCCGAAGGTGAGGAGGCCGACGACGATGGCGATGACGGCGAAGGTGATGCCGCCTGCCCGGTCGCGGTCGTTCAGCGCCTCGACCTGCCAGAGGCGCGGCCAGCCGGCGGGAACGGCGGCGGCCGGCAGAAGCGCGCCGCTGACGTCCTCCTTTTTGCCGATCGCCTCGATGGCGAGATCGGGCGTGACGAAGGTGCGCACCGGCGTCTCGTTCTCCGGCCCGCCCTCGTACTGGCCGAAGCGCACGGCGCTGATCAGGCCGGACGGCGTGCCGGTGACGATGCCGACCTTGCCCTCCAGCGTGCCGGCGAGCACATAGGCATCGCGCGGCTGGAGCAGGAACCAGGCCGAGACGGCCGCAAGCATCACCGTCATGGCCGCGAAGAGAACGAGCGTCTGCCGCGCATAGCGCAGCTTGAGAAGCCCCACCCAGAGGAGGCCGAGCACCGCGGCCAGCAGATAGGCGGCGACCGCCGCGCGGATCGTCGTCGCAAGGCCCGAGGCGAAGGCGAGATGGGCAAAGAGGAAGACGAAGGCGAGGCCTGCGCCATTGACGAGGCCGAGGAGCCAGCGGCCGGCCCTAAGGGCGCGGCTTTCGGCCGGCACGGGCGCACGGCTGCCGGAAAAGAGCAGGCCGAGGCCGGCGAGAAGCAGCACGGCATAGGCCGGCCAGAGCCAGGCTTCGACGCCGCGCACCATGAGGTCGGCGCCCTCGGTCAGCTGGCGCGGCGTGACGCCCTTGACGACGAGCGTGGACTTGAACGGATCGACCCCGTTCGCGACCACCGAGGCGATGAAGGGATGGACGAGATCGCCGGCAAGGATCGCGGCCGTCGCCAGCACGCCGGCAAGGCCGGCGGCCAGCGTCAGGCGCGGGCGCGCCGTCTTGCCGCGCGAGAGCACAAGAACCGCAAAGCCTGCGGAAAAGGCGACGGCGAGCAGCAGGAAGCCCGGAACCAAGGCCCCCGAGCCCGGCTCGATGCCGAGGATGGCGCGCAGCGAGCGCTGGTAATCGCTCGAGGAGGCGAACAGGTAGACGATGAAGGGCAGCGCGGCGAGGATCACCAGGTTGCTGGGCCTCACGCTTCTGACGAACGACATTGCGGCGGCCTCCGGCTGCGCGATCGGGGAAGACGGCCGGGAGCGTCAGGCGCTCCCGGCGGGGGCATCCTACTTGAGGCCCCAGTACTTGGCGACGAGCTGGTCGAGCGTGCCGTCGTCCTTGATCGCCTTCAGGCCCTCGTTGAAGGCGGCGACATTCTCGTCACCCTTGCGGAAGACGAGGCCGATCGGGTCGGATTCGAGGTCCTTGATGGAGGCGACCAGCTCGCCGGCGAATTCGCGCTCGTAGGCGGCGGCGTTCGCGCCGTTGATCACGACGCCGTCGACGTCCTTGTTCTTGAGCGCGATGATGGCGGCGCTGAACGTGTCGTAGGCGACGACGTTCTCCTTGCCGAC
This sequence comes from Shinella sp. Sh6, assembly GCF_055392685.1. Taxonomy (NCBI): domain Bacteria; kingdom Pseudomonadati; phylum Pseudomonadota; class Alphaproteobacteria; order Hyphomicrobiales; family Rhizobiaceae; genus Shinella; species Shinella sp. Sh6. The sequence goes on along the minus strand of NZ_AP044005.1, from coordinate 116,000 downwards.
GACGCCTTCGGCGACCTGCGCGTCCGTCGTGTTGGCCTGGGCGGAGAGCTTGCGGCCTTCGGCCTTGAACGTGTCGAGCGTGATGCCCTGGTCCTCGGCGCGCGTCAGCACGGCCTGGCTGTTGACGATATAGGGATCGGAGAAATCCATCGCCTTCTTGCGCTCGTCGGTGATCGACACGCCCGAAGCCACGAGATCGAAGCTGCCCTGGTCGAGCGCGGCGAAGATGCCGTCCCAGCCGGTCGTCACGAACTCGGCCTGGCAGTTGATCTTGGCGCAGATCGCGTTCACCACGTCGACGTCGAAGCCGACGATCTGGCCGCTTGCCGGATCGACGCTCTCCATCGGCGGCGAGGTCGTGTCGGACCCGACCTTCAGGAGCTTGCCGCCGAGATCGGCGGCGTGGACACCACCGGCCGCGAAGACGGCCAGCGCAAGCGTTGCAACGAATTTCCTCATCTCTTCCTCCTCAACCGTCGGCGCCGCCCCTCCGGCGAACGCCCGACAAATCCTTGGGGCCGCGCAGGCGCCGCCCCATCCTCACGAAAACGGTAACAAGGAATAAAAACGTTTTCAAGAAAAAATATAAACGTTTTTATTTTGCATTGCACCACATAAGCGAAAGGGACGGCGTAGGCGGGCAGCACCGGAAGGAACAGCAAAAAAGGAAAGGCGGCGGCTGGAGCGGGTAGCGGGAATCGAACCCGCGCGTTCAGCTTGGGAAGCTGACAGGCTACCATTACATCATACCCGCAGGGCAGCGCCGAGGCCGCACTCATTCAACAGTTCGCGAGGCGTGTCAAGCGAGGCGGTCGTCGGAGCGTTCGATCAGCTTGGGCATGATCAGCGTCTGGAGCGCTTCGGGGGCCTCGCCCTCCATGCGGCGCAGGATGTAGCGGCCGAGCAGTTCGCTCGGCTCGTGGATCGGCAGGAAATAGGTGGTGATCGGCGGGGCGAAATACTGGCTGACGTTGAGGTCGTCGGTGGCGTTGATCACCGCGTCGCGGCCATGGACGAGGCCGCGGGCGTGGAAGCCGGAGAAGGCGCCGAGCGCGGAGGCTTCGTTGGCGCAGATATAGGCGGTCGGCGGGCTTGGCAGGGCGGACATGGAGAGGACGCACTCGCGCCCGAAGGCCGGCGTCAGGTGGCCGTGCGCGACGAGCGCCGGGTCGAAGGGAAGGCCGGCCGCCTCCAGAGCCGCGCGATAGGCATCGAGGCGGGTGAGCGCATAGCTGAGGTCCGCCATGGGATTGACGAGTGCGATGCGGCGATGGCCGCGCCCGGCAAGGCGGGCAACCGAATGGCGGATCATCTGCTCGTTGTCGGCATCGACATAGGCGTGCGGGGCGTTGCGGATCGTCGTTCCGTAGGTGACGAAGGGAAAATCCGCCTCCTGCATGATGCGCACGCGCGGATCGTCCGCCCTCGTGCCGGAAACGATGATGCCGTCGGCCTTCTTCAGGGAAACGATCTGGCGGATCGTCTCGAGGCTCTCCTCGAAGTTGCGCACGGCATAGAGCGAGACACGGTAGGGGCTCTCCTCCAGCGCCCAGGAGATGCCGCTGAGGAGCTGGGCATATTCCACGCCTTCCCATTCGTTCTGCCTCGGGCCGGGCGCGGTCATGATGGCGGCGACCTGATAGGTCTTGCCGGTGCGAAGCTGCACGCCGTGCATGTTGAGCTGGTAGCCGACGCGCTCGGCGGCGGCGACGACGATGGCGCGCGTTTCCGGCCGCACCTGCGGGCTGTCGTTCAGCGCCTTCGACACGGTGGCGATCGAAAGGCCCGTTTCCTGCGCGATGGTCTTGATCGTCGGTCTTGGCATTGAAAGCTCGTCCTTGCGCCGAAAGCGGCGCAGTTCCTCGTCCGCGCACAATAAAAACGTTTAACTTTAATGTAAAGCGCCGAGCGCCCGGCCTCAGCCGGCGCGGAAGTGCTTGGAGAGCTTGAGGCCCTGCGCCTGGTAGTTGGAACCGAGGCCGGAGCCGTAGAGGCCTTCGGGCGCGCCCAGCATATGCTCGTAGACGAGGCGGCCGACGATCTGGCCGTGCTCGAGGATGAAGGGCACTTCATGGCTGCGCACTTCCAGCACCGCGCGGCTGCCGGAGCCGCCGGCCGGCGCATGGCCGAAGCCGGGGTCGAAGAAGCCGGCGTAATGGACGCGGAACTCGCCGACGAGCGGATCGAAGGGCGTCATCTCGGCCGCATAGAGCGGCGGCACATGCACGGCCTCCCGCGAGACGAGGATGTAGAATTCATCCGGGTCGAGGATCAGTTCGTTGCGGCCGCGGCTGAACAGCGGCTCCCAGAAATCGAAGATATCGTGCTGGTTCTTGCGGTCGACGTCGACGACCGAGGTATGGTGCTTGCCGCGATAGCCGATGAGGCCATCCGGCCCGGTGCCCTTGAGGTCGATGGAGAGCGCGATGCCGCCGCCCGAAACGTTCGGCGTTTCGCTGGCGACGAGCGTGTCGGAGGCATGGAGCGCAACCAGTTCGCTTTCGCCCAGCAGCGCATTGCCCTTGCGGAAGCGGATCTGCGAGAGGCGCGAGCCGCGGCGCACGACGATGGGGAAGGTGCGCGGGGAGATTTCCAGATAGAGCGGGCCGCAATAGCCGGCCGGAATCTTGTCGAATTCCTGTGCGCGGTCGGTGATGACGCGGGTGAAGATATCGAGGCGGCCGGTGGAGCTCTTGGGGTTGGCCGAGGCGGCAAGCTCGGCGGGCAGGTCGAGGCTTTCCATCAGCGGCACGATATAGACGCAACCCGTCTCCAGCACCGCGCCCTCGGCAAGGTCGACGACGTGCAGCTTCAGCCGGTCGAGCTTGTCGGCGACGAGATGGGAGGGGCCCGGCAGGAAGCTGGCGCGCACGCGAAAAGCCTTCGCGCCGAGGCGCAGGTCGAGGCTTGCCGGCTGGATCTGGTCGGCATCGAGCGCGGCCTCGCTTTTCAGCCGGCCGGCCGTAAACAAGCCGCGAATGGCGTGATCCGCCAGAATGCCCGTGCTGCGCGCCGCAGAAGCCATGACCCTACCGTTTCCCGTATGAATGGCCCCGCACAAAACCAAATGCGGGCAATTGACGCAAGCGCGGGCGCGCAGTAAGAGCAAGGTTATCCCGTGGTGATTTGGCCGGCCGGCTTGCAGCCACGTAAAACAAATAGCTAAAAAGGCCGGGTATCGAACCGGCCTGCTTACGCGGCCGGTTTTTTTGTTTGAAGGCGACGATCACATGAGCAAGTCCTGGCGTCCGGCAACCCAACTCGTTCACGGCGGCACCACCCGCTCCCAGCACGGCGAAACCGCCGAGGCGATCTTCCTCACGCAGGGCTTCGTCTATGACAGCTCGGCGGCGGCCGAGGCCCGTTTCAAGGGCGAGACGGACGGCTTCATCTATGCCCGCTACGCCAGCCCGACCAACGACATGTTCGAAAAGCGCATGTGCCTTCTGGAAGGCGCCGAGGATGCGCGCGCCACCGCTTCCGGCATGGCCGCCGTCTCCGCGGCGATCCTCTGCCAGCTGAAGGCCGGCGACCACATCGTCGCCGCCCGCGCGCTCTTCGGCTCCTGCCGCTGGGTGGTCGAGACGCTGGCGCCGAAATACGGCATCGAATGCACGCTGGTGGACGGCCGCGACCTTGCCAACTGGGAAAAGGCGATCCGCAAGAACACCAAGGTCTTCTTCCTGGAAAGCCCGACCAACCCGACGCTGGAAGTGATCGACATCGCGGGCGTCGCCAGGCTCGCCAACCAGGTCGGCGCCAAGCTCGTCGTCGACAACGTCTTCGCGACCCCCCTCTTCCAGAAGCCGCTGGACCTCGGTGCCCATGTCGTCGTCTACTCGGCCACCAAGCATATCGACGGCCAGGGCCGGTGCCTCGGCGGCGTCGTCCTCTCCGACAAGGCGTGGATCGACGAGCACCTGCACGACTATTTCCGCCATACGGGCCCGGCCATGTCGCCCTTCAACGCCTGGACGCTGCTGAAGGGCATCGAGACGCTGCCGCTGCGCGTCAAGCAGCAGACGGAGAATGCGAGCCGCCTCGCCGACTTCCTCGCCGAGCAGAATGAGGTCGCCCAGGTGATCTATCCCGGCCGCAAGGACCATCCGCAGGCCGATATCATCGCCAAGCAGATGACCGGCGGCTCCACGCTCGTCTGCTTCGAGCTGAAGGGCGGCAAGGACGCGGCCTTCGCGCTGCAGGATGCGCTGGAGGTCGTGAAGATCTCCAACAACCTCGGCGACGCCAAGAGCCTCATCACCCACCCGGCCACCACGACGCACAAGAACCTGACGGACGAGGCGCGCGCCGAGCTCGGCCTTTCTTCCGGCACGCTGCGCTTTTCGGCCGGCATCGAGGACAGCGAGGACCTCATCGAGGACTTCGCCCGGGCGCTTTCGAAGATCAAGGCCTGAGCCGGCGCCATTAAGGTAAACGACAAGAAGGCATCGGCCGGGCGGCCGATGCCTTCTTTGCATATTCTTGACGGCGCCACATTCCTGTAGAATAGCGGAATATAATCAGTTCAAGGCTTGCCCATGTATCGTGCGCTGACCCGCGACATCGAAGTAACCGTAGAGCCCTACTACCTGGCCGATCAGTCCGACCCGGACGACAGCCGCTATGTCTGGGGATACCGGGTCGTCATCGCGAACCATTCGGACATCGCCGTGCGGCTGGTGACGCGCTACTGGAACATCACGGACCAGAACGGCCAGGTCGACGAGGTCAACGGGCCGGGCGTCATCGGCGAGCAGCCGGTGCTCCGCCCGGGCGATACCTACGAATATTCCTCCGGCTGCCCGCTCGAAACGCCCTCGGGCATCATGTTCGGGCGCTACCGGATGGAGGCGGAGAACGGCGAAGCCTTCGACGTCGCCATTCCCGCCTTCTCGCTGGATACGCCGGGGCAGGTGCGGGTTCTGAACTGAAACCGGGCAGGATTGCCCCTCATCCGGCCTGCCGGCCACCTTCTCCCCGCAAGCGGGGCGAAGGAACCGAGCCTTGCCGTTTTCCTCAAATCGCTATCGTGACTGAAGGGCAAAGCCTCGCATCCTCCCCTTCTCCCCGCCCGCGGGGAGAAGGTGGCGGCAGCCGGATGAGGGGTGCCCTTTTTACTGCGGCAGCACTTCCGCCGCCTCGAAGCGGTAGGTCGTCGAGCAGAATTCGCAGGTGATCGCGATCTCGCCCTTCTCGTCCGCCGTCTCCATGATCTCCTCGGGGCTGAGGCCGGAGAGGACGCCCTTCAGCTTTTCGCGCGAGCAGGAGCAGCGGTCGAAGACCTGCTGCGGCTGGTAGACGCGCACGCCCCGCTCGTGGAAGAGGCGGAACAGCAGCCGCTCCGTGCCGACATTCGGGTCCGTCAGTTCGTCCATGTCGATCGTCTCGACCATGGCTTTGGCTTCCGCCCAGTTGTCGTCGTCGGCGATCCTGTGGCCGGCCTCATCGCCGTCGCCGCCCGGAAGGTCGGCCTGGCGCATGCGCTCGGGAGACTGCGGCAGGAACTGCGCGACGATGCCGCCCGCCCGCCAGCGATGGCGCGCCTTGCCGGCCTCGTCGCGGTCGTAGAGCTCGGCGGCAGCGAGGCGCACCTTGGTCGGGATCTGCTCCGACTGGCGGAAATAGACGCCGGCGATCTCCTCCAGCGTATGGCCGTCGAGCGGCACGATGCCCTGGTAGCGCTGGGTGTGCGGGCCCTGGTCGATGGTGAAGGCGAGGACGCCGCTGCCGAGAAGCTCGTGCGGCTCGGCCCTGCCGGCGGCGACGGCGGCCTTCAGCGCCTCCTCGTCGAAGCGGGCATAGGCGCGCACATCCTCGGGCGCCGAGAAATCGGCGACCAGCAGGTCGACCGGGCCGTCGCCCTTGGTCTGCACGATCAGCTTGCCCTCGAACTTCAGCGAGGTGCCGAGGAGGACGGTGAGCGTGATGGCTTCCGCAAGCAGCCGCGCGACGGGCGCCGGGTAATCGTGCCGGCCGAGGATGCCGTCGAGCATGGGGCCGAGCTGCACGGCGCGCCCGCGCACGTCGAGGCCTTCCACCTGGAACGGCAGCACATGGTCGTCGCCGGCAAAGCCGGGCTCGCCGAGTTTCAGGGCATTTTCCGCCATCATCATTCTGCTCCTTGCACGCCGCGGCGGCGGCCGGCCCCGGGGCCGGCCGCGCACGACAGCGTCTAACCGTGATTTCGCGCTCCCGACGCCGATCATTTCATACCGGGCGGGCATGCGCCAGAGACGGCGCCTTCCGGCGCCTTGCGATGGCCCCTAGATCGGGTGCGGCTTTCAGCTTTTCAAGATGCCCCGTCAGACGGCGCCGAAGCACCAGGCGAGGATCGACTTCTGCGCGTGCAGGCGGTTTTCCGCCTCGTCGAAGACCACGGACTGCGGGCCGTCGATCACCTCGTCCGTCACCTCCTCGCCGCGATGGGCCGGCAGGCAATGCATGAAGAGCGCATCCTTGTCGGCGCGCGCCATGAGCTGCTTGTTGACCTGGTAGGGCTGGAAGATGTTGTGGCCGCGCGCGCGGTGCTCCTGGTTCATCGAGACCCAGGTGTCGGTGACGACGAGGTCGACGCCGTCGACCACCGCATCGGCATCGTGGCCGAGCAGGATGTTGCCGCCGTTGTCGCGCGCCCAGTTGAGGATCCTGTCGTCGGGCTCCGAGCCCATCGGCACGGCCATCTTCATCGTGTAGCCGAAGCGGGCGGAGCCCTCGACGAAGGAATGCAGCACGTTGTTGCCGTCGCCCGTCCAGGCGAAGGTCTTGCCCTTGGTGGAGCCGCGATGCTCCTCGAAGGTCATGATGTCGGCCATGATCTGGCAGGGATGCGTGAGGTCCGTCAGCGCGTTGATGACCGGCACGGTGGCGTGCTCGGCAAGCTCCAGCAGGCGCGAATGATCGGTCGTGCGGATCATGATGGCATCGACATAGCGCGAGAGGACCTTGGCCGTGTCGCCGATCGTCTCGGCGCGGCCGAGCTGCATTTCCGTGCCCGACAGGAACAGCGTCTCGCCGCCGAGCTGGCGCATGCCGACGTCGAAGGAAACGCGCGTGCGGGTGGAGGGCTTCTCGAAGATCATCGCGAGCATCTTGCCGGCGAGGGGCTTTGCTTCCGTGCCGGCCTTGTTGGCGGCCTTGCGCTTGTGCGCATCGTCCATGATGACGCGGAGATCGCTTTCCGAAACGGCGGAAAGGTCGAGAAAATGCTTTGCCATGATATGTCCTGTCTGTTCCGGTGCCCGGTCAGGCGGCCTTTGCCGCCGTCAGCTTTTCGGCGGCGCGCTCGATGCGTGCGAGGCCTTCGCGCGCTTCCTCCGCCGTCACGGTGAGCGGCGGCAGGAGGCGCAGCACGTTGTCGCCGGCCGGCACGCCGAGCAGCTTTTCCGCGCGCACGGCGGCAAGGAGCTCGGCGACGGGGATCTTCGACTTGATGCCGAGCATCAGGCCCTCGCCGCGCACGTCCTCGATGATCTCGGGGAAGCGGTCCTTCAAGGCCGCAAGGCCCTGGCGGAAGACGAGGGCGACGTCGCGCACATGCTCAAGGAAGCCTTCTTCCAGCACCACGTCCAGCACCGCGTTGCCGACGGCCATGGCGAGCGGGTTGCCGCCATAGGTGGAGCCGTGCGTGCCGGCGACCATGCCGGAGGCCGCCTCGCCCGTGGCAAGGCAGGCGCCCATGGGGAAGCCGCCGCCGATGCCCTTGGCGACCGCCATGATATCCGGCGTGACGCCCGACCATTCATGGGCGAAGAGGCGGCCGGTGCGGCCGACGCCGGACTGCACCTCGTCGAGGATCAGGAGGAGGCCGTATTCGTCGCAGAGGCCGCGCAGCTCCTGCAGGAACTCCTTAGGCACGGGGCGGATGCCGCCCTCGCCCTGCACCGGCTCGATGAGGATGGCCGCCGTCTCCTCGGTGATCGCGTCCTTGACGGCGGCGATGTCGCCGAAGGGGACCTTGAGGAAGCCGGGCGCCTTGGGGCCGAAGCCCTCGATATACTTCTCCTGCCCGCCGGCCGCGATGGTGGCGATGGTGCGGCCGTGGAAGGCGCCGTCGAAGGTGATGATGTGGAACTTGCCGGGATGGCCCTTGGCGAAATGGTAGCGCCGCGCCGTCTTGATCGCGCATTCCAGCGCCTCGGCGCCGGAATTGGTGAAGAACACCTTGTCGGCGAAGGTGGTCTCCGTCAGGCGGCGGCCGAGGCTTTCCTGGCCGGGCACCTCGTAGAGGTTCGACAGGTGCCAGACCTTGTCGGCCTGGTCCTTCAGCGCGGCGACGAGATGGGGATGGGCATGGCCGAGCGAGGTGACGGCGACGCCGGCGGCGAAATCGAGATATCGCTCTCCCTTTTCGTCGAACAGCCAGACGCCCTCCCCGCGCGTGAACCGGAGCGGTGCACGCAGATAGGTTTCATAGAGCGGCGCGGCATCGGCCATGGCGCGGTTCCTTCGAAAAGAGATGCGGAAAACGGGTCCTGGGCTTGACTTTTCCGGATACCGGAAAAATCAAAAGCCGCCTTTCGGCGGCATGCGGGCACTATCCGCATTTCGCCCGGGCCTGTCAACAAAATCGCGGCCTCAAACGGCGCTGAACCTCCCGCAAGGTGAGGATTCGCGGCGCATCGGGAGGTGTCGCTATCGAGTCACACCCGACCAGCAAGTTGGGGAAAACCTCGAAATCGATTCGCGCCGATTCCCGCGACTCTTGTCACGGAGTCCCCCGGTCTCTAGGTTAAAGACCAATTACTAGACTGCATGCGGCGGAACTAGTCACCAAAGAGTTGAAGGCGTTCAGGTCCCGGACCCGTCCGGGACGCGACGAGGGATTCCCGCATCGAACGCCGAGCGGAGACGAAAAGCATGAACTGGACAGACGAGCGGGTCGAGAAACTCAAGAAGCTCTGGAGCGAAGGCCTGAGCGCGAGCCAGATCGCCGCCCAACTCGGCGGCGTCAGCCGCAACGCGGTCATCGGCAAGGTGCACCGGCTGAACCTGCCGGGCCGCGCCAAGGCCGGCGGCACGCCGAGCGCCGCCCGCCCGAAGCGCCCGGCAGCGGCAACGCCCCGCCCCTCGGCCTTCCAGGCCCGTCCGGTCGCCGCCCGCGCCGCCGTCCGGCCCGCCGATACGGGTATCGCCAAGGAAGACGCCGACGCCGGCTTCGAGATCCGCAGCGAGCAGCTTCCCGTTCCGGCCAACGGCAACAACGGCGTGGTCGTGCCGATGTCGCGCCGGCTGGAGCTGACGCAGCTCACCGAGCGCACCTGCAAGTGGCCGATCGGCGATCCGCTCAACGACGACTTCCATTTCTGCGGCAACGAGTCCCCGGACAACTCGCCCTACTGCACCTACCACCAGCGCCTCGCCTACCAGCCCTCCGCCGAACGCCGGCGGATGCGCTGACAGGCACCGACGCGGAATGAGATGCGGGCCCGGAAGGGCCCGTTTTCGTTTGGGGCGTTCGGACGAAGGCAGCAGCGTTTTGCAGTCTTCCTACTTCCTCTCCATATCCCTACCGCCTCCCCTCCGCCCGGTCCGCATCCTGCGCCCTCTTCTCATCCCCGCTCCCTCTCCTCTCATCCCCGCTCCCTCTCGGTCGTCATCCTCGGGCTTGACCCGAGGATCCATGCCACAAACTCCGCTCATGCCGTGACGCGTGGATCCTCGGGTCAAGCCCGAGGATGACGACCGAGAGGGAGCAGCGAGCGGAGGAGCCCCTCAAACGCGAAACGGGCCCCGCAGGGCCCGCTTGCCTCCCCGAAACGAATGGCCCGCTCAGGCTTCCAGCGAATAGCCGGCGCCGCGGACGGTGCGGATGACGTCTTGCATGCCCGCGAAATTGAGGGCCTTGCGGAGGCGGCCGACATGGACGTCGACGGTGCGCTCGTCGACATAGATGTCGTGGCCCCAGACGCCGTCGAGGAGCTGGGAGCGCGAGAAGACGCGGCCGGGGGAGGTCATCAGGAATTCGAGAAGGCGGAATTCCGTAGGGCCGAGGCGCACCTCGCGGGTGCGACGATGGACGCGGTGGGTCTCGCGGTCGAGCTCGATGTCGCCGCAGCGCAGCACCGTCGAGACGACTTCGGGCTTGGCCCGGCGCAGCATGGCGCGCACGCGGGCGACGAGCTCGGGCGTCGAGAAGGGCTTGACCACATAGTCGTCCGCGCCGGTGGCAAGGCCGCGCACGCGCTCGCTCTCCTCGCCGCGCGCCGTCAGCATGATGATCGGCAGGCGCTCGGTCTCCGGCCGCTGGCGCAGGCGCCGGCAGAGTTCGATGCCGGAAACGCCCGGCAGCATCCAGTCGAGGATGAGGAGGTCCGGCATGCGCTCCTGCAGGCGCATCTCGGCCTCGTCGCCGGAAAGGATCGTATCGACCTCGAAGCCCTCGGCTTCGAGGTTGTAGCGCAGGAGGACGCTCAGCGCCTCCTCGTCTTCCACCACCGCGATTCTCGGCACCATGGGCGCGTCCCTTACTCGGAGGCTTCGGAAAGGTCGGCAGCGACCACCGACGTGGAAGTGTCGTCCTTCGGGCGCTCGCCCTCGGGCTGCGAGCCGGTCGCCATGTAGTAGATGGTCTCGGCGATGTTGGTCGCATGGTCGCCGATGCGCTCGATGTTCTTGGCGCAGAACAGGAGGTGCGTGCAGGGCGTGATGTTGCGCGGATCCTCCATCATGTAGGTGAGCAACTCGCGGAACAGCGAGGTGTAGATCGCGTCGATCTCGTCGTCGCGCTCGCGGATCGCCTTCGCCTTGTCGACCGAGCGGGTAGCGTAGACGTCGAGCACTTCCTTGAGCTGCATAAGGGCGAGCTCGGCGAGGTGCTCGAGACCGCGGGCGAGCGTGCGCGGCATGCCCGAGCTCTGCACGGCGATGACGCGCTTTGCGGTGTTCTTGCCGAGGTCGCCGACGCGTTCCAGCTCGGCGGCGATGCGGATGGCGCCCATGATCTCGCGCAGGTCCGCGGCCATCGGCTGGCGTTTGGCGATGGTGACGATCGCCTTCTCGTTGATCTGCCGCTCGGCATTGTCGAGGATGATATCCTCGGAAATGACCTTCTGGGCCAGCGCCGCATCCGTGGTGACGAGGGCGCGGACGGAATCGGCGACCATCTGCTCGGCGGTGCCGCCCATCTCGGAGATACGGCGGGAGAGGTATTTCAGTTCTTCGTCATAGGCGGAGACGATATGGGAGGGGGCCATGGTTCTGTCCTTGATGCGCGCGGGTTCGGGGGAGCTTGGGCGTCAGCCGAAGCGGCCCATGATGTAGTCCTGCGTGCGCTGGTCGTCCGGGTTGGTGAACATCTTGTCGGTGTCGTTCTCCTCGACGAGGTTGCCGAGGTGGAACATGGCGGTGCGCTGCGAGACGCGGGCCGCCTGCTGCATCGAATGCGTCACGATGACGATGGTGAAATTGGCGCGCAGCTCGTGGATCAGTTCCTCCACCTTGGCGGTGGCAATGGGGTCGAGCGCCGAGCAGGGCTCGTCCATCAGGATGACCTCGGGGCTGACGGCGACGGCTCTGGCGATGCACAGGCGCTGCTGCTGGCCACCGGAAAGGCCCGTGCCGCTTTCCTGCAGGCGGTCCTTCACCTCGTTCCACAGGCCCGCCTTCTGCAGGCTCTGCTCGACGATGGCGTCCATGTCGGCCTTGGCTTTCGCAAGGCCGTGGATGCGCGGGCCATAGGCGACGTTCTCGTAGATCGATTTCGGGAACGGGTTCGGCTTCTGGAAGACCATGCCGACGCGGGCGCGCAGCTCGACCACGTCGATTGCCGGGTCGTAGATGTCGTCACCGTCGAGCGTGATGCGGCCGGTGACACGGCAGCCGTCGATCGTGTCGTTCATGCGGTTGAGCGTGCGCAGGAACGTCGACTTGCCGCAGCCGGACGGGCCGATGAGGGCCGTCACGGTGTTTTCGCGTACATCGAGATTGACGTCGTAAAGGGCGCGCTTCTCGCCGTAATAGACCGAAACGTCCCTGCCGATCATCTTGTAGGAAATGTCGTTCATTTTTCCGTCCAGCGCTTTCTCGACTGCGGCTTCTGACATGATGTTCATCTGACGGGTCCTTTTACCAGCGCCGTTCGAAGCGGCGGCGCAGCAGGATCGCGCCGACGTTCATGAGGATGAGGAAGAGAAGGAGCACGATGATGGCGCCCGACGTGCGCTCCACGAAGGCGCGCTCGGCCTCGTTCGCCCACATGTAGATCTGCACCGGAAGGGCCGTCGCCGGATCGAGCGGCGTTGCCGGAACGTCCGCCACGAAGGCGACCATGCCGATGAGGAGGAGCGGCGCGGTTTCACCCAAAGCATGGGCAAGGCCGATGATCGTGCCGGTGAGGATGCCCGGCATGGCAAGCGGCAGGACGTGGTGGAACACGGTCTGCATCTTCGAGGCGCCGAGGCCGAGGGCCGCCGCGCGGATCGACGGCGGCACCGCCTTCAGCGCCGCGCGGGTCGCGATGATGATGGTCGGCAGCGTCATCAGTGTCAGCACCAGGCCGCCGACGAGGGCCGCCGAGCGCGGGAAGCCGGCGAAGTTGACGAAGACGGCAAGGCCGAGCAGGCCGTAGACGATGGAGGGCACGGCCGCGAGGTTGTTGATGTTCACCTCGATCAGGTCGGTGAGGCGGTTCTTCGGCGCGAACTCCTCCAGGTAGATCGAGGCGGCGACGCCGATCGGCAGCGAGAGCGCCAGCACGATCAGCATCATGTAGAGCGAGCCAACGAGCGCGACGCCGACGCCGGCGGCCTCCGGGCGGCTGGAGGCGCCGTTGACGAAGAGGCCGGTGTTGAAGTGCTTGGAGAGCGCGCCGCTTTCGGCGAGCTGGTTCATCCAGCCGACCTGCCTGTCGGAGATTTTTCGGTCCTTCTCCGGCACGTCGAGATTGATCTGGCCCTTGAAGGCGGAATCGAGGTCGCCGGAGGCGAGGAACGTCACGTCGCGCGTCGTGCCGATGATCGACGGATCGGCGACGACGAGGTCGCGGAGCTGGGTGCGCACGCTGTCCGAGATCAGGCCGTTCACCACCTTGAGGCCGGCCCGGTCCTTCTCGTCGACGCCCAGCACCTTCGCGAGCGCATTGCGGGCGACGACCGGATAGTTGGCCGAGACGAGCTTCTGCGGGTTGGCGGCGCGCTCGTTGTCCTTGTCGATGACCTGTTCGGAGAATGCGACCGGAATGGTGATCATCGACTGCTGGAAGGCCGTGTAGCCCTTGGAGACCACGGAGAACAGGAGGAGGAACAGGAACAGGAGGCCGAAGCCGATGGCGGCCATGCCGTAGAAGCGGAAGCGGCGTTCGGCGGCGTAGCGGCGGCCGAGGCCGATATCGCGGCGCCCGGGCCGGGCGGAGGCGCCGATGGAGCTCATGGAAGACATGGGGGAGACCTGGCTCATTCGTACTGCTCCCGGTATTTGCGCACGATGTAGAGGGCGTAGATGTTGAGGCAAAGCGTGATGACGAAGAGCGTGATGCCGAGGGCGAAGGCCACCAGCGTCTGCGGCGAGGTGAATTCGAGGTCGCCCGTCAACTGGTTGACGATCTTCACCGTCACCGTCGTCATCGGCTCGAAGGGATTGAGCTGCATGCGGGCGGCGACACCGGCTGCGAGCACCACGATCATCGTCTCGCCGATGGCGCGCGAGGCCGTCATCAGGAGGGCGCCGACGATGCCCGGCAGGGCGGCCGGCAGGATGACGCGCTTGATCGTCTCCGAGCGCGTGGCGCCGAGGCCGAGCGAGCCGTCGCGCAGGGCCCGCGGCACGGCGGTGATGATGTCGTCGGACAGCGAGGAGACGTAGGGGATCAGCATGATACCCATGACGAAGCCGGCCGTCAGCACGCTCTGCGCCTGGATGAAGCTCGCATAGTTGCCGGTGGCAAGGCCGTTGAGCTGGGCCGAGATATCGCGCAGGAACGGGCCGACCGTGACCATGGCGAAGAAGCCGTAGACGATGGTCGGGATGCCGGCGAGCACTTCCAGCAGCGGCTTTGCCACCGAGCGGAGCGTGCGCGAGGCGTATTCCGACATGTAGACGGCGGCGAAGAGGCCGACGGGCACGGCGACGAGCATGGCGACGAAGCCGATATAGAGCGTGCCGGCAAGGAGCGGGATGAGGCCGAACTGGCCGGCGGAAGCGGCAGCGCCCGCCGCCGCGAAGCGCGGGTCCCAGACGGTGCCGAAGAAGAACTCCCAGGCTGGAACCCGGTTGAAGAAATGGATGGCTTCCGTGAGCATCGAGGCGACGATGCCGATCGTCGTCAGGATGGCAATGGAGGAGGCGGCGAGGAGGCCGCCGAGCATCACGCCCTCCACCCGGTTTCGCGCCCGGAACTTCGGCGCGATCATCCGGTAGGAGAAGAACGCCCCGGCGAGCGCGACGAGGACGACGAGGGCCGAGCGGAGGAGACCGCTCGCCACCGTCATGCGGTTGAGCGTGTCGGCGGAGGTCAGCATGTAGGGCGCCGGGTCGGCGGCGAGCGGCACGCCCTTGGCGGCCAGCACCGTGCGGGCGGCGGAGCCGTCGGCAAACAGCGCCGTTCGCTCTTGCGCCGACAGCAGCGAGAGGCCGCGGGAAATGGCGCCGATCATGTTGTAGTCGAGGTTCTGCGTCGCCTGCGGCTCGGCCTTGACCTCTTCGGGAAAGCCGTCGCGCACGGTCGAGCCGATATAGATCGGGCTCGCGACGATCCAGACCAGCAGCACGAGGACCGCCGGAAGCACGGACCAGACGGCGACGAAGGCACCGTAATAGCCCGGCCGGGAATGCAGGCTGGACGCCTTGCCGCCGGCAAGCGCGCCTGCGCGCCAGCTACCTGCCAGATATCCCATGACGCCGATGCCGGCGACGACGAGCAGAAGAAGGGACACACTCATTTCGGACATTCTCCCGGCGAGAGCGGCCGGCGCGACACCCGTGAAGGATGGCCGCGCCGGCCAGGGCAGATTACATGATCTTGCCGTCGGTGAAGGCCTTGCGGACCTCCTCGCGCTCGGCGTCGGGGGCCGGAACGAGGCCGTATTCGGCAAGCGGGGAGTCGGGACCGATCATGTCGTCGCTGGTGAAGAACTCGACATAGTCCTTCAGGCCCGGGATGACGCCGAGATGCGCCTTCTTGACGTAGAAGAACAGCGGGCGGGAAACTGGATATTCGCCCGAGGCGATGGTCTCGACCGAAGGAACGATGCCGCTGACGGTGGCGACCTTCAGCTTGTCGGCGTTGTTCTCGTAGAAGGAGAGGCCGAAGACGCCGATGCCGGACTTGTTGGCGGCGATGCGGGCCAGCGTTTCCGTGTAGTCGCCGTCGATGTCGACGGCCAGGCCATCCTTGCGCACGGCGACGCACTTGGCATGCTGGGCGTCCTTCTCGGCGACGGCGGCCTTGATCACCTCGGCCGCGCCGGAGGCTTCGCAGCCGGCCGCCAGCACCTTCTCCTCGAAGACTTCGCGCGTGCCGTGCTTCTCACCCGGGATATAGGCGGCGATCTCGGCGTCCGGCAGGTCCTTGTTGACCTCCGACCACTTCCTGTAGGGGTTGGCGACGAGCTTGCCGTCGACGACGACCTCGGCGGCGAGCGCGAGGTAAAGGTCCTTCGGCTCCAGCTTCAGGTCGGCATTGCCGGCGTCCGTGGCGAAGACGATGCCGTCATAGCCGATCTTGACTTCCTGGATCTCGGTCACGCCGGCAGCCTTGCAGGCCTCGACTTCGCTGTCCTTGATCGCGCGCGAGGCGTTGGCGATGTCGATGGTGTCCGGGCCGACGCCCTTGCAGAATTCCTTGAGGCCGCCGCCCGTGCCGCCGGATTCGACGATCGGCGTCTTGAAGTCCGGATAGGTCTCGCCGAACGTCTCGGCGACGATCTTGGCATAGGGAAGAACGGTGGAGGAGCCGGCGATCTGGATCTGGTCGCGGGCGACGGCAACGCCTGCGAAGGCGGCGGAAGCGACAAGCGCCGCGGCAGTGAGCTTAAGAGATTTCATCTGGGGTCTCCCGAAGAGGACGTGTGTTGGAAGCGCTCGTTTCGCGCTCTCTGCCGTTGACCGGCGGCCTCTGTCTAAACCCCGATCGCCATTGCTTTTATGTCAGTTCGACGAAACATTTGTGACAGGCCAACCGACTGGAAATGCTTGCGAATTTCCAGCGCCACGACGAAAGCCGGACGGTATGTGTCAGAACCTGACGGTAAAGACCGTGCCCTTGCCGAGCTCGGACTTCACCACAAGGCGCGCCTTGTGGCGCGTCAGGATGTGCTTGACGATGGCAAGCCCGAGCCCGGTGCCCTTCCTGGACCGGCTCGCTTCCACGTTGACGCGGTAGAAGCGCTCGGTGATGCGCGGCACATGTTCCGGCGGAATGCCGGGGCCGTAGTCGGTGACGGAAAGCTCGACGGGCGCCTCGCCCCCGCCGGTGAGCACGACATCGACCCGCTTGCCCTCCTGCCCGTATTTGCAGGCGTTCTCGATGAGGTTCTCGAAGACCTGGACCAGCTCGTCGCGGTCGCCGTTGACGGTGACCGGGCGGTCCGGCAGGTGCAGCGCCACCTCGACGCCGAGATCGCCGGCGAGCGGCTGGAGGCTGTCGCGCACATGGCCGAGGAGCGGGACGAGGTCCACCGTCTGGTCCGGCGCAAGGTTGGAGCGCAGTTCGAGGCGCGAGAGCGAGAGCAGGTCGTCGACGAGGCGGCTCATGCGCGTCGCCTGCTCGTGCATGATGGCGAGGAAGCGTTCGTGGGCCTTCAGGTCGTTCTTCGCCGGGCCCTGCAGCGTCTCGATGAAGCCGCGCAGCGAGGCGAGCGGCGTGCGCAGCTCGTGGCTGGCATTGGCGACGAAATCCGAGCGCATGCGCTCGATGCGGCGGGCCTGCGAGACGTCGCGGAAGGTGAGCAGCCAGAGCGGCTCGCCCCTGCGGTCGGCAAGCGGGGCGATGCGCACGACATGGACCGTCTCGGAAGGCAGGCGCTCGGCATGCTCCGTCTCGCGCGGCTGGCCGGAGGCGATGGCCTCGCGCACCATGTCGAGGATGCCGGGGGCGCGGATGCGGCCGGCAAGGTCGCCATTGCGCGGGATGGGGCCGAAGACGGCTTCCGCCGCGCGGTTCTGCAAGAGGACGGCCTCGCTTGCGGAAAGGAGCAGCGCGGGGGCGTCGAGCGCGCCGAGAACGGCGGCGATGGCCATGCGCTCCTCCGCAGCCCGGTCCGGCTCGGCAGGCGCTGCGGCAACGGGCACGGCGGCCCGCTGCTCGGCTTCCGCCGCGCGCCGCTCCACGCGTAGCAGGCCCGCGATGACGAGGAGCAGCACCGCGAAGGAGGCCCAGCCGAGATGCATGCCGGAAAGCCACATCATGAAGCCGACGAAGACGGCGGAGGCGATGAGCACCCGCTCCCCCCACAGTTGCGCCGCCAGCCAGCCGAAGACCGTCCGCTGATCCGTCACCGCCGCCCATTCCCTCGCCAGCATCGCACCCTCCGCACCTCCACCGATTCCCGATGGATAGCGCGGCTTCGTGACATGTTTTTCACGGCGCGCTTGAATTCGCAATGCGGTTATGGCCACCTGCGGCCATGCGGCGCTCGCCGCCTCTTGGTGTTTCGAGGAGCAGACGATGGCGGAGAAGGCGGAAAGCCGGGCGGTGGAGCTGGATATCCACGACAAGAAGCGGGTGTTCGACATCGACGATCCGAAGCTGCCGGACTGGATCTCGGAAAAGGCCTTCGGCTCCGACGACTATCCCTACGACAAGAAGCTTGCCAACAAGGAATACGAGAAGACGCTGAAGCTGCTGCAGATCGAGCTGGTCAAGGTGCAGTTCTGGCAGCAGAAGACGGGACAGCGGGTAATCGCCGTGTTCGAGGGGCGGGATGCCGCCGGCAAGGGCGGGGCGATCCACGCCACCTCCTCCTACATGAACCCGCGCTCGGCGCGCGTGGTGGCGCTCACCAAGCCGACGGAGACCGAGCAGGGGCAATGGTACTATCAGCGCTATGTCGCGACCTTCCCGACCGCCGGCGAATTCGTGCTCTTCGACCGCTCCTGGTACAACCGCGCGGGCGTCGAGCCCGTCATGGGCTTCTGCACGAAGGAGCAATACGAGAAATTCCTGGAGGAGACGCCGCGCTTCGAGGAGATGGTCGTTTCCGAGGGCATCCACTTCTTCAAGTTCTGGCTCAATATCGGCCGCGAGATGCAGTTGAAACGCTTCCACGACCGCCGGCACGATCCGCTGAAGATGTGGAAGCTCTCGCCGATGGACATCGCCTCGCTCAGGAAATGGGGCGACTACACGGACAAGCGCGACCGCATGCTGAAGGAAACCCACACGGACCATGCGCCCTGGACCGTGGTGCGCGCCAACGACAAGCGCCGCGCGCGCATCAACGTCATCCGCCACATCCTGACCTCGCTCGACTATGACGGCAAGGACAGGAAGGCGATCGGCGCGGTCGACGACAAGATCCTCGGTTCCGGCCCCGGCTTCGTCAGATAGGACCGGCGCCGGTCATTCGCCCGGCAGGATGCGCACGCCGTAGAGATAGACGCTGGCATTGCCGCCGGCGATATCGCTGTTGAGCAGGAGATGCCCCGGCTCGCTCGGCGAGAGCGAGCGGTCGAACGTCACCTGGAACAGGATGTCCGTGCGCTCCGACACCGTGAAGCGGTGGCGGCCGCAGCCGCCCATGGTGGAGAAGTCGCATTCGACGGTGACCTGCACCGGCTTGCCGTTCGCCGACTGCACGGTGAGCGCGACCGTCGAATTCTTGCCGCCGAGTTCGCCAAGCACCTCGGGCGAGACCTCGATGCGCACCGCCCCGTCCCGGTCGGGATCGGTGGAGGTGATGCGCGCGGCCGGGCCCTCGCCCGTGCCGACCTGCTCGAAGCGGCCCGCCGCGCCGGCCGACAGCTTGTCCATGTCGCCCGGCGAGAAGACCGCGCGCCAGTCGGCGGTGAAGCGGTTCTGCGTGTCGAGCGCCTTCTTGACCGGGTCGTCACCGGAGAAATCCTCGCCGGAAACCCGGGCGGGCGGAATGGAATCGTCCGCATCGCCGCGAAGGTCGGCAAGCAGCCCGCTCGTCTGCACCCACCAGGCAAGCGCGCCGAAGGCGGCGATCAGCGTGGCGACGACCAGCAGGAAGGAGAAGAGGCGGCCGCGGCGCCTGCGCGCCTTCGCCACTCTTTCGGGCCGGATATCCGCCGGCCCGCCCGAGGCCTTGCCGGACGCGGGCCTGGCGGCTGCGGTGCCGCCCGCGGAAAAGCCGTCCGCGCGCTCCGGGCGGATCGCGCCGATATCGCCGGTTCCGCCGGCCGGCCGGCCGGCATCGTCGCGCCGTTCGCCTTCCAGCGTCGGCTCGGACCGTTCGGCGCGCAGCGCGGGTTCCGCCCGGGCCTCGGCGACCGGCTCGGCGCGGACCGCGCTTTCGGCGGCGGCAAGACGGGCGCGCTCCTCCGTCTCGATCTCGCGGATCGTCGCCTCCAGCCGGTGGCGCTGGGCGGCCATCGTCTCGGGATCGTTGATTTCCTGCTTGCGCAAGCCGGCTTCGAGCGCATGGCGCGCCGACTGGTAGATCCGCGCCCGCACCTCGGCATTGGCACGCTCGGAGCGCGCCAGCGCGTTTCTGATTGCCGTCTCCAGTCCGCTCACATCCGACCCTTCTGCGGGAGCCGCCTCATGGCCGCTACGATACTTCTGTGGAAAGAGCCCTGCTTTCCGGCTTTTGTTAGGTTTTGCGTAACGTTTGACGCGAATTTGCGCAAGCCTTCCGGCCGAACCGCCCGGCCTTCTCCGGGGATAAGCACCTGCCCCGAGACGATGAGACCGCCGGCACCTGCCCGGCAGGCCGCCTGCGGGCCCTGCCGAAACCGTCACGGCAAACCGCTTCCCCGCCAATCGGCGCACCATTGCGTTTGCAGGAACGCACCGAAGCTCACCGATCCACGCCCGTATCGCCTCTTTTCAGACCCGTTGCACGCTGCTATGGTTTTGACGTTTTCGTAAACGTCAAAAACAGACAGGATTTCCCCTCCATGGCCCTGCCCGCGATCCTCAAGGACAAGCTGCGCCTGCCCGTCGTCGGTGCGCCGCTCTTCATCGTCTCGCATCCTGCGCTGACGCTGGCGCAATGCAAGGCGGGCATCATCGGCGCCTTCCCGGCGCTGAATGCCCGGCCCGAATCGCAGCTCGACGAATGGCTGGCGGAAATCACGGAGGGCCTTGCCGCGCATGACGCGAAGAACCCGGACCGCCCGGCCGCGCCCTTCGCCGTCAACCAGATCGTCCACCGTTCCAACAGGCGGCTGGAGCACGACCTTGCGATGTGCGTGAAATACAAGGTGCCGGTCGTCATCTCCTCGCTCGGCGCCGTGCCGGAGGTGAATGCGGCGATCCATTCCTATGGCGGCATCGTGCTGCACGACGTCATCAACAACCGCCATGCGAATTCGGCGATCCGCAAGGGCGCGGACGGTCTGATCGCGGTCGCCGCCGGTGCAGGCGGCCATGCCGGCACGCTCTCGCCCTTCGCGCTCGTGCAGGAGATCCGCGAATGGTTCGACGGGCCCCTCCTCCTTTCCGGCGCGATCGCGACCGGCGGGGCGATCCTCGCGGCTGAGGCGATGGGCGCGGACATGGCCTATATCGGCTCGCCCTTCATCGCGACGGAGGAAGCGCGAGCGAGCGATGCCTACAAGCAGACGATCGTCGACAGCGCGGCCGCCGACATCGTCTATTCCAACTATTTCACCGGCATCCACGGCAACTACCTGAAGCCTTCCATCGCCGCCGCCGGCATGGACCCCGACCACCTGCCGGAAGCCGATCCCTCCAAGATGGATTTCGACAAGGCGACGACCGGCGCCAAGGCCTGGAAGGACATCTGGGGCTGCGGCCAGGGCATCGGCGCCGTCAAGGCGATCGGCCCGGTGGAAGGCCTCGTCGCCCGCCTCGAACGCGAATACGACGCCGCGAAGGCCCGCATCACCGCCGGCTGAACCGGCCATTTCGCTGCATCGCACGGGAAAAATGCGGAAGTTCAAACTCCCCGCTTGAAATCTCCCGCCATTGCGGTTATCAGCGCACCCATTCCGGTCCCGACACGCTTCGGGACCGCTGGAAGCCGCTTTAGCTCAGTCGGTAGAGCACATCATTCGTAATGATGGGGTCAGGTGTTCGAGTCACCTAAGCGGCACCACTTCCTCTCCGCCTTGACCGCCCACCGGGACTCGGACATTCCTGCGCGCATGAAATTCTTGGCCATTTCGGGAAGTGCGCGGCGGGCGTCCACCAATACGGCGATGCTGCGCGGCTTGCAGGCTGCCGCGGGGGCGGACCATGTTGTCGTGGTTCATGGGGTCGGGATGCTGCCGGTCTTTTCGCCGGATCTCGAAGGCGAGGCGCTGCCGGCGGCGGTCGCCGAGTTCGCCAGGGCCGTGGCGGAGGCGGACGGGGTAATTATCGCCAGCCCCGAATATGTGCGCTCCATTCCCGGCGGCATGAAGAATGCCATCGACTGGCTGGTCTCGCGCGAGGAGCTGGTCGCCAAGCCCATCGTGCTCGCCCATGCCTCCCATCGCGGCGACGACATGCTGCAGCAGTTGCGCATCGTGCTCGCCACGGTGAGCGCGCGGTTCAACGAGGATATCTTCCTGCGGTTCCGGCTGATGGCGCTGTCGCCGGAGGAGATCGCCGCCCGCCTTGCGGAAGAGGCTGCCGTCGGCGAGATGCGCGCGTTCCTCGACGGCTTTTCCCGTTTCTGCGCGGAAGGCTGAGGGCGTCAGCCGACGTTGCGCTCCGGATCGCGCCGCGCGGGAAGATTCGTCGTTTCGTCGAGGAGGATGGTCGGCTGGTCGCTCGTCTCCAGGTCCCGGATCCATTCACGCCAGATCGCGACCAGAAGGGCCATCAGCACGGGACCGATGAAGAGGCCGACGAAGCCCATGGTCTTCACCCCGCCGATGAGGCCGAAGAAGGTGGGCAGGAACGGCAGCTTGATCGGCCCGCCGACGAGGCGCGGGCGCAGCGTCTTGTCGACGATGAAGAGCTCGACCGAGCCCCAGGCGAGCAAGGCAAGGCCCGCGACGAGCGAGCCGCTGGAGACGAGATAGACCGAGACCAGCGTGAAGGAGAGCGGCGCGCCGCCGGGAAAGAGCGCCATCAGGCCCGTCAGCACGCCGAGCGTGACGGCGGACGGCACGCCGGCGATCCAGTAGGCCGTGCCGAGCACGATGCCCTCGCCGATGGCGATCAGCGTCATGCCCGTGACGGTGGAGCTGATCGTCGCCGGCACGATGCGGGAGAAGCGCTCCCAGCGCATCGGCAGGATGCGCTCGCCGAGCCGATCCACCTGGGCGGCGAAGGCCTGGCCGTCGCGATAGATGAAGAACAGCGCGATCAGCATGAAGAGCATGGCAAGCAGGAGGTTGAAGGCCTTGCCGCTGGCCGCCAGCGCCACGCGGTAGATATTGCCGATATGCGCGCCGCTGACGATCTGCGTCAGTTCGCCGATCGCGCCCGGATGATCGAGGAAACGCGTCCACTGCATGTCGAGCCAGCCGCCGATGACGGGCAGCGCGCGGATCCAGTCGGGCGTCGACGCGCCGGTGCGGTTCGTCTGCACCGCCCAGCCGATCCAGTCGCGGATCTCGTGGAAGGCATAGGTGGAGGCAAAGAGGATGGGCCCGACGATGAAGCCGAGGATGAGGAGGATCGCGATTGAGGCGGCCAGCGTGCGCCGGCCATTCACCCGCGCCAGAAGCCGCGTATAGAGCGGCCAGCTCGCAAAGGCGATGACGAGCGCGGCCAGCACCGGCACGACGAAGCCGTGGAAGAAATAGATGCCGGCGAGCACGACGAGGACGAGCAGCCAGCGCGCAGCCGAAACGGGCGAAACCAGCGCGGCTCCACTGGCGCGCGCGGCGCCCAGAAGCCGAGGCTCGTTTCTACGATGATCCGAATGCAGCAAACGCGTCTACTCCCTTGAGGCCGGCGCCCCGGGCCCGGACCACCAAGATAAGGTGTAACTGAAGAATGTTAAACATATGCGCGCCTTTTTATGCCGAGGCGCGGTGAGACGTCGCAGGGTTGGGTGGGCGCATCGCTTATTGACGTTTACGTCAATGTAATATAGCGATGACGCTTGATGGCGCCCGTCAAAAGCATCATCTTGTCCGGATCGGCGGGTTGGAGGACCTTTCGATACCGCGCGGGACGGACGGGTGCCAGCACCCAACGAGGAGGAGAGACATGTCGGCCACAGTTCAGGACCCTTCCACGCAATCGTCCGGCCGTTTCTGGCTCGCCTCCTACCCGGAAGGCGTGGCCGCCGATCTTGCTCCCCTGCACCATTCGTCGATCGGCACGCTCGTCGAAAGCTGCTGCGAACAATACGCCGACCGCCCCGCCTTTACCAGCATGGGCAAGACGCTGACCTTCCGCGAATTCGGCGCGGCCTCGGCAGGCATCGCCGCCTGGCTGCAGGCCCGGGGCCTTCAAAAGGGCGACCGCGTCGCCGTGATGATGCCGAACGTCCTGCAGAACCCGGTCATCATCTTCGGCATCCTGCGCGCCGGCCTCGTCGTGGTGAACGTCAACCCGCTCTATACGCCGCGCGAACTGGAGCACCAGTTGAAGGATGCGGGCGCCAAGGCGCTGTTCGTGCTGGAGAATTTCGCAAGTACCGTCGCGCAGGTCGTCTCGCGCACCGCCGTGAAGCACGTCGTCGTCGCCACGATGGGCGACATGCTCGGCCTCAAGGGCCTCATCGTCAATCTCGTCGTGCGCAAGGTCAAAAAGCTGGTGCCCGCATGGTCGCTGCCCGGCCACGTCCCCTTCCGGCAGGTGATGGCCGAGGGCGCGCGCGCCGGCGTGAAGGATGCCGGCGTGACGCCGGGCGACACCGCCTTCCTGCAATATACCGGCGGCACGACGGGCGTTTCGAAGGGCGCCGTGCTGACTCACGCCAACCTCCTTTCCAACATGGAGCAGATCAAGCTGTGGATCGAGCCGATCTTCCACGTCAGGAAGCGGCCGGAACAGCTCGTCTTCATCTGCGCGCTGCCGCTCTACCATATCTTCGCGCTGACGGTGAACGGCCTGATGGGCATCGCGCTCGGCGGCCATAACGTGCTGATCGCCAATCCGCGCGACATCCCCGCCTTCGTCAAGGAACTGGGAAAATACCCCGTCCACATCTTCCCGGGCCTCAACACGCTGTTCAACGCGCTGATGAACAATCCGGACTTCGCCAAGCTCGACCTTTCCGGCCTGTTGCTGACGCTCGGCGGCGGCATGGCGGTGCAGCGCCCGGTCGCCGAACGCTGGCAGGCGATGACGGGCTGCGCCATCACCGAGGGCTACGGCCTTTCCGAGACCTCGCCCGTCGCCACCGCCAACCGCTTCGACAGGGCGGAATTCACCGGCACGATCGGCCTGCCGCTGCCCTCCACCGAGATCGACATCCGCGACGATGCCGGCAACGCGCTGCCGCTCGGCGAGGTGGGCGAGATCTGCATCCGCGGGCCCCAGGTCATGGCCGGCTACTGGCAGCGGCCCGACGAGACGGCCAAGGTGATGACCGCGGACGGCTTCTTCCGCTCCGGCGACATCGGCTTCATGACGCCGGAAGGTTTTACCAAGATCGTCGACCGCAAGAAGGACATGATCCTCGTTTCCGGCTTCAACGTCTTCCCCAACGAGGTGGAGGAGGTGGCGATGTCGCATCCGGGCGTCCTCGAATGCGCGGCGATCGGCGTGCCGGACGCCCATTCCGGCGAGGCGGTCAAGCTCTTCGTGGTGAAGAAGGACCCCGCCCTGACGGAAGCGGACGTGAAGGCCCATTGCGCGGAGAACCTGACGAACTACAAGCGGCCGAAATTCGTGGAATTCCGCGACGAACTGCCGAAATCCAACGTCGGCAAGATCCTGCGCAAGGACCTTCGCGGGTGAAGGCGCAGGAATTAAACCGATTTAGTTTTTTGCACCGATCGGCGTTTGCGGGCTTGATTTGCGGGGGGCAAAGCGACTAGCTAACGGCATCCTCCAAAGGCCGAAGGAACACGCCGATGAAAGCGCTTGTCGAAAAGCTGAAAACCATCGTCCGCGACACCGATGCCACGGACATCCGGGCGGCGTTCGCGGCCGATCCCGCCCGCTTCTCCCGCTACAGCACGACATTCGAAGACCTTCTCTTCGACTATTCCAAATGCGCCGTGAACGACGCGGTGCTGGATGCGCTGGAGGAACTGGCGAGGGAAGCCGGCGTCGAGAAGAAGCGCGACGCGATGTTCGCCGGCGAGATCATCAACATCACCGAGGAGCGCGCCGTGCTGCACACGGCGCTGCGCAACCGCGCCAACACGCCGGTGCTCGTCGACGGCCATGACGTCATGCCGGACGTCAACGCCGTGCTCGACGCCATGGGCGCCTTTTCCGACGGCATCCGCTCCGGCGCGCTCAAGGGCGCGACGGGAAAGAAGATCACCGACGTCGTCAATATCGGCATCGGCGGCTCGGACCTCGGCCCGGTCATGGCGACGCTGGCGCTCGCGCCTTATCACGACGGCCCGCGCCTGCATTTCGTCTCCAACATCGACAGCGCGCATATCGCCGACACGCTGAAGCTGCTGGAGGCCGAGACGACGCTCTTCATCGTCGCCTCGAAGACCTTCACCACCATCGAGACGATGACGAATGCCGCAACGGCCCGCCGTTTCATCGCCGATGCGCTCGGCGAAGCGGCCGTCGGCAGCCATTTCTGCGCGGTCTCCACGGCGCTCGACAAGGTTTCCGCCTTCGGCATCGACGGCAGCCGCGTCTTCGGCTTCTGGGACTGGGTCGGCGGGCGCTACTCCATCTGGTCGGCCATCGGCCTGCCGCTGATGATCGCCATCGGCAAGGAGAACTTCGCCGAGTTCCTTGCCGGCGGCCATGCCGTCGACAATCATTTCCGCACCGCGCCGATCCGGCAGAACATCCCGATGCTGCTCGGCCTCATCGGCTTCTACCATCGCAACGTGCTGAACTATCCCTCGCGCGCCATCCTGCCCTACGACCAGCGGCTGTCGCGCTTCCCGGCCTATCTCCAGCAGCTCGACATGGAATCGAACGGCAAGTCGGTGACGGTGGGGTCCGAGCCGGTCGAGTTCAAGACCGGCCCGGTCGTCTGGGGCGAGCCCGGCACCAACGGCCAGCATGCCTTCTACCAGCTCATCCACCAGGGCACGTCGATCATCCCGACCGAGTTCATGATCGCGGCGAACGGCCACGAGAAGACCCTTCGCCACCAGCACGAGCTGCTGATCGCCAATTGCCTGGCGCAGTCGGAAGCGCTGATGAAGGGCCGCACGCTCGAAGAAGCGAAAGCCCAGCTCACCGCCAAGGGCATGGACGCGAAGAAGGCCGACAGGATCGCGCCGCACCGGGTCTTTTCCGGCAACCGCCCGTCGATCACCATGGTCTATGACAGCCTGACGCCCTTTGCACTCGGCCGGCTGATCGCGCTCTACGAGCACCGCGTCTTCGTCGAGGGCGCGCTTTTCAACATCAACTCCTTCGACCAGTGGGGCGTGGAGCTCGGCAAGGAGCTGGCGACCGGCCTCCTGCCGGTGGTGGAAGGCAAGGAAAGCGCCGCCGGCCACGATTCCTCGACGGCCGGCCTCGTCGCCGCGCTGCTGAAGGCGGCGAAATAGGCCTCAGCGCAGGCTGAGGCGGCGTGCCGCGAAGGCATCGCGCGGCACGCGGGCGAGATTGCCCAGGAATTCCCGCGCACAGGCGCGCCAGCTATAAGCCATGGCGCGGCCCCGGGCGACGTCCTTCGGGATATCGAGCGCGGCGAGCGCCGCCTCGCGCAGATCCTCCGACAGCACGCCCGCCTCGCCGAGCACGTCGCGCGGCGCGGCGACGGGAAAGGCGGCGACGGGAACGCCGCTCGCCAGCGCCTCCAGCATGACATTGCCGAAAGTGTCGGTGCGGCTCGGGAAGACGAAGACGTCGGCCGAGGCATAGAGGGCGGCAAGCGCCTCGCCGGTCCTGCGGCCGAGGAAATGCACGTCCGGATAGCGCTCGCGCAGCACGGCAAGGTCCGGCCCGTCGCCGACGACGACCTTGCTGCCGGGCAGGTCGAGGCCGAGGAAGGCAGGCAGGTTCTTCTCCACCGCCACGCGCCCGACATTGAGGAAGACAGGCCTTGGCAGGCCGAGGTCGCGGCGCCTTGCCGGGTCGAACAGCGTCGTATCCACCCCGCGCGACCAGCGCTTGATGCGGCGAAAGCCGCGCGCGGCCATTTCCACGCCGAGCGAGCGCGTCGCCACCGTCATGCCCTCGCCGGCATTGTGAAAGCGCCGCAGCCACCAGTAGCTCCAGCTTTCGGGGATGGGCAGGCGCGCACGGATGAACTCGGGAAAGCGCGTGTGGTAGGCCGTGGTGAAGGGCAGGCGCCGCCGCAGGCAGGCGCGCCGCGCCGCAAGGCCGAGCGGCCCTTCGGTGGCGATGTGGATATAGTCGGGCGCGACCGCGTCGATCTTAGCGAGCACCTGCCGCGCGGAGGCGATTGCGAGGCGGATTTCCGGATAGGACGGCAGCGGCACCGTCGCGAACTTCTCCGGCGTCAGGAAGACGATCTCCACCCCCTCCTCCGCCATCGAGCGCGCCAGCTCCTCCAGCGTGTGCACCACGCCGTTGAGCTGCGGCCGCCACGCATCCGTGACGACGAGAACGACGGGCGCCCGTCCGTCGGGGCGGGCCGGAAGGAGCGAGTCGGGGGCGGTCTGGTCGAGCATGGCCCCTTTGACCATGCGGCGATGACAGGCGGATGAAGGGGCGCCTTACGCCAGCTTGATCTCCTTTGCCCAGGGCGGATTGGCGCCGGCGCGGGAGACGGTGACGGCGGCGGCCCTGGCGCCGAGGGCGAGGGCCTTGGCGATCTGCTCTTCGGAGAGCTTCGCCACCTGCTGCTTGGTGAGGAGGTTCTGCATCTTCAGCGAGGCAAGGACGCCGGCATCGAAGGTGTCGCCGGCCCCGACGGTGTCGACCACCGCCACGCGCTCGCTCGGCACCGTGACCTTGTGGTCCGCCGTATAGCCGACCGCGCCTTCCGCGCCGCGCGTGACGACGACGAGCCTTGCGCCGTGATGCAGCCAGTGGCGGGCAAGCGCATCCTCGTCGCCCTCGAGGCCGAACCAGGCAAGGTCCTCGTCGGAGAACTTCACGATGTCCGCCATCGCGGCCATGCGGCGGATGCGCGCCATATGCGCATCCTTGTCCTTGATGAAGCCGGGGCGGATGTTCGGGTCGAGCGAGATGACGCGCGTTTCGTGCTCGCGCTTCAGGAGCGCCTCGTAGGTGGAGCCGCAGGGCTCCGGGATGAGGCTGATCGCGCCGAAATGGATGGCCTCGCAATCCGCGCCGAGCGCCGGCAGTTCGGCCTCGGTGATCATGCGGCCGGCCGTGCCCTCGTCGTAGAAGGCATAGGTCGCGTGGCCGTCGACCAGCTTGACGAAGGCGACGGTGGTGGGGCGCGAGAGCGTCGCGCAATAGCTGTAGTCGACGCCGCTTTCGCCGAGCGTCTTGCGCAATATGTCGCCCATCATGTCGTCGGAGAGGCCGGTGAAGAAGCCGGTCGGCACGCCGAGGCGGCCGAGCGCGATCGCCGTGTTGAAGATCGCCCCGCCGGCATAGGGCGCATAGGCATCCTCGCCGAGCGTCGTCGTCCGCGGCAGCATGTCGATCAGCGCTTCACCACAACACAGGATCATCTTCATTCCCCCATCGATTTTCAATCGATTTAAACGATGACGGCGAAAAGCGCCAGAGGCTTTTACGACGTCGGCAGCTCGGCAACGCCGCCATGGGCGGCGGACCAGGCGAGCGGCGCATCGAAGAAGGCGCCGACCGAGGCGAGCGTCGCGTCGTCGAAGAGCTTTTCCGCCCGCGCGACGGAGAGCACGTCGCGCCAGGTGCCGACATGGTGCAGCCTGACGCCGCCGTTCGCATAGCGGGCCTCGGCCTCTTGGAAGATGCCGTAATAGAAGAGCGCCATGCCGTGATCGACCACGCCGCCGGCCGCGCGGATCGCGTCGATGAAGGTGAACATCGAGCCGCCGACCGTCACGAGGTCCTCGATGACGAGGACGCGCGCGCCTTCGGCCATCACGCCCTCGATCTGCGCGTTGCGGCCGTGGCCCTTCGGCTTCTTGCGCACATAGACCATCGGCAGGCCGAGCCGGTCGGCCAGCAGCGCGGCGAAGGGAATGCCCGCCGTCTCGCCGCCGGCGATGACGTCGAAGCGCTCGAAGCCGGCCTCGCGGGTAATGGTCGCGGCGGCGAAATCCATGATCGCCGAACGGATGCGCGGATAGGAGAGCAGCTTGCGGCAATCCATATAGACCGGGGAGGCCATGCCGGAGGCGAGCTTGTAGGGCTCCTCGGGGCGGAAATGCACCGCCTTGATCTCCCACAGCATGCGGGCCATCAGCTCCGCCATCACGTCTTTGTCCGGAAAGGAATTGGAAAACATCGGCATCTCCCGCTGGCTGTCTTGTCGAGCGCATAGCAGCAAGAGCGGCGGCTTTCCAGCATCCCGGCAACGAAAAACCCTCCCCGGCGGGCCGGGAAGGGTTTCTGGAGGATCAGACCGGTATCGTCGCTCTCAGGCGGCGCGGCGGGCATCCACGGAGATGAGACCGGGGCCGAAGGCGGCGAGAATGAGGAAACCGCCGGCAATGGTGATGTTCTTCCACATCATCAGGCCGTTGAAGACGGTCAGCAGGCCGTTGGCGCCTTCCGGGAAATCCGGGACGTTGATCGCGCCGCTGTGGAAGACGAGGGCGGTGAAGACGCAGAAGACGGCGAGAAGGTATGCGGTGATCTTCGTCTGGAAGCCGACGAGGATGAAGAGGCCGGTGACGAGCTCGAAGATGCCGGCGAGATAGGCGAGCGCGGTGGCCGCCGGCAGGCCGGCGCCGGCGATCATGCCGGCCGTGCCGGCCGGGTCGACGAGCTTGGGAAAGCCGGACGTGAGGAACATGAGGGCGAGGAGGATGCGGCCGATAAGGATGACGGCGTTCTGGGACATGGATGGCTCCTGGTTGCAGGCGTTTGCGTTGGCCGGAGAAATACCGGGCTTTCCATCGTCAAGATAGACTGGCGTCCGGACGACAGATCGTTCTCTTTTTGTGAACGATGCCGTGCCGCTCTTTTCTGTTGCAAGCGCCGAACAGCTAGGGGAAGATTTCCGCCGGGCGGCCCGCCGGCGGCCGGGGGAAACCGGATATGCACGAGATCAACAAGAGTGCCGCGTTCTGGCGATCCTTTCCGATTTTCGAGGGCTTCGGCAAAGAGACGATCGATGAGGTCGCGTCCATCGCGGCCTACCGCAAATGGCCGGCCGGCACGGTGATCTTCCAGCGCGGCGACGAGGGCGCCTATCTCATCGCGCTCGTCTCCGGCCGTATCAAGCTCTCGCTCCTCACGCCGCAGGGCAAGGAGCTGTCGCTGCGCCAGCTCGAGCCCGGCGCCGTGCTCGGCGAGATGGCGATCCTCGACGGCCAGCCGCGCTCGGCGGACGCGACGGCGGCCGTGGCGACGGAAGGCTATGTCATCGCCAAGCGGGATTTCCTCGATCTTCTGGCGCGCAACCCTTCCGCCGCGCTCGCCACCATCCACTATCTCTGCACCAAGCTGCGAGAGACGACGGAGCAGCTCGAGACCATCGCGCTCTACGACCTCGACGCCCGCGTCGCGCGCTTCTTCCTTTCGACGCTGCGCTCCATCCACGGCGAGGACCTGCCGGAGAGCGCCAATCTCCAGCTTCCGCTGAGCCAGACCGAGATTGCCGGCATCCTCGGCGCCAGCCGGCCGAAGATCAACCGCTCCATCCTCGCGCTGGAGGAGGCCGGCGCCATCCGCCGTAGCGACGGCATCGTCCATTGCCATATCGGCCGGCTCCAGGACATCGCCGAACCGGACGACGGCTAGCCGTGGCGGCCATGATCGCCAAGCGACAAAGACCCCTTGCCGCCGGCCTCGTGGCAAGCCTTGCCGGCGCGGCGGCGCTCTTCCTTCTCGGCGGGGACGCGCTG
The DNA here is from genome assembly GCF_055392685.1 of Shinella sp. Sh6. NCBI lineage: Bacteria > Pseudomonadati > Pseudomonadota > Alphaproteobacteria > Hyphomicrobiales > Rhizobiaceae > Shinella > Shinella sp. Sh6. The sequence continues at coordinate 84,938 of NZ_AP044005.1, read as the reverse complement.
GAACGGCAGCGGGAAACCTATTTCGACGCCCTCACGCAGGCCATGCCGGCACCGGTGAGCGACCGGATCGCCGTCGTCGATATCGACCGAAAGGCCTTCCAGAGCGCGCCGGAGAAGGAATGGACGCGGGCGCAGACCGCCGACCTGATCGACAGGCTTGCCGCCGCAAAGCCGGCGGCCATCGCCTTCGACTTCATCTTCAGCACCGATTGCAGGCCCGACGAGCCGGCGAACGCTGCGCTCGCCGAAGCCATGGGCAGGGTGCCGACCGTGCTCGGCTTCCTCATCGGCGAGACGCCGGATGCCGCGCCGCGCCCCGTTCCAAGGCTCGCCCTGCAACGGCCGGTCGTCGCGCCGGACCTCTGGTTCATCGACGGCACGGAAAGTTCCTGCGCCTTCCTACAGGAGAAATCCGCGGCCGCTGCCGCCGCCTTCCTCGTCGGCGACGAGGATGCGGTGGTGCGCCGCGTGCAGGCCTATGCCGTCCTCGGCAATGCGGCCTATCCGACGCTCGGCGTCGAAGCCGCACGGCTGGCGGCCGGGGCGCATACGCCGATCCTCGGCGGCAACCCACCGTGGCTCCGGCAGGATTCGCAGGTCATCCGGCTCGACGAGGACGGGAGCCTGCGCTTCGTGGCGAGCGGGGCGGCGGGGATCGGCGCGCGCACCCTTTCGGCCGCCGACGTGGTGGCAGGAAGCGTGCCGGCGGAAAGGATCGCCGGCAAGGTGGTGCTGATCGGCAGCAGCCTGCCCAATCTCGGCGGGCTCAGGACCAGCGCCTCCATGCCGCTCGAACCCTCCGTGCAGATCCACGCCGATGTCGCAACCGCGATCCTATCCGACCGCGTCCCGATGCGCGGTGCCGCCCTGCCGCCGCTCGAAGCGGGCTTCGCCTTCGCCATGGGCGCGCTCGCCGCCCTCGCGGCCTTCCGGCTGCGGCCCATCGGCGCGGCGCTTTCCGGCATCGGTCTCATTTGCCTCGTCTTCGCCGCCTCGGTGCTGCTCTATATCCGCACGGGGCTGCTTGCCGATGCGCCCGGCGTCGCGCTCATCGTCGCGACCGCGGCACTCCTGACCGGGCTCCTGCAGTATGCCCATGTGCGCCGGGCCGAGGCGACGGCGCGCCAGCGCTTTGCGCAATACCTGCCGCAATCGGTGGTCTCGCGCTACATCGACAATCCGGAGATGGAGCGGGTCGCCGGCGAGGAGCGGCAGGTGACGGCGCTCTTCACCGATATCGAGGGCTTCTCCACGCTCGCCCAGAAGATCGGCCCGCACGACCTCGTCAAGCTGCTCGACATCTACTTTTCCGAGGTGAACGCGCTGGTCGCAAGGCACGGCGGCATGGTGGACAAGGTGGTGGGCGATGCCGTCCATGCGCTCTTCAACGCGCCGGACGACCTCGACCGGCATGTCGACAGGGCGATTGCCTGCGCTGGCGAAATCCGTACGCTCACCGAGGAGATGCGCCGCCGCCCCCTTTTCCGCGACAAGGATTTCGGCCGCACGCGCATCGGCGTGGAAACCGGCATGGCCGTGCTGGGGGAAGTCGGCGCCGGCGGCAAGCTCGACTATACGGCGCACGGCGACGCGGTGAACCTTGCCGCCCGGCTTCAGGATGCCAACAAGTTCCTTGGAACGCAGATCTGCATCGGCCCACGTGCCGCAGAAGAGACGGCCCGGGCGCTCCGCGCCATCGGCAGCCACGAAATCCGCGGCTTCGGCACGATGGAGCTTTTCACGCTGGATTAGTGCAGGCCGACGCTGGCATAGGCCTCGCGGATGCGGGCCTTGCCCCATTGCGTGACGACGCCGGGGGCCGCGCCCGGCGTCCTGATCTCCACGCCCTCGCCGCGGCCGACCTCCCTTGTCACGCCGCCGCCGGTGACCGAAACGCGGCCGTGCTCGACGAAGACGGCGAAGACACCGCGATTGGGACCGGCGAAGAATTTCGTGCCGCGCACGCCGATCATGCCGAAGGCCGTACGCATGGAAAGGTCGATCTTGGCAAGGCCTTCCGGCCGGTCGAAGACCATCTGGCCCATGCCGAGCTCGATGATGCCGCCCTGCCCGGCGATGAAGCTGTCGATGAGAAGTTCCGTCTCGCTGCCGAGGAGGAGGCTCGTGTCGTCGCCGAGGGCAAGTTCGGCAAAGCTCTCCCGGCCCGTCGCGACGAAATCGTGGTCCATCAGGTTTGCGCCGGCCTTCAGGCCTTCGCGGCGCTCCGCCTGTCGGCGGGTGACCTCGCCGGTGACCTCGACGGCCTTGCCGATGACGGCATTGGCGCGGGACGCGCCGATGCCGAGGCCCGTCAGGGCGAGCACGCCGCCCGCAACGAACAGCCTGCGGCTGAGGAAGAGCGGCTGGAGAGCATCGAGCGTTCGCATCGTCGCGCCTTTCGCGGAACGGGCCGGAAACGGATTGGACCCCAGGCAGGCCCGCGCGTCAATCGCGTGCCCGTCTTCCGAACATTCTATGCGCCACGCCTCCTCCCGCCGCTGTTCCCCGCGGAACAGGTCAGCGGATCTCACCGGCCTGCGGGCCCCAGGTGTCCGTCATGGCAAAGCCGTTCGCCAGCGGGTCGCTCGGGTCGAGCGCGATCTGGTGCAGGCCGAAGGTCCAGCCGCGGCCGGTGATGGTGGGGATGATCGCCTTGCGGCCGGCGACCGTGGTTTCGCCGGCAAGCCCCACTTCGAACTCCGAGCCGATGATCGAGCGCGAGCGGAACGTGTCGCCGACCTTGGCGAGGCCGCGCGCGTGGAGCGTCGCAAGGTTGGCGGAGTTGCCGGTGCCGCAGGGCGAGCGGTCGACGCGGCCCGGCCACATGGTCGTGGCGGTACGCACGAGGCCGTCCGGGTCGCGGTCGCGGAACATGACATAGGCGACGCCGCTGATTTCCGGGATTTCCGGGTGCACGATCGTCATCGATTTGTTGATGAGGTCCTTCAGCGCCATGCCGGCATCGACCAGCGCGCGGGCATTGGCCTTCTCAATCTTCGTGCCGATCTGGTCGACGTCGACCAGCGCATAGAAGATGCCGCCATAGGAGATGTCGAAGCGCACGCGGCCCCAGTGGGGCGTGTCGATCTCCACGTCCAGCGCCTCGACGAAGGAGGGCACCATGGTGAGCTTGACCTTCTCGCAGCGCCCGTCGCGGCAGGTCGCCGTCGCCTTGACGAGGCCGGCGGCCGTGTCGAGCACGACGACCGTTTCCGGCTCCTTCATCTCGACGATGCCCGATTCGAGGAGCGCCGTGGTGACGCAGATCGAGTTGGAGCCGGAGGAGGCATGGGCCTGGTCGGCCTGGAGGATGATGAAGCCGGCATCCGCCTCGGGCCGCTTGGCCGGCACGAGGAGGTTCACCGAGCCGGTCGCGGCCGCGCGCGGCTCGAGGCACAGGAAGCGGCGCAGGCTGTCGTCCACCGTGTTGATGTGGTTGAGCTGCTCGGCGATGGTGTTGCCGGGGATCTTCGGCACGCCGCCGATCGCCACCTTGCCGATCTCGCCCTCGCAATGAACGTCCAGCAACTGGATCGTGCGCTTCCATCTCATGTCGTATCGCTCCGTTCGCGCCGGCCGTCCGGCTTTCCGTCCTCTGATATATCAGATCGGACACGGTTCCAACAGCTTTTCATGCGGCCCATTGGCGCGCTACGAAAAGGCATCCGCCGGCCGGCGGAGGCATCCCGCCCGAGAGACCCTTCCATGACCAAGCTCATCGTCTTCACCGACCTGCATATGGTGCCCGAGGGCACGACGATCATCGGCCTCGATCCCTGCAAGAGGCTGCTCGCCGGCATAGAGCACGTCAACCGCTATCATGCCGATGCCGACCGGGTGATCATCACCGGGGACCTGACGCACCGCGCCGACACGCTGTCCTACGAGCGCCTGCGCGACCTCCTTTCCCTTCTCGTGCCGCCCGCTGCCATCACCATCGGCAACCACGACTACCGCGAGCGCTTCCTGGAGACCTTTTCCCATGTCGCGCCGGATGAGGACGGCTTCGTGCAGCAGGTCATCGACTTTGCCGATTGCCGCGCGGTGCTGCTCGATACGCTGTTCGCCCCGCCCTACGACTATCCGATGAGCCATGCCGGCTATCTCTGCGAAAAGCGCCTCGCCTGGCTCGAGCGGGCGCTGGCGACGGCGAACGGACTGCCGGTCCTTCTCTTCATGCATCACCCGCCGCACAGGACGGGCTTTACCGGCATGGATGCGATCCGCCTCGGCAACGAGGACGCCTTCTACGATCTCGTGCTGAGGCACGGCAATGTGCGCCATATCTTCGCCGGCCATGTGCACCGCACGATCGGCGGCTCGCATCGCGGCATCCCCTTCTCGATCTTCAAGAGCCCGGTGCACCAGCAGCCGATGCCCTTCGACATGCCCAACGCCTCGCTCTCGGTGGACGAGCCGGGCGCCTACGGCATCGTCGTGGTGACGGAAGAGGGACTTCAGGTGCACAACGAGGACTACGAGATCGCCCGGCGCGACCCGGCCATCGCCTGAGACGGGATTAACGGGCGTCATACATCGTGAAGGTCCGTCCGCGTTCTGCGGGAACCGAGGCCGGCATCTTACGTTCTCTCCGCCGAAGGGGTGGCAAACCCAACGTTCGAAGGAGAAGAACATGCGTAAGATTCTCATCGCCGGCGCGGCCCTTGCCCTTATCGGCGCCACCGCGGCCCATGCCGACGACCGCGACAAGGAAGCCTTCGGCGGCGCAGCCGGCGGGGCTGCGGGCGCGGCGGCCGGTGCCGTCATCGGCGGTCCGGTCGGCGCCATCGTCGGCGGCGTCGCCGGCGCTGCCATCGGCGCGGAAGCCGCCGTTCCCGAGGATGCCCGCGTCTATGTGATGGACAACCCGACGCCGCCCGTGGTGCTGGAAGGCCCCGTGAGCGTCGATACCCGCTTCGACGACACCGTCGCGCTGACGCCGATCCCGGACCATCCGGACCTTGCCTATGTGTATGTCGACAACCGCCCGGTGATCGTGCGGGCCGACAGCCGCCAGGTGATCTACGCGCCCGACATGGGCACGACGGCCAGCGTCTCGTCCGACATTCCGGAAGCGACCATCACCTATGTCGAGCGCCATCCCGTCGAGCCCGTCGTGCTGGAAGGCCCGGTCGAGGCCGGCGTGACGGTTCCCGACACGGTACAGATCGTCGAAGTGCCGGAAAACCCGAACTACGGCTACATCTATGTCGACCAGCGCCCGGTCCTCGTCGACCGCGGCACGCGGCAGGTGCTCTGGGTCCGGTAAGATCGCCGGACCGGCAGGCAACAGCAAGGCGGCCCCTCAGGGCCGCCTTTTTACTGGCCGACGGCGGTGACGGTCGTATCCTCGACGGAATTGCCGAGGCGCCGCCACTGGTCGTCGTAGTTCTTGCGCGTCACCGGATCGAAGACGGCGATGGGCGTGGAGACGACGATGCTTGCGGCGCTGCCGACCGTCTGGGCCGTGCCGAGCGCGACGGCGCCGAGCCGCTCGCCGAGGCCCACCTCGGAATCCGTCACCGTCTGCCCGTCGATCAGGCGGTTGCCGATGAGACGCACCACTTCGGGGCTCTCGGCGAACTTGCCGTGGTTCAGCCGGTCGCCGGATTTGAGCGCCGTCAGGTCGAGCACGGTGATGCCCTGCTTTTCCAGCATGCTGCGATAGGGCTCCTCGGCCGGGTTGATCTGGCCGAGCCGGTCGACATTGCCGGAAATGCGCCGCGAGAGGGTCAGCGCCCGGTCGTCACGCGAGACGAACAGGGTGAAATGCGGCCGCGGCTCGCCGATGGCGCGAAGCTGCTGGCCGAAGACGTCGACATCGAGATCGGGCGAGGCGAGGATGACCTGCTGGATCTTCTTCGGCACGCGCCCGTCGCGGATCGCCATCTGCCGCAAGGTCTCGACCGCAAGCCACGTCCCCATCGAATGGGCCATGACGGTGACCTCGCCCACCTCCGGCTTGGCGACGACCGCCCGCAGCAGTTCCTCCAGCGCATCGCGCGAATAGTTGGTGCTTTCCTTGTCGTAGGAATAATCGAAGATGCTGGCGCGCGAGGGCCAGGTGAAGATCACCGGCGCCGCGTCCGTCTTGGAATCGTGCACGATCTGCGCAAAACGGTAGACCGCGTCCTCGTAGCGGTTGTTGAAGCCGTGGACGAAGACGAGCACGCGCCGGCTCTTCGGCAGGTTGCGGTCGAGCCAGACCCGCCCGGCCCTTGCCGCATCGAGCGGCTCGACGCTGACGGTCGCAAAATCCTTCTCCGGATCGGCCGGCAGCTTGGAGGGCCATTGAACCTGCCCGACCTTGCGCTTGCCGTCCGGCGGAATGGAAACGACGATCTCGCGCAACTCGATGTCCGAGCCGCGCTCGCCGGAGAAGAGGACGCCCGGCACGCGCGAGGGCGCGCGCGTCGTCGCCACGAGCAGGTCGACGGTGGAAACGCCCGGCGCCACCTTGCCGCTCGGCACCAGCACGCCTTCCGGCCGGCCGGCACATCCGGCCAGCGCCAGCAGCCCGGCGAAGATCACGCGACGCAATACGCGCGGCATCCGGCGGTTCGTCATGGCCCGCGTCCTTCCGCTAACCCGTTTCTTCCTGCTTAGCCGAGCGGCGGCGGGTTTTGAAGGCGAGGGAAAAGATTGGCGGGCCCGCGTGGCATATCGGTCACGCCGTATCGGTCATGCGGGCGCGGCCGACGCGGATGACGTTTTCCATGGCGCGGCGGGCACCCTCCTCGTCGCGGCGGCGGATCTCCTCGACGATGCGCATGTGGCTTGCCGCCACGTCGCCGATCTTGCCGCGGTCGGCCGCCGGCGAGCTCAGCTTGAAGACGCCGGCGAGCGCCGCCTCGATCAGGCTGCCGACGGTGCGCATGAAGGGATTGCGCGAGGCCTCCATGACGGCGAGGTGGAAGCGCAGGTCCGCGAGCGCCAGCGTCTCGGCCGTATGGTCCGGATCGCCCATGGCGACGGCGAGCAGCATCATCTGGTTGATATCCGCTTCGCCCGCATGGCGGGCGGCGAGCGCGGCGGCCTGCGGCTCGAAGCCGAGGCGGATTTCGCTCAAATGCAGCAGGAAGCCCTGGTCGACGCCCACGGCGAAATGCCAGGTGAGGATATCGCTGTCGAAGAGGTTCCACTGGTCCTTCGGCGTCACGCGGGTGCCGATGCGGGCGCGCGGCACGACGAGGCCCTTGGCGGCGAGCGTCTTCATCGCTTCGCGCAGGACGGTGCGGGAGACGCCGAAGCGCGCCTCCAGTTCCTGGTCGCCCGGAAGCGTCGCACCGACCGGGAATTCGCCGGAAACGATGGCCTTGCCGAGTTCGTGGACGACCTGCGAATGGCTGGTGCGCGCCCCCGTTCCGCTCATCATCGTTTCGATCAGGCCCTTCCTGCGCACCGGCCGACCTCCCTAGTCCCGGACCGCGTCAGGCATGTCGCCTCCGCCGGTCCGTGAGGTGGATAAGCCCCTTCTGCAGGAGGATGAAGGCGAAGAGCAGGAGGCCGATGAGGATCTTCGTCCACCAGCTCGACAGCGAGCCGTCGAAGGTGATGTAGGTCTGGATGAGCCCCTGGATGAGGATGCCGACCAGCGTGCCTGCAACGAAGCCGGAGCCCCCCGTCAGCAGCGTGCCGCCGATGACCACCGCGGCGATGGCGTCGAGCTCCACGCCCACCGTCGCCAGCGAATAGCCGGCGGAGGTGTAGAGCGAGAAGACGATGCCGGAGAGACCTGCAAGGAAGCCGGAGAGGGCGTAGATGAGGATCGTCGTGCGGCCGATCGGAACGCCCATCAGCCGGGCCGTCGGCGCGCCGCCGCCGAGCGCATAGACATTGGCGCCGAAGCGGGTGCGGTGGGCGATCAGGATCCCGGCCGCGAAGACGACGAGCATCAGCCCGCCGATGAAGGTGATGCGCCCGCCGCCCGGCAGCTTGTAGTAGATGCCCTTCAGCGTGGCGTAGAACGGATGCTTGATCGGGATCGAATCGATCGACAGCACGAAGGCCATGCCGCGCGCCAGGAACATGCCGGCGAGCGTGACGATGAAGGGTGGCATTTCGAGGTGATGGATGATCGCCCCCATCAGCGCGCCGAAGGCCGTGGTGATGGCGAGCGCCAGCGCGAAGGCGACGAGCGGGTGGATGGACGTCTTTTCCAGAAGCACGGCGAGGAAGACGCCGGTGAAGGCGATGACCGCGCCGATGGAAAGGTCGATGCCGCCCGACAGGATCACGAAGGTCATGCCGACCGCCGCGATGCCGAGGAAGGCGTTGTCCGTCAGGAGATTGCCGATGACCCGCGTCGACAGCATGTTGGGATACTGGCCGATGCAGACGGCATAGGCGACGATGAAGATCGCGATGGTGGCGGCGAGCGGAAAATAGCGCGGGTTCATTTCGCTTCCTCTTCCGTCTTGGCCGGCGCTGCCCCTTGCGAGCGGGACAGGAAGACGAAGGCCGACTGCGCGCGCGGCGACTGGATGACAAGGATCAGGACGATGATCGCCGCCTTGATGATGAGGTTGAATTCCGGCGGGAAGCCCGACAGCAGGATGCCCGTGTTGACCGACTGGATGATGAGCGCGCCGAGCAGCGAGGCGGCGATGGAGAAGCGCCCGCCGAGCAGCGAATTGCCGCCGACGACGACCGCCAGGATCGCGTCGAGTTCGAGCCAGAGCCCGGCATTGTTGGCGTCGGCCCCGCGGATGTCGGCGGCCGCGATGATGCCGGCGATGGCCGCGCACAGGCCGCACAGCACATAGGCGGCGATCAGCAGTACCCCGGTCGAAACGCCCGACAGCATGGAGGCGCGCCGGTTGACGCCGAGCGCCTCGATGAGCATGCCGAGCGCCGTGCGGCGCACGACGAGCGAAACGACGAGGCCGAAGACGAGCCAGATGACGACCGGCATGGGAAGGCCCAGCAGGGAGCCGCTGCCGATGAAGATGAGGCCCGGATCGTTGAAGGTGAGGATCGCCCCTTCCGTGATGAGCTGCGCGATGCCGCGGCCGGCGACCATCAGCACGAGCGTGGCGATGATCGGCTGGATATCCAGCACGGCGACGAGGACGCCGTTCCACAGGCCGCACAGGATGCCCGTGCCGAGCGTGACGAGCAGCGTTCCGACCAGCCCGTAGCCGGAGGTGATGCAGGCGGCGGCGACCGCCCCGCAGATCGCCATGACGGCGCCGACCGAAAGGTCGATGCCCTTGGTGGCGATCACCACGGTCATGCCGATGGCGAGCAGCGCCACGGGCGCGCCGCGGTTGAGGATATCGATCAGGCTGCCGTAGAGGCGCCCGTTCTGCATCTCGAGCCGGAAGAAATCGGGAAAGGCGAACGAGACCATCAGGAGGATGACGACGAGCGCGGCGACCTGCGGGAAGAGGCGGACGGCGTAGGCCTTCAGGGTCGATGTCATGCGTCCGCCCTCCCGGCCGAGGCCGAGGCCGCGATCGCCTCGACGATGCCGGCCGTGGTGACCTCTTCGCCGACGAGTTCGGCCACATGCGCCCGGTCGCGCAGCACGATGACGCGGTGCGAATAGGCGACCAGTTCTTCCAGTTCCGAGGAGATGACGATCAGCGACATGCCTTTCTCGCAGAGGGATTCGATGAGGCGGATGATCTCCGCATGCGCGCCGACATCGATGCCGCGCGTCGGCTCGTCGAGGATGAGGAAATCCGGGTTCGTGGCCAGCCAGCGGGCGAGGATCGCCTTCTGCTGGTTGCCGCCGGACAGCAGCTTGATCGGCTTCTCGCGATCCGAGGTGCGGATGTCGAGCGCCTTGATGTACTGGTCGGCGAGCCGGTCCTGCTCGGCACGGCTGATCGGCCGCGCCCAGCCGCGCCGGGCCTGTAGGGCGAGCGCGATGTTCTCGCGCACGGAAAGGTCGCCGACGATGCCGTCGACCTTGCGGTCTTCCGGGCAGAAGCCGAATTTCTCGCGGATCGCCGCGCGCGGCGAGGACAGGTCGAGCCCCCGGCCGGACGTTTCCGCCGTGCCGCTGTCGGCGCGCTCGGCGCCGAAGAGGATTTCCGCCGTCTCGGTGCGCCCCGAGCCGAGCAGGCCGGCAATGCCGACCACCTCGCCGGCGCGCACGTCGAGGTCGAAGGGCTCGATATGGCCCTTGCGGCCGAAGCCGCGGAAGCGGAAGCGCACCTCGCCGTCCGCCGCCTTGGCGGCGTGCTCCGTCGCCACCTCCTCGACCAGCTCGCGGCCGAGCATCATGGCGATCAGGTCGCGGCGCGGCAGGTCCGCCGTCTCGCGCGTGCCGACGAGCTGGCCGTTGCGCAGCACGGTGATGCGGTCGGAGAGGTCGTAGACCTGCTCCAGGAAATGGGTGATGAAGACGATGCCGAGGCTGCGCTCGCGAAGGCGTCGCACGATGCGGAAGAGCATGGCCACTTCATGCGCGTCGAGGCTGGCGGTCGGTTCGTCGAGGATCAGCACCTTGCCGGAAAGATCGACCGCGCGGGCGATGGCGACGACCTGCTGCACGGCCACGGAATAGGCGGCAAGCTCGGCGGTGACGTCGATGTCGAGTTCGTATTCGGCAAGCAGCGCCCGGGCGCGCCGATTCATCTCGCGCGTATCGATAAGGCCGAAGCGCTTCGGCTGGCGGCCGAGGAAGAGGTTTTCGGCGACCGTCAGGTTCGGCAGCAGGTTCACCTCCTGGTAGACCGTGCCGATGCCGAGGTTCTGTGCCTCCAGCGTGCTCTGCGGATCGATATCCGCGCCGTCGAGCAGGATGCGCCCGCCGTCGCGCCGGTAGGCGCCGGTGAGGCATTTGACGAGTGTCGACTTGCCCGCGCCGTTCTCGCCGAGCAGGGCATGCACCTCGCCGCGCCGCAGGGAGAAATCGACGCCGTTCAGCGCCCTGGCGCCCGGGAAGATCTTGTCGATCCCCGTCGCCGAAAGAACATAGGAATTCACCGGCTGCATGATCCCCACCCGTGTGACGATTGCCGCACGCCGCCCTCGCAAGGAGAGCGGCGTGTCAGGTGGATACCTTGCGCCCGATCACGAACCGGCCGCAAGGTCCCGGGAGAGATCAGTAGCCGAGGCCCTTCTTGGCTTCGTAGACCTTCATCGGGTCGTCGGCCTGGGTGTAGAGCTTGGATTCCGTCTGGATCCACTTCGGCGGAACCTTGCCGTCCTTGCGGTAGGCTTCGAGCGCGTCGAAGGCGGGGCCGGCCATGTTCGGCGTCAGTTCGACCGTGGCGTTCGCTTCGCCGGCGGCCATCGCCTGGAAGATATCCGGAACCGAGTCGATGGAGACGACGAGGATATCCTTGCCCGGCTTGAGGCCGGCTTCCTTGATCGCCTGGATGGCGCCGACGGCCATGTCGTCGTTGTGGGCGTAGAGCGCACAGATGTTCTTGCCGCCGTCTTCCGCCTTCAGGAAGCTTTCCATGACTTCCTTGCCCTTGGTGCGGGTGAAGTCGCCGGTCTGGCTGCGGACGATCTTCAGGTTGTCGTGGCCGGCAATGGCTTCCTCGAAGCCCTTCTTGCGGTCGATGGCCGGCGAGGAGCCGGTCGTGCCCTGCAGTTCGACGACGTTGCACGGCTTGCCGGCGACCGTATCGACCAGCCACTGGCCGGCAACCTTGCCTTCGTGAACGGTGTCGGAGGTGACGGCGGTCAGGTAGAGGTCGTCCGACGCATCGACCTTGCGGTCGAGCAGGATGACCGGAATGTCGGCATCCTTGGCTTCCTGAAGCACTTCGTCCCAGCCCGTGGCGACGACCGGCGCCATCAGGATGGCGTCGACGCCCTGCGCGATGAACGAGCGCAGCGCCTTGATCTGGTTTTCCTGCTTCTGCTGTGCATCGGCGAACTTCAGGTCGATGCCGCGCTCTTCGGCCTGCTGCTTGGTCAGCGTGGTCTCGGCGGCGCGCCAGCCGGATTCAGACCCGATCTGCGAAAAGCCGACGGTGAGATCGGCGGCGGATGCGGCGCTGAACATCGAGGCAGCAAGGATCGTTGCACTGGCAAGTGCTAGTTTGAACTTCATGATATCCTCCCAAAGAAAGCTGCTCCTCAGCAGCGCGGCTAAAACATCATATTGTATTACTATTGTAAACCGTCAAAATGAAACCGCGCGCGATTTTTCTGCTCGACGCGGTGAAGGCCCCGGTTTTCAGGCAGGCGCGCCTTACGGAAAGCGATTCCCGTTGCGCCGCGACGCAGCTATATCTGCAAGCCGCCGCACCGTCCCGCCGGCCGAAGGATGCCTCATGAAACGCTTCGACGACCTCCCGCAGCCGGACGCGCTTGCCGCGAATATCGCCGGCATCTTCAAGGACCGCGTCACCGGGAAGGCGGCGCCGGCGACCCGCTTTACCCTCTTCGACGCGACGGGAACGGTACATGAGGGCGGCTTCGGCGATGCCGGCGCAGCGGGCGATCCGCCCGGCTCCGGCGCCCGGTTCCGCATCGCCTCCTGCACCAAGAGCTTCACCGCCGCGGCCATACTCCTGCTGCGCGACCGGGGACGGCTCTCGCTCGACGAGCCGGTGACGCGCTACGTCCCGGCGCTCACCCCCACGCTGCCGGCCGGCAGGCCCGAGGCCCCGACGCTGCGCATGCTCCTTTCCATGTCCGGCGGGCTTCCGACCGACGACCCCTGGGCGGACCGACAGGAATCGCTGAGCGCCGCCGCCTTCGACGCGGTGCTGCGCGCGGGCGTGCGCTTTGCCGCCGTGCCGGGAACGCGCTTCGAATATTCCAATCTCGGCTATGCGCTGCTCGGCCGGGTCATCGAGGAGGTCGGCGGCAAGTCCTATCCCGCCTTCGTCACCGAAAACCTCCTCCAGCCGCTCGGCCTCGAGGAGACGGGCTTCGATCCGGCCGCCGTCCCGGCAGGCAGGATGGCGATGGGCTTCCGCCAGACGGAGGCCGGCTGGCAGCCCCTCCCCTTCACCGGGCCCGGCGCCTTCTCCGCCATCGGCGGCGCCGTCACGACGACGGGAGACCTCGTGCGCTGGGCGAACTGGCTTTCCGAAGCCTTCCGGCCGGACGCTGCGGAAGACGGCCCCCTCTCCGCCGCCAGCCGGCGCGAGATGCAGCATATCCACTGCGTCATGACGCCCGGCCCCGGCGAGGATTTGCGCCTGAGGGGCTACGGCTACGGCCTCAACATCGAGCACGACGCGCGGTTCGGCGCGATCGTCAGCCATTCCGGCGGCTATCCCGGCTTCAGCGCGCACATGCGCTGGCATCCGCAGACCGGCCTCGGCGTGCTCGCTTTCGAGAACGCCACCTATTCGGGCGCCTGGATCCCCGTCACCGCCGCCCTCGAACGCCTGCTCGAAGCCGCCCTCGACAACGAGCCCTCGGCCGTCGAGCCGCCCGCGGCCGTGCGCACGCTCGCCGCCGGCCTCTGCCGCCTCGTCGCGGACGGCTGGGACGACGCCCTCGCCGACACGATCTTCCTGGAAAACGTCGCCCTCGACCGGCCCTATGCGGAACGCGCCGCGGACCTTGCGGCCATCCGCGAAAAAGCCGGCACGCCGGACGTGAGAAACATGAAGATCCTGCCCGCCGACCGGGACGGCGCCGACGGCGGCTTCGGCCGCTTCGAACTCCACCTGCCCGCATCGGCAGGCATAATCGTCGCCAAGGCCCTCTGCGGCCCGCCGCAGCCGATGAAAATCCAGTCCATCACCTGGCAGCTATAGCCGGACGAAACCCGGCTCATCAAGCTAAGATGATTGCGCCTGCAAAACCGATTTGCTTTGGGAAAATGAAATGGCGCACCCGAAGAGATTCGAACTCCTGACCCCCAGATTCGTAGTCTGGTGCTCTATCCAGCTGAGCTACGGGTGCGCTGGCAGTGGCGGGCGTTGTGCCCGGCTGCGAGGCGGTTCTCTAAAGGGTGCGCGGGGTTATTGCAAGCGCCTTTCGGAGAAAAAGTGCACTTTTTTCATCGCGCCGTCATGAAGCCGGACGGTCAGGCGCGGTGGCGGAAGGCGTCGAGCGGGACGGGACGGTCGGGCAGCTCGATGCGGAAGAGCGTGCCGGGCGTCGCCTTCTCCACCAGCGCGATCGTGCCGCCATGGGCAAGCACCAGCTCGCGGGCGATGGCAAGGCCGAGGCCCGTGCCGCCGGAGCGCACCGAGCCGCGGAAGGCGGCGAAGAGGTTTTCCCGCGCCTTTTCCGGCATGCCGGGGCCATTGTCCTCGATGGCGATGGAGACGACGCTGCCGGTGCGAAGCCCGCTCACCAGCACGGTGCGCCGCTCGATGCCGGGATCCTGCGTGAGCGCCTCGACGGCATTGCGGCAGAGATTGTGGATGACGCGGAAGAGCTGCTCGCCGTCGGCGTCGACCTCCAGCCCCGGCTCGATCTGCGCGACGAAGGCGATATCGCCGCGCGCATCGAGCGACAGCACCTCGGAGACCTCCTGCACCAGCGGATGGAGGGCGACGAACCGGCGGCGCGGCTCGGGCTCGCGCATGCGCCCGTAGGACAGCACCTCGTTGGTATAGCCCACCGCCCGGTCGATGCTGCGCAGGAGCTTCGGCGCGACGCGCTTGACCACCGGGTCGTCGACATCCGACAGGCGGTCGGACATCAACTGGGCCGAGGAGAGGATGTTGCGCATGTCGTGGTTGATCTTGGAGACGGCAAGGCCGAGATCGGCGAGGTTCTTCTGTTCCTTCAGCGTGCGCTGCAGCGTCTGCTGCATGGCGGCGAGGTGGACGCCGGCGACGGCGATCTCGTCGCGCCCGCCCGAAGGCTCCAGCACGCGCGCCGGATTGGACGGGTCGGCGGCGAATTGCCGGATATTGGCGGTCATGCCGCGGATGGGGCGGATCAGCAGCCGGTTGAGCGCGAAGAAGATCGGGCTTGCGGTGATCAGCGAGATGACCATGGAGATGATGAAGATGTTGCGCGCATAGCGCAGCATGGCGCGCCGGAGCGGACCTTCGTCGAGCAGCAGTTCGATGCGCGTCGTCGTCTCGCCGACCGGGCCGTAGACGCGGATGACGCGCTCGCCGCCGAAGAGCAGCGTGTCGAAGGCATCGTAGATCGAGGTGGGCAGCGAGACGTCGGAAAGGTCGTATTGCGCATCGACGCTCGGCGGCATGTCGACGGCGGCGACCATGCGCGAGGCGTCGGCCTTCTTCAGCACGATCGCCTTCGTGCCGGTTGCCAGCAGCGTTTCCTCCTGCACCGGGCGCGGCAGCTCCTGGTCGGGAAGGCCCTCGATGACGACGCTGGCGGCGGCGGCCGTGTTCAGCCGGTCGCGCAGCCACATCAGCCGCATGTTCGCGACCGAGGGCACGAAGATCAGCACTTCGGCGATCATCACGAAGACGGCGGTGAGCAGCAGCAGCTTGCCCGAAAGGCCGGACAGGAAACCGACCGCCGGCACCGGCGTCTCGGTCAAGGACGGCGTCGCGTCTCTGTCCATCATCGTTCAACTCCCGGACATGCCGCATCGCGGCGCCCGGCCGCGGGCGCCCTCGGCCACAGCCGACAGCCAATTATAGGAGATTGCGGCAAATTTTCCAACGCGCCCGCAAAAAGCTAGGCAAAACGAGAACGCGGCGGTCCTCCGACCGCCGCGCCAGATCCGGGAATGCCGGCTCTTCTCAGAATTCTTCCCAGTTCTCCTGTGCCGCCGCGGCGGAACCGCCGCCGCCGAAGGCGCGGGCGACATTGCCCATCATGCGGCGGGCGGGCGATTCGACCGGGCGGGTTTCCGCCCGCACGGCCGCGACGCGCTGGACGGCCTCGCCGGTGCGGAAGCGCGCGACGAGATCGGCAAGCCCGTCGGCCTCGCCCTTCAGCTTGTGGGTGGCCGCCGAGGTCTCCTCGACCATCGCCGCGTTGTGCTGGGTCACCTGGTCCATCTGGTTGATGGCGGTGCTGATTTCCTGGAGGCCCGTCGCCTGCTCGCGCGCGGCCGTGGCGATCGCATGGATGCGGTCGTTGATGGTGACGACGCGGCCTTCGATGTCGGAAAGCGCCGCCCCCGTCTCCTGCACGTACTTGACGCCGACCGAGACCTCGCTGCCCGACTTGGTGATGAGGCCCTTGATGTCCTTGGCGGCGCTGGCGGCACGCTGGGCGAGCTCGCGCACTTCCTGGGCGACGACGGCGAAGCCCTTGCCGGCTTCCCCGGCACGCGCCGCTTCCACGCCGGCGTTCAGCGCGAGAAGGTTCGTCTGGAAGGCGATCTCGTCGATCACCGAGATGATTTGGCTGATCTCGCTGGACGCCTGCTCGATGCGGCCCATGGCGTCGATGGCGTTGCGCACGATGGCGCCGGACTGGGTGGCGCTCTGCGTCGCCTCGCCCACCATGACGCTCGCCTCGTTCGCCCGTTCCGTCGAGTTCTTGACGGCGGCGGTGATCTCCTCCAGCGCGGCGGAGGTCTCCTCGAGGGCGGCGGCCTGCTGCTCGGTGCGCTTGGATAGGTCGTCGGAGGCGGTGCGCAGCTCGCCGGAATTGGCGTTGATCGCATCCGTCGAGGCGCGCACCTCGCGCATCGTGCGCTGGAGCGTGGCGAGCGTCGTGTTGACGTTCTGCTGCAATTCGGCGAAGGCGCCGCGGAAGTTGCCGTCCATGGTCTGCGTCAGGTCGCCCTCGGCGAGCGCGCCGATCACGCGGCGGGTTTCGGCAATGCCTTCCTCGACGCCGGCGACGAGCTCGTTGACGGAACGGGCGAAGCGGTTGAGGTCTTCGTTCTGGTAGTCCTTGGCAATGCGCGAGGAGAAATCGCCGGCGGCGGCGGCATGCACGACGGTCGCGATGGAGGACTGCAGGTCCGCGCTCTTCTCGCGCAGGATCTGCTCCTGGGCATTGAGGTCGCGCACGGTGATGGCGTTCTGGCGGAAGACGGCGACGGCCTCGGCCATCTCGCCGATCTCGTCCTTGCGGCCGGCATAGGGCACTTCCGTATCGAGATCGCCGCCGGCAAGCCGCTTCATCGTGTCGGTGACGTTCCGGATCGGGCGGCTGAGTTCGTTGGTGGCGATGTAGAAGGCAATGCCGCCGCCGAGCACGAGGCCGGCGCCGATCGTGCCGAGCACCAGCATCAGCATCGTCGTCTCGAAGGCGGCGACGTCCGCCCGGATCGCCGTCAGGTTCTCGTTGTCCGTCGCCACGACGGCATCGATCTCCTTCTGGAAGGCCTTGCGGTTGGCGCGGTTGCCCTCGTTGTTGCCCTGTTCGTTGGCGGCGGCCGGGGAAACCTCCGTGCCGAGACGCGCGGTCTCCGCACGGAAGGTGCGGAATTCGGCGGCGCGGGCGACGACGGCGTCGAAGGCGGCCTTCTGCGCTTCCGGCACGAGCGGACGCCATTCGTTCAGCGTGCGGTCGATGCCGTCGAGCTCCTTGCCGATGCCTTCGGCGAACTTGGCGGCGCCCTCGGTGTCCTTGGAGGCATAGACCCCGCGCGCTTCCATGACCACGGCCGTGACCTGCCGGTTGAGGTGCTCGCCGAGGAAGGCGCGGTCCGCGGCATTCTCGTAAAGGCGCAGCTTCTCGCTGTATTCCGAGACCACATGGACGGCGATGCCGCCGATGAGGACGGAAATGAGGCCCATGACGCCCACGATGAGGTAAATCTTGCCGCGTATCTTCACGTCGCACTCCAAAGGCAGGAAAGAGGTGGCGAAACGGCCCGGCCATTCGCCTTCGGGTAGAAAGGTAAATGCTAAAAGTTAATTAGATTTTGACAGGTTCGTGACGCGGCCAAGCATATGCTTTTTCTCTAATTTTCCTCGCCCGGCAGAACCCGTAGAAATTCAAGGTCTTGTCCTTACCTTACGTGAAGCAGGTATTGGCCCCGCCCGGCAGCGGCGGGCGCGCGGCGCGCGGGCGCGTTAACGATTGTGACGGCGGCGGGCGCGTGGGGGCGGGTGCGATTGACTTTCGGCCGTCTTTGCCCTTATAAGCCGCGCACGTCCGGAAAGCCCGCCTTCCCCGCGAAGGCAGGGCTATGCCGGACTTTCAACGCTCTTGCTTAAACGCAAACCCAAGAAGGGCCGCACACCGCGGTATTAAATAAATGACGAAGCGTACCTACCAGCCTTCCAAACTCGTCCGCAAGCGCCGCCACGGCTTCCGCGCCCGCATGGCAACGAAGGGCGGCCGCAAGGTTCTTTCCGCACGCCGCGCCCGCGGCCGCGCGCGTCTGTCGGCCTAAGGCCGGCTTGCCCGAACAGAGGCGGCGGGCAAATGACCAAACCTGTTGAAAAACCTGCTGTCGGACGGCTGAAAAGCCGTCCGCAGTTTCTTTTCGTGCGCGAGGGCGAGAGGCGCAAGGGACCGCTGTTCCTTCTCGAAGTGCGCGACCGGCAGATGCCGGAGGAACCGCCCCGCGTCGGCTTCACCGTCACCAAGAAGCACGGCAACGCCGTGGAACGCAATCGCATGCGCCGGCGCCTGAAAGAGGCGGTGCGGCTGTCGGCCGGGTTTGCAATGCAGCCCGGACACGACTATGTGGTTGTCGCCAGACGGGACGTGCTCGGCGCGTCCTTCGACAAGCTGGTAGCCGGTCTCAACGACAGGATCGCGGCAGGTAGCAAACAGAAGCAGCAGCAGCGCCCTGCTGCTCCCGGGAAAGAATGATGGAAAAAAACCGCAATTACTTCGTGGCGATCGCGCTTTCCGTGCTGATCCTCATCGCCTGGCAGTTCCTCTACGTGAACCCCAAGCTGGAGAAGGATCGCGCCGCGCTGGAGGCCCAGCAGGCCGCACAGACGCAGCAGACGACGACCGCCGCCGGCGACACGGCGACCACGACCACCACCACGACGACGGGCACGGCGAGCGGCACGCTGCCGGCCGGCGCCGGCGCGGCGACCGAGACGCGCGAGGCCGCGCTTGCCAAGTCCGCCCGCGTCGAGATCGACACGCCCTCGCTTGCCGGCTCCATCAACCTGACGGGCGCCCGCTTCGACGACCTGAAGCTGAAGGGCTTCCATGAGACCGTCGACAAGACGAGCCCGATCATCACGCTGCTGAGCCCCGCCGAGACCGAGCACGGCTACTTCGCCGAGCTCGGCTATGTCGGCAACGAGGAAGCCGGCCAGGTTCCCGGCCCGCAGACCGTCTGGACGCAGGAAGGCACCGGCAAGCTCACGCAGACGACGCCGGTCAAGCTCACCTACACCAACGACAAGGGCGTCACCTTCACCCGCACGATCTCGGTCGACGAGCACTACATGTTCACGATCGACGACAGCATCGAGAACCGTTCGCAGACGGCGATCGCGCTGTCGCCCTACGGCCGTTCCACACGCTTCTTCAAGTCGACCGATCCCACCACCTACGTGCTGCACGAAGGCTTCATCGGCGTGCTCGGCGACCTCGGCCTGCAGGAAGTCAAGTACAAGGACACCGAGAAGGAAACGACCGTCGCGCCCGGCAAGGCGACCGGCGGCTGGCTCGGCATCACCGACAAGTATTGGGCGACCGCGCTCGTGCCGCCGCAGACGAGCCCCTACGAGACGCGCTTCTCCTACTTCCAGGACGGACGGCCGCGCTACCAGGCGGACTACCGCCAGGACGACATCACGCTCGCCCCGGGCCAGACGACCGACGTCAAGAACCTGTTCTTCGGCGGCGCCAAGGAAGTGCCGATCATCGACCAGTACAAGACCTCCTATTCCATCCCGCATTTCGACCTGATGATCGACTGGGGCTGGTTCTGGTTCTTCACCAAGCCGATGTTCCAGCTTATGGACTTCTTCTTCCGCTATTTCGGCAATTTCGGCATCGCGATCCTCATCACCACGATCGTCGTCAAGGCCCTCTTCTTCCCGCTTGCCAGCAAGCAGTACGCCTCCATGGCGAACATGAAGAAGGTGCAGCCGAAGATGGAGGAGCTGAAGGCCAAGTTCGGCGACGACCGCATGGGGCTGCAGCAGGCGATGATGCAGCTCTACAAGGAGGAGAAGATCAACCCCATCGCGGGCTGCTGGCCGGTCCTTCTCCAGGTCCCCGTGTTCTTCGCGCTCTACAAGGTCATCTACGTCACGATCGAGATGCGCCATGCGCCGTTCTTCGGCTGGATCCGCGACCTTTCCGCGCCCGACCCGACGTCGCTCTTCAACCTCTTTGGCCTCCTGCCCTACGACGTGCCACACTTCCTGATGATCGGCGTCTGGCCGCTCATCATGGGCGTCACCATGTTCCTGCAGATGCGCATGAACCCGACGCCGCCAGACCCGACCCAGGCGATGATCTTCACCTGGATGCCGATCGTCTTCACCTTCATGCTGGCGGCCTTCCCGGCCGGCCTCGTGATCTACTGGGCCTGGAACAACACGCTCTCGATCACCCAGCAGGCGGTCATCATGAAGCGCCACGGCGTGAAGATCGAGCTCTTCAACAACCTGAAGAACCTCTTCGGCAAGAAACCCAAGCCATCCTGACGCTTCGCCGGACAGGATAGAGAACCCCGGCCCTGCGCCGGGGTTTTCTTTTGCGACATCGGCCCGTCGCTGGCGCGGAAGCGGCGGGGACCTGCGGATGGCATGCTGCGCCAACTCCGTTTTCCGAGCGCCCCATGTCCGCTTCCACGCTTCCGGCCACGCCCACCCTTCCGGACAGCCGGGGGCAGGGCTACGGCGCGGCCCTCGTGCTCGGCTCCGCCGTCGTCTGGAGCTTCGGCGGCACGCTGGCGCGCTTCCTTTCCATCGAGGACGGCTGGACGGTCGTCTTCTGGCGCTCGCTCTTCGCCGCCCTCTTCCTGCTCGGCTTCATGCTGCTACGCGACGGGCCGCGCGGCACGGTGCGCCTCTTCGCCGGCATGGGGCTTGCCGGGATCGCCGTCGGCGCCTGCTTCGCCACCGCCTCCACCTCCTTCATCCTGGCGCTCGCCTATACGACCGTCGCCAACGTGGTGCTGATCCAGGCCGGCGTGCCGCTGATCGCCGCGCTGATGGCCTGGCTGCTCTTTCGCGAGAGGATTTCCGGCCAGACCTGGCTCGCCATCGCCGCGGTGATCGGCGGCGTCGCCATCATGGTCTCGGAATCGCTCGGCGGGCGCGTCTCGATGGTCGGCGACGCGCTCGCCATGCTGATCGCCTTCGTCTTCGCCGCCGCGACGATCATCACCCGGCGCTTCGCCCATGTGCGCATGACGCCCGCCGTCTTCCTCGGCACGGTGATCGCAGGCACCGTGGCGGCGATCCAGGCATCCGGCTTTGCCGTCACGGGCCAGGAGCTCTTCGTGCTCGTCATCTTCGGCGCGCTCAATTTCGGCCTCGGCCTTGCGCTCTTCGTCACCGGCGCGCGGCTCGTCCCCTCTGCGCTCGCCGCGCTCCTCGGCACGGCCGAGCCCGTGCTGGCACCGCTCTGGGCGGCGATCTTCCACGGCGAGATCCCCGGCGCGCGCACCGTCCTCGGCGGCGCCATCGTGCTTGCGGCGCTGCTTCTCTACCTCGGCGCCGAGCTCTGGCGGCAGCGGCGCGCTTGACTTTCCCGGCCAAAACCCGGAAGCGAAGGGCCTGACAACGAAGGCAGGACGCAATGACCGAGACGATACCGGGCGACAAGCCGCTGTTCGGCCGGCCGTGGATCTTCATCCGCGGCGTGCCGGCCATGAAATTCCTGCCGCCGGAAGGCCCGCCGGAAATCGCCTTCGCCGGCCGCTCGAATGTGGGGAAGTCGTCGCTGATCAACGCGCTCGTCGGCCACAAGGGCCTTGCCCGCACCTCGAACACGCCGGGCCGCACGCAGGAACTCAACTATTTCGTGCCGGACGGCTTTTCCGGCGCGGAAGGCGACCTTCCGCCGATGGCGCTCGTCGACATGCCCGGATACGGCTATGCCCAGGCGCCGAAGGAACAGGTGGACGCCTGGACGAAGCTCGTCTTCGACTACCTGCGCGGCCGCTCGACGCTGAAGCGCGTCTACGTGCTGATCGACAGCCGCCACGGCATCAAGAAGAACGACGAGGAGGTCTTCGCCCTGCTCGACAAGGCGGCGGTCTCCTACCAGATCGTGCTGACGAAGACGGACAAGATCAAGGATGCCGGCGTGCCGCGGCTCATCGAGGAAACCCGGCTGAAGATCGTCAAGCGCCCCGCCGCCTATCCGGAAGTGCTTGCGACCTCGTCGGAAAAGAGCCGCGGGCTCGAGGAATTGCGCGGCGCGATCCTCACGGCAATCGCGCGCTGATCGTCTCGGCGCGCGCCGCGCCCGAGGCGATGACCGGCCCGCTGACGCTGCCGGCCGGCGCGCCGCCCATGGGCTCGAGGCTGACGGACAGCACCGCGCCCTCGACGAGGCGGTCGCGCAGCGCCGCCGGCACCGCCAGCTCGCCTTCGCCCGTCTGCGGCAGCACGCCGAGCGAGACGGGCGCCTTGCCCTTCTCGTTCAGCCAGACCTCCAGAGACTTCTTCTTGCCGGCGCCGCCGGCGACGGGCGTCACATGCAGCGCACCGCGCGCCTCGTCATAGCGCGCGACAAGGCCGACCGCCGTGCCGGCGCCGGCGAGGTTGGCGACGAGCCGCCCGCTGCCCGAGCGGGGCGCAAGCAGCGTACTGACGGAAAGGGCAAGGCCGGCCGCGACGGCAAGCGAGGCGAGCGCCAAGGCCCGCCAGAGCGCCAGCGAATGCCAGCAGCCGCCCGAGACCCTGCCGGAAAAGACGACGTCGCACGGCGTTGCGCGGGGAAGCGGCCTGTCGAAGAAGGACCGGGCGCCCGGCGGCAGGTGCAGCGCCTCGTCTTCGCCGGATATCGAGAGGTTCTCCGCCCAGCGGCTGACCATGGCGGCGAACGGGCGGTCCTTGGCAAGCCGCGCCTCGACCTTCAGCCGCTCCGCCTCGGAAAGGACGCCCAGCACATATTCGCCGGCGATCACCTCGTCGCAGCAGGGTTGCCTCATCTCTCGGTCGGACGCCGTCATCGGCTCATGCACTTTCCCGGTTGGACAATGCCCATGCGAGGGCTCACGCTACCTATATAAGGATGCCGATGCGGCTTTGCACGGGGTCGATGCGCACGGCGGCCCATCATAGCGCCCATCGGCGCCGCGCGCCACCGATCCGGCGCCCAACCGTTTCTTCGATTGTGGCCGGCGGATCATTCCATCGTCACGAAACATGCGTTAAACAGGCCCGCACGAATTTCCACGAGGCCGCCATGTCCCTAACCGAAAGCGAAACCCAAGCCCGCCTTCTCGCGCAGGCCCTGCCCTACATGCAGCGCTACGAGAACAAGACCATCGTGGTGAAATACGGCGGCCATGCCATGGGCAATCCGGAACTGGGCAAGGCCTTCGCCAGCGACATCGCGCTTCTCAAGCAGTCCGGCGTCAACCCCATCGTCGTGCATGGCGGCGGCCCGCAGATCGGCGCAATGCTGACCAAGATGGGCATCGAATCGAAATTCGAGGGGGGCCTTCGCGTCACCGACCAGAAGACGGTCGAGATCGTCGAGATGGTGCTGGCCGGCTCGATCAACAAGGAGATCGTCGCGCTCATCAACCAGACGGGCGAATGGGCGATCGGCCTGTGCGGCAAGGACGGCAACATGGTCTTCGCCGAAAAGGCCAGGAAGACCGTCGTCGATCCGGACAGCAATATCGAGCGCATCCTCGACCTCGGCTTCGTCGGCGAGGTGGTGGAGGTCGACCGGACCCTCATCGACCTGCTCGCCAAGTCCGAGATGATCCCGGTCATCGCGCCGGTGGCGCCGGGCCGCGACGGCCATACCTACAACATCAACGCCGACACCTTCGCCGGCGCCATCGCCGGGGCGCTGAGCGCCACGCGCCTGCTCTTCCTCACCGACGTTCCGGGCGTCCTCGACAAGAACGGCAAGCTCATCAAGGAGCTTTCGGTCGCCGAGGCCCGCGCGCTCATCAAGGACGGCACGATCTCCGGCGGCATGATCCCCAAGGTCGAGACCTGCATCGACGCCATCAAGGCGGGCGTTCAGGGCGTCGTCATCCTCAACGGCAAGACCGCCCATTCCGTGCTGCTCGAAATCTTCACCGAGCACGGCGCCGGCACGCTGATCGTGCCGTAAGGCACGTCAGCCGTAGGCGATGAGGGCCAGCACGCCGACGACGATGAGCGCGCAGCCGGCGATCTCCAGCCGGTTGATGCGCTCCTTGAAGATGAAGACGGTGGAGGCGAAGGTGAAGAGCATTTCCACCTGCGCCAGCGCCTTCACCACTGCCGCCTGCTGGAGCGTCATGGCCATGAACCAGCCGAAGGAGGCCGTCGCGCCGACGAAGCCGACCACCAGCGCCGGCCGCCAGGCACTTGCTATGCGCGGCAGTTCCACACGCTCGCGCATCAGGATCCAGCCGAGCATGACCAGCGTCTGGAGCACGATCACGAAGGCCAGCGTATAGCTCGCCTGCACCATGTAGTCCGGCGCCGGCAGCGTCGGGGCGAGCGCCAGCGAGGCGGACCGGTAGGCGACGGCCGAAATGCCGAAGAAGGTTCCGGACAGAAGGCCCGTTCCCGCCGTGCGGGTGAGGAGCGAGGTGAAGAGCGTGCGCGGCGACACGACGCTGCGGGCGACCGAGATGATCATGACGCCCGCGACGGAGATGGCGATCGCGACGAGCGTTCCGGGCGAAGCCCTCTCGCCGAGGAAGACCAGCGCGAACAGCGCCGCCTGCGCCGGCTCGGTGCGCGAATAGGCCGTCCCCACCGCGAAGTTGCGGAAGGAGAAGAGGTGGACGAGCAGGAAGGTCGCGGCGATCTGCGAGAGCCCGCCGACGACGGCCCAGAAGAAGAAGGCTGCTCCGGGCACCGGCATCGGCCGGTCCAGCACGAAGGCGAGGATCGCCATGTAGGAAAGCGCGAAGGGCACGCCGAAGCCGAAGCGCACGAAGGTGGCGCCCGTCGTGCCCATGCGGCCCTTCAGGTGTTTCTGCATGGCGGAGCGGACATTCTGCAGGAAGGCCGCGGCGATGGTGATGAGAACCCAGATTTCCATGCCTGCCCGCTAGCACGGGGCCGGTCGCAAATCCATCGCCCGGCGATGCCGGCACGGAAAATTCCGTTTCCCTCGCAGGGCGCCCGTGCCATAAGACGGCCATGACCGAACTTCCGAACAAAGCCGATTTCGCAAGCGTGCGCGACTGGGTCTTCGACCTCGACAATACGCTCTACCCGCACCATGTCGATCTCTTCGCCCAGATCGACAAGAACATGACGGCTTATGTCGCGGCCCTTCTCGGCCTCTCGCGCGAGGACGCGCGCGCGCTGCAGAAGCAATATTACTTCGATCACGGCACCACGCTGAAGGGGCTGATGATCCATCACCACATCGATCCCGTCGACTTCCTCGAAAAGGCCCATGCGATCGACTACGGCGTGCTTTCGCCCGACCTGTCGCTCGGCGAGGCGATCCAGGCGCTGCCCGGCCGCAAGTTCATCTTCACCAACGGCAGCGTCAAGCATGCCGAGATGGCGGCCAAGGCGCTCGGCATCTTCCACCATTTCGACGACGTCTTCGACATCGTGGCGGCCGACTATGTGCCCAAGCCCGCGGGCACGACCTACGACAAGTTCATGGCTCTCCACCGGGTCGACACGCAGCATGCCGTCATGTTCGAGGACCTGCCGCGCAACCTCGTCGTGCCGAAGACGCTCGGCATGAAGACCGTCCTCCTCGTGCCGCAGGACGAGCATCACGAGTTCACCGACGCGTGGGAAAAGCGCGCAGAGAGCGACGAGCATATCGACTATGCCACGTCGAACCTCACCGCCTTCCTCAACGCGCTGCTCTAGCGGACACAATCCCGACACGGAAAAATCCCTTTCCTGTCAAAAGGTTGAATTACCAATTTGTAACTGGTGCCGGCCGGCGTTCCCTCTATCCTGCCCCTCAAAGGGACAATGATGGAAAGGAACGACCATGGCTAAAAAGGAACTTCTTCTCGGCGCCGTCGCCGCCGGCCTCATTTTCTCGGGCGCCGCCGTCCCGGCTTTCGCCGCCAAGGGCGAAGGCAGGCATCATCACCGCCACGGCGCGATGATCGAACGGCTCGATGCCGACAAGAACGGCAAGGTCTCGCTCGACGAGGTCAAGGCCAATGCCTCCGCCGCCTTCAAGGCCTTCGACGCGGACGGCAACGGCGCGGTCTCCAGGGAGGAGATCAAGGCGCGCCACGCCGCCTTCAAGGAGGCCCGCAAGGCCGTTCGCGATGCGGCCGAGGCCGACAAGGACAAGGCCCGCGAGGCGCTGCGCGCCGGCGGTCCCTACTGGCTGCCGGGCGCTGGCAAGATGTTCGACCGCACCGATACGGACAAGAGCGGCACGCTCTCGCAGGCCGAGGTGCTGGCGAACGCCGAGAAGATGTTCGAGCGCCGCGACAGCAACAAGGACGGCGCCATCGACGCGGCCGATGCCGGCAAGGGCAAATGGCATCACGGCAAGCATGGCGAGAAGCGCGCCGAAGGGATGCTGAAGCGCCTCGACACCGACAAGGACGGCAAGATCTCGAAGGACGAGATGCTGGCCCGCGCCACGCAGACCTTCCAGCGGCTCGATGCCGACGGGAACGGCGAGGTGACGAAGGCGGAGGTCGACGCGAAGCGTGAAGCCTTCCGCGATGCCCGCAAGGCGTTCCGTGAAGTGAAGGCCACCGACGGCGAGGCAAGGGACGCCGCCCGCAAGGCGCTGCGGGATGCCCGGATCGACCGCATGGGCGGCCGCATGTTCGAGCGCGCCGACGCCGACAGGAACGGCATCCTGACCAAGGCCGAGATGGAAACCGCAGCGGCGGCCATGTTCCAGAAGCGCGACCGCAACGGCGACGGCTTCATCACTCTCGACGAAATGGGCCGCCACCACAAGAAGTGATGCCGGCAACGCAGACGCCCCGGTCCTGCCGGGGCGTTTTTTGTGCCTTACCCGTGCGCCGCGGCCGCCGCGTGCTCGGCCTCCAGGTTCTCGTAGAACTTCACGATGATGTCCCAGGCCTCGTCCGCCGTTTCGACGAACTGCATCAGCTCCACGTCGCCAGGCGCGATGGTGCCGAAGGCGGCCAGCGCCTCGAAATCGATGATCTTGTGCCAGAATTCCCTGCCGAACAGGATGAGCGGCACCAGCGCCATGCGGCCGGTCTGCATCAGCGTCACCGTCTCGAACAGCTCGTCCAGCGTGCCGAAGCCGCCCGGGAACACCGTCACGGCCTTGGCGCGCAGCAGGAAATGCATCTTGCGGATCGCGAAATAGTGGAAGTTGAAGCTGAGCTCCGGCGTCACATATGAGTTCGGCGCCTGCTCGTGCGGCAGCACGATGTTGAGGCCGATCGACGGCGCGCCGACATCGGCCGCCCCACGATTGCCCGCCTCCATGACGCCCGGCCCGCCGCCGGTGACGACGACATATTCCTTGAAGTCGAGCTCGGCCGACTTTTCCGAGCACATGCGCGCGAACTTGCGCGCCTCCTCGTAGTAGACCGAGGCGGCCTCCAGGTTCATGCGCTGCGTCTCGTTGCGTGCCGCCCAGGCCTCCTGGCCGGGAGCGGGGATGCGCGCGCCGCCGAACATGACGACGGTGGACTTGATGCCGCGCTCGGCCAGCATCATCTCGACCTTCAGCAATTCGAGCTGGAGGCGCACCGGGCGCAGCTCCTCGCGGCAGAGGAAATCGTCGTCGGCATAGGCAAGCCGATAGGCGGGATTTGCCGATTGCGGCGTCTGCGGCACGACGGCGGCGCGGTGCTTGTCCTGCGCGCTGTCGGCGAGCGGATCCCAGACGCCGTCCTTGCGGCGCAGATTCTTCTTCTTCAGTCTTGCCATGTCACTTCCTGCCTTCTGGCCTGCTTTCCTGCCCCGCGGGATTACCATTTCGCCCGTGCGACAGTATCTGCCGGAAAGGGGCTTCATCTTTCCCGGCACTTGCTCTAGAGCATCTTTCCGATTGATGAAATCGACCTTCCGGCATCCCGACAATCGAAAATAAGCCTCGAAGTTTAAGGAATTCCGATGACCACGTCCCAGTTGTCCGCCTTGTCCGCCACCATCGACCGCGCCTTCGAGGAACGCGACAGCGTCAATACCGGAACGCGCGGGGAAGTGCGCGACGCGGTGGAGAGCGCGCTGAACCTGCTCGACAGCGGCAAGGCCCGCGTGGCCGAGCGCGGCGAGGACGGCAACTGGACGGTCAACCAGTGGCTCAAGAAGGCCGTTCTCCTCTCCTTCCGCCTCAACCCGATGGAGATCGCCAAGGGCGGCCCCGGCGAGTCTTCCTGGTGGGACAAGGTGCCCTCCAAGTTCGACGGCTGGAGCGTCAACGAGTTCGAGAAGGCCGGCTTCCGCGCCGTGCCGAACTGCGTGGTGCGCCGCTCGGCCTATATCGCGCCCAACGCCATCCTGATGCCCTCCTTCGTCAATCTCGGCGCCTATGTCGGCGAGGGCACGATGGTCGACACCTGGGCGACGGTCGGCTCCTGCGCGCAGATCGGCAAGCATGTGCACCTTTCCGGCGGCGTCGGCATCGGCGGCGTCTTGGAGCCGATGCAGGCCGGCCCGACGATCATCGAGGACAACTGCTTCATCGGCGCCCGCTCGGAAGTCGTGGAAGGCTGCATCGTGCGCGAGGGCTCCGTGCTCGGCATGGGCGTCTTCATCGGCAAGTCGACCAAGATCGTCGACCGCGCCACCGGCGAAGTGACCTATGGCGAAGTGCCGCCCTATTCCGTCGTCGTCGCCGGCTCCATGCCGTCCGACAAGACCATGCCGAACGGCCTTCCGGCCCCCAGCCTCTACTGCGCGGTCATCGTCAAGCGCGTCGACGCGCAGACCCGTTCGAAGACCGGCATCAACGAACTGCTGCGCGACTGACATGGCGGCAGCCGGCGAAGAGCGCGGGCCGGATATCGCCTGGCTCTTCTTCGGCTGGTCCGGCCGCCTGAGCCGGGCGCCCTTCGCGCTCGGCTGGGCTTTCTGGCTGATGCTGCTGTCGGCCGCGTTCACCCGCATCATGATCGTGCCGAAGGAGGATCCGTCCTTCCTTCTCTGGGCCTTCGTCTTCCTCGGCACCGGCCTCGTCTCGACGGTCTCCTGCCTGATGCTGTCGATCAAGCGGCTGCACGACATGAACCTGCCGACGCTGCTGGTCGCCTGCCTCTTCTTTCCCGTCGTCTCCATCCTCGCGCTTCTCGCCCTGCTGTTCTGGCCGGGAACGGGAGGGCCCAACGACCACGGGCGCCTTGCCGACCGGGCGAAGGACTGACGCCGGCCCCTCCCCGGCGTGACAGGCCATCGGGGATCGGCTACACCTCGATTCTCCCGTCCCTTACGCCGCGATCCCCGTATCCATGACCTCTTCCGATCCCATCGCCAATCTCGCAACGCTCATCCGCTGCCCCTCCGTGACGCCCGCCGAAGGCGGCGCGCTGACGGCGCTTGCCGCCATGCTCGAACCGCTCGGCTTCACGGTGGAGCGCATGGTCGCCAGCGAACCCGGCATGCCCGACATCGAGAACCTCTATGCCCGCATCGGCACGGAAGGCCCGCACCTGATGTTCGCCGGCCATACGGACGTCGTGCCCGTCGGCGACGAGGCGGCCTGGACGCATGCGCCCTTCGGCGCGGAGATCACCGGCGGCGAGATGTTCGGCCGCGGCGCGGTGGACATGAAGGGCGGCATCGCCTGCTTCGTCGCCGCCGTCGCGCGGCATATCGAGCGGCACGGCCCGCCGAAGGGCTCCATTTCCTTCCTCATCACCGGCGACGAGGAAGGCCCGGCCGTCAACGGCACGGTCAAGCTGCTCGAATGGGCGGCCGCGCGCGGGGAGCGCTGGGACGCCTGCCTCGTCGGCGAGCCGACCAACCCGGACCGGCTCGGCGACATGATCAAGATCGGCCGGCGCGGCTCCGTCTCGGGCGCCATCACCGTTCACGGCGTGCAGGGCCACGCCGCCTATCCGCACCTTGCCGACAATGCCGTGCGCGGCGTGATCGCGCTGACGGACGCATTGATGCATCCGCCCTTCGACGCCGGCACGGAGAATTTCCAGCCGTCGAACCTCGAAGTGACGACCATCGACATCGGCAATCCGGCCACCAATGTCGTGCCCGGCAAGGCGAGCGCCAGCTTCAACATCCGCTTCAACGACACCTGGACGGCCGAGACCGTGATGGCCGAGATCGTCCGCCGGCTCGATGCCGCCGCGCGCGACGGGAAGCTGCGGCCCGGCCGCGCACCCGTGCGCTACGACATCAAGTGGGCCGAGCGGCCGAGCCATGTCTTCCTCACGCGCAACAACCAGCTGATCTCCTCGCTTTCGGGCGCCGTCGAGGCCGTCACCGGCCTTGCCCCGAAGCTGTCGACGACCGGCGGCACGTCCGACGCGCGCTTCATTAAGGATTATTGCCCGGTGGTGGAATTCGGCCTTGTCGGCCAGACCATGCACATGGTGGACGAGCGGGTGGCGGTGGCCGACCTCGAGACGCTCACCGTGATCTACGAGACCTTCATCGCGCGCTGGTTCGGCGATGCCGTGGCTTGACGAGGTCCTGCACTATATCAACGGCGTCTACCTGCTCGTGCGCCAGAAGCAGGAGGGCTTCGGCTGGCTGGACCTGACGCCGCGCGGGCTTGCCCGCTCCTTCTGGTCCTTCGTCTGGTGCCTGCCGGCCTTCGCCGTCATCTGGGCCTCCTGGCGGCTCTATTATATCGCCGGCATGCCGGCCGGCACCGCCGCCGGCCCCGTGTTCCTGGTCAAGCTGCTGGTGATCGACGTGCTCGGCTGGCTGTTGCCGCTCGCGCTCGTCACCGCGCTCGCGCCGGTGCTCGGCTACGGCAAGCATCTTCTCGTCCTGCTGACGGCGAGCAACTGGATTTCCGTGCCCTTCACCTATGCCGCGGCGCTCCCCTTCGCGCTCTCGCTGATCCTGCCCGCTACGGCGCCCTTCGCAGGGCTCCTGCTCTATGCCGTCTTCGGCGCGAGCGTGATGCTGCAATTCCGCCTTCTATGGATGTGCCTCGGCAAGCAGACGCTGCTCTCCGCCGCCATCACGGCGCTCTTCGTGCTGCCGCCGATGATCGTCGGGCAGGAATTGCAGCGCCTCCTCGGCACGCTGCCGGGCTGACGTTTTCTCAGTAGTCGACGGCGTGGAAATAAAGGCCGTCCGGCGGGGCGACGGGGCCGCAGGCCTTGCGGTCGCGCGCTTCCAGCGCCGCGCGCACATCGTCCACCGACCACTTGCCCTCGCCCGTCAGCTTCAGCGTGCCGGCGAAGGAGCGGATCTGGTTGTGCAGGAAGCTCTGCGCCGAGACGCGGATCTCGATGAGGTCGCCGCTGCGCGTCACGTCCAGCCGGTCGATGGTGCGCACGGGGCTGTTCGCCTGGCACTGGGCGGCGCGGAACGTGGTGAAATCGTGCCTGCCGACCAGCATCTGCCCTGCCGCATGCATCGCCTCGTGGTCGAGGTCCCGGGCGACGAACCATGCGCGGTTCGCCTCCAGCGCCAGCGGCGCCTTGCGCGAGATGATGCGATAAAGATAGTGCCGCTTCTTCGCGGAGAAGCGCGCGTCGAAATCCTCCGGCACCTCGGCCGCGTCGAGAATGGCGACCCGCTCTCCCGCCATGCCGAGATGCGCGTTGAGGGCGTTGCGGAGCGTGTGTTCCTTCCATTGCCGCGACAGGTCGGCATGGGCGACCTGCCCCATGGCGTGGACGCCGGAATCCGTGCGCCCCGCGCCGCGGATCGAGACGGTCTCGCCCGTCAGCGACAGGATCGCCGCCTCGATGGCGCCCTGCACGGAAGGGCCGTTCTCCTGCCGCTGCCAGCCGACATAGGGCGTGCCGTCATATTCGATCAGCAGGCGATAGCGCGGCATCAGGAAAGGACCGCGCCGGCCGCAACCGGCGTGCCGCGCAGGAAATCGGCCGCATCGAGCGCCTTGCCGCCGGCCTTCTGCAAGCGCAGGAGCCGCACGGCGCCCTCGCCGCAGGCGACCGTCAGGCGGTCGTCGAGCACGGTGCCGGCCGGTGCCGCGCCATCGGCGCGCTCGCTCGCCAGCACCTTCACACGCTCGGCCTTGCCGGCGGCGTGAAGCTCGAACCAGGCGCCCGGCGCGGGCGAGAGGCCGCGGATATGGTTGTGGACGTCCCGTGCGGGCCGGGAGAAATCGATGCGGGTCTCGGCCTTGTCGATCTTGGCGGCATAGACGACGCCCTCTTCAGCCTGCGGCGTCAGCGGCAGGTCGCCCGCCTCCAGCTTGGCCATCGCCTCGGCCATCAGCGTGCCGCCGGCTTCCATCAGCGCGTCGTGCAATTCGCCCGCCGTCATCTCTTCCGGGATCGCCACGCGACGGGTGAGCGCGACGGGGCCGGTGTCGAGGCCCTTGTCCATCTTCATGACCATCATGCCAGTCTCGCTATCACCCGCCATGATCGCCCGCTGGATGGGCGCGGCACCGCGCCAGCGCGGCAGCAGCGAGGCATGGCCGTTATAGCAGCCGAGCCGCGTGCCGGTGAGGATCGCCTCCGGCAGGAGAAGGCCGTAGGCGACGACGACGGCGACGTCGGCCTTCAGTGCACGGAAGGCCTCCCGGTCTTCCCCGGCGCGGAAATTGACGGGCGTGAAGACGGGGATGCCGCGCCGTTCCGCTTCCTGATGGACAGGGGATTTCACCAGTTCGAGGCCGCGGCGGCCGGCCGGGCGCGGCGGCTGCGAATAGACGGCGACGATCTCGTGGCCGGCGTCGGCAAGCGCCGTCAGCGTCGGGACGGAGAAGGCCGGCGTGCCCATGAAGATGATGCGAAGGGCCATCGGTCAGCCTCCGTTATCTGGAAAGCGGCAGCGGCCCCTCAGAGCGCCTTGCTGCCGCGCAGCTTCGCCGCCTTGGTGAACTTGCGGATCACCATTTCGCGCTTCAGCTTGGAAATATGGTCGATGAACAGGATGCCGTTCAGATGGTCGATCTCGTGCTGGAGGCAGGTCGCGAGCAGGCCGTCGGCCTCCGTCACCTGCTCCCGGCCTTCGGCGTCGAGATGCCTGACCTTGATCTTCGCCGGACGCTCGACCTCGGCATAGTAATCCGGGATCGAAAGGCAGCCTTCCTCGTAGACCGAGCGCTCGTCGGAGGACGAGACGATCTCCGGGTTGATGAAGACGAGCGGCGTCTTGTCGTCGCCTTCCTTGGACACGTCGAGCACCAGCATGCGGCGCGGCACGCCGATCTGGATGGCGGCAAGGCCGATGCCCGGCGCGTCGTACATCGTCTCCAGCATGTCGGCGGCAAGCTTCTTGACCTCGCCATCCACGGTCTCGATGGGTTTCGAGGCCTGGCGAAGGATCGGATCGGGAAGGATAATCAGCGGCTTGATGGTCATGCGCCTCCTTAGCGCGCTTTGCCGGCGCTTTCAATCGACTTCCCCCGTTTCGCCGGCGATTTGTTCACGTTATGATCTGGTTTTCGCCGCAATCCGTGCTATGGTCGCCGCATGATCGATCCCGCGTCCGATGCCTTCCTCGCCTCCCTTCCCGACCGGCTCGGCGGCCCGCTGCCGGCCTTCGTATTGCTTGCGGCCGGCATTATCGCCGTCTTCGGCCTCCTCTCGGCCCGGCGCAGCCATGCCCGGCAGCGGCAGGCCGCGGCGATGGCGGAATTGCGCTTTGCCGATCTCCTCAGGGCGCAGACCGAGATGCAGGGCCGCGTCGCCGCCATGGCCGAGGTGTTCGGCGCCAAGCAGTCGGAGACCAACCAGGCGATCAACGCCCGGCTCGACGGGCTGACGCAGCGGCTCGGCCAGTCGATGTCCGAGCAGACCCGCGCGACGCACGAGAACCTCCGCCGCCTGCAGGAGCGCCTCGCCGTGATCGATACGGCGCAGACCAACATCCAGTCGCTGGCAAAGGACGTGGTCGGCCTTCAGGCGATCCTCTCCAACAAGCAGACACGCGGCGCCTTCGGCCAGTCGCGCATGGAGACGATCATCGCCGACGCGCTGCCGGCGGGCGCCTACCAGTTCCAGGCACAGCTTTCCAACGGGGTCAGGCCCGACTGCACGATCCGCATGCCGAACGGCCAGCCGCCGCTCGTCGTCGACGCGAAGTTTCCGCTGGAGGCGTGGAACGCCCTTTCGGACGGCCGCCCGCCCGAGGCGGCGAAGGCCGCCGCCCAGCAGTTCCGCCGCGACATGGAGGTGCATATCCGCGATATCGCGGAAAAATACCTCATCGCCGGCGAGACGCAGGACACCGCCTTCCTCTTCGTGCCGTCGGAATCGATCTTCGCCAGCATCCACGAGAATTTCGAGGGCGTCGTGCAGCGGGCGCACCGCGCGCGCATCGTCATCGTCTCGCCCTCGCTGCTGATGCTCTCCGTGCAGGTGCTCCAGGCGCTCCTCAAGGACCAGCGCATGCGCGAGCAGGCCCATGTCATCCAGGGCGAGGTCGTACGGCTGATGGACGACCTGACGCGGCTCAACGACCGGGTGCGCAAGCTCGCCGGCCACTTTTCCGCCGCGCAAAAGGACGTCGAGCAGATCCTCACCTCGACGGAGAAGCTGGCGCGGCGCGGCGCACGCATCGGCGACATGGAATTCGAGGTCGCCGCACCCCTTTCGCAGCCGGCGGAGAAGGCCGTCGAGAGCCGGACGGGCCAGTTGCGGCTGAGGGTGGTTGACGAAGACTGACCGCCCGGGCATCGTCCGGCGGAAACGACAAGGGACGCTCTCATGATCACCGTCTTCGGCTCCATCAACATGGACCTCATCGCCACGCCCGAACGCCTGCCGAAGCCGGGCGAGACGGTGCTGGGCACCAGCTTCACCACCGCCGCCGGCGGCAAGGGGGCCAACCAGGCGCTCGCCGCCCGCCGCGCCGGGGCCATGGTACGCATGGCGGGGGCCGTCGGCGACGACCAGATGGGAAGCCAGGCGCTCGCCCTCCTCGCCGACGCCGCCGTCGACCTCAACGCCGTGCGCTCGGCCGCCGAGGCGACCGGCACCGCCCATATCCTCGTCGCCGCCGACGGCGAGAACGTCATCGTCGTGGTGCCCGGCGCCAACGGCACGGTGACGGACGAGGACGCCAGGCGCACGGTCGCGGCCATGTCGCGCGGCGACTACCTGATGCTGCAGTTCGAAATCCCCGATGCCGCCATCGAGGCCGCGCTTGCGAGCGCGAAGGCCAAGGGCGTCATCTCGATCATGAACATCGCCCCCTTCAAGGCCGAGGCCGAACGGATCGGCGCAATGGCGGACATCCTCGTCGCCAACGAGACGGAATTCGACCTCTTCGTCGGCAAGGGCGAGCTCTCGGCGGAAGCGCGCGAGGCGACCATGCGGGCGCTGCATTCCGAAAGCGGGCAGACGATCATCGTGACGCTCGGCGCGGACGGCGTCGTCGCCATCCACAAGAACGAAGTGCACCGCGCCGCGGGCCTTGCCATCGAGCCGGTCGACACGGTCGGGGCGGGCGATACGTTCTGCGGCTATCTCGCCGCCTCGCTCGATGCGGGCCTCACCTTCGGCAAAGCGCTGCGCCGGGCGGCCGTCGCCGGCTCGCTCGCCTGCCTCAAGCCGGGCGCGCAGCCCTCCATCCCCTTCGCCCGCGCCGTCGACGCCAAGATCTAGGATGCGCCAGGGGCCGTCCCTCGCGGCCCATCGGCGTCGCATCCGGCAAACGGCCCGTCGCAGACAGCGCAAGGCCTGAAAATTCAGCCGCTTGGGTAACTTCCAATTCCCTAATTTGGCTATTTATTAATATTCTATCGGTTACTGAAGTCCTCAGACTTCCGCATTCCCTTCCGGGGCGCGGCCCGTCTCTGGCGCTGGTCGCGCGCCCCGCCCTCCATGATGGAGACCACCCCGCAAAAGAATGTGCCTCCTCGCGGCCGTCCGCCGCGAGCGTCTTTCATCGTGAGGATTTCATGTTCAAGTTCCAGGCCAAGTCGCTCGCGACGAAGCTCATCGCGGTCACCGGCGGCACGATCGCCCTGGTGATGCTCGCTTCCAACACCGTGCTGATCAGCCAGACCCAGGATCGTGTCGCCGAGCTCGTCTATGCGCAGGCCGATTCCGAGGCCAAGGCGATCGCATCCGACGTCGCGACGGATATCGGCCAGCTTGCGAGCGCGGCGCGCTCCATGGCGGGCGTCATCGAGCAAGGCCAGGCCGGCGGCCATTTCGACCGCAAGGAAGTGGTCGACATCATCAAGGCCAATGCCGAGAAGAACAGCTTCGCGCTCGGAAGCTGGTTCGCCGAGGAGCCGAACGCCTTCGACGGCAAGTCCCGCGAGCTTTCCGAGAACACCGAGACCGGCACCTTCAAGGACGGCTCGTTCAACCCCTACTGGACGAAGCGCAAGGACGGCTCGATCGCGCTGTCGACCTTCGAATCCGACTACAAGGCCGAATGGTATGCGCTGGCCGCCCAGAGCGGCAAGGGCGCGATGAGCCAGCCCTACCAGGAAAGCTCGACCGGCGAAGGCTTCACCATGGCCTCCATCGCCTATCCCGTCGTGGTTGGCGGCAAGCGCATCGGCGTCACCGGCGTCGACGTCTCGCTGAAGACGCTCTACGAGAAGCTCAGCCAGCTGCGGCCGTTCGGCGAGGGCCGCGTCCTCCTCCTGTCGCAGACCGGCAAGTGGATCGTCGCGCCGACCGCCGAACTCCTGATGAAGGAATATGACGGCGCCGGCCTCGACATCGTCAAGCAGGCGATCTCCAGCGGCAAGCCGGAGCGCATCGAGAACCTGAGCTTCGACGAGCTCGCCACCTTCGACCGCGTCGTCTATCCGTTCGCGCTGCCCGACATCAACACGACCTGGGTCGTGCTGGTCGACGTGCCGCATGCGGCGATCAACGCGCCGGTGCGCGACCAGACCTATATCATGATCGCCGGCGGCCTGATCGTCCTTGCCACGGTGCTGGCGGGCCTCTACTTCGCCGTCCGCTTCCTCGTCCAGAAGCCGCTCGCCGGCCTCGTCAGCGGCGTCGACACGCTCAGCAACGGCATCTATACCCAGCCCATCGCCGGCCAGGACCGCTCGGACGAGACAGGCGCGGTCGCCAAGGCGCTGGAAGGCTTCCGCCATCAGCTCGCCGACACCAAGCGCCTGGAGGCCGAGGCCAATAGCCAGCGCCAGATGACCGAGGCCGAGCGCAGCCGCTCGGAAGCCGAGCGGGCCGAATCGGGCGCCCTCCAGCGCGACATCGTCGCCCGCCTTGCCGACGGCCTTGCCCAGCTTTCCTCCGGCAACCTGACCTTCCGTCTTTCCGGCGATTTCCCGGGCGAGTACGGCAAGCTGAAGACCGACTTCAACTCGGCCATCGCCAGCCTCGAGGAGACGATCCAGACGGTCAACGCCTCGGTCGGCAATATCGGCGGCGGCACCGGGGAGATCTCCAAGGGCGCGGCCGACCTGTCGCACCGCACCGAGCAGCAGGCGGCAAGCCTCGAAGAGACTGCGGCGGCACTCGACCAACTCACCTCGCAGGTCAATTCCAGCGCGGAGAACGCCCGCGTCGCCGCAAAATCCGTGGAGACGGCGAACGACGACGCCAGCAAGTCCGGCGAAGTGGTCCAGAAGGCAATCAATGCCATGCGCGGCATCGAGCAGTCCTCGCGGGAGATCTCCAACATCATCGGCGTCATCGACGACATCGC
The DNA here is from genome assembly GCF_055392685.1 of Shinella sp. Sh6. Classification (NCBI taxonomy): domain Bacteria; kingdom Pseudomonadati; phylum Pseudomonadota; class Alphaproteobacteria; order Hyphomicrobiales; family Rhizobiaceae; genus Shinella; species Shinella sp. Sh6. Next base: position 47,367 of record NZ_AP044005.1, on the reverse strand, counting down.
CTTCCAGACGAACCTCCTCGCCCTCAATGCCGGCGTGGAAGCGGCGCGTGCCGGTGAAGCAGGCAAGGGCTTCGCCGTCGTCGCTCAGGAAGTGCGCGAGCTCGCCCAGCGCTCGGCCAATGCCGCCAAGGAGATCAAGACGCTGATCAACACCTCCGAGGGCCAGGTGCGCGAAGGCGTCGACCTCGTCGGCAAGGCCGGTGGCGCGCTGGAGAACATCGCCGAGCAGGTCAACCAGATCAACGGCCTCATCCGCCAGATCTCCTCCTCGGCCTCCGAACAGGCCGTCGGCCTCAAGGAGATCAACGCGGCCGTCAACCAGATGGACCAGGTGACCCAGCAGAACGCCGCGATGGTGGAGGAAACCACCGCCGCCTCCATGGCGCTCAACGACGAGGCCCAGACGCTGAAATCGCTCGTCGCCCGCTTCCGCGCCGGCGTCGCCGCCATGGCCACCGCCCAGCCTGTACAGCGGGCCTCCGTCCGCCGCGACGTCCAGCCCCAGCGCACCGCCTACCAGCCCCCGCGCACGCCCGCCCGCGCCACACCGCAGGTCGCCGGCAACACGGCGCTTGCGCAGGACGACTGGGAAGAGTTCTGAGCCACGGCTCAGGTAGAAAAGGAAAGGCCGGCGGAAACGCCGGCCTTTTTTGTTGGCGGGCTGTCACTTCGCCGATGCAAAAGCGTGCTGGTAGGTGGGTCCTCGGGTCAAGCCCGAGGATGACGGAGGGGAGGAGGATTGCTGCGCTCCCCTTGAACGGTGCGGCATCCGGAACGCTTGCGTGAGTTCCCTTCCTCTCTTCTGTCGTCATCCTCGGGCTTGACCCGAGGATCCAGAACCACGGCACGGCTCTGCTTGTGGCGCGGCTCCTCCGGCCAGGCCGGAAGATGACGAGAGAAAGGGGGTGACGGAAGCAAAAGCGTGCGTGACCGAAAAGAGCCTTCAACCTTTACCTTCCCGTCACTCTCGGCAGAAATCGCAAGGCCTTCCCGCCTCACGCAATCGCCGCACCGTAAGAGGGGGACAACGGGCTGCTTTTTTGGAAGACTGGCGCGGCTGATTCGGGGAGCGAAGGGGACGGGATGGAGCGGCTTGCGGGCAAGGTCATGCTCCTGTCTGGGACGAGACGGGCGCTTGCGGCATTTCTTGCGGGTCTCGCCGGCGTCCTGGCGCTGCCGCCCTTCGGTTTCTTCGCGGCGCTGTTCGTGTCCTTCACCCTGCTCGTCTGGCTGCTGGACGGCGCGACGGGCGCGCCCGAGGCGGGTTTCCTGCGGCGCCTTGCGCCCGCCTTCCGCATCGGCTGGTTCTTCGGCTTCGGCTATTTCGTCGGCGGTCTCTGGTGGCTCGGCAATGCGCTGCTCGTCGAGGCGGACGATTTCGCCTGGGCGCTGCCTTTCGCCGTTTTCGGCCTGCCGGCCTTCCTCGCGCTCTATTACGGGCTTGCCGCCGCGCTCGCCCGGCTCTTCTGGTCCGACGGCATGGGGCGCATTGCCGCACTCGCCTTCGCCTTCGGTATCGGCGAGTGGCTGCGCGCCACGCTCTTCACCGGCTTTCCGTGGAATGCCGTCGGCTATGGCGCGGCGCCTGTGCCGCTCCTCATGCAGTCCGCCGGCATCGTCGGCATTGCCGGCCTCAATGCGCTTGCCGTCTTCGTCTTCGCCGCGCCCGCCCTTCTCGGCACGCGGCGCGGCCGCATCCCGGGCCTCACGCTCGCGGCGCTCCTCTTTGCCGCCCATGTCGGCTACGGCTGGTATGCGCTCCAGATGGTCCCGGAGCCCGAAAGCGGCGGCAAGGTCGTCCGCCTCGTCCAGCCGGTGATCGACCAGGCGATGAAGCTCGACGATTCCGCCCGCGCGGAGATCTTCGAGCGGCACCTGGCGCTGAGCGCCGCCAAGCCCGAGGGAAACGGCAAGCGGCCCGACATCATCGTCTGGCCGGAAACCTCGATCCCCTTCATCCTGACGGACAATCCGGATGCGCTCGCCCGCATCGCCACCGTGCTCGACGACGACCAGGTGCTTCTCGCCGGGGCGGTGCGCACGGAGAGCGCCGGTTCCGGCAAGGCGCCGCGCTACTACAATTCGATCTACGCCATCGACGGCAAGGGCCAGATCATCGGGGCGGCCGACAAGGTGCACCTCGTGCCCTTCGGCGAATACATGCCCTTCGCCGACCTCTTCGAGAGCCTCGGCGTCTCGCCGGTCGCCATGCCCGGCGGCTTTTCCGCCGCCAGCGACCACCAGATCCTGACGGCGACCGGCAAGGCCTTCTACCCGCTGATCTGCTACGAGGCGATCTTCCCGTCCGAGATCGCCGCCACCGTCGACGGGGCATCAAGCCTGCTCAACGTCACCAACGACGCCTGGTTCGGCAACTCGCCCGGCCCCTACCAGCATTTCCTTGAGGCGCGGCTCACCGCCATCGAACGCGGCCTGCCGCTGATTCGCGGCGCCAACAACGGAATCTCGGCCGTGGTGGACGCCAGGGGCAGGGTCGTGTCCGGCCTTGCCTACGACGTCCCCGGTTTCGTCGATGCAACCCTCCCGGGAAGATTGGCCTCCGCGGAGCGGCTGAAATGGCAGGGTCATGCGTTTCCGATTGTTCTCGCCGTTCTCTTCGCCATGGCGGTCATTTCTCGCCTGGGTTTTAGAAATAGGGTGAATTGACCAAAAACCCCTAAAATAGCATAGTGCCCTCCGCCGACCGTTGTCCTGTATTGTGGAGTTCTTCAGGGCTTGCGCATACAACGTGACGTTAGGGTACCGTTAAGGATGGCGGCGGGTAGGCCATTTCCGCGTTAGGACGAAAGTGATGATGGAAAACAAGAAGAAGCCGAATCCGATCGATATTCATGTCGGCAGCCGGATCCGGCTTCGCAGGACCATGCTCGGAATGAGCCAGGAGAAGCTGGGCGAGAGCCTCGGCATCACCTTCCAGCAGATTCAGAAATACGAGAAGGGCACGAACCGCGTCGGCGCCAGCCGCCTGCAGAACATTTCGAGCATTCTCAACGTGCCGGTCTCGTTCTTCTTCGAGGACGCGCCGGGCGAGGCGGCGGATAGCCAGACCGGCTTTGCCGAAGCCTCCAGCTCCAACTACGTGGTCGACTTCCTGTCGTCTTCCGAAGGCCTTCAACTCAACCGCGCCTTCGTCAAGATCGGCGACCCCAAGGTCCGCCGCAAGCTCGTCGATCTCGTCAAGGCGCTCGCCGCCGAGGCCGAGCTGGAGTGACCGCATCCTCCGTGAATGGATGAAAGAACGGCCCTGCGGGGCCGTTTTTCATGTCGGCCGCCTGTAGCGCCCCGGCGACAGCCGCAGCAAATCGCCAACGTTCAGGGACATAAAGATATTCTTATGTCCTTCTGCGCTTGTCATCGCCAAGGGAACTGAATAACAACGTCGAAGTCCATTTTCTTTGAGGGGAATTCCCGCATGCGCAGCAGTTATCTCTTCACCAGCGAGTCCGTCGCCGAAGGCCATCCGGACAAGGTTTGCGACCGCATCTCCGACGAAATCGTCGATCTGGTCTACCGCGAAGCCGTGAAGGCGAAGGTCGATCCGTGGTCGGTCCGCATCGCCTGCGAGACGCTGGCGACGACCAACCGCGTTGTGATCGCCGGTGAAGTGCGCCTGCCGCCGAGCCTGATGAAGAAGGACAAGGACGGTAACGACGTCATCAATCCCGCCAAGTTCAAGGCCGCCGCCCGCAAGGCGATCCGCGACATCGGCTACGAGCAGGACGGCTTCCACTGGAAGACCGCGAAGATCGACGTGCTGCTGCACTCCCAGTCCGCCGATATCGCCCAGGGTGTCGACAATGCCGCCGACAGGCAGGGCGACGAGGGCGCCGGCGACCAGGGCATCATGTTCGGCTATGCCTGCCGCGAGACGGCCGAGCTGATGCCGGCGCCGATCTACTATTCGCACCGCATCCTCCAGCTCCTCGCCGATGCCCGCAAGAAGGGCGTGGGCGATGCCGGCAAGCTCGGCCCCGATGCCAAGAGCCAGGTGACCGTGCGCTATGTCGACGGCAAGCCGGCCGACGTCGCCTCCATCGTGCTCTCCACCCAGCACCTCGATGCGAGCTGGGATTCGAAGAAGGTCCGCGACGTCGTCGAACCCTATATCCGCGAGGCCCTCGGCGACCTCAAGATCGCCGACGATTGCTCCTGGTACATCAACCCGACGGGCAAGTTCGTCATCGGCGGCCCGGACGGCGATGCCGGCCTCACCGGCCGCAAGATCATCGTCGACACCTATGGCGGCGCGGCCCCGCACGGCGGCGGCGCCTTCTCCGGCAAGGACACGACCAAGGTCGACCGCTCGGCCGCCTATGCCGCGCGCTACCTCGCCAAGAACGTCGTGGCCGCCGGCCTTGCCGACCGCTGCACGATCCAGCTTTCCTACGCCATCGGCGTCGCCCAGCCGCTCTCGGTCTATGTCGACCTGCACGGCACGGGCAAGGTGAGCGAGGACGCGGTGGAAGCGGCGATCCGCAAGGTCATGGACCTGTCGCCGTCCGGCATCCGCCGCCACCTCGACCTCAACAAGCCGATCTACGCCAAGACGGCCGCCTACGGCCATTTCGGCCGCAAGGCCGGCCGCGACGGTTCCTTCTCCTGGGAGCGCCTCGACCTCGTCAAGGCCCTCAAGGACGCGATCAAGAACTGAGACCGATATGAGTGATGCAGAGCGCCCCAGCCGCGCGAGCGAAGCCTTCTTCGGCCGGCGCAAGGGAAAGCCCCTCCGCGAGCGGCAGGCGCAGCATCTGGAAACCCTGCTGCCGGCGCTGAAGGTCGACCTGTCGACCCCGGCGCCGGCGGATATCGCCGCGCTCTACGATTTCAAGCCGGCCCGCACCCGGCTTGAGATCGGCTTCGGCGGCGGCGAGCATCTCATCCATCGCGCGCAGGAAACGCCCGACACCGCCTTCATCGGCGTCGAGCCCTTCGTCAACTCCATGGCAAAGCTGATCGGCCGCGTCGAGGAGACGGGCGCGCGGAACATCCGGCTCTACGATGACGATGCGACGGAATTGCTGGATTGGCTGCCGGCGGCTTCGATCGACCAGATCGACCTTCTCTACCCGGACCCGTGGCCGAAGAAGAAGCACTGGAAGCGGCGGCTCGTCTCGAAGGTCAATCTCGACCGCTTTGCCCGGGTGCTGAAGCCGGGCGGGCTCTTCTGCTTTGCGTCCGACATCGACACCTATGTCAACTGGACGCTGATGCATTGCGGGGCGCATCCCGCCTTCGCGTGGACCGCCGAGAACGCGGCCGACTGGCTGACGCCGTTTGCCGGCTGGCCGGGCACGCGCTACGAGGCGAAAGCCAGGCGCGAGGGCCGCAAGTCGGCTTACCTCACCTTCCGCCGTCTCTGACGGAAGGCTTATATCGGATCAGTGCAGGCTGACGGTGCGCAGGTCGTCCTCGGCCGCCTTGTAGAAGGTGCTGGAACGGTTGTCGGTGAGCAGGATCGGCGTGCCGTCCGCGCCGAACAGCGCCCAAAGGTCGAGGCTCGGATCGATCTCCGGGGCTTCCGGGAAGACGCGCGAGACTTCGTCGGCCTTCATCTTGCGGATATAGCCGACTTCGCCGGCGCCGAGATGCGCGAGATCCGCCTTCGAAACGGCGGGGATTACGGTTTTCAGGCCCATTTTTGCCTCCATGGCAATGCCGGCACCTGCCGGCCGCCGGCGCCAACGGCCACCATGGCCCATCGGTCGCTCGGCAATCAGGTTATGCGCGAAACGGTCCGGCGGGTGTTCCCGCAGGAACGGCTCATGCTCTAGTCTGGTACGGAAATGTTAATTTTCTTTACCATGCGCACCGGCTCCGGCCGGACGAGGTCGACCGACAGGAGGCCGTTCTTCAGTTCGGCGCCCGAGACGCGCATGCCGTCGGCAAGCACGAAGGTGCGCTGGAACTGGCGCGCGGCGATGCCGCGGTAAAGATAGTCGCGCTCGCCGCTTTCGCTCTGGCGCCCGCGGATGACGAGCTGGTTCTCCTCCGTCGTCACGTCCAGGTCCTCCTCGGAGAACCCGGCGACGGCGAGCGTGATGCGCAGGCGATCGGGCTCGCCCGTCTCGCCGTCCGGCCGCAGCCGCTCGATATTGTACGGGGGATAGCCGTCGTTGCCCTTGGCGATGCGCTCAAGGGTCTTTTCCATGGCGTCGAAACCCAGCAGCAGCGGGCTCGTGAAGGTGGGTATGCGTGACATCGGTCCAGTCCTTGGCTTCAAGCGACTTTGGCGGGACCCGGTTCGGCATCCCGACGGGCGCAATATGGGGATTGAGCGCCTGCCGCGCAAGACGCTTGCGAAGCGCGATTTCGCAAATATAGTCGCCGCTTCGCCTGCGTCGCGCGGGCCAAGAACGAGACAAGGAAGGAACGGGACGGCATGTCTGAGCCACGGAAAATCATCATCGACACGGATCCCGGCCAGGACGACGCCGCCGCGATCATGCTGGCGCTCGGCAGCCCCGAACTCGATATCCTCGGCATCACCACGGTCGCCGGCAACGTGCCGCTGGAACGCACCTCCACCAATGCCCGCATCATCCTGGAATTCTGCTCCCGGCCGGAGGTGAAGGTCTTCGCTGGCGCCGACCGGCCGATCGCCCGCCCGCTGATCACCGCCGAGCATGTGCACGGCAAGACCGGCCTCGACGGCCCGGAGCTGCACGAACCGCAGATGCCGCTTCAAGCCCAGCACGCCGTCGACTTCATCGTCGAGACGCTGAAGCGCGAGCCGGCCGGCACGGTAACGCTCTGCACGCTCGGCCCGCTCACCAACATCGCTCTCGCCCTGAAAAAGGCCCCGGAGATCGCCGGGCGCGTGCGCGAGCTCGTCATGATGGGCGGCGGCTTCTTCGAGGGCGGCAACATCACGCCGGCCGCCGAATTCAACGTCTACGTCGACCCGGAGGCGGCCGCCGCCGTCTTCAAGGCGGGCATTCCCATCGTCATGATGCCGCTCGACGTCACCCACAAGGTACTGACGCTGAAGAGCCGCGTCGGGAAACTGCGCGCCATCGGCAGCCGTCCGGCCAAGGCCCTCGTCGAAATGCTCGATTTCTTCGAGCGCTTCGACGTGGAGAAATACGGCTCCGACGGCGGCCCGCTGCATGACCCGACGGTCATCGCCTATCTCCTGAAGCCCGAGCTCTTCGCCGGCCGCAACTGCAATGTCGAGGTCGAGACGGCCTCGCCGCTTACGGCCGGCATGACGGTGGTGGACTGGTGGCAGGTCACCGGCCGCAACCACAATGCGCTGGTGATGAAGGACGTCGACGCCGACGGCTTCTTCGCGCTGCTGACCGAGCGGGTTGGGCGCCTTTGATGCGCGGGCCCCGCATCGCCGGAAAGGGCGCCGAAGCGGCCTTCCATGCGGAGATGATGGGCCTCTACGACCGTTTCTCCGCCCTCGGCTTCCGCCCGGTCCTGCTGCGCCGCTTCGTCCTGCTCAACGGCGGCGTGGCGGCGGCAAAAGAGCTCGTCTTCAAGCCCGGCACCACCGGCCTCGAACGCCTGCTCGACGCCGGCAAGCCCGAGCTCTCCATGGAAGCCCTGATGCTGCGCCCCGAGTACCAGCCCCTCTTTTCCGAAGCGGAACTGAAGGAAGCCGCCCAGCGCCTCGCAAACGCCACCCGCACCCGCTCCCGCGGCCGCCTGCAGGCGCAGCCGGCGGAGCGGAAGTAGCGGTCGGAGGATGATAGAGAGAGTGTGTGTGGGTGAAACGAGCGGGAGAATGCGGAGGGGCGAGCCGACGTAAGGCGCGCCAATACCCCTGTGGGGAGCGGTCTTCGGCGGCAGGTGCTGCCCTAAACCGACCCTATTCCGCCCCTGCCCCGTCGTTCTGCTGTTCGGGATGCTTTGCGCGGTCGGCAGGGATGGCCTCCCCTTCCGGGCGGCGTTCGCGGCGGCGGACGGCGGCGGCGCGTTTGCGGGTGACGCGCACGCGCTTGACGCGGCGGGGGTCGGCGTCGAGGACGTGGAACTCGAAGCCGGGCACGGCCTGCACCACCTCGCCGCGCACCGGGATGCGGCCGAGCGAGGCGAAGATGAGGCCGCCGAGCGTATCGGCATCCTCGAGCTGCTCGCGGATGTCGAAATCCGGGCCGATGGCCTCGGCAAGCTCCTCCAGCTCGACGCGGGCATCGGCGATGAACACGTCGTCGCTGACGCGCTGGATCATCGCCTCTTCGTCGTCGTGCTCGTCCTCGATGTCGCCGACGACCATCTCGACGATGTCCTCCAGCGAGGCGAGGCCGTCCGTGCCGCCGTATTCGTCGATGACGAGGGCCATCTGCGTGCGGTCGGCCTGCATGCGCGCCATGAGGTCGGCGGCGAGCATGGAGGGCGGCACGAAGAGCACCTGGCGGATGATGCCGGCCTCGGCGACGGTCTTGGAAAGATCGACGCGGGCAAGGTCGAAATCCGCCTTGGGCGCGCGGGCGGGTTTTTCACCGGAAGGTGCGGCGCTCGCCTTGCTGCCGTTGCGGCGCTTGTTGCGGGCCTGCTTGGTGACATAGGCGAGGAGGTCGCGGATATGCACCATGCCGCGCGGATCGTCGAGGCTTTCGCAATAGACCGGCATGCGCGAGCGGCCGGAATCCTCGAAGATCACCATCAGTTCGGCTATCGTGATGTCCTGGTCGACGGCCTCGATGTCGGCGCGCGGCACCATGACGTCTTCGACGCGAACCTCGCGGAAGCGGAGAATGTTGTGCAGCATCGCCCGCTCTTCGGGCAGGAAGGCCGGCTCACCGCCCGCCTCTTCCGTCATCAGGGCCTCGGCGAGGTCCTTGCGCAGGCTGGAGGCGCCCGTCATGCGCCAAAGCTTGGCGGCGCGGGACCATAAGGACGACCGGCCCCCGCCTTCCTGCCTCGGCGCGCTGCTACTACTGCCCGCCTCGTCCTGGCTGGAGGCATCCGCCTCGTTTCGTTCCGGCGTGGCCGGCTGGTTCTTGAAGTCGCTCATCGGTCCAAACTATTCTTCGGGGCTGTCCCCGTAGGGGTCAGATAGGCCAAGCTCGGCCAGAATGCGAGTCTCCAGCCCCTCCATTTTCTCCGCTTCGTCCTCTTCCATGTGATCATAGCCGAAGAGATGCAGAAATCCATGCACCATCAGGTGTGTGAGGTGATCGTCGAAGGACTTGCCGAGCTCGCCCGCCTCGCGGGTCAGGGTCTCCTCGGCGAAGATGATGTCGCCGAGCATCGGGCCCGGCGTCTTTCCGGGCGTCAGCGGGAAGGCGGGGAAGGAGAGCACGTTGGTCGGCTTGTCCTGATTGCGCCATTCGGCGTTGATGCCGCGGATTTCCGCATCGTTGGTGAAAACCAGCGAGACTTCCGGCGCGCCCGTCTTCGGGAAGGGCTGCTTCTCGTGGCGCTGGAGGAACAACGCCGCCGCGCCGAGCACGCGCCTGCTCATCTCGTGCAGGCGTTCCTCGGAGGGCCATGCGCCCTCTTCGACGGAGATCTGGATATCGAGTTCGCTCATGGTGCCCGGATCGCCTCAGCGGTCGATCTGCTCGCTTTCGTCCTGAACGGCGGTCTGGGCCTCGTAGGCCCGCACGATGCGCGCGACCATCGGGTGGCGCACGACGTCCGCATCCTTGAAGCGCACGACCGAGACACCCTCGACGCCCTTGAGGATCTGCAGGGCCTCGACGAGGCCGGATTTCACGCCTCGCGGCAGGTCGACCTGGCTCGGATCGCCCGTGACGATCATGCGGCCGTTCTCGCCGAGGCGCGTCAGGAACATCTTCATCTGCATCGAGGTGGTGTTCTGCGCCTCGTCGAGGATGACGGCGGCGTTGGCCAGCGTGCGCCCGCGCATGAAGGCGAGCGGCGCGATCTCGATGACGCCGGCGGTAATCGCCCGTTCCACCTTGTCGCCCGGCATCATGTCGTAGAGCGCATCGTAGAGCGGGCGCAGATAGGGGTCCACCTTCTCCTTCATGTCGCCGGGCAGGAAGCCGAGGCGCTCGCCGGCCTCCACGGCCGGGCGCGAGAGGATGATGCGGTCGACAGCGCCGCGCTCCAGCAGTTGCGCCGCATAGGCGACGGCGAGATAGGTCTTGCCCGTGCCGGCGGGGCCGACGCCGAAGACGAGCTCGGAGCGCTCCAGCGCACGGATATAGGTATCCTGCGTCGGCGTGCGGGCGACGATCGTCTTCTTGCGGGTGGAGATCTGCGACATGCTGAGCTTGGCCTTGCGCTCCATGGTGGGCAGCGAGAGCTGGTCGTCCGCGGCGATCGCCATGCGGATCGCCCCCTCCACGTCGGAAAGCTCGATGGAGCCGCCCTTCTGGAGCCGGTCGTAGAGATAGTCGAGCGCCCGGCGGGCCTGATTGGTGGCAAGGACGTCACCGGAAATGGAGACGGAATTGCCCCGCGCCCGCGCATCGATATGGAGGCGCTGCTCCAGCAGCTTCAGGTTCTGGTCGAACTGGCCGAAGAGCTCGCTTGCGTATCGATTGTTCTCGAAGGTCAGCACGAAATGATTGGCGTCGGTCTCGGTCTTCGACTGGCGCGGCGATGACGTCGTCAATTCGTGTCCGTTCAAGCGGTCAGGCTCCTTGCGATCCGTCCGTCAGCCTATCGCTTGCGCGAAGAGGCTGTTGGCGCCGGCATCCGTGATTCGTACCCGGATAATGTCACCGATTTTGGAACCTTTTGCATCAATATTCACAGGCTGCAGCCAGGGCGAGCGGCCGACGAGCTGGCCGGGCAGGCGGCCGGGCTTTTCCAGAAGCAGGTCGATTTCCTTGCCGATGCAGCCGCGCGCGAAGTCGTGCTGCTGGCGGAAGAGCAAAGCCTGCAATCTTTCAAGGCGTTCGGCCTTCACCTCTTCGGCGACATGGCCGTCCATCTCCGCGCCCGGCGTGCCGGGGCGGATGGAATACTTGAACGAAAATGCCTGTGCATAACCGACCGCTTCCACGAGGCGCATCGTCGCCTCGAAGTCCGCGTCGCTCTCGCCGGGGAAGCCGACGATGAAATCGCCGGAAATGGCCAGCTCCGGCTGGACGGCGCGGATGCGCTTGATGAGGGCGATGTATTCGGCGGCCGTATGGCGCCGGTTCATGGCCTTCAGGATGCGGTCGGAGCCGGCCTGCACCGGCAGGTGCAGGTAGGGCATCAGCTTCGGCAGGTCGCGGTGCGCCTCGATCAGCCGGTCGTCCATGTCGCGCGGATGGCTGGTCGTGTAGCGCAGGCGCGCGAGGCCCTCGATTCCGGCGAGGCGGTGGAGGAGGTCGCCGAGGCCCCATTCCGTGCCGTCCGGGCCGAGGCCGTGCCAGGCGTTGACGTTCTGGCCGAGCAGCGTGATCTCGCGCACGCCCCCTTCGACGAGGCGCTCGGCCTCGGCGAGGATCTGCGAAACGGGGCGGGAGACCTCGGAGCCGCGCGTATAGGGCACCACGCAGAAGGTGCAGAACTTGTCGCAACCCTCCTGCACGGTCAGGAAGGCGGTGACGCCGCGCGCACGCGTCCTTGCCCTTTCCGGCGCGGGAAGATGCTCGAACTTGTCCTCGATGGCGTAGTCCGTCTCGACGACCCGCTCGCCGTCCTTGGCGCGACGAAGGGCTTCGGGAAGGCGGTGATAGGTCTGCGGGCCGATCACGAGATCGACGGCGGGCGCACGGCGCAGGATCTCCTTGCCTTCCGCCTGCGCGACGCAGCCGGTGACGCCGATGGTCATCTCGCGGCCGTCCTTGGCCCGCGCCTTCTTCATCTCGCGCAGGCGCCCGAGCTCGGAATAGACCTTCTCGGCCGCCTTCTCGCGAATGTGACAGGTGTTGAGAAGGATGAGGTCGGCCTCTTCCAGCACGTCCGTCGCCTGATAGCCGTCCTTCGACAGCGCATCCGTCATGCGCTCGCTGTCGTAGACGTTCATCTGGCAGCCGTAGGTCTTGACGAAGACCTTGCGGGTGTTTGGCGTGGAAAGCGGTTGCTGGCTCATGGCGCTTTCCATAGTGGAAAAGCCCTCGGAATTGAAGCTCTATCTGCCGCGCAGCCGCGTGCCGAGCATAGCACGGATGCGCGCCTCGACGGTGCGGCTGACGTCCTTGCGGTTGCTCTGGCGCGTATAATCGACACGCTCGCCGAAATCGACATCGACGTCGACCGCGCCCTCGCGGGCGACGCCGAGGAGGTGCGGCAGGAGCTCGATATCGCCCGGCCAAGCGGCAAGCGGCCGGTGGTAGCGGCCCATCGCCATGCCGTGAAGGCCCGTATAGGCGATGGAGACGGGCTGGATGTGCACGACGCCTTCCGGTGCATGCGGAATGGCGGAGGCGGCGGCGCCGAAGAGCGAGGTCTTGATCTCCAGCAGGCGGTTTCCGTCCGAGGTCGTTCCTTCCGGAAAGAGCACGACGATCTCGCCGTCCGTCAGGCGGCGGGCGATCTCGTCCACCTGGTCGCCGGTCTTGCGGCGCTGCTCGCGCTCGACGAAGATCGTCGCCTGCAGCCGGGCGAGGATGCCGAAGACCGGCCAGCCCCGCACCTCGGCTTTCGCGATATAGACGACGTCGGCAATCGAGCCGAGCACCATGATGTCCTTCCAGGAGGCATGGTTGGCGGCGATGAGCAGCGGGCGGCGCGGCTCCGGCGTGCCGTGCACGCGCACCTTCAGCCCCAGCACACGGCAGGCGACGCGGTGCCACAGGCGCGGCAGGCGGCGGCGGATCTTGAGGTCGAAGCGCAGGCCGACAAGCTGGACCGGCAGGAGGACGAGGGTCACCGCGAAGAGGACGGTGAAGCCGAAGGCGATGCGCAGCCAGGCGATCACGCGGGCACCGGGGGGGAGGCTTGGATCCGTGCCGCGGGGCTACCCCCCTCTGGCCTACCGGCCATCTCCCCCTCAAGGGGGGAGATCGGCATGAGGCTAGACCCCTGCTCGAATCGCAACGTCGAAGAGGAGCGAAGCGGCGCTCCATCCGATCTCCCCCCTTGAGGGGGAGATGGCCGGCAGGCCAGAGGGGGGTGCTGCGACGTCGCTACCCCAGCGCCGTTGGCCGAAACCCGCCTCACTCGCCCTCCTTGAGCGGCACGCCATAAAGCTCCAGGCGGTGGTCGACGAGGCGGAAGCCGTGCTCGCGGGCGATGCGCTCCTGCAGGGCCTCGATTTCCGGAGAGTGGAATTCGATGACCTGGCCGTTCTTCAGGTCGATCAGGTGGTCGTGGTGCTCGTCCGGCACGGTCTCGTAGCGCGAGCGGCCGTCGCGGAAATCGTGGCGCTCGATGATGCCGGCATCCTCGAAGAGTTTTACCGTGCGGTAGACGGTGGAGATGGAGATGCGCGCATCGACGGCGGAGGAGCGGCGATAGAGTTCTTCCACGTCCGGATGGTCGGCGGAGGATTCCAGCACGCGGGCGATCACCCGGCGCTGCTCCGTCATGCGCATGCCGCGCTCGACACAAAGCTCTTCCAGCGATTTCTCGACATCCGCCATACGACCGGCCCTCGTTCGTTCAGCCCCCGAAGGGGACTAGCGAAGATCGCGCCGCATGACAAGCGCCGTGGACCGGCTGCCGTCCGCCGCGGCGTAATAGGCCTTGCGCTCGCCGACCTTGGCAAAGCCGAGCTTGGCATAGAGCCCGCGCGCGGCCGCATTGCCCTCGTCGACCTCGAGGAAGATATCCTCCGCCCCGCGCATCTTCGCCTCCTGCAGCGCCGCCAGCATCAACCGCCAGCCGAGGCCGGCGCGCGAAAAGCGCTCGTCGACGCCGATGGTCAGGATCTCCGCCTCGCCGGCCGCCGCGCGCGCCAGCACGAAGCCGCCCGCCGCGCGGCCGGGAATGCCCTGTCGCAGCGCGAGAAAGCCGTAGACCGGCGGCTGGGACAGCAGGGAATGGAACTCGCCGTCGTTCCACGGCCGGGAAAACCGAGCGTGATGCAGCGTCGCGGCGATACCGGCGTCGTCGGTCTGAAGCGGGAAGATATCGAAGACGGGCTTGCGGGCGAAATAGTCGGTCAGCGGCATTCACGCTCTCCGGATCGCGAAACCCGCCTGCGGCTTGGCATCCGGGCCGCGCAGGTAGAGCGGCCGGGGCAGATGGCCCTGCGGATCGAGGCGCGCGCCGAGGCGGGCGACCGTCGCGATGGAAACGCCGTCCGTCTCTTGCGGCGCTTCCGCGCGCAAAAGCGCGGCGGCCGAGCCGGCAAGGGCGCCGTCGTCGGCGGCGGCGATGCCGCGCGCCTCTTCGAGACTGGCAAGCGCGGGCGGTGACAGGGGCTGCCCGTCGGCGGCGAAAGCCTGCCAGTAGACCTCGTCGCGCTTGGCATCCATCGCGACCAGAAGGGGCGTGCCCGCCTGCCGGTCGGCGGCAAGCGCTGCGAGCGAGGAGACGCCGACGGCGGGAACGCCGAGCGCCAGCGCAAGGCCGCGCGCGGCGGCGACGCCGACGCGGATGCCGGTGAAGGAGCCCGGGCCGACGGTGACGGCGACGCGTTCGACGGACGGCAGGTCGAGGCCGGCCGCGGCAAGCGCCCCATCGACGAATTCCATCAGCCGCTCGGCATGGCCGCGGCCGATATCGGCGCCGGCAGAGCCGAGGACGGTATCCGTGTCGGAATCGTAGAGCGCCGCGTAGCAGCCCGTGCCGGCGGTATCGATCGCAAGGACGATCATGCCGGGCACCCGTCCGCCGCGGGGCGGACCTTACATGATGGCTTCAACTTCCTGCACTTCCGGTACGAAATGGCGAAGGAGGTTCTGCACGCCGTGCTTGAGCGTCGCGGTGGAGGACGGGCAGCCCGAGCAGGCGCCCTTCATGTTGAGGTAGACGACGCCGTCGCGGAAGCCCTTGAAGGTGATGTCGCCGCCGTCCTGCGCCACGGCCGGGCGCACGCGCGTGTCCAGCAGTTCCTTGATCGTGGCGACGATGGTCTCGTCGCCCTCGTCGAAGAACTCGCCGTCCGGCTCGTCGCCGCCGAGCGCACCGCTGGCGATGATCGGCTGGCCGGACATGAAGTGTTCCATGATGTTGCCGAGGATGGCCGGCTTCATGTGCTGCCAGTCGGCGCCGTCCTTGGTGACGGTGATGAAATCGTAGCCGAGGAACACGCCCTTGACGCCGGGAATGGAGAAGAGCCGGGCGGCGAGCGGCGAGGCGGCGCGCGCCTCCGTCTCGTCGCGGAATTCGGCCGTGCCGTTCTCCAGCACGACCTTGCCCGGCAGGAACTTCAGGGTCGACGGGTTCGGTGTCGCTTCGGTCTGGATGAACATCTTTCTCTCCGTGCGGCCGGGCGCTCGCCGATCGGCCGGAATATTTAGAACAATTCAAAAGAAGATAAGCCTTTGCCGGCTTCTCTTCAATAGCGCGCCGTCAACTGAGCGCGTCGAGTTCCTCGTCGCTGAGCGAATCGGGAATGACCGTCACGGGAATGGGGAAGGCCTGCGCGCGGCTGGCCAGCGAGGAGACGAGCGGGCCCGGTCCCTCCTTGGCGGAACCGGCGGCCAGCACGAGGATCGCCACGTCCTGGTCGTCCTCGATCAGCCCGTTGATCTCCTCGCTCGCGACGCCTTCGCGGATCACCATTTCCGGCTCGATGCCGATGGCCTCGCGCAGCGCCTGCGAGGCCTTGGCGAGCACCGCCTCGGCCTCCTCGCGCGCCTCGGCCCGCATGATCTCCTCCACGCCCAGCCATTGCTGGAAATCGCGGTTGGCGATCACGTAGAGCAGGACGACGCCGCCGTTGGAATTCTTCGCGCGCATTCCCGCATAGTGGGCGGCACGCTGGCATTCCGGCGTGTCGTCGATCACCGCCAGGAACTTGCGGCGGTGGCCCTCAAGGCGGGAAAGTCGTCGAGAAACCATGCGGCCCCCTCGTGCAAGGTCTGAACGCGGCGACCTTACTGCACAAAACCGATGATGTCGCGAACTTCCTTCATGGTTTTTTCCGCCCGCGCCCGCGCCCTTTCGCCGCCGTCCCGCAGGATCGCGTCGATGTGGCTGGTGTCGTCCATCAGGCGGCGCATCTCGTCGGTGATCGGCGAGAGGACGTTGACGGCAAGCTCGATCAGCGCCGGCTTGAAGACCGAGAACTGCTGGCCGCCGAACTCGGAAAGGACCTCCGCCTTCGTCCTGTCCGACAGGGCCGCATAGATGCCGACGAGGTTTTCCGCCTCGGGGCGGCCCTTGAGGCCTTCGGCTTCGCTCGGCAGGGCGTCCGGGTCGGTCTTGGCCTTGCGGATCTTCTTGGAGATCGTGTCGGCGTCGTCGAGGAGGTTGATGCGCGAAAGGTCGGAGGCGTCCGACTTCGACATCTTCTTCGTGCCGTCGCGGAGCGACATGACGCGCGGTGCCGGGCCGCCGATCAGCGGCTCGACCATCGGGAAATAGGCATGCACCGGCTCTTCGCCGACGACGATGTCGACGCCCGTACCGGCCTTGCGGATATGGTCGCCGAAGTCGATGTTGAACTTCTGCGCGATGTCGCGCGTCAGCTCCAGGTGCTGCTTCTGGTCGTCGCCGACCGGAACGTGGGTCGCGCGGTAGACGAGGATGTCGGCGGCCATCAGGCTCGGATAGGCGAGAAGCCCGAGCGAGACCTGCTCGGCATTCTTGCCGCCGGCCTTGTCCTTGAACTGGGTCATGCGCTCCATCCAGCCGATGCGCGCCACGCAGTTGAAGATCCAGGCGAGCTCGGAATGCTGCGGCACAGCGGACTGGTTGAAGACGATGTGCTTCTTCGGGTCGATGCCGGAGGCGATGAAGGCGGCCGCGATGGAGCGGATCTGGTTCCGCATGTCCTCGTGCACGAGCTGGGCAGTCAGCGCGTGCAGGTCGACGACGCAGTAGATGCAGTCGTTGTCGTCCTGCAGCGCGACGAACTTGCGGATCGCGCCGAGATAGTTGCCGAGGTGGAGATTGCCGGTCGGCTGGACGCCGGAGAAGACGAGAGGCTTGAATGCGCTCATGACGGTGTTTCCTTCAGGCGGGTGGAGGGCCTGGTCCCTGTTGCACGCGCAGTTCCCGGAGATCGGCAAGGCGGCTTTCCGGCCGGAACTGCGTAGAAAAATACGTGGCGCTTATGCACGCCGCCGGGGCCCCGATCAAGAGGGCGCCCGCGCGGCGCACTGCACAAGGCGATCCTTATAAATGACACTTTCCGGTCGTTCCTTCCCGGCGGGGATTGAGGGGAGGCCGATCCCGTCGGCCGTTTTGTGACGAAGGGGCACGGAACGGAGATGACCCCGTGTGCAAGAACGGTTCCATCCTGCTTGCCTGCGTCGTCGCGCTGACATCGCTGCTCGCGACGGAGACGAGCGCAGGCCGCAAACACGCCTCCCGCATAGACAAGGGGGCGGTGGCGAACGTCTACACCATCCAGACGCCGCGCGTGCGGCACCGATGCTTCCCGGGCAGGCTGCGGGCGGTTCTCGCCCATATCGGCCGGCAGGTCGGCCGGCGGCTGCTCGTCACGTCCGGCCATCGCTCGAACGGGCGGCGCGGATCCTATCACCGCAAATGCCTTGCGGCCGATATCCGCGTGCCCGGCGTCCCGGTGAAGCGGGTCGTCGCGGCGGCGCGCTCGGCGCCGGCCATCGGCGGCATCGGCACCTATTGCAACGGCATCGTGCATGTCGACGTGGGGCCGCGGCGCACCTGGCACTATTGCCGGGGGCTTGCGCACCTCACCCGGCGCGCGCGGCTCGCCGCGCGCTGAGGGCCATGCCTATTCGGCGGAGCTTTCCGCGGGCGCGGCCTCGGGCTTCGCCTTGCGCTTCAGGTTGCGCCGGATCATGCCGAGGTCGGCGCCGCCGATGAGGAAGGCGACGGAGAAGTAGACGGCCATGGCGAAGGCGACCAGGAGGCCGAGGGCGAAGACCTGCTCGTAGATCGGCGAGCCGTGCGCGAGGCGGCCGGCGAGGTAGCCGGAGGCATATTCGAGCGAGACCGCCATGACGAGCGTCGCGATCAGCAGGCGCACGATACGCCACAGGAGCGCCTTTTCCAGCGGCCAGTGGCCGCGGCGGGCGAGCGTGACGAAGAGCATCAGCGCCGTCAGCCAGCCCGAAACGGCCTCGGCGGTGGCGATGCCGCGCTCGTAGAAGATCGGAAAGAGCGTGACGGCGAGGATGCAGTTGACGACGACCGAGACGAGCGTGATGCGCATCGGCGTCTTGGTATCCTCGCGGGCGAAGAAGCCGGGGTTGAGCGCCTTGATCATCACGAAGCCGGGAAGGCCGAGGCCGTAGATGGCGAGCGTGCCGGCGACGACGGAGGTGGTCTGAGGGCTGAAGGCGCCGCGCTCGTAGAGGACGCGGACGATCTCGTCCGAGATGACCCAGAGAGCGCCGGCGGCCGGCAGCGTCAGGAACAGCACGAATTCCAGCGAGCGGTTCTGCAGGTTGCCCGCCTCGCGCTCGTGGCCGGATTTCAGCGCGCGGGCAAGCTCGGGCAAGAGCACCACGCCGACGGCGATGCCGACGACGCCGAGCGGCAGCTGGTAGACGCGGTCGGCATATTGCAGGGCGGCGATGGCACCGTCCTTGGTGGAGGCGATCATCTGGCCGATGAGCTGGTTGATCTGGGTGATGCCGCCGGTGACGGCCGCCGGCAGGGCGAGCCAGAGCAGGCGGCGGACATTGTCCGTCATACGCGGGCGGCGGAAGCCGATGCGCATGCCGGCATAGCGCACGCCCGCATAGAGGACAGCCATCTGCAGGAGCCCGGCCGCGAGCACCCCCCAGGAGAGATACCAGGCCGTCTCGAGCGGCGAGGCGCCCTGCCAGAGGCCGTAGCCGAGCGCACCGATCAGCACGAAGTTGAGGAAGACCGGCGCGACGGCGGCGGCAAAATAATGGTGCAGCGAGTTCAGCATGCCCGAGAGCATCGCCGTCAGCGACATGCACATGAGATAGGGGAACATGACGATGGCGAGCTTGACCGTCACGTCGAACTTTTCCGCATCCCCCACGAAGCCCGGCGCGATGATCCAGGAGACGATGAGCGGCATGGCGAATTCCATCGCCACCGTCAGCATGAAGAGCACGGTGAAGAGGACGCCGAAGACCTCCTCGGAGAAGCGCTTGGCCCCGTCGAGCCCGCCGGCCTCGATCTCCTTGGCGAAGAGCGGCACGAAGGCGGCGTTGAACGCGCCCTCGGCGAAGAGGCGACGGAAGAGGTTCGGGAAGCGGAAGGCAGCGTAGAAGGCGTCGGCCATCGGCCCGGTGCCGAGCGCCGCGGCCATCAGCGTCTCGCGCGCGAAGCCGAGCACGCGGCTGCCGAGCGTGGCGCCGCCCACCGTCACGAATTTCTTGACGAGACTCATTGTTCTGCCCTGATCCTTTTCGGCGTGGCGGGAGCGGGCGCGATCATGCCGGGCGGCATGCGGTCGCGCGCCTCGTCCCCCTCGTCCGCCATGACGGCCTTCAGCCGCGCGACGATATTGGCCTGCCGGTTCTCGGCGGTGACCTTCTGGCCGACGAGGTCGGTGACGTAGAACGTGTCGATGACCTTCTCGCCGAAGGTGGTGATATGGGCCGAGGCGATGTCGAGCGAGAGGTCGGAAAGCACGGCGGTCACTTCCGACAAAAGGCCCGGCCGGTCAAGGCACTCGATCTCGATGACGGTGAACTTGTTCGACAGCGTGTTGGAAATGGTCACGGCCGGCGAGACGGTGAAGGCGCGGCTGCGCTTGCGGCCCTTCGTGCGGTTGGCGATCACCTCCGGCAGGCGCTTTCGGCCGGCGAGCACGTCCTCGATCATGCGGCCGATGGTGCCGGCGCGGCGCATCTCGTCCGCATCGTTGGGGAACTCGCGGTTGACGAGGATCGTGTCGAGCGCACGCCCGTCGGAGGTCGTGAAGATCTGCGCGTCGACGATGTTGGCGCCCGCCGCCGCGCAGGCCCCGGCGATCACCGTCAGGAGGCGCGGATGGTCGGGCGAGAGCACCGTGATTTCGGTGATGGCGTGGAAGGAATGGGTGCGCACCATGGTCGCCAGCGTCTGGCGCGCCCGGTCCGCCTCGCGGATGAAGGCGGCATGGCGCACCTGGTCCTCCAGCGAGACCGTAAGGAGGTAGGGATCGTAGTGCAGCTTGGTATAGGTCTTGCGGTCCTTCTGGCTCCAGTCGGCGGGCAGCGCCTCGGAGAGCGTGTCGCGCGCGGCCTGCGCGCGCTCCCTGCGCGACAGCTCGGAAAAGCCGCCGGAAATCAGAAGCTCCGTCTCGTAGTAGAGCGTGCGCAGGAGCTGGCCCTTCCAGCCGTTCCACACGCCGGGACCCACGGCGCGGATGTCGCAGACCGTCAGCACCAGCAGCATCTTCAGCCGCTCCATCGACTGCACCTTCTCGGCGAAGTCGACGATGGTCTTGCGGTCGTTGAGGTCGCGGGTCTGGGCGACCATGGACATGGTCAGGTGCTCCTCGATCAGCCAGACGACCAGCTCCGTCTGCTTCGGCGTGAGCCCGAAGCGCGGGCAGAGCTTTCGCGCGACCCTGGCGCCTGCCACGGAATGATCCTCCGGCCGGCCCTTGGCGATATCGTGCAGCAGCACTGCGACATAGAGCGGGATGCGGTCCTCGATGCCCGGCATCAACTGGTAACTCAGGGGATGGGCCTCCTTCTCGCGGCCCTGGTCGATATCGGAGAGGATGCCGACGGAACGGATCAGGTGCTCGTCGACCGTATAGTGATGATACATGTTGAACTGCATCATCGCGACGATCTTGCCGAAATCGGGAATGAAGCGGCCGAGCACGCCCGACTCGTTCATGCGGCGCAGGATGAGCGCCGGGTCGCGCGGCGAGGTGAGGACGGAGAGGAAGAGCCGGTTTGCCTCCTCGTTCTCGCGCAGCGCCCCGTTGATGAGCTTGAGCGAGCGCGTCACCTGCTTCAGCGCGTCGGGGTGGAATTCCAGATTGTTGATGTCGGCGATGTGGAAGAGGCGGATGAGGTTCACCGGATCGCGCTTGAAGACGTCCGGGTCGGCGATGGTGATGCGGCCGCGGTCTTCGAGGAAATCCAGCGTGCCGGCGATCTTGCGGGTGCGGCGCGTGAAACGGCTGATGACGGCGGTGAGGCCGGGCGCCTCCTTGGCCTGCTGGTCTTCCAGCGTGGCGCAGAAGATGCGCGTGAGATCCCCGACGTCCTTCGCCACGAGGAAATAGTGCTTCATGAAGCGCTCGACGGCGGAAAGGCCCGGATGCGGCTGGTAGCCGAGGCATTCGGCGATCTCGCGCTGGATGTCGAAGGAAAGCCGCTCCTCCGCCTTGCCCGTCAGGAAATGCATGTGGCAGCGCACGGCCCAGAGGAAATCGTCCGCCTTGCGGAAGAGCTTGTATTCCTGCCGCGACAGGACGCCGAGCTTCACCAGCTCGGCCGGGTCGCGGATATGGTAGAAATACTTGGCGATCCAGAACAGCGTGTGCAGGTCGCGAAGCCCGCCCTTGCCTTCCTTGACGTTCGGCTCGACGAGATAGCGCGTGTCGCCCGCCTTGCGGTGGCGCTCGTCGCGCTCGGCAAGCTTGGCGGCGATGAACTGCGGGCCGGTGCCGCGCATGATCTCCCGGTCGAAGCGCAGCCCGAGCTCCTCGAACAGCGCGGCCGAGCCGCTAATATAGCGCGCCTCGAGGATCGCCGTGCGGATCGTCATGTCGCCCTTGGAAAGCTGGATGCATTCCTCGATGGTGCGCGTGGCGTGGCCGACCTTGAAGCCGATATCCCACAGGATATAGAGCATGAACTCGATGGCCGGCTCGCTCCAGGCGGCCGGCTTTTCCGGCAGCAGGAACAGCAGGTCGATGTCCGAGCCCGGCGCCAGCGTGCCGCGGCCGTAGCCGCCGACGGCCGTGACCGTGATGCGCGCGGCGGGCGGGGCCTGGCCGGCGCTGAAGACGTGGTTGAGCGTGAAATCGTGCAGGACCGAAATGAGCTGGTCCTGCAGCCAGGAGATGCGCGCGGCGCATTGCAGGCCGCTGCCGTCCTCGAAAAGCAACTCTCGGGCGCGCTCGCGGCCAGCGGCATTGACCTTCTTGAACTCGGTGAGGAGCTCGCGGCGCATGCGGTCGCGGTAATCGGCATTGGTGCTGGCGATGAACTCGCATCGGGCGCGCAGCGCCGCAACGTCGAGAAGGCCGGATTCGGCCGGCGCCAGGAGCTTCTTTTCCATCGGATGCCGGCCCGCGTCCCGCTTGTCGTCCACCGCCCGTTCGGTTCGCATGCCTATAGACCCTTTCAGCACGCGAGGACAGGACCCTAGCGGCTAGCGGTTGCCAAGTTCTTTCTTCAGCGCATAGAGCGCGTCGAGCGCCTCGCGCGGCGTCATGTCGTCCGGGTTGAGGCCCTTCACCAGCTCTTCCACCTTCGAGGGGCCGGCGCCGCGCTGCGCCTCCTCCCGCCGCACCGCCACCTGGAAGAGCGGCAGGTCGTCGATGAGCTGGCTCGCGGGGTTCTTGCGGTCGGCGTCCTCCAGCTTGGCGAGCACGTCCCGCGCACGCGCCACCACGGAGGGCGGAAGGCCGGCAAGGCGCGCCACCTGAATGCCGTAGGAGCGGTCCGCCGCCCCGGGGCCGACCTCGTGCAGGAAGATCACGTCGCCGTCCCACTCCTTGACGCGCATTGTGGCGTTGGAAAGGCGGGAAAGCTTCTCCGAAAGCACGGTCAATTCGTGGAAATGGGTGGCGAAGAGGCCGCGGCAGCGATTGGCCTCGTGCAGGTGCTCGACGGCGGCCCAGGCGATGGAAAGGCCGTCGAACGTGGCGGTGCCGCGGCCGATCTCGTCGAGGATGACGAGCGAACGGTCGGTCGCCTGGTTGAGGATCGCCGCCGTCTCGACCATCTCGACCATGAAGGTGGAGCGGCCGCGGGCGAGATCGTCCGACGCGCCGACGCGCGAGAAGAGCCGGTCGACGACGCCGATATGGGCGCTTTCGGCCGGAACGTAGGCGCCCATCTGCGCGAGGATGGCGATGAGCGCATTCTGGCGCAGGAACGTCGACTTACCGCCCATGTTGGGGCCGGTGAGCAGCCAGATCGCCCCGTACCCCTTGCCGTCCGCCGGAGAGAGGTCGCAGGAATTGGCGACGAAGGCGGCGGCCTGCTGGCGGCGCAATGCCTGCTCGACGACCGGGTGGCGCCCGCCGACGATGGCAAACATCGTCGAATTGTCGACGACCGGCCGGCAATAGGCCTGCTCCTCGGCAAGCGCCGCAAGACCGACGGAGACGTCGACGACGGCAAGCGCGCGGGCCGCCGCCTTGATCGCCTCTGCCTCCGAGACCACCGCCTCGACGAGCCCGTCGAAGGCAGCAAGCTCGATGGCGAGCGCCCGGTCGGCGGCATTGGCGATCTTGGTCTCCAGCTCGGAAAGCACCGTCGTGGTAAAGCGCATGGCGCCGGCCATGGTCTGGCGGTGGATGAAGCGCGCCTTCGCCTCGTCGCCGTCCGTCAGCGCCGAGGCGTTGCCGGCGGAGACCTCGATGAAGTAGCCGAGCACGTTGTTGTGCTTGATCTTCAACGACTTGACGCCCGTCTCCTCGGCATATTGCAACTGGAGGCCGGCAATGACGCGGCGCGACTGGTCGCGCAACGCCCGCATCTCGTCGAGCTCGCCATCCGCCGCCTCGCGGATGAAGCCGCCGTCACGCTTGAGGAGCGGCAGTTCGTCGGCGAGCATGAAGGAAAGGCGATGTGAAAGGTCGACCGGCAGGGCGGCAATCGCCGTGTGGGCGGCGGCAAGCTCTCCGTCCAGGTCTTCCGCTGCCATCAGCCGCGCGATCTCCGCGGAGGCGGAAAGGCCCTGCAGGATGGCGCCGAGGTCGCGCGGGCCGCCGCGGCCGAGCGCGATACGGGAAAGGGCGCGCGGCATGTCGGATATCTGCTTCAGCGTCCGGCGCAGGTCCTCGCAGAAGGACGGGCGGTCGGCGAGCGTCGCGATGGAATCGAGCCGGGCGTTGATCGCATCGGGGTCGGTGAGCGGCGACATCAGCCGCTCGGCGAGAAGGCGCGCGCCGCCGCTCGTGACCGTGCGGTCGATGGCCTTGAGCAGCGTGCCGCTGCGCTCGCCGGAAAGCGTGCGCACCAGTTCGAGATTGGCGCGCGTCGCCGGGTCGATGAAGAGCGTTGCGGCCGAGCTTTCCCGCTCCGGCCGGCCGAGCGGCGGGCGCTCGGCGATCTGCGTCTTCTCGACATAGGCGACGGCGGCGGAGGCGGCGGCAAGCTCGGCGCGCGAGAAGGTGCCGAAGCCGTCGAGCGTCGAGACGGCGAAATAGCGGGCGATGCGGCCTTCCGCCGTCGCGCTGTCGAAGAGCACGGCCGGCTGCGGGACGGCGACGCGCCCCACGACATCGAGGACGGGGCGGAATTCCGGATCGTGGAACAGCGTGTCCGGCACGATCAGTTCGCGCGGATCGATGCGCAGGATATCGGCGAGAAGCTGGCCCTGCGCCGTCTCCGACAGGCGGAAGATGCCGGTGGAGATGTCGATCCAGGCGAGCGCCATCGACGGCTCGCCCCCGCCGCGGATGCGCGCGACGGCCATCAGGTAGTTGGCGTCGGACGGCGAGAGCAGTTTTTCCTCGGTCAGCGTGCCGGGGGTGACGAGGCGCACGACGTCGCGGCGCACGACGGATTTCGAGCCGCGCTTCCTGGCCTCCGCCGGGTCTTCCACCTGCTCGCAGACGGCGACGCGGAAGCCGACGGCGATCAGCTTCTGGAGATAATCGTCCGCAGCATGGACCGGCACGCCGCACATCGGAATATCGAGGCCCATGTGCTGGCCGCGCTTCGTCAGCGTGATGCCGAGCGCGCGCGAAGCGTCCACGGCGTCCTGAAAGAACAGCTCGTAGAAGTCGCCCATGCGGTAGAACAGCATGCTGTCGGGATTGGCCGCCTTGATCTCGATATACTGCTCCATCATCGGCGTTGCCGATGCGCGGCTTTCGTCGCTGGCGAGGTCCGCCGTCGACAGGATATCGGTCTGGCGCGCACTATGATCGTTCACGGAGATACTGTTTCTTCCAAAACGGAGGGTCTGTTCTTCCCAAAAAAGAGGTGCCACCCTAGCCGCGCGACGATATAGAAAACAACAGGCGTTGAGACGCTACGGGCCTATCGCCCACAGGAGTGTGAAGGGGGGAGCATGCCGGGAACCGACAAATCCGATCGCCAGAGGGCAACCGTCACGGATACGGAGGCGCTGGACTTCCACGCCAACGGCCGTCCCGGCAAACTCGAAATCACACCGACCAAGCCGATGGCGACGCAGCGGGACCTCTCGCTCGCCTATTCGCCGGGCGTCGCCGTGCCGGTGAAGGCCATCGCCGAGGACCCGGCGACCGCCTACGACTATACGACGCGCGGCAACATGGTCGCCGTCATCTCGAACGGCACCGCCATCCTCGGCCTCGGCAATCTCGGGGCGCTCGCTTCCAAGCCCGTGATGGAAGGCAAGTCCGTCCTCTTCAAGCGCTTCGCCGACGTCGATTCCATCGACCTCGAGGTCGACACCGAGAATGTCGACGAGTTCATCAACTGCGTGCGCTACCTCGGCCCCTCCTTCGGCGGCATCAACCTCGAAGACATCAAGGCGCCCGACTGCTTCATCATCGAGCAGCGCCTGCGCGAACTGATGGACATCCCCGTCTTCCACGACGACCAGCACGGCACCGCCATCATCGCCGCCGCCGGCCTCATCAATGCGCTGGCGCTGACGGGCCGCGACTTCAAGACGACGAAGCTCGTGTGCAACGGCGCGGGCGCGGCCGCCATCGCCTGCATCGAGCTCATCAAGGCGATGGGCTTTGCGCCGGACAACGTCATCCTCTGCGACACCAAGGGCGTCATCTACCAGGGCCGCGAAGAGGGCATGAACCAGTGGAAGTCGGCCCATGCGGTCAAGACCGACCGCCGGACGCTCGCCGACGCGCTCGCCGGCGCGGACGTCGTCTTCGGCCTTTCGGCCAAGGGCGCCTTCTCGGAAGAGATGATCCGCTCCATGGCGCCGCGGCCGATCATCTTCGCCATGGCCAATCCCGATCCGGAGATCACGCCGGAAGAGGTCGTCCGCATCCGCGACGACGCCATCGTCGCGACCGGCCGTTCGGACTATCCGAACCAGGTCAACAACGTGCTGGGCTTTCCCTATATCTTCCGCGGCGCGCTCGACGTGCGCGCATCGACGATCAACGACGCGATGAAGATCGCCGCCGCCGAAGCGCTCGCCAAGCTCGCCAAGGAGGACGTGCCGGACGACGTGGCCGCCGCCTACCAGGGCGTGCGCCCGCGCTTCGGGGCGCAGTACATCATCCCCGTGCCGTTCGATCCGCGCCTCATCTCGGCAATCCCCGTCGCCGTCGCCAAGGCCGCGATGGAAACCGGCGTCGCGCGCAAGAACATCCCGGACCTCGACGCCTATGCGCGCGACCTGAAGGCCCGGCGCGACCCCATCGCCTCGACGCTCCAGCAGATCTATGCGCGGGTGCGCCGCCAGCCCAAGCGCGTCGTCTTCGCCGAGGGCGAAGAAGAGCAGATGATGCGCGCCGCCGTCTCCTACGCCAACCAGCAGCTCGGCACGGCGATCCTCGTCGGCCGCGACGACCGGATGCGCGAAGTCGCCGAGCGCGCCGGCATCGATCTCGACCGGCCGGGCATCGAGCTGCTCAACGCGCGCATCTCCACGCGCAACGACGCCTATATCGACTATCTCTATGCCCGCCTGCAGCGCAAGGGCTTCCTCTACCGCGACGCCCAGCGCCTGATCCACAACGACCGCAACCATTTCGCCGCCTGCATGGTGGCGCTCGGCGATGCGGACGCGATGGTGACGGGCCTCACGCGCAACTACTCCACCGCGCTGGAGGACGTGCGCCGCTGCATCGACGCCAAGCCCGGCCACCGGGTGATCGGCGCCTCGCTCGCGCTCTGCCGCGGGCGCGCCGTGCTCGTCGCCGACACCGCCGTGCACGACATGCCAACCTCGGAGGAACTGGCCGATATCGCGGAAGAGGCTGCCGGCCTTGCCCGCCGCCTCGGCTACGAGCCGCGCGTCGCCATGCTCGCCTATTCGACCTTCGGCCATCCCTCGGGCGAGCGTTCGGAGCGGGTGCGGGAAGCGGTGAAGATCCTCGACCGGCGCCGCGTCGATTTCGAGTATGACGGCGAGATGGCCGCCGATGTGGCGCTCAACCCGCGCATCATGGAGCAGTATCCGTTCTGCCGCCTTTCGGCGCCCGGCAACGTGCTCGTCATGCCGGCGTTCCACTCGGCGTCGATCTCGACAAAGATGCTGCAGGAGCTCGGCGGCTCGACCGTCATCGGCCCGCTGCTCGTCGGCCTCGACAAGTCGGTGCAGATCGTCTCGATGGGCGCAAAAGACAGCGACATCGTCAACATGGCGACGCTCGCCGCCTATAATTCCGGCGTCTGAGGCGGACAAAAAAGCCGCCCGTCCCGGAGGTCTCGGGCGGGCGGCAAATCGGACTTCGGCGACCTCGCCTAGCTGGCGAAGCGCCCGGCGTCGGCACCGTAGTAATTCAGGTAACGGCCGGAGATCTTGCCGATCGGCAGGACGATCAGCACGTCCGTCGTGTTGAAGGCATGGTCGACGACGGCGCCCTCGCCGATCATCGCGCCGAGGCGCAGATACCCCTTGACCAGCGGCGGCATGGCGGTGAGCGCCTTGCGCGCATCGACCCCTTCGGCCGGCATCAGGTCCATGGTGCGCAGGAGTTCCGGCCGTGCCGCAACGCTCCACTCGTCCTTCGCCTTCACGTTATGGTGCAGGAAGGAAAGCGCTAGCGCGTGTTCCTCCGGCACCGTGCCGTGGAAGGAGGCGCAGCCGAACATGACGTCGATGCCGTATCGCAGCGAATAGGCCCAGGCGCCCTGCCAGAGCAGCTCCACCGTGCGCTTGGTGCGGTAGGCCGGCAGCACGCAGGAGCGGCCGAGCTCCATGAAACGCTTGTCCGGATGGCGGGCGATCAGCGCGTCCACGTCGAATTCCGACTGGGAATAGAAGCCGCCGGAGGTGGCGGCGACCTCCTGCCGCAAAAGGCGGTAGGTGCCGACGATCTGCTCTTCGGCATCGCCCTCGATGGAGGTGTCCAGCACGAGGAGGTGGTCGCAGACCATGTCCCAGGCATCGACATCGCGCTTACGGCGCACGGCATCCGGCGAAAGCTGCGCCTGCATCTCCTCGGCGAAGACGCGGTAGCGCACGGCCTGCGCGGCGTCGATCTCTGCCGGCGAGCGGGCAAGGCGGGTTTCCAGGTTGCCGATGCGGCCGAGCACGTCGGTCGCCGCCTGGCCCGCCACGGAGCCCGGTTCCTGGGCGATATCCGCCGGAGCGGTGGTCTGGGCGAGGTCGAGGGTCATGGCAATCTACCCGTTGAGAGAAACTGTGCGGTTCTAACCACGATTCTGCAACAGGATAATGACGTAAAGCAGGCTTGGATAGCGAAAACGCGCGTCAGGTTCCGGCGCGCCGGGCAAGCCGGGCGACCTCGGCGGCAAGCCGCGCCGGATCGGCGGGCTTTGCCAGCACCGCGGCGACCCCGGCGCCCGCAAGCGCCTCGGCAAGGCCGGCGCGGCCGTCCGCCGTCAGCACGATGACCGGAAGGCGGGTGCTTTCTGCGATCCGCGCGATCATCTCCGTCCCCTCCCCGCCCGGCATGCCGAGGTCGGTGACGACGAGGTCGACGGCAGGCTCCCCGGAAAGGGCGGCAAGGAGGCCCGCATAATCCGGCACATGCCGCACCGCATGGCCGGCGCGCTCCAGCATGGCGCGTACCAGCATGGCGTTCACCGGATCGTCCTCGGCCAGCAGGATGCGCACGCCCGCCGGAGCGGAAGAGACGGGTTCGGCCACGGGCGCGGGCGGCGGCGGGTCTTTCAGGATCGGCCGGTTGTCGTTGATCGCATCGCGCACCTCGATGCCCTTCATGCGGCCGCGCAGCACCTCGACCAGCGAGCGCTCGCGCAGCGGCCGGATGAGCCAGGAATCGTAGCCCTCGCCGTTGCCGAGGGCCCGGCCGCCGCGCTCCTCGGGGTTGACGAGGTAGATGCGCCGCGCCGCGCTCTTGCGGAAGAAGGCGAGGTCGGCAAGCTCCCGGCGGAAGGCGCCGGCCAGGCGGTTGTCGACGATCATGTCGGTAAGCTCGGTGCCGCTGACGGCAAGGCGGCGGGCGATATCCGCGGCATCGGCGACGGAGGAGGCCGCATGGCAGGCCCCGCCCAGCGCCTCGATCGTGCGCACGAGCGCGGCGGAGGCGGGCCCTTCCGGCGCCAGGAGGAAGACGCGGCTGCCCTTGAGCACGGTCCTGCGCGAAGCCGCCTCGCCCGCGCCCTTGCGGGCATCGACCGGCATGCGGATGGTGAAGGTGCTGCCCTTGCCGGGCGTGCTTTCGAGCGTCAGCGCGCCGCCGGCCTCGGTGAGGATGCGGGCGGAGATGGCGAGGCCGAGGCCGGTGCCGCCGCTGCGCTGGGCCGCGCTTCCCGTCTGCTCGAATTCCTCGAAGATGCGGGCCTGCTCCTCGGCATTCATGCCGGGGCCGGTATCGGTGACGCGGATGACGACGGCGCCGCGCTCCAGCCTGGCCTCCAGGAAGACGCCCCCCGCATGGGTGAACTTCACCGCATTGCCGACGACGTTGTAGAGCACCTGGCGCAGGCGCGGCGCGTCGTAGGTCAGGAGCCCCGGCACCTCGGGCGAGACGAAGGAGCCGATCTCGATGCCCTTTTCATGGGCGCGGCTGGAGAGCATCTCCACCACGCTTTCCAGCATCGGCCGCACCGGCTCCTCGGAGGGACGGAGCTGGAAGCGGCCGGCCTCGATGGTGGAGAAGTCGAGGAGGTCGTCGACGAGCTGGACGAGGGCATGGCCGGACTGGCGGATGCCGGCGAGATAGTTCTTCTGCTCGGCCGAAAGCCGCGTCTGGCCGATGAGATGCGACATGCCGAGAATGCCGGAGAGCGGCGTGCGGATCTCATGGCTGACGGTGGCGAGGAGGCGCGATTTCGCCGCGCTCGCCTCTTCCGCGCGCTGGCGGGCGCGCTCGCGCTCGCCTTCGGCGCGGCGCTCCTCCGTCACGTCGCGGGCGATGGAATGGATGACGAGGTCGCCGGAGGCGGGATCGCGCACCGTGACGTCGTGCCAGGAATAGATGCGCCGGCCCGCCGGGCCGTTCACCTCGACATCGTAGCGGTGTGCGGCGGCCTGTGAGCGGAAGGTAAGGCCCAGCGCCTCGCAGGTCCGGCCCTCGACGAGGGCTGCGCCCGTCAGTTCGCCGAGCACCGCATTGGCGCGGAGGATGCGGCCGTCGAGGGCGCGCATGACGACGATATCGCCGAGCACGTCATGGATGGCCGAAAGGATCTGCGAGGTCTCGCTGCGCTCCCAGGAACGGTCGTCCGACGTTTCGCCGACGGGCGCCTTTCCGGCCCGCCAGAGGAGGAGCCCACCGGCGATGCCCGCAAGGCCGAGGCCGGCGGCAGCGGCATAGAAGCCGGCGACCGCACCGGCCGCGACCACAAGAGCGGAGAAGAAGAGCGCGGCGACCGCCAGCAGGCCGAAAAGCCCCGCATGGCCATGGGCCGGCACGGCGCCGGCCGCTTCGCGGCGCGCGCCGTCCTCCGGCCCTTTTGGCAAGGAACGGGCGGGCCGCGGCGATGCTTCGGCGAATTCGGCTTCGAGCCTGTCCTGTAGCTTGGCGGGTTCGCTCATGAGGTCCGCTTACCACGCGGACCGTTCAAATCGGCTTCAGCAAGTCGTTCGAATTTTAACGACCGCGGCGGCGCAGCAGGACGAGCTCGTCGAAGACGACCAGCACCGCGCCGATGGTGATGAAACTGTCGGCGAGGTTGAAGACGGCGAAGGACCAGGTGGCCGTGTGGAAGAGCACGTAGTCGATCACGTAGCCGAACAGCGCCCGGTCGATGAGGTTGCCGAACGCGCCGGCGATGATGAAGGCATAGCCGGCGTGGGCCAGCCCCCGCGCCTTCGGCGTCTGGTGCCAGAGCCAGATGACGAAGCCGACGACGAAGAGGCGCAGCGTGACGATGAACCAGCCCTCCATGCCCGAAAGCATGGAGAAGGCGACGCCGTAATTGTAGGTGCGGTAGAGCGCCAGCATGGGCATGACCGGCACCGGCTCCTGGAAGGGAAGGAAGGCCTCGACGGCGAATTTCACCGCCTGGTCGAGGAGGAGCGCCAGGAGGATGACGACGATGACCGGCACCGGCCGGGACATGAGGGGGACACGTTCGTTCATGCGCGGTCTTCCAGCGTCAGCAGGTGGCGGCGCGCCTCGAAGAGCATGATGCCGGTGGCGATGGCAAGGTTCAGCGAATCGGCACGGCCGGCCTGCGGGATACGGGCGAGCGCATCGGCCTCGCGGGCAAGCGCCTCCGGCAGGCCGGACTGCTCGTTGCCCATCAGCAGCACGACGGGCTTCTTTTTATAATCGATGGTGCGGTAGTCGACGGCGCCGGCAAGATGGGTGGCGACGACCGAGACGCCCGCCCCCTTCTTCCAGGCGAGGAAATCGGCGGGGCTCGCCTTCACCAGCGGCAGGGCGAAGACCGAGCCCATGGTGGCGCGCACGGTCTCCATCGAATAGGGATCGGTCGTTTCGCCGACGAGGATGACCCCGCTCGCGCCCGCCGCATCGGCCGTGCGGATGATCGTGCCGAGGTTGCCGGGATCGCGCACGCGGTCGAGCGCCACATAGGTTTCGTTTGCCGCCGGCTTCAGGTCCCGGATATTCGTCCAGCGCTGGGTGAAGATGCCGACGACCATCTGCGGGTTGTCGCGCCTCGTGATCGAGGAGAGCACCTTCTCGCTCACCTCCAGCACCAGCCCGCCGCGCGCCACCGTCTTCGTGGCGCATTGCACGACCTGCGGCTTGTCCTTGACGTTCTTGGCATAGACCAGCGTCCTGATCTCGAAGCCGAGCTCCAGCGCGTCGATGACGAGCTTCAGGCCCTCGGCCATGAAGCTCTTCATCTCGTCGCGGTGCTTCTTGTCCGACAGCGCCTTGATGTCCTTGACGATCGGGTTGGAAAGGCTCGTGACCTCCTTCACCTGACCGACGCGGCGGCTCCCATGATGTTCGTGGCTCATGCGCTGATCCATCGGCTGAAGAGGGAGGTGGAAAGCGCGCGGCCGGCATCCCGGCCCTCGCCGCTCTCGCGGATGACGAGTTCGCCCGATTCCACCGTGCCGCCGGCCCCGCGCATCGTCTCGCGCATCAGCTCGTGGATGGAATAGAAGCTCGCGCGGATCGAATAGGCCGTCAGCACGAGGCCGATGGCCTTCGGCGACAGGATCTCCCGGCAGATGTCGAGCATCAGCGGCAGGTGGTCGAAGAGATGCCAGACCTCGCCGTTCGGGCCTCTACCGAATTTCGGCGGATCGGTGAGGATGATGTCGTATTTGCTGCCGCGGCGCTCCTCGCGCTGGATGAACTTCATCGCATCCTCGCAGATCCAGCGGATCGGCAGCTTCTCCATGCGGCCGAGCACCTGGTTCTCGCGCGCCCAGCCGATGGCCTTCTTCGAGGCGTCGACATGGGTGACTTCCGCGCCGGCGGAGGCGGCGACCAGCGAGGCGACGCCGGTATAGCCGAAAAGGTTCAGCACCTTGACGGGGCGGCCCGCCGTCTCGACCTTCTCCTTCATCCAGCGCCAGTGGGCGAGCTGTTCGGGGAAGACGCCGACATGACGGAAGGCGGTGAAGCGGCCGTGGAAATCGACGCCGAGGAGTTGCATCGGCCAGGTCTCGCCGAGCGCCGCCTTCGGGAACTTCCAGCGCCCCATGCCGTCCTCGTCCGTATCGCCGGTGAAGATCGCGTCCGCCTTGTCCCAGAGGCTCGCCGGAAGGCTGCGCTGCCAGAGCGCCTGCGCTTCCGGACGCACAATGCGATAGGGGCCGTACTGCTCCAGCTTCTCGCCGGCGCCGCTGTCGATGAGGCGGTACTCGTCGGAGCCCGCCGTTTCGAGGATCACCGGCACGCGCTCGGCGGGCTTTTCGCCCTCGCGGCGCATCAGCGGGCGGGCGGGCGCCTCCGGCGCCGGGCGCTGTTCCTTCTTCGCAAGCGGGGGCCTTGCGGGCTGGGCCTTGGCTGCCGGCCTTTCGGCGCGCGCCCTTGCGGGCGCGGCGGGGCCGTTCTTCGGCCGGCGATTTCTGTCCTTCACGATCGATCGTCCGTCGTCGGTTGAAACTTGCCGGCAGCGCCGGAAACAAGCGGTCCCCATACCATCCCTCCCCCACTTGGCAAAGCGCTTTCCGATTGCGATAAATCGAAGCCGACAAGGGAGGATCGATCATGGACATGTCCGGCGAAGAACGCATTGCCGCGCCGCGCGAGGCCGTCTGGGCGGCGCTCAACGACCCGGAGGTGCTGAAGGCCTGCATTCCGGGCTGTCAGTCGCTGACCATGAAATCGCCGACCGAGCTGGAGGCGACGGTGAAGATCAAGATCGGCCCCGTCTCGGCCACCTTCAACGGCGAGGTGACGCTTTCCAACCTCAATCCGCCGGAAAGCTATACGATCTCCGGCGAGGGCAAGGGCGGCATCGCCGGCTTTGCCAAGGGCGGGGCGGACGTGCGCCTTGCCGAGGACGGCGACGGCACGATCCTGTCCTACGACGTGAAGGCGCAGATCGGCGGCAAGCTCGCCCAGCTCGGCTCGCGGCTCATCGATTCGACCTCGAAGAAGCTCGCCGCGCAGTTCTTCTCCGATCTCGGAGAGAAGCTGAACGGCGGCGCGGCCTAGATCATTTTCCGGGAGAGGGCAGCACGGCCTGCGAGGCGATGGCCTCGGCGCGGGTGCGGTGCTTTTCGGCTTCGGTGTGCCACTTGACCGCCTCGCTCGCCTCGATGCGGGCGCGCTTGCGGTGCTTGCCCTGGGTGAACCAGGTCGCGAGCGAGCCGACGACGAGGCCGAAGATCACGGCCAGGAAGAGATAGACGAAGAAGGGCGCGGTGACCGAGAGGACGCTGTCCTCCGGCCGGAACGGATTGAGCGCCAGCGTCACGGACTGCCGGTTCGCCACCGACAGCACGATCAGCACGATGCCGATCGGGATGAGGACGAGGACGTTGACGATTTTCTTGATCATGGGGTCACCCTGTCGGCGCGAAGGCCTCAATCGTCCTGGTCGGCCTGGCCGGGATTGAGGCGTTCGCGCAGTTCCTTGCCGGTCTTGAAGAAGGGAACCCACTTCTCCTCGACGAAGACGGCGTCGCCCGTGCGCGGGTTGCGGCCCGAGCGCGAGGGACGGTTCTTGACGGAGAAGGCGCCGAAGCCGCGCAGCTCGACGCGGTTGCCGGCCGCCAGCGCATCGGTGATCTCGTCGAGGACCGCGTTGACGATGTTCTCGACGTCGCGGTGGTAGAGATGGGGATTACGGGCGGCGACGATCTGAACCAATTCCGACTTGATCACGGTATCCCCCTAAAAGTTCTTGTTTTTCAATCGCGATCAACCTGCCAAACCGAGACCAGACCGTCAAGAAACAACTTTTCGCCGGTCAGCTTTTCGATTGTCGGCTGGAGGTCGACGGGAAGGCCCAGCACGGAGCGGGCGAATTCGCGCATGCTGCTGCCGAGGAACGGAAAGCCGGAGCGGCCGGCGGCCTCGTAGTCGACGACGGGAAGGTCCGCCTTCACCTTGCGCCCGTCGAGATAGGCGCGGATCGCCTCCGGCCCGCCGAGCGTATCGACCAGCTTGTTGGCAAGCGCCTGGCGGCCGGTGAAGATGCTGCCGTCGGCAAGGCGCAGCACCTCGGCGCGCGGCAGCTTGCGGCGCTCGGCGACGAGGTCGACGAACCAGTCGTAGCTGTCCATCACCATGGAGCGGATCATCGCCTTGGCGTCCTCGCTCGCCGGGTGGAAGGGCGAGGGCTCGGCCTTCAGCGGCGCGGACTTGATCTCCTCCAGCGAGACGCCGATCTTGTCCATCAGCTCCTTCATCTGCGGGTACTGGAAGAGGACGCCGATGGAGCCGGTGATCGAGCTTTCGCCGGCGATGATCGTGTCGCCGGCCGTCGCGATCATGTAGCCGGCGGAGGCGGCGAGCGTGCGCACGTCGGAAATGACGGGCTTCTTCTCCGCCACCTTGCGCAGCGCCTTGAAGATGACCTCGCCGCCATAGGTGGTGCCGCCGGGCGAGGCGATCGTCACGACGAGGGCTTTCGCCCGGTCGTTGCGGGCGATGCGGTCGAGACGTTCCAGAAGCTCGGCATCGTCCTGGATGATGCCGGTGATCTTCACCCGCGCGATGTGGTCGCCCGCCTCGCCGCCCGGCCAGCGCCAGGCGACGGCGGCGAAGACGGCGGCAAGCGCGACGAGGATGGCCGCGACGCGCCAGAAGGTGAGCTTGCGGCGCAACTGCCGGCGGTCGGCGATGGCGGATTGGTCCATTCCCTGTCGTCCCTTGTCCTTGTTGGCGCCCCTTATGGAGGGGGTGACTTGCCGAAGACCCTATCGATATGGCATTCCCCGTGGGAATGGCAATTCATCGCTGAACTTTCTTGGCCTCCATTGTTTGTTCAGGAATAATCGCCATATGGAGCCCGTTACAGACGCAACCCGTGATTTGCAGGGCGTCGGGCAGCTGGAAATTCAAGCAGGCAGGATGCTGGAAAGCGTGACAGACGCGCCCACGGGCGCACCGGGCATGGGTGTTTCCGCCGAGGCCTACCGCCTCGCACGGCGCCATTCCGCGCGCGTGCGCTTCTTCAAGGTGGCCCTTCCGGCCGCCGCGCTCGTCATCGGGGCGATCTTCGCGGTCGTGTCCTTCGTGCGCACCTACCTTCCCTCCGACCTCCATGTGGAAAGCGCCTCCATCGAGGACGGCAAGATCGTCATGCAGAGCCCGGCGATCGCCGGGCGCAACAAGGACGGCATCAGCTATTCGATGAAGGCCGAGCGGGCGCTGCAGGACATCAAGCAGCCCGACGTCATCACGCTCGAGAACATCACGGCGCAGATGCCCGTCAACGAGAGCACCGTCGCCGAGGTGATCGCCAAGACCGGCATCTACGACCGCGGCGGCAACCTGCTCGACATGGTTGCGCCCTTCACCATCAACCTCAATACCGGCCTGAAGGCCGCCTTCCAGTCCGCCCATCTCGACATCAACGGCGGGACCCTCACCTCCGACCAGCCCGTTTCCATCCATTCGCGCGCCGCATCCATTGTTGCGCAGTCGCTGCGAATGACGGATAAAGGCCATGTCATCGTCTTCGAGGGCAAGGTCGTCGTCGACGTCGATCCTGCCGCCATCCGCAACAAAGAACAGTAAGAGCGCCATGTTCGCCACCCTTTCCGCCCCCGTCCGGGCCGCCAGTCTCCTGGTTCTTGCCGCAGGCTTCGCGCTTTCTGCCGGCGCTGCCGGTGCCCAGACCGAGAGCAAGATGACGGGCATGCAGCTCTCCAACGACCAGCCGATCCAGATCCAGAGCGACAAGCTGGAAATCCACGACCAGGAGCGCCAGGCGGTCTTCACCGGCAACGTCAAGGTGGTGCAGGGCACGACGACGCTGCAGGCCGGCAAGATGGTCGTCTACTACACCTCGGGCGGCGGCTCGGTGGCCAGCGGCGATGCGGATATCGAGAAGATCGACGTCTTCAACAAGGTCTACCTCAAGTCCCAGACGCAGGAGGCGACCGCCGACACCGGCACCTTCAACATGGTCAACCAGACGCTGCAGCTCAAGGGCGACAAGGTCGTGCTTTCGGAAGGCGAGAACGTCTTCGTCGGCTGCCAGCTCAACGTGGCCATGAACACGGGCGAGGCCAAGCTCGACGCCTGCGGCGGCCGCGTCATGATCCAGCTGGATCCCAAGTCCCGCAAGAAAACGAACTGAGTAGCGCTTTCCTCGTGACCTTTCCCCTGCTCAACCGCCTGACGCGCCGCCACCGGAACGCCGCGCACGAGCCGCAGCGCAGCACCGATGTCGCGCGCTATGAAGGAACCCTCATCGCCCGCGGGCTGACGAAGGCCTATCGCGACCGCCGCGTCGTCAACGGCGTCTCGCTGGTCGTGCGCCGGGGCGAGGCCGTCGGCCTGCTCGGCCCGAACGGCGCCGGCAAGACGACCTGTTTCTACATGATCACCGGGCTCGTGCCGGTCGACGAGGGCTCGATCGAGATCAACGGCCATGACGTGACGACCATGCCGATGTACCGCCGCGCGCGGCTCGGCGTCGGCTACCTGCCGCAGGAGGCATCGATCTTCCGCGGCCTGACGGTGGAGGAGAACATCCGCGCCGTCCTCGAGGTGCACGACAAGGACAAGGCGCGCCGCGAGGAAAAGCTCGACAGCCTGCTTGCCGAATTCTCGATCTCGCATCTGCGCAAATCGCCGGCCGTCGCGCTTTCGGGCGGCGAGCGCCGGCGCCTCGAGATCGCCCGCGCGCTTGCCACCGACCCGACCTTCATGCTGCTCGACGAGCCCTTCGCCGGCGTCGACCCGATCTCCGTCGCCGATATCCAGGCGCTGGTGCGGCACCTGACCTCGCGCGGCATCGGCGTGCTCATCACCGACCATAACGTGCGCGAGACGCTCGGCCTCATCGACCGCGCCTATATCATCCATGCCGGCGAGGTGCTGACGCACGGGCGGGCCAACGACATCGTCAACAATGCGGACGTGCGCCGCCTCTATCTCGGCGACAATTTCAGCCTCTGAGGCGTCGGCCGGCCGCGATCTTCACCATGGCTTCGGCTTGCGCTTGACCAAATCCATCAAAAAAGCAATTTTCGGGCCAGTTGGATTTTCTCGCCCCGATGGCCGGGGCGCCTCTTCGGGAGCCGATCGTCCGCATGGCCCTTGCCGCCAGCCTTTTCCTGCGCCAGAGCCAGTCGCTGGTCATGACGCCGCAGCTCATGCAGTCGATCCAGCTCCTGCAGATGACGCATCTGGAGCTGACGCGCTTCATCGAGCAGGAGGTCGAGAAGAACCCTCTCCTGGAGATCGCCGCGAACGATGACGGCCCGCGCGAGGACGGGCGCGCGGCAGCGGACGAGCCGGGCGAGGCCGGCGCCGGCGATGACGCGCCCCAGCCGGACCTCTACGATTCGGCCGTCGGCGGTGCGACGTCCGACACGTTCGACGGCGGCCTCGACAACGTCTTTCCCGACGATGCCGGCCCGCGCGCGGCGGATGCGCCGGAACTTCTCGGCCAGTGGAAATCCATGCCCGGCGGCAGCGAGGACGGCGAGGGCTACGACCTCGACGCCTTCGTCGCCGGCCGCAAGACGCTGCGCGACGTGCTCGGCGAGCAGATCCCCTTCGTGCTGGCCGATCCGGTGGACCGGCTGATCGCCCAGCATCTCGTCGACCAGCTCGACGAGGCCGGCTATCTCCAGGGCAGCACGGCGGAGACGGCGCTGAAGCTCGGCAAGCCCGCCGGCGACATCGAGCGCGTGCTGTCCCGCCTGCAGGAACTGGACCCGCCCGGCGTCTTCGCCCGTTCGCTCGGCGAATGCCTCGCCATCCAGCTCAGGGCCCTCGACCGGCTCGATCCGGCCATGGCCGCGCTGCTCGACAACCTGGAACTGCTCGCCCGGCGCGATTTCGCCACGCTCAAGAAGCTGTGCGGCGTCGGCGAGGACGATCTTCTCGACATGCTTGCGGAAATCCGCAAGCTCGACCCCAAGCCCGGCGCGCGCTACGAGGCGAGCGGCACGGAGGCCGTGGTGCCGGATATCGTCGTGCGCGCCGCGCCGGACGGAAGCTGGCTGGTCGAGCTCAACCCCGACACGCTGCCGCGCGTCCTCGTCAACCGCGACTACTATGCCAGCGTCTCCGCCCGCACGAGCCGCGACAGCGCGGACTACGGCTTCCTCAACGAGTGCCTGCAGACCGCCAACTGGCTGACGCGCAGCCTCGACCAGCGCGCCCGCACCATCATGAAAGTGGCAAGCGAGATCGTGCGCCAGCAGGACGCCTTTCTCCTCCACGGCGTCGATCACCTGCGGCCCCTCAACCTGAAAACGGTCGCCGAGGCGATCGGGATGCATGAATCGACCGTCAGCCGCGTCACCTCGAACAAGTACATGCTGACGCCGCGCGGGCTCTTCGAGCTGAAATATTTCTTCACCGTCTCCATCGGCTCCGCGGAGGGAGGAGACGCCCATTCGGCCGAGGCCGTGCGCCACCGCATCCGTGCCCTGATCGCCGAGGAGCGCCCCGAGGCGGTGCTTTCCGACGACGATATCGTGGAAGCCCTGCGCAGGGGCGGCGTGGAGCTTGCCCGCCGCACGGTGGCCAAGTACCGCGAGGCGATGAACATCCCCTCCTCGGTGCAGCGGCGGCGGGAAAAACGGGCGCTCGCGAAAGCCGCCGGCGCCTGAAACAAAGGGGGGGGAAAGCGGCGTTTCCACCTGTCAGACGTTAACAATGCCTGAATCGGACGATTGACTTCACGGGCTGGACCGGCTAATGCGCGCCCCAATTCCGAAGGGAAGACAGGCCGGAATTCCAGGGATATCCCCGCTTTTCTCT
The DNA here is from genome assembly GCF_055392685.1 of Shinella sp. Sh6. Lineage (NCBI taxonomy): Bacteria > Pseudomonadati > Pseudomonadota > Alphaproteobacteria > Hyphomicrobiales > Rhizobiaceae > Shinella > Shinella sp. Sh6. Next base: position 7,898 of record NZ_AP044005.1, on the reverse strand, counting down.
ATCGTGCAGCGCACAAGAGGGCGGCTCATGTGAAACGCTTGGAACGCGGATGAGGTTGGCATAGACTGTTGCACGCAAATCACGAAAGAGAGGTAACCTCCATGAGTGTGCGTGTATCCGGTAAACATATGGAAATCGGCGACAGTTTCCGCCAGCGCATTGAAGAGCAGGTGGAAGAGGCCGTAACCAAATATTTCGACGGAGGATATTCGAGCCAGGTCACCGTGGAAAAAGCGGGATCGCGGTACAGCGCGGACTGCAAGATTCATCTCGATACGGGCATGGCCTTGCAGGCGAATGGCGAAGCAAACGATCCGCTGGCATCCTTCCAGGCTGCCGCGGAGCGGATCGAGAAGCGCCTGCGCCGGTACAAGCGCAAACTCAAGGCACACCACAACGGCAACGGCTATGACGGCTTTGCGGAAGTGGCCTACACGGTGATGGATTCGGTCCCCGACGAAGACGAAGAGCTTCCCGAGGACTACGCACCGACCATCGTTGCGGAAAGCACGAAGAAACTTCGGACCATGTCTGTCGCAAGCGCCGTCATGGCGCTCGACATGACGGACGAGCCGGTTCTTCTCTTCCGCAGCAGCGGCTCGGAGCAGCTCAATATCGTCTACCGACGCAACGACGGAAATATTGGCTGGATAGACGCAGCCAGTATCAAAGGCTGAGTGACGGGAGCGTGGTGCCGGGACGGGCACCACGCCTCTTCAAACCCTTCACCCGGCGACGAGGACAAAAGCATGGCATTGGCAGGTTTGCTGCAGCAGAGTGCGATTATTCCGGCGATGAAGGCCAATTCCAAGAAGCAGCTGCTTCAGGAACTGGCAGCGAAAGCGGCAAAGATCACGGGGCTTCCCGAACGAGAGATCTTCGACGTCATCCTTCAGCGTGAACGGCTCGGCTCGACCGGCGTGGGCAATGGCATCGCCATCCCGCACGGCAAGCTGAAGGCGCTCACGCAGATCACCGGCCTTTTCGCAAGACTCGAGACCCCCGTGGACTTCGAGGCACTGGACGACCAGCCGGTCGACCTCGTCTTCCTGCTCCTGGCCCCGGAAGGGGCCGGCGCAGATCATCTGAAGGCCCTTTCGCGCATTGCGCGCGTGCTGCGCGACCCCGCAATGGTCGCAAAGCTGCGCGCTTCCGACAGCGAAAGCGCCATCTACGCCTGCCTCAGCGAAGAGCACGCATCCAACGCCGCCTGAGGCACTTCAAGCCCACATGAAAAAGCCGGCGGCCCCATGGACCGCCGGCTTTTCCTTGCTCTGTTGCCTGGGGGTCAGGCCTGTGCGGCGTTCGGTTCGCCGGCGGGGGTCTTGGGGCCGCCCTTGGCGACGCCGACCATGGCCGGGCGCAGGACCCGGTCGCCGATGACGTAGCCGGCCTGCACGACCTGGACGACCGTGCCGCTGGGAACGTCCGGGTTGGGGACTTCGAATATGGCCTGGTGGAAGTGCGGGTCGAACTTCTCGCCGATCGGGTCGAGCTTGCGCACGCCGTGGCGTTCGAGGGAGGCGAGCATCGAGCGCTCGGTCATCTCCACGCCCTCGGCGAGCGCCTTAAGGCCCGCTTCGCCGGCTTCCAGCGCTTCGGCCGGGATGGCCTCCAGCGCGCGGTTCAGGTTGTCGGACACGGCCAGCATGTCGCGCGCGAAGGAGGCGACGGAGTAGGACTTCGCGTCCTTCACGTCGCGCTCGGTGCGCCGGCGCAGGTTGTCCATCTCCGCGGCAAGCCGCAGGTACTTGTCCCTGAGGTCGGCATTTTCCGCGCGCAGCGCCTCGATCGGGTCCGGCTCGGCCGGGGCCTCGACGTCGGCTGCGTCCTCGGGGGCGGATGCTTCCGCGGCGAAGTCCTTTTCCGCCGCTTCGTCAGGTCCGTGTTTCTTGGTCTCGTCGGTCATGACGTACTCCGAATTGCATTTTCTGGTGTTTGGGCCCGATATCGAGCTTTGGTCCTGAAAAATCAAGGGCCGGCAACCGGATTGCCGGCTTCAGCGCGAAAGCCGGGTCATCAACTGCGCCGTATAGTCCACCATGGGCACGATACGGGAATAGTTGAGCCGCGTCGGCCCGATGACGCCGACCGCACCGACGATCTTCTCGTCGCTGTCCCTGTAGGGCGCGACGATGAGCGAGGAGCCGGAGAGCGAGAAGAGCTTGTTCTCCGAGCCGATGAAGATGCGCACGCCGGGGCCCGTCTCGGCAAGGTTCAGGAGCTCGATCAGGCTGTCCTTGCGCTCGAGGTCGTCGAAGAGCATGCGCAGGCGGTCGATATCCTCCGCACCGGCAAGCCCTTCGAGCAGGTTCGCCCGGCCGCGCACGATGAGGCGCGTCGGCTTGCCCTCGTCGAAGCCGCCGGACCAGACGGCAAGGCCGCGCTCGACGAGATCCTGCGAGAGCCTGTCCAGCTCGTGGCTGATCTCGCCGCGCAGGCGCTCGAGCTGGGAGCGCGCCTCCACGAGCGTATTGCCCGAAAGATGGGCGTTGAGGAAATTGGCGGCCTCCGTGAGCTGCGAGCCCGTGACGCCCGCCGGCAGATCGATGATGCGGTTTTCCACCTGGTCGTGGTCGCCGACCAGCACGACGAGCGCCTTGGTCGGCTCCAGGCGGATGAACTCGACATGCTTGAGGACGGCGTCGTTCTTCGACGTGATGACGAGGCCGGCGCCGCGCGACATGCCGGAAAGGGCCTGGCTCGCCTCGTTCATCATGGTCTCGACGGCCGCGTGCTTCTGGCCGTGCGGGCGCATGTGGCGCTCGATGGAGGCGCGGTCCTCCGCCGAGATGTTGCCGACCTGCATGAAGGCGTCGACGAAGAAGCGCAGGCCGAGCTGCGTCGGCAACCGGCCGGCGCTGACATGGGGCGAATAGATGAGGCCGAGCTCCTCCAGGTCGCTCATCACGTTGCGCACGGAGGCGGGCGAGAGCGACATGGGCAGGATGCGCGACAGATTGCGCGAGCCGAGCGGCTCGCCGCTTTCCAGATAGCTTTCCACGATGCGGCGGAAAATCTCGCCCGACCGCTCGTCGAGCGCCGCAAGACTGTCAGGACCCGGAGATCTCTTCAAAACCATCCTCGAACCGCAACGCTGTTATCCTCAAGGATATATAGTGGCTTCACGGGGGCCGCGCAAAACGGATTTTCCATCCCCCGCCCCCGGGACCATTCCCTCGCCGGGCGAAACGGTCTAAAGCACTCCCCACCTATTTGAACGAGGAGTTCGCGATGCGGCCGTCCGGCAGAAAAACCGATCAGATGCGCAAGGTTTCCTTCGAGCGCAACATTTCCAAGCATGCCGAGGGATCCTGTCTCGTCAAGTTCGGCGACACGCATGTGCTCGTGACCGCCAGCCTTGAGGACAAGACGCCGCCGTGGCTGCGCAACAGCGGCAAGGGCTGGGTGACGGCCGAATACGGCATGCTGCCGCGCGCCACCGGCGACCGCATGAAGCGCGAGGCCGCGAGCGGCAAGCAGGGCGGCCGCACGCAGGAAATCCAGCGCCTCATCGGCCGGTCGCTGCGCGCCGTCGTCGATCTCGAAGCGCTCGGCGAGCGCCAGATCACCGTGGACTGCGACGTCATCCAGGCCGACGGCGGCACGCGCACGGCCTCCATCACCGGCGCCTGGATCGCGCTCCACGACTGCCTGAAGTGGATGGAAGCCCGCTCCATGATCAAGGTGGAGAAGGTGCTGAAGGACCATGTCGCCGCCATTTCCTGCGGCATCTTCGCCGCCCAGTCGGTGATCGACCTCGACTATCTGGAAGATTCCGCCGCCGAGACCGACGCCAACTTCGTCATGACCGGCTCGGGCGGCATCGTCGAAATCCAGGGCACCGCGGAGGGCAAGCCGTTTACGGAGGAGGAATTTACCGGCCTCCTGGCGCTCGCCCGCGCCGGCATCGCCGACCTCGTCGCCCTGCAGAAGCAGGCCGTCGCCTGAGACAAGGCCATCCCATGACCGCCGCGATCGAAGGCATTCTGGAAACCGCGCTCTATGCGGAGGACCTCGACGCGGCGGAAGCCTTCTACGGCGGCATTCTCGGGCTCGAAAGGATCACGCGGCAGAAGGACCGCCACGTCTTCTTCCGCTGCGGGGCGGGCGTTCTCCTGATCTTCAACCCCAGGGAAACGGTCCATCCCCCGCCGCCCGAGGCCTTTCCCGTGCCAGTGCACGGGGCCAGCGGACCGGGTCATGCCTGTTTCCGCGTTGCCGGTCCCGCGCTTGATTTCTGGGTGAAAAAGCTCGAAGAAGCCGGCATCGCCATCGAGGCGGACTTCCGCTGGCCGAACGGCGCCCGCTCCATCTACTTCCGCGATCCCGCCGGCAACAGCCTCGAATGCGCCGAGCCGGGCCTGTGGAACATCGCTTGAGGATACCCATGCGCAAGCTCGATACCAAGACGATCGTCGTCGCCAGCCACAATGCCGGGAAGATCCGCGAGATCGAGGACCTGATCGGCCCCTTCGGCTTTTCCGCGAAATCCGCCGCCGCGCTGAACTTCGAGGAACCGGACGAGACCGGCACGACCTTCGAGGAGAACGCGACGATCAAGGCGCTCGCCTCGGCGAAGGCCTCGGGCCTGCCGGCGCTTTCGGACGATTCCGGCATCGTCATCGATGCGCTGGACGGCGCGCCCGGCGTCTACACCGCCAACTGGGCCGAGACGGCGGACGGCACGCGCGATTTCGCCATGGCCATGGAGAAGGTGGAAAAGGCGCTTGCCGAAAGGGGCGCGACGGAGACCAAGGACCGTACCGCCCGCTTCGTCTCCGTGCTCTGCCTTGCCTGGCCGGACGGCCATACCGAGCTCTTCCGCGGCGAGGTGGAAGGCCATGTCGTCTGGCCGCCGCGCGGGAACAGGGGTTTCGGCTACGACCCGGTCTTCCAGCCGGAAGGCTACGAGACGACCTTCGGCGAGATGAGCGCGGAGGAAAAGCACGGCTGGAAGCCCGGCGATGCGAGTGCGCTCTCGCATCGCGCCCGCGCCTTCAAGCTCTTCGTCGAAACCTGCCTGAAGGCCTGACGCACGATGACGGCGGTGCCCTACGACATGAGGCAGAACCCGGGAACGGATGTGTTCGATCCCGGCTTCGGCATCTATGTGCACTGGCCCTTCTGTGCCGCCAAATGCCCCTATTGCGACTTCAACAGCCATGTGCGCCACCAGCCGGTGGACCAGCCGCGCTTCGTGCAGGCCTTCCTGAAGGAGATGGCGGCGATGCGCCGCCTCACCGGCTCGCGCTCCGTCACCAGCATCTTCATGGGCGGCGGTACGCCCTCGCTGATGGCGCCGGAGACGGTGGATGCGATCCTTAACGGCATCGCCCGCCACTGGCATGTGCCGGACGGCATCGAGATCACCATGGAGGCGAACCCCTCCAGCGTGGAGGCGGAGCGCTTCCGCGGCTACCGCGCGGCCGGCGTCAACCGCGTCTCGCTCGGCGTGCAGGCGCTGAACGACCGGGACCTGAAATTCCTCGGCCGCCTGCACGACGTCGCCGACGCGCTGAAGGCGATCCGGCTTGCCCGCGACATCTTCCCGCGCATGTCCTTCGACCTCATCTATGCCCGGCCGAACCAGACGGTGGAGGAATGGGACCGCGAGCTGAGGGAAGCCATCTCCTACGCCGTCGACCATCTCTCGCTCTACCAGCTCACCATCGAGGAGGGCACGCCCTTCTACGGCCTCCACAAGGCCGGCAAGCTGGTGGTGCCGGACGGCGAGCAGTCCGCCGTGCTCTACGAGGCGACGCAGGAGATCACCGAGCGCGAGGGCATGCCCGCCTACGAGGTTTCCAACCATGCCCGCCCCGGCGCGGAGAGCCGGCACAACCTCACCTACTGGCGCTATGGCGACTATGTCGGCATCGGCCCCGGCGCGCACGGGCGCCTGACGACCGGCGGCGCGAAAATCGCCACCGCCACGGAACGGCGGCCGGAGGGCTGGCTGGAGCTCGTCGAGGCCGGCGGACACGGCATAGTCGACCAGGAGCTCCTGGAGCGCGAGGCGCAGGCCGACGAACTGCTGCTGATGGGCCTTCGCCTCAAGGAGGGCATCGACCTTGCCCGCTGGCAGACCCTTTCCGGCCGCGACCCGGACCCGGAGCGCGAACGCTTCCTCATCGAGCACGGCTTCATCGAGCGCCTCGGCAATTCACGCCTGCGGTGCACGCCCGCGGGGATGCTGATCCTCGATGCGGTGGTGGCGGATCTGGCTTGCTGAGACCTGGCGCCCCGGTTTTGAAGACGAACATCACCCCCATGCACCGCCGTCATCCTCGGGCTTGACCCGAGGATCCACGTCCCATGGCAAGACGTCACTTGCGGCATGGATGCTCGGGTCAAGCCCGAGCATGACGGAGGAGAGGGTAGCGGCGTCGGAGAGGTTGCAGCAATCCATTCGCCCCAGACTGAAAAAGGGGCCTTTCGGCCCCTTTGCTCTATTCGTTGATCAACCGCTTCAGAAGCTCGATCTCGTGGCTGAGCTTGGTGTCGCCCGAAATCAGCTCCTCGATCTTGCGTACGGCGTGCAGCACGGTCGTATGGTCGCGTCCGCCGAAGCGGCGGCCGATCTCCGGGAAGGAGCGCGGCGTCAGGGTCTTCGACAGGTACATGGCGATCTGGCGCGGCTTGACGATGACGCGGGTGCGGCGGTTGGAGACGAGCTCCTGGCGCGAGACGTTGTAGTGCTTGGCGACGACGCGCTGGATGTCCTCGATGCGCACGCGGCGCGGCTCGCCGGCGGCGACCAGATGGCCGAGCAGTTCGTCGACGCGCTCGATCGTCAGGTTCGGCTCGAAGGAGCGGCGGAAGAGGAGCTGGTTGAAGGCGCCCTCCAGCTCGCGGCCGCTGGCCGTGATGTTGCGCGCGACGTGGCTGAGGATCTCGACCGGGATATCGAGCGAGCCGTCTTCCTGCTGGGCGGCCGCAAGGCGGCGCTTGAGGATTTCGAGGCGCATCTCGTAGTCGGGCGCTTCCATCTCGATGGCGACGCCCCCCTGGAGGCGCGAGCGCACGCGCGGATCGAGCGATTCCAGCTCCCAGGGCGCACGGTCGGCGGCAACGACCACCTGCCGGGCGGAATCGAGCAGCATGTTCAGGAGATGGCAGAACTCGTTCTGGATCGAGTTGCCCTGCAGGAACTGCATGTCGTCGATGATCAGGAGGTCGATGTTGCGCAGCGTCTCCTTGAGGGAGAGCGCATCGTTGTCGCGGATGGCGGTGGCGAAGCGCCACATGAAGTATTCGGCCGTCAGGTAGACGACGCGCGGGTTGCGGGCGCTCGAAAGGGCGCCGAGCGCGATCGCCTGCAGGAGATGCGTCTTGCCGAGGCCGACGCTGGAATGGACGAAGAGCGGGTTGAAGCGCACGGCACCGGCGCCGGCTTCCGCGATGGTGCGGGCGGCGGCGAGCGCCACGCGGTTCGACGTGCCCTCGACGAAGGCGTCGAACGTGTAGCGCGGGTCGAGCGGCGAGCCGAAGAGCGGGCCGGACTGGACGCGTGGCTGGGCGGCGGGCGTCACCGAGGCGGCGGCGCTTGCGACGGGCTGCGGGCCGCCTGCCGCGCGGCGCGGCTGGGCCTGCGGGGCCGGCTCGGCGGAGACCGCCTCGTCGGCGGAGCCGATGCGGGTGCCGCGGGTGGCGGTGCGCACCAGGATCTCGACCTTGAGGATTTCCGCGTCTTCCTGCTGGAAGAGGCTGGTGATGAGGTCGAGGTAACGGTTGTTGATCCAGGACTTCAGGAAGGTCGTCGGCACCGAAAGGCGCACGACGCTCTTGGAGACGGAATGAAGCTTCAGCCGGCCGAACCAGCTCGCGAAGACGTCCGGGCCGACCTGCGCCTTCAGGCGCGCACTGACCCGTTCGAAAAGCGCGTCCTGCTTCAT